>NZ_JBAHYH020000001.1:2252624-2501390 GCF_036698265.2 Lysinibacillus sp. IITD104
GATGAATAAGGAATTCTTTATGTAGAAGTTGATTGGAACGAAGGGTGGCGACTCCTGCGGGAAAAGCGGGAAAGTCGAGATCCTGGACTGAGAGAAGCGAGGGAAGCAGCTCGACCCCGCCCGCGGAAAGCGTCCGCCCGTAGTGGAAATCAACGGCTTTACTTTATTTTATTGTAAAAGAAAAAAGACTGTAGGCAAACTCAAAATTTATTGAGTTTGTCTACAGTCTGACACTACTGACATACACCTGTCAGTAGTGTTTTTTTATACTGTGACTATACCAAGAAGAAGAGGAGCTGCTTGAAGGATGAAAAGTACAAAGGAAGTATTGACGTCATTTGAACTTACAGTAGAAAGATATTTGGCAGAACTGACAAAACTCAATATGGATAAATTACATAGAAAGCAAAGCGAAGAAGATTGGTCCATTGGACAGATGTATGTACATTTAATTCAATCAGCTTTCATGCATCTACATAATGTCGAGCAATGTTTAGGTGGTAGCGAATCGACATTGAACCCAGAGAAGGAAAAAACTGAGCAGGGCAAGTTTGTTTTTAAACTAGAACAATTTCCTGCTGTTCGTATTAATGTCCCTGCTTCGCCGATTTATACTCCGCAACCACCAGAGAGCATGGAGCATTTGGTAGAAGGCCTTCACAGTGTAGTGGAACGGATGAGGAATACGGAATCAGTTCTACTACAAGCGCCTGTAAGTAACAAGATCCTTCATCCGGCGTTCGGTGCTTTAAACGCGCAGGAATGGTTTATGTTGATTGAAATGCATTACAGACACCATTTTTTACAACTGGATCGGTTGAAAAGTTTAGTATTTGAAGAGTAGGGGGATGCATCATGTCGAATATAACAAGTCAGAAAAGCAGATATTGGATTGGCGTTGTATCCGCTTCTCATGTGAATTTAGCCATAGAAGGTGGTTTTGCACAGTTGTGTCACGGTAAGGCAGCACCTTTGCGTAAAATGTCTCCAGGTGATTGGCTGATATACTATTCCCCTCGCACAGACATGTCCAAAGGGAAGCCAGTTCAAGCATTTACTGCTATTGGTCAGGTTACGGATAACGGTGCTTACAAACATCAAGTGTCGGAGTCGTTTGTGCCATTTCGCAGAGATATGCGTTATATTCCTTGTCGAGAAGTTAAGATTGCATTGTTGTTAAACCAGCTCACTTTTACGCGTGGAAATCGCAATTGGGGATATCCATTTCGTCGAGGTCATTTTGAAATTGGAGCTGAAGATTTTATGACAATCGTTACTTCGATGTTAGATGGTGAGGAACAGGCGTTATCCGAGTTCCTAAAACACTGATTATAAGTTGTGAACAGTTTCACTTAAACGTTAGAGTGCTTTAGTTAGATAACAATCTTCAACAATTGGGCGCTATTGTTGAATAGCGTTCTGTTCTTCTGAATTCAAGAGTCGAGGATTGTTAAGTAAATAAGAACAAATTAAAAGCGGTCCTCCACAGATTAGTTTGTGGAAGGCCGCCTTTATTATAAAAACAGTCACCATTTATAATTGTTTACATCTTGGTTCACTTAACCATATAGATGTAAAATAAAAGATCTATTTAGCTTACGGAGCTTTCCGCAATGATTGCACGAATCAGAAATCAGAAAATTTAGGACTTCACCATACAACAAGCATTCCACCAATCCATGCACCAAAGATGTCGTTAATCAAAATGTTGAGCAAATGTGCTTTAATAATTTAATTGCGTCAAACGCCTTTTAGAGCAAACAAAATACAAGAGGGTTTGTTTATCATTTATTTACTAATACAAATGAAGTAGCTAATGACAATGAAATGCATAGCAATTTGTTCTTTCCCTTTCTTGTGGAATGTTGATGGTGGATTTTCATTTTAAAAATCTATTTTATTAGTTCAAATTAAAGTGCTGGAGTCGTGGTGGTAATAATTGGTGTGTGATATTATTAACAGAATATTGTGAATATTCTATAACCGGGCGCATTTCTGCAGAAAAAAATGCGTCTACGAAATAAAATGGGCCATGTGTTTATGGATAAAGTATAAATTTTAGATTTTAGGGGGTATTTTATGTTTGTAGTAAATGTAGAAGGGGCTATTCGTCGCAATGAGAAATGGCTTTTAATCCGCAGAAGTGAAAAGGAGGAGCATGCTGGTGGAGGTCTCTCATTAGTAGGAGGAAAGTGTGAAATTGAAGGTGATTCGTCTGATATTCTGGAAAGAACATTAAAACGAGAAGTTTTTGAAGAAGTAGGTAGCGAAATTACAGGCATTAAATATGTAAATAGCTCTTCCTTCGTGACAGAATCAGGGATAAATGTAATCGATATAGTTTTCCTATGTCATCATAAATCCGGAGAACCTTACGCTAAAAGTACTGAAGAAGTGGATGATGTTATTTGGATGACTACATCAGAGGTTCTTGCACATACGGAACTACCTTTATTTCTAAAAGAAAACATTAAACTTGCAGAGAAAATACTACAAGATAATATGCAGGTGAAATATTAGTTATACATTTTCCATAATAGGGCGCGATAGTGGAGTAACACATGTAGAAAACAATCAAACTTTTTTATAAAAACCTAACTTAAAACTGCTCAAGAGGTATCCCTTTTGATCAATCTTTTTCAAAAAGGGATTCTTCTTATTTAACTTGAAATAAAGGTTTGCGAGGCATTTTTGCTCAAACTTTATTTCAAAGCAACGTCAAATTGGATAAAAATCTGTTGCAATTCAAAACATTAAATCATAATATAAGAATATAGTTATATATGGATTAATTCACCTTTCTTTAACGAGGTGATTTTATTTAAAATAATATATAAGCAAATAATTATATAAGGAGTGCAGATAAATGGAAAATACACTAATTGAAAAACAACTAAAAGCAGCTGCAGATTTAAACCGCATTAAATTACTTGCATGCATGAAGAATGGGGAGGTATGTGTATGTGATTTTGTAGATGTTCTCGGAATATCGCAACCAGCTGTTAGTCAACATTTACGAAAATTAAAGGAGGCAGGCATTATTACGGAACGAAAAGTAGGGACTTGGAAACATTACCGTTTAGTAGAGGATCAAACTCCATTGATGAAGGGCATTTTAGAACAAATTCAGCCTTTAAAGGGTTGCAACTGTGGCACAGATTGTTGTCATGTAGGGGGAAATATAAATGAGTAATGATTCTTTAACCAAGCAGCTATCTTTTCTAGATCGTTACCTTACCTTATGGATATTTGTTGCGATGGGAATAGGTGTTTTATTAAGTTTGACAATGCCTAATATTGGAAAAGCATTAGAGGCCATGTCTATTGGCACAACCTCCATACCGATTGCTATCGGGTTAATTGTCATGATGTACCCACCATTAGCGAAAGTAAAGTATGAAGAAATGTGGCGTGTGTTTAAGGATTGGAAAGTGCTTTTACTTTCTCTTTTTCAAAACTGGTTACTCGGACCGTTCTTAATGTTCTTTTTAGCCATCATTTTCCTGCACGATTATCCAGAGTATATGGCTGGACTGATTATGATTGGTTTAGCTCGTTGTATTGCAATGGTCATTGTATGGAACGATTTAGCACGTGGAGACCGTGAATATGTAGCTGGTTTAGTAGCGTTTAACTCCATCTTTCAAATCGTGACTTATTCAATTTTTGCTTACTTTTTCTTAAATGTATTACCTGGTTGGTTTGGTTTAGAGAATTTCCATGTATCCATTTCTATGTGGGAGATTACTAAGAGCGTACTTATATACTTAGGTATCCCGTTTGCTGTAGGGTTCCTCACACGTTGGATAGGGATTAAAACAAAAGGGAAACAGTGGTATGAGGAAAAGTTCTTACCGAAGATTTCACCACTGACTCTAATTGCACTGTTGTTCACGATTGTGATGATGTTTGCTTTAAAGGGTGAGCAATTAGTAGAACTGCCACTTGATGTAGTGGGAATTGCTATTCCATTATTTATTTACTTTGTGATCATGTTTGCTGTGTCATTCTTCTCTTCCCATAAAGTTGGGGCATCTTATCCTGTCACAGCAGCTCTTTCTTTTACAGCTGCAAGTAACAATTTTGAGCTAGCGATTGCGGTTGCAGTGGGTGTGTTTGGCCTGCATAGTGGCGTGGCATTTGCTGCTGTTATTGGTCCACTTGTAGAAGTACCTGTTCTCATAGGACTTGTATGGGTTGCCCTACGTTGGCAGAAAAAATACTTTAAAACCATTAAATTATAAGGAGCAATTACTATGACAAATACACTTTATTTCCTATGTACAGGGAACTCATGCCGTAGTCAGATGGCTGAAGGATGGGCAAAGAAATTAACCTACCAATTGGACAGTTAAAAGTGCGGGTATTGAAGCACATGGTGTAAACCCGAATGCTATAAAAGCGATGGCCGAGGTAGGCATCGATATTTCGAATCATACATCAGATGTAATTGATACTGAGACATTAAACAGTGCAACGTTAGTTGTCACGTTATGTGGGGATGCAGCAGATAAATGCCCGATGACACCTCCTCACGTTCGTCGTGAGCATTGGGGATTTGAAGATCCTGCGAAAGCGACAGGTACAGATGAAGAAAAATGGATTGTATTCCAAACTGTACGTGATGCAATTGGAAAACGGATTGAACAATTTATAGCTGAGCAGCTGTAATACTTCTGTTAGCAATTATTCAATCTGTTGAATGGAGGATACGATAATGACAGTTAACCATGCTAGCGTATTAACTAAAGATTATTTTATCGCTTATTTAAAGTTAATTATGAATAGTAGAGAATACACATTGATACAGGCTAAAGAATTTGCTTTTGATTTCTTTTTTAAAGGAGATATGGATCGTTACGGCACTTCGACATGTTTGCAATTTGAAAAAGCTATAAAAGAAATTGATAAAACAATGTGTGAAATTGAAATTTTTTAATTACAAAGTTTACAACGTCTAGCTAACTGCTAGGCGTAAAAAATATATTTTATATAAGGGAATGCTTATATAAAGAAAATAGAGGAGAAATTAATGATGAAAACACTTAAAATAATCAACCAACATGAATCTTGTTGTACTACTAACGCTATTGAAGTCCAAGAGACTGTTAATAATTCCAATAAGAATTTACCGATTGTCATAATTGGTGCAGGTCCTATCGGGTTAGCTACTGCTGCTCATCTAGTAGAGCAGAACCAGTCATTTATTTTACTTGAGGCTGGCAATGAAATAGCACACAATATTCGTACTTGGGGTCATGTCACATTATTTTCTCCATGGCGTTATAACATCAATAAAGCTGCTAAATCATTATTAGAGGGGTCTGATTGGATAGAACCTAACTTAGAAACAATACCTACGGGGCATGAATTAATAGATCTTTATTTAAAACCTTTAGCAGAGTTAACACAAATAAAACCAAGTATCCGATTGAACTCAAAAGTAGTAGGTATATCAAGACAATTTAATGATAAAATGAAATCAAAAAATCGATTCAATCAGTCCTTTAATATATATGTTGAAAAAGAGGATGATATCGATATTATTGAGGCAAAAGCAGTTATTGATGCAACAGGAACATGGGGGAATCCAAACCCAGCAAATTCTACAGGTATTTGGCTGAAAAATGAAAAAGCATTAGCAGATCACATTAAGTATGGTATTCCAGATATAAATACGAACCCTAAGAGATATGCAAATAAGAAGGTTGCTGTCATTGGTGGTGGTCATTCAGCGATCAATACCTTATTAGCTTTGGCTGAATTACAAAAAGATAATCCTGCAACAAAGCTTGTGTGGATTATGCGTAAAAAATCTGTAGAAGAGGCCTATGGCGGGGAGGAAAAAGATGCGTTGGCAGCACGTGGCGCACTGGGTATTCGCATCCATGAGTTAGTAGATACAGGTAAGGTTGAAGTAATAACTCCTTTCTATATCTCACAGGTGAAGAAAGAAGAGAACATCCATATTGTTGGTACTATAAACGGAGAACAAAAAGTATTAACAGGATTTGAAGAGCTTATTGTCAATACAGGAAATCGACCAGACCTATCAATTAACAGCGAATTACGCCTTTCGATTGATTCAGCAACAGAAAGTGTGCAAGCATTAGCGCCCTTAATTGATCCTAATGAGCATAGTTGTGGCACAGTAAGGGAGCATGGAGAAGAAACACTACGACAACCAGAAAAGAACTTCTACATTGTCGGTGCAAAAAGTTATGGACGCGCACCTACATTCTTAATGGCCACAGGCTACGAACAGGTTCGTTCCATAACAGCTTATTTATCAGGAGATGAAGAAGCGTCGAAACGTGTGGAATTGGAATTACCAGAAACAGGGGTATGTAGTATTAATCTTGTTAATCAATCAAATACATGTTGTTAAAAATTCGACTGTTAGCGAAAGCTAGCAGTCCTTTTAAAAACTAAGAAGAGAAATGGGATGGACGCAAAGTTCTTGTCCATATAGAACAACAACTCATGGGTAGTTTACAAAGGATAAAAAATTGATATGGTGTGTTTCACCTTATCAACTTTTTATTATCATGAATTGATTTTGTAGATGGTTTAGTCAAATACGGATAGTATTATGAGTTATTTAATACATACAAATATTGTAGGAATAAGAAAAAGCTGAAGTCTATAGTTGTAGAAAATCAATGAGGTATTCATTCTGTATTATGTAAAATATTTTGTGCTGTGAGAGCGATCGAGACGGGTAAAGGTACGTGTTACTGAATCTCGATAGGTTTCATAACGTCAAGAGCAATATCTCTTCGGAACTTAACATTTTTTCTCATTATTTCGTTATGCTGAAAATAAAGACCACTAGAGAATAATGCTGTAGTTAGATTTCAAAAATATATGAACCTAGCGTTATAACACAAGTGAAGAATTGCAAGCCATCCCAAACAGTTTTGTGGTTCAGTTCAACTTTGTTCAAAATCAGATTAATTTTTAGCAGTAAAGTCCATTAAAGTTTAGCTTTTTTGATCAATTTTTTTATTAATTTGAAAAACTAAGTAAAAGTTTTACTTCTCCTAGAATTATAAATACTACGGTTCAGCTTAACAGTTTACTATCGAAAAACGTTCAAGGTGATTTCAATGAAGTAGCAAAGTTTAATCTTCACATTATTTGGGGGGATTCTGACAGAGGCTATTCTGCTCCTTCACATCTGGGTAAGGTTGATTTTGTTCCATATGGTCATCATTTTCCTCTTAACCATCCTAGTGAAACGGCTAATTTGGTAATAAAATAGTAGTACTAGCAGATGAGCGTGTGGAATATTTCATCATATTTACTTATATCGAGAAAAGCTCTAGACAGGAACAGCGCATGATATTGAATATTACAAAGTCCAATCATACATTTAATTATATGGATTGAATAATTATTTTCCCCGAAAAACTATTGGGTTTTAGGAGATAGAATCTTCTACTAATGATAAGTTAGTTAAAGAAGAGATGTGCTTATTATCTTCCACAATAGGGCGCGTTTATTTAGGAAGCGTTTTTTCCTTTTATAGGGCCTTATTGTTAAGAAGACTCTAAATTTCCTCGAACAGATCATTGACAATAAAAAAAGATGTTTTTTTATACTGAATTGGTTGAAAAGCTATCGAAATACAGAGTCCACGGAATACGAGAAGAACTTGTTAAAGTAAAAACAAACCCGGGATTGGGTTCCCGGGTTTGTTTTTACTTTTTGGCAACTATGACCAATTTACCTGTATCCAGTTCCTTTTCGAATTGTGCAGCTTCCGATTCACTTAATCCAACAGAAGCTAACTCATTGCGGAGTTCATCTCCACGGGAATTCACCAGATTCTTCATAGAAGTCAGGAACCCTTGCTCGCCAATACCAACTTCTTCTGTCCCGAGTGCTTCGTTAATATCCTCTTCACGTTCTTCATAGTGCGCAAAGATGTAAATGTTATCTCGAAGATATCCTTGGGCTTCTAATTTCTCCACTTCTTGTTTTGCCTGTACAACGTTTTCTACTGTCAATTTGACTGTCATTATTTATCCCTCCTAATATGTTCACATTCAATGTATTCCACTAAATTGAATGAATAAAACATCTTTTTAGTTTTTATGTAGGTTAGAGTGGCATTAACAACTAATGAACAACTCGAAAACATTGTATGTTGTTATACTATAATTGGGCGCTATTCTATTTAGGGATTGTACCTTATTCAAGAATAGGGCGCTTTCCTTTAATAAGGAACCACTATATCTTTTCTAGTTTATTTTTAGATAAAAGTAAACTAGCATAAACTAGTTTTTTTAGTTTAGAAGGGATAACTTGAATTAAAGTAGTGTGAAACGGTAAGGAAAATCTTAGCAACATATTAGTAGATTTTAGTATTTAACTAGTTGTATGCTAGATATTAGAGAGGGGGTGCAAAGATATGAAACTGATCCTTGCAATAGAAGTAGCAAATAATGACACTAATGCATCTGATACCTCAATGGACTTATCTTATGTGTGGAGTGAATCACTTAAAGATACAAAAGGTGAGTTGAGTTACAACCAGTCATTAGCGGTAGAAAGAGTATCATTAAGTGGTGTATTAGCAGGTAGGGATGAAAAAGCTCCGTTACCTCTTATTCACCTTAACTGGTACAAGGAAAAGAAAGCGAATGGCAAAACAAACAAAGAGTTAGTGGGTAGGCAACTTGCGTACCGCTTCTATGATAAGCGCAGCACTGATGTAAAAATATCAGGTTGGGGAGATTATTATTCCGTAGTAGATGGCCAATTAGAATTGCATGAACCCGCTAAACCACCGTTAACCTTAGTAGTTTTCATGTGGGTTCTGTTCTTATACACCGTAGTATTAATAGGTTTTAGATACTCAGAATATGGGAAAACAGAACTATTCAATAGTTTAGTGTATGTAAATAACTTCACGACGATCTTGTATCTGTTCTTACAAGCCATTTATTTTCTTTTTGCAAAAGAACACTATAATAAATCTGAAAAATACACACCAATGAAAGTCCTTATAAAGACAAGCATTCCAGTTATGGCATCTTCAATTTTGGGTGTTTTAAACAACCCACCTAAATTTGGTTTAACAATATATGCTTTATTTTGTGTGTTATTTGTATTAGGCGCGACAGTAGCAATACAAGCCTATAATGCAAAATATGAAAGAAAATCCTAAGTTTCTGGGCAAGGTTAGCTTATACTATCCTTGTTTTTTTGTGGTCTTTACTACGGATAAAAGGGGATAAAAAAAGAAGTAAGCATATGCCTACTTCATTAAGGTATTTATTTTTGTGTGGAAAATAACATTGCTAATGCCTCTTGTTCAGCTGAAATAATGACTTTTTCTTGTTCCTTTTTTACTTTCTCTATAGGAGAAATAGGGGGAGTATTGGTATTGTTACTTGATTGTGCTACCGTATCAACTAGCTCAGCCTTTGCTTCTTCTTGTGGTCTTTCTTGCTTAGAAGAAGGACCTTTCACTGGTGTAGAGCTAAAATCGAAGGAATGATGTAAGCTTCGAGATTATTCTTCAACAATCGGGCGCAATTCTAGAGTAGAGATTGCGCTTCTCCTTCAAGAATAGGGCCAGTTTAATTGAATAAGGGATGTTGAACAAAAAACCCGAATAGCTACACTTTTTTAGTGTTCACCATTTGGGCAAGTTCAGTTTTTTATTTACTGAATAGCTGAGATTAAAACTTCAATTATGTAGTCTGAATCATTTACATTGCATGTAAATACATATACGGGCTGATAATAACCTTTTGTATCATAAGTATATGTTAGACGAACATTCGTTATCGTTAATGTATCACCTTTTTGTAAAGGATTGTATGTGCTAAACTCTCCGTTTACCATTACATTATATGCTTGCTGTTGTGAAATTAATTGCTTTTTCGCAACCATTTCATTGTCACTGATGTCAAATAATATGTCGGGTACTTGCTGATTAAAAAGACTAATCATAACCAGACCTTTAGAGAAATCTTCACATGTGGATTGTAAATTCTCTGGTTCAGCTAAATCCCAACGAATTGTACGTTCATCTTGCTGCTGATAGATAGCGTTATTAGGTAATAATCCTTCACTTTTTAACCAATTTTCTAAAAGTTGCTTTTTCTGTTTAATATCAACTTTTAAGGGGTCATCATTTATATTATCGAATGATAAGGACCAAGAACCATTTGACATGAAATAAGTTAAATTATAGTTACTGCCTTCATCGTCTTGAAATGTAAATATACGATTATCCACTTCAATCCGTATGCCACCTTGTTGTTTCAAATTAAATTGTTTAGCAATGGATTGGGCAATTAATTTTCCTTTTTTTATATCATTCACATCTTTATTGTAATAAACACATGCGTTAGGTGATTTATTGGAAAGTTCAGTTTCCAGTTGCATCTGTATGTGTTCCATATTTTGTTTTTGTGCAGGTATGAATGGCAGATTCCCAAATTCTTGAGCGTTATATACCACATTTGCTACGCCAAATAACGTAATAAAAACTACTGGAATAGAAATAGCTTTCACAATCGGTATAAATGTTAATTTTCGTTGTTCGGTCCATAAAATGAATACCATCACGATAAAGTACCCTGCTAAACTCCCAATGGTATTATGCAAAAGGTCGTCTAATTCAAAAATCCCTTTACCTGTAATCAATTGGGAAATTTCAATACAAGACGTGAAAGCAATTGATATGATGAGTACACGCCAAAATGATTTGTTTTTATGATGAATCAACGGTAATAGTACGCCTAACGGTACAAACATTAACATATTAAAGATGATTAATTGATATTCAGTCAGTGACCACTTGTTCCATGCATTTACATAACTAGTGAATAGACTGAAATTAATCTGATCTGTATAATTTGCCCCTCTACTGAGAGTAGTGATTCCAAATACTACAATGAACCAACAAATAAGTAAAGTGATGAGAACAAATTTAGAAAGACGTATTGGATATTTCCCCTGATAAAATTTTCTATATATAAAGTATCCAATTATCAAGATTGTGATGATAAAAATAGAATATTTTACATACGGTAAAAGACCCGATACTATACTAATCAAATCCATTGTAACGTAACCTCCTTAATAATTTGCCTTGTTCATTGTAGCAAGAAAATCTTAAGGTTCTTTAAGTATAAAACTTAAGATTTTATGAAGTATGTAAGTATGTTTAGTTATTAAGTATTTAATAATGTTTTCAATAAGAAGGTTGTTATTCGGCTAACGGGTGCTTATCTTCAATAAGGTACTCAACAATAGGGCGCTTTCCTGGAAATATGGAAAGTGCCTTTTAGATTAATTAGAGTTCAAAACTATCACTATTTTTTAGGTTGTTGAATATCCTTGTATGAAAAAATCTTTCATTGAACATAATAAAATTTAGAATTAATAGATTTATAGATGGGAGAGTGAAAGACACAGGTTATTATCCGAAGCATGGAAAAGGTAACAACAGGATAAAAAAATCGAGGGATATTCATCGCTTACATTAAAAACATATTGTTTTCAATACAATCTATTATTACGATTATTTGGTGATATTGATATGAACGAATTTAATACAGATAGATTAAAAGAATATTTAATACGATCAGGAGACCACTTAAAGCCTTCCAGTTTAGGACATAGGATTCGTTGTGTTAAATCATTATTTAGGTGGTCACATGAAGAAGGTTATACTCTAAAAAATCCTGTAGCTAAGATTAATAACGGTGCGCCAATTGATGTCATTCAAAGTTTACTAGGTCATGAAAAGAGTGAGACTACAAAGATGTACGCTCAGCTAAGCGGAAAGCTAAGACAGGATTTATACAGTAAATACTTTTAAAAAACTTTCATTCAATTAAGACACTCATGTAGAAATGGGTTTTTTTTGTTATAGGGCCATATAATTGAATAAGAAATTAAATAAAATAAGAAACTTATAAATAGAGATAACGTCAGGAAAATGCGGATTTATAACGCTAAGGAAGTTCCACTATTAAAAAACCTAATTTCTCAGTATTAAATGAGAAATTAAGTTTTTTCATTAATAGAAAGAGACTTATAAGTATTTATCACTAATCACTTTCATATGGTGTAACTCGTGCCCGGCAATGCCATATGCAATGGTACCTACCGAAACGGGGCTGTTCATTACAGTTCCATTACGAACCCACGCAGCTTCATCAATAGTTGAAATCAGGCTTAACGTGTTGGAGCGTACCGTATCTAAACCAGCTAGTAATTGTTCCCAAGATAATTTGTTGAAGTTTGCCGCAGAAACGTATTGATCCTGATCCAGTGCTGGGAGTGGTGCACTTTCATTTCGTGCAATGGCAAGCATTCGATACGACATCACACGTTCCGAGTCGGTCATATGCCCAATCACTTCTTTTAAAGTCCATTTCCCTGGTGCGTACGTCTTCCTTGCTAACTCCTCTGATACGCTGCCTAAGAGGGTAAGGGTATTAGTTCGTTGCTTACTCAGTATTTCTTCAATATCTCCATCTGGCACAAGACTAACATACCTATCATGCTCTGGATTTTCAATAAATAATGGTCGTGGACGCACAAAAATCCTCCTCATCGGAATAGTTAATTATGGTTGTAGGGTAATATTCTACTTTCAAGAGGATATTTCCTTTATTTAATATTTATTTTCACTATTTCGAAAACATATTCAACAATCGGGCGCGATTCTGTAATAAAAATCGGCGCTTGGTTTCATTAAAGGGCCATTTAATTAAATTACACTTCTAAATTTTAAATGGTGTTTTGTGTTAATTTCTATGTGGAGTTTTTTAAAAAAATGTACTTAAGATAATGGAGCAGTTTAGCTTTAGAAGAATAGAGGTTTTGATAAACTTAATGTCGAAAAGAATGTATAATCGCTTAAAACAAAAGGAGAGGTTCTTTGAAAAAAATTAGGGAAGCAACAAAAGAGGATATGATAGAAATTTACAAGATGGGCTATGATGTTTGGGGAGATAATATGCCATATGAAGAATATATAACTTTGTGCCAGGCTTCCAATAAGTATAAAAAGGGAAAGTGGTACGTTCTTGAAGCAACAGATACAAAGCAACTATTAAGCTCCCTCATCGTATATGAACTAAATCTTTCTGAAGACCAAATTGTAAAAGGGCTTGGTTCAATCGCTACTCCCTTATTATTAAGAAAAAAAGGATACGCTTCTTTATTGGTCAAAGAAATGATAAATAAACTAGAACTGGAAGAAAACTGTAACAACTTTTTCCTTTATAGTGATATTGGGATAGAATTTTATAAAGGATTAGGCTTTATTGAACTACCTAATGATTGTCAAAAATATAAAGACAGTGTTTGTATGTATTACTCAAAAGAAAATGAGATTGACTCTATATCACTACATATCCCCGATTACTTTTAAAGCACATCCTTATTAAAGTAACGGAGGCTTTAGTTCAATAACGGTCTTCAACAATCTGGTGCAATTCGGTCCTGCACCCCAAAAGTTAGAGTGAAAAACTAACTTTTGGGATGATTTATATGACTAAATATAGTGAAGAATTTAAATTGATGGTGGTTCAAGAATATTTAAGTGGCTCTATCGAATTACTCGAAAAGGAAAAAAGGAATAACAACCTACAATATCATAAAGTAAGAGCTATCTTCAGTAGCCACTGAGGTATAAATTGAAATTAGTAGCGCAAAGATCAACAGTAAAACAATTTAGTTTGGAACATATTGTTTACCTTTTAGAGAACTAAATTTAAGGCGAAAGAGCATTTTTATATTAACAAGATTTAATTACTGAGAAAGTTGAAATGACTTATGTCAAATAGTTATAGAGTGGCAAAATAGATTTTTAAATCCATGTGTCGAAAACTCGGTCACAGAACACCGAAAAATTTATGTAAAATTGAATAAAGGAGAATATATGCTGTTATTTAGAATAGAAGATAGTGAAAATATTGATGGTAATCATAGAAGATACCAAATTCCTAAAAAAGAACGGCCTGTAATTAGATTAAGTCAGCTTGATGATTATATTGCAACAGAAATTCGAAAAGAGGTTAACAATTGTAATGATAGACGTTTATTGAGTTATTCAAAGTCATTAGGTGTTTGTCTACTTAAATATAACAAATATACGGACAATGAACTCCATATTAAAATATTAAAAAACCCTTATATCTTAAATGCAGTTAAGTATAAAATAGCCAAAACCAAAGAGAAAAAGTGTATAATCTTTGATTTAAAAGAAAAAAATACATTTAACGAAGATAAAAAAATCAGGATTGACAATTTTGTGCTTGATATCTCTGACAATAAAATTTTGAACGAATATTTAAAGGACAGAACACAAAAAGGTTTAAAAAAAGTTGCATCACCCGAAAAAGACCATGAAGTTGTGGTTATGAGATCACCCAATGATTTGATAATAATAGATTATTTGGAGTCTGTATATCTTTTATATGCTTTATATTTAAAGTATGGTATGAATCAACATATATTCTGTAGCCTTCTAGAACAAATAGAGTCATTAGAAGATTTCCGTTTTGCAAATAGTAAAAAATCCGAAAGAGAAAGTTTAAAAATAATTGTAATGTATCTTTATCATCTTGGTAAAGAAGAGAAAGAAATGAGTTATAAAATATTACAGGATAGTAAGAACTCAGATGAAATTTATTTTTTCTATAATCCGATCGTTCAGTTACACGATATACTAAATAATGGTTTTGATTATGCGTATAGTTTGGCTGAATATAATTCAAATGTAATTTCCGATTATATATGGAAATTGTATGGCTATTTTAGATAATAAAGTTAAACTTGATGAAGTGACTCATTGTAATGAAGCAATTAATAGAGGCTGGGACAAGAAAATTCCAGCCTCTAGATAAAAGCGAACGATTGTATTATGGGGTGTTGACGTATCCAAGCCCTCCTCCTCGCCAATAATTTTAGTTTACATAATATAAATTATAGGAAGTTATGTTTCATTAAAAAGTATACTAATAATAGTGAGACGGAATGGATGTAAAATGTAAAAGCACACTGCAACGTACTTATTCCTTGTTTCAACCTTTTTGATCAACATCCATGTCTTCCCATAATGCCTCGATCACATACTATGCTCACATACATTGCTGAGCGCATGTTCCCTTAGCAGTACGTTCATAGACGAAGACGGTTCAACTGCCGACACCTGTCTAGAACCTTCGCTCCCTAAACGGACACTGATCTGTTTAAGCCATTAAATAACTTGCTACGTCCGTTTTTGACCTGCAATTCCAAGGGTATTCGCGGCGAAAGTTTGCGCTCTTGAATTCCACTTCTGGTTGACTTTTTCACCTTGGGGTTGTTTATCCTTTTGCATTTCCTGCCAAGCTTGATCCCATTAGGACCATTCCTTGATTTTAACAGTTGTCATAAATTAAAAACTCCTATTTTTATTTTTTGTTTTAATTGCTTGTACTCGGTTCATCCAATTGCTCAGAATATCTGAGTCGCAGACTTATAAATACTAAGACCAATGCAATGACCGTTAGGAAAACTCCCAGCAATCGGAATCCTGTAAAGTTGAACGCACCTCCCATAATGATACCTGTCAACAGTGAAGATAAAATTGTTCCCAAGTATCTCGATGTATTAAATAGGCCAGATGCTACACCAGCAATTTCTTTTGGAGAGCTTTTAAACAGAGCTGCCTGCATACTAACAGCGTTTAGCCCGTTGCTAAAACCGAATGTGGCTAACGCCAGGCACACACTGATGACTGGTGAACTTTGCGTCCATGTCACGATCCACACTGCCCCTACTACCATCAGTAATGAGGATACAATCAATGCAGGTCTGGGTCCCGATTTACCGACCCATTTCCCTGCTATTGGTGAAGCGACAATCGAGCTCAAGCCCAAGGTTAACATAAGAATCCCTGTCTGGAATTCACTGACATGCCGCACCATTTGCAGGTATGATGGAATCCCAAAAAAGAGTGAATAATAAAGTAAGTTAACTAGCAAGTATTGTATATTGGCCCATGTCATCCCTGGATATTTGGCGAAGGTGCGTAAAGGAATAAATGGCGACACTGTTTTTAGCTCATGTCGTACGAATATTCCCAACGCAACGAGCCCGGTTAGCACAACAATGATATTCCACATAGAGAAATGCCCAGATGATTTCGCTGACAGCAAGCCAACTAGAAAGGCAATCAGCCCCACCGCAAAGAGCAGAATTCCTGGCACATCAATCACACCCAGTAATTTTCGAAACGACATGTCACGTGAAACCGTTGCTGCTGATCCATCATTAGGAATCATTTTCCAAGCTAATATAAAGCTCGCCACTACAAACGGGATATTGACGAGGAAGATCGCTGGCCAATCCCACCATTGAATAAGTACTCCTCCGGCAAAAGGTCCTATAGCTGCCGCACCGGATAGGAAAATCGATAAACCTGCTAAAGCATCTGCTTGCTTTTCTGTAATATGAATGCGTACTATAGCTGCTCCAACTGCAATCAGCATACTAGTTCCGATTGATTGTACGATTCTGGACACTATAAGCCATCCGAAGTTTGGAGAAAATGGAGCCAGAATAGAAGAAACTAAAGATACAACAAGACCCGCAAGAAATATCTTCCTCCGACCGAATACATCACTAGCCTTCCCCATTACAGGTTGGGCGATAGCACTAGCGATATAAAATGAAAACACAATCCAAGAAACAGCAGTAAAATCAATGCTATACACATGTTGCAACCTAGCAATAGCAACAGAAATCATTGATGAATTTAAAGGGTTTAATAATATTCCTAGTCCAACGGATATCATTAACCACCTGCTACGAGAATTCATATTTTACCCCCCTTTATATTTGTTCCATTGATATCTTACTTGAAATTTTACATTCATTCCAACGCATTTAAAGTTATGATATCATTGACCAAAAGGAATGATTGGAGAGAAAAAGAAATGGAACTTCTTCAACTACAATATTTTCTAGAGGTAGCTCGATTAGAGCATGTAACCGAAGCTGCACGAAGTCTCCACGTAACGCAATCGTCGCTAAGCAAAACGATACAGCGTCTGGAAGAAGATTTAGGGGTACCTTTATTTGATCGCACAGGCAGGAAACTGCGATTAAATGAATTTGGCAACAAATTCATCCGTCGCGCGGAAAGGGCTTTGTTCGAGTTGGAACAGGGAAAGCAGGAGATTAGCGATTTGTCCAGAGCGGAATCTGGCACACTAAAGCTTGCGGTAACCACTGCAAGCACTTTGCCCCAGATTATGCGAGAGTTTCGTAAAAAACGTCCTAATATCCAATTTCATGTGCAAATGCTGACCACGCTGGAAATGGTCACGCTTTTGCATCGAGGCGAAGTCGATTTTTGCTTGTCGTCCTCTCCTTTTCAAGGGGAAGACATCGAATGTCAAGTTGTCTATGTTGATCCCATTCTTGTTGCAGTTCCTAATGGGCATCGGCTGGCAGACCGAGGTAGCGTATGTTTAA
This sequence comes from Lysinibacillus sp. IITD104, assembly GCF_036698265.2. Lineage (NCBI taxonomy): Bacteria > Bacillati > Bacillota > Bacilli > Caryophanales > Bacillaceae > Lysinibacillus > Lysinibacillus sp. IITD104. The sequence continues at coordinate 2,270,127 of NZ_JBAHYH020000001.1, forward strand.
CAGAACTTAAGGATGAATGCTTTGTCGGTGTGAAAAGAGGATACGGCACTCGTGATTTAGTAGACGCTGTATGCAAATCGGCTGGAATTGACCTTCAATATGTGTATGAGGGCGATGAACCTACACGTTTGATCACTCTTGTAGAAGCTGAAATTGGACTTGCCTTCATACCAAGCACAGCAAAAATATCATGGGAAAAGATTAAATATTTGCAAGTTGAGAATCATGAACTTGTACGTGATATCGCTTTATTATGGCATAAAAGTCGATACATGACGCAAGCTTCATTGGAATTCCGCAAGGTAGTTCTAGACTATTTTGAGGCAATATCGAACCCGTCCAATTAATCTTATGGCATGACTCGTACCGATTTGATGAGGTTATGGAATAGCCTACTATTAAATAGAGTATGATAACTTCTAACGAATAACGTGCATGGTGTATTTATTAGTTAGAAGTTTTTTATGTCCTGACGTTACTCCACAATTGGCCCAATTGTGGAATGAAAAAATTTAATATTTGTTAGAAAAACTTATTGTGAATAAACATATAAAGTATTAATTATTTTTCTCAATTGCAATATCCAATAAGAGGACAAATGAACATAAGCTTTTATTTACGAATGCTCATTGAAAAAGATATTAATCCTCAATCACTTCGATATCTATTAAATCGTTTTATAAAAAATATCGTAGCCTCTTTCGTCTTCCCCATACTCTAAAAAGAGATTTTCTATAAATAAAACAATATACTGCATCGGTATATCTTAGTTTCCTTTTATTAAATTTGTTCTTCTTGATTCCTCAATTCTGAAGAATAATACTAAATAACCAGTCGTCACATAAATTTCGACAACTGGTTAAGTGTATACTTTTCGAATGCAATATCAAAGGATTCGTTTTACCGAAGCAAGATCTCATCTTTTTTTGCAAATTCATTTACATGCTTTTTATTTACCCCACACGCTCATCTGTTAGTACTACTATTTGTTATTACCAAATTAGCCGTTTCACTCGGATGGTTAAGAGGAAAATGATGACCATATGGAACAAAGTCAACCTTCCCCAGATGCGTAGGAGCAGAATAGCCTCTGTCAGAATCCCCCCAAATAATGTGAAGATTAAACTTTGCTACTTCATTGAAATCACCTTGAACGTTTTTCGATAGTAAACTGTTAAGCTGAACCGTAGTATTTAAAATTCTAGGAGAAGTAAAACTTTTACTTAATTTTTCAATATAATGTTCAGGGATGCTCTCTATACTTTCAAATAAACCATTACTTAATAAATATCGCTCTATCAAATTAGTCGTTGCCAATTTCAATGTCCATTTGTTCATAAATTGAGGAACATTTATGGATTTAGCATTTTTTTTAGCAATAGGTGGCTGAAATAAAGTAATTGTATGCTTCTTATCTATGTACTTTTGTACTAATGCTTCCAAAAGAATATATGCACCAAATGAATGGCCAATTAGATGGGCACCGTTAGTAGCTTTCTCCAATAACTTTTTCACTACATTCAAATAGATATTTAAAAGATTTTTCTCTCGTTTAAAAGGCGAACGTCCCAAACCTGGAAGATCCAAGATCCATACAGGTTGACCCGTTTTTTCATGAAGCTCTTGCGCTAAAGGAAATAAATCCTCTCCATCACTCAATAAACCATGTAATAAAATAAACGGTTTTCCCTCTCCTTGTAATTGGTAAAGGGTATTGTTATCGCATAATGTTCGCTCAAATAAATGATGATGCTCAGCATTTTGATACATCAATCGATAATCCAGATCAGCTACTACGGCAGGGAAAAAGTTCATGACACTCATCTTCTTAAACCAATCTCCCCCCCTCATGGTTTTCACCGAACCATTGGAAAATGTTCTTTTTGTGATAAAATTCAGTCCATCAGAAGGAATGTTTGTTATTTTACTTACTCCACTTTTCATTATTGTTTTCATAAGCGGCATTGGAACAGAGATTTTTGGTGCCCTCATATTCATACTTTCCGACATAACACTTAATAATTCAGCAATGTTCGGATCGTTCTCTTTGTCTTCAACAAGTGTATATGTTTGAATAGCCGGCTGCTCCAATTTGAAAACCTGCACAATAAACTTCGCAAACCCATCGTTTGAAATCAGTGGCAACCTATATCCCTTACCGCCAGGAATCACTGGCATGAGCCCTCTTCGCATACTTGTCACAAGCAAACCTAATCCAGCTATCTGCTCTGTACTTCCTGTTTTACTACTACCGACCACAGTTGGCGGATTAATGACAGACAGCGGATAACCTACTGCTGATGCCTGCTGACGGATATATAGATCTGCTAAAAACTTTGTTCGCTCATATGGATTTTTTATTTTTAAAAAATTGTTTCCTTCTTTAAATACATCTATCGTAACCTTGCTATTATTATCATCAAAGGGACTCATATAGCCTACAATATGAATAAATTGTTGCAATCCCTTCAATTGATGAATATTTTTAGCGAATTCACTAATATGTTGGGCACCATTCAAAAATACGGAGGCTGCCTCTTTGCTTGTCGCTTGAATATCCATGGGGCCTCCTGCGTGAATAATCACATCCGTTTTCAATACCAACTCCTTATCTTCAGCACTTAGACCTAAGTCTATTTTCGTTAAATCACCTTCAATAAAGTGCATATTTGCCTCTTTTAAGATGCCTCTTTCTTGATAAATGCGTGTTGCTTTACTTTTCGATCTTACTAATAGAAGAATTGTAACATGCTCTTTGGCTAATTCCTTCACTAATTGCTTTCCAATAAAACCTGTTCCACCTGTTAAAAATACTTTTCTCATAAAAAGCCTCCTTGTAGTACTATTCAGTACTAATTTGATGTTAAAAAAAATGCTTCTTTTACCGAAGCAAGTTAAACAAATGATCTGCTGTTTTCATGATTACAGTTGCATCCTCCAGTGTTTCTGAAATAAATAGCGCTCCTTCAAGATTTGTAATAAAAAGAGATGCAACCTCGTCAATATTTATTGTCTTTCTAAATTCACCCTTCTCTACCCCTTGTTTAAGCAATAGAGAAACTTTTGTTTGTAAGCCTTTAAAAAAAAGACCTATTTTTTCTTTTACTTTTGTGGCATTTGTAGGACTTTGAATATAAAGCGTAATAAATGGACAGCTCCCCTTATATTCTCTCGTCTGAACTCCTTGTGTTATTTGTTTTAAAAACAGTTGGATACGATCCTCAACTAATAATTGATTTTGAGACAGTAAGTCATCCATTGCAGATTGATACATTTCAATCCAATAATCAACGACCCCTTCCAACAATTCTTCCTTATTAGAGAAGTGATAATACACATTAGACTTGGAAACTTTGCTTACACGAACTAATTCATCCATGCTTGTATAAGCAAACCCTTTTTCTAAAAATAATGTTGCAGCTACTTCAATTACACGTTTTTGATTCATTAATTTTACCTTTGTCATAATTAGTACTATATAGTACTACAATGGGTATTGCAAGTATATTGTTGAATAAAGAAATTGATCAAAAAGTATAATTGATTTTACTGTTAAAATTAACCTCATTTTGAACTAAAGTGAACAGGGTCTGCAATTTTTCACTTGTGTTTGAACGCTAGGTTCAATAAATATGTTTGTTGGAAGATTGATTCATTAATACCCTTATATTAAATATAAAAACTCCATTTTGATTGATGATGATCAAAATGGAGTGTATTTACCGTAACTTTTTATAGTCACTAGCTGTTATTCAAACAATGGCATTATATGCTTTCTAATCAATTCAACACGATCCTTGGCATGTGGCATAAAGCGCGAAGTAATCGAAATGACCATCTTCTTTTGAGGATTTATGAAAATTACATTTCCACCATCCCCCAAAGCTGCATAGCAATCATCAACGATCCACCACAAGTAACCATAGGCTAACTCTCCCCATCGACTTTTCTCTTTTGTGCTATCCTCTATCCATTTGGAAGAAATGATGTGCTGTCCGTTCCATACACCTCCATTTAAATATAATTGCCCTATTTTCGCCATATCCCGTGGCGTTAAAGTAAGTCCCCAGCCAGCTGTGTTTACTCCTTTAGGGTCTATGATCCAGCCAGTGACATATTTATCCTTCAGAAAAGCGAAATAGTCTTCTTTATTTTGTATAGTTGTATTGGAGGGAGCTTTGATTGCAAGAGGTTTAAACAAGTTTTCTGTAGCGAAATCATGGACAGATTGACCCGTGGCATTTGTAAGAACACCTGATAAAATATGTGTGCCAACGGTAGAATAGTTAAACTCCCCAATACTACCTTTGCCCCCTAGTAAATCCAATGCAGCTTTTACCCAGTCATCACTTGAATATACTTTCGTATAAGGCTCTGACTTGTATTTATAGGGTGCAGTCATTGACAACAAATTTGCTAGGGTGATGTTTTGAATGGTTTTTTCGCCACGCTTCACTGTATAATTCGGAAAAAAATCTAACACATGCTGTTCGATATTTTTTATATATCCTTTATCAATTGCCATACCAATAAGAATGGAGATGATGCTTTTAGTGACAGATGCTATATGCAAAGCATCATCTTGGGTGTACCCATGAAAGTATTTTTCATAGATTAAATGATTATCTTTTCTAATAGCGATGCCTGCTATATTGGCATACTCTTTTCCGATTAAATCTTCAAAGTTATTCATCATTCTGACTTTTTGGGTTTGACACATTGACGTCAGCTATATCAATCCCAATCCTTTCGCAAAAATGAATCATCAATATTGATGTAATAAAGAATAATTTATTATAAAAAATTATTCAATTCTTTTCTTTAATATAGCTAGAATGATTGCATCGTAACAAAAAAACGTTAATCCTTGTTCGATTAACGTTACGGTTTCTTTTTATCTATCTTCATTTTCATAATATGCTTCATTCGCATGTTTCTGATCTGTACCTTTAAGGTATGCTAGGATCATTTTAGGACGTTTAAGTAAAACCCAGTCTCCATGCTTATCAAATTTTCTGCTTGAAGTGATCATTCCATTTTGAATTGTTCCGTATTTTTTTTCGTTCTTTTTTCCCCAATCTTTTAATCGTTTAGCAAAATCGGCATCTTCTGCCATGAGCATATTTTCATTAAATCCATTAATTGCTTGAAAATCTTTTTTGTAGCACCAAAAGATGCCTACAGAAATTGCACCATATTTTAAAAATATTGGTCCGATTAATAACAAAGCTGAAACAAAAATTCCTAAGGACATTCTTTCAAACTTTCCTGTAACGCCCCCGCCAATGTACTTACCTGTGATTAAGTTCTCCACTGCCTTCGATAACACATGTTCGTTCATCTGTGTATCGGCATCAATTGTGACGATGATTTCCCCTCTTGCTATATCAACGCCAGCGTTCCTAATCTTCGAAAGGTTCTTATCGCTATTTTTTAGTAGGATACAATTATACGATTTTGCAATTTGCTCTGTTCTATCTGTACAGCGATTTAAAACAACAATAATCTCTACTTGATTTTCAAAGGATTTGGAAGCCTTTAAAATAGATTCTAAGCACTTTCCAATGTATTTTTCTTCATTATGGGCTGGTATGACTATTGAAATTTTTATATCCTCTTTCTTTTGCACTTCTAAAGAGTTCTCCATGTCGTACATACAGCTCCTCCCTTTTAAATGTCTTCTGCATTTATAAAATAAACCAGCTGATCAGTCCACTTGTTGTCCTCGTATATGAATCCTTTCCTCGTGCATTCATAAAGCATCCCAACATTTTCTGCTAATTTTATAGATGCCGTATTGTCGAGGTTTATATGAGCTTCTATTCGATGATAATTTAATTTTTCAAATGCTAGATCAATCGCTGCCTTTACAGCCTCTTTACCATAACCTTTTCTCCAAAAATGGTTATGAATGGTATACCCGAACCTAGCCCATTGAAATTCTTCCCTCATAATTGTGGAAAAGTCTACAAAACCAATATGCGTATTATCTGTTTTTCTAAATACTCCAAATACATACACCTTATCATCCTCAGCCATCTGATGATGCTTAGTAACTAAATCAATAAACCATTCTTTCGTACAGATGCTCATATCTAATTTACCTTCATCGTATTTATGCTGGGAAGGTAAACGATTTTCATATTGCGTAAGCCAAGAAGAGTAATCTCCCTCTTCCATTAATCGAATAATTAATCGTTCTGTTTTCGTCATTATCTTAGTCAATCGAACACCTCATACCTTTCTAAATAGCGATTCATGGAAGTAGTTTACTAGGCTTCTTCGTCTGCAGAGGGGCCGTAGATGCCTGGTACTGGAATATCGAGAAGTCGCAAGTATACCCCAAGCTGCGCCCGATGATGGACCATGTGGCTTAATCCGAAGGTGCGGAACGCAATTGCTCGAGGCTCCTGGCGAATAATATGGTCACCATGACGTAGTGTCCATACCTCTCCGAGCGTTTTCTCATCACATTCAGTAAGCATCATTTCCAGTTTTCTTACGTTTGTATCGAACTCATCCAGAATGTCAGCTCGCTTTTCTAATGCCTCTCGTCGTAACGGAACGGTGGAAAGATCAAAGTCTGAGTACTGTAAAATAGCCATTTGCCAGTTTAGCAGATTGATTAGGTGCGTGGCCAGACCTCCTAGTGTCATTGATTTCTCATGTGGCCTCCATGTCAAATGCTCGTCGGGCAAGCGTTCCAGTATGCGACGAGTAGAAGCCAATTCCTGTATTGTATCCCCAACAATCAATTGTTTAACCATAAAATCCCTCTCCTCCCTTTTAATCAGCATACTATAAATTCCATTCAAGGGGAAAGCTCTCAGATAAGTTTTTATTCTATGGTTAAACCTTTTTTAGACTGTTAGAATATGTAAATATTTTGAGGGTTTGCGGTTTGAAGAAGTGTTCATAAGGGAATATACTAGAATGAATAAAGAGGGGTGAAGATCAAGGTGAAAATAAAGACAATTTTGTTGTTAATGATTTGTTCTTTAGCGTTAGTTGCTTGTAACGATCAGAAAGAAGCATCAAAGGTGATAGAAATTCAAGAATTAATTAATTTCGATGAAGTACAACCCGATACTTTACAACAAATCTCTAATGCGGAAGATGTAAAAATTATAGAAAAAACATTTAAAAAAGCTAGAGAATTCGGTGAGGTTGATAACGAAATTGCTCCGCAGTATAAGATCAAACTAAACGATGATGAATACTATCTATGGATTGATAATACAAACACTGGGACAATAGCAAACGTAAACAGTAGAAATATGTTTTACAATATCCTAGCTACCGATGAATTTAAAGAGGCCATTAATTATCGAGAGCAAAATAAATGATTTTTAAATAATAGTAGCAACGATCTGTACGCAACATAGATTGTTGCTATTTTTTAGGGTATGTTTCATATTTATCTGGCTCCATGTTGCTGGAAATGTTCTATCACTTTTTCAACGGATATAGAGCCCCTCCGTATTAGCTATCTTTTCAAATAGCTCAAGATTACGCTGGCTATAGATTAAAAAGGCTAATCCATTCCCACTAAATACCATATTCTCCTCAGGTAAAATGATATGTAGATGGAGATGGTCCGAAACAGCTAATTTTATTAGTGAAATTAATATTGTGTACTCATCAATGTTTAATAAAATGCCTTCTGTAAGATCTTTAGGTATAATTTTATTCCACTCATTCTCGTAGACTTTATAATACAATGGATCCTTATATAAAGGATCTGGTATGTAATAAAATGCATAAAATTCAGATGATTTTAACCACATCAATTCAAAAAATCTCTCAAATTTTTCTAGGCTTTTCTGATAAGAATGATAATCCTGCGTTTTTTCTTGGAAATCGACCATCTCCAATTTATCGAAGAATACTTCTACTTGACTATATTTTTTATTACTTTTTATCTGATAAGGGTAAATATCGAGTATTTTAGCACTTTCATAATCATACAATTGCTCTAGTAATTCTTCTAATTTTTTACTGTCTTTATTAGTTGCTTCCTTGCAAATACAATCGATTATATTTTCTAATGATATACCTTTTGACTCCTTTATTCCTTCTTCAGCACGGTAAAAGAAAAACGTAACGACCTTAGTATACCATCTTTCCTTTGTTGCACCATGCCAGCGTTTTACAAGCTATGCAGCTTTTCCTTCTTCCTGATACCAGCCCTCCCCATCTGTCATTAATAAAACTTGTCCAACTTTATGGTCGTGCTTTTTTACATAGTTTAAATAGATGGAATATTTAGATTTTTATTGATGGAATGGAAATGATTAATTATACTTAAATGATTAACGTTCGATTAGAAACAAATAATACTAGAGTATTGGGGAGAGAAGAATGGAAGAATTAAAAGTAGAAAAAGCAATTCAAGATATTTATCCAGATGATAACGCTTGGTGTTATGGGTGTGGCCGTTTGAATGATGATGGTCATCATCTTCGCACGGGGTGGCATGGTGAAAAGACGATCACAATCTATACACCTGAATCAAAATATATGGGTATTCCAGGATTTATCTATGGTGGTTTAATTGCTTCATTAATTGATTGCCATGGAACAGGGTCGGCAGCGCTTGCCTTGCATCGTAAAAATGGACATGAAATTGGTGATGGAGCGGAGCCACCTCGATTTGTAACGGCTAACCTTAATGTAGATTTCCTCAAGCCAACACCCCAAGATGTTCCCTTAAAGGCAATTGGCACTGTTGAAGAAATTCATCCGAAGAAATGGAAAGTAGAAACTGAAGTTTACGCGCAGGATACGCTTTGTGCTCGTGGAACAGTAGTTCTTGTAGTCATGCCTAGTACTTTTCTAAATAAAAATGATTAGCATTTTTTATCCTCACTAAAATAAAGAAGAGCACATCTTATTTATAGATGTGCTCTTCTATTGTGTTTTTAATGGATTCATAATCAAGGAACTGTATTACTAATAACTGTCACAAAGCCATTTCTCGTGGCAGTTTCCATTAACGAATAAATAGAGTCACTGGCAGTTTTGTTAAACTCATACCATTGGTCAATAGCTGCATCATAAATCAACACGTCTGGCTGTCCAGTCAAAGGTTTATCTGAAGATTGCACCAACGAATAGAGATCATAACGTGCTATGCTACTACCTTCCTTGTTCAGGAAATCATATTGGCCCATTTTATAATAGCCCCCAATTACGGTGCTATGGACAGACCATGTGTAATCGTTAGGCTGTTTTATCTTAGTGCCCATATTTTTAGTAAATATACGGTGCATTTCTTCCATATAGGCATTGCCATTGATTTGCTCGACTACTCCCCCCATTGTCATATGGTATTCATGAAGTAATGCTTTCACTTCCATATTCTTAATTATCAATGGCTCTGTATCGATTGAGATCGTAAAATGATCGTAATGCACTTTACAGCCAAAGGTTTCTGCTAGAAAACGTAATGGCACAATGGTGCGTCCATTCTTTAGGTATGGCTTCGCATCCAATAAAACCGTTTTTCCATTTATTGCGGCTTTACTACTGTTCAACTTTAAACTGACTTTCATCTCACTTTTCGTCAGTATCACTTGCCCATCCGACCAATGCACCTTAGCCCCTAAATTTTCACTAATCACGCGTAAGGGTACCATTGTTCGATTGTTTTTTATTTCGGGCTTCACATCCGTTTGTACTGTCATACCGTCCACTTTTAGTTGACTACTAGCTGCTACAGCAGTTGTGATAGATGTAAGAATGACAATCAACATAAGGAAAATACCTGAACATATTTTTTTCATGATTATTTAGCTCCTTTAATTCGCTATCATTACTTCATTCCATATGAACCCTATTATTTCCTTCTGCTTTTAGCAACTGTAACAAAAAAATCCTGCATTTTCGCAGGATTTTTAAGTAAACTTTATGCGGTTTATATAGAGGTACGCTATTTCGTACCACTTGCACCAAATCCAGATTCTCCACGGACCGTTTGAGATAATTCATCTACTTCCACTAATTGAATAGAAGGAACAAATTGTATAACCATTTGAGCAATGCGCATTGATTTTTCTACGATAAACGGTTCTTGACCATGGTTGATTAAAATAACACCGATTTCGCCTCTATAGCCTTCATCTATAGTGCCTGGGCTATTCAGTACGGTTACACTATGCTTTAATGCTAGTCCACTTCTTGGTCGAATTTGGGCTTCCGTTCCCTTAGGTAATTCAATCTGAATACCTGTCTTAATGAGTTTGGCTACGCCTGCTGGGATTTCTACTGCTTCTATGGAATAGAGGTCCATGCCTGCATCACCAGGGTTGGCTTGTATCGGTAGCATGGCATCAGCGTGAATTTTTTTAATTTTTACTTCTAGATTCATTGTTCTTCATCCTTAACGATTAAAATTGAATGTGTCATCTGTGATCGGCGCAACTTTTGCCTTGGCATAGGTAGCACCCTTTTGTGAAAAGAAATCATATGTGGAGCCTTCATTACGAATCCCATTCATCACAATTGGATTGACTTCCTCTTCTGGGAACATGGCTTCAAAGCCGACATTCATTAAAGCTTTATTTGCATTATAACGTACATATGCGCGCACTTCAGGTGATAATCCTGTTTCCGCATAAATATCATCTGTATACTTCATTTCATTTTGATATAAATCTAATAATAGCTCATAGCCCCATAAATGTAGCTCTTCTTGCTTTTCCTTTGAAAATTGCTTGAATAAATTTTGAGCAAAAAATCCAACTGCTACCCCATGGATAGATTCATCGCGCAAGATGAGTGAAATAATTTCTGCACTATTTCGTAGGAAGCCTTGTCCTCCTAAGTAGAGTGGATAGAAAAAGCCAGAATAAAACAGGAAAGATTCAAGCATAACGGATGAGAACATCGCTTTCCATAAGCTCTCTGGATTGCCTTCTTCAATACTATTATAAATGTCTGCTATTTTATTGGCCTTATATTGTAGAAATTCATTTTTCTTGACCCATTCAAATAGCTCGTCGATTTCTTCGTTTGTACAAAGCGTTGTGAAAATATAAGAATAGGACTTGGCATGTATGGCCTCGAATGCATCAAAAACGGTTAGGACAGCCTTTTCCTGTAAATCGTCTGTATAAGCGGCAACACGATTCATCCCGATATTTGTTTGTACAGTATCCAGTAAGGTTAATCCTGCAAATACTTTTTTATATGTGTCCTGATGCTCAAAGCTTTTCCATTGTTTAATATCTTTACTAACCGCAATTTCTTCAGGAAACCAAATTTGCTTCCATTGCTGGTCCCAAAATATTTGGGCAAGCTCACTTGTTGCCTTATTCCAATTGACTGCCTCATAAATTATATTTGACATGCTACACACTCCTCTAAGCTTTGTAATCGTTGACGAACATAGTAAACAGACTTAATGCCCTTTATCCACGCATAAATGTATACTTTAGCCAATTGTTCGGTTGTCCAATTGTCCGTTACATAAAGCGTCATGGAAATACCTTGGTCAACGTGCTTTTGAGAAGCTGCATATAAATCAATTAAATCATACGGATTTACATCATACGCCTCCACATATAAATGACTATTGTCATTTGTTAAATGAGGCATTGGATAAATGGTTCTACTATCGGCATAATCACGAACCTCTACACGCTCTGTGCATGGAGCGATTGAAGCCGTACAGCTACGAATATATGAAATACTGCCAGTTGGGGCAATAGCCAAACGATAGGAATGGAATAGACCGTATTGCATTACATCCTGCTTTAACGTTTCCCACATCTTGTTCGTAATGATTGGTATATTGCCAAGCGCCTTCAATACAACAGGTGATAGTTCTTCGTCAATTTTATTGATATATTGGTCAAAATAGCTACCTGATGCATAATCACTGTCCTCAAATCGGTAGAAGGTTGCAGCTTTTTCTTTCGCCATTTCCATCGAAGATTTCAAAGAATAATAGTTCATCGCTTCCATAAAGTGATCCATGAAATCAATCGAATCTTTTGAGCCGTACAGGATGCCCTCCGTCACGAGATGCCCATGGAGGTTCATACAGCCAAGCCCTACAGAATGCATTAATTGGTTGGCTTTTGCAACAGACGGTACATTTTTAATATGTGTCATTTGCGATACATTTGTTAATAGGTGCATCGCTGTATCGACTAATGCGCCGAAATCCTTCACTTTACTTGCTGCATGGATATCGATGGAACCTAAGTTACACGATACATCTAATCCATAGTCGTTTGGTTGATCCTGGTCCGTAATGATACTTGTCTCTTGTACTTGTAAGATTTCTGTACATAAATTGGACATTTTGACACGTCCAATATTTTTTAAAGGATGTACCTTATTGACATTATCATCAAAGATTTCAAACGGATAGCCTGATTCAAATTGTGCTTTTTTCACCTCTGTGTAAAGCTTACGTGCATTTAAACGTTTAATTTTACGAATTTTAGGGTTATCAAGTAGCTCGTAGTACATGTCTGAAATGGAAATCTCAGACATCCGTTTGCCATATTCTTTAAAAATATCGTATGGGCTAAACAAAACAATATCCTTATCACGTTTCATCAGTTCGAAGAAAATACTTGGTATAATAATTCCTGTTGAAAGTGTAGCAAGACGAATTTTATCATCCGCATTTGGTTTTTTTGATGAAATGAAATTTTCTATGTCTGCATGGAAAATATTTAGATAGACAACACCTGAGCCATTTCGTTGCCCTAGCTGATTCGAATAACTGAAAGAATTTTCTAACAGTTTTGCTACTGGGATGACACCACTTGCACGATTTAATATCTCTTTAATTGGATCACCTAAAGGGCGTAAATCTGTTAGGTTGACCCCAACCCCACCACCAAGGCGTGATAGCTCTAAACAATAGCCAATATTTTCGGCAATACTATTCATGGAGTCATCCATTGATAATTTAAAGCAGCTAACTAATTCACCACGTGCTTTCTTGCCACTATTTAAAGCAGTTGGTGTTGCTGGCTGATAAGCTTCCATCATCGCTTCGACAGAGCGTTCTGCTAGAGCTGTATTTCCTTGAGCCAAATACAAAGCGATAATGACTATACGATCCTCATATTTTTCTAAGATCTCTTCCCCATCACGACTTTTCATAGCATAGCTATCATAAAATTTACTTGCGCTCATAAAGGATGGAAAGCGGAAATTATAATCATAGGCTTTTTTGTACAACTTCTTTATAAATTCCATCTCGTACATGTCGATAAATGCTTTCTCATAGTAGCCCTCATCAACTAAATAGCGGATTTTTTCCTCAATATCTATAAAATAACGCAAACGTACGTTAACATACTCTAAAAAGTAGCGGCGCGTAGCTTCGCGGTCCTTTTCTAACTCAAGTAATCCAGTTGTACTATAACGATTCAGTACGTCATTATTAAGCTTTAAATAGGTTTTCATCCCATTACCCTCGTTTCATAAAACGTTTGTATTGCTTCGTAATCCGTTTGATTACCTCGTAAATCTAATTTCCTTACTAGGGGTACATGATACGTAGCAGCGATTTTCTCACCAGCAGCGCCAAATACATGATGACCGAAGTTACTATTCCCACTGGCAACTACTCCTTTACAAAAATCCCTGTTTTTTTCTAAAAAACGTTGTACCTTTGCTGGAATGTCACCTAAACCATCTGTGTAGGTAATTAAAAGATAGGGCTTGTTCAATCGCAATTCCTCGGAGAGCTCGATACATTCTGCCTTTAATTTGGATACAACATTGCGCACATTGCCAGTACGACTAGCGAATACGATCATAGGGCAATCAACTCAATTTGAGAAACAATTTCCTGAACATCTCCTATAAAAGTTCCATTCATCTCTAAAACAGGCACACTTAAAAAACCTGCGTCAATAATCGTTTGCTTTGCTTGTTCATCGTGATCGATGTTAACAATTTCAGCTTCAAGTCCTGCACGTTGTAGTTCAGATTTTACCCATAGGCATTTTGGACAAATTGTTTTCGTATAAAGTTTCATAGAAATCCCTCTTTTCATAAAATAAAAAAGCCTATCTCCTCTAAAGAGATAGGCTAAATGGAAACGTTAACATACCAAAAATACTGACGTTCCCATCTCTTAATCCCCGAAGAAATGATAAATTTGTTTTATAAAGGCAGGTCTCCTGGCTTTGCTTCATTCTCTGATTCCCTTCCCATGCAAATGCACAGTGGTTGCAATCATCGTCAGCTTCACAGTTGCGGGGACAGCGTCGGAATTGTACCGAACTTCCCTTTTAAACTACATGTAGTAGTACCTTTGTAAAACGAACACAATATATAGTTGTTGTTCAATAGTTTTAAGTGTACCATCCTTCAAATGAAAAGTAAATCAAGATTCTAAACTTCTTTATTTTTGGATTATTCAGTATTTTTAATTATGTAGTTCCAAATAGATTACCACTAATCACTTATACCCAAATCAAAAATCTATTTTTAACGATGTACGTGATTTTCTATTAAAATGGATCTAGAATTCTAATTTGAGTTTAAAGAAATCTTCTATTTTATGTACCATTGAAAAATAGTTGTCTCTATCGTAAGTCCTGAAATAATGATCATCTCTTCCCCATTTCAAATGATGCTCATTAAATTAATAAAGAGCATGCTTTTATCATAACATGCTCTACTCACTCTATCTTGGGTATTATAGTCTAACCTTAACCTCAGTCCCGTCATGAGCTTTGACATCGACTAGCACAAGTCCTTTGTAATTTTTTAGTTCCTTGATAATCGGCTTTAGCATTTCTTTGTCGATGAGCGGAAAGGTAAAGTCTATTTTCTTTCGATCGAAGTATGCCTTTGTCCACTTATTGGCTTGCTGCTGAATCCATTTAGAAGTTAAAATGGAGAGGACAATGGTTACCACAGTATAGGGAACTGGGACGGTAAAGCGAACGTCTTTTGCTTTCACTTTTACATGCATCATTCGTCGCCTCTACTCAATGAAGACTGCAACGGAATCCCCGTTTGCTGATTTTATATCTACAATTTGTCCATCTAATTCATTTTCAATCGCTTCAAGAAGAAGATTGATGTCGATATCTTTTACGTATTTTTCTGATTGTGGAATACTCGCAGCGATGCTGTGTCCTGCCATGAGTACGGCTTTGACAAGTTTAATTGGCAAATTTACCGTGACATTATCATTTTCAGTGGATACTACACGGACCTTTAACGTTTTATCTAAATACTTTGTTTTTTCCACAAATTTATTCTCTGATTCTTCTTTCTGTTGTAGCACTTGAATCAGTTCTGATCCTTTATCCGCATCAATTTTTCCCTCTTGAATCATAGTTAACACTTTTGTAATTTCCTCTTTCATGGTTCGTTCCTCCCTATTCGTCTTTTAAGAGCTTTATGGCTTCATCTGTTGTGATTTCGCCATTTTCCAGCATGCTTACAATTTTTTTCTCGTCTACTGTATTTTTCTTCTTTTCAGCATAGCCAAGGGATGAAATAATATCGTTTAGCTTGCCACGGACTGTGGGATACGAAACTCCCAGTTCCTTTTCAACCTCTTTAATATTCCCTCGACAGGTTAAAAATACTTCCACAAAATGAAGCTGATCCTTTGATAAAGAAGCTAGCTTCGACAATTCAAACTCATTTTCAATGGTCGTGTGACAATGAGAACACTGTAACTTGGTAATTTTCAATGTTTTACTGCAAACAGGGCAATTTGTGATTACTTGATAAGCCATAGTGAACTCCTTCCTTTAAGTTAAGTTGATTATATAACAAAGAAATTAAAGATGTAAATAACAAAAATTAATAATTTTAATTAAAAAATAAATAAAATTAATTATTTAATTAAAAATGTTAATTAATCATTGCTGTATTGCTTGTCCTAAGCAATCCTTGCACAGTCAGCTTTACTCTATGTATGTGTTTCTATTTCTACTTCTACTTGTAGCTAGCGACATCAGTTAGATGAAAATAAGGTTACATTGTATTCTGTAAAAAAATTTGTTACTATAAAAAGACAATTATGAGAGGACTGATGAATGGACAATGAAGAACTAAACTATATTTTTATTTGAATTGAATGATTTCAAACACAAAATATAGGGTTAGTCTATCCATTTTTAACAATCAGTTTGCATTTTATTTGTCATGATACAAATGGCAAATCGAATTTATGTAGTGAAAGACTAATCCTTCCAATGCACAATTGGAGGGATTTTTTCTTGCTTTCATAGTTGATGTTGTACCTTTCATTTACTCATAAAGGAGAGGAAAAATATGAGCGATTCAGAAACTATTGTGACGCATGTAACACTCCGTATAAGTCGTTAATATCCATCTGCTTATACGGAGAAATAAAACATAGATGGATAGACCGACTTTGTATGAAAAGTAAAACTGTTGCAATACAAAGGAGGAATTATCATGTCCATGATACAAGTACAAAACCTAACTTTTTCTTATCCAAGCAGCTTTGACAATATTTTTGAGAATGTCAACTTTCAAATCGATACGGATTGGAAACTTGGATTTATCGGTAGAAACGGACGAGGTAAAACAACATTCTTTCAGTTGTTATTAGGAAATTATGAGTATAGCGGAAAAATCATCTCTTCTGTAGACTTCACTTATTTCCCCTATCCAGTTTCTGATCCAAATAAATATACCCATGAAATATTTGAGGAAATTTGTCCTCAGGCAGAAGATTGGGAATGTCTACGTGAAATAGCTTACCTACATGTAGATGCGGTGGTCATGTATCGTCCTTTTAAAACATTATCCAATGGCGAACAAACAAAGGTGCTGCTTGCTGCGTTGTTTTTGACAGAGGGTCAATTTTTATTAATTGATGAACCAACCAATCACCTAGACACGGATGCAAGAAAGACGGTTTCCGATTATCTTCGCAGGAAAAAAGGATTTATTTTAATTTCACATGACAGAAGCTTTTTAGATGGCTGTGTTGACCATATCCTATCGATTAATAGAGCCAATATTGACGTTCAAAGTGGAAATTATTCTTCTTGGAAGTTAAATTTTGATCGTCAGCAGGAACACGAAGAAGTAACCAATCAGCGACTGCAAAAAGATATCGACCGCTTAATACAATCCTCAAAGCGTTCGGCAGGTTGGTCTAATCAAGTGGAATCCTCTAAAAACGGGACAACCAATTCAGGTTCCAAGCTGGATAAAGGCTTTGTTGGGCATAAAGCAGCCAAGATGATGAAACGAGCAAAGAATCTGGAATCCAGACAACAAAGAGCTATTGAGGAAAAATCAAAGCTGCTAAAAAATGTTGAAAAAACGGAGTCATTGAAAGTAGAGCCATTGGCATGTTCATCTAAAGAAATGGTTGCTGTAACGGATTTATCGATTCAGTATGCTGACCATATCGTGAATAGGCCTATTAGCTTCAACGTGGAACAAGGTGATCGCATTGTTTTAGATGGCAAAAATGGAAGCGGAAAAAGTAGTATTTTAAAACTTATTCTCGGGAAGCCCATCCAACATACAGGCTCCATAAAGTTAGCTTCTGGTCTAGTCATTTCCTATGTTCAACAGGATACTTCCAATTTAAAGGGATTGCTTTCGGAATTTATTGAAGAGCATGGTATTGATGAGACGTTATTTAAATCAATCCTGCGCAAAATGGATTTTGAGCGAATTCAATTTGAGAAGGATATCTCTCATTATTCTGGTGGGCAAAAGAAAAAGCTGCTCATTGCTAAAAGCTTGTGTGAGAAAGCACATTTATATATTTGGGATGAACCACTCAATTTTATTGATATCTATTCACGCATGCAGATTGAAGAGCTCATAAAAAGCTCACATCTCACAATGGTGATAGTTGAGCATGATCAGGCATTTCAACAAACTGTGGCTACCAAAACGATAGCGATGTTGTAAAGAGAAGAATCCATTTTATGGATTCTTCTTTTTTAATGATATTGAAACCAAGGGACCCATTTATTATTTGTCTCTTTCACGATATATAGCTCACCCAGTGATGCACTTTGCGCTGGCAGTAATCTTGGGAACCTTAATCGAACAAACCAGGAGTGATTCGCCACATTTTTTCCACAAAAGTTTATCGCCATTTTATAGTAATTCTCCTCCATGCCAGTTAATATTGGCATGGGCTTTATGACCTCAATTTGCCACTCCTGATAATCAGGGCTTGAGCCGTATACTTTTGGAATAATGTCAGCTAATGCTTGAATAAGCTCACCTTTGTCTTTCTCCGTTGTTTTCATCAATACATCTGGATTTGGACATATTAAGCCTTCAGGTTCTGATCCCAAAGTAGCTGCTGGAAATAACAAAAGCATACATAAAAAAGGCATTATTATTTTTCCCATTGTTCAACTCCCTTTCTTTAAACATGCTCGATAATTTGCTGTGATTGGTGCACCATATAAAGTATCATCCTGCAGAAAGGTCACGATTCCATGAAAAAATTTGCTTATGTTTTAATGGCTATCTTAACTATATTGATTCTGCCATGTAAGATTTATGCGCAAAGTGAACAAACTGATGATCAACTAATCAGGGACACATTCATTACAATCCTTAATCCATTTATCGAAAAGGAAATTGATCATTACTACGGATATCCTAAGCAGTATGGCTTGTATGATGTGAAAATTTTAAAGATTGTCAAAGAAAGTCAGTTTAGCTTTAAAGTTAGCGTGGAAGTTACCACCTTTGAGCATGCACATTCCCCGCCTTATAGTAAGGAAATCATTACATTTGAAATCAGTCCAAGTGGGGTCAGCACAATTCGCTATATACATGAGGCGGATGATGTAGAAAAAGCAATAGACGCATTCTATAGGGCAACACTGTTAGATATACAGCAGAGTTTTAAGCTGGACTTATCATCGTATACTTCCTACCGATACGATCAATTACAATATCAAGCTGAAATAAATCATGATATGAAACCCCTTGCTACGATTGCAGAGGAAATAGTGACCACCATTTTATTTCCTGAGCGAAAGATACCATACAAAAATGTCATAGATCCTGTCACCTACATCAAGGGTGATACAGGCTATATGCTCTTTAAAAGGGCGGATGGTACAAATGTAAGCTATCAACTGCAAAAGAAAGACGGCACATGGATCGTAACAGATAAAGCAAGTAAGCCAGGTAGGAAAATGGAGGATCTGTTGCCTTGGTATATATAGAAAAAATGAAGCCAACTGATTTCATCAGTTAGGCTTCATTCTTTAAGAGTATTTGCATCATACTTTTTATAATGCCCATGTGTAGACTTTCATGGTTCATATGAAAGACAACCATATCCCCCAATGTTTTCATACCTAAAAAAGGCTCTTTTAGCGGTTCATGTAAATGTCCCGCACAAGCTTGTTCAATAAGTATAGGTTGTTCCTCTAGGAGCTTAATGATTTGATCCATTGTTGGCGGTTGCTCAGTCCAGTTATCCGGATTACTGCCACTAGGAAACATGACATGATAGGATAGGGGCAAATGCCTTTCTTGTGTAACAGCTGGAAAAATGGTGTGATCCCAACCAACTAATAGATGACCAGCATTCCAACGAATAGTGTTTTTATGTCCAATGGGTATCTGATCAACAATATTCTCAGGGATTGTACGTAGAAATTCAACAGTCCAATTACGCCACATTTTCATTTGCATAAATAATTGCGCTTCGTTCATATACTAGCTCCCTTTCTACACGTTTTAAGTTATATTCAATACCATGGATTAAATTAATTTATAGTAAATTACGGTTGCTTCTAATTCTCCATCTGGTGAAATAGTATATTGCGGAATTTTCCCTACTTCTTGATAATCTAATGATTTATATAATTTATTAGAAGGATCCCCTTCTCTCGTATCTAAAACTAGCAAGGAGCGGTTTTCTTGTTTTGCTCGTTCCTCTGCTTGTTGCATCAGCGCTCGTCCAATACCGTTGCGTCTAAAGTTGGGATGTGTCATTAACTTGCAAATTTCAGCACGATGAATGCCATTTGGTTTGCTAGTTAAATGCAATTGAATACTACCTGCAATTTCATTATTTATTTTCGCAATGAACAGTAAGACATCTGACGCTAAGACAGATTGCCAATATTTTATCGCTTGTTCTTGTGTGAGTGGAGGTAAAAAACCTACGGATGCTCCTTCATCTACGACCATAATCAATAATTCAGTAAGCCTCTCCAAATCTTGCTCAATATGGTGAAGCTCAATTATTTCAATCTTTTGCATGCCGAAAGCATCTCCTTTTTATAAAATTATTACCTACTATTAAAACAGAAATTACTTTTCCGAAATCGTTTCTAAACGTTGAGTAAGAACTCGTTGTATTTTCTATAAAATTTTTCTGGCACAGCGAGATCAATTTCAGCTAATTTTGCCTCTATAGATTCAAAGAATTTTATACATTCTTGTTTCCTATTTTGTTGAATTAAGAATTCTAACAATTGAAACATATACTGTTCATTGTATTCGTCTAGCTCTAATAGCTTTTGTAGGCAATTATACTTTAATAAAGTATGGGCAGCGTCTATACGTGCAATATACTGTTCAAGCACATGTAATACAGATTGCTTTAAGCGAAGCCTGATTTGATTAACCCATAAATACTCCTCATCTATTAAAAAATCACCCTCATAGCAATTCAATAACTGCTGAATGGATTTCTCATCATGTTGATCCTGCTCCAATAGTTGATTCAGCTCATCATAATCAGTTTGAATTTCCGCATTTAATTTATAGTGATTATTGACCAAGAGTATGGGATCTTGAATACCATTGTCCTTTAATATCTTTCTTAAATGATAAATAGTTGTATGTAAATTACTAGCTGCCTTTTCAAAGTTCAAATCTGGCCACAATTCCTCTAAAAGAACTGCATTTAACATAGGCCGTTTTTGGTGAAATAGTAAATATAAAAATAGTTCACGTACTTTTCTTGTTCGCCACTTAATCACATTATGTTGAACATCCAGTAGATAAAAGCTGCCTAATGTATGCGCATATAATGAGTTTTTCTTCTCATCCCTCGGCGCCACCGTCACGACCATTTTTTTCTGTGCTTTTGTTAACGCATTAATCAGTCGTTTTTCCTGTACTGGCTTTAATAAATAATCTGTTGCCTCAACTTCAAAAGCCTCCACGGCAAATTGTGTATGAGCTGTAACAAAAATGATTTGTAAGGATGGTTGCTTGTGTAGGAGCTGCTTTGCAAGTTGCATACCGTGTGTGTCAATCATTTCAATATCTAAAAACACTACATCAATTATTTCTTTTTCAAGAAACTGGAGGGCCTCAGTTGAATTTGTAAATGTTCCCTTAATGTTAATCTGAAATTGGGCAAGTTGTTTAACCATAATAGATAAAACATCAATGGCCAATTTTTCATCATCAACGATCATTATATTCATGTGACACCACCCTCTGGTAATAAAATGACAATTGTTGTTCCCTTTCCTTCTTCGCTGTAAATTCGTAAACTAGCATTTTTTATTAATTTAAATTTCTTTAATGGATTCATAAAGCCAATTCTTGTACTTTCTTCATTTAGCAATTGGTGCAATTTTTCTTCTGAAATTCCTACACCATTATCATAGATTTTAATTCTTACAAATTGTCCCTCTCTCTGTAGGCTTAATTCTATGGTCCCTCCCTCTACTTTTTTAGAGATACCATGGAACACTGCGTTTTCAATTAAAGGTTGAATGGACAATGCAGGGATTCCTAATTGTATCGATTCGTCAATATCATATTTAATACGTAAACGATCTCCAAAGCGCATTTTTTCAATTGATAAATAGGCTTTTACAAGCTCCATCTCCTCATCGATGGGGACAATGCTATTTCGATAATGAACATTCAGTTTTGCACGGAAATAAGTGGCTAAACAATAAAGAGCTTCACGTGTGTTTTCCATATCTGTATAACTTAAACCAATAATCGTATTAAGTGTGTTATATACAAAATGTGGTGTGACCTGTGAATATAAATAGTTCATTTCTACTTCGATTGCATCGATTGATGATTGTCGAACAGCCAATAAAGATTCAATACGAATAAAAAGTTCATCGGTAGAAATCGGCTTTTGTAGATAATCATTCGCCCCTACTTTTAACGTTTGCAGTAAGTCAGATTGCTTCATAACTGTAGTTAAGATAATTATTGGTAGTTCCAGCATATCATATTGTTTACGTACACGTTTACATAACTCATAACCTGACATTCCATTCATCATTAGGTCGATTAACATACAATCTACATGATTGGTTTTAATATAATCGATCGCATCAAAGCCGTTATCTAAGGCGATCACTGTATATCCCTTTAAACTTAGTGCTTCCGTTAAAGTTTTTATATTGACATGGTTGTCATCTACCACCAGTATTTTTTTATCGCTTCCTTTATAAATAAGGGGCAGTCGAAGCTGTATTTCTGTATCTGTATGTGATGTAATGATAGCTTGTTCATTACTTACGTTTTCTAGTGTTGAGAGGGGCATTGTAAATGTAAATGTTGTCCCTTCCCCTACAGTGCTTGTCACATAAATGTTACCATTTAATTTTTCAATAATATTTTTAGTAATACTTAGTCCCAAACCTAGCCCTTCTTTATTATGATGATTGTTTCCTTGATAAAAGGCGTTAAAAATACGATCTAATTCTTGTGTCGGAATTCCACAGCCTGTATCACTTACTTGGATGACCATCTGCTCCTGTTCAACATGCGCAGTGACTATGATTGTTCCATTTTGTGTAAATTTAATCGCATTATGCAGCAAGTTATATAAAATTTGTTTAAAGCGTAATTCATCCGTGTAGATCTTTGGCAAATCTAAGTTTATCTCTGCTGTTACCCTTACTTGACTATTTTTGGGCATAAAACTACGAATTTCGGCTACTACCTCATGTATAACAGATAGAGATACACTGCGTAGACTAATCCTTACTTCTCCTGTCATTTGATTAGAAGAAAACAATAAATCTTCTACTAAATGACCTATGCGCTGTGTAACGCTGTGAATTAGAATAACTTGTTCCTGTTGAGATCGTTTTAATGGTCCTTGAGCACCTTCCATTAAGGATCTGGATATATTTAATATTCCGTTTAGGGGGGCACGGAGTTCATGCGAAGTTTTCAGAAGAAATTCATTCTTCATTTGATTATGTTCAAGCAATTCTTCTGACAATGCTACTATTTTTAAAACAGCTTGATTGGCACGATAATTTAATAATGAGGCAAAGCCAAATAATATTAGTAAAAATAACATGAATTCTGTATAGTCAAAAGGCATCCCAAATAAAAAGTTACAAATGAGTAAAATAGAATAACAACTAATCGCTGTAATAACTATTAGCACATAACGCACAGCCTCTAAACGTTTTAGCATGACCTTTATAAGCAACCATATATTATAGAAAATAACTGGAGCCGTGACACTGATATAGATTATTTTTCTCATAATCATTTCAAATTCTGAGGAGGCCCTTTCATTTTTTGTAAAGGGATTATAGATACCGTACATAACAAACACGATACCAAGTAATATGGCAAGCGTGTATAAAATTTTTCTTTCTAGTAATTGTGGATACATCGCATTTATAAAAAATGTTAAAGCAAGCAGTGCGAGTGGAATGATTCCTAATTGCAGACGTAATTGATTGACCGTCGATAGATCAGTGAATAAAAGGAAAAACACTTTTTGATTGATAAACGACATATAAAATCCTAATGAAATAGTAAATAGACCAAAGAATAACTCTTCCTTACGCTTGCGATTCTGTAAAAATGTAAAGACATAGATCGCACCAACTATAATATGACCTATACTCACTACTATATCTAAAAACACTTTCCAGTGATAATGCTTTTGAATAGCCTTCATCGTACCAAATTCAATAGGATAAACAATTCCAGCCTGAGGATAATTGTAATTTGCAACATGGATGACAATGTCTAGTTTTTTATTGACACTAGGAGAAAAAACGGTATATTTATCATCATTTTCAGATGCATACGCGCTTAAAACAGTACTTGGATTTCCTTTAGCCCCCACCTCAACGCCATTAATGAATACACGACTAGCTTGACGAATCGTTCGAATATATAGGCCGTAAACTCCATCTGATGGTACCTCTATGTTGACGTGATAGGTTCCCACCGAAAGCCCCTCTTCATTTGGCTCTACATATGCTTGCCAATTAAAGGGTACATTTAAATTCAGTTTTTTATGTTGATAGCTATCAAAATTTTCCCCCAAAGAAATTAATACATTTGGATAAAAGGCCCATTCTCCTTCTAGCTTTACAGGCTTTAATAATTGCTCTTCCTCTAATTTTCCTACACCTTTATGTATAATTTTTGGCTGATTAGTGGAGAAATAATGCCAATTACCAATAAAAAAAACAATCACAAAAAGCATGATTATACTTACAATAATTATGATATTTTTTTTCATTTTCGTGCCCCCAAAGATCGATCATTTATGATGTATCTTTACATCATATTGCTCACTGTTTTTACAATCAACCCCTTTTGAGATAGTAGCATACTGTGTTTGAACAAAATCTAAACAAACAATAATAATACCTTTCTTGATGTTTTGTTTGTTGTTATTTTAAAAAAAATGATTGTGAGCGGATTAAAAATTTTTATTAGCCTCTGGAAACATGTGAAGTGAATTGTTTTCAATAAATTACTATTGTCTAAATAGACTTTCCACATTATTGAAGGAAAATATTAATCATTAAAATTTTTCTAAAAAAATGTTATGATTAGAAAGGATTTTGATTGATGGAGGATTTTGATGAAGGTTGATTTTGAAGAGTTACTAAATGGTGTTTTTTCATCTTTACAAGCTATTGAAGGAGTAAAATCCGTGGAGTCTATTCTTGAAGTACTAAAGGATCGAATTGTTTTCCCTGAGATTACCACTCTGATATTGAACACTAGGTTTGAACTGGTTTATTTATTTAACGAGCAGAAAGTAGTGTTTAAAACATTAAAAGAAGTTTTGATTGATTCAGATTATATAGAAGAAATTAATGTAATCAATCAACATTGTAGTTCAATTGAAAGTATTCTAAATGATTTTGTTAACACAGATACACTGAAGAATTATTCTTTAAGTCTCCTTTCCTTTAAGTATAAAGAGAAAATTCCGAATAGTTAATATTGTGATGGTAATAGCGGTCAAAAAATGGAGTATGGCAAGTGTCCTATTTCCAAACTCCATTTTCTAGACGCTAAGATCTAGTATTTCTGTTGATACAAAATGGTTTGAGCGATTCCGATAAAATATTCGGATTCTACAATGATATGATTTAATACAACTTTAGCTGTCGGATTGGTGCTTATCGGTTGACTTTCTTGCATAAGCGTTCGGCAAAACTGGATAAATTGATCACTCTGTTGAAGACAGAAGGAAGTTAGCTGTAAAATATCCTGAAATAAAGCTGGAGAAACTTGTCCCTGTGAACGATTGACGGTTTCTATATATCTTACAACTTGCTGATGTGTTTGAGCGAAAGCTTTTTCCCATTCCTTTAACGCATCGACATATGGCTGCTCCAAATCTTTCACAAGCTCTCTTATTACTACTGTATGCTCTTCTTCTTGGTGCTTCCAAAATTCAGCTTCATCTAATACACGTAATGGCATTTGATTGCCATAATAAAATTGCATGAAAATCCCCCTCCCACTTATCTCTATTATGTATATACAAGAAATGTGGAAATAGAACTTTGAAAGAGATTCATGTCATAGTAGAGCTATTAAACCAAGCATGGTTTACTAGCTTAATGCCCATGGCTATCTCATCTTCCGCCAAATTAGCAAACCCCAATAATACCTTAGCGGGCTGTACGAACGAGGGATTTGCATAAAAAATGGATGTTGGGTAGACCTTAACGCCAACCATCTTTGCTGTATTAATCAATTCCTCTTCAGTCATCTTATTATTTGGTTCAAGTAAAATATGTAAGCCACTGCTGGCCCCATATATTTTCCCATTTTCCCCGAAAGTTTGATGAATGGACTTTACTAAAGCCTCATATCTTCGCTTATAACTATTCCTTGTTTTATTCAAGTGTCTCTCCCAATACCCACTCTCTATAAATAGCTGTAACGTATGCTGGTGGAGTCTGGACACAGTTTGAACATAGTAATTGTTCTGATGAAATAAATCCATTAATTTTCTTGGTAATATCATATAGCTTAGCTTAATGGATGGAATCAAAGATTTTGAAAAGGTGCCCATATAGATGACGCGATCACTCGAATCTAATCCCTGTAGAGCAGGAATCGGTTTTCCAGCATATCGAAATTCCCCATCATAATCATCCTCGATGATATAAGCATCTTCTTCCTTAGCCCACTCTAGTAATGCTAATCTTCTTGAGATA
Organism: Lysinibacillus sp. IITD104; assembly: GCF_036698265.2. Lineage (NCBI taxonomy): Bacteria > Bacillati > Bacillota > Bacilli > Caryophanales > Bacillaceae > Lysinibacillus > Lysinibacillus sp. IITD104. The sequence goes on from NZ_JBAHYH020000001.1 coordinate 2,296,526, forward strand.
GGCATAACTGTTCCAAGGGGAAATTGATGGGAGGGTGTGACATAAACAGCCTTGATGTTATTGTTTCTTAACGGATTGATATGAATACCATGCTCGTCAAGTGGGATTGGTTTCACCTTTATACCATTATCTTTAAACAAGTAACGAACGCGATAATAACCTGGATCTTCCATAGCAAAAAGCTCATTCCGTCCAATTAGGTTACATACGATACCAAGAAGAAACTGCAAGCCTGCTCCTATAACGATTTGCTCTGCACTGCATTGCACCCCTCTTGATTCATAAAGATAGCTTGCCATATAATTTCTTAATTCCAGCTCTCCCTGTGGATCTCCATATAAAAGGAGTTGAGCCTGTTCTTCATCAAGGCTCTGCATTGATAATTTACGCCATATTTTAAACGGAAAATCTTTTAAATTAATATCTCCATAATTAAAATCGTACTTAATTGCTGGTCGTTCTTGTTTCTGCTGAGTCGCTAATTGTGGTTCAAAATGATGAGGGCCTCCTTGAAAATAACCTTTTTCAAGATCAACCACATATAGTCCATCTCGCTCTTTACTTATCACATAGCCCTCTGCAAGGAGCTGCTGATAAGCTGCATCTACAGTGTTGCGACTAATCTGTAAATGTTTAGCTAGACTACGCTGAGACGGCAATTTGCTTTGAGCCCTTATCTTTCCATTTTGAATTTCTGCTTTTATATAGTTATATAATTGAAGGTAAAGTGGTTCCTCATTATTCAGGTTTGGTGTCATTTCGAGCATGATTCTTGGCTCCTTTAGAAATAGCGTTGTTGGCACTTTTATGAGGTGCCAGTGATTGATTATAATAAAATCTACATTGTTGAGTAGAAAATGTAAAGACGTGCCTACGCAATTATTTGTTTATTCGAAAAACTCACGATGATTTTATGTATAAGGAGAGGTTTCCATGTATGTTCCTAAGTATTACAAAGTATCGGATTTAGAAGAAATCAAAGAATTTATTCAACATAATTCCTTTGCAACAATCGTTTCAATTCGAAAAGGTAAGCCTATTGCAGCCCATATACCCGTGTTGCTGAAAAAAATCGAGGATGACTATTATCTGACAGGTCACTTAGCCTATGGTAACCCTTTATGGAAGACCTTTGAGGAAGTACAAGACATTCTCGTGATATTTAATGGTCCACATGCCTATATCTCTTCCTCTTGGTATGAGCATGAAAATGTGCCAACCTGGAATTATCAAGCTGTCCATGTATATGGAAAGGCAAGTCTGATTGAAGGAATAGCTTTAGAACAAGATTTGACTAGCTTACTTGAAAAATATGAGTCATTCCGTGAAAATCCTGTGTTGTGGGATAAACTATCTCCTGAGCTTTTGCAGCAAGAAATGAAAGGAATAAAGGGGTTTAAAATAAAGGTGGAAGAAGTGCAGGCAGCCTATAAATTAAGTCAAAATCGGAATGCTAGTGATTACGCCAATATTATAAAAGAACTTTATAAAGAGGAAAATCCCCATGCTGATGCGGTGGCTGAGGCCATGAAGAAAAATAGAAGCAATTAAAACAGCAGGCAGAAATGTTGAGAATCAACGTTTCTGCCATAAAATTTAGGCAAGTGTTTTCGTCATGATAAGATCAATTTGTTCTTCGTCACCCATATAAAATGAGTGGGCGCCGGTTTGGACAAAGCCTATTTTCTGATAAAAACCGATGGCACTGTCATTTTTCTCCCAAACCCCTAGCCAAATGCTTTTTTTGTTTTGAGCCACAGCCTCCTCTATTGCTTTATTCATAAGGTATTTGCCAAGCCCTTTTCCTTGATATTGATGTCGAACATAAATTCTCTCCACCTCTAATGACTCATCTCCCATTCGTTCGGATTGTGCTTCATTGACATTTACTTTTAAATAGCCAGCTATTTCTTCCTCATAATAGATAAAATAGAATGCTGAATCCAAATTGGCTAATTCCTTCTCTAGCTGCTGCTCCTGAAAGGCACGCTCTAAATAAGCCTTCATGTTTTCGGGGGAGTTCTGATCTTTAAATGTATCATTGAATGTTTCAATACTTATTGCTTGAAGCTGTTTTAAATCTGCGTGCTCACACTTCTTTAATTTAACAGACATGGATTCCACTCCTTTTCGTAACTCTTTCTAGATTTTATATTGCAAATGCAATAAAAAGAGTATATAGTCAATTTATCGCAATTTTGTTGTATTTGCAATAAAAATATCAGGAGGAGGTCTTTTAGTTGAAATATATCTTTTATGTAGTGGGCATTTTAATTTTAACGCTAGGTATTTCGCTCACAATTCAATCTAAACTCGGCACCTCACCTTTCGATGCGCTTCTAGTAGGCTTATCTAAAAATGTGGGGCTAACGGTCGGTAGTTGGGAAATCATCTTAGCACTCCTATTAATAGGTAGTAATTCCCTATTAGCTAGAAAAAAGCCTGAAATTTTAGGGTTGATCACCGCATTGATCACGGGCATAGGGATTGATATGTGGTTATTTTTATTACACGATGTAGTATCCCCAGATATTTTGTTTAGCCAAGCTGTCTGTTTTACTACTGGTTTAGTTATAGTTGGGTTAGGAACGGCGACTTATTTACACACAAATTTTGCACCAATTCCTGTAGATCGACTTACTTTAATTATCAAAGAATTAACTAGAAAAACGATTTTTTTCTCAAGAACTCTTATTTATCTTTTATTTTTCATGTTGGCTATCTTTTTTAATGGTCCAATCGGTGTCGGTACATTATTAACCGTTTGCTTCGGTGGCTATATCCTCCATTTTTTTATGCCGATAACTGGAAGAATACTAGATAATATATTGAATAAATCCTAACTTATAAAACTAGTTACTCGCTCAAGAATAAATTCTGGTTTTGTGATGCCTAATCTTCCTCAAGTTCCACACCGTATTGATTGAAAATGGCTTGGTATTTATTTTGAAAAATGGACCACCTCTGTTCGGTTCCATACTTCTTCTGCAATGCATTATAATAGAGCTTTGCTGTTGTAACATCATTGGCTTGTAATAAAAAATGAAAGCTTTCTTCGCCCAAGTGCAGAAATGGACCTGCAATGTAATAATCAACAATGGATCTTGCAGAAGTCATCGTTTCATAGAAATTATGAACCTCCTCTAACCCCAGCAGCAATAATTTTGTTAATTCTTCCAAATTTGTAGTGGCTGTGATGGAAAATCGATCAGGTGCATTTTCGACAATGGAGTTAATCCTTGCTCGGAAGTGACATTCTGCTTCTTTGGGTGCTGTCACCATTTCTCTTGATTGTAGCTGTGCTAGCTCTGCTGCATATATCCCACAGTTCACATAAAACATCAAAGTGTCGGCTGTATTACCAGAAGATTTTTGGAAATTGATCAGATAGATAAGGTTTTCGGTTGTTCGATAGAAATTCAATCCTTTCCTTTTAAAGCCTAGCTTGATTAGAAATGGCTTGATGTCCTGTTTTATTAATTCATTAAAAATTTGCTGCAATGGAATACCTCCTTCTCCTTTAGTATTCATTCGATTTATGTTTCCTTATTATTTCATTAGCTCGCAGCTGTATTTCTTCATGTTGAACCTACTTATTTTATATAGTTTAACGTATCCATTGCTCAAAAACATAAATTAAGGCTAACTTTTCCTATCTAACAGTAAACGACTTTGCAGTTACGGGAGCTACATAAAAGCAGAATTTTCTACCACTATCCTTAGTGTCATAACGTAGTATCACCTAAAAATAATAATGTTTAAATAACCGTTATGCTGGAAAGCCACTATTACAATAACGATTTTTCAATTGGATAAAACGTTTAAATTAACACTTATGTCCCTATAAATCCATTAATTTCATATATTTTTAGTAAAATTGCCCATTATTATTGCAAAAGTTTTACACAATTAAAATTAAGGTTTCAATTTTGGTGTTGAAGGGTAATCGGTAATATTATTGAAAAATAACTCTACCCTATTTCATGCTATTCTTACTTTAGTTCAAAAAGGCGAAAGCTTTTTGAAAGGAGTAAGAATGAATTGAAGAAAAAATGGTTACTACCCATTTTCGCATCGTTTATGTTCTTTACAGGTATGGGTATTCATGATGCGAAAGCGGCAACAATAGCAGATATAACAAATACAGCCAAAGCATATATAGTTTGCTCTAAAATTTTTAGTAAGGTGTTATGGTCCAGACCCACAGAAATTTCATCAACAATAATCACGGTGTTTTCGCTTGTTGCCATGAATTCTGCTAAGTACAGCCTTGTTAATTCTCCACCTGATAAAGTCCCCATAATACGATTTAAGGTTAAGTAGCCAATATTCATTTGCATAATATTATGCAGAATATGCTGTTTTTCTTCACTGATATTTAATTCCTTTGATAAGGAATAGATGGCCTCTATACTTAAATGATGAATATCAGAAATACTATAGAGTTCATTCCATAAAGTGATTTTATACTGCTCCACTTCTGGACTATAGCGCTTACCCAAACATTTTTTACATTCTACATTTTTTGTCGTGCCTCGCCCCTTACATGCAGGACACCAACCTAACGCATTGTTAAAGGAAAACATCTCTGGCGATAGCTGAAACTCATCTGCCAGTCGATTACGAATTTCTTTAAAAACACCTGTATGTGTACCAATTGTGGAACGTGGATTGCTAGAGATTGAGGATTTTCCTAGAAAAAGTACAAGGGGCATGTCCTCCATTTTGATGGCACTGAAGTTCGTTTCCATAATGTTTGGAAACAAATATTGATATTCAGCCTTTGGTAATAAAGAGACGAGACGTTTTTTTGACTCTTCCCCAATCGTTTGACAAAATGTCGTTTTCCCTGAGCCAGACAAACCTGCTATCGCTAACGATTGATCTTCGGGTAAAACGACATCTAAACGGTTGATATTATTGGCAATTAGTTCATTAATCTTCATTTAGTTATCCTTCCATTTTAAAATATCAAAAGATGGAACTGAAAATGAAAGAACACAATTCTTGCTACGGAATTGCGCTCTCCTGTTGTCATTTAATTAATACTAGGCTAATACTTTTTCAAGCTGGGCACCCATATTTGTCCAAGCGTATTTAGCACCTTCAATTGCTCCTTGACGAGCCTTTGTTTCTTCGCTAAAGCCACTTTGATCGAGGTGAAGCTGTATTGTGCCATCTGATTGTTCTGCTAATGTCCAAGTTACTGTAGTCGTTTCGCCAGCACTTGTCCACGTATAAGATAATTTGTGAGGCTCTTCTACTTCCAGCACCTCACAATCTACAATGCCGTCCCACCATTCGTTTGGTTCAGCACGAAATTGAAATTTATGCCCCACAACGGGTTGGAAGTCATTGCTCCATATCCATTTTGCAAGTGTCTCTGAATCAGTTAAAGCATGCCATACTTGCTCGATTGAACTTGTAAATTTAAAATCTAAGGATACATCTGGTTTCATTTGTTTTCCTCCAATAAAAGCTGTAGTTTTGATATTCTTTCTTTCCAAAATCCTTCATACAACGAGACCCAATCCTGTATTTCCTTCAATGGAGCAGCATTCAAGCGGTACCTCGTCTCTCTACCTTCCTTGCGAGCCAGAACAAGACCTGCATCTTTCAGGATGGCTAAATGTTTCGATACGGCCGTACGCCCCATATCAAATTGAGCGGTTAATTCGTGAAGCGGTAACTCCTCTGCCTCTGCTAACAAACGAATCAATGTTCGTCTTGTTGGATCAGCGATAGCTACATAGACGTCACGCTCTTGATGATTGTTACTCAAAACCACCACCCTTTCTAATAGGACACTAAATGGTGTCTTAATTATATGCCACCATTTAGTGTCCAGTCAAATGTTATTTTAGACAAAATGCTATGTATTCTAATCACCAAAAAAGATATAGGTGAAATACAAAAAAAGTACAGAGGTGAGCACCTTGTACTTTTACTAAACTAATTCATTTTTTATAACTATCCAGCATACGTAGACAAAGGATGATCCTTAGACTGATTATCTGAAAAGAAAATTCTTCAAATATTTAATACAGGACAATAATCCTACAAACGGTAGTATTCCCTAATCCACTTGTTTCAGTATATTTTCGATATTCGTTAAGCGTTTGTTTATTTCTTGAATTTGCTGTTGTTGCAATTGAGCTGTTTCTTTATCTAATTTTAGTTGTTCTTCGGCACGGCGCTCCGCTCGACGAATGACACTGAACACAAAAATAAAAATTAAAATAAGAACGATAAGTGGCAGCAAAGAAACTACAGAAACTATCGACATTGATGACATTTGTTGAAACTCCTTTTCTATATAATTCTTACAAAGTCTACTCCTTACTATTTTTATCCGTGATGTCGTTTGCAACTTGGGAAATGACATCAGCATTTAAGGTCAGGCTAAAAGGGTTTAGGGTATAATACTTCATTGCTTTACCACTTTCAGAAACCTCATGATAGCCATTAATTAAGTTGGCTTCCTCTAATTTCTGTAAGTGCAAATAAAGTAATGGTCTACTAATTCCTAACTCTCTTGCAAGTTGACTAACATATTGCTTTTCTTGATGAAGAATGGCAATAATTTTTAAACGATAAGGATTTGACAGCGCACCCAATACTGTTAACAGCTCTTCACCTTTAAATATATCTTTCATATGTAATAATTTTATTACATATGAAATAAAAAGACAAGAAGAGATCAAAAAAACCTTTAATGTAATGAATTGGTCATCACATTAAAGGTTATCTTGAGTGACTTACGCAAGCTCCAAAGGTAAAAATGCATAGTCTCCATCTCGTATTACTGGGCATTTCCGGACAGTAATTGGCTGCTGAAAAAGCGGTCCATCTAAGACGGTTGTATGGAATTCTCCGCCCTCACCACAAGGGTCAATGCCGCGAGCTTCGAGTTCCTGAACATAATCGTTAGTAAGGATTCTTCCCAAATCTGCTTCGGTCATACCTAACGATAGGTTAACTGTGACAATCATCGTGCTAAATCCTAAGTGAATAAATTCATCGACAGCTTCCCGATGGTTCATTTCCCATAAAGGCATACCAAGCTTTAATCCGGCCTTTTTTGTCACTTGATCATGCCAGCAGCCGTGTGCAGGCATATCTAAATCACCTGTAACTAATACCTCAGCTCCTTGATTTTTTGCATTTTCTAAAAGACCAATAAACACTCGCTCATACTCGGCCCAGCTTGCAGCAGCCGTATAGACAGGTAGCCCAATAGAGTCGGCTTGTGCCTGGATAATCTCTGGTGGCATTCCATGCGACCTTGAGCGTTGCCCTTCTTCCTCCAACATCACGATAAGACCTATTGCTTGACCTTCCTGTGATGCTTTATATAAAGCTAAGACACTATCCTTTCCACCACTAAATGAAGCAATAAATTTTTGATTCAGCGCATTATTTTTCCAGCTTGTGCTATCTGTCATTTTACGTTCCTCCCTATTATTTATCGAGATAGATTTTTTTAGCTTCCTCATCGAAAAACTGAGTAATTTTCGGATAGTTGTTGATGTCCAGATTGGACTGCCTCATGATTTTCTGTAAAAAGATCGTTTCGGCAAACAATTTATTGAGGATGAGCTTACATGGTAATGGGTGGTCCTGAAAATACTCGATTAAATCATCGAGCTCACCGAAATGGAAAGACAAAATATAAGTAGCGTAATTTTGTAATAACATACTTACGCAATGTTCTCGATAAGGATTTGTCTGTTCTTCTAGCACAGTGCTGTGTAGCAGTTGAAAGAATGCTAGTTTATTTTCCGTATACATATGTAAAAAATGGTTGACATCATTCAGCAATAGTATGATTTCCCCTAGTCCTTCCTCATAAGGCATCGCGAGCTTCTTGGATTTCCCCTCTAAAGTATGTAAGAGCTCTAAGGTGAGGTGCTTACAAGCATCTATGTCTTCAGGCGCAATGACTAATTGCTCCTGATAGTTGTAGAAATGCTCATTAAAATAATCATGGTAAAAAGAAATATATTGCCCTAGATGGATATTCGTTTTTGTATGCACTAACGTCTGGTCGAGAAAAGAAAAGGCGTATAGCGTTTCCTCATTCACTGGATGCGCATACAGATAGAAAAAGAAGAAAAAATCCTTTAATTGTTGTCTTTGCTTATCGTCTAATCTAGTAATAGACGTTAGCTGAGATAGCTGGAAGAAACAATAATTTTTCATCAAGTCATTCATCTTATTATAACGATTACGCGGAACAATCTTCGTCGTAGCGTTAATAGTATAGATTAAATAGTAAAATACTTGCTCATCGTACACATCGAGCTGATGGAATTTCGATGAGATTATAGGTTTCTCATTTGGCATATCACTGTACTGCGGATCTGGTGGTTGAAGCTCCTCTGCCCACGCCAAAAATGTTTCATGCTCATGAGCACTAAAAAAGAGCTCTGCGCTTTGATCGTCTAATACAGCATACTCAAAGTTTTCCATTGGAACAGCTTGTAATCCCCGATTGAATTTGATATTTAGATAGTTATTGAATAATGCTTGTACATTCACCATGCATATCCTCATTTCTTTATGGCAAGTCATAACGTCTCTTTATTTTATCATAATCTAACAACAACACCCTCCTACAAAATAGGAGGGTGTTCGAACGATATTAATATGCTTGTGCAAACCAAACTATATGTTTTGCTTCGTTTCCACAGCCAATACATGTCGTTTTCGTTGTTGGTGGATTAAATGGAATATTGCGAGATGTATATTTTGTTTCTTCCTTCACTTTTTCCTCGCATGCATCCTCACCACACCATCCAGCAAGTACCCAGCCAGGGATTGTCCCATTGTCTTTGGCAGTGTCAATGTGCTGTTGTAATTGTAGAAGCGTGTCAATCGTTGTGTGAGCATTTGCTTCACGGAATTGACGAGCTTTTTCTAATAAGCGCGTTTGCATTGTTGTTAACTCTTCTTCAATAGCTGTGATGATTGTAGCTAAATCGACAGTTCGTTTTTCCTCTTCATCACGCGCTTTCAGTAAAGCTTGCTTATTTTCTAGGTCACGTGGCCCTAATTCAACACGAACAGGTACGCCCTTTAGCTCCCATTCATTGAACTTATAGCCTGGTGATTGGTCTGAGTCATCCAGACGTACACGAATTCCCTTCGCTTTTAAGGCCGCAAAAATCTCATCTAAATGCTCCATGATTTGAGGGTTCTTTTTCCATGGACCTACTGGAATTAAAACGACTTGCGTTGGTGCGATGCGTGGAGGTAAAACAAGTCCCTGCTCATCCCCATGCACCATAATAACCGAGCCAATTAAGCGTGTAGAAGTACCCCAAGATGTTGTATGCACATATTCATGCTGGTTTGCTTTATTTAAATATTTAATATTAAAGGCTTCAGCAAATTTTGTTCCTAAATAATGCGATGTTCCTGCTTGAACAGCCTTGCCGTTTTTCATCATTGCCTCAATAGAGTACGTATCGACAGCCCCTGCGAAACGCTCAGAAGGGGTTTTTTGTCCATCATAGACTGGAATTGCTAGCACCTGTTCTACCACTTCTTTATAAATGTCTAGCATTTGCATTGTTTCTTGACGAGCATCTGCTTCATCCTCGTGCGCAGTATGCCCTTCTTGCCATAAAAATTCAGAGGTACGAATAAAAGGTAGTGTTTTCTTTTCCCAGCGGAAGACATTTGCCCATTGATTGATCAGCACTGGTAGGTCACGGTAGCTTTTAATCCAATTAGAGTAAAGATGACCAATCATCGTCTCAGATGTTGGACGAAGCGCTAGCCGTTCTTCTAATTGTTCTCCTGCTGCCTCGGTTACCCAAGGAAGCTCTGGTGAGAACCCTTCGATATGATCCTTTTCCTTTTGGAAGAAGGATTCAGGAATAAGCATCGGGAAATAGGCATTACGATGTCCTGTCTCTTTAAAGCGGCGATCCATTTCCTCCTGAATATGCTCCCAAATTTCATAGCCGTCTGGTTTAAAGGCGATACAGCCTCGAACAGGTGTATAATCCATTAAATCGGCTTTTTGGATGGTCTCAATATACCATTTCGAAAAATCTTCTAGTTGTTTTGACATGTGTTCTCCTCCAATTTTGTAAAATGAATGCTGTTGAATCAAGAAAAAAGCACAAAGCTGTCCTCTGAATAAGGACGTCTTTGTGCTGGGATGACGTGGTACCACCTTGATTTAGCTTTAAATAGAATTTAAAGCCCTCTCACGTTTGGTAACGAAAACGACTCGGTTATGTTTGCATAACATCTCCGTGGTAGGTGTTCAGTGAAGAAGCGGTGATATAGCTCTCAGCAGTTGCTATATTTTCTGTTTCACAATTCTTACTTACTTGGCCACATCATCAAATGGTTTATCTTGTTTACAGTTTTACTTTATCCCACTTTAGCAAAATCATTCAGGAATAGCAATTAATAGCTGGATTTATTTGTGACAGTATTAACAATGAGATTCGTAAAATCTCCTACGGATAAAGGCTTACTGAAATAATAGCCCTGCACATACTCACAGCCATGCTCACGCAGGACGTTTAATTCAGCTTCCTCCTCTACACCCTCAGCTACTACTTGTAGGTTTAAGGCATGGGCTAATGAAATCATGGCTGAAATCATAGCGATTCCTGACTTTTCAGGTACGATATCACGGACAAAGGCACGATCAATTTTAAGCACATCCACTGGGAATTTTTTTAAGTAATTTAACGATGAATAGCCTGTCCCGAAATCATCTAATGAAATAGTAATACCTAGTTCTCGTAATTGCTTGATCGTATCAATTAAATCTTCCGTATAATCAAGCATACTCATCTCGGTAATTTCAATTTCTAATAAATGAGGGTCAATGCCTGTTTCTGCAATGACACCACGCACCATATCTACAAAGCCACCTGTACTAATATGAATCGGCGAAATATTCACAGCTACACGCAATAGCAATTCATGTGATTCATTCCACTGACGAGCTTGAGCACAGGCTTTACGTAAAACCCAGACACCGATATCATTAATCAGCCCACAATCCTCTGCAAATGGAATAAAACGATCTGGTGGAATATGACCTAATTCTGGGTCATACCAGCGTAGCAATGCCTCCATACCAATAACAGAATCCGTTTTTAAGTCGATCTTTGGCTGATAATGTAATTCTAGACGATCTTGCTTTAATGCTTGATGTAATTTTGTTTCAAGCAAAAGCCATTTATCATTGGCCTCGTCCATATTATCACGATAGAGTCGATATTGATTGCCTCGTGTAGATTTTGCTGCATACATAGCAATATCCGCATTTTTCAATAATTCTTCCACAGAGTTTGCATGATCTGGGAATACACTGATGCCGATACTAATACTCGCGTAAAATTCATAGGTATCGACAATAAAGCTTTCATTGAAGACGCCAATAATTTCCTTAGCCATTTCATCAATGCGATTGACATCATTTAAAATCATGACAAATTCATCGCTATTGTGGCGATAGAAAGAATTCGATGTATGATCAATATTGCGCAGACGATTGGACATTTCCACTAAAAACATATCGCCAATAATATGACCAAGTCCGTCGTTAATGTGTTTGAAACGATTCACATCAATGAAAAATAACGCAAACTTCTCTCCTGTACGTCGAGATTGATGAAATTCATTTTCTAAACGCTGTTCTAATTTGCGACGATTTGGTAGCCCTGTTAGTTCATCGTGATAGGCAATATGAGTAATTTTTTTAATGTCCTTTTGCGCTGTAATATCTACGCGAATGGCAATATATTGATAAGGCTTTCCTCGTTCATCTAGGAACGGAAAAATCGTTGTTTTCACCCAATATAAACTGCCATCTTTCGCACGATTGCACACCTCGCCATTCCACATATCGCCATTACCGATTGTTTTCCACATCTCTCTAAAGAAAGATTTAGGATGAAAGCCTGAATTTAGTAAACGGTGATCTTGGCCAACTAATTCTTCACGCGTATACTTTGAAATTTTACAAAAATGATCATTAACAAAAGTAATTTTTCCGGTGCGATCTGTAATCGCTACAATGATGGAACTATTCATGGCGGAAAAGATATCTTGTAATTCTTTTAGACTGTAGTTCATTTGATTAACACTACTAGGCGTGATATTCATCATTTTCATTCTCCATTCATTAAAATATGAAGGGTTTGGTACTTTTGCTTTATCTTACAGCGAGGTATAAAGTTGTGGTATATCGCCCTTTTTTATGTAATTATATTATAGTCTTAAAAAAGCAGTTAATTCAACCCAAATCTCAAAAACATTCAAAGCAGCATTTGATAGTTTTTAATAAAATAGACAAAATTTAGTGTATCTAAACACCTTGAAATTGTCTAAATATATAGTTTTTCAATACTTTTGAACTATATAAGTTAGTTTATTTAGGCTATTTATCTTTTTAATACAAAATATAAAAGTTTCATATAGTACGTTTTGATGTCTTGTAAAATTTTTGTTAAAGTAAAATGCCTTACTGTCCCGCATAGGAAGTAAGGCATTTTAGATGTTAAGAGACCTCATATTCTATTGAACCCCCTATCGATTTCGCCTGCTTGTTGTAGGCATCTAATTGCTCTTGGGATAAACTTGAAATGTAATAGTGAAAATTAATAGGCTCTAGCCCATGCTCCTCACATACTTGACGATAAAATTCATAACCTTCTCGATAATCCGTCATCCTCATAACTTCCTTTCCCATTCGCTACTATAATATCTAGTTCATTTTGTTATATAACAGAAATATTATTTGTTTAAAAATATATAACAGACTACTATACTTGTCAATAAATTATCTGAAATTTCTTGATGAAATCACGAAAGCCCAGACCATTTTATTTAGTATGGCTGGGCTTTTCATAAAATATTCACGGCGGCTTCCGTCATAATCACATCCTTTTAAATTCCTAATTGTTTTGCTTGCATATTGTAAGCTGAAAGTTGTTGCTGTGATAATTGTAATACATAATAGCGGAAAGAAATTGGCTCTAATCCGTAGCGCTCACACATTTCACAATAAAATTCATAACCTTCACGATATTTTGACATTTAAAATTCCTCCTCTAACGAAATCTGTTTTATAACAGTTTTTATTATTTTTATTTAATATATAACAGATTATGTAGCACGTCAAGAGATTATAACAGAAAAATTGAATAACAATAAAAGGAATTTAGCTCACTCCCAGTGGCCAAATTCCTTTGATACATGCTATTTTCTAACGATTTCTTGTAATTGCTTGATATGACGCTGCTCATGCATATAGACCATTTCAATCCATTGGTCGAGTGGTAATTCTCCTAAGGCTGGGTGCTGCACAGCGCGCTTAGCTAATGCTTCGGGTTCCTCGATTGTTTGCAAAAAAGCGAGGAGGTTCTGTCTTGTTGTAGCGAGTAAATCCAGCATCGCTTGAACAGTGAAGGGCTCTTCTGCTGGCTCTACAATAGGCGGTGCTTGGAACTTTCTTGTTCGATCTAAGATGAGCTGCACATTTTTTCGAGCGGGTGTTGACTGTTCCTCTGCCTTTAATCCCCATGTAATGGCTTTCTTTGTTGCTTCCTCTACTAATACGAGATGGTGGCAGATTTGCGCTACACTCCAGCTTTGTGCATCTGGTTTCTTATTAAAGGCTGTATCGTCCAATGAGTGAATCTCCTGAAGCAATTGTGTTCTTGTGGCATCAAGATGATCTTTGACGTTTGACATACTTAGGCTACCCCTTTCATTAGGTCTTCTTCTATATATTCGATATGGAGGGGTGAAAATCATCTTTCACGAACAATATTAAATGGATTATTCTCTAAAACATGCTGTAGCTGCTCATCTTCAATATGTGTATAAATTTGCGTGGTTGCGACGCTAGAATGCCCTAAAATGTGCTGCAAACTACGGATATCTGCCCCTGCTTTATACATCATCGTTGCAGATGTATGGCGTAGCTTGTGTGGTGTAAGACGTTCTTTTTGAAGACCTGACTGCTGATTAATGCGTTTAACGATTTTGGCAACGGTTTGACGTGTAAAGCGTGTTCCCTTTTGTGACACAAAAAGGGGCTCCTCGCCTTCTCCTTTATAGGGTGTCTTCCCACTGTTTTCATAGTCAGCAAGTGCCTGCATACAGCTATCATTTAAATAGACTGTGCGCTCTTTGTTGCCCTTCCCAATTACGGTTAAATAACGTCCTTGAATGGATGTCTTGTTAAGCTGACATAGCTCGGTGACACGTATTCCTAAATTTAAGAAAAACATCATCATGCAATAATTTCTCGGGGATGCCTGATTGCTTTTTATCCCATCTATAAATTGTGTAGCTTCTTGTAGGTTCATATAAATAGGTCGTTTTCTGCCTATCTTTGGTGTTTCTAATTCATCTGCTGGATTTTCCTCGATAAGTCGACGTTTGCCTTTTAAATATTTAAAAAAGGATTTTAATGTTGCCACTTTTCGCGCTCTTGCAGCAGCTGAATTGCCTCGCTGTACTTCGCAATATTCCATGAATAAATAAAGATCCTCTAATTTCATTTCGCGTATTTCTTCTATTGTAATAGTGCCAATATCAATGGTGGATAAATTCTCTATATCCAAATCCTCCTGGACAGCTTTGTAGAAGCGAAAAAATAAGGTCAGGTCATATTCATATTCTTTTCTTGTGCGCTGAGACTTTCCTTTGATGGTTGTTAAATAGACAAGAAAATCCTTCATGAATTTTGGTTGTTTTGTTTTTTGCATGCTCATCACCTCTATTTGCTCTATTTTACCATGAAAAAACGTTCCCAAATATAAATTTGGGAACTTTATTGAAAAAAAATGCCCTTTTACGCACTACAGAACAAATGTTCTATTTGAGGGTAATAAAAAAACCCTTTTTAAAAAGAGGTTTTTTGTTACAACTATTTTGTGACAGTTATAGGATTTTAGGCATAAAGTTCACGATAAATGAATATTAAAATCTAGTAGACTTTATTTGCTGTGTGAGACGCGTTGAAAAAACAGTAGATGGGTAACTGTCCATGTCAATTCGTCTCACAACACACATGGAATTATTTTACAAAAACTGAATAAGTCCCATCTTCTTGTTTTGTTAGTGACCAGTTTGTCGATAACATTTGCTGAAGTCTTGTGACTGTCTCCTCATCACACGTTAAATGCTGGATACCTGTTTCTAATAGTTGGTAATCCTCCCCTTCTTCTAATTGAAAGCGTAGCTGCAATAAACGTTGGATGCCTGGTAATGTTACATACTTGATTCGATAATGGCCATTGTACGCATCTAAGAACTTTTGTTCCCCTTCCTGAAAAAGAGCCATTGTCTCACTAAATTCATAGTTTGGTACTTGTTCTTGCCAAGCTGATACATCCCCCGAACGCAAAGCTCGTAAAATCTCCTCGTCTGATAAATTTAATTTGGATAGTTTATCTAATTCATACGCTTGCATTAAATTAATGATGGTCATGGTTGTTAGCTCCTTTTATGTATTTATTCACAGTGTAACATGTTTTCACTACTACTTGAATTCGGAGGCGATCCATATGATGAATTTATATGATTCTAGTCTGTTTTTCGATGAAATGTTTGATGGCAATAAGCCAAAGCCTCATTATCGATCTTTTCATCATAAGCTATCCTTTTTTTCGCGGGAGCAACTTGAAGAAAAATACCGACAAGCGCAAGCGAGCTTTCTCAGACAAGGGATTACATTTACGGTATATGGTGCACAAGACGGAACAGAACGTACCATGCCTTTTGATTGTGTCCCAATTATTATTCCTCAAACCAAATGGTCCATGATTGAAGCAGGGGTCAAACAGCGCGTGGAAGCCCTCAATAAATTTTTACAGGATGTTTATGGACAGCAAAAGATCATTCAGGACGGTCTTATTCCGAGACAGCTTGTCGAAAATAACCCATATTTCAAACCAACCATGAGAGGACTTCAAGTACCAATTGCGAATCATATCTTTTTAGCAGGGATTGATTTAATTCGGGATGAAAAAGGTGATTATCATGTACTCGAAGATAATTTACGCAACCCTTCTGGCATTTCCTATGTCTTTGAAAATCGAGATGTGATGAAGGAAGTATACCCTGAATTTTTCTCCAAGCATACGATTCGTCCTCTTGATAAACAGATGGCTTATATGAAAAAAGCACTTCTTACACATCGCCCACCTTCCTTGCAAGCAGAAAGAGAGCCTAAAGCTGTCCTCCTAACAGCAGGCATGTACAATTCTGCGTATTATGACCATGTTTTTTTAGCCCAGCATTTAAACATCCAGCTCGTCGAGGGCCGTGATTTAGTTGTACAGGATTTGAAGGTCTATATGAAAACCATTTATGGCCTACAGCAAATCGATATTATTTATCGTCGAATTGATGATGACTTTTTAGATCCTACTGTCTTTCGTGAGGATTCTTTATTAGGTGTTCCACATTTAATGGCTGCTTATCAAGCAGGTCATGTATCCATCTTGAATGCCGTTGGGAATGGGGTGGCAGATGATAAGGCAATGTATGCCTATGTGCCTGAGATGATTCGCTATTATTTACAGGAAGAACCTATTCTACCAAATGTGAAAACCTATCATCTTGGAGATGACAGTCAGCGTGAATGGGTGCTAGAGCATATACACAAGCTCGTTATTAAAAATGTAGGAGCCTCTGGTGGCTATGACATGTTAATTGGTCCACATGCAAATAAAGAAGAGATTGCTTTGTTTAAGCAAAAAATTATTGATCAGCCCTATCAATATATTGCACAACCAACGATTAAATTGTCCAGAGCCCCTGCCTTCCAGAATGGGCGATTTTATCCTTGCCATGTTGATTTACGTGTTTATGTTATGAAGGGTGAGGATTGCTATGTGTTGCCTGGCGGTTTATCTAGAGTGGCACTACAAGAAGGGTCTCTTGTTGTGAATTCATCTCAAGGGGGCGGTGCAAAGGATACGTGGATTTTAAAGGAGGAATTGCAGCATGCTAAGTCGAGTAGCCGACGCGTTGTACTGGATGGCACGTTATAGTGAACGTACACAAACAAATGCACATATATTACAGGTACAGCTGTTGAATATGTTGGAGCAATCAGGGCAAGAACATGATTATATTGATCATTGGGAGGCTGTTTTAAATATTTGTGCCTCTAAGGAGGAGTATTTAGCACATTACACAACGATTCGTGTTAACCCATTGATTGATTATCTTCTGTTTTCTGAGAAAAACGGTAATGCCCTTCATGCCACATTACGTGCTATTCGGGAAAATGCACGAGTTACACGTGATAGTATGCCAACGGAACTTTGGGAAATTCAAAATTCCTTTTATTTAACAAAGCAACAGTCCATACTAAAAAGAGAGCGACCTATTCCACTCATTGCCCTTCAAGATTTTTTACAGGATGTTCGAAAGACTTTATGGATGGAGACAGGGCTAATTGAGGGTACAATGGATCGCGATCTTCCCTTCTATTTTATGCAGGTCGGCAAATGGCTTGAACGAGCAGAAAAAACCATTCGGATGATCGTTGTAATCGTAGAACAACAGAAGCTAACAGGCACATCACTGTTAGAGGATGATGGTACCTTTTTATTGGAGCTTTCCGCAGCTAGAGAATCCTACATGCGGAAGCATCGCCAGACCAATTTACTAACGGTCATTCGGTATTTAGTCCAAGATGTGCATTTCCCATGTTCTGTGATGTTCTGTGTAAAGAAAATAGAAGAAGCCATAACGGCTATTGAACACGATTCTTTATCCTCACGATTTTTAACGCTTCAGTCGGATATTAGTAGCCTCGTTCTTGCAATCGATCATATTGATTTTTGGCAAATGACTATTGAGGAAACCCTAAAACTGATGGAGGAAAGATTGTCTCAATGTATGGCTTTTAGTGAAGCCTTTTCGACAATCTATCATTTATATGAACCCAGCGTACAACCTTGAAAGGAATTCACCACAGCTCCCTTTCAACAGGCAAGTCAGTAAGCAGAAGGAAGCGGACACGATGAAATTTGAAATTCAGCATACAAATATTTTTCAATATGAGTCTGAAGTCGATCAAAGCTTGAATACGATTCGTTTAAAGCCGCGTAGCGATGAGCGTCAGCGATTATTATCTTATCGAATTGCCATCACGCCATCCTCTCTAACCCGTGAGCATACGGATATTTGGGGCAATACAGTTGGTTCTTTTTATATACCAGAGCAACATCAAATACTAGAAATTCATACATCTTCAATTGTTAGTATTCAGCGTGCACCATTTATTCATCGTATACAATATTCACCCGAAATGCAGACAATCTTTCATTCACAGCTATTCTATGAGCATTATTTACCGTATTTAAAAGCAACACATTTTACATTTATGACAGAGCAGCAATTAGAGGAAGTTTATCATGCGATCGGTCACGCTGAAAATCCTGTGCTCTTTTCGCTTAATTTAATGCAGTATTTATATGCTAGCTTTGAGTATGACCCGACCGCAACAGATGTCACGACAACAGCAAGTGAAGCTTTTGCACTAAAACGGGGCGTTTGTCAGGACTTCACCCATGTCATGCTTGCTGTTTTACGGGCGAAAGGAATACCGGCTCGCTATGTCAGTGGCTATCTATATGTCGATGAAAACTCTGCCCTCATCGGCGATATTGCAACACATGCCTGGGTAGAGGTCATGATTCCAGGCATTGGCTGGATCGGTCTTGATCCCACAAATAATGTGGAAGTATTAGAAAACCATATTATTTTATGTATTGGTCGCGATTATAGTGACATTAGCCCTGTGGAAGGTGTATATTCTGGAGGCAAGCATGATTTAACAGTGAAAGTGAATGTCAAAGCATTGAATCATTTATAAAAGGCGTGCAGTAATGGTGATAAATCGCGATTACTGCACGCTTTTATTCTAGGCGCTGCTGTCTTTCTGTTAGCACCCATTTTCGTACATAGCCCATTTCTTGTTGAATATGCTCCAGTGTTTTTTCCTGTTGAAACGCCCGTTGCATCACCGTATAACGCAAGTCAGTGGCTCTTATATTCTTCCCTATATCTTGGGATATCGTTTGAAAAATGCGTTCAACTGTTTTCGTAGTAATTGGCTTCGCTATACTTGCCTCGCTTACCCAAACCCATTCTCCCACCTCTTGCTCATGTAAATTGCTCGTCTCTTTTTTATACTGTGCGAGCATGTCCATGAGGATCGTTGAACACTTTATTTCTCGACGACCATTTCGGTTGGCTATAAAAAGAGTCGCTTTTTCTTCATTAAAGTGTGTCCATTTCATGCGAACGAGCTCGGCAGGCTTACAACCTGTTTCCATCAACACTTGAACGATACAGCCATTGCGTCTTGCCAGCCATGCATGCTCCTTTGTTTTAGCATATTGAAAATAGGTGGGCCATACGTTTGCAATTTGCATGATCTGCTTATTTGTCAGTGCTTGCAGTGTCTCTTTTTGTCTTTTTTTCGGCTGTAAAAGATGCTGATAATCAAAAGGCTCCACCCATTCTCGTAAAAAAATAAAGTCCACAAAGCCTCGCAATGTCGCTATTTTATGGTTAAACGTGTTGATATTACTATAGGTGTCCTTTAAATAGTCGCAGTAGAGCTGTAATAAATGTTTCAATTGATGATCTACATACAAGTAGTTTTGCTTATGGGCGAATGTTAAAAATTGCTGCCCATCCATATTGTATTGTTTTTTTGTGGCAGCACTTTTTTTCAATGATTGCAGCAGTAATACATAGCTATTCCATGCGTCCTTGAGTGTAACCATATCGCCCCTCCTTGTTTACTTTGCGTGAGTTATTTATATTTTACTATATTTTGGGTGCGTAGGTTTAATTTCATTTTATTATATTGTAATGTCGGATAATCTGTAGTTTCATAACATAAACCCGCTTCTACCATTTAAATGCCCCTTACATAATGAAGAAACATATGTTCCGAAAGTAGTTTCTCATAATTTTTGCTTTCTTACAATAGTAAATTCCGCTCCCCTGTTGTAGTACAATAAATGCTTACTATTCCCTACATTCTTGTATAACAACGCAATTTTATGTGAAAATTCGTATCATTTCGTGTTTATCGTTGATTGTGTTATATAATAAAGGTAGACACTAACATGTAGGAGGCTTTCCGATATGCAAGTAAAAACGACTCGACTGGAAGCAGAAGATGCGAAAATTATTTATCAAGAAACAGCTGGACTAGCGATAATTACGATTCATCGACCACAAGCAAAAAATGCATTAACCGCAAACATGTGGGATCAATTAGCCAAGATTGCCCTACAAGTATTAGATAATCCGAAAAATAAAGTACTAATTTTACGGGGCTCTGGCCAAAACTTTACAGCGGGTTCCGATATTAAAGAGTTCAATGCCATTTCTCTTGAACAAGCTGAAGAAGCCTTTGTACATATGGAAAAAACCATTTCTACCATTGAGCGTCTCCCAATTCCAACGATTGGCGTCATCAATGGGCCTGCGATGGGTGCTGGCTTGGAATTAGCCTTGGCCTGCGATATCCGCATTGGCTCGGACAAGGCCAAGCTCGGTATTCCTGTCGGTAAATTAGGAATCACCTTAAACAACAAATTTGCACAGCGTTTAGTCCAGCTCGTTGGCCCTGCCACAACCAAGGATTTAGTCTTTACAGGACGAATGTTTAAAGCAGAGGAAGCCTTCAAGCTTGGAATGCTTAACTACCTAGTAGCTGAAAAAGATTTAAATAAATACATGATTCGAATGGGTAAGCTTGTTGCAGGAATGTCGCCTGAATCCTTACTTGCCGTGAAGCAATCTGTTCAAGAATGTCTCGATAGTGCGCCGACCTTATGGCAAGGCTCTTCACCATTTGTAGGCAGTGATTTCGCGGAGGGTTGTCGTGCCTTTGTGGAAAAACGCCAGCCACGGTTCACCCGCCAACCAAAGTAAAAAACAGGTACTCTTAACGCCAACGTGCGAGCAGAGTACCTGTTTTTTTACGCTTTTTTCTTTTGCAAAGCCGTTTTCACATGTACATGAATAGCATCTAATTCATAGCCAAAATGTAGATAAAAGTCTTGCTGCACAGCTTGTTGTAATGCCAATAAACGTGCTGCTAGTGGATAATCGATCGGTAGCTTTACCTGAATAGTGAGGATAGCTTGAACCTGATCTCCTAGCACAAATTGTGCCTGCTCCACCTTTTGTACAATTGCTTGTTGGCTACAGCAGTATGTCAGTAGCTGTACATAAACATGCTTGCTGATTTCTATATATTCCCGCTGAAAATCAGGGCGTACAATTGTCGTTTCTCCGATTTTTTCACGTTTCGATGAAAAAATCTCCATGCCCTTTTGCACCAATCGTTTAAAGAAATTTTGCTCCACTTGTCTATATGGAATTGGCATAACATGCTTACCCTGTGTTTGACGGATAAAGCGTGCTTTTTGAATTTCTTTTAATGAACGGACATCTTCTACATTATAATAGTGTTCAATCGGACCTAGCTCTAGCTGCTTGGCAATACTATTCGTCATTTTAGTCGATGTACCTATCAGTAAAATAGACTGTACCTGATGATGAGCTAGCGCCTTTTGGACAGCCTCACGATGAACAGGATCTGTAAAAATGGCGCGTCGTACAGCGGTAATTGTATTTTTTTCAAATTTTGCAGAAACGCCTGCAACCCTGACACCATTCACAATGAGTAATCCATCATCAACAATGGCCTCCACCCCTAATTTATGGGCAAAGGCCAGCGCACTTGTACTTTTGCCTGTGCCACTTGGTCCACTTAATGAATAAACCTTCACTGCCCTCTTCCCCCTTACAATATCGTTTTGCATCTGGTGGTAATGTACGTACATGCTTCAAATAGGCTGACA
The DNA here is from genome assembly GCF_036698265.2 of Lysinibacillus sp. IITD104. Taxonomy (NCBI): domain Bacteria; kingdom Bacillati; phylum Bacillota; class Bacilli; order Caryophanales; family Bacillaceae; genus Lysinibacillus; species Lysinibacillus sp. IITD104. Next base: position 2,318,422 of record NZ_JBAHYH020000001.1, read on the forward strand.
TATGAGCATCATCCTCGTGAGGGTACGCGAACTGAAAGTGATGGGCTACCTCCTTTGCGATACTTCGAAAGAGTGTGCATGCCTCAAACAGGGCATTCCACATGTTAGCATAATCAGCGTCGGCATAGGTTTTTACGTACAATGCCCAATAATTAGCTGGCACATAGTTTTTTAAATACTTCCCCATTTTGCCTGTAGATATCTGATAATGATAGTGCTGACCAATCCACCAATTAAGCATTTGATGCAAGGACTGCCTTGTCGTTTCCTCAAACATTTGCTTGGCATATGGGAGTTCGTCTCGCCAAATGCCCTTGGCTACATTTTGTAAACACCACCAAAAATCATTCGTACAGCTAGCAAATTGCCCCACAGTTGGTGGACTAATATGATAGTCACAATCTGAGGATGGAGAGATAGGTGGCAAAAGCTGATCTTTATCGAGTAAAGGGACGGTCAGCTTGTCTTGCCCATACTCATCTAGCATAGCTTGTATCGATAATAAGCGAAGGTCAATGCGATGCCCATCCTTCAGTAGCATTAAATATGTATAGCTATAAGTAAAGTCTTTGTCCAAGCCAAGCCCCTTATCCAATCGATCAGGCTCCTGCACCATCAGCCGCTCACCAAATACGTGAATCCATTTATCATCTTGTAAGAAAGAGGCTATGTCTGTTACGACATACACAACATCAAAATCTTGAAACATATCCCTTGGAACATTCGGATTTGCTCTTGAGCCATTTAGGTAAACAGCACGAATTCTAGTGTCCTGTTGTGCAGTGGCCAGAATTAAATCATACATTTCTTGCTCTGTTCTCATAAGGCTCCCCCCACCTGAAAAGCTTTATACTCAGTATAATACACTTTCCTCTTTGAAGGAATTTATAGTAGCTTCTCCCAATAGTAGAAAATCTTTTTTCGCTAGTCTATGCACACATCCTCTTCATTATATAAATATTTTCTTTTTTCAGAATATCTGTCCCTTTCTGCGCTTCAGTATGATAAAATGTGAACTACTATTCTGTTATACAACTACAAGGAGTGTACTAGTTTTGAAAATCGTACCATCTAAAAAAATGTCATTATTTACACCAGCAATTTTCGGAGATTTGAAAAATTTTGCTCGAGAACAGCAAGCAAAGGGCATGACCTTAATTGACTTAAGCTTAGGCAGCCCTGATCTTCCTCCACATGCCAAAATACGTGAGCATCTTTCCTATCGTGCAGGTTTAGCTGAATCTTACGGCTATACACTGACTGGCACACAGCGTTTTTATGACGCAGTAAGTCGCTACTATAAGCGTCGTAGTAATGTTGATTTAGATCCCGCAACAGAAATTATTCAAACCATTGGATCACAAGAAGGCTTAGTCCATTTGCCCATCGCCTTTTGTGATCCAGGAGACATCGTCTTATCCACAAACCCAGCTTATGTAGCATATGACGCAGGGATTCACTTAGCTGGCGCAACACCTTATTACATGCCTCAAACAGCCGACAACGATTATTTACCTGATTTAGACGCTGTACCAGAAGAAATTGCACAGAAAGCAAAGCTATTGATTTTAAACTTACCAGGAAATCCTGTACCAGCGATGCCGTCATTAGCATACTTTGAAAAAGTCATCGCCTTTGCTAAAAAGTATAATATCATCGTCCTCCATGATGCAGCCTATTCAGAGTTCTATTTTACAGGAGATGGCCCTATTAGCTTCCTAGCTGCACCAGGAGCAAAAGAGGTCGGTATGGAGATTAACTCCCTCTCTAAAAGCTTTAGTCTTGCTGGTACACGTATTGCCTATATCGCAGGAAATGCAGAAATGATCGCTGTTATTAAGCAATTAAAATCAAATTTAGATTTCGGTATTTTCGAGCCTATTCAGGATGCGGCTGTCGTCGCACTGGATAACGCTGAGGAAATTACGGAAAGCTTACGTGCCACTTTCTCTGAGCGCCATAAAACGCTAATGAATGGCTTACAAGCTTTAGGCTGGGAAGCAGCACCCTCTGATGGTGGAATGTTCGTATGGGCTAAATATCCCTATGCTATCGATTGCACAGAATTAGCCTTTCAATTGATTGAACAAGTAGGCGTTGTCACAGTTCCAGGAACCGTATTTGGTACAGCTGGACAAGGCTATTTACGTTTAGCATTAGTCCAACCAAAGGAACTTCTGCAAGAAGCCGTGGATCGCTTAGCAAAAGTACAGTTATTAGCAAAGCAATAATTAGTCAATGTAAAAACCCTTCTAACATTTAGTTGGAAGGGTTTTTCTATGATAGTTAAATCCACACATCATTTTCAGCGGTAAGTGCTGATTGCTCCTCACCTGTATTCACGACACCCATTGGCTCTACAAGCAGAATTTTACACTCCGAAGCAGCAAAGGGTTTATGTTCCACATTGCGAGGAACCACAAACATCTCTCCTGCGTGCAAGCTTACCTGGCCATCTCGGAATTCGATGATTAAATGCCCCTCAAGGACAATAAACACCTCATCCGTATCCTCATGCTTATGCCAAACAAAATCCCCCTGAACTTTAACGAGTTTGAATTGATAATCGTTCATTTCAGCAATGACCTTTGGAGACCAATGCTCTTGAAATTTAGCCAATTTCTCTTGAAAATTGATCGGTATGTATGCCATTTCCTTTCTCCCTTGTTTTAGCTCTACTAATAGAATAGCATAATGCGATTTTCCACAGCAAAAAACAGCTACTGCGTTGCTAGCAGTAGCTGTTTTGTTAGATATCATATTTTTGATGAACGTCATCTTCGTAGCGGTTATAGCGCTGCTTAAAGAGCTTGAATAAATGCGTGACAAGTACCTTAAAGATCGCATAGCCAGGAATCCCTAAAATAACACCTGGGACACCAAATAACGAGCCTGCCGTTAATAGCACAAAGATAATCGTAATTGGATGAATACTGAGTGATTTCCCCATAATTTGCGGAGAAATGAACTTTCCTTCGATTAACTGAACGATTGTCCATACAATCGCTAGCTTAATCAGCATCAATGGGGATGTAACAAGAGCGATAATGACTGCTGGTGTGATCGCAATAACGGGTCCTAAATAGGGCACCACACTTGTAATCATCGCAAGGAAGCCGAGCAATAAAGCATACTTCATGCCAATAATTAAGAAGCCAATCGTCACCATTGCTCCAATACACATGGATACTAAAATCTGTCCCTGTATGTACGAACTAATTTGCTTGTCCATGTCATGGAAAATCTCAGTTACCTCTTTACGCATACGTGGCGGGCACACTTTCAGCATAAATTTCGGTAATTTTTCGCCCTCTTTTAGTAAATAAAACAGGATGAATGGCACCGTTACAAGTGATAGCACAATACCTGTTAACGTTGATAGGAAGCCCGTAATACCAGATGCCACACCCTGCGCTACATTGGTAGCCATATCCTTCACTGTTTTTACCATATCTGTTGTGAAGTTATTCAAAACTTCATCAAAATTAAAACTAATTTTATCTAAGTACTCATTAAAACGTGAATGATTCAGGAATTCTACAATGTTTTGCGTAAATGCCATGAAGTACTCTGGGAATTCCTGTGCTAAATTAGTGAACTGATCGCGTAAAAATGGATAGACTAGCACCACAAGTAATGTAATGACACCAATGACCGCAATATAGAGGATTAAAATACCCCATATCCTTGGGATACGCCATCGTACTAGAATCGCCAGCAATGGGCGTAATAAATAGTAACCAATGACGGCTAGTACCCCAGGTAAAATGACTACTTCAAATAAAACTTGTAGCGGGGTAAAGATAAAGGAAACTTGATTAAACATAAAAATAACACATGCCACCAGTAATAAAATCACCAGTGTAAATAATAGGTTTCTACCACCTAAAAAACGAATAAACTTGGTTGCTAACAGGCTTGAACGCTCTTTTGGTCTCTCTTTTTCCATATATCCACCCCAATCCAAATGCTCTACCTTTATATTACAGGATAATGCTGGTTTTTGCGAAACATCACTCTAGTGAAATACCTAAAAAATCACTTAAAAAGGCTTTGTTTTGCTCTACATCGATGACAATGGAATCGCCCGCATGGCTAAAGTTTTGGAATCGATAGCTCCCCTCGATAGGGATGGTTGCTTTCTCAATGTTTACCTTGCCCTTTGATAGCAATTTTAGCACTTGCTGCATTTCCTCAGTAGATGAATAATCTGTTGTGATATAGCCCTGTGCCGCACCAACAAATTTTGGTAAATGCAGCATATTCGAAGGTGTTAATAACTCTGTTTTTAATGCTTCAATTACTTTTTGCTGACGTGCAACACGCCCAAAATCGCCTTCTGCATCATGACGGAAACGCGCATAGCCTAGTAGCTCCTGACCATTTAAACGATGAACACCTTGCTTTAACTCTACCCCAATATTTTCAGACATATCCTTTTCAACATCCATTTCCACACCATTTGGTGCTAAAATATCCACTAATGATTCAAAGTTTTTAAAATCAATCAGTGCATAATGATGGATCGGTAGGCCAAACATATTTGTCAATGTATCCTTTAATAGCTGAACACCGTCTAGGTAGTAGGCTGTATTAAGCTTATAGGATTGATAGCCTGGTATATCCGCGTAAATATCACGCATAAAGGATACGAGTTTAATATCGTTATTTGCTTTATTCCAGGATAATACCATCATTGTATCGGTACGTGATTTTTCCTCTCCACGTGTATCGACCCCTAAAATCAAATAGTTTTCGATATCCCCTTTGATGCTATCACCAGTAAAATCCTCCTGTGCTACTTTCGTGTCATTGGCTAGCTCTAGTCCACTGCGATATTGCATGACCGAATAGCCGACAATCACAATGATACACAATAGTAATAGTGTAAAAAATGCTCTCCCTTTACGTAATCGACGCTTTTTAGGACGTTGGGAGCGTCTTGTATAATCTTGCTCTTCCATAACAACTAACTCCTCTATTTTGATATAGTTAATGTAACGATTGATTAGCTAGAAAGTTTCATTTTAAAAAGGATCTATTCCATGTTTTTCTATCTAAACGTTATTTTACACCCATTTGCACAGTTTGGCGTAAAACAATGCTATAATATTTTCACAAAAGAAAGGATGATTCAAATGATAGAAAAAGCGACATTTGCTGGTGGCTGTTTTTGGTGTATGGTCAAGCCATTCGTCGAGTGGGACGGTATACATAAAGTCACTTCAGGCTATATGGGTGGCCACCTAGAAAACCCAACCTATGAAGATGTCAAAAAAGGAACGTCAGGTCATTTAGAAGTAGTGGAAATCGAATTCGACCCTGCTATTTTTAGTTATGAGCAGCTCCTTGATATTTATTGGATGCAAATTGACCCGACGGATGCGTATGGACAATTCCATGACCGTGGCGAATCCTATACAACCGCAATCTTTACCTATACAGATGAGCAAAAGCAAATCGCAGAGGCCTCGAAAGAAAAGCTTGCCAATAGCGGACGCTTTGATAAACCTATTGTAACCAAAATTCGCAATGCTGAACGCTTCTATCCAGCAGAGGACTATCATCAGGATTATTATAAAAAAGAGGCAGCACACTATCAGCAAGACCGTGCCGTTTCTGGGCGAGATACATTCATTGCGAAGCATTGGGAAAAATAATAAAGAAAGAGGGGTCTCACAAGTTGGAGACACCTCTTTTCTATGCGATGGCAACAAATTTATTAAACGGAGGCCTCTAAAAACGATTGTAGTGCGTCAAAGAAGCGTTGACCATACTTCTCAAATTTTACTTCGCCTATACCACTCACCTGTCGTAAATCCTCCAATACGGTTGGTCTTTTATCACATAGATCACGCAATGTTTTATCGGAAAATACAACAAATGGCGGTACTTTTTCCTCATCAGCAATCTCTTTGCGTAATACCCGTAAGTGTTCGAATAATGGATCATTATCCACCAGCTTCTTCACTGTGACAGCTTCCTTCCGCATGACCTGTCGATTGCCAAGTAGCACTTCCTTGCCTTCAGCTGATACATAAATTGTTGGGAATGTACCGTGCTTCACGGCCAGCAAGCCCTCTGCAATTAAAAATTCGATAAAGTTGGAGACATCCTTTGAGGCATATTGTCCTTTTAAAATGCCATAGGTCGATAAACGGGCAAAGCCAAATTCAGCTATTTTTTGATTTTTAGAGCCAATTAACACTTGTGCCACCATGGTCTTACCGAATTTTTGTCCCATACGCACAACACAGGCCAGCACCTTTTGCGCATCCTCTGTCACATCTGTCACTGCTCGCCCGTCAATACAGTTACTACAACGCCCACATGGCTCCTCCTCTACTTCTCCAAAATACGCTAAAATCGCATTCTGTAAGCAGCCCTCTGTATGGCAATAATCGACCATTGTTTGTAGTTTAGCTAGCTCCTGTGTAATACGTGCCTCATCCTGTGACTGTTCGATAAGAAAACGCTGTGTTTGAACGTCCCCTGAAGCATACAGTAAAATGCAGGCACTTGGCAGACCATCTCGGCCAGCACGTCCCGCTTCCTGGTAATAGCTCTCCATATTACGAGGCATTTGATAATGCAACACAAAGCGCACATTACTTTTATCAATCCCCATACCAAAAGCATTCGTTGCCACCATGATACGTGCCTCATCTTTTAAAAACCGCTCCTGCTCAGCCATCCGCAAGCTCTCTGATAGACCTGCATGATATTTCGCAACGGCTTCACCAGAGCGGCTCAGCACATCATAAATGGCGTCCACCGCTTTTCGTGTAGCTGCATAAATGATGCCCACTTCCTGTTTATTTTGTTGTACATAATTTTTTACATACCGTTCTTTATTTTCACCAATTAACACCGAAAGTGCCAAATTCTCACGTGAAAAGCCTGTCATGACCGTTGCCTGCTCATCAATCGCTAACAATTGACGAATATCATCACAAACCGTTGGCGTTGCCGTGGCTGTCAGCGCTAAAACAGTGGGCTTTTGTGGCCATAGCGTAAAAAGCTTGTGGATCGAACGATAGCTTGGTCTAAAATCATGCCCCCATTGCGATATACAATGGGCCTCATCCACCGCAAGTAATGGGACAGATAAATACGACAATGCTTGAAGAAACGTCGTACTTTCCAGTCGTTCAGGTGCAATATAGAGGAGCTTTAAATAACCTGCACGAGCAAGCTGCATGGTTTCATCCACTTCCTGTGCTGTCAGCGTACTATTGATATAGGCTGCTGGAATATTCGCTGTACGTAAAGCCTCCACCTGATCTTGCATCAGTGAAATCAGAGGCGAAATCACGATGGTTAACCCCTCAAGCATTAACGCTGGAATTTGATAGCAAATGGATTTCCCTCCACCTGTTGGCATGACACAAAGACTTGACTGCCCTCGTAATGTTTGTTCAATAATTTGGGCTTGTCCTTGGCGAAAGGTATCATAGCCAAAATGATGCTGTAGCATTTGTCTAGCTTGCTCCATGCAAAATTCACTCCTTGTTTGTGAGACCAAGTAGCTTGTACTCGCCCTGTTCATTTTTTTCTAACTCATACACCATATTGGAGTAGGCAAGTGCCTCCTGTCCAGCAGCATTCGTTAGGATATATTCCGTTTTAGCCTGTACGATAAGACGCTGTCCCTCTACACGAATTGCCTGAATATCCGTGTCGGAGAAATGAATTTTGGCTTGCTTGGAAGCATAATAGGCAACCATACTAGCCAAGGTTTCTTGTATAGCCTCTGTGCCGACAATCGATTTCATCACACTTGCATCCTGAGTTGTCACTGCCCCCTTTAAATACTTGTGAAACGTATCTAAAAATAGCTTAATTTCATCGGTATTATATGCAAATACATTTTCTCCATATTGTTCGATTGCTTGCTGTACAGCTTCTTTATCCCCTTGTTCAATATAGGGGTACAAGTTTTTCGATTGGGAAAGTCGTACATTGGCTGTCATGCCCTCTTCAATCCATTCATCAATGGATGCTTGGAATTCCTTTATAGGCAATATGTATGGCTGGGATTCTCCTTGCTGTTGTCGATTAAAATATAGACCGACAATGGCGCCATTTTCAGCCTCCATAACAGGGCTTCCTAGAGGTATCGATTGTTCTGCTTCTATATAATAAGCCGCAACTTTATCTTGGTATTTTTGAATCGTATAGGGTAAGCCATTCACATAAACAGCTAGCTGATTGAGCTCACCATCATATAGCTTGGGCACTTGCACATCCGCTTGATAGGTTACTCGTAACAGGGCCATATTATAGGCGGTTGACATAACATGAATAGTTGCTGCTACCAGCTTGTCCTGACCAAATTGAACAAGGGCAGTTGGTTTGGATGCCACTAGTGCGCCATTCGTTAAAATATACAGTTGATCATCCTGTTGTCTGATAATAATGCCTGCTCCAACACCATGCTCTCCAATCACTTTGACCTCTGGGACAATTTTTTCCTGTTGCTTCGTCACAGCTCCCTCTGTTTCCACCTCTGCCTTTTTATTTTGAAACCATCCTGTCCCTATTTGACTGTCGCAGCCTGCTACAAGAAAAGCTGTCGCTCCTAAAATGAGCACTTTTTTATACATACCTTCACCAAAACTTTCTTTTCTACATTCTCTCTTCTCTATCATAATCAAGGACTAGTAATGTTTCAAGTTTACATAATATTATTATAAGTTAATTAATATTAGAAAAATGTAGCAACTACCCTAAAGTCATTTCTTTCTACCCATTAATATTGGTGAAAGACGAAATTTGCTATGAGGATGGAAGGATATCATACCCACAAAATAATTTTCACATAAAAAGACATGTGCAACCTGACACATGTCTCTTACAATGATTTTTTCCTTAATAGTCCTGTCGTTACTAGAATGCCGAGCATTAATAGTACAAAGATCAGATACGTCCATATATGGTTGCTAGTTAGGTCATAGCAAACGCCTATTAGAATGGGGATAATGGCACTTACCATAAAGCCTCCTGCCAACACCATAGATGACCAACTAGTGGCCTCCTGATCATTTTTGGCTTCATCAAGAGGCAACAATAGGCCGATTGGAAACAGCCCACTTAACACAATACCAATTAATAAAACAGCCAGCCATAGGTAAATACCTGTTGTCAGCCACAGCAGCATAAATCCTATCACGCCAACAAAGCTTAACACTAGTAGCCATGCCATTCGACTGGGCCATTTTTCCATGAACATTGGTACCGCCATATTCCCTATCATTTGTACAATCGACATAATGGTCAGCATGGTACTTGCTGCCTCTAATGACAGGCCTTTATCCTGCAATAGCGGTGTAAGCCATGACATGATTGAGAAAAAAAGTGATGTTTGTAAACCAAAGTACAGTAAGATTACCCAGGCACGTCTAGATGTCCACGGATTACGGACATCTTCTGACGCAGTTACTTGGTGTAGCTGCTCGTTGTGTTCGGATGGAATTGCCGCTAGCCAGATAGCGAGAGCAACTATCGCAAGGATTGACCACATACCAAGGGCGATTGTCCAGCTATTACTGAAACTCTGATAAAAAGTCACGGTTAAGGCTGCACTTAAAGTAGCCCCTACGCCTATACCGAATGAATAGATACCGACTACTGTCGTAAAGCGTTCTGGAAACTTTTTCTTAATATAAGCATTTAGAATAGGACCAATCATTGCAATCGCTAAGCCTGCCGCAAAGCTTGTCACGATGAGCAAGAGATAGCTTGCTTGGAAAAAGCGTAGCCCATTCGCGACGACCAGGATAGCCACTAAAAGGGTGATAGCTGATTTCGTGCCCATTTTTCGCTGAAGCGGGACAGCCAATGGAGCAAATAATCCCATACAAAAAACGGGAATCGCTGTGAGAAAGCTCATGCTTGTATTCGAGACATGTAAGGATGTCATGAGGATGTTAAAAAGAGGTCCTATTCCCGTGACGGCTGGTCTCATATTAAGTGCAACAAAAAATATACTAATGACTACGAAGGTGAGTGAAATGGTCCATTGTTTTTTAGCCATTTGTTCGATCCTCTCTACTATTACGCAGCCTTCATTTATGAAAAGCTTGCATGGATTCCTCTATCCTTTTATCATGTTTTCGAAGGATGGTCAATCATTGGCCAGTTTGCCTTTAAATGGCTATTGTTTATTACATATTTTCTGGTGCTTCAATACCTAATAAGGCTAATGACTCTTTTAAAACAATGGCGACACTCTGACATAGTGCAAGACGGGATGCTTGCTGTTCATCATCTGCTACTATTTTGTGCTGTGCATAATATTTATTGAATAAGCGTGCCAATTGTAAGGCATATTTCGCTATTTGAGACGGATCAGCCTGCTCAAAAGCCATAGCTACCGTTTTGGGAAACTGTTCTAGTAATAAGATAATCGGCCAAGCCAGCTCTCCTAAAGAATTCAATATCTTACCTTGAGTCGGAGCTTTCGCTTTATCTAAAATAGAGCAAATACGCGCATACGTATACTGTACATATGGACCTGTTTCGCCTTCAAAATTCATCATCTGCTCGATTGAAAATTCAATATCGTTTAGACGATGGGATTTTAAATCATTAAAAATTACCGCTCCAACCCCCACTTGCTGTGCTACTTGCTCTTTATTTGAAAGATGAGGATTTTTCTGCTCAATATTACGCTTTGCCGTCGCAATGGCCTCAGCTAGCACATCTGCTAATAACACCACCTTGCCTTTACGAGTCGACATTTTTTTGCCATCCTTCAGCATCATGCCAAATGGGACATGCTGTAGATTCTTTGCCCAAGGATCGCCCATTTTTTCGATGACCTGAAAAAGTTGTTTAAAGTGGAGGGACTGCTCATTACCAACGACATAGAACATCTTTTCGGGCTGATAGTGCTGTTGACGATACAGGGCGGCTGCTAAATCACGCGTCGCATACAGCGTGGCACCATCCGTTTTCGTTATTAAACATGGAGGCATCTCCTCCATCTCCACAACATACGCACCGTCTGATTCTACGAGTAGCCCTTTGTCTTTTAGCGCTGTCACAACGGGCGTCATTTTGTCATTGTAAAAGGCTTCACCTGTAAAGGCATCAAAATCAATTCCTAACAGCTTATAGATTGTTTGAAACTCATCTAATGACACATCTCGGAACCATTGCCACAATGCTAGTGCCTCTGCATCACCATCCTCCAATGCTTTAAAGGCGGCACGAGCCTGTTCATTCAGTGTTGGATCTTGCTCTGCCTCTTCATGAAATTTCACATAAATCTTTAGCAACTCCTTAATCGGTGACGCTGAAATAGCCTGTTTGTCCCCCCAAAGCTGATAGGCAACAATAAGCTTACCAAACTGTGTACCCCAGTCCCCTAAATGATTGATACGAATCGCTTGATAGCCATTTTTCTCTGCTATATTTGCTAAGGCATTGCCGATAACCGTTGAACGTAAATGTCCCATTGAGAAGGGCTTGGCAATATTAGGAGATGAAAAATCCAAGACGACCGTTCCCATCTTTGTTGAGCTAGTACCATATTGTTGCTTATCGCGTAGAATCTTGCTCAACACCTGTTGCGTTACCTGTTGCTGAGCTAGAAAAATATTGACATAGCCACCAACGGCTTGCACACGCTCGATACTGTCATGGTTTAATTGACTTGCTATTTGTGCTGCGATACTTTGTGGAGACTGTTTCCACACTTTCGCTAGGGTAAAGCATGGAAAGGCCACGTCCCCTAGCTCCAAGCTTTTTGGTTTTTCTAATAGTGACAATATTTCCTCCCCTGTTATTTGCTGCTTTAATACGACTGCTATACTATCGGCGATTTGTTTATTCATCTTGCTCCTCCTCCTATCCAAATAAAAAAGCCCTCGCCTCTATAATTAGAGACGAGAGCATGATAATCCCGTGGTACCACTCTAGTTGCCATGTGACATGACCACTTTCCATTGTTAACGAGGTGACGCCCCGCTATTCTCTACTACTATTTCGAGAATCTTCTCCAAAGTGCGCTTCATTCATGGTTCCTGCATTAGGCTCCCACCATCCCTAACTCGCTTGCCAGTCTTCCCATCAATTACTCTCTTTTTCATCGAATTTTTCTATGATTTTGACATATATTACAGGACTTCCTTAGCAGCGTCAACCTTTTTTATGTTGCCCATTCGGCAAAAAACGCTCCTCACAATGAGGAACGTTTTTTTTCTACATAATGAATAACATCAGCCATAATGGCATACATCTCTTTTAATTTTAGTTTCTTATTATGAGAGATTTTTTTGGCTACTTGCTCAGTGACGATTCCTTTTTCAACTAACGTATCCCAGCTTGTCGCATTGGATTCACCGATGAGGACATCAGCCAAATATTGGGCTAGCTCATCTCGCTCAATGGGTTCATCACCTTGATTATAAACTTTATTGATAACAATTTCGAGCTGATCCTTCATTTCTGATGTACTTTCTCCACCAGCACGTAGCATACTCTCTTTTAACATTTTCGCAAACTTTATTTTCGTCGCCTTACTATCTACTTTTAGGTCATTATCATAGCCGCCCACTACAAGGCCGTAATTAATGAGCGTTTGAATGGCTTCATCATACCATTCTCCTTGATATGGGTACTCAATTGAAAATGAATCAACATAGGCACCTTGTTTAGTCAATTGCTCTTGTAATGTAGCAATTAATTGTTTATCCTTGCTCATTTCTCTAAAGGTTACATCATGCTTCTGTGCAAGAGCAGCTGCGGTCCCAGCCGCTTCACCTGTCACCATCCCTGTTGGAACAATACGTGCACTACCAGCTGCTAGTGATGAGTAACCAGCAGAGCGTCCGACAACCAGTAAGCCATCAATGTCCTTCGGTACTAATGAACGGAATGGAATGGCATATTGCTTTGGTGATGCGATCACATAGCCGTAATCATGAGGCGTTTGCGCTTGCACATCGACTGGATAAGAGGCAATGCCAATGCTATCCCACTGATCACTATTTTTCCAAAGGTCTGCCATTGGTAATTGATACTCTGCCCAAATATGTCTTGTTTCTCGGACGTAGAGTTCTTCTGGATAGCTAACAATTTCAGCCTTTTCAAATCCTGGGAAGTTTGTTTGTAAATATTTTAGAATGTGTAACGTTTCTTTCTTCCCAGTGGCAATAGCCGCTTGTTTGGAGGCTTCATTCAAGCCATCAATACCAAAAATCTGTAAGGCATTGATGAAATATTCATCATCTACACGAGCTAAGTTTAACCCTCGTAATCTTGTACCCTCTTGTAATGGCTTGTATTCATCATGCAGCTTTGTAAAGCCCCACATAACGGTATGATTTAAATTAGCACCGCCAAATACACCAGACTTAGCCGCTTTTTTTACTTCATCCCAATCAACATTTTTTAGATGCAGCATTAAAGTCACAGCCATACGCTTATCCTTTATGCCAATATCTTCTCCACCCACAAAGAATGGAACGCCTGACATGGCTGCAAAATCAGCATCCTGTGTAGCATCTATGAAAGATTTCCCCGTCACAACATATGTACCGTATTTATTTTTTAATTCCACGGACGTTAATTGTTGTTGTTTAACATTTGCTTTCACGATCTCGGTTTGCACGGATAAAGTTAAGTTGGGCTCTTCATCGATCAGCTTTTTAAAGGCTGCCTTAGCACCTACAATGCCAAAAGCGTCATTCCCTCTAACAAGCTCATGCCATTCCTTAAATATTCCCTCACTTATCGAGTTGTTATGGCCATCACGAGGAATGTCGAGGAAATTCAGCATACCATATGTAAATAATCCACCTAACTCTTGTCGTTTTTCGACCAACAATGTTTTCGCACCATTTCGAGCAGCAGCAACAGCAGCAGCAACACCCTCTGGTTCACCACCAATGACAATAACATCATATTCTGCCTCTATATGTTCAATTGGTTCTGGCTTTTTATACTCATCCACTAATTTATTGTATGCCATTGAGTTTGTTATTTCTTTAATAAAATAGTAGCTACCAAACCCAAGTAAAACTACTATTACACAAGTGGCTGTCCATAATAAGCCCTTACCCATAATATACCTCCAATTGTTAAATTTACCATCAATGTGTTTATTTAATCATCATTCCCGCCTCAAGGGCTGAATGTCCTAGTTGAACGCAGGCATATCATTACCACAAATGAATAATTTTTTAGCTTATAGCATTCTCTATAAAATTATCATCAAGATAAATGAATGAAATCATTTATGAGGATTGTGATGTTTTTAGTCTAACATTAGCAACATCAATCTAGGATAAATGAAAGAGCCACGAGTAGCTGGCATTCAAAACGGGGATGGGCTTGTGGGCACCAGTGATGATTTACTTGACATATAAACAGTCAGAATCATTTTAGACGAAACCATTGTAAATAAGCAACTAAAATCCCCATGGAAAATGATGTCATTTTTCTATTCTTTTTCAAAAATAGTTAATCACACTACAATAGACGCTCCACTCTCAAAGAAAGTTACACCAAATTTAATTTTTTTATTGTATCTTTATTCAGTTTATGTTTAACAAAAAATGTGGAAAGAACGCCAAACCTTGATTTAATAATGTTTATAGACTATGGAACATATTTCATGCTATACTAGAGCCATTGTGAAAAAAGGAGGAACTTGCATGATTCAAGTTAGTAATGTAGGTCTTCGCTATGGCGATCGTAAACTATTTGAAGACGTAAATATAAAATTCACACCAGGCAATTGCTACGGTTTAATTGGGGCAAATGGTGCTGGTAAATCAACATTTTTAAAAATCCTTTCTGGTGAAATTGAAGCGCAAGAAGGCAATGTATCGATGGGTAAGGACGAACGTTTATCTGTTCTGAAACAAAACCACTTCGAATACGATGAGCATACAGTGCTAGACACAGTTATTATGGGGAATAAACGCCTTTATGACGTGAAAACAGAAAAAGACGCTATCTATGCAAAGGAAGACTTCTCAGATGAGGATGGCATGCGTGCTGCAGAGTTAGAAGGTGAATTTGCAGAGCTAAACGGTTGGGAAGCTGATTCAGAAGCAGCTACACTATTGAACGGTTTAGGTATCTCAGATGATCTTCATTACATGCTAATGGGCGATCTTGAAGGTTCTGACAAAGTCAAAGTATTACTTGCACAGGCCCTTTTTGGTCAGCCTGATGTGCTATTACTCGATGAGCCTACCAACCACCTTGACTTAAAGGCAATTCAATGGCTGGAAGAGTTCCTGATTAACTTTGAGAATACAGTTATTGTTGTATCCCATGACCGTCACTTCTTAAACAAAGTATGTACACATATTGCGGATTTGGACTTCTCTAAAATCCAATTATATGTAGGGAACTATGATTTCTGGTATG
This sequence comes from Lysinibacillus sp. IITD104, assembly GCF_036698265.2. Taxonomy (NCBI): domain Bacteria; kingdom Bacillati; phylum Bacillota; class Bacilli; order Caryophanales; family Bacillaceae; genus Lysinibacillus; species Lysinibacillus sp. IITD104. The sequence goes on from NZ_JBAHYH020000001.1 coordinate 2,333,809, forward strand.
AGTCTTCTCAATTAGCGCAAAAAATGGCACAAGACCAAAATGCGAAAAAAGAAGAGAAAATTAAAGAACTACAGGCGTTCATCGCACGTTTCTCTGCGAATGCTTCTAAATCAAAGCAAGCAACATCTCGTAAAAAAATGCTGGATAAAATTGAGCTGGATGATATTAAGCCATCAAGCCGTAAATATCCATTCATCAACTTCCAAATCGGCCGTGAAATTGGTAACGATGTCCTAACAGTAGACGGCCTAACGGCAAGTCATGAAGGCGAAACACTATTCAAGGACATTCGCTTCTCGATGAACAAAGAAGATAAAATTGTTTTACTTGGTAGCCCAATGGCGAAAACAGCACTTCTTGATATTTTAATGGAAGAAAAAGAAGCAGATGCTGGCACATTTAAATGGGGTGTAACGACATCTCAAAGCTACTTCGAAAACGATCATGACAAGTACTTCGAAGGTTCTGAAAAAACATTAGTAGAATGGCTACGCCAATATTCTCCAGACGATGAAACAGAAAGCTTCCTACGTGGTTTCCTAGGACGTATGCTGTTCTCTGGTGAAGAAGTGAAGAAATCCCCTGCTGTTCTATCAGGGGGCGAAAAAGTACGTTGTATGCTATCAAAAATGATGCTGGCAACAGCAAACGTTATTTTATTAGATGAGCCAACGAACCACCTTGACCTTGAATCTATTCAAGCATTGAACGAAGGCTTAATTCGTTTCAAAGGCGCAATGATTTTCACATCTCATGACCATCAATTCATCCAAACAATTGCTAACCGTGTCATCGAAATCCGTGAAGACGGTACTATTTTAGATAAGCAATTAACATATGATGAATTCTTAGAGTGGAAAGATAGCCAAGGCTTAAGCTAAGCTTTACAAAAATCCTCTACCAACAGCGGTAGAGGATTTTTTTGTCTTTTGCGTTTATATGGTTTATAAAGGTATTAAAGGATTTTTATAGAATGATAGAGTATAGCATTGATGAGGGGGAAACGTTGTGAAGAAAATTGCCATTATATCAGATATTCATGGAAATAAAACGGCATTAGAGGCCGTGTTAGCAGACATTCGTTTAAGAAAAATTGACAGAATTTTTTGTTTAGGTGATTTAATTGGCAAGGGTCCTCAAGGATCTGCATGTATAGAGCTCATCCAACAGAATTGTGAGCAAGTCGTTCGAGGCAATTGGGATGTATTTATTCAATCCCCTACTGACAATGATTTTCTACAATGGTTTAAAGATCGATTAACAACAAAAGACTATCAGTATCTCGGGTCATTACCCTTTCATATTGATCTTGAATTAAATGACCAGCTCATTAGATTTTTCCATGCATCCCCAAGAAGCGAGTTTGAACGTATCTTACAGAGTCATCCACTTGAAAAGCGTTTATCTATGTTTGAGAATAATGCAGTAACCAATTCAATCCATTACAAGAAACAACCTGATATTGTGTTCTATGGCGATATCCATACAACTTTTTTACATACATATAAACAAGGAATTCTTTGTAATGTTGGGAGTGTTGGTAATTCACTTGACCTAACTTCCGCTTCCTATGCCATCCTAGATGGAACACAGTCCAATAATGCCATCCAATTTATTAGAGTAGCATATGACCGTGAGGCTGAGCTGATGATCGCAAAAGAGCTGGGTATGCCTCAATTAGACCAGTATTATAAGGAAATTATGTTTGCCAACTATCGAAATGCTTAGTACCGTCACAATCAAAAAAGAATCCATTTTGATGTCAAAATGGATTCTTTTTTCCTATTCAACGTTGGAAATACCATTGTAGCGCATTCTCATAGAGGATTTTATCAGCAGCCTGTTGATCAAAAAGCTGTTGAATCAATTCTACATCCGCATTGTTAAAAGGTCGTTTGGCTCTTGTGGATGGCAAATCTGTTCCAAACATTAGCGCATCTGGATTAACATGATAAATCGCTTGTAACGCATGCTGCACATCTAGCTCTACACGACCAAAGCCAGTCGCCTTGACACGTATACCCTTATCAACAAGCTTTAATAGATGTGGTAGCCCTTCTTCCGACAGCCCTAAATGATCGATGGAGATGGCTGGTAATGCTTCAATTGTCGAGGCTATCTCGGGTAATTCCTTCGCATCGATATATAATTCACTATGCCAGCCCACCAAATCATAAACCCGTCGTGCAAAGGTATCTAGCTGTGATAAATCCTCTGAGCCACCTCGTCTACTATTAAAGCGTAATGCCCGTACCCCATTGTTATGTAAATGTACAATTTCATCATCCGTGACCGTATTAGGTAATTGCGTTACCCCACAAAACGTGGGACCCAGTTGTTTCAATGCTTTTAAAAGATAGGCTTGGTCAAATCCTTGAAAAGATCCTGATACAATGGCGCCTCCCGCTATCTGAAGATTCACTGTATCCTTTTGATAATCCGCTACTATATAGCTTGGTGGTGTATATCCTTGATTTTCGATAATCGGAAAATTAAAGTCAATGATATGAAAATGTGCATCAAAGATTCGCATTATCCATCCCCCTTTTTCCTTTGAATTTACCATAGTCTAAATATAAGTTATAATACGAATTTCTAGCCATTTGTCATAAGGAAAACTTATTGACTTGCCATAGCTTACGTTCCCTCTTCTCTTTTCAAGTTAATAGAACAAGCGTAAAAAAATGGTATGAACAATCAAATTCATACCACTTTTTTTATCTAATAGCGAATGCCTTATTCCTCAAATTTTTTAAATGCTAGCACAGCATTATGACCACCAAAGCCAAACCCATTGGATAGCGCAAAGTTAACGTCTTGATGAAGCGCCTCATTAGGAACATAGTTTAAATCACACTCGGGATCTGGTGTTTCATAATTGATTGTTGGTGGAATAATGCCATCCATTATACTTTTCAATGTAATAATGGCTTCAATTCCACCAGCCGCGCCAAATAGATGTCCTGTCATTGACTTTGTGGAGCTGACCTTTAGTTGATAGGCATGGTCACCAAAAACGTGTTTAATCGCCTTCGTTTCAGATTTATCCCCCTCTGGTGTGCTTGTACCATGTGCATTGATATAATCGATAGCTGCCCGATCGATAGCTGCCATTTTTAATGCCAGCTTCATGGCATTGGCGGCACCCGTAAAATCAGGTGCTGTAATATGATAAGCATCTGTTGTCACACCATAGCCAACAATCTCACCGAGAATTGTAGCGCCCCTTTGTTTGGCGTGTTCATACTCCTCTAGGAATACGATGCCAGCTCCTTCAGACATGACAAAGCCATCGCGCTCGCTATCGAATGGTCGACTGGCCTTTGTTGGCTCATCATTTCTAGTGGACATGGCTTTCATGCGTGAGAATCCTGCAAAGCTAAGTGGATTGATCGGTGCCTCCGCTCCGCCAGCTAAAATGCCATCCGCATAGCCATGTCGAATCGCTAAGAAAGCTTCTCCAATCGCTTGGTTTCCTGTCGCACAGGCTGAAACAGGTGAAAAGCTTGGTCCTTTAAAGCCCGTTTTAATTGCTAGTATTCCTGCAGCCATATTGCTTATCATCATGGGCACCATAAATGGTGACACCTTCCGAGGCCCATTATCAAGCATAGCCTGATGATTTTCTAAAATTGTGTCAATGCCCCCAATGCCAGAGCCAATGTAAACGCCTAAACGCTCCTTATCTACCTGCTCCATATTTAAATTGGCTTGTGTCAGAGCTTGTTGGGCAGCGGCAACAGCATATTGCACAAATAGATCATATTTACTGATTTCTTTTTTATCCATATACTGCGTTGCATCGAAATCCGTACTCGTCCCAGCAATTTGCGTATGAATGCCGCTGAATGCCTCCCCTTGAATTTTTTGAATCCCTGATTTTCCTGCTTTAATATTCTCCCATAAGGCTGATACCGAATTACCTAACGGGGAAACAACACCATAGCCAGTCACAACGACTCTTCGTACCATGCACATCGCTCCTTCTCGTTTCATGTCTTACTTTAACAGTTCCTTTAATTGCTCCAGCATCTTTAAAAAGAATGCTTCTCCTACAACACGTTTATATTGTAATGCCCCTTTCGTACTCGAAATAAGTAATATAGCGAGAGCCTCCAAATCATTAGTAGCTTGGAGTGCACCCTGTTGTTTTGCTTCTTTCAATAGCTCAACAAAGACATCGATTTCCATTTGACTAAGCTGCTGAAGCTTATCTTGCATTGGTTGCGGTAATTCTTGATAATCTGCCTGCAACGCTGAGATAGGACAAATGCCGTCTTGCTCAAGAAATTTTATGCGCTGCATAATAAAGGCAAACGGCTTTTCCTCAGCTGGCATAGTGGACTCCTTTATCAATGTAAAAGTTCTCTCTAACCCTTGTTGAATTCTTTCGCAAACAGCAATCCCTAAATCTCCCTTCTTCTCGAAATGATAGTGAATACTGGCCTTCGTGACACCAAGCTCCTTTGCTAAATGCTCATAACTAAATGATGTGAATCCTTTTTCCTGAATATTCTTCAATGTTAACTCTATAATTTGCATTTTTCTATTTGTCATGGCTTTATACTAACTTACTAGTAGGTAAGTGTCAATTTAAAAAAATGCAGCAGATAAACTATTTATCCGCCGCTCACGTGATTATTGCATTTCCTTTGTTGGTCCCATCACGCCAGGTACTGGTAAACCTGCTTGACGTAGCAGAACCGTCATTTGTCCACGATGATGTGTTTGATGGTCGATTAATACACGTAATATAGCCCCTTTCGGCATTGGCGCAGTAAAGCCATTTACAACCTCTAATAAATCTTCATTAGCAAGCTTAGCCACTTCCTCTTTAATACCTTTTGCTACGTTTTCATAGGCTGTCACGATCTCAGCCGCAGTCGTTGGCACTGGATCTTCTTGACGAATCGACGGCACCTTTAAACCTGCAAGATAGCTAAAATAACCTGCTGCTCCAACTAAATGCCAACCTAACCAGCCAAGTGTACTGTGACCCTCTACAATACTTTGATCTAGCTTATCATCTGTTAAAGCCTGTAATACCTGCAGTGTTCCGTTTGATGCATTGGACCATTCTTGTAAGAAATCATCTACTTGTCTATACATGTCTTTGTCCCCCATTTTTTCACTTCATTTCTATCATAGATAATTTTCCATGCTGTTACAAGTTTCTATTATTTAGTTTACATAATAATATTATTGCATTAATATCTCATTTCATTCGTATAACACTTCTCGTTCACGTATAATAAAAGAAAATAGCGAAGGAGTTTGCCTATGAGATACCCTGTTCTAGTACTTTCTGTAGCATTTTTACTTGCTGGCTGTCGTGAAGAAGTCCAGGAAGAGTCGGTGCCATCACCAACTCCGGCTGTGGAGGACAAGCAAACAGTAGAACAAGATCACACGTCACTTCTCTCCTATTTTCCACCTGATGGATCTGTTGCTTCTTTTCAAGGGGAAGGAAATGAATTTGCCAGCTTCACACTAAAAACTACCTATCTCGATACACAGCATATCGTACAAATAGAGGATAATGGTGGAGTGACACTATTAAAAATCTATCGCATAACGGATACAAGTATTGATCTTGTCTATCGAGAACCTGTTGACAGTAATCCAAGCATGCCAAGTACAGCTGAGGCAGCTTCTTATCCTGTACTGGAAACCATACTTCAAAAGCCATTGCAAGTCGGGACAAGCTTTCAAGGTTGGACCATTGAATCAACTTCTGCTACTGTTGATACTGGTACAACGGTCTATCGAGATGTCATCCAGCTAAGTCGCTCTGAAGAACAAATGACCACAACCAAATATTTTGCAAAGGACATTGGTCTAATTCGAAAAGAGGATAGGATGGAAACAGAGCAAGATGAGCCATTTGTTGTGACATCAACCTTGCAAAAAATAGAATAATTGAAAGAAAACAGGCGTCCTGCTTGGGCGTCTGTTTTTTAGCAAAGGGGGCCAATCAATGAGTGATATACATAATGCAACACCAAAGCAAGATGAATTAACGGAAGAAGAATTTATTGAACTTGTACTTGAGGAACAGCAAAAAGCATTGGCACAAGCGAGAGAAGAACGCATTCATGGAAAAAAGCCCAAAAAACAAAAGCCTCTTGTACGCTGGATTGTGTGGGGTATGGCACTGGTGCTGTTTTTCAATACCTTTGCCCTCATTTTTCAAATCTACTCCATACCTGCGCTTGAATTTATCAAGGTTTCAACGCGGCTCTCTGCACAAGAAGAGATACAAGCATATAAAAAGGCAGTCGTAGAAATTTCAACAGGCTCCAGTAAAGGCACTGGATTTGCCATCTCACCAGATGGTCTGATTGTCACCAACGCCCATGTAGTAGAACATGCCACAACATTATCAGTCGTCTTTCCTGATGAGGGATTGATGGAGGCAACATTAATCGAGAGCTATCCAGCTGTAGATTTAGCCTTCATCCAGGTGCAAGCCGAGCAACTGCCCTATCTACCTCTTGCAGAAGATCCACCTTACACGGTTAATGAACATGTCTATTTTATTGGAAATCCACTTGCATTCACCGGCATTGCTAATGAAGGAACATTGCTAGAATCCATTCAATTAGAAGATTGGCAGGAGCCAGTTAGAATGCTAAAAGCTCCTGTTTATCGTGGCAATAGTGGTAGCCCTGTAATCGATCAACATGGTGAGGTCATTGGGATTATCTTTGCCACGATGAAATATGAGCCCATTGGTCGCGTTGGCCTATTTGTACCTGTACAACAGCTCCGTAATTTATTAGAGGAGCAATAAAAAAAGAACCTGCTGATGACAGGTTCTTTTTTTAGGGTATCTTAAGTTTACATAATATTATTATTTGTCTTTACTTTCTTGCTTAACAAACTGAGCAATTGGCGATTTTACAGGAATTTTACTGACAACCTCATCACTCACTTCTGCGACCTTTTGTAGCACATGTAAAAGCTTGTCATCCCCTGTCCAATGCTTTTCCACTACATCTGGGCCCAACTTATTAATAATCGTATTTATTACAAAAGTTGCTAGTACAACATCATCTAAATAGCCACCAAAGCCTAGCAGTCCTTCTGGCATTAAATCCATTGGCAATACAAAATACGCAATGGATGCCCCAATTAATGCACGACTCTTCTTATCCACACCCGCATCGGTTACGGTTTTAATTAATAAATGAAATAAATCAGGCACAAACATTAAATATGGTGTAAACTTATTACTTTTTCCCTTTTTCGATCCAAGAAACGCTACTAATTTTGTACGTAGTTTCTGATAAAAATCTTGCTGCTCCTGTTCATCAGGTAATTTTTCTTCATTATTCACATTCATCTGCCTCCTTCATTACAAGTGATGCGGTATTTTGGCGGTACTAATCTTCATTTTATGGGGTTAGCTGCTACTTTTGTGTAGCTATCCATTACTTTCGCATGGCTATCCGCTACTTATATAGCGCTATCCGCTACTTTGGCAATGCTATCCTTCACTTTTGCAAGTCTATCCGCCACTACTATATATTTAACCTAAAATAGGATTTGTAATCCTTAAACTTACAAATGATACAAAAAAGACATCCTATTTGCATAGGATGTCTTGGGTTTAACGAAGTAATTTTAATTACTGAGAATTAAAGTTTAGTTACGTTAGCAGCTTGTGGTCCGCGGTTGCCATCTACAACTTCGAATTCCACTTTTTGACCTTCGTCAAGAGTTTTGAAACCTTCGCCTTGGATAGCTGAGAAGTGTACGAATACGTCGTTTTCACCTTCAACTTCGATAAATCCAAAACCTTTTTCTGAGTTAAACCATTTTACTGTACCTTGTTTCATTTAAGAAAACCTCCAAAAAATAAAAGTGAACAATATGTAATTTCTTCAGCGATTGAAAAAAATTCACATATTACAAAGAGTACCGAACTAACGCGATCACTTTTTGTAATATGTGAATTCATGTTTCCGGTGAAGCAATTAAATTGTTAACTCAAGTATAACTGCCATTCATAATTTTGTCAAATAAAGAAAAAATCTTTTTTACTTTTTTTCAAAATTATTTTACTTCTCTTCTATTTTACACGCAATTATTCCATGATATACTTGTGCATCATCATCGCAAGCCTCACAATAAAAGCTTTCATCCTCAGACCAAAAAGCCCAATATTGCTCCTCTTTCGTTGCCTCATTATCGTAAGAGGAACGAAAATGCGCTAATTTTTGCTGTAATGCACGTTCAAAGAGCTCCTTCGTGTCAAATGTATCCTCTGTTTGAATATAAGCTTCCCAGCCTTCAAATTTCCACCAAGGCTCATAGTCCGCTTTCATGTAAATAATTGTATACATATTTGCCCATTCCTTGCTGTCATAAGATAGTTTCATTTTAGCAAACACAACTGAAATGTCTATTAAAACCACCTGAATTATGCTATTATTACCTTATTATACATACTTTTTGGAGGTTTTTTTATGTTTTCAAGTATTCGACCTAAAGCAGAGCTAGAAGAACTACTAAAACGTGGTACAGATTTACATGCAACAGGCCGATTTTACCAAACACTGGCATTCAATCATTTCAATTCACAAGATGAGGAGCACTTAAAGGCACTCTATCAAAAGCTCAAAGATATTACCCCTTCCATGAATGCCATTTTTCATCATTATTTAAGCGAGATATCCCCTACCTCTCAATTAATCATTAGTGAAGAAAATATTAATCAATACTTAACGCAGTTTTTCTTAGCAACTCGTGATGATCATTATGTAGACGAAACTGTCAAATTTTTCAATCTATTTCGCAAGCATCAATATGAGCCAGGTAAATTAATTGTTGTCTTCAACCAATTTGCCTTCTATATTACTACATATATTTTATACAATTTTGGAATCAAGCCGAATAAAGCATTTCAATATATGAAATCATTCCAATCCGCTGTCAATGTTGATCAAGAATTATTAGTGGAAGTGTTGACAGAGCGCATTATTGAAAATGTGGTGGGAGAAGTATCCTCTTTAATGGATGTCAATGCCAAAATTATGTACATGAAGGATTTAGTTTTTAGCCTAGATAAGCAAAATGAGGAGATTCAATCCTCTACTGCTGCAACAGAACAGATCGCTGCCTCTATCAATGAGGTTGCACGCATGTCTTCCCATATATCCGAGAAAACAACTGAATCTGTTGACCATGCTACGAAAGGTAAAAACGCAATTGAGCATGCTTTGTCGGAGATTTTTAAAACAGAAGAAACCTTTACTTCCATTGTAGACTCATTTTCAGAACTGCAAAAACGGGTAAATGATATTGAGCAAGTTGTCACATTGATCAACCAAATCGCCGATCAAACCAACCTACTCGCACTTAATGCCTCCATTGAAGCAGCGCGTGCAGGTGAGCATGGAAAAGGCTTTGCGGTCGTTGCACAGGAAGTACGAAAGCTTGCTGAAAACACAGTATCTGCGCTAAGTGAAGTTTCTGCCAATGTTCATCATTTAAAGAGTTATTCCAACGATGTATCTAACTCGATTACAGATACAACAGCTATTATTAAAGAAGCAACCGTAGAAGCAAAAGATTCGTTACCATTATTAAATGCCATTGTTCAAGCGATTGAGGGTATTAATTTAGATGTGACAAATACAGCTGCCATTTCCCAAGAACAAGCAGCTGCGATTGATGAAGTCTCAGCAAGAATGATCCAAATTTCAAGCTTGCAGGAAGATATTCGTGATTATAGTCATAATACTTCCAGCGATATTCATTTATTAGGGAAAGAAATTAACCGCTTCCGTAATGATCTTATTGCAAACAATAATGTACAGCTTTCATCTATTGCCCTTTTACAATTATCGAAGGCGGATCATATCTTATGGAAATGGCGCATTTATAACATGTTCCTTGGTCTAGAAAACGTTGATCCAAGCGATGTTTCTTCTCATCGAGACTGTCGACTTGGCAAATGGTACACAGCACCTCGGACAGTCGAACGTTTCGGTCATTTACAGGACTATCATGAATTAGATGGCTATCATTTACGCGTCCATGAATCAGCGAAGCTTGCGGCTGAAGCCCATAAAGCGGGTCATATCGAGCAAGCTGATGTTCATCTAAAAGAGGTCGATGAGGCATCCAAGCATGTACTCTATCACATTAATAACTTAATTGCCTATTTAGAAAAAGAACGTGTCATGCAATAATGGGGAGGTTCGCCCCTCTCCCTCATGAAGTAGGAGGTATTCCCTTGAACAAACGAGCAAGTATAAAATTTTTTGGTGATGTCTACGGCACAGGCTACCGTTTCTTCATCAAGCAAAAAGCTATTGAATTAGGGTTAAAAGGATACTGTCGATTGAATGACGCTGAACAAATTGAAGTGGAAGTGGAGGGCTCAGAAAAGGCACTCAATGAATTTCTTCTTTTTGTCCAAAAAGGCGTTAGCCCCCAAGCCGATTCCAATTCATTTTCTTTAGAATTATACGATGATTTAAAAGGCTATATACGTATGGAGTCAGACATTGTTTAATGTCTGGCTTTTTTAAATAGCTTTTAAAATCATTAAAAAAGTCATGCTCTTAAGAACATGACCTCATCATTATTTTTTGATTTTTATTTTTTGAATTGCAGCAACTAATATCGATTCATCAGTGATTTTCACATATTGATTTTTAGATTCCTTCATATACCCTTCTTTGTTTAAATAGGCTTTTACTTTTGATTTTTTCTCAAAGACTTTTTCTTTCACTTTCTGCTCACTTACTTGTTCATCGATATTTTTAGTAATAGACACCAGAAAAATCTTCGTCATCCTATATCCCCCTTTGTATCAGTTACGAATTCATTTGGAAAAAGTTTCATATAAGGCCTTTAAAATTCCATTTATTAGCTCATGGATTTCATTTAACCGCTCGCTCTGAGGCAGAAGCGATCTTGAATCAAATTGCGCTCCTCTATGCAAAGACCGAATTGCAAAAAATCGCTCATTCAGATGCCAAAATGGCTCCTTAGGATTACAAAACCGACTTATTCATCGAAACAACTCACTTATTCTATGTATTATCATTGAGAAAGTTCACAAATAGCAGTAAAATTTATGTAAGGGATTAATTTTCAATGAAACTTTATGTCGATTATTTCGTATAAGAAGATAGACATATTGAAAAGCAAGGAGGATGAAACAATGCTTAGTGTCGGACAGTTTTTCTCTAGACATAGTGCCAGCTTTCTTATTTCGCTCACGACTGTTTCTATCGCAGCAATTGCGGCAAATCCTGGATTCTTCCTTGGTGGTTTACTGTTTGCGGGTTCCTATGCGACGAGTACAGCGTTGCTGAAACATAGACAAAAAAAGAAAGTCATGCAAATAGCAGGCATCACAAAAGAAGAATTCAAACACATTGAAACACAAGTATTAACAGCTAATAAGCATATTCAAACATTGAGTCAAAACTATTTACGTGTACGTTCTGTTTCTGCTTTTAAACAACTACTTGAAATGACACGTATCTCCAAAAATATCGTCAAAATCGTCAAGACAGACCCACGTAAATTTTATAATGTGGAACCATTTTTCTATGCACACTTACCTTCTGCTGTGGAATTAACGGATAAATATACGATGCTTTCAAAGCAGCCTGTGAAGGATAAGGAAATTCAATTGACCTTATCAAAAACACGTGAAACCCTAACTGATTTGAATGATACAATTCAAATTGATTTAAAGGATGCGCTTGCTAATGATATCGATCATCTGCAAATGGAGATTGAATTCGCAAATCGTTCCAATCTTAGACGTAGAGAACAATTGGACTGGCGAGGCGATGATAAATGACAGCGAACGAACACGCATTTCAACTAAATACCATACCAGGGCTTTCTCCACTAGTCCAATCCTATTTAGAAACAACTCCACAAAACGAGGCGATGGCGACTTATGAAACGCTATCGCCTCTTGCACAAAGTCGTGCATTACTATATGCCAGTCAAATCGATTTGACTGATTTTGAATCATTGCTGTCCCTTGGGCAAGATTCACAGCGAGCTCTGTCTCAATTTGCCGACCGCATGCTTGCTCAAGTAAAGCAAAAGGACGTTACAAAAATTGGCCAAATGCTTGATTCTTTAATGCAGACGTTAGATCGAGTAGATCCGACCGCCTTGGAACCAAAGAAGCAAACCTTTTTCAAAAAAATCTTTGGCAAAACCGAGCCTACTGTAAAGCAAACACTAACAGAATTTGAACGTATTAGTATACAGGTGGAGCGTATTGGTGTACAGCTGGAACGTGCACAGCTCCAGCTGATAAAGGATGTTGAAAACTTAGAAGCGCTTTATGCCCATAATCGAGGATTTTTTGAGGAATTGGCAACTGCCATTGCCGCAGGACAAATGAAGAAGCAGCAAGCCATTGAGGTAGAGCTACCTGCACAAATAACGAGTGTCCAAGCAAGCAAACAGCCACTTGCGATCCAGCAATTAAATGACTTTGCTGCTCAAATTGAAAGACTGGATCAACGTATTTATGATTTACAAGTATCACAGCAAGTCGCGCTGCAAACAGCTCCTCAAATCCGTATGATTCAGCAGGCCAATCAAACGTTAGCTGAAAAAATTGAATTTTCTATCGTTACCTTAATTCCGCTCTGGAAAAATCAACTGGCGATGATGCTGTCCATGCATATGGATCATCATTATGCACGTTTAGAAGAACGATTATCAAAGGCCCATGATCGCTTCTCAAGTCCTACGTTTGAACAGCAAGTTTCGAAATTTAAAGAAACACAGCGAGAATTACAAACAGCGATTAAGGATGTCTTTGCACTGCATACAGCAACCGAACAAGAGAAACAACAGCTGCAAGATGTAGCGGGTGCTCAAGGCTATCAGCGAGATTAAAAAAAATGGGTGGCTCAGCAAATACTCTGAACCACCCTGTTTTTATTTATTCAAAATAATCTTTATAATAGCCGCCGACATTTCCTGTGTTGTCGATAATAAAAATGAATTCTTCTGTTTCATTTTTCACTTCATATTCTTTGCCTACTGTTAACACGTTTGATACTAAGTATTTCGATGCGTTTGTATGTTTGCAGGTAACCGTTCGTAATGTTGGCGCATCTTTCCATTTTAAATGTAACATATTCTCTCTACCTCTCTTTACTAGCAAAAGCTAATGTCTATTGCTTATTTTATAATATTTTTGGTCTTTTGTGGAGAAAAAAGAAATACTATACCCTATTCTATCCAAAAAAAATGAAAATTTGAGGTGTTATGATGAGTTTTGGTGGTGTACCGCAATGGTTTTTTATCATTGCTGTAGCATTCGCAATCTGCTTTGTGCTTTATGCAGAATGGAATGCTAGAAAATAAGTGAGTCCAACAGGTTGGACTCACTTTTTTGTGCTTATTTTAATGTACGCTTTAAAAATTCCTTCGTACGTTCATGTTGCGGATTGACTAATACTTGTGCTGGAGGGCCTTCTTCCACAATTACGCCTTTGTCCATAAAGACAACACGATCTGCTACTTCTTTGGCAAATTCCATCTCATGTGTCACGATGAGCATCGTATTGCCCTCGTCTGCGAGCTGGCGCATTACCTTTAACACCTCACCCACCATTTCTGGGTCTAATGCGGATGTTGGCTCATCGAATAGCATTACATCTGGATTCATTGATAAGGCACGAGCGATGGCCACACGCTGTTTTTGTCCGCCTGAGAGCTGACGTGGCTTGGCGTTGACATATTGGTCCATACCAACGATTTTCAAATATTTAAGCGCCGTTTCTTCCGCTTCTTTTTTCGAACGTTTTATCACTTTGATTTGGCCCACTGTGCAATTACTTATGACATTGTGGTTGTTAAATAAATTGAACTGCTGGAACACCATGCCTAGATGTGTACGATATTCTTGTATATTGTGCTTTTCATCTAGGATGTCTTCCCCCTTATAAATTATTTGACCGCCACTTGGCGTTTCTAATAAATTTATGCAACGAAGCAATGTGGATTTACCAGAGCCAGAGGAGCCAATTAAACAAACTACCTCCCCTTTCTCCACTTGGAAATTCACATCTTTTAACACTTGGTTACGTCCAAATGATTTACTTAAATGTTCGATTTTAATGACTGCCATTTGTGCGTCCCCCTATACGGCTTCTTTTTGTTCTTTTTGATAGGCATCAGGACCATCTAGACGTTTTTCAACATAGAGAAGGATGCGAGATGCGGTAAATGTCATGATGAAGTAAAGAACACATGCAACGAAGAATGATTCGAAGTAACGGAAGTTGTTACCCGAAATTGATTTTGTTTGGAAGAATAATTCCGTTACCCCAATGACATTTAATACGGCTGTATCTTTAATATTCATGATTAATTGGTTACCTGTCGCTGGTAAAACATTACGCGCTACTTGTGGTAAGACAACATGAAGCATAATTTGGAAGTGATTCATGCCAATTGCTGATGCTGCCTCGTATTGACCATTATCAATGGAGACAATACCGCCACGAACAATTTCTGCCATATAAGCCCCTGTATTGAGGGAAACGACTAAAATACCTGCTGTAATAAAGTGCATATCGATACCGAATGCGATATCTAATCCGTAGTAGACAACCATAGCCTGTACAATCATTGGTGTACCACGGAAAAATTCAACATAGCATGTCAGTATAAAATTAATGAGCTTTAAGCTATAAAATTTCACACCTTTTTTACGAACTGGAATCGTATGCATAATTCCGATGAAAAATCCGATAAATGCACCAATAATTGTACTAATACTCGAAATCAGTAACGTATAATACGCACCTCGTAAAAACATTTGCCAGTTGTTTTCAATAATTGAAAGTATCCATTCAAGACTCATGATGTTCCTCCTAACAATGTCATCTTGCTTGCTTATTTCTTTTGTGCCCTAGCTCTTTCTACCATTCTATGATTTGTCACGCTAGGACATTATCATTATGTAGAGAGGTTCTCATTTTGATAATGATGAAATGATCATGCACGGACTAGTTGCTAGTCCGTGCCATGTCATTATTGTGCTGCGGGTTGTTGAGAAATAGCTTCTTCCATAATCGCTTGACGATCATCTTCTGAAATGCCTTTTAGGATTTCATTGATTTTTTCGCGATTTGCGTCATCTTTACGTAAGCCTACAGCAATTGAAGTATTTGATAGGTCTGTATCAAAGCCTTCTTCAAATGCTACATATGTGAATTTATCGTTGGCAGCAGAAGCGGAAATGCCCTCTGGACGTTCAGCTACATAGCCATCAATTTTACCTGCTTCTAAAGCCACACGCATTGCTGGGAAGCTCTCCATTGCCGTTTGTTTTTCTACACCTTTAATTTGGTCAATCACTGTGTAGTTAGATGTATTTAATTGTGATGTAATTTTAGCACCTGAGAAGTCTTGAATCGATTTTGCGTCTTCATATTTGCTACCTTTTTTAATAACCATAACAAAATCAGAAGTATAATAGTTTTCTGTAAAATCAATTGTTTTCTTACGTTCTTCTGTTGGTGACATACCTGCGATAATTGCATCAATTTTGTTCGATTGTAGCGCTGGAACTAATCCGTCCCACTCCATTTTAACAATGACTAACTCTTTGCCTAAACCTTCAGCAATTTTCTTTGCCATTTGTACATCATAGCCACCTGCATACTCTGCATTATCCGCAATTTTCACTGCGCCATTTGCATCGTCTTGCTGTGTCCAGTTGAACGGTGGGTAGCCAGCCTCCATTCCGATTCGGAATTCACCGCCGCCTTCTTCTTTGTCAGTTCCAGCATCACTTGAACCGCCCTCTTTTTTGTCACTTGTGCCACATGCAGCTAGCACAATTGCTGTCATGATAGAGATCATTACTAACAACCATTTTCTTTTCATGAAAAACTCCCCTTTTCTGTAAAAAAATAAGACAACTGTACTAAAAAAGACCTAAGTATATTGAACTTAGGTCTTACCTTTTATGACAGTTGCCCAAATCCTCACTATAATTTCCATGTTTCCGAGATAGCACAACCTAGTAAATCTGGAAATCCATTTACTAGGACAGTCCTGCACTTATTCACTGCAGACCCAGTATAAAAGTACGAGCTCCTTTTATACTTCGGCGATATTTCCTTCTTCATTGCGTCTTCGCTTGCTTGTACTCAACAATGAACTAATAAATACCGCGCCTCTACCTCACTGGTAACAATTCGTGAGGTTTGTTTATTTAATTGATATTTAGATACTACTATAAAACTAATATGTTCGTCAAGACGATTTTAACATTTTTCTGACTAATGACAATATTAGGATATTGTGCGTTCTGCTTCCACTTTAAATCGTTGAACTTTTGTTGATATTTCTGAAAATTACAACAAATATTTATTATAGAGTATGTTCTATATGTGAGAAAAGTTGCGTTTTTTTCTTTCTTTGCTCCTCTAAACGATGTAACATTCGTACTCTTTCAAGCTTAGAATCGGTCAGTACCTTTCGTCATACAAAAAACCCTGCTGAACATTGTTCGCAGGGTTTAATGGGATTATGAATTTAATAATAAATCTTCAGGATTTTCGATTAATTCTTTAACCGTTTTTAAGAATCCTACAGAATCTTTACCATCGATGATACGGTGATCGTATGAAAGTGCTACATACATCATTGGACGGATTTGAACTTCACCATTTACTGCAACTGGACGGTTAACAATTGAGTGCATGCCTAAAATACCAGCTTGTGTACCGTTCATAATTGGTGTTGACATTAATGAACCGAATACACCACCATTTGTGATTGTGAATGATCCACCAGCCATGTCATTTAAGCCTAATTTTTTATCACGAGCTTTTGTCGCTAAGTTAGCGATATCTTTTTCGATTTCTGCAAAGTTTTTGCTATTTGCATCGCGTACAACTGGTACGACTAAACCTTCTTCAGTTGATACAGCAATACCGATATCAAAGAAGTTATTTAAATGAATTTCATCGCCAGAGATTTGAGCGTTTACGTATGGATATTTTTTCAGTGCTGCAACAACAGCTTTCGTGAAGAATGACATGAAACCAAGTTTGATGTCGTTTGCTTTTACAAACTCTTCTTGTTTACGTTTACGAAGTGCCATGATGTTTGTCATGTCAATTTCGTTGAATGTTGTTAACATTGCTGTTGATTGTTTCACTTCTAATAAACGTTTTGCAATTGTTTGGCGACGACGGCTCATTTTTTCAATTGTTACACGGTCAGAATTAGCTGCTGGTGTGAACACTACTGGGCCACCTGAAGTTGCTACTGATGTAGGTGCTGCTGGTGCTACAGCTGGTGCTGTACCATGAGCTGCTACATCTTGTACACGTACACGTCCTTGTGGATCTACTGGAGATACCGCGGCAAGGTCAATACCTTTTTCACGTGCAAGACGACGTGCTGCTGGAGATGCAACTACACGCTCACCAGAAGTTTCTTCTACTACTGGAGCTGCTGCAACTGGTGCTGCTGCGGCTTGTGGCGCTGCTGGTGCAGGTGCTGCCTCAGTTGGTGCTGCCGCTGCTGGAGCTGCTGCTGCGCCTTCGCCTGCTTCTACTACTGCGATAACTTGACCAACTAGTACAGTATCGCCTTCTTCAGCTAAAATTTGTGTTAATACACCTGCTTCTTCAGAAATGATCTCAGCGTTTACTTTATCTGTTTCAAGTTCAACGATGAATTCACCTTTTTCAACGCGATCGCCCACTTTTTTTACCCACTGTGCGATACTACCTTCTGTAATCGATTCTGCTAATTCAGGGACTTTAATTTCAGCCACTTTCATTTCCTCCTTTGGTTAACGTGCATGACGCACATAGAAGGGCTACTGCTTAAGGGCAAGTAGCCCGGTTTCAAAAATTAATATGTGATTATTTAACCTTTACTGGCTCAGCAACCGCTTCTTCAATAAGAGCTGCTTGTGCTGCTTTATGAGAATCTGCATCCCCTTCAGAAGTTGAGCTCATTGCAGGACGGCCTACATAGCGAAGCTTTTTACCTTCTGAAAGTTCATATAATGTTTCTAATGCATAATTCCATGAGCCTTGGTTTTTCGGTTCTTCTTGTACCCAAACGATCTCTTTTGCATTAGGATACTTAGCAATGATACCAGCAACTTGCTCTTTTGGGAATGGGTAAAGTTGTTCTACACGAATAATGTGTAGGTGATCGAAGCCTTCGCCGTCTTTCACGCGCTCTGCTAAGTCGATCATCACTTTACCTGTACCTAAAACGATACGCTCTACAGCTTCTGCTTTAGCCCCTAAGCCTGGTTGCTCAATCACTTCTTGGAATGAACCATTTGCTAATTGCTCAGCATTCGCCGCAGCTAATGGGTGACGTAATAATGATTTTGGTGATACGACTACAAGTGGACGTACCCCTTCTGTACCTAATAATGCTGCTTGACGGCGTAATAAGTGGTAGTAGTTTCCTGCATTTGAACAGTTCGCTACAAACCAGTTATTTTCTGCTGACATTTGTAAATAGCGTTCCATACGGCTTGAAGAGTGCTCTGGACCTTGACCTTCATAACCATGAGGTAAAAGGATAACTAGACCAGATTTTTGACCCCATTTAGAGCGTGCCCCTGAAATAAAGTTATCAAACATCACTTGTGCCATATTCGCAAAGTCACCGAATTGTGCTTCCCATACTGTTAGTACATGGCTGTTTTCTAGGTTGTAACCATACTCAAAGCCTACTACCCCAGCTTCAGTCAGTGGAGAGTTGTGTACTGTAAAGGATGCGTTCGCACCAGAAATATGGTGTAGTGGTGTGAAGACATTGCCGTTATTTTTATCATGCAGTACTAAATGGCGTTGAGAGAATGTACCACGTTGTGCATCTTGACCTGTAAAGCGTACTGGTGTGCCATCTTGAATAATTGTTGCATATGCTAAAGTTTCAGCATGACCCCAGTCAATTTTTGCAGATGCATAAGCATCACGGCGTTTTTCTAAGATTTTACCAAGCTTTTTCTGTGGCTCGAAGTTTTCTTCAAACACTAACAGCTCTTCATTGATTTTTTCTAAACGTTCCGCACCAACTGCTGTATCGATTTGTGGGAACTCTACTTTTAATTCTTCTGGCATTTCTAAATGATGATGATCATCCTTATCTGCCATTTCTTTTACATGGTCATAGGCTGCTTGCATTTCTGCATAGATAGCTGTATCTAGCGCCGCTACATCATCAGCAGTTAAAAGACCTTCTGCCACTAATTGTGCACCATACAATGCACGCACTGTTTCATGTTTAGACACTAATTTGTATGTTTCTGGGTTTGTCACGGTTGGATCATCTGTTTCGTTATGACCGTGGCGACGGTAACCAACTAAGTCCACAATAATGTCTTTGCCAAATGTTTGACGGTAGTTTGCTGCAAAACGACCAACTTGTGCTACTGCCTCTGGGCTATCTGCATTGACATGGATTACTGGTACTTCATAGCCTTTTGCTGGGTCAGAAGAATACACAGAAGAACGAGAATCATAATGTTCCGTTGTGAAACCGATCATATTGTTTGCGATAATGTGGATTGTTCCACCTGTTGTAAAGCCTTCTGTTTTAGCGAAGTTTAACACTTCAGTTACAATCCCTTGACCTGGGAAGGCAGCATCACCATGCACAAGAATGCCTAAGCCTTTTGTACGGTCGAAAACAGGTTGCCCTGGTTTAGACGTATCATCTTGTGTTGCACGAGTAGCACCAAGTACGACTGGATTGCCTACTTCTAAGTGAGATGGGTTGTAAGCCAATTTCACGTTCATACCAGATTCACGGTTGTAAGAAGCACCCATGTGGTATTTCACATCACCTGTCCATCCTTTTGTAATTTCAAGGCGGCCATGCTCTGGCATAAATAAATCATTGGAAACATGTGCAAAATCAGAGAACATCATGTCATAAGGTTTATTTAAAATGTGTGTTAAAACGTTTAAGCGACCACGGTGTGCCATACCAATACGTACGTTTTCCACATTTTTCGCTTCTGCCGTTTTAATGATTTCATCAAATAGAACGATTTGCGTGTCTAAGCCCTCACCAGAGAAACGCTTTTGTCCTACAAATGTTTTATGAATAAATTTCTCGAAATTTTCAACGCGAGTTAAACGATCTAATAAGGCTTTCTTCTCATCCGCAGATAATGCTTGTTTGAATGAGCCTGATTCGATTTGCGCTTGAATCCAATCACGTTCTTCAGTAGCTACTACGTGACCATATTCAAATGCTACTTTATCTGTATAAATAGCTTTTAAATAGTCGATTGCATCCTTACCATTTTTCACGTTTGCTGGCACATCTTTGAAGAAGATTGCTGCAGGAATTTCAGCTAAATCTGCAGCGCTTAAGTTGAACGCGCTTTCTTCAATTTGAGCTGTTTGTAGTTCACGGTTTTTCAGAGGATAAATATCTGCCGCTAAATGACCGCGTGAACGAATTGCATCTGCTAGTTTTACAGCGGCTAACACTTTTTTGTAATCGCCAGCAGGAGCCGCTGCTGTATGACTAGCTACAGCTACTTCACCTTCTACTACTACTGGTGCACCAAATTGTTGGAATAAAGAAACTAACTCCGGTTCTACTTCTTCAGGAGACTGTAAGAATAAGTCGTATTGCTCCATCACATATCCTAGGTTAGGACCAGAGAAAGCTGACCATGGAGAACTTACAGTTGTAACGTTGTTCGACATGAAAAATGACCTCCAAATTTTGCCTTTCGGCAGTTCCATTAATTAAATTGCAATTAATTATATAATATTTAGCCGTTCTTTAAAAGAATGTTTCACACTACTTTACCATATTTTAAAGAACGTTTTTTCCATCTCAATCTTACTACTCTTCACAAAAAATACAACTCTTTTTAGCAAATTAAGCAATTTTTTTCGCAAAGGATAGAATAATGAAATAAAGCGTGTATTTTTCTTAATATTTTAGTGGGATTTTCAGCGAGAAAACGGTTCCAATATGAACCTCACTCTTGACTTCTACTGTTGCATTGTATTTTTCAAGTAACATCTTCGAAATACTAAGCCCTAAGCCTGTTCCACCAATTTGGCGATTTCTTGCTTCATCCACTCGATAAAAACGATCAAAGATAAACGGAATATTGTCTGGTGCTATTCCTATACCATTATCAGCAATTTCTAAACATGCATAATTTCCAGCAACAGAAATAGAAATTTGTATCTCAGGAATTTTTTCACAATAACGAATAGCATTTTCTATTATATTACGGACGATTTGACTTAGTGCATTTTCGGTGATAAATAATGGACCGATTTCACCATGTTTCGACAGCGACATTCGCGCTTGTGGATGAACAAGCCTAAGCTCATCCATTACTGCTTCAATGACCACTAGTGCATTGGCCTCACTTGTTTCATCTTTTTCCTCACGGCGTGCAAGCTCTAATAATTCCTCAATCATTTTGCGCATACGTGCAATTTCTGTTAAGGAGGTATCAATGGATTCCTCTAATATGGCAGGATCATGTTTGCCCCACCTTTTTAAAAGAGAAAGATGCCCTTCAATTGCTTGAATAGGCGTACGCAGCTCATGTGAAGCATCCGCGACAAATTGCTGCTGCTGGGTAAATGAGATTTGGAGCTCATTCATCATGGCATTGTACATTTTCAGTAAATCTCCAATTTCGTCATGTGATGTATAGGTTAGCTGTATTGGCTCATTAAATCCTTGATCCATTACTGTTTTCATGGATGCACGCAATTCATGTAGTGGCTTCATTAAATAGTTCGCTAGATAATAGCCAATAGAGCCAGATAACACTAAGGCTCCTAACCCTGCAATCAGCATGGCTGTCAAGAGATAATGCATGAGAGATTGAAAACTAGTTAACGGATGAATCACTTGAATATAGCCTTGGAAAAAGCCCATCCGAATCGGTTCATTGATGACTAGCACATCCTGCTTATCAATGGTCATTTCAAAAATTTCTTGCAACGAATTAAGTGGTGCAGCAGCAGAGGTATCATTAATCCGTAAAATATCCACACCATCTGCATTAAATATTCGGACCGTCTCATCACGATCCGCAATCGATTTGAGCAAGCCTGTATTTTGCTGAATTTGCTGAATGGTAATTGTAGGACCCTGTGACTCAAAAAAAGAGATGATATCCTTACTTGTCCGATTGACCTTACTCTCCTCATCGTTTAATAACCATGTATGCAAAGAAAGATAGACGACTACACAAATAATCGTAAAGCTAATAAAGATGACACTGCTTGAGGTCAGCATCCATTTTTTCTGCAACGACTGCTGACGCAAATAATTTCTTAATCTATTCATTCTCGCATCACATACCCGACACCGCGAACGGTTTCAATATAATCGTTCATTGCCCCTGGGAGCTTTGTTCGTAAATGTCTGATATAAACATCTACCACATTGGTCTCAATATCCGTATCATAACCCCAAACCGATGTTAAAATATGCTCTCGTGTACAGACTCTATTTTTGTGCTCGATTAATAGTTTCAGTAAGTCATATTCTGTCTTTGTTAGGTCAAGTTTATTCCCCTGAACGAAAACTTCATAGGCTGCTACATCTATTTCAATATCCCTTAGGCATAAAGATTCACTGCTTGTCTGCTCTGGTGTGACACGACGTAAAATCGTCCGTATTCTAGCCAGCAGCTCTTCAATCGCAAAAGGCTTGACGATATAGTCATCTGCCCCTGCATCGAGTCCTGCTACACGATCCATCACAGCATCTCGTGCCGTTAATAAAATAATCGGCACTTGTGATTGTGTACGGATACGACGACAAATCTCAATTCCATTAATGCTCGGTAACATCACATCCAGTAAAAGTACATCAAAATTTTCCGATGTTGCCAAAGTCAATCCTTCTCGACCATCATAGGCAGTTTTCACTTCATAGCCTTCGTGCTGTAATTCAAGTTCAACAAAACGAGCAATATGCTTCTCATCTTCTACCAACAATATCTTCTTAGGCATCGTATCACCTTCTATTCCAAAATAACGATGTAGGATTTTTATCCCTATACTGTTATAGCATAACATCAAATAAAAAGTCTGTCTCACAAGGAAAACCTTGTGGACAGACTTTTTTAGTGTATGTCGGAAATAGAGAGGTTGTTTTTCCCCAATTCCTTTGATTTATATAATGCTTGGTCAGCTAAATCCATTAGCTCATCCAGTGTTTGTGCATGGTCTGGGTAATAGGCAATGCCAATAGAAGCAGTGGGTGTAAAAAGATGGTCCTCTATCATCCAGCCTTCTGCTAATTCATCGCGTATCCGACGAATAATATGCATAATTTGATGATGTCTTTTTTCTTGATCTCTCGTTAAGCCAGTTAAGATGACAATAAATTCATCGCCACCTATTCGAATAACTAGATCATGGCTTCGAACTGTTTTGTTCAAGGAAATGCCGAATCGCTGAATAAACGCATCGCCCGTCTCATGGCCAAAGCGATCATTCACTTCTTTAAAATCGTCACCATCTAAATAGAGCATCGCCACACAAGTTTGATTTTCATTTGCTTCTGCTAGGATTTTAGGAAACTCCTTTTGTAAAAAGCGCCGATTTGGTAGCTGTGTTAAGGCGTCATGATAGGCTAGATACAGCAAATCATTTTCTCTTTCTTTGCGATGCGTAATTTCACGAGACACCATCATAATTTGCGAAACCTTTTCACGTTCAGGATCATGCACAACTGTGACATTTCCTTCTGTCCATATCGGTGTTCCATCCTTCGCCTTCAGTAAAAGCTCAAACTGTGAATCTGTTTGCCCTGTATAATTATTCAAGAATGTTTGCCATTCGCCTTTACTTTCTCGATCAATAATGTCACTGTAAAACTGTCCTTGTAGCTCTACATTTTCATAACCTAAATAAATACCATAGGACGGGGAAGCATAAATAATGATGCCATCCTCATTTGTAATCACAATTAAGTCATTTGTATTTTCCGTGATGAGCCGGAAAGTACGTTCAATATTTTTTAATTCTGTGAACATTCTTTTCTTATCTGTAATATCATAGTTAATGGTTAAAATTTGTTCGATTTGACCAAACTCATCTTTTAATGGAACGATGGTAGCTTCTACCCAGTAATCGGCATGATATTTCGTTCGATAGCAAAGCTCTCCACGCCACATCCCCATCGTATCCAGCTTATCTTCAATTATTTGTAAAAGATTTTGCCCACGGAATCGAGGTTCGATTAATGCGTAGGGCTGACCGATTAACTCCTCTGCCGTGTAGCCAGAAGCCTGTAAAAACATCTCACTCACTTCGGTAATGTTACAATTATGATCTAATACGGCAATGGCCGTAGCTGAGTTTAATGCCGATTTAAATACCTCTAGCCCGTGAGACTTCGAACGTAATTCTGCTTTTTGTATAGTAAATTGTGTAAAATCCTGCATGATTAGAAATATGGCAAAGGAATTATCATCCTGCATCACTGGTGATAGTGACAGCAAATACATGCGTTCCTGCTGGTCCAATGTATGCAATTTAATGAACTTCTCGCCAACGTTTTCCCCTCTTGCAGCCTTTTGCAAACAAATTTTAAGTTGTTCAACTTCTTCTTTTGGAATAATTGGTAAATCCACAAACATTTTTTGTTTGACGGTTTCATTATCTAATTGAAAATCATCCATAAAGCTTGAATTCACTTCGTATATTATGCCCTCAGCCGATAAAATGACCGTAGAAAAAAAGGCATGGTCAAACATGGACCGCATAAATAAAAATTTATCTTCAATACTGCGGTCATAGAGTATTTCCTTCGTAATGGCTAATATATAGTCTTCATTCTTATATTTCAACGGTCTGACGGATGTTTCATATTTACGAACCTCCGACTGAACATATGCATAATCTACATAGTCAACCTGTTTATGTTCTCTAATTGCCTCATCATAATTTTTCTGAATGATCGAAAAATTACGCTTTGAGGTAACGGTCGAAATCATTTTGCCAATCGCCTCATTCGATAACAGATCTTGAGCTGCTTGATTTAAGCGAATATATTGATAATCGTCCCCTACTTTTTTCACGAGAAAAACAAAATCCTTGCCAATAAATAATGAATTAAAGAAATCTTCGCTTAAAATATACTCCATGCTGTCACCTCCAGAAAAGCCCTTGCCATCATGATAGAAATGTTCATATGTATGTTTCGTGAGATTAAAAATAATACTACTATTATAACATAAAAATAAAAAATTACCTTTCTAGAATCATAAAATTTATATCCTTTTAAGGATAATATTTGATATATTACCTATTATAACAAGTAACCAATACTACTAAAGATGTAGATAAATGATTAATATTAGATAAAATTGATAGGATAGGCTTAATGTTATAAAACAACAATATTATCGATCATCTCATTTCATTTATCAGAATTTACTGACTATTAAACTCAAATTTTGTTTTTTTACGAGCAAAATGATTGCATCAAGCAGTTTATATGTTATATTATATTTAAAAAACTAGCCTTTTTTCGGTATGGTCGAAATCAGTAAGACAGCGGGAGATTATGGAATATCATAGTTATAACGTCTAGTTCTTTGGGTTTTAATTCCAGTACGAATTTTAGTTTTCTTCTTTATGCTTCAACGGAATTGTTTTAACTACCCTAGTAAAGGAGGCGTTTCGTATGCTTAAACATCGAGACCTGCATGAATGTACAGAGCTTTATGAGCTATTATCACACCCTTCTGTATTCCCTTTTGTCCGTCAAAAAGCCACATCCGCTGATGAATATTGGTTTATGACAAAACAACTGATTGAAGAGGAAGCGAGAGGACTCGCTATCTCGAGGACCATAACTGATGATTGGGGTCAACCAATCGGCACCATTAGTATTCACGATGTGGAGGACGGTGCAGGCTTTCTAGGAACGTGGATTGGACTCCCTTACCAAGGTAAAGGTTATAATCAAAAAGCAAAAATGTTATTTTTGAACGAGTTATTTTTTGACTATAATTTTCATACGGTCTTTCTCCGTATACGTGTTGAAAATTTAAAATCACAACGTGCTGCTTTAAAGCTTCCTTATGTGGTGAGCGCCAATGAAAGTCATCCAACATTATTAACGCAGGTTAATAGCGGTGAGGCACAATTTAATTTATTTAAAATTCCAAAAGATTTATTCTACCTAACAACGGCACATCAATTGCAAGAGGGCGAAGAGCAAGCAATGTAGTGTGCAATATATATATAAAAGAGAAGCTATAAGGTTTTGTCATTTCGACCTACCTCACAGCTTCTTTTCTTTTTTCAAATAATACTTATTTCTTGTAACGTAAAATTAATGATGCCATTTCATCTGGTGTTTTTGGCTTTTGCGTTTTTGCCATTGTCTCCACCATTTCCACTTTACGCTCTGTTAGTGTATAAACAGACTTCATAAAAGATTCCTTCGTCAACTCGTCTTCCTGTAACACTTCTGCGTAACCTTGTTTTTTAAACAGGTTGGCATTTAAAATTTGATCCCCACGGCTTTTTTGCGCTGAGAGAGGTACTAATAGCATCGGCTTGTGAAGCGCTAAAAATTCAAAAATGGAGTTAGAGCCTGCTCGTGACACAATAAAATCTGCAGCATGCAATAAATCAGGTAACTCTGTTGTCACATACTCAAATTGCTTGTAGCCTGGCATTGCCTCCAGTGATTGGTCAAAATTCCCCTTCCCACATAAATGAATGATGTGAAATTGCTTTAGGAGCTCTGGTAAGTTTTTACGTAGTGCCTCATTTAAGACAACAGAGCCTAAACTCCCTCCCATAACAAGTAACACAGGCTTTAAAGTAGAAAAGCCGCAGAAAGCTAGCCCCCTTGCTCTTTCTCCCTCAAATAACTCAGGACGAATAATGGAGCCTGTGCAAGTAGCCTTCTCTTGAGGTAAATGCTTCAGTGTTTCTTCAAAAATTGTAAAAACATGTGAAGCAAAAGGTAAGGCTATTTTATTGGCAAGACCAGGTGTTACATCAGATTCATGGATGACAACTGGCACACCCGCTAATTTCGCCGCCATCACAACGGGTACAGAGACAAACCCACCCTTTGAAAAGACTACCTGTGGCTTCACTTTTTTTATAATACGAAAAGCCTGCATCATTCCAGCAAGCACTTTAAATGGATCTGTAAAATTTTTCATTGAGAAATAACGACGCAATTTACCACTCGCAATGCCATAAAACGGAACATCGGGGAACGCCTCGCCAATTAATTCTTTTTCAATACCTTGCTCTGAGCCAATATAGTGGACATCATAACCAAGTTCAAGTAAAGACGGGAGTATCGCCTGATTTAACGATACATGGCCAGCTGTCCCACCACCGGTTAAAATGATTGTTTGTTGTTTCACACAAATTCTCCTATTCCTTAAAAACCATTGTAGTTAGCACTACTTTTTGTTTACAGTGTTCTATTTTACTATATGCTGACGAAAAGATATAGATGAAGCATGAAAATTTCAGCTTTTCTCTCTTTACATATGCTATACTTGTTCATTATGTTCATGAAGGAAGTAGAAAATATGTATCAAACATCCACAATTAAGGAAAAATACGTGCTACTCTTAAAAATGATTGTCCCTATTTTAGTGACACAGGTAGCGATTTATCTTATTTCATTTTTTGATATTTTAATGTCTAGTCGTTACGGGACGGTTGATTTAGCAGGTGTTTCGATTGGTTCCTCCATATGGATGCCGATCTATACTGGACTTTCAGGTATACTCCTAGCTATTACCCCAATTGTCTCACAGCTTGTGGGAGCGAAAAAAGAGATGGATGCAAAAAAGGCAGTCCAGCAAGGCATTTATGTCGCGATATTGCTGGCGGTCCTTATTTTTACAGGACTCTTCTTTGGCATTGATTGGATACTTAGTAAGATGAACTTAGAGTCTGCTGTACATAGCATTGCAAAAGGCTACATCTATGCGATGTGTGCGGGTCTTTTGCCACTTTTCTTATTTTTTGTGATGCGTTGCTTTATTGACGCCCTTGGTCAGACACGGGTCACGATGATCATTACCTTAATGACAACACCCATTAATATCGTGCTGAACTATATCTTTATTTTCGGCAAATTTGGTGCTCCTGAGCTTGGCGGCATCGGAGCTGGTGTAGCGACAGCAATAACGTACTGGCTAATATTCATGATTACAGTATGGATCATCGCTAAACGAGTACCGTTCGAACGATTCCGTCTGTTTTATGATTGGCCTAAGCTTGAATGGCTTCGATGGAAGGAAATTTTATTGATTGGGGTACCGATCGGTATTTCCCTATTTGCAGAAACAAGTATTTTTTCTGCTGTGACCATGATGATGAGTAATTTCAGCACAGAAATTATCGCAGCCCATCAGATCGCCATCAATTTCACTTCCCTGTTATACATGGTTCCACTCAGTATTTCTATGGGTGTCACAATATTAGTAGGTTTTGAGATTGGCGCAGGACGCATGCGAGATGCTCGTATGTATAGTTATCTATGTGTCGGTACAGCCATTTTATTTAGCTTTATATCAGCTTGCATCTTATTTATTTTACGTGAACCTGTAGCGCATATGTATACGACAGATCAGATGGTTCTTGAGTATGCCGTACAATTTTTAGTCTATGCAGCCATTTTCCAGCTATCTGATGCGATACAAGCACCAGTGCAAGGCGCATTGAGAGGCTACAAAGATGTCATGATCACATTTATCATGGCCATTATTTCTTATTGGGTGATTGGCTTGCCAGTTGGGTACACCCTTGCCACACATACGGATTTCGGCCCATTTGGCTATTGGATTGGCCTTGTGGCAGGTTTAACAATGGGCGCCGTTACTCTATTAATCCGTCTGCTGATTGTTCAAAAAAGAGTAACTGTTTAATAAAAAATCGCCTTTTCTCCAAACTTGAGAAAGGCGATTTTTAACGTAAAACACCTGTACGAATGATTTTCACTTGAACAGACGGCACTAGCTGTAAGGATGCATAGATAGTATGCCAATCCTTCTGAAACATCTTGGGGTGATAGGCACGAATATATCGACCAATCCCCAACGTATCCGATTGCTGACCTTGAAGAATCCGCAAAACCTCCTCAAACTCTGCCTGCATTTGATTTTGAATCAGCTGCTGAACCTCCTTGAAAATGGGGTCCTTATATAAATGGTCATGTGCAAATTCCTCAATTTCTACCTCGATGAGATAATCCATGTCTATTCTTTTTAATTCCTCATTCACCGTCCATTGACGCTTGATATGAATGACCTCTGCTGTGATTGGCATCGCTTTTCCATCATGCTTCCACATATAGCTCATCCGTGCTTGTTTGCTAGGTTGATTCATTAAGAGAAGCATCGTGAGAGATTGTTTTGGTGTTAATACTGTACCCGTAAACCTTTGACCTGAAAACAAAGTGACGCCTGCCGCAACAGCATGCTTTTTATCCTCACTTAACTGAATATACGGTAGTGCTATATCAATTGTCTGTTCAAATAGCATGGAGCCAACCGTCTGTAAATCTAATTTCGGAAAAATTGTATTTTCCTCTGTACTTTCCATAAAACGTTCATAATAGTCTCCTGAACCCCCTGCCAAATCCTTTGTGAGCTCTATAAACGGCTTGACATCCCCTTCTGTTACAGCAATTTTTATCGATATCGGGTTTTGGGGATTACGAAAATAAATATCCAAAATATCATAAAGAGGCTCTCTTACCGTTTGATCCGATACAAGGATAGTCGATAGCTCAGATAAATCAATTGTTTGTTCTACTTTTAAATTGGCTTGATTCCGTACATCTCTTGGTGAAATGCCGTCCGCTTCAATCACTTCATTTTGCTGAGCTGCTGAATTCGGATAGGCATAATATCCCTTGTATGCCCCCACATATCCGTCCACCCCAACAAGCGTCACAACGGAAGCGTTTTTATAAAGTCGTTCATCCCAACAACCAGCTAAAAGTAACATAGACAAGAGGAGCATAATCCCTTTACGATACACGTTTTCCCCTCCATTTATTCCAACAAATGATCATCATTGGTAGTAGAATCGTAAACACGATGAGTCGTAGTGTATAGAATTTTTGACAAACTCAATGCGCTGAAATTGCATGACAAATAGCGGCAGGATAGCTAAGAGAAGATGATAAATAACAATACTGCGTTTCGGATGCTTCCGCTTTTTTGACAAATAAAGCACACGAAAGGACAAACCATAGATCATGACCGTAACAATGGACCAAGAAAGCCAAATATAGATGAAAAAAATATCCAGCCGTTTTACAAAATTCACTTCCTGTGATTTTAAAATATACATAATTGGCTCTGGTATCAGTTGAATCTCCTCCAAAGCAAAGAACATTTGTGTAAAGACAACCGAAAGAAAATAAAAGATAAAAAGGACGAGTTGGTAAATCAATAAGGGCTTTCCCTTCACCTGTAAATCCTGTTTGAGAAATGGACGATAAATGAGGTACATTTCAATCCCAAAAAAGGCATACATGCTATGGATCATGCCCGCCATGATTTGCCTAGTATTGTTCCACTCAACAGGGAAAAGATTACTCCACGTTAGATCCGGAACTGCCAGCATTAAAAAAATGACAAAGAGGAAAATGATCGGGATTAGCATGACACCAATGTTGATGACCGTTTCTGGTCTGACGAGGTTGGCATACAAGGATAATCCTACAATTAGCATGACAACAAGCCATTCAGGTGTTTGGGGCAAGACCCATGAGGCCAGAACATACCCCATATAGGCAATTAATACAGCTGTTATTAATAACCAATAGATAAGATAGACCCAGCGAAAGAAGCCATTTAAAAAGAAAGATTGATAATAGCGTTCAAAAAATAACAGCAAGCCGTAATGGAAGAGGCTAGCAAGGATGAAGACAAACCATGCACTATGCTGGCTGTATATGATTAACGGTGTTTGAAACGCAATGTAGACAACACCTGTCTGAATGATAAAGAGTAGTAAAAAAAATTGTGCCTTTGATAGAGAAAAATTCATGGTGTATCCTCATTTTTTCCCTTTTCATCCTTTGGTGGTTGAAAGGAAGTAACTTGGACTGTCGGTCTAATAAATGGCCAGCGTAAAAAAATTTTATAAACAGCTTTCGGTTGAAAAGGTACAATAGGTGAAAAATACGGCTGTTTCAATGACGTTAAACTAATTAAATGAATTAATAGGATGACAACCCCTACCACAATGCCTAAAAATCCAAATAATGAGGCAAGTAGCATAAACGGAAAACGGAGCATGCGAATCGTGCTATTCAATTCAACGGACGGGACGACATAGCTTGAAATGGCCGTTAGGGCGACAACAATGACCATTAAGTTTGACACGAGTCCAGCACTTACAATGGCATCACCGATCACTAATCCTCCTACGATCCCAATCGTTTGCCCTACTGATTGTGGTAAACGAATACTTGATTCTCGTATGAGCTCCATAATAATCTCAAGTATCAGTGCTTCAATTAGCGGTCGATAAGGGATATCATTAACATCATTTTTCACTTGATTACTTAATTCTAGCGGTAATACCTCAAAGTGAAAGCTAATCACCGCAATATAAAATGCTGGTAAAAAAACCGCCGTTACAAACGACAGTAAACGAACTATTTTATAAAAAGAGCCAACCACTACCCGACTATTATAGTCATCAGGTGTTTGATAGAAAGAGAAAAATGTCACAGGGCCAATCAAGGCAGACGGCGAAATATTGGTCATGACCACAACTTTACCCTCCACTAAATGAGCTACGACACGATCTGGATGCTCTGTATTTAACAATTGTGGAAATGGCGATAACACAGAATCCTCAAGGGCATCACTTAACTGGCCAATACTATAAAAATAGTCGATTTTAATGTCCGCAATCCGCTTTTCCATCTCTTGTAAGGTCTCAGGCTTTATGACCCCATCCATATAGAGATAATAAGCCTTTGTGTTCGTTTGTTGTCCAATTGTAAAAGATTTGACCACAAGAGCGGGATTATTCACTCGCTTTCGGATCAACGTTAAATTAGTATCCGCCCGCTCCACAAGCCCTTCATGGGAGCCTCGCAGAATATGTTCATTGTTTGGTTCCTCAAGGTTACGTCGAACTTCATTGGGAATCGCTAAAGTCAGCATTTTTCCCATGTCAGGCAAAATCACGAGCGTTTCACCTTGGCAAACCCGTTCAATTGCTTGCGGTAGCGCAAAATTATCGAGTGTTGTAAGGAGGGTTTCACTCCAAAAAGGTTTTTCTGTATCTAAACGTGCATAAATCGTATCCAGTATTTTTTGTACTTCCTTCGCATCAACAAGAGAAGCGTAAAAGCATAAAATAGCCGTGTCCCCTTCATGCCAATCTATTTGTCTGACGGTCAAATCCGAGGAATGGTAGAATGCTTTTTGTAGGCTTTTCATCATATACTCCACTTTATCCATAAAACGCCTCCTCTACTGGAGAGTATAAGCATCTTTCGTGTATTTCAAACGCTTAGATCGTGTGATTCCACACCATGAAAAAAGATGCCCACTAGAACATTTGGGCATCTTCATGATTCGCTATTTTTTAAAATAAGCTTCAATATCCTCATACATAAAGGGCGTTCCCTCTATTTTTTCATGGTGATTATGCAGGGCGGTCATTCGATTGATAATCGGTGCTAATTTCCCTTCATCCTCCTGCGTTAGATTGAAGGCGACACCATAAGAGTAAATTTGGTATTTTTCTTCTAAGGTCCATCTAAATGTGCCCTCTAGGTTAAATGATCGATTCATCAAAATAAAGCTAAATTTAAATTTCATCGTTTGATTAACTGGTAGCTTCAAAGAAGAGCGAACCTTCATGCCGCCTAAGCTAATATTTTCGATGATGATAGGGGTATGTCCAATATTTAGCTTTTGTTCATTCATTTCAATGATCGTCATGAAGCCCTTCACATAGGCAGGGAATTGAAAGCGGTAATATTTGCGTCGTTCCACCACAGGCTTTTTATGAACACTAGCTTTTTGTGGTGTTAAAATGCCTTGTGCCAGCATTTTTTCAAAGGCTTTCGCGGGAACTGCCTTCGTATAAATGCTACCTTGCAGATAATCACATGCTTGCTGCTTTAAAAAGATAAATTGCTCGTAACTTTCAACTCCTTTTGCCACTACCTGAATACCAAGCATTTTGGCTAAATAAATCGTTGTTGAAATGAGTCCATTTTCAATCGGACGATCATGACGAATTTCACGAATAAACGCTTCATAGATATGGAGTGTCGTTGGTTGGAATGTTCGCAAGGATTCTAAGGATGAATAGCCTGTTCCAAAATCACCAATAGCAATTTTGACACCAACTTCTTGTAATTCTTTGAGAACAGTCATCACACTTGTACTATTTTTTAAGATGGTACTTTCACTTATCTCGAACTGTAAATAATGCGCGTCAATCGAATTTACCTGTAATTGCTCTTGGACAAACTGAATAAAGCCCTTTTTCATCAGACGGATTGGCGATATCTTAATACTAATTGTTCGCAGCACATGCCCTTGCTGCTTCCAGTGCTGTAACAACGCACATGCTTTTTTAATCACCCAATCTGTAATGATATGAATCATATGGTTTTCTTCCGCTAATGGAATAAATTCACCAGGTGACACAAGGCCCCATTCTTTATGATGCCAACGAATTAATGCTTCTGCGCCGTTGATAATCCCCTTTTGCGGCTCCACCAATGGTTGGAAATATAATTCGAATTCCTCATTTAACATGGCTTGTCGCATATCTCGGTCTAACACATACTGCTTATAGGAAGTAATATCCTCCGTAAAGGCATAAATATGAAAACGATTCCTTCCCTGCTGTTGCGCGTAGCATAAAGCTGAATAGGCATTTTCTAATAAAATGTTTCTCGTTAGGCCCTCCTCTGGATAAAAAGCAATACCAATGCTAGCAGATAGGTGCAATCGATAGTCTTTTATAGAAAAAGGTGTATCAAAGGTTTTCAGTATACGGCTAGCCAGTGCGTAAATATGCTGCTTGCTCCCATATTTTTTAATGACAATGATAAAATGCTGATTGTCTAGGCGTGCCATGTAACTGTGATCATCTGTTAGTGTGGAAAAGTAGTTGGTCACCGTGCGCAGAAGCTCATCACTAATTTTCGTACCTAGCGCATTATTTATGATATGAAAGCGGTTAATCGAAATATATAATAGCGCAAAGGGTTCGCCAGCTAAGCATAATGTATCGACTTTATCATGTAAGCTCAATCGATTTGGTAAACCTGTTAATTCATCATAATACACTAAATAATTCAGCTTCTTTTCTCGTTCGATTTCCTTTGTAATATCAGTTACTAAGCCAAAAATATGGTTGACCTCCCCCTCCTGATCTAGTCTCGGCACAATTTGCTCCAGTAACCACTTTGTCTCATTCTTCCCCGTTAGGATACGATAAATCACTTGATAGCTTTTGCCTGAAGCGAGATGATCTGTATACGCTAATACTTCCTCACGATGTGCAGGATGAATCATATTAATCCATACTTCTGAGTCTTCGTAAAGCTTAGCTAATGGAATACCTAGAATTCCCTCCAGTCCTTTAGAGGCAAACAGCATATTACCACGAATGGAATCCCGCATCCAAATCCCTGCATCTAAATTGTCAAAGATAGAATGATAGTTGGCTAACGTATCATTTAGCGTTTTCTCAAGTAGTTTGAAAGCCGTTTCGTCTTTGACAACCCCAATCATCTTAAAGGGCTTGTCATCCTTCCAAATGACTTCGGCGGCAGCTTGTAAAAAACGCAGTTCATTGGTTTTACCGTGATAAATTCGGAAGTCACTGTCAAAATTAGTCCCTTTTCGCGCATGATTAAATGCATCATATGTCCTTTCATAATCATCTGGATGAATGAACTGAAAAACGTGATCAATCCCATCGTTATCTGAACGCGTAAAGCCAAAAATATGATAAAAGTTATCTGAGCAATAAAGTTTGTCATGCTGAATAAAGTACTCCCAGCTCCCAACTGCCGCAATATGCTGGGCGTAATTTAAATGCTTCTCATGGAGCATTAACTGATGCTTCATGGCGGAATACGTGGACATATCTTCAATGATTAAATAAAGCCCCTCCGAATAATTGTCGTCATTTTTGATCGGTATAAACGTCAGCACTAGGCTTAGGTTTTGTCCTTGATGCTGTAGTCGTTCAATATCAATTTTGACCGACTTTCCTCGCAATGTTCGATTGAATGCTCTTTTTAATCGTTTATAATCTGCATCAGTCAGAATTTTCTTAAAATCCTTCGCATGGCTAGGTCGATATTGTAATAGTTCAAAGAGTGCTTCTTGATTGACATAAATAATTTCGCCATCTGCCGAAAACACAATCATCATATCGGGGTGATACTTGGCAAAGGACATGGCATATGAAAATAAACGATGGTCTTGAGCTGTTGCTAGCGCAATCGTATGCGGTCTTTCTTCTTTTGCAAAAAACTGCTTTAATAGATTCGGCTTTTTCATCCTTCTCACCTCTCCCTACTTTTTACCCACTACTTATTTATCAATTCCCCCAAAATACAGTTTAAAAACTTCTATCTTATAAAAGAGAAAGAAAAGTTTCATCGACCGTTTTTCGCTGGAGAACTGCTCCTTTTCGAGGGAGAAGCGCTCTTTTTATTAGGTGATGCCCCTATCCAAAGAAATAGTTCATATGTTTTTCTTAAGGTACTACGATTAATTCCATATCCAGTAGCCATCGATCCATAGCTTGCTTTGGATAATAGACATTGTTCCCTACCTTCACATGAGGGATTTCGCTTATGTAACCATTTGATCCGTCTGGCACTTCTGTTAATTTTAACAATTCCACGACACTGATTCCTAAATAATCAGCTGCCTCTTCTTGAGATAATAGCTGGTGTTGCACGGGTTCTTTTGGCTGCTCTTTTAAACTAGTAGCGATGAGCCAGCTTCCTATTAAAAAAGACACCGCCAATGAGAAAATCGCTATTGCTATGCTATATTGTTTCAATTCTATCCACCCTTTCTCATCAAATTTTACCATTATTTCAATAAAAAAAGATGCCCTATAAGCTTTAAAGACTTATAGAGCATCTTTCAATTAATATAGAATTATTTTTGGATAAATTGTTGTGTCCAGTAGTTACCTGATTTCACGTATCCTACACCAATGTGCGTAAAATTACCGTTTAAAATGTTCGCACGGTGTCCTGGTGAATCCATCCACGCTTGTACTACTTCTTGTGGTGAGCGTTGACCTTGAGCAATGTTTTCACCTGCAGCTTTATAAGTGATGCCTAAAGCTTTCATACGATCAAATGGTGAACCAAATGTTGGGCTCGTATGTGAGAAATACTTGTTTGTTTGCATATCTTGTGATTTTTCACGAGCTGCAGCCATTAATTTTGCATCTGTTTGAAGTGGTGATAAACCAGCTTTTGTACGTTCAGCGTTCGTTAATTTCACTACCTCTTGTTCAAATGCGTTCACATCTGAAGTTGTTGTTGATGGTGTTGAAGTAGTTGGTGGTGTTGCTGGCTTTTCGTTTTGTGATGATTGATTATTATTTGGCTTTGTTGGTGTTGTATTATCTGTTGTTGGCGTCTCATTAGATGGTGTAGATGCCTGTGGAAGTTTAATCGTCCACTTATGATTGTTGTTTGACCATTTATAATAATAAACATTACAGTTTGTTGATTGCTGTTCGGAATTCCCCTCTGTTGTATTTGCAGCAGCAGAAGCTATTTGAATTGGAGCTGCTAATAGAAATGTTGCACAAATTGCAGTTAATGTTTTTTTCATGTTTGCAATTCCTCCTTCTCTGCCACTAATCGTAAGGGATGTTTTTCATTAAAATCTTACCAACATCTGCTAGCTACGCCAACGAAGAATAAAATGCCCGAAAAATCACGTTTTTTTCGCGCTATTTTTTAGCAGGTTTAACCAATCTATGAAATACTTACGTTTGAAAGAGGGTTGACACCCCTCCTAAACTAGTAAATATTTTAGAAAATAAACAACTAAC
The DNA here is from genome assembly GCF_036698265.2 of Lysinibacillus sp. IITD104. Classification (NCBI taxonomy): domain Bacteria; kingdom Bacillati; phylum Bacillota; class Bacilli; order Caryophanales; family Bacillaceae; genus Lysinibacillus; species Lysinibacillus sp. IITD104. Next base: position 2,370,897 of record NZ_JBAHYH020000001.1, read on the forward strand.
ATGAATAAAAAATGCATGTTTTATACATGTGTTTTTTAGCCTCTTTTTTCACTTCCATCTTTAAATCACCCTAGAGACGGCTAGTGTCGTAGCCTCTTGTCAACCTAATATTACAATTATGTTACAAGAGCGTTACATTTCGTTTACATAAAAATAAAACAACCTGTGTAAAACTTCACAGGCTGTTCAAGTGCAGAAACGCAATGGTTGCTTTATTCTTCAATTAACCCCAATAACAGGTAAGGAACCAACATTCTCTCCAATAATAACAAGTTTTGCTGGCATTTTTAGATATTCTGGGAGCCACTGAACCATTCCATAAGCATATTGGAACAGCATTGGGTTTTTGATGCCCTCAATCGGTACATAGCCTTTCATACGATAAATCGTTTCAGGTAATGCACGCACCCAATCTTCAAACTGCTCCTGTGTAAATTCCCGATCTGAGAATTCCACTAAGCGAGAGCCTAGCTGCATGGAGGCTATTGGTGCTTTAACTATATCTGCTTTATCGACCTGTGTCGTTGCCTTCAGTCCCTCTAATAAGCTGAGTGGTACGCGCCCATTTGTTGTTTGCAATATAAAGGCATGGGGATTCAAGCCCTGCAGTTCATAGACGACCTGGCCTTGCTCTGCCTCTGTTAATAAGTCTGTTTTATTTGCTAATAAGAGGTGGGCATGGCGAATTTGCTCCATAAATAAAGAGCGCACTTGTGGTGTTAATGTATCACGGTGTAGCCAGAGCTTGGAATCTGCCACCGTGATAATGCCTTTCACATTGAGCTGATCTGCAAAAAGCGGTGAAAAAACGGCATCTAAAGCTTCTACAGGATGTGCTGCACCTGTTGTTTCGATAATGAGCACATCAAAATCACTATCTAATAGAAGAGATTGAATTTGGGCCTCTGTTTTTTCAGCACCTGAACAGCAAATACAGCCCTCTAGCATCTCCTTGAGCGGAATATCCTTTTCCACTGCCTGTGAGTCAAATGGTAGCTTCCCTAGCTCATTCATAATAACAGCAGGCTTTAATTTCTTTTCTTTTAGCTGGCGAATGACATCTGTCAGCATGGATGTCTTGCCACTCCCTAAAAAGCCACTAAATAGGTACACATCTTTCATTCTCGTTCCTCCCATAAAAAAAGCTGTCGCAGATGCCGTGAAAGACGACTGCTGCGACAGCTACATTGTTAGTTTGTTGTTTCCTCTGTTTTTTCGGCTGTTCCTACAAGAAGCTCTTTCGCTTTTAATAACTGAGGATCATCGGCTTTCATTTTTGCACGTAACGCATCCATTAATGCATACGTTGTATTGCCTGTTAAAATACCAGTTTCTTCAAGGTTGTTCGCGGCTTGTAGTTTTTCTACTGCCTGCGCGGTATTGTCATCGAAGATTCCATCTACTTCACCAGGCTCATACCCTAGCACCTGAAGCATTTCCTCTGCTGCTTTCACAGAGTCAGATTGTAAGCCTGTCTTCATTTCTAAAGAGGCATTCAAGTAAGGTAGAGAGGCATAGGATGGATACGCAACTTTGACATCAGGCTCAATTCCTTTTTCATTAATCCAGTTGCCATTCGGTGTTAACCATTTACCTGTCGTAAATTTTAAATTAGAGCCATCTTTTAATGGTGTAACATTTTGGACAGTCCCTTTACCGAATGATGTTTCACCAACAACTTTAGCACCAACGGACTCTTTTAATGCTCCTGCTAATATCTCAGAGGCTGAAGCACTGCCACTATCAACTAGTACCGTGATCGGTAGGTTATATTTTTTACCTGCAATGGCATTTGTTATTTGAGGTTCCGCATCTTTTTCTTGTACCTGAACAATCGCTTTTCCTTCTGGTACAAAGAAATTAGAAATATCAACTGCAGCCTTTAGGTAGCCACCAGGATTTTGACGTAAATCCAATACAATGCCCTTCATTCCTTTACCTTCATACTCAGCAAGGATTTTTTCAAGCTCTTGGGCCGTTTGTTCACTAAATGATGTAACTTGAATATGGGCAATATTGCCATCCAGCATTTCACCATAAACGGTTTCAACTGGGATATCATCACGAACGATGGTCATTTGAATGGGTTCCGTATTTTCGCCTCGTTTTACCGTGAGTTTTACGGGTGTTCCTTTTTCGCCACGAATGAGTGCAACTGCCTCTGTTGCACTTAAGCCCTGAATGCTTTTCCCATCAACTGTTAAGATAATATCTTTTGGTAATAAGCCTGCCTTTTCAGCAGGAGAATTTTTGATAGGTGACACAACTGTAATATAACCATTACGTTCTTGGATTTCTGCACCAATTCCTTGGAAGCTTGAAGATAAGCCAGAATTAAATTGATCCGCTTCTTCCTTTACCATGAAATCGGAATAAGGATCGTCTAATGCATCAAACATACCATTAATTGCACCATCGACCACTTTTTCATCATCAATATCTTGGTAATAGTTATTTTTCAGTAAATCAAATGCTTCATATAATTTTGTAAATTCCTCTCGTTCAATCGGAACTTTCACTTCTACTACTTTCTTATCACCAAAGGTTAACGCAAATATTGTTAAACCTGCCGTAATAAGAATTGTAAAGAACATTAGCATGATAAATTTAAACGGTTTCAGTTGTATAAATTGTCCTGCCGGCTTTATTTCAGCTGGAGTCGGCTCCTGCTGCTGTTCTGTACTTTCTTTTTTCTGTTCATCCATCTTGATTGTCACCACTCTCATTTACACTAACTTGTTGTCACACTACTACCATCTTAACAGGTTATCCAGAAGACGAAAAGAAAAAGACTGTCAAAATTTCATGACAGACCTTGTCCTATCATGCTTCATTTTAACTAGCATTCCAGCACCTATTCACCCATCATACTACTAAGTTTAGGCATATTATGGTACTGCCTTTTAATTTTACTCATTTCCTAGTAGCAGTCAACAAAAAACTCAAAGAATCATAGAAGTGCTATAAGAATATAACGTGCCAGTGTCCAAAAAAGTTGCATCCAATCAGGAATTATTCATGAGTTTTTGCAGTTTTTTATAAACGGAATGCACGGTTAATCGATGAAAGGAAATCAATTGTCCTTTATAAACCACTGAAAAAATACCATATGGCGTCGGTGATTTCTCCATCAGCTCTTCTCTCGTTTGAAGATCCACCAGCACTGGCTGCAATCCTAATTTTTCGGCAGCTAATTGAATATTTTCCGTGGCGACGTCTACATATGGACATTGAAAGGAACGTAAAATCGTTAAATGAGGAAATCTCGTTAATCGTTCCTGCCAATTATCAGGAAAGTATGGCCGTTCAACGCTTTCATGAAATGGAAACACCCATAGTTCAAAATTATCGAGTGCTGTTGCAATATGTTGAAAATGGTGTTGTAAAAATAAATCCTTGCTTGGCGTCCAGGAAGTTTGGTCATTCGTTATGACCACCACTCCCTTTTTCCCACGTTCCTCGGCATCCTTTAAGCATCTCTTCAATAATCGTGTGCCATAGCCCTTGCCCACTGCACTTACCCATAAACAGTGAATTACCACGTAGCCATCTGCATGTACAACTCTTGAAGAGTATTCCGCGTCCGTATATTCTATAAAACCCACTTGTTTTTGATTTTCAAGTACTTGTATGTAATGTAAGCCCTTTTCAAATTGTTGATTAAGCCATTTGTTTTTGTTCTGATAGCCCTCTGTTTTCTTCTTGCTTCGTAAACAATAGCTGCCTTTCCCCTCTAGCAGCTCACCATTCATTTCAATCAGCTCTACATGTTGTGTCAATGCTAGTCCCCCAATCCGTTGATTGTGCTAATTTTACCATTTTTAGTGAATCATTCAACCACTCGGAATCGCCTTTTCACTTGTTGTCGCATATGATGCAAGTAATAACAAATGTAAAGAGGCAAAATAATGGGGAGAACGAATAAACCGAACCAAAATAATGATTCGCTCGAAATTTATGCGGCAAAGTTAGCCTATATTGGTACAGCCATATCAACATTAGGGGATGGTTTACAAACCATCGCAGCAGGCTTAGCTTTAGAAGCCCTCCAAAATGCCAACAATAATTCATCTCCGTCAAATGGTGAACAAACAGTCAAAGTCGATAACATGCAAAAGCAAATTGATTATTTAATTGCTGAACTTAAGCAAATTAAAAAAATGTTAAAATAATCCTTCCCTTACATAAAGAGAAGTGTTGAAGATGTATCGCTTCAACACTACTGTTTTTTTTCAATTCTCTTATTTGTCCTTTGGATTTCCAATAATTCAGAAACTGTCACAAACTGGTAGCCCTGTTTTTCAAGCTCTGGTATGATTTGTTCCATTGCCTTAACCGTTTGTGCTCGGTTTCCCCCGCCATCATGAAATAGCACAATATTACCTGCCTTCACACCTTTTAAAACCGTATTCACGATCCGAGGGACACCAGGACTTTTCCAATCAAGCGTATCTAAATGCCAAGACCACATAACAACCTTATAGCCTTTTTTTGAAATTGCATCAATCATCGCATCGGTATATTGTCCTTCAACTGGTCTAAATAATGTTGGCTGATAGCCTGTAATCCCTGCAATCACTTCATCAGTTTGCTGTATTTCTTTCATTAAATTGGCGACATTGGTTCTTAAAGGGTGTGAAAAGGTATGATTGGCCAATTCATGCCCTTCTTCATACATTCTTGTAATCAGCTCAGGATTTTTTTCTGCATTTTGACCGACAATAAAAAAAGTTGCTTTTGCATTATATTTTTCCAGGACATCAAGGATTTCCGCTGTATATTTGCGATGCGGCCCATCATCAAATGTTAAGGCAATGATTTTTTCATCCGTCTGAATTTCCCAAAGAATTTGACCCGCTTCCTCATAATACTTTCTTCCTTTATTTTCAGAAGAACTCACTTTTACATAAAAAAGCGACACCGTGATTAGACTAAGTGGTAGTAAAAGCAATAAAAACTTTTTCACATTTTCACGTCCCCAAATAATTTTTTCGTACTTTATTATTTGAGGATTTCATAAAAAAATGCCTACGTTTCGCATTCATTTATTAAAATTTGATGGTTGATAGGATGTGCCAGATGTTCCATAAACTCCGCGTTCAACCATGCCAAAGTCCTATGTTGTTGATTGATCCTACATGGAAGGGCAACGTCTCTTCAGCTAGGTGTTCTTGATTTTTTTCATGCTTGTCCAAATATCCTCTATTAATGGTACGCGACCCATTGTACTTGGTCGTATGTAGTCACTACATAAGGGGAAAGCTTCATACTCAATTTGAAGAAATCGTTCGAAATTGACAATAGCTGAATCATATAAATGATCGTTTATTTCTTTTTTTCGAAGCAGGTAGCTGGTTCCATCTTCACATGAAATATTTCCGATACTTTTATAAGCCAATCATGAAATCGATCTGCAGTCTTTTGCATGAAGGTCACTCCCCTCAGAAACAATTGTTACGTAATAATCTAATACTGCGATTACTGCTTGCACTCGCTTATGTTCAATTTCAATTTTAAATGAAATCCATATAATGGCGATATGAAAACTTAAGACGGCTAATGCTACAATTTGGACAAGTGACACGTCCATCATGACCTTGCTGTTTATGGCTGTTGCAATGAATGTAAACACGAATAGAATGGCCCCACTCATAGTAATAAACATGGGCTTCATGCGTAGTATCTCATTTGCCTGTACCTTTAACAGATGGACGATAAATTGTAGCTCTTGTCTTGTAAATTGTTGCTGAAGGATAACAAAATAGGATTGATACACATCCTTATCAAGCTTTTTATGCAATATATTTTTATGCATCTTTTGCACAAATTGATCACAGAAATCATGCGCCAATACTTGCTCTGGCTGTAGCTGCTCTTCTTTATGTGCTATAAAAGCGACCCCCAAACCTCCTCACCCTCTCATCATTAAAACTTTCACTCCATTTACTATATGAAGGAAAGAGAGCTGTATAGTACGAATTGAAGCAAAGTCGTTTATTTTTGAGTGTCTCTTCGCCATCCTCTACTTAATCCAAAAATAGCTGTTGCGAAAACAAACACTACCGTACAGAGCTACATTGTCAGCCCATTCCAAGCGCCTTTAGCAATCGTAATATTCACTAATAGCGTTATTTGCATAATACAAATGGCGCTATAAAGCATACATGTGTAACTCAACTGAGCACCTCCGAATTCTAAGATCCAAAAGCGAAAACAAGATCCGTTTCACAAACAATTTCTCCATCTACCATTGCAATCCCTCTGCCTTTCCCAACTGTACCCTTCACACGCGTGATCTCTACCTCTAGATATAGCTGATCACCAGGCTTAACTTGCTTTTTAAAGCGACAATGATCAATTCCTGCCAATAAGCCTAATCGTCCCTCATTCCCTACCTTTGTCAGCATAATCACTGCACTAACCTGTGCTAATGCTTCAACAATTAGCACACCTGGCATGACAGGATACTGTGGAAAATGACCTTTAAAGAACGCTTCATTCATCGTCACATTTTTCATCCCTACCGCGCGCTTGCCCTCTTCTAACTCCACAATACGGTCTACCAACAGAAATGGATAACGGTGTGGCAAAATAGCTTGTATTTGTTGACTTGTTAACATATGAAATTCCTCCAAAGCATTTTTATAGTCTTATACTAACACTAAATATTAGAACTAGGTAATAAAATCATATTAGCATTGTTCATTAGTTTTCTGAATTATTTTTCATTATTTTTTCAATATTTCTTTATCGACAGCTGTACAATAGCTAGAATATAATATTTCATGCATTCACCCTAGAATGATTAGTTTATTAGAATAGGATGGTTTCGCATGTTATCTTTTATCGCAATAGTTCTTTTATTATTTTTAATCCCAGGTCCTGCCGTTATTATTACCATTACCCAAACGCTAAAAAGTGGGAAAAAGAATGGTATTTATACAGCTTTAGGCATTGGTCTCGGTGACTTGGTTCATACATTAGCGGCTGTTTTAGGTCTTTCTGCTATTTTAATGAAATCAGCCACAGCCTTTGAAGTGGTGAAATATATTGGGGTGGCATACCTTGTTTACTTAGGCATTCAGATGCTCCTCACAAAACCAAAGAAAATCGAGCAACCAACCGTTGAACAAAGTCCTGCTAGTACTTCGTTCCGCCAAGGCTTCTTAGCAGAAATTCTTAATCCAAAGACGGCTCTGTTTTTCCTTGCCTTCTTACCGCAATTTGTTCAGCATAACGAGCAATCTGTCACAAGCCAATTGCTCACACTAGGTATTACATTTGTCGTGATGAGTGCTTTATATACAATCCTACTCGCAGTTATTACAAGCTTCATTGGCGAAAAAATCTTTACAAAAACAAGCGGCAGTTCACGCTGGCTCGAAAAGACAGTTGGCTTCGTTTATATTGGTCTCGGTGTCCGTTTAGCATTACAGACACAAAGTAGATAAATTGGAGGAGAACACAAAAAGTGTTCTTCTTTTTTTGCAGGAAAATGGAGTATTATAGCCAATAATATTAAAAAGGAGGGTTACATTTGAATCAACGTCAAGAAAATTTATTTCAGCAGCTAGCCAATTATCGTGGCGAGTTGCTTCACTTACTCGAGCATGTGTCAGAAGAAAAAGCGAACATCATCCCTGCTGGATTTCATAATAATATTCGCTGGAATATGGGTCATGTTTATCTCGATCAATATTTATGGATAGAGGCTTTAACAAAAGAAAAGGATACAGAATTAGAAGCTCTCCAGAAATGGTTTGGCTTTGGTACATCGCCTAAGCACTTTGACGACGAAACGCCAACCTTTGAGGAGTTAAAAATGTATTTGGCTCAGCAGCCTGAACGATTAAAGGAGCGATATGGTCATCGATTGGCTGAGGAATTCCCTCCTATTGATATGGGCATGCAAACCATCGAACAGGTACTGTTACGTACAATCTTTCATGAAGGTATGCATTTACAAGCGATTTTAACCATTCATCGATGCCTAAACGAAGCAACAGACCGAGTTTGAAACTGGGTCTGTTGTTCTTGTTTCAAAAGAACAACCTTGACATAATTCATGCTTTTCATCCGTCCTTTTCATCACGTTCATTAACGATATGCCCTGTCCTCAACTGTTTGTGTTTGCATGATTTGGTATCCTTTCCGTTCAAAAAATGGTCTCGTTGTAAGACGAGCATTGTATCTGCTTCTAGTAAATCTAAGATGGCTAATGCAATCCCTGTCCTTGAAAATCAATCCTTATGGACATAAGACTGTTGCCAAGCCGCTACTTTAACTGGCTAAAATAATCGCAAAATTTCTTCTAAATCATCGTCATAATAGCTTTGTTAAATCGAGCATTTATTTTCACAATCTATTATACAGATGATAGTATATTTATGTAAAAAATAGTAAGCTTATAGATCCCTATAATCTATAAGCTTTTGTTTTACTGTTTTGGTGTATTGGCTGTCAGCGGGTTTGCATTGGCGACTAATTGTACAGGCGTTGTTGTTTGTTGAAAGCTATCTTTCTGTCCTTGATTTGATTTCCCGTAACCTTTCATCACAGCAAACAATGCTGCACCAACAATGCCCCATGTCAAAAACTTCATTTAAAAACCTCCTTTCAGCGTTAGTATTCGAGAACAAATTCAGATTATACGCTGTCAAAAAGTAGCTATTAGCGATGGTGATTTTGTGTCATTATGCATCTGATAATTAAAACGTTTATTGATTTTAGAGAAAAAATAGTAAAATTTTTATTATATACTAAAGAATATTATGGTAAAATTTCGAAGGTGGTAAGTGTTTTGAGTAAAGGAGGTTTATTACCATGAAGAAAATTTTTACAGGACTATGTCTAACAACGATGCTGTGGATGGCAACGCCCGCGGATGCTGCAACAACACAAATCAAAATCGACGATGTTGTGGTAAAATCTGATACAGCACCTGAGCAAAAAAACAATCGAACAATGGTGCCATTACGAGTGATCAGTGAAAATCTTGGTGCACAAGTTCATTGGCAGGATTCCCAAATCACCCTTGCAATGGATCAAACAACCATTAAATTGAATCTTAATAACCGAACAGTCATTAAAAATGGTGAAAAAGAGCAATTGGATGTACAACCATACATGAAAAACAATCGCACCTATGTACCAATCCGCTTTATTGCTGAAACATTTGGCAGCCAAGTGCATTACAATCAAGGCACCGTGAATATTACGACTGAACCATTGCTAATTGAAGATGAAAAAATCAAGGTGCTACGCTATGAATACCATATGACAATGGGCGGTGTCATTCAGGACATCAAGGGCAATGCCTATCACCAAGCGCTTTTCAAAATTTTCCAAGAAAAGAAAGGCGACAAAGTTGAGGCTCCAAAAGAATATTATTGGCACTTCAATTTAGAAGCACCTGGATCTTATTATAAGCTCGGCCAATTTGATTTTATGAGCCATGATCAGAACAGTGTCAAACAATATGATATCTATACATTAAATCAACCTTTCCCTGAGGAACTATTACAGGGCTATCCTAAAGTTCTCCTACATGATGCAACAGAGGATAACTGGTATCTATTCTCTGAACAAGCTGTAAAGGCAATTCAGCAGCTGATTAATAGCGCAGATAGTAACGGCTTTAGCAAAATAATTAGTAATACAGTCGCTTAAATAAATTTTTTTATGGCAGCTATACACAACATATTCTGTAAGAAAATGTGCAAAATATTCATATCAACGATTGATTGATGGAGGTTTGCCTCATGCAGAAATTCCTGTCATTAAGTATAGCGCTACTATTCCTCTTATCTGCTTGTTCGTCGGAAGAAGCTCCGCCCAGCGAGGAAGCAGAAGCCAAAGAACAGACCGTAAATGCGCAGCCAAAAGAAAATTTAAACATTTTGAACGATGACAAAGATTGGGCAATGGCTGAGTAATGAGAAAAGCGTGTTTTGATATTTTTTTATCAAAACACGCTTTTATACACTATTTTTGTATAATCTGAATAAGGTTGCCACATGTATCATTAAAAACTGCTAGTGTGACTTCTCCCGCTTTTGTCGGCTTAATTGTAAATTCAACGCCTTTCTCCAGTAGGCGGCTATACTCCTTTTCTAAATCACTAACGCCAAACATTGTTGCTGGAATGCCATCAGCGAAAATCTTTTTTTGATAGTCCTTTGCTGCAGGATGCTCATCTGGCTCAAGTAATAGCTCAGTGCCCTCTAAATCATCAGGTGACACAAGCGTTAGCCATCTATGTTTTCCTACTGGGACATCCACCTTTTTTACAAACCCTAGCTTTTCCGTATAAAAGGCTAGTGCCTTTTCCTGATCTTGTACAAAGATACTGTTGACAATAATATTCAATTGATTTTCCTCCTTTTGAGTCGTTTAAGAAGCATCCTTCACATGTAAGCTTTACTCTACCCATCCTTTCAGTAAATCTTTAAGGGGTTCCTTATTGAAGAAAATGACTCGATATTTTCCCTTCCGCTGTGATAGGACGAGTCCAGCACCCTCCAATACAGAGAGATGCTTAGCAATCCCCTGTCTCGAAATTGAAAGCTCATGTTTCATTAGAAGACGCACCGTCAGTTCATACAACGTCATCTCTTCACACTCAGCTAGTTCATCTAATATAAGTCTCCGAGTCGAGTCCGCAAGTGCTTTAAAAACAGCGTCTTTATCCCAATTCATAGCTTGATTATAGGCAACTAAATGGTTGCATGTCAACTATAAGCAACTTATGGGTTGCATGATTTTTGTGCGTGTGATTGCTTTATTTGAAGCAGGGCTAATCTCTCGTGAGCGGGGTTCTACTGATTTAGAGCGGCTGCTAACCTTTCATGAGTAAATTTCACCACTCTAAAATAACAAAAGATCCTCATGAATACTAAAAAACAGCAAGCCTGAGTTAACTCACTCAGGCTTGCTGCTTTCTTCGATAGGTAATACCGTAGAATATTTAATTTCCCGTAAGGATAAATTCGTTTGAATTCTAGAAATGCCAAGCTTATTTAATTTTCGGATGAATTGATCTAAGCCTTTGCGGTCTCGAATTACGACCTTTAACAAATAATCATAGGCACCCGTTAAGCAATGACATTCCAAAATTTCGGTCATTGTTTTCAAGCTGTTTTCTAACTCCTCTATTTCCTTTTCCTGATGAATATTTGTGCTCATAAAAATATAGCACAATAAATCAAAACCTAGCTTTTCCTGATTTAAAATCGCCACTTGTTGATCAATATAGCCTTCATTTTCTAGGCGTTTTACCCTTGTATGGGTTGCTGGTGGGGACAAATTCACCCGTCTAGCTAATTCCGCATTGCTAATCTGAACCTCTCGCTGCAAAATCGCTAAGATTAGCAGATCCACATTATCTAATCCTTTATTTTTTATATCCTCCATCGCTTTCTCCTCTTTTGATTATTTTTAGATAAGTAAGTTTTTAGCACGATTTCAAAATATTATTTCAATAATCGTTAAATAACTTTTAATTATTTCGAATTTATCCATCTATACAAAATATTATACTGACAAACCACCAATAATGCTATGATTCTTATTATATATGAAATTAAAAGGAGTGTTCCTATACTGTGGCAAAATTTTATATGGGCTTAATGCTCGTCACAAGCTTACTATGGGGAGGCAATTTTGTTGTGGCTAAGACGCTAGTGGCTCATGCTTCTCCAATGACATTAACGATGGCCAGATGGTTAATTGCGGTAATCGTCCTTCTACCGTTAGTTTGGTGGAAAGAGAAGAAATTGATTCCTGCTAAGGCCGCTCTTGTGCCATTATTCCTGATGGGCATTACAGGTGTTGCCTTGTTTAATCTATTTCAATTTTTAGCGTTGGAACGAACAACATCCACGAATGCTGGTCTTATTTCTACAATGAATACCATGTCCATCGCCCTTTTTTCCTTCGCCTTCCTGAAAGAAAAAATAAATGGCTTACAGCTTCTGGCGATGGTACTCTCTTTAATTGGTGTCGTTCTTGTCCTTTCAAAAGGAGATTGGCAGCTGTTATGGCACTTCCAATTGAATACAGGAGATTTATGGATGGTGGCAGCCGTTTGCGTATGGGGACTTTATTCTGTATGTAGTAAGTGGGCTATGCAAACAACCTCTCCGTTAATGGCGACATTGTATGCAGGTTTGTTTGGGGTACTCATCCTAGTCCCATTCACGATTACGGATTTTACCTTCTCCGAAATCGACTCCTCTTTCATCCTTTCGCTTCTTTATACAGGGGTCATCTCTACAGTAGTTTGTATGGTATTTTGGAATATTGGCGTTCAACAATTAGGTGCCACCACCTCTGGTATTTTTCTAAACTTTAATCCTATTTTTACAGCATTGCTCGCCTTTTTATTTATCGGTGAACAGCTAAGCTGGCTGCAAGGCATTGGGGGAATCATCGTGATTTTGGGATGCTACTTATTCACACATTTTAAAACGAAGACGCCTCAGGCTGTGCTTTAAATTCATATTTTTCAAACATGCAAATAAATAAAAGATGCATTCCCCTCTTAATACTTATCGAGAGGCAATGCATCTAATGGTGTTTTTGCTACTACAACAAACGAAACCGACGTTCCTTCGTGAAGCTTGCTTGTAATACGTAAGCCTTGACCATAATGGTGTTGCAATCTTCTATGGGTATTGATTAAACCAATACTGCTGGATGAACGTTCTTTAGGCTGCAGTAGTTTTGCCAATTGCTCTTCATCCATTCCGACGCCATTATCCGCTACGGTAATTTCAAGATGGGTATCAACATTGATCATACGAATATGTATCGTTCCCCCCTCAGAACGCTTTAATATTCCATGCTTTAATGCATTTTCAATTAATGGCTGGATAGTCAGTGATGGAATAAGTACATTTGTCTCGGCCTCTAGTTGCCATACAACCTGAATACGCTTTCCAAAACGCTCCTGCTGAATATAGAGGTAGGCTTGAACCAATCTAAGTTCATTTTCTAGTGGAACAAGTGCTTGACCATTTTGAAAATTATAGGACTCTCTTAAAAAATCGCTCAATGCCTCTACTAATTTACTTGTCCGCTCACTATCTAATTCGCTTAACGTCAATATGGCATTTAACGTATTAAAGAGAAAATGCGGCTCGATTTGTGCCTGAAGCCATGCAGCCTCCATACGATGTAGCTCTTGAATGGAGCGCTTCACCTTTGTTAACGCCTCAACACGAGATCGTAGCTCCAAGGCATCCACAGGCTTGACGACGTAATCATTGGCCCCTGCTAAAAAGCCATTTTCAATATCATGGGGTTGACTGCGCGCTGTCAACAATAAGACAGGTAAATCGGTCATTGTAAATTGCTTGCGAATGCTACGTACTAACTCATATCCAGACATTTTCGGCATCATCACGTCTGATATCACTAAATCCCACTCCTCAGACAAAAGGCATTTAAGAGCCTTCAAACCACTTGTCACAGTCACCACTTCATATTTTTCATTCGTTAATATCGTTTCGATTACTCTTAAATTTATGGGCTCGTCATCTACGACTAAAATGCGGGGACGGTTACATACTGTTAAACGCTTTTTCTCCACGTCTGACTGTTCAACTACGCTTTCCTGTTTTTTGTGATTCTGTTCTTTCTCATAGGTACCTTGAATCTCTGCTTCGTCCGATAAAGGTAAGGTAAAGGCAAAAGTTGAGCCTTGCCCTACTACAGATTGTACCTCTAGTGTTCCCCCATGTAATTCAATAAGCCGTTTGCTAATATTGAGCCCTAGTCCAAATCCCCCTTCGACTATGGTCTTACTAATGGTACCTTGTTCATATGGCTCAAATATACGCTGCATTGTCTCCGCATCCACACCAATGCCAGTATCTGCTATAACAATTTTAGCCATACCCTCTCCTGTCGTATAGCCTGATAGCGTAATAGCTCCTTCATCGGTAAACTTTACTGCATTATGTACTAAATTAAAGACAATTTGAATCACTCGATTTTCATCTGCTAATACCTTGTGAAAGTCCCTTGGAATTTGGTTAACAAAGTCAATCGGCTTCCCTTCAATCATAAAGCGAAGCATATCTAACACTGCCTCGACAATTGTGTGTATGGAAACAGGACCTAGATGAAGCTTTTTCGTATTTTCGTTTAGACTCATTACATCAAGTAAATCATTTAACAATAAGGACATGCGTTTGCCAACAGCTAGCACCGTTTCTAAATCATTGACACTTTTATGAGTAAGAACGGCTGATTCACGCTCTAACACGGCTTCTGACATATTGATAATACTATGAAGTGGATTACGCAACTCATGAGAAGTACTAGCTAAAAATTCATCCTTGAGTCGATTTGCCTTTTGTAGTTTATGTGCAAATTCTTTTGTATCGGCATGTACTTTCACATAATCCTTAAACCACAATGTGGCTAAACAGGCAATGGTAATAATCAAATCAAATGGATACGATATCACCTTAATCCCTGTAATAAGCAGCAAGACATCCCAAAGAATGCTGTTGACAAAAGCAAGGATGGCTAAAAGTAGAAACACATTATGACGTATATCTTTTATTGTCCTTCCTAGCATTAATACCAGTGTAATAACAATAGGCACAGCTAAAAGGACAATATAAACACCTAGCATTGTGACAGCATAACGTGTTGGTAAAAGAATCGCCAATACGACTGCACAAGCACAAACAAGGGCAAAACCCTGTTTAGCACGATGGATATGGCGGGGTAACCATGGATCAATACATTGGAGCAGTGAATATCCAATGCCAACCATCGAAAGATGAACGAATTTAAAGCCCCATTCATAATTGATTGGAAACCAAAAAGAGAGAAGCTTATCATCACTCCCTAAAAGGTAAAAAACATAATACTAATGGTTAGAACAGAAAAGAATAGTAAACGTCTATCCTTATTGCCAAGTAAGTACAGAATAACAGAATAGATAGCATGTAAGATTAACACAACTGCTACTAGAAGCTGCATCGTGATAGATAATTGTGTTTCCCGAAAAATCATCTCTTCTTGTCCGAATTTAATGGAACGTACAATCCCCCCATTCCGTGGGTCTTGAAAGTTCGCAGCCTGCACGATAATGTCGATTTCAAATACGTCCTTTTGTTTCAAACGAAGCGGTAAACGGTACATTTTTGGCAACCGTTTGCTGTCGATTTTCACCTAGTTCTCCTGCAGCCGCAATTAAATGTCCATCCACATATATTTCTGCAGCACTACGAATACTTGGTACTCTCATACTAAATGTAAAAGCTCTTTCAGGGTCTATCAATAGTTTCAAATGATAAGAACCATAACCATATGGTGTCCATTCATCCTCTTGAAAAATTTCGTCCCAGCCATCTGGAACCTGTATATATGTCGTGGACGTCGGAGGATTGTCCTTGTCCATCAACCAGCCAGACGGATAAAATAACCATTCCCCATCTAATGTAAGCGTGCGATGTTGGAAATCGAAATCTCGTAAATCCATTTGTCCCTTTTCAGCATAGGGTTGATGTGACTGTATAAATAATTGCAACCATAACAATCGCGAGCCTGTTAACAATAAAATAAAGAAGATAATAATAACTACCATCTTTTTCATAAGCGATCTTGGCAAAAGGTGATGTTTTAATGAATGCCGTCATAGTGTCATCCGTACCAACCTTTTTTATAAAACATCAGAAAGGCTAATGGATAACACCCCCTTTTTTAGTGGATGGCTGAAAGAAGCAAACCAGTATTCATGTCTGTCCTGATCCAACACTCTTTTACAAAATACACCTATTCACTTTTGCCTATTTCACCTCCTAGGTCACGATCCAATGATGAATAACATCTGTTCTATGAACGCAACCATTGTACTAATCGCACATCTACACCTCCTGAACAATTAAAAACAGGTGAAATTAGCGCTAGACTACAGGTATAATAAAATAAAAAAGTAAACTAGATTGGAGATACCATGAACATTCGATTAGAAAAATTAACAAGGGATGATTTTGAAAACTTATTTGCTTTTGAGGTTAAAAATAGGGCGTATTTTGAAAAAACAGTACCAAGTCGAGGGGATGACTATTACCAATTACCAAATTTCATAAGAAAAAACGACATGCTATTAGAGGAACAAGCACAGCAGCTATCCTTTTTCTATCTAATAAAAAATGAGCTTGAAGAAATTATAGGCAGAATCAATGTAATCGATATTGATAAGGATCAACGATTAGGTCATATCGGTTATCGAGTGGGAGAAGAATATAGTGGAAAAGGGGTTGCCCATACAGCCTTACAATTAGTCTTAGACCTTATGCGCCAGCAAGGCATGCTCATCATTGAGGCACAAACAACGACGAACAATAGAGCCTCTCAAAAAGTATTAGAAAAAAACGGCTTTAAACAATTGGATAGAAGCGGAGAATCATTTGAAATGAATGGTCAAAACTTCACTTTTACTTATTATCGGTGGAATAAATCCTAGAATGATCTGACAAACCATATTGTCAGATCATCCAATTTAAAAGCATGTGTCTAGTCTAATGAAACACCTTTAATCGCTGTTTTCAATTCCTCTAAGCTCTTAATCATTTGCAGTAAAGAATGATATTCAGCTGCATTCAAGGGGTCACCATGCATTGTTATGTATCTTTTGATACTACTTTCCATCGTTTGAATTTCTAGCATAGCTTTCGATTGAACGTCAGGTGCTTGCTGTCTACTCTTCTCTGTATTTTGTTGGTTTCGATTTTGGGGCACTGCGGTTTGATAACTCCTTTAACATATCGTATACCTCCATAGATATACATATTTTGCATGACAAATTACTAATAATGAAAGGTAATTCTAGTATAATAGTTATCCTTTCATTCCTTTCTCATTGTAAAAATACAATTATTGAAGCCTACTTTATAATATAGCACGCTACAAATTCTATACAACGCAAAAAAATCAAAATGAGCACCTAGCCATCTTGATTTTTTGCATGTGAAAGCCAATAACTTTCACACCTTTTGTGGTGGAATAATGCCTGTTACAAGTAAAATAAAGAATACCAATCCAATAAGGAAAAATAATAGTGACGCTATAAATACGGGGCCAAGTTTAACCTTGAACCGTTCCCGCTCATGAATGATCCCTGTTTGTGCACTCACTTGGGATGTATAAAACCTTGACATGGCTCCACCGCTACTCGAAAAGTAAAACGTTCCTAAGGTAAAGGCAACGCCCGTGAAAAACATCACTTCGATAAATCGCACAGAGAACATTGTGGCAACCCAATACGTCAACGATATTTCTACAATCCATGCAATGATGATAATAAGAATGTGTTTCCGTGGCATTCAAAGAGCCCCCTTCCCTTTTTCTTTAACTTCTTCTACGCAACTTTTTAGAAGAAGTTTCATTTTTCTGTTCTTAGAGCTCATCAATCAACTGTGTTAATTGTTGTTGAGTGAGTTCACCTTTCACGCTGTGCTGTAATTTCCCTTCTTCATCAAAGATAAAGGTACTAGGATAATTCATCACTTCAAACGTTTTCTGTAGTACTCCCTCTTCGTCTAGGAAGATAGGAAACGATAAATCATAGGTGTCCTTAAATGCTGCCGCCTTCTTATAGCTATCATAGGCTGTGGCATTAATGGCTAGTAGCTCGACATCCTTTGATTTTTGTTGATAGAATGCCTCTAGTTCAGGTGCTTCCTGTTGACAAGGTCCACACCAGGACGCCCAAAAATTCACTACTACTATTTTGCCCTTATAAGCTTCAAACGTTGTGGAGGATTGATCTAGCTTAGTTAAAGCAGTTTCATAATTAATTTGTTTTGTGCCATCCTCCAAAACAGTCATAGCGGGTGTAAGAGTTGCTTGAAAAAAAACATTTTTTAATGCCACACCAATAAAAATTGCGATGATAAGTGCTGAGATAATAAAACTTATTTTTTTACGATTCATACTACTTCTCCTTTTAAAATATACAAATATTTGTATATTTTACCATACTATCAACTAACAGGATATAAACTTTTCCTAAAAAATAGCCCCTACTCTGAAAGTAAGGGCTACTCTTTCTTACGTGAAAGATGTTTTATTTTTATAGGCAATCACACTTACGAGAAGTAGCAAACTAGCTGAAAGGAAAAAAACAACTCGTATCCCATACCATTCTGACAACATGCCCATCATGAAAGATGAAAGGCCGAATACCCCTGTCACAATGACATTCAACGATGTATAGACCGTTGGTAATTTCTCCTTTGAGATACTTGTTTGAATGATGGTTTGCTGTGGAATGTTTTTTAATTGCCCACATAAGCCAATCAGTAAAGAACAGAGTAACGCCATAAATGGTGTGATACTCACCGCAAAGCATAATGTAAAAATAGCGGATAGCAGCGCACCTCCACTTATGAACATAGCCTTTTTACGCTCAATAAATTTGGTCCATTTTAAACAAATCATACTGCCTATGATCATGCCAATAAAAAAAATGCCGTTGAGATAACCCCACCATTGAGAAGAAGCCTGCAATGCTTCTTCTACAAAGACAAGTAAAATCGCTGCGACCCACACTGCTCCTGCCATCGATTCCAGTAAATCCATACGTGCAGCTACTTTTAGTACAGGCGTTTGATGGATGGATTGCCACCCTTCCATAATTAACGACCATTTCTTTGTTTGTGGACGTTCCATAGGTGCCACATCTGGTAGAAGCTTTAAAAGCAAGGTTGCGATGAAAAAAAGGACGACAACACCCCATATAAGCCGTGATGGTGTAAAGAGAAGAAGCAAGGAACTGCCAACAAACCAAGAACCCACTTGAATGGATTGGATAACCGTTTCTGCAATGCTATTTGCTCGTAATAAATCCCTTTCTTCCACATAATGAGGCAGCAAGGATTGACGAATAGGGTTGGCACAGCCATCCAAAAACGCAACCATCGCAATCAATAAAAACACAAGGACAATCATCGGCTGGTCACCTACCCATTGTACATACAAGGCGAGGCCCAAAATGACAGCGGTTTTAACGCCCTGAGAAATGGTTAGCAATTGATTCAATGAGATTTTCGCCGTAATAAGAGGTGTTAGCAGACTGGAAATCAACATACAAGTAGTAATAATAAACGGTACGAAGGAAGTAGCAATCGCCGAGTTGGTTAAACGATAAATTATACTAATCACGCTTACAATATAGAGAATATCGCCAATATCCGCTAAAGATTGACCTGTTAATAAAAGTGAAAAAGATCGGTTTTTAAACACGTTTTATCCCCCAAAATTAAGATTTTATTTTTTCTTGGGAGATTTTTAAATTGGACGAGCCTGCATGTCTGAACTCCTTTTTACGCCTAGTTGAAAAAAACAATGGGGGATTTCATTTTTTCCATTTCTATGCGTGATTTTGATCGCCTTGCTATTAATTTCAAGAAAATTCTAAAATATTACTCTTATTTTAGCATTACAACAGCTTTGTTGCCAGCACACAAAAAGACCAAGTATCCTCAAAAAATTTGAGCCCTGGTCTTTTTGTGAAAAGTGAAACCTACTAGTTTGCTTTAGTGTTTTGTATTCTACTAGTACAGTAGTCGTGCCAGCTTGGCAAAGGTTACACATTTTTGAAGAAAATTTCGCAAAACATATTTTCCTCATTTAATCTTTGAACCGTATTAAGTTGTACGCCTTCAAAAATGCACTGATAGATATCCGGTTTAGATGTATTTTTCCAAAAATCATAGCCATAACGGGTATCGAAATAATGTAAGATGATTGCCATAATATTACCATGTGTACCGATGACGATTGTTTGACCTGCATATTTCTCTAATAGATGAATGATTTCTGGCATGGCTCGATTTAGGACATTCCTGCTCGATTCTCCACCCTCCAAACAGTAATCGAGGTCTTGAAATGATTTTTTTATCGCTTTATCTATTTCTTCGGCAGGAAGTTGATAAGCTCCCTTTAACTGTTTTTCTCTTAAACTTTCAATTATGCGTATCTCCAGCTTGTGATCATCAGCCAATCCTTGGATTGTTTGAATAGCTCGTGTATAAGGACTTGAAACAATCACATCTATGTTAAATGAATGGAGCACTGTCGTTATTGCACTCGCATCTTCCTTACCCTTTTTAGATAAGCCTCTTGTCCGTTCCTTTCCAAAGAGTAATGGTGATTCTGCATGTCGAATCATTAAAACGGTTGTTTCCATTGCGATCCCCCTTGCCTTATTACTTATCTGCATATCTCCTCGCAAAAGTGGAAGGCTTATAGAATACCTTGTATGTATCTGCAAGCTCTGCTCTCACCCGTTCTGTTAGCTGCATTCCTTGCTGATTAAATCGGTCTTCTAATTCAACGCCATGCGGAAAAATGCCATCATTCTTCCAATCAATCCATTCTCCATATTGTCGAATCCATATTTCTAATTCGTGTTTTAATGGAGCTGATAGTGGGACATCCTCTATATTTAAATTACAAAAACAACGATGACACCAAATTGGGTCTGCCCCTATATCCCCTTCTACTCTTAGCTGATCGGTCATTTGTGATGGACATGCACATTCCATGTGTGAGTCGACTCCTTTAACTAAATCTGAACTTACAACAATACCAATAATACCCTTTTAAAAAGGATTTATCAAAACGAGTGAATTATAAAATCCACGTCATACAAGAGGGGAAACAGTGTATTGGATTGATCTAAGTCATGAGATGCGCAATAAAAAATTGTATCCAACACTTAAACCAGGGCTCACCCTTTTGATGAGACCTGGTTTTATGCTTAGTTAAGCTTAAACTGTCCTACCTGACTATTTAATTCTTCCGCCATTTTTGCAAGCTGATTGGAGCTATTCGAAATTTCCTCCATCGCACTCGAAGTTTGCTGCATTGTTGCGGAGGTTTCTTCCACCCCTGCTGCAGATTCCTGAGATATCGCAGCAATTTCTTCGATGGCTTCATCAATTCTTACAGAGTTTTCTACTAGCTTATTTAAATTTTGAGAGACACTTGTAATGTTTGTGGCCATCTCTCTAACAGCCTGATCAATCTCGATAAATGTTTGAATCGTTAAAGAGATTTGTTCTGTCCCTTGCTGTACCTCTTCATAGCTACGCTTTAAAGAATTTGTGACATCATTGGTTTCCTCTACAATTTGCCCAACGATGAGTTCAATATCGATAACAGACAATGACACCTGCTCTGCCAATTTACGAACTTCTTCTGCCACTACGGCGAAGCCCTGACCTTGCACGCCTGCCCTAGCCGCCTCAATCGCTGCATTGAGTGCCAATAAATTCGTTTGTTTGGCAATATCATTTATAACAACGACTAGCTTGGAAATATCCTGAGATTTATGATTTAATCCCTCTACCTTATCTACTGCATCATGGACGATGGCATCAATCTTTGTCATTTGATTAGTAGACGCTTCAATTAAATGTTGACCTGAATTCGTGAGAGAAAGTACATGATTGGAATTACTCTGTACGTGTTCACCATTTTGACTTGCCTCATTCATTCGAATGACAAAATCACTCATTAGATTGGATAGGTCACTCGTATTATTTGCCTGTGATTCTGTGCCCTCCGCAATATCATTCATTGTCAGTGCTACCTGCTCGGTTCCTGACTTTATTTCGATGGAAGATTGTAGAAGTTGTTCACTGTGTGCAGCCACCTCATTGGACACATCTTGAATTCGCTGAAGCATGTCCTTCATTTTTCCATTCATCATATTGGTGGAAACACTTAATTCTCCTATTTCATCTTTGGCCTTAATGGTTAGCATCTCATGGCTTAAATCACCCTCCGCAATCAGCTTCACTCGTTCAGAAATTTGCTGAACAGGTCTAGAAATTGACAATGCAGAAGTGAGACCCGCTCCAATTGCTAATAATGCAACGACACCAAATGCCACCATACTAATTGTATTGAGACGTGCATTATTCTCTATTAATGTTTGTCCAGCCTGACGAATTGACTCCTCACGTGAGCTTGCCAGCGCTTCAAAGCCTTCACGCACTGCCTTAATTTCATCGTCTTTACTAATTAGGTTTTTAACGGCTAATTCGGGATTACCTCCTTCATAGATTGGAAAGACATTTTCCTCCACATATTGACGCCATGCCTTTGCTCTTGCCGCAACTACCTCCAGTTCTGGCGATTCAATTATTTGACGCGCTTTTTCCTCGTTTGCTAAAGACAATTTTGTATATTCTTCATATGTATCTTTGTATACTTTTTCGCCTGTTAATACATACCCTCTGGCAGCACCAATCCTCACCGAAATGGAGTTGGCTAAGTGCTGATCGACGATGGACAATTCCAGCTCACGATGCACCATATCTTCAATCTCTTTATTCATTTTGATATTTGAATAAATGATATAACCACTTTGTATCATAATCCCTATTAGAATGATGAAAAATCCAAATAAGATTTTTGTTCGCAATGATTTGAACTTCATAACGATCCCCCTCTTTTATTCAATAATAAACCTTTAAATGAAAATTTTTACACTATTTAATCTAGTAATACTTTCCCTCTGCGTAATCAAGGGAATAGGCCTTCATTGCTACCATGGATCAGTTAGCGTTCTTATTATTTTTACTTTTTATTGATGATATTTTTACTTTTCCACAAAAAATCACTATTATAATCTTTAATATTCATAATTATTTCACCACCATCCTTAATAAATAGGCACATCCACATAATTTCTAGGAAATTAGAAATAAACATGCAGTATTTTTGTAAGGATTATTTTACTTCAATTTTCCTAAATTGGAAAGGGTTTAAATTAAATTTTTTAATAGATGCATTTTTATACATTAATTTAATTAACACTGCAATACTAAAAAAACCAGGTACTGTTGAACAATACCTAGTTTAATAGAGAATTTTTATTCTATTTTGTTGGCAGAAAAGGTAGCCGTTTAAAGATTTTTTATGAGACTTATATTATAGAAGCAGCGACATGCTACTATGAAAACTATCACTCTTTTACTCTATACTACTATAGTATCTAGGAAAATATTTTACAAGCTAAATGATGTAAGCTTTATTATGAGCTGTTCATCATTACGCTACTGAACTCATAAAGCTATCCTATCATATTATTTCACAAACAGTTTAGATATTTCTTCAGGTGGATATGGCTTGGTTAAGTATTTTTTAATTTGAAATTGGTCCACCATTTCTTTTACCTCATCTAATGCTGAAGATATAATAATTGGCAACTCTTTTGTTTGCTCTCTTTTCCTTAGTTCACGGACTAAATCCCAGCCGCTCATTTCTTCGCCAAGCATTATGTCAATCACCATACCAAGTAAAGGCGTATTGAGTGTATCTTCAAAAGCTTTTTTTGGGTCATGATGATGAATCACGGTAAAGCCCTTGCTTTTTAGCTCTTCTGACAACAGTAAAGCTAAGCTTAAGTCATCCTCGACAATCATAATGTTTAAGCCACTGCTATCCTCCATTACATCCTCTTCATCGAAGGTGATACTGTTATTTGCAAGTGGTAAAGTAAAGTACACAGTAGTACCTTGTCCTTCTTCGGATTCTATCCATATTTCGCCTTCATGCTTTAAGATGATTTCTCTACAAATGGAGAGACCCAGTCCAGTCCCTCCTATTTTACGTCTAAGACTATTATCGATTCGTTTGAATTTTTGGAACAACTGAGCAATATCCTGTTTAGGAATACCAATGCCCTCATCTTTTATACTCACTTGAATTCTATTATTTTTGTTTTCTAACAAAATCTCCACATCGCCCCCTTGTGGAGAAAATTTGATAGCATTCCCTATTAAATTAATAAATAATTGAACGAGTCTATCTTGATCTGCATTGACATAGACCTCTCTTGCCTTATCAATTAGATGGACATTATGCTTTTGCTCATGTCGGAATCGATTGACAATTTCAAAGGCTATTTCATTTAATTGTAGTGTCTCCATGTTATATTGCTGCTTGCCTGACTCCATTCGCTGTAAATCCAAAAAGTCATTTATAAGATTGGTTAGGCGTACCGCTTCTCTATGAATTGTATCGATATATTTAATTTGTCGTTCGGGTTTTATCGTTTTCGTTAACAGCAGCTCTGTAAAGCCAAGTACGCTCGATAATGGCGTTCGCAGCTCATGACTTACCGTACTCACTAATTCGGATTTCATTTGATCTACTTCATATTCTCTAGTGATATCACGATGTACAAAAATTGTACCTACCTTTTCCTGACCATCAAAAAGACAAGTTGCATACACCTCAACAAAGATTTCATGTTCAATCGTCATACAATAGCGGTATTTTCGAGTATCCTGAAAGCTCTCCATAATAGACGCCTCTAAAAATTCAATTAATTCATCAGGTTGGGCACTACATTTTTTGAAGTGCTGGAGCCAATCCTTTTTAGGGATACTTGTTTCCGTTGTCAAGTTAAGGAAGCTGACAATGCCACATAGTGCTCTATTGATAAGAACGGTATCGCCTGTAATAGAAACTAACTGGATGCCCTCGTTAACATTATCAATAATCGTTTGATTTAACGTCCTCGACTTTTCTACCTCTTCATACATAAGAATGCGTTCAAATGCGATGGACACACGATTTAATAGCCCGTTTAAACTATCTATTTCCCGCTCATTATGAGGATGTCCCTCTCGTGTCGCCATTAAAATAGCGACTAGCTCTCGTTTAGAATTAAACACGGAAGAATACAAGTCATAGGCATAATAAGACTCTTGTGCAATTCCCTTTTCTTTCGCTGTCAATTGACGTTTAATAACAAAGGATTTTTCCTGCTTTAATCGTGCTTGTTTATCCATGTCAAAATTCTCGACTAGGGCTGCAGCAGATTGGTGTGATAAACCTTTCGTCGCATACACATTGCCCTCCATCCAATAAAGCACACTCGTATCATATTGATAAATGTCGTTTAAATAATTATGAAGATTATCTATTAATTTCTGTTTATTTAACGTAAACGTCAGTACATGATTTAATTGATTATATTTTTCTAAATAATTTAATGAATTTTGTAATTGTAGTTGATTTTCTTGAAGCTCGTCCTGCTGCGCTAAAAGCTCCTCATTTTGTGTAGTCAGTACCTCTTCCTTATCCTGAATGGACAGTATCATTTTAAGAAATGAGTTTGCTAAAATGCCTAATTCATCTTCCTTTTGCACAAGATTACCTAAATCAATGGATTTCCCTGAAGCCAAAGCGTTTGTCGCAAGTGTTAATTGTTCAATTGGTCGAATCATATTATTCAGTACTCTTCGTAAAATGACGCCTACAAATAGTAAAATAAGAGCGCTTATCATTAACGAAATAAAAGTGAATAATTGCCCCTGCTCCACTGTCTTGCTAAAAATTTGGTTTAAGGAGTGGTCTGTTTTTTTCTTATAGGATTTTGTATAGGCAATGAATTTATTAACAAGGTCATTTGCTCCGCTATTCGAAAGCTCTCGCAAAGCCTCATAATCCCCCATTTTCGCAAAGCTGATCGCTTTTGGGAGTGTAACCGTTTTGTAATTATAGTGAAACTCAACTAGCTCATTATAGAGCCCTCGTTCTTCTTCCGTTAAATCGAGTTGCGAAAACTGCTGTAATAGGACCTCAAATGTCTCCAGGTTTTCATACAATAGTTTTAATTCCTGCTCATTCTGAAAGGCATAATAGCCTCTTGCCCGAAAAAATATGCCATTAAAATTTTCTTCCAATTCATCGACAAGCATTGATTTTTCATACATTTGCTCTCTCTTCTGCTGTAAGGCATTTTGACTTGCATTGACTACGACAAGAAAAGCAGCAATGATGATTAAAAAGCTAACAACAAGAAAAAGCAGCATTTTAAAGAATTGGCTGCGTATACTTTTATTCAGCAAGGGTGTCGACTTAATCATTTAATATGTCCTCCACCAAATTCATTAGCTTAATGGGACTAAATGGTTTTGACATAAAGTAATCGGCCCCTAAATCAAATACCTTTTGACGATCACTTTCCTGTGATTTAGCTGTCAGCATGAGAATAGGCATCGACTTTTTAATTTCTTGTGGGAGAAGTTCAATCACCTCAATCCCTGTTAAATTCGGCATCATATAGTCGAGTATCATTAAATCGTAGGTGCTTTCCTTCATTTTTTTAAGGGCTTCTTCGCCATCCTCTGCCTCATCAATATCAAACTCTAAGTCTTCTAATGTTTCACGTATTAACATGCGTAATATTTCTTCATCATCTACTACTAAAATTCTAGCCATCTTGTCTTTTTCTCCCTTTCCCATTAAAGAAACATTTGATGAATTAAACGAATAATACGTTCCGATACTTCAGCTACATTAAATGGCTTCACAATATAATCGTCTGCCCCATTAATTAAAGCTTTCATGACGTATTCTTCCCCCACACGTGAAGTGAGCATGGAGACGATTACATCACTTGAAGCATGCTGCTCTCTTATCTTACTAAGCACCTCGATGCCGTCCATTTTCGGCAATATCCAATCTAATAAGATAATGTATTTGCATTGAGGGTCATACCAATTGGATTCCAGAAAACTAATGCCATCAGGGAAGGCCAATGTTTCAATCCTATAATCCTCATTTTCCTCCAAATGCTTAAAATGATTGGTAATTAGATCGCGAATAATATACACATCATCGATGACAATGATCTTGATTTTCGCTTTTCTTTTCTCCACAGCAGCTACATGATCAAAGATGATCGTCTGATTTCTCCCTAATTGCTTGGCCGTATAAAGTGCTTGATCTGCCTCTTCTAGCATCTTTTTAGGATGTAAATTGGAAGAAGTGGCTTCCACGATTCCACTAGAAAATGTAACATGAAAATTTGTTCCATTTGCTGTAAATATCTTTTTCTCCATAGAGGTACGAAGTTTTTCAATAAAAATAAATGCCTCTTTATTTGTTGTACGAGGCATTAAAATTACAAATTCTTCTCCTCCATAGCGACAAGCAATTTCCTCATCTCCTTTTAGTTCCTTCACCAATGAAGCGAAACCTTTGAGCACCTCATCCCCCATTAGGTGACCATATGTATCATTTACTTTTTTAAAATAATCTAAATCGATAATCGCAATTGAAAAATGCTCTTTGTTTTGCTGATGGTATTTAATGAAAAGCTTCATTTGAGATTCCATAAATTTACGATTATAAATTTGGGTTAATTCGTCAATGACGATGGCCTGCTCTAATTCTCTTTTATAGGCTAAGCGATTGGAAACATAAGCGATTAATAGCTCTTCATCGATTGGCTTCGCCATAAAATCCATAGCCCCCATCTCCAATGTACGAACGCGATTTTCTTTACAATCATTACTACTAATCACTGTCACAAACATGAGCTCTTTTTTCGTCTTTTTAATATTGTCTAAAATTGAAAAGCCACTAGAGTCAGGAAGCATGATATCTAAAAACACAATGGATGGTTGCAATTCATAAATTAACGCTAATCCTCGTTCGCCATTATGAGCTGCAATGACAGAGTAGCCCTTTTTCTCTAAAACATTTTTTAAATAGGAAATAAATACAACATCATCATCTATAATCAGAATAAAATCTTGTTTTGCTGGATTTTTAATGATGGTTGCAGGATGTTCCATATTTTGTGCCCTTGAATCATTTTCTTGATAAAAATGTACGCTTTCTATAAAAGGAGCAAGATACTTTTTCCATTCAGATTTGGTCCATTGCTTGTAACGATCTCCAGTCAAAAGCTCTAGCTTTTCACTAGCAATCGAAGTTAATTCATGTAAACCGATTGATCCAGCTGTGCCTTTTAACGTATGTAAAAATGAATAGAGCTCGTCTTCTCTAACAAAGTCACTATTATCCCATTTTTGTAAATTTTCACATATACGTGTATAAACCATTCGGTGATATTTAGCTGTTTCCATCCTCTTTCTCTCCAATCAATCATACTTCTATAAATTATAACTTACTATTTTGTAAAAACCATTGCAGAATTTGAACGTTTATTGTATTGAATTGGTTACGCCAAGCCCCTATTTAGTTGCTCCCAAAAGAAAAGGTTCCAACTTTCCGCTTTTCGATTGACTTATAGAAGCGTGAATGCTAAATTTACTAAAGCAGTAATTTACTAAATTACTAAATTTGAAATGATAAGGAGTACGGATCCATGAAAATTCCAACACATTTAAAACATAAACCTGTCATCGTGGCCGAAAATTATGCCAATATTGATGGGCGCACGGCTTATCAAACAGATGCACAAGGGCTTTCACTTGGTCTGGCCCAATGGAATGATCGAGGAAAGGTTGATATTTCTGCGAAGGTTTGGCGACATACAGGTGGCAAATGGTCTCGCCAATCAGAAGAACTTCCCCTCCATCGCGTGCTTGATCTCGCTATTTTAGTGTGTGAAACAGAGCTTTATTTTAAGGAGGCTTATCGTCATGAGCATTTATATGATGAAGAAAACCCTGTGATTAACCGTGTAGGCTTACAGGGAGATGCTATGACAGTGGAAGTTTGCACAGAAAATGAACAGATTAAAGAGGATATTCAGCTTTTTCAGCAAGCACTTAATAATGATGGTGAGCTCATTGGAGAACGCCTACGCACACTATCAAGAATCTTAAAAGAAATGGGTTATTAAAACTCAAGAGGAACTTAATTATGAACGAACAAATGTTACAGGATGATCAACAGCTACGCAAAGCTTTTTTTAATTTCTTAATTCCCGTGATGCTAGCGAATGTGCTGCAATCTGTTGGCCAAGTTTTTGCTATGTTTATCGTCGGACGCAATTTAGGGGTCGATGCCCTAGCAGCCATTTCGGCATTTTTTCCCTTTTTCTTCTTTTTAATGGCCTTTGCAATTGGCATTGGTTCAGGAAGCTCTATTTTAGTCGGGCAAACATTTGGGGCTGGTAATCATGCCAAAATGAAAGAGGTTGTTGGTGTAACACTCGCCTTTACAACTATTTTATCCATCGCTGTCGCGATTTTTGGTGGCTTTTTCATCGAATGGATTTTACGTTTTATGCAGACACCTGCGAATATTTTAGACATGAGTATTAGTTATGCCCAAATACTTTTCTTCACGTTACCAATTATGTTTTGGTATTTGGTGTATACAACCTTTATGCGAGGAGTCGGCGATTCCAAAACACCTTTTCTATTCTTAGTAATTAGTGTTGTGTTAAATATCGCCTTCCTCCCCCCTTTAGTATTCGGATGGTTGGGGTTGCCTGCGTTCGGCTTAAATGGGGCTGCCTATGCTTCCGTGTTATCAAACCTGGTGACAATGATTCTGTTGTTAGCCTATTTGCATAAAACAAAGCATTTACTACGTTTTGATAAAACAATTTTACAGCATTTTAAATTAAAAAAGGATATTTTAACGTCCTTATTAAAGCTAGCCATTCCATCTAGTATTAGCATGGTTGCCATTTCAGTGGCCGAAATTGCCGTTATTGGCTTTGTCAATGCCTATGGTTCAGATGCCACTGCCGCTTATGGCGTTGTCAATCAGGTAGCTAGTTATGCTCAAGTCCCAGCAATGAGTATTGCCATTGCCACATCTGTCTTTGTAGCACAGGCGTTAGGGGCCAATTCCACGGAGATGATTAAAAAAATTCGACAAATGGGTGTGCGAATTAATTATCTTCTAGGTGGGGCCATCATACTCATTATGTATCTGTTTGCAGAGCCTATTTTGGCTTTCTTTATTGATTCACATGAGACTGTGCTAATTGCCAAAAATTATTTATATATCGCCTTTTGGAGCTATTTAATTTTTGGGCACACACAAACTGTATCTGCCACTATGCGTGCTACAGGTGTCGTATTATGGCCAACCATCTTCTTAGTCATTACAATTTGGGTTGTACAGGTGCCATTAGCGTTCCTATTATCTCACTATACATCACTAGAATTAAATGGCGTTTGGTTAGCCTATCCAATCACCTTCTGCGTCCATTTCATTATGCAATATGCTTACTTCAAGCTAGGCTGGCAAAAACGAACATTAAAAGCTATGCTAAGCGAATAAATCGAGGAGGGCATGCCATAGGTGCATGCCCTCTTTTTATTATGGCAACAAAATAACCAGGCACTCAAAATTGAGCCCTGGTCATTTTGTGAAAAGTGAATGTTACTACTTGCTTTAGTTCTTTTGTATTCTACTAATAGAGTAGTCGTTTAATATTGAAAAAGGTTACAATAAATTTTTAATTTTTTTCTCGCTTTTTCTAATGGTAGTAATTACCAAAATATAGAATACACTAAACCGTATCTAGATGTTTAATTCCCCATTCAAAACTTGAACTGCTGCGCCTGCAATCAATACCTTGTCGTGATGAGGTGTCACATACATTACACCTCCACGTTTAGAAAGCTGCTTGCTGACAAGTTGTTGTTTGGATAATTTCTCACACCAATATGGACCTAGTGCACCATGACTTGAACCATTTACATGATCCTCGTCAATGCCTTGGGCTGGAGAAAAAAAGCGAGATACGATATCAATGCCTTCTTCCTTCGACTTGCTAGTTAGACATATTCCTCGAACAGGAAACTGCTTCATCGCAATAAAGTCAGGTTCAAAGTGTGCGATTTGGTCTTCATTGCCTACCTCCACGATAAAATCTAATTCAGTTCTCCCTACAAAGACGGGCTTACACCCTAACCAGTCCTCCAATGCTGAAGGACATTCCATTTCAGCAATTGGATACGTTTTGATGGCGATTTCCACTCGTTCATGTTGCCACTTAGCATGTAAAGGACCACTTGCTGTATGAAATGTAATTGTGTGCTCCTTTGTTACAATTCCTTGCTGCCAAAGCACAAAGGCACTAGCAAGGGTGCCGTGACCACAAATGGGAATTTCCATATGTGGCGTAAACCATTTCAGCGAAAAATCAACCTGTCTTTTTTCAATAAAGGCTGTTGTCGGGACAGGTATCTCCTGTGCAATATTTTGCATGGTCTCCTCAGAAAATTTTTCATCTAATAGACATACTGCTGCAGGATTCCCTTTATACAGCTCATTCGTGAATGTATTAATTAGACAATATGAAACACGAGTCACAATCTCACCTCCTTGCCTCATCATATCTGAAAGTTGTCTCATTGGATATAATTTTCCAAATTTCATTTCCTCAGCTAGCACTTTATAAAAAAGCCCTCTTTTGTCTAAGCTAACACTATAAAATACAACTGTAGAGCAATTCGAGTGGAGAAACCATGAAAACTTATTTCAAATTTTTATTGATCATCGGATTGACGACCTTACTCGCTGGATGCTGGGATATTACGGAGCCGCAAAGAATGTACTATATAAATGCAGTAGGTGTAGACTACCAAAACGACGAGTATATTGTCTATTTACAAGTGATTAATTTCGCCGATGTCGCGAAATCGATACAGCCTAGCGCAACGGTGGCGCCTGCTGAAGTGGGGCGTGCCACTGGAAAAACAATAGAAGAGGCGATTTACAAATTGTATCGCTCCTCGGATCAGGAAATCTTTTGGGGGCATATGCGGTTTATGGTCTTTTCGGAGCAAGCTATGGAGAATGAACACATTATTCCAGTCATTGATACATTCATACGCTTTCGCGATACAAGGTATCAAATCTGGGTATACTGTACAAAAAACCCAGTCGAAGAAGTACTGCTTGTCACACCTATTTTAAGGAATTCATTATCCTCATCAAAATTAAGTAACCCCATCAACCCAACAGAACAAGAAACATTTGTTGAACCAAAAGACTTAAGAGATGTTGTCATTGGTTTAAATGAGCCAAGTCATGAAGTAACAATTCCCTATGTGTCCATTAAAGAGGTTTGGCAAACTGATAAGGAGCAAATAAAGGAAACCTATTTTTCAGGGGTTGGTGTCCTGTCGAAAGATGGCTTTAAGGGGTTCGTGCAAGATACTGCGGCTCGCGGCAGTCAATGGATGCATAACTATACGAATCGTGGAGAGATTACCTTTCAATTAAACTCAGATGACCAGGACGAACTAACGGTCAGTATTGAAAAAATACATGTCGATGTGAATCCACATGTCAAACAAGAGGATGTAACATTTGAAGTTGAATTGAGAATTAATGCGACCATCAATGGTTTTAAAGGGAACGTCACCGAACAAGAGCTGAAAGAGCTTATTATTAAAGAAGTGAAAAAGGAAATTCAGGATACCTATAAAGAAGGCTTAAAATTAGATGTCGATATCTTTCGTTTGTCTGAATATCTCTATCGCGATAACGTCAAGGCTTGGAAAAAGTTTGAGAAAGATGGGAAAATTCCATTATCAGAGGATTCAATTAGTAAAATTGATGTGGAAGTAGCCAAAATCAATCCAGGTCGAAAAACATTTACAGAAACAATAAAAAAATGACCAGATGCCCACGTAGGTATCTGGTTAACATTTTATTTTATGAGTGAGTAAATATAAGTATCGTGTGGCACATTGTTTTGATGCATATATTTTTTTAATAGCCCTTCTTGGTCGAAGCCTATTTTTTGCAATAGTAGATTAGAAGCCTCATTTTCTTTAAATACAATGGCGCCAATCCGTACTAAATCCATCTCTTCAAAACCATAGGAAATGGCTCGTTTCACAGCTTCTTGAGCATAGCCCTTGCCCCAATACTCAGGAAAAAGTGCGTAGCTGATTTCTGCTCTTCGATGCTCTATTGACCACTCTTGAAAGCCGATTGTACCAATAATTCCTTCTTGATCCTTTAATGCAATGCCCCATTTAATACCTCGTTTTAGGGCGAAATTGTTTGCGAAATTTTGAATGATTTGCTGCACTTGAACTAAGCTCGTTAAGGGTTGTTGTCCATAATGGCGCAAAACTTCAGGATTCGAAAAGCAATCAAGGAGAGCTTGTCCATCAGAACTCGTCAATTCTCTTAATTCTAATCGTTCAGTATGTAATATTGGAAACATCGTATACCTCTTATCTCGTGGATTTATTAATCCACATTTTACATTTGCCAACTAACTATTGCAATCTTTATTTCCATTTGATGCCACTTTGATAAAAAGGATGAAGATTCCCACAGCAATCTAGAGATTCTCTCAACAAACCTTCAACGAGTTCTCAACACACGACTGCATAAAATTGGCCTATTTGCCCACAATAAGTCCTAAATAGTAATGAGAGGTGAACGGAATGGAACACTTTCCACTAATACATACAAATTTTTGGGATGCCGTCGTTGCAGTCCCTGTTGTTATGATTATTACCCAGCTAATCAAGAAAATGTGTCATATAAAGCCTTTTTGGGTTCCAAGCATTGCATTAATTATCGGCTTACTCATTTCCATTTTTATCAGCCACCGACATAATCTTCTTGCTGGACTATTCATGGGCTGGTTTTATGGCTATGCAGCAATTGGGAGTTATGCTTCCTTAAAAACTTCTTATCTTACCTATAAACAAAAGAAACGAAGAAAACAGAAGAACACTGCTCCTTAATGGTAACAATTGCACCTACATGCACAAAAGTTTATACTAAATTTTAACAAAAATACTTAATAAATTTTATACTAGTTAAGTTGCCTTTTGACAAACAATGAATTGGAGAGGAGGAAAAAATATTTAAGAATGAGATCTTACACCTGAAGAAATCGATGCTATTTTATGACAACAGCAATCACTTTTGAACTAGAAAAAGAAACAAAAGCTGAAACATCGAACAAATAATTAACAATTAAAGTAATTGCTAGAAAATTATGCTACTTACACCGTCTATATTAATGATAATTCAGCCGACAGCATTTGCTATTCTTTTTAGCCAAAGAAAAAAAGTTTATTTACTAATATCAATGACATTCAATTTCTAATAATTCGCCCATGAATGTACACGCTAGAAAACGGAGGAAAATCAACGTGTCTAAACTCATTACGTTTACCTTTAATACGAAATATACCGATCAAATTCAGGAAACTTTTTCGTTTGAACAATTAGGGATTAATGAGCAATTACCTAGCGATGAAATAAAAAAACAAATTGATCCTCTATTTAAAAATTGGCTATGTGATCGTCTCAACCTATCCTATAGCATCGTTGTAGAAGAGAATGAATGACCGTAGTATCACCTTTTACTTTTGAATTTCTTTACTTGTTCTCGCAAAGTGGTAATGAACACTCGGATTTGTTCCATCGTCACAATAATACATAATGCAGGCCCACATTCTCTTGCACCATGATGATTCTTCTCATAAGCATCTAGTACAAATACTAATTTATAACGTTGCTCTGCTTCCTCCCTCTCCTCTTTAGGAATTTGAAAGATACCGTATCCAGGAAAAAATATTCACCATAATGAGGGATATGATAGATGCATAGGCCAAGATCATGCGGCTCCAGCATACTTAAATAAGCAGGCTCCAATTGTGTTATGTCTTCTAATAATTGAAGGAAATCTCTTTTTAAACAATAAATCTCCGTATTTATCGCTGGGAAAGCTGGCCCAAAGCGAAATTCAATACGAAACTTTACACTTTCCTCGTTCACCATTAAAATATTTAGCTCTACCTCACAACTAGGATGACTCGAATCATCTTTTAAAATTGCCACTATACCGCCCCTTACACTTGCTTAATCGTTGTTCTCTTTACAATATACTACGAAACTATATTTTTACCAAATAAATGAAAAATATACACATTTATGTATGGTATAATAGATTTTATTCATTTTTTGGAGGTGAAGGTGTTGAAAAAGTATTTGGTGACAAGCATTGTAGTAGGAGCCATCTTCCTGACAGGCTGTGATAAGGATGAAAAAGCCTCCTTACCACTATCTACATCGGTAGATGAACAAATAATAGAAAAGGAATCTGTCATAGCACCTGTTCCATTAGTTTTAACACTGGCACAGAAAGAACATTACTATAAAGAATATTTGGCTATTGTCAATCAACTAAATGAAAAGTATGGTACAAGCTTAAAGCTAGATCCTATTACAACATTTTCAGCGGATTATTGGCTTGAATTAAAAGATTTTGAGGACATGTTAAAAGGTAGAATAGACACTTCATATGTCGTGATCGATAATAAGGAAGTTTTCTCTCCAGTTAAAGTACCAAAATTCGTTGAATTACATATGGGGTCACAGCAAACAATCATTCGTGTTGATGGTTCATTTGACACCCAGCTAAGCAAGGATATGCCTGGTGGAAGACAGCTATTCTCGGTTATGCATTCATTGTCGTCAAAAATTGAACAGGGCGAGGGTAACTGGACGCAAACGGGATATGAGCCTTCCATTAAAGATCAGGGCAGTGCTTACAATATTACGATCGGTGGCTACTATTCATATAATGGTGTATCCTCACCTCATATAATTGAGGTCGAATATTATTGTAATATATATGGTGGCATTACTTAATAACTAGTAACAAGGCTTGTCTGTAATCTTTTTTACAGACAAGTCCTATTCCTTTCATCATCTTAAATGCTCCCTTTGAACGACAACTTTGATGATGGTATTTCAGTATCGTTTATTCACGGTTGTACTTCATCCAGACACCCTAGCCATAACCATCACTTTCATTCAATTCTACATGAAGCAAAAGCAGTTGATTCGTTAATTCTTCGTTTAACAGCTTAAAGTTCATGAGTGCACACTAGAACTTTACCATATCCTCCCCTGTGACAAATGTCCCCATCAGAACTACTTTTTAATAGAAGATGTCCTATTAGCTAAAATGTTCTTACGAGCATAAAGCTAAAGTAAAGATGCTTTCCCCCTAATCCTCTTGTAACTTTCCCTCAAAAATCCAAATTTTAAATCGAATAATTAAACTGTATTAAAAAGTATCGTTGCTGAAACACCATTTGAAAACGCTCCTCCAGTTGTACTTACTTGTACAGCGAGAAGTGTACAACTAGTAATTGGGTAGTTTGCTACCACTTTTGCACAACAATTTAGTGTTGTAGATGAATTTGGTCCTGACACAGACGCAATAATACCTGTAGCAACGCTAGTAAAACCACAATTTGTACTGACAAATATTTGTGCTGAAGCTGTTTGACCTGCGCTTAGAGCATGATCCCGTATATTCAGAGTTAAGCTTCTAATTATAGCATTTTCAGGAATAACAATAGAACTCCTAACAAATGAAGCCGAAGAATTACCAGTACCAAGAAAATCATTATTACTAACTGATTGATCTGTAGAGAGAAAAACTTCCATTAAACCTGAACCACTTGGACCCGTTGATCCTGTAACACCTGTTGTCCCTATGGCACCAGTGGCTCCTGTTACTCCCTGCAATCCAGTCGCTCCTGTGCTACCCGTTACGCCTTGGGCTCCTGTTGCCCCTGTCATTCCTACTAGACCTCGTTCTCCTGTTGCCCCAGTTATTCCAGTGGCTCCTGTTACTCCCTGCAACCCAGTCGTTCCTGTGCTTCCTGTTATTCCTCGGACTCCTGTCGCCCCTGTACTTCCTGTCATACCTTGGGCTCCTGTCCCCCCTGTGCTTCCTGTCATACCTTGGGCTCCTGTTGCCCCTGTGTTTCCTGTTATTCCTTGGGCTCCTGTTGCTCCTGTGTTTCCTGTTATTCCTTGGGCTCCTGTCAATCCTGTACTTCCTGTTATTCCTTGGGCTCCCGTTGCCCCTGTACCTCCTGTTATTCCCTGAGCTCCTGTTGCCCCCTGCAGACCCGTGACTCCTGCTATTCCTTGGGGACCTATTTCTCCCTGCGGACCCGTTGCTCCTGCTACTCCGCGGACCCGTTGCTCCCGTGATTCCTGCTATTCCTTGAGGACCTATTTCTCCCTGTGGACCCGTGACTCCTGCTACTCCTTGAGGTCCAGGTTCTCCCCGCGCTCCCGGGGGACCTGTGGCACCTGTAGGACCAGTAGCGCCTGTTGCTCCTGTTACACCTATTGGTTCTTGAATTCCATAAACATAGGGATATCCATTACAACCAAATTCATTACATTTATATTTCAATGGATAATTACATTTTGCATCACATTTAAAATTATCAAAATTACGGATGTAACTAAACCTCAATGAGATTTCACCTCCTGTCCTTTTTCATCATATTCAAAGGTATAATTGTAAGGATAATGAATGCACCTAGAATATTAGAATGAAATAAATATGAATCTTAAAATAAAAAGAGCATTAGGCTCCTTTAGAACCTAATTCTCAGAATATGTTTCAAAACTATCCATTAGCTTTTGTCATGTTTCGGTAATTTGCAACTTTAGTAAGTTTATGTTGGATATACCATTCCATCACGATAAAATTGGGCACCCAGCATAGCCAAGCGATGGAGGCGTAACTATACTCAAAATTATTAAAGCCAAATAATACCGTAAACAATGGTAGCCAGATTCGCAATGTGACAGCTGCAAAGGTTAATGCATAATTTCTTAGCATCCATTTCTGATGGCCTTGGATATTTCTTTTTTTAATCTGGACCAACGCTTGAAACATGGTAAAGAGCCACCCTAAAGATAATAAAGCAAAGCCTAGCTGTGCCACCCATCCCCCTGTTGCGTTTAGGGCTAAAT
Organism: Lysinibacillus sp. IITD104; assembly: GCF_036698265.2. NCBI lineage: Bacteria > Bacillati > Bacillota > Bacilli > Caryophanales > Bacillaceae > Lysinibacillus > Lysinibacillus sp. IITD104. The sequence goes on from NZ_JBAHYH020000001.1 coordinate 2,408,436, forward strand.
AAAGTCCTGCCAAGCCACCAAACAAAATACTAACCATATAGATATTGCCTAGTAGTCTATGGCGTTTCACATTTTTCTCTCGTAACTTTGATGACAACGTAAAAGGACCAATGACGAGGGCTAATACACCGAATACAATATGTAGATAGAGCATGATATACCAAAATGATTTCAATGTTGCACTAAGCATAAGCTTTAATTGAACAAATCCCGCCTGTCGTGCATCGAATAGTAAATATTGAACAATCGAATAACCCGCTATTAACAAGGCCAAGCCACATACAATCCACCACCACAACCTCTTTTGCATTTTTATAGCTCCTTTCTATTCTAGTCTATCATCCAAATTTACTAGCTTTAATATAATCAAATAACAGGGCGTAAAAAGCACCTAAGTGGACGATTATCGACAGTACAACGAATGAGCACTATGTTGTGCAGTTTAATAGACAAGCAAAACGCTCCACCCCTGGGTATTTTTCTCCTAAGCTCGTAATATGAAAGCCAATATTTTTATAAAAGAGTACGGCTTCTTGATCTGTTTCTGCATAAATGGAAGAAAAAGCATGATGTTCTTCTACATACCGAATCATCTCACGTCCAATGTCTTTTCCACGATAAGCAGGCGATACGGCTATATGTTTAATTTCACACCGATTTGCCTCTCTATTAACAATTCCTATACAACCGATAGTGTCTTGTGCAAAGGTATAGCCATACAATACTCTTTCTGGACATGCAATGTACAATGAGTATTCCTTCTCCACTTTCTTTTCGGATGTGGCATAGGATAATAATGTTTTCACTTCGGGATGTATCTTGCTTGAATGGATCATTTTCATGGACTTCTACCTTTCTGGACATCGTCTCAACTTACTAATAATACCTTTAAATTACTATAATTGTAAATAACGTATTCGTATTATCACTAAATACTTCCATAATATACTAAAATATTTTCTTTTATGTTGTGATGGCTTAAAAGTTGAGGAGGGAGTACCTTGCTGGTGAAAGGCTATAAATTTAGTTTACCTTTCTTTTATTGGCTACTTTTCATCCCTATCTTTTTGGGGACGAGTTACAAAGCATTATTTTTTGATTGGCATATACAAACATATACTTTTCATGAATTAGAAGATTTCGGTCGTTATGTAATGATACTTTCAACAAGCTTAATTGAAGCTTTTATCTATCTATTCATTATTCGATTGATTGTCTATCTGCTTCAACTCGTTTTTCAAAAGTTTACTAGGAACAATAGCTAATGAGCTGAAGAAAGAAGCGTGTTTGCTCCATTGAAAGAATCCTTTGGTATGCTGATAGCATGATTTTTTAAGGAGGTGTTTAACAAATTTTCCAGAAGAGGGATGTATTATTTATCAATTTGCAACAAAAAAGGGTAGCCAGCTACTCAGCAAACCCTATTTTTTTCCCACTTCAATTAGTATTCATACTAGGATTATGTGGATTCCATGAAATAATTTCCGCATCGTCTACATTGACATTGCCTAAGCTGAAGAGATGGGGAACATACGCAAAAAGCCCAAAGTTCTTCCCTTTTCCTTTTTCCGTTTGGAAATAGTCAATGGTTGCTGCTGGTAGCTGTTCTAGTTCTCTATAATCATGTAACGACAGAAGTATTATATCCTCTGCTGCAATTGCCCCTGCTGGCCCGTTATAGCGTTCCTTTGAATACAAGTACATCGCATTTTGATTAGCTTCTAGTTTTTGGATTGGAATTTGATAAAACATTAGGTTTTCTTTCGTTTCAATATCTAGCTCTGTTAATGCCTTATAGAGATGACTAGGATGGATTGGTAGAAAATGGACAACATCATTCCACAAGCAATTCAGTTGAGGGATTTCTTTCATTAAAAGCTTCGGTCTCTCTGGATGATCAAAATATTTTTTCGCATAGCGTTCATATAAATCTGGATACATTGCCCCTAACCTATTCAGTGGCATCAGCTCCTGACCGACCATTTCCCTTGGAACCATATGATAAACATATCTCTGCATAACAAGCACCTCCACCTAACTAATTCTTCAATCATTTGGAAATTCCTGTTACAATCAATGTAAAAATAAAAAGTAGGTGCAAGATGGAATTATTAGTTATCATTCTTATTTTTGTGGGGATTTTTGCTATATATGATTCGATTAGACGAGTCAACAATACTATTTTGGAGCAAACGGAGGAACTAAAGAAATTACGAGAAGAGCTGAAAGGCAAGAATAAAAATTAGAAGAGCTAATACTTTTGCTTTGGATAATCAATTGAATTAGCAATATCAATCAGGACCTCAGCCGTTACTTGATCTGCCACATCACGATCAATACTAAAGACATATTGCCAATCGTCTCTTTCAAAAACGAGTAAATGAAAACCAATTCTTGGATTTTCAATATAGGCTGCCTCACTGCCATTTTTCAGCTTGAATACATCCATTATATATTTTTCAAATGGCATTTTATGCTCAACTGGTCGAACCTTGATTTTGAAATGATTTTGTGGCATTTGATCACTAATCATTACCACCTCCAGCTGATCATTCATTTCTCCTTCTAAATCACTAAATCTACCAACATGATGTGTAAAGCTGATCGGCGGTACTCTTAGAGGTAGCTTCAGCTCTTTATTATAGTGGTGTTCGAACTCTTTTACGGCTACCTCTACTGTTTTATAGCCGATTTCAGGAAGAAACACCTCAAGAGGTTGTGGCGAATCACTGTCCTTAGCAGAAACGAAATTAAGAGGGAAAAAAGACGTAAATAAAGCTAGTCCAATAAGAATACGCTTGTTCATATTAACGCTCCTCTATCCTGTTTAAGTATAGATTAACCTACTGAATCAAAAATATGCTGACATAGATCACTAATACCGCGTAGTCTTATCGTTAATAATGGATGTAAAGTAGCCTAGTGTCGGTACTACTTTATTCGCGTGAAACATTTTTTCAAGCTCTAGCTTTGTGACCCATCGAATTGCTGTCACTTCCCCCTCTTGAAGGATGGTCTCACTAATTTCAAAGCTTTGGTCAAATAACCACACATCGTAAAAATCATTGAAGCAATCACGACGTTCACTCTTTACTAATTGTCCATTGGTCCTCAATAATGGTATCCCTATTTCCTCTCCCACCTCACGAATAGCCCCGTCCAAACTGCTTTCACCCGTTACTATAGAGCCTCCCGGACATTCCCATAAATGAGGATAATGTTTATTGGGGTGTCTTTTTGTTAAAAGGAATTCTCCCTTGTTATTGCGAATCCATACGTGCACAACGATATGGTAATCTTCAGCTGCTAATGCTGTCCCACGTACATGACGCTTATTTGTTTTTTGCCGATTTTTATCATAGATATCCCAGACTTCCATAGAACACCTCATTTCTGAATTTGAACAAGCACATACTGCTTCGTCCACATTTCCGTTGTCACAATGGAACGTTCCCCATTTTTTTCGAAAAATAACCCGCTCCCCTCTTTTTCAAGAAATGCCCAACCTTCATTAGCCATCATTTGCTGAATGTCCTCGTCCACCTTCTGTATGCCCCTAGCTGAAATGGCTGTGAGGTACCAAGTTGCCTTCTTATCATTAGAGAGCACCACTAAATCAACGGGGGATGCATTTAATTTTTGGATGGCTTCCTTTGGTGTAAGGGAATCGATTGGCAAAGGAGGATATAATAATTTATTTCTATCAATAAAGACCGCACTTACTACGAAAAGAGCTGCTAGTAGTAAACCTATTTTTTTCAAAGCTCACCCTCCTCCTTCTCTGGTTAAGAATCGGCTGCTGAAATCTATCTGTAAAAGAGAGCTTCTATTTTGAAGCGGTCATACGTACACGATAATAAGTATTAAAATGTCACATATACTTATTTTTCAAAAATATACCACCATAAACCTATACATTTCACATTTTACCTTATTAAGTAAATAAACTGTAGAACATCTTATCATTCCGATTAAAGGTAACTTTCCATATATTTAACATCATAAGATCAATCAATACGATACAAAATTTTACCTACCGTCTTAATGTCTATGAAAACTTCATCAACGTCAAGAATAATTCCTCCTGTCTCCTATGCTTTTTTTTAGAAGAACCTTACTTAAAAGTTTAGAACTTTACCAAAACATGATAAAAGAGAATGGCTAGGTAAACGTACAACAAGCCTAGCTCTTTACGCATAAAGTAGCCATATATGACTGAAAGGATGTCCTGTGTGGGGAAAGAACATAAATATTTAAAAAAATTCAAGTTTACGTCAAATCCAAATTGTCATTGTCGCTGTTGTTGCCCTTGTTGTCGTTGTAAATGTAAGCCCCCATTTTTACCCATACCACCAAGTTGCCATTATCTCGTCTATGTGACAGATGCTGGGCAGCTAGCAACGCCTGATAATAGAGTTTCTGTAATTGATACCGCAACAAACACAATCGTCGCTACCATTCCAGTAGGGACTGCTCCGCTAGAAGTAGCGATTACACCTAATGGTGCGTTTGGTTATGTTCCAGCGTTCTTCTCAGATAATGTAACGGTTTTTAGCACTGCCACAAACTTGCCAATCGCTACCATTCCCGTGGGTGTTAACCCTCTTGGTGTTGCCATTTCGCCAAATGGAACGCTTGCTTATGTATCCAATCACGGATCAAACACTATATCGGTCATTAATACAGCCACCAATACCGTATCAGCCACTATTCCAGTAGGGCTACAACCTCAAGGTATTGCCTTTACGCCAAACGGTGCGTTTGCTTATGTTGCCAACGAGAATTCCAATTCAGTATCGGTTATCAATACTGCAACCAATACGGTGATTGCTACAATCCCTGTAGGAATTCGTCCTAGATCCATTGTGTTGACTCCAAGCGGGCAATTTGCTTATGTGACAAATGAAAATAGCAATTCGGTATCGGTTATTAATACCACTACCAATACAGTAGTGGCTACCATTCCTGTTGGTACAGGACCTGTAGGAACAGCGATTACCCCTGATGGAACGCTTGTGTACATTGTAAATAAAGGCAATAATACCGTATCTGTCATCAATACAACCACCAATACGGTGATTGCAACTATCCCTGTAGGTGCATCTCCAGACCAAGTAACCATCTTGCCAGATGGTACTTTTGCCTATGTTACAAATCAAGTAGACAATACGGTGTCTGTCATCGACATAGCAACAAACATGGTAATCGCCACAATCCCAGGATTTAACGGGCCTACTGGCATCAAAACTGGAACAATCTGTCTATAATTCCCACAAAAAAAGCAACCGACTACTTCCACCCATCTTAGAAAAATGGTCGGTTTTTTTGTCGGTTGCCTACATTCATTATAAAATTAAATATGTCTAAAGTTAGCTTAGTCTTGAATCGCTGCGTCTAATGCTACCACAATCATGTCATTGAACGTTGTTTGACGTTCTTCAGCTGTTGTTACTTCACCTGTAATGATGTGGTCACTTACTGTTAGAACAGCAAGTGCTTTACGGCCGAATTTTGCTGCTAATGTGTAAAGAGCTGCTGATTCCATTTCTACAGCTAGTACACCGTATTGAGCTAATTTTTCGTTTTGGTGCTCATCTGAGTAGAATAAATCTGCTGTGAAGATATTCCCAACTTGTAAGTTAAGACCTGCATCTTTACCTGCATTATATGCTTTTAATAAAAGATCAAAGTCAGCGATTGGTGCAAAATCGATAGCACCACCCCAAATGATTTGGTTCATACGTGTATCAGATGTTGCTCCTTGCGCTAAAATCACGTCACGCACTTTTACATCTTTTTGAATTGCACCACAAGTACCTACACGGATTAATTTTTGAACATCATATTCTTGCATTAATTCTGTTGCGTAGATTGAAATAGATGGCACACCCATACCAGTTCCTTGTACAGAAATGCGTTTTCCTTTATACGTACCCGTATATCCGAACATATTACGTACTTCGTTATAGCAAGTTACATCTTCTAAAAATGTTTCCGCAATGTATTTTGCACGTAATGGATCTCCTGGAAGTAAAATTGTGTCAGCGATTTCACCTTTTTTTGCATTAATATGAATACTCATACTGCAATCCCTCTTTTCTGTCAGTTATCACTATAAATAATACTGTGTTTCTGTCATTTACGCAATGCTAGACGTCTAGCAACTGCAAAATTATTTATAGTTTTCGTACAATTATGCTTGTTCCTCATAAAGTGTCCACAAAGAATCAAAGGTCTGGATTGTTAAGTTTTCCGTTGCATAGGTTTCTATATAGTCGGACAACTCATGAAAGTCTGTGCTCTGCTTTGGAAAATTATGCTCATGAAACACTTCCTCTGCAAAGCGTACTTTAGGGTCGGACCAATCGCCACCTCGATAGGTTAGGACGTATAAATAAAAACTTTTCTTCATCAAACAATTTCCCCTTTTATGCATTGGCTTTTCGCTAGTGTATCAAAAAAATTAGCATTCGTCATAATTTCCACTACTACTATATTGTACCCACTTATGATTTTAGAACTATCTTCATGGTCTATCCTGACTTTTGTCATAGTTGTTTTATCTGAAAAATTTTAATTATTAGAAATAAAGATAGAAAAATCTAGTAAAATAAGATAAAATTGAAATCGATTATTTAAAAAAATAGGAAGGTGATGGCGATGAAAAAGACTAAAAAAACTCATGATACAGCGAAAAAACGCCCGTCTCTCTTTACTTTTAGCTTTTTTAAGAAGAGGAAAGCTTCTACACAAGGGGAAACTGGGAAAAATCCCCCTCCTATTAAAGAAAAACGACAACGTTTTTACCATTTAATTCGGGGTAAAGTGCTTATTATGTTTGCACTTCTTATTGTAATTAACGGTATAATGGGTATATTGTCCTACGTCAATATACAGAACTTGCAGCACCAAATGGAAGACTTTACAAAGAAAAATGTGCAGGAGCAACTAACGGTGAATCAACTTGCCTATGAGATTGCTAGACTGACCAATTTAGAGCAATCATATTTAATTACAGGTAACGGCATTTATTCTACTTCCTATCATTTAAAAATTGATACCATTAATAAAAAGCTGGCTGCTTTAAAAGATCAATTTCAAGATCGACAAGTAGAACTCGGTCATATGCAGGCAATCGAGCAATATTATAAAAATTACCTTGATTATTCAGATAAAGTCATGACAATGCGTGATGAGCTTGGTCTTGAGCAGGCACGTAAGCTGATGATGGGTGCTACTGGGGAAACTATGAAAACCCATATCGATAAAAATATTGAGACCATCAATACTGTCATGGACGATGCCAATAAAACAAAATTAGACAAGCTTAACCAGCAGGTAAACCTTTCTATCACTACATTCTTTCTCGTTTCAATCGTCGGTTTTTTAGCGATTGTAATTTTTGGCTTTATGCTATTTAAATCATTAAAACGTAATACACAGGCGATTAATGACTCTATCCTTGATATTGCGCAAGCTGGAGGCGATTTGACAAGACGTGTAAATGTGCGTAATCGTGATGAATTTTCTATTATTGCAGCCTCGACGAATACGTTAATTGAGTCGATTTCTAACTTAATTCGACGCGTGAGTGAATTGGCGGATCATGTATCAAGCAGTAGTCAGGAGCTAATGTCATTAGCAGATGAAAATGCGCGTACAATTCAGGATATTGCAGATGCGACAGCGGATATTGCGAGTGATAGTGACAATACGATTTCCAGTATGAATAGTGCGCAGCAAAAAATGAGCGACTTAGAGCATTCAATGCATCAATTAAATGAGCAAGCGAGTGCTGTCCATCGTGCCTCTATCGCCATGCAGCAAGCAGCCGATGAAGGTAGCCGCTCTGTGGAACAATCATCACTTGTGATGCAATCTATTGAAGAAACAATGGCTTCTACAACATCCACTGTGGAGGCGTTGGGTCGTAAATCTGCGGATATTACGTCCATTATTGGCACGATCACGGCCATTTCTGAGCAAACGAATCTCCTCGCTTTAAATGCGGCGATTGAAGCGGCACGTGCTGGCGAGCATGGACGTGGCTTTGCGGTCGTAGCCGATGAGGTTCGCAAACTGGCAGAGCAATCCCAAAGTGCAGCGAAAGAGGTTACATCGATTGTCACATCCATCCAAGAAGAGGTCACATCCATCATTGCCCAAAATCACGAGGGCGTGACAACCGTTATCCGAGGCGTTGAAGTGACAAATGAAACAAATCAATCCTTAGCCAACATTTTATCGCATACCGAGGAAACAACATCAATCATTGCAGCCATGGTGGATAAAATTGCGACAACGCTTGAAAATAGCAATGCGGTGGCAAGTGACTTCATACATGTCAATGCCTACGCAGAACAATCTGCGGCCAACACCGTGACATCTGCGGCAGCAGCCACACAAGGCTCCGCATCCATGCAGGAAATCAACGCCGCAGCCACTGAGCTTGCCCAACAAGCAGATAGCCTACGCAACCTCGTGAGCGAGTTTAAAGTTTAAGCGAATTGAACGGGAGAGGGAGAACCATTTTTTATTGGTTCTCCCTTGACTTTGCGGGGCTATCCTTCACTTTAAGCATTCTATCCAATTATTTGAGGGCTATCCTCCACTTTGAGCATTCTATCCGCTACTTTTTCTGGTTTATCCTCCACTTTCAGATTTCTATCCAATTATTTGAGGGCTTTCCCCCCTAATTTGAGGGGCTATCCTTCACTTTGAGCATTCTATCCGCTACTTTTTCTGGTTTATCCTTCACTTTCAGATTTCTATCCAATTATTTGAGGGCTATCCCCCTAATTTGCGGGGCTTTCCTCCACTTTAAGCGTTCTATCCGCTACTTTTTCTGGTCTATCCTTCACTTTTAGATTTCTATCCAATTATTTGAGGGCTATCCCCCTAATTTGAGGGGCTATCCTCCACTTTGAGCATTCTATCCGCTACTTTTTCTGGTTTATCCTTCACTTTCAGATTTCTATTCAATTAATTGAGGGCTATCCCCCTAATTTGAGGGGCTATCCTCCACTTTGAGCATTCTATCCGCTACTTTTTCTGGTTTATCCTTCACTTTCAGATTTCTATTCAATTAATTGAGGGCTATCCCCCTAATTTGCGGGGCTTTCCTCCATTTTGAGCATTCTATCCGCTACTTTTTCTGGTTTATCCTTCACTTTCAGATTTCTATCCAATTATTTGAGGGCTATCCCTCTAATTTGCTAGGCTATCCTCCACTTTGAGCATTCTATCCGCTACTTTTTCTGGTTTATCCTTCACTTTCAGATTTCTATCCTTCTAATCTGCTGTGTCTCATTACCACAAAAAAACCTAGCACTATTTAAATAGTGCTAGGTATTCGCCATAGCCTTCTTTTTCTAAATCCTCTTTTGCGATAAATCGAAGCGCTGCTGAGTTGATGCAGTAGCGTAAGCCGCCTTGCTCACTTGGGCCGTCTGGGAAGACATGTCCTAGATGCGAATCCGCTTCTTTGCTGCGTACCTCCACACGACGCATACCGTGAGATGTATCGAAATGCTCAGTTACCTGTTCTTTTTCAATTGGCTTTGTGAAGGCTGGCCAGCCACAGCCAGAGTTGTATTTATCGAGTGAGCTAAATAAAGGCTTGCCAGAAACAATATCTACGTAGATGCCTTCTGCAAAATGGTCATCGTACTCATTACGGAATGGTGGCTCTGTGCCATTTTCCTGTGTCACATAGTATTGCATCTCTGTTAATTCTTTTAAACGTTGTTCTTTATTCATGTTTGTTCCCCCAGTGTTGCTCCTGAAACGCTCGACGACCTGATCCAATCGAATAGCGCTCATAGTGCATTGGATTTTTCTTATAATACTGCTGATGATAATCCTCAGCCGGATAAAACGTAGTGGCTGGTAAGATTTTTACCATAATTGGTTTATCAAACTTGCCAGATGCTTGTAAATCCGCCTTTGAACGTTCAGCAAGCTCACGCTGTTCTTCGTCATGATAAAAAATGGCCGTTGTGTAGGATTCTCCACGGTCATAAAATTGTCCCCCTGCATCTGTTGGGTCAATCAATGTCCAATAAATCGCAAGTAGCTGCTCGTAGCTATATAATTCATCATCAAATGTAATTTGTACAGCTTCCACATGCCCTGTTGTTTCCGAGCAAACCTGTTCATAGGTAGGATTCACAACATGTCCACCTGTATAGCCTGAAATCACAGAATCAATGCCTGGTGTTTCGTCAAAGGGCTTGACCATACACCAAAAACAGCCTCCCGCAAATGTTGCATATTGCTTTGCCATTCATTTCACTCCTTATTCACCAGGAACAATAATTTCCAATAAGATTTTATCCTTTGGTAAGTCTAACTCTTTAGCACGTACACGTGATCCAGAAGCAATATTAATGCGCGATAAATCAATATAAATTTCGGCTTTATTCGGATTCACGGTAATCCATGAGGGAAATTCCACCGAATCGCGCATGATTTTCATCGTCGTCTCCGGTGGAATGTTTAATAAACCTACATTCATGCCCGTCTGTTTTAAAATAATATTCCCCTTGTCATCCACAATGGGGTCAAAATTCATGGAAATGGGGATTTCCGTATAAAATACCGTGAGTGTGCTACGTAATTGAATATCATCCCCAATTGTAAAATCAAGTGGTAAAGGCGAGCCTTTCGCTGCATCCTTTAAGTATTTTTTTGATATCGATTCTAATTCCTTTGTTGTGGTTTGTACCACGAGTACATTTCCTTTGCTTTCACTTTCACCTGCTGAACTCTTCGCAACATGGCCGCCATCCACTGGTCTAGTTGCTAAAAAAACGACGAGGAGGATTGCAAAAAGCACTGTGCCCGCTAAGGCGAAAAACGCGACTTTCCATTTATTCATTTTGTCACTCCTCGAAGCCTATTGCCTTGTTAATCTTTTTTTCCATACCACACTGCTCCATTGCTGCAAGTATACGCTCTGTCATTTTTTCATACCCCTTTGCATTCGGGTGGAAAAAGTCTGTATGATAGACGAGCTCTTCATTGGAATCAAATAAATCTTCTACTGATACGTAACAAGCATTGGAATCCTTGCTGGCTACATCCTCAATCACATTATTCCATTCTGTGATAATGGTATCAAATTCATTCGCCTCATTGGTCACAATTGAAAATGGATTATAAAAACCAATGAGTAATAAGGGCACTGTCGGATTTTTTGCGCGAATGCCTTCTACGATTTTGCTGTAACGTTCTTTATAAGCCAGCAGTTCCTTATCAAAAGCGTCACGCTTTAAGTTAAATAAATCCTGCCTGACGACCTTCATGACATCATTGCCACCCATTGTTAAGGAAATTAACTGTGCTTCCTGCAGCTCTTCATCATAATGCCCTTTTTTCACTAATTTTAGTAGCTGATCGCTGCGTCTACCACGTTTGCCCCGATTATCGACCTCTACATCCGATATCGAAGGCCATGCGAGCAATGAATCTGCTAATCTTCCAACATAACCGTCTTGACTATACTCATCACCGACACCATCTGTCAACGAATCTCCCAGTGCCAAGTAATGTAGTTGCTTTGCTTGTTCTTCATCAATTTGCGATAAATCCTCTGCTGATGGCTCAAAAAAATGTTCAAAAATTTGCGTCAACATATTCTTAGATGCTTTTTCCTCATCTTCTGTTTGTTGCTCATCCTGCGGCATATCTTGCTCCGTTCCTGCTTGCTCACCTTCTGGCTCTGCTTGCGGATTCGGTTCATCGATTGATATTGCACAACCACTTAGTACTAAGACGGTCAAACATGACAACATAAATCGCCAAATGTCCATTTGACCACCTTCCATCCCTTTCTATTACTTCTATTATAGAATAGTTCATGCTTCAATGAAAAGTGACTTACCCTTAGTTCTCCATAATTTTGTGCTCTTGCCAAATTTCTTCACAAATTTTTGATGAATGTATGGTTTTATGCAGAAGTGATGATAATTAGAGGATTTCTGATTATTTTTGGTGGTAAAGCATCACTATTTGATTGAAGCTGCTCTTACTTGCTGACAAAACGCTCACTATTTATTTGAAGAAGCTCATACTTAATGGTTAACCGCTCTTCTTTGGATTAAACTCGCTCATTTCATGTGAGAAAGCGATCAAACTCTGATTGAAGCCGCTCATACTTTGTGGGAAAACGCTCACAATTTGATTGGAGCCGCTCTTGCTTGGCGGCAAAGTAGTCACCATATAATCGAAGTCGCTCTTTCTTAGGAGCAAATTGATCATTGTTTGATTAAAACGCTCATCCATGTCTTCAAAGTGTTACAGTATAAAAAAGCCACTACAATTACTTATGTAGTAGCTCCTTCCTGTTATTCTGCAAAATAAATAAAACCGATTGCTCCTGGACCTGTGTGTGTCGAGATGATTGGAGATGTAAAGGCAATTTCAACATCGTTAAAGCCAGTTTCTTCGATCAGCGCTTTTAATGGGTTGCCCATCGTTACTAGGCCATCTGCATGGGAAATGCCGACTGCCTTAACTGTTTTTCCGGCTGTATCTGCTTGGAATTGTTTAAATAAAAAATTAACTACTTGTTTATGACTACGTACCTTTGACACTGGGTTGTATACGCCACCTTCAAGGTTGGCAATCACTTTGATGTTTAGAAGGGAACCGATAAAGCCTGTTCCTTTACCGATTCGACCGCCTTTAATTAAGTTTTCGAGCGTGTCTACAATCACATATAAATGCGTATTGTCTCGTACCTTTTCCAAACGTGCTACGATGTCCTCTACTGTTGCCCCTTCATCACGCATGCGGATGGCCTCACGTAGTTGGATAGCCAAGCCAATCGCGATAAAGCGAGAGTCAATGACTGTCACATCGGCATCTGTCATTTGTGCCGCTTGGCGTGCTGATTCTACTGTTCCACTCATACCGCCTGTCATGTGGATGGAGATAATTTGATCGCCATCTTTACCGAGCTCATCATATAATTCTTTAAATTTCCCTGGAGCTGGTTGCGAACTTTTCGGTAAATTTTTCGCATTTTTCATTAAGCCTAAAAATGACTGTGGCTCCAAGTCCACACCATCCGTATATGTTTGACCATCAATTTGAATCGTTAAAGGCACGATATGTATGCCATGTTGTGCTACTTCTTCTTTTGTTAAATCACAAGTTGAGTCCGTTACTATATGAATTCGTCTCACTTCGACACATCCTTTTACTTCATTAAAATTTATTATATAGACTAATGAATCATTATGTAAACATGACATTTGTCATTAGGGAAAACCTTGTCCTAGCTTGCATGTAAACGCTACCTTGGATACTATAGCGTTTTCGCCTACCTCTTGTCTATCAATGCCCCTCAAAGAATATGACAGGCTTATGACATTTTTGATATGAACTATATGACAAATGTAAATGTTCATCTCTAAATTATTGGGGTATAGTAAATGTATGAACGAAAGGAGTGTTTCAAATGGTTGATTCATTTGACTATAAATCTTGGAGGGAAGAGCTGTGGAATGCCATTACACATGGTATTGGTTTCATCGCTAGTATTCCAGCACTGGTTGTTCTACTGTTAGCAGCCGTCCAAACAGGAAATGCACTACATATTACAACTTTCAGCATTTTCGGTGCGTCTGTCATCATTCTGTTTTTAATGTCTACATTACTACACAGTATGCCAGAAAAATATAAACACTTTTTCGCTATTTTGGACCATTCGTCCATTTATATTTTAATTGCCGGCACCTATACGCCGTTTTTATTAATTGCCGTTGGTGGTACGCTAGGATTGACGCTATTATGTATTATTTGGTCACTGGCTGTGCTTGGTGTGTTGTTTAAATGTTTCTTTATTAATCGCTTTGAAGTACTTTCATTGATTTTTTATATCGGCATGGGCTGGTTAATTATATTTGCCATTAAGCCCGTTTATCTCTATTTAGGTTTACATGGCTTTGCTTTACTGCTAGCAGGTGGGCTGTTCTATACGATTGGGGCCATCTTTTATGCATGGCGCTCCCTGCCCTTTAACCATGCAATCTGGCATCTCTTTGTATTAGCTGGCTGTGCCTCTATGTATGGTTGTGTTTATTTTTATCTATAATAAAAGCAATCGCTCCCTTCACAATGAGCGATTGCTTTTTTCGTTTATTTACGTTCAAAAATTTGATATTGGAATGTATAGCCTTCTGGTGCTGTTTCAGGCGTTTCTGAAGAGACTTGAACAAAATCCTGCTCATAGCTCGGGAAATAAGTATCTCCCTGAAAGGCGTGATTAATTTTTGTGATATACAAGCGATCAGCCATCTCCATCACTAAGCGGAAAATCTGCTCGCCACCAATAATCATCATCTCAGGTACATCTCCAGCTAGCGCTAATGCCTCTTCCAAACTTGTCACAGTTTCAATGCCCTCTGCCTGATAGTTTTCATCACGCGTAATGACAATGTTGCGTCGCCCTGGAAGTGGTCGACCGATGGATTCAAATGTTTTACGTCCCATAACCATAGGCTTGCCCATTGTTTTTTGTTTAAAATACTGCAAATCTCCAGGTAAATGCCAAGGCATCCCATTGTTATAACCGATAACGTGATTGTCATCATGTGCCACAATTAAAGAAATCATACTGTCCCTCCAAATACTTTCGTCCCTTTTATTATAAACATAATGTGCTTATTTCACCTCATTTATAAATAAAAAAGCTTATGCGACAATTAAATCCTAGTAAAATTATATGAATAGTTTATAATAAGGATAACAAACTCACAATAAAGGAATGATGAAGATGACAACTTTAAGAAAAGAAGCTGTTCATTATCTAGAAGCTCAGCGTACTGCTACACCTTATTACAAAGTTACAGCGCAGGAAGCGAGAGCCATGCGGACGGTTACGCAATGGCAATCCGTGCACAAACCGAAGCTAGCATCCATTGAGAATTACAACATTACGGTGCGAGATGGAGCGCAAATTACAGTACGGCTTTATACGCCCGTCCTCGGCAAAACTTTACCTGTTATTGTTTATTACCATGGTGGAGGCTGGGTTTATGGCAATCTAGAATCTGTCGATGCAGGCTGTCAGCTATTAGCAGATCAGGCACAGGCAATTGTGGTATCAGTGGATTACCGCTTAGCACCTGAATATCCCTTCCCAACGCCCTTATATGATGCCTACGATAGCCTAGTGTGGGTACATGACCATATTGAAGCCTTAGGTGGAGATGCAAGTCGATTGTCGGTTGCTGGGGATAGTGCAGGTGGAAATTTGGCTACAGTCGTTGCGCACTTAGCTACTACACGGGAAGGTCCAACACTACAAGCTCAAGCACTGATCTATCCCGTTACAAATGTTGATTTTTCAACAGTATCTTATCTAGCATATGGTGAAAATTATGGCTTAGATACACAAGCCATGCAGTGGTTCTCTCATCACTATACAGAGGAAGCAAACTTCACCAATCCGCTTGTATCCCCCCTTCAGCTAGAGGATGTCCGTAAAATGCCAAAAACGCTCATTTTAGCCGCAGAGGCAGATGTTCTCTTTGATGAGGGTCTAAGTTATGCACAAAAGTTATCGGCTGCAGGTGTGACAGTCGAACATATCACAATGCCAGGATTAATCCATAGCTATTTCAGTAAAATGAATTATTTTGAAGACGCAACGATTGAAACCGTGACAAAAATTGCGCAATTCCTGAAATAAGTTTGGCTATCCCGCTCAAACAGTGCGATAATAGAGCAAAACGTTTTTAAAGGATGACACTATGACACAAACAATGGCACTACAAATACAACAGCCCTTTTCTGATCAATTAAAAAAGGGCTACCCACTTATTTCAAAGGATGCGGTTGATGCACGACGTTTACCTGCTGAGCAAGGAACACTCCTCAGGCTCATGGATCATCATAACCGTTTTATTGGAACAGGTTACTACGGCATCCAAAACAAAGGGATTGGCTGGGTGCTAACGACCGATGCGAATGAAACAATTGATAAAGCTTTTTTTATAAAAAAATTCAAAAAAGCCATCGACAATCGTGCTGCATTTTTTAGCAATGAAAACACAACAGCCTTTCGTGTTTTTAATGGTGAAGGAGATGGCATCGGCGGTCTTACGATTGATTTTTTTAACAGCTACTACATGGTAAGCTGGTATAGTGAGGGCATTTACTCATTTAAAGAAGTGGTGTATGAGGCGCTTGCTGAGACAGTAGACTACCAAGCGATTTATGAGAAAAAACGCTTTGATAGCAAAGGACAATATATCGAGCAAGATGATTTTGTAATGGGCACGCCAGGAGAATTTCCTATTATGGTGAAGGAAAATGGTATGACCTATGCGGTGCATTTAAACGATGGCGCCATGACAGGGATTTTCCTCGATCAACGTGAGGTACGATTGGCTATTCGAGAGCGTTATGCCAACAACACAGACATGCTGAATACGTTTTCCTATACAGGAGCATTTTCTGTGGCAGCCGCTCTAGGAGGAGCCATCAAGACAACGAGTGTAGATGTGGCAAAGCGTAGTTTAGCCAAAACGATTGAGCAATTTAGTGTCAATCATATTGATTATGAGGCACAGGATATAAAAGTCATGGATGTCTTCCATTATTTTAAATATGCACAGCGCCATGCTTTACAGTTTGACCTTGTCGTATTAGACCCACCTAGCTTTGCACGTACGAAGCAAATGACCTTTTCAACGGCAAAGGACTACCCTAAATTACTAAAGGACACGATTGCCATTACCGCTAAAAACGGCATCATTGTGGCTTCCACAAATAATGCCAGCTTTGGCATGAAAAAGTTCAAAGGCTTTATTGACCAAGCCTTTAAAGAGACTCGTACACGCTATAAAATTGTCGAGGAATACGGTTTACCGAAGGATTTCCGTGTACCACGTGAATACCCTGAATTTAATTATCTGAAGGTCGTGTTCATCCAGAAAATCGACTAACCAATCGAGAATCACACCAAGGTGTGATTCTTTTTATGTAAGGAAAAGTTGATTCTACCTAAGGAGGTTCGGTACCTCTACAATAAAGGTTCCAAAAGATTGAAACGTTATAAACAAACAGAGCCTTTCTATTAAAAGTAGCCTAAGAAGATGTTCTCTTCTTAGGCCACCCGATTATAGATATTTCACAAACCAATCACGGATATATTCAAGTCGATTAATTCGTAATGTAGGCTTTCCACTTCTTGAAAGTTCATGATTCGCCTCAGGGAAACGCACGAATTTTGTTTGTTTTTTACGATATTTTAAGGCGATAAACAATTGCTCTGCCTGCTCAATTGGACAACGATAGTCTTTTTCACCATGTAAAATCAATAATGGTGTCTCCACTTTGTCTACATACTTCAGTGGCGAATGATGCCATAGCTTCTCTATATCATCGAGTCCTGCTTGAATTTGCCAGTCTGTAAAATAATAGCCGATATCACTGACACCAGCAAAGCTAATCCAGTTCGAAATGGAGCGCTGCGTCACAGCTGCTTTAAAGCGATTTGTATGGCCCACAATCCAGTTGGTCATAAAACCACCGTAGCTTCCACCAGTTACACCTAGACGATCTTGATCAATAAAATCATAGTGCTCCAGAGCGTAGTCTACCGCTGCCATTAAGTCCGCATAATCATTACCACCATAATCGCCACGTACTGCATCCACAAATTTTTGGCCATAGCCATGACTACCACGCGGATTAGTATAAAGCACTGCAAAGCCTTGTGCAGCAAGGATTTGGAATTCATTAAAGTAGGTATTGCCATACATTGCATGCGGACCACCATGGATTTCAAGAATGAGAGGATATTTCTTCCCTGCTTCATAGCCAACTGGCCTCATAATCCAGCCATTGACCTTCCAGCCTTCTGCACCTTCAAATTCGATACTCTCGGGAACAGCTAATGTTTTGGTTTTTAAAAAATCTTCATTAATGGACGTCAACTGTTCTTTGTCACCTGTTTTTAGGTTCACATAAAACAGATCGCCTGGATTGGTCGTTGTGCTAATAGCCGCAATAGCCTGATCATTTTGCGCATCAAGTGAGAAGCCATAGACATATTGATCATCATGGATAGCTGGGTAAATTTCGCCATCTACATTTCCGTAATAAATCGCCGCATTGCCGTGATCTGTGACTTGGAAGTAGAAGCTATGATTATCATTCATCCATTGCACACGTGGTGACGCTACACCTTGCAGGAAATCACCGATGACATAATCACCAACAGGCGCATCAAATTCACTTGTTACACAGTTTAGTAGTTTTTGCTCCATGTCATAAATCCAAAGCTTTGCTTGTGTGGCATTTTCAAATTCACGTTCTCCACCTACAAAAGAAAGATAGCGACTATTCGGAGACCAAGCTGTTTGGTAATAAGCACCCGAACCTTCTGTTAGCTTGTGACTCTGCTTAGATTCTAACTCCAATAAATAGATATCCACATTAAATGAGAAATCTAAATCCTCCGCTTTATCTGCTAAGTACGTAAGGTATTTGCCATCTGGCGACCAAGTACCCAGATGGCAGTACTCTTTGCCTTCTGTCACTTGTTCTAGCTCTCCTGATGCCACATTGACAATGGCAATATGGGTAAACTGCTCCATATCAATAAATCCACCAGCATCCGATTTGTGTTTCATTTTCTCGATTTCTAGTGGCTTTAGTTCTTTATCCTTTTTCTTCTCATCCTCCGCTTTATCTAGGATGGTTTCATCTTTCCCTAGCACGACTGAAAAAGCAATTTTCTTGCCACATGGTGACCAGACAGGGGAGGTCGCTCCATTTTTACAATGTGTCACCTGTTTTGCCTCTCCACCTGCTTTCGAAAGAACATAAATTTGCGACTTACCTGTTCTCGTTGACAAAAATGCAATTTGACTGCCATCTGGTGACCAAACAGGGGAACTCGTTCTATCTTCACCAAATGTCCATTGCTGTGGTGTTTTGTCCTTCAAGTTTATGTAAAACAAATTCGATATATAGTCGTTTTTCTTCTCGTCCATACGAGTCTCTACATAAACTACCTCTGTCCCATCTGGTGAAAGCTGTGGATCTGCTACTGATTTTAAGTGATAAAGATCTTCTGGTTGAATCCCTTGTTTCGATGTCATGTTCTTGCTCCTTTGTATTGTAATATTCTGTGCCTTACTACAATACTTCGACACCCTAAGTAATATTCCTGCTATTTAATCGAATTTTTTACTAGTTCCCAATATTCTGCGGACTTTGTTCTGCGGTAAAATTTATAGAAGGGTTCATTTGGGCGAGCATGCTCCTTATAAAGGTTTATCAGGTGCAGTAAAACATCTTCAATTTGTGTGACGTCTACCCTCTTAGCGAATAAATTGCCAGCCTGTGCCTTTGCTCCCATCGGTACTGCCCCTAAATAGACATCAAAGCTTTCTTGTTGGTAAACGAGCCCAATATCATCATAGACTGCATTGTAGCAAGCTGATGCACAGCCATTAATATTGACTCGGACTCTTGCAGGTACCGTCATCCCCACCATGGCATGATAGAGCTGTTCGGTTATCGGGGCAGCCTCCATTTTCTCACCATCACAAAAATCACAGGCCCTCATGGCAATGATAGGACCTGAGGGCACCACATAAAGACCCGCTTCCTGTAAGGCTTGTATCGCTTCTGACGCATCACTTATTGGAATGGATACGAGAATACTGTAGGAGGCCGAATACTTTATCGCACCCTTTTCGCCTGCAATTTCGGCTATTTTTTGAAATTGCGCAGGCGTATAATGCTTATTAATAATGCCAGGGCTGACTGCAAGACGTGTGAATTCACCATGACGGTTTAATGTTTCAAATGTTTGATCTGGTACATTTTTTTGAAATGCGTTCATTCTTATCGCTCCTTATGAAAAAGGAGCTAGCAAAACGCTAGCTCGAATGGATTAAAAGTTTTCAGGATAGAAGCCCTTTGCTAAAATTTCAATCGCCTCTGCCGCACGAACCCCTTCAGATGCTGCTGAAAGTGGCAGGATAACAAAACGCTCATTTTTAACAGCTTCCATCTCCTTCAATGCTGGATCATTTTTTAAGAATTGGATCTTTTGTTCTGCCGTTGTTTCACCGTAATCAATTACGACAACTACCTCTGGATTGCGGTCCACTGCATCTTCCTTCGACACAGTTGTCCAGCCTGATTCCACATCACCAAAGATATTTTGTCCACCCGCGATTGTCACTAGCTCATTCATAAAGTTTTGACCCGCTGTAAATACATCCTTTTCACCGCTATCAAACACAAGAATCCGTAATTTTTCGCTATCTTTTGGTAATTTAGCTTGTACTGCCTCTACATCTTTCGTCATCTGCTCAATTAAAGCTTCACCACGATCCTCAATACGGAAAATCTTCGCGATATTACGAATATCGGTAAAAATATCCTCTAATGTTGGCTTTGTCATGTTGGAAGCCGTATGTAAATACGTATGGATACCTAATTCTTCAAGCTCTTCTGGTGTGCCAACACCCTTTTCCCCGAAGCCACTTTTCCAGCCCGCATATAGGAAATCTGCCTCGGCATCGATGACTTGCTCCTTCGTTGGGTATTGATCGGAAAGAACAGGGACCTTATCGTATGCCTCTTGCAGTGGTTCATAGATTTTATCATCTAAGTAAGCTGTCCCTACCATAGAATCCTCTAAACCAAGTGCTAACATAATTTCTGTCACATGTTGATTTAAGCTAATCGCTTTTGTTGGTGCTTCCGTATATGTTTGAGTTGTGTCATTATTTTCAATGGTTACTGCTGCTGCCGCCTCAGATGGCTCAACCTTTTCACCTTGTGCAGCTGATTCCGTTTTGTCCTTTGCGTTACAAGCCCCTAAAACAGCGACCAAGGCAATGATCATCATCAGCCATATACTTTTCCATTTCTTCATGTCCTTTTCTCCTTTGCTGTTAAAATATAGAAAGAAATCAGAGACTTCTTTACTACTAAGGTAGTTGGAAGGGCATAAAAAAACCCTCTTGTCGCCAAGAGAGTAGCATAGTGAAATAACGGTATCATTACCTATATCACTATCCCCATCCTCGTGGTTCTTAGTCAAAAAATACATATTGGCAGGTATCCTGGCTTAGGTTCATCATCTATACGCCTTCCCATAGTTTCACTACAGTGGCATGCTGTATAGACTCCCCATTTACAGTTGCGGGACAGCATCGGAATTGCACCGATTTCCCTTTTAAGCAAATGACAAATGCCATTTGCACCAATACGTTCTATAATGTTCAATACTATTGATAGACTAGCAGAAGAAAATTTGTCGCGCAATCAGTAGTATGATGGTAAAAGTATAATCATCATTATATTAGCACTATTTCGACATAAAGACGAACTATTTTACAAGAAATAAAGGAGCTAGTATTCTGTTACAATAAAAAGATAGCAATCTATAGAAACGAGGATTTCCTATGTACAAAACAATCGGTGTACTTGCGCACGTGGATGCAGGAAAAACGACCTTCTCTGAGCAAGTACTTTTTCATACAAATAGTATTCAAGCACGGGGGCGTGTTGATCATCAGGATACCTTTCTTGATCATCATGAGCTAGAGCGCAGACGAGGCATTACGATATTTGCCGAGCAAGGGCGCATGAATATTGGCGATGATACATACACATTGATTGATACGCCAGGGCATGTCGATTTCTCCCCTGAGATGGAGCGTGCTATTCGTGTGATGGATTATGCCATTATTATCATTAGCGCTGTCGAAGGGATACAAGGCCATACAGAAACAGTGTGGCAACTTTTACGTCAATACCATGTCCCTACCTTCTTCTTTATCAATAAAATGGATCGTGAGGGTGCCAATATGGAGGCTGTCATCAGACAGCTTCGCAAAGATTGCTCTCAGCATGTATTGTTCATCGATGAGCCACTGCGAGCAGACTATGTATCAAATAATATTATGGAATGGCTGGCGGAGCGCGATGAAAAATTGCTTGATGCCTTTCTAAATGAGTCATTGGAGCATGAACAGTGTCTTGCTCAATTAAAGGAAATGATTAAAAATGAAGGTGCCTTCCCTTGCTTTGCTGGCTCGGCCTTAAAGGATGAGGGCATTCAGGAATTTCTTGACCAGCTCCCGCTGTTAACGGCTTCCCATTTTGACAAGGATGCCCCGTTTGAGGGCGAGGTTTTTAAGATTCGTCATGATGGGCACCAGCGTTTAACCTTTATGAAGGCAACCAAGGGCTCGTTGCATGTACGAGATGAATTTTCATTTGACGAAGTAACAGAAAAAGTGACCGAAATTCGCCTTTATAACGGCAGTCGCTTTGAGACCGTTCAACAGGTAGAGGCAGGAGAAATTTTCGCTGTCAAAGGACTGAGCCAGGCAAACATTGGGGATCGAATCGGTACAACGATGCTATCACAGCCCTATGAGCTTGTCCCAACCTTACAGGCAAAGGTTCAATATGAGGGTGATCAACATATCAAGGAAGTGCTACAGATTTTCCGTTTACTCGAAGCAGAAGAACCGTCCTTGCGTGTGGTCTGGCAGGAAAAATTTCAGGAAATCCATGTGCATATTATGGGTGCCATTCAATTGGAGGTCCTGACAGAGGTATTAATGACGCGTTTTTCAATAGCTGTCTCCTTTGGTGAGCCGCAAATTTTATATATGGAAACCATTGCGACAACCGTAACGGGCTATGGTCATTTCGAGCCCCTCAAGCATTATGCAGAAGTTCATTTATTAATGGAGCCAAATCCACGTGGAACAGGTAATACCTTCAGCAATGCCTGTCATGCCGATCATTTATCCATAGGCAATCAGCGCCTTGTTGAAAAGCACCTGTTTGAGCGTGACCATCATGGGCTACTGACAGGCTTCCCTGTAACAGATATTCATTTTACACTTCTAACAGGTCGCGGGCACAACGAGCATACATCAGGGGGAGATTTCCGTGAAGCCAGTTTCCGTGCTCTGCGCCAGGGGCTGGAGCAGGCACAAAATGTACTACTAGAACCCTATTATCGCTTTAAAATGAAGGCTTCAAACGACTATATCGGCCGTATGATGACTGATATTCAGCAAGCAGCAGGCACATTCGATGACCCGATTTTATCTGAAACGGATGTTATCCTAACAGGTCGTGCGCCTGTTGCCACTTTAATGAGCTACAGTGCAACCTTTGCCGCCTATACAAATGGGAAGGGTGCACTCACACTCCAATTTGATGGCTATGATGTGTGCCATAATACAGAGGAGGTGATTGCACAGATTGGCTATGATAAAAATGCCGACCCTGAGTATAGTTCCTCCAGTATCTTTTGTGCAAAGGGCAAAGGATATACGGTTCCGTGGCAAGAAGCACAGGCAGCCATGCACTGCCTGTAAAATGGGGTGATTTGGTTCGCGTGAAGGCTTTGCTTGCTTTCGCGGGTATTCATCGCTCGAGCGCGGGTATTTCACTTGCTTCCGCGAGTATTAGTCGCTCTAGCGCGGGTATTTCACTTGCTTCCGCGGGTATTCATCGCTCTAGCGCGGGTATTTCTTGGTTGGGCGTAAATATATCTCTACCCTGCAATAAAATGATTACAAGCCCTCCAAAAATGGAGGGCTTGTTTTTTATAGTGCACCGACAGCTTTCTTTGTTGGTTTGTCCATCAAATAAGCGGGTTCCACTACCACGTAGTCATGCTTGTTCGTAAAATCAATCAGTACCTTTCCTGGTCGACTTTTTAATAGTTGGAGATGGTCAATTAATTGCAGTAAAAGCTCGTGACCGTTGCCACGTGGATGCCAGTTGAAATGATAATCATTTAACGCTTGCACCGCTTCAATAAATTGGGCATATTCCTGCTGCACAAATGCAATGAGTTTGTCATGATGAGATGCTAAATCATATAAATATGTTTCGTAAAAGCGCATGACAATCGAGCATAATAAGTCATTGACACGAGCGGCACTTAAAACAGGCTTTGGCTCCAATGATAGACGGTCGAGGTTGGGCTTTGCGCGTGTAGAATCAATGCGCGTAATTAAGTGATACGCTTCTCCGTTGACCTCATAGACAATCGGATTGGTCGGCATGTACATCATAAAACTATTCGTCTTTGTTTTGAGTTCATCTGCTATGGCTGCTTTCGCTAAAAGATGACCGTCCACATCCCCATTTTGTATCCAAATAATTTCTTTATTATATAAGATTTGCTCAAAGAAGCGATCGTTGCGTATCAGCTTCGTTGCTAATAATTGATCGATTAGCGATTCGACCACCATTCTTGTTTTTGCTTTCTTGGCAACTTCTGTGCGTGGTTGCTTACAAATGTTCAGATCTTCATAAGGCGTTTCCAACGTTGTCGTTCCATGAATATTTGTCATACGTGCATCCCCTTTGCGTACATATTTTCAAAACAAAAAGGACTCCCTACTTTTGAGGAAATCCTTCATTTTATCTTCTTTCATCACACAATGCCAAACAAACCCTAAGTATGTGTGAACGAGTTCGATTGTGAACCCTTTCATTTACTATGGGCGTTTGACGTACTGTGACGAACAGAGCATTCTGTTTTGTCAACATGCCACCTCCTATTCCTCGTAGGTTTATGGTGTGTACTCGTAACAGGCAGGTATCCTGACTCATGGTCATTGCTTCTTTTCTCCTTCCCATCATTTGACAGTGGATACTGAAAAGTCGCTCACATTTACAGTTGCGGGACAGTGTCGGATTCGCACCGACTTCCCTTTTAAGCAAATTGCACGCAATTTACACCTATTACTACACGCTATTCAGTTGGTAAGGAAACGAGAGTACCTCGTATTCCTATTAAAGTATTAAATTAATTGTAAAGGAGTGCCATTTAGAAGTCAATTCTTGCTCGTTTAAACACTATTTCATTCATCGAAATGGTCCTACACCTTTTGGAAACCAACAATCCTACTTTGTGGAATAGATGAATTATGTTCAATGATAAATACCTTGGAAAAATGGTCGTAATAGGTTTTATCATGAGCTTTTGGAGATAAAATAATTAACTTTCGATTTAACTCTTTTGCATATAAATGAAATACTTTGTCCTTGCGTTCATCATCTAGTGCGCTATCAAATTCATCAAGTACGATATAGCTTGGGGCAATCGAGAGGTTTTGCAATAAAGCTAAGGCAAAGAGGAGCGAGCTTAACGATTCCTCCCCTCCTGAGACACCTTTACCTACTTTGCCATTTCGTGCTTTTAAGCTAACATCCTCCATAGTACCCTGATGACCGATTTTACGAGCTTTCACATAAAGCAAGTATTTAATGCGCCCTGCCTTCTCTTCTATTCTTTCTTTTTCGATATGTCCCTCAAAATGAAAAATATCCATATACTTTTGGAACAACATATTAATCTTTGTTAAATACATATTAATGGTCGTTTCTAGTTTATCTTCTAAATCTGCTGCAAAACCCGCATTTTGCTCAAGAAGTATTTCAGCACTTGCTAATTCTGCATTTTTACGCTCAAAATCTTCTTTCATTTTTTCAAAATTTACTTCAGCATGAATATTGACCTTTTCTAGGCGTGCCGCTTCGAATGCTGCAGCTTTTTCTGCATTACCATGAATTAACCTTGCCTCAGACCATTTAATGGAGATGGATTCATCAACAACACATGCTTCGACAGGTAAAATATGCTCTAATTCCTGTAGTTTTATTACTAGACTTGCTTGGCTAGCCTCTAATTGTTCGATTTTTTCTTGCGCTCTCGCTGTACGTAGCCGACAGTTTGTTAGATTACTATTTATTAATTCAAGCTCTGATTCATGATTTTGTATTAGTAATTTTAGTTGACGTTTATCATTGGACAGCTCCTCCAATTGCTCTGTCCATTGCTGATGCTCTCTTTTGGAATCATTAATGGTTTTGCGTAATTCTTTTAATGTTTGTTCCATTTGCTGTAACTGGACTTGTTGCTCTGCCACTGCCCCTAGCTCCTCATAAATGCGGCATTCCTTCTCTAGCAATTGCAGCTCTTGAAAATGTGCTGCCTGATGTTTTCTAACTGTTTCCCGCTGTGCTTCCATTTCCACTTGCTCATCATAAATTGCTAACAATTGCTCTGTTAAAGCTTTCAGTTGACTTTCATAGGCATGCAGTTCGCTTTCCTTCAATAGCGTACTTTCAGCCTGTTGAATTTTTCGCAAGTCTCCATGCAATTGGTTAATTTGCTTGATATTATGATCATACTGAGCATTTAACTGTACTTGACGCTCTTGCAGGTTGTTTAAGTTACTCGCCTGGTCTTGTAAGGTTTGTTGAATAGCTGCATCACTTAGAATAAATTGCAGTTGTTCCTGTGCGCCTCTAGCACCACGTTCATCTATAAGCGTACCTGCCTCAATTCGAGGCGTCGAAGTGAAAAATTGCTCGATCCACCACAATGCTTTATTGGCATAGTTTTGTAGTTGCTCAGATAGTCCGCTACGCATTTGTAATCCTAAATGAGGGATATTGTCAATCATACGATTCGGTATAAGCTGCTTTAATGAAACATAATACAAATCATTCAGTGGCTTATAGCTCACCGCATTATAAAAAATAGCGTATTTAATCGCTTCAATACTTGACTCTAACTTTAAAGGCGCACTTGGTGTCAACGAAATTAAATCACGTAATGTATATGCCTCTATACCTTGTCTATGCAAGTCTTCTAGTCCTTGTTGTTGACGAGCAGATCTTACTTTATTTTGTTGTAGCTGCTGGATGATTTTCTGCTTCTCTTGGATGGCGGAAGATAATAACTGTTTTTCCTTTAAAAATTGATGTTGCTGGAGATTTGCAGCATCTAGTTGACTTAAAATAAAACGGCTACTTTGATATAAATGGACGATCTTACGTGCTTCCACTAGATCCTTTTTCAGGTTTTCGAAATGTATCGTCACTCGTGCGCTTTCACTATTCAAAAGTCGTTCGTTATCTCTTAATTGTTGTTCTTTTGTTTTTAGTTGCTTATCTTGCTCTTCAACTTGTTTTAGTAGAATCGCTGTTGCTTTTTGTTTTTCCCAGGTTGTTTGTTCATCGAAACGTAGTCGCTTTGCTTTATCGGAAATTGATTCTAGCTGTGCAGAAAGCTCACTATATCGCCCTAGTAGTGTTTTTTCCTGCTGTACTTCCTCATTTAATAAGGTCTTTGTCTCAATAATTTGTGCTTCAACCTGTTCGCACTCATTCACTACTTGAATTAAATGTTGACCTGTACGCTCCTTTTCGTGCAACAGTAATTTTTGCTTTGTCCCTATTTGTGCTTCTTCTTCCTGCAATTGCTGAAGAATAGCTTGTGTATCAGAGCATTCATTTGAATATTTTTGCAGTAGAACATTTGTATATGTATAATACAGACGACCGTTTTCCAGAATACGTTTTTTATTATTTAAAAAGGCGTTGAGATCATTTTCTGCAATGGTTAGATTATGTTCAGCTGTTTTTACAATGGACGATAAATGGATGATTTCTTGTTTAGCTTCTCTAATTCCTTCTAATGCCGCTTCCCATTCTTTTTGCATATCAGCAATATGAAACATATTACTAAATTGACGAAATCTTTCCTCAGGGTTCATGGCGGCAAATTGGTTCACCTCTTGCTGATACCAAATTAAATGATACAAATCTGGATCAATTTTATATTTAATTTGTAAATCTTCTTTGTAAGCTCCGAAATTCCGTCCTGCTATATTGCCAGAAGTATAAGATGTTATGTTCGTTAACGTATCTTCTGAATCTCCTGTTGTTATACGATACTCTTTTTGCAAGGCACCATTTTTCACAGCTTGTTGTACAATTAATTCAAATGCAATAAATGGCGGCGCATCAATGCGGGTCATGCCTTCATTTTTAAACACTAACGATAATTTCGCATACCATGCTTCATTTGCTTGTAAATTACTCGAGCGTAGCCCTTCAATATCTACTTTTGCAGAATATAATATAGCCCCTATGCAAAACGTTAATGTTGACTTTCCGACACCATTTGGACCTGTTATTAATACATGTTCATCGGCTTCACCTAGTATCACCCTTGTTGGTGGATAGTCACGTACACCCTGTATTTTCAACACGTAAGGAATCATTCTTTGTCCTCCTCCACATGTAAGTTATAACGGTTAAAAAATTTCATCACTTCTTCTTTATTCAACTTTGTTTCTTGTGCAAATTCAACTGTACGACGTAAAAAAGATTCGGAGAATAAATGAACACCTATTGTTGTTAATTGATATGCCTCTTCTGAAGATGCTTCATAATCTTCAACAGCTCCCACCTTTTTTAATTGGTCGATATTACTTTTCATTCTTCTATTAGCATTTAAAGACTCATGGCCAAAATCAACTAAAATTTGATGTACTAATGTAAATTCATGGCCTAATACTTCTTGCTGGTAAAACATATAGAGTAAAATCGCCAATGCTTCACTACTCAATGTAGATTTTGCATTTTTCGCTGTGATTCGCATCATGACAACAACACGATCTCGCCTCTCATCATAAATAATTTTGAAATAGCGATTTAAAGCTCCATTTACACGGTCTATAAAGGATTGCAAAGCATTGTCGTCATTTTTTATACCTAATAATTTTTCTAACTCCTTCCGACGCAAACCATAATTCGCTCCCTTAATAGAGGCAGATGATGAAAACAGTAATTGCATAAAAGCCAATTCTTCCTCTGTCGTTAAATAGCCTTTTAGATGATCAATCATCGCTAAAGAGCTTATATATGGTATATCGTTTGTCGTCATCATTAATCCACTCCCATTCTTTTTCAAAGTTTGCCGTCTCCGCTTTAGGTGACCTGTCTATTTTTTTACTGCTCGTTAAAGCAGAAACAGCGAGCATTGATAAAACGGCATCATGCCATTTGTTCGAGCTAGCTTGCACGATTAATTCCTCTATTTCACTCTCTCCATGGTCATCTAAGTAACTTTCTATTTTCGTTGTATCGATTTGGGCCTTTGTCATTTGCCAAGCAGCTTGATCAAACATTTCTTCAATGGAATCTCCCACCATTTCTACTTCTCTGTATTCTGGCTCCTCCCGGTCAATGATATCGCCCTCACGTTTTGGCTCATAGGTGGCTAAATAATGGATAGCATCATTAATATCTTGATGTCCTATAGGTGCAGCAAACTTTACCGGCATCCACATGCCATCAAATGTTTCTTCTTCATATTGATTTTGTTCCATAAAGCTAAAGATATCATGTGCTGTCGGGATATTACTATGCAAGGGTGGGTTATACATCGCCAAGATGAAATTTCGTATTTTTTCAGGGGAAATAGCCTCTTCCATCGGTGTTAATTGCATCGTAACGAAACGCACATATTTAGTTAATACGCTTAAACTTAATGTTGTGCCCTTTGTAATGGCTGCCGTTCCACGGTGCATCAAGTCACTCATTACAAGACTTTCCTCTATCGTTTGGAATTGTGCTAAACGCTCCGTCATTTTTTCCTCTAGCCCCAACATTAACTGATTGATTTTTTCTAGTTGTGGCAAGGCATTGCGATCAGCCAAAAATTCAAGCTGTCTATTTTCTAATTGCTCAACGGCTTGCTCTACATTATAAATCATCGACGCAATTTTATTTCCACCTGAAATGCCTTTATCATCATAGGCTGCACTAATTTCTGCATCACGTCTTGCCTGAAATAGTGAACGGCCAATATCATCTTGTAAATAATAAGCAAGTGCATCATTTCCCATACGAATTAAGCCATCCATCATACGCTTGCCTCTGTCCATTAATTTAATTTGCCGCGTCTGCTTTACAACCCAATTATTGCGTTCTAAAATATGGAGCACACGTTGAATGTACTGAAGCGTCGGTGGCTCAGAGTCATTCTCATATGTATGGCGGTAGCGATAATAAAGCGTATCTTCATGATCAATCGGATCTCCAATACCTAAAGATGCCGTATTTAATAATTGAATAATATTTAAAAAGCGGATAATTTCCATTGGTGAATCATACATTTTTTCCGTGCTTAAGTCTTTTAAGACAGCTGACAGAGAAGCTAAATCTCGCATTGATTTCATAAATTCAGCTGAAAAATAATCACTGTGAAAAATCGAAATGGGTGCATTTACATCCACATTTTCCATTCGTTCACTCCTCCCAATTGTTGCTCTTGCTCATGACGATTTTCATGCTGAAGCCACTGCTCGTAAGTTTCAATATCCGTAAAAATTTGCGAATCTCGTCCAATAATTTTAAAGGGACAAGGAAGAAGCTGAATAGCTTTTTTAGCAATCGTTAGTCCTGCCTCATCATAATCCGTCCAAATCAGTACTTGTTGTATGGAACTTTTAAGCAACTGTTTGATAAATTGCTTATGAGCGGATCGAATTTGCCCATCCAAACAAAGCACAAATGAATGGCTTTCTCGTAGAAATTCACTTTCCGTTGC
Source organism: Lysinibacillus sp. IITD104 (assembly GCF_036698265.2). Taxonomy (NCBI): domain Bacteria; kingdom Bacillati; phylum Bacillota; class Bacilli; order Caryophanales; family Bacillaceae; genus Lysinibacillus; species Lysinibacillus sp. IITD104. The sequence goes on from NZ_JBAHYH020000001.1 coordinate 2,438,866, forward strand.
CATACGTGTTAAAATAGCCCTATTTTCCACAAGCCATAGTGTCGTGTTGGAAGTTGTAAATGTCGTTTGTAACACTGTATTATCTGTTGTTGCATGAACTGCACCAAGATGATAGGAGGCTAGCTCTGACTGTGCATGTCCAGTAAAATAGATTGGCACGATCTTCCCTGAGCTTACAAGGCCATAAGACGGGGCATCAATGCCTAATTGTGCGAGATGGGCTAAAAATTCCTCTCGCTCCTGATCAAACATTTTCGAACCACCAATTCGATCTTCATATGTCGCACCTATTTCTTTAAAATCAAATAAGTCTTTTTGCTGAGCAAGCTGGTACATAGCAATACAAAACTGCATAAACTTTAATTGCTTTACACGACTCCAATAACGAGGCATTGCTTCCGCTGACAGTGCATGTAGAAACAGTGGCGACATTTGTAGGTCATCCGCTTGCTTTCGTAACTGTTCTAGTTGAAGCTCATATTGCTGTTGTTCTTTACTTTTACGATATTTAAGAGCAAACAGATAGACGGGACCCATCCGATAGACATCATCTTTGATACTTATACCATCTACATGATAACGAATCTCTCGTATTATCCACCCTTCCTGGAGCCAGTCCTGAATCGTTTCAAATGGTTCATTTAATAGGCGATTTACTTTGGGTGAAAATTTATATTTCACAAGCTCTTGTGGAATAGTTGTCTTCCAAATTGGCTGCTTTGCTACTTTGATTTGGGCAACCTTTTTGTAAATACGTGCGGACCTTCTTACAATCGTTACTGTTTGAATAGGCCCTTGGTATTCAACCTTCTCAATTTTTTCACCTGCCCTCAAAACAACTTCGTTTAAAAATTCAATTGAGGTCTTTTCTTCATATTCCACACTATAGATTCCCCTTTATCTCTTCAAGAGACTATTTATTGCTTTATTATACTATGTTGGAAAGGGTATTACTTAATCGAATTAACGAAGTGCTAGTCCTCTACAACAAAAAAAGCCACACATAAATGCGGGCTTTCATAACCTATTGAATCCTCACGTCCCCAATACATACCGCGCTAAGACACTTTGCACCTTATAAATATTTGTCGCCTTATTGAAGTTTTTTTGAATCGGTAATGGACTACCAGACACCCATATTTTGAGCTCTGCATCTAAATCAAATGTCCCAGCTGTCTCTACTGAAAAATGAACGATATTTTTATAGGGAATGGAATGATACTCCGTTTTCTTGCCAGTCACTCCTTGCTTATCAATGAGGATCAATCGCTTATTGGTAAAAATAAACGTATCTCTAATAATTTTATAGGCATTCTTGACTGTCTCGTTTGGAATTAATAAATCCTTTACTTCTTGCTGTAATTTTTCTAAATTCGCCTCACTTGCATTGCCGATCAATCCATCAAATAAGCCCATGCGCTTCCCCTTTCACAGCCATTTATTTAATGTATGACAAACGTACAAGAGCTACGACAAAAAATGATGGTTTCATTTAGACTAAAGGACCCCCTTTTACTTTACCTTGCTCGAATACCTTTTGTATGTCAGGGTATGATGGCATTGCGTAATATCATCTTGCGAATTTCACGCTCTGGCACACCGTTGGCTCAGGCAACTTGGAAATAATAGCTATGATTCTCAGCCTTCACATTATCCTGTAAAAAGCGAGCGAATACCCCTACATGCGACAGTACAAGAACAGTTAAAGGAAGAACCATTTGGTATAGTCGATCCACTATCCCTCCATTCCCCCGTACATCATTCATCCCCGATAAAGGAAACTAGCCAAGCTGTACGGAGAACACCATGATCAACAATATTCCGAGCCATATGGACGCAATCGTTCTTTATCTATTAATTTACAAGTTTATGAAATAAATAATAAAAAAAGAGGCATATTTTACAGAAAATTGGTTGTCTGTAAAAAAGCCTCTTCTCGATTGTGTGAAAAGAAGATAAAAATTATACTAAAAAACTTGTAAAATTATTAATATGTGATAGTTATTTCAGGGCTAAAAAATCTTGAAAATATCAATTTCTTACCTAGACATGAAATTGATTTGTTAACTTTTGTAAGTTATCCGCTTGGACACTTAAATCCTGTGTGACATGATTAACTGCTTGCATTGAGGCTGTTTGCTCATCCATTGAATGTAAAACAGCTTCTGTATAATTCGATAGCTTGTCCATACCAGCAGCGATGGTTGTTACAGTGGATGCCACTTCATTGGCGCTACTTGAAAGCTGCTCTGCTGTCGTCGAAATATCCTCAAGCTGACTCGTCATTTGACTAACATGCTGTGAAATCGTGCCAAAGGATTTTGTCGCCTCGTCAATGACATAAACGCCTTGTTGAACATTTTTTAAATCATCTTCTACTGATGACGCTACTTGTTTTGTATCACTTTCTATTCCTACAACTAAATCCACAATTTGCGTTGCAGAGTGCTTTGATTGCTCTGCTAATTGACGCACTTCCTCAGCTACAACGGCGAAGCCTTTACCATGCTCTCCAGCGCGAGCTGCTTCTATGGCCGCATTTAATGCTAATAGATTTGTTTGATCTGTAATAGCTGTAATCATATCTGTCATTGATTTAATATCTGACATTTTAAGGGATAATTGCTGCATCAATCCACTTGTTTTTTCTGTTGAAGAGGAAATAAATTGCATTTGTTCTTTTGCCACATGTAAAATATTTGCACCATTTCCTGCTATCTCGCTAGCATCTTTCGCATGCACAAACACATCTTGTGTTGCTACTGTAATTCGCTCAATGCCATCAACGGTTTCTTGCATAGATTTAGCACTATCATTAGCCGATTGCGCTGCTTGCTTCAAGCCCTCGGACGTCTTCTCCATTTGTTGATCTACTTCTTCCACAGCAAGCGTAATTTCATTCGTACTCGCAGATAGTTCCTCTATGCTTGCTGATAAATTCGTAGAACTGTGCGCAATTTTTTGTGTCATTGTTCGTAATTGTTCCTGCATCTCTAAAAAGGATTGTGCTAGTTGAGAAATTTCACCATTGTCACGAACCTCAATGACAACTGTATCTAATTGGCCTGCCGTAATTCCTTGCGCAGCCTCTGTTAGTTGTTTGATAGGCTGTATCACTTTGTAGTGGATATACACTGTGTAAGATAATGTAATAGCAATTCCTACAATCGTTAACACGGTAGAAAACCAATCTAATGTCGTTACATTGGCTAAATCGATGAATAAAATAATAATCATTAAAACATTTAAAACGGAAAAGCCAAGTAAACTCTTTTTTCGTAAACTCATTACAAATTCCCCCAACTAAAATATGTCTTCTATACCATTATTATAGTTGAATTATCCTAAAACGCATAAGGATACGCTCTATTTTTATATGAGGAAAGGTCTACAAAAAAAGACTGGAGACAGCCTCCTAGGGCATGTCTACAGTCCATTAGTGCTCGTTTTATTTTAATTTCATAATACTAGAACCCGCAATACCTGGGTGTGTCATTTCATATGGATCTAAAATTAAGTCAAGTTGTTCTTTTGTTAGGACACCTTCTTCAAGGCAAAGCTCACGAATAGAACGACCTGTTAAAATGGCTTCACGTGCTAGACGAGCAGCTACTTCATAACCGATGTGAGGGTTAACTGCTGTTAGCACCCCTACACTTTTTTCTACATATTCTTTCATGCGCTCTTCATTTGCTTCAATATCTTTTAAGCAGTTTTCTGTAAACGCGCGGAAGACATTATTCATAATACTAATGGATTGGATTAGGTTAAACACTAATACAGGCTCCATTACGTTTAATTCTAATTGACCAGCTTCTGATGCTAGAGAAATCGTATGGTCATTCCCAATTACTTGGAAGGCTACTTGGTTCAGTACCTCTGGCATTACTGGGTTGACTTTACCTGGCATAATTGAAGAACCTGGTTGACGAGCTGGTAACAGGATTTCTCCTAAGCCTGCGCGTGGACCAGAGGCCATTAAGCGCAAGTCATTAGCAATTTTAGACATATTAATCATACAGATTTTTAAAGCGCCTGATACTTCTGTGTAGGCATCTGTATTTTGTGTAGCATCCACTAAATGCGTTGCCCCTTTTAATGGTAAACCAGAAATTTCAGCAAGATGCTCATCAACAGATTTAATGTAGTCTGGGAAGGCATTTAATCCTGTTCCGACAGCCGTTGCACCCATGTTCACATCATATAAATTTGGACGTGTTTGACGAATGCGTACGATATCACGGTTGATCACGCGGCAATAAGCTTCAAACTCTTGTCCTAAGCGGATTGGCACGGCATCCTGTAAATGCGTACGTCCCATTTTAATGACATGAGCAAATTGCTCTGCTTTTTGATGGAAAACCGATTGCATATAATCCATCGTAATTAATAATTCATCTATTAAATTTAACACAGCGATATGAATAGCTGTTGGGAAAGCATCATTTGTTGATTGTGACATATTGACATGACTGTTTGGGCTTACTGTGTGATAGTCACCTTTTTCTTTCCCTAAAATTTCTAGGGCACGGTTAGCGATGACTTCATTGGCATTCATATTGATGGATGTACCTGCTCCACCTTGAATTGGGTCTACGATAAATTCAGCATCCCATTTGCCATCAATCACTTCTTGTGCTGCTTCGACAATTGCCTCACCAATTTCTTTTGATAATAGGTGTACTTCCATATTACTTAATGCAGCTGCCTTCTTCACAATCCCCATTGCTTTAATAAGGGAAGAGTGAATTGTGTAGCCTGTAATTGGGAAGTTTTCCGTAGCACGTAGTGTTTGAATTCCGTAATACGCCTCTGCTGGTAATACGCGCTCACCTAAAAAATCTTTTTCTATTCGTTGTGTTGACATTATTGTCGTCTCCTTTTATGTAATACTCACACTTGATAGTAGCTAATAAAAGTCGTATTGTAAACAGTCATTTTTCTGTAAACGAAAAAAATCCTTCAAAAAAGCAAAAAAATCACAAAAAACCGAGCGCATTTCCTACGCTCGGTTGCATTTTATTATTTATTCGACGTTACTGTGAAACGGCTATTAACGTGCTGTGGGTTTTCTAATTCATCGACGACAGCCACTGCGTAATCGGCATAGCTGACATAGCTTTCCCCCGCATCATTTACTAATAAGTGGTCGACTCCTGCTGTATAGTGACCTGTACGTGGACCTTCTGGATCGAAAAATGCAGATGGACTAATAAATGTCCAAGTAATGGATGATTGTTGTAAATCCTGTAGGTTTTGTCCTTGATTTTGCGCTGTTGCTAAATACATGGCTGGGAAATCTGGTGTATCCATCACACGTACTTTTTTCTCTGGGTCCACAAATAGACTGCCCGCTCCCCCTACAACCACTAATTTTGTGGAAATACCTTGGAAAATCGAGATCAAATGACGACCAGCTTTGACGTGTAAATCTTCTTGTCCAGCTGGAGCACCGAATGCATTGACAACGACATCGAAGCCTTTTACATCCTCTTGCGTCACATCAAACACATCTTTTTCAATTACTGGAATAGCTGCTGTCACTTTTGCTGCTGAACGAACGATGGCTGTGACCTCATGACCACGTTGTACCGCTTCCTCTACTATTTTTTGTCCAGCTTTTCCTGTTGCACCAATTACGGCAATTTTCATGATTTATTCCTCCTAAGGTTTAGTTGTAACCATTTTAGTTACAGGTTAGATACAAGAAGACCATCTCCGTCTAAGCACGAAGCTGATCTAGCACATCCTGTAGCGTCTGTGCCTGTAATTGCTCTTCCATTGCCAGCCAAACAGATGTATAGACTCCCTCCAATGTATGCTGGATTTTTTGACCTACTGCACACGCTGGATTTGGCTCATCATGAATGGCAAATAGCTGCTCTGGCCCATCAATTGCCTGATAAATAGCTAACAGTGTTAAATCCTTTGGCTCTACTAATAGCTCATAGCCCGCCATGCCAGTATGAGAAGAAAGTAACCCTGCTTTTTTTAGCACACCAATCATTCTTCTTACGACTACTGGATTGGTATTCACACTTCCAGCTATAAAATCGGACGTAAGGAGACTTTTATCAGATGTTGTAGCAATGAGCGAAAGAATATGGATCGCCACCGAAAATCGACTGTTCACCATATGTATCACCACCTGTTGTAACTATTATAGTTACAGGTGCAGAAAAAAGTCAAGCACTGTCACCTGTATGTATTGTTCCCCGTTATGCTGTTGCTAATGTATCACTTATATTTTTTTTACGTAAATGACTAATTCCTGACGTATTTGACCGTTGTCCTCATAAAAATCTAAATTATGAAATTCATATTTAAAGTGACCTACCGGAAATGTCACACTTTCTCCTTGTGCTGCTGCCAAAATGCCTGCTACATCTTGTGACACCATATGTAGCAGCTCTTCCCCAGAATAAGAATCGATAAAAATAACATTCATAAAAAAAACACCTCCACAGCCATTATAGCTTAGAAGGCGCTTACATTTATAGTGTATCTTTATAACCTTTCAAACGAATCTTTTCGATGATTTGCATCATTTCTTGAATTTGCTGCTGCGACAATTCGATCTTGTTACAAGAATATGCATGTTGCTCAGAACCCATGCTTTGTTCTGGCTCACTTTGCTGTCGATCATATTCTTCTACTAGAAGTACCATTGTATTTTTCACAACTATCACCCCTACAATATAATGGACTATTCCTATTATACCAAATAATGCTAATTATACCATAATAACTATAATCAATTTCTTTTCATCCAGTCATCCATCTACTTACCTATTTAGCAAAATAAATAGGTAGACCTAGCTATTCGTTTAAAAAAACAGCAACCAAAATGGCTGCTGTTAGCATTATACGGCAATCGGTGCTTTAATCGCCGGATGTGGATCATATCCTTCAATCGTTAAATCCTCAAGCTCTATATCAAAGATGGATGCTTTATTTGGATTAATGTGCAATGTTGGTAGGTTTCTTGGCTCACGTGATAGCTGTTCTTTTACTTGCTCCACATGGTTTGCATAAATATGGGCATCCCCAATGCTATGAATAAATTCGCCAACTTCTAGGCCACACTCATGTGCGATCAAATGTGTTAATAAGGCGTAAGATGCAATATTGAATGGACAGCCTAATAATGTATCAAGGCTACGTTGCATTAACTGGCAGCTTAATTGACCATTTGCTACATAAAATTGGAACATCACATGGCACGGTGGTAATGCAGCCTTACTGCCCTTTGCGCCCGCATTAATAACATCCTCAGGATTCCATGCATTGACAATGATACGGCGTGAATCAGGCTGATGCTTAATCTGATGAATGACATCCTGTAGCTGATCAAGGCTTTCGCCATCAGAGGTTGTCCAATGGCGCCATTGTTTGCCATAGACATTTCCGAGATCTCCATATTGCTGTGCAAAGTCATCATCTGTTAAGACACGTTCACAAAATGAAGCAAGCTCTTTTTGATACAATGCATTAAATGACTCGTCAACTAAACAGCGTCGACCAAAATCTGTCATATCAGGGCCAGTATACTCATCAGATTCTACCCATTTTTTAAATGCCCATTCATCCCAGATGTGGTTATTATGCTGCAATAGGTAACGGATATTGGTATCCCCTTTAATGAACCATAGTAATTCACTTGCTACAAGCTTAAAGGGCACACGCTTTGTCGTTAGAAGAGGGAAACCTTTGCTTAAATCAAAACGCATTTGATACCCAAAGACACTGTATGTACCTGTCCCTGTTCGATCCTCTTTCTTTGTGCCATTTTCTAATATATGTTGTAGTAAATTTAAGTACGCGAATTCTGGATGCGTCATTTTTCTTCAACAGCTCCTTCAAGTTTGCTGTTGACCATTATACCATTTCACAACGAATTATTGTTGAGCTCCCTTGAAATTTCACTCTCCGTTGTGACGAAAAAAGTGGGCAGCAAGATGATATTTAATAAAACAGGTCCAACGATCACTAATAAATCAATACCAGGACTAAAATATAATCCAAATGCTGTAATTAGACCCGATAATACAAGGAACACGATTTGTGCGACAATGATTAAAATTGGCACCAATTGATACAGGTAATTGAGTTTACGGAACTGATGCAGATTGTCTGGGTTTTTAATGACTTTCCTTTTTAACCGTCTGGATAAAATAAGACAAGCAAGCAGTTGAATAGCCATAAAGCTAAAATAGATAACACTGTATACAAGCAGCTGACTTTTTTGAATGGTGCCATCAAAATGACCCACTCTTTGGTTTAATAACTCTTGGACTGCTCCCTCATAGACATATTCACGTTCACTTAAAAAAGTAAATGGCTCCATAAAGCCAAGCGCTGTCCAATCCTTTGTATTAACAGTCCACTTGGACAATTTACTTGCTAAAATACGCAATTGAATAGGATCTTGCTCGCCAAACATCCCTACTAGATGACGATAGGGAATGGCTACTTTTAGCTGACCATCCTGCTTTTCTTGAAATAAATCCTGAATATAGAAGGTATAGGCAACATCGGATTTATTGGCCTCGTAACGGGTCTCTCCAATTTTCCAATAATTAGCTAAGGAGGCTTGAATGCCATTTTTCATTTCTGTATAGGGCATATCCTTATGTAAATGCTTCGGAATCTTATAAACAAAATGATGATCGCTCCCAATGAGACCGATTTCTACCTCAACTTTATCGTGATTCACCGTTTTGGCCTTCGTGGTCAATGGAATGGTGATCATAGCGATGAGAAAAAAAAGAATAAGTGTTAAAATGCCTTTTTTCACGCAAAAGTCCCCCTATTCGTCACTAATGATTAAATTTACCCTATCATAGCCATGTCCGAAAACACTATTTCGTTATTCCGAAAAAACAATAGTGGTTTTCCGAAACCCGTTATTTCGGTATTCCAAATTTATCAATTATTAGCGATAATATATAGGAGATTAAGATCATAAGCAAATTCGAGGTTTCACAATGAAAAAATGGACATATTGTATTTTTCTTACTTATTTAATACTTGGAATTTATGTATTAGGTATTACCATCAAAACACCCTTTATTAGTCTCACTCTTGATACGACAAACGGTCAGCCTGTTATTATGGACAGCTATTACCCGCAATGGGCAGAGCAAAAAAATATTGAAAAAGGAGATGTGATTGTGGCTATCGATGGGCAGCCAGCCATGGAGAATCGCTACGTTCAGCTACAAATGGTCGTTAGAAGTGCTAATTCATTAACGATTCAAAAGGCCGATAAAAGCATCCATAGCATTGCTGTCAAGCATCGAGATATGCCAGAAGAATTATATTTGCAAATTTTGTTCCCAATCTTTTATTTTCTCCTAGCTTTTGGTGTCGCACTTTATGTGTGTCGACGCAATCAAAATAATCTTTCAACGTTTTTATTGATCCTATTTTTATTAACCTGCTCGATGGCCTATATCAGTACTGGCGCATCAGCAAGAGGAAATATGATCGGAATGTTTGTCATTGGCATTTGTATTATTTTATGTCTGGTTCTCTTTATTCACTTTTTACAACACTTTTTCAAGTACCTACAAATTAAGTGGACCTACCCTCACAGCAAATGGCTGTACTTATTAATACTGTTCATCCCTGGCTGTTATCTAATGGAGGAAGTTGAGCCATCATTACGTGAGTTCACACCTATATTGAACCTAAGTTTATTTGCTGTCCTGGTAGTCTATGCAATTTATATTTTATTAACGAGTTATTTACGCACAAAATTGGCGAAAATTCGTTTAATTGCGCTTGCCTTTATCGTGCCGTTTTTACCCTTTTTATTATTCTTCGTTACACCTGAAATATTAGGACATAAGCCGATATTACACGCTGAAATCGCCGCATTGTTTTTATTATTTATTCCGTTCTCTTTTCTGTTCATTCAGGTGAACGAACGATTATTCGATATTGAATATCAATTATCACGATTACGCTATTATTCAACATTAGCCTTTTTTAGTGCGCTTCTATTAACAGCAGGAATTGCCCTGTTATTTATGGGGCAGCTATCCATCGTCCATGTCACAAGTATTTTTTTACTTGTCTTTATGGTGATCATTGCGAGCTTCTATATAAAAGAACGCATTGATTTTAAGTATCGGAAAATTATCTTCTCCTCTACTGGAAATTATGTACATAATTTATATGCAGCCGTTCAGCGCATGGGCAAAGCAAAAAACCAACAAGAATTATTGGATCGTTTTAAATATGAAATCACCGAGAAGCTTGGAACAACTGCGTTTCATATCCGTACAATAACAGACGATTCTCCACAGCATGTAAGCCACTATCCCCAATTATTGCTACATGATGCTGGTGAGGAAAAGATCATGTTAGAAATACGCCATGCGCTGCAAAAGGAAGAACTACTTTGGTTAGAATTGCTTGCTCTGTATGTGTCGATGTTTATCAATAACTTACGGCAAATTGAGGATTTAGTACGTGAAATTCAGCATATAAAAAATACCAGTGATACACCGCTTCCTTGGCTCGATAAATTGCTATGGAACATTATTGAGAAAGAAAAGAGCATTTTAGCACAGGAATTACATGATACCATTTTGCAGGAGCAGCTTCATTTAGCCAGAGAGCTTGATGTTCTTGCAGGCTCTCCTACTATTCAAAAGGAAACCGTGCTAGCTATACGCGAGCAGCTATTAAATGCAACGAAGGACTTACGAGAATATTGTGAGAACTTAAGTCCCCCACTATTGGATACCTTTGGTTTACAAATGGCATTAAAAAAACTCATTCAAAAGGTAAAAATAAGGGCTGATTTTTTATTAAGCGCACAAATTGATCGTGTAGAATTTCAGGATGTCACCCTGCATCTCGTTGTCTATCGTCTCGTTCAGGAGCTGTTAAATAATGCAATCAAGCATGCCGAAGCAACAGAGGTTTCGCTTCAATTACAAGCAATCCCTCAAGGCTTTATCCTTCGATACGATGATAACGGCATAGGCTGCGATATTGACGATTTAATACAGTCCTCTGCATCAATGGGCGTTAATGGCATTCGTGAACGTGTCCGTGCTTTTAATGGTGACATTACCATTCAATCGAGCCTTAACGAGGGCATGCATATTTATATACAAATACAAGAGGACGGGGATTCATATGATGAACATACTTATTATAGATGACCATCCTGTCGTTTTAGATGGTACGAAAACATTGTTGCAGGATTTAGCCAATGTTCACATCGAAACAGAGCAGGATAGCGCGGCCGTTTTATCAAGAATGGATACAGATACCTTTCAGTTATTTCTCATTGATATCAATATGAAGCCAATCAACGGCATTCAACTATCAGAGATGATTAAGAAAAAACAACCAGATGCACTGATCATTCTTTATACAGGCTACGAACTTTCCGATTATTATGAGCTATTGATTGAGAAAAAAATTGACGGCCTATTATCGAAGCTAGCGACAAAGGAGCAAGTGATCCAAACCATTCAAGCAGCCATAAGAGGTGAGATTTTACTTGCAGCCGATTTCTTAGACTTTGTTCAGCAACGCACTAATCTGCCGAATGTGCAACAGGAGGTTCTTCTGAGCGACAAGGAACAGGAAATTCTACAGCTCGTTGCCCAAGGCTGTACAAATAAAGCCATCGCCTCTGCAATAGGTGTCACCCAGCGTACGGTGGAGAACTATTTATCCAAGCTATTCGTCAAGCTGAATGTAGAATCGCGGGCAGAGGCTGTCATCGTTGCTAAGGAAAAAGCATGGATTAATTAATAAGGAAATAGCGTTTCTTTACTATTAGATTACAAATGTAAATTTTTCCTTACTAAAAACGGAATTTACTGGATATACAAACAATTCTGTACTATAATAAGGGTAATAATTACATTACTTCATTGCTATGATTAAAACGCGTATTCAAAAGTAATACGAGCTTTTGAATACGTTTTTTATATGTGATAGAAGCAATTGATTGTTGAATTTTTTTGGGAGGGTGTTTACATGACACAAGGTACAGTAAAATGGTTTAACGCAGAAAAAGGTTTTGGCTTCATCGCAGTTGAAGGTGGCAATGATGTATTCGTACATTTCTCAGCTATCCAATCTGATGGCTTCAAAACTTTAGAAGAGGGCCAAAAAGTTGAATTCGGCGTAGAAGAAGGCAGCCGCGGACCTCAAGCAACGAATGTAGTGAAACTATAATCTTCACTTAACATAGACGTGCATAGAAAAAGAGACATCCATTTACGGATGTCTCTTTTTCCTGTTGCGTAGGTAGTCCCCCGTATTATCCATCACATTTTAACTAATATAAATGAATTTGATAATACTTTTTAGGGCGTCCACGCGTGGTAGACGTGTTGCTTGGTAATTCGTGTGCTAAGTTTTTTTCATGGAGCTGCTTTAAAATGCGATTTGCAGAGCGTACAGTAATGCCGAGATGTGTGCTGAGCAGTTCCCCACTGACGATGGTTGTCGTTAGTTTTTCCAGCATCGCTTCAATTTTTTGTAATTGTAATAAGGGAATATCATATGTCGTACTTAAATTTTTTAAGTGCTGTTGTTTTTCATCGTCAAACTGTAGCATCGTTCCATATAATAAAGGCCCGATTTCTCGTGTATTTTCAATAATGTATCCCTGTGTTTCCTTTGAAGAGCAGAGGGTTGCGGCTTTTTTCGCAAACTCCTGACTTTCAATTAGAGAGTCACCTATTCCCCAGCCTATTCTGACAGGAAACGATAGCTTCTCATTTAAAAAATCAACTAGGTGACAATGTGAATAACGATTCGTTGTACTTAAAAATTGCTTATAGGTCGTGATAATTGCAATAAAGGATGCCTCACGATGGACAATAAATGAGCTAGCATACAGTTGTTTGAAGTCTAATATAGTTTTATATAAGGCAATTTGCCGATATTCTAGGTCTTCTATATTCGATTTATCTATCGGAATTAAAATATGCACTACCACTACTTTATTTTGGTTAAGCTGTTGAATTTGCAGTTGATTGAGAAAATGATCTAATGTTAATTGCATGGCATATTGAGACGGGTAAAAAGCGATAAACGGTATATTTTGATCAGCTAAGCGCTCACGTATTTCTGCAATGCGGGTAAAGCTCAAATCAACCTTGTTTTCGTTATGCAATTGTATGTGCCATTCAGCAGCTTTGTCGATAATATCACTACTTGCATACTCGCTCATCGTTTGGCTAAAAAGATAAGGTTTTTTTCCAATCGACCATTCATGAATACCCAAATAGCCGTTTTCTTCATAACAAAAGTCGATGGCAATGCGATTCATAGCAATCTTTTTCTCATAAAAAAGCTCTGTAACGGTACGGTAAAAATCCCGCTCTGAAATATCAAAATAATGCATGGGTACCGTTGCTTCTTGAAAATGCTTTTGCGCATAGAAATAGGGAATTTGACCGCTAAAAAGCGCCCCATCTCCCCCTTCCAGATACTTTTCCAAAAGCTCATTTAAATGTTCAAAATCAGTATAAGCATAGTAATGAAATTCACAAAAAGAGGGTTTAATTTTTTCAAGCTGTTGAACCCATGAAAGTGAGCGTTTTGCGGTAAAAACATTAATTTTATACATACATATAGCTCCTTAATAAAAAATAAATATTGAAAATAGTCAGAAAATATGGTTTCTTTGTATAAAGGACATAGATTTTCGATGTCTTAAAATAGAGACATTGGATTTTTAAAGGTTAAGTCTAATAAAGTATAAAAGGAGATGAAATTTATGCAAGGGAATTCACAAACAATTAAGAAAAAATCTTGGATTGACAACATGTTAGATAAAATCGAGCGTGCAGGTAATAAGCTACCAGACCCTATCACGTTATTTATTATTCTAGCAGGTGTAGTACTAGTTTTATCATGGGTTTTATCCATGCTCGGTATTTCAGCAGTTCAACCTGGGACAGAAGATGTCATTCAGGTAAAAAATCTGCTAAGTCAAGAAGGGCTTATCTTAATTTTAACGCAGATGGTTTCAACATTTACAGGCTTCGCTCCATTAGGGCTAGTAATCGTGACAATGATTGGTATTGGTTTAGCTGAGCAAACAGGTTTAATTTCAGCTGTCATGAAGAAAATTGTGATGTCAGCTCCTACAAAATTAATTGTACCTTTTATCATTTTTACAGGTTTAGTTGGTAACTTAGCTGCTGATGCGGCATTTATCATTTTACCACCAATTGCAGCCATGATTTTTATGAGTATTGGTCGAAATCCATTAGCAGGCTTAATTATTACATATGCAGCTGTAGCTGGGGGCTTCAGTGCGAACATATTAATTAGCTCTCTAGATGTATTATTATTAGGGATTACAGAATCAGCAGCACAAATAGCAGACCCCGCGTACACTGGTCGTGCAACGATGAACTACTATTTCTTAATTGCTTCGACGTTTTTATTAGTCATTATAGGTACATGGGTTGCAAAGAAGTTTACAGAGCCTCGCTTTGGTTCGTTTCATGGTGAAATTGAAAAGCTAGAGCCATTGACAGCTTTAGAGAAGAGAGGTTTAAAGTGGGCTGGAATCGTAACGCTTGTTTATATTCTTGTCATTGCTTTTACAGTCATACCGTCGAACGGTCTTTTACGTGATCCTGCAACAGGTGGCTTTTTAAACTCACCTTTCATGGCAGGCATTGTACCCATCATGCTATTCTTCTTCCTCTTACCTGGTCTTGCCTATGGTATTGCAGCCAAGGAAGTTAAAAACGATAAGGAAGTTGCAGAGAAAATTTTTAAATCCATTGCAGATATGGCACCATTTATTGTATTAGCGTTTGCCGCTTCACAAATGATTGCCTTTTTCAACTGGAGCAATATTGGTTCTATTTTAGCCATTAAAGGTGCGGAGCTTTTACAAGCATTGAATTTTACAGGTTTACCAATGATGATAGGATTTGTTTTAATTTGTGCCTTTGTCAACCTATTAATCGCCAGTGCTTCTGCAAAATGGGCTTTACTTGCACCAATTTTCGTACCAATGTTCTTATATTTAGGCTATTCCCCAGCGGTTACACAAATGGCCTATCGTGTAGGGGATTCGATTACAAATCCAATTACCCCTATGTTACCGTATTTCGCGATTTTACTATCTTTTGCAAAGCGCTATGATAAAAATATCGGCATTGGGACGCTTATCTCTTCTTTATTACCGTTCTCGGTGTTTTTCGCAATCGGTTGGATTATCCTCTTCGCCATTTGGTTCCTTCTAGGTTTACCACTTGGTCCTGGAGATTATATTTACTTAAAATAAGGAGTGTTAGTGAATGACAACATTACAACAACAGTTAGCAGATTTATTAAAGCACTATGAAGAAGAGACGATACAGCTTCGTCGTCATTTCCATGAAAATCCTGAGCTTTCCTTTGAAGAAGTAGAAACGCCGAAAACAATTGCTGCCTTTCATCGCGCATTAGGTCATGAGGTTCGTGAAGGTGTAGGTGGCAATGGAGTTGTGGCAAAGCTCGTTGGTGGGAAACCAGGTAAAACAGTAGCGTTACGTGCAGATTTTGACGCTTTAGCCATTACAGAAGAAACCGGCTTACCTTTCCAGTCGAAAATTAAAGGGCGTATGCATGCTTGCGGCCATGATGGACACACAGCTTCCCTCTTAATCTTAGCGAAGGCATTCAACCAAATGAAGGATGACCTAGAAGGAACAATTGTCTTTATCCATCAACATGCTGAGGAGCTTGCCCCAGGTGGAGCTATTTCGATGATTAGGGATGGTTGCTTAGAAGGTGTAGATGTGATTTTCGGTACACATTTATGGGCACCAACTGATCTTGGCAAAGTGCAAACAGCTAAAGGACCCTTAATGGCTGCAGCAGATGGTATCTATATTACAATCAAAGGTAAAGGTGGTCACGGTTCAAACCCAAGTGACACCAAGGATTCCATTGTCCTTGCAGCACAATTTATTACGAACTTACAGCAGCTCGTCGCACGTCGCATCAACCCATTACGTCCAGCAGTAGTATCAATTGGGCATATTGAGGCATTAAATCCATTCAACGTCATTGCTGATCAAGTGTACATGAAGGGTACGGTGCGCACTTTTCACGAGGAGGAGCGTAGTTTGCTAGAGCATGAAATCGAAGAGCTCTTAAAGGCAACTTGTTATTTGACAAAAGCAGACTATGAATATGAGTATGTGCGAGGCTATCCACCTGTTGTGAACCATGAAGCAGAGACCGAGCATATAATGGCGTCCGCAGAAAAAATTGCAGATGTTGAGACTGTTGAAATAGTTGATCCGAATATGGGCGGCGAGGACTTTGCCTATTTCTTAGAGGAAATCCCCGGTGCGTTTTTCTTCACAGGGGCAAAAAATCCCCAATGGGAGGAAGTCTATCCACACCATCATCCGAAATTCGACATCGACGAGCGCTCATTACGAATCGCAGCCAACGTTTTAGGCCAAGCAACGCTAGACTATTTCGCAAAGAATAATTAAAAAAGAGCATTACGAAGTGCTAAATGCATTTCGTAATGCTTTTTTCGGTTGATTAGTTAATAAGAAGAAAAGGCTAAGAGGTTCTCTCACTCGTTGGTGCGATTCATCAGTCACTTTTCACTTATTTTAGAGCGGCTTCCTTGCTGGATTGAGCACATTCCTCACACTTTGGAGCGGGTTCCTGACTAGTTTGAGCGCCCTCTCCTCGCTTTAGAGCGGGTCCCTCACTCAGGATCACTTTGGAGTCACGAATCCCCCACCTTTAGCTAGGCATAGGAATGTAAGCCCGCAATAACTAGATTGACAAATACTTGGTTGAACACAATAATGCCGAAGCCGATAATGGCCAACCAGGCTGTTTTTTCTCCTTCCCAGCCTTTGGATAGTCGGAAATGGAGGAAGGCTGCGTAGAATAAAAAGGTAATTAATGCCCACACCTCTTTCGGGTCCCAGCCCCAATAGCGACTCCAGGCAATTTGCGCCCAAATCATGGCGAATAGTAGGCCACCTAATGCAAATAATGGAAATCCAATAACAACAGCACGATAGGATATTTCATCCATTAATTGTGGCTGTACACGGCTTGTCCATGGCTTTAACAAGGCACTGATTGATTTTCTTGTAATGAATCGAATGACACCATATAAAATAGTACCTACGATAAATGCCCAGACAATCGAATTTAATTTCTTGGCATCTATTTTATTTGTGATTTCGACTACACCGATTGCGTCACCCTTCTCGGTGACGGCTCCTTTACTTACAATCAGGGGCTTCATGACGTAAGTGGCTTTTTCTTGCTGTCCCTGTGCATTATCGAATTGTACCTGCACCTCTTCTGTGGCAAGGCTGAAAAAAGTCGATACGCCAATAAAGCCAATGACAACCACCAAACAATACAACACAAACTCAAGCCCGTATGTACTGATAGATTTTTTTGAAACATCCAGCGTTCTTAATAAATATATTAAGCCTGTGGCAAAGGACACGGATAAAATGGCACTAGAAAAGGCCACTGTCATGACATGAATCGTTAACCAGTGACTTTGCAGTGATGGAACAAGCGGCGATACTTCCTTTGCGAAAACGCTTCCATAACCAAGGATAATTAGGGACACAGGAATAGTAAATAAGCCAACCACGATTTGCTTATATAAGAAATGAATAATTAAGTAACTTCCTGTAAGCATGATGCCAAAGAACGTCATAAACTCATACATATTACTGACAGGTGCATGGTCAACCGCCACCCATCTGACAACAAAGTACACGAGCTGTAAAGCAAAGGCTATATAAGTGAAGAGTAATCCTAGCTTACCGAATATTTTCCTCTTCGATTTGACTGCTAGCCCTAATGGCACAATCGCAATGAGTAGTAGAATAAAGGCAATAAATAAGGCATTGCTACTAATGGATAATAAACTTTCTTGATTCAATAGAATCCCTCCAACGTCTCTTTTTCGGAATAAGCTTCCAAATACTAAGAACGTTATAGCGGGTAAGAGGTGCCATGTTTTCCCTTTAAATATTTTTATTTTTTCGAATTGTTACATTTTTATGACATGGAAATGATGATGGGGATAAGGAAGTGCTAATCATGATGTAGAAGACTATAAAAAACCCATTAAGTGGAAAATTACTTTATCTAAAAATGGTATGCCTCTATCTACATCTTACAAAAAATTGTAATAAAAGTCTATTTCTTTTCATCTATACATGGGACAATAATGATGCGCACAAATAACATAACGTTATGTTTCATAAACTGGAGGCTTTTAATGAAACAAAATATTTATGATAATCCGATATTTTTTCATCACTACAAGACATTGAGACAAAAAGCATCTAATTATAACCATCTTTTGGAGCAGCCCACGATGAAGGCTTTACTTCCACCTTTGACAAATTTACAGATACTCGATATTGGCTGTGGTATGGGAGATTTCGCCAAGTATTGTATCGACCATCAAGCCAAGCATGTAACCGCATTAGATGTTTCGAAGAATATGCTGTCCATCGCCAAACAGGAGCATGCCCACCAACAAATTGACTATCAGCTACAGGCAATAGAGGATTATGAAGCCCCTACGGATAGCTTTGATTGTATAACCAGCTCCCTATCTCTCCATTATGTCAAAGATTTCGATGCGATCATTGGTCAAATTGCTCGTATGCTACGTCCTAATGGTGTATTTATTTTCTCTGTGGAGCATCCTATTGCTACAGCTCGTCATACAATGGATGATAATTGGGTATATGATGACAATCATCACCGTTTGCACTATGCTGTGGATCATTATCAGGATGAAGGCTCGCGTGAGCAAACATGGTTGGTGGAGGGTGTTGTCAAATATCATCGCACCATAGCGACACTGGTCAATACATTGATTGCCCATGGGTTAACGATTGATAAAATCGTAGAACCAATTCCAACCCAAGAAGCTATTCAACAGCTTCCTTCTATTGAAAAGGAACTACGCAGGCCATCCTTTTTATTCATCAAAGCAAAAAAATAAACGAAAGCCTCACCCTACTTCCGTGGTGAGGCTTGTTTCATATAAATAATTTCTGGGTCTCCCTCATCCAAGTTGTCGATAAAACCGCTTTTGACAAAGCCTAGGTTATGAAAAAGCTGGTGCATACGCCTATTGGATTGATTTGTAGAGGAGAAAACCTTTGCTGTCTGAGCACTTTGGATATAAGCGGTCATTAAGGCAGATGCGATCCCCTTTCTACGCTCGGACGGCTTGACAATAACTAAGGAAATAAAGCTATAACCAAAAAAGTCATTGCTAAATAGCAGAAAACCCCCAATGGTATCGGCGGATTGGTAGAGCAAACAGCGTTTCTCTTTGATAGCCTGCTGAATTTCTTCCGCTCTGGATGAATCTCCAATCACTTCTTGATCGATTGTACAAAGTGCTTGTAAATGCTCTATTCTTGCTTCGATTATATGATGGCTCAATTTTCAACCTCCTTCATATAATAGCTCATCACCTTTAGCTCTTCTCGAAGTCCCATTGCCTGTCTGCCTTCATCGACAAAGCCACATCGCTTATAAAGTTCTTGAGCCGCTCTATTTGGCACATTGACCCCAAGCACCAGCTCAGTGATATGTGGGAAATGCTTGCGAACAAAGTCAGGCAATAATTGGAGTGCTGTCTTGGCATAGCCTTTGCCCTGCTCATAAAAATCAGTGGAAAAGGAACGGATTAATAGCGCCTGTTCATTGGAGGAGTAAGGCGTCACCCCTTCTTTTTCATGTAAGACAAAGAACGTGACTAGCTTGTTGCCGTCCATTGCTAAAATGGCGTGCCTACTATTATCCTGCTTAGCAAGTGCAATGCTTTCCTTTGGAGACTTTGTATAGCGTAGCTGCTCTTCTGTTAACGTGTATTGTTCTACTAAATTTTGTGCTTTGTCCTCATAGAACATGAGCTGCATAGTCACTCAAATTCCTCCTCGTATATAGCGGTAAATTCATAGTCCCCCTCTATAAGTTGCTGTAAATAATCCTCAAACGAAGCGGCAATCACCTCAAAGCTATCAGGATCATGCACATAACGAACCACCTGACCAACTTGCCCCGCTTCATTTGGCGTAAAATCAATATATAAGCTTGATGTGCCACCATTATTCATACAATCCGCAAAGCATAGCCGGTCATTTAACGGGACATGCATATTAATCTTTTCATCTACTTCAACATACGCTAAAAATTCCTGATAGCGTTCATAAATCGTTTCACGTTGGTCATGGTAATCTTTCACGATTTGCTCCACCGATTTAAGATAATACGGGTAATCCCCTAAATCAGAGCCCAGCACTAGAACACATATCGTTTCTTGCCCATGCTGACAATAATATGTACCATTGACATCCTGTAATAGCTCAATCAAAGCTTGCGGGCACTTCGGAAATACTTCTAACAAGGCCTGAATTTGTGCATCTGAAGCACCAAAAGCCTGTTGTAATTGTTGCTGCTCTTCTTGTGGTAAGTATTGTAATAAATTCGCGAAGTAAGGTGTGCGCATCTTAATCCCTCTCTCTCTTTAACTATGACATATTTTAACATAATTTCTTCCATTCTCTTCGTCCTTCATGCTACTATGGTAGTATTCACAAAAAAGGGGTGGGTTTATGAGTGTGAAAGATGCAGTAGACGTGAAAGTATTACGAACAATCGTAGGGTTGTAACGCTACTTGCAGCCCTTAAACAAGGGAGAATACAATAATGGAACACTATTTGAAAACATTTTTAACAGGTCAATCGATCACTTTACAGCAAATGACTGCTACTGACCTAGAGGCTTTTATAGCAATCGAAAGCGAAATCACCTCTTTGCTACTTGCTAATGATGAAATTCCCTTTCCACAAACTATAGAGGATCACACCGCATTCTTTAACAGTATCAGTGGGAAGAAGGAGGAATACATTTTTGGCATCTATGAAAAAACGTCACATCAGCTGATAGGCTCCTGTGGTGTTTATGCAGTGAATTGGCAAAATAGCACTTGCTCTGTGGGCATATCAATTGGGAAAGAGTGGCACGGCAAGGGCTATGGCACGGATGCAATGAAAACGCTCATTGATTTTATATTCCAATATATCGCTGTTCAGAAAATCAAGCTTCAGGTTTTTAGCTTTAACCCAGCAGCTATCCGCTCCTATGAAAAATGTGGTTTCACAAAAGAAGGCATTTTACGCCAAGAAATTTTCCGCTTCGGTACATTCCATGACGTGGTATTATTTGGCCTCTTACGCTCCGAATGGGAGAGGAATTAATAGAATAGCACAAGAGAGATACTATGATTGCTGTAGTATCTCTTTTTTTGTTCAGTCCTCTTGCCACACGCGTGTTACTTCCTGTAAGGATAGACCTTGAAAGGCTAATCGATAGATATCTGGCATACTTAACGTTTGCCAAAATGCATAATCGTACTGGGCATCAAAATATTGCATCATCAATGCCATGATATTGCCATGTGTACCGATAACGACAGACTCCTCTGGATGAGTAAGAAGGATGTTGCGCAAACTTGGAATAGCGCGAGCCGTCGCCTGTTGATTGGACTCTCCACCCGCCCATGCAAAGCTTGGCTCATGCCACACCCGTAGAACTGCTGCATGAAAATCCTCCAGCTTCCCAGTAGAAAGCTGTCGCTCTTTTAAGCCATCTATCGTTTGGACGGGTAAGTGACGAGCCTGTGCAATCCCCTCCACTGTTTGAATGGCTCTTCGATAGGGGCTAGCATAAACCGCATCGATTCGTTGATGCTTCAAAAGATTTGTAACACGCTCTGTATCCCTTTGTCCCTGAGCAGATAGTGGACGATGATATTCATCCTCTGAATAATGGGCATGTGCGTGTCTAATAAAATAAATTTCAGTCATCTGCTTCTCCTCTTTGATCTTTAGCTAAATGAACCTTCCAAATCCCCTCTTGCTGTTGCAGGGCGTATGTTTTTATGTAGCGCTGACTCCCAACGGAAATTTCCAGTTGAACGACCTGTAAATCAGGGGTGCTCGATTCATTAATCACTATTCGATCATAAAATCTATACATGAAATAGGTAACAAGCAAATCACCTGCAAGTGAATCCGTATAGTATTGCTCAAACAATTCTTTTGTGGGGAATGCATCATTGCTGTAAGTAATCGCATACAATGCATCCATACGAGGTTCCTCCACTAAATCAAACATAATTAGCAGCATTTCCTCTGGCGAAAAGGTCTGCAAATGACGAATTTCTCCATCGTTTAAAAATGCTTGATAGGCCTCTCTTTTTTCAAAAGATAGATCCGCTACATAGCTAAATCCAGTGGATGTGGATGTCGTATCCATGTCATACACAATGGTCGGTTCCTGTAAGGGCTCCTCCCTTTCACATGCCGTTAGCAAACTTAAAAAAGCAATGATTGAAACCAGTTTTTTCATCATGCGCTTCATCACCTCATCTTTCATCCATTATTCCATCAATTTCAAAAATTCTCAACATTTCACCATAGACAATGAAATGTCCCCATTTCTAAACAACAAAAAAGGGAATTTGCTAAAATGTGACAAGATATGAATGCCATGCTTAATTATCGAAAAATTCAATCTATAATCACAACTTTTTCCTTAGTATAAAAGACTTAACACTTCTCTTTTTTCCCCTTAATATTTTCTAAAACTAAGAAAGTGAATAACCCTATCCAGCGCATGAATAGGGTTTTAAGTCATGGATTAAATTCAATAAAAGGGAAATTTAACAGTATTTTTTATCTATAATCATCAAATATTTTTAATCAAGCTTATTAGGATGAAGTACCTTATCTATGACTAAATTACGAATTTGAGAAACGATACACAATATGACATTTTTTTTAATATAAGTGATATACAATGAAAAAGTTGAATCGAGGTCATAGAAATTTATTTCAAGAATATGGATAAAAAATTAGGAGGAAAATATCTTGGTTAACTTATTACTTAAACAATTCTTGAAGGCGGAAATTGAGATCAAACGAAGAATTATGTATAAAAAAGCAAAGGATCTTGGTTTCACCCACCCTATTGTAGTAGATTACAGTCAAGAATTGGATGTCTTACTTAATAGATATTTAAAGCAAGCACAAGCTTCCTAATCATAACGAGGCATATAATAGAAGAAAGAATAGATATGATAAAGCCAGGCCATGTTTTATTGGCTGGTTTTATCGGGGATGATACATGCATTCACCTAGCCATTTCTCAAAATGTATAGAGAATGAAAAAGTAGGCGATGTTTTTGATAAGAAAACATTTGGAGGTTGAATGATGCACGTATTCATCTTAACTTTTATGGTTGTTTCCAAAATATTATTGCCACCTCAACATTCAGTAGACCATACAACACCCACACTTTGCACACCAACTGAAATAAATACACTATATCAATACCCAAACAACCAATTTCAATCGTTTCGTGATGAGGACAAATTTTATCAGCAGCTTAATCGTGCGATTTATGAGGAATATGCCAATGCTTCATTGAATATTCGTCAAAAGATGGCTTTTAAAGATGTAGCAAATGCGACAAAACGTTTTTATTTACAAACAGATGGTAAACAGGAAACAATAGACCTCTCTCAACATACTTTTATTCATCCCAATCGACAAGTTTATTTTTTAGCATCCTTTCAGCACAATACCGATGAATCCTATCGCAAATTTCTTGTCATCGACGCTGAAACAGAAGAAGTAATACTGGGACATTCGCTTTTTCAAGAAAGTTCCAAGCACCTTTAATTCATTGTATGCACACCATGTAGATTCTAGTAGTCATTTCAAAAAAATAGAAGTAAAAATTTTTTAACAATTGAAAAGCTTGCGATGAATGACGAATATTCATCGCAAGCTTTCTTTACTTGAATTAAGTTAAACTTTTTTGTTGAATGGCTGCTGTGATTTCTTCTATTAATTGCTGTAGTGACTTATTAGTAGAGTTTTGCTGACCATGTCTACGAACAGCTATAGTTTGGCTGGCAACCTCACGATCCCCGATAACCACAATATAGGGTATTTTTTGTAATTGGGCTTCACGTATCTTTTTACCGAGCTTTTCTTGGCGATCATCGAATTGCACACGGATTTGTGCCTGTTGTAAAGCTTCAACAACTTGCTTGGCATAGCCTTGATGTGCCTCTGCTACCCCAATAACTTGCACTTGCTGTGGTGCCAGCCAAGTTGGGAATGCGCCGCCAAAATGCTCGATTAAAATACCTAAGAAGCGATCAATTGAGCCAAACACTGCACGATGAATGACAACAGGTCTCACCCTTTCGTTGTGTTCATTAATATATGTTAAATCAAATTTCTCTGGTAGCTGGAAATCAAGCTGAACCGTTGCACATTGATGACTGCGCTGAATTGCATCTTTAATATGGATGTCAATTTTCGGTCCATAGAAAGCCCCGTCCCCTGCATTAATTGTATAGGCAATACCTAAATTGTTTAGGACATTTTCAAGTGCTGCTTCTGCTTGATCCCACAGTGCCAAATCACCCATATAATCATCTGGTCGTGTCGATAATTCAATCGTATATGCAAATCCAAAGACGTTGTACACTTCATCTATAATCTTTAAGGCCAGCGCAATTTCATCCTCAATTTGCTGTGGTGTTGCAAAAATATGGGCATCATCCTGACAAAAAGTTCGTACACGTAATAGACCATTCAAGGCACCACTAAATTCATGTCGATGCACTTGCCCAAATTCCGCCATACGTATTGGTAAATCCCGATAGGAATGTAAGGCATTTTTGAAAATCAGCATATGCCCTGGACAGTTCATCGGCTTTAAGGCAAAGCTTTGGTCATCCACCTGTGTGAAATACATATTGTCCTTATAATGATCCCAGTGGCCCGATTGCTCCCATAGGCGTTGGTTCATCATGAGTGGTGTCCGTACTTCTCTATAGTCATATTTCGCTTGTAAATGTCGCAAGTACGATTCCAGTTCATTACGTAATATTTGACCGTTTGCTAAATAGAAGGGCATGCCAGGTGCTTCCTCTGAAAACATAAATAACGACAGCTCTTTTCCCAGCTTGCGATGATTCCGCTTTTCTGCTTCCTCCAAAAAGACAAAATGATCGTGAAGTTCTTCCTTTGTCGCAAAGGCAACGCCATAAATACGTTGAAGCATTTGATTATTGCTATCACCTCGCCAGTAAGCGCCCGACACATGCATTAATTTAAAATGCTGTAACTTGCCTGTAGACGGGACATGTGGACCACGACATAAATCGTAAAACTCCCCCTGCTCATATATCGTAACAAGCTCATTAGCAGGTATGGCCTCTAACAGCTCTAGCTTTAACGCATCATGGGCGAATAATTGCTTCGCTGCTTCACGTGAAACCTCACGTCTATGAATCGGAATATTTTCCTGTACAATTTGTTTCATTTTCTTTTCAATTTCCTGCAAATCACTCGGTGTCAGTGTATCAGCAATATCTATATCATAATAAAAGCCATTTTCAATGACTGGTCCTACTCCAAATTGTGCATGTGGATAAAGTCGTTTAATTGCCTGAGCTAATAAATGGGCTGTAGAATGGCGAATGACCTCGATCCCTTCCTTTGAGCTTGCATCGTACAATGTAATTTGTGCATCTTCCATAATCGGGCGCGTCAAATCAATGATGGTTCCGTTAACACTCCCTGCGACTGCCTTTTTGCGAAGCGCTGGACGAATCGCTTGTGCAATATCGGTTAGTGTCACACCTTTTGGAAATGCTTGCTGTTGACCATCTGGAAATTGAATGTGAATACGTTGATTTGACATGTTCTCTACTCCTTTTTTAGTAATAAAATCAATTACACCTCAGCATAATTGTGTAGATAAAAAAACACATATCCGTCCCTACTAAGGGACGAGTATGTGTTGTTTACCCGTGGTTCCACCCAAATTCCCACTAGTTTATTAGCTAGTGGCTCATTGATTTTGCTATAACGTCGCAAAAAAACGGTGCAAGTTTCCAAGCACGGCTCCAAGGTAGTAAGATAGGATTACGACATTAGGAAGCTTGCAGCCAAGGCCCCCCTCTCTAAAAATGGTTAATCGAATCTCTTGTCCTTATCATTGCCCATTTCATTTTTGTATGAAATTGTTAATTACTATAACGAATAGCGAATTCTTTGTCAAACACTAAAATAAGAAAAAATTTAGCGATGGATTGGCAATGGGCGTTCTGGACGATGTACACAGTAGTGACAATGCGGGTCATCACATGCCGCCTCTTGCCACTCATTACACATCGCACAAAAATAACTATCGAACGTGTCATCATAGATGATGGCATTTTGACAACTCGAGCATTGATGATTTTTTTGAATCGTTCCGCTGATTTCAAGGCCATCAATTACCACTATATCCTCGCGTTGTTCAATTCGCATATTATTATTACCTCCTAATGATTTTTCACCTCTAAGGTCTCATCTCTAGCTTGCCATTCTACATGGATCAAAGGCTTTGTTTCTCGTTTAAAGATTTTCTCACTTTCTTTTTTTGTGAAGGAATAATAGCCATCTTTATTTAACTGAACATCACTTAAATTTTTGGATTCTTTTGTCCCCTCAATCGTAATTTCTAAAGGCCCTAAATCATCATCATCTCCCAGATAAAATAAGCGCAAGCCTACCTCGCCATTACTATGATAGATGGCTTTCCAATGCTCACTTTTAGCGATATAATGTATCTCCTGCTTGGGGCTTTGACAAGCCGTCAATAGGATGACGAGGACAAGTGGAAGCATCCATTTTTTCATTCAACATCCCCCTAACCTTGTATGGTAACAGCCCATCCTGTAGGCTTTTCTTCAAAGACATCTTCGTATTCTGTAAAAACAAAATGCAGTCCCCTTAAATCATCTGGCAAGGGTGGTGTCACCACGTACGTACTGCTTTCATGACCATTTGAGCCGCCTGTACCTTTACTTCGACATTCATAGGACTCATCGATGTATAGGCCAAAATGATTTCGTTGTAATTTTTGCTGAATCGTTAGCTGTGGTTCTTGCTGCTCATCCCAATCGATTAATAATTGCACTACACTTGCATTGTCATATTGACGAACATAAGAAACCGTATACAAACGCTCTCCCCCTTCTACCGTTTTCAACACAGGGATATAGTGACGGAAGCCTGTTGGTTCTACGTTTGATGTATAGTATTTTTCTGATTTAATCAATTGGAAGAACATCGCTAAAAAAGTGTCATCAAATCCATATTGCTTTGCCCATTTTGAAATGGTATCATCCGATGGAAAGCCTGGAGTATGAGCTGATTGCTCTTTTCGTTGCTGCAAAAGTGCACATATTTGCTCATCTAGTGTGACGAGCCTTGAATCATAGTTTTTGCTATGTTGTTCGGACATCTACATCCTCCTTCCTCCTGCAAGTCCTTCTTCTTTCTATACGTTATTTTCCCCAATTGGTTCCATATACAACCTATTTTTACTTGTAAATACAAAAAAGCTATCCAATCCATTGGATAGCTAGTTCGCTAGCATATCATTGTGCCAGCTTGTCGAGTCTGATAATTGATATGTAACCATATTGGCTGTCACAGCGAGAATAACACCCGCTCGGGACATATGAGAGGTATTTGGCTTTTCCAATACAAGGACCACGTAGCCCTCTCCCCGTCCTTGCTCATCAAGCGCATTCGTCGCATTGATTTCAAAGGTGGAATACGTTTGCTCATTCGTTGCATACAGAAGTCGTTCTTCATCATACACGCCATGTTCTTTTAAATTATAGCTGACAGGCATCCATCCTTCAGACCATTCAATACTGCCTATCATTTCTCTTTTCCTTCTTGCAAGACGTCCAATGGAATACCTAAAATATATCTTCATAATCGCTTGATTGTCTTCATTTTTCCCTTCACAAGTGGCTGTCACTTCAAGCATAATATCATTTTTCGAAAGCTTTTTCATAAACCCTAAAGCCACAGTGATAACACAGATAATTAGTACTATACACAAGATGATAAATGCCATTAGGTCCCTCCTAGTATCACAATTGCTGTTATTACAATATTACCAT
Source organism: Lysinibacillus sp. IITD104 (assembly GCF_036698265.2). Lineage (NCBI taxonomy): Bacteria > Bacillati > Bacillota > Bacilli > Caryophanales > Bacillaceae > Lysinibacillus > Lysinibacillus sp. IITD104. The sequence continues at coordinate 2,466,940 of NZ_JBAHYH020000001.1, forward strand.
GTTCTAGGAGGGATAGGAGCTTTTCACCAAACAATCTTAGAAAATGACACAGGCATAAAGGATAAGACAAAAAGTGATTATTTGTTGGCTTGAAGCTCAACTGTTAGTGTAAAAGGTATTTTTAAATATTCATAGTAAATTGTTACTTTTTGGTTGTTAGATGCTTGAACTTGAACAGCATAATGCTGTGGCTGCTCGCCAATAGCTTGTTGATTTATGTATCTTCGAGGTACGATCGTCCGCTGTGCTAAGTTATGAAAAGATAGTTGGTCATTTCCCTCTAGCTTTGTTTCCGCCTCAAAAGGTTCTGCCTTACTTATTATAAGTTTAGCGTTATTAGATCGCTGCTCATTCACCAGTATTTGCTTCAGCTTTATTTCACGCAGCCCAGTATTTTCAAGTGCGATGATTTTAACTGCTTCATTGCCTTGTTTGCTGGTATAGCTTTGAATAACAAGTGGTGGATTGCTTTTGAGATAAATCATAAAGATTGCTCCGACCAAAAGCACACTCAGCATTAAAATAAATAGTATTTTTTTCATACTTTCCCTCTCTTTCCTTCACCAGTATAACAAAAAACAACCTGACTTATTGACAGTCAAGTTGTTTTTGTAAACGTATTTCATCTCGTATTGGAATACCGTCATCGCCGATGAGTGGGATAGAAGGCTTATAGGCTCTTGCTTTTTCAACTGCATTACGCAGTATTTCTATTAAACAATAGCCACGTTTTTGATAGAATTTCAATGCATGTAAATTATCGTTTGTTGTAATGAGTGATATGCTTGTACAACCCTGCTCCAGTGCTGCTTGTTCTACCGCTTTCACAAGCGCAGAACCAATACCTCTTCCCTCGACCGTACTATCTAACGAAATGATTTCACAGTCCTCTTCCCGCACGATATAGGTGATTAAACCGATCATCATTTCTTGCTCATTCATAAAAGCAAAGCCTGCTAAATTACTACAGTCATAAATGCCACTGGAGATGACCATTTCCGTTGAACCCCAATGCTCCTGAAAAAAATCACGTACAGTTTGTTTTGGTACTTGATGTATGGTAATAATCGTCATTCTCTAAACTCCTTTTTAAATGGAAATATGAAAAACCCCTGCAATCGCCTTTTGTATGCCTAAAAATACAGCCCAGGACAGCACACCAAGACCAATAGCTAGTACAATATGCAAGGACGATTTCATCGCCATGTAAATCACAAATAGCATACACATCGTTGCGGGCAAGCCAACGATAACGCCCACCGTAAAGCGCTGAATATGCTCACTCGACTCACTTTGCACTGTCAGCCAGATAATGCTTAAAATACTCACCAAGGGCAACGCAGCAATAATTCCTCCATAGGTAGGAAATCGTCGTGCAACCTCCGTCACAACGCCAATGATAGCTGCTGAACTCAAAATTTTAAAGAATGTATACATTATTTTGCCACCTCACTTAGACGTCGAAACGCCTGTAGAATGGCTTGCTGCTCCTGCTCAGTTAGCTGATTAAGGGCATGCTGTAGTTTATCATCATCTAGCTCCGAGTTTTTCTTCAGCACTTGTAGCCCTTCTTCTGTTAAATGCAACATGACCTTACGTTGATCGTCACTTGCTCGCTCCTTCATCACCCAGCCATGGCGCTCTAGCTTTTTCACATGCTCTGACGCCGTATTAGGAGAAATGTTTAATAACCCTGCAATATCACGCACCGTCACTTCCGCTTCCTTTTGAATCATTTGCAAAATACGCACGCTTTGATGGGAAATAACATCTTCATGGGTTGTATGTAGATGATAGAATATCGTTGTAAAATAATCATTTATATCTTTAATCATCGTATTAACTCCTTTAATATATCGTTTAATACGATTATATCGTATACTACGATATATTAAAAGCTACCTCGTTAAAGTTTATATTTTCAGATATTTTTCTTCAGTAAGCTTAGCATTTGATAGCCATCTGCTATAAGCAACATTAATAAAGTCATGGTCATGATAGGTCACCCGCCATAAATACAAGCGACTGCTTGCGCGTTAAGCTACTCCCGTTTTGCGGCGTACACGAAAGCTTTCAGGAAGATTTTTTGCTCCTAAATAAACATGGGCTCGTTCCTTTGAACAAACTATAACGCCTATTGCATGCCCTATTTCATGCAACAGCGTGGAGATTGGTATGCCAACTGCATATAAAAGCAGAAAGGATAAACTTACCCCCTCCCAAATATTCTATCTATTTTTCATAAACATCTATCTTTCTGCACATCTTGCTAACTATTATCAATGGGTACTTGTGGACACTTATTTTCTACAGTATTATTACTCTATTCTGAATTTAATTGAGGGCATCCTATGTTATACTTTCTCTATTTTTTAGTAGGTGGCACAATCATGGTGCTAGCACTACTGCTAAGCCAATCGAAGTATTTATTTTTATCAGGCATCATTACAGCCTTACCGATTTTGACGCTCATTAATATGGGCATGCAAATGAAAAATATGAAAGAAGATACCTTTCATACGGTCCTACAAAACACGGTATTTGGAGCGGTTGGCATGCTGTTATTTACCGTGCTCGTGTTCCTCCTAACAAGCTGGTTTAAACCAGGCATTTCCGTTATGAGTGCGCTCGCTGTCTATGCCGTATTTATGCTTTCTGGCAAATATATTTTATCCATGTTTGCCTAAAGAAAAGGAGCTGCCCTATGACAGCTCCTCATTGATTATTTTCACATAAACTCCCTGCTCAAACCTTTCCAAAGCAGAGACATTCATTGCTTTGACATGGTTAGATATCTCGCTCGCCTTCCATAGTCGCTGTTGATGATAGATAGCTGGGTCGATGAGTCGCACTTTATTGCGAAAATGAATGTCATAATTCTCTTGTTCCTCTCTTGCCTCTACATTTTCATGTAATTGTTGTAAAAGAGCAAGAACGTCTTGATCATGTGAAGCCTTCATCTGCTGCAATACCTCATGATCAGTTTTTAGGAAATCTTCAAGCGTTAGAATTTGTTTTGCTAGCGACAGTTTTAATACATTTGCTAACGAACTAGTCGCATAGATATTTAAAGGGTGCAAGAAAAAATCTAACACTTCCTGATAATAAATTTTTACAAACCATTCTGCACGCTCAATCGTTTTAACACACAGTTTCCCCTGAAAAACGAATAAGTCCTGTAAAAATTTTTGGATATCTTCCAAGGCTAAATTTCCATAAAAATACATATCTCTTAATGTATAATCTATACGATCCGCACACAATGCTGGAGCAGGTTGTTCAAGTAACGACCATCTGGATGTATCTAGTATGTTCTCTACCTCGTAGCCATATTTTTCAAGAATCGCAGGTATCGAAGACTGTTTGATAACATCCATGAATATCGCTTCATGGTAATCTTCCGCCTCATTTTCAAGGACAACATCCACCACATGGGAAAAAGCGGTATGGGACACATCATGTAATAAGCCTGCCACCTGCTCCTGCAATGAACCGCCAAGCTGTCTAATAAGCAGCATAACACCTACAGAATGCTCAAATCTTGAAATAGTCCACCTGCTATTTACTAGAAAGCCTGCCCCAGCCTGATGAATTTCCTTTAAGCGTTGAACTGGCTTACTTACAATCAATTCCTCTAACAAACCATCTATTTCAAACTCCCCATATAAGGGGTCACTAATCAGCATTTATATTCTTCCGACTAATCACAAAGACTCCACCACAATGCGATAGTGGGTAAAATGCTAACTCACATATTTCCTGTAAGGCGACCTTTAGCTCCTCATGGACAAAGTAAAATTCATCCTCATCCCAGTATCCCTTGCTATCTTGACGACATTGCTCCAGCTGCTCTCTTGTCTGGAAAGCTACATCGCCAATTAAAATTTTCCCTGTTGGTGATAGGTGCTGTAATAATTGTGTGATATACAAAGCCTTTTGCTCATCTGTAAAATGATGGAGCGCATACGTACTAATAATCGCATCATAGGGCTGCTGTAATAGCTCCTGTGGCAAGCCATTCATTAAATCCCACTCCATTAAGTGAGCCTCTGGCATTTTTTCCTTGGCAATGGCAATCATGTTCGCAGAAAAATCAAAGCCATAAATCGAATGCCCCTGTTCATAAAGCTTCGCCGTTAATACCCCTGTTCCAAAGCCAATATCTAAAACTGTGGAAGCCGGAACAGCCATCACTTCATTGAAAATTTTATTTAAAATCTCTTTATAGCCTGCAAATGGGTATTGATACTTTTCCTCACTGTGTTGTACCGTTTGGTCGTATCCATCGGCCCATAAATCAAAACCTTCTTTATTTAATAGCATAGTGCCTCCTACAATGTATAAATTCTCCAAGCATTCATTAATTTACGTTCATTCATCTGTTTCATCATAAATCCCCCTTCATTAACCAATTCAGTCCATTATACCAATTTATTACCTTTCCAACAATTCAGAAAATAAACAGTGCTTTATCATTTATCAAATTGTCAAAAGCTGTTATAATAATGGTAGTTTTCTTTCAAGGAGGAATCGACATGATAGCATTCACTTGTAATGCATGCTCTAGAACGACTTCTTTAGGTCAAAGAGGTCAAGATTAAGTTATAAACTAACAGAAATTGAATGATCTCTTTAGGCCAAAAAGTAATCAAATAGCCTAATAAACAGGAGAGATTTCAAATGGAACAACAAACAATTCAGCCGTTTTTAACGGTTGCCAACTATCATTTACTAGAACAGCAATTAAATAAAATTTTACATGCACTGACAACAACAAAGGATAAAAACGTTATCCTAGCAGTACGTGGCCTTGTTGACACGGAGGTAACGACAAAATTAGCATTATCAGCAGCAGAAACAATGCTGATTGACCAGCTTTTTACTGTCACAGATCGTGCACAAGGTGATGCATTTTTAGAGCAATTAAAACCATATGTCATCCCGTTCAAGCCGGTGACCGCTAGTACGCTTAAAGCCTTATTTAAAAAGGAAAAGAAGCTCAAGCTACCAAATCTAGAAGCACTCGATTTTCAGCAAATTTGTTATCTTGCCTGGGATGATGCTGGCACACATCGAAAATATGTTGTCCTTGAGCAAAATGGGCAGCTAAAAGGGATCAAAGGAATATTTGCCAATAACACGGTTCGCGGCATTTGCGCTATCTGTAATCGCCATTCAGATGTAGGCTTATTTACTACGTCCATTAAAGGACAGGTGGTTGGCACGTTTACCAACCACAGTAATTACATTTGTGCAGATAGTCAAACATGCAATGAACATGTTACGGATATGCACAGAACACTGGAATTTTTCGAGCGTATAACACAAAAATAAATGAACGAAGGCAGAAATGTTGTGCAAGCAACCTTTCTGCCTTTTAACTTTAAAAGATTAACTTTTCGGGTTTAGAAAAATGTTATCGGTTGGGATTACGATCAATAAATTCCTCTATTTCATCCGCTAATCCGTAGACAAGATGGAAATAGTGTTTCTCCGTCATGACACCCTTTTTTCGCCATTTTTGCATTTCTTCATAATGAAATTGATAAAAATAGCCTTCTACATCTCTTCTAGCAATTCCTTTTTTCTCCGCCATCTCTGCAATCGAAAGACCTTTCCCCCACTCTTGGTCGTATTCCTGCATTGTCATGCCCAAAAATTTACTTATAGCTTCATAATCATATTTCACATGGTATACAAGAATACCCTCTTTATTTTCTTCTGCATATACGGTTGTAGAAAATGAGAAAACTACGATAAATAAAAGCACATACACTCTATTGGCATTTTTCATTTAGGAACCTCCATACTTTTTGAGGTTAATTTGTGTGGTTCTCGTCATTACTATGTATGAAGGAAAGCGTGGAAGTCATGAAGAATGCCAGCGAAGATGAGAAGATTTTTTATTCTTCCTTTATGAATGATTTAGTCCAAAATACCAGGGCTTGTCATTAGTCATGTAATACAAAATGAAGCATGATACTATTCACGCAAATTTTCAATTCTACGTTTTTATCCATCGATAAGGCTTGTCTAAAATCATTTAAGTCCTTTTCCTCTACATGAATCATTTTCGCGACACTCGCCGTTGAAAACATGTAATCCTTAATGAGGTCATTCAAAAGCAATGCGGCTCTTTCCCTTACATCAATGCCTTCAAAGCCAGCACATAACATCGCTATTTTTCGTTCAATCTTATCCAGCTGCTCCGTCGTGATACTGGCCTTGTTATTCAATAAACTATCTAGCTCAGTCATTGGTAAATCAAATATTTTCGCAAGTTGCTGATGATTGAAACTAAACTTTTCAGCCACTGCTTGAATTTGCTGGTTCAGGTAATCGAATCGGGAAATATTCGTGACAAAAGATACTTCTACCCTGTCCTTCCATTCTTTCACTAGTAACCCTCTTTTCATTCTTTTTTATGTATCAAATGAAACTCTATTAAAAATCAGGACGCCAAAAAAGCGGCAGTAATAATAAAAAAACGGAAACCGTAATAAGAGTGGTAGTGCTTTTAGGGGATAATTTTTGGCGATATGGACCATTATAAAATCCTAAAAATTGCAGTTTATTACGATAGAGGACAAACAGTAAACTATATATTGCGCTTCCGCCCAGCCATCCAGCGTATGAACCATCAACATTTATTCCTAAAGAGGTATAAATTAACTTGACGCATCCCCACATTACGCATCCAATAATGAAAAAAAGGATAATAATTCTTATTAATTCTAAAAATATTTTAAATGTAGTCATCCATAGTACTCTTATTTCTTTCACAAGCTCTCTCCACCTCTACAATCTGTAAAATTATTATAGCACTTCCTGAATTAGCAATTCACCTGAACCGAGAGAGTATTGTCTTCTATCGTGAGCTTATGGGTTTCACCATGAATCGAGTAAAAGCAGAAATTATAGATCAAAGTATAATTGGTAGAGACTTTTATTATTTCCGCTTTATGAAAAATGACACGTTACAATACAACGTAAAGTCGATGGGATTAAAAGAAAAAAAAAAAATATTATAGAACCAAGAAAAAAACCAACTTTATGATAAAAAGCTGGTCTCGTCATTTAATCATTTATTTATGCCTTGCTGTTTGTTTTGCATCTTTATAAAGAGCCAGAAAAGGTTGGCTATTTCTTCAGCTTCATATTTATAAATCGTTTCAGCGAAAGAAGCACGAAATGGCTGTAGCATGATCTCTAAAACACTCATGCGGGGTGTTTCTCTCTTCACTTCATCCAAAAGTAAGCTAGAGAGTTCGAGTGATTTTTGTGGAAGTTCGATTGTCGAGATTTTTTTACAAAATTTCTCTAATTTCTCCTGTATTTCTTTACTAGTAATGGACTTATACGCTAAATCCTTTTCTAATAAAAACATTTCCTGTGGCTCTAATAGAATTTCTCCACTCTTAATCATTTCTGGCAGAAAACTTTCTACATATTTCAATGACCGAGTAACCACTTTTTTTAGATCTATCATCATATTAGTAGCCAAATTCCAATAAAAAGACAAATATTGGAATGTGCCAAAAAAGACGACCGCACACTCATAATAATAGTGCTTTCCTTCTTCTCCATAAATATCATAGAATCTGTTTTTTAACCATGTGATTTCATGAAAGCGATGTTCCGCAAGAATTTCTTGCAGCTCTTCATCATGCAAAAAGGAGATTTCTCGAAATAAAGGCATTAAATTATATTTTTCTTTAATTTTTAATGTGGCGATTAATTGTTCAATCAAAACGTTTACATCATCTTTTTTCTTACCAACTAAAATTTCCTCTTTTAAAACATTTCGTTCTAGGCGATTTTGCTCTAATACGGCTTTCAGACATTCATTTTTAGATGAAAAATAATTATAAAATGTACCCTTGGAAATATTCGCCTTATCTAAAATATCCTGAACAGATGTATGCTGATATCCTTTTTCTGTAAATAATTGTAATGTGGATTCGATAACGATTTGTTTACGATCTTTCATACATTTCTCCAATCTCTAAACACAAGTATGAACTTACTACAATTATACAGGAAAACAAGATTTCTTAAACTATGTAATTGGAAAGCTAGATGTCCCTTCAACACAAATCGGTTAGTTTTTTCAAAAATGTATGGATAGTAAAAAACCTTCTGTACAAACTACTTTTCAGGAGGTGATTCTTAATGGCGAATAAAAACAACAATCAAAATTTCAACTCAAAAATTCCTAATGCAGCTCCAAACGCAATGAATTCAATGAATGTTGAATTCGGGAATGAGACTGACGTAAATCAAATCAGACAACAAATTCAACAAGCTGAAGCTAAAAAGCAACAGGCTTCTGGTACTATGAACGCAATGAAGTCAACGAACGTTGAATTTGGGAATGAAACTGATGTGAACCAAATCAGACAACAAATTCAACAAGCTGAAGCTAAAAAGCAACAGGCTTCTGGTTCTATGAATGCAATGAGATCAACGAACGTTGAATTTGGGAATGAAACTGATGTGAACCAAATCAGACAACAAATTCAACAAGCTGAAGCAAACAAAAAATTTGCTTCTGGTAAATTTGCTAACGAAAACAATCAAAAATAGCTTTCCTTCAACATCCGCAGCCGGCATCCTTGCCGGTTTTTTGTTTCTCACAATAACAGCAAATTTTTTAGGATTCCTTCAGGATAAAATTTTCGCTTTAGCTTTTAATTCTGGCAGGTAGCTATTTTTCTTATATCTGTTTGAAATCAATTTGAGTCGTACTTTCATATCCCCTTATTTCCCTTTAACAAGTTCAAATGTAAGTTGAGGAAATAAAAAAATTTCCCGGGTAAGCGCAAGAAAAGACAAATTTAATCCTACATTCCTCCATCAAGCGACTGATTTCTTCATTTTCCTTGCCTATTGAAATATTGGCAGAAGGCATTTTGGGATGGGACTATAATTATTTCCTGTTGAGTAGGTTCATTTTGAATACCTTCAATACCAAGTAAGCCTTGATATTTCCCCATCATCTCGAAATTTCGGCTTTCAGAATTGCGTTTTCGCACAAAAAAACACTCGTCATGTAAACGAGTGTTTCGTACTTATTATGACAACCACTTAGGTGGTGTGTTTTTTTCCCAGAGTCTAAGTGGGTTGGTATCTTATAGTTTTTATTTTTTAGATTACTTTAATATCAAGTATTCATAGCTTATCGTGCTTTTTAGATTATAATATTTTTGTATATTTTTTAATATTCCTTTGGGGAACTTAACTTAAATTCATTTTATTTCCCTGAATGCAGTTTTTTCCTCTGGCTTGAATCCAAATTCTACATTTGTGAGTGGTTAATACTTATCGTTACTTAATTGTTTGCCCACCAGCATAGTAAACGGGTTTTCTTTTAACCTTAGATAACTGCATCTGTGATTTTAAAGTGCTTATATTTATCCAATAATTCGATTTATCAAGACCTAATTTTAATAAAGATAGAAAGTTAAAGGGTTCTACATATTAGAAATGACTAATATGTAGAACCTTTTCTTCATTTACTAAAGCATCTGTTAGTTAAAAAACTGAACAATCCATTGTTTGGTATAGTGTAACATGTTTACAAATGTTGGTGTAGAGAAGTGTAAGCTTATAAAAAAGTTATGATGAGATTGTGGTAGCACATCATTAGTTGGTGTGCTTGTTCTCTTGTCTACCTTCTCAGAACAGCCCTCAGACGAATCGAGTATTAGATAGACGTACTACTTGGTTACATGGACTCCTCTAAGGTCGGTTCTCAGACCAAATACATCTTCCGCATATGCGGCGTAGATATAGATTTGGCTTGGGCTTGTTTCAATGAACTCACTATTTACAACCCTTTCACCAAATCAATATATGTTAGGGCTATCATTTATCACTCTCCCCTGTTAAATGAAAGAAACATTTATATTACCCCTATCCCAAATATTGGGTTTATGATAACATATATCTGAATCTTTTAACTTTGGAAAATATGAAAGGAAGTGTAATAACCAGATATGAAAAAGATATTGAAACCATTGATTAGTGGTATTGTCATTGGTGCCCTCTCTCTAACTATAAATATAGATAAAAATGTATTAGCTAATGATATTGCAAATACATGTAAGTATGATTCGGCATCGAAGGTCAACCCTGATTATTCCACAATGAACTGTTTGTTAACCGAAACAGCACTGAGTTATAATGTTCCTCCTGAAATTGTGAAGGCAATAGCGGAAGGTGAAAGTGGAAATTGGCGCCATTTTGATATGAATGGTAAAGCGATTGTGACAGCTGATAATGGAATTGGCATTATGCAAATTACAAATCAAGCTGGCTACAATCAAGATAGACTAAAAAGCGATATTGTCTATAATATTCGAGCTGGTGTGGAGACTCTAGATGATATGTTTAAGCGGAAGGATTTGCCTAGCATCAACAGTGGGGAAAGAGATATATTGGAACATTGGTACTTCGCTATTATGGCTTATAACGGTACTAAGCCGGTAAATAGTCCATTTGTCCAAGCAACTGGGGAAAGAAATGCAAATGCCTATCAAGAAAGAATTCTCCGAATTATTGAGAAATTAGAATTAATAGACTTAACAGAGCTGCCTTTTACACGCGAACATTTTCAATATGACTCTAACAGCAGGGAAAATATTAAATTTTCAGCGATGAACTATGATTTTGATTTACCATTAACAAAATCAAAGTACTTTTTTAAAACAAATCAAAAAGTTAGTGCAACAACTAATGTAACAGTTAGGACAAGACCTACTACGGATAGTCCTTCTATGGGTACTTTACGTACAGGCGAAATTGTTACCATTACGGGCCCTTTTGAATATGAAGCCGTATCAACGAAGAAAAACCATTTTGTTTGGTATCCTGTGAAAAGAAATGACGGGACAGAGGGGTATGTAGCATCAAGTTATTTAAACTACTCAGCTTCAACACCTACAACTCCAGTAGGTAGTATAGATGTATCAAAGTTCGCTGATTACAAGGCAGACCAGTACTGGGCAGAGGATTTTCAATGGGCAGTAAACAAAGGACTTATCAGCGGTTATCCAAACGTATACAACCCTGCAACAAAGAAATACGAAAACTTACTGAAACCAAACACGAATTTAACAGAAAATCAGATGTTATCTGTACTTTTCCGTTACTTTAAGTCTGATGAATTAGCTTCAACAAAACCTAGTTCTTCATGGAGTGCAGATGTAAACTATCAACTAGCTAGTAAGTACGCTCTACCAACGCTTGGTGGTATATCAGCGTCTAAACAGGTATATGCAGTCAAAGACATCACACGTGGTAATTTTGCTCGTATCCTAGCATCTATGCATTATGGAAAAACAGTATCTCAGCCAGAAGCCATCCAGTTTCTACGTGACTTCGACTTAACAACTACTAAAACGGATGCAGAGTTTAAACCAAATGATTCTCTAACAAGAGCGCACGCAGTGGCATTCTTCCACCGTTATGAGCAAATATTCAATAAATAAATTGCTATCTATAAGTGAAAAGGTGACTATAAAAGTCACCTTTTCACTTATATAGTTGTCTAAATGGTGCTATAAAGCCCTATGGTAGTTAAGGGAGAGGCTATGAAAGTATAACAAAAGGACTTGCATATAGGATAATTAATCATAAACACAAGTCCTGTTCATCTTGATGGAAAGCACCTTCAATCGAGAGTGCTCAATGTAGCTATTGATATCAGCTATCGCTACAATTCAATTGATAAATCTAAGAAAATCAAAAAATTAAGAATTTGGGGTACTTTTTAGGGTACATGCTTTCCCCTACCTCCCCCACTCTGAAAAATTAAAAGTTATAACTCAATGACTTTTTACAAACGCTGAGATATTCACAAAAAAACACTCGTCATGTAAACGAGTGTTTCGTACTTATTATGACAACCACTTAGGTGGTGTGTTTTTTTCCCAATAGATATCGCCAAGGTTGTTGTGTGCCATAAAGTTGTCCTCGACACTGTGGTAATGGAAGTTGTAGTAGTAGCCTTCCTGCGGTCTTTTTTCTGTGCGCACATGGAAACGAATTAAATCTGTGCCTGTTTCATTGTTGATGACATTGAAAATTTTCTCACCGTAATTACCACTTGGTCTTTCAGAGATGGTTAAAGATGCAGCAGTTTGATCATCAAGATTAGCCACTGTCATTGCAATGGCTTCCTCCATTTTCGGGAAGATGATGCTGTCAAATTCATTGCTAATTTTCGGACCAATTTTTGTGCCAAATTTTATGTACGATTGTTCTCTAGCCGCATCCACAAGTAAGGCATTATAATCAATCGCTTCCTCTTGTATCTGTAACTGCTCGTCACTACTGTTATCATGCTCAGCAGCTAAAGCAGTGCTTGTCCCTGATGAAGGGCCGATGGATGCACGGTTCGAAGGATTTTGATCAAATGCTTCCCAAATCTCATGTGTAGGCGTTATTAAACCAAATGTTAAAAACGCAACCATGATGACTATACTTTTCTTAACCCACGTTTTCATTTATTGTCACCTACTCTTTATGTACAAATTGGTAATTCTCCTATTATTATATACGTTCTCGCCATTAAAAGGTTTCATATTTCTATAATTCATTGTACAATATTTATGAATAATGTGTCGTTTTTTTAAAGGAGGTACAAAGCATGAGCATCGCAATGGGTATTGGTCTTTTATTAATGTTAGGTTACTTATCATCTTTATGTTTCACGGACTAATTTTTATATTTTGTAATATGTACCCTACAAAGCCCTAAAAGCCTGTTATATGCAGGTTTTGGGGTTTTTTATTTTTCTTTACATTACATAGTAACGCAAAATAATGCACAAAGTTAGGGCTAGTTTTGGGGCTTGTTGTGGCCACTATAATATTATTAATTCTTGGTGGCGTGTAAGCAAAATTTCAAATTTAGTAATAAATATTAAATCAATTTGATAATTTAAATTTTGCTGTTTATTATTGTGTCTGTAATAAAATACATTCATGCGAATGACTATTAGTTTACTGGTTGCAAATAATTGTCATAAGATTAATAGCTGCATACAGTAGCAGATGCACGGTAGTAAAAAACAAAGTTTGATCAAAACAGTTGGTACTTGATTTATCTAGTTTGAATTTTATAATAAAGATTGATTATTGTTTAGGAGATAATTGGGTATTTCATCTAGTAAGGGAACTGTTCAACTTGGTCATCTTAATGCAAGTGATGGAGTACAATTCTCTATTTTAGTTGATAAGGGAGTTTACATTAAGTTTTTATTTTTTCTTTATTCTTATTATAAATGTATATTTTCACGGTACTTTCTTTTAAAAGTTTATTAGAGGCTAACTTTTTCTCTAATGTAGTATATATTGTCCTTTCTATTTCCCTACCAAGAGCTTCTTGTTTTTCCCCATCTAACAATGTACTTACTTCCACAATTAGTTCTTGGGGAGCTTCCGGTGGAGGAATTCTCAAATCTACTCCTCCATCAATTTTGTTTGGATAAGCATTAGATAATTCGTTATTAATTTTTTTGGCGATCTCAACCAATAAATTATTTCTTTCCAACTCTTCTTCTGTTATCCTTTGACGAATTTCACCTTTTTTTACATTAACATTATATTCTTCAAATTTAGTTGACTTAATCAAATTTCTCACAACATCTTTGATTTCATGTTTTACTGAATCATAATACTCTTGGCTTCCAAGAACATCAATATCTATATCCTGCGAATTGTTATCAACATGAGTATTAATACTATAGGTACCTATTTTATATTTCCCCACTAATTTTACTTCTATCTTTTCTAACATTTGAATTTCAGCACTTTTTGGTGGTGGACTAATGTTTTTTTCAGCACAACCATTTAAACAAGCTAATCCGAAGCTTAATAATAGTACCCCTATGATGCTTAAGACTACAATAAGGAATTTCTTTCTAATAAACCCCATCTCCTCTTATTTTACGATATGAGCAGATATTATAATGTATTCGACCTTTTTCGTCTTAATCAACTTTTTAATGTAAAATCATGAAACACTAAATTTTAAGAATAAAGCCGCCTTCTTACTCCTTATATTGAAAAAGATTCGACTAACTATTATTATCCAAAGATTTTAAAGGATTTTTCGCCTCAGGTTACTCCATGGAAAATTGAAGTTATTGAAACTAAAAGAGTAAATGATTTTCGGGGCTTTATATTGCAAATTACTTTTGAAATTGAACCTACAGGCACTCAGTATAATCCCGTAGGAAAGGATAGAATGACCTATGAAATAGTATAAAAAATAAGGACCTGACAGCTATAGAGACTGAAGGTCCTTTTTTATATCCAATTTTATATAAATTTATCTAGAAAAAGTGTTGCTCCCTTCTTCCATTAAATGACCCATTTATGAAAAAAGGAGCTTCCCTTATTTCAGAAAAGCGCACTTTAGGATACATCCCGCATTTTCTTTAGACAAAGAAAAAAATTAACCTACGCTTTGCAAATGACATTCCACACTCGTCTTGAATTTTGGTATTACGATTTTCACATAGTTAATATGGAGGAAATTCAAATTTAAATAAGATTCCAGCTATCAATATAGTTTTAGATTTAATCAAAGGCGAATTTGCATAAATAGACTTGCTACAGGGAAGACTTTTTAAAGAAAATTATGGAGGTGCGAATTACGTGTTTGAGAAAAAATTAGCACTTCATGAAACCATGGAATTTCATGAAGTCATTAACTTTATGACAACTAGTTTACTTAAATCGAAGCTGAGTCAAGGTGTGGTCTTTGATGATGATTTAAGAGCGTTATTGGACAAAAATGTAAAATTATCTACCCCGGCACTCACTGCTATGGTTAAGCTCTACTCAAAATCGGAATTGGAATATTAGGAGGACAATTGTATGCAAGACTATTTAGATCCTATAAATTCAGTTGGAATGCCTGAACTAACTGATTCGGGGATTGCTCTTGAGTTTTTACTTACAACTAAAACGGGTATTCGGAATCTTTCAATTGCCTTAACAGAAACAGCTTCTCCTGCTCTTCAGAAAATCTTGAGAACTCAGCTGGATGTCATGGTCGATTTATATTTCGAAATTTCTGAACTGATGGTAAAAAAAGAATGGCTAAAACCTTATGATCTTGCAGGACAAAAGGAACTGGATATTAAATCAGCAGAAAATGCGATTAGTATTGCCCAGTTGGATTTATTCCCTAAAGATATGAATCGAAAAGGAATGTTCCCTACCCCACCGAAAAAATAAACGAAAATGAGGGATTTTTTTAATGAAAGCTGTCACTTTTCAAGGTGTAAAAAATGTTGAGGTTAAAGAAGTACAAGACCCTAAAATAAAAAAAGCCGATGATATTATTGTTCGTTTAACCACTACTGCCATTTGCGGGTCAGACTTGCATTTAATTCATGGTATGATTCCGAATCTTGGACAAGATTATGTCATTGGTCACGAACCAATGGGTATCGTAGAAGAGGTTGGAAAAGATGTGACGAAGGTTAAAAAGGGCGATCGGATTGTCATTCCTTTTAATATTGCATGCGGGGAATGCTGGTACTGCAATCATGATCTGGAAAGTCAATGTGATAATGCAAACGATAATGGCGAAATGGGTGCCTACTTTGGTTATTCAGACACAACAGGCGGTTTTCCTGGAGGACAGGCAGAGTTTATGCGCGTGCCCTATGGCAATTTTATCCCTTTTAAAATTCCAGAAAAATCAGAAGTTCCTGATGAAAGTCTTGTTCTCCTTGCCGATGCCGCCTCTACTGCTTTTTGGAGTGTAGATAATGCAGGTGTAAAGAAAGGAGATACTGTTATTATTCTTGGCTGCGGACCTGTTGGACTGCTAGCACAAAAATTTGCTTGGTTGAAAGGAGCAGAAAGAGTAATCGCAGTTGACTACATCGGCTATCGTCTTAAACATGCAAAGAAGACAAATAACGTTGAAATCGTTAATTTTGAAGACCATGAAAATTGTGGTGAATACTTGAAAGAGATTACCAAGGGCGGTGCAGACGTTGTCATTGATTGTGTAGGGATGAGCGGAAAAATGACGCCTCTAGAATTTCTTGCAAGTGGCGTAAAACTTCAAGGTGGTGCTATGGGAGCCCTTGTCATTGCTAGTCAAGCTGTACGTAAAGGAGGAACAATCCAAATTACCGGTGTATACGGCGGTCGATACAACGCCTTCCCACTCGGAGATATATTCCAGCGCAATGTAGCGATTCGTACTGGACAAGCCCCAGTTGTTCATATCATGCCTCATGTCTATAACCTAATGGCTGAAGGAAAAGTGAATGTCGGTGATATCATTACACATGTCCTCCCTCTTGAAAAAGCAAAACATGCATATGAAATATTCGATACAAAGCAAGAAGGTTGCATTAAAGTGGTTTTAAAACCCTAATATAGAAGTTTTCAGGTACTTTTGTCTCTGCATTGCAAAAGTACCTTTTTCATTGACCGTGGGGTACATATTTATATGTATTACTTCTGAAAGTGATTCTTCAAAATGGCATTAATATTTGAGCACCAAGCCTCTTCGACTGGCGAACTACATTTTGATCAACAGAACTAACCCCTCCCTAACCAAAAATCATTATGTAACGATTCCTTTCATTGAACAACTTCTAATGAACAACTCAACATCCCATTTGTTTTATTTCCATGAGGAAAGACGCTTTCCTTATTTGAGAAAAGCGCCAAATTTCTGAGTAAATAATTAGTTTGGCAAAACAGTTGAATAAGTTTTTGAACTACCTTAGATATCCACCATTATTAATATCAAATGTCGCACCTGTGTAATGCTTTGATCTATCTGACAAGAGGAAAATAACAGTATCAGCAACATCTTCAGGCATTACAGGTGTATCGATAAGCTGATGATTTAAATATTCCTCTTTTCTCCAAATAGGTATTGCATCCATCATAGGAGTGTTTACCATTGTAGGGGCAATGGCATTAACTCTGATGTATGGTGAGAAATTCACTGCACAGCTTTTAGTTAATCCCAATATAGCAGCTTTTGAGAGTCCATATATTGCATCTGAACTGCCTTCCATACCTGATACAGAAGACATATTCACGATGACTCCTGTACGTTCGCTCTGAAGTAGATATTTCCCGAACATTTGAGAAAAATAAATACATCCCTTTAAGTTTATATCTATGACTTTATCAATTTCCTCGGTTTGATAATCCAGTATATTTTTACCCAAATAAATCCCTGCATTATTAACTAAACTATCTACATCACAATGTTCTCTTTCCAAATTTCCAAAAAAATTGACTACTTCTTCATAAATACTTACATCTAGTTGATATGTATTCAAATCTAAGGGGACATTCATTGATTGTTTTAATTCCCTTAAGGCGTCTTCATTAATATCACAAGCAAGTACTGAAGCACCTTCATCTAAACATTGTTTAACAATTTCTTTTCCTATACCAGAAGCTGCACCTGTTACTATTACTTTTCTATTTTTAAGCATCATCTATTTTACCCCTTTATTAAAAAGTTAGGATGTTATGAAAAACTCTACCTAAATTCTATCTTTGGCGCAAGAAGAACATTGTTTAACCTCTCTTTATAAAAGACCTGTTTTTTTAACTTATTACAAATTTGATTGATATGTTGTCTTGGTTTAATATCCAACTTTTCAGAGAGACAATCATCACAATATATATCTTTTTGACTGTTAATAAAGTTTGGGACAATCTGGATATTAGACGTAAGCTAATTATCTTCCTTAAAAAGAAATCTTTGCTCACAATTATATAAGTCTTCCGCTATACTTCCATTAGAACAGAGATAATATATAATGTCTGTTGTTGAGTTTACATTAACTTCAATCTTTTTATTATTGTAGAGATTCCTTTAGAAAAATAAACTAATAAGTGCTAAAATAGCAGGCCCACCTTGTTTTAATAGAATCGATTTAGAGCTTGTTAAGCTACCATACAAAGCGACAATGATTACAAAGATTAAAAAAATGGCAACAATTTCAGTTTGCTGATGTGACAAAAATAATCCATACAATAAGGCGATCGCAATCAGACCATTATAAACCCCTTGATTTTTGAAAAGAACTTGAACATTTGCATTTTCTAACGCTTCTTCAGACAGATTAAATGTTTTTGCTGTTCTTTTAGAAGTAGTTGCAAACGTTTCTAAATACATAATATACAAATGCTCAGCTGCTACGACTAAGCTTAAAATAAAAGTTAATGAAGACATCCTATTCCCTCCTAAAAAATCTTTAAAAAAGCAATGTCCTCAAGTGTATCAAGGACATTGCTTGAAACTATTTATTAAAACGAACAATGCGGTCTATTGGTAGGCGTGAAGAACCATATGCTGGGGCTGCCGCTTCACCAATGGCTAATAATAAAATAGGAATTTCATTTGCTGGTAATTCCATGTATTCCGCGAATTTTGCTTTATCAAACCCACCCATCGGAACGGTATCATAGCCCATTTCCTTTGCTAATAGCATGATTTGCATCGATACTAAGCCAGCATCAAAGTGTACGATATTTTCTAATGTTTTTGTTGGTGCTGAACCATACATTGTCAGCGCATCTTGTGCAAGCTTATTGGCAATTGGTTCTGGCATATAGCCCAGCTCCACGTTTTTTGCATAGATTTCCTCAGCATTTACATACATCTCTATATCACCAATGACAGCAATAATGGCAGAGGCTGTTTCGATTTGCTCTTGATTAAATGAAAAGAAGTTGATATTCTTCTGAATTTCCTTATCATCAATGACAAGAAAGCGCCATGGCTGCATATTACTTGAAGAAGGTGCTGAAGTAGCATCCTGCAGCAGCTGCATGATTGTTTCACGCGGAATTTTAGTCTCTGCATTGTATTTACGAACAGATTTACGCATTTGCATAATTTGTTTTAATGGTGTATTTGATAACATGTAGTTTCCCTCTTTTCACAATTTAAACTGCTTTTATTGTTACATTAATATTGCCCATTGTTGCTTTTGAATATGGGCATACCGTATGTGTGACCTCTAATAATTCCTGTGCTTCCTCCACTGCTAGTCCTTCAATATGCCCTTCGATTTCCACTGCAAGCACATAGTCAAAAGAAGCTTGCTCCATTAATTTCACTGTTACTTTAATGGTTGATGCATTTTTTAGTTTCTTTTGGCGTTTGATTAAATCTAATGCACTATTAAAGCAAGCACTATAGCCAGCCGCAAATAATTGTTCTGGGTTTGTAACATCCGCTAATTTGGAGCCTGGTGGTGCAATTTTTAATGATAAAGATTGATCTTCTGCATAGGATGTGCCACTACGGCCACCTTCATTAATCATTGTAGTTGCGTATAATTCTTTCATAACTGAAAACCCCTTATCTTTTGTTATTAATTAAATTGCATACAATCTAATTTTTACAAATTGAATTGTACACAATTTAATTGCGTTTGACAAGTAGGAACTTTATTTTTAATATAAATGGTAGTAGAAGAACTTTAAGAGGGGATTTTTATGCCTAATCATTTAGATAATCAGCTGTGCTTTCTTTTGTATGCAACATCAAAGGAAATCACTCGGCAATATACATTATTATTGAAGCCTTACGATCTTACTTATACAGGCTATATCACTTTATTAGCTTTAGAGGAAAACGAACAGATAACGGTGAAAGAATTGGGCCAACGTTTATTTTTAGATTCAGGAACATTAACACCGTTGTTAAAAAAATTAGAGGCAAAGAATTACATTTGTCGTGAACGTTCTAAGGAGGACGAACGATTAATGAAAATATATTTAACCAAGGAAGGCGTAGATGTAAGAAGGAAGCTACCTGAAGTGTCCCGCCAAGTGATGAAGCAATCTAATATCTCAGAGCAGCAATTTGTACAACTGAAAAATGTACTTCAAGATATCGTTTATAACGATTGGAAAATAAAAGATGAAAACTAACACATAGCTATTCCATTAATAGGATGAATATGTAAATAAGAAGGATTGGAGCTACATTGGCTTCAATCTTTTTTTGTTTTTCTCTCCCTCATCTCCTCAAATGTTAATAATCATGTGGCTACCGTTAAAATTTAGTATACTTACATTTATTAATTAGTTTAATTTACAGCATAGATAAGTAATTTTGAAAGTAGAGGTGTTTGGATGAAAACATGGACAAAGACTATAAACATAAATGCCCCCATCGAAAACGTTTGGAAATTACTTGATGGCTCTTTAGCTGACATGCAGAAGATTATGCCACAGGTAATTGAAAACAAGCCTGTAAAAGTAACAGAAGAAGGGGTTGGCAGTATTTATCGCCAAAAATATAAAGAAGGAAAACGTATCGAAACGTATGATGTAGAAACATTGGAACATTCGAATACACCTGATAAAAAAATATTGAAAGTAGGCTTTGTACTCGCTAATTTGTTTGAAATTACGGCTTACTATGAATTAAATAAAATAAATGAAACAGAGACTTCCTTTACTTATTCCGTAACAAATAATGCGTTAAAATGGTTCGTCAAATTATTTTTATTGTTTGCATCGGATAAAGTAGTCGTACAATTTTTAGAACGGGTCAAAACAGTTGCTGAAGCGCAAGACTAGCACCTAAAAAATAAACCGTAGAACTCCCTTGAGGTGAGCTTCTACGGTTTATTTATTACTAAAAGTCTGAACCTGTAATTTCTTTTAACTTACCGTTCTCTTTAATCTTTTTAAGGCCTTCATTTAACTTATCTAAAAGCTCTTTGTTCCCCTTTTGAACCATGAAACCATAGTATTCTTTTTCGAAGGAATCATCTTTAATTACTTTGATTTTGTCATTTGGATGTGCCTTGATATATTCATAAACAACTGAATTATCTCCAATCGCCGCTTCTACGTTGCCATTCAGCATCTCTTGAATAGCAATTGGTTGATTTTCGAAAGCAAAAATGTTGGGACTAGATTCACCCTGTAGCTTCTTGGCAGCCATATGACCAGTAGCATTAATTTGTACAGAAATCTTTTTATCTTTTAATTCATCCAATGATTGGATCTTTGAATCTTCTTTCACCACGATTAATAATTGAGATTCGTAGTACGGCTCAGTAAAATCAAATGTTTCCTTACGCTCGTCCGTAATTGTAATCCCTGCCCCACCAATATCTGTTTCACCATTTTTAATTGTTTGGAATACAGGCTCCCATCCAATACTTTCCCACTTCACTTCAAAATCCATTTCATCTGCGATTGCTTGTAGCACATCCACATCAATCCCTACAATTTTCCCTTTATCATCGAGTGATACGATAGGGGCAAATGTAGCCTCAGTACCTACCTTATAAACTTTTTTACTATCTCCATCACCTGATGATGTATTGTCTTTCGAGCCGCAACCCGCTAAAACTAGCGTGAAAGCTGCCATAATTGTAAGCAACACCATTAAATTTCGTTTCATAGCCCATCCCCCTAGTATGTTATTTTTTCCATAATGCGTATTATTTTTCGCAATTCGGAAATGTAAGACTATTACGTAAATTATAGTGACAATATTCTCTTTAGACAATACTTTTTTGTATAAAAATAATCATTTCTTTATAAATAGTATTATTCAATCTCGTTTTTAGGATAAAAAGGAATAAATAGTTAACCAGAAGCTATACAAAAAAAGAATCTCCCTTAGGAAATTCTTTTTTGAGCATCTAATCTTTATCGTATTGGATGTTCAAAATTCCAATTTGTATAAATGGCAGCAGCCTGAACTGGGTGTGAGGAGGTATCTTCTGTATAGCCACCAATTAAATTACCTACTCTAAAAGTAGGCTCAAATAGCTGTTCCTCCTTAGGTGGTGCTGTCGGTCCATCTATTCCTATTTTGGTTTTGTCTGTCACGACTACTTCCATACCGTTATCCAATGTAAAGCTCAACCCATCTTCTCCGACTTCTGTAATGGTCCCTTCGATATTTACTAGCGCACTTGCCGCAGGAGCTGAATGGTCCGCAACAATTCTCTCCGTCAAATCAATTGGTGTATCATGATTTATATTTACTATAGCAAGGACAGCAATCACTGCACAGGCTATTAAGCTTCCCACACTAATTCTTACTTTTTTCATAAAGGACCTCTTTTTATATTCCATCATCTCTTCCTGCATCTTACGCTTAAATTCCTCAGAAGCATGAATCTGCTTCATCATATTCTTATAAGCATTCATCATCCTTTGCTCCCCTCTTCTAGAATCGTTTTCAGCTTCATTCGTGCCCTTCTGAGCTTTGAGCCTACTGTATTGACGTTGATCTCTAATAAATCAGCCATTTCTGCCGTTGTATAGCCCTCGTAATAATGTAAATACACAATGACTCTCTCTTCTGAAGGAAGCTCAAAAATTTCAGTAAGAACCATCTGCTCCTCTTTTGCAATAAAGGCCATTTCTTCTGTAATGGGTACTGTCTTCTTCACACGTGAGGATTTAAAATAATCCTTGCACTTATTAAATGTCACCTTTATGAGCCAAGCCTTTAAATGTGCTTCATGAGCGAAGGGCTTGTTCTGCCTCATCAGTGTCATATAAACCTCCTGCACAATGTCCTCCGCCTCAGCCATATTTTTGGTCTGTTGCACAGCAATTCGTATGAGGGTGTCACTATATGTTTGAACAATTTCTTGCACACTTAAGCCAGCAAACTTTATCATATTTTTCACCTAACCTCCTTCATGACATAATACGATTCAACTTCAGCTATTCGTGCAACAGATACACTTTAGCTTACATTTTAATAAAAAAAGAGACCCTTCATTAGAATCACAAATGAATCACCCTTCTTAGATGTAAATAGACATGCAAAAACCCGCAAACCGTAGATGATTTGCGGGTCCCTCTCTTCATTGCCAAGCTCGATTGTTCCATTGCTTGAAAAATTCGTCCTCAGCCAAAATAGCTTCATAAATAGGGATAAAGAATTGCTTCAGAATCCCTGTCATCTCGAGTGTAGAAGTTAGCTCGATTGTAAAATGATGTCGATCAAATAATTCCACAATATACGCCTGCAATCTTCGTCCTTCAATAGTTTGCGTTTGTAGCAATTGTTGTACTTCATTTATTGTTTTTTCTGTCTTTTCTAATGCTGGATACTGGTAAATTTCGATAAATTTTTGTGCAAGCACGAATTCTGTTGGATATGTATAAACCACCGCCGCCTTATTGTCTAGCAAGCTAGGAAAATTAATGGTCTTTGGTGTTATTCGCATGTTTTCTTTAAAGGTAATCCTTACTTCTATGTATACTGTCATTTTACCCAATGTAGCGGGTATGCTTAGTTGAATTTTATCATTCGATACGGACGATTCGATCCGCTGTGCATCCCATTCAATGCCATCCGCTGGTATTGCTAGTGAGCAAATTTCTTTAAAGGCCTGTTTCACTATATCATGTTGATGAACGCTTGCTTGCGCTGTCAGCGAGACTTCCTTGGTAGGCTTCACCAATCCATTTGTTAAAGCAAATAATAGTAGATCCCCATCTAGATAAAATTGATCTTCATAGGAGGATACGGATAGACGATAAAGCAGTCTTTCTTGGCAATAGCGTGATACTAGCTGCTCCATATTGTCTTGCCGTGTAGCCATTTCTTCTAATTGTGTCACGACATTCGTCGATAGTGTGTCGATATTTCCCATTGACATCCCTCACCTTTTTGATTTTTCTGATTTTTTATGCAGAATTTAGATTTTTACTAAAATTCATGCTTTTATTATCACTTATTTATGGAAGAGAGTAAACGGTAATGTATACCAAAAAGGCCTGTCATGGTTGGACATGACAGGCCTTAAAATTAGACAAGGGGCAGCCTCGCTGTTGCGAAACTACCCCTTTAGTATTTATAGGTAACATTCTCGTAAATTGTAAAAGTCTCAACCCAATCGTCTGGGGAATATTATCTTGAAACCAGATTCGTTTCATCACCGCGGTAAAATTCCACTGTGTGCCTTCTAACTTAAGCAACGCAAACCCTACCATCTTTTGCGTCCTTGCAGCCCCAAAGCATGCGCCAGTGTGAATAAGTATCTACAAAAACAAAAAGCAGAATGCCAGATTACGGAAATATGCCACCTAAAATAGCACGTGTTCTATTATAGCACAACAAATTTAATATGTAAAACTAAATATATGGAACATAGTTTTATGTATATTTCCACTTTTTTCTACTCTGATTATACAGCTTAATATGCTTATAAAGCTTCGCTGAAGGTTCGTAATCTAGATCCCAAATGTTAACTTTGGATAATACCAATTTACTACAAGACTAAAGTTGTGTTTTTTTACAATATATAGTATATTTTAAATATTGCATAATATACTAATATTTGGGGGTTAAAAACTTGCTACATATCATACCAAATGATCTTCCTACCTTAACTAAGGGTGAGCGCAGTATGCTCAATAAAATTAAAAATCTATATAAAGCACAAAAAAGCGATGCCTACCTCTACATTCAACCCAAAATTAAAAATCTTATTCCAGATTTTATTTTGATTGATTGTTTAAGGGGTGTAAGTATTTTGGAAGTGAAGGATTGGAGTATTGAATACCTAGCATCTTGGACTCGTCTAGAATTTAAAAATATCCACGGTGAGAAATTAGAAAATCCTGTATTTAAAGCCGGTCAATACTATAAGTCGCTAGAAGGTTTATTCTCAATGGATGATAGATTATACAACGCGCAAGGTGAACTCGATGTGAAGCTCTCTTCCTATGCTATTTTACCTCATCTAAAAAGAGCTGCCTTTGAAGAAAATCACTTAGCAGATGTTTTTGATCAAAAACCTGCCAACTATCTACTTTCAGAGGATTTAAACATTTTAGAAATATCAGACCTATTTTCAGAAATTAAGCCTGTGAGTCCTCAATTTTTAAAGATAATTAGAACCATTATTTTCCCAGAAATTCAAATATTATCTACAAACGAAAATTACACTCAGGAATTAATCACTGCATTAGATGCCGAGCAAGAACGGTTTGCCAAAAATATCTCATATGGTCATTACATGGTAACAGGTGTTCCTGGCAGTGGAAAAACAGTTATGCTTTTAGCAAGAGCTATTCATTTACTTAGAGAAAACCCCGATTGGAATATTCGTATTCTGACATACAATAGAAGCTTAGCCACAAAACTAGAGCAAAAAGTTAAAAGCTTAGCAGAAAATTTATCATTTTTAGATATACATGTTGAGAATATAGAAATTAGTACCTTTCATAAATTTGCACTAGATGTAGCTCATGTCCCTATTCCCAAATTATCTGGTGAGGAACAGCAAAAATGGTGGGACTATGATTTGCCAAGTTTGTCCTTGGAAAAAGCAAAACCAAAATATGAAGCAATTTTAATTGATGAATACCAAGATTTTTTAGACGATTGGATCCGTTTAGCCGTTCAAAGCTGTAAACCTTTTAAAACTTTTGATAGTAAAAAAGAAGAAAAAATCAGCATTAATTTATTTTTAGCTGGTGATCGCTTACAAAGTCTCTACCGTTCAACAGATACACCTTGGACAGAAATTGACCCTATTTTAGACATGCGCGGCAGAAGTAAATTACTAAAAAAAGCCTATCGTTCTGCCAATGAACACATTGATTTAGCTCTGCAATTTTTAAGTGTAGATGATAAATTAAAGGCTGAGGTAGAGAAGTTTTATTGCCCCATGAAGGAAATTGAGTATGAGAATTCGGTTGAAAATGGCATTGGTACTATTGAAGGAGAACTTGAAGAAGTAGCTATAAAGATTGAGGAATTGATTTATAAAGTTGGCTATACTCCAAACGATATAATGGTACTCTGTAAAGATTGGTATAGAGCTCAGGCTTTTATCAATGCACTTCCAAAAGTACTACAAGCAAAAGCCGAGATAATAAAGAAAAAAGCATCGACTGAGCAGAAAATTATTGTGACTACTTATCAATCAGCTAAAGGATTAGAAGCTCCAATTGTATTTTTATTGGATACAGATAGATTCATCTCTACTTCTGTAAAGGAAGAAGCATTGAAATACCGAAAAACCATGTATGTAGGTATTACAAGAGCTTCTGAGCAATTGTACATTCACGCTGAAAATTTCTATAAAGAATCCTATGCAAAGGAAATGAAGGCATTGCTTCAACAAACAATACCTGTTCCTTAAATTAAGAAATCTTAAAAAACTAGAATTTCCGAGAAAAAATTATATATAAATGAACATTAGAATTTTATTTACAAAAGCTCAAGGAATTATAAATGGAAAAAATCAGTATGTTAGGATATTTCTCCTAACATACTGTTCTATTTTTCGTGCTAGCCATTTATTAGATCTTGTTCAGACCTCTAACACACCATAATGAAATTTTGCAGTTATCCGTTCATGCTGCTGAAAGCCATAGGTCGCAAACCACTCTGAGCGAAAATGTGCCTTTAACACCACACGCTTTTTCGCTACACGCTTGGCTTCATTAACCCATTCATCGGTTAATGTGACATGCTCCCCTGCTAGCCGTAGTGCCTGAAAATTATTGGCCTCTTCAATAACCTTCTCAAACATCGGGTCCATATAGACTACATCAAACGCATTGTCTGGTAGGGTTTTCAAATAGCGAACAGCCTCAGACTGTATTACCTCGATGTGTCGCATACAGGCAGTTAATGGTAGCTCGGATGTATCATAGGCTTGCATCCCCTGTCTAACAATAAACGCTACATTTGGATTCGCTTCCAGTCCCACAACACGACCTGCTTCACCCACTGTATAAGCCGCTAAAATGGCATCTGCAGCTAAACCTAATGTACAATCCAACACCGAATCCCCCAGTTGAAGCTGTGCCGCTTCCAAAAAAGGCTCTGCCTCACCTCGGGCCACACGCTTTAATCGAAACGCCGCAGAATTGGGGTGAAAGAAAAACGGCTCCTGCGCCCCATAGGCATAATACTCGAAGCGATTCTTGCCCGCCACGATCACATGTGCTTGTAACTCCTGTGAAATCTTGCGAACAGAGCGCTTGTTTCGTGGCTCAAACGCAGCACCTAATTCTTGACACGCAAAAGCAGCGAGCGCCATCGATACATCGTCTGGTCTGCCCGCTGTCGTCACAATCGTTTTTAATTCTCGCATGTTTGCTCTAACACGCCAGTTAAATGAGAGACAATCTGCTCCACAGGGAATCCCTCAATTTGTTCACGTGGGATAAAGTAAGCCAACTCCCCATCCTTTAAAATCGCCATAGATGGTGAGCTAGGTGGCACATCCTCAAAATAACCACGCATCGCCGCAGTCGCCTCTGGATCCTGCCCCGCAAACACCGTCACAAGATGATCTGGCTTCACCGCTGCTATTGCCTCACGCGCCGCTGGACGAGCAAGCCCTGCCGCACAACCACAAACCGAGTTAATCACCACTAACGATGTTCCCTTCGTCTCCGCCATAAATTCATTCACCGCATCCGCAGTCGTTAGCTCCGTAAAACCAGCCTCCACAAGCTCCTCACGCATCGGCTTCACAACCTGCTTCATATATTCATCATAAGCGTTCATGCTTTTACCCTCTTTCCTATGTATTCGCAAAGCTTATTATAGCAAGGTTTTCTGTGAATGTACAAAGACATGCTTTTTGCTTGATTTCGTGGGT
This sequence comes from Lysinibacillus sp. IITD104, assembly GCF_036698265.2. Classification (NCBI taxonomy): domain Bacteria; kingdom Bacillati; phylum Bacillota; class Bacilli; order Caryophanales; family Bacillaceae; genus Lysinibacillus; species Lysinibacillus sp. IITD104. The sequence continues at coordinate 2,494,571 of NZ_JBAHYH020000001.1, forward strand.
TTTTGGGGGGAATGTGACTTTTTTGTGTAACGGATAGTGGTTTTATTCGGGGTCGTTACATACCTAAAAAATGGATCTAAATGGGATGTAACTGGATCATTGAGGAAAAATGACCAGGCTTAATGATCATTAAATACCTGGTCACTTCTATTTAATATTGATTTAAAGCACATTCAATTTCAGCTATCCAAGTTTTCCCGCCATAAACGACAAAGGGTGTTTCACTATCTTTCCTATCAAAAATCTTAATTCTTTGAGAGATAAGAAGATTTAAGCCAAGCTCAGCACGATCTACATCCTTCAATCTAAGTTCCCAATATAAATTAGGATTAATATTCAAAGCATGAGCACAAAAAATAAGGCGTTGATTGGTTAATAACAAGCGCCCTCCATCCGATTTAGTTGCACTATAATAAATGTTCGCCATTCCAGAGCGTATTGGTAGCTCATTCGTACCCATCTCAATTTCATGGAAAAAAATCTTTTTATAAGTTGGTTTAAATTCATTTAGATCATATTTAAATTGTTTCGAATCAGTGGTGATGATGTAACTCCCACAGTATTCACATGACTTATTGCTTGGGTTAAAAACTGCAGCACAGTTTGGACAATTCAAAGCTTTCACCATGCGTCATCTCTCCTATTATGGATTTATATAGAGTATACTTTGAATCCTAAAATATACCAAGAGTTTCTCAACAAAAAGAGTGGTTCTCTATAAAATAAAAACCACTTGATATATATACCATTTGATTTACAATTAAATAAAATTATAAAGGATGATGACATATGAAACTTACAGAAAAGGTAGAAGCAGTTATTAAGGCTGCACAGGCTGTTAAAGATGGTGAGGGCGAACATACGTCGTATCGTATTTTTAAGGAGTGTGGGTTACACAAGGGGCAATTAAACGTTATGTAGATGGTGTTAGCGACATTAACCGTATGGGATTAGGAGTAGCTGAAAAGCTTGGTGAATACTATGATAATCACTTAGCAAAATAAATGAAAAAACTTTTATAAATCACTTGGCTTCAATCGAAGTATAAACCGTATGATGAATAAACAAAAAGGACCAGGTACAGTTCACTATCAATTGAGCTCCTTGTCTTTTGTTTATATGGCTAATAAGAAATTCTTCTACCTAAGTTTTTAGTGCTTAATTAGCGAACCTCAAGATCAGATACCCCTTCACACTTCAATTATTTACCAATACAATATTAGATATCAAATGTTATTGATTAAGAATAAACATTTTAAGGAGGGAAGAAATGTCTAAAAAAGCAGCTGGAAGAGATCTTACTCAAGAAGAAATTAATAACATATTAAGCAAAAACAATAACAAAACAATTGGTCGTCTTGCAACTGATGAAGATATTAAATTTATTGAAGAAGAATTAATTAAATTTATACAAAAGAATTCTTATCCTAACACTTCTGATCAACAATATATTGTAAGCTTACAAAAACTACTCGATCATATTTCCGACTATAATGTAACAATTAATGATACTTTCTCTGAAAGTATTATTTGTACTTTTAAATCAAAAGAAAAAAAATTAATTACTGATGATTTAATCGACATTCAATTCATAACTATTCATAAAGAATGAATTAAATTTTGTAAAACCCCTAAATAACAACTTTTACAAGTTATCATTTAGGGGTTTTTTTAGTTCAATTCATATACCTATTCGTAATAGAAAGTCCCATTAACTTGACTTACAATCCCTTTAGATGCTGTATCAATGACTTTACCATCTCTTATTACTGCTTCTATCACCATTTTTGCAGGATTACCAAAATGAGCCACTGATTTCAATCCAGATACTTTGGTAATACCGTATTTTACATTAGCTTCATTAAAGGGCTCTGAAAACATTAGAATCCACTGGTTTGCCCCTGGTGATAAAGACCACCCCTTTATATTCCCCCCAATCTGATCAATTGTTGTGAAAGGAATTGTACTTTGTACATGTGCCTGTGCTTCAAAATTAGTTTTATTGCGGTAGAAATTTTGGAAACCAAGATTTCCTGCTCCTAATGCCATTGACATGATGCCAACATTATCAGTAGGAATATCTTCCTGAATTGCAATATCAGTTAAATTCAATTCTTCAAGAATTTTTGTTAAATCTACTTCTTTCGCTGGATTTTCTTCTAACTCTTCCAGTGATTTATTAACTATTAGTTCAAACTCTGCTACAGTTGCAGCTCTTTGATTGTCTATATTCGAAAAATTACTACGATCAAGTATTGCATTTATTTCATCTTGTGAAAGCATATCATCCAGATCTGTTTCTGAACTAGCAAAAACTGATGTAGGGACTATTAACAAAATCAATCCCAATATTAAACTTGTAATACTAAACTTTAAAAATTTCATTTCCTTGTAACTCCCTTATTTATGTACCAAATCTTAAATAGATAAGAAGATTCAGTTTAATTATTTTTTCAATGCAAAAGTAACGTTACTAATTAAAAAATCCTTTATACTCGAGTTACTTTTATACTATCATTCAAAAGAAATTTAAATCAACGTTTAATTCACGCCATTTTCCTCAAAATTCTCCGTCACTTTTTGGCGTGGAATATACTAAGACCGTCAGATAACGCCATTAAGAACGCAATATTTTGGCGGTTCTTATAAAACAAAATGATACTAAAGTTACATTATCAACATTTACAAAACATATTGTTTGACCTTAATTACATTGTAGTTACTATTCATTTTGTAATCTTAAAATAACAATTTGTACTTAAATATCTGTTGACAGTATATTGACTTTCTGATAATCAAAATAAAAAAAGGTCCGTTAACTTAATTGTTAATGGACCTTAGTTGTTAAACACTACGTTGTGCAATGATGATTTTTAAACCTTCAAAATCACCACTTGTCATAGTGCCATTATCGAATTTCTCCAACCAAGATTTATCGAACAGTTTTTTGTCGACTGATTGTTGAATGTAATCACGTACTGCAGCTTTTGCGGTTGTGCTAGTGAATTTCATAGTATCATCATCCTCTACAATTTGTTGTTCTGATTCATTTGATTCCATAGCTTCCTCTATGTGTTTCAAGAAGCTATTCCAACGATCTTCTGCCAAAATACGATGAGGACAATATTTCCCTGACCAATCCTTCTAAGGGGAAATTTCAAGAATTAAAATTGAGGTGAGTTAAATGACGTTCGCATCGTTTGGATTAGTATGTATACCCATTTTTTATCTTTATCAAATTATCTTTTACTTCTCTTTTAGAAAAAAAGAACCTAAAGAATCCACCTTAAAGTATTACAAATTTACATGCGTGACCAATTTTTTGATTTTTTGTGCGACTAGTCCATTAGGACTTTTTATCGGTGTTATGGCAACTGATAGTGGAGAATTCCCTATGGTTTCATTCGGGTTTTTATCCATCACTGTTTTACCATTACTTTTCTTCATTTGGTCACTAAGAGATTTTTTAATTTTACATAAAAAGTAAGATAAGCAGTAAATAAAAACATAAAAAAGCCCCGGCTCAACATTATTTGAGTACCTGAGCTTTGGAAATGATACATGTTTAGTCATTCTTTTTATCTCTGTTTTTATCAAGAAATTCAAATACTACGAAAATTATACCCATAAGAATTGTAAATTTAAGTGCCTTCATAAATGATTCATCAAAAATAAAGTAAGAACTTATTAACAAAACAAAAATAGCAGCGATATATCTTAATAAAGCTCTATACATCTGTTCCTCCTTTATCCAAACTCTAAAACTAGTAAGTAAACACTTAATTTTTATGCCTTATTAATATTATTAAAAAATCGGTTCAATAACAGTCGATTTCGCATAACGTGTATTTCTATCGACAATATCCCCTGCAGCATTTGTTATGTTTTCATATCTCATTATTTCATAGTCACCTAAGAATTGCCCATTAGTTGGACTAAATGAACCAGGGCCTAACTCTCTCCAAGCATGTGTTGAAGTATAGTATACTTTATCCGTTGTCCCACCATTTACAAAGAAGAAAGTTCCAACCGCTGCTACTACAGATCTTACAAATTTATTGTAGATACTTGTAACGTTAATTAAATAATACGATACTGCTGCAGCGACATTTACTTTACCAGCTTTTTCAATTGTAGTACTACCATATTTGTCGTAAAGCGGATTATGTACCTAATTTGTTGGATACGTAGTAGCAAATGGAGAAATTTGATTAATGGTAATTTCTTGTGAGTTTACTTCATTTAAAAAGCTTTTTTCTACTAAACCGTTTGCTTCTTCCACCAATTCAGGAGAAGGATTTTTGAGGATAATTATATTTTTTTCTATAGTATATTCTATTCCATTTTCATCTAAGGTATTAATTACCCTTTCATTAACACTAGAACTTTCTTGAAAAACAATGTTTTCAATTGTGTGATCTTCATTACTACTAGCAAAAGCCGGAGTTAGATTAAATGCAAAAAATAAACAACTTATTAGCAAGTATGAAATTGTTTTTTTCATTGTATAAATCTCCTTTTCCTTATAGTTAATCTAGTTGCTATAGCAATTTAGTAATCCTCGAGTTAAACTCATCCTACCATTTCTCAAAATAGTAATTCAACATTATGTTTACGCCACTATCTGACGCCTATAACGCCATTTTTTGGCGGTGTTAAATTAATTATTTAGAAAGTACGCCAAATCACGCCACTTATACCGTCATTATTTGGCGCATTTTTTATTATTTTATATAATAAAAGCAACATTTTTAGTGAAATTCAAACTATATAGCCGATTTAATGTAGTTTCTATTAACAAACGTTAATAGTACTGTTAATTGTTTAATTATTAATAGCATTGAATTATTCTTTGCTTGTACAGCGACTTCTCACTTTACTTAGAGCTCTATTTCACATCACAAATTACTTGTTAAATTGTATCCCTCCTATCAACAAACTCATCTAGTTTTAATAGGGTCTTCCACAATAAATATTCTTTACCTATTACTTTTTTTCCTTCTGTAATTCAAACCATCCGTTCAATATATATTGTTATTGCAAATTTTCATATTCAATATATGCTTCTTCGGCAGTGGTAGTTATGATAGTTTATATCCAACTGACTTAATACTGTGTTCTTGATAGTATTTCTCCACGTTTTTTCAATGCTTACTGGTGCCATCATCTAATCTGATTAAACCTGACAATCAATTACTAATAAAAGTAAATATACTAAATATTTTCAAGTTCAGTACGATAACAACTATGGAACTAAAAATGTAATTAGGAAGGTGATAATTTATCATGATGACGACCAATTTCTCTACTATGCAATATTTAATGTCACGAAAGTCCTCGTCTAAGTATTATGGGTTGACGCGACAAATGAGCAAGGAAGTTAAAGCTACATCGAAAGAGGATCAAGAAAAAATAAATAATGTAAATAAAATTCTTGAAGAAAGTAAAACTTCTAAACTATCTAGCAAACAAATTGAAACGTTAAAAAGTGCTGTAAAGCAAGGGTTATTAGGATCTAGCTCGAATCATTTAAGCCCATTAGGTACGTACAACTATAAAAAATCTATCGCAAGTTCGAATTCAAACTTACATTCAACTTTGAGAGCTTATCGAAATTCTATCTAGTTTTTAAACACCCTTTAACCTATTAGAGGGTGTTTTGTCTCGTAAGACAGGTTTCATATCATGGTATTCAATTAACCAAATTCGAACATATGTGTGCTTTTAAATCCTTATCCCCTTTTAAACGTCCATTATATAAAAAGGATCACTTCATAACAGTGACCCTTTCAACGATTATTTAAAATTCTGTGGTTTTACCACTTTAAATGAAGCAACTTCCCCGCAGTTTTTACAAAAAGTCATTTGGAGTGGTGACCCTACTGCCATAATCGCTCCAATAGGTCGTATATTGCCTTGGCTTGTAGTACCACCCACCTGTCCAATCGTAAATTTATCTCGACCACAAGCCTTGCAAACTATTTTTTCATTCTCCATCATATCACCTCATTTTATGTAATTTATGTAAATTATAACATATAAATATCTGGTATAAGCGATGAGCGGGTCTCCCCATCAAATCTATAAAATATCTAGGAAAATAATGAAGAAGAAGAAGAAGATATTCTTATTATTCATTTTGTTATTGCTTGTAGCGTGTAATGAAACGGAGGAAAAAACATTTGCATTTCCTGATGAAATCCAAAAAATAATTGTGATGGGACAAGGTGCATATCGTGAGGTAAAGTGACGAACAATTGAACATGCTGAGGACATTGACAGAATAAAAAATGCCATGCAAATTTTAACTGAATCCCTTACAGATGAAGGTCCATTCTATTAGTTGGAAGTGATTTATTACACAAGCTCAAATAGAGGGCGATTTTATCTAAATGATATGTATTCTTTGAACAAAGAAGCGCTTCCAGCTTTCATTAAACTGATTGACAACAATTAACAGACTCCACTTCCTTTAAATCAAGACAAAGCTTTGAACGGACACATAGATTGAAAATATAGATACCCCCATTAGAAACCAACCATAAACTGTTTGCTGTTTTTGAAATTCTTGAATACCTAGCGTGAACATGAAGAAGCCTAAGAACAATATCATGAGGTAATTCAATTGGAAATCTCTTGTGATTAGTCCGTAAACTGCGAGAGATATGCCTGTGATGGAAAAAATAATTTTTAAACAATTTAACATAGCTTTCCACCTCCACTTTTAGTTTATCATACACTAACTCAAGGTTATAGCTACCTAGAAAGACATTGGCATAACTACATTTCCATAGAAAAAGGCATATGCTCATCCGCAGAT
>NZ_JBAHYH020000001.1:2501490-2504333 GCF_036698265.2 Lysinibacillus sp. IITD104
GATCGGACATATGCCTTTATTTTTTAAACTCTTAACGATCCACGGAAGCCTCTTGCCGCGTAGTAGGATTCTGCCCCATTGTGGTACATAAAGACCATGTCATAGCGACGATCGCAGAAGATAGCACCGCCGAGTTTGCGAATGTTATCAGGTGTTTGTACCCAGCTTGATGTTTTTAAATCGAACTTGCCAAGCTCCTGTAGTTGGCGATATCGCTCCTCTGTTAACAGCTCTATGCCCATTTCCTTGGCAACGTCCATAGCCGTATTTTCAGGCTTGTGGTTTTTTCTAGCTTCCCACGCTTCACGGTCATAACATAAACTTCTGCGACCTTTAGGACTTTCCGCAGAACAATCGTAGAAAATGAACTCGTCCGTGTTTGCATCATAGCCAACTACATCTGGTTCACCGCCTGTTGCTTCCATTTCGTGGAGCGACCATAGTTTCTCCTTATTAGCCTCTAGCCTAACTTGGACATTTGCCCAGTCAAGCCCTTCATGACGAGATGTATTTTTCTCGAAGCGAACTTGCAAAGTATTAATTAGTTCCTCGGTTTGCTCTTGTGATAATTCTTTCGTTGACATTGTTGTCTTCCCCCTCACTTATTTAAATGACAAGCCTTCTTCTTTCAATGATGATCTCAGAATCGGTAAGGAGGCTGGTCCAATACCATGCATTTTTAAGATGTCCTTTTCCGTGTACATAGCTAGTTTTTCCAACGTATCAATACCGGCGTGCACTAATGCATTTCTTGCAGGTGAACTCAGTTTGGAAAGGAAGCCACTACTTGGTTTATTTTCCTGATCACAGGTAGGGCAGCTTGGACAATCTGTGCTTTTGTAAAATGTATGTCCTTTTTCACAAACTTTTAACCTTTTTTCTGCCAATATCATCCCTCCAAACCTTATGCTTTTGTTCATTTTATCATATTTCCTCAAAGGTATTGAAAAGGGACACTTGAATTTTTCATCAATTCACGCTCTTTTGAAGTTGGTGCCACATTTACTGACTTAGCAACTTCTTGTTTCTATCATTTAATGTTCTCCAGCGCCTCAAACAAGTCAGCTATATCTTTGCCCTCTTGTATTTCTTCATAACAAAAGAAGGAATTTTGACAGTATCGACTTGATTCTTTTTTCCTCTTCCACAGTAAAAAAATGTTCATATATACAACAAGCTCAGCCATTTTCTGAGCAAGTTGACCCTCAGATTGTGATGTTTCCTTAATCAATCTCATTCGATTTGTCACATACCAATGTCTTGCTTTTTGAGAATTAAGGCTTAAACCCTCTTGCTTCATAGCTTTGTTCAGTGTCTATACCAAGAGTTATGTGTAAGAGCAAGAAGAATCCCTTGTGAAAAAAGTTTGATCAAAAGGGATTCTTCTTTAGCAGTTTTAAGTTAGGTTATTATGAAAACGTTTGATTATTTTCTACCTGTGTTGCTCCACTATCGCGTCCGATTATTGAATATCCTTATTCGTCCCAAAAAGCCGTTAACATCTTACAGTACAGCGTTTTCTAAAATAGTAAAAGAGCTTGTATTACAATTAATTTCTGCTAATGCACCAAGAGGTAGAATGAATTTTGGTTCGGTATGTCCAAAGTTCATATTGTATAGAACTGGTGTATCCTCCAAGTTAAATTCTTTCAACACTTTTAAAATCTCTTCTTTATATTCTTCGCAATACTTTTCATCTTGTGGTTTACCAAATATAATTCCGTTTGCTTTTTGTAAAATACCTTGTACACCGTAGTTTCTCAACCAATATCTAAGTAGGTTAGGCTCCGGTTGATCTTCAGATGTTTCAAAGAAAAGAATGTAATTTTCCCAGTATTTTTCTTCAGGCCATAGCACGGTTCCTTTAGCAAACTCTAATACTTCAATGCACCCTCCTATTAAACGTCCCTGTACTATACCTTTACCTTGCAGCAATTCGTATCCTTTATTAGGTTGCATTGTGCGTTTTTGATTTTTATTTGATTCTATCCAATCTAAATGCTCACTTGTCCATTCTACAGAAGGAACAATTTCACCTATTACTTCATTAGAAAATAGCGTTTTCTGAATAGATTGAACGGTATATGAGTGCATTTCAACGTTTTCTGCAAAATCGGTTAAAATTGCTGGTCCATAAAATGAAGATATACCCGCCTTCAAACAAAATAAATGAGCAATCGTTACATCTGAGTAACCCATTAAAATTTTAGGATTTTTAGTTATCACCTCAAAATCAATGTAAGGGAGTAAACGAACACTATCATCTCCACCAATATTTGCAATAATAGCTTTAATCTTGGGGTCCTTAAAAGCCATCATTAAGTCCTCTGCACGTGCTTTTGGATTTTTGTCTAAATAATCTGCACCTTTCAAGCTATTTGGCATTGCTATAACTTTCAGTCCAAAAACCTCTTCAAGTCTTTTTACGCCTTGTTCATAACGCCATTTTAATTCTGGTTCTCCAGCACCTCCCCAAGAAGGACTAATTGTGGCGATATAATCTCCTTGCTGGAGTTTATTTGGCTTTAATAACATATAAATACACCTCAAATTAGATTTAATTTCATTTAAAAATAACATATTAATGGAAATTTTTAAATAGTCTATCATTTATGTGAAATAAGCTATTAAATCCTTGTTTGGTAACATTGCACAAAATGATTTTATTCCACAATCGCGCCCGATTGTGGAATAGAGGATATTTATCTATGCTAATTGTGGGTAGTCAAGAGGCAACCGAAGCAATACGCTACATGTCTTTTGCTCCTCTTATTGCCGGCATGCGGGAGCTAACGACAACGATCCTTTGGGCGGCTGATCAAAAAAAGGCTCCCCTAGTCGGT
>NZ_JBAHYH020000001.1:2504433-2547831 GCF_036698265.2 Lysinibacillus sp. IITD104
GGTTTACTAGTAGGCCTTATTTGTTCTGCCATCGCCGCTTATCATTTAACGGCAATACCGGGATTCGGTTATGCAGGTGTTGCGATTAGCGCTTTTATCTTGGAAATAACATCCCTCCTCTGGAATGCGCTCATTATACAAAAAAGATGCAAAGGCGCGTTTCCTGTAATGACGTTATTGGCATATTTAATTTTTCTTGCGTCAATAGCTTTCTTAACGTTCCGTTCGAAAACTTTCTGTTGTACATCGGTATAGAATCAAGAACCATGCAATCGCTCGGCAGCATACTATTTTTTTTAGGATGCATTGCCTTATTCTTGCTGCTACGATTTTGGGGAAGGGGGAGCTTTAGAAGGTATCGCTAACTAAATGGAAATTATATGAACCAACGTTCGCCTCAGACCTCCTTACACTCTTTTTATTAAAATGATAGGTACGTAGCACAGAGCAAAATCCGAGATATAATGGGCATCTTTGGAAAGAATGATTTAATCAAAGGAGGAGAATCTCACTCTTACCCATACGGTTTCAAAGTCGAAGCAGCGCTTGCTTCATTCACTGCTCAAGCTAGTAATTGGAGGAATGCTTGTCGGTGTGCTGTTGTTCAGTCTATTCGTCAGTGCCAACGTAAAAGCTTTTAATTGTTCCAGCGCAAGATCCTTTAATTGAGCCAAATTTTGTAAGGTTTCTTTTGCATATAAATCTGTTGACATATCAAGACGCTTTCCTTATTTCAGAAAAGCGCCCTTAATGGAATAACTAAACCCTCTTAAGTGTGTATCCTATCCAAACTTTCATTGGGAACGTTATTAAAATTATTAGTGAATTATTTATACATTCATTTCTAGAGCAATAAATAGGGTTTATTCATTGGTTATTATGTCCTTATCTTCAAGATTTACTATACCTGGTGTCGCATTCTTTGTTTTTCCAACAGAGCCTATGATTTCCCCATTATACTCGTATAAGATAGCTTGAATATTATCGCCTTCAATATCTTTCTCATTTAATTCATAAGTAGTTACATCTAACTCTTTGCCTACATATTTCTCAAGAAAAGAAAACTGATAAGAGTCATTAAACGCTAAAGAATCCTTAGATATTTCGCGTGTTTCCTTTGTGTCAAAGGATTCAATTGACCAACCTAACTCTTCTAAATATAATCTATGTTTTTCGTTAATACTTTCATTGTTACAAGCTGTTAAAATAAACAGAATGCACAGAATCATCATTATTTTTTTCATAATTCCCTCCTATTCACTTTTAACTACTAAAGTATTTCGATAAAACAGACTTTTATTCCTCTAAAAAGCTACCAAAGCGAAGTTTGGCAAAACTTTTCTACAATATGGAAAAAATTCTGCATATAACAGAAAAAAAGTACACCACTATTATTTTAGTGATGTACTGATTTGATAATATATTGTTCAAACATTATATACCAATTCACTATTTTCCTAATTCTAACTATCATTAATAGAAATAATGTTTACAAATAGCTGTCTCTCTTATTTACTTGAATGATTCAGTTTGGAAAAAGCCTACAGAACGGGTTTAGCTACATACGCACTAGCCCTTTTACGCTACTTATCATTTCCTTCTAATTTTCTGCGTTTTAGCAAATACATAACCTGATCATCCAAATGACGCACTAATAACATAGAAAGGTCTCGTAAATTCCGTTATTTATATTTATTTAAAATTTCTGCGGGAATATGACAATAATCATTTGGACATCTGGTTAATCTATCTTGATGTTCCTCTGCACTTCTGACATAGTTTGTAAGGGGCAGCACTTCAACCATTATAAGCTCGTAATCACTTCTCTCTCTAAGAAATGCCTTCGCCTCTTTTAAATGCTCAGGATTTTCACTATATACGCCCGTTCTATATTTCTCGCCAACATCCTGTCCTTGTTTATTCAAACTGTAAGGATCAATGATTTCGAATAAATAGCCCATTAAATCTCGAATGGTTACAACTGTTGGATCAAACCCTGTTTTTACACATTCAGCGTACCCGTCATAATCACTCTCAAGCGTACGACTAGTCCCATTAGCTCTACCTGCTTCTGTAAACGTAACTCCTGGTAGCGTTTTTATAAAAGCTTGTACGCCCCATAAACATCCACCTGCCAAATATACTACTTCCATCATGCCCCTCCTTTTTTTGTCTAAATACAGATCAATTTTATTATGAACCTATTCATAAAGGAAGGCGATAAGTGTAACGAATCGAGTATACCAAAAGGATTTCTTAACAAACTATCTGCGCTGTAGAAGTATTAGTTAAATGAATTGTAACTACTTTTTAACATGTATTACTTTGTAGCCAATAAATAAGATGAAAAACCAAACAGGTGCGACATATAGGGCAACACGCATATCTGGAATAAACGCCATTAACACAATCACCATTAATAAAAATACAATAGCAACATACGTAGAAAGTGGATAAAGCGGAATTTTGAATTTCAGATTAGCTACTTCCTCTTTCGTTTTTGACTTCCTAAATTTCAATTGTGCTAATAAAATAATCATCCAGCTTGTAATGACTGCAACCGTCGCAACAGCAGAAATATAGATGAACACTTTTTCAGGTACTACATAGTTTAAGACAACCGCGATTAATAACACAGCTGACGAAAATAATATCCCTCGACTCGGGCTACCGTTTTTGCTTACTGTTTTAAAATATTCCGGACCATTTTTTTGTACCGATAAGTTGTGTAGCATACGTCCTGAACCGTATAAGCCACTATTAAAGGCAGACATTGCAGCTGTAATAACTACAAAGTTAATAATGTGAGCCGCAGCAGGGATACCAACGTAATCGAAAATTTGAACGAACGGGCTACCTTCTGAGCCAACTTCGTTCCAAGGATAAATAACCATCATAACGCCTAATGCCCCAATGTAGAAAATTAAAATACGCCAAACGATGTTGTTAATCGCTGATGGAATAGACTTGCTGGGATTTTTTGCTTCTCCTGCAGAAATACCCACTAATTCAACCCCACCGAATGAGAACATAACTAATACGAGTGACATTAAAATACCATGGAAGCCGTTTGGCATGAAGCCACCATGTGCCCATAGATTATCAAAGCCAATTGCTTCACCGTGGTTGCCGACACCGAAGAAAATAATGGCTAATCCTAGAACGATCATCCCGATAATTGCCACAACTTTAATCATCGCAAACCAGAATTCGAATTCTCCATATGCTTTTACATTTGCTAAGTTTACAAGCGTCATCATCACAAGTACGACAAGGGCAGTTACCCATTGTGGAATATCTGGAAACCAGTAGTTAATATATACACCGACTACTGTTAATTCTGCCATGCCCACGACAATCCACATGAACCAATATGTCCAACCCGATAAGAACCCAGCAAAGCGCCCTAAATATTTATTCGCGTACATACTGAATGAGCCTGATACAGGTTCTGCTACTGCCATTTCGCCTAATGCACGCATAATGGTGAAAATAACTAGCCCGCCAATTAAATAAGCTAGTAAAATAGATGGTCCCGCCATTTGAATGGTTGAACTAGAGCCATAAAATAAACCGACCCCAATGGACCCGCCTAGTGCAATTAATTGCATGTGACGAGTACTTAATTCCCGCTTTAGTTGTGAATCTTGATGATTATCTTTCATAATGCTTACTCCTCATACGTTTAGATTTTCAAATACTTGCTCAAAAAAGGAATAAAAAAAAACGCCCTTTTGGATTAACCAAAAGGACGATTCAACTCGTGTTACCACCTTTAATTTATAAGCAATTCACATTACTTACCTTAAGAAGTACGGTCATTTGACGATACTCTCGCACATGATTACGGGTGCTTACCGGCGTAGCCTACTTAGAATAATCCTTTCGGTACACAGCTCCAAGATGAATTCTCAATTGTTTTACATGCACCTCTCATCGACCGGTAACTTTCTGTTCGTAAAAATAATTGATACTACTTCTTTTCATAGCCTTTGTTCTATACAAATATTTTTGAATTGTTTTTCATTTTACAGAAAAAAAATAGTTTGTCAATATAATTTTAAAAAATTCTTCATAAACCGCATAAATTACATATGACAATTCTACAGACGGTTTAGTTCAGCTAATTTTTTCTGGTGCTATAACTCTGTCTTATTCATTCCCACTAAACTCCCATATATTTAAACCCTCGGAAGCTTCTGGTGCTTCAAAAAATTTAGTAACTTCAATAAACGTCGCTTCGGTGTCAAAAGCTGCTCTTTCGGGTTGTTCATTACGCCTTTGTGCAATTTGACGCAAGCATTGCTGGTTATTTAAGTTAAGGTAAATTAGTTGATGGTTTGCATTGACCTCTGACGCTAAATCCAAAAACCACTTTCGCTGTTTTTGAGTGTTACCTGGAAAATCCATTACTACATGCGTACCAACACCCAATATGTTTTGGACATGCTTTTTCACCATAGGCTTGAGCTGTGCTGATAATTTTAGATAGTCATCAAATGATGTGATCTGATTGGGATAAAGAGAGGAAAGCCATTCATCCTCAGATAAAAGGACCGCATTTTTTTCTTTAGCCAATTGTTTTGATTTTGTTGATTTTCCTGCTCCCATTTTTCCACAGAAAAAGTATAGAGTCCCCATTTGTTTCATGTTTTTATTCCTCCGAGCTTTTTTATTACCCTACCTTGTAAACAATAATTTTTGCAATAAGAAAAACGGATTCTACAATCAAAATCCGTTCTTCGCCATTTCTTATAGTAACTCTAACACAATATTTGAGAATACATTAGCTGATATGTTTTTACTAAGATCCTATTCCAAGTGTTATGGCGTCATCAAAAGCGTTCCATCGTTAAATCAGTATTTACTGAAACAGCAGCTTTATTACCTTTAGCCGCTGAAATCATTAAAGAGGATGGTTTGGATCTTTCGGTTTCTCCTGCAATATAGACATTTTTTTGAGTTGTTCTACCAACACCATCTGTTATCACTTTTCCATCTTCATCAATAGCACAGCCAAGCTTCTCAGCAAACTGATTGGGACGATAATAAGATGGGGCAACAAATCCACCCGACCTTAAAATGGTTGCTCCTGATTCAAACTCTATTTTTTGTAAGTACCCATCATTACCTATGAGGTCTTTTATCTTTTCTGATATTATTTTGATATTGTGTTTTTGCAACTCCATTTTACTTTCGTTAGATAAGGGAGCTCCATTCGTTAAGACAACCAAATCCTGTGACCAATTATAAATTAACTTGGTCAAATGCAGTACATGCTCTTCTTTTTCTGCTATAACCACTAATGGCTTATCCTTTTGCTCCCAGCCATCACAATAAGGACAACTAAATAGACTTTTCCCATAAAACTTTCTTATACTTGGTATAGTAAATATTTCTTGAACACCAGTGGCGAGTATGATTTTTTCTGAAACAAATTCCTGACCAGTAGATGTTTTGACAGTAAATCGCTCATTACCTATACCCTTTATAATTTCAGTAACTGTCGCATTAAGATAGGAGACGGACGGGTAATTCCCCAACTCTTTTAACGCTATGTCTTTAAACGCTTGTGGTTTTATCCCATCACGCGTAATAAATCCATGTGACGCCTGTGTCACTCTATTCCTATTTGTCCCATCATCAATTAATGCAATATTTCTCCTTGCTCTTCCTAAAGTTAAGCCAGCACTTAACCCTGAAGGACCTCCGCCTATAATGATACAATCAAGAACAGTCATTTTTACCTCCGTATTGATTTGGTTTTCTTTTGAATTGTAATTTGCATTAGAGAACTACATTATTTCCTACATCATGAATTTCCATTCTTTACACACTCATGACGCAGAGTTTTTGTTTATTTTACATTAAAAAAGACGCATTCCTTTTTAAAGAAATGCGCACAATTAGATAAATTTGATAATAGTTGTTCAATAACTTCTGAGTCTTTCGGGTATGTATGAATAAATATTGAAATTTCATTGCAATTCTTCCAAGGTAATTTCTTCATCTGGGTCTTGATATTGAGTATCCCCACCAGTTATTTGGACATAAAAAATATTGTGTTGTTATATTATTTGATAATTTGAGCGCTGTTTCTTATGCAAAATCGCGACCGATTATTGAATAAAGTTCAACTCCTATTTCTAGTTATTGTAAACATTTCAAATGATAAAATAATTAAATAGACTTTGTGGCGTCTACGGCTATGTAAGTATTGCTATAAAGAAGCATATGAATTCTCTTTACATTCCATAGTTTCTTAAATTCATTAATTGGAACTTTTCGATTATAGCGATTGTGTTCATCATCACAATTCACCAGATGCTTTACTGATTCTGCAAGGTAAATATATTCCTTGTCATAGCCTACTACAGGGACAAAATGCAGATAGTTACGATCCTTTTGTGTTTTAATAAAAACAATCACGGGAGTTCCTTTACTAACTTCGTACTTTAATGTATTTACATTTCCTTTATGATATTTTGTTTTAAAACCCTTCTTTCTTAACACCGTTCGGATTCCCTTTGGATATACAGCACCCGCCCTAGTTTTACTAGGAAAATGCGTATATAACGCTTCACCATCATCCTCCATGCCAAAATGACGTAATAGATATGCTGTTGAAAATGCTGCACATTCATTATTCTTTTGAAAATCTATTCGATTGTTTTGTTGAATAAGATAGTTAGCTGGATAATCTCTTTTCCGTAAAACAAGTATGGGTAATGTCATTAAATATGCATTAATAATAGTTGATATAATAATCCATAAAATAACTTGACTAACTATAAACATACACGACCCCCATATCTTTGTGTGTAATCAAATCTATATTCTAAGTCCTTTTTTTTCACTATCCTGCACAGTTTTTTAGTATATTTTATTTCTTAACAACTCTTACTCAATTTTAACATAATTATCCAATTCAGGTTTTTGTTTTACTCAATTAAATGGTCCTTTTGTTGAACACAAGTCAAACAAAGCTCTTTAAACTAAACTACCCAGTTAAGATAACAAGAAAAAAGAACTGTATAAGCAGCTTATTGGTCTTCAAAGATATTTTGCTGCTAACTCAACAACAATGACTATTTTTAATCTCTAACATATTACTCATCAAAAAAATCTGTTATAAAGAATGGTTTAATCCCTACCTCTCTAAATAAATATTTGATAGGATGAACCTCTTGAACAATACGGTTGTTTGGAATGAATATTTTCTCTTTAAGTTCTTGAAATAGCGTTGCGTCAATTTCAGGAAACCAATCTTCGTAGCTTACTCCCTTCTGTTGTTCAATCAAAATTAAATACACGACAATGAATTCAAACATAAAGGGAAAGTCTCGCTCAATTTTTGAATAATGCTGCAATAGAGCTGTTAGATAGCGTTCGAAATCGTAGTATGTGCTAGCTCCATATTTTAAGCGCTCGCTCTCTGGCTTAAAGACAAACGTTGCTTTACTATACCAGTTTCCTAGCATGCATACAAAAAGGAATAGTGCATGTTTTCTTGTTTCAAAATCGACATCATCAAAGTACTTGAAATACTCATCAAAAATATAAGGTTTGGCAGTGTCAAAATAACCGATTTCAATGCCTTCAATTGTTTCACGCACTTTTTCTACAATCGTTTTTTCAGTCATCCATCTCACTCTTTCTATATTTACTTGTAACATATTTCATCACAGCCTGGATCGTAAGGACGAAACTAATAACCGTAGATAATAAAAGCTCCATTGCTTCATGCTGATTCCATAGAAGCCCAAATCGCATGAACAAATAAAAACCGCTTGCCAATGCATGGCAGGCAAATAGACTTCCCCAGATCACTGCCTTTGACCTTTTATAAGCATTACTCCCCCTTAAATACTTCATATAGTAGAAACAAACAACACCTATTCCTATAATGAACAGTGAGGTCTGAACAAAGGGTGTTGTCACAATCATCGGTTCTTCGTGCGGCATATCCACATAGAGAAGGTTCCCAAGGTGAATTATGTTAAAGCTCAATAGACAAATAAACACATATAAAAAGAATAGCCATTCGGCAATTATCATGAACCATTTCATTATTGCCTCTACCATCCTAGTCTAATAATCTTGTATTCTCTTTATTTTCTATATATCTACAAAAGGGACAATAATGATCTCTCGCTATGAAAATCGCACGGTACATTTCTGACCAGGGAATGGTATCTTCACAGCGATCACATTCTACATAAAAATCAGGTAGTAACCCCTTATCTAACAAGACATTCCACTGCGAGCTTGTTAATTGATCAGGTCCATTTTTTATAACATCTATAATGATTGCCAATACTTCCCCATCATAAATTCGATTTGAATTCACTAATTCTGTTAAATAAGCAATACATTCAGTCGATTCACTGATGATTTTTTGCTTTAGCTCTTCCCTTAGCATGTAACCCCCGCTTTCTTTTCTCACTTTATTTGTAAAAATAAAATACCAATCTCAAAAAACCTTCTCCCTAAAAATAAAATACAAGAATGTTTTCAGCATTTTTTAGAACCATAGGGTAAATACCATTTCTCCTTTCTGCAAGCATACATATTATAGGTTGTAGAAAGGAGGGATTTTCAGTGGGATACAACGGAAACGTAGGTAACATGAACAACAGCTGCTATTATGGCGGCGACTCTGGCGGTGGCGGCTATTACGGTTCAACATTCGTATTAATCGTTGTTCTATTCATTCTTTTAATTATTGTTGGCGCTTCTTTCATGTACTAATCATCCCAATAGCACCTAACCTTTTACAGACTGTTAAAGCCATGTAAGGTCATTCTAGCTATTTTATAAGGGTCGCTTTTACCAGCCTAGTGACCCTTTTCCTTGTCAGACAATCGTGCGATAATCAAATCTGACATGGGAAATTGATGTGATTTCTACATGGCATTGCTTGGCATCGCATTGATTATGGTTGGTCCTATGTTGATTGTCATTACGGTTGACGATACAGTATTTTTCAAAAATATATTATTAAGAATCATTGGTGGCCTTTGCCTTTTACTGGGCGTGCATTTATTACATAGACAGTTTCATCCGAAGAAAAATATTATTCCTTAGCAAAATATTTTGGATCTATTTGTAGAAGAATCGTATTCATATCATAAAAATTTCCCGATTTAAATTTCTCCTCATAAGTAAGTCCTTGTTGCTTTTGAATAAATGCTAACCATTCCTTTTCTAACTCACTACTACTCTTTCCGTATACTTCCTCTACTTTTTTTGCTAGTTCTTTCTCGTTGTAGATCTGTTCAAACTTTTCGAGTCCATAGGTATTAATTAGGTATGTAACAAATGAAGCCGCATGCGTGTAGCTCATCTCCATCAGGACTTGATTCTCTTCTTCACTTGAAAGTGCTGGGCGAAAATAGACATCATCTTGATTTGGATCAATTAACTTACTAATGGGAATTATCTTATCTGAATCCAAATAATGCTTCATGTATTTTTCAAAGTATAATTTATTTTTTCCATATTGACCCTCCATATAACTCGCAAAACCCTCTTGCGTAAAATAGCCATGGTCTGATCCAAAATTGTTGCCATAGCCAAGTAAGGAATGGGTCATTTCATGGACAAGTGGATAGGTATCATCTTGAACGCCAACTAGTTCGATTTTCGATGCAAACCCCCAGGATAGACCGTCTTCCTTAAACCATACGTTTATGTGCTCGGATGGCGTGTAGGAAGTATGTATAGAATCCTTTATGTGGTCGTATGCTGTCACAATTTCATCCTTTATAGCCTCTACTTTTTCTTGTGGAACACCAATCTCATTCTTAATCTCAAAGGTTACTTTGCCATCCTTTGTTACCACAATATTTCCATCGTTTTTCTCTTCCTGTATTTGTTCTTTAGGTTGAGCGGTTTCTGCTGTACAGGCTGTTAACAGTAATGTACATAGAAGGATTGTGCCTCTCCATTTAGCCATAATTACCTCCTAAAAAGTATTTTCCAGTTTATACGAAACTTAAAATCCAAAAGTTTCATTTTTAAAAGAAAAATAAGGAAAATTAGACAAAATTATTTATAATGGTATTAGGCTAGGCAAAAAGGAGGTCGCAATGAACAAAAGTACATCTATTCATTACAACCCACGCTATGGCTGGGATTTAAATAATGATGCAAATTTAGAAATGCGGTTATTCGCCAAAGCACAGCGTAGACAAGTAACTATTCTGAGCTATGGGTGTGACTTAGATCATCACACCATTAAAAAAATTGCTCGGCACTACCTCACTAGGAAAAAATTTAGCGAAGCAGAAACAACAATCGAAATAAGGTACGATATATATGATGCTAATTCAAGTAAACATGAAGAAAGTCAATACTATTGGAAAACCTATTTCATTAGTGAAAGAACATTAGCTGCTTTCCTACAAGCGCTACGTCGATTACCTGGTACACATATTCACTGTGAATTTAATGTGCGAGGACATTTTGAAGTAAAGCTAAATGGTGTGGAATTTTCTACACGTGTATTAAAAGCCCTTGATTATCCATCTATGTATAAGGAAGATTTAATTGGACGCTATCTTTTATTTATTGATACAGAATCACCTGACAATGAAATGATACGTCATAAAATACAATTGCTCCCTAAAGAGCTGCAAAGTCACTCTCTTCCCTTAGACAGTTCACAGCTCCAATGGCAACTATTAGTAAAGGACTGGATAACAGCTATTCTTCGCTACGATGTGTAAATTTTAGCATATTCAAGAAGATGGTCTATAAAACCAAGTAATCTTATCATATAAATAGTAATGTTAAGCGAATTCGTTTAACAAGGCACCTCCCGATTTGTTACTAAGGGGCACTTCCATCGGTGCCCCTATATTTTTGGCTATTGCACACTTCATCGCCCCCCATTACGATCAAATTTATTTGTTATGATGGGACATAAATTTATGTTTGAGGTTATTTTAAATTTTTTATCGAATACCTATGTTGGTCAAAATATAGCAAGGTTCCGTCAAAATGATTGGTTCCACACCATTTATTATGATGAACCGTATCGCAGCTTATTTTTTTCCAATCGTCATGTCAGAAAATATCTTAATTATTTGTATAACCTATACTCGAACACCTTTACTTCGATCATACATACTTCATTCCATAAAGGTAACAATACAATGCATTAGGGAAAGATCACAAAGAGGTGTAAAAGAAAGTGAAAAAGATGTTACTCGTACTCCCCCTTATATTTGTTACTTCTTTTCAAACGATATCCGCTGAACCAACACAGGATTCTAGCGAGCTGAGATTGCAGGATATGCTCATGCTTTTGCTTACTCCTTATATTGAAGAAGATTTGACCAATTATTATTCAAAGATTAGAAAGGATGTTTCCCCTCATATTACGCCTTGGAAAATTGAAGTAATTGATACAAAAAGAAATCATTTCCGAGGCTTTCAAATGCAAATTACATTTGAAATTGAACCTACGGATGGCGGACAATGGATTCCTATTGGAAAGGATCGAATGACCTATGAAATTTCTTCAGGACCTGATGTTAAATTGATTCATCACACACATCTCAAAACGTATAAATATCCACCTGAATAATACCTTCCCATTAAAATTGTAAGCTTGTCCCTTTATTGAATGTCATGCGATTTTTTTATCTGTGAATCATAAAAGCACCCCATCAAAGCTTTGAAGTGACCCCTAAAAGTTAGACACGGTTATTTCGTTTAGACAGCTTGGGTAAAATGAGTTCGGTACTGCACTGGACTCATTTTTAATTTTGCCTTCATACGTTTCGTGTTGTAATAGTTTATATAGTTTTCCAGTTCCTTTTTAAAATGCTCGACACTTTTAAATTCCTTTAAATAGAGAAATTCCGACTTCATGATGCCAAAGAAATTCTCCATGACAGAATTGTCGTAACAGTTGCCTTTACGCGACATACTTTGCACAATCCCTCTTGATTGAAGGGCGTGGCGA
The DNA here is from genome assembly GCF_036698265.2 of Lysinibacillus sp. IITD104. Taxonomy (NCBI): domain Bacteria; kingdom Bacillati; phylum Bacillota; class Bacilli; order Caryophanales; family Bacillaceae; genus Lysinibacillus; species Lysinibacillus sp. IITD104. The sequence continues at coordinate 2,516,408 of NZ_JBAHYH020000001.1, forward strand.
TATTGTTTCATTTGATAATGCCAGCCTTGATCGGAATGCATGAGGAGCTGGTGTTCTTCTGGCAACCGCTCTAAAGCCTTTTCTACCATCTCTGAAACTAACGAATATGTAGGTCTAGAGCCAATTGTATACGTAATAATTTCGCCATTAAATAAGTCTAAAACAGGCGATAAATAAAGCTTTTCACCAATTAACTTAAACTCCGTAATATCTGTTACCCATTTCTCATTAGGCGCTTTTGCTGTAAAATGGCGATCTAAAATGTTAGGCGCAATTTTACCAACTGTCCCTTTATATGACTTATATTTTTTCATACGAACGATGCACTTTAAGCCTAGCGCTTTCATCAAGCGTTGCACTTTCTTATGATTCACTTTTTGCCCACGATTCGCTAGCTCATCACGAATGCGACGATAGCCATAACGGCCTTCATGTTCCTTATAGATTTCTTGAATTTCGGCCTTTAACTCGGCATCTAGATCGGGACGATTCATCTTCTTTACTAAATCATAGTACGTGCTACGTGGAATTTCTGCGAACGCTACAAGCGCCTTCACCGAGTATTTATGCCTTAATTCATAGATGACGTTTACTTTGTCTTCTTTGGTGATTTTTCCTTGGCTTGAACTAAGGCGTTTAACTTTTTTAAATATTCGTTTTCCATACGTAGACGATTGATTTCTGCTTGAAGTGCTTCTGGTGAGCCTTCTACTGGTGCTTGTTTTGGTTGTTTATTTGTTTCTTTTTTCATGGATGGACGCCCCTTTTTCTTTGATTGAAGGGCATCGAATCCTTTTGTTTCAAATTGTTTTTTCCAAAAACGAAGTGTAGAAGGAGTAGCTATATTAAAGATAGCTGCCGTTTCAAGTAAGGACGTACCGTTTTCAATCATATAGTTTAGTACGTCTAGTTTAAACTGTGCCGAATAATTTGTATATCGTTTTATAAACGCTTCTACGCCGTTATACTCATATTGTTTCACCCAATTAAGAATCGCTTTGTGATCTGTTCCAATTAATCTAGCAATTTCATGTGAACTTTCTTTACCTTCTATGTAGCGTAGAACTGCTTGTAATTTTTCTTCTGATGTATATTTAGCCATATAAAAACTGCTCCTCCAATTGTTAGATGTGTCTAACAATTGGGGAGCAGTTCACTTGTCTTACTTTGATGGGGTATTTCATTGTTATACTAAACTTCGCTGTTCATAGACGATCTATTTATTTTCTATCTCTTATTTCTTCTAGTATTTCTATTATGCGATTGTTTTGCCTTTCAATCGATTTTAACTTTCTCTCTATTATGCTTGAAGAGAAAAACACAATTAGTACAATTGCTATTCCAATTAGTAAATCCATTTTACTTCCCCCACTGTTTATTTATGTAATTTCACTTCATCCTACATAGATTTCAAAAGAAAAAGATGGCTCTATACAGAGGCCATCTTTAAGTAAAGTATCCATGGTTGCGTACTAATTAATGCTAAACAACGATGAATTAACGAATTCGAGCCTTGCGGAAGCCGTCGAATATACTGATTGCCGCAGATACAACAAATATAATGATTATGCCGCCAATTAGCCATATTTCAAATTGCTTAGCAGAGGTGGTAAATAAATCACTCATGTACGTGATACTTTCTTGGTTTATTAAATTCGGATTACTTACTATCACAATGAATACAACGGTTGCGAAAAGCTCCACAATTGTATTAAAGATTGCCACTTTTTTCGTCCATTGTCCTTTCAGTAATTTGTAGAGAGCTAACCCTATTTCGAGAGCAATGACAACGATTACAATGGGCCAATAATGAAGTAAAACATCCTGATTTAAAGCTGGCATTACGAATTTGAGACCCTCTCCACCACCTTCATATATACCTAAAAGATGATTTGCATAAAAATAAAGAGTTGCCCAAATGGCCGTCCACATTAAATAGCCAAATACTTCAAGCTTGGTAATTGCTTTTTTCTTAGGAATATACATGACGGTTTTCAGATCTTCGGGAGTCCATTTTTTAAGACTTACTGACAACGGATGCTGTTCTTTTCCTTTATCAGTACGTTCCAAAATGACGAATACAACTGTTAGCCAGAAGAAGACATGTATGCCTACTTCGATGATTCTCCATATTCCTTCACCCATCATATTGATGACAGCATTCATAACCGCTTCTTCCCCACCAAAACTAATAAAATATTCAGCAATCATTGAGATTACCGCAATGACAGCGGCAATTGGTATAATCATTTTTAGTAACGAGAGGTATACATCAAAATAGCGAGGGCCGATTAAATGCATTGGTTGATCACGATAACCGCTCGCTAACGCTGCTGGGTTCCCTAACTTTTCCAGCACTTCCTTTACATCATGCTCATTGTAATCATCAGGCAGCATATCCCCAATGGTTGATCGTAACTCAAGTGCGATATCCTCACGATTTTTTTCAGGCAGCCTCCGCGTGACTTCTTGAATATAAATTTCAGTCAGATTCATCTTTATCCTCATCTCCTTTTAGTAATTCATAGAGTTCTTTTGAATTATTAATCCATTCTCGTTTCAATTGTAAAAAGACGTCTAATCCATATTCACTTAATACATAATATTTGCGGGGTCTACTCTCAGAGGTTTCCCAGCTACTTGTCACTAACTCTTGTTTTTCTAAACGGCGAAGCAATGGATATAAGGTACTTTGATCGATGTTAATGCCCGAATCTTCTAATAATTGAACAAGTGAATATCCATACTGCGGTGTTCGTAATTGACTTAAAACGGCTAATGTCAGTGTTCCTCTCCTAAGTTCAGTCATTAATGAATTCAGTAACGTACTCATTCGTTCACCTCTATTTCGCTTACTATATGATATACACTGTATAACTTATACTATGTATCATACACTATTGTTGTTACAACAACAAGCAATTTTATTTCCCTCTAGTCAAGCTTGTGTCCCATCCCTATTTCACGAAATTATGCTAGGTGCTTGGATTCAAGCAGTTAAATCGGAAAGGCAAAATTGATAGCAACAATGTTCGGTTAATTAAAGGTCCAATCACTGTATTATCGTCAAATTTCCAATACATAACATTTCAGACATTAGTCTGAAGACAATCTTTGACGTCACACGGTATATTGTATGTATACTTTTTAACGATAAAAGTATGAGGAAAAATCCTAGACAACCATTACGTATAGAAAAAAATGACTACGAAACGTTCAAGTATCTTAATTTATAAAACTATACGTAATGTGTTTGTTAGATTTGTACTTGAAAAATTACCAACAGGTATAACAGCTTGTACAACGTAGCGTACAGTGATGTTTTTTTATGCGATTTTTGCTAGGAGCAAAACTGTATGTTCAGACAATTGATTTGATTCAAATATTGTTGATTATAAAAAAGTACATCGGTATAAAAAGCCTAGAGGTGACTTCTATGAAAGAGAAAATGCATTTTACAATTTTAAGTAACGATTCAACTGACGGGGATGGCAGTTACGGAGTAGGTACCCTTGATCTAAATAATGTAACGTCAATTATTATAGATTGTGAAAAAGAGCACGTGTTTATAGATTTAGAAGCATTACACGGACGAAGTAAAATTGAAAAAAAAAGTTCGTTTTTCTCCTGACCTAGCTCATGCTAGCAACGATTATTATCGTTACTGGATAGTTTGGGTAGCGATTCAGGTTAATCAAAATGGTCCCTATTATGCGGGATGTACCGCAAGTGAAGGTCGCCTACTATGTGAAAAACAATGCCCTCCCAGCCATGTACAAAGCGTTCACAATATGAGTTAATTTTAGAAAAGGATCAAATTGGATGATTGTTGACCAATAAATATATCTCCAATTAAACTTGAGTCCTACTTTATTAATTTTCTAAAAACACCTAACAAGTGTCACATTCTCACTTGTTGAATATTGCGGATGAATTGAGCTGCTTGTGCGGAGTTTCGAGCCACCCATTGGGAGACAGAGAGCCACTATATATAAAATAACCTCTTGTATACTAAAGTTGCATGCAAATTAGCATGACACTACTATACAGGAGGTTATATTTCTGGTTAGTTATCGGAGGATTTTGGAAGTACTGTACCCTTTTATGGAAAAGAAGAGAATATCCCTGAGAGTTCTTTACTATGGTATCTACATTTTAGTGTGGTCTTTACCTCTTTTAAACCTAAGAGTTAAAAGTGTTCCAATAACTACTGCTGCAATAAAAATACCATATATATTCCCATTGAAAAACAAGGTGTTCGTGTACTGATTAATGATACTTCCTCTATATCCTTCTTCGAATGGATTATACCGGTGATTTGATAAAGCGTTTAATGTACTTGAAACATATGTTATTTGCAATATAGTCCCCATTACAAGTAAAACAATCCCAAACATGATATGTTTTTTCAATTCAGATAGTGGTTGCCGTTTAAAGCCTTGATAAATCCCTTTACTTAAAATAAATAAAAGGATAAGAAAAATTGGAATTAGGAAGTATAGAACAATGAGACCTAAATTCCCATTACCAGAAACCGCTTTATTTGGTCGTGGCTTGAAAGTAACTATATCTACCAGGAAGAATAATAATGTACTTGTAATAAGAATAATAATAAAAGTTGTAAATAAGGATTTTTTAAAGTTTGGTTTAATAAACTTATAACCTATAAAAAAAGCATAAATTGAAATGATTAATAAAAATATAGAGTTCATGCTCAAATCCTCCTTTGCTTTACTTATCAGGTTATAAAAATATTATATAACTACTCAGCCCATCTAAAAATCTGTACAACGAAGAGAGGGGAGAATTGTGCGTGTTACCTCTCTGTGAATGGGTCATCTAATTATGGACGTCCAAAGACCAGCTGTAATCTGTTGAACCGTCTAAGGAATCATCATGATGTCGTGTTGGCGGTTTTTAGTCCATCCTGCAATTCCAATCGACAACAATCAATTGGAACAGAGATCCCTTCTATTTATATCCAACAAAATCCACGACATTCAAGAACTCCGAGAAACGGCCAGAATTAGTTAAACCTTCAAGCGATAGAAAATAATAAACCCCTCCAAACCTGACACGTTCTTCTCTTAGTTGAACTGCCGAATTTACAGTGGCGAAAGAAATCGAAAAAATTCTCCATATAAAAGGAATGCGTGGTGCATTCCTTCAAAATTGTTACTTTTGTCTTTTTAATTTATTTAAGATAAATAAGCAAAACATAACAAGTTAGTTTTAAGTGAGAAACATTGATGAAATCTACCCTTAATTAGTAATAGAGGAAATACACTAAAAAAATTATTGTACTCTAATAAGAGCCATATAATCTGATGCGACTGTTATGTTGATTTTATATCCATCCTTTTCATATGTTATACCATGACCATCTATTTCGACTTGTTTCCAGCCATTTTTTTAATTACCATACGATAAGAAATAGGGATGGATGTCCCGTATGAGGATTTCCAACTATAGTTTTTCGGTGTTGAACTTTCTTCCTCTAAAATTGCTGAATTAGGGATAGGGAATCCTTGAAATTCTTCTAAATTCATATAATTTCTATCCATATTCAAATAGTAAATAAAACTTGAAAAAACAACCAATATCAAAATTATAAATCTATTTTTTTCAAATACATCCCCACTGTTCTTGGTATTTCCATATCTCTCAGACTTTTTTTAAAGAATCCTAAAGATAGATAAAAATGGAATGGTGATCAACTGAAATATCAATTAATAGCCACTCCATTTTATAAAGTATTTATTTAAATAGTTACATCAAAAGAATTATTTTCTGTATTTTGTTGAACAGAAGCATCCGCTTGATTTTCATTGTTTTGAGCTGCTGCTTTAAACGAACGTCATGCCTCTGTATAAATCGAATCAAATGTACTTTCTCGCGCATGTTCTGCGGACGTACCTACTGCTGTCCAGCCTTTTGCAGGTGAGAAACTAGCAATTTCGTTTCCATGCTTATCTTTTACCTGCAAATAGTTCACTTTATTTCGTTGCATAAATGGCAGGCTTATAAATGCTTGTGTAATAGCTCCTTTGCGGTTCGGTGATGCAACAGATACAAAACTATTTTTCATAGCCATATAGGAAGGGTTTTTATGCCCTCCAAATTTCCCATTGTCAAAATCTTTCTTTGCTTGTGCAATGATTGCTTTTTTATATTCCTCTTCATTCATGACAGGCGCTGTTTTAGTTGGCATAGCATTGCGCCATTATTAAAATGGGGCATTGTAATAGATGTTGAAGGATTTTCTACACCCAAAAGTTTTAATGTTAACTCATTAACATTCATACGATTCATTCATATCTTATCCTTTGCCTAGTAGGAATAATAACGAATAAATTTTCCCAACTAAATCCATTGACAAAGACACTAACTTTCATTAAAATACCAAATTTAGTAACTTATCTATTAAACTTCGTTATTTAGTGCCTGTAATACTCCCTTTGAATACATAAATGACTTACCATTAATAGTGAAGGGCTTACTTAAATCAAGTCCTACTCCTTCTGCAAACTTAGGAAAATGTTGTGCGAACATTTTATCATTATTGGCATTTGCTACAGCATTTCCATCAGTCAGACGAGCAAGCCTCATAAAAACTGCTACTAGTTCATTTGCTTCTTGACGGTCAGCTTGTGAATAAGATCGATGGATTTTAAGGGCTTCTCGTTGCTCTGGTGTTACAACATTAGAGTTTGGATTATCCCATATCATAGGACTGAAATTTGAATTAAAGCCGCCACCAGTTAAAAGTGTCCCATTCAGAGGTTTTCCATTTACAAAGCCTAGATGATAGTACACACCATTCGTAATATCAATAGAATTGGTTTGCTCATTAACGAATTTCGTTGGATTTATTTCTCTACGAATATTGTTATAGGATTGTACTAATTCAGCATAACTTTTACGTGTTGCTTCAATTTTATCTTGTTTATAATATGTTTTCATTTCTTCCATTTGAAAAGGCTTTTGATTCTGGTGTACTTGAAAACTAGCAATAGCTCCTAGATTTTTAAATGAAATTGGTTTTACCTCCATAAATTATTCCTCTCCTAAATCTTCTATTTCAATAAAAATCTCATCAGATGATTCATTTAGCAAGATTGTACCAGATTTTGCACTTGCTGAATCTTCCCATAAAAGTATTTGCTTGATAAGCATAACGTTAAAGCTGGAACATATATTTATGCCCCAGCAATTTATCAACTACACTTCCTTATTTAGTGCCTGTAATACTCCTTTTGAATACATAAATGACTTGCCGTTAATAGTGAAAGGCTTACTTAAGTCAAGTCCTACTCCTTCTGCAAACTTAGGGAAGTGTTGTTTAAACATTACATCATCATTCATACTAGCCACAGATTTTTTTCCTTCCGCTAACCGAGAAAGGCTCATAAAGACAGCCACAAGCTCATTTGCTTCTTGACGTTCAACTTGTGAATAGGACTGGTGTATTCTAAAAGCGGCTTCTTGTTCGGGTGTAACCTTTGTACCAACTCCTGTCCATTGTATCATTGGGCTAAAGTTAGAATTAAAGCCACCACCAGTTAAAGCTGTGCCATTAAGGGGTTTCCCATTGACTGAGCCTAAATGATAGTACACACCGCTAGTAATATTGATAGAATTTGTTTGTTTATCCATAAGTTGAGTGGGTGTTGCTCCCTGATAAATGGCATTACAAGATTGTACAAATTCTGCATATTTTTCACGTGATGCTTCGACTTTCGCTTGTTTAGCATCTATTTCATTTGCTTCGATATTAAAAGGTTGTTTACTTTGCTGTGTTTGAAATGTAGAAACTGTTCCCAAATTGTTAATTGCATTAAAAGTAACTTTCATCAATTACTCCTCCACTAGTTCATATATTAATTCTTCGCTTTCAACAACATTAGCTTGCCCAGTAAGACCATCACTAGGAGAATCACTTAACATAAGTGTACCAGATGTTAAACTTGTAGAATCTTCCCATAATAATGTTAAAACAGGTCGTATATAACCTGAGCCGTTGAATTTTGATGATTTAAAACTAGCAAACCAATTTTGTTTAACAGGTTGACCACCAAAATTATAATTGTAAAAACCTGAATCCATCTGATAGCCAGACCCATCTTGCTTAAATAGACCAACAACCGTTGTATCATAAGACATACCACAAGTTGTACAAATACTCCAATTTAATTTAGCTGCTGTCACAACGGCTGTGTCAGGAATAGAGCTTACATTTCTTAAATCCCAGAAACCTTGTCCAGACCAAGTATTGAGGCTATAAGCATAAATAGTAGATGGTGAACTTGCACCAGCACTATAAGTAGTTGCTGCTGATGCGTTTTGTGGCATAATTAATACTAAAAACAATGCAAAAATTGAGAAAAATGAAGTTAATTTTTTCATGATAAAACCTCTTTATAAATTTTTTTTTATAAAGCTATCGAACAAACCTTACACCTTCTATTTATATTAGACATCCCCCCTTTCAAAGTATCTGAATAGTCATGGAATTTCTGTTCATGTGCAATCAATATTTTAAAGATAGAGTAATAAAGTTATTGTTATCAAAATTAAATTATTATTTAAAAGTTAAATTGCCCATATACACTGATACTTGTCGTATTTGTAGCCACAGAACGAATAGCAACATAATATTGCCCACTAGGAGCTGTTTCTGGCAAGACAATCGAACCACCAATTTGACTTCCACCTGTACGTTCACTTGACCAATATCTTGTATCTGTAGCGGCATTAACTAATCCTATTTGAATATTTTGATTAGATGGACTCCATGTAATATTTGTGATATTTACCTTTCCACCGCTTTGAATGTAATAAGAATTACTTGATTTAACAAACTTATTTACTCCCAACGAAGAAGAAGAAATATTAAAACTTAATAAAGGAGTTACTCCATCAATAGATGCCTCTTCAATGGAAAAATCACTTTCCTCAACAGATTCAGCTATCGTTTTCTAAATTACTTAATGAATTTTCCATAGCACTTACAGAATCTTGACTTATCCATATCATTAAAATTAGACTAAACATTGCTATAAAGATTTTTTTGAACATATTCTATTCCTCCCCTTTATAAATTAAGAAACAAACTAAGAAAAGACACATTACATGAAAAGTAATAATATATTAATTTTAGCTATAAATTACTTTCAAACTAAAAAAATATATTTTGTACCCAACAATTTGTATATATTTTTTATTTAAGAAGCCCTATCCTTTGGGTAGGGCTTCTTCATTATTCTTCTAAAATAATTTCATTTCTTTCAATCTTTTTTAAAATTTTTTTCCATTCCTCTTTAGAAAATTTTGATTCATCTGATAATTTAACAGACATTAATTCAGAATGCCCTTCTTCTTCTATCGAGGTATCAAAAGATTCCTCTGTTAATGTTAAAACCTCCTCCTCAATAGGTGAAATGTTGTTATGAGTATATTCAGAACTTACGATACTCACACCACTAAAAATGAAGAGTATAACTATAGATAACATACCAATTGGTCTACTTACCTTTTTGTCAGTTAGCATTCGCTGTAATCTCTTTTTTAATTTCATTTTCCCTGTCGTAAAAAAGGGGGCTGAAAAAGGAGAGAGTGAATGCCTTTGAGCACGTTGCATCATATTTAAAATTGTTTCAGCATACTTTTTTCGCTCTGACAAAGACATGGGCATGACAACATACTCATCACAAGAAAGCTCACACCACTTCGTTAACTCTTTTTGTAAAAGATAAATCAACGGATTATACCAGTGTAGAATGATAGCGAAAATTCCCAATCTTTTCACCCATAAATCTTTTTTCTTATAATGAATCAATTCATGTTTGAGAATCAAAGCTAACTCGTCATTCGGAATCTCATACATTGGTAACACAATCGTTGGCTTAAATAGACCTATCAAAATAGGGCTAATATTTTCTTGACAATATGTAAGGCGAATTCTATTTTTTAATTTCATATTTCTTTGTTGTTGCGCTAAAATTTTCCATACTTCATGGTCTTTAGGAACTGGTATCAAGTTTCGATATAATTTTCGATATCCACTTTGATACATAAATAAAAACCATCCACTTGCTACAATCGCACCAACTAACCAAATGATAAACAGTATTTGTACAAAATTTTCTGTTAACCAAACTGTATTTTGTTGTACGAAAAGTAGCTGTTCCCCTTCTATTGGCTGATGATTTTTCTTTAATAAGAGGGGGACATTCAATAGGAGAAATACAGGTACTAGGAAAAAGAAAAGCGCTAATTTTCTATTCCAGTAATACCATCTCGCTGTGAGTGCCTCTCTTGAAATAACCGTCATACCATAATAAAGAATGAACATGCTACTACCAGCAACTGATAAAGCTACCACACTATTTATCCATGCATGCATTTATTCACCTACTTTTCGGAAAGCCATTGTTTTAGTTCATCTAATTCATCCTCTGTTACTTCATCATCATAGAGTGTTGCTAAAAAAGTTGTCATAGAGCCTTGATACATCGTGTCTAATACACTTTTCGCTTCTCGTTTTTTATACTCTTTAAAAGTTACACAAGGACTATAATGATTCACACGCCATTTCCCTCTTGTGACAGACAGTAACCCCTTATCAACTAATTTCGATAAAAAGGTATTAATGGTTTGTCCTTTCCAAGACTTTTCTGAAAAGATCTCTAACAATTCACTTGATGTAACAGAACGATTCAATTTCCAAATAACTTGCATAACTTCCATTTCTGTATCAGTTAATTTCTGGAATTCAGTCATTTTTTTCCTCTTTTCTATGAACTCACTATTATTAAACTACAACAACATAGTAACATTCACTATAAAAATTTAGTTTTATAAACTATAACCTTATAGTAAAGTCTACTATGGCTATTTAATTTTTGTCAATATATAACATTTCAGAATTTTCCATGTCTTTTTATGCTGAAACAGCAAGAAAAAGGAGAAACATTCTACTATGATTCAATAGCTTTTTTACTGCAACTTTCTAAAAATTTCATTATAATTCTTGGCATTTTGAAAGAAATTCAGTTGAAGGTTATGAAAGGGGAAATCACCAACACCTTTGCAAATGCGAAGGGGGATGAGCGCATGAAACCTATTTCGTACCGAGTTGCAAGTGCGTTGTGCATTTAATAGCTTTTGTAAGCAAGTTTTGAAGAATGAAGCCATCAATGCTTATAACCAAAGGCGAAAACAACAAGCACAAGACGACCTTTTCTGACCTAACAACACAGCAGAAAAACCAACTTTATACGTTAGATACTTATGAAAAAGGTTCTCTATGCGTAAGCTTTGTGACGAGCGAGGAAACACTTATTGGGGTATTGATGGGGACATCATGACCGTTTGCGCTCAAAACTAATGCAATCTATTTTAATATTTAAGATTTAAGTGGACGCCATATCCATCCTCCTTTCGTTTGAATTGTTCGTGGATTTTGCTCTTTGACAAAAAACAAGAAACATCGTGTAATATAACAAAAATTAGATACGTTCTGTTGATGACAAGTCATAAAACAAATTCAGGGATACTCCCAAACTTTTGTGCTAGTTTTGGAAACATGATTAAGGTGTCAATTTTCACTCTTTTAGTTGACACCTTTTTGTTTGAATGATTATCAAATATCAATTTATCGTATGACAACTAATATTTCCTAAACCAACTAACAAAACGAGACTTTCTTTTGTTAGTTGGTTTGAACAAAAGGTGGGGCTTTTCATTCAATATATACAATAATTACCAAAGTATGTATTTAGTTACTATTTTTACATTCCCTCTCTTCTTATAATCTGATACACTTAACAATATATATTTTTACTTTTTTACCATATAATTAATGCTCTTTGATTTGGAAATAGGATTCGTTACATCCTTCTTATAATATTGTTTAGTTGTTTAACATATAAAATTTTTCATTTATCACTATATCTATTGAACGCTATTTTTATCATTTTTTAGAAAATGAACTATATTGAAAGGGTGAACTTCAATCATGAAAATTACAAATTTCTCACAAATGCAGTCTACTTCTATTAACACAACAAGTAATGACACTAAGAAAAAAGATAGTCAAATTCATTTAACAGAAACCTATATCCCTACAACAAAAAGCGTCCAAACTGACAACTCGATACGGAATTATACACCCCATGAAATTGGGAAGCAAACCAATGTTAAGACAGCTTCCATGTATTCCAATAATTTAGCAACACCTGATTGGGATGTGCTACCAATCAAAGGTAAGCAAGGACCATCACAGGATGAATTAATAGAACAAATTAAAGCCCTAGCCATGAGAACAGCAAAAGCAGCAAATGCTCCAACACATAGAAATAATGATGAAAATCATGCCATTAATAGACAATTTGCCATATTACTTGCACAATATATTTCACCTGTATCACCTGATCGCCAAGCACTGCATCAACAGGCTATGAAAGCCATTAAGCAATTTGAAGCTGAAGAAATAGAGAATGCGACACCTTTAGGAGAATTGTCGCTTGTCACCTATCTAAACAAAATGGATTGGGACATAGAAAAAAATATAGTCATGTCTACTGACGGTATCATTAAACCAAGGCAAAATTCTTTAGGTGGTTATGACTATGAGGTTGTAGTTGGAGGACAGACATTATTAACAAGCATTAATGGAAGGTGGCATTATGGTTTAACACCTGCTGAACAACAAAAGAAGGATGAATTTCATAAAATATATTGGTCGTTTGTAGACCAAGCAAAGAATGAATTAAAAAACTTATCAAACAAGCAAGAATAATTCATTCTTTGTAAGTTTACCATTATTTTTAACGCATTTTTTTACAAAATATGGTTAATATTATAATATATATTTATAGCGCAGTATTGAAATATTTGAAAATTAACTAAGGTGGGATTGAATTTGAAAAAACTTAATATATGCTGGATTAACAGCAGCTATGGTATTATCTACAGATACTTCTGCTACTCATGAGAAAATATAGGTTACCATCTCCTGTTTTTCATGCTACTTAACGATGGCTAAAATATCCTTTGGCTCATAGAAAACGTAATCTGCCTCCTCAAAGCCAATGGTGGATTTGGCTCCCCAATGGGCAAGGGCAAATTTGGTGCCTGCTTGCTTTGCGCATTGGAAATCATAGATAGAATCACCAATATAGATGGCCTCTTCTGGTGCTATCTGTAATGCGTCCAGACATTTTAACAGTGGCTCTGGATGTGGTTTATGCTTTGCCGTATCACTGGCACTTACAATATGTTGGAAATACTCACTTAACCCAAACGGCTCAAATTCATCCACTACCTCTTGCGCTGTTTTAGAAGTGACAATCCCTAATTGTAGTGGCTTTGCTGCAAGGTGCTGAATAACTTCCTCTAGACTTTCGAAAACAGCCACTTCATGTGAAAAATCCAGCACAGCCGCAGACCATTTCTGATGCACAGCCTCTATGTCATCCACGTTAAGCCTCTGCAACGCATCTTTTCCTGGGATGCCTAAAGCAAATCGTAGCGTCTCAAACGGATAGTCTATTTTTGTTTCTTCTCGTAAGGTTCTTTGCAATGACTGTAAAATCGCTTGCTCTGTATCCAAAATCGTTCCATCTACATCAAATATAATCGCTTTTAACATGTCTACCCCTCCTAGTTAAAGCACGTTATTTATATATGTGCATAATTGCTGATACATTTCCTCTTCATAATCCTTCTGGCCTCTTATAAATTTCTCCTTTAAATTATAAAAACATATTTCAAGATATTCCTGATTATGATGCTGTTGAAAGGGTTTCCTATCCTTTACTGGACCTAAACCCTTAAAGTAGTGATTCTTTTTTTCGTAGGTTCGAATTTGATAGCCCCGCTTCTTCATTTCAGCCATGACTTTTTCTGTATACAAATATAAGTCTTCTTTCGGGTATTCGTATATATAATTAATCAAAATATGCTGATCCTCTTTCGCAAATATGCTATTTAGCTCTCTCCACTGTGACAGTAGTTGTCCTTTTGGTAGATACGCAATTAAATCGATGTGCCATAACCTCATGTGCCTTCCCCTTTCTATTCATCAACCATTAATGTAAAATATTACTTACTATGATGCTATAACTGACGGAGGGATAGTATGGAAATCAAAACTGCAACGCTCGATGAAATTCCACAAATTGAGCGTTTATACCAAGAGCTTTTTTTAGAGATGTCGATTCTTCAACCTAAATATATCAAACCTGCCAAACAAGATGCTAACTTTATCAGGTTTACGATTATTGAAGAGGATTCAGATATTTTAATCGCAACATTCGAGAACGAAGTAGTAGGCTTTTTGCTTATTAAAGAAACGACGACCCCACCCTATACTTGCTTGGTTGAACACAAATATGCTTTTATTGTGGATGTAATCGTTGGCAAGCATTACCAAAACAAAGGAATTGGTTCTGCTTTATTAGATGAAGCGAAAAAATGGGCAGCCTATCGTCACTTGGACTATTTGGAGTTAAATGTATTGACTGAAAATAAAGGCGCTAAATCCTTATATGAAAAACACGGGTTCAAGGATACGAACCAAACGATGCGCTTAGAATTTTAAGTATGTGATGGGAAAGAAGGGATTTCAATGGAAGAAATGAAAACCGTACACAAGAAAGCCAACCTCATAGTGCCTGTCTTTATTGGCATGGGGTTAGGTGCGTTTATCGGTTTACTTGCCTATGTAAAAGACTGGCTATAAAAAAAGAGACAAAGCCCCTCAAACTGCTTTGTCTCTTTTTCAACACTATATTAGTTTACTTTCTTTCAGTAAATCATAAATGATTGTATCCTTTGTTTTATGAATACCCAATTTACCGATTTGCTTTAAGATAAATGGTGCATCAATATCTGTTAGTTTTTTACCATCCAGTAAACGAGCCGTTGATGCTAATAATGTGCGAACATCAAAGGCAGACGCAAACACCTCTGGCACACCTCGGTCAATCGTTAATAGTTGATAGACTGCCTCCATCGCCGTTCTTACGGAATATTCAGTAGTAAAGACTGTATCTTTTGCTGTTTCACTGAAGTTGCCAATAAAGGCTAAATTAGTAGACCCTTCTGGCACAACAAGTGGACGATCTCCTATTGCTCTTGGCATGAAATAAGAGGTGATGTAAGGCATATAGCATGGAATCGTATTGCAAGAATTTTGGGCAATGTCTGGAATTTCATCCACTGGTACACCCATATGGTAAAACCACTCTTGGGCAATCTCAATGCCTGTACATTCCGTAATACTTTTCTTAATAAAATCACCTGGCTTGTTTGATAGTAAGCCATAAATCCAAACAACTAATTGGTCCTTTGGTTGATTTTTAAAGTGAGGTTGTCGGTTCAATGTATAGCTTAGCATCCAATTAGAATCGGTAGCTGTGACAATCCCTCCTGTTACGACCTTACCAGCGTATGGGTCCCTTTTACTGATTTTTTCAATATATGGAGCCACACGATCATCTAATGTTGTAAGGGTAGCTGAAACAAACCAGCTTTCCTCTGGCAGATTATCGCAGAACTTTTCTGGTCGACCAAACTCTTCACCTTGGGCAGCGATATTTTTCCACAGGGACCAGCTGCCACCTAAATCTTTATTAATAGGGGCTGGCGTATTATTATCCCCGTATGTTGTACTTTCTGTAATACTACCATTTGTCACAAACACTAACTCATTTTCTGTTAGTTCAATATTCTTTTTCACACCATCTTTTCGTAACACCAATGTATGAGCTACTTTTTTGTCTCCTACCCTATCAACTAAAACATTTTCGACAACCGTATTATATTGGAAATCAACATCATGACCTTCTAAGTATTTAATCATTGGGAGCACGAGCGATTCATACTGATTATACTTTGTAAATTTCAAGGCTGATAAATCTGGTAATCCGCCAATATGATGAATAAAGCGCATAATATAACGACGCATTTCCATCGCAGAATGCCATTTTTCAAACGCAAACATCGTGGACCAATAGAGCCAAAAGTTCGATTCAAAAAATTCATCTGAGAAAACATCTGTGATTTTTTTATCCTCTAGTTTTTCCTCAGGCGTAAAGAATAATTTAATCATTTCTTCTGAGGATTGATCTGATAAGGTGAACTTGCCATCATCCTCTAGTCTTTGGCCTCTATCCTTCATTAATCGACATTTTGAATAATTAGGATCCTCTTTATTGAGCCAGTAAAATTCATCTAAAACCGAAGCATTGTCTACTTCCAATGAAGGAATGGAACGGAATAAATCCCATAAGCATTCAAAATGATCTTCCATTTCCCGTCCACCGCGAATAATAAACCCTCTCGTCGGATTAAGTATGCCATCAAGACTTCCTCCTGAAATATCTAACTCTTCAAGAATATGAATGTTCTTACCTTTCATTTGGCCATCACGAATTAAAAAACATGCTGCTGAAAGCGAGGCTAGACCCGAGCCAATCAGATAAGCAGATTTTCCATCGACTCCCTCAGGTTTTTTCGGACGTGCAAAAGCTTCATAGTTACCATTGCTGTAATACATATTACCGCCTCCCGATTTATTATTCTAATATAGAATAACATAGGCTATCGACAAAATGGTAAAATGAACTAATAATTAACAAAAAATTCAAACCCCATAATTGTTCATTAATTTATCCAGCCTTCTCATTTGACATAGTAAGTATTTGTATTTTTATAAAAGAGAATCAAACAGTAAAAACCTACTTAGCTCCTGCCTTAAAAAGGAAAAATCAATCCAGTATGTCGTTACTAGATTTGCATAATTATTATCTCAATAAATCTTTTTAACCTTTATTCAATATGTTATTATTAACATATATTATATAAATATGGTATTTTCAGTAACACTTCCAGCATAGTGATAAGGAGAGAGGTATTCATATGGAATGGTTGAATGTTCAAACACTAATTTGGTTGTTTCCTATTTTATTTATTATTCACGATTTTGAAGAAATTATTATGGTAGAGAAATGGTTACATCATAATCGTAGTAAGCTGTATGAAAGATTACCCAAAAAAATGGCCGATAAAGTGGTAAAACAATTTTCAATGACCACCGCACAATTTGCTGTTGCCGTATTATTTATCTTTTTGTTTGTCAGTCTCTCTACCATTCTGGCTAACTACTATTTCCTAAACGGAGTCGCTTTTACTCTCTATTTTTTCACATCTGTCACACTTGTTTTCTTTATCCATGCTTTTACCCATATTGGACAATCGCTATTATTTCGTTCTATCACACCAGGAGCTATCACTTCAGCCATTATCATTATTCCCTATAGTATTATTTTATTTAAATCTTTGTTTTCTAGTGGCATCCTTACTTGGCATATCGTGTTGATAAGCCTCCCTTTTGGCATACTATTTTTCCCCATTGTCTTTACTGCGCATTGGCTAGGAAAAAGAGTGATATAGCTACATGTTCATGAAAAGATAGAAAGGAGGCAGGAGAGTGGCAAAAACTCCGATTTATTTAAAGTTGATGATTGCTATTGGGATGGTTATTATCCTAGCTTCGTTGTACTTTTTAAAAGACCATCCTTATTATTTATGGATTAGGTGGACAGGTAATATTTTATTGATCGTAGGCATTGTATGGATGCCGTTTACTAAAGAAACCGATAAAAAACATGTAAATTCTTAGCAGGAGTAAATCTTCTGCTTTTTTTTGCGGTAAATATACCTACGATTATAATAAAAGTGATAAAATCAGATAAAAAAAGAAGGTCTTTGTATGTTAGAAAAACTAAATGTATTTCTCCAAAAATACATTGCGATCCTGACACCATTAAGTTTACTTGTAGGTGTATTCTTAGAAAGCATTGGACATCATTTATTATTCCTTGTCTCCTGGCTATTTGCCTTCATGACATTCTCAGGAAGCTTACATATGAAATTTAAAGATGTAAAAATTTTCATGAAGCATCCAGTTCTCATTTTATTCTCCATCCTTTTTCTTCATCTCTTGATGCCTTTATGGGCATATTTCTTGTCCACGGTTTTGTTCGATGACCATTTGTTGACTGTTGGTTTTGTCTTAGCGGTTGCGCTTCCAACAGGTGTAACGAGTGTTATTTGGATCAATATTTGCAAAGGGAACTTACCGTTAGGCTTATCAATTATTTTAATTGATACGCTCCTTTCTCCCATCATCCTCCCCTTCATCCTCTATATCGTTTCGGGTGAAAAAATTGAGTTGGATGTGGCATCCCTGATTCTGAATTTACTATGGATGATTGTCTTACCCACGATTTTAGGTATCTTAGTGAATGAACTTTCGAAAGGAGCCATCCCCCAAAAAATCGGTAAAAAACTTGCTCCTTTTTCAAAGCTATGTTTATTTGCGGTCATATTGATTAATAGTAGTGCCATTGCTCCCTACTTAAAGGATATCAACATGCATCTTTTCTTCGTGGTGCTTTTAGTGTTCTTGCTTGCAGTCTCAGGCTATCTATTTGCTTACCTCATTGGTCGATATCTGTTAAAAGACGGTCCACAAATGGCAACCTTTGTTTTTACTGGTGGCATGAGAAATATTGCTGTCGGTGTCATCCTGGCCACAACGTACTTTCCAGGTAAAGTCGCCATGCCTGTTGTGTTCGGTATGTTGTTTCAACAGGTACTAGCCTCCGTTTTTAGTAAGATGGTGAATCCGTTGTATAAACCAGATAAGAGCACCGTATAGACGGTGTTCTTATTTTAGGTTTGCACTTATACTAAATAGGAGAAGCTTTTATTTACATTGAAGGGTGTGCTAATATGTCATACAATTTCCAACTTACCTCACCAAAAATACCTCCGAATCTTGACAAGGCAAATTTTCAGGATATTTTTTATGAGGAGGAACCCTATTTAACAAATTGCATGATTACGGATACGATCATCGATCACGAGGATATTGATCGATTAATCGTTTCGAATGTTATCTTTAAAAATGTCACATTCATCGATTGTACCTTTCCAAAAATTGATTTAACGGACGTTATGTTTGAAAACTGCGATTTATCTAACGCTAACTTAAGAGAAGGCATCATTCATCGAGTGGCCTTTAAAAATTGTAAATTATTAGGGTTGAATTTAACTGAAGCAAACCTCGGCAATGTTTCATTTGAACATTGTCTTGCAAACTTATGCAATTTCCCTGAAGTGCGCTTTAAACAAGTGCTATTTGATAGCACCTCCCTGCAAGGTGCAAATTTTTATGATTGTTTACTTAATAAGGTGGCGTTTCAAGAAAGTGATCTAAATGATGTGGATTTCTCCCAAACTTCCTTAAAAGGAATAGACATCAGTACATGTAAATTTAAAAGACTTCAAGTAACCCCAGAAAGTTTAAATGGGTGTGAAGTCTCTACTGAACAAGCCATAGGTTTTGCTTCATTACTAGGATTGAAGGTTAAATACTAGTTTAAGGTTTAAAAGTTCAAGAAAAATATGAAGCGCTTATCCATATTCACGGATAGCGCTCAATTGTTGCAATTTATAAATCTTCTATTATATCGTCTTTTAGAATTCTATTTGAGGGGTATCCTCCACTTTAAGCGTTCTATCCGCTACTTTTTCAGTTTTATCCTCCACTTTTAGCATTCTATCCTGCTATTTGAGGGCTATCCTCCACTTTGAGCGTTCTATCCGCTACTTTTTCAGTTTTATCCTACACTTTTAGCATTCTATCCTTCTATTTGAGGCTTATCCGCTACTTTAAGCGTCCTATCCGCTACTTTTTCAGTTTTATCCTCCACTTTTAGAATTCTATCCTCCTATTTGAGGCTTATCCTCCACTTTAAGCGTTCTATCCGCTACTTTTTCAGTTTTATCCTGCACTTTTAGCATTCTATCCTTCTATTTGAGGGGTATCCTCTACTTTTAGCGTTCTATCCGCTACTTTTTCAGTTTTATCCTACACTTTTAGCATTCTATCCTTCTATTTGAGGGGTATCCTCTACTTTGAGCGTTCTATCCGCTACTTTTTCAGTTTTATCCTACACTTTTAGAATTCTACCCTCCTATTTGAGGCTTATCCGCTACTTTGAACGTTCTATCCGCTACTTTTTCAGTTCTATCCTGCACTTTTAGCATTCTATCCTGCTATTTGAGGCTTATCCGCTACTTTGAGCGTCCTATCCGCTACTTTTTCAGTTTTATCCTACACTTTTAGAATTCTATCCTTCTATTTGAGGGGTATCCGCTACTTTTTGGAGTTTTATCCTGCGCTTTTAGCATTCTATCCTTCTATTTGAGGCTTATCCGCTACTTTGAGCGTTCTATCCGCTACTTTTTCAGTTTTATCCTGCACTTTTAGAATTCTATCCTCCTATTTGAGGCTTATCCGCTACTTTGAGCGTCCTATCCGCTACTTTTTCAGTTTTATCCTACACTTTTAGAATTCTATCCTCCTATTTGAGGCTTATCCTCTACTTTGAACGTTCTATCCGCTACTTTTTCAGTTCTATCCTGCACTTTTAGCATTCTATCCTTCTATTTGAGGGCTATCCTCTACTTTTAGCGTTCTATCCTCTATTTTTAGCGTCCTATCCGCTACATTTTCAGCTCTATCCCTCCTTTTATATAGCATTTCTATATGTTCTATTCCATCTTCTAAATAAACAGCTGATGTCGTTTTAAATCCAAAGCCCTCATAGAATTTTAGCAAATATGCCTGCGCAGAAATGCGGATTGCGTCTTCTCCAATATCATCTTGAATAAAATCAATTGCTCTTTTAACCATTTCCAGAGATAATCCCCTTCTTCTGTATGCTTGCTTTGTTAACACTCTTCCGATTGCTGCTTCTTGATATGCTATTCCTTTGGGTAGGATCCTTAAATACCCAACTACCTCTCCTTGGTCTTCACCAAATAAATGATAAGCATTTTCGTCTTTTGAATCTAGATCCTGATAGACACATTCTTGCTCTACCACAAAAACTTCCGCACGAACCTTCAGTATCTCATATAGTTCTTTTACGGTTAACTCATCAAATTTTTTTATCTTCCAATCCACTTTTATAGCCTCCTTATACTATTCAATTTAATAAAGTATAGCAAAAGTAGAATAAAAGTGGATCAGCTCCTTTTAATGTAAAAAATTAAACTACATAACAATCTAGAAATTTACTTGCGTCACTATTAAACTTCCATAGGATTCCGAATTCTCATTTCTTCTATGATCAGTTTTCGTTTGGCTAGGATCACCATGTTATCCATCTCAGACCGTCAAATCATTTTCTAATTTTATATTCGTCACTTCTTGTAGAAGCCGCTGGAGGACAGCAGCAAAAATGGCGATAACCAGTGAAACAAAAATAATGAGGAGTCCCACTATTCCAAAAGGAGGATCCATTTTGTTTGTTATAAAATGAAAAAGGGGTGCACCTAATACATGCAAGCCACTGATTATTATTGCACACCACTTTATGTACTTTAACGCTTTTACAGATAATTCCGAGAACGCTGTATTCGCATCAATGTACCTTAAAAGTTTAAAAGCCTGATAGAGAGCAATGTAAAAAGGTACAGCCGATCCATACATCACAATGAAAATCAGAGAATTCATTGGGTAAAAATTCGGATACAAACTCGATGCGAAATGAGCCATAGGAGGTACAAAAAATATACATAGGGCAAGAATGGCAATGCCAGCCAGAAGAATCATTCCCTTTAAGAAAGTTGTTAAACCTCGTTTACCATTCATAGAAAGCACCTCACTTAATTAATGACACTATAAATCTAACACAAAATTTATCGATTAACAATAAATAATAATTGTTTTTAACTATATTATTATTGTTATTTATATATTTGACATTCATTGAAATAATCACAAGCGCCTTACTACATTAGATTGTAGTAAGGAAGTTCTTTAAAAAGCACTTGACCTTCCCCTGCACAGGAAACTGTATACTTGCATTAAGTTATTAGATTGGAGGTGATCGTTTGTTTAAAATCAGTGAATTTTCTAGGCTAAGCAAAGTATCCTTGAAAACATTGCGCTATTATGATCAGATTGGCATATTAAAGCCGAGAAAGGTGGACCATGATACTTGCTACCGATACTATTCAGCAGACCAGCTACTAGAGCTCAATCGGATCTTTCTCTATAAGGAATTGGGGTTTACCTTGCCACAAATTATACGTTTGCTCCACGAAGATATTTCGTTAAAAGATATACAAGGGATGTTTAAGCTGAAAAAAAGTGAGATTCAACATATTATCCAGACGGAGCAGGCCAAGCTTGCACGAATTGAAGAACGTATGCAACTTTTAGAACGAGAGGGTCAGGTGGAATCAGATCAAGAAATCCGCATCAAGTCAGTGGATGCTCAGCAATTCCTTTCTTTAAAAGCACGCGGGAGAGAAGAAGATATTCCAGACCTGTTTTGTACATTTAATCAATTACTCACAAAGGAAATGCGCCAATTAGCTCAAAGTCCTCAGGTCGTTTTATGGAAAGAAATAGAGGAGAAAGAAGACGAGTTTGAATTTGAAGTCGGTTATTTTTTAACCAAGGAGCTTTCATCATTCCCTGATACATTTCAACTACGGACTCTTCCTCCTGAGCCAATGATGGCCACAATGACCTTTCGTTCGGATTCTAACTTTGCTTGTACAGCCTGTGTTGATTTAGCTAAATGGATTGTAGAAAATAACTATCAATTCAAGGAAAACGAACCAGGTAGAGAAATATATTTACCATTATCTACAACCCAAAACGTCCAATTAATGGAGATACAAATACCTATTATAAATTGCTGAAGGAAGCGTGAATTGAGTTGAAAAATAAGCTGATTATCTATGTTTTATCACTCATTGTTTTTCTAATCGGAACCGTTGAGTACATTATTACAGGCGTTATTGAAATGATTGCCGTAGACTTTGGAGTAACGATTTCAGAAGCTGGGTTATTAGTGACTTTATTTGCCCTAGCAGCAGCCATTTTCGCTCCAATTCTCATTGCACTCACGATCAATATGGATCGCAAAAAGTTGCTTATGGCTACCGTTAGTGTGTTCATTATTAGCAACGGATTAATGTTTATCAGCTCTTCTTTTGAATACGCACTAGGGATACGAATTATTCAAGGGGTTAGCGGAGGAATTACTACAGTGGTAGCCATGGCAGTAGCTACTCGACTAGTTGAAAAAGAACGAAGAGGCCGTGCTATCGGCATAATTTTGATGGGCTTAAGCAGTTCGCTCGTGCTGGGTGTTCCAATTGGCACATTTTTTAGCGAAATATTTGGATGGAGAGTTTTATTTATGTTAATCGGTTTATTGACCATTCTTCCACTGCTTATCATCTATAAAAAAATTCCAGTTATCAAGGAGGAAGAAGCTGTTACACTCAGATCGCAGCTTTCGATTTTAAAAGATTCAAAAATTCTAACTGCCCTGGCTATTACTTTATTTTATGTCGGTGGTTACGCTACCCTATTTACTTATATTACGCCTTTCTTACAAGCCACATCCACTCTTTCTATGACCGAAATTAGTGGTATTCTATTTTTAGCTGGCATCTGTAGCTTTCTTGGCTCAAGAGTGGGCGGGCAATTGGCTGATGCAAAGGGTTCTCGATTCACCATTTGTTTTGGATTGCTGTTACAAGCAGTAACGCTCCTCCTATTCGCACTAGCTGGTATCAATCTCTTTGTATTGATCTTGGTTTTAATGATTTTTATGGTAGCAACTTGGAGTATTTCTCCTGCCCAGCAGCTCCTTCTTGTCACGCTGGTACCTCGTAATCCAGATATTGCCCTAAGCATAAATACCTCCTTTATCCAATTCGGTTTTGCACAAGGGTCTGCATTAGGCGGGTTTGTCATCGGTCATACCTCTGTCCTAAATTTGAATTGGGTTGGTTTTGGTACTGTAAGCATGGCTTTATTCCTTGCCATCCTGCTATTCCAAAAATTGAATAGTAGAGTTGAAACCCCTATTATCACTAAAGTCAAATATTAATTTTTTTATCCTACCTTTATATTGAAAATGGCATATTCAATATAAAGGTAGCTTTTCTAAATATGTACTCTTGATTAAAAACATTTATATTTAAAAAATAACAGGTAAAAGCCCCATTGGATAAACCTGTGGCAGCTTCCACATCAATGCCATAGACTGGGCAAAAGTTTCGGCTCTCTACTATTCCTTCCTTTGTATCAGGCGTAAACGCATGAAATCCGCCTTTATTATGCAGCCTAGCATACTCCGTTATGGCATCAAAATCAGGCTTTAAAGCATACAGAGCATCCTTCGTCTATTATTGTAGGGTTCCATCCCAAAGACCTGCGTAGCAGTTTTTGAAGAGGCATGATAAACGTGCATAATCATCAAATGTTTTTCCTAGCTTAGGTTGATCGTTTAAACAATAAAAATCATTTAATATTCCTTTCTATAACGAAAAGGACTCGCACTTTTACTGACACAAAAGCACGAATCCTTTTTGATGAAAGCTAGAGTTTTATACCAGCCTCTATTTTGTATTGATTAAGATTGTTGCGTGAGCACGCCATCTTCCATACGATATACATGGTCACAGAACTGTAGCATTCGTTCATCATGGGTTACCATTATGGTAGCTTTATTACGTTCTTTTGCTTCTTTGGCAAGAAGCTTTACGACTTCAAGTGCCCGTTTAGAGTCAAGGCTAGCAGTTGGTTCATCGGCTAAAATCACTTTTGAGTTATTCATGAATGCGCGTGCAATCGCAACACGTTGACGCTCACCACCTGATAATTCATTCGGCATTTTTTTAAATTTATCACTTAAGCCAAGCTCTGTAAGTAGTTGCTTTGCAAACTCTTTATCATCTTTTGTCACCTTACCACCCATTTTTTTCACCAGTAGTAATTGATCAAGTACATTTAAGTAAGGTACTAAGTTAGATGTTTGTAAAATGAAACCAAGCTCTTTTAAACGGAAACTTGCTAATTGTTTTGCTGAAAGATGAACAATATTCCTGCCGTTAATTTCTACAGTACCCTCTGACATCTGTAATAGAGCGCCTGCAATTGAAAGTAGTGTACTTTTACCCGAACCTGATGGACCGATAATGGCTACTAGCTCCCCAGCTTCTACTTCAAGTGTTGCTTGCTTTAATGCTTGGACAGTGCTAGCGCCTTCTTTATAGCTTTTAGAAACATTTTGTAATGATAATAGCGCCATTTATTCCACTCTCCCTAATGCTGTTAATGGATCGATTTTAACGATTTGACGTACAGAAACAATTGAACTTAATAATGCAATAATTAATAAAACAATCGCATAGGTAATGATTAAGGTCGGTTCTAAGTCAAATGGCATACCCTCTGGTAAAATTTTAGCCGTTAAGTATGTGAAGACGATACCAATAACGATACCTAATACTGATAGAATCGCTACTTGTGCAACAATTGCTTTACCGATGAAACCATTGCTAGCGCCAATTGCTTTCATGACACCAAATTGTTGTGTCTTTTGCATTGTAATGACGTAGAAGAATACAGCAATAATGAATGCAGAGATAACGATACAAAAAGCAAGCATCATCATAATAGTGCCGTTTTCTTCTTTATAACCAGGCATACCGTTGATTGCTGTTTTCTTTGTAACCGTTTCAACATCTTTTACGGCTTTATCGATAGTAGATGGATCTTCTAAGTTAGGAGCCTTTAGGAAGAAAGCTTGTACAGCCTTGTCCGTATCATTATCAGAGCCAGGAGCTGCATATTGATAATCACGCCAGTTTTCCAGTACTGTGAAAATAGCAGGTAAGTGATTATAGGTTTCTCCTTTTACATAACCTACCACTTCTAATTTCATGTCCGAGTTTGCTACTAGTAAAATATCACCAATCTTGTAGCCTGCTTCTTTTAACGTATCGTTAATAACAACACCTTTTTTGTTGTCGTATGATAATTTTTCACCCTCGATTACCTCTGGCATAAAAAATGCGTCTGGCTCAACGCCTAATAATGCGACATCTTCCTTCGAATCGGCATCTTTTGACTTTGTTTTGCCGACTGCTATTGTAGAAGCGCCAAACGCAGCGACTTTATCTACATTTTTTTGTTTTTCTAAATCATCTTGCAGATTTTCTGACAGGATCGATTTTGCGAATGTAGCCCCTGCTGTTTCTTCATAGACAACGTATTCTGCGTCGATATTTTTCAGTGTAGCGGCACTCAAAGTCGCTAAACCGTTGCCAAGTCCCGATAAAATGAACACGAGCCATGCGATTAAAATGATAATTGTGGTCATCATTACATAGCGGAACTTCGCATATTTTAATTCTTTTAGTGCTAAAAACATGATGTAGCCTCCATATTAGAAATAGATTTCATATGAACAAAGATTAAATCCTGCTAAATATGAATTCTTTTTCATTATACACAAAAGTTACACATGTGTAACTAAAATAAGTGACATACTTGTTACTTATTTTGAAATACCATGTAAAATAAGCAGTTTGATCTCCTTTAAAAAGCTTTCTATAGGCATATTGAGATGGTTTGGCATGTCAATCAATTGAAAAATGAAGCTAAGCAAAATAAAGTTGTTACGATCTTCTGCAATTATCCCCTCTTCCTTACCCTGCTTAATTACTTGTTGAAGTGGTATGTAAAGTCCACCATGCATGTTATTTAATACTTCCTTTTTTTGCTTCACAACTAGCGATACGTCATTAATTTGTGAGGCGAATCCTAAAATTTGATGTAGGTCGCGCATATCAAACATACGAACAAGTAAGTCCTCAAGCTGTTGTTCAAATGATTGCGAAAAATTAACATTTGAAAGGTTCTCGATGCTTTTTTCCATTTGCCAAACCATAAATTGAATAATAAGTTCTTCTTTATTTGGATATTGTTTATAAATTGCGGCCCTTGATACGCCAATACTTTGTGCAAGCAAGCTCATTGTAAACCCTTGATATCCAACAGATAGCAAAAGCTGATGCGTATGATGCCAAAGGTCTTGTTCAGAAAATTTTTTATCTCGTCCCATATGATACCTCCAATATTCTACAATGCTAACATTGAGACAAAAAAAAAGCGAGTAACCTTTAAACATGCATGATGTTTGAGTAAATTGCGTTTTTGTTAGAGGTAATAACCATTCTATAGAAGGTGACGACTATGTCATTTTCCAATCCCAAAATTCTCCTTAGGTACTTATAACGTAAGAAAGATAAAAGGAATGACTTTCTTTCACTAATCAACAATTTTAATAATAATCTTGGTCTTCAAGAATTTTTTAGGCAATGGATCGCAAACTTTTCTAAAAATTCCATTTAAAATCATCTGTGGTAAAAATAGAAATATACTGGTATATTATAGGTTATATTCTATTTACTTCATGAAGGATGGTGCGTTGATGGATAAAACACTGGAAGATTTACAAAAGGAAATGATCGTTGAAGTAAAAAAGGGATTTCCCATTTTACTTTCTGGTGCGGTTGTCTTTTTACTTTTTACTCTAATGCCCTTAGTTTTGCCAATCGAAGCAGTTCGTTTAAGTTGGATATTTGGCTTAGGTGCCATTTTCCCTATCGGTTTAGGTATTAGTAAAATTCTTGGGATTAATTTAAACGCTACTGGCAATCCTTTAGGGACGTTAGGAGGAATCGTTGCCGCTCCTCAAGCTTTTTACATACCTGTATTTATCATTGTGTATATGAATATACCTGAATATCTTCCCTTTACAATTGGTTTACTTGCAGGTTCTCATTTTCTGCCATACATATGGATTTATAAAAGTAAGGCTTATTTATTTGTGACTCTAGGCGTCTGCTTTTCTGCTCTGATTTTAGGTGGCTTCTTTGTCGATCAAGCCTTCACACTTGTACCTTTAGCCATTTCTATTGTGTATGGAATGGGCGTTCTTTTAATTCTAAGAGAACTTAAAGTCAATCCGATTTAATCACCTTCCTCTAGGTGATTTTTTTAATATTCCAGACCTCTTTTAATCTGAGAAAAAAGGATTCATTTCCTATCCCGTGCTTGTTCCTATACAATAAACCTATTAATAAATGAAAGGATGTATAGATGTGCTATTTCCATATCGTAATGATCTTAGGAAAACGTTAATACCTTACCTAAGCACACTTGATGAGACGTTTTGGTTTAAGACATCTGAGTTTTATCCAAATAATGTAGCATGGATTATTTCTCATTTATCAAGTAGCGAAGACTATTGGGTGAATGAAATTGGACTTAAAAATCCTTGTATATTAAACCTTCACGATGATTGTTCGCCTAAGGAAATACTAGATAGCTATATTCAAATTAGAAATTATACGGATGACATTCTACATACATTAGACGAATCGCAGCTCAATGAAATAGTCGAGGTGCCGAAGTTTTCCGATGGTTGGACGCCACCTTCCGTCCCTACACTTAACTGGTTGTTTCATCATGTTTACTCACATGAAGCTTACCATGTTGGGCAAATCTCTGTTATCGCGCATCTTAGTGGATTGCCAAAGCCTTTATTTTAATAAAAGGCAACGCAATGAAAGAAACAGCTTTTTAAATGGAGGAACAGTAATTTGAAAAAATTTCGTGGGAAAAGGCGTTATTTCCGTAACTTATGGCGACAAACAACCACAGAGCTATCTATTGTAGACTTTGACGAAGAA
This sequence comes from Lysinibacillus sp. IITD104, assembly GCF_036698265.2. Taxonomy (NCBI): domain Bacteria; kingdom Bacillati; phylum Bacillota; class Bacilli; order Caryophanales; family Bacillaceae; genus Lysinibacillus; species Lysinibacillus sp. IITD104. The sequence continues at coordinate 2,545,061 of NZ_JBAHYH020000001.1, forward strand.
GGTTGGTTTAATTTGTGGCACACTCACCTTGATTTTTACGGGTACGGCAATGATGGTTTAAAGATAAGAAGAGAGCACATCAAAGCACATATAGCCCTATATAACCGCTTATCAGAAAGGCTCTCGACATTCGGAAAACCTTATCAAATATGGATGGAGTTTGTAGAGGAGGATGCTGGTTTGGATTCAGTTAATATCCATACACCTAATCCCGCTGAGGATAATTTCCCACTAACAATAGCAAATGTAGATTGGAATTGCCCTGTCCCCAAATTCCTTAAGGATTTAATCAACTTGAATGAGTGGAATGTAGGGCACTATAAGCGGGTATCCACTAACAGCTATTTCATCCAGTCTAAAAATAATGGAGTAAAATTGTAGGGTCGGAAACCATTGGTGGGTTTCCGACCATTCCCTTTATTCCAAATATTCTTGAGCTAGTTGCTGATTTTTATAGATGGCCATACCCGTTTTCAATTTTCTAAAGCCCATTTTTGCATAAAACGGTTCATTCCCTGTTGTGGCGATTAGCTGAATGCAGGATACCTCCCTTAACTGTGCGATCATATCCTCCAGAAGTAAACGAGCAATCCCTGTGCCTTGATAGGCTTGATGCACAACCACATCATAAATGGCGGCATTAAATACGCCATCTGACAAATCCACTATTTTTCCATCTACCACGGCGAATACTTGATGTGTGCTTGCATTGAAAACTTGTTTGATCATCTGTTCATCATGTTTCATCCACCCAACAGATTGATAAATCTCCTTTATTATTGTGAAGTACTACCATTTGCCTCCCCCTATTCTTGCTTTCATGAAAACTCCCTATGAAAACGATGTGTATTCTATTATACTTATAAAAAATGACTTGAGAATGGTGGGATTATGATGATGTTTGCTCCATTATTTGAACAGGACGTACCAGCACTTCTTCTTCCTTAACGGTAGAAGCGCTTTTTCTCCGTTAAGGGCATAGGTATCTATGAAAACGGAGGAAAAAACATGAGAAATCTAGTAATCGGCGCCATCTTTTTATCGCTTGCTGCGAGTATTTGGGGTGCCATGTATGTAGTCGTTAAAGTAGTGGTGGAGGTTGTGCCACCATTAGAGCTTGTTTGGATGCGCTATTTGATTGCGGTGATTGCACTCGGGATCATTGGGATCATGATGAGGCAATCCTGGAAAATAGCAAAAAAAGATTGGCTGATCCTTTTTCTTGTTGGCCTTATTGGGAACACGATTTCCATTGTGACACAGGAAATGGGCACAATGCTATCCACCGCGCAGATGGGGGCAATTATTACGGCGACAACCCCTGCTTTTATGGTTGTCTTCGCCCGTTTGATTTTAAAAGAAAGCATTACGCTGAAAAAGTGCTTGTCTATCGCTCTTGCCACGATTGGCGTGGGGATCATTGTAGGCAACGGAAAAATCGACGTGACACAGCAATTAGGCGGACTCTATTTACTACTTGCTGCCTTAACGTGGGCATTGATGTCGGTATTCGTCAAAAAGGTACCAAGCCATTACTCACAAATTGTTGTCACAACCTATACATCTATGATTGCCGTGATGTTATTGACCCCTTTTGTCCTTCCAAGGCTAAAGAATTTAGATATGGTGAGTGTTTTACAGCCGACTATTTCGGGGGGCTTGCTTTACTTAGGCATTATCTCAACAGCTGGTGGTTTTTTATTGTGGAATAAAGGACTTCAATTAATGAATGCGTCTAGTGGCGGCTTGTTTTTCTTCTTTCAACCGATTGTTGGCACATTTTTAGGCTGGCTCTTATTGGGAGAGACGATTGGGCTTTCCTTTTGGATAGGCTCCCTATTAATTTTTAGCGGGGTTTTTATTGTCATTCGAGACGAATAAAACGAAGTGCGTTTCTATGTTAGATAGAGACGCACTTTTTATGTTGGCTCAGCTTATGGTCATTGAACGTCATGTTTGCACATATATTGCAAATGCCTAAAGGAGCTGATATTCTGAACATCTTTTTAGTGAACTTAAAGGATTTTACTTTATTAATTTTTTTACTTGCTAGTATGGTCTATTGTCGACAGCTAAAATTAACGAGGTGGCAACGAAGATTATCGATTGGTGAATGGAGCATGTACATCCTGCTCTCTATTGCCCTTCCCCTTTATGCAGTGCTTTATCTTGCTTTTCTTTTAGGAGCATAGGAAAATAAGACATCATAGGCTATTTTTGGAGGGATTTCATGTTTCAAACAATCGATCATTTTTTACAGTCTTGGGCATTTGAAGCCGCTGCTACGCAAAAATTACTTAATCACCTTACAGATGAATCGCTACATCAGGCAATCACTCCCGAAAACTGGACTTTAGGACGGGTTGCTTGGCACACGGTTACTGCAATTCGAATTATTACCTCGAATTCGAATTTAGCGTTTGAAGCCCCAGCAAAGGATTTTCCAGTTCCTACTTCTGCTCAGTTCATTGCAGATGGCTATCACCAAGCGAGTGAAGCCTTTGTGGAAGCGATACAATCGCAATGGACTGACAAGACAATGACTGAAACGATTGAATTTATTGGTCAACAAATGCCGAATGGTTCCCTGTTATTATTTTTGCTACAGCATCAAAGTCATCATCGCGGTCAAATGACGGTTCTGATGCGTCAGGCTGGTTTAAGTGTTCCAGGTATTTATGGTCCAGCGAAAGAGGAATGGGCTCAGTTTGGGTTGGAAGCTCCTCAAATGTAGCTAAGCTTGTGCCAAATAATAAAGAGGTTGTCTATTT
>NZ_JBAHYH020000001.1:2547931-2594868 GCF_036698265.2 Lysinibacillus sp. IITD104
TTATTTATTGACTATAAGATGCTAGCCAGTTATTAGTATCAGCGATGGTTGGGTTAGCGAGATAATGTCCGCCTTCAATTTGCAGTGTTTGGCCCGTCATAAATTTTGATTCGTCAGAGGCTAAAAATACAACTGCATGGCCAATATCATCCGCTTCCCCATGATAGGGTAGCGCATTAAATTTCGCATAAATGGCCAGCATTTCTTCTGGCATATTGTTTTTCGCGGCTGGTGTTAAAATAAGACCTGGTGCAACCGCATTACAACGAATATGATCCTTCCCAAATTGTGTGGCAATGTTTCTTGTCATATTCACCACACCTGCTTTTGTTGCCCCATAGGCTGTACGAATTTGGTCACTGGCGAATGCAGCCATAGAAGCCGTATTAATAATTGAGCCCCCGCCCGCTTTTTGCATATGTGGAATGGCAAAACGACTACCCAGTAGAATCGATTTTAAATTCACATTGACTAAACGGTCCCATTCATCTAAATCAATATTTAATACATCTAAATCTTTCTTCAGGTTAGTTAGACCAACATTATTAAAGAGCACCGTTAATGAGCCGTATTGTTCTACAGTGAAGTTCACGGCCGCTTCAATGGAGGAAGCATCCCCTGCATCAAGGAAAACCGCTGCCGCCTCATACCCATCATTGACTAAAGTTGCTGCTGCTTCTTTCGCACCCTCTACATTAAAATCAGCAATGACTACTTTTGCGCCCTCTTTTGCTAACAAGCTAGCTGCCGATAAACCAATACCAGAAGCCCCACCTGTTACTAATGCCACTTTATTTTTTACTCGATCCATTTTCAATTCCTCCTTCAAATCACACGAAAAAGAGCAAATTAGCTCTCCTAACGTAAAATAGTTTAACATTAAACTATTTAATTTTAAACTAATAACCTTTAGCATTTTATAGCTCCACTGTGAACTTGTTGATTTTACAAAGATCATGAAGATGGCATAAATGATTCAATCACCAATCAGGAAACATCCAATCTTTTCGTTCAAATAGCCAATTCGATAAAGTCAAATGGATTCGCACCATCTAGTTATGTTCCTTCATCTATACAATGAATAACTTGTTATGCTATAATACTTTAGAAAACCTCAAAGGGTATCAACCAATTCTGAGCTACAGTGATGCATATCGCTGTAGTTTTTTCTATGCTATCATTTCCTTAAACTTACATTACGAGGTGAGAATATGGAAACAAATACATATCGTTGTAAAGCCTGTGGCGGTCAATCTTTTTCTGAAGGAAAATTAGATGGCTATGCTGCTTTAAGACCCGTGAATACCAGCTTTTCCTCAGGCTCACTCCTTATTTTCACTGTCTGTACGCAATGTGGAGAAATTGCCTCTATTAAAGCCACAAAACCTGAAAAGTTTAAGTAAAAAACAAGAGAGCACCATTTCAATAATGAAATTTGCTCTCTTGCTTTATGTTTCTTTCTTATTCTTCTTTCCCCATTGATATGGCTTTTTGGACCAATTCCACATCCAAACAAAGAAATAGATGATGACCATTGTGATGACCATCATTGTCACATTTTCTCCCCATGCAATCGGCTCATGCTTCCTCCATTGATTCATCGTTCTAACAATGAAGTACAGTAAAGGATAAATAAAATAACCTACTTGATCCCGTCGCATCTAAGAACGCCCCCCTTTTAGAAAAGATGATTTTCCCTATTCATCAATCATTGTCGCAAGCTTCATCATCGTTTTCCAATTGCGAACTGTAGCAGGCACCTCTAGCTTAGGCAGTTGTTGACTAAGCTTGGCATTGCGAATGCTATCGTAAAATAAAAGATAGACATCTCTCCCCTTGATAATGCAGCGCTCTTTTTCACTTACATATTGTAATAACTTAGCACCGTTCTCTTCAGTTGGAACGGTTGAAAGTAGTGCAACATGGAGACTTTCCCCTGTAGCTGTAGCCCGTGCATCTACTAAGTCTTGTTCTGAGAAAGGACAATTGTTCACAATAGAGCGGAATTCTTCAGCTGTACGGATGATTACTGTACTCGTGATAGTGAAAGTAGTTTGGATGGTCTCTTGAATTTGCTGTTGCAAAAGTGCTTCTGATTCACTCGATTCAAACAGGATATTGCCACTTTGTATATAGGTCCGAATGTTTTGGAGACCTAGTGGTTGCAGCGCATCTCTCAATTCAGCCATTTTTAATTTATTGTGCCCACCTACATTAATCCCTCTTAAAAGTGCTACGTATTTAGTCATTGAATTCCACCTTTCCTTTTATCTATAGTATAGCAATAATTAGGGAATAATAGGAAAAAACTGCACCCTTTCATGCAGGGCGCAGCTTGATTAGCTATACTAATTGGTGGATATCTTCTATTAAGCGATCCACATTTTCTTTGGTCGTAGCCCAGCTTGTGCAAAAGCGCACAACCGTATGAGTATCATCGTATGCTTCCCAAATGGAGAAGGAATATTTTTCTTCCAGCGACCGAAGTAGATGGTTTGGTAAAATCGGAAATTGCTGATTCGTTTTCGAATCATAGCGCATTGCAAAGCCTTTATCGAGAAATGCCTGTCGTATCAGCATTGCCATATCTACCGCATGATGGGAAATATCCATATAGAGCGTATCTTCAAATAGCGTTTCGAACTGAATGCCTAATAATCGGCCTTTGGCAAGCAGCCCTCCTCTTTGCTTGATCATGTAGCGGAAATCCCTTTGGTACGCAGGATTCACGATCACGACTGCTTCCCCAAACAATGCCCCCATTTTAGTGCCACCAATATAAAATACATCACAAAGCTTAGCGATGTCAGCAAGTGATAAATCACTGTCCTGTGCCACAAGACCATAGCCTAAACGAGCACCATCGATAAACAGCGGTAAACTACATTCTCGGCAAACTTCACGTAAGGCGGTTAATTCTGCCTTACTATAGGTCGTGCCATTTTCTGTAGGATGAGATATGTACACTAAGCCTGGCTGCACCATATGCTCATGTGTGCTATCCTGCCAGTGTGCATCATAGCAGGCTTTCACCTGTGCCGCAGTTAGTTTGCCATCATCGCTAGGCAATGTCAGTACCTTATGACCCGTTGCCTCAATAGCTCCTGTTTCATGCACCGCAATATGTCCTGTACTCGCTGCAATGACGCCCTGATGAGGACGCAAAATAGACGCTATCACGGTTGTATTTGTTTGTGTACCACCAACTAAAAAGTGAATGTCTGCCTGCTCCGCTGCAATCGCTTTTTTTATATAGGCTCTTGCTTTTTCGGAATGCTCATCCATACCATACCCTGGAGATTGTTCTTCATTTGTTGCTACTAACCGCTGCAAAATTTGTGGATGGGCACCTTCTGCATAATCATTTTCGAATCGTATCATATCTACTGCTACCTCCAAATTCTCTCTATCTATTCCTCTATCTTACGCCTGTTGCCGCAATTTCGCTATAGCTTAAAGAACAGTTCACAGCTTCTCTAGTAACAATAGTTGCTAGTGATGAGGGGATAAAATTTTACATATGTACTTCGGAAGAGATCGGTGTGCAAAGATGATCTCCTCCGTTTTATTCAGGTTATAAAAAATTTGTCGTAGTTCGATTACTTTGATGAATGTTAGAGCGGGTTCTTCCCTTTTCGGATCACTTTCGACTCTCTTTAGAACGGCTTTTCTCTTTGATGGATCACCTCAACCAAATTTCCTAGCAAGTTCTCCATAATTAGAAGGTTGACCTTCATTCCCCGCCGGAGCCACAGGATGAGTCACTCGAAGTAGCACTAGTATCAGCACACTGTTGGCTGTCTTGGGAGGAAAGATGTGCATCATTTGTTGAAAAATCGTTTGTGGAATGGATATGGTGGTTATGCTCGTTTGATTTGCTGTGAATTTTATTTGCATTACTGATGATGCCTATGACAACGACAACCCCAACAAACACGATAAATATAATCATTTATTCCAGCTCCTTTCAGTCATTCTATAAATTGTAACATTAAATCAACGCTCGGTAGTACAGTTCTATGTAAAATGGCAATAGATAAAATAACACCACAATCGAAAATGATTGTGGTGTTCACATTATGATTGCGATTTGCGTGTGGCAGATTTTTTTGAACGATTTCCTTCGTTCGAGTTTTTCTTTTGCTCTTGTGTTAAAGCATTTTCTTCGCGCACATCTAAATCATCTGGACTTAAATCTGTCGCTAATTCCGCCAACTCTGACTGACGTTTATATTGCTTGCCCTTTGTCAAAATGATCACCTCCAAGTAGTATTACATTGCCCTATTTGGTTTGATCTATTCCTGCGACGGTATGAAATGATTATTTCTAGCTAAACTAATTGCACCATCTGCTGGTTCAAAAGATGGTGATATGCTTGTAAATCTTGCTCATATAATTTCTGATAGGTCGCTAGGCTATGCTGTTTGATATAGTCAAAGTCCTCTTCAGGAACTAGGGGATGTGTACGGTTAAGCATCCATGCATTTTCCCAAGCCGTTTGCTCAAATTGAATATTCATTTCATGTTCTTCAATCAGCATGGCTAAAAGTTGTTCCTGATGATATATTTCTTTTAAGGTATGTTGCTTTTTCATCGTAAAGATTTCAATTGTACGTGGAAGTGATGCCTGTAATGCTTCTCGATCTACTGCATGACCTAGCTCATGCAGGGTCATTGTTTTTACATAAATTTCAAGTGAAGTTGGAAGCATTAGTTCATTTCTTGCCTCTACTAATCGTTTCGCATCAAATCCTACATAGTCCCCAATAAAGTTATAACTCATATTAATACCTGAATCATCTTGTTTTATCTTGACCGTCATGTTCACAGCCTGCACGACGGATTGAATTACCTGAAATAGTTCTTTTTCTTTAATTTGCGTCATTCTCTCGATCCTCATTTCCTCTAAAAACAAATAGAAGCGGATTAAATATATACTACAATTAGGAGAAATTCAACAAATTTATCCTGTGGATGGAGAGGAGCTTAACAACAAAAAAGGCGCTTGTAGTTTAAAACTACAAACGCCCTGTGTGTGAAGGGTTTCGACCTATTTAAAAGTGATTAGTTATTATTGTTATTTCGACGATTTTGGTTGCCGTTGGAGTTGTTACTACGCTGTTTACTGCGTGCTTCTCCACCTTTACGTCCTATTTCTTCATAAAAATCGTCATCGTGCTTTTCAGCGGTAGCTTCTCCGCCTTTGCGGCCAATTTCTTCATAAAATTCTTCGCCGTGGTTTTCAGCCGTAGCTTCTCCACCTTTTCGCCCGATTTCTTGATAAAATTCATGTCCATGATTTTTAGACGTAGCCTCGCCGCCTTTACGTCCAATTTCTTCATAAAAATCACGGTCATGATTTCTGGAGGTAGCTTCTCCGCCTTTACGTCCCGCTTCTTCGACAGTCATGTTTTCATTGTTGTTTCTGTTGCGATTGTTTTGCTTGTTAGCCATTTCTATTCCTCCTAAATATTTTTTTGAGCTTTTTACTAGCTCGCTATTTATATTCCCAGTCAAAACACATCTAAACATATTTTTTTAAAAAATTGATTTTCTTATTGTAATAGAACACTGTGAGGAGCAGATTGCTAACAAGCCCATCAATCATATACATGTACCCTTTCCAATATAATACTAATCTATAGTATGTCATCGAGGATGAAAGAAGGGTGATGGAAAAATGACGACTCTCACAAAGCCATCTATTGGTTTAACACAATTTACAGACTTCACAATGAAGGGAAGTGCAGCTAAAACAAAGTTTGTGAAGGATATAAAATATCAGGGAGATTATCATCCAATAAAAGATTATTGGAAAGCCTTGCGTGATGGGTTAAAAAAATACCATGAGCATCGTTTGAATGATACCTATTTACTCGATATCGTGGATAATGCCCTTCCTGCACGCCAGAAAAATTACCAGGAAGCTGTTAAAGCCTATATAAAATTCTTAAAAAATAAAAACGTTCAGTGGTTTGATCCAGGTAAGGCGAATTGGTACTGTGACGATTTAATTGTTCGGTCCAATCCTGAGCTTGGTTTAATCATTGACGATGTACCCTATCTAATCAAGCTGTATTTTAAAGGAAAAAATGAGCGCATCGATAAACATAAATGTCGATCTGCCCTCACTCTTCTAAAAGACTCCCACTATGCGATTGAACATCCAGACTCTGTTAAACATGCCATTTTAAACGTGCAAAAAGGTCGCTTGATTACAGATGATGATTCAACAGACTATCATCAAATTGCCCTCGAATCGGATGCAGCTCAATTTATGTTTATATGGAATAGGCTCTAGCTAATTGGAAATAGGTACTTCCTTCAATATAAAATGACTGACAAAAATATATTCAGATATGATATTTTATATTCTAATATGATATGCTTTTATTCCATTACAAAAAGACATTCTTTATAGGATAATAAAAATAATCTAGAAAACAGAAATAAAGGAAGTGCTATTATGAATGCTGAATTGGTGATGCAGGAGCTAGAGGCTCTTGGCAAGGAACGGACGAAAAAAATGTATATGTCAAATGGTGCCCATGAGCCGTTATTTGGTGTGGCAACAGGTGCCATGAAGCCTATTGCGAAGAAAATTAAAATCGATCAGGCTCTAGCAGAAGAGCTTTATGCTACGGGCAACTATGATGCGATGTACTTTGCTGGCATCATAGCAGATCCAAAAGCCATGACTGTGGAAGATTTTAATCGATGGATCGAGGCAGCTTATTTTTATATGCTGTCGGATTATGTAGTAGCGGTTACTTTAGCAGAGGCACCGATTGCTCAGGAAGTGGCAGATGCGTGGATTGCCAGTGGTGAGGAATTGAAAATGTCTGCGGGCTGGAGCTGCTATTGCTGGCTATTAGGGAATCGCAAGGATAGCGAGTTTTCCGAGAGCAAGCTAGCTCAAATGCTGGAAATCGTGAAAAATACCATTCACGATGCACCCGAACGCACAAAATCGGCCATGAATAATTTTTTATACACGGTAGCTATTTCCTATGTGCCGCTCCACGAACAAGCAGTGGCAACCGCACAGGCGATAGGTCCTGTGGAAATGAAACGAGACAACAAAAAAAGCACGCAGCTCAATGCGTATGAAATGATTCAAAAGGAAGTAGCACGAGGCAGAATTGGCTTTAAGCGTAAATATGTGAGATGTTAATCATCGCACTTAAAGGCATCGATCCTATAAGGATGGATGTCTTTTTTTAATCGAAAAAACAATGAATTATAATATATTTTTATTGAAAAACGATAAATTTTATTTTAAAATCAATATACTACTACCAGTGAGGTGTTTTTAAATGAAACATAAAAAGGGATCAACCATTTTCCTAAAGAGCGTCATTATTCTGCTTGGTATACCAGTTTTAGCTTTAGGTCTGTTTTGGCTACCTGAGATGGCCAGCCGGGATGCTGCGGCACATCCAGAATCGTCCTATTTGTCCTATCTTTTTTTAATCTATGTGTATGTTCTATGCATTCCCTATTATGCTGCATTGTATCAAGCTTATCGCCTCTTAACGAACATCGACCAGCATAAAGCGTTCTCTAAATCATCTGTACGGGCTTTGAGAACGATCAAAAATTGTGCTCTCACTATTTTGCTCGGCCTTGTGCTAGGCATTGCAACAATTATGATGATGTTTACTGGCAAGGAAGATATTACAGGAATTATTGCGCTGACACTTATCAGCATCTTTGTAACCAGTACGATTGCAACCTTTGCAGCCGTTCTGCATCGACTGCTCCAAAAAGCCATTGATCTCCAAAGCGAAAATCAATTAACGGTATAACAAAATGGCACTAACCAATCTGGACGGTTAGCGCCTTTTTTTGTATCAAAAATATCCGCTAAAACTAATTTCCTATAAAAACATGTCATAATTCTCTTTTTAACAGTATAATAATTACATATTTTAAGAATAGGAGGATTTATATGAAGAAATTGGTTTTATTGATAGCAATGCTTACATTATTTTTCACCACAGCCTCTATTGCGAGCGCACATCCAGGGCGTTTAGATAGCAATGGTGGTCACAATTGTTCTGACAAATCAAAGGCTAAAGGGCTTTGTTCAGGCTATCATTATCATAATGGCAATGGTGGCAATAATGCAGGGTCTTCTTCAGGCGGTCAAAGTTATTCTACGCCAACACCTAAAGCAACTGTAGCACCTGTATTAACAAAGGTTGCTGTCTATTTAAATGACGTGAAGCAAAATTATACGCCTGGCGCTTATATGAAAAATGGCACAACCTTAGTGCCGATGAAGGCGATTTTTGAATCTCTAGGGGCAACGGTTAGCTATGATAATGCAACGAAAAAAGTAACGGCAACAAAGGACAGTAAAAAAATTGTGATTGGTGTGGGGAATAAAACGGCTTATGTTGATACAAACGGTTCTGCATCAACGATCACACTCAGCCATCCTGCTGAAATATATCAAGGTACAACAATGGTGCCTTTACGCTTTGTCAGTCAAGCACTTGGCGCAAATGTAACATTTGATGAGGCAGCACTTGTTGTTTATATCTCAACTAAATAATGGACAAGCCTTAAGCAGTATGCTCCTACAAGGTGCTGCTTTTTTTATTGTTACTTAAAGTTAAAATCATACTTCTTGTTGATTTTACCAGCAATCGTTTCTAGAAATAATGCCACGGTCATATTCTCGACTTCATTTGTATACCATGCTAGTTTAGCGCCATAGTTCTTTTTATTATAATTTACTTCTAATGGCCAGAAATTTTTTGTTTTATACGTATAATCAAATTTTACATAGAGTTGCTTACCATCTGGACATTCCATCACCACCTGGTATAATGGATTTTTTCTTTCCTGTTCAAACTTTACTTTTCTTATTTTGGTTAACATCAAAAACCCCTCCTCTCTTCTACTACATTCGACAAAAGTTTGAAAAAACCTTTATTCAACGAAAAAGGATAAAGCTCATGATGACATAGGAGCTTTATCCTGCACAATTAGTTGGCTATAAATTTGTCGTAATAGCGTTTCAGCATAGTCGCCATTTGCTCTCTTGTTAAGGCGCCTGCTGGATTCATGATCTTACTTCCATCGCCTCGGATAATGCCTTCGCTAATAGCCCATTCCCAAGCCTCTTTATGGGCTGCTCCCACTTCTCTGCTTGTTTGTAAACTAGCTTTTTCAGCTAGTAAGCTTTTCAACGTCTCTATTTCTTGTTTTAGCTCATTATATTGTGACACTGTTAATCCCTCCTCAAGCCCATTTTTAATATCTTGCTGGAACTGTGCTTCTGTAATCCCCATACTTTTTAAATAGTCAAAAGGATCTTTGTGCGAAGTGCCTCCTAGATTTTCCGCAATCCATCGATGTGACTTAATGCCGTTGCCGCTACCATCTAAAACAGCGGGAATCCCTGCCTCTATAGCAAGCTTACGTAACAGCCAAATATAAGCCGCATAGTCCTTTTTAAATTGTTCCTTATCAGCCGTCCTTGCCAATTCCACCTGGGCATAGCTATACGGATTTCCCTTTGGTCCACAGCCATATTGCACGCGATTGACTGGGGCTACTTGTACGATTCTTCCACCACCGCCTACCCAGTGAGAGACAAAGGCATTGGCTTTATTTCGATTCATGTAGGCAATTTCGTTTTCCAATGCATTTGGACCTGTATTGCTGCCATTACCTGATTCATGCGCTACAACGTATTTTACTGCCGTGAGTTCCTGATTTGGTAGCCCTGACATGATCTGTTTTTCAATAACATAACTCATGTTGCACCGTCCTTTCCTATTATTTTTTAGCGACTGACGCTATGCTATTCTTTTCTTCTTTAGGTTTTTTTAGGGTAAACAACAGATGATTTGAGGTTCCTTTCGAGGCTTATCAGCTTCTGTTCGTGCTTAAGGCTACTGCGATCGTTTCACCTCTCTTTCCTCGAAGCTATGAAGTGTGAATGTCACAAAGACATCCACTTACTATTAGTAAATGCTCACACAAAAGTGTTTTCTAGTTAGTTGTGCTCTTTTACTATTTTTTCATTATGATTTTATAACCTCTTTTCTCGATTCCAAGCATTGACAAAGTATTGTTACCTATAGTATTTTAGATCTTCTAAAATATTGAAAGCGAGGAAAGAAAGTGTGCAGGCACTAGAGATTATTCGTCAATTACCAAGCTTACATGGCTTTACACAGCTAGTGAAAATTAACAAAGGCTATTCACCTGATAGCAAGTATCTGGTAACAGTTGGTGAAACGCGCTATTTGGTGCGCCTGTCAGATCTAGCACATCATGACAAACGTGCAGTAGAGTTTTCCTTGCTCCAAGAGTTAGCAAAGCAGGGTGTAAGAACACATAAAGCAGTTGACTATAACTTGTTTCAGGAAGCCAACGTCTCCGCAATGGTCGTTAGCTTTTTAGAAGGCTCGCCTGCCGATGAAATCATTCAGGAACATTCTGACTCTGAGCAATACCACCTCGGTCTTGCGGCGGGAAAGGAATTGAGAAAAATACATCAAGTGAGCCCTCCACAAAAAATTCATTGGGAGACAACGCAGCTCAAAAAGTTTTCTACCTATTTGAAGGCATACCAACAAGATGCCTATCAACTGCCACAAGAGGCTAAACTATTGCGCTTTATTCATGCAAACTTACCACTGTTAAAGCAACGCCCCATCACCCTGCTTCATGATGATTTCCATCTCGGTCACATTATTTGTAAGGGACATACTTACAATGGGGTGATAGATTTTAATGGCTATGATGTGGGTGATCCTTATCATGACTTTTATAATCTTGCCTTGTTTAGTAGACAACAAAGTATCCCCTTTTGTATTGGGCAGATTGATGGCTATTTTTCATCTGCACCAGACGATCTGTTTTGGCGGTTATATGCTCTCTATGCAGCCATGACTGTCTTTTCAACCATTGTTTGGACTCGTCACTATGATCCAGGCTCCTTTGATGATGCGTTGGAAAGAATTCACATGATTTTACAGGATCATGATGACTTTTCATCGATTAAACCTTCATGGTATGCGAAGAATTTATTCACTCCGTAAGAGGGCTAATATTTTTTGCCGCTCTGCTGCAAAATCAATTGTTGGCTGAGATTTTGGTTCCTCCTCACCACGCTGCTGCAACCACTTCGGAATGATTTCCAGTCGTCTGGCTTTAGAAGGTGGTGACGCTTGCTGCTTGCGGGCTTGAAAACGCTGCTGCTCGATAGCAATATCTGCAAGGCTCTTTATGTTCTGATCGCACCAATTTTGTAAGATGCTCTCTACATACCGCCAGCGTAAAACATTATGCTCCACCGCTAGCTTCATCGCATAGATGACCATGTCCTCTGAAAAAATAGTGAGCCAATGACGAATTTTACTAGCAATGTAGGCTGTTAGCGTGCCAAAGCCTTGTTGTGCATAAAAGTGGTAGGCAGTGCTAGTAGACTCCTTATCATCATTATCTTTTAGTAATTGATTATTTAGTAAATTATTATTTAGTAGTGTGGGCTTTTCCGTCGATGGTACGACCGTTGACGAATTTCCCGTTGACGGTATAGCAGCACGTTTTGATGCTTCATAGACGAAAAATTCTACCCTACCGAATTTGCCGTCTTTTCCTCGTTCCTGCACTTTTTGAAGATAGCCAGCCTCTATGAGTTCGTCCAAAATTTTGGCTGTCGCTTCCCGTCCACATTTGCTACGTATTGCTAAATCTGCAAGACTAAATGACCAATCATCTGGTAAAGACAGCATATAGGCAAGCAGCCCCTTTGCTTTCCAGCTTAATTGCTCATCATTTAAAAATGCTTTATCCAAAACAACAAAATTCTCCTTTTTGGCTACTCGATAAATCATGATGATCCCTCTTTCCATCTAATGTCCTTTCTAACTATATAAAGAAAATTTTTAAAAAAGGGACATAAAAAGAAAAAAAAGAACATGCCATGAAGCATGCCCTTTTCAGCAGGTGAAAAGAATTTTTTAGCGAATTCCTACAATATTTAGATAGAAATATAATCATGATCTGTAATGGGTAATGCAAGCAGAAGCAAACAATAACTTCTGCTGTTTTATTTATAAAGCTCTTTATAGACGATGACTTTTAAAGCGGCAATCTCTTCATCAGATAATTTGCCCTCCACCATTTGCAGAGCTTCTTCCTGCGTCATCGAGCCATCCTGCAATTTCACACGAATGTCGTTCAAATCTGTAATGCCGACTTTTTGAATTAAGACTTTTGTTGCCTCTTCTTTTGTCGTAAACGGTAATGTACTGCTATCGACCGTTTTCGCCTCTTCCATATAGGCTTTTAATTGTGGGTCATTTTCAATGGTATTTTTGATTTGTTCCTTTTGTCCGCTATTTTCCAATTCTGTCGACAAGGTATCTACAATTTTTTCAGAGGCAAATTTTGTGCCGAAATGTAGCACACCATACCCTACTACACCAACGAATATAACAATTACCACTAAAAATTTAATCAATCTCAACTATGCTCACTCCTTTATACACGTTCATCATACTATATGGAGCGGGTGTTGAGAAACAATTCTCCCTAGAAATTATGTAAAAAAACCCCATCTATGAAGATGAGGCTTATTTAACGTATTTCAAGTACTTCCGCACAAATTCTACAATGTAGAGAACTTCTTCTTCTGTCATCGTTAACAGCTTGCAAACACGTTGTAGTCTAGCAGGCAATGCTAATTGCTGGCGTACCTGATGAATATACATATATTTGCATTTCCGTGGATTTACTTTGTCTCGTATTTGCTTATATCGTAGGTAAGCATAGCGGGCAAAGGCGTTGAGCATCTCCCGCTCCTGCTCATCACGCTCCCTCTTTTTAGCAGCCTCATCAATGATATCCGTGTCAAATATCTGTGTACCATCTGTTAATTGCATAGTACCACCTCTCTATTGCAAATGTACTCCCTTCTATTAAATGCAACAAAAAAAGCCACACCTAGGGTAGATGTGACACTTTTTATGATTTTTATATGTAACGCTTGGTGGATAGCCTGTAAAACGTGGTGGATGATGGGTACAAACGCTTAGATTGGATTGCTCTTTCAAATCGATGGATAGAATGCTATTTTTGACGGATACAATGTCTTATCTGGCGGATACATCGCTTCTTTTGATGGATAGAAATGCTTAAATTGGATTGCTCTTTCAAATCGGTGGATAGAATGCTTATTTTGACGGATACAATGTCTAATCTGACGGATACAATGTCTAATCTGGCGGATACATCGCTTATTTTGATGGATAGAAATGCTTAGATTGGATTGCTCTTTCAAATCAGTGAATAGAATGCTAATTTTGACGGATAAAATATATAATCTGACGGATACATCGCTTCTTTTGATGGATACACACGCTTAGAATGGATTGCTAATTCAAATCGATGGATAGAATGATATACCTGACTTATACATCGCTTATGCTGATTAATGGCTGCCAGTACCTTCATAAATAATACGCAAAGATTGCTACAATAATGTTTGGTATTGCTAATAGTAACGCGTTATTCATGAGGAGATTGCGTTCGTTTCTGTCTTCATTTGTTTCTGTTGCGAAATTGGCGCGCATTCTATCGCCGCTTGCCATGGCTCCTGACATTAACATGGCAGAAACGAGGAAAATTCCACCGAGTAGCCCTGAAAGCAAATGGGCTTCCTCTTTGCCCCATATGAGAATGGAGCCTATAACACCTAGAATGGACAATATGGTGCCAATGCCTATATACTTCATTTTCAGCCCCCCTTAGTTTATTATACGGCTAACCGCTCTTTTTCGTTTCAATAAACCCCTATTTACCTATACAAAATTTTTCCTTTTCCAGTAAAATAACTAGGTGGAGGGAGGCTATGCAAATGAAAGACAAAATAAGAGCATTAACGAAAATGACCTTAGATGATTTGGTACATAATAGATATGAGAAACTTCAACATGAGAAGATATTAACAGAGGATACTGCTATTTTTCTGCAGGAGGTTTTCGCCTTGCAAGGTACCTTAACATGGCCACTGGATGAAGCTTCCGTAGATATTGATGTGTATGAAATGGAAGACCAAAGTTGCTTTATAACAGAAATTCGCTATTTATGGTTTGATGATGAAGAAAGTGCTGTGGTTCTTTTTTGCAAGGCCTATACAAATGCAGATCAAACAGAGATCACCGCTTTTATGATTGATACGGTTGATGCCTAGTATAGTATCCTCGCCAAACGTTCATAGTAAGTATGGTGTGAAACTCACGCCGAATCATACGACGGAGGGATCAATTTATGAATGGAATTCGTGAAGGTTTAATCCCCACTATACTCGGGTCAGCTGTTACGGCGGCAGGCTATGCAATGAAGCAAAAACATGGTTCTAACAAAATGGTGGCCAATACGATTTTTGGCTTTGGCTTAGCGCACATTGTGTTAGGCGCGATTGACCTGGTAGAGCATCGTCGTTAACAAGAGAAGGGCACGCAATGTGCTCTTCTTTTTTTGTATTTTTTTCTATTAAATGCTAACATTGTCATAAAAGCTTAAGGAGTACAGTGATGGCGACAATAGAAGATTTTATAGCACTTGATATACGAATCGGCACGGTACTAGAGGCGGAGGAACTACCAAAGGCTCGGGTTCCTGCGATTAAAATGAAAATTGATTTTGGTGAAGAGCTGGGCATTAAACAGTCTTCCGCACAAATTACGAAGCGTTATACACCCGAAGTCATTATTGGGAAGCAAGTAGTGGCGATTGTTAATTTCCCACCACGTCGCGTTGCGGGTTTTAAGTCAGAGGTACTAGTCATTGGTGGTGTACCTGTGGAGGGCGATGTGATTCTGTTAACGCCCGATCAGCAGCTACCCAATGGAACGAAAATACAGTAAAGCCTCTCGCATTACGCAAGAGGCTTCTTTTTCTGAAGAGGTATCCAGATTTCACTTGTAAAGGTTGGTGAGGAAAAATCCGTGCTTGAATGGCGTACAATTTCTGGACCAGCAACCTGTTCATAGCCAGATGATGGGAACCACTCCGCATAAATGCGCGCCCATGTTTCCTGCAGTGTTTGGGGGAATGGTCCAACCGCTTCAAAGACAGCCCATGTACAAGCGGGTACATCCAGCTGTGAAAAATGGGGAGACGTTTCGGTTGTGGCTACGCCGATATAATGATCAAGCTCGCCCTTTTCCTCCATTCTGCCCTCGGAAAAGTGAGTGGAGGCTTGGATGATTCCTGTTGGTTCTACATTCGATAGCTTTTTTAGGTGCCCAATATCCTCCATTGTTAATGAACGTGCCATTTCAGTTATCGCTTGATTTTCTCCTTGAAAAACGATGGGTACTCTTTTCATAAGACCAACGATGTGAAACGCTTCTTTTTGTTCGAGTCGGTAATTCATTTCACAACCTCCTTGTATGGTAAGTTGGAAGGTCATTCGTGGAAAAGCTTTTAGGTGCTGACCATTTTGCCTCGCCTCTGATGGTGTGATGCCATGCATTTGCTGAAAGGCTCTTGTAAATGCATCTGCAGAGCGATAGCCATAACGAATCGCGATATCGAGAATTCTCATAGATGAATCTGATAGTTCCAGTGCAGCGAGCGTCAGACGTCTACGACGAATATATTCGGACAGCGGGATGCCTGCTAGAAAGGAAAACATACGTTTAAAATGATATTCCGAGCAATAAGCTAATCTCGCAGCCTCTTGCACATCAATTTCCTCCGTTAGATTGGCCTCGATATATGCAATCGCCTCATTCAACCTTGTTAAAGAATCCACTTCTATCACCTTCCTTATCTTTACTTTAGCAGGAATAGTAGCCCTCCATCCGACAATTGGTGCCCCATTTAGTCGCCTTCCAAAAAATAATCTATCGAACAGGCAGATAACTAGTTTTTGAAGCTACTTTCACATACATATAATAGTGTAAAGCTAATTTTAGCCTTACACCTCCTGACTTGATACTTAGGGTCACTGCTCGCACAGTGGCCCTATGAAAATAAAAGATCATTGTGTTGCATCATAATTTCCGTTACAATATTTGTAAAAATAGTCTATTGAGCTGGAGGCAGCAACATGGATCGTCTTTTCCAGTGGTACAAGTATTTAAAATACATACTCCTTCCTATAATTATTTTAAAATACTTACAAGGTGAGGGTGTACAGAATGTGCATCCTCTCATCATTCTTGAATATGCTCTCCTATTTGGGGTGAGCTTTTTACTCATTATTCTACAGGACTTTTTCGCTATTAGTAAAAAAACAAAATTCCTACTGCGACTCATCATACTGATTATTTTACTATTTTTGTCTATAACTGCCATTGTCTATCAAGCGATAATGTCTATTATTTTTTCAACCCTACTACTAGGCGTGTTAGGTATGATACTTTATTTTCAAAGAAAAGATGAAGGAGGACAATAAAATAAATGGTCAATAGTAAGCGATTACTTTTAAGCATCGGTTGGGTCAATGTGGTAGCTGCCCTTCTCCTATTCCAAGCATTTTGTGGGCTGATGGCGATCTGTATGGGCATCGTACTTAAAAAGGATTATCAAGCACCAACCCATGGGCTAGTCTTGATAGGAGTTGGTATCGTAAGTACGGTTATAGGTTGGATGCTCAATCATTTCTATATGTAAAAATGACCAAGAACCTAGATTCTTGGTCATTTTATAATTAGCGATAACTATGATGTGTTGGTTCAAATAACGCTTCATCGGCGTTTCGCACAAGTGAGAAATGATCCACATTATAATGGCCATGCAGGATGTCGTTATGGTGTGCAACTGTATCTTCTGGTGATAAGTATTGGGAACCATTTGTTGAATGGCCATCTCCCACCAATGTGACATCAAAGCCCTGAATAGTTGCTGCTCTAACTGCTGTATCCACGCAATGCTCGGTTTTGCAGCCCATCATCACCAAATGCTCTACCTCATTGGCCTGTAAATAATCGAGTAAGCCTGTCTTATAAAAAGCGTTCGTAGCCAGTTTATCAAAATAAACAGTGGTAGTAGGTACTTGGATCGCTTGATGTACCTGAAAGCCTTTCCCTTCTCCACCAGCTACATCCCGATCACGCACAAAGATAATATGTGCCTCTGCCTCAGTAGCTTTTTGAATCACGGCATTGATTGTTTGAAGCAATTCATCCTTGCGATAGACGGCTTGTTCATCCTGATTCCCCTCGATTAATTCTTGCTGTGCATCAATGACCACTAGTGCTTGCTTCAAAAGCATCTCTCCCTTAACGTTTGCTAACAATATTTTACCATTAATCGTTAATTTCTGATATGCATTACTTTTTAACTTTTGAAACCGTCATGCCATCCCCAATGGGTAAAAGAACCGATTCCAGCTGTGGATGATTAGCCACGGTGACATTGAATTTTTTCATGATGGCTGTATAACGCTTGGGTGCTGCCTTAGGGTCGCTACACTGCCTCCCGCTAAGACATTATCTGTCACAATGAATGCACCAGGGCTTGCTAGCTGAATACAATAGGCTAAATAATTTTCATAGTTATCCTTATCTGCATCAATGAAGAAGAAATCAAATCGCTGTCCTTCTGCTACAAGCTTTTCAAGGCTTTCCAATGCAGGACCTGTCATATACGTAACATGCTCGCCAAAGCCTGCCTTCGCAAGATTGTTGGCAGCCAGTTGTGCATATTTTTCCTCTAACTCCAGGGACGTCAATGTGCCCTTCTTTTCCATTCCTCTCGCCAGACAAATACCACTATAGCCGCCAAGAGCGCCAATTTCTAAAATAGCCTTAGCCCCAGTCATCGATGCAAGCATCGTCAATAGCTTTCCTGATGATCGAGACACAGAAATCGCAGGCATACCATTTTCGGCAATAGAGGACAGGACATCCTCTAATGTGACATCATACTGATAAAATACCTCATCCATATAGTTATTTATTTGTTTCATGTGCATTATCTTCCTCTTGTAGACTGTCGTTGGTTTCATCTTCTTGAATATCAAACAACTGACTAAATTCTTGGATAACCATATCGATGGCTTTTAATTCACCTACTAAAATTTGCTGAATGGATTGAAACTCTGGCTGTTCTAATTGCTGTTTAATGGTAGCTCGCTTCACATGCAGCATCTCTAAAAATGAAATCGCTTTGCCGCGGCGGAACGTTTTCGCTCCTCGCTGTGGTGCGCCTTCCATGCCTCTGTGGCGTCCTCCACGGTGGTGTCCCTCTCTCATATGCTCTCTAAATCCAGATCCTCTCATTTCAAAAACACTCCTTTTGTATACGTTTGTATACATTGTATACAAACGTATACAAGTTGTCAATTAAACATAATGCTTTCATGCTCCAACATATGTTAGACAATAGGGTAGATGTATCGAAATGGAGGTAAGACAAGTGAAAAGGGTTATAAAATATGTGTTAGGCATCGGGACATTATTGATACTGTCAGGCATATTTTTGATTGGGGCACAATCTCACTATAATCAGAAGGAAATTAAAATTGCCAGTAAGCTGTGTCTCGAAAATGGCGGACAGCCCACTATTATACGCGATTATTTGGCTTTGAATTACTCCTTTTCATGTCAGAAGAACTTAGGTAGTACATATATGGATGGTGAACTGCGGTAAATGTCATGCTAGAAGATCGAGTAAATTTCATCTATCTTTCAGGCAAATGGCTAGCTAACAACACTACTTTTACATATAAATAGTAGTGTTGTTAGCTAGCCTTTCCACAGCTCTCCTGTTTTGAGGTCACTTTCCCCTTGGAAAGTGGCCTTTTTTGGCATGAAAAAAGACGTCATGTCGACGTCTTTAATGTTTGATCGATATCCTCAATCAACCTATCCACTTGTTCCTTTGTTATCTTGATGACATATAATTCTGTCGTTTCGATTCCATCAAGGCTTGTTAGGTGTTTAGGATATTGATAGTTATTTGATATCTCCTTGTCCATACAATCACCTCTTCAATAGATATATTCGACATAAAGTATAGCAAACCTTCTATAAAAAGGAAAATAACAGTATATTTTTTCACTAAAATAGCTATCATTTGGACGATTTAGGATAAAAAAAGGTTAAACCGATAAGTCCATTTAGACTATCCTTGTGTAAAAGTGATTATTGCTTACCAAATTTCGCAATTTTTTTGAGGTAGAATGATCCGATGAAAACAATGATACCTCCATAGACTTTCAGCATCACATTTCTTACAGGCGCCTCCTCTATGATTGTACTGAGAAAGGCACATCCTATGACAATGATCACCATCCCGATGATGGCATGAATATATTTCACCGTATCTCCCCTTTTCTAGTAGGCAAGCCCGACCCGTGTTCTCAAAAATTCCTCACTGAAGATTTGTTGGTAGGCAAAATCTGCTGTATCCGCTACGGAAATTTGGCTGCCTCCCTCTGGCAAGAAGTTGCGTTCAACGCGGTAGTTTCCTGTCCAAGCCCCGTCTGGTAAATAGGTAGGACAAACAATCGTCCAATCCATAGCAGATTGCTGTAATTGTTCGAATACACGTTGGTGCTCCTGTGCAGCAAAGGTTGATTTTCGTTTCGATTCAGTCGATTGGTAGCGAAGAAGAGTTGGTGTTACACGACTTTGTAAGATCCCTGCTGTTCCAATCGTAATGATTCTTGTCACCTGATGCTTTGTCATCGCTTCAAGAATCAATGGTAAGCTAGCCGATAATGTAGTGCCTCCATCTGTATTTAATGCACTCACCACCACATCCACATGATGCATTGCTTGCTCGACATCTTGCTTGTTTAACACATCGCCTTTCATTACATACAGCTGTTGATGCTGTTGCGGTAATTTATCAGGATTACGGACCAATAGCGTGACCTCATGCTGATCCTTTATTGCTCGTTCTACCAAATGGCTGCCGACACGTCCACTCGC
Source organism: Lysinibacillus sp. IITD104 (assembly GCF_036698265.2). Classification (NCBI taxonomy): domain Bacteria; kingdom Bacillati; phylum Bacillota; class Bacilli; order Caryophanales; family Bacillaceae; genus Lysinibacillus; species Lysinibacillus sp. IITD104. The sequence continues at coordinate 2,567,852 of NZ_JBAHYH020000001.1, forward strand.
GCCTAATATTAATATTTTCATTTCTCTCACCTCTTTTATCATTATATTACAATTCCCTTTATATGAAAAAAAGACACCGATCACGGTGCCTCTCCCTCTATTCATGCTCTAGTAGCTGAACATTGACCATAAATAAATGCAAATTATTCTTTTCGGCTAGCTCATCGATAATCGATTGAATTTCACTTTCTGTACTTACATCAATTTCTTCCCCATCGTGTAATTGAATAGTGATGACCTGGTGCGCTGGAGAGTCTATTAGATAACCGACTGTACTATCAGGCGAGTAGCCTGCCGCCCGTATGGCCTGTAACACTTGTTTTGTAAAATTCGTAGCTTGTAATTTTTCGCCAAGCTCCTCTGCATAGGGCGTCGCTCTTTCGGTGCTCGGGGCTATAGCTGAAGGCTCCCTTTGTACCATCCACAATGAAATCACAACCAGTAAGCACATGAATAAAAAGAAGAATTGCAGGACGCTTTTCATACACTCGCTCCATTTCTCCATGAAATTTACAGGCGGAAGTCTAGCAATCTATTGCCCTGAAATTGTTATTATTCTCACAGCTATGTATGGCTATTTCTCTATTTAATTTTAAAAAAATAATTTTCTTCTTGTACAGAGGGCAAATTACCAAGAAGTTTTGTTTGTGGCTTCATAGATTAGAAATGTAAAGGTTAGCGCTACCATTACTAAAAAACTAACAAAAAGGGAGATTAAAAGATGCAAGATAGTAGATTTAGTCAATATATGAATTGGAATCATAAAAAAGAAAAGTGCTGTGAACAATATGTAAAATGCTATTGTCATTTAGAAAAAAAATGTGAGCACAAACAAGAGGGTTGCAAATGCAAACACAAGCATGAGCATGAACATGAACATTGTCAATGGGAACATAAACACGATCGATGTAAATGTAAGCATAAGGATGACCATTGTAAATGGGAAAAGGAGGATTCTTGCTCTTGCAAAAAAGAGGAGGAAGAGTGCCACTACGAGATGGATTATTCCAAGGATCACAAGTGTAAAGGCTGTATTTGTCATCTATTAAGATGCTTATCTCCTGGCACTTTGGTAGATGTTATTTTAGCAGGTGGCGGTAGCTTTGCAGGAATTTTCTTCATCAGCTTAGATCCTAAAACTTGCTGTGCTACATTCTTAGAGGTAGATGCAGCAGCAACACCACTTATCATTGATTGCCAGCAAATTATTGCCATTAGAAGGGCGTAAATGTTCCACTATCCTATTTGACACCAATTCATATACCATAAAACCTACCATTATAAGCACATTTGATCTTCTGCCAGGTTTGTGAATATCCCTGGCAGAATTTATATTTTTTCCACTATTCATTGACAATGACTTTGACAATGGGCTCTAATTTCCCTATATTCACATCGCCAAGATAATCAACATCCACTACGACAGCTCGTGGCTCAAAACGTTGGATACATTCAATGAGGCGTTTTGTGTTTATTTTCTTCATACGTTGGAAGGGTTTACGAATATCAGACCTTGTCACATATTCTCGAAGCGGACAAGGAATCGTAAACGTCGATAAAATAAATGCTACATTTTGTAATATACTTTCCACTCCTGTAGCATTACCATTTACATTACTTAAAGCCGTTACTTGATGTGTCATTCTATCAACCTTTCTTCTACGTTCATACAATTCGTACTTTGAAAAAAGAGCACTTTGTTATTTATGCTTGCTCATTAAAAATTATGAACGCTTTGTTTTTATGTACCCAATGTTATTTTTATTCAAACAACATCTTAGTTGATAGGCTGACCTACAAGCTTAGCGCATGATGGCGTAGTAAATAACATACAGCCAGCTAAAACAGCCATGGATGATTGCCCAAATGATGGAGTGATGCACACTCCATGAAATCGTAATCGCTAAAACCGATCCAAAACCAATGCCATTTTTGACTACCGTTTTATGCTCCACTTTTTTCACCTTCCTTGTTCTTTTTAACGCTCCTTCTTGCCATCGCAATAGGTTTCCCTCCTATCGTTTTCTATGTTTATTCATGAACGGACAAGGGCAATCTGAAAGAAAGGATGTGATGTTATGACAGTTTTCATGCTGGCTGCCACGATCGGCATCCCCAGCCTTATGGTGTATCTTCAGCTCAAATGGGCTAGCTTTCGCCTTCTTTTCAACATACTAGGCGTCATTGCTGCGATCCTGTTTAGCACGATTGCTGCTACATCTATAACGAACATTATTCTTGAGGATGCGGTCTTTATGACAACGATTCATGCCGTTTTCTTAAACCCTGTATTTCTGATTACAGGAGCATATCTCGGCTTATATTTGATTTACCGCTTAATTATTCAAACAATTGATGATAGAGACAAGCCCTCCTACCTTTAGTAGAAATCACAATAAACGTGCCACGTCTGTGTTGTTAGATTGTAGAAAAAATAAAAATTGCCATGATCTACAATGTTCAAACGCGCTTTTGCATCCGAGGCAATTTGGAAGACAAATGGTGCATCGTCCCCAAAATCAACGCCACTTTGACAAAAGCTTGGATAGCCACCGATTTTATGGAGCGGAAAAAGGTCTTCAACGATATCCTCAAAATATTCGATTTGCTCTTCATGCTCCAACATCAAAATCTCTTCCTCCAATTGAGCTGGAATACCGCCCCCATCCCATGTTGGATAGTCATTCGAGATATACTGGGGTATGAGTGGAAACGCGCGCATTTGCTCATGCTGCCATTCACGCTCTACTAAGCCTTCCAAAGTGGTGTACGTTCTAATCTCAAAATAAGAACTAAGATCATCCTCCATGAGGTGATCCAATAGACGTTCATCGACAAAGACTGTGATTAATTGAAAAGGCTGTAATGCCGTCGGTACATAGGATAGGGCTTGTAGAAAGAACGTAGCGAGCGGCTGATAGCCAGACGGTGGCTGCTCCTCTGGTAAGGACCAGCCGACATAGCCAATCCAGCTTTCCAATAAATCATGTGTGGGTCGAATACCACCTGTTTGAAAAATTGTGGCCTGCTTAGTTAGTTGAGCCCGTATTTGTTCAATTGCCATCTGCTAGCTCCTTCTGGCGACAGCAGCAATCCGTTATATGATCGTTTACTATCCCCACTGCCTGCATAAAGGAATAGCAAATGGTACTACCAATAAATTTAAAGCCATCCTTCTTCAATTGCTTGCTCATACGATCACTAATTTCCGTCGTCACAGGCACCTCTTTAATGGAAGCCCACTCATTAATAAGTGGTTTATGATCTACAAAGCTCCAAAGATAATGTGAGAATGAGCCATGCTTTTCCTGTATTTGGAGATATGCTTTAGCATTTGTCACCACGCTAGCTATTTTTAATTTATTGCGTACAATCCGTGTGTCTTGCTTTAATTCCTCTAGCTTGTCCGCTGTATAATGGATAATTTTTTCCACATCGAATTGATCAAATGCCTCACGATAGCCTTCACGCTTTTGGAGAATCGTCCACCAGCTCAAGCCAGCCTGTGCCCCCTCCAAGCAAAGCATCTCGAATAAATGCTGGTCATCATAGACCGGTACACCCCACTCCTTGTCATGGTATTCCACATACAAAGGCTCATCTAGCTTGACCCAATCACATCTTTTCATTTCTAAACCCTCCATTTTATGTATCTCTTACTTAATAGCTGTAATGCAAAGCCAACCTTTACTTGATTTTTCCGTGACATACACGGTTTGAAATCCAATTTGTTCTAATAATTGCTTCGTCGCCTCAGGTGTTTGATAGGCTTTCATATGATAGTTCATTTTGTAGAGCTCTGCTATGATAATAAATTTCCCTCCGTTTTTCAGAACTCGCCAAACCTCCGCTACATCCTGCTCCAAGGATGGCCAAAAATAATGCGTTTGAAAGGCTGTAATTGCATCAAAAAACTGATCATCGTATGGAATATTTGAAACGCTTGCCTCTTTCACAATGACACTACCACTGGTAACACTTGCTTCATTCAATTTGATCGATTCCTTCACTGCCTGTGCGGAAAAATCTATCCCATAGATTATACCATTTGGATTCAATTTGGATAAAATTTGGAGCGTTTTCCCACCACCACAACCGATGTCTAACACACGATCCCCATCATTGATAGCTCCTTGCCTGATGAACCATGCATTCATACCACGATGGGCGAAATTCATGATCCGTAGCATCGTTGAGCCAATCCATCCATTTGGCTTTTTCGCTTGTTCAATTAACGTTTGTAAGAGTGACATGATTGGATTCCCCCCTTCAAGTACGAATGTTAAAATAGAAAATAGATCTTTAAAATTAAAACGCTTACTAGTTTGTACGTGCTTCAAAACGATTTGTTTCATTTTTTACAAAGGAGGAAGATTTTATGATTCAACAAGCAACACAGAAGGATACTCATGCTGCAGCCTCATTAGCCTTACAGCTCTGGCCCAATCATACACTAGAAGAATTTACAGAAGAGATGACACAGCTGCTAAAGGAAGAAAACGCAGCTATTTTCCTTGCCTATGACGATGACAGAGCAGTTGGATTTGCCCAATGTCAGTTGCGAACGGATTATGTAGAAGGCACCGACTCGAGTCCAGTCGGCTATTTAGAAGGCCTTTTCGTGATGGAGGAATATCGCCAGCAGGGCTATGCTAGACAACTTGTGGAGCAATGTGAACAATGGGCAAAGCTTAGGGGCTGTCTAGAGTTTGCCAGTGACTGTGAATGGGACAATGAAGAAAGTCTAAGGGTTCATCTTCAGCTCGGTTTTACAGAAGCCAATCGCATCATTTGCTTCACAAAAAAATTATAAAAATGGCTAACAAAAAAATCACAGGTGTTGCAAACAATAGCACCTGTGATTTTTCAACATTTTTTTAGTTTAGATATGTATTGTTGGAAATATTTCGTTCGCGCTCATCTATGATTAAATGGATCATTAATGCGAGTTGTTGTTCGATTCGCATATTGTTTAGATGAATGATATCAGCAATCAAATTCTTTTGCTTCTCTGCTAATTCAATCTCCTCTAGCATTAACATAATTTCTTCTTTTGTCAGCCCAAACATACTCATATCACCCCAATACTCTCTCTATTTATTATTGTAAAATCATTATTCCCATTTCATAATTATCGAATATTTATCGTGTTTAATGAACCATTTTTACTAATTATAGGTTAAAACATGGAAAATAATCAATCTATTATCCACATTTATTTAATATTTTTTTTACATTAAGAAAAAACTTTATTATGATTGTTATAATTTATACAAAGATTGTATAAATTTTCCTGTGGAATATTTCAAAATATTGCAGTAATTGCAACAAGACATCTATACCATTATAAAAATATTCTTGCATTTTGTCGAATTATAGAGTTTTTTTATACAAATTAAAATGAATTTATAGCCCAAACATTTCCCTTTTCCCATTTTCCACATGCATTAAACCTCAATATACGAATCCATAAAAAAAGTAATTTCAAAATTGAAACTACTTGTCTTATTTGTATAATCGGCTTTTATATTATTTTTTTAATATCATGTTTCACTATTTCTATTTGCATGTCCTCTATTTGAGAAACCTTTGATGCTGTATCCTTCTGCCATGTCGCTGACTGCACATGCCCTTGCACAAATAATTGGCTGTTTTCCTGTATCACCGCTGGAGCCTTTACTGCAGCTATATCCGTATGGCGCATTTCCAATAAGGATTTATTGGACAGTGCTAAAAACGGTCTAGCTGCCTCATCCACCCTACAATTTTCAATACGGCCCATTGATTGATCTGACCAGATCATGGCATAAGAGCTTTCTTGCCCATCTTTAAAATAGCTATTAGCTACTTCAAAAATCGCATCAATGCAAGTAATTCCGTTTCCTTCCATTTGTTCAAACGTGCAATACTGTGTAAATAATCGGGCATTGTTGATATAGACATGATGGCTTTGCAGCTCTCGAATCGTTGTCTGATGCATCATGATTTTGGCATGGTCGTTACCATAAACACCACCTGATTGCCCAAATTGAATAATTGATTGATGTAGCTTTAATCCACTAGCATCGACAATAATATGAAATTGCTGGTGGTTTTGAATTTTACATTGGTTCACCGAAACATCTGCTTCATCTACAATAGTAAGCCCTACGGCCATACCATTTCGAACATGACATGTATGAAGCTCCACCTTGCTATTTTCTATCAACACCTGCGCCTTGACATGTCGAGAAACTTGGCAATCATAGAACTTGGCTATCGTTTTTTCGCCAAGATACAACCCATGACTTTGACCATCTGAAAAAATAGAATCGGCTACCATTAGCTCACTGCGATGAACCACCATATTTGTATCGAGATGCTCTTTTATTTCACAGCCATCCATTTTGAAAGTCGTGCTGTCAAACAATTGAATACCTACCCCTTGCCCTTGATGAACTAAACAATTGGTCATCGCAATCTCACTTGACGCAGCTATTACTTGTGCCTTGTCATGCCCATGAATTTCACAGTCCTCCATTGTCAGCTTGACATGACGAATCGCAAAAACACCATGCTTCTTCCCTTCCAGCAGCATACAATTCGTCAAGCTCAGCTCACAGTTTTGAGCAATAATCTGCGCCTTCACATGATGCTCAAATGTTGTATCGACTAGAATAACACTGGACCCATTCGCCACTCGCAAACCAAAATGATTCAACGGTGTCGCAAGCACTGCACAATTTTTCATCAGCAGACTACCATAGCTCACCATCATCTGCGTTCGAATCAATTGCTCCTCAATGACACAATTCTCTAGCTGTAAATCACCTTTTACATACAGCCCCTGACCTTGCCGAAACCGTAAATTACGCATCGCCACATGTGTTTGATAACGAATAAAAACGCCACCCTTGATGGTCACATTGCCAACCCCATACAACGTCAGCCGCTTGGCAATATCCAAGCTTTCCTCATAAATCCCATCCCGAATTTCAATCATATCCCCAGGCGCCGCCTCTTCAATCGCCTGCCCGATACTTTGATAACGATGCATAATACTCCTCTTCACCACAAGTACAGCCATTTACACACTCCTAACCAAAAAATGTTCGTACCCTATTTATATACCGAACATGCTTGTGCTTATTCAATTTTGTGTAAAAATGCTGGAATATGCAGACGTTTATTTGGAATGTTTGACGGTTTCATGAAAGTGGCATGGTTTTAGGCAATAAAAATGAACAGCGGTTAAGGGTACGCTGTTCGTTTTTTTGGTTGGTATCGGGGTTTTAGAGTCTATTTATATTCCACTTAGGTAATGTAAAACAAAGAAGGGCGAATCAGAGCTGTGGAAATGGGACGATTTATATTCCACTTAGTTAATGTAAAACAAGTTGTGGTTGTAAACAAGAAGAAAAACGTAATAAATTTATATTCCACATAGTTAATATAAAACTCGTTCGAGGGCAATAAGGCGACGTGGAACAGATATATTTATATTCCACATAGTTAATGAAAACAATATTGCTTACACACTAGTAAAAGTGCATGGAAAAAATTTATATTCCACATAGTTTATGTAAAACCTCAATGTCATTGATGTAATCAGGCAAATCTTCAAATTTATATTCCACATAGTTTATGTAAAACTCAGACAGTGAGCAAGCATTGAATAATGACAAACCAAATTTATATTCCACATAGTTAATGTAAAACATTTTGAGTTCAATACGAATCGTTCAGATTTACAACATTTATATTCCACATAGTTAATGTAAAACGATTATTGTTTATACAATGGTGGTTTATCAAAATTGATTTATATTCAACATAGTTAATGTAAAACGTCCTGTTGTCGGAAATTACTGTTTGCCCGGTCGTTCTTTATATTCCACATAGTTAATGTAAAACAGTTGCATTGCGTTCTTGTATTCGTGTTTCTGATACTTTATATTCCACATAGTTAATGTAAAACATGGGGCTACCCGTGACGGGGTCAAGCCTTTCCAAATTTATATTCCACTTAGTTAATGTAAAACAGAGCTACGTAGGCAGCAATTAGTAGCATCTTGTGGCTTTATATTCCACTTAGTTAATGTAAAACAAAAATCACACCAATAAACGCCAAAATTGTTGAAATCTTTATATTCCACTTAGTTAATGTAAAACACGTTCTTTTTTGAGGTCTACATTTGATGAAAAGAACTTTATATTCCACTTAGTTAATGTAAAACGCCATTAAGACTGATGGATATGTCTATCTTATCTATCTTTATATTCCACTTAGTTAATGTAAAACTGAAGGGATTACTGATGAGAATGCAAAAGATATTGCTTTATATTCCACTTAGTTAATGTAAAACTCAGGAATAACCACGTTAGCAGTTGATCCATTGATTAATCTTTATATTCCACTTAGTTAATGTAAAACCCTTTAAATTCTGTATGGGACATTGAACAGGAATCCTTTATATTCCACTTAGTTAATGTAAAACGAAAGCTTCGTTGATCTGACTGGCACTGAAAAATTGCTTTATATTCCACTTAGTTAATGTAAAACCGAATGGGTTGGCTTAAACGATCTTCAATTTGAATTGCTTTATATTCCACTTAGTTAATGTAAAACCGTATTCTTGTTTTTCTAGTAGATCTAAATATTTTCTTTATATTCCACTTAGTTAATGTAAAACGCGATGCCTATTCGCTCACATTCTTTAAAAGCAAACTTTATATTCCACTTAGTTAATGTAAAACAATGTGTCGCCAGTGGCAATTGACCACTGATTATATTCTTTATATTCCACTTAGTTAATGTAAAACCTGATTGAGGGAGTTCTTTATAAAAGACTTGTAATTCCTTTATATTCCACTTAGCTAATGTAAAACACGCATTGCTTCTAATTTACGAGCCTTTGGTGAATCTTTATATTCCACTTAGTTAATGTAAAACGAGAATCACGTCCTAGCTAATGTTCCTCCAGCTATTGACTTTATATTCCACTTAGTTAATGTAAAACGCTGGACTGGAATAAGGCTCAGAAATCGTTACGTACTTTATATTCCACTTAGTTAATGTAAAACGCGCAACCCCTCAAATATGTAAGTTCTCGATAATCCTTTATATTCCACTTAGTTAATGTAAAACTTAAATAAAAATACGCTTTTTACTGCTGAAGAAGTACTTTATATTCCACTTAGTTAATGTAAAACTTAAATAAAAATACGCTTTTTACTGCTGAAGAAGTACTTTATATTCCACTTAGTTAATGTAAAACGGTAAGAATATGATTTTTTCAGCTGCTGCAGCACCCTTTATATTCCACTTAGTTAATGTAAAACAGACAAATCATTTAATGCTGATGATGTAAAAAATATCTTTATATTCCACTTAGTTAATGTAAAACTATACAATGTTATAATTAATTTAACAAATAAAGCAAACTTTATATTCCACTTAGTTAATGTAAAACGTATAAAGTTGCCGAAGCTGACACAAGTATCATCTGCCTTTATATTCCACTTAGTTAATGTAAAACACTTATTAACTTGCTGTACTCTAACACCTAATAAGTCTTTATATTCCACTTAGTTAATGTAAAACTGTACACCATCTACAAAAAAGTTATACATCTTCTGTCTTTATATTCCACTTAGTTAATGTAAAACATAACGTAAAGCTATTCGTTGTTGCTGGCAAGATTACTTTATATTCCACTTAGTTAATGTAAAACAAAGAGTACTTAAATAATGTTCAGGAGGAATTAACGCTTTATATTCCACTTAGTTAATGTAAAACCGGCTTTAGACATCCACTCACCCTCGCGCCTCACACTTTATATTCCACTTAGTTAATGTAAAACCTGTCCTAATGGCACAAAAATACAAATGTCGATATCCTTTATATTCCACTTAGTTAATGTAAAACTGCGATTTTGCTTTTTAATATTGTGTCCCCGATCTCTTTATATTCCACTTAGTTAATGTAAAACGCATTAGGTATCTTCGGTTTGCAATGGGGAGTACGTACTTTATATTCCACTTAGTTAATGTAAAACAGTCTGCTGGGGGCTGTACTACCCAAGCAGAAAATACCTTTATATTCCACTTAGTTAATGTAAAACGATGCTGCTAATCATCTAAAACTAGCAACTATATTTCTTTATATTCCACTTAGTTAATGTAAAACTTTAACGAAAATACGCAAGATTATACAGCGTATTTTGCTTTATATTCCACTTAGTTAATGTAAAACAAAGTACGAAGAATTTATTAGAGAATTAGTAATGACCTTTATATTCCACTTAGTTAATGTAAAACATAAAGCGCCAGATCCAATACCAGATAAGCCGAATTTCTTTATATTCCACTTAGTTAATGTAAAACGAGCAGGGAAGTACCTATCATGCTGAAATACCTTACTTTATATTCCACTTAGTTAATGTAAAACTAAGTAGGTGTGATGATGACGATAGAATTATTCACCTTTATATTCCACTTAGTTAATGTAAAACCAATGCACTAATCGGAGTACACAGCGCTAAAATAGACTTTATATTCCACTTAGTTAATGTAAAACAGTGAATGCTGCTCAAGGTAGACATACATTTGAAGTCTTTATATTCCACTTAGTTAATGTAAAACCCACCTTAAGCATAATCAAAAAACCCTTATTTTTCAACGCTTTAACGGCTTGTAATTTGCGACAAATATGATTATTTGCAGTCAATCGGTAGTCCAGAAATTTGCCTTTGCAATCAAAGTGCCCTCAAAGCTAGGTATGATATGCCTGGACGGAATATAATATTGTAAAATGATTCACTGCAATTCTACTAAAAGAGAGTTTGAATACAATCGATACACACTTTTCTAGTCTTTACTAATAGAATAGATGACTATAAAAACATGCTCTCAAAATCTTTCTCGACCCCATACACAGTTTTTTTCATATTTTTGGGATTGGCAATTCGGTAAACATAAATTGAATCAATATTCGGATTAGCCTTTGTTGCTAATTCAGCTAGGCATTGTTTTAAAAGTCCTTCCGTAATTTCTCCTTCAAATAAAGAATTTTGTGTCCACGTTAAATATTTTTTCAATACTTTATGGACTTTTCCCACCCGTTTCACATCCACATCATACGCAATCAGTACATACACGCTACCACCACGCTTTCAATGCTTTATAATCTTCATCACCAATCAGATGTTTAATTAATTTATAACATTCTAGACGAATTAAAAATCGGTAAGAGGTTTGTCTGTTTAATTTTCGATGTTTAATGGTTGTGCTCATTCGTTTTTCGAATTCAGCAATAAAAATTTTACGTCCTGTTTCATTTAATAAGCAAATATGTTCTTCGATATATTCGAAATGTTCAGCACGAATCATCTTTTTGTTTATTAACATAAAAATTAAATTATCCATTAACAACGGTTTGAAGATTTCTGCAATATCCAGTGATAGGGAAAATCTTCGAGAACCTGATTCATGTAAATAACTAATTGTTGGGTTTAATTGCGTTTTGTACATTTCAGATAATACAGCTGTATACATTAAACTATTGCCAAATGAAATAAGTGCATTAATTGGATTGGTAGGCGGACGTTTTTCTCTCTTTGTAAATTGAAAATCAGGATTTTTAATAATCTCATTAAAGCATTGATAGTAAGCAAAGCGAATTTTCCCCTCAATGCCCATTAAGGTTTGTATATCCGTAGCATCGGCAACTTGTTTCTTTAGTTGGGTTATTTCATTGATGAATGGCTCTACCTCATCTTTGTAGCGACGAATATTGCGTAACATATGATGAATAGCACTATAGACAAATTGTTGTGCAATATACAACCTTTTATTCAAGTCCATTACATGGGCTGCTTGCTGAACATCAACGAAGCCCGCCACTTTTTTTCGTCTAGGTGTGTAACTACCTGAATAGTAACCGTAGTAATTATAAAAATGTATATTTACATCTTTTTGATTCATCAAATTAAAAAAAGAGGTGTTAAAGTCCATTTCCGCAAATACATGTAGATTTTCTGTATTTTCTATTGGTAATGTTTTTTTCGTACCATCTTCGAATACTAAATAAATAGTAGAATCTTTTCTTTGGATCCTTCCGTTATTAAATAAATATACATTTTTCAATCCTCTTCACCTACCCAGCAAAATGAATAATAAGCACATTTTGTACAATATCTTAATTTTTTCTTCTTAGGAGGCTTGTCTAGAGGAATAATTTGTTGGATTTGGGCTAACCATTTAGGAATGGCCTCTCTATCCTCTTCCGTTAATTCAATTTCATCAACACGTTTTTCTTTTGGATAATGTATTTTGCCTTTTCGATATATCCCCATTTGCTCAAGTACGAATAAATAATATAGAAGCTGCGCCTTATCAGCCTGTTCCATTTTACTACTAGATTTCACTTCTCCTACATAATGCTTGTCCATCATATCAATCCGAATTAAATTTTCTATCAATACTTCTTTTGACTTTTGGCGTTGATAGGACGTATCGTGCAATACTTTCCCTTGTTGTACTTTATCGTCCTCATCCTCAAAGCCAAGTTGATGTGAATGTAACCATAGCTTGCGCTCGCATACTTTCAAATATTGGACTTGCAAACCGGTTGCCTTTAAATCGTCCCATTGCATATGCTTTCACCCCTTGTATGGCATTTTCCATAATTAATGAAAGAAGCTATCTACATCATTTGCAAAAATTAAGCCGAGTTCCTCTGTATATTGATAGGTCACAACTGGGTATTCTGTATAGCGATCAACTCTAATTGTTGAAATAATCTCTCCATTTTTTCGTTTTCTTGCATTATCGTATGCCCAAGTGGCGATTGGCACTGTGAATTTTTGTAACTCGATTAAAAAATTAATCTTCGCCTTCAATTCTAACTTTTTAGTTAATTCATTTTTCATATTCTCTATTTCTAATTCATTTTCCCTATAAACGCCATATGGGATCACTAATTGATTTTGAATATCTCTTAAAGTCGGTTTATTCTCCTCTTGATAAGGTAATAAATCCTCATACCAAGCTAATGTTTCATCGAATGTTTGAATATATTCGCACTCTGCTCCTAAAGCTTCTCTACTATACACTTGCTCTACAATCTTCATTTTAATTTTCTCATCTATTAGCTGATTGTTATATTGCAGTAACACTTCTTTTGATTTAGAAAAAATTGTAAAATCAACAACAGATTTTTTATTGTTTGCAATACCTGATGGTAATGGACCGCCTGTAAAAACATAAATGTTAGGTATATTTTCAACATAATCTCGCGTTCGATAAATACGTCCCATACGTTGAAATAAACCTGATGCCTCTGAAAGCTCAGTAAATAAAATATCAAAATCAATATCAACGCTTGCCTCTACTAACTGTGTAGTAATCCATATTCCCGTGTTTAGGCAATCTTTGTTTCCTAATGCTAAAATTGCATCTTCCTTTTCTTGACGGTGCTTGCTGATAAAACGACTGTGTAAAAGAGAAGCCTTTACCCCTGTTTCTTCAAATTCTTTATATAATTGCTGTGCTTTCGTCACAGTATTCACAATGATTAATACCTTTTGCTCCATTGGATGCTTTAAAATTTCTTCTATCGTCAAATCCTTTTCAACGATTTGCATAAAATGACGCTTAATTGGCTGATTATTGGCATTGAATTTTAAAAATGGGTCTTCTCGTTTTTCAAATGGAACTTCCAATCGTTTCAACGCTTCTATAAAAAGTGGTGGCAATGTGGCAGTCATAATTAAAAACTTACCGCCTATATCCGTAACATACTTCAACCCTAATACGATAAAGGCTGCTAATCTTGCGCTGTACATTTGAATTTCATCAATGATAATTTTGCTATAGGCTAATGTGGCAAGTTTCATTTCAAAGCCTGGGTATAACCCAACAAAATCAATAATTTGATCGATTGTCGTCACTGTAAGCGGCATAGATAAATTTTTCGCATGTGTAATCGTTATTAAATCAAGGTCTTGCTCATCTGCACGTTTGACATATTCAGCATGCATACCACTATGAAGCAATCCTGTATTCTTTTTGCTGCAGCCAATTTCATTAATCAATCTGTCATAAATCGCATTGATGGACACTTTTAATGGCAGCGTGAAAATGCCCTTGTCATTACCAAGCCACCAAAGTGCTGCTTCTGTTTTCCCAATACCCGTTGACGCAATGACTATATGATTCTCTTGTTGGAGAGTATATAAATAGTCTTGCAACTCGTTCCTAGTGCGTTTTTTATTATCGAAATACTTTTTCATTTTTTGCGGTAAATCTTCAGGAGGAATTTCAACTTCATAATCTCCACTTGCCGCATAATCCAACTTGTTTAATAAGCCCTTTATGCGAACGAAACGATACAGATGCTCACGGTTTTTAAGAAATTTTCGATCGGTAAATTTTCGATAATCAAATTTAGGTTCTTCACGAATATTAAAATCATTATTTAATAGTGACACATATTTTTGTAAATCCTTTTTAATCTCATCACCACTCTCGTACATATTTTGCTCTGCCCGTTCGTGGTGATAATAAACAGCTAAAATTAATAACGTAGCATCCTCTTTACCATAGTGAGTGATTAGATTTTTAATCGGCATAAATGCACAGCTTAAGTAATTGTGAGGAATTTCATCTATTTCAGGAAATAAATCCTCTATACGCTCTTCTATTGTGCGTACTTTATTCTGAAATTTGGTATTTGCCTTTCCTAAATCATGGTACGTCACCGCTTGTAATAAAATGTTCCAATCTTTCTTTGACAGTGCATTTGGATAAATTTTACGAAATATTTCCCATTTTTTAATTAAATGGTTTGTATGCTCAATAATCGTTTGTGCGGCGGATGTTTTTGTTGCTGATTTTGCTAATAGCTTTTCAAACATCTACAAACCTCCTTATAAAAAAAGAATGGAGAACATTCCCCCACTCTTATACTAAAAATACGGTATAGCCATCCTGATCGAAAAGCACGTTTTCATATGCAGCAAGATAGTTAGTTGAAGAAGCCGGTACATGAGAAACAATCACCTTTTCCCACTGACGAATGTGCTTTCCTTTAGCAATTTCTAATAATTTATATGTTTTATTTAAACGATAGGATGTACCGATTTTTCCATAAATATCATTCTTGGTCATCGATTGCGGAATAAAAATATCAAAATCAACTCTCTTGTCTTCTTCCATTTCTTGAATTTCTAACTCCACTTCCGTCACTACATTAATCTGCAATAAATCCTCGCGTCTACCTAGTGATAAATATTCAGCAGGTGATTTTAGTGCGTCGATAATGATTGGAATGTATTGCTTGTCCTCTGGTACAATATGCAATACTAGTTCGACATCTACTAATAGCTCTGTTGTGGAAACACCCCGTGTAATCCCATGTGCTTTCCCATCTGATAACTCCACTTTCAACTGATGGCGACCTTGCTCATACGAACTACCAGCAAACTCATAGCGCGTCCATAAATCATTGACCTTTGCATGATATTTCCCCTGAATACTCACCTGCATTGGCACATAACTTGTAAAGCCACATGCCGCATGCACCATGCCAATAACAGTTGAGTATGGGGGCAGTGGATATGATTCCTTTAATTGAAAACTCGTAGGCTTTTTGTAGTTCACTAGGTTCTGATAAGCCTCAATCCGAATCCCCTTCATATGTTCACCTGCTTACTTATAATAGTCTGATACAGCCTGCTCTAGCTGCGCGAAGAAGTCTGCCATTGGTTTTGCTTGTAAACTTTGCTCAATTTCCTCGTCGTTTGCTAATAATCCTTTGACTAAGCCAACATGTGTATGTTGTTGAATATGTGAATCCAATGCTAAAATCCCCTCAACTGTTGCAACGGCAAGCTTATTATTTTGAAGCTTTAATCGATTTTCGAAAAATGGATTTTTTAAATCATAGACACCACCGATAGCAAAAATTGGAGCTAAATTCTCTCGACGCCCTTTTATATCACGATATAAAAATTTTAATGTACGTAATAAAGAAATAACACGCTTAGCACGTTCCTCTAATGGAATTTCGATTTGATCGTTTGTATCAATTCCAATCTTATCTAAATCCACCGTCAGTGTGTAAGCATAAAAGGATTTATGAATTTCACTTTGTGCAATATTTCCACCTCTTAATTCCTCATTAGCTGTTGCACTTTTATGGCGGTCAAACAACCCTTTATTCGTTAAAAATTCTAAATCTGTATTATAACTTTCCAATGCGACAGCATTGGATAAGCGTACCACGGCAGCACGAGTTCTCGTTGGTTTTACCGTTTTCATATAGCCGAACAAATCAATTTCAGGATAATCTGCGATTGTTGCATCTGGGTGAAATTGAATAACGGAGCCATCCATACCTAATGGAGTGTGATTGATATCCATTTGTTCGACAATGTTATAACGCAATGCTTGACGTGAAATATACGTGTACACTTCATGATCTCCGCGGGAAATTTTTTTCAAAGAAGCAACGTTGCCAACACCCTCACCATAGTTGGCACTTTCTGCTTCAACTATCATACTGATTGTTAATCCTTTTTTATTCATTTACTTGCTCCTCCTTTGCCATATCCTCTTTTTCGAAATCTTTTCCATTTAATCCTATTAAAAATGCATAGCCAATTGTTTGGAATTTTTCAATATCACTGAGTGTTGTTGTGAAAAATAGGGGGATACCTAATTTTTCATGGCGTTTGTAGCTATACGCCTGTACAATTGTTTCCATAAATTTATTAGGATTTTTTACTTTTAAAGCATTTAACAAACGGTGTGAAATAGCATTTAATTTTGTTTCTTGACCTCGATATACTTTTCTTAATTCGTAGCCGCTAATCCGAATACTTCTTAACTCTTTATCTGTCATATAATGTGAACCTCCATTTAATACATAATTTGAAATTTTCAGAATTTTATAGATAGAAAAAGTATCCGCATATTTATCATCGATTACTAAACGTATTAAACGATAGAGTAAATCACTAAAGCGTTGTCCAT
This sequence comes from Lysinibacillus sp. IITD104, assembly GCF_036698265.2. Taxonomy (NCBI): domain Bacteria; kingdom Bacillati; phylum Bacillota; class Bacilli; order Caryophanales; family Bacillaceae; genus Lysinibacillus; species Lysinibacillus sp. IITD104. The sequence continues at coordinate 2,584,868 of NZ_JBAHYH020000001.1, forward strand.
TATAAAAACGTCGTATAACTTCTTGATAGAGGCTGATATAGTCTCCATTTTCCTTAACAAATTTCCCCGTCAAGTAATGGAAGTCATTCCGGCTATCATAAAGCTGCTGTGCTTTGTCACGGGATAACATATTGAATGTATAAGGTCTGGATTCATTATTTTTGTCATATTTAACAATCTGGATATTATCAATTTCTATATTCTTCTTGTTTTCTGCATGTTGATACATTTCATTGATAATTTTTGAATATGCCATTTCCTCCAGCTTATCGCGTGTATATTCTTCTCCTCTATCATTGCGCAACTGGATTTTATTGTAAGCTAGTAACTCGACAATGGATTGATTGCTATTGATAAAGAGACCTATCCCATTTTTCAATGTGAAGCCTAATGGCAGACAACTATACACAATATTACAGATTGGACAAATAAATAAATTGCGCTGATGGTACCAATAATGCGAGGATTTTCTTGCCCCATCAACCCCTAAATTTTGTACCCAAGTAAGATCAAATGCCTCTGAGATAGACTTCATTTTATTGTCACAGCACGCACATGTTAATTTATTTTTTCCGTACTTTTTTTCATCTTTCTTTGACGTTAGAAAATCTTGAGCAGGTTTGATGAAGTAATTAAAATATTCTTCATAGAGATCCTTTTTACTCGCATTGCTGTTTAGGAAGGAGACATTGGACCAAAAACCTTGAATAACTTGATATGTAAGGACACGTGGGATGATAAATCGCTTTGCATCCTTATGCTTTAAATGCTCGACAATTTGTAGTAATGCGTCCACAGCGTCTCCAATTTGCGGCTGTATTTGTTCCAAGGTTTCTTTTTTCCTCTGTGTTACCTTTTTTAAACTTTTTGCAGCCTCTAAAAAATCAAATGGAATCGCAGACAGAAATGGATAGACATTCTTATAACTATTCGATGACAGCCAGTATTTCACTTTTTCAATATGGGCATTGAGCCGTTCTAAGTTTTTTTCATCTCCAATTTCAGTTTTCGCTCTTAATAAAAACTCTACAATAGTAGGATTAGTCATTTTATAGTAATTTGTTTCATGTCCATATTGAGCAGATAAATAGGCAAAATAATGTTCTTCAAAGTTCGCTAAATTGCTTTCTGGAAAACTAATAGTCTGAAAATCGCTCTTACTATACTCTAGCTTTGCATAGTCAAATACACGGCAAAGTCCCAAAATACTGGCATTGTAAATTGTTTCATCTAACTGTAGTTCAATCATTCACTTCACCCCCTATTCATTCACCATTTCAATGCAGCCTAGCATTTGTGATCTTCTAAAACCAATGCCCGTCTGTGTTAATAAAGCTAAATCTTCTGGATGTCCTCCTAGTACAAAGCTTCCTTCAAAACCATTCAAATAAAGAATTCCTTTTTCATTTAAATTTTTAAACTTGTCATGCTTTAACTGCACAACTTTTTTATGCATCATTACAGGTGTAAAAACTAGTGGCTGATGCAATGTCCGCCCAGCAACAGATTTTAGGCATTCATTTGCTGCATAATTCAATTCCTTCTCATAATCAGGATCATCAATATTTAAATATTGATTGTTTTTATCTTTAATAACGATGGTGCTGTTTGTTTTAAATAGAGCTTGAGATTTTGTAGGTAATTTTTCAGATAAAAATTTAACATGCTTAATGTGTAGGGTGTATGACTTATATTGCATTTGCTGATGCTCAAGTAAGCCATTATACAGAGTTATCATAAAATTTATATCAGAAGAAGAAATGGTCATACGAATGTCTTGATGGATGATAAATTCATCACCTTCTAGCGTGTAACCATTTACATAAATCGCTCCTGTAAAAGGACGCATCGCCTTGTTAGCTTGATGTTCCTTAAAGCTATACAAACTTTCCTTTAATTCTGGATTGACAGAAGATAGTCCGGCTTTAACTACACTCCCAGCTAAAAAATGATAATGCTTAGGTATTTTCTCCGCTTCCATAATGATCTGCAACCTCATTTGGCTTCACCTCCTTTTTATTTCATAGACTACTCCCAGATATAGTAAGGATATTTTTAGGAGCTAATATACATTTATAGTAATTTATTTTTTATAATTAGTCAATATTTTCTAAAAATTAAATTATTATTAAAACTATATAGGATAACTATTTATTTTGTGATTTTATTCTCATTTATTTTCTTAGCTTTTCTTGATAAGATAGGAGAATCATGTTTAACTAAGTGGAATTTAAATATATATTTTTAAATAATGTTTAATTTTTTAGAAAACTACCTCATTTTTTATTAACTATGTGGAAATTTACTTACTTCAAATTCTTACTTTCTTTAAAAACAACAAAAGAGCCTACTTGAGACTAATTCGAGTAGGTTTTTTATTTTAGTAATTCTAACTAAACTTCATTTAATTTCCTTTACCCTCTTCACTACATCCAATCAATAACCGACAGTAACTAGTAGCAACCAAGAGCCTATATTCCTCCCCAAGCATGAACTTTACATTGAAAGTGTTAAAGCACTAAATATACGCCGATTGCACATGATGAGGATTTAACACATGTAAGGCAAATTTATAAAGCATGAAAATATTTAACATAGATATAAAACTCACTATGAGAATGTGCTCGTCATGAACTATTACTTGAATGAAATGGATTTTCCCCTCTTTATAAAAAATTGCAGTGAATCATTTTACAACATTAAATCTCTTCAATGCTTACCATGCCTAGATTGAGGCACTTGAATAACAAAGGGAAATTTTTGAACTACAGATTGACTGCAAAAAAATGATATTAGTCTCAAAGTACAACCTGATATAGCGTTGAAAAATAAGTTTTTTTTGATTATGCTTAAGGGGGGTTTTTCATTAACTAAGTGGAATTTAAATTTCGGACAACTCAAGTACGGCGTAGGACGGGGCATAGTTTTTCATTAACTAAGTGGAATTTAAATCTTGCAGATGGTAGCTCCCAGGAAAGATCAACACGGTTTTTCATTAACTTAGTGGAATTTAAATTTTTTTTTTTGAAAACAACCTGACCTGGTGCATCCCCGTTTTTCATTAACTAAGTGGAATTTAAATCTTTTAAAAAAGTGTCAACCCCACAAAACTCCCACTCGTTTTTCATTAACTAAGTGGAATTTAAATATAATGCTCATTATTTCAATGAGGAAACAAAGAAATCGTTTTTCATTAACTAAGTGGAATTTAAATACACCTGCAGTCTTGATTCTTTTAACTAATTCATCGTTTTTCATTAACTAAGTGGAATTTAAATACTTGATATGTTTTAGTAGGACGGAAATCAGTTAATGTTTTTCATTAACTAAGTGGAATTTAAATAGGACGGAATGGAGCGAGCAGATTTGCGGATGAAATGTTTTTCATTAACTAAGTGGAATTTAAATATGTCCGCGTTGAATACGTCGTCTGGCGCACATTTTGGTTTTTCATTAACTAAGTGGAATTTAAATGAACAATTAGATATTATTGCTGAGTATGGTGGACAGTTTTTCATTAACTAAGTGGAATTTAAATATTGAAATATTAGCGATACCACCATTCAGTAGTAAGGTTTTTCATTAACTAAGTGGAATTTAAATCAAGATCAGTAATTTTACTTTCCACTTCAGTAAAAGTTTTTCATTAACTAAGTGGAATTTAAATTTTACAGCTATACTCACTCTATACGTATCATACCTGTTTTTCATTAACTAAGTGGAATTTAAATTTCATATAATTCATCTATCTCACACTTGAGGATAAGTTTTTCATTAACTAAGTGGAATTTAAATTGCTATCTGCATGTTCTTCTAGAGCATATCGGCACCGTTTTTCATTAACTAAGTGGAATTTAAATTTTCAATTCTCATCGAAATCTTCGCAGTCGCTCTTTGTTTTTCATTAACTAAGTGGAATTTAAATGACAACGATGGATCGGACAAGCTTGTGCAAATCAAAGTTTTTCATTAACTAAGTGGAATTTAAATGACAACGATGGATCGGACAAGCTTGTGCAAATCAAAGTTTTTCATTAACTAAGTGGAATTTAAATCTCGTAACACTTGATTAGCTAGAATTTGATCTTCGTTTTTCATTAACTAAGTGGATTTATAATAAGTAAATAGGTTAGGAAGTTATTGTCCAACTGAAGGCATTTTTATTAGCAAGTGGCATTTAAACCCTTGCAATCTATTATTCTCTAAAAAAACCAACAACAACCGAATTCCCTCGGTCATTGCTGGTTCTTTTCATTTACATTATTTCTTGCGTTTCACAAATACAATAACAAAAATAGCGGCTAGGGCTGCTAGGATGGCGATCATCCATACTGTGTTTGAGTTGGATGTTGTGTCATCTGCTGCGGCTGCTTGTTGCTCTTCTCTTGGTGTAGCGTTCGAAGACTCCATTTCTTTGGCATCCTCTTTCACCACTTGTGCAGTGCTAATTTGCACATATTGTAGTGTTGCTTCATTCGAGGCAGATGCTTCATGCTCGTGGCTTGCGTCGTGACCTTCTGCATGATCGCCGTGAGTTTCCTCTTGCCCACCGTCATGACCATGATGGTGATCTGCTGCTGTTGTGAAAATAGAGCGTTCTAGTTGTTGCCCTACCCAGCTTTTGGCATCTGTTGAATCGGCAAAGATGCGAGGGTGTCCTGACAGCATGTATGTTTTACCGTCGATGATGATTCCTGTTTGGTCACCTGTGACTACCTCTTCAATTGTACCTGTTGGTCCTTCTGCAAAGCCGCCCATTTGAATAAGCGTATGTCCGCCCATATCAAATGTAAGGTGCTCTGTTAAAAATGCAATGTACTCTTCTTTCGTCATGGTTGCTTCAGGATTGGCTAGCTCAAGTTTATGATGAAAAAGTGCTGTATTTATTTCCTTGTACGTAATATCTCCCTCTAGAGAAGACACGTAATCCTCTTTTTGAGCTGCTTGTGCTAGCTCATCCACTGTTGCTCCCTCAAGGCCGAAAAAGCCACCTACCCAGCCTGCAAAGTCCTTGCGTGAGAGATTGTCTGTTGGGTTTAAGGCCATATCTTTGCCATTGTACCCAAGAAGCCCAATACTGTGTAGTACCATAATGTCCTGAATATTGGCGGCTGTTTCAGGGACATCCGTGAATAGTGTACTTTTATCCATCGTATGGGCGTAGGCAACGGGTGCCATGAATAAAGTACTCATCAATACTAAAAGTAAATATTTTCTCAAAATGATTCCACCTTCCAATGCCTTAGTATACAGATGAAATGTGAGGGAAGTTTGAAATCCACAGGTACTTTCTATAGCTTAAATTGACGAATCAGGGCGTTTAGTTGTTCAGCCATTTCTGCTAAATGCTCGGCACTATGTTTAATTTCCGCCATGGAGCTTGCAGTTTGCTCAATGGTAGCCGATGTTTCCTGAATACCTGCCGCTGATTGTTCAGAAACAGCAGCAATTTCATCGACTGCTTTATTAATCGTGACAGTATTGTGAACAACCTCCGCTAGCTCCACTGACATACCTTCAATGCCTGTCGCAATGGCCTTAATAGCATCCGCAATTTGATTGAATGTCGTATTGGTTGCGGCCATTTGCGTTGTGCCCTTTTCTACTTCCTCATCGCCTTACTCTAGCGAGAAAGTTACTGAATCGGAATCATCCTGAATTTTTCTGACGATCGCTGTAGGAGAAGGCGACCGTAGCTTCTCTTGCACTTGGCTTATGGGGAAATCAAAGGGCTGCTGTGTTGTTGTATCATTATAACAGTAAATTGATAACCTTCTATTAAATGGGCATGCTTATGACATTTCTAAATAAAAATAAAAAAACTTGAATCGAAATGATGACTTGCTGAGTCTAATGGTCGAAAAGGAGGCGATTTTCATTAAGAGCACCCAACAAACTCTTGTAGCCTTAGCCCAACAAGGTGATGAGCAGGCGTTTTATCAGCTCATTGAGCAGGAGCAGCATAAGCTTTACCGAATGGCCTATGTCTACGTACAAAATGAAAACGACGCCGTAGAAGTTTTTCAGCAAACCATTATTCGAGCCTATGAGGGGCTACCGCAATTAAAGGAGCCTCACTATTTTGCCACTTGGCTTACCCGCATTATGATAAATTGCTGTAAAACCTATATTGCGAAGAAAAAAACAGTTATGCCTGTTGAACCACAAACTTTCGAGGATTTAACAAGCGCATCTCCTACATACATCGAAGAAGAGCTGGATTTATGGCAGGCTCTTTGCAGGCTTGAGGAAAAGTACAAAACGGTGCTATTGCTACGATTTTATCAAGATTACTCTGTCAAGGATATTGCGGCGATTTTGCAATGCCCTGAAGGTACCGTGAAAACACATATTCGCCGTGGCTTGCATGCATTACGACAACAATTAAAGGGGGCATATCTCGATGAGTGGGTTCAATCCGCTGAAAGAAGTCATTAATGCAATACCCATCCCTGAAGGACGTTTAACAGAGGTGCTACGTGTTGAAGGGATGTCCAAAATTTATCAGCAAAAGCATCATACTGTGAATGCCTTGAAAAATATCCATTGCACCATTTATCAAGGAGAAATGGTGGCGATTATGGGGACAAGCGGCTCTGGTAAAAGTACTCTTCTGAATATGATCAGTGCAATCGATGAGCCAACAGATGGAGCATTATTTTTATTTGGCAAGGAAGCGCAGGCTATTTATCAAGAGCCAAAAGCATCGCAATTCCGAAAAGAAAATATCGGCTTTATCTTCCAATCCTTTCATCTGCTAAAGGATTTAACCGTCGAGGATAATATTGCACTTCCCCTTATTTTAAATGATATTCCTAGCAAGGAGATTAAGGTGCGTGTGCAGCACATGATGGAAACCTTAAACATCGCTGCTTGGGCAAAGCATCGACCACATGAGCTTTCTGGTGGACAGAAGCAACGTGTCGCCATTGCGCGAGCGATTATTGCCAATCCTCCTATTTTACTGGCAGATGAGCCAACGGGGGCTTTGGATGTTCATACAACAGATGAAATTTTAGAACTGCTTGTTGCTCTGCAAAAAAAGAACCAGCAAACGATATTACTTGTCACACATGACCCCTATGTGGCTACCTATGCCAATCGGGTATTGTTCTTCCATGATGGGGCGATTGTGGATTCCTATCAAAACCGGCAAAATGAAGAGGATTTAGATTGTATTCTAATGAAATTCAAGGAAATAACGAGGGGGGATCGCTAATGTTTACGATGCGCAATATTGCCCTCAAGCTTTTTCGTGCAGCTTGGGCAAATGTCCTAACGAGTATTAGTATTATTACGATCTCGATTTGCCTGGTGATGACGATGACCGTCTACATTTGGAATGCGAATAGCCAGATGAAGGCAGACATCCAAGCGTTGTATGGGGAAATGGATTTAATGGTTGGTTATAATCCTGATCAGCAAAAATTGTTGACGACAAATCAAATAGAGGAGCTTTCTACTCTAGCCGGTGTCACACAAGTGTCCCGCTTATCGATAGCCCATACAATCGTTGAACATGAAAAATACACCGCATTTTATACCGTTGGCGTTGAAAATGATGACCTTGTGAAAAGTCGCTACCATTTTGCGGTCAATCTTGGACCGAACGATGCCATTCTTTCGGAAAATGTTGCCCGTCTTTTCAACAAACGAGTTGGGGACTCTATTCATATTCAATCAAAGGATTTTATCGTGCAAGAAATTTTACCGACGATGAAAGGCACTGACAGCCCTAATATCATCCTCTTAGCGAATGACGTAGTTAAGGCATGGATGAACAACAGTCAGCCACAAACGGCAGGCATATTTGCGCTCATTAAAACTGATGAGGGGCGTGCCAAGGCTGTAGGCGCAGAAATCAAACAACTGGATGAAACATTACGTGTTGATGTTATGAGTGATTACGATGTCATTAAAAGAAATTTACAGAGCTTAATGGTTTTTATGATTGTACTATCCGTTTTTATTTTACTCATTTCAAGTGTCCTATTGCTGTCCACATTCCAGCTATTATTTTATAAAATTAAAGAGCAGCTCATGATCTTACGGGCTCTCGGGGCATCCGTGAAACAGGTTGGACGTATAGTCAAGCTCCAACTATCACTGATCATTAGCTTTGGCGTTATGCTTGGAACAACGCTGAGCCTTGTGATAATAAAAAGCTGGCTACCACGAGGCTGGGACAGAACTAGCTTCGAATAAGGAGAAAGGAGAATTTGAGTTCGCTCAAATTCCCCTTTCTCCATTTTTTACTATTTAATTTTATATGTTCTTGTTTGTTGGCCGTGTATTTTCGTAAATTCACGGCCAGTAATGCGAGCCCCATTTCGTTTTCTACCTTCGATTTTCCTCGTACAGAAAATCGAGTGAAACGCAAATTAGCCTTCAAGAATCCAAAAACTGGCTCCACGTCAATTTTGCGTTGACGATAAATGGTACGCGTTTTTTCTTCTGAAAGCTTTGTTCTTATATATTCTTTTTGTTGTTCCCATTTTTCATTCACCATCATTTTTCGATTGGTGCCTTCTTTTGCTTTTGTACATGATGAACGGAATGGACATCCTGAACAGTCCTCGCATTCGTAGATGTTGAACGTATGTTGGAAGCCTGTCCGATCATTCCGTACAGTTTGATTTTTCCATTCGAGACGTTTCTGATTCGGGCATGTATAGGTGTCTGTTTCTTTATCATATGGCCAGTTATCGGTGTTAAATTGGTTTTGTTTGTACTTTTTCTTTTGCTCCTTCTCATACATGGTATAGGGAATCAGTGCTTCTCGTTTTCTGTTCGAAAGGATCTCCTCATAGTTTTGTTCACTACCATAACCTGCATCTGCGACAATGTATTGCGGTAACTCGAAATAATGCTGCTCGATTTCATTTAGAAATGGAATGAACGTACGTGTATCCGTTGGGTTCGGAAAAATGCTGTAGGCAAGCGCATACTGACCTTCTGTTGCGATTTGTACGTTATAGCCTGGTTTTAGTTGTCCATTCTGCATGTAATCGTCTTTCATTCGCATAAACGTCGCATCTTTGTCCGTTTTTGAATAGCTGTTGCGTGTGTCAAAAATCTCAAAATCTTTTTCGTACCTCTGCTTACGAATCAGCCAGTCATGTACTTGTTTTAACAGTTGCTTTGGCGTTTTTCGTTCACTACGCAGCTGTTTCCGCATCCCGACATCATCCGTACTATCGATTTTTTGTGTATAGTCCTCGACCACTTCCTCTAACTTTTCAGCGATTTGCGTGAGTTCTTCCATAGAAAGCTGCTCCTCATCTTCACGTTGCAATGCTGGTATAATTTGTTTTTCAAGTAGCTCATTATACAATTGATTCGATTTTTCAACGAGATTGTGATGATGTTTTTCCACTGCTTTCTTCCAAACGAACGTGAATTTATTGGCATTTGCTTCAATCTTCGTACCATCAATAAAAATGGCCTCTTGATCGATGATTTTTTCTTGGACAAGCTGGACACGGAACTGCACAAAACACTGGCGAATGAGCTCTTTCATATCGGGATGAACACGGAAACGATTGATCGTACGGTAGCTTGGTTCATACCCTTGGGCCAGCCACATCATCCGTATACTGTCTTTGGTTAGGTCTTCTATTTTACGGCCAGAGAAAACCGATTGCGTGTAGCCACATAAAATAATTTTAAGCATCATGCGTGGGTGATAAGATGGGCAACCTGTTTGGCGTTGAAAGGAGTCGAAGGTTCTCTCAGGAATACTTTCGACTAAATGATGGATGGCAAAAGCAATATCATTTTCTTGTAATGGAACTTCTAAATCTAGAGGCAAAACTAATTGATTCATGTTATAATTTTTGAACATAAGGATCCTTCTTTCCTGTAAAATTTTGTGTGGTAACTTTATTTTATCAGAAGTGGTCCTTATTTTTATTCAATAATTATTGAAAGCCGTTGAAATTTTACTCATCGTAAAATTTCAACGGCTTTTTCAGCTCAAAGGTGGGTTTTGTCCCACCCTC
>NZ_JBAHYH020000001.1:2594968-2876284 GCF_036698265.2 Lysinibacillus sp. IITD104
CACAATTAATTAGCTTTTTGCATTTACCCGAAGCTAAAACAGAGCTTCCTATTGTGTTTATTCTTTTAATTGCCCTTTCCAGCTTCATCATTCTTCAAGTGATGACAAAATGGCAAGTAGCGAAAAGCTCTCGACTACTGCCATTACAAATCGCGACAGATAATGAAAATTTAGAGCTGCGTTGGACAAAATGGAAAACAATTATTGTCAGTATTGTAGGTGTGTCAGCTACCTTCTTCTTTTTACAAGCCTATTTAGCTGGGACAGGAAGCGATCAAGGTGCCTTATTTATTTTACTCGGAACACTATTTGTATGTGGAATTTTACTGTTACTAATCCCCTATCTATTTACAGCCATCCTTCATCTGGCTTTAAAGCCGATTCGAAGGGTACTTGGCAAGGAAGCCTATTTAGCATGCCAGCAGCTCATGCCACAAGTACGCAAAAATATGCCCGTGGTGCTCAGCATGATAGGATTAATGGTTATTTTAACCTTTGGAAGTTCATTAATGAAAACCTTACAACACAATGACCTTGCCTACACAGAATCACAATACGAAACAGCCATAAAAATCAATAATGAATTAAATGATCCAACTATCACGCCTGCAATTATAGAGGAAATAGAAGCATTGCCAAGCGTACAGTACGCGTATACACAAAGTAATAATGCGTATATTGCTCTACAACTCGGCGATGAATGGCTACCAGAGAACTATACAACCATTGATATTAAGAAATTTATGCAATTAAAGAAGTTGCCTCAAATTGAGGAAGGAAATTTGCAAAATGGCCTTGTCGTGACAAAGGGCTTTGCCGAGCGTTATCATTTGGCAGTGGGTGATCGTGTAACGATGAGTACCTATGATTTTACTGCCCGGCAGGATATGCCTACTGGTGAGTTACAAATTATAGGAATTACTGATACACCTATTCACCGTGCTGATTTAATCGTTGATTGGTCATCATTCCTCACGGCACAGGATCACCCAATTATCGAAGACATTATGGTAGAAACATCCCACCCAGAGCAGACATTGGCGGAGCTGTCATTCTTGGAAGAGCGCTGGCCAGCCCTGAAGTTGACAGATAAAGCGACCATATTAGCACAATCCAATGAAATGTTCTTCCAACGGTGGAGCTTATTTGTTGGCGTCTTTGTTATTTTAATAGCTGCCACGGGGCTTGGTGTCCTCCAAACATTACTGCATACCATTTATACAAAACGCAGTGACTATGCCATCCAACGATTAATTGGTCTGTCACCAAATGGGCTGATGAAACTCATACTGACACAAGTCCTATCGTTTGTCCTTTATGGTCTCACGGTCGGTACATTTCTGGGGTTCGTTTTAACGAGGATGCTAGGCTTCATTGATGATGGCTCGCCGATGTCCTATGACTTTCTAACATTGGGCCTCACAAGTCTCGCGTTCCTAGGGTCAACCCTCATTGTCTTTACCCTCCAAGGCTACTGGATGAGCAGACAAAAATTAGCGAATGAGATCTTGGAAATATAAGTAAAACAGCCCCTCTATGGATAGAGGTGGCTGTTTTTTTAGAAGCGGGGCTCTCTCTTGAATGAGCGCTTTTACCCCTCTTTGGAGTGGAGCACCCCCACTCCTTTTATAAATGAAATTCTCTCTAAATTTGAAGAAATTCTATCATTTCCTTTATGATAGCCTCTTGATCTCGTCCTAATGTCATGAGATGCTTAGAATTTCCAAAGCCTTTCTTCTGCTTTCTAGATGAATGAACGTGCTGATAGATCGTTTCAGCACTTTGCGTGTATAAGGCATCGTCTTTTTCACCATAGTAGATAGCGATAGGAATGATAATTCTATCAAGCTGCTCCATCGTTGCTTGGATAAATGTTTGGAATACGTTCATTGCATGTAATGGCATGTTCTGAAATGGCTCCATTTCCTGAGCGATTTGAAGTGGTGGCTTGCCCTCTATTGTTTTGTAATTATGGGCATAGTCCATAATCCTTTGTTTTAATTGCTCTGGCTCCTTATCAAACGGCACAGATAAGACAATGATTTGCTCGAGCCTTTCTAATTGAGCAAGCTTCAACGCGAAAATTCCCCCGATGGATAGACCGATGACCGAAATCTTTTGATAGCCTTCATCCAATAAAAATTGATGAGCATTCACTACATCCTGCCACCAGTCGTCTACCTGATAGTGTAATAACTGTTCTGGATGAGTGCCGTGTCCACGATACAGCGGCGCATAGCAAGTATAGCCTTGGTTATGTAGTGCAGTGGCTACTGTCTTCATATCTCTTGTATGACTTGTAAAGGAATGTAAAAGCAATAGGGCTTGCTCATTTCCCTGTAAATAAATCTCTTTTGCTGGTAATATGTTTAGCATTTCATCAAGCCCTTTCTTTCATCTTCCTTTATTTAAGCCCCAACAAACAGCACTGCCTGTCCGATGGCAATAAAAAAGGCTTCCTGCTGAATGGGGCTGCTGTCTTCAATTTGTAGTGTAATGTCAAAATGCGTCTCACAGAAAGTCGCTTGCCAGCGTGCGATAGGCTGCTCATTCACAGTAAAAACAGACCAGTCCTCCATTTCTTTGTTGAGCTTGATCTGCTGTTCGCCATCGGTAATAACTAAATCAGGAATCATAATTTGCCAGCCATCATAGGCAATCATATAGTCTTTACCTGTTACCAAATCCTTGCCACGGAAATGCACGCGCCCGCGACGGGATACTTTTTTACACGTAAAAAGCGGCTGACCATTGCGATCGTGGACATCAAAACGAACGAAATAACGATAGTCCATCGTTTTATCGAATGCTTTTTTTAGTGCATTGGAATACACGCGTTGAACGGTGGACGATACCTCCCCCGCTTCATTTAAAATTTTAACTGCCTCTGTTGACTCGATGGCCGCTGGTTGCTTGTATGTATAGGTCTTCAATCTATTCGCTCCTTTGAAACATTGCTTTCTTAAAACTACCATAAAATAAGCGTCAAATACAAAGGATGTATTTGACGCTCCTATTATGGTTATTGAGGTGCAGGTATTCTTTCAATCAAGTAGCCTACTCCATTTTCTATCGATCTAACTTAAAGGTAATTTCCCCGATGCCCAATTCCGAATTGACCTCTAGCAAGACATCCGCCTTGTCGTAAGCTTCGTTGACATAGACACCATTCCCTTTTGATATAAGGCCCTCCACATTAGACGAGCCAATGCCTTTTTCTGTCGTTAATTTCACGCCAACCTTTGAAGGTAAAATAACTGTTGTTTGACCGACACCTGTTTCAATAGTCGTTGTAAAGCTCTTTTTCCAGTCGCCACCTAGATTAACCGTTAGATCACCGACACCCGCTTCAATATCGAGCTTTTCCAGCTGAAGACCCTGTAAATCAAGATTGGCAAGAGAGGCACCCGTTTCCACATTTAGATTCATGGGGATGCTGTCGTTCAGTTGAATCGCCCATGTGTTTTTAATATTCGAGAGCCCCAGCCTTGTTGAGCCCTTATGCTTGATTTCCACTTCTCCTGTATCGCCATGTAGATCATAGTCTACCTGAGGGGCTAGCTTTTTTACATTATATTCTGCGTTGCCCTCAACCCATTCCTTTGCACCACTCGATACATTCATTTCGCCAACACCTAAATCAATGTCTACCTCTAATGCTTTCGCTTTATCCTTTTCCACCAAAATGGCTTCCTCTCGCATTTTATTTGGAATAAAGGAAAAGCACCCTGATAATACCAATGCTGACGTGCCTATCACGACACCTAAACCCACTAATTTTTTCACTATTATTTCCTCCCACCGTATAATCTACCAATAATTTCATTATATAGAAGGGAGGAAATTAAAATACGACCCTCCGCTCGAAATTCATCTAAGACCTAAGACGTAGAGAGGCTTACTGATAAGGAATGTCATGCCTCCAGCAATGCCTTTAAATTCGCAAGAGAGGCATCATAGCCTGACGAATTAAAGCTCACCGTAGTGCCATTACCCTGTTGGACTAGCGTAATAGCAATCAATGTTTCAGGAACTTCTAGATAGAAGGAAAATTCCTCATTTTTCTTCACTTGCTGAATCGTTAGCTCCATCGGCAGTTTTTCAGAAAGCTGGTTATGCGCATTTGGCATTAAGGTAAATGTCATCTTTTCCCCAGCTGTTAGTATAGGGATGTCCCACGTGGAGCCTGGTGCGTACCATCGGGAGAGGGATTGCTCCTCTGTAATTGCATGCCATACTTTATCTATCTTTGCCTCAATCCAAATCGAACTGGTCATTCGTCGCAACCTCCATTTCCTCTTTTCCATTATTTTACCGAACTTTCAGAAGTTAGACTACCTTGGGATGTTCTGTATAAGTGAAATGCCCCCAGTATAACCATCACAGCGATAACATCCAAAGCGAGCTGATAGCTGGAAAAAACAGTAACCAATAAACCATAAACCGTTGGTGCCAAGACAATAAAGAACTGATTAATCGTTAACGCTGCACTAACAGTTAGTCCTACTGCTTGCGAATCGGATTGCTCCGTGACACAAGTGATATATATGGAATACCAGCCAAGCGCTAAAAACCCAAATAAACTGCAAAATAAAATCATGAGGCCCTTGCTATGTATGACAAAGGGCAAAAAGCCAACCATCAGGAATGTAGCGACCATGACGAGCACTAATAATGGCTCTCGTTTTTGAGCGAAATAATGGTCACTCATCCAAGCAAGTACAATTCTCCCAAACATCCCACCAAATAAAATCAGACTTAAATAGCGCCCCGCCTCGGTTAATGTATACCCACCTTCATGATGTAAATAGCTCATAAAGTGAGCAATGATAATCATTTGGAGGGACATCATGACCATGCCCACAAAAAATAAAGGATAGAGCGCTCGATTGTGCCGAATAGCACGCATCTTCTCTTTAAAAGGAATGAGAGGTGCCGTAGCGGTGTCATGCTGTTTTGGTTCTTTGTACAGCAATAAAAATAATAGTCCCCCACCAATCGCCATCAAGCCCTGTGCTAAATGGACAGAGGATAGATGATGATGTTGATACAAATAGGTCAGCAAAGTGGAAGCCAATGCACCACCAATCGGAATACCTGTTTGGCGTATCCCAATAGCAAGTCCTCGATGCTTGTTAGGAAACCATTTCACAATAGCAGTACTGCCACCTGTTTGCGCACTGCCATACCAGATCCCCACAACTATTAATACGAGAAGCAATGTCGTATAATGATTCACGGGTATTAGCAATAAGGCTGACAGGCCCAGTAGTATCGAGCCCCATCCAATAATCTGCTTTTCTCCCTTTTTATCCATGAGATAACCAAATAGCAGCATGGAGAAAATTGGCCCTATATTGACGGCTGAAACAATTAGCCCTGTCTGGAAGGACGTTAAGTGCCATTCCATTTGATAAAAAGAGGCAACTGGCCCCATTCCGTAGGTCACAAAGGTTGCGGCTGTTTGCGAAAGTGTAGCCACAAGCAAGATGACCCATCGATAATATGTATGCATAAAAACCCTCCATCAGGTTACTGCTTTTGCAGTCTACCTTTTCATTATCTAGAGTGTACGTGGACAGCTAGCGTACGTAAAATGGAGGAAAATGATAGCGGCTATTAAAAAATTCTATAGGTATGTGAGGAACAACATGAACATTGAAGAAATTGCCTTAAAAATGGAGCTTTTAGAGAGGCAAAACTTGAGTAAATCGGCTGAAATCACCAATTATACACAATCTGCCTTAACAGCAAAGGTGAAAAAAATGGAGCGTGAAATTGGGCAGGACATCTTTAAACGAACACCCCAAGGCTTAAAGCTGACAGAGGTAGGTCAACATTATTTACAGTTTTTAAAGAAAGTTGCCGAGCAGTATGAAGACTTTTTACATACCATCGGCCCTACACAAACGAGCATTTTGGTTGGTACATCTCATACAACCATTAAAATATATGGACCATCCATCATGAACGCACTGCAAACTAGTCGAAGTCCGATAGATGTTGATTTCACTGTGGAATCAAGTACAGCCTTAAATCACAAAGTTCATCTGGCGGAAATAGATTGTGCATTGACAAGTAATCCAATCAAGCATTATAGCGATCTACACTATGATGTACTAGCCACAGAGACGTTTGAAGTTATCTCAAGCTCCGCTCATATCATTGACTTTGATCAACGAACACCTGTCACATTGCTTGTTTTAAGTAAGGGCTGCATGTATACCCATGCATTAGCACAATGGCTCACTGACAAGCAGGTACCTTTTACGATGAAGGAAATTAAATCAGTTAGTAGTATTTTAGATTTTCTTGAAATCGAGCATACATTGGCTGTATTAAATACCAAATTACTAGCACTTTATCCTTGTCCCGACCTGCATTTTTATGATTTAGATGGGCTTCACAGTGTGATTGAAACAGTTTATATCTATAAAAAAGATGACAGTAAGCAGCCCTTCATCCTGCAATTAAAACAGGTCATTGAATCCTTGCTTGAGCAGAATTAGCTCCATAAACTTATTTTGTGCTAATATTCTAAAAAACCTATATTATTCATGCGGACTACACTATAATAGGTTTGTCATTATTAATCTTGTAAATGCTTAGGAGTACATCATGTTTTATTACATCTCGTTATTTTTTGCAGTATTTGCATTATCTACCTCAGCAATCTTTGTTAAGCTAGCTGATGCACCACCAGCGATTACAGCCTTTTATCGACTATTTTTTGCGATGCTAGTACTTCTTCCATTTTTATTGGCACAGAAGAGCTTGCGGCAGGAGCTTACAAGTCTCTCGAAAAAACAATGGGGACTCGGCATTTTATCAGGCTTATTTTTGTCCTGCCATTATGTGTTATGGTTTGAATCATTAAACTACACATCTGTGGCTAGTTCAACCGTCATTGTGACACTCCAGCCACTATTCTCTTTAGTAGGCAGCTATTTTTTATTTAAAGAGCGATTTTCAAAAGGAGCGATTGTTGGCTGCTTCGTAGCGATCATCGGCTGCTTCATTATTGGCTGGCAAGATTTCCAGATTAGTGGACAAGCCCTGTATGGCGATATTCTTGCCTTTATTGCGGCAGGTATTATTACAGCCTACTTTTTTATTGGGCAATCAGTGCGCAAGGATTTATCGCTCATTCCCTATTCTATTATCGGCTATGGCAGTAGCTCGATCTTTTTAGCCGTTTATGCCCTCTTTATGAAAGAATCGTTTTTCGAATATTCAGCCTCCACCTGGTGGTCCCTTGTAGGGCTGGCTGTCATTGCAACGATTTTCGGGCAAACCATTTTTAATTGGCTATTGAAATGGTTAAGTACAACGGTGATTTCCATGAGTATTTTAGGCGAAACAATCGGCACATGTATATTAGCTTATTTTATTTTAGATGAGATGATTTCCGTTCAACAGGGGATCGGTATTGTGGTCATTTTACTAGGACTTGCCCTGTTCTTACTACAGCAACGAAAATCAGTGTAAAAGAAAAAACAACGGCAAAGGCTGCCGTTGTTTTTTATTAGTGTGTAAAGTAGAAGGTCGTGCCATTTTTGTTTGATTGTAAGGAAGCTTCGATATTCAATGTTTTAGCAATATCCTGAATGATTTTAAGCCCAAGTCCGCCATGCTCATCTTCAGTCGTAAAGCCAATACCATCATCACACATGACAACTTGCCCGTCCTTAATCGTCACCTCTAGCTTGGATGCTTGGGCATGCTTTAATGTATTTTGAAAGACATTATCGAATAAACGCTGTAGCCACAATTCATTGCTAAGCCAAGTTGCTTGTAAATCATCGTGCTGAAAATGCAGCGTAATATTCTGCATGCGATATAGATACTGCCACTTCTTTATCATCATTTGTAACAATGGGACAAGTTGAACCTCCTCCTGCATGACATAGGACTGTTCACTCGTATCAAAGGACTGTAACTGAAATGCATTAGTTAAATTCGTGATATATTGAATTTGTGCATGTAAGGATTCCACCAATTTGGGCTGCCCCTGTAGCTGATCCTCTAGATAAAACAGCTGCAAACGGATAGCCGTTAACGGCGTATGAATGTCATGTCGCAACTTTTGTAGCAGCTCTTTTTGAAGCTCCTGCTGCTGGGCAAGCTCTAATTCTCGGTATGTTGTACGCTCAATTAAAAGATTGACAGATTGGCTAAGCTGTCCAATTTCATCCTCACTTTTTATCGTTAACGTGTCAGGTATTCGCTCATTACTTGCTAGTTCTCGTATTGTTTTATTAAGTAGTGTAATTTTGGATAGTAACGAATGAATCGATGTGGAAAATAGCCATGCGAGCATTCCTAACGCTAGCACAAACGCAATCAGCATCATAGGATAGGCATAGGACTCATGAAACGGAATGCCGTCATTTTTCATTTTAAAGGCCTTGTCATACAAAATTGACATGGCCACACTAATGCCTAATAGTACAACAGGCACACTCCCAATGGCTACAAATAACAAAGTACGGTATTTTGTTTTTAAGGTCATTTTTTATTATAGGTATTTAAACGATACCCTTCTCCATAAATATTTTGCACAATAGTGCCTGCTGGGTCTTGTAGCTTTGTTCGAATTTTTTTAATATGGACATTCAAAATATTATGATTGCGTTCATCGAGCGGCCAAAGATAATCAAAAAAATGTTCCTTTGTTAATACTCTGTCTCGATTGTCAAATAAATAAAAGAAAATTTTTCGCTCAATCGCTGTTAGGGCGATTTCATCATGGATGCTATGATGAAATACTTGACGGCGCTCTCCATCGATCAATAAATGCTGAATTTGCGTAAGTGTACCATACTGTTGTGCTAGCATTTTTTGCATTCTTAGCAACAGCTCTCGCGGATCAAATGGCTTTGTCAGGTAATCCTCTCCAACCATCAACCCCTCTAGCTTACTTTCAATATCATTACGTGCCGATAGAAAAATGATTGGAATATTTAAGCCTAATCGTTTAATATTTTTGCTCAATTGATAGCCATCCTCTCCTGGCAGCATAATATCCATTATGACTAAATCCACCTGCTGAATTAACGCCATCATATCCTTGCCATCTGTTTTCCAGATTGCCTCATAGCCCTCACGCTGTACTATTTTTTGCAGTAGATCACCAATCATGTGATCGTCTTCTATAATTAAGATTCTAAATCCTTTCATACTTATCGACCTTTCTCATCACCCGTTGTTTTCATAAATTCCATTGCCAGTTGATAGATTTCATCTGGCTGATAGAGATAAATACTATGTGTCCCACTGACCTCTTTCACCTGTGCATTAGTGAATTGCTTTGCAAAGTCAGCATAATCCTGCCGATTTTGCTTCGTATATTTCGAATGTTTATTTTCTTCCGCAATCGCATCAATCAGTAAGATAGGCGTGTCTTGCGGCTTTTTGAGCTGTTCTGATTGTAAACTATTTTCGTAGACCTGCAACAGCTCATTTTGCATATCTTCATTAAAAAATTGCTTAAAGGACAACGCCTGATAGATTTCCTTTTCCTGTGCTGTTAAAAACGACATTTGAAGTACTTGCGGATTATAGACCTGTGTTGGCAAAAGTCGATGTAAGCCGAGTTTAGTAGCGAGGTGCATGCCTCTCACCATCCAACGATCGACCGTCCCCATTTTATGCTTTACATATTGACTAGGTAGGCCAATGTCTAGCGCGATGATGCCCTTTACTTCCTCTGGGTATTTTTGCGCCCAGTAAATGGCCTCTAGCCCTGAAATGGAATGTGGCACAAGGACATAGGGCGGTTCAAGCCCACTTTGCAGAAGTGCCTGTCGTGTTTGCGCTAAAATCGTATCGATTCCTCTATCATCATGGGCTACGTCGCTATAGCCATAGCCAGCTCGATCCACTACTGCAATTTGATGATGCTGTGAAAACTTACGATACAGCCCTTTTAGCTCATAAACGGGTGCTGCGATACCAGAGCCAGCCATAAAAATATATGTATCCTCGCCAGCCCCCTCCTGATAAACATGGAGATTGTGACCATCTACATTGTTTAATGTGCCGTTAGGTTGTAAAATAGCTGACTCCTTCTGTATTAAGCTATAGTGATAAATACAAATTATCACCATTCCAAGCACAATCAATGCCCCCATATAGACAATCATTTTCTTTGCTTTCTTTTTCATACGTATCTCCTCTTTTCGTTGATACTTGCAAGGATACACAGTAAAAATAAATTTCTACTAAACTTTTGGAGAAAATAGATAAATTTCATACAAAAAAGCTACCTAACTAATAGGCAGCTCTCTTGATTAAGCATCTGGATAGGTTTTTCGTAAAAAATCGATCGTTTGTTGTATAAGGGCTTTTAAGATGTCTTCATTCTCATCAGCTAGCTTATTAATATAAACGCAGGCTTTTCCTGTTGTGTGTTTACCAAATTGTTGTAATAGTTGCTCTCGTTCATCCCCTGGAGCAAAATATAAGCTAATTTTCGCTTTGCGAGGGGAATAGGCAGCTAGTGGGGCATCCCCTTCATGACCTGTTTGATATTTGTAATGATATTTACCAAAGCCTATAATACTCGGTCCCCACATTTTGGCTTCATAGCCTGTGACCTCTGTGAAAATGTCCAATAATCGATAGGCGTCTTCTCGCTTTTTTGGATGGTCTACACTTTCAATAAATTCAATGACACTTACATCGGTTTCTTTGGTCTTTAATTCATACATGTCAATCCCTCGCCTTCTGGAAGATGTACCTTCATTATTCCCTATTCTACCTGCTCTAACAATAGTTTTTGTTGAAGATGACGATAGATTCCCTGCTGCTGCATCAGCTCTTGGTGATTGCCCTGCTCGACAATTTCTCCCTGCTGAATTACGAGGATTTGATCGGCATTTTCGATTGTTTTCAGACGATGGGCAATGACAAAGCTTGTGCGTCCCTGCATTAAATGCTGTAAGCCTTTTTGAATATCGACCTCTGTTTGGGTATCCACGCTAGATGTCGCTTCATCCAAAATTAAAATATCTGCATTCTCTAAAATTGCACGGGCGATCGCAATAAGCTGACGCTGCCCCTGACTTAAATTGGCTCCTCCTGCCTGCACGGGTGTTTCGTATTGGGCAGGTAAATATTTTATAAAATGATGGGCATTCGCAATTTTTGCCGCTTCCACAACCTCTTCATCTGTCGCATCTAGCTTACCAAAGCGAATATTTTCACGAATCGTTCCCGAGAACAAATAGGTGTCCTGTAAAACTACACCAACTCTTTGGCGAATCGTCGCCATCTGATAGTGTTCAATATTATGCCCATCAATTAAAATCTCACCTTGATCGACGTCATAAAAACGTGTTAATAAATTGATAATCGTTGTTTTGCCTGAGCCTGTTGGGCCAACAAGAGCAAATGTCTCTCCTGCCTTGGCATGGAAGTCAATGTTTTTTAACACAGGCTTATTTGGCTCATAGCTAAATGATACTTGTTTGAAAACAACATCCCCCTTGAGCGATGCCGTCTTGATAGCATTAGGCTTGTCGGCTACCTCTGAGGGTTCATCTAGTATCTCAAAAACACGCTCTGCCCCAGCAATAGCAGACTGGAAGGTGTTTAATAGATTAGATAGCTGATTAAGCGGACGGAAAAATTGCCGTGTATAGGTCACAAAGGCGGCAATGATCCCCACTGTAACAATACTCTTTACTGCTAAAAAGGCACCTGTTCCGATGACGACAGCAAGGCCTAAATTATTCATAAAGTTATTAATCGGACCTAGTAAGCCAGAGGTAATTTCTGCTCGTTGGGCAGAGTTTCGTAGACTTTCGTTTTGCTGATGGAACGTATCAATCGTTTGCTGCTCCTTGCCAAAAAGCGTTAGTACCTCCGCACCTGTAATCATTTCCTCAATGTAGCCGTTCAGCTTCCCAAGATCTCGTTGTCGTGCTGCATAATTTCTACTGCTGCGTTTAATGATTTGCTTGGTTGTGTAAACGATCAGCGGAATAATAATCAATGTCACGATTGCTAATTGCCAGCTTAATGTAAACATAGCGATACTGACACCAATTACAGTTAAAATGGACGACACGATTTGCGTAACACTTTGCGCAAGTGCGGTATTTAAATTATCAATATCGTTGGTCACACGACTCATTAAATCCCCAAGTGCACGCTGATCAAAGAAGCGTAATGTCAGCGTCTGAAGCTTGTGAAATAGTTCCAGACGCAATGTCCGAATGGTTTTCATTGCGACATGAATCATGACATAGGTTTGCAGCCATGTCAGAATAGAGGCTACTGAAAAAATAACGGCCAACAGGATGCCTAAACGAATCGTTCCGTCGATATCCTTTTTCATAATGTAATCATCAATAATATGCCCAATCATATAGGGCCCTGCAAGGCTTAAAAAGGTCGAGGCAATGACAAAAAAGATAGAGAAAAACAGCCCTATTTTTTGTTGCTTGACATAATGCCACACACGTGACAATGTCTCCCTTTGATTTTTCGCCTTTTCAGCTGGTCCCCCCATACGCGGTCCACGTCCAAAATTCATTTGCTTTGGTTGACCTTGACTCATCCTTGTTCACCAGCCTTTTGCTGTGACGCATAAATTGCTTGATAATGCGCATTTGATTGTAGAAGCTGCTGATGGGTTCCTTGCCCAACAATGTCGCCATCCTCTAGTACCAAAATAACATCTGCCTGCTGAATGGAGGCAATTTTCGACGCTACGATGAAGGTCGTTGTGTCTTGATAATAGGTGGCAATAGCTCGCTGCACTTGTTGTTCTGAAGCACTATCTAACGCTGACGTTGTATCATCCAACACCAAAATAGCAGGCTTTCGAATAAACGCACGACTTAATGCAAGGCGCTGCTTCTGCCCACCCGAAAGATTCGTAGCACCCTGTGATAATTCATGTGCTAAGCCCTTATCAAGTCGCTCTACAAATTCACTGGCGCAGGCCGCCTCTAATGCCTGCTGTATGTCCTCAGCTGTAGCATCATCCTTACCGAGACGAATATTTTTTTCAATCGGTCCAGAGAACAATAATGCTTTCTGTGAGGTAAATCCGATATGCTCACGTAGGGTTGCGAGTGAGTAGGATGTTAGCGGTTTTCCGTCTATGCGGATTTCGCCACCAGAGGGATCAAATAAGCGAGGTAATAGCTTCACCAGCGTCGATTTACCACTACCTGTTTTCCCAATAATGCCGACCGTTTGCCCTGGTTTCACCGAAAATGAAATCTTTTTGAGGACATCCTCAGCTGTTTCATAGTAACGATAGCTCACCTGATCAAAGTCAATGGCCCCTTTTATTGGATCGGTCAGCACATGTTCCGCTTCCTTAACAGCAATCTCTTTGTTTAACACGTCCACAATGCGTTCTCCTGAAGGCAAGGCTCGCGCTATCTGCATCAGCACCATACTAGAGGACATCAGTCCATTTAAAATAATCGTTAAATAATTGATGAATGCAAGAATAACGCCCACTTGCAGCGTACCCGCGTCTACCTTAATGGCTCCAAGCCAAAGCGCAGCTACAATCCCTAGATTGACAACAAACATCGTAAAGGGTACAAGCACGCCGACAATTTGCTCAGCTGTAATAAAACGTTTCGTCAGCGCCTCATTTAATTCTCCAAACTGTGCTACCTGCTGTGTTTCACGGCGAAAGGCTTTAACTACACGAATACCCGCCAAATTTTCCTGTAGCTTCGTATTGACGGCATCAATGGCCTCCTGAACACGACGATACAATACACCCGAATACTTCGTAAAAAAATACATCGCTATAACCAACAATGGTACGATAATGAGCAATATGGAAAAAAGCTCACGTGCTGTGACAAACACAATAATGACTGCGCCGATAAAGAGCAAGGGCCCACGCACAAAAATACGCAGCGTCATCATAAAGGCACGCTGAATACTTTCCACATCACTCGTTAAAATCGTAATCAGCTTCCCCGTTGTAAAAGCATCTCGCTCCTTGGCTGAGTAAGTCATCATCTTCTCGTAAAGAGCCTGTCGAATATCCGAGGCAAAATGAATCGCCGCCTTCGAGCTATAATACGAGCAACCAACCCCACCAATAAGTCCGAGCACTGCACTGCCAAGCATCCACACAAACATATTCAATACGTAACGATTATCCCCATTGGCAATCCCCGTATCAATCATATGCTGCATGATGGTCGGCTGAATTAAATCCATCGTCACCTCCAGCACCATCAATAGCGGTGCAATCAAGGTGAAAAATTTATAAGGCCCCAAATACTGCCCTAATTGTCTAACTGCCTGCATACATTCGTCTCCGTTCTATTTAAATCCCATTCGTTCCTCATTATAACTGAAAATCATTCCCATTTGGCAACTAATTTTTCGGGTCTCGTAATATTATTGGAGTGGTTTGATTGTGGTGTAGTGTCTTCATAAGGAGTAAAAATCTAATTTCTAAGCAGATTTTGGAGGATGGTGACTTTTTAGAGCGAAGTTCCACTTCTTATGAGCGGCTTTCATTCGCTTTGGAGCGAGGTTGCCCTCCTTAAGAGCGAATTCCTTCCACTTTGGAGCGGGTTTGCCCTTCTTGGGAGCCGCTTTCTTCCACTTTGGAGCGGGTTTGCCCTTCTTTGGAGCGAGGTTGCCCTCCTTAAGAGCGAATTCCTTCCACTTTGGAGCGGGTTTGCCCTTCTTTGGAGCGAGGTTGCCCTCCTTAAGAGCGAATTCCTTCCACTTTGGAGCGGCTTTGCCCTCCTTAAGAGCGAATTCCTTCCACTTTGGAGCGGCTTTGCCCTTCTTTGGAGCGGCTTTCTTCCACTTTGGAGCAGGTTTGCCCTTCTTTGGAGCGACTTCCTCACACTACAGAGCGGGCCTTTTCCTTTACAAGCAACAGCCAGCTAATTTAGATTAAGCGTCATCCTGTTAATAAGTAAGAAACTACCCAGAGCAAGAATCATATCGAAGGAAAATAACACTCGCTCTGGATTATCTAGCCCTGTCCCAAGATGCGATCATTTGCTCAAAACAGGCTCTATCAGTTAACAGAAATTCTCAGCTTCTCAAAATTTCGCAGGAAAATTTTCTGTGCCTGCTGCTCATGAACTGGATCAATGCCTAGCAAAATGACCGTACAGGGCCCTGCTGATTTTGCACAATCGAGGGAGCTTTCAATACTTCGCTCTCCAAACAAACGGGCAAATTCTCCTTGTAGCCCTTTTGATCCGACTGGCCATACTTGCTGAATAATTTCTGCCTGCCACGCCTGAAAAATTGGCCGCAACTGCGCCACATCTTCAGGCTGTGCCAACACCTCTTCGCCCACAAGCGGCAGGCCATAGGTGTACCAGCTAAGCTGATCGTGGTCAAATGCCCGACGCTGCTGCTGGATTTCACCAAGCATGGTAATGGCTAAGCCTGACTGTAATGTGGGCATATTGGATTCCGTACTCCCTGAAATGGCTGGGCATGTAAGACCTGCCTCTGTAAACACTTGCTGAATACCTTTTTCATAGCGAGACCATGCAGCATCTCCAGAAAAATTCGCAAGTAGAACTTGGACAGGTAGTGCCTGTGCCGCAAGCTGTTCTAAAAAGGTCACACGTGCTGTCATATAGGCTGTCAGTTGATCGGGTGCTGACACAACATCTTGCGGTTTTTGTCCAATGGCAGCGGCATTATCCATTGTTGCAATGAACGTGCCTACTTTCATCGCATTTCTCACTGTACACGACCTTCCTTACGCACAAAAACCTTTGACAGAATGGGCATAACTACCGCGACAATGATTAAATTGATCACCGTTGCCATCAGAATACTGCCTAAAGCACCCCAGAAGAATGCTGGACTAATAATAAAGTAAAATGGTAGTGGCGCTATAATACCGTTTAATACTAAGGCAACCGGCCATTTCCAAAAGTGCATGCCTTTTTTATGCATCACCCCGAAGACCCATACAACAATTAACATTTCCACCGCGATTATGATATGTAATGGCCCTAATGGGAAGCCAGACGTTAATGCCGTTATAAAATGACCGATCAATCCAGCAGCCCCCGCTAAGATGGGGGATAGAAAGACAACCGCTAAAAAGGCAGGAGCCGAATCCAGTGCAGCCGTTGAAATAAACGTTGGTACCTTAATCATTGCTCCTACTGCACAGATGGCCGCTACCATTGCCGTCAAAATCCATTTCCTTAATTTTTGTCGTTCCATATCATTCCCTCTTTTCTGTTGAATGTCTTCTTTACTTCAATTGCTCAGCTATTCCATACCAAATCCGTACAACCTGCTCCGCTTCCTTGAACAAAGCTTGGTATAAACGGCCACAGGTATCGCGTAGCTGTCGGGCTTGCTTATCCATTGGTACAACACCACGCCCCATATCCGTTACAATAAGTGCAAGTGTACAATGCTGCTCAAGCTCTTGTAATGTTGCTAGCACCGTTTGTACGATTTGTTCATCTTCCTCCAAATCTTGTGTCACAAGCCAGTTTTCTAAGTTCTTCAGGACAAGGACATCACAGGCTGGCGCTACCTCAGGAAGTTCGTCCGCAATCATGACCACCTGTTGCTGTTTATACAAGCGCATCACATAGTCGGTTTTGCCGTTATAGGCACCTCCGATAAAGACATGCATCGTGCTCCCTCCTCCCAAGCCTTTCTTGTAAATGTTAAAACAAATTGTTTATCATGTGGCACCTGATAGGACCAAAAGGGCTGTTCTGTTGGCGCAAACGCAACAAGTAAGGCACGAATGACCCCACCATGAACCACTAAATAATAGCTATCCTCATTTTTTGGTAAATAATGAAATCCATCTACAACACGTTTCATAAAAACATCGAATGCCTCACCCTGTGGAGGAGGTGTACGAATTGGATCATCTATCCATGCCCGATAGTGCGCATCCATTTTTAACTCCTCATAGGTTTTTCCTTCGAATGCACCAAAGTTCGTCTCTCGAAGGGAGGCCTCTGCCTGGTAGCTAGCATTGGGAAAATAATGAGCAGCCGTTTGTCGACAGCGCTGTAGATCACTGCCATATACCTTTTTAACCAATGCATCCACAACAGCAAGCTTGGCTGTATCTGCTAATGGTGCGTCCGTCCACCCAAGATAACGCTTTTCAAGATTCTCTTTTGTAGGCGCATGCCGCATTAAGCACACAGTAACAATGTCACCCATAGCACAACCTCCATCCCTTCAATGGAGGCACCCAGTAAATCGCCAGATACCCCACCAAAATTACGCAACGTAAATTGTCGAAAAATAAAAAGTGCAATGGCTAAAACGACGACTAAGACAACTGGAAGAAGAAAGAGCTGCGTGCTGATAAAAACGACCGTCATCGCCAATACGAGCGACAACAGCATGATCGCTTTCAATCGATTAGCATTCATATGAGACTTAAAAAAATAAGCAAGACCTTTTTCCTTTGAGCAATGGAGTGACATAAAATAAAAGCTCATGCCCACCCTTGTTAGAAATGGAACGAATAGTACCATCCACAAGTCGAACTTCTGCTGCACTAAAAGCTCATGTAGAATAACAAATTTCCCCATTAATAAAAACACCACAGCCAATACTCCGAACGCTCCCACACGGGGGTCATCTAAAATCTCCAATCGTTTTTCTCGATCTCGATAGGAAAAATAGGCATCGCCCATATCAATAAAGCCGTCTAAGTGCAAACCACCTGTCCATAAAGCAAATAGCCCTATCACAGTGAAAGCTAGCATCACTTCACTGCTGGCTGTCCACTGCATAAGACTATAAAGCACAGCTGCCACCGTTGTTCCCATTAAAGCACCTATCCACGGTAAGCAAGCAAACATGCCTGTGATGGTGGACCTTGTTAGCGGAAGCTCTTTATGTACTGGCAATACCGTAAAAAATTGAAATGCCAGTAGGAGGCTATGCCAAAAATTTTTCATCCTCTTGCCTTCCTTCTTGATTATTTCCATCTCTTTACAATGCCATAGTTCATTTCATAGGCCTCCTGTGCCATAGAAACCAACCATTGATGGAACTGTCCGAGCGTTCGTCGGTATAATTCTACTTCATCACTAGCATAAGGAGGTTCATCAAACAGTTCATTGGATACCACAAAAAAAGTCAAATCCTTCTTCAGTAGTGATTGGATCGCCTGCTTGACGGCCTGAAGCTTCTTAGCTAAACAACCAGGCTGATGTAAACAGGGTGTCCCCTTGTCATAGCCTTCGTAAAAAGCATTGGTCAGCCAAGTTGTCACGCAATCCCACAGCACCACATCTCCATCCTGAAGTGTCTCAAATACTTCAGAAATTGCATAGGGAGCCTCCACCGTCAGCCATTGTACAGGCTGTGCCTGGCGATCTGCCTGATGCCGTAAGATTCTTTTTTCCATTTCATGATCTAAGGCAATACCCGAGGCCAAATAGAGCAAGCGTTTCGCTGTACATGCCTGTGCCTCATACTGCTGAAGCGCTGCTTGCTCGGCAAAATGGGATTTACCACTACGTACACCACCTGTAATAAAAATAAGCGCCATGTAGGACACCTCCTATTGTAAATGATGTAAATTACCAATATCCTTCACAAGCCATTGTTGACCTTGCCGTTCAATCACTGTCACACTTGTCCCATGAATGTATGGGGCCGCCCACAGCTCACTAATGCTGCGCTGTAAAATAGCATTGATAATGCATTTAATCGTTACAGCGTGGGAGACGATGAGGATCGTTTCATTGTGATGTTGAGCTGCTATTTTCTTTAATGTAAACATCGCTCTTTCTGTCACGGCTCCAAAGCTTTCTGTATGACTCGCCACAAACTGCGCAGGGTAGTTCGTATATAGCTCATAATCAAGCTTATGTGTCGCCAGTATATCGTCGATTGTCTGCCCCTGCCATTTCCCTAAAAAGATCTCCCGTAAATCATCTTCATAGGCAATAGGCAGCTTGCGATTGGCCATCAAAATAGCCATCGTCTCTCTTGCACGACCACTTGAACTACAATAAGCAGCGGTAAAAGGAATCTGTTGCAGTTGCTTGTGAAGTTTTTCAGCCGCTGCTCTACCGTTTTCCGTTAATGGAGAATCCAGCCACCCCTGTAGTCGATGCTCCTGATTCCATTGTGTTTCCCCATGTCTTACTAGATAAAAAGTTGTCACTTTTCTCTCCCCTTATTTAGGTTAAACCACGTTTGTAGACAATTATGTAAAGATGTCATGGCTGCAATGTCTTTTATGCCAATACGGAACCACTCACCCTGCATACCTTGAAAGTTTTTTGTGTGACGCAGCACAACACCCTGTGCAAGACAATAGGTGAAAAAGGCGTCCGCTTGCTGTGTTTTCGGTAAGGAGAAGCACACATAATTCGTCACACTATTCGTTACTTGGCAGCCATTGTCCTGTAAGTAACGATGCAGCCATTCCCTTTGCGCTGAGGCATAGGTAATTGCCTGCTGACAATAGTGCTGCTCGTCTAAACAGCTTGCCCCAATTACAAGCGCAAAGGCATTTAAATTCCAATGCGGTAGCATTTCTTTTAAGGCGCTCACAATTGTAGCATGCCCAACCAAATACCCAAGTCGTAAACCTGGAATCGCATACATTTTAGTCATCGAACGAACGACAATAACATGTGGGTTTTGTGCACTAAACTGAATCAGCGAATGCGCCTCATCTACCCAATCCATAAATGCCTCATCGATAACAAGCTCACAGTTAACGATTGCTCCGTGAGCGATTAAGGCGAGTAAATCTTCCTTATTTGGCAATACGCCAGTCGGATTATTAGGTGTACAAAGATATACAGCATCTGCCGTCATCATTTCCTGCTGTAGCTGCTCTAATGGCAATGTGTAATTGATAAAATCTGTCACGACAATAGGAACGATCGTAGCACCTGCAGCACGCAATGTTCGCTCATACTCTGAAAAAGTTGGATGCACAATGATGACACGCTTATTGGCATAGCGTCTTGCTAGTACACTAAAAAGCTCTGAAGCCCCATTGCCTAGTAAAATCGTATTCTTTGCTACTTGATGAAAAGCAGCAACCTTCGTTAAAAAAGGCTCCCCATCTGGATCTGGATAGCGCTGAATTAGTGGATAAAAAGTACGCCAACGTGCCTCCACAAAGGCTGGTGGTCCTGCCGCATTGACATTTTCGCTGAAATCATACACCACCTCAGGCATCGTTAAGCCTAATTGCTGATAAACATTTTGCGGATTTGCTCCGTGATTAGGTAACCGCATAAATTAACACCTCCACTGCTAACATAACAAGCGCAAACAGCACTGTGGCAATACGCATATGAATAATGGACGTTGCAATATGCTCTTTCGTTAATGGCACTAATTTTTCCCCCATAATTGCTCGATGAGAGACAACGCCCTGATACGTATTTTTTCCTCCTAGCTGTACACCAAGCTGCACTGCAGTCGCTGCCTCTAAATAGCCACTATTTGGACTAGGATGCTTCTTAGCGTCCTGTACCCAACGCTTTAAGCGCTTACCAAGCGAACGATCTGTTTCATTTTTCGTACCAAGCACGATCAGTAAGCCTGTAATGCGACTTGGAATAAAATTCAGGACATCATCAAGCTTGGCTGAAAACATACCAAAGTCTTTATATTTTTCATTTTTATAGCCCACCATCGAATCCAAGGTATTGACAGCCTTATAGCCCCATAAACCAATTGCCCCAAATAGAAAGGCATAAAAGAGTGGAGCTGTCACACCATCACTTGTATTCTCAGAAACCGTTTCTACCACACCACGCACAATTTCATCCTCACCTAGTTTATCGGTATCACGTCCGACAATCCAAGACAGCTTAACACGTGCTTCGGCAAAATCCCCTTTGACAAGCGGCTCATAGACAGCCATCGCCGCCTCCTTCAAGCTCCGCTGTGCCAGTCCGATACCAATCAGCAGACCCTCTACAAGGATGCCAAAAATGATACTCACCTGATAGCTTAGTAATAGAATTAGCGTCACCACAAACATGGTCGTGCCAACAACAGCAAGTGCCATCACTGTCCCACGTAGCTTGCGCCATTTGCCCTTATTCCATAAAGCTGTTTGCGATTGAATCAAGTGTCCAATCCAGCGTACAGGATGAGGAAGCTTCGGAGGGTCCCCTACTACTAAATCAAAAATAAGCCCTATGATGCAGGCAATCACGATAGCAATCATTTAGACCTCTCCTCTTTATCTTTTTTGTATTTCCTAACCGCCTCACACATCGTTTCATAAACACCATAGCCAATGACCTTACCAAGCATAGTGATGGGACCTGCATATTGATGGAAGTCCCCTTCTTCTGTCGAGGCAATAAGCAAGCTATCAGTAGATGTACCTGTAGCTAGCGTGCCTGTCGTAGGATCTGTAACACCCTCATCTACTAAAGCCTTGACCTTGGCTTCCGTAGTTGAAATCATTGCCTGAAAAAGTGCCTCATCAGACAGCTTGCCATTGATCAGCACCCAAGTATTAATGGTGCCTGCATGGTACTGCTCCTCTCGTTGAAAAGCACGGGTAATATCCACCGCATTGCCAAGCCCTGCGGTAATCATAATGACAAGGTGGATTCCCTCATATGTAAAGTCACGAATAGTCGCAAACTTGGCTTGGACAGCCGTCATCATAGCCACTGTATTGTCAGGCGGGAAATGCTGTGCCTGCAAAAACTGCAGCAATTCCTGATGTGGCTGTCGTTCATCATAGGTAATAGGCACCGTTCGATTCATCAGATGCGTATAATGACCAAAACCTGGGTTATGCATGGCTGAGGATACAACCTTCATGGCTGAAGCTGTTTGAAGGGCAACATAATCGTCAAAAATATGAATGCAATCCTTAGTAAGTATAGGCAATCAATCGCCTCCTCGCGATAAAGTTATGACGGAACATAAAAAAACAAATTCTTACAAAGAAGAATTTGTACGGTCGATTCTTTATTAAAATTTGAACCTTCTGAACATTTGTACAGAATAACAACTTCATAATACTCAAATTATTTATTTTCTTTGAAATTGTATCATAACTTTGGCTATTGTCACAATTCCATTTTCAAAGTGTTATTGCTGCTTTTGTTTGAGATTCTTAAAGCGGATGACAGAGCCGACGATAATAAAGACCCACCCAATGCCTATATAAACAATTTTCATTGTTTTTGTCGATGACGGTAAAATATCCATAATCGTTAAACAGACAAAAAGTATCCCGATGATTGAAAAAAGCATACCGATTGTTAAATTCTTCACGAATAACCCTCCCAACTATGTACGCCCTCGATTTTACCGTATTCTCGGCAAAAAGAAAACACTAATCCAAGCAAGAAACACTTGGATTAGTGACGTTTGTGTCATTATGCTTTTGCATGGGCAAAAAACTCTTCATATAACGCTTGTAAAATGCGGTTTTCATATTCCTGAAGGACACCAAACACGAGGCTCACTTCAGAAGAACCTTGATTGATCATTTCAATATTTGCACCAGTTTTTGAAATCGCTGTGGCAGCACGGGCAGCTAATCCTGTGTTATGACGCATCCCTTCGCCCACAATCACGATCATGGAAAAACCGTGACGCATTTCTACATACTCTGCATGTAGCTCTTCTTTCACACGATTAAGAATACGTGCTTCATTTTCTGGTGTTAGTTGATTCGAACGCATGATGACAGAAATATCGTCTAAACCAGATGGTGTGTGTTCATAAGAAATATTTTCATCTTCTAAAATTTGGAGTAGCTTACGTCCAAAGCCTACCTCACGATTCATCAAATATTTAGAGACATATAAAGTTGAAAAGCCACTGTCTGCCGAAATACCTGTAACTGGACGACCTGTTGCAGGACGGCTTGGTACAATACGTGTACCTGGGGCTGATGGATTATTTGTATTTTTTATGTTAACGGGCACCCCAATCTTGTAGACAGGCATTAACGCTTCATCATGGAACACTGAAAAGCCTGCATATGATAATTCGCGCATTTCGCGATACGTAATTTCTTTAATTTCCACTGGATCGTTGACGACTTTCGGATTCGCGGAGAACACACAATCCACATCCGTAAAGTTTTCATACAGCTCCGCTTCAACGGCTGCTGCTAAAATAGAGCCTGTAATATCAGAGCCACCGCGGTCAAATGTTCGCAATACGCCCGCTTTAGTGTAACCGAAGAACCCTGGGAACACAATAATTTCTTTTGTGTCTTTTAAAGGGGCTAAATTAGCATACGCTTCAGGTAATGCAAAGGTTCTTTCTGGTAAATCATTGACCACTAAACCTTCTTTAGGACTGACATAGCGTGCGGGCATACCAATGGCATTAAAGTAAGCTGCAATAAGCTTGGCGTTATTATCTTCACCTGCTGCTTTAATACTATCGATGAATAATTCCACATTTGTTTTGTCACCTTGTACACGTTCACGTAAATCTTCTGCGATTACGTCACAAATGGCATTATCTAGCCCCAAACCATCAGCAATCGCTCTAAAACGATCCACAACAGTTTGCAATTTTTCCTCTGTATTCTCTTGTAGTAACGCTGCATTTGCTAATTGTATTAATAGGTCAGTTACTTTTATATCGTCACCAGAACGTTTCCCTGGTGCTGAAACGGCAACAATCTTACGCGCCGGATTAGATTTTACAATGTTGGCTACTTTTTGTATTTGTTCTGCACTTGCTACAGATGTTCCACCAAATTTACACACGATCATATCTATCAAATCCTAACTTTTTCAAATTAATTGTATTCCTCCACAAAACAATTGACTGTACACAGTGTACAAATTATCGTTTCCTACGTCAATACAATTTAAAAAATTCACGCAATTTTTCGAGAAATATGGACAATTTTCGTACTGTTTGATTTATTATACGGATTTCACATGAAATAGTTAAGGTTTTTGTGAATTTTTTTTCGTGACGTTGACATAATCGTGAAATTTTCGATTTTGACTTTCTTCTATATAAATGAAGAAAACGCTTACTCCATTTATGATATGCACAAATATCCACTATGTCTGTGCTATTTTTGTATGTATCAAGGATTCCTTCAGCAAGGCTTTTTCTTTTATTTATGAGGTTTTTCGCTCGTTCCTGAGGCCTTTATGGAGTGACTGTGGATATAAAAAACTAGGCTCACGTCGAGTGATGCCTAGTTTTGATTTTGCTATTGGATTAAATGGCTGTCCAGCCGCCATCGATTACGAGCTCTGCGCCTGTCATAAAGCGGGATTCGTCTGATGCTAAGAACACTACGCCATAAGCTACATCTTCAGGTTCACCAAAGTATGGTAATTGCGTGTAAGCTTGATAGTATGGCAATGCACCGCCCTCTTCCATCGTAGGCGCTGTCATTGGTGTTACAATAATGCCTGGATGAACAGAATTCACACGAATTTTATCTTTACCATATTCAATCGCAGCCGATTTAGAAAGCACACGAAGCGCTCCTTTTGCTGCTGTATAAGGGCTTGTACCAGCCATTCCCACGATTCCACCGATCGAAGAAATATTGATAATTGAACCACCGCCAGCTTTTTGCATTTCAGGAATCACATATTTCATGCCAATGATACAACCATTCAGGTTAATATCCATAATTTTATTCCATTCAGCCATTTCCATGTTGGCAATTGTTTTAGGTGATGAAACGCCCGCATTGTTGACGAGGATATCCACTTTGCCATATGCCTTTACAGCCTCGGCAATCACTGCTTTCCACTCATCTTCAGAAGTAACATTATGTTGAAGACCAATAATGTCCCCACCATTTTCTTTAATTTCTTTTACTAAATTATTCAAGGGCTCGATTTGTACATCTGTTGCAATGACCTTTGCGCCTTCTTGTGCAAATAGTTTTGCCTCAGAAGCGCCCATTCCCATTGCTGCTCCTGTAATAATTGCTACTTTCCCATTTAAACGACCCATCATAAAACTCCCTTTCTTCTATATAAATGAACAATTCGTGAACACGTTAACAACTAGTTGTATTATCGACACGGTGTCGTTAATATAATTATAACGCGCAATTGAAAAAGGGCAAACAACACCAAAGCCCATAATGATGCTTTCACAACACTTGCAATCGGACTGTTGTTTAAATAGAAAATTTAATACAAGGAGCTTCAAAATGTCGAAAAAAATGGACCCTCGCGTCATCAGAACGCGCCAATTATTAAGAGATGCACTAGTGGCATTAATTGATGAACAAGGCTATGAAAAGATTACGGTACAAGATATTACACAACGGGCTACATTAAACCGTGCCACTTTTTATTTACATTACCGTGATAAATTAGACCTTCTCTATCAAAGCTCAGAAGAAGCCTTGCATGAGCTTGTAAGTAGTATCCATCCACCCTTCGAAGAGAAGAAGGATTTTGATTTATTACCAAATTATGACCAGCCACATGAGACATTTATGCATTTATTTGAACAAATAGCGCTGAATAGTAAGCTATACAAGGTCTATCTCACAGAAAAAAATATCCCTTATTTCTCCGATGGTCTTAAAGACATTATTATCAATTTTGTCTCGAGCGGCATTCAAATGATGGAGCCTGACGACCAAAAGCTGACCGTGCCGCGCAAAATGGCCGTCCGTTTTTATGCAGCCGCCTTTCTTGAAGTAATCGTCTGGTGGTTAGAAAATGATATGCCCTATACCCCCAAATTTATGGCGACCCAGTTAATGCGTATTACCATTAAAGGCCCTTATATTGACAACCCTTTTGAAAGATAAAGCAGAACACCAAATTTCAATTAACAACAAAAACAAAAGGTAATCACAACGCCGCAAATGTGATTACCTTTCTCTATTTGTCTCGAAAGTTATACGATTTTCATGTTTAATTCTCTAGTAGGGTTATAGAATTGTAACCATTTATCCGCTTCACTGACCATCCACGTTCCAAATTCATTTAAAAACAATAACAAAACGTTCGTATCAATTATGGGTGTTATTGCATATTCAAGTGCCCTTCTCATGTCGCTTTCCCTATCACGGAAATATTCCGAGAACCGTTTATAAGCGGGGTATAAATCTCTTGTATAGGTGTTTTCCTTCGTTATGACAAGTGCAAGCCCTGCTCTTACTATAATTTTCATAATCCACTTACAACAATCTTTAATATCCTCTCTATCCGAATTATCTTGAAGATCATCACAGGCATTTTTTATTTGCCCCTGCAAATGAATAAGGTGGTCATTCGCTAAAGCCTCGTTCGCTTTATATCTTGGTAATCGAGGTATTAAATCCTCTCCAAAGACACATATACTATGGGTTTGGAGGATGAAACTAATGATTGAAAAAGATGTCGTATTTAAAATATCTTCTTTACCGAATACACTTAGCTCAATCCCATCTACACAATGATGGTTTTGAGTTAACGCTTGCTCTACTTCTTTTATCCGCTTTACCTGCTGTTTTTTAGGCTTATGCTTCGTAACCGCTATGGTGTCTAAGTCAGCTACTCCTTCAATACCTATACCCTTTGGAATCGATCCCCTTATATAAATGCTATGTAAGTCATCTTGGAGAAGGGTGCGATAGGTATGAACCACATCGTTGATGACAGCAAGAAAAATAGGGTTGATTTTATTCCAATCTGCTTGATTAATAATGTATCCATCACTATCTGTCAGACATAAGCTGCCAATTTCTTTTATAGTCGTCATTACATCTCTCCTTTTAGGTGACTGATTTACTTAAAAATAGGATAGCATGTCCAATACAAACACACTATCCTACTTTCATGTTGGAAGTCCTTTGAAACTATCAGCATTTACTTTTCTTTAAATTCAAATTCAATTTTTCCTTCTACCAAACGTAGGGCTGCATTAAATTGTTTGCCATTCTTTGATTTAAAGCCCTTCATCATAGCAGTTTTCCCACTCTTACATAAATCATGGATGTTTTTTTCCGTTAGTTTTTTTCCTAATAGCCTTTGTGGGAACGTTTGCTTACAACCATTTTTATAATTCGAACATCCGTAAAAGCTTTTACGCAAGCCTATTTTCCCTTCCTTGCATGCTGGGCACATGGCAATATCTTTGACCACAGCTGGTTTAAACTGCTCTGCTTCAATTGTCAGTGACTCTAACTGTTTAGGCACCTCTGCTATTAGTTGATGAATAAACTTGCCTATGCTCTCAATAAAATGTTTGGCAGAGCCTTCCCCCTTACCAATTTTATGTAAGTAAATTTCCCATTTGGCCGTCATGGAAGGACTTGACAGTAATGTTCCTTCAATTGCCTGACATAAAAGCTGTCCTTTCGGTGTAATGCTCACGATATTTTTTCGTACTTCAATAAATCCATGCTTCTTAATCGTCTCGATAATGCCACTTCGAGTTGCTTCCGTCCCAATCCCTTCAATCGATTTCAGCACCTCGATTTCCTCTTCATCCTCAACCGATTTACCACAGGTTTTCATCATCGTAATGAGTTGACCTTCTGTATAGGGCTTCGGAGGTGTTGTCGTGCCTTCTAAAATAGCAATCTTACTTTGTACCAGCTCATCTTGGAAGACAACAGGTAAAGACTCCTCACGCGCCTGCACCTCTGTCTCATTTGAAAATAATTCTTTCCAGCCTTTGACAAGCTCTGTTTTCCCTACTGTTTTAAACTCTACATTTTTGACATTCGTGATAATCGTTTTTTCATCGTATTCATAATCCTGATGAAACATAGCGAGTGTCGTATTGAGGATTTCAAAATAAATATTTCGTTCATCCGCATTCATGGATTGCAACGCTTTGGCGGTCGGTATTTTTTTCGTTGGAATTATCGCATAGTGCTCCCCAACATTGGCACTGTCGACATAGCGCTTGTTCTTCCCTCTATTGATTGGCTGAAATGCTTTTCCCACGAGCTGCTGATAGTTTCCTAATGATTCATTTAAATAAGCAAACTCATTATGTGTAATGAGCTGTGAATCGGTACGTGGGTAAGAAACGAGCTTTTTCTCATAAAGTGATTGCGTAAGTTTCAACACATGTGATGGACTGTATTTCCAACGTTTATTGGCAGCCGCTTGTAAAGTTGATAGCGCATGTAGTTTAGGTGGTGCCATCCGCTTCGTTTTGTTCGTGACACTTGTAATGAGACCTGTATCATTCGGTTCAATCCCATGCTGTTGCAATAACTGCACTGCCTCAGCCCGCTCTTTTGTCTTTAGCTTCGCCTTCCCTTTATATACACCATGTTGAGCTTTAAATACCCCTTCGATTTCATAAAATTTTTCAGGCTTGAACTGTTCAATTTCCTGCTGTCTTTTATAAATTAAATAGACGGTTGGCGATTGTACTCGTCCGATGGAGATACTGCCCTTGAAGCCCTTTTTCTGCAACAGTAGCGTATAGAGGCGACTACAGTTCATACCCACTAGCCAATCGCTAATTTGACGCGTTTTGGCTTCTTGGTACATAAGCAAATCACGCTCATTACCTTGCATATGATTAAAACCTTTTCGGATTTCCTCCACTTCTAATGAATTGATCCATAATCGTTTAACTGGCTTATTTACTTTTGTCATTTTCAAAAGGGAGTAGAAGATATTTGAACCCTCACGTTCACTATCACAGCAGTTATAAATCATTGTTACTTGGGGATCACTAAAGATTTTTTTGACTGCATTGAATTGTGGATACATTTTAGAGACCACTTTATCTTCAAATTTTTGCGGAATGATCGGTAATGAAGCAAGCGACCACTTCTCCCATTCCTTTTGATATTCTTTCGGCTCCTTTAATTCAACAAGATGACCAACCGCCCAGGTAATAACTGCACCATGAGGAAAAGTAGCACAAGGTTCCAGTTCAATAAAGGTTTTCTCTTTTTGCTTCACTTTAAAGGCGTCTGCATATGCTCTTGCTTGAGATGGTTTCTCTGCTAATATAGCAATTTTCCCCATTTATCATCACATCTTCTTTACAATATTTTAGTAGCTTTTCTATTAAAAACATAAAACTCAACTAATCAGATTAGTTGAGTTGATGGTGAAATACCTTACTACTATTTTACTTTAAACCATATAAAATAGCACTTACTAAAATCTTTGACCTCTTAAGCAAATTATAAAGAAGCAAAAATTTTCTTTACCCATTCAAGATACGCTCGCATATAGTATTCCTGCTTAAAGCCATGATTCTGGTCCTCTGCTACTATCACAGTCACATCCGCGTCTGCGTTTCGTGCAGATTGAATATATTCCTGTGGACCTTTTACCCCGATTGCTAAATCCTTTGTCCCATAAGCTATAAACTGAGGTATATGAGCTGTTCTGAAATGCGTAGATAAATCTGTCTGCTGCAAGAGCTCTTCACGTTTTTCTGGATTTCTGACATCTTCATCATTAAAAGAAGCAAAGAGCATGGGCACATTATAGCGATACGTCAATGCAGGGTAAATCATAGCAGCAGATGCTACTTGATCATCAACAGCATCAATGGCATCAGGCTGATAACTAGCAGGAAACAGATTTTCTCCCTGAATAAGGTTAATAAAGCTACCCGTTTGATAGCCTCCAGCACTAAAACCTATTAAACCAATTCGATCTGGATGGAGACCATAATCATTGGCATGATAACGTAGAAATCGGACGGCACGCTGAACATCTAGCTGTGGAATAGGCCACTCATAGGGATTGGAACGATAGTGGAGAACGAATGCATTAATACCTGCTTTATTTAATGATGCAGCTACTTCCTTTCCTTCCGCTGTTCCTCCATCCATTTCCTTAAAGCCATAACCACCACCTGGCATAATAATGACGGCACTGTCACTGTTCGCTACCGTATAAGGAATCAGATAGGGCTCATCTTCATAGGTTGATTTTTCATAGCCCCCTTCAATTTCATAGACATAGGTAAAGGTATCAATGGCCGCTTCATTGTCTTTATAGTCTTCTCCCACAATGCCAGTGGAAAATTTGAATGTCGCCAAAAGTCTGTTAGGATTGCCCTTAATATTCATATCGTCAAGTTTACTTCCCGAATGATTACCTGCCACTTCTTCTCCCCAAATCTCCACCTTGTCTTCAATATCCGCAACTGGCTTGCCTGGTTTATTTCCTAACGGATTAATCACAAGAATAGCGTATCCAACCCCCATAAACAAAGTCAGTATAACTAGAAGGATTCCTGCTATCTTGGCTATTTTCTTCGCTACCCTCATCATCATAACCCCCATTAAATTTACTTATGTATCGTTTACTATTTATTATCTCGGGTAAAGGATTATTAACCTTTAGCTCATTCTTTAGCAAATAACGATTGAAGATCTTGTATAGCATCAATATAAGGTTGTATTCTTCCATTTTCTAAAGGATTAAAGTGACCCTTTAGAGGAAGCATGACGTATTCCTTACTAAAGAAATGTCTGAAGACCACAAATTTTTTAAAAACTGCATACGTACCTTGTAATGACGTAAACTATAAAAACACAACAATAATTCTTTCGGAATATGAGGTAGGTATTGTAAAAAAGAAGGAGGGATACGATGTTTGATGAAGCTGCATATTTTATTTTTAGAGCACTGTTAATTTTAACTGTTTTGGTTGTTGTGGTTGGAATCCCACTTGGTGAAACACTGATTAGAAAAAAATAAAACTGCATCTAAATGGATGCAGTTTTTGATTTTTATCCTACTTTGTGTCGATAATATTGGAATTGGTGAATTAGTGACCATATAGAACCCCGTTTATACTATCATCCACCTTATGGAACTGTATTACTCATAACCGTCACAAAGCCGTTCAACGAGGCTGTATCAATTAATTGAAGTATTCCCAGTCTTGCGGTATCACTGTAGACATACCAATGATTTGCAGTAGTATCATGCACCAAAACTCCGCCCAAGTCCCCCGTGGAAAAATAAATATCAAACCGTTTGATACTGTTC
The DNA here is from genome assembly GCF_036698265.2 of Lysinibacillus sp. IITD104. NCBI lineage: Bacteria > Bacillati > Bacillota > Bacilli > Caryophanales > Bacillaceae > Lysinibacillus > Lysinibacillus sp. IITD104. The sequence goes on from NZ_JBAHYH020000001.1 coordinate 2,625,868, forward strand.
GAGTCTTGGTCTAAAAAATCAAATTGCGCATTTTTATCATAGTCTCCTACTGGAATGGGATGAGAATCCCAAGGATTATAAGTAGGTGCTTCGATTTTACTTCCATTATTTTTTATAAAAGTATTATAAATAGCTTCGTTATAACCATTCCCATTGATTTGCTGTACGACTCCGCCTAATGTCATATGATATTCGTATTGCAATGCTTTTACTTTTATACCATCAATAAAGAGAGGATGTGTCTCAACCGTTACTGTACCGTTTTTGTAAGTGATATTGCTGCCAAATGTTTCGGCAAGAAAACGCATCGGAACAAAAGTACGATTATTCTTCATATATGGCTCTACATCAAGCAGTTCTGTTTTACCGTTTTTCACCACTTGATTACGATTAAGTTTTAGTGTTACCTGTATATCGTTTTTAGTAAGGGTGATTTGAGCATCCGTCCATATAACTTTTACCCCTAAATTTTCACTAATTACACGTAAAGGAACCATTGTCCGATTACTTTTAACTTCTGGATTTACATCAGATGCAATTGTAACACCGTCAACTTTTATTTGAAAATCTGCTGCATATGCCGGTGACGAAGTCATGATTAGAATCAACCCAAGAAAAATTCCTGAGAACACTTTTTTCAACTTTGAACACTCCTTTTCTTAAAACTCACTATTCTCCCCAAAAATACATTCCACTAAATATTTTACCATAAAAATCCACCTATATCGTTAAACTATCATGCTCTTTATTCAATCTACATGACCCATAAAAGAAGACGCGTTTCGAAATAAACGCGTCCGATTGTTAGATAAAGATACTGGTGAAAATTATCAACTAGAATTGATGTCCTTTCTAAAAAGCTAATAAATTCCCCTGCTAAAGGCTGGCTGCCAAATTCCTTGGGCATTTTTCTCCATATCTAGCTCTGTTGGTCCTTCAAGTGAAATAAATTTTACAGCCCCTGTTGTATCTGTTTGTTGCTCAAACTCCGCATGTTCTAACCCAGCAAAGAGGTTTGCAATAATAAGGCGATTTATTTCCTTTGTAAACAACTCCTGACGTACGATTTTCGTTTTCTCATAATATCTTCGAACACTTTCTGTTTCATCGTTCCTATTTGTTGTAAACAATGCTTCATATGTTTCATAATCTTTTTCAATATCACTCAATAAAAACATTTTAGTAATCGCTTGGGGTGTCATATTTTTTAACTTTTCAATATTATAATCCGCTTTAAAGGCATCAAAAACTTGCTGCTCCTGTTCAGTCAATTCAAATGTTAGCTCAAAATTTTGAAAGCCTACGACCTTACCGACTAATTGCCCCTCACTAATTTTCATAATCGTATGGCCTTCGTCACTGTCATAGACAACCATTTCTTTTTCTTTCGCAGAAATCGATTTGTCATTGAATGGTGCTGGTCTTGTTCCAAAATTATGAAAAAAGTAAGGATTCTTAAATGGGTCATTAATATCCTCTTTTTTTATTTGCTCATTTAATCCATGAACTTTTAATGGGGTATCCTCTACTAAAATTTGCCCTTGCTTCATTGCTACATGATCATTACCTAATCCTACTACAGTTGAAACGACAAGCCCATCCGTTCCATAAAAGGCAATATAATCGCCATACGTAATGGGGGCTTCCTTATCGATAATCATTGGCAAAAAATGCAGCATCCATTGTTCCCCAAGTAGATGGGCATATTTCGGTCTAATGATGTCTAAAGAGGAAACATCATCGACAATCGGTAGTAGCTCATTTTGCTGACTTGCGGTTTGTAGGTTATTCTTTTGAGAAAACTCAACGAATAGCATTAACCCAATAATGAAACAAGCTGCAATAGATACGGTGACAACCTGCCAGTTGAACTTTCTTTTTATGGGTTTCTTTTGCAATATACGTTGCTTGATGTCGTTTGTAAATGGGGCATCTTGTCGCAATTCTTCTTTTAGCTTGTCTTTAAATTCCTTCATAAAATATTGCCTCCAGTTCCGGATTTGTTTTCAACAATTCTCTCGCTCGACGAATCCTTGTACGAACGGTGTTTTGTGAGACGTTTAATAAACTAGCAATTTCAGAAACATCAAATTCTTCATAATAAAACAGTACAATGACTTCCCTATAATGAAGTGGTAATGCAAAGACAATTTGCTTTAAAGTTGCAAAATCTTCAGTTGCTATATACGTTTGCTCCACAGATGGTTCAGTTCTGCCTAGTGGTAAAAATTTTGATATAAATGATTTTCTCTTTTGTTTTCGTAGTTCATCGTGACAGCAATTAATAGCGATACGGGTTAAATACGTTTTCAATGAAGCATCTTTTCTAAAATCGTCTTTATGTAATAAATACTTCATGAGCACGTCTTGTGTAATCTCTTCTGCAAGCTGAAAATCCTTCATATATAAATAGCTAAGATGATATAAATATTCACCATATTGTTCTACGATTTGTTCCAACAACATCTCACCTCGTTTCAATCCTACTACTTAGACGCTCGTTTTCTAAAAAATTGTTCAATCTCCTGGAAATATTTTAGAGTAGCCTATTTATCAAGATTGCAGTAGAATGCAATGCACTTCTAGATGATGCAACAATACCTATGTAGTAGATGGGCTTACTCATCAGGGCTCTTTTCATGAAGAAAGACGCTTTCCTATTATTTCAGAAAAGCGTCCGAGAAGATGTTATTCAACTATAACTATAGTTCGTTCAAGAAGGACTGTTCTTTGTTCGATTTGTTAAATAAATCTATTCTTTCTTTTATACTTTCGTTCCTGCTAATATCCCACCATTCAACGACCACATAAATCTCATTTACATCTTCAAGTGTAACAAAGTCACCGTTTTTATTGATGTATGGCCCTGCAATTGCACCAGTTGTATATTCTGCTATATTCGTCTCACCAGTAACTGAATCAGTATGAACGACTGAATCATCACTCTCTATCACCACATGCGTTTCAAAGTGGAAGAAATCTGTCATATACGCATTGACGTTTTTCATTTTTAAGGTCCCAAATCCTGCTTTAAAGTCTTCTGGTGTTATAGCAATTTCATAACCAGTTAGATTCCAGCTTTTACTTTCACCCATCAATAATAAATAATAAGTATTACCACCTTTTTGAGCATTGCAGCCAGATAGTACAAAGAACGACACTATCATATAAATGCAAGGTACTAAACCTTTTATATATTTCTTCATTCAATCCCCCTTTGAAAAATGAATGCAATTCAATTCTTTAAAAGAAAAAGACACGTTCCTAAATAAACGCGCCCTTTTTTGGAATAAAAAATGAGTTACTCACTATTCATAAACTTTTGTAGGCAACTTGAACGATTTGTTGTTCACCATTCTTCTCAAAAAACTTATAATTTTTCATTCCAATTTTTTCTGCAACTTTTTGGGAAGGAATATTTTTTAAGGTCGTATATGAAAATATTTCGGAATAGCCCAAAACATTAAACGCATATTCCTTACAAGCAGACGCCGCTTCTGTGGCATACCCCTTATTCCAATACGCTTTAATAATGTGAAACCCGATTTCAGGTAACCATACACCGTCAATGTTCTGCATGGTTATCCCACAATCACCGATAAATCGGTCCCCTTCTTTTAAAACAACTGCCCATAGTCCGTGATTATACTGCTTATAATTTTTCTCATTCCAGCTGATCCAATTTTTAACCTCTTCTTGATTAAAAGGATGCGGGTAATATTGCATAGACTCTGGATCGGAAAGCACTTTTGATAATTCATGATGATCGTCCATTTTTAACGCTCTCAGGTATAATCGTTCCGTCTCGATAATCTTCAAACTACCCACCCTTTGCTTTTAATCTATTTTGCTACTATATTTCATTTAGAAATGTGCAGTACCTGTTTTTACCCATTTGAAGCCAAAAAGTTACCCAAAGTAATGATGGACACACCAAACAACAAGAAACAGACTTACTATCCCCCATGCAGTGGTACTCCATATCCACCAAACTACAGATCTTGCTTTTGATGAATTTTCCTCTTCTTCCACATTCAATTTTATAAAAGCGACCTTACTTTCCATACCTTTTTTCATAGAAGAGAGCACAACAAATCCAATGATTATGAAACCAATAGTTACCCAAAGTAGTAGATCCACCTTTACACTCCCTTTATATAATTGAATTTCACCGCAATTTATTATAATAATTAGATTCTACAAAGATAACAATATACCTTGTGTTAATTCAAGTGCGTTTAAGTATATCATGTATTAAAATGCTGAAACTTAAAGTGCCAGAAGCTTTGTTTGGAAACTTTACTTAAATGATAAACACGCAAATGTAAGATGTATTGCTTTACTCAACAATATGACCCTTAGATGAAAAGGAGCAAAATAGATGGCCCTATCCCTCACTTTGTCTGCTCTATCCCTCACTTTTCACGTTGTATCCGCTACTTTTCATGGTTTAACCGCTACTTCAGAGCCTATCTCTCACTTTCCCTGCTCTATCCCTCACTTTTCACGTTGTATCCGCTACTTTTCATGTTTTAACCGCTACTTCAGAGCCTATCCCTCACTTTGTCTGCTCTATCCCTCACTTTTCACGTTTTAACCGCTACTTCAGAACCTATCTCTCACTTTGACTGCTCTATCCATCAGTTTTCACGTTCTATCCGCTACTTTTCATGTTTTAACAGCTACTTCAGAATCTATCCCTCACTTTGGCTGCTCTATCCATCACTTTTCACGTTGTATCCGCTACTTTTTACGTTTTAACCGCTACTTCAGAGCCTATCCCTCACTTTGGCTGCTCTATCCATCAGTTTTCATGTTGTATCCGCCACTTTTCACGTTGTATCCGCTACTTCAGAATCTATCCCTCACTTCGCCTGCTCTATCCATCAGTTTTCACCTTCTATCCGCTACTTTTCATGTTTTATCCGCTACTTCAGAACCCCAATGGATCCGCCAAGTGCAATTAATTGCATGTGACGCGCACTTAATTCCACGCTTTAGTTGTGAATCTTGATGATTATCTTTTCTAATGCTTACTCCTCATACGTTTAGATTTTCAAATACTTGCTCAAAAAAGGAATAAAAAAACGCCTTTTGGATTAATCAAAAGGACGATTCAACTCGTGTTACCACCTTTAATTTATATGCAATTCACATTACTTACCTTAGGAAGTACGGTCATTTGACGATACTCTCGCACATGATTACGGATGCTTACGGGTGTAGCCTACTTAGAATGATCTTTTCGGTACACAGCTCCAAGATGAATTCTCACTCGTTTTACATGCACCTCTCATCAACCGGTAACTTTCTGTTCGTAAAAATAATTGATACTACTTCTTTTCATAGCCTTTGTTCTATACAAATATTTCCTATGATATTATAATATAGCGTAGTCGGTTCTTTTAGCCATCTCACGAGAAAGAGTAGATTTTCGCTAAATAAAAACGCCCGATTGTAAAAGACCCAAAATTACACTCTCTGAAAACCAAAAATATATTTCAATCATACGAACAGGCAACGAATTTCTTACTTTTTGTTCTTTTGATATACAATAAAAGTAAGGCCATTTAATAGCAATGTAAAAATGAGAAGAACTGCTGTGGCGATCACGACTGCACGTGTGGTGTCCAGGAGTGCCGTCCAATCCTCAATTTTTACTAAATGATATTGATAGAACATCTGGAAGCTAATTGAAATAGCGCAGGCACTGATGCTGAGAACGGAAAGGATGCCCCAATTAGCATGTTCATGCTTATTATTTCCCATTAGATAAATAACTGGAAGTATCCAAGCGATTAGTCCTAGTAAGAGACTGCCAATATTAAGCCAACCCATCATAACGAATCCCTCTTTCTATTTGTATTGCTGTTTAACAATACTTAACGGTAAATTGTGGGAAAGGTTTCAAATAACTACATAAATAAACGCGCCCGATTGCCGAAGACATTATTCAATTAAAACTACCCTTATAAACTTTATCTTTTCGCTTCACTTGTATATGTATAAATATTTTCACTATTACTATACCAACTATTCCACCAAGTATATTACATAACAAGTAAATAGCATCTACAGAACCAATGTTCCTAGGAACTAAATTAAACGACCCTAATAGGAGACGTAAAAGCTCTATACCTAAACAACACAATATCACTATTAAAATGGCTTTATAATTAAAATGGAAAAGAACGAATAAAAATATCCCTAAGGGGAGTAATAATAAAAAATTATAAACTATAGATGAATAGCTCCACAAATACATATTGAAGTGGATACTATCAAAAATTCCAAACCAATCATTAGCTGTAATAAAACGTCTACTCTTGTCTTCTGGATTTAGAGGTAAAAGTGTTATTCCCCCTACTTTAATTTGAAGTAAACATAGTAAATAGAAAAGAAAGCTGTATAAAGTAACACGTCTTTGATTACTCTTGATTTCTTTTCTAAAGTAATCAAGAAATACATCTATAAAAATATAGACCAACAACACTAAAAATCCGAAAGGAACAATATTATATAGAACATAGTTTGTATGCAAGTAAACACCTCCCAAATTTTGTAACAACTATCATTTTACTTATTTTAACAATGTTAGTCAAATAGTGTTCTTCCACTACCATTTTTTCATTTAGCTGTTTTTATTGTCATTATAAAAAACACCCCCATAGACCACCATATCTATAGGGGAAAAAACGGTACGATATTAGTATGAAGTTTAGTAGGTTACCTCGGAATCTTTTCGCTTCGGAATAAGTGCAGTAAAAAGTGCAATTAAATTAGGTGGAATACTAAATAATAAAAATAGCCAGTTTGTCGTCAGGATCGAGATGATCGTGAATACAATAATGGACGTAATGAAGACGAATAGGCCCACCTTCACACGCGAGGGCTGTAACGGGGCTGCGCTGGACATATTGATGGTCAAAATAATCCCAATGATTCCCCAACTCGCTACGTGTGTTAATAAAAGGATACCTAAAACCATAGCAGTGCTTAATTCAATTCCAAAATTGAGTAACGTAAAGAAAACATACAGCGCTCCTAATGTCACATACCATGAATAGGATCTCGCCTTTTGCCAAATATGATAGTACAGCTCGTCTAAACCTCTATTTTTTCTAGCTTTCTGTCGCCCGAACCACCATCCAAGAAGTCCACCAATCACTCCCCCATACAATCCAATCATACCCCAGATATTAATCTCCATTATTCATTCTCCCCTCTTCAAATATAAACACTTCTTCAATTGTGCTATTGAACGCTTTGGATATGTTGTAGGCAAGCTCTAAGGATGGATTGAATTTGCCTGATTCAATAGCAATGATCGATTGCCGTGAAACGCCAACTTGTTTCGACAATTCTTCCTGCGTAATCTTGTTCAATTTTCGTAATTCTCGAATTCTGTTTTTCATAATGCCTCCTTTATAAATGTAAAGCAAACTATACATTTAATGTTAAGTAAAGTTTACTTTACATCACTTCGTATGTCAAGCAAACTTTACAATTTGATTTTTAGTTAGATGATATGGCAATGTCGAGTAAAGAACAACAAAATTCTATTACTATGTACTATTTTCGGAAAATTTGATAAATTAATAGTAAGGAATGTTTTGAGCGTTACAAAAAGGAGGTTATTCAAATGAGTAAAAAAGAGCTCTTGCAAAATGGAGTCAATCAGGTTTTTTACGAAGAGGAATGGTACCCACCGTTATCAGAAGCATTAAAGAATCTCACTGCTGCGCAAGCTAGTTGGCAACCAGAAGGAAATGCTGCTAATACGATTTGGGAAAATGTAAACCATTTATTAATCTTTAAAGAGCGCTTACTTTCTCGCTTACATAAAGATGAGACATTTGTTGCTCCACAAAATAATGATGAAACGTTTGTCCAAGGCGGTGCTCATGATGAAGATGCTTGGCAAGAAACAGTGAATCGAACCCTTCACGTACATGATGCCCTACAATCTTCATTAGCATCCTTGCAAGAAGAGGCATTAGATCAACCTAGTCCCGCTCTTCCAGTTTGGCAACAATATCTAAATATCCTTTTGCACGACGCTTACCATACAGGACAAATTGTTCAACTTCGTAAACTACAAGGTTCATGGCCTGCTAAGCGCTCCTACTTATAAACGATGATTCCAATTGGTGACGGAAAAGCAGATGCCCCCTTAAGTTAGAGACAAACTACTAACTATAGGGGGCATATCATTTAATTCGTTTTCATTATCCATCTTAAGCTGTTTATCTACCATAATCAGTAGAACATCACTAATGTCGAGAGTGGTTTTAGTAAGTTTATAAGTCTATCGGCTTACCACCTGTCACTCCATAAATCTGACCCGTGATATAACTTCCTTCATCCGAGGCCAGAAGAACATAAACGGGTGCAAGCTCTACTGGCTGTCCCGCACGGCCGAGGGGCGTATTTTGGCCAAACTCAGGAATCTCTCCTTCTAATTTCCCGTTATCCAGCTGAAGCGGCGTCCAAATCGGGCCAGGTGCAACACCATTGACACGAACACCTTTAGAAGCAAAGTACGAGGATAGGGATACCATAAAGTTGCTTATTGCACCTTTTGTCGCGGCATAATCCATTAAAGATGAGGATGGATCGAAAGATTGAACCGATGTGGTGGTGATAATTGCACTTCCTGGCTCCAAATGTTCCTCAGCAGCTTTTACGGTCTCGAACATGCTGATGATGTTTACTTTGAAAGTGTCTTGCACTTGTTTAATTGTTAAATCACTTAGGGATGGCTGTGCGATCTGTTGCGCAGCATTTAATACAAGAATGTCCAATCCGCCAAAGGCCTCCACTGTTTTTGTAACAATCTCTGTCGCTGTGCCATCTTCTCGTAAGTCATATGGTAGCAGTAATGCTTTTCTGCCTGCTTTTTCAATTAACTCTTTAACGACGTTGGCATCTTCCTCTTCACCAGGGAAGAATTGGATGGCTACATTAGCGCCTTCACGTGCATAGGCAATGGCGGCAGCACGACCAATCCCAGAATCACCTCCAGTAATCAAGGCATTACGCCCTTTCAGACGATTGTAACCTTTATATGATTCTTCTCCACAGTCAGGCTTGGGGATCATTTCACTCTGTAGCGCTGGCGTGTTTTGTTCCTGATTTAGAAATTTTTCGGTATGAAATTTCTTGCGTGGATCGGTTAGATGTGGGTTTCCCATCAACTATCATCTCCTATCTTGATTAATTAGTGACAAACACTTTGCGTGCTTGCACTATTTAAATCCTGTTACATTTTGTTGAATACCCTCTGATCATTTACTTTAAACAGCATCAGATTCTTCCGCCCTTCCACCAATGATGGAGTCATTTACATTTTCCTTACAAAAGAAAAAAACACCCAATATAAGCGAGCAGACTAGTCCAATGTTGAAATGGATAGTTTGAACACTTACATTGAGTGTTTTAAGAACCTCTATAAAGTAGGTTATGAAAGATATTTAATAACGCTTTGTATGTTTAAATTAACGCCTCAATTGCTTGAGCTACTTGCTCTTCTGTTAAATTGTGACGCACGATGTAGCGATTGCGCGCATGCTTTGTACATTCGATTGTACAGCCACCTAAATGCTTTGCTTCATTTTCTTCAGATGCGATGATTTGCTTGTTACATTCAGGGTTTGCACAGTTAATGTAACGCTCACAAGGTTCCCCATCATAGTGATCACGGCCGACAATCACATGCTCTACTTGATTGATTGGCACTGTTAAACGCTCATCAAATACGTACATTTGACCGTCCCATAGTTGACCTTTCGCAACAGGATCTTTTCCGTATGTGGCAACACCACCATGTAATTGACCAACATTGCCAAAGCCCTCACGTTTCATCCAACCCGAAAACTTCTCACAACGAATCCCGCCCGTGCAATAGGTTAAAACATTTTTCCCTTCGAATAGCTCACGGTTTGCACGGACCCATTCTGGTGTATCACGGAAGTTCTTTACCTCTGGTCGAATCGCACCACGAAAATGGCCGACATCATATTCATACGTGTTACGTACATCTAATACTACTGTATTTTCATCTTGCATTTCAGCAAGAAATTGTTCTGGTGACAGGTAGCGACCTGTTAACTCATGTGGGTTTACATCTTCTTCTAAGCCTAAGTTGACTAACTCAGGTCGTGGGCGTACGTGCATTTTTTTGAATGCATGTCCTTCTGCCTCATCAATTTTGAAGACAATGCCTTCAAATAATGGGTCTGCTTGCATGTTTGCCATGTATTGCTCTGTTTGCTCAATCGTACCAGAAACAGTACCGTTAATGCCCTCATTGGCTACTAAAATACGACCTTTTAGACCGATTTCTTTACACATTTCTAAGTGCATTGCTGAAAACGCCGCTGGGTCTTCAATCTTCGTGTAATGGTAATATAATAAAACTTGATAATTCATTGTTTTCCACCTATCATTTCAATATTTGCAGGATATTCCTGATAGTGTCTTTTACGACTTATTAACCATAAAGGAAAATCCGTTAATATGCTATCGGTAATTAGACTGAAATGAGTAGAAATAATTTTTCCATATTCCGCTAGATGAAAAAAGACATATTCATTAGTTAAACAAATTTTATATTTTTCTTCACCGCATTTTCTACTAAAGCATAGAGAAAACCCGCAATTCCAAAAAAGAGCATTGAATTGACAATGCTTACATTATATTCTTCTATAAATCGCGAATCATAGATGATTATGAAGGAAAAAGCCCCTATTGCCCCACCACATAAAGTAAAGGAAGCCACTTTATACAGCCAATTTTTCATAAAACGACTCACAAGCAATGTTAGTGGTAAAAATGAAATCGGATAGAGAATAAAAGCAAAAGAGCCCATTAAGAACATATAACCAACGCCTAAATCACGAAATCCCGTCATATATTCCGATGTCCTGATTTTTCTTCCTTCTAAAACCTCTAAGCCAAATCCAGCTAAGGCAAACAGCACTATAAAAGGTATCCACATGATTAAACAATGATAGAAAGTTTTCATTCTAATCCATCCTCTTATGAATTTTTACTATTGGTACAATTATTCCTCTTAATATATCAAACGATAATTGTGGAAGAAAGTTACAATATTTCTTTGAGTGATCATCAAAAACTCAAAAAAAGCATATTTTAGGAATTGATACGCCTAAAATATGCACCTCTCATTTCTTCTCTTTAAAACACAATGCCAATAATGATGGCTGATAGAACACTTACAAGTGAGGCACCATAGAGCAATTTTAATCCAAAGCGTGCCACCACATTGCCTTGCTTTTCATTTAACCCTTTTACGGCACCTACGATAGTACCAATCGAGCCAAAGTTAGCAAAGGATATGAGGAAAACAGAGACAATGGCTGCTGTACGCTCACTAAAGCTGTCTTGGATTTTAACGAAGTCCAGCATGGCAACGAATTCATTTGCCACAAGCTTTGTCGCCATGATACTACCAGCATTCACAGCTTCATGCCACGGTACACCCATGACGAAGGCAATTGGGGCAAAGACATAGCCTAGGAAGCCTTGGAATGTGATGCCGAAAATGCCATTAAACACACCATTAATGAGGGCAATTAACCCAACAAAGCCTACTAACATAACCCCGACGATGATGGCTACCTTAAAACCGTCCATAATGTATTCGCCTAGCATCTCAAAAAATGTTTGCTTTTCACCTTCTTGCACTTCGATTATATCTTCCTCCGCTTGCACTTCATACGGATTAATGATCGAGGCCACGATAAAACCACCAAACAAGTTTAATATGAGAGCTGCCACTACATACTTTGGCTCTAGCATCGTCATATAGGAGCCCACAATGGACATCGATACCGTTGACATCGCAGAAGCACACAAGGTATAGAGTCGATGCTTTGGTAAAAAGCCAATTTGATTTTTTACTGAAATGAATACTTCATTTTGCCCTACAATTGCCGCAGCAACCGCATTATAGGATTCTAGTTTACCCATCCCATTGATTTTACTTAATACGAAACCTATATATTTAATAATAAACGGTAGAATTTTATAATGTTGCAATATGCCGATGATGGCTGACATAAATACGATTGGCATTAAAACATAGAGGAAAAATGTATGTGCGCCTTCATTCGCCATCCCACCGAATACAAAATTTGTGCCTTCGTTGGCATATTCAAGTAGTTTTGCAAAGCTATCAGCAAATCCTTTAATTAAAAATTCCCCAATACCTGTTTTCAGTAATAGAAACCCTAAAACAAGCTGGATAACAATCATCACAATGATTGGGCGGTATTTAATCTTTTTCTTATTATTACTTGCAAGCCATGCTAAAAATAGCACGAGTAGTAGTCCTACTAGCGAAATGATATAATGCATGTTGTCCCCTCCGTTACGAACAATGTTTTCAAATGCTTTTTCTTCCCATCCAGCATAATCCCCTACTCATCGATGATTGTATGAAGTGCAATGTCCACCATATCAAAAAAGGATTTTTCACTTTCCTCATGCGTTAAGCTTTCATTTGTTAATAATTGACTACCGACCGTCAAAATAGACAATGCCTTTACCCCATATTTTGCGGCTAACGTATAGAGAGCGGTGCTTTCCATTTCTACTCCTAAAACACCGAATTCCATAAACTTATGAAGCCTGTCTAATGTTTCACGATAAAATTCATCTGAATTATAAATGTTGCCAACAAAGACATTCCCCTTTTTTCCCTGTGCTTGTTGAAACGCTTTCATTAATAAGGGAAAATCCGCTATTGGGGCATAATTATTGCCGTAGAAAATTTTCTCCGTCAAATTACTGTCTGAAGAGACTGCTTGGGCTAATATGATATCTCGGATTTGAATATCCTTTTGCATCGCACCACATGTGCCGATACGAATCAATTTCTTCACGCCATAATCGTTAACCAGTTCAGTACCGTATATACTCATCGATGGATTCCCCATGCCCGTCCCCTGCACGGAAATTGGCACGCCTTTGAATGTACCTGTGTAACCATACATTCCTCTTACCTCGTTATAGCAATAAGCATTCTCTAAAAAATGCTCTGCTACAAATCTTGCACGTAATGGGTCTCCAGGTAGCAAGACACGCTCAGCTATTTCTCCCTTTTTTGCTCCTAAATGTCTACTCATTTTCATACCTCCAAAAACATGTCATTTATCTTAAATCCAATTAGGTAACCGTTTTCATTTACCAATAAAAAATACCCATAGCCATTTCCAACACGATCTCTTTTACAAGAAATCTGTTCAGAAACTACTATGAGTATAAGATTTAATGATGATGACAAACTAGACCAGATTGTTACGTAGTGTACGGGAAATAATTGACCAAATTACCGAAGCAATTCCTGACGAATATTATCTAAATCCCTTTTGGAAGGAATCGTGGATATAATAACAACTGGCACTGTCGTTAAGGCAACAGGGAAATTACTTATGACAAAATCAATGTGATGCTGCTGTACCATTTCATCCGTTAACCCCTTCATAATAGAGGTATTAATAATCAGCTGGTCCCCAATTTCATTCTTGATTAAATTGGCGATATAGTGGCGGATTGAAAATTCCTCTCCAATGACCAAGAAGGCTCGTTTACTTTTATAACGTAGCCCTGAACGAACAAGTAAGGTAAGCTTGGTTAAATGAAAGTCATTATATAGGACAGCAGGGTACGCTTTTTGCCACGTCTGCATACAGGTCTGCATATCTTGGTAAATTTGCTGACATTCAATTTGAACATAGTTTGTTAAATTACTTTTTGAAATCATCAGCCATTCAGGGATGGCATTATCGATTAAAAGCTTGTCCAAGAACTCATATACCTCCAAGCTAAACCGCTCATTCATATCCAGATTTGGGTAAGCCTTTGCCAATAGGGAGAACAGCTGCTGCGCCATTTGATCGATTTCTTTATTCTTATATAATTCGATTTCCTTCATTGGCGTCATGTCTGAGCCTTCATAATAATGATATTGGCTTAGACTAAATAGAGATTGCATAAAAAACAATTCACTCCTTGGTAATTCAATCGAGAATTTTTCTTCCAGTGCCTGTGTAAAGTCTTTTACTGGCAAATAGAACATTCCACTTTCCCAAGCGTAATCATCCTCCGTAATTTTGACATAGTTTCCCTTTCTCGCTCTTTCCAATACAATCGCCACTAAAAAGGATAATTTCCTTTTGGAATTAATAAAATAAACAATGCTTTGCTCATGCTCTATATGTGTGATGCATTGATTGATAAAATCAGCGTCACTATTGGTAAATGGCCATCCTGTATACTCATAGGCATCACCATATAACTTCCAGTAAAAGTAGCGAATATTCAATTCGTTTCCCTTTACGGCTGGCGTCGAGTATGTGATGCGTAGCTTATATGGCTTCAAATCATGATTATTTAGTTGCATAATCAGCTTCTTCAACGAGGAGGTGCTCATATACATCGCCTCTGCTAGCTCCTCCATCGAAAAATGTTGCCCATTGATAAACAATAAGTGCATGAAGCGATAGAAGATGGTTTGCCTGAACATGCTCGAAAGCACTTCACTAACGGTTGTACTTCGCCCATCGCGTTGTAGAAAAATTCCCTTTCCTCTAGATACGTCAATCGTCATTGCTACTGGTAATTGCCGATTGATTTCTTCTACGAGCTTACGTATGGTCTTATCCGAAATATGTAAGCTTTTTTCCACCTCCGCTAAAGTAAACCACCTTTGTTCAGAATCTAGCAGCAGTAATAATTGACTAGCTAATTTGAATTCCTTATCCACGTTCTCACCCTATCCATCATTCACAAAAAGGAACATACATCGGTTGCTGTATGTCCCTTTTCGCCTTTATTTCATAAACGTATTCAATACTTTTTCGATGTCTGTATTAAGCTTGTTCACATCGACCGCAGTCACGGGCTGATTGACAAGCTGATATTTTTCTTTTAGCTTTACGATCCTTTGGACACTCTCATTGATGCGTTCCTCTGTTATTTCCCCATTGCTGACGGCTATCTTTACCGCTTCTATCGCTGCTGTAATATTGGCATATTCATGAGCGATTAAAATAATATCACTACCAGCCTTGATCGAATCGACAGCTGCTTGCCCGATCGCATAATGATTCGTGATAGCTTTCATCGTCATATCATCAGTCATAACAACACCATCAAAGCCCAGTTGCTTTCTTAGCATACCCGTGATAATCTCCTTCGACATGGAGGAAGGGTACTGTGGATCGATCTTTGGCAATAAAATATGTGCGACCATGACGACATCTGCACCATTGTTAATGGCCTCTTTAAATGGGACAAGCTCTAGCTGATTCAAATCGTTCAAGCTTTTTGTCACCTTTGGCAATTCTAAATGGGAGTCCACAGATGTATCACCATGCCCTGGGAAATGCTTCACGACAGGAATAACCTGCTCCGACTCCAGACCCTTCATTGTTTGAATGCCCAATTTGCTGACGATAGCTGGATCATTGGAAAATGAACGATCCCCGATAATCGGATTATTCGGATTGCTATTGACATCTAATACGGGTGCAAAGTCCAAATTGAAGCCAAATGCCTTTAATTGCTCCCCTAATAATTGGCCTATTTCAAATGAAAACTTGGATTGGTTAATGTCCCCAATTTTTTTGTTCGTTGGGAAATTTTTTAAAGCGCCTGGTAATCTGACTACTTTGCCACCCTCTTGGTCGGTGCCAAGGAAAAGTGGTAGCCGATTATTCGAATTGGCAGCCATTAAGTCATTCATCAATGTGACCGTTTGCTGGGGTGTTTCAAGATTATTGCCATAAAGAATCAAGCCACCTACTTTTGCCTTTTGAATGAGGCTTGTTGTCTCCTGCTGAAGCGCCGTACCTGACACACCCGCAAACATCATTTGACCGATTTTCTCGTCCAATGTCATTTGTACCACTGTATCTGGTGCTTGTGGCTTCAGTTCTGTATAGACCGAAATATGATGAACCGCAGGATTGGCATCACTGTCAGTCGGTTTCGGTAAGATCCACTTTAATTGATAGCTGGCATTTACTTGGTAGACAAGAATAATTTGATTGGTTGATGGATCCTGGTAGTAACGAACTTCATCAGGTTCACCCAACTTATTTTTAATTGCTGCTAAACGAATGCTTTTGATATTCTCTTTCGATGAACGGATATCGAAGGCCTGTGAACCTCGATAACCAATCGTCACATCCTCGTAATCTTCATATTGTCCATTGGCGGATTCCGTGACCTGCTGTGGTTCTCCCCATTGCTCACGAACCGCTTGTTGTTCTGTATCTCCTGCTGCAAATGGCACTTCAGGTACTTTTCCTTCTCGCGCTAATTGAGCAATAGTCTGTATGAGGGCCTCTACATTCTCTGAACCACCTTCCTGTTCTGACGCATCCTCTTGAATGGGCGTTGTCTCAGGATTTCTAGTCGGCTGTGTGACTGGCCTCATTTTCATGCCGATAAAAAAGGCTAGACCCATTAACATCAGCACAAGAACCAGCAGCAAACCACGTCTTCTTTTATGCATGTAAAAACCTCCTTCACCAAGCAATATGGCGACATCGATAGAAATCTATCAACTAACGTTATCATAACTGCCACCTGAATTCAAAGCTCACGTAATGAACAGAATCGCGGCCTTCTATAGAAAATATTATCGTGAGCTAGCAAAAATACAAAAGAAGATGTTAAAATATTCACATAAAGGGGGATATAACATATGGGGAAATTAAGTAAAAGAAATATATTGTGGATTGTGCCAATCGGTATCTTAGCGGTATTTTGGTACTTCTATGGTCCACAAAAGGATATTACAGACAATGAATACATTACATACGTAAAAAACTATTCCTATGAAAATAGTACAAAAACTTTGGAGAGTGCCTTTGCCTCTGCCTGTGAAAATCCATATTGGGTTTATTTTGAAACACAAAAGGGACAGGATGTTGTAGAGTTTGAGGGTGATTGCACGGTTAACAATGAAGTAGCCAAGGTGAATGTACAGTTTCTTGTAGACAACGACATCACAAGTGTCCAATCAGGTGCAATGCTTGTCGACAGTAAAATGCAGGAAGAAGCAGACCGCGATCAATTTTTGCTGGCACTTACTAAATAATCCCTTATAGTTATGCTATGAGGGTTTTCTCTAGGAAAGCGGATAAAATGTGCAAAGTAGTGGATAGCAATCCTAAAGTGACGGATAGAAAGTTAAAAGTGGCGGATAGATCCTGTAAATTGAAGGATAGCTCTGGGGATGCTGAATCGAATAAAAATGGAGAGGGTTGAGCCTCTCCATAGGATGATCCTTATTTTTTCTTGGCGATCCAAATCGTCCATCGATCCTTTTCAATGATGGAAGCTTCAGTGGTAATTGCATTCCTTATATGCTCAAGAAGGGACGATAATTGGGTGTCATTTAACTCATGTAATAGACTACGCCCCACTCTGCCTTGTAAATCGGCCAATAATTGCTCCTTATTAGCATAGACCTGTCTCGTCTCCCATAGTTTGAGTTCACTAATTTCTTGAAAGCCTACTTCTTGTAAGCTTTCTGTCACCAACTGACTATTGTGTCTGCGCTCTACCTCCTTTTGAATAAGCGAAGGAAAACTTTCAAAGAAATAGCCCCTTATATGATGAGCATCCCCTGGAAGTAAGCAATCCTCTGGGGTGCGATCCTGTACGATAAAATAACCGCCTTGCTGTAAAAGCCGAAATGCCTCTTGAAAGCATGCTTTGACATCTTGTATATGATGAATTAAGGCTCGTTCAAGCACGATATCAAAAGTATCCCCTGCAAGCCCTGTATTGAAAGCATTTCCTTGAACAAATGTGATTTGCGGATATGCTCGACAATTTTCTTTCGCTCCGTCTAGCATGGCTAGTGAAAAGTCTACACCTGTTACAGATGCCACCCCCATATCGACAAGTGCCTTGGCATAAATCCCTCCGCCACAGCCGATATCTACTGCCTTTCCCATACTATGAAAAGGAATATGTTTCGCTAATGCTGCCTTCCATGAGCTATCTGCCTGTCTAGTTGTATAAGACGTACGATGTTGCTGATTATGGAAATCAATCCCCATTCTCTTCACCCTCCCCTTTTATTTTAGTGTACTAGTAGATCACCCATAAGAAAAATCTATAATTATTATAAAAATACATAAGCTTACCTTATCAAACGAAAAACCCATGCTGGGATATGCATGGGTTGAGCTACCATTAACTATTTCTAGTAGGATGGGAGGACTTTAATATGGTCCGTTCAATTATTCTAATTTCGTTATTTAGTTTTGTAATCGCCGCTTCAATTTGTTGATAGCGCTCCATCCGCTTGACCTTCTCTGTTGGAAGGGAATCCTTTAAAGCAGCCTGTCCCGCGTATAAGCTTGACAGTAAATCTAGCTTTTGAAAATAAGCTGTGCTATATTGCTCCATAACACCCAGCCCCTCATCTGTTACTTTTTTACACGAACTTATGAATTGTTGTTCATATAAGAACTATAACCGAAAAAAGCAGCCTCAAAACTCCATCTAAATTATTATTTATTATCCATTTCCAAGTAAATGATTATTCTATAAAAGCGCTAAAGCTACGTTATTCATATTTTTTTAACAAAGAATAGATAAATGTATCATGTGCTTGTCCCTTTTGATACATATAGTCCCTCAATATGCCTTCCTGTTGGAATCCAAGCTGAATTAAAAGCTTGGAAGATGCCTCTTCTCTAAAAAAACAACGGCTCCAATCCGGTTTAAGTTCATATCCCCAAAACCATATGCAATTACTTTCTGCACAGCTTCTTTTGTATAACCCTGCCGCCAGTAATCAGGATGAATTTCATAGCCAATTTCTGCTCGTTGATGTGCCGCCGACCATAGATGGAAGCCAACTGTACCAATCACTTCATTCGAATCTTTTCGTTCAATTCCCCAACGAATCCCACGCTTTTCCTCAAAATTTTTAGCAAATTGCTTAATTAACTGCTCAGCCTGCTGTGTGTCAGTAAAAGGCTCCTGCCCATAATAGCGTGTTAAAGCCTCATTGGAAAAGCAACGAAAAATCGCAGGAACATCCTCCTCTGTGAGTTCTCTTAACCTAAGTCTTGCTGTTTCTAATTCTGGAAACATGCTGTTCCCCTCCTCTACCATCCATATCATTCTCTACTCTTCCTTCAAAATCCTTTTTTGACAATACAAACGTGCAAACCCCAAAGTAGGCTTGCACGTTTGATTATCCGAAAGCTTGTGCTGCTAGAGCATATAATGTTTGATTTCGTTTAGGCATTTTTTTGGCATTACGGATCATGACAGGTGGCGTTGCAGCCAACATAAAACCACTTTGTTGTAAAAATGGACTAAGCTCCTTTTGGATAGCTGGACAGTCAATACGTAATTTCCCCTGATGGCCCTTAGCCAATTCATTTATAATGTGATGTGCTATTTCCATACTTGGCGCAACGATTGGCCCTAAAAGAAGATAAATTGGTCCAGCGATCGTTAAGCCATAGCCAATCATTTGGTTGTCTTGATTTTTTACAACAACACAGCGCTGTGATTGCTGAATTCTTTTACGCAAAAAGATTCTTCTACTATCCCCAAAGGCTGCTGCGTCAAGTTTAACAAGCTGTTCAAAATCCTGTTCTTGAAATTCTTTGATGGTGCCTAAAAAATCGGCTTCGCTGGTCGTCTCAACAAATTTGTCTGCCAAATATTTATGTACATGCTCAACAGTCGTGAAGCCCATTTTTTGATATAAAGGTTCTCCCTCTTTCGTAGCTACGAGCAAAATCGCTGTTTCCTCTGAAACACTATTGATACACGCTTGAGTAACGACTCTACCTAAGCCAAAACCTCTGCATTGCTCATGTACAATCACCATGCCAATGGAGGCTACATTTGTGTCATAGGGAATAATAGCTGCACTGGAAACAATTTTCCCTTCCATATTTTTATGTCCAACTATTCTACCTGCTGCCATAATCGTTTCAATTTCGTAGGCATCGTAATCCCATCCAACGGAAGCTGATAGCTCGATTAATCCCTGAATATCAGTAGAAGTAAATAAAGTTAGCTCAAAATTCAATTAGATACACCCTCTGTCATTTAAATTCAAAAGAACATATGTTCCATTTTATAAAATCCTCCTTCCCTATACAAGCAATATCTCTTAGCTTTAGCAATTATTACTATATAATTATTGTAAAATAGCCTATAATAGTTGCTAGACTATGCACTCCTACTTCAAGCATATAAAGGTGATTTCAACATGACATCCTATGAACGTATTCTTATAATGGTCCCGCCGTTTCCCTAGCTACGCAATCTACTTGTAACGAACAAAGTAGAATTTTGCTTGTAGGAGGGCAATATGTTGAAAAAACAGGCAGTACCATCTTTATTATTAATGATTGTTCTTGTGGCTTTTCCACAAATTAGCGAAACGATATATACCCCATCTCTACCGGATATTGCAACTGCACTTGGTGTAGACTTTAGCTCTGTCCAATTAACCTTAAGCATCTATTTTATTGGCTTTGCACTCGGTGTTTTTTGCTGGGGATGGATTTCTGATTTTATTGGCCGTCGACCTGCCATGCTAGGCGGTTTAATTTTTTATGGCATAGGTAGCCTACTTTGTTTTTATGCAGAGTCAATCCCTTTTCTATTGGCAAGTCGATTGCTCCAAGCGTTCGGCGCTGCCACTGGCTCCATTATTACGCAGACCATATTGCGTGAAAGTATGTCAGGTAGTCAACGCCATGCCATGTTTGCTCAAATTTCAGCCGTCATTGCCTTTACCCCTGCGGTAGGGCCATTAATCGGTGGTTGGGTGGATCAAGCACTAGGCTTTCGGGCCGTGTTTTTTGTCCTTGTCATCATGAGTATCCTGTTGTTTATCTATGCTTATTGCAGACTTCCAGAAACAACTGACCCTGCAACAAGACAAAGAACGGCGATTTGGCCTGTCGTCAAACGCATTTTTGCTTCACCCATTGTGCTTGTCTATGGTTTGCTAATTGGAGGCATCAATGGTGTCCTATTTAGCTACTATGCCGAAGCACCCTTTATTTTCATCGAGTATTTCCAGCTGTCACCTGGCCTGTACGGCTTTCTTGGTATCATTGTTGCCCTTGCTTCCATAATAGGGGCTATGATTTCAAAGCGACTCGTCATCGGCCATCCGCCACAAAAAATCATCCATGTTGGCTGCTTGGTAATGCTCGGTGGCACTTTGCTTTTGACTATCGTTTGTACCCTGCCATTGCACGCGAGCATGATGGCCATTGGTATACTGATTACTATTTTTATCACACTGCTAGGCTCAGGCATTGCACTTCCTAATTGCTTAAGTTTAGCGTTAGTAGATTTTCAGGATGTCATTGGCACAGCAGGCGCTATCTTTAGTCTTGGCTATTATTTACTTGTCAGTGCCATCACTTCTGGTATGAGCTTACTGCATAACGGTTCTTTACTGACAATGCCACTTTATTTCTTAGGTCTATCCTTAATGATGTGGCTTTTTGGGAGAAAGTTTATTCGATAATGGAAGAAAGCGGGCTTCTAATCCTATCGCTTTTAGATAGATGAAAGACTAGAACAAAACCTCTTCTCCGAATAGAAAAAGTGGGTGAAATTTTACTCTTCGTAAAATTTCACCCACTTTGATTATAGGGAGCTTAGCTCTAAATTTTTCCCACTGGCACCTATTGAATTTTCTCACTCAGTAGGCATCGTGCAGTGATCTAACTATCTCCTGATGCATAAAACTGATATAATAGATATACCATTAAAGTGAGGGGTGTTATTTATGAAAGAAAATTCATCCTTAGAACGTAAAAAGCAAGTGCAATTCGCAGTTGGTATGGCTGCCATTGACGGTGGAAAACCGAGCGCATTTACACAGAACCTCTTAAACCAATATGAAAATGGTCAAGTATCATCCAGCGAATTGAAACAAGCGATTGTTGAAAAATATACAAGGGCTTCACAGTAGTTTATGGACCCATATATTTATCCTAATACAAATGTCTTAATCAACAAATTAAATATTCGAGATGAACAACTATTGATTGACGTTGAAGCACAACTGTTAATCGCTGGGATTATAGATATTTCTTCTATCACGGAGGATATTGACTTCCACAAATATAAAAGTCTCCAAACGATTCATCACTTCCTTTTTCATGAGCTATATTCATGGGCAGGAGAATTTCGCACAGTCAATATTTATAAAAGTGAACATGTTTTAAATGGATTATCTGTTGCTTATAGTGATAAAGATCACATTGTATCTGATTTAAAAACTATTTTCAGTTGGTCTAAATCTAAGCAATGGAAGTATTCTAATCCTCGCCTTGTTGAGGACTTTTCTTCATTTATGACAAAACTTTGGCGTGTTCATCCTTTCCGAGAAGGAAATACACGAACGGTATCGATTTTCATGAAGCTTTTTGCTGAAGCAAATAGGCTAGACTTCAATGCTCAATTGCTCTCACAGTATGCAGGATATTTACGAAATGCACTAGTTCTTTCAGCAGTAGAAGAAGCTCCGGAACCACAATATTTATTGAAGATGATGACAGATGCTCTGGATGTAGCTGATTTCAATAAATTTAAGGCTGACGATGAAACGTCTAGTAATTATCAAGTAATTGGGCGTTATGATGTTTCCAAGTATAAAGAAAAGCCCTTTGAAACGGATTAAGGAATGATTTATTTACAGATTAAGTATGTTTTAGTTTTTTAATACGCTAAAAAGGATGGTGATTTGTAATTGAATCATCATCCTTTATATATATATTTGGCAAAAGGGATCAAATTAATTCATTTAAAACCTTTTACTCTTAGAAAAATCACCTCCTAATTGAAATTTAGTTTTTAACCCCATATTCAATCGAAGGTGTATTTTTTTATTTGTCTATACTGCTGAGGTCAGTCCTCAACATCAAGTTTCCACTTTTTATACACCTACTAGTTTTTTCTAGCTGCTTCTCCTATCCTTGAAAATAATAATCCAATACTTCCTGAGGGGTATGGAATACTTTATTGCTTTGTGTTTTATAAAGAAATTTGGGATTTGTACAGGCTTTCTCCAAACTTTTTGCTTGCTTTAGCTTATCTGTCATTTGCTCAATAATATCTGTGTAGCCATCGAGCTGGTTTGAAATTTTCGGTAGCATTGTCGGTGAAATATCTAGTACAATAGAGACTTGATCCTCAGCATAACTATTTAAATTGATAAAAAAGCATTCTTCCAAATGCTTTGAATGCTTATCTACATTAATGACAGCCTCTTGATAATTGGCGATTAACCCTGTTGATGTATTCGTAATGGTAAAGCCTTGCTGTGTCAAATGCTGTTCAACCAGCTTTAAAAACTGCTCGACCTCTTCATCTAGCTTCGGTGTAACAGTTGATTGAATTAAATCATTACACTTCTGATAAATGGTATCAATTTCAGACTGTTTTTCTACAAGTAATTTAAAATTGGACATTGAATACACGCTTCATCTCCCCTTTTTACTAAGGTAGACATTCATGAAGCGTTTTAGTCATGATCACGAAAAATAACAATTAAGGAGAAGTCGATGATTAGAAATTCTATCAAAGCCATCATCATCATGGACGGGAAACTATTACTAACAAAAAATCAAGATGTCGAGGGCTACTTTTATCTTTGCCCTGGTGGTGGACAGGAGCATGGAGAGACCTTTCACAAAACGTTGCAAAGGGAATGCCTTGAGGAAATTGGCTCCTCTGTTCAGATTGGAGAGCTATTATTTATCCGAGAATACATCGGACAAAATCATGAGCATGCCGCCTTTGACGCAGACGTACATCAGGTAGAATATTATTTCCTCTGTCAGGTAAATAAGCAAGCTTGTCAACCAACAAATCCAGATACTCTTCAAATTGGGACACAATGGATACCAATTGAAAAGCTTCATACTTATCGACTTTACCCAAAAGCACTTATCCAACCGCTACAGCAGTTTATACGAGGACAACAAACAACAATCTATTTGGGTGATGTCAATTAAAACAGGCTGTCTATAGAATAGACAGCCAATTCTTAAGCAAGCACTTTCACCATCGTATAGTAGCTACTGCCTGGTGGATAATCTTTAATTTCGCCCACTACTTGATAGCCATGTGCCTCGTAAAAGGTACGCGCCTGAAACTCGTAGGTTGTTAGTAGGGCCTTTGTTGCCCCCATATCCTTCGCTACCCATTCTGCTTGTGCTAAGAGCTTTTTGCCCATACCCTTTCCACGATATTCTTCACTAAACCAAAATTTATGTATTTCCACCCATCCCCAATATATCTCAGCCGTTATGCCACCTATCCATTGCTGTTGTTGATCTGTGACGATCAACTGTAAAGGAAGAACCGCACCTTGCTGTCTACTTTCACGATGATGAAGAGATTGCTCATTATTAAAGGCACGAATTTTTTCGCTTAAAAAATTCGTAAAATCCTCATGCTGTTCCCGTAAAACCTCTACTTGATATTCCATCTTGCTCCTCCTATTCGTAACGTTTTATCAGCTTGTCTTGATGCGCAGCAAAGATCTCTTCTAATGGAATATCGTACTGATTGGCAATCACTATAAGATTTCCTAGGACATCCCCTAGCTCTTCAATAAGCTCCTGTTTATTTTCTTCAAAGGATTGTGTTTTTTCATCTGGTCGATCTCTACCAATCTCGATTGCTCGAATCGCCCTTGCTACCTCACCTGTTTCTTCTGCCAAGAAGCCAATACGTGTAAAAATATTAAGCTCTGACCAGCCACGTGCTTCATAATAATCCTTTACCCAGCGTTGAAATTCATTTAGTTCCAATTTCGTTTCCTCCATTTCCTTCCTCTTCAAAATAAATTATACTATAAAAGAATTTGATCAGATATGGAGGAAATCAGCTATGAAAAGTATTGCCGTATTTTGTGGATCCAGTCTAGGCGCATCTGACGCTTATCGTCAAGGCGCGATTTTACTAGGTAAAGAATTAGCCAAAAGACAAATTACGCTTATTTATGGTGGTGCTTCTGTAGGCATCATGGCAACAGTAGCGAATACAGTGCTAGAAGAAGGCGGCAAGGTCATTGGGGTGATTCCGACATTATTAGAAGAACGTGAAATTGCGCATCAACAGCTGACGGAGCTGATTGTTGTAAAGACGATGCATGAGCGTAAAAGTAAAATGATGGAATTAGCAGATGGCTTTATCGCCCTACCTGGTGGACCTGGAACATTAGAGGAATTTTTCGAAGTATTTACGTGGAATCAAATCGGTCTGCTTCAAAAACCTTGTGCTATTTTCAATATGGAACGCTATTTTGATTTATTAATATCATTCTTTGACCATATGCAAAATGAACAATTTTTAAAAGCACAATACCGTGAGGCACTTATTGTTGATGAGGACGCAGCAGCACTATTAGATAAATGCGAAAGCTTTGTTCCTCCAGCAGTGAAAACTTATGAATTAAGCAAATAATAAAATGGTGAGGCTGGACCTAATTGGACTAACCTCACCTTTTTCATTCCCTACTATTCAAAATGATCCTATAATTGGTTTAAGAACTAGGAGGCGATGACTATGCAAAACAAAAGATTAATCTGGTCGTTCGGATTACTAGTAATCATTTTGCTACTTGTGTTTTATCGTAAACCGCACATTTCCTTTCATGATGCTGTACCTGAATTAAATACAGCTAGTATTCACACCGTTCTGATTTCAGATACGAGAGAAAAATCGTATTATATGGATGCAAAGGAAACAGAGCAACTGATCTTAATACTAGATAATCTAGTGATGAAAAAGAAATTTATACCGAATATACCCGCATTTAATACGGATGCTTATTTGATTTTCACTTCACCCAGTACAAATGAGTCTTTTACAATCAAATTGGATTATGCTAGAAATATCATTGGTATTAACGTGCATCCTAAAAATATGAAGCAATACATTGTCGTGGACAATACTGATTTATTTTTATTTGTTCAAAGCTTCTTAAACTAATCAGGTGGCTATATTATTTATCTATTGATTTCATCATCCCGCCTCTTCACTGCTACCACAGCAATCAATACCATTCCAAGCTTCACCAGGCCAATAATGGCATACAGACTAAATGAAAGAATCATTGGTAATAAGACGAACCACCACGACCATGTTATGACTTCTGTTAGCTTTAATACGATAAAGACAATCGTCAGCACCTCAGCAATGCCCATCTTTTCACCATCTTACACCCTATTCTTGACTATATAGTAACTATATACCTTACGATAAGGAACATCGAAGGAAAAAATTTCATTATTTTTTCTAAATCATACAACAGGAGGAAGTACGATGACGAATATTTTTGTAAAAAGTGAGTTTGCTCCTTTAAAACGAGTCGTCATGGCTCAATCGGAATTTGCTTTTCCAGCTAAAGAGGCTCCGACAGATGATGATTTTTTAACAGAAGAAACATTAGCGCTTTATGAAAGCGTAAATACACTAGGAAAAAATTTTAAGGACGTCTTTCCAGAAAGACAGCAGCAATGGGAATTGGAACGTGCAAATTTAAAAAAAGTATTAGAAAAATACGGTGTAGAAGTACAGGTACCAAGACGTTTAACAGACTATGAAAAAGAGGTAGGAAAAGAAGATGGCTATAGCAATTTCTTCGTTCGCGATCCCTTTTTCACCATCGGCCATCTCTTAATCGAGGGCTCCCTTCGATTCCCACATAGACGCAACGAAATTTTGCCAGTGCGCAATCTTTTAGTACAGGAAGCAAACGAAAATCAATGTTTCTATGTCTCCATTCCAAAGCCTGATACGGCAGATGGTTTAGATTCTGAAGCTGGCCCGTTTTTAGAGGGCGGTGATGTGTTAGTGTTAGATAAAACGATTTTCGTCGGGAATTCAGGACTAGCCTCCAATAAAAATGGTGTACAATGGCTGCGTAATTTAGCACGTAACTTTGATTATACGGTGGTCGAAGTGCCGCTTCATCCAACCATTCTTCATCTCGACTGTGCGCTTAGCCTCGTTAGAGAGGGGCTAATGATTGTCTGCGAGGAAGCACTCCTTGATGGTATTCCCGAACAGCTAAAAGATTGGGATAAAATTCACGTTTCCCTAGAGGATGCCGCCAAACTTGCTACTAACGGGTTACCTATTAATGAAGAAGTCTACATTACAGACAAAGAATTTACATGGATTGGTGAGCAATTAGCGAAGAGAGGTATCACCGTAGAATATGTTGATTTTACAATCTCTCGAAGCTTTGGCGGTTCTTTTAGATGTAGTACACAACCCCTATTACGCACGGATCTCTAGAAATTATCTCTCCCAGCTAAAAATAGGATGAATAATGCGCAACCTGAAATGGCACATTATTTGTAGGAGGTGGACAAGAAATGTCTAGAATTATTGGTGTGGAACAATCATTATCAAATATCGAGGATGCTTTAAAAGCACAGGGCTATGAAGTCATCCAGCTTCGCAATGAAGAGGATGCGAAAAAATGTGATGCTTGTATTATTACAGGTCAAGATCGCGATGTCATGGGAATTAGTGATCCAGTCATTGAAGGCCCTGTGATCGATGCGAATGGACTTTCGGCAAACGAGGTCGTTCAACGCGTCCAAAAATATTTCCACTAAAACCTCAAGTGCTGTCTTCATGTCATTTTTGACAAGAGCAGCACTTTCCTACATACAAATGGTCTCTACTTATAATACCTTGCGTTCTTGTACAAACTAATATACACGAACTTCAAAAAGTAGGGAGACATATGAGCCAAAAACAGATTGCAATTGTTATTTTAATGCTTACGACTACACTACTGCTATCAGGCTGTTGGGATGTAACAGAGCCACAACGCATGTATTACGTACAAGGTGTCGGGGTTGACTATAAGGATAATGAATATACAGCATACCTACAAATTATCAACTTTGCTAACGTAGCGAAAACGGAATCAGCTAATCCAAATGCTGCCCCTACCGAAATTGGCCAAGCGAAGGGAAAGACAATAGAAGAAGCCATTTACAAATTGTATCGTTCAATGGACCAAGAAGTATTTTGGGGACATATGACCTTTCTTCTCTTCTCAGAGAGTGCTATGAAAGATGAACATGCTATTGCGGTTATTGATACTTTTTTACGCTTTCGCGAGACCAGATATCATATTTGGGTTTACTGTACCCAAGATCCTATTGAAGATGTTTTATTAGTTTCTCCATTGTTAGAGAAATCACCAACTGCTGCCAAATTAAGTAATCCCAAAAATACAGCGAAACAGGAGTCATTTGTAGAGCCTGTCAATTTAAGACAACTAGTCATTGGCTTAAATGAGCCCAACCACGAAATGAAAATTCCTTACGTAACCGTCAACGAAAACTGGGAAACAATGGATGGCTCCAAAACTGCAACCGTTTTTGCTGGTGTCGGTATTCTTTCAAAGGATAGTTTTAAAGGCTATATTAAAGGCAAATCGGCACGTGGAATCGAGTGGATGAATGATGAAACAAAGCAAGGAGAAATTACCGTCGAATTAGAAAATAATGAAAAAAGTGATTACTTAACTGTCGATATTAAAAAGCTTGATGTAAAAGTCAAGCCAATTGTCAAAGGTAATGACGTAACATTTGAAATAAATTTAAAATTCGATACGATTTTAAATGGTTTTAAAGGGAAGCTGACACCCAATCAGGTAAGAAAAAAAGTAGAAAAAGCCGTCAAGGAAGAAATCCTAACTACCTTTGAAGAAGGACTAAAAATGGATGCGGATATCTTTCGCCTATCCGAATATCTCTATCGTAGTAATGTAAAGGCTTGGAAGAGATTAGAGAAGGATGGCAAAATTCCTTTAAGCAAAGATTCCATTAGCAAAATCGATATTCATATTAATAAAGTAAGCCCTGGCCGTAAAACATTTGCAGAAACGATTACCGAATAACAGGTAGAGACCATCCAAAATGGCATGGTCTCTTTCTTATGGCCACCTTGTCATGCTATATTAATGGAAAAGATCAGGAAACTTTCTACAGATAGGAGTTTGAGACGATGATAAAAGGTTTTGGCGGAATATTTTGGCGAACTAAAAATCTAGAGGTTGTGAAGAAATGGTACAATGAAGTCTTGATGATTGAAATAAACGATTGGAATGGGACAATCATTAAACCCCATGAAGGCAATGAAACGATCTTTTCTTTTTTCAATGAACAGGACAGTTATTTTCCCACAGAACAACAAGTAATGTTGAATTTCCAAGTACATGATTTAAACGATATGTTAATGCATCTTGAACATCTCGATATTCCCCTTGCAAAACCTCTAGAGAGTAGCGAATTTGGGAAGTTTATTTGGATTAAAGATCCAGAAGGTCGACTGATTGAGCTTTGGGAGAAGTAGTTTGTAGTCTTTCCTAAATACGGTCACAATAAATAAGAGCATGTTTTGACATATAATCAAAACATGCTCTTTAAGTTTTTTATTTAATCCTACACGGCTATACACTTTGCTTTTTCTCTTCAAGCGAGGGGAACCCAGCTCGAGACCACAGCCATAATGGCGTATGAATATCGATTGGGGCGATCCCTGTTCCTTTGAGTGCTTGCTCCCATGCATTCGCTACAACTCTCCGATCATTCGCTCCCCCATCTAACACCTCATCCATACATAATCCCAATTTAACAGTTGCTTTCATTATATGTGTATCTGGAGCTATTGTTATAAGCTCACGAGAACGCCACCTAATAGATGCATAATTTTCCAAAACATATAGCCAGTAATTGAAAATTTTAGGTCCAGATAAATAGGGGAATTCCGCTTTGCGAGTATGTTGCATCAGCTCTTTTAAAATAGCAATATCAAAGTGAGCAGATTCGATCAGCCCCTGTACATCTCCGTTTGCTGAGGAATTTACAATACCTTTCGCTACTCGCTGCCATATCTCAGGGTGTCGATTAGGTTGTAAACCAACACGATGAAGTAATAATGCTTCGCGTAAATCATGAATATCACAATTTGCGGCTATTTTAGGATGAAAAATCCATGCTGTTTTTTCATCCTGATAAGCCTTTACAACAGATTCCCACAACGTATAAGAATTTCGTTGATAATTCAAAGCCATTGCTAGCGTTAACACATGAAGTAAATCTGCATCTTCTACAACACCCTTTAAAACATCTTCAGGCATTACTTCCCCACCAAGTTCTCCTTCTTCATACATCTCCAATAAGGTTCTAACCTTCTTTAATAATTGTACATTTACCATTTAAAGTCCTCCAAAGCTTGCCTTCCCCTATCATACCTTAAATCTAACAATTCGGATTGAATTTTCCAACTATTTGTTAACACGCAAGCGGCTTACAATCCTATCCAAGTGGTGTTGTTCATATAAAAACCCCCTTTAAAGAAGACATGTAATTGACTAAAATTTACATTGTCTATTTAAAGGGGCAATTAATGGAGACTGGTCCTACCTACTGTATTAATGGCTCGTTTTTTTATTAACAATATAATCCCGATAAACTAACAGGGCGACAAGGAGAAAGCTTAGGCTAACAAGTCGGAAAATCATTTCTATACTCATCCACTCAGCTAAAATCCCTAAGATAAATGCGCTCATACCGACCCCAACATCAAAACTGGAAAGAAAAGTGGCATTGGCTGCACCACTTTTGGCTTCACTTACTTTTTGAACAGCCCAAGTTTGTAAGCACGGCATAACGGTGCCATAGCCTGCACCAAATAAAATCGCTGCGAAAATCAAAGTGAAATTATTTGTAGTATAGGATAACACGATTAATGATAGAAAACCGAAAATCGCTGACATAATAATGATCGACCATGGTCCATGCTTATCAAACCATTTCCCTGTAAAAGGACGTATTAACGTGGAAACAATTGCGTTAATAAGAAAGAATAGAAAAATCTGTTGTAATCCCTTTTGTTCACCAAAAAGAACTAAGAATGTAATAATGGCGCCGAAACCAAGCGTCGTCACAACAGTCAATAATGCCTGAAACCTTACTTCTTTTTCAAATATCGCTTCTATAAATCGAAATGGCTGCTTGTCATTTTGAATAGGTGCCGTGGAATGCACAAATGAAAGCATTATGATCGCAAAAAGGCTTAGTAAGGCTGACGACCAAATCAGCGTGTGAAAAGAAAAGGTACTGTAAATAAGAATCCCGAGACTGGGTGCAACAATTGCTCCCACGGTTGTGGATACCGAGAAATAGCCCATTCCCTCTCCTAATCGAGCTTTAGGGATACTATCTACAGCCATTGTACTATTGGCTGTCGTGGATACACCCCACGCTGTTCCATGGAAAAGTCGGAGTAATAGGAAAATCCAAATCGTATTAAGCAATGGATACAGCATTGTAATTAGTAGTAATGCTGTACTTGCCACAATCGCTAGTTTTTTCCGCTTATGATCCATTAAATAGTACCCTATAAAAGGTCTTATCGTAATGGCACCTAGTGTAAATACCGTCGTCACCAAGCCTACTTGCATCGGATTGGCGTTTATGCTTAATAAATAGGCTGGTAAAATAGGCAATAGCATTTCAAATCCTATAAAAATAAAAAAATTACTTAGAAATAGAAAAAGAAATGATGAAGTAAAAATTAGTTGTTTTTTCATAGTAAATTCCTCGCTTCTAATTATTTTTCTAAATTAGAAGCGCTTGGAACACTGCAACATTCCTTAATTGTCTTAGTTTTTTTAGCAATTAGCTCACCCTCTCTCCGTTTTATCACAACAAAAAAGACGCCATAAAACCGGCGTCTACCAATTACTTTGTATGGTTAAAAAGTCATTTTTCACACATGACTAACAAAGGCAAAAAGCTTCCGGTTACTACTTTCACTATGCTGTTTTCTTAAAAAACTACAGACTGATCCCTTTGAGCCTAAATCATCTAATTGTAAAAATGTCTTTACCTCAATCGCCGTTCTTCTGAAAATCGTTTCCATGACTTTTTGCCTCCTCTCTCAAGTTCAATTCATAGCTTACTATAATCTAATACAAGTTTACCACAAAAGCAAATGCAACGTTGAAACTATGTATAAGACGCAAAATATTTTCCCCGCATCGACTATTTATAAAGTTCTTTCCTTGTCACCGTCTATTAATTGCACATGCACATTGGAGGAAACACCTCCCTCTATATGATTAGGAACATTTGTTAAATCGAGTAATTCCTTTAGATGAATAGCTTTTTCACGATTGGCCTCGATGGTCACATGATATGGCCCTGTTATATTCATAAGTGAATTCATCCGTTTATCGCCTTTAAAAAAATTCGTATCGATAAATTGTAAATCAAAGGACACAGCTTCATTGCTTCGATTATGTAAGACAATGGTACATTCCCCATTCATTAAATCTTTTCCTACCATATCAAAACGACATGCTCCATCCCCTTTGTATGAAATGGCCATAATGCCACTAGCAAAGGTTTCTTGATATGCCACAATGAGCAAATGGGGTAATAATGAATAAAGTAATACTACAATGACAAATGTTCGAAAATGATATTTGTTGATGCTCCTAAGTAGTAATATCATAGCAATTATAAATAAAATCGAGCAAAAGATGCCAAGTAACACGTATCCATCTTGTGTTTCGATAGGAATTGACATGAAGGTAGTATGTGCCATCATCGCTTCATTGTAGGGATACGGAAAAAACAGACACATACAAATACCCAACATAACGATTGACCCTATGAACGTCTTTTTATTGTTTATCATATGCTGCCTCCTTTCTAAAATTTGACTAGGTGATATACAAATATGCATACACCAATTTACCATATATATCCTTAAAAAGAAATGAAGCCTATAAAAACAACTATTTTAAAAAGAGTCAATCCGTCTGCAGGCTGAGATGTAGCACCGTCTATAGTGCATTTCCAAATTTAAGGTAAATTGATATGATTAAGCAATAAGAGGAAATTACAAGAAGAAAGAAGGTGTTCATTTTAGGTATGAAAATATTTTGGTGGGCTGTAAATATTGTGTGGTTATTGATTTTTTCTGGCATCGCCGTATTTATTGGGGCAAGGGATGTGGATGGTGCAGGGATTGTGCAAACACCTGAAGTGAAAATGGTTTCATTCGTTATTTTGGGCATCATGTTTCTAATAGTTGTGCTTATACAATTAATTTTTCTTTACTTTATTAAAAAAAGCACAAAAGCTCATTATACGAAAATCTCTTAAAAAGAAGCGAGAGGCTATTTTAGCACTCGCTTCATTTTTCATCTTGATTCACATAGCTCCCTAAAATTACAGCCACGACAATGCCAGTTTTCTTGTGTTTGTTCAAAGTCCTCGATGTCTACGGGCTCGTTGGAAAAAATATCTGCCTGATACTTTTTCATTTCTAAAACACTGCGCTGAAACGTATACAAAATATTTTCCATATCGATGTCTGTAAAACTATATTTCTTGCGCTTGCCTGTTAATAAATATTCATTATAGACCTCGATTTGTGCTAGAGACACTCGGTATTTTTGCTGAACATAGTAAGCGTAGAGGGCTAATTGCTGACGGTCATCATCAGACTCTCCACCAGTCTTCCAGTCAACAATAATCCATTTATCCCTCAGTTCATCATAATAATGAAAGTCCATAACAACGAATATCTGGACATCTTCCACTTTCATCGAGCGGAATTGCTCTGGTTCTCCGATACGGAGCGAGCCTTTTTGTGAGGTGATCTGCTGAAATGTTTCACTCATCAAAAAATGATTAAAGACAAGTCGTAAACGTTCTTTGTAGTCTTGCACAAGCTCAGGAGAAAGTGTGCCATGATAATAGATTTCCTGCATCATATAATACTTATTCGGCTTTTGCCTCCAAAAGTCAAGACGACGAGTGGAGTCAATAAAGGCTGCATTCAGCTGCCCGCGACCTAATTGAATTAGCTCCTCTACAGTCGGAGCTTTTCCTGTTTGTAAATAATCATTAATGGCCTGCTCAATGTATCGATGGACAATTTGCCCAAATAAAATAGGCATCGATTGCAGCTTTTTTAAGCGATACACCTGTTGATGATATGGTTCCACATTGTAACTGAGCCACCCGTTATGTGAAAAGTAATATTCATAGCCATATTTGCGGGCGCAGCTTGTCAATGTTTTATGACGCGATAGCGACCACGAAAAGGTTGGATAGGGTGAAATTTCAAACAGGACAATCACCTCCTAAAGCTGATGGATGAAATCATAAACAAGCTGTATAATCAGCACAATCGTTACAATACGCAGTAAAAGCTTTACCTGATGTGCCTTCACTTTTCTGGCTAGCACAAGCCCAATTTGTGCACCAATCGTCGAGCCAATCATTAAAATAAGCGTTAAGGGCCATTCAATTTTCCCTGTAGCAATATAGGTAATCGCTGCGCCTGAGCACATTGCAAATACCCCTACCCGTGATAGCCCCACGGCTTTAATATAGGAAATCTTCTCATGTGCATATGTATAAAGCGCCAATGTACTACTGCCAGGACCAAACATACCGTCATAAAAGCCAACTCCAAGAAGGATAGGACCGTTTTTTCGATTCATCGTAAAGCGTTCCTTGTCGCCAAAATCAGCTCCCCCCATAAAGGACATGACAAGCGCAAAGCCAAGTAAAATAATAGCAATGAACGTCAATGATTGACTACTCATGAAGGAAGCGAAAAGTCCACCCAATGTGCCTCCGATTAAAGAGACAAGTAACACCGAACGCATTTCGTTCCAGGCTAATTCCTTACGTTGATAAATCGTATAAAAGCTCGAAAAAGCACTCACCATATTGGACACTTTATTTGCGCCAATTGCCGAATGGACGGGTACCCCCATTAGCATCATCGTTGGCAAGGTAATTAAGCCACCACCCCCAACTAACGTACCAATGACATTCCCAATGATGCCAATTAGTAAAAACAACAAGTATTCCATAATATCCTTCTTTCTCTAGCACAAAAAGCAATCATTCTATGATACAGTATAACAGATTGTTATTATCAATGATGATGGAAATGAGGAGCAAGGATGCATATACAACAAAAAACACCTACACCACGCTTTTGTCACCAGCTAACTGTTATTGTGGCGACTATTTTTTTAGCTGGTATTACAGCGACACTTATTCAATATGGCAAGCTCCCAGCCACGATTCCTGTCTTGCAAAGCTTTACGAGTGACCATGCCCAATTCGGACCAAAAATCGCTATTTTTTATTTACCCTTTGTCGCTCTTATGCTCTTTCTACTTTTACACTATTTGGAGATAAAGGCCGCTTATCCAGTGATGCGTAAAAATAAAGCACCACTATCCCATAGACAGCGACAAAATGGCATCCTAACGTTTTGTCTCATCAAAAATAGTATTCTATTGTATTTTACCTACTCCCTTTTCAATGATCTTACGGTGGCTTTAGGACGCGAACGTATTTTACAGCAATGGCATGCTTACTTATTTTTACTGCTGTTATTTGGCATCTTCATGATGGGTATTGTGCGAGGCATTTTGTTGGATAAAAAATCTAATGCAAAAAATTAGAGAGCATGTTTTAACAATGAACATGCTCTTCTTAGACTAATTATTATTCAATGGATGTCATTAATTCATAAAAATATTTTTTCTCCTGCGTCTCATAAAGCTTATACCAAGCATGTAATGTTTCTGGTGTAAAAACATCGAGCAGCCTCAAAACATGGTAGGCAAAATCCAACGGTGCAATGCCAGATGCCGTTACTAAATTCCTTTCAGTTACGGCTGGCTTCTGTTTAAAATGTTCATCCCCAATATAATGTGGACAAAGCATCTTCAAGTATTCGAGATCGTTGCTCGTATGGTGTCTTGTATCAAGCAAATCAAGCTTTGCGAGACCGAACGTTGCACCACAAATTGCAGCTACGAAAACTTCTTCGTTCAACGCTTTTGAGACTTTATTCAATACAGGGTCATGAATAGATTCTAGCCATGTATTGCCTCCTGGAAGAATCAAGACATCCATGCTGTTCAAGTGACATTCAGCAACGGTCATCGTCGGAAGTATGGTGATGCCACCCATCGTCGTAACAGGACTTCTATCAATCCCTACTGTCATCACCTCTAAAGGCTCTAACCCCTTTTTAAAATACCTACCTGTATTTAATTCGGCCATTAAATATCCTATCTCCCAATCTGCCATCGTATCAAATACATAAAGATATACTTTTCTTGTCTGCATAATAAACACTCCTTTTTATGAATGAAACTATGCTTAGTATAAAAAAGCTTTACTGACATTCTCCGTCAGTAAAGTTTTCATTTTCATAAAAATGTATAAGCTCATAGAGAACGTCAATTATCGTTTGCTTTAGACTTATAGGTTCTACTACTTGGATTGATTTTCCATAGGGAAAAAGTAAATAGGGTACATATGTATGTAATGCTTCCTCATCTACTAAAAATATTGCGTTCTTATTGGTGCGTTCTTTGAGGTGATACTTTAAAAACCAATGCTGACTGATCGCATCCACAGCACTTGTCTTTCCACAAATGATGAAGGGCACAAGGTTCTGATTATCTTCGGCTTGGGGAAATAGGCTTTTCATAAAAAAATCACTGGCAGAGAAAGATTGTGGTCGTTGGAAGGGAAGGACTGTTTGATGCAGACTGCTAATTCGGCCTACTTTAAAAGTACGGATTTCATTTCTTACATGACAAAATGCAACGACATACCAGTTTTGATTCCAATAAACCAAACCATATGGATTGACCACCCTCGACTTAGATTGCACTTCGCTATTAGTACGGTATTCCATTTCTATAGATGTTTCCTTTACTATACTCTCTTCTAATTTTTTTAATAGAGGCTCCAATGAGGATTCTACAGGACCGATTATCTCAAAACCTTGTAAATGCTGTTGAATCATTCTTTCTTGCTCTTGATTTGAATACATTGTAAGCTTTGCTGTTGCACTGTTTAATGCCTCATCTAAAAAATAGCCAGCTTCTTTTGCAAAAATAGAAGCATGAAGTAATGCCGCTTTCTCATCAACATCAAAAATAAGAGGACTTTTAATAAAATTATTTAACAGGGTATATCCTCCATGATGACCTGTTTCAGCTATAATCGGCACACCGCTGGCAGAAAGTGAGTTAATATAGCGGTAAACGGATCTGATATTAATCTCTAATTTTTCAGCGATTTCTTTCGCGGTAATTTTCCTACCTGAATTCAACATCCATAAAATCTGCATCATTTGATCCATTTTAGACAAACATTTTCACCTCATTGAATTAATTTATGATTTTTGACACAAAATCAGGCTACCTGATACTGTTATCAAGTAGCCCTTCCATTATGCCTTTACCAATTCATCTTCCATTTGCTTAAAATTATGTATTAAACCGTATTTCTGTATGCCACGTGCTTGTTGGATGCTGGCATCCGCGAATTGGCGGAAATTAGCCTGATCCTTTATTGTACAGGCATAGACCGCTTCAATTGCAGGTTGCATCCACGGCTGTGTTAGTTTATCACTTCTCATATCGGCCGCTCGACCTTCTAGCGCAGCAATATAGCATAGTGCATAGCTAGTTAAAGGCTCCTTATCAATTTGTCTTGCGGCTACTTTAGCAGCACCAAGATTCTCCTCCATAATGGCCTTAATAAAGAGGTAATTGTACTTAATGGCTGGCTGCTTATAATGATGGATGATGACATCGATTGCCTGAATCTGTTCCTCTTTTGTCCCGTAAGCTGATGCATAGAGAGCAGCAAATATAGGCTCTTTTCGGTGATTTTTAACCCATTTATCCACCTGCTCCATATTGTTTGTGCGATATAAAATATGTATATGGCGATAAATCATCCCTACCGCAATTAATGCAAATATCCCAAGAGAGATGGATAGACGAACACCCGCTAAGGACAGCGTCAATGCCAATAAAATAATAGCTAAATAAAAGAATGTTAATTTAACAATTTTCATATTACCTCCTACTGTAATTTCCTACGCATTTTACGAGAAAAGATATAGCCTGCCCCTATAAAAAAGATAAGAGCCATCACTTTCATAATAGGAATAATAAACAGCTTGCTTATAACGACTACAACGAGGATATAATAGACAACCATCGCCAGTAAAAACAATGTCAGCTTATTCACGAAGTTCCCTACTTTCCTTTAGTGCCGCCTCAATCGCTGCTAAAGCTTTTGGACCCATTCCATGAAGATGAGCTAATGTAGAAAGCTCAACTCTTTCTAGCTGCTTCAATTCTGTATAGCCCGCTGCATGTAATGCGCGAATTGCTGGTTTTGCTACTCCCTTAGGCCACTCTGTCATGCTTGCACGTCCCTTCACGAAAAAATCTTCTCTGCCCTATTATGCAAGTGACAGCAAAGAAATGCAAATAAGTCAAAATTTAAACATATACAAGCACGCCGCTATGAAATTAACGATACTATGGATACTCCAGCTAGTGACAATGGAACCTCCAGCAATTCGTTCGTTCACCCAGCCCATCACATAGCCAGCAAGCGCTGTAGTAAGCACAACTAATAAGATTACATGAAGCGGAAGCACCGACCATAGCATGGCCCCATGAACACAGCCAAAAATAATACTTTGCAAGAGATTTGCTACTTGAAAATCAAAAATCTTCATCAATCTCTTTAATAAAAAGCCGCGAAATAATAGCTCCTCTGATAAACCTGTTTGAATAATAGCGTAGAAAAGTGCTGGAATGACGGCAGCAGCTCCAAGTCCCGCGAATTGATTCGCCGCTAGCAAGGAGTGATCAATATAGAAAAAGACTAGCGCAAAGCTTGGTATTAACATCGTGAAAATAGAAAGTACAATGTACATAGCATACCTTCCCTTGTGCACAATAATAGGCTTTTGCAATCCTATCCACGTTAAAAAGGGCTGTTTTTTTCTCGCTGTACAAAGCCACCAAATAAACGGAATCATTGAAAATAACATCACTTGCAAAATGGCACTGATTAAACTATTCATCATCTTATTTCCCCTCCTGTTTACTACAAGCATAGAAGAAAGTGCCATTTTTTTCAATAGTTATTTAATGATAAACATTAAATTATTTATTTTTATTATTAATTATTAAATGTTTTACAATAAAAAACGATGTCAAAGGGCTTCTCCTTTGTCTTTTCTGTTATTTTCATTTATACTCTATTACAGATATTAAGGGTCTGTAATAGAGGTAATAAAACACTGGAGGCTATCACAATGCGTACATTATCTATACATTTATTAGAAAAGGCACGAACATATGAGCAAAGCACGCGGATTTCAGTGCCTGCCTATGACACATTATTTGCCGTGACACAAGCCTATTTCCGCATGCACTTAGGGGAACCAGAAGCATCCCTGCTTGTTGTAGGAGCAGGTGGGGGCAACGAGCTTTCTGCATGGGGACCAACAAACCCTAAATGGATGTTCACTGGGGTTGACCCATCTGAGGAAATGCTCCAAATCGCGCAACATAAAGCCGTGCAACTGGATATTGAAAGTCGCGTTCAGCTACTACAAGGAACAATTGAGCGCTTACCACAATCAACACCGAAATTCGATGCGGCAAGCTGTATCCTCGTTCTTCATTTTATTGAAGATCGACAGGAGAAACTCCATTTACTGCAAAATATTCACAAGCAATTAAAACCTGGAATGCCCTTTGTCCTCGCTTGTGCCTACGGAGAACGAGAAAGTGACGAGCTACAAGATCGCATCAAAATATGGCAAAGCTACTTTTTAGATGCCGGCTATACAAAAGAAAAGGTAGATAGCATGGGCAAGGGCATCATGAATATTTCCTTCCTCTCCGATCAAGAAATCCAACAGCTATTATGTGAAGCAGGCTTTCAAAATATTACCCGCTTTTTCTCATCAGGTCTCTTCGCAGGATGGATGAGCCACGCATAACCACAAAGCCCCCACCATAGTCACAATCAATGGTGGGGATGAAACTTAGATTTATAGTGGTATTGAGCGGGCTCTCCACCAACTCCCATCACATCGAAAAAAATCACCAATAAATACTGTAATAATAAACAGTTTCATCAACCGTCATGCCCATTTTTTCATAGAGCTTCTGTGCTTGGACATTATCTCTGGCGGTTTCAAGCATCATGTAACGAGCACCTTCCTGCTGACAATAGGCATAGCATTGATCCATCAACGACTGTGCTATACCTTGTTTTCTGGCTTGTTCCGCCACAAATAAATCATTTAAGAGAAACGCTCGTTTCATAGCTACAGATGAAAAGACTGGAAACAATTGTGCAAATCCAACTGGCTTCTCCTCCAAATATGCCAGAAAAATAATAGACTCTCCTCCCATCACTCGCTCCTGTATAAACTGCTCAGCTTGCTGTAAATCAGATGATTGTCCATAAAATTCACGATAGGCATTAAATAATGGGACTACGTCTCCCATCGTTTGCTGTGTCACCATACAAATTTTCATATTTTAATCTCCATTTCCTTTTGATTGTCCTTCTAGTATGATGGTAGTAAATAATCTGACATTTCAAAAGAAACAGTTCCAAATATTTTAACATGTCAAGGTGGTGCCTTATGGACGATTTAATCTTTCTATTAACAGAAAAAGAGGCAAAATATAAGCAAGTGTACCAGCAAATTAAAGCACTTATTATGCAAGGTACACTTCAAACAGATGATTCCTTGCCCTCTATACGAAAACTTGCAGAAACTTTACAGGTCA
This sequence comes from Lysinibacillus sp. IITD104, assembly GCF_036698265.2. NCBI lineage: Bacteria > Bacillati > Bacillota > Bacilli > Caryophanales > Bacillaceae > Lysinibacillus > Lysinibacillus sp. IITD104. Next base: position 2,666,636 of record NZ_JBAHYH020000001.1, read on the forward strand.
GTCGTAATACTACATTAACCGCTTATGAACAGCTTGTGGCAGAAGGATACATACGTGGGGAGGGACGAAAAGGCTATTTCGTCAATGCGCTAGAGCAGGTTTTTCTACAGGAGCAGGAACCGCCTCTTATGTTACAGCCAAAAAGACAGACTGCATCATACCTCGTAGATTTTCGTGCAGGGGCGGTCGATCAGCAACATTTTCCCATGAAAACATGGCGCCAAATTGCCAATCAAGTATTACAGGAATCAACCTGTTACGAATACGGAGAACTGTTTGGAGAATCAGTGCTAAAGGAGCAGCTTGTGCCGTATTTACTGCAAGCAAGAGGGGTTTATACAACGAGCGACAATATCATCATTGGTAGTAGCACACAGCAAATGCTCTTGTATCTTGGCTTTTTACTAAAGGATTCTTTCCCAAGCATTCTTTTGGAAGACCCTGGCTATAATGGTGCACGTGAGGCCTTCCAGTTACATCACTTCGAATTAGAGCCACTACCTGTAATGGAAACAGGAGCTCAACTTGACATACTCCAAAACTGTCAATCACGCTTAATGTATGTCACCCCGTCACATCATTTCCCATACGGTGTGTCCATGTCTATTCAGCAGCGACAGTTCTTAATACAATGGGCTCAACAAGTCGATGGTTATATTCTAGAGGATGATTATGATGGAGAGTTTCGCTATACACAACAGCCATTTCCTGCCCTTGCTTCCATCGACTCATCAAGGGTAATCTATCTCGGCACCTTCTCCAAATCGTTTTTACCAGGTGTGCGTTTAAGCTATTTGGTGCTACCAAATGCACTTGTTCAGCCCTATAAAGAGCGTTTTGCTCATTTTGAACAAAATGCTTCGTCCCTCCATCAACGCACAATGGCCCAATTTATGGCGCAGGGAGAATGGTCACGCCATATTAAACGAATGCGTTTGACCTATAAACAAAAAATGCAGCACCTTGTACAGGAGCTACAACGACATTTCGGTCAGCAAATAGCCGTGTTAGGCGAGCAATCAGGACTATATGTATTAGTGAAGATAAAGTCTCCGCTTTCCGAGCAGCAGCTGATCCAACGAGCGGCGACTTACGGTGTGAAGGTTTATCCGACAAGCCCCTTTTTTATCCATCAAAAAAATGAGGAACCAATGCTTCAATTAGGCTTTAGTAAATTAGCGTTGGAAGAAATCAAGCTGGGCATCGAGCTGTTAAAAGAGGCGTGGCAGCCATAACCGTCAACGTTATGGCTCTTACCATACCACTTAAAAATAATCAATAAATGTTGGGATACCTACTGGTAAAACCGCCTCGAGCAATGCAATTTCCTCTGTACGTCCCTGTAATCGTTCAATTCTTTCTAAATAGGTTGGACGTTTGTAGCCTAACAGCATAGTAGCCAGTGTTTGCACTGTTAAATGCACAGCATTCATGTCCAACGTCTCACTTACCTTCTGCACAGAAAGGTTTCCATCTTTCATTTTGATGATGTAGGTGCCATTATTCCACGCCACAGTGCGATCACTGACAGCTAGCTGAAGCTCGAAATTCTGACCGACAAATGGATAGCGCAGTAAAAATTCTTTGACATCGACGATTCTTGCCATGAAATATGGCGATACCTTTTGAATGATCTCACTATCCTCTAATAGAAAGGCTACCGCTTCATTACCAGTTGTTTTCCCGTAGACATTGTAGACCATTGAGCTGTGAGCCGAGACGAAATTCCATAAACCTTTACGAGCCTCTTCCTGCAAATAGACGATTTCATCAATGTAATAATTTTCCTCCATAATACGATAGAACATGTAGCCCTGTGCCACATCTTCTTCATCATAGTAGACCGCTGCCTGAAGGTTCACATCACTATCTATAAATTTCTCCTCCCAGAAATCCTCCTGAAATTTCTCGTTCCAGGCAATACTATTGCGCACCATTACCCCATGCGTCTTCTGCGCATAGCGTGCGTAGATATCCACCACATCCTCATGCTTCGGATCAACTCTGCGAATTTTCCCATTTAGCCCAGCATAATGAGGAAGCTGTGTATCCTTCACTTGAAACTCCACAATATCACTCATAATTTCCCATCCCTTTTTGCGGTAATAAGGAATAGAATATGGAAATAAATAGGATATATACTGTCCTTCATTTCGCATACTTTGCAGACTTTCAATGATCAAGCTCTCCATTAAGCCATGTCCTGAATATTCAGGGTATGTCCCAACTGCTGTGATGCCACCCATTTCATAAATCTTGCCATGCACATTCACCTCAAAAGGCAAACTTAAAATTTGCGATACAAGCTGTGAACCATCAAACCACCCGATAGCATGCCCTTCATTAAATTGCCTACTCTTCGCATTCACAAAGCGACGATCCTTGTGAATGGACATTGACATTTGAAAGACATAATTCAGTAAATCAATGGACTGTGCCATTTCATCCAATCGAATTTCTCGCATGATTAAGCCTTTTCGTTGATTCATGATTCCCTCTCCTCATCAAATAACTCTCTTAATATCGACTGTGGTGCATCCAAAAAACGTTTGGTCACGATGTAATGAATGGTATCCTCATAGCGAATGGATTCAATTTCTCCTTGATCAAAACTATAAATCGTTGCATTCGGATAGCCAAGCAAAATGGGTGAGTGTGTAGCAATAATAAATTGTGCCTCATGCTCAAGGTCCTTCATTATTTTCAGCAAGCTCAGCTGCCTCGTTGGTGACAATGCCGCCTCAGGCTCATCCAATAAATAAATGGCTTTACCCTTAAAACGATTCATAAATAACGCAAGAAAGGATTCACCATGAGATTGATGATGTAGTGATTTCCCACCAAAAGCGTTATATCTCCTTGGATCTTCTATCAAATCAATATGACTGGCAAATTGATAAAATGTTTCTGATCGAAGGAAAAACCCATTCGAAATTTTCGGCAGCCACGACAAACGGATATATTCCCCCAATGAAGATTCCGCCTTATGTACTTCATATAAATTTTGACGACCGCCACCAGCCGTATTGAAATCGCAGCGATCAGCAATCGCCTCCAGTAATGTTGATTTCCCCGAACCATTTTCCCCAACAAAGAACGTCACATTCGTCGGGAACTCCAGCTCATGTAAATCCTGCAAGCTTGGAATATTAAAAGGATACGCCTGTTTATTGGGAATCGTATCCTGTAACACCTTACATGACTTTAAATACATTTCATTTCCTCCTTACTCTTATTATAGCGAACATCCCCCTAGCTGAAACGTATTCCACCCACCTGTTTGATTAAAATATCACCTTTTTATGTATCCATTCGAGCCAGCCACCACATAAATAGCCTAAAACAGCTGACGAAGTCCCTACCATTTTCACAATTCGCTATGAGATATTTCCCGAGAAATAAATAAAAAACATGTCGAAAGTTGCAATTTCCAAAGGTAAAATCATGTCATATTTTTGATTTTCTTATAAAATAAGCTGACATTGACCTCCTCTCTAACTGATTAAGTGAATGATTTCCCTGCAACATGCAGTAGTGTTTTCCCTTGCAATTTTATTTCGCAGTGGCTTGCTGATCAATTCTCTTAAATAAGCAAGTTGCCCCTCATTCCATGATTACCTTGGATTTTTTTCTGGAAAGGGTTGCCTCTCTATTATGATCACCTAGGGTTCCTTTCTGAGCGGGTTTTCTCTCTTTATGATCACCTAGACTTCCTTTCTGAGCGGGTTGTCTACCTTTTTGATCACTTAGACTTCCTTTCTGAGCGGATTGTCTACCTTTTTGATCACTTAGACTTCCTTTCTGAGCGGGTTGTCTACCTTTTTGATCACTTAGAAATCCTTCTTGAGCGCGGATTCCCTCACTTGATGTTCACCTTTAACATTTTTCATCACTCTTCAGCGTCTTCCACCATCTCCAAAGTTCTAACTATTATCCTCCGCTCATAAATTGAGTAACAATCAAAAGTCAGAAGGAGAATCGCGATGTTTGTGACTCATTATTATGAAAACAAGACGTCCGTTTTAAGTCAATTGCTCGTCAAGTTACCTACTGTGGAAGAGGATATTCGCATTAAAGGGCGCAAGGCAAAGGTGTTGGAGGTACTTCAAATTGATGACAACAATTTTCATGTGAAGATATTGTTCGAAAAAATCCCTAAAAAGCAGCCACTTAAAGAGCTTGGAAAGAAAAAGAGATAGTCGACTAAAACATGGTTTATTCCATTAAATTTCGGGAATAAAATAGGCAAGGATTGCGAATCATTCTCACCTTAAATTTCTTCAAGCATATCCGTTGACTTTTTAATTGATAACAATTATCATTATCAATAGATTATTTCTTTCTCCAAATTGCTTCATTCAGAATCCCCCTCTTTTTTGAATAAGCATGTATCAAACGGATATTCTTACATCAGACTAAGAGTATCCGTTTTTATCTGTACATGAGGAAAATTTTACATACTAAAGGAGCTGTTTTGACATGGATTATCGTATTGAAAAAGACACTATGGGTGAAATTAAAGTACCTGCTAATAAAATTTGGGGCGCGCAAACACAGCGCAGTAAAGAAAATTTCCAAATTGGTACAGAACAAATGCCAATCGAGCTTGTGCAAGCTATGACAATCCTAAAGAAAAGTGCGGCGATTGCGAATAATAAACTAGGCAAACTTTCTGATATTAAAGCAAATGCCATCGTGCAGGCTGCAGATGAAATTTTAAATGGTCAATGGGACGATCAATTTCCTCTTGTGGTTTGGCAAACTGGTAGTGGTACACAATCCAATATGAATGTGAATGAGGTCATTGCTCACCGTGCGAATCAACTATTAGAGGATGCTGGTGAAGCGGACCGTATTCATCCAAATGATGATGTCAATAAATCACAAAGCTCAAATGATACATTCCCAACAGCATTGCATATTGCGGCTGTTTTAAAAGTGGAAGATTATTTATTACCAAGACTACGTTTACTAAAGGCAACTTTGGAAGATAAAGCAGCTCAATTTAAGGACATTATTAAAATTGGTCGTACGCATTTACAGGACGCGACACCTCTCACATTAGGTCAAGAAATTAGCGGCTGGGGAGCCATGCTCTCAAAATCAGAGCATATGATTATCCAAAATATTGACTATATGAAGGAGCTTGCAATTGGTGGAACAGCGGTCGGTACAGGAATCAATGCTCACCCTGAATTTGGTGATCGTGTGGCTGAGGAAATTAGTGAGCTAACAGGCAAACAATTTACATCAGCTACAAATAAATTCCATGCCCTAACAAGTCATGATGAAGCAGTTGTAGCACACGGTGCATTAAAGGCTTTAGCGGCTGATTTAATGAAAATTGCCAATGACGTTCGCTGGCTAGCAAGTGGCCCTCGTTCAGGTATTGGTGAAATTACGATCCCAGAAAACGAACCAGGCTCTTCCATTATGCCAGGTAAAGTAAACCCTACTCAAAGTGAAGCAATGACAATGGTTGTCACACAAGTAGTTGGAAATGACGCAACGATTGCCTTCGCCGCTTCTCAAGGTAACTTTGAATTAAACGTCTTTAAACCAGTCATCATTTACAACTTCTTGCAATCAACTCGCCTATTAGCGGATACAATGAAATCATTTAACGACCATTGTGCAGTAGGCATTGAGCCAAACAAAGAAGTACTCGATCATAATTTACAAAATTCATTAATGCTTGTAACAGCGTTAAACCCATATATTGGCTATGAAAACGCAGCAAAAATCGCAAAACAGGCCCACAAAGAAGGCACGACCTTAAAGGCAGCAGCCATCGCAAGTGGCTTACTTACAGAAGAACAGTTCGATGAATATGTAGACCCAGCAACAATGATTTATCCCAACGTAAAATAATGAAAGCGACCATAAAAAGATTGAGGCTAATGTGCTTCAATCTTTTTTGTTTATGGGAAATATCTTTAAGAAAGCAAAAAATCGCATTCATGCCAAATAGCTTCCTAATAATCCATCCTCCATTACAGATGCTTATAACAAGTTAAAATTCTCTCAGCTTATCTCATTCAGCTTTAAATTAAACGACAATTCATCGTCAATCAAATTATATGTATTACTTTTTTCTTGTTTAGATAATTTAGAGATATAATGATAGTAGTTTGGTAATATTTCAAAATCATAATTTAAATAATCTCGTATTAATTGGTCATCTTGAAATTTTGAAACATCCCCGTCTAACAAATCATGTTTTATTAACTCTTTAGTATTGTTAATAAAATCAGATACTACGTATGACAGAACATTGTTCTCATATCGTAAGTTTTCAGAAGCACCTGAATAATTTAGTAAAGATAGTAATGTCGCATTATTAAAATTTTGTTGGTTAATTAAAGATGAAATCTCCATTAAGTAAATCGATTCTAGGTGGTCATGATAAGGATTTTCAATATCTACTCCATTATACATTGCTTGTTTCTCAAAGGGTCTTATTCTCCCGGTTTTTAATAGTAATAAGTGATTATGATTGCTTAGATAGATGTTTTTGGAAGTATCTAATCTAAGTAAATTATCTCCGTTTGGAAGTAATGGATTTAATCGTTTTATCTCTCCTGTTGAAGTGTTTACTAAAAAAATACATTGATAAAAGGGATGTCCATAGTTAATTTCTCTTTTCGTAATAAAATACAATAAATATTGAGGATTAAGATAAATTAACTTGGAATAATAGCTTTCATCCTTAATTTCTTCAGAAGAAAAATAATTATTTAAATTTAATGTGATAGCATGTATTTGATTAAATGTTTCAAGATTAATTCTATAAAAGTTTATGTTATTTTTTTCTTTTAGACTAAAACAAAATTCATTATTCATAATATCCAAAGCAAACTCGTCATAGCGGGTGTCTAATCGTTGTATATTTTTGATCGTGCCGTTTTTTAAATTAATCTCACAATGCGCAATACTAGCATGTTCTAATAAAATAGCTTCAAACTCTTCTTTAACTTGATTTGTAGGAATTAGTTGTTTATTACTCAAAAATATCCCCCCTGATAAATCTATTTTACTTTTACTCCTTACCGGCCTCTGTATAAAGAAGTTTTTCGAGTTCGTCCACCTTGCTCCCGTCTAATTGGTGTGTGAGCCCATATGTTTCACCCTTGCCATCGTTATTGATGATTACGTTGAGATCGTGAAGTAATTCAGTAAAATACTTGAAACATTTAGTTAATTCTCCATAGAACTCAGCTGTATCAAGACCTTGTTGTTTTTCTACCGATATCACATAATCCAGATGTCCCATCAAAATCTGCAGTACATTTAAATTTTCAAAATCCTTTTGAAGGTCTTCCCCTTGAACCCTAAAATATAGCATTTCCTTCGTGAGACGATCTGCCCTTAGATAATATTCGTCAACATCTGTTGTTTTGTTAATATCTTGGGCATGATAGGCAATCCATGCTTCCAACGTTGGTTCAATCTCATAGTTATTGAAGTCTTCAGGGGTTGATACATCATTCCAAATTTTCGAAGGGTTTACTGCTGCTACTTGTTTGATTGTTGTTTCTTCTGTTTTTACCTGTTCCCCTTTCGTTTCTTCTTCCTCGGTACAACCTATTAACAATCCACTTATCAATAGTCCTGTCAATACAACATTTACGAGCTTCATCTCTCTCACTCCTCTTTAGAAGGTTAGCCATTTATTATAATAATACCTTACACTAGTTAATTTTTATAATATTTTCCATTAAATAGTTACGTTTAACATGGCTGATTCTCTATGTATCTCGCAGTAATAGCAAAATAAAAAGCCACCCTCATGATGAGTGCGACTTTCCTAACCTCCTAAAATTCACTTTTCAATAGGGAAAAGATAGCGAGATCTACATACTTCCCTTTTTCAAATTCATGTTGCCTCAAAAGACCCTCTTGAGAAAAATTTAATTTCTCTACTAGTTTGATAGATGCTGTGTTTTCTGGTTCTATTTTTGCTTCGATTTTATTGATTCCCATGGATGTAAAGGCAAAATGGATAATCGCGTTTAAAGCCTCTTGCATCACACCCTTCCCCCAATAATCAGGGTTTAAATCATAACCAATTTCTATACGATTATGCTCTTTTTCATAATTCAAATAGCCACATGTGCCAATCACTTTGTTGGTCTGAATTTCTTCGATTACCCATCTTAAGCCTTTTTGTTCTTTGAAAATTTTCTCATACCAATTGATTTCATCAATAGCATCTTCAACTGAAGCAAACAATGGTAATGGCAGGTACTTCACTACATTTTCATTAGAATAAAGTCTCAAAATATCTTGGCGGTCATCCATTTTTCCTTTTCGTAAAATAAAGCGATCTGTTTCCAATTGAGGAAAAACAGTAAATTCGAATTGTGTATGCATACTACTCCCCTTTTTCACCATTTATTAGCATTTTACTATTGAATCATAACACAAGAATCTCTCATACTCTCTTTTACTGCTATTACAAATCCATTGTTATTATAGTAAATTGATTACAACCAAATAGCACCAACTCCGTCTAATAATTGAAAGGGTGTGGAGGATGCTTGAACATGCGAGATCATCAATAGAAGTTAGCAGTGAATGTAGTAAGGAGGAGAGGCTTGAATGGTTGATGAAGGCATATGGAGATGACATAGCACGTCTTGCCTTTACGTATATGAAGCACAAGCAGCTTTCGGAAGATATTGCGCAAGAAGTATTTATAAAGTGCTATGAGCATTTAGATAATTTCAGGAATGAATCTTCCTATAAAACATGGTTATATCGAATTACTGTCAATCTATGTAAAGATAGATTAAAAAGCTGGTCTTATCGAAATATTGTGCTGACAGAATTTTTCTCAAAAATTAAGAGTACAATTGAATCCCCTGAGTTGGAATTAGTCGGACAGGAGGAAAAACGATTGCTTTCTGAAAAGATTCTTGCTCTACCAATACGTTACCGAGAACTCATTATTTTATATTATTATGAAGAGCTGCCCTATAACCAAATAGCTGATTTGTTAGATTTGCGTTTACAAACCATTAAGTCTCGACTTCATAGGGCTCGCCTTTTGCTCAAAAAATCAATGGAGGGGTGCAAGATGAATGAATGATATGTTTAAAAATATAGGCAAGGCATTGGATGACACGGCATTCAAGGACATTCATTTTAATGAGAAACAGAAAGAAAAAGTAAGGCAGAGGCTTCGAAAAGGTCACAAGAAGCAGCCCCAATTTCAATCCATTTTCAATCATTTGTTACCTATAGCTGTCATTGTTTTTTTTCTTATAGGGGCTAGCTATTTTATGGTCACGGAGCTGACAGAACAACCAGTTGCTAAGGGAGACCGTTCACAAGAACCTACAATGGAAACTACTCTTTATCATCCCCCGATCCAAGAAGAATTTTATGAGGATATGACGAAAGAGGATGTCGTGAGTAAATTATTAAATTCGATCGATTATTTTCACTCAGCAGCTGGAAAATTTGAAGAACATAGAATTTCTCAAGACGGTTCCACTAGAACATTGGGTGTTACTTATAAAGTAAGTACAAAAAAAGAAGTTGGAGGCTATGAAAAGATAATCGCTTTAGATGATAACACGACGGGAATCAAGAACGATACACAGGAGTACTTTTATAACAACAGAAAGAGCTGGTTAAAATATACAGCACTTAATGGACAAAAAGTTTATACAGTTAGTGAAACGAAACAGAAATCAAAACGAGACATAGTTACTCCTGAGCAAGCTTTTAGTATTGACTTGAAATATCCGCCTATTTCATATAATAAATTGAGAGAAAGACCTTCATTTGGAAGTTCAAGTATGTCGTTGTTCGCTTATGAGAAAGCTGCTAGTTATTTAAGAAATATGGGGCATTGGGAGATTGAAAAACAAAATGAAGCGTTGTTAGGTCATAATACAATCGTATTAGCTGGGAAAATGGATGAAGCGGTGACAAATAATGAAAAGTTAAAAGGGACGACAGAAGCGTTTCGTTTTTGGGTGGATAAAGATACTGGCATTCTCATTAAAAGTGAAACATATGACCAACATGGTGAGCTGACAAGTTATGTTCATCCAGAAAAGCTTGAAGTGAATATATCGATTGACCCTCAAGAATTCATTCCAGACTTAGAGGGTTATCAGCTTCCTAGCAAACAGAAAAAAGATTGAGGCTTATTGCTTCAATCTTTTACTTTAATGAAGGTATTAGTTTCTTAACATCAGCAAACATTTCTCAACTATATCTACCTCTTCTACTGAAAGTTGATCTAACAAAAGTGCCAGTTTTTTCTCATGTTCCTCTCCTTCTCCTCCTATCCAGCAAATGTAGATTTCGCAATAATCTCCTTTGGGAAGGAATTTTTTTAGAAAGTCACATACATGGTGAAAAGTTCTTTTGGCTTTTTCATAGTTATGGGGGGAATACATTTTATTTTCGTTATGCATTTGCCAAATGGGCTCTCCCTTTGTTTCGATTTCATATACATAGGGTGTTGTAAAATGCTTTGCCTGTACAATTTGGCGATTCTCTTTTACTGAGAAAAAATAATTTATGTCAACTTCATTTTCTGTATAGTCATCCTGTATTTTAACTGGAAAATTGAAGCCTATATAGGTTGCCATACTCATGTTTTTACTCCTCCTATTAAAAAAACCCTGTAAATGTACAGGGTGTCAGCAACGTAGCTGTTGATAGTGTAAATAGACACGCTTTTGCGTTCGTGCTTCTACGAAATTTTCTTGCATCACCATTTCCTGGGCCATGCTTTGAAGAAATTGCTTGAAGGAAAAAGGCTTCAAACGACGGGTTGTCCGCTTCCTTTTGTGAGGCTTGCTACCGTAGTTGGTCTACCGTGATGGCTGTTGCTTTGATGGTTTGGTGTTGCGGCGGTGTTTTTGGTTCAATATAGAGCGTTGTATAATACGCATCCGCAATGACAATCACGTAAATAATGAATAGTAATCGTTTTGTTCAATGGTTCAAAAAAATCATTTCTCCCTTTTTTTATAGCTAACAATGAAAACTTATCTACTTATCATACGAGCATTCGATCAAAAGGTTTCAAAAATATTTAAAGGGAGACAAATTTCTGTCTCCCTTACGCCTCTAAGCTTCTGCCACCATCATTTTCCCAGCGATCAATGTCCCAGTGATCCTCATCTTTTTCTCTCCTGATACCCATTGCATTCAATGGAACGAATGACATTTTGTCCCTCACCCTTTTCAAGCGTTCTTCTCTAGTTTATGAAGGGAAAGGGGTTTTCGTTCATCGTAAAATAGGCTTAATTTTAAAGCCTAAGGCAATCGCAGCTCCAATACAGCTAAAAAGACAGCCTAGAATTAAATAAATACTGAGTGTTGATTCGCCAATGACAACTGAAGTGATACCGCCAATCACGGGGAATAACGCAACCATATAGCCACTTTTTGCCCCACCAATTCGTTCGACTAGTTTTAAGTAAAATAACCATGCGAGAAAGGAGGCGATAAGCGTTAAATACAAGAGAGCCGATAGGAAGGTAATGGATTTGGGTATCACGACTGTTTGCCCCTGTAGCCAAACAATGACACACATGACTGCACTACCCACTGTAAAGCCAATGGCATTCGCATAAACGGGGTTTATCTGCTGCTTGGCATTTCTGGCAGAGCTTGCATCCCCGATGGCTGTCAGGACAGTCCCTACGAAGGCAATTAACACTCCTTTTAACTCGATATTATGTAAAGATGGATAAATCAGCACCCCCACGCCGATGACACCTAAAATACCGCCAATTAAAACACGACGAGGCAATGGCTCCTTGAGAAATATCCGTAGAGCGATAGGTGTTAATATGACTTTTAATGAAAAAATTAATGTGACAATAGCAGCCGAGCTCCATATCGTCGCATAATACAGCGCTAAATAGCTGAATGCAAAATTACAAACGCCAAAAACGATGATAAAAGGCACGTCGCCCTGTTGTGGTTTACCCTGTGGTTTCAAGAACCAAGCAAGGATGAAAAATAAAAGGGCTGTCATGACTAAACGATAGGTTAAAGATAATTCTAAACTGACTGGCGTTCCTTGAATTTTGACTGCAATAAAATTAAGACCCCAGACAATCAAACAAAAGATATACATAAAATTTGTCATGCTGTTTTAAATTCCTTCTCCGATGCTATTCCTGCCATCTTCCCATAATGATCGTGTGATAGAACAAGCCATCTGCAAGGCATTTATCATTTTTCAGAATGCCTTCCACTAAAAAGCCCATTTTTTTATAGAGCTGTATCGCTTTCTCATTGGTTTCTAACACTTCTAGTGCTATTTTGCGAACACCATTGGTATCTGCCCAATCAATGGATTCTTGCAGCAAGGCTTTTCCTATGCCATAGCCCCAAAACTCTTTACTGACTCCAACACCAAAGGTTACTTTATGAGCAAGCCTTTTGAGTGGAGAGCCCTCACATCTTGAGAACCCAACGATCCGATCACCGACAACCGCCACTAAACATAAATTTTTTGAGCTTTCGCTATCCTGTTGAATAAGCTGCTCAAAGCCTGCTCGATCAATCAATGCCTCGCCCTGTTCACGATCGAAGTTTTCCGTTTCACCGTCTAATTGCAAGCGTAAATCTGATAAGGCTTGGGCATCTTCGCGTCGGGCACAGCGAATTGTATAGGATAGCTCTTTTATCTGGAGCTCTTTCTGATCAATCAGCATGTTGGAATCCTCCAATTGACTGAATCCGCACAAAACGATTATGCCAAATGGATTCGTGATGTTGAATAATTTGTGGTGCTGCCAGTACATTACTATCTAAGGTGCTATGTGCATCTTCTATTAAAATATTATGATGGTAGCCATGACTAAAAGCACTACGGATTGTTGTATCAAGACAAAACTCTGTTTGAGCACCCGCGAAAATCAATTGCTCGATGTGATGCGCTTGTAAATAAGCTGCAAGCTCCGTTTGATAGAAAGCGTCCCACGTTGTTTTTTGAATCACTTGATCCTCCGCCTGTCTAAGTAATCCATGATACAGTTCCCAGCCTGGTTGACCTAATGCAAAATCAACATCATCTGCGTCTGTATGCTGAATAAAAATAACGGGTACTTCGTTGCGCCGTGCCCATGTAATGGAGACATTAATATTTTTGATAATAGCTTCACTGTTCCAAAGTTTTTGCTGGCTATCTAGAAAGAAAGCCTCCTGTATATCGATAATGATGAGTGCTTGTTTCATCGAATCCTCCTTTGTGCATCAGTAGTAACTTTTTTAATTGTACAGAAAACGATCTTCCATTAAAAGAAAATTTTGCACAACAAAAAGCACCTTTACAACATCGTAAGGTGCCTCAACTATGTACAGTACCATCTAATACATGCCACTATTAGATGGTGTCATGCGCTTGCATCATTTGATATAGGCTAATGTTTGATAAACTTGGTGAACCGAATGATTAAATGCTTGCTGTTCCTCTTCGTTTAAATGCAATTCAATTACACTTTCAATACCATCTCCCCCTAAAACAACGGGGACACCGATACATGCGTTGTTTACTTGATATTCGCCCTGTAAATACGTAATGATGGGCATTACTTTCCGTTGATCCTTCACAATCGCTTCAATCATTTGGACAATGGCGGCAGCTGGGGCATAGTAAGCACTGCCATTGCCAAGTAGGGCGACAATTTCGCCTCCGCCTTTTCGCGTTCGCTCCACTAATTGTTCAATCTGTGCTTGTGGCATTAATTTTTCTAGTGGTATTCCTCCGACATACGTATAGCGAACGAGTGGCACCATTTCATCGCCATGTCCACCCAAGACGAAGCTTGATATATCCTCGACAGCGAGCTGAAGTGCCTGTGCGATAAAGGTATTAAAGCGCGCTGTATCTAACACACCTGATTGTCCCATGACGCGATTTTTTGGAAAACCCGTTGCTTCCGACAAACATAGGTCATGGCATCGACAGGGTTACTTAAGACGATAACATAGCTAGTTGGCGCATAACGTTTGATCTGTTCGCTTACCGTGCGGACGATTGCCGCATTTGTATGAATTAAATCCTGTCGTGTCATGCCAGGCTTTCTTGCAATACCTGCCGTGATAACCACAATATCAGCATGAGCGATTTCTTGATAGTTTGAAGTAGCCGTCACCTGTACGTTAAATCTTTCTATTGGTCCCGCTTGGAGAATATCTAATGCCTTCCCTTTCGCAGCACTTTCGAAGTCTGGTAAATCGATTAGCACAATATCCCCGATCTGTTTCTGTGCGACCATTAACGCTACGGTTGCACCTGTATGTCCAGCGCCAATGATGGCGATTTTGGGTCGCCTAAAGCTCATCTGCCTCCCCCTCCTAACAACATAGATTCATCGACTACTTATCTGCCTGCTCATCCTCTACAAGTTTTGTTTGTTGAGGCTTCTGGCGAGTGCTTGTTTTTTTGGCTGCTGCCTCCGTCGCTTTTATCGGCTGTGTTTCATCAATAATCGCTGTGAATACTTCATTGGCTGCTCGTGGAATTACATGTGCGCTTAGTAGCTTGCTCGTTCGCGTTGCTGCCGCTTTACCAGCATCAACCGCAGCCTGTACTGCACCAACATCTCCCTCGACAATAATGGTTACGATACCACCGTCTACTAGCTCCTGTTTCACTAATTGGACATTGGCTGCCTTTAGCATGGCGTCCGCAGCTTCAATGGAGCCAATCAAGCCATACGTTTCGATCATTCCTATCGCTTCTGTCACTGTGCTCACCTCACGATTCATCTGTGCCATCTATAATGCCAACAACAATGGCATCAATTGGACAAATACTGGACGTAGAAAAACTTCGTACAGCAGCACTGCCCATTGTTAAAATGACGTTATCTCCCACACCTGCACCTATACGATCTGCCGCAACAATTTGTTCATCACTCAGTTGACCATCCAGCTTTATTGGCTGGATAATGAGTAATTTCAATCCCTGTAGCCCTTCCTCTTTACGTGTTGCCCAAATATTTCCGACCACTGTTCCTATCCGCATGCATCCTCATCCTTTTTCGTGAAACTGAAGTTCAATTTCTAATTTTTCCACGGCCTCCTTCGCCAGTGCCGTCAACCTTGCCTCTTTGGGGACTATCACTGTCTCACCTTGATAACGGCTTACATCATTTGCCGTTATAATCTTGTGGTTAATTTCAATTGGAGGACTGACGAAGTTATTGTAAGGCTCTCCTGCCATCTTGCCTGTTATAATTGTACCCGTTTCACCCTGTTGGATGAAGCCTGCGTTTGCTTCATCTGTATCAATATGCATTTCTAAATGATAGTGATCAGCTACACGAATTTTCACTTGCTCAAAGGTAATGGGACGTCGCCCTTGCACCTTAACGGAGACGTATTGACCGTTCTGAACCCCTAACTGCTGTGCATCAGCAGGTGCCATATGAATATGTGCTTGTGCGATAATGACCCCTTCTTGTAAAATCAAACTTCCTCTAGGTCCTACCAGTATACAGCTAGCTGAGCCAGCAATTTCTCCCGATTCACGCAAAGGTGGTTGAATTCCTAGGGAAATGGCATCTGTATGACTAATTTCAATTTGTGTGAAGGTGCGAGCTGGACCTAATACACGTACATTTTGGATGCTTCCTTTTGGTCCCACCACCTGTAGCGTTTCATGTGCTGCAAACTGACCGGGTTGAGCTAACATTTTTTTTACACTCAGCGTAGCACCTTTGCCAAATAGCTGCTCGACATGCTCTTGTTGTAAATGAATATGCCTTGCTGAGATACCTATAGGAATTTCATTGGGTGTAGGAGCTGCTTCTTTTTTAGGTAGTAATTCGGCTATGACATCATTAACAATTTTTATTATTGCTTGTTCATTCATATAGCCACCTCACTCATTATTGCATTTTTAAAATCGCTTCCAATTCTGCATGTGGTCGCGGAATCACATGTACAGATAATAGCTCTCCAACACGTTGTGCAGCTGCTGCCCCTGCATCTGTTGCGGCTTTCACAGCCCCTACATCCCCACGAACAAGCACCGTGACAATACCGCCACCCACATGGACTTTACCAACAATATTCACGTTGGCAGCCTTGACCATTGCATCAGCTGCTTCAATAGAGCCCACTAAGCCCTTTGTTTCAATCATTCCTAATGAGCCTAAATTCATTTCGTATCCCTCCTTCTATTAAAATGCCTCTGCATCTTCAGGTAATGTTTGGCCACCATCAATAATGATCGATTGACCCGTAATAAAGCCTGCCTCCTTACTACTAAGGAACAATGCAGCATACGCTATATCCTCCACACGACCAAGGCTGCCAAATGGAATCGCCTTCGCCATCTTCTGTAGATAGGTGTCACCAAGACCATCTAAGCCTTCTGTAGCGATATTTCCTGGCAACACGGCATTGACCGTAATATGATAGGGTGCTAATTCAAGAGCCGCAGTTCGCATAAATCCTAATTGAGCTGCCTTACTTGCGGCATAATGCGTCCATCCAGCATAGCCAGTCACTGGACCCGTGATCGACGAGGTAATAATGACCCTGCCAGCATTCGCTTTCTTTAAATGGGGCACGCAAGCTTTGACAGCAAACATTGTTCCTCTGGCATTGACATTTAATACCTGATCCCAATGGTCAGTCGTCATGTCCTCTAGTTTCATAGAGGGAAAAATACCAGCATTGGCACATAAAATATCGATGGAACCAAAAGAGCTAGCAACCTCCGTAGCCATGTGCTCAACAGATTCATAGTTTTCAACATCAACAGTGGCAGCAGAAGCTGAGAAGCCTTGCGCTTGTAATTGATTTGCTAAATCTGTGGCAGCTTCCATACCTCTTGCCGCAATCACCACATGTGCGCCCTGTTCCGCAAATACGGTAGCAATCCCCTTCCCAATTCCTTTACTACCACCAGTAACTATGACAACCTTCCCCGTTAAATCGACCTTCAACTCGTTCCTCCACCTTTCCTTTTATTCATTTTAAGTACTTGGCTTTTTCGCAATTTCTGTTACTAATTCATTCACCGCAATATCTGGCCGTAAAATAGTCGAAGAGGCAATCCATTGGTT
Organism: Lysinibacillus sp. IITD104; assembly: GCF_036698265.2. Classification (NCBI taxonomy): domain Bacteria; kingdom Bacillati; phylum Bacillota; class Bacilli; order Caryophanales; family Bacillaceae; genus Lysinibacillus; species Lysinibacillus sp. IITD104. The sequence goes on from NZ_JBAHYH020000001.1 coordinate 2,683,699, forward strand.
GGCTGCTTTAGCTAGTTGTGTGCCAATAGCTATCGCTTCCTGAATGGCCGCTGTGTCCCCTTCAATGGCAATGGTTACGAGAGCCAAATCGATGGTTTCTTGTCGAAGTATTCGAATATCCGCTGCTTTGAGCATAGCATCTGCGATCTGTATTGAAATCGCAAGCCCTCTTGTCTCCACAATACCAATCGATTTCATCATGTAACAACACTCCTGCTAATATCTTTGTATCGTCATCCCTTTTTCCTGAACCATTTCTTGTGCTAGTGGTGTAAGTTTTGTATGGGCAGGCAGTGTCAGCTGTTGTCCCTTGTACGATTGAAGCATCTCTGCTGTTACATAGTTTGCCACTATACCCGAATGAGTAGGTTCCTGTTGCTGCTTTATAAATCGAATAAGCTGTGCAAATAACTGAATGTCACAGCCAAACTCCTTTAAGCGCTCTATATGATGCAGCAACATTTTCATGTAAGGATTTGGTTCCTTTGCTGTGACAACAGCAGATAATTTTTCATTAGGAATTAAAATTGCTGTTTGATTGCTAACCAGCAACTCAGACAGGTACAAGGCTGCCGGTGTAGTAGGCAAGCCTTGGGCACTGCTGACGATAAATGTTTGATCCACTTCGAGAAAAACAATAGCATCGTAGAATAGCTGAGTGTGACTGGTGGTATCATTTGCCTGCCACTCCTCGACATGGCAATAGCTTTGTAATACGTCCACCTGTTTCTTAGAAATGGCCGTATGCGAATGGACAAGCAAAAGTCTTTTATGCTTCGTATCCATCATCGATGTGACTACTTCTTCGATGATTCTCTGTAATTCTTTTATATCCATACGTGTCACTCCATTTTGATAAGCTTGCCAATTGAATGCTGTTGAAGAGCGGCGGCATTCGCTTCATCTGTATCTACATGCATTTCAAGAACGAATGCTGGGGAGACGCGTATGGCCACATTCATTAATCGTAGCTGACGTCCATCCCCACAGATTTCAACCGTCACGATTTCCTTATCTTGGACATTGAACACAGCAGCATCGGTTACAGCCATGTGGATATGTGCTTGTGGAATAATCAATCCTTGCTTTTTATGGCGAGTTCCATGTGGCCCAATCAATGTGATCGATTCAGATTTTTCTAAGTCGCCTGACATACGAATCGGTGGTGTTACGCCAAGCTTGATGGCATCCGTTTGACTGATTTCAATTTGAGTTGCAGTGCGAAATGGGCCTAAAACCCGAACCTTATCAATTTGGCCTTTGGGTCCCCTTATCGTTAGAACATGCTGTGAGGCAAATTGACCTGGCTGGGAAAGCTCCTTCCATTTCTGTAACGCTGCGTCTCTACCAAATAAATAATAGAAATCCTCCTCATTAACATGACAATGACGGGCTGAAATCGCAATCGGGATACTTTGAGTGGTGACTTCAGTGGCATGTATTTGATTGTTTGTCATCACAATCCCTCACTTTTCACTTAGGTAAAATTGCGTATAATTCCGAATGAGGGCGTGGAATAACATGTACTGATAAAAGCTCACCTACTCGACGTGCGGCCTCAGAGCCTGCATCCGTCGCTGCCTTGACTGCCCCGACATCACCTGTTACTAGCACCGTCACAATGCCGCCACCAACATGTACTTTCCCTACAATATTGACGTTTGCTGCCTTCACCATGGCATCTGCCGCCTCAATTGATCCGATTAAGCCTCTTGTTTCAATCATGCCTAAAGCTCCATTTATCTCTACGCTCATTTCCTTTTCCTCCTCTAATTACTTAGCTTTGTGAGTACTTTCTCTACAATCTTTTCAATGGACAACCTGTCAATAGACACCCCTTCAATTGCTTGCATCGCTGGAGCCTGTATATTTTGTGGATGCTGTGGGGGAGGAATCGTTAGTGCCTTCACACCATAGGCCACTCTTTTTTTATTTAATAAATGATGTGCAGAAATATTATCACTCGTAATATTTCCCCCATAGGCCCCACAGCCCAATGTAAAGGAAGGCGTTAAACTTGTCGTACCGCCTGCGGCACCAACAGATGCTAAAGTATTGACTAATATTCTGGACACGGGCATTTGAGCTGCAAACTGCTTAACAAAATGTTCATCCTGTGCATGAATAGCCAGGCTATGTCCTCTCCCTCCAACGTCAAGCAAGCGACGGCAAATCTTTACGGCTTCTTCCTGAGAACGAGCCGTATAAAGACCTAGGATGGGAGAAAGCTTTTCCATGGAAAATGGATACTCCTTCCCAATCTCCTGTTCCTCCGCGACTAATACGCGTGTATGTCGAGGGACATCAATATTAGCCATTTGGGCTATTACGGTTGCTGGCTTCCCGACAATTTGGCTATTTAATGTACGAGCTACTGGTGAAATCACCTTTGCTAATTTTTCCTTGTCCTGCCCACTTAGAAGGATGGCCCCATTTTCTGCTAAAGCAGCCACCACCTGTGCTTTGACCTCCTGATGTACGACAATAGCTTGTTCTGTGGCACAGATCGTACTATTATCAAATGATTTACTATCGATAATTTGCTTCATTGCCTCGTTCACATTTGCTGTGCGATCAATATAGACAGGAACATTCCCAGGGCCAACACCATAGGCTGGTTTCCCTGAGCTATAGGCAGCTTTGACAAGCCCTGCTCCACCAGTTGCTAAAATTAGCTGTACATCACGATGATGCATAAGTTCCTCTGTTCCTTTTATTGTTGGATGGCTAATCCATTGAATAAGTCCCTCTGGTGCTCCTGCATGAACGGCTGCCTGCTGACAAATTTTCAATGCCTCGATGGTGCAGTTGACTGCTGTTGGATGAGGACTAAAGACAATGGCATTTTGCGCCTTTAAGGCAATTAGCGTTTTAAAAATGGCTGTAGCAGTCGGGTTCGTGACAGGTGTAATTGCCGCAATAACACCGAATGGATAAGCAATTTCCACCTGCCTTGCTATCCTATCCTCATGTATAATGCCGATTGTCTTTTCATGCCGAATGGCTTCATAGACACCTTGAGAAGCCAACTCATTTTTTATTTTTTTATGTTCAATAATGCCCATCTTTGTTTCCGTAACAGCTAATACAGCAAGATTATCTGCCTGTTTATAAGCAGCTTGGGCAATGGTCTCTACAATTCGATCGACCTGCTCTTGCGTAAAGCTGGCATACATTTTTTGCGCAATCGAAGCGGCAGCTATTCCGTCTCTTGCCTCTTGTATCGAAACCAAATCTTGGTCTCTCACCATATGACGAACCTCCCGTCATGTAAATTTTTTTAGGGCAATTAAGTCGCTCGAATTAGCTACAGAGACAGTGCCTGATGATTGCTGGTGCAGACTTTGCCAATGCTGTAATTCATGCGTAGATAATGCTACATATGCTGGGGCAGTTGTTTGCTGCGTCTGATGTTGGTTTTCTTTTATTAATCGAAATGATTGCCATTCCTGTAATTCCTCATTTGATAACGTTTTAGAAGCTTGTTCAGGCTGAGAGCCTTGCGTTAGTTTTTCCAATACCAATTCAGTAATCTTGGCAATTAGCTGATTGTCCATATGCTCACTCCTTTTCGATTAGCATGGTGAGAACAGATTCGTCATACGCTTCAATAATTGTGGTTGCATCAGGTAAATAATCCTTTGGGTATGTGGCTTTAGGAATGATGCCAATTGAAAAGCACATGCCAGCATTTTTAGCAAAGAGCATATCTGCATTCGAGTCGCCAATCATCACGGCTTTCTCAAGTGATACGTGAAATTGTTCCTTTGCCACATACGCTAAGTCTGGGAAGGGCTTACTGGACGTAGCTTGGTCACTTCCTAGAACGAATTCAAACAAAGCTATTAACTCTAGCTGTTGTAAATGTGATTTGGCTCGTGCCGTTTGATCAGCTGTAATCACCCCTAATTTCATCCCTTTATTTTTTAAGGTGATTAAGAGATTACGAATACCTGGTAATGCCTGTACCTTGCTATTTTCCTGCTGTGATGTGGCCAAGTTGGAAGCTGCTCTCGCAAGTGTTACCCCTTTGCTCCAGGGGATTCCCTGCTGATAGAGTAAAAATGCCACGATCGTCTCAGCTTCTTGTATACTTCCAATGGCTAGAGGACTCGTTGGGTCAATCGTTGTTCCATTGTCATTAACCCCTATGTTTTTTAAAAAAGTTTGTAAGGAAAAACAGATTTCTAAGTCTGAATTTTCAGTTAAATTAGCATATAAATTTTTGGCCCAAGCAATCCATAAAGAATCCATTTCAATGATTGTTCCATCCTTATCAAAAATGACCCATTCCACTTTTGTCATAGGAAAACCCATCCCTTTATTTATTCTCGTATAGCCTCTATTGGCGATACTGGTGCTTGCACCTCTACCTGCACCGTAGCAGCATCCTTCGCAAAGCGTTCCTCTGGTGCATCCTCGTTAATATGGTGTCTTGCCCACACCCAATAATAGATCGTTGCCACAGCAAAAACAGCCAAACAAACGATGAAAAAAGTCAAATTCGCAAAGAAGCTCGCAAAGATAGCAATGACGGCTAGCACAAGTGAGACAATAGGCGTAAATGGATACAGTGGTGTCTTAAAGGTACGCACTAAATGAGGTTCTTTTTTACGCAAAATCAACACCGATAAATTCATCGTAATATACGATACTAATGCCCCAAATGTAGAAATTAAAATTAAATCATCTGGATTAAATAAAATGACTAACACTAACCCGATAAAGCCTGGCAAAATAATGGCCATATAGGGTGTCTGACGCTTTTTATGCATCTTCGATAACATGCTTGGCAAATAGCCTGCACGTGATAAAGCATAGACCTGACGAGAGTAAGCCAAAATCACACCCGAAAAGCTTGCAATTAGTCCTACTAAGCCAACAGATGCTAAGATCTGCGCCAACCAATACGTATTTCCAAAAACAGCGGCAATCGCTGCAGGCAACGGATCTTCAGCAACCGTCATGACATCGATGCCCGCTAGCCCGATGGCAACAGTTGTTGTCAAAATGGATAAAATCAGCAAGGTCACCATACCTGAAATTAACCCCTTTGGCATGTCCTTCTGCACATCTCTCGTCTCCTCTGATAACATAGGCAACATCTCGATTGCTAGGAATAGCCACATCGCATATGGCAATGCTGACCAAATCCCTTTAAATCCACCTGGTATAAGATCGCCATTCTCAGGGAATAAATGGCCCACATTAATTTGCGGTAAACCAACGAAATACATTAAGACTAGTAAGCCTAAAGCGATAAAAACAAGCACCATTTCGATCGTGGCATATTCTTTAATGCCAATAATATGAACCCCCATGAACAGCGCATACATAAAGGCAGCTGCCACCACTGTCGGTACGGCTGGAAACAAAAAGCTGATATAGCCCCCAATACCGATTGCAATAATTGGTGCGGCAATGACATATTGCAGCACGACACCAACCCCTGTAATAAAACCGATATAACGACCCATCGCCCGACGAGCAAAGGAATAAGGGCCTCCTGCATAAGGTAACATCGTCGATAATTCAGAAATACCTAAGGTCATCGTTAAATACATAATCGCCATAAATAATGTGGCAATGAGCATTCCTAAAAAACCAGATTGACTTAAACCAAAATTCCAGCCAAAGTAGTTCCCAGAAATCACAATGCCGACGCCAATTGTCCATAAATGGATGGGTGTAAGGGCTTTCTTTAATACGATGATTTCATCCTTTTTCGAAGACATGTTATTCGCCACCTTTTATCGTTATTTAGTTGTTACGGTCTTGATACTTTTCTACATAGGCTTTCACTAATGCATCACTTTGAATGGTGTAATTTTCACCAAGTAAGCGCGTGGTATCATTATCACGACTACCAATCCATGAAATAAGCTGTAGTCTTCTCATTAATATAAAAGTTGGGATCATCTCTTTTTCTTCGTCTGTTAATAACCGAATTTTGCTATAGCCCTTAACCCATGAAGCGATCAATTCCTCAAGATACGGCATATGCTCAATAAAGCTCACTGATGTGGCTAAATCATATAAAAACCACCCAAAACCACAATCATCAAAATCAATCACTTTAATTTCATCACCATCGATGAGTAAATTAGCTAGGCGTAGATCCGCATGGATAAGGCCAAATCGTGTTTTATCTTTTCCAAATGCCTCAAGCTTCTTTTGAATGATATGTGATGCTTCCTCATATAAGGCGATTCGTGCAGGGGTCATTCCTAGTCCATCCTGCCATCTCGCCCATTTAGGAGATTGACCTAGAATCGTGTCATAGTCCCATGTCATGCGCTGAAAGGCTTGGTAATAATCATGCTGCTCGATTGTATGTTGATGGAACATGGCTGTAATTTCGCCTAATGTTTCAAATTGCTGAATTAAGTCATCTTCATTATTCTCATCAGGAGCAGTGCCCTCCAAAAATGTAAATAATGTGCTATAATAGATCGTGTCATTATACGAATGAGCATGTACGTAGTCACCGTCATCTGCTCGCATCGGTAATGATACATCAATAGGAGATTGCTCATGGAGCGAGTTTAACCAGGCAATCTCCGCTTCGATTTCCTCTTTTTTATGGTAATTTGGACGGCTAATCCTCAGAATATATTTTTCGCCCTGCCCATCTTCTACGAGATACGTCGCATTTTCGGAATAATCAATCATTTTACAAGATGCTTCTAGTAAACAACTAAACTCCTTTAACGCATCATTTGCTGCTTGATGAAAGTTGGAAAGGACCAATTCTAAATCTATGAAATCCATTTGACCCATCTAGAAAACCCCCTGTTTACTAAATTGATAAGCTTTCTTCCCTTTAATAGCGTGCAAATTTTACAAGCTGTGCTGCCTCTTTAATGCCAGCCTCACATTTTTCAAGCAATTCATCACAGTACGCTTTATCACATAATAGCCCTGGCTTAAATTGCAACACACGTGTATCCAGCATTGAATAAATGGCCCATACACCATGTTTGTACAAGGAGCTCATCACATATTTAGCCCCTTCAGGATGATTAAACTCTAGGCCCATGACAACGCCAAGCTGACGAATGCCCACAAAGAAATCAGGATATTGTTGTTGAATACGCTCTAAGCCACTTCGTAGATAACGAGCAACATATTCTACATTCTTTACTACTTCAGGACGTTGGGAGATTTCTAATACTTTCATCGCCACTACACAACCAAGCTCTGCTCCACCAAATGTAGAAATATGGGCTAGTCCATCCTCTTCCATCCAGCCGCCTGCTCGTTCATTGACCACTGTAGCGGCAATTGGATAGATACCGCCACTTAGACCCTTTGCTGTCACCAGAATATCTGGTTTCACGCCATAATGCTCAATTCCCCACAGCTTACCTGTTCTCATCAAGCCCGTTTGCACCTCATCTGCAATATATAGTGCCCCGTATCGTTCACAAAGTGATTTGACATCAGCCAAGTAATTAGCAGTTGGCAAGGGGAAACCATATGTCGCAGGAATAGTCTCGATAATTACGCTAGCTACATCCCCTCTAGCAAGCTCTCGTTCCATTGCTGCAAGATCATTGAATGGTACGTGCACAAATTCGTGTGGACTGCCCTCACTTAAAAATGGTTTTGAATAGCGTTCATTGCCAAGCGAAACCGCAAGACCTGTGTGTCCATGATATCCATTTTTAATGGAAATCGTTTTCTTGCGTTTTGTAGCGTAACGAGCACACTTTAAGGCAACATCAATTGCTTCACTTCCACCACTAGAGAAAATAGAATATGTTAAGCCTTCTGGTGTGCAGGCAGCTAATTTTTCAGCTAATTGTGCACGTGCAGTAGATGGAAAATGATGATTGCCAATGTCAAAATAATTGGTTCCTTCCACTAATGCAGCAATGACTTCTGGATTACGATGGCCAAGGTTATACGTTCCACCATTGAGATGCGCATTCATTAATTTTTTGCCATCCACATCGTAGAAATAATAGCCCTCTCGTTTCCCGATAACGACATCGACACCATCGATTTGCCACTGTTTCGTTTTTCCTGGATTCCACCAGTCAATTGATTTTTGTAAGGTTGCCTGTTTATTTGCAAAATAGTCCATAGTTTCCACCTTCCTATACATTGACGTCATCCAACATTTCACCTGCAATGAATAACTCCACTTTTTTCTGCTGTAATCGTTCCTGCCATTGTGTGGAGCTCTTTTGATCTGTAATCACCATCGAAACGTCCTCTAAATGACAAATATGTGCAAATGTAGAGACACCAAATTTCGTATGGTCTGCTAAAATAATCGTATTTTCTGCCCGTTCGATTAATTTCTTTGACATCGCTGCGCCCGTAATATCATAGTCAGTAATACCATCCGCTAAAGAAATCCCGCCTGCAGCAACAAAGGCTTTATTTGCCTTTAGTTGATTAAAAAATAATTCAGCTAATGGACCACCCATAAATTTTTGACGATGTTCATATTCTCCTCCCGCAAAGAGTACCTTCCCTTGAAAGCATTCTGCGGCTAATGATAAAACGGGGAGCGAATTTGTGACGACAATGACGTTGGGCTTATCACCTAAATAACGAACGATTTCATAGGCTGTTGTACCATGACCGATAAAAATAACATCTCCGTCTTCCACAATATTTGCAGCAGCCTTGCAAATCCTTCTCTTCTCTATATTGTTAAGTGACGTTTTCTGTTCAAAGGTCCTCTCATACTTTTCCTTTGCCTTCACAGCCCCCCCATAGACTTTGTGTAGAAGCCCTTCCTTCTCCAATCGATCCATATCTCTACGTATAGTCTCGCCTGATACATTTAATAGCTGCTCTGCATCACTTACCTTCACTTTTCCTTCTAAATCTAAAATATCTAAAATTACTTTTTTACGTTCCTCAAACGAAAGAGACATACATCATCACTCCAAACACAAAGTTAAATCCAACAAAATCCACAAATCCAACACTTTATTTCTGTATTCATGTGGATTTGTTTTGAATTTTAAATAATAGTTCAACAATTGTCAATACTCTGAATTTTATTTCCTGTATTATTTTTTCTCTTTAAAGCAACATATTTCTCCAAAGTGCAGAATTAAGACTCCACAAAAAACCAATTTCCATTTGCTTCAACTGCTCTTAAAAATCTTTTTCAAAATACTTTTCTACAACACTATTTTTCTCCATGAAAAAACCCCTTTATGGCAGAAACCATAAAGGGGGATGACGGGATTATTTTGTTAATTCCTCTACAAATTCAACAGGTACATATGTTTTGCCAGATTCTAATAAAGCTGGGGCTACTTTAAATTGGCGAAGCGCTTTATTATAACCATATTCTTTTTGACCTCGCGTAATTGTATACGAAAGGGCTCCTTTTGAAACAATGGCACCTTTTGGCGTTACTTCTACTTTAAAGCCTAGCTTTTCAGCAATTAAGCGTAACGGCACCATTTTTGTCCCATCTACTTCGTAAAAGTCTTTATTGATAATTTCTTGAACCGCTGAATCCACTGGTGCTGGTTCTGGGGTCGGAGCTGGATCCACTTCAACAGGCTCTTCCTTCTCAATCGTATCTAATACAATTACTTTTGAAGGCGGTGTTTGAGCAGGGATGCTCATCGTTGCGATTGTGTAGAACACCACTAAATGCTGCTCTTTTAAATCGTCCACTTTGACAGCTTTGCCAGTAGCACTTGCTAGCTTCGTGTCTTCCCCAACATTTAACTTGAGGTTATTTTCAGTATCCACTAAATCTTTATTGAAGAAATCCACTTCCACGCTACCCATTTCTTCTGTTTCTACAATGATTACTTCTGGGTTGTATTGTGGTGGATAAATCGCAAGCATCGGCTTCTTGCCATATGAGTAAGCTGACACCTTATCTCCTTTTTGAAGCTTGGCTTCTTTTCCCATATTGTCAAAAACTAATGAGTCTTTATTGGCAATCACAATATTTGTATTGTCACCATCAACCACTGTATAGTATGTGGCATTTTCACGTACTTCTACGTTTTCAACTGTACCTGTCACTTTAATAAAAATAGGCTGCACTTGTTGCTCCGAAGTTTCTGCGTTAATCACAGTAGCCTCTCCTTCGTTCGCTGATGCAGTTGGAGCTCCAATCGCGCCCCCTAATAATAATGCTGACATAGCAAATGGTACGACTTTCGTCATTTTCATACAAAAAGCATCTCCTTCATTTTCCCGAATTCAATAAAGTAGTCGTGTTCACACGAAAAAGGTTACAAACTGTCTCCATTTTTATGGCTAGAGCTTTGCTTCCTCATTTTGAGCGATAGCGATTTGCGAGCGACTTCTCTTGAATATTCGATTTACTAGATGGCGGTGCTTTGCTTTCGCAAATATTCGCTTCTTCGCAATTTTATTCTCCCCCGATCAAAAGATAAATCTCAGACGATTCAGGATGCGCTGTAAGAAATATTGGTTTTCGCTTTGCTGGGTTCTTAGCTCACGGGCGACGTCGGGGTGGTCAGTGATGACGCCGCTGACATTTTTTTCGATAAAAGTTTGCAGGGAGCGGTCTTCATTGAGTGTCCAAACAAATAAATCGGTCGGATGTTGCTTCAATTCTTCGATAAGCTGCTCCGTTACCCAGGATTCCTCCAGTGCGATAAAATCAACATTTTCCTCCATCGGTCCAATATTGAGTGCATAGACAATACCGACTCGCAAATTCGGCACCAATTTTTTTAATTGCGTCATTTTCTGTCCATCAGCGGATTGCACATAATAGGAATCTAGCACCTTGTATTTTCGTAGCTTCTCTACTAATTTAGGTAAAACATCTTCTGTTTCTTGACCATGCACCTTTAATTCGATTAGAAGCGCCACATCTAACGCTTTGGCAATTTCAATACAATCATCTAATGAAGCAATTTTATCGCTAAAGCCATTTTGATGAATGGTTAACGTTTTTAGTTCGCTCAGGGTCATATTCGCAATAACACCATTTTTACCTGCTAACCTTCGTAATGTTCGATCATGGAAGACGACGAATTCCCCATCCACCGTTTGTTGAATGTCGATTTCAATTAAATCTGCCCCCGCATTGGCTGCACTCACCAATCCACTAATTGTATTTTCTACATTACCTGCTACATAGCCACGGTGGGCAATAATTTTGGTGTCTGGCGCATAGACACTTTTCTCTAATGAATTGATATTCATCATACTTAATACGAGAAACACGATGCCACTGATCAGCAGTAATGGCTTATAGCGCCGCTTCCGATGTGTAGTCCCGCTCAATTTGCCTATAACTGGCGTATTATACGTGATGGCGACCATAACTTGTGAAAACATCGCCTGTAATAAACTAAATAGCACCACAAAGACCATTTCTAAAAAGGCTAGTGTCAGCCCAGCCGTAACCAAGGCTGCACTTGGCATTAAACGTTCAATTAAATAGAGCGGAAACGTAGCGACCACTGTGATACCAAGCATCATCAACAGATGACCTGTTAAAAGCATAGCTAGTAGCACGACTAGTTCAAATAAACCACGCTTGGAAAATCGCCAGCTTTGCTTAAAAGAACGCAAAATAGAGATGTTCGGCTGGATTGTAAAGATAGGTAACGTTAAGATACTTCGAATACCTATCATCACGATGATGCTTGCCACCGCAGCATATGCTAGCCTACCCGCTCGACTACTCATGATTTCTTCAGTTAGAAAATGTGGTAGGGAGATGGATTGAGTCAATGTAAGGGGTAGCATAAAGGAAGCTAGTGGCATTAATAGTGCTAAATAGACGATGAGAAATAGAACTTGCACACTAAAAAAATAGACAACCTTGCGATTTAATTGTTGCCATAAAGGAAGAAATCGGTAGCGAAGTCCTCGTTGCTGATGAAAGGCCATGAGAAATAGAAAGCCCATCTCATAATATACAAATAATAAAAACAGCAAAATTAATAGACAAATCATTATCATCACAAAGGGATGCGTCACAAAGCTTTGCCAATTTTGCTCAGTAATATGTGTAAACCCTGTTACTCGTAGCATGAGCTTCAAAACGATAGAGGTTACAGGGATCATTAATAAAAACTGAAAGATTCTAATTAATGCGAAAACCTGTACATAATCGAATCGATAAACATAAATATTATGGACAGCCTGTCGCATTACTTGTCCTGCCTTGTGCACATACTCACCCCTATCATGCTGTTAAAATCGCTCACTACTAACGTATGTTTTGACTGCTATGGCCCATTCCTCAAAGCCAATAAAATAGCACTCCTCTACACCAAAGTAGGCGTCAATTTTTGTATTAATCGTGACAATCTCCATTTTTTTGAAACTTTTTAGCATGCCACCCTGTATATAACTAGATACCCACTACAGAAAGGAGCGCAAACATGAAATTCAACCTTGGCGATATCATTAGTACAATCGTTCTTTTATGTATGTTTCTAGCGATCTTTTTCGTAATGATCCATATGATCAAAAAAATGAAATCCACTGCCCCTGTGTCTCCTCCACCAACCATGCAACAGCAAGTAGAGGACTTATCAAAACGTGTGTCGACCTTAGAACAACAAGTAAAACAACTAGCTGACAAACAATAGTCCCATAAAAAAATCGCTGGGAAGGATAACCTTCTCAGCGATTTTCATATACTATCTGACCATTCACAACCGTGCATGCGACTTGAATGTGTGGAAGCTGCTCCATCTCTACCGTAAAAACGTCCTCTTGTAAAATCGTAAAGTCTGCTGCAAAGCCTTCTGCAATTTTGCCACGCATCAATTGCTGTCCAATGATTTCAGCAGCCCCTACTGTGTACAAACGGACTGCCTCAAATCTAGAAATTTTCTCATGCGGGTTATAGCCATCATGTGACTCCCCAAAATTTCTTCTAGTGACAGCCGCATAAATACCATGCAACGGGTTTGGCACTTCAATCGGCGCATCACTGCCGCCTGCGACAATCAGCCCTCTGTCAAGAAGCGACTTTAAAGGATGTAAGCCCTGTGCGCGCTCCTCTCCAAGTCTCGATAGCTCTGCTTGGTATTCCCCCTGCACAAACTGTGGCTGCATATCCACTGCCACTGGTAATGCAGCTAGCTTAGCTAAAAGTTCCTCATCAACTAAGCTACAGTGTATCACCCGATCAAGCTGACCTTCCTGAGGAGGATATGCCGCAAAAACGTCTAAAATCGTGTCGATTGCTAAATCACCAATGGCATGCACGGCAACGGTTTGTCCATATTGACGTGCCAGCTGAACATAGCTTGCTAATTGCTCGGTTGTATGAATAAGCATCCCTGCATTGTCTGGATCATCACAGTAAGGCTGACGTAGTGCAGCCGTACGACCTCCAAAGGCTCCATCAATAAAAATTTTCATCGCACCAAACGCCAAAAATGGTGAGGAAGCTAAATCCATCTTCGCAACCTCTTCAAAGACTGTATGATGCTGTAATAAATGCACCTTAAAGGATTGCTGTGCCTCTACTATTTTGCGATAAGCCTGAATCGGCTGGCTTGGCGGTCCATAATAGCTTAAATCCTCTGAATGTCCCCCTACTAAACCATAGGATTGCAATGAGGTCACCGCCTTTGTCAGTGCATCCTCAATATACGCAGGTGTAATATGTGGCATATGGTTAACAATTAAATACAATGCGGCATCCTTTAGGATCCCTGTGAGCTGACCATCTACTTTGTCAATGACACCCCCCTCTGGCGAAGGAGTCCTATTTGTAATTCCTGCAAAAGCGAGTGCCTTGGAATTGGCTAGGATCAAATGATGACAGCTCCGTTTAATGATTAAATGAGCATCTCCAAGGGCATCTAGCTCCACTAAGGTCGGGAAAATGGGCTCCTCAAATTGGTTTTCATTTAGTCCAATCGCAATGACCCATTCATGTGCTGACGCCTCAGCCATTCGCTCCTGAAGTTTCACAAGTAACGCCTCTTTACTTGTAACCGCCGATACATCAAGATGCTTGAGCTTTTCTCCGTAGCCAATAATATGTAAATGACTGTCGACAAAGCCTGGATACATGATATTGCCCTCTAAATATTGGATAGAAGCAGCTAGTGGCGACAAGCTCTCCACTGAGCCTGTCGCCACAATTTTTCCATCTTCAACAAGGACTGCATCCACTGTTTCACCAACCTGAGCCATCGTGTAAATCTTACCACCTGTCCATAATGTTGCCAAAACAATTCCTCCCATGTCCTATGCTATTGCTTCAATTAAGTGCGCTCTTTCTAAGCGACGTCGAACAATCACACCAATCCATGCTGCAAGTACCGCTTTGACGATACCAACCACGATAAATGGTGCAACACCACCCATAAAGGCAGCTGTCCATGTATAATCTGCTACAATTTTTAACCACACTGTTCCAAACACTAACGTAACGAACATCCCAATGATATTCGCAATAATAGCTTGAGCAAATGTAATACCAAATTTATCTAAGTATAAGCCCATAATAATGGCTGTGGCAAGGAAGCCTACAATATATCCACCTGTTGGACCAACTAAAATTCCAAGTCCACCTGACATACCGCTAAATACAGGTAAACCTACTGCCCCTAGTAAAATATATAATAGAACAGATAACGTGCCTAATCTTGTCCCTAAAATCGTCACGATGATGCCAACCGCTAACGTTTGACCTGTAATCGGGATAAGTGGTAGTGGAATTGTTACCTGTGCTAAAACCGCGATTATCGCTGCCCCAAATGCTGCTAACACATATTGATATGTACTTCCTTTTTTCAATGTAAAAAGCCTCCCTTTGTGCGTTAACCAATAATAAAAATAAGTTAACACAAAGATAAAGCAAATGAAAACCATTGTCAATCTATTTTAGAATAAAAAAAGAAATTGCTAGATTAGCCTAGCAATTTCCTGCCGAAATCATTACCATAAAGGTTCATTCATGGGATCTTTCTCTTGTAGCTTAAATACATATGGCGCAATTTGATAATGGTAAAAGAACATGCCCACTAAAAAGAAAATGAGACCGATAACAAAATGATGGAAAACATGCTGCAACATAATCAGTAGCGGCACTGGCATCGTCATTACGCCACTGATTTGCATGGATTTTTTTGTGCGGTATTGTTTTTGTCCACAATGAGGGCACACAATTCCACTATTTTTGCGATATAATTTACGAGCATCCTTCTCAGACCAGCTCTCCCCACATTCAATACAAACAGGTAAACCATACCCCTTTTTCAATAGATAGCGTTTGACAATAAATGTAGCGCCTATAAAAATGCTCAGTAAAATCATTCCTCTTATATAATCCGAAGCAAATAGTGACCACCAATGCCAAGTATCTGACTGCAGGCTAGCCGCCTGATGGCCTGGACTCTGTTGCCCCTCCTGTTGTGTCAAGATATAGCTAAAACCAATAACAAAAATAGTAAAGGCTGTGAACACGATACGATACGTCCATTGACCACCCGCTTTGCGTTGAACTTTTCGTCGTGCTTTTTCCGCAATTACTTGTTTGCGCTGCTGTGAGAGCTTGACATCTTGTAGCTCCTTTAATACATCCTCTTTAAATTGATTCATGGCGTAGCACCTCCCAATCAAAGTCACCCATTGCTGTTGCTAATTGTTTACGAGCTCGCTGTAATCTTGTGCGAATCGTTGCTTCTGGACAGTGAACAAGCTGTGCAATTTCCACTGTCGACATCTCCTCGAAATAATACAGTATCAAGACCTCTCGATAGGCAACTGATAATGTAAACAATGCCTCCACCAGCTCTTTTTTTACAGTTTTCTCTAGCATCTCCTTTTCAGGTGTCATAGCTGTTGTGCGTCCCATGATTTTTTCAAACAATGTCAGTCGTTTACTTTTCCAACTTCGTAAATAATCGTGACTTCGATTAACCGTCATTTTCACTAAATATGTACGTAAGGATGCTTCCCTGCGAAATTGTTCCTGCTTTTGATAAAAGGCGATGAACACATCCTGCACGATGTCCTCCGCCGTCGCCATATTTTTTACGTATAGATAGGCGACCTTTAGTAAGTAATCACCGTGCTCCTCGATTATCTGTTCAATATCCATCATTGCCCTCACCTACTTTCTACACTACTGACGGACGCCATAACGATTGCGATTCATTTTATCAAAAAAAAATCCGTAATTTTTAAATCATTACGGATTTCTTCAAGCTAAATACCTATTTTTTGCATCGTAGAGACAACTTTGACCATGCGATCGTCTAAATCAGCGCCTGTGAATCGAGGCAATCTCAGCTCATTCACGATAGCGCCATCAGACATAAAAAGGATACGCTCTGTTCTTGCGGCAATTTTTGGGTCATGGGTCACAAGCATTACCGTTGTGCCTTCACGATTGATGGAGGCTAATAAGTCCATGATTTCCTGAGCAGACGTTGAATTTAATGCGCCTGTGGGTTCATCTCCAAAGATCACTTGTGGGTTGCTGATCAAGGCACGGCAGATGCCTGCTCGTTGAAGCTGCCCACCAGACACCTGTGTAATATCTCGCCTTGCTAAGTCTGCAATCCCCATTTTGTTCATGATCTGTAGTGCCCTTTCTGTCAATGTCCTGACATTTTTTCGCTCATCACGCATCGCAGGTAACAGAATATTATCAAGGATATTTAAGCTCTTTAGAAAGGTTGGCTGCTGAAAGACAAAGCCCATTTTCGTTCTACGCAAATCAGCCAACTCTTTGTCACTTAATGTAGTTAAATCCATTCCATCAAAGATGACCTGACCTTGATCAATACTGTCCATCCCGCTAAGGGCATACAACAGTGTTGATTTACCACAGCCTGATGGGCCCATAATGGAAATAAACTCACCTTGACTGACTGTAACTGATACATCTAGTAAAACGGGATGCTTTTCATTGCCTACCTGAAACGCCTTTGCTATTTGCTCACCACTCACTATATTCATAGGTTCTACTCCTTTATATGCTCAATAATTTTTACCTGCCCTGCCCTTGACGTACCAAATAGCGTGGCTAGCAGTACGACACTTGTAAGCGCTAGTGGGCAAAAAACATAAGCTGCTAGTGGATTAATCATAAAATCAAATGAAGCGGCCCCGAATGAGGCAATGACCGTACTAGTTAAATATTCACCTAGCGTGTTTGCGAGCAACGTCCCCATCGAGATTGCTAGCAGTAATACAAAAATCGAACGTGCCGCATATTGTGTAGCTATATCGACATTTGTGAATCCTAATGCCTTCATGATCGCGATGGGCGCTTGATCCTTTGCAATCAACATATTCATAAATAAGAATGTCACGAGCACACCTAGCAATAAGGCAATGACGAGTGCTGCACGGGCTGCCTTTTCAATGGCATGAATCGTTGTACCAAAAGTTTGATGAATATAATCATCAATACCTGACACTTTGGCAAATGAGAAGGTTTTTGCATATTCCGCCCTTTTATCTGCGACAAGAGAAGAGTCTGCCATCGTACTATAGATGACACTCCACATGCTATCCGTAGACTGGTCAGAGAAAGCTGCCTTCGCAGTCTTGCCGCCATTGGTAATATCTGAATAAATCCCGCTGACCCTCAAATTTTTCTTCTCTCCATTAATGACCACTGCTAAACTATCGCCAACCTTTTTTTGAAGCTCCCTCGCATTGAGTACCGAAAGCGCTACTTCATTAGGGGCAATTGGAGCCTCTCCATGTGCATATTCTAAGGGGAAGATCGTATGGTCACCGAGCTCTATCTTTAGGTTTTCCGCTGTTCCGTCCTCAGCAATTGTTGTGAACTTTTTTGTTGTCAAAACAGTGTAATTCTTAATGGCTGTGTCATGCTCAAGCGCCTCCATCACCGCTGCCACCTGTTGTTCATTTTGCTTGCCTTGTGGGATATCAATTCGGATGTCACTATTCCCAATCCCCATATACGTAATAAAGCTTTTAGCTGCAATTGTGTTGTGTAAGTTTTGAGGGACGATGATAATGAATGTTGCCAATACTAATACTGCGAGCATTGTCGCATAAAGTGTTTTTCGTGATAGCACATCCTTTATGCCAAGGAAAAGATTAATCGGTAGCCTTTTATTGGCGCTAAGGTTCAATAATTTTGCATGTTGCCCTTTTCCTTGCATTGTGCCAAAGCGAATAGCCTGCGTGGCTGATAGCTTGCGAAACTGTTTCAGTACCGATTGTACATAGCCCATTATCATCATAAATACGAGCAACAACCCCAGAGCCGTGAACAACCAAATGAGTGAAACATTGTCCGTTTCTCCCATGAACAGACGGATATTTTCTAATAGTATGTCTCGGAGGAAGAAGGAACAGGCAAAACCGAGCATACAGCCGATCACAGCTATAACACCATATTTGGCTAGATACATTTTCTGAATATCTGCCACTCGTAGGCCAATTGCTTTCATCACACCGATTTCTCGATAATCCTCTTCAATTTTAGTGAGCAATGTAAAGCGAATACACATAAAAGCAATAGCGACTACAAGAAGACTAATGAGTAAGATCACAGCAATCATAAGCCCATCTGATATGGCATTCAGCATTTGAAAAAGTTGGTAGGTAATGGTTGGTCCGTTTGCTTCCAGCCCTGCACTTATATAGGCTTCTTCAAAATTCTTTAAATCCTTCAAATCTTTCAAACGAAACTCAATTAAATATTCAATCGTGCCTGCTTCCTGGATTGCTGCAAAATCTTGTTCACTGACAAGAAAGCGTTTGGAGGAAGCCAGCATAGAGTTCATCTGTGAATCCCTTAGAAATCCAGCTATTGTAAAGGTTTGATCATGAACGATTACGGTATCACCCAAGTCGGCAATGCCATCTTTCCAATAGCTTACAGGAACATAAATATCACCATTGGACACTTCAATCACATGACCATCAAGGTCAAGTAAATAATCAAAATTCTCACTTTGTGTGCTGAAACCATTGTCCTGCACACTGTGTGCCAATGTGGTACCCGCAATATTGATCTTCGTCCCTTCCACATTTAGAAATTCATTCATTTGAAATTCATCTACATATTTATTTTGCTCTGCAAATTCAGTAAGCCGCACTTGATCAATTTCCCCTGCATGCATCTGAAGAAAATGAGACGTTTCTGCTTGTTTCATCAGTGTGTCAATTGCACTTGTCAAATGGACAATAAGTACTGCCGAAAGTGTGACAAGTAAAGCCGCTACCGCCACAAATAAGGTGGTCATACCTGTAATTAGCTTGCTATTTGCCATATCATTTCGCACAATTTTCCAATACATAGGTCACCTCTTTGTAAGTTGTTAACCGCCATAAAATCTAACAAGACCTAAAAAACTTAGTTTGTAGTGCCTTCTCCTTTATTTCCAAACATTTGCATCATATACAATAGGCTACCATTTTCCACCCCTAGCATTCGTTCAATATTAAAAATCAATGCTGGAATACGGGCAGCACGTTCCTCATCTGTCATTAAGACGAGATCATCATCGAATACCGTATTGGTATAAGCGATAATCATTTCCATACACTCATAGGGATAAGGCGTTTGGTAAACACCCTGCTCAATGCCCTCACGAATAATGGCGGTAAGGATTGGTGGTACCTGATTAATGATCACTTGCTGTATTTTGCGGTGCATCAAAGCATTTTGCGGCCTATGAACATGCTCCATCATCTCCTGTCCACCCTGTTCATTTTGCATATTCAATGCCATGACAACGCGCAATATCCGCTCATTTACAGCTAAAGTCTTGTCTGATGCAACGGTTTTCGCCTTTGCTAGCATTGTGCTTGTATAACGTTCAATGAGTGCATCCATAATATCTTCCTTCGATTTAAAATGATAATAGAGTGTGCCTCGAGCAATGCCTACTTTCTCCAAAATATTACTCGTACTCGTACCATCAAACCCCTTCTGTGTAAATAATTCATCCGCTGCATCTAATATTTCATTTCTGCGTTCTTCCGCTTTTTTTATTTCTCTCATAAGACAACTCCTCATAATTGACCGACTGCCTGTCGATATATCTTTTCTTTATCCTAGCATAGGACGACTTCTGTTGGCAATAATTTCTACAAAAAAAGAATCTGCTTTACGCAGATCCTTATTTTTGTAGTTCCTCGTTCTTTCGATATTCCAAAATATCGCCAGGCTGGCAATCCAATGCCTCACAAATTGCCTCTAATGTTGAAAAGCGGATGGCTTTGGCCTTGCCGTTTTTTAAAATCGAAAGGTTTGCCATCGTGATGCCAACTTTTTCTGAAAGCTCTGTTACACTCATTTTTCGTTTTGCCAGCATTACATCAATATTAATGATCATTGCCATAGTATTCACCTCAAACCGTTAGATCATTTTCTGATTTGATATCGATGGCATTTTTAAGAAGCTTTTGCAGCACTGCAGCAAAGACTGCCACGACAAAGGAAGCAAAAATAATGACCATTCCGATAAGTATTAGTCCAGGGGCATCGTCTACTTCTGCAGCATAGTATATCAGTGGCATGCCAACCACGTAAACACTACTAATTATAATTGCACAATATTTGATCTTAATTAAAGCCTTCACTGACAGCTCTGAAAATGCAATGTTTTGGTCAATATAGCTCAATAGTTTGATCGTCGTAAATAGCGCAACAAAATATGCAATAGCCGTTGCATAGACGCCAATTAAAGCAACAATGGTTAGAATGGGAGAATGCTCCACTGTATCCAATGCAACACGAGGCACCACCCATACACATAAGGCAAGAACGGGTATACCTATTAGAAAAACAGCTATCTTTAAAAAGAGCGTTTCTCGTTTCATCTTACGCACCTCTTTTATTTATTCTCCTGTTTAATTTATCACATAATTTATCGTTTTTCAATAAATTTTTATTCCAATTCAAGATGCACTATAACACTCATTATTTGGTTTACTTTACTTTTTATTGTGCTATAATCAATCCAACCATTAAAAAGGGGGTATTCGATGATTTATTCGCCAGCCGAAAAGACGATAGAAACACCTCGTTTAATACTTCGACTTTTTACAGAAGCAGATGCACAAGAAGTAAGTGTTTTATGTAACAATTATGCGATCTATAAAAGCACATTGAGTTTACCTTATCCTTATACATTAGAATGTGCATTATCATGGATTTCCACGCATCAACAAAACTTTGAGGAAAATCGAAGTTACGAATTCGCGATAACAGACAAACAAAGTGGACAATTATATGGAGCGATAGGACTGTCAAATCAATCCCAACATCAAAGAGGAGAAATCGCTTATTGGATTGGAGAGCCTTATTGGAGTAATGGCTACGGTACAGAAGCTGCTCAAGCGATGATTGAATTCGCCTTTCAGGAGAAACAGTATCATCGTATCTATGCCCGGTATTTCCAATCTAATCCCGCCTCTGGGAAAATTATGGAGAAATGTGGCATGCATTATGAGGGAACCTTAAAGGATCATATTTATAAAAACGGGACTTTTGAAGATATTGTGTTGTATGGCTTGCTTAATCCATCACACTAGCAACACGTTTACGAAAGAGGCACTTTCCGCGTAGATATGCCTCTCTCTCTTTTAAATACCATTTCCCACATCGCAATAATGATTATAGTGCGTAATTTGGTTGCGGCCATTACGCTTTGACTTATAGAGCGCTTCATCCGCATGCTGGATAAGCTCCTCTACTTTCTGAATTTTGCCATGATCATTCGTACTGACACCAATACTAAATTCCAACTGAACCGTTTGATTATTCACTGTCAGTGATAGTGCCGTTAAGGTTTGATACAGGTTGTCAGCCAATGTTTGCACTGATTCACCTTCCTTTACTTGACTCAACACAATGAATTCATCCCCCCCAAAACGGGCAACAATGGACTCAAAGGGCTGAAAATAGTCCTGTAAGGTTTTGGCTGTATTCGTCAAAGCATCATCGCCAAATAAATGACCATTCATGTCATTGATTTCTTTAAAATGGTCTAAATCCACCATCATCAAGGCCAATTGCTGATGTTTTTCAGCCGCCTTCTCGACCATCTTTTTGGCCTGTTCATCAAAATAGCGACGATTGTAAATATTCGTCAGAGGATCAATATAG
Organism: Lysinibacillus sp. IITD104; assembly: GCF_036698265.2. NCBI lineage: Bacteria > Bacillati > Bacillota > Bacilli > Caryophanales > Bacillaceae > Lysinibacillus > Lysinibacillus sp. IITD104. The sequence continues at coordinate 2,705,750 of NZ_JBAHYH020000001.1, forward strand.
GCATTTTTTTCAAACTGCTTCTTATGATCGTTATATTCCATTTCAAACAATACATGTGAATAGTTTTCACGCTGGATTTCTAATAAAATATTTATATATTCCTTTTGTATCGCACATAATACAATTTTATTGCCTTGCTCCTCAATTAGCTTCACTAAAGAATTATAAATTAGTTGAAGTAGAGAAAGGTCATTGTTTTGTAAAGCATAATGCTTTGTCTTTTGATATAAATCAATGGCCTCACTTATACGTCCCTGTCTTTCACACAGGAAGGCATAGGCATTGAGGACCTCAAGTTGTACTTTCGAATAGGGTGGATGATGAATGGTTGCCATTAATTCTTGTAATATCGTATTGGCTTCTTCAAATTCTTCAAGCCAAATAAGTGCAACAGCTAGGTTTGTCTTCGGATGGATAATCCCTGTATAAGGCTCTTTATGCTTCATTTCAAACGCATTCGCATAATATAAACTCTTTAAGGCAAATTCCTTAGCTGTCCGATAGCTTCCCATGGATATTTCTAAGTCGCTCAGGTTATTATAGATTTTCCCCATGCTCTCCACGTGCTGGATTGCTTCAGCAATTTTTAAGCCTTTCAACATCAACTCTTCTGATTTCTTTAAATGACCAAATGTTCCCCAATAAATGGCTGCTAAATTGTAATATTGAATTAAATCAATATCGTTGCCATATTGAAATGTTAACTCACGATATTGTTCAAGGACACTTATAGAAAGCTGTAAATCACCCGTTTGAAAATAACTGGCACAGCTATAACGTAATAGAAGGATCGCCTTATCATACATTTCAAGCTTAATGGCACTTTCAATTGCGGCACTACTTATTTCTATATATTCTAAAAAACGATCCGCATTATATAACTCATTAAGCGTAATCCATAGTTCTTCAAATTCTTGTGCGTTCATACCGCCCCTCCTTTTCTTCATCCTTACTTCTTTAATACTACCTTTGACCTTAAAATATTACAATTCTTTGGACTCATTTATTTTTTCGACATTAAGTAATTCAGCCTAATAACGAAAATCAGTGTGTATTTTTTCCTACATTCAATTAAAAGTTATTTTAACATGGTACTTTTACTATAATTTTCCCCTAAACAAAAAACAAGCCTCTTTCAAGAGACTTGTTAAGATTCTTCTATGCTTAGGATGGCTATTAATTCCTTCGCTCTGTTGGCACTAAGGTGAATTTCTCCGCTACCAGCCTTTTGGAGATAAATTGAACCGCCATAGCCCTTCCACATTTCAATACGGACGCCTTCTACTTCAAATGAATATTCGGGTGGTCTTTTCATATAAGCTGCAGGCTGCCAAGGGATATCCTGTAAAAACTGAGCAACCTCTTTGTCATTTTCTAGCTCAAGCTTTTTTGTAATGATTGGCTCTAGCTTTTCCAGTTTCGATAATAAACCATATTTTCTTACGATTCCATTTTCCTCAATGCTCCCTGTTCCCATAGAAGTTAAAGTAATATAATCCCCCTGCTCGACAGGAAAATCATCCAGCACAGGATACCAATTGGCTTGTTCATATTTTGCAGCAAGCTGTTCCTCTGCCATATGATCAAGGTCCTCAGGAATCACCCCTTCAATAAATAAGAAAACATTTGATTCAACCTTTGCAACTGTTCCGACCATTGAAGAGCCATATGAACTGGTACTTATTACAATGTTTTGCTCCTTTTGAAAGGCTGTTGCCTGTTCAGTATAATGCGCTTGGAAATATCGTTTGGCATCAATATTGGCTACTTCTTGGTAAGCATAAAAAGTTGGATATTTTTCTTTATAGAGAGCATATAGCTTTGTTCGCGTTGTATACATCGGCAGAAGGGGCTCGAGATATGTTTCAACATACTGTTTCGGTGCTAATCCCTGAAATAGTGCTTCGTATTCAGATGCTTGATAAAGCATTTCCAACTGTTCTACTTGCTTCTTTCTCTCCGCCTCTAGCTCTGCCTTAGAATAATCAATCCCTACTGATTTCGCAAAATAGTAGGCGGCAACGAGCTTCTCATACGATAGATAGGCTTCCTCTTTATAAAATTCCTGCTCTTTCCCTGGCCACATTAGCTGATTAAGACGTTCGAAATGCTCAAGCTGTCTTTCATGAAATAGTGAGGTTGTTTGCTCTGTTTCGTTCGTAAGAAGCTGCACCATCATAAATCCCACCACACAAAGTGTCAGCACGACCGTTAATAGGGTGAAACGAAAAGGCTTCCTTCTATTGATAGACTGTTGTAGTACATGTTTTTTGACGCGTTCTTTGCTTGCTGTCATATCACCAGCGACTTTGAGTAATTCCTTCTGTATCTCATTCATGTCTAAGCACCTCCCATTCCTCCTGCTTCAGATGAGGCTTTAATGCTTCTCTTGCCCGCTTCAGTCTTGTTTTCACCGTATTCTCTGCAATGCCAAGTAGATGGGCTATATCACGAATCTTCATTTCTTCAAAATAATAAAGGATAATGGGCTCCCGATAGGTAAGTGAAAGCTTTAAAATAGCTGCCCCAATTTGAGACCGTTCCTCTGCTGCCACCAGCTCATCTCGCTGTCTATTCCCCTGAACAGGAAATATTTTTTCTTGTAATAGTAATTTCTTATAATGCCAGCTTTTTAAATAATCCTTGCTTTGATTAATCGTTAGCGTGGATAAATACGCACGCAACTGCCCACGTTCTTCATAGCCACGCTGAGAAAATTTAATAAAGACCTCTTGCACAATATCCTCTGCGGTTTGTCGGTTCTTCACATACAAATAGGCGAGACGTAATAAATGCGCTGCATGTTCTTCGATCATTTCCTCAAGTATGCCGTCCACCTCCCCTTCTTACACTATAAACGACTGCCACTGAATGACCGTTTCATTTTTTTACTTTTTTTCTCAAGCACCTTGACCTTGGAGCATACTCCAATGTTAGGATGAATTTAGGAGGTACTTACATGAAAATTAAACAATTCGCCGAGAAATTTCAATTAACAACCGATACCGTTCGCTACTATGAAAAAGAGGGACTCTTACAGCCGCAAAAACAAGACAATGGCTACCGTGTGTATGATGCCATGTGTGAACATACAATGAAATTTATTATCGTTTTACGTCAGCTAGGCTTTACGCTTCAAGAAATTAAACATTTACTGACACTCGAACGAAAGCCTATTTCAACAGCATGTAATGAAGAAACGGTACAGCTATTTTCCACAAAGATTGCCCAGATTGAGCAGCAACTTCGATTCTATCAGCATGCGCTTCATTCGTTACAACTGACTAAAACGTTAATGGCTGACGGACAGTATGAAGAAAATCAAGAAAAAATTGCCTCACTCATTGAGGATATGTATCAAAATTTACTGGAAGGTCGTGGTTAAATGTCACTACGTAAAATCATCTCAATCGAATATATCCTTGCTTTCGTCATCACTGTTTTTTTCTATGGTCATCTAAATTTTTCATGGCTGTATTTTATTGTATTTTTATTGCTCCCAGACATCACCATGGTTGGCTATCTCATCAATACAAAAGTAGGCGCTCTTTTCTATAATATGGGGCATAGCTTTGTGCTACCTGCCATGATAATGGCGATTGGTTTACTAACGACTACATCAATACCTCTGATGGCTGCCCTGATTTGGCTCGCGCATATTTTCTTAGATCGCGCACTTGGCTATGGTTTAAAATATGATGACGCTTTTAAGAAGACACATTTACAGCAAATTGCGTAATGTAAGTATGGCTAGCCATTTAACACTGCGATTTTTAGTAGAAATGGGTTAGAAAAATTTCCTAATTAAATGCTCTCTTGGGGTGGGATTACCATTATTTATCATCGGAATATGGAGTTGCTCTCTTTAAGCTAGCTGTTCTTGCTTTCTATGAAACAGGCAGGACACTAATTGCTAGTATGTTTGCAAAAACCTCCTATTAGTATCCTCTTTATTATATTTCTACCATAAAAAAAGCAGGCTCCTCCACTCGGATCCTGCTCCTCATTATTTAGATGAATCTTTTTAACATTGATTCATATAGACCCACCATTAATAGTCCAATCAATATTGGAATAAGGGATGTAAAACTGAAATAAAAGCCTGCGTCCTGATATTGTCCCGTAAAGTGAAATTGTAGCCAAGACACCTCATATGTTTCCCCTACCCCATATAAAAAAATAGTGGTAAATAAAAATAATGCCAGACATTTTAGTCCTTGCGCTTTTTTCATAGTATCACCTCATTGTACAACGGTCATTTGTTGCGCATAGCTTAAAAGATCCTCAACTGTTAATTCTGGATTTTGCCCAACCATACTATATTGGTAGCCGTTTTCTTGCCAAGCAAGGGAACGGAAATTTTCACCATCCATAACAGTGCCTTTTTGTCCTCGAATATCTATTTCTTTTTCATTTAGAATGGGGCCAATATCTGCAACACTCGCATCTGCTTTAAAAATTGTGACAAAAAAAGCTAACTCTCCATCTAAAACATAATCGAAAGAGTATTCTGGTCGTTCCTCTATCCCTTTGACCATGGATATGTTATCTAACGTAAGACCATTTACTTCTGGCACTAATAAAAACTTTTCAAGCTGCTGCTTGACGTCCTCCAATGAAATAGATTCTGAAGTGTCCTGTCCGCTAATTTCCTGAATCGTTACATCCTTTGGTAGATCTAGTGTAAATTGTTGATCATCTATTTTTTCACCAAAATTAATCTTAGAATATTCAGTGATCATATGATTCCCTGCACTATCTGTCTTCATTTTTAATGTCAGCCAAGTTTTTTTGTCAATCCATGCTTCGATATCTCCAAATAACGATTCCGTTTTCTTCGTCTTTGCCACGATTTTATACGTATCTCTACCTGCAACCTTCTCTTCTCCCGCTATTTTAATATCATGGGTATCCTTAACCATATTAAAAATAAGCTGTACCTGATCTTTCGGTGATTGCAAGCCGTCTAATTCATGTTGTGAATAATCTATTGTGTAGGCTGTCTTTTCAGTGACATCATAGCTAATCACTTTAGCATCATTTTTGACTGTGATAACATGTTCACCATTATCACCTGTCATTTCTATCCGTCTATTGCTATCCTTTACCCATTCCTTCACTTGAGCTTTGCCACCTAGCTCTCCCATATCTAACGTATATTCGCCATAATAAGTGAGTGGCTCCTTGGATTCTTGAAGGGCTTGGTCGATAATTTCCTGAGGTGTATAAGATGCCTCTGAATTACAGCCCACTAAGCTAAATGTCATTACAGCAATTAAGCCTGCTGCTCGGCAAGATCTTTTCCAATTCATCATTCATTTACTCCTTTAGAAGGTGGTAGCCAGCAAATTACCGCTGTTCCAATGCTCTCTCTAGAAAGCAGTTCGACAGTGCCACCATGTTTTTCAATAATTTGTTTTGTAATATTTAAGCCTAGTCCTGTTCCTCGTTCACCAGCCTTTGATCTCGCATAATCTGCTTGATACATTGGCTCGAATAATTTTACAATGTCCTGCTGTGGTATGCCTCTTCCGTGATTTTGCACAATTATATACATACCCTCTTGCTTGGTTAAAGCAGACTTCAAGAAATCAAAGCCCCATTCGGGATTATTTCCAGCATTGACTGCGGCTAAGCCGATTGTTGTCCCCTTTTCCCCATAACGCCATGCGTTGCTCAATAAATTATCAATGACACGCTGAAGTTGTTTAGGATGCACAGCATAAAGCCCATCCACGGCACAGCATACTTTTAATGTAAATCCTTGTTCTTCACATAAGGGTTCATAGTCAGACAAGGCCATGTCAAAAAATTCTTCTCCATCCACAGCAATGAGCTTTAATGTATAGTTTGTTGATTGAAGTAATGTAAACATCATTAAATCCTCTAGCATATGCTTCATCCGATCTGCCTTCATAACGATGACCTGCTGATATTCTGCCTCCTGCTGTTCTGTTAAGCCTTTAGTTTGTAAAGATTCCGCATAGGCTTGGATGGCTGTAAGGGGCGTTTTCAAATCATGGGAAATACTTGCAATCATCATTTCTTTTTGCTGTTGTTCCGTTTTTAAAGAAGCCCGAGTCTTTTCAATTTCATCCTGCATCGCCTCAAATGTTTTGGCGAGTGCCCCAATCTCATCTTTTCTTACGCTTAGTTTTGATGTAACATGCTGACCTTTCGCAAAATGACGCATGTGCTGCATCAGTTCACGTAATGGCCGATTCAGTTTCCGATGAAGCAACAAGATGACAGTTAAATAAATGATAAGAAACAACAGGATCGTGCTGGCGATGACAAGCCATGAACGCTTTTCTACACCCTTTACCCAATCTGTTCGTATTAATTGAATTTCATAGATGCCAAGCAAATCACCTTTTAGATATACAGGCTCCTTGTATGTAAAGGCGTTGTATGCTTGCTGTAAATCATATAAACCATTTAACATGCGCTCTTTCCCTACATAGCCCGTTAGCAAAGGGTTGGAGGAATATAAAACATAGCCAGATTTCGTATAGAGGGTAATCGCCAGCTGCTCATTGGTAAGATCCTCAACCTCTTTAAGATTGGCATTTTTTTGATAAAGCATTGGATTGTCAACGACATCTTTTACATGATTTAGCTCTGTCCACTTGTCAAAGAACTCCGCCACATTTTTATCTTGGTAATAAGCATTAATCCACACATAAAGGCTATAAGCTCCTACTATGGGTAATACCATTACAATAAAAAACATAATTAGTAACCACGCTTTTATTTTCATAATGGTTCACCAATAAAACGGTAGCCCTTACCCCACACGGTTTGAATAAAATTTGGGTTTTTCACAGAATCCTTGAGCTTTTCTCGTAGTGCCTTAATATGAACTGTGACAGTATGAGTGTCCTCTAACGTTGCTTGCTGCCAAATATGCTGATACAGTTCCTCTTTTGTAAAGGTTTGACTCGGATTTTTAGCTAGCAGCCTAAGAAGAGCAAACTCCTTTTGAGTTAATGCAATTTCTTGCTGATAAACACATACTATTTGTCGTTGCCAATCTATTGTTAATCCATTCGCATAGGCAGTATGCTCTTCTATCACGTCTTGCTTATGGTAGCGTCTCCAGCGTCTAAGATGAGAGGCAACTCGTGCCTTTAATTCTTCTAAGCTAAATGGTTTAGCGATATAATCGTCTGCCCCCTGCAAGCCCTCCACCTTATCCGCATCTTCCTTGCGAGCACTCATCATTAGGATCGGCACATCACTCTCCCAACGGATATTTTGACAAACCGTTAATCCATCCATTTCTGGCAGCATCCAATCCACCAGCACTAAATCGAAAGGTTGCGTTTGAAAATCTGCCAATCCCTCAAGGCCCGTAGTAGCCCATGTTACACAATAGCCTTCCTGCTCCAGCGTATCCTTCACAATACGCCCAATCGCTGTATCATCCTCAATCAGTAGTAACTTTTCCTTCATCATTTTCCTCCTGCATTCACCTTACTACGGAAAAAACGATTTTCTCCGAACTTTACACTTTCTTTATAATTACCTTAGAGCGAATCCGCACTTTACACAAGGGGGCGGAGGCTACCGATTTCATCGAAGCAGTTTTTCTTCCTGCCTGAGCTATCCGCCACTTTTGTGGGGCTTTCCGACACTTTGCCGGTTCTATCCGCTACTTTAACTGAGCTATCCGCCACTTTGCCGGTTTTATCCGCTACTGTCCGCGCTTTCCGACACTTTGCCGGTTCTATCCGCTACCCGCATCCGTTTTCCAGCACAAAAAAAGGAATGCACTGTGATTGTGCATTCCTTAGCGAACTAGAAAAATAAACTTAGAATATAGTAAATCAATGCTGCCATGACAGCAGAGATTGGCATCGTGATGACCCATGTTGTAACGATTTTACGTGCCATCCCCCATTTAACTCCTTTAACACGGTGAGCTGTTCCGACACCCATGATGGATGAAGAAATAACATGTGTTGTAGAAACTGGTAAATGGATTAATGTGGCACCAAAGATAATCGATGCAGAAGCTAAGTCTGCCGCTACCCCATTTACGGGGCGGATTTTCATAATTTTTCCGCCAACGGTTTTGATGATTTTATACCCACCGACAGATGTACCAAGACCCATCGCAGTTGCTGCAGCAAAACGTACCCAGAAAGGAATATCATCTCCTTGGTGTAGGCCACCCGCGATTAGCGCAAGGGTAATAATCCCCATCGCTTTCTGCGCATCATTTGTCCCGTGTGTAAAGGATTGTAAGGCTGCTGTCCCAATTTGCATTGTACGGAAGCCTTTATTCGTGCGATATAAATTCATATCTTTGAAGATGATCTTTAATAATGTCATCATCAGGAAACCAGCTGCGAACGCTAGTAATGGTGAAAAAATAAGTGCTTGAAGAATTTTAATAAACCCAGCATAGTTCAAAATATCAAATCCTGCTGCGGCAATAGCTGCCCCTGCAACAGAACCTATTAATGTATGAGAAGAACTTGATGGAATCCCAAAATACCATGTTAATAAATTCCATGTAATGGCAGATAATAAGGCTGCTAAAATAACAACAGAACCTGTAATATCGCCATCATAGGCATTTAAAGAAAATGGGTCCACAATATCTTTTGTTAGGGCTTTGGCTACCCCAACGAATGTAATCGCTCCGACGAAGTTCATTACTGCTGCCATATAAACCGCAGTACGTGGCTTTAAGGCACGGGTCGATACAGAGGTAGCAATCGCATTGGCTGTATCATGGAAGCCGTTAATAAAGTCGAACACAAGTGCGAAAATAACGACTAATATGGTGATTAATAAGATCGTATCCATTTCGTACACTCCATCTTATGCATTACGCATAATTATTGTTTCAATTGTGTTTGCTACTGTTTGACAGCTGTCCGCAATGTCTTCAAATTGCTCATAAATATCCTTGAAAACAATCAAACGCATTGGGTCTTTTTCTTGGATGAATAATTGCTTCATTGAAGAACGGAAAATTTCATCACATTCACGTTCATTGTCCTTAATTTGAATAGCATGTTTACGCATTTCCACAAGCTTTTTACTATTTAACAGTTCCATGGCTTGTACCATTTCGTCCGTACTTTTCGCAATATATGTGAGGAATTGGCGCATTGGTTCTGTTACTTCTGTTAGGTTGTACATATTGAAGTGCGCAATACAGCCTTCCATTCCATCAATTACATCATCTAGTTTGTTTGCTAATGCTAAAATATCTTCACGTTCAATTGGCGTCATAAAGGATTTATTCAGCATAACGATTAGTTCATGGATTAATTTATCGCCACTTGTTTCGTATTGCTTCATTGTATCTGCAATTTCTTTGAGCGCATCTATATCTTGAATACGGGCATTATGAGCATAATAAATACCCTCATTCACGTTTTTTGCGATTTTTAATAATGACTGAAAAAATGGATCTTGCTTATTTGAGTTGAACATCCTGTTCCTCCTGTTGAAAAAATATTGTCGATTTCTGAATCATCATAACAAAACATTTACACAATTCTACAAAATTTTAAACACTCAGATGTTGATTTTACAAAACTGTAATATAAAATTTGCCACATTTATTTTTAAGCTATTTCCCAAGTTGTAAACGTTGGAAATCAAATATTAAAAATCACTATTTTTTCTTTAAAAATGACCATTTTTTCTTTTATTTTTATAAAAATACTTGAAATAAACTTTTTTTTGCTGATTTGTTTACCTTGTGAAATGTTAAGGAATTGTAAACGAAATTTACATGAAAATGCTGGAATTTCATTGTTATTTTTTGACTTTCACAGTACGCGATGATGAAAGATGGGAGCATATTAATGGATATGGATTTACTTTCACTCACAATAGTATTACTACTGGCGGTGGACTTATCTCCTTACCTACATTAATGGCTGTTGGTTTACCTCAAGTACAGCCATTTGCCACAAATAAACTGGCCAATACCATTAGTAATGGCGTGCAGGTAAAGTAGATAGCAAGAAAATCGGAAAAATCGTCCCCTTTATCTTTGTGGGGTCTTTTCTCGGTGCCTTTACCATCCATCTTGTATCCCCTGCTATTTAAAACCACTTAAGCTTGTTATGCTCGTCCTTGTAGCTGCTTATACAATGTTTAAAAAAGATTGGGGACAGCAATATCAAGAGCGTGTACCTAGTACAGCCAAAATTTAGCCTATATAGGTGCATTTGTGGCTATAGGCTTTTTTTGGACCAGGTACGGGTTCATTTTTTATTCTATTAATGATAGGCGATGATTTTCTTCAAGCTACTGGTAATGCGAAAGCTATTAATTTCACCTCAAATTTAGCGGCATTAATCATGTTTTAGTTTTAAGAGAAGTTCATTTTCTATATGGTTTTTCGATGGGCTTTGTCATGACCTGTTTATTGATTTTGAAAAAATGCCTGGGATGATTTCTTTCATTGAGACCGCCAATTTTCAGTCAATTGACAAAAAATATTAGCGTGCTATAATACTTTTGGGCTTCACCGCATTGAAGCGCAGAAGTATTTATTAGGAGGATTCACATGTTTCGAATAGAAGCAAAGAGTAACCCTCGATTTCTTGAGGCAGGCTTTATCACTATTTTAATTATTGCCACAATGGCTTATAGTATTGGCTATTTAAAGGCTACACCGCATATCCCGATTTTTCTTGTAATTGCCATTTTACTCGCGTATGGATTACTGAAAAAAGTACCCTTTCGCGATCTTGAAGGTGGTATGATTGCTGGTGCTAGCGCTGGACTTGGCGCCGTTTTTATTTTCTTCTTTATTGGTATTTTAATTTCGAGCTGGATTATGGGTGGAACGATCCCAACCCTTATCTATTATGGCTTTTTAACTGTTTCGCCAAACTTTTTCTTTGCCATCGTGTTTTTAATTTGTAGTATCGTTGGTATTTCAATTGGAAGCTCGTTAACAACTGTCGCGACGGTTGGTGTGGCATTTATGGGGATTGCCGGTGCCATGGATATTTCGCTAACGATTACAGCTGGAGCGATTGTTTCTGGCGCCTTCTTTGGTGATAAAATGTCACCATTATCCGATACAACCAATCTTGCCTCTGGTACAGTTGGTGTAGACCTTTTTGAGCATATTAAAAATATGGGCTGGACAACCATCCCTGCTTTTCTTATCTCCTTTGTGCTCTATGCTATTATCTCGCCAACAGGAGCTGCTACATCCTTTGAGACAGTCGAGCAATTTAAAGAGGGTTTACTGTCTACAGGACTTATTCATTGGTATACATTATTGCCAATTGTTGTTCTCGTTATCATGACTTTTTACAAGGCACCTGCAGTCATTACCTTAGCTGTTGTGTCCATTATTGGCGTAGGGCTTGGCGCTCTACTAGACCCACTTCCCCCTGCAGATGTCTTCAAGATTCTATTTGATGGCTATGTCTCTCAAACTGGTAATAAAGAAGTAGACGCCTTGCTCACTCGTGGTGGGATGAATAGTATGCTATTTACAATCGCGCTTGTCTTACTTGCCTTAACAATGGGTGGTCTTTTATTCACACTAGGCATTATTCAAAGCATTTTAGCGAAGGTTGAAAGCTTATTTAAAAGTGCTGGCTCTGTTATTACAGGTGCTGCCATTACGGGCATTGGTGTCAATACATTGATCGGTGAGCAATATTTATCCATTCTGTTAACAGGTGAGGCCTTTAAGGCACAATTTGCAAAGGTTGGTCTTGCACCAAAAAACCTTTCACGCGTCATGGAGGATGCAGGTACGGTCGTCAATCCTCTTGTGCCTTGGAGTGTTTGTGGTATTTTTATCACAAGTGTCCTCGGTATTTCCACACTGGATTACCTACCATTCACCTTCTTCTGTTTACTTGGTCCGATTCTAACGATCTTGTTTGGCTGGAGTGGCAAAACATTAACGAAGCTTTAACCATAGCAAAAGGTAGCTGAAAAAACATCAGCTACTTTTTTTATTTTACTCAAAATTTTTAGGGTTGCGAAATTTTTGCAAATCATTTGCCTGTAAAGCTCTGTTGTGAAGAAATCTATCATTCCAATTTGGAATCAAAATTCATGATTTTTCGCATTTCTGATGGATGGCCTCCTTTGCTATGCTCTACTAAAGGAGATGAAATACGATGACAACAAAAACAAAATGGAATGCTCATTTATATGATGAAAAGCATGATTTCGTTTCAAAATTGGGTACAAGCTTGGTCGATCTACTAGCGCCGCAAAAAAATGAACATATTTTAGATGTGGGTTGTGGTACAGGAGATTTGGCTAATGACATATCAGCACTTGGAGCTTCTGTGCTCGGAGTAGATGCGTCGGCTACGATGATTTTAGCTGCTCAGCAAAAATATCCTGCCATTACCTTTCAAACGATGGAAGCTACAGCGATGCACTTTTCTCAGCACTTTGATGCCGTTTTCTCCAATGCCGCACTTCATTGGATGAAGGAGCCTGATGTAGTTATTGAAAATGTCTATGGTGCACTGAAGAACGGTGGACGCTTTGTTGCTGAAATGGGTGGACAAGGCAATATTGCATCTATCGTTTGGGCCCTGCAAAAAAGTATGGAATCTTTACAATTTCCCTATATCGACCACTATTTCCCTTGGTATTTTCCAAGCATCGAGGAATATCAATCAAAATTAGAGAATGCAGGCTTTCAGGTCGAGAATATCACACTCTATAAACGCCCTACACCACTTCAAGGGAAGGATGGGCTTCGCAACTGGTTGGTCATGTTTAGTGAAAATCTTCTTCAGCACTTAAAGGCTGATGAGAAAGAGCAGGTTTATGCGACATGTGAGGAATTATTAAAGCCAACTTGTTTCCAACAGAATGAATGGGTCATTGATTATTATCGTCTGCGCTTTATTGCTCGTAAAAAATAGATTACAAAAGGTTACTATTCTGTTGTAGTAACCTTTTTTCATTGCTAAGAGCGAGGCAGCAATATCACAATGACGCCTATTAAGCATATCCCTGCGCCAATAAAGTCTAAATGATCGGGCTTTTTGCCATCAATGCCCCACCCCCATAAAATAGACAACACGATGAATACCCCACCATAGGCTGCATAAACTCTGCCAAAGGTAGGGAAGGACTGGAATGTTGCAACAACGCCGTACAAAGCAAGTGCAATACCGCCAATAATGCCCCAATAAAAAGGTTTGCCCTCTCGTAACCAAAGCCAAATTAAATAGCCCCCGCCTATTTCGCCAATTCCTGCAAGGATAAATAATAATATAGCTGTCATACTGTATCTCTCTTTCTCGTTTTAACACTATTATACATGTCTTACATGCCCCAATAGGTAATAGTGTCCGTTATACCGATTAAAATTAATAGGATACCTGCCGTCATTTGAATAGCCCTTCCCATCTTCATACTTTTTCGTAGGATAAGGCGCTTGGCATCAAAGACATAGATCAACAGAAGCATCATAATGAGCGGTACAGCGGTCGCTATGCCAAAAATACTCGGTAGAAGCAACCCATAGGAGGTGCTTGCCACAAGGGGCATTAGCCACACAAAGAACAAGACAAACATAGTGGGACAAAAGGCAATCGAAAAACTAGCGCCCATTAAGAACGAGCCTAATTTCCCCTCTTTTACTACAGGTGGTAGCAACGATGTTAAGCGTTGTAAAAAGGTTAATTTGAATAAACCGATTAGCACCAGCCCTGTTACCAGCATCATCGGTCCAATAGCCTGACGAAAGATTGGAAAATAAACGGTCATCTTTGTTTCAAATGATTGTCCAAAAAGCCAAGCACAAAACCCCAGCACACTAAAAACAACCACTTTCCCCCCAATAAAAAACATAATTTCTTGCCAATTACTGCTCTTTTGTAGTGTTCGATTGCCGTAAAATGTAATGGCACTCATATTACCTGTTAACTGACATGGAGCAAAGGCGCCTATCAAGCCAAGAAGAATGGCCATCATCAAAGCAGAATGCTCATAGCCCTGTACAAATTGCGTAATCGGCTCACTAATAAACTGACTAATGGTGGACAACATACTATACATATCAACACCCTCTATCTATCCTTTATACTAAAATAGTATAAAGGTACATTATGAATAAACCGTGCAGAAAGCTGCTTCACCCATACACGCTATTACACGCTTCTAAAAAATCATCATATTCTGCCGAGACATACTTTGTAAGCAAATAAGTATCCGATACAATATGGGAAAATTCTTTTAACGAATAGCTATGTAGAAGTTGTTGCTGACAATCAGCTTCTATCACACTCTTAGGCAACAAGGCAATACCAAGACCATGTTTGACGAAATGCTTAATCACCTCTGTTTGATTAATATGCATTGTTTGATGGCTTGCAAACTGCTGTAGCACCTGTTGTACGTCCTCCCAATAGGGCGCATACTCATGTGTAAGAAGCGTTTCCTGCTGTAAAAGGGTGAAAGCATCCAATTCCTTTTTAGCAATAGGAGCAATTAAATGCAATGGTTCCTGTGCGAGCATCACCGTGTGAAGCTCACGTGTTGAGGTTAATTTGGATAAGCCAATATCAATTACTCCAGTAAACACTGCTTCCCCGATTTCATTGGATTTTAAAAGTTCTATCACTACTTGAGTAGTTGGCTTTTGGCACTGGAATGCTGTGAGGATGGCAGGTAATGTTGAGTTCGCAATTTGTGGAGCAACGCCAAGCGTAAGCTTAGCGGTGTAGCCTTTTACGAAGGAATCCATTTGATGTAGCCCTTCATCTAAAGCGGACAGGATTTTTTGTGCCTGCTGACTAAAATAAGCCCCCTGCCGATTTAACGTCACATGTTTGCTCTGTCGATCAAATAAGGGGGTTTGCAATGCCTTTTCTAAATGCTGGATATGCTTTGTAACGGTTGATTGTGTAATAAATCGTTTTTCAGCTGTTTCTCGAAAGTTTTCGGTTTGTGCTGCCACTATAAATGTGCGTAGCCACTCTGTTTCCATCGCCATCCCTCTTTCGTTTTCAACTAGTATAGCGAAAAATTTGTAAGTCTTGAAACCTTTTTTTAACATAAGCGTATGTATAGCTAACGATGTCAGTAGGAGGAATGAAAGATGTCTTTTTTTCATAAAGCATTAGCAAGTATTGGTATAGGTTCAGCGACAGTGGATACAAGATTAGAGAAGGATAGTTATCGTGCTGGAGAGGTCATGCAGGGGGAAATCGTTGTGCGAGGCGGTCAAGTGGAGCAACAGGTCGACACGATTTACCTATCCGTCAATACGACGTATATCCGTGAGTCGAATGATCACAAACATACGGAGGTTGCCGCACTGCAGAAGGTGAAAGTAACAGAGCCTTTCACACTGGGTGCGGGCGAGGAAAAAATCTTCCCTATTTCATTAACATTACCATTTGAAACACCGATTAGTGCAGGTAAAACACAGGTATGGATTCAAACGGGCCTTGATATTAAAAATGCGGTCGATCCGAGTGATAAGGATTATATTCGTGTGGAGCCAACAGCACTAGCAGGACATATATTAGATGCGATTCGTGGATTAGGTTTCCGTTTACGTGAAGCAGAATGTGAACAAGCTCCTTCACGCTTCCGTGGCTACTATCCATTTGTTCAGGAATTTGAATTTGTACCAACTGGACAATATAGAGGCCATTTAGATGAGCTTGAATTAGTTTTCCTTTCTCAATCCAACCATTCTGCAGAGATTTTAATGCAAATTGATCGCAAAGTAAAAGGCATTGGTAGCTTTTTTGCTGAAGCATTAGATATGGATGAAAGCTATGTTCGCACAACGGTTACGATGCATGATCTACCGACACTGCAAGCAAAGCTTCAGCAAATCATTTCAAAACATGCCTAATGAACTAAAAAAGTAGTTGAAGCCTAACTTCAGCTACTTTTTTTATGATCAAATCGGAAGGTGAAAAAGATGTGATGAAAGCAGCATTATTTGATTTAGACGGAACATTATTAAATAGAGATGCATCTATCGAACTCTTCATTGAGCAGCAATATGAGCGATTAAAGTCGGTATTCGGTAGTATTTCAAAAGAACAGTATAGAACTCGCTTTATCCAACTAGATAAGCGAGGCTACGTTTGGAAGGATTGCGTCTACCAGCAATTAGTAGAAGAATTTCATTTTGTTCATATTACGTGGGAAGAACTTCTTCAAGATTATCTCAACGAATTTAAACATAGCTGTGTCCCTTTTCCTAACCTTATCCCTATGCTAGAACAATTGAAAAGGGATCAGTTGGCTTTAGGCATCATTACGAATGGCTATGGGCAATTTCAGATGGACACAATAAAGGCATTAGCAATTGAACATTATTTTGATGTCATTTTAGTTTCTGAATGGGCAGGAATGAAAAAACCCCATCCTCAACTGTTTTTAAATGCAATCGAAAAGCTGAATGTACTTCCTCATGAATGTGTTTTTATCGGCGACCATCCGGTGAATGATGTCAAAGGTGCTCAACATGTTGGCATGAAAGGCATTTGGAAAAAGGATAAACAATGGCAACGTGTTGAAGCGGATGCCATCGTGGAGGATTTATTAGAAATACCGCTATTCATTGACTCTTTCAGCCAATAATAAAAAACCCATCTACTTGTTGGTAGATGGGTTTTTGTTCTATCCTATTTCACAGCTTGCTTCACTTTTTCCAGCACTTCTTCAGCTGTCGCTAACTGTAATGCCTCTGTTGCTAAAGCCTGCATCTCTGGGACAGATAATTGCTTTAGCAAGGCCCTCGTTTTTAAAATAGACGTAGCACTCATGGAGAACTCATCTAAGCCTAAGCCTAGCAATAGTGGAACAGCAAGCTCATCGCCAGCCATTTCTCCACACATTCCTACCCATTTCTGTTCCTGATGGGCAGCTTTAATGACCATTTGAATTAAGCGTAAAATGGCTGGGTTATATGGTTGATACAAATAGGAAACTTTTTCATTCATCCGATCTGCCGCCATTGTATATTGAATTAAATCATTTGTGCCAATGGAGAAGAAATCCACTTCTTTTGCAAAAATATCTGCCATTACGGCTGTCGAGGGAATTTCAACCATCATCCCAACCTCTATGGATGAGCCTACTGCAATACCGCCAGCTATCAGCTTTTCCTTTTCCTGAAGCAAAATGGCTTTCGCCTCACAGAATTCTTGAATGGTCGCTATCATGGGGAACATAATTTTTAAGTTCCCATAGACAGATGCTCGCAGTAGTGCACGCAGTTGTGTGCGGAATAGCTCCTGCTGGTCTAGACATAGACGAATGGCACGGTGACCAAGGAATGGATTCATTTCTTCTTGCAAAGGTAAATATGGCAGGTGCTTGTCGCCACCGATATCGAGTGTTCGAATAACAACTGGCTTGCCCTGCATTCCTTCCAAGACTGTTTTATACGCTGTAAACTGTTCTTCCTCAGATGGCAAATTTTCTCGGCCCATATATAAAAACTCTGTTCGATACAAGCCAATTCCCTCTGCCCCATGACGCACTACACCATCCAAATCATTTGGCGATCCAATATTAGCCGCTAGCTCAACATGCACGCCATCTTTAGATACGGTTTGCTCATTGACTAAAGTAGACCATTCCGCCTGCTGTGCACGATACTTTTGAGCCTTTTCCTGGTAGTCTGCAATCACATCGGCACTTGGATTTACTAGGACTAGACCCGTCAAACCGTCAACAATTATAGTATCGCCATCCTGAATTGTTGTCGTAGCAGCCCCTACCCCTACTACAGCTGGAATTTCTAAGCTACGAGCCATAATGGCCGAATGGGATGTCCGCCCACCAATATCGGTAATAAAACCGAGAACATAGTTGCGATCTAATTGGGCTGTCTCTGAAGGTGTCAAATCATTCGCTACGATAATTACCTGTTCGTTGATATTGCTTGGATTTGGAATATGTACACCGAGTAAATGTGCTAATATGCGATTTGTCACATCTTTAATATCTGATGCACGGGCACTCATGTATTCGTCATCCATACCTTCAAATAATGCCACAAACATAGAGGATACTTCATGCAAGGCATACTCCGCATTTACCGCTTCGTCTGCAATTTTTTGATTGATGGGCCCAATTAATTCGGGATCATGAACCACTAATAAATGTGCCTCAAAAATCGCGGCTTCTTCTGCACTAAATTTTTCTAATGTTTGCTGTCGAATGACAACCAGCTCTTGCTCTGCTTTGGCAAGAGCGGCTGCTAAACGCTGCTGCTCTGCCTCGATATCATGAACAGTAGTTTTAGCGAATGTTAAATCTGGTTGGACGAAACGATATGCTTTCGCAATGGCAATGCCGTCTGAAGCGGCAATACCAGTGAGTTGTATCATTGTGCAAGCCCCATTTCTGTGATGAGTGTCGTTAATGCTACTAATGCTTGCTCTTCGTCTTCCCCCTCTACTACAAGTGTAAATTGGGAACCTTGCTTTAAGGCTAAGCCCATCACACCTAAGATGGATTTCAAATTAGCTGCTTTTTCTTCTGTACGTATTTCAATAGATGAAGCAAACGGTGTTGCTTTTGCCACAAGCTGGCTCGCAGGTCTTGCATGAATACCTAAAGGATCGACTACTGTAAATTGTTGTGTTTTCATAATTTATTCTCCTCTTCTTGTAAGTCTGTTAAAACAATCACATTTGGATGTTTGGATAAAGCAGTTGCTGGTACATCTTCTGTATAATCAGAAGACAGCAAGCGCTCTAACACCTCACGCTTAGCTTCTCCCACTGCAAGTAACAAAATGCATTTTGCACGCATAATCGATTGAATACCCATCGTGTATGCCTGTGTTGGCACTTCGTCGATGGAAGAAAAGAAACGCGCGTTAGCTTGACGAGTAGATTCTTCAAGTGTCACGAGATGTGTTAAAGAAGCAAATGGCGTACCAGGCTCATTGAAGCCGATATGACCATTTTGACCGATACCTAGCAGCTGGAAATCTAAGGGATATTGTTGCAATAATCCTTCATAGCGAGCTGTTTCCACTAGAGGATCTACTGCTAATCCATCTGGTAAATACGATGCTAGAAATGGCTTTTGGTTAAATAAATGTTTATTCATATAATAGGCATAGCTTTGTTTATGAGTTGCCTCAAGACCAACATACTCATCCAAATTAAAGCTAATACAATGTGAAAAATCAACATCTGTTTGACAGATTTTAGCATATAGCGGTTCCATTGTTCCACCAGTAGCTAATCCAAACGTTGTGGCGCCATTATTTTTGGCTTCCAAGATGGTCGCTACTGCATGTGTATATAAATCATCCATTGCGGAAAATCTTTTTACTTTCACCACGCATCCTCCTTTGTACCCTAGAAATGAATACGCTGACCATATTGATTAATGAGCGCATCGTTATTATTTTCCCCTAAATTACTGCTACCAAACACTGGTACACTAGCACCCTGTGCATGCATCAGCTCAATGATTTGAGCGAACAAAGCATTTAATAAAGTCGCACCTAGCACCGTTGATACAGGGGCATATTGCAATTGGTCAACGGTTAGCACACCATCGCCTAATGGCACATGCGTATTCATTACTTCATCTACTACTTGCTCTAAACGCTTGCCTGACGGATGGCGCGATGGCTGGTGCTGATATTCCAGCGACTGCAGTGATATGGTCAAAGCGCCCGCTTCCTTTGCATAGATAGCCATATCAATGGGGGCTGGATTATTGGCAGAGGTTGAAATGATGATACAAACATCTTGGTCATCAAATTGCAGCTGATCCTTATAGGAGGCTAAAAAAGCCTGTTTTTTTTCATTTTGTGAGGATTGCCGTGCACCCTGATGTAGCATTAACGATTCTATGTGTATCGGTTTAACAGGCACTAAGCCACCTGCCCGGTAGTAACATTCCTGTGCTAATAGCATGGAATGACCAGAGCCAAAGAGCTGGATAATGCCTCCCTTTGTGAGACGTTTAACAATTTGCTTGGCAATATGCATAAGTTGATTGCTTTCCTGCTGTGCCACCATTGTTAAATATCGATTTACTTGTTGAAAATAGGTATTCATGTTCTATCACCTTTTCATTTCCATCGTTTCATGCTAGATGTTTGTATACCTTCTGCATATTAGTGACAATTGTCAGCTTGCATTGCATCATATAGGACCTTGCCCGCCTTAATCGTTTGATGGAGCTTTAAATGTTCATCTAAAATTACCGCGTCCGCATCATAGCCTTGTACAAGCTGACCCTTATTACCTAGCTTCAATTGTTCGGCAGCATTAAAGCTGGACATTTTGACAAGCTCCTCTAGCGGACAATTCGTTATGTGATGCATATTCCGTACAGCTTGATCCATTTTTAAAATACTGCCTGCTAACGAACCATTTGACAAATGAGCGCCTGCTTCTGTCACATGAACTGTTTGACCGCCTAAATCATACGCTCCATAGGGCATTCCCTTTGCGCGCATCGCATCGGTAATTAAAATAAGCCCGTCTGCTCCCTTTAAGCGATAAGCCATTTCCACCGCACCTTCATGCATATGGATAAAATCAACAATCAGTTCTGCCTTAATCGCATCAAGCAGCAGGACACCACCAACTACACCTGGATCTCGATGGTGGAATGGACGCATTTGATTGTATAAGTGTGTTCCCTGTGTGGCACCTAATTGAGCCGCTTGTTGCATTTGCTCAAAGGTAGCATCCGAGTGACCAATTGAAACAATGACACCGCTAGCAGAAATACTTTGCACAGCTGCCATGCCATTTGGTTCTTCAGGTGCTAGCGTAATTTGCTTAATTTTATGGCCACTTAGTTGCTGCCATTTTGACCATATATCTAAATCTAGCTCGACAATATATTCAAGAGGCTGTGCCCCTGCGCGCTGCTTCGAGACAAAAGGTCCTTCGATATGAATACCGAGTACCTCTGCTTCGTCTGGCTGTGGCTGGAACTGTGCCACATTTTCAATAGCTCGTTCAATGTTGTCATAGCTTTGTGTCATCGTTGTGGCTAAAAAACTTGTCGTTCCTTCTTTTAAAAGGGATTGAGCCATCGTATGAAGCCCTTCATCAGAAGCATCCATCGTATCCATTTGAGCGGATCCATGAATGTGCATATCAATAAATCCTGGCAATAAAAATTTCCCTGAACCATCAAGCTGTTCTACATCGTGGATATTAAGCTGAGGAGCAATTTGCGCAATTTTACCATCCTTCATCCATACATCTACCTGTTCATCTCGTCCATTGCCATTCACTACTGTGATATTTCGAATGAGTAAACTCAAGAAAAACATCTCCTTCTTGAACAAGGGCTGTCGAAAAGGCATCCGTGTGCAATAGCTCATTGCCTCTGTATACCTTCGCTAACAGCCCCATTAGTCGTTACTTCTTCATTGTAATAATATTCGTTGAGCCTGCTCGTTGATAGCCAGTCTTTTCAAGTGTAATCTCTTGCCCCATTAAGCTTGTGAAGACAACTGGTGTAATGACAGAAGGTACTTGATCTTCAATCTGTACAAGGTTTGCTTTTAATAACGCATCCCCACGCTTAATTTTTTGACCATCTGTAACGAGCAGATCAAAGCCTTCACCATTTAATTTGACCGTATCTAAGCCAACATGAATTAATACCTCAATGCCCGTATCCGATTTTAAGCCGATTGCATGCTTTGTTGGGAACACCATCACTACTTGACCATCAAATGGTGCATAGACTGATCCATCTGTCGGACGAATCCCGAAACCTGGACCCATCAAGCCTGCTGAAAATGCCTCATCAGGCACTTCTGTTAAAGGTAATAAATCGCCAGTCATTGGCATTTCGAAATCACGGAATGTCATCGTGTCATTCTTCACTGTTTCTTCCATGACAGGCTGTGCAGCTGGAAGTCCTGCATTGGCTGGTGCTGGATTGCCTTTTTTCAAACGTTCTTTTATGGCTTCAGCTAAAAACTCAACAGATGTCCCAATAATTACTTGGACATTGGTTTTACTGATACGCATAACCCCTCTTGCACCTGTTTGCTTCAATGTTTTTTCATCGACGCTCCCAGAATCCTGTACAGACAAGCGTAAGCGGGTTGTACAATAATCCACCTGCTTAATATTGTCTTTTCCACCTAATGCTTCAATTGTATAATATGCACGTAAATCGACATCATCCGCAATAGCATTTACTTCGCCATCCTCATCCTCATCGTCTTCACGTCCAGGTGTTTTTAAGTCTAATTTTTTGATTAAGAAATAGAATACTACAAAGTAAATCGCCCCAAAGCCTAAACCTAAAGGTAATAAGAGCCATGGTTTATCTGCCAGACCAAGGTTGAGTAAGTAGTCACTTAAGCCTGCAGAGAAGCCAAAGCCATCACGGAATCCAACAAGATAGGCCACAGCCAATGAAATACCTGTTAATACAGCATGGATACCATAAAGAACTGGTGATAAGAACATAAAGGAAAATTCAATAGGCTCTGTAACACCCGTTAAAAAGGCTGTTAAAGCGATGGAAACGAACATCCCTCCAACGATTGGACGCTTTTCTTTTTTCGCTGCAAAATACATTGCTAAACAAGCTGCTGGTAAGCCAAACATCATGATTGGGAAGAAACCAGCTTGGAAATGTCCAGCTGATGTGTCTCCTGCTAGGAAGCGGTTGATATCTCCCTTCACGATTTCGCCTGCAGCATTTGTAAATTCACCGAAATCAAACCAAATAATTGTATTGATTACATGGTGTAGACCCACTGGAATTAATAGACGGTTGAAGAAGCCATACATCCCTACGCCAAGTGCTCCTGCACCGATCATCCAATTGCCGAAAGCATCAATGCCACCTTGAATTGGTCCCCAAACAATCGCTAAAATACTACCTAAAATTGCCATGGTGATGGACGTAATAATCGGTACAAAGCGCCGTCCACCGAAGAATGATAACCATTCTGGAAATTTCACATTATAATATTTGTTATATAATAAGCCTGCCGTAATACCGGCAATAATACCACCAAACACACCCATATTTAATTCTTCGTTAACAGTCTTTAAAACGGCGACTAAAACAAGATGCGCAATCGCACCTGCTAGAGCTGCGCCACCACTGCTATCATGTGCAAACCCCATCGCAATACCGATAGCAAAAATAATTGGTAAATTCCCTAGTATAGCATTACCAGAAGCGGCCATAATACTAGCAATGTACTGGATGGCTTCATTCGGTACGGCCCCAAGCATATCCGCTGAACCTAAACGCAATAGTAATGCTGCTGCTGGTAATGTTGCGATTGGAAACATGAGCGACTTACCGATTTTTTGTAAGAAAGCAAACATTCATTATCCCCCTTTGGTATAGTTGTCTAGACCACTTCAGTAAAAAAAAAGCGTTTTCACTAAGTTGCTATTATTATAGGCGCAATTCAAAAAAAAATAAATACTTTTTTAATATTTCGTGATGTTAAACAAAAAAACCGCACCCTAATCCAAAATTAGGGCACAGTTCTTCTTTAGCTTATGCCGTGACATCACGTTTCATAAAGGTTGAATAACTAATGACAAGGAAAACTACTGCGTATATAGCAAGTACTGTTAATGAGAAGGGCAACGTCACATCAGCAATCATGGAGCCACCACCATGCTCATACTGTGTTAAATCAGAATGTGTGAGCCAAATATATTTGACGATGTCGTATCGGCTTAAAAACATAACTATCATGCCGCCTGTAAAAGAAAGGAACATCGTTAAACCGATTGCTAATGAACTTGAACGGAATACTGAGCCAATCAAAAAGGCAAATAATGTAGACATCACAAAATCGCCACCAGATAATAGGTAATGATAGGCTAAATCGCTCCATACAGCCTTTTCAACGACCTGTCCATTGACCATTTCTAATTCCACACCTGTTCCTATGCCGAACAAGATTAAGCCGATAAGGGCACTTACCACAACATTGACCACATACAATAACAAACCAAAAAGGAATGTTGTTAGTAATTTAGATGTTAACACTTTGGCACGGGACATTGGACGCGTTAAGAGCATTTTAATCGTCCCTGTTGAAAATTCGCTCGATACAATACTAGCTGCGGTAATGACTGTAAATAAAGTAACAAGCGTAAGCATACCGCTTGTAAAGGACATAAAGCTTGCAAGACTACTATCCTTTTGACTTGGTGCATCATTCGCTAAACGATATTCAGAAATAGCCATCTGCTCTTGAAAGTATGCCTTATCTTCCTCCGTTAAATCTTCACCTGCTAGCGTCTCTTTATAGGATTGAATGGCCTCCTGCTCTATGTCCTGCCAGGAGCCCTCCGTCGGGGATTTTACTTCATAATATTTGGTGATTCCAGCAGGAACAAGAATGACAAGAATCAGCATGGCCACCATTGCCCATGTTCCTTTTTTATGCCATAATTTCATCCACTCATTTTGAATTAGCTTCAGCAATTTGTCCGCCTCCAGTCATTTCTAAGAATTGATCCTCTAATGTTTTCTGATGTGGCTGTACAGCAAATAATTGAATACCCGCTTGGACTAGTTGTGTAGTCATAGCTGGGACATCCTCTTTCTTCATTTCCACCACATAGCCTTGATTCTCTGCTACAAAGTTAAAGTCACACTGTTCCAGATAAGCAGACACCTGCTCTTTTGGCTGTGCCTCCACATAATAAAACGATGAGCTTTCATTATGAATATCGCGCAGATCAATCAGCTGCCCATTTTGAATCACAGCCACTCGATCACACATCAATTCAATTTCTGATAACAAGTGACTTGAGACAAAGACGGATACGCCCTCTTCTGAAGCAATCTTACGCAGGTACATACGAAACTCACGAATACCAGCAGGGTCTAAGCCATTCGTCGGCTCATCTAAAATCAAAAATTTCGGTCTGTGCAATAACGCCTGGGCTAATCCTAGTCGTTGTCTCATACCAAGTGAATACGTAGAGACCTTTTCATGTATACGATTTTCGAGCCCAACCTGTTGAATGACCTCCTGAATTCGTTCCTTTGTTACATTTTTATGCATACGTGCAAAATGTAGTAAATTTTTATAGCCTGACATAAATTTATACATTTCTGGATTTTCAACAATCACACCAACCTTACTAATGGCTTCCTCGTAATGCTCCTTCAGTGAAAGCCCGTCGATGATGACATTGCCCTCTGTTGGATGCATAAGCCCTGTCATCATTCGGATTGTTGTTGTTTTCCCCGCTCCATTCGGTCCTAAGAATCCTGTAATTTGGCCTGGATATAAATCAATGTTTAACTGTTGAATTAATTGCTTGCCTCGAATAGTTTTCGATAAATTTTGCAATTGTACAATCGGTTCTGTCATATTTTTCACCCTTTCTAATCTTTTTCGCCTGAGCATTATGCAGTCTGGCACGACAACATTGCTTTATTGACGATTCTTTCTTCACCTTTAGCTGTCAATATTTTTTACTGAAGGACGATAAAACCCTTTCATCCACTCAACTGCATCCTTATTAGCCACATCGCGTAATGTTTCCACATTCTCGTAGGCCATGATTGATCCTGCCTGCAATAAAATAATTTGATCTAAAATAGGCTCTACCTCATATAATTCATGTGTGGATAGCAAAATCGTTTGATTTTCGATGTCCGTAAATTGAATTAAGCCTTTAATCAACTGCTCTCTCACAATTGGGTCTAGCCCAGCAAATGGTTCGTCCATGACATAATAAGGAACCTCTCGTCCAAGGGTGGCAGCCATTTTCATACGACCACGATTACCCTTTGATAATTGGCGTAGCTTTGTGCGCGTATCTACCTGTAAAAATTGTGCGACGATACAGGCTTTGTCATAGGAAAAATCTTCAAATTGCGAAGCATAATGCTGGAAAAGCTGTTCACCCGTGTAGTACTCAAAAAACAAATCTGTATCTGGTAAATAAGCAATTTTGTCAGCACTTCTACGTGTGACTGGCTTACCCTCTAGTGTAATCTCACCAGCAGTGGGTCGCAGTAAACCAGCTAAAACTTTCATAAGCGTAGATTTACCACTACCATTTTCTCCAACTAGTCCAATGATTTGTCCAATCGGAAAGGAGAAGGATAGATCCTGTAAAACTGGCTTTTTCTTATATTGAAAAGATACATTTGATAGATGTAACATCCCTTCACCTCACGCTTTATTTTTCAAAACCACAAGCATCTCTTCCTTCGAAAAGCCTAATGCCTCAATCGATGTTAAAAAATTTTCAGCCAGCTGATTTTTCATCTCTTCACGCAATAACTCAATGCGCTCCTCATTGCTCGTAATAAATGTACCCTGTCCTCGTTTGGTTTCCGTTATATTCATTGCCTCTAACTCCTTGTATACACGTTGCACCGTATTGACATTGACACCTGTTTCTACTGCATATTCTCGAACAGAGGGAAGTCGATCACCTAGCTCCAACTTCCCCTTCAAAATGTCTCCACAAATTCGATCGACAAGCTGGCTATAAATGGGTTTGTCACGCGAAAAATCCATCGTCATCGTAAAACCACCCTTTCAAGCCACTTCGATGCTGCTAAAAACAGCAGTAGTAATAATAACGTAATGGCTATTTCCTCAACGACATATATCGAGCCAAGCATCCATTCCATCGTCATTTCTTTCGCTTTTGGTAGATAGTGTTCGATGTTTTGAAGCGAAACTTCTCCATGGAGGAAGATCGTTCGATACAGCTGACTCTCCGTTACCCGCGCCCAACCAGCTGTGGTTACATAAAACACAATCATTGTCAGCACAATTGAAAAACGACCTATTATGCGCTTCAATTGCAAATAAAAAGCTAAAAAGAATAAAAGAACGATAAATAGCATTAATTGTAAAATCGCCAATATAATAACAATTATTACCAAAACTAATAAAATTTGTCCAGCGCTCGCGATCAGCTCATCCTTAATATTGAAAATGGCTATACTCGTGAAAAGGATAGTGAAGAGGACATAACCTACTAATGAGCAAACCAATTTTGCTCCGATAAGCTTTGTGATAGAGCTTGTTGAATGGAGCCAGCTCTCCTTTGCTTTAATATCCAAACGCATCGATGCTAAAAATTGTAAGATAGAATAGAATCCACCTAGAAAAAGGACGAGCATCGTAAATGCAAATGCTAGTTGATGCTCATGTGCAAAGAGATCGACATACTGATGTAAGATATATGGAACGATCCAAGATAGCATAAGTCCCATAAATATCCCTACTAGAAACCATGAGCGATAAAGTACCCATTCTTTTTTTAAAAGTCCTGTAAAGCTTTTCAATCACAACACCTCGTGTCATAGTGTACTAGTCACATATTACACTATGACTTTTTTGTTGGCAAGTGGTAAATACAAGAAAAAGGAAATTTTGTTTACTCAACAATTACGCTTATGCTCAAAGAAGGTATTCACCTATTAAACACAGAATATATGGATAGCACTCTAACACTAAGCGTAAGGTGGTACTTGAATGGATAAAAGAGTTGTCTTTGATTTTGAAATTGAATTTACCAATGGTGGTGGCATACAAGGGCAGGATTTTCGCCTTGATATTGATGGAGATGACATATCGGACGAAGAGCTAGCTAAGTATATTGTGGAAGATATGAGGTTGCTCATGGTTGGCAAGGTAACGATCCTAAACAAAAAAATTATTAATGAAAAACATAAACGAAAACCTCTTGATGAGCAAGAAAGGACATGAAGCTCGTTGAAAGCGATACTATTTGATTTAGATGATACCTTACTTAATCGAGATCATGCTGTCGATCACCTGTTTCATATTATTTTGGAAAAATACTATGGAGCTATTCAGGGTACGCTCAAAAAGGACATGCTGGAAAAATTTAAGGAATACGATAAAAGAGACTATGGGATTGCCGATAAAACCAATGTTTTATCATCGTTTTTTGATGCGTTTCCATCAGCCTGTCAATTGCCTCGCCATGACATGCAAGATTTTTGGGATCAGCAGTTTCCATATTGCTTTTCTATCGATCAACATACGTTGAAGGTTCTCCAAACGATTAAGAAGCATGTACAGGTTGGCATTATCACAAACGGCACTACTCAGCGACAAAAGGCTAAAATTACGCATACAGGCTTAGCTAGCTATTTTGATGTTATCCTTATTTCTGAGGAAGTAGGATTAACTAAGCCTGACAAACGCATATTTGAATTAGCACTACATCAGCTCCAAGTTCAGCCAAATGAAGCTTTATTCGTTGGGGATGACTTAGCAAAAGATATTGCTGGTTGTCAGCAAGCAAGGATGAAGGGCATATGGTTCAATCCTCATCGGCTCACGAATAATACTGACATTAAGCCTGATGCCGTGATCCATTCATTTGATCAATTAATAAAAGGAAGAGACCTGTTTGACTAGGACTCTTCCTTTAACTTTAGACCATTTTCCCTACTACTTTTACCTTTAATCTTGTCGCATTTTCTGGATGATACGCGAGAGGTGTTTCTTCTACTTCCACTAGCTCAATCGTATCCTCCAGAGCACCTGCTAATACAGCCTGTTTCACAGCCTTGTTTTGTGCATCCTTTAAGGATTCCTCACGCGGTTCTTTGGAATAAATATAAATTTGCTCATATTGACCACTAATTTGTGCAATCGAGGCACCAATGGCATTCGCTACACCACCATATTCAGATTTTACAATTGTGGAAACGCCTCGAATCTTTTCTGGCACAATGATTCCCCCGCCACCTACTAAGACTAGAGACACATCCTCTGAGGAAGTTTTCATCTTATCAATCGCCTGTTCTAGTAACGAAGAAATTTCTTCTTGAACGGCTTTGGCAAAGGCTTCATCAATATGTGCGACTAATGTGGAATCTCCTACATCTGCTAAGCCTAAACGGACAGCGATATCTGTTGTCGTTAAGGTCGAGCCACCGAAAACAAGGGCCTCCTCACTGATTTTATAGCCTACACTATCCGGCCCAACTGTAATTTTGTTGCCGTTCACACGAACAATACTTCCCCCGCCAAGTCCGACTGAAATAATATCTGGCATCCTAAAGTTTGTCCGAATGTCTCCCACTTCAACTGCGACCGAGGATTCTCGCGGGAAACCATCCTGTAATACACCGATATCTGAAGTGGTACCCCCAACATCCAATACCATTGTGTTTTGAATTTGGGATAAATACGATGCTCCACGGATACTATTTGTTGGTCCACAGGCAATTGTTAAAATTGGGAATTGCTTGGCGTAGTCGATAGACATTAATGTACCGTCATTCTGGCATAGATACACCTCTACATCAAAAATGCCTTCCGCTTGTAACGCCTGTACAAAGCCCTGTGTTGTTGTCTCAATGACCTTACATAATGCAGCATTTAGAATCGTTGCATTTTCACGTTCAATTAGCCCGACTGAACCTATTAATGAGGAGCAGGAAATCGGAAATTCCTCTCCATAAACTTCTTGAATCCATTCACGAACCTGCAATTCTTGATCATTTTTAATAGAGGAAAAGACACCCACAATCGCAATGGATTCTACTTGATCACGCCATTCCTCTAGTAGTTTTGTAATTTCCTGTTGATCAAGCGCACTCAATAACTGGCCATCGTATTCATAGCCCCCATGTGCGATGGCATAATTTCCTGATAATTTATCAATCATATCGGATGGCCAAGCTGTATAAGGGAGTACGGAAGCCGTCGCTGGATAGCCTAGTCGTATGACACCCACCTTTGCTAGCTTTTTACGTTCCACAATGGCATTGGTGCATTGCGTTGTCCCTAACATGGCATGAGTAATTTTTGTTTTGTCAATATTTGCACCCTCTAGTAATTGTTGTAGAGACTTTTCAATTCCTGTTTTAATATCTAAGCTTGTTGGTGATTTCACACTGTAAATAAGCTGACTATTATGGTCTAAAAGGATGGCATCTGTGTTTGTTCCACCTACATCGATTCCAATTTTATACATGCTCTGCTACCTCCTTTTTCACCAATTCCTCAATTGGCGTATATTCATATTCATAGCCAAAGTATTTGGGTCCAGCTGTTTCAATCCCTTTTGCTGTACGCCATTTTTCATGTGCTGGTAAGCCAATCACACGCACACGTTTACCATATTTTAAGCTCTCTGTTGTAACAGGCAATAAGGTTTCATAATCCACCAAACAAATTAAGTCTGGTGTCATCGCTATAACCTGCTCGTTTTTCTCAGCTAATAAGTTTTCATTTTGGAAATGAACCTTCATTTGATCATTTTTATAAGATTCAATACCTTCCAGATTCATTTTACCTAGGTTAAAGCCACCCTTCGTTTCACGAATAACATCCACTATTTTTCCTTGGAAAAGCTCATATCCTTTCACAAGCTTTAAAAGGCTTTGTAGCTTATCGTTCACCTCTTGATCTTTCGAGGCAATAATTTCACCGATTTTTTCAGAAAGCGTCACAATATGATGAACACCGCTTTGTTTAATTTGTGCACCCGTTGTTGGGTAGAGGCTCACTAATGAACTAGCGCCCATTTCTACTGTTGCTGTTCGGGCGATACGCTCTGTCCATTTATTATCAATCGTTTCAAAAATACCAATATTCCCTTTTTCATCGGTGATGGCCATTGGCGTTGCCGAAATCCCATCTAAGTGGAATGTCACCATTTGTAATTCCGGAAATGCACGCCCCATGCCATCACAATCAATCAAAGGTAAGCCAAGCTGTGCAGCTACTACAATAGGAATCATTGAATTGACTCCACCTGCTTCCATCGGATAGGTACCTGCAATTTTGTCCTTGCCCAAATATTGTGCGAGCTTTTGGAAAACCTTAACGAACTCATCGCCACGTGGGAATTTCTCTACTAAAACCGATGGCGCACCCATCATTGCGGCTGGAATGAAAAAATCATCATCCGCAATTTCATCCACTGAATACAACTTTACAGGGCCATTTTTTTCAATGGCAGAAAGTGCCATTAATTTTCCAATATAGGGATCTCCTCCCCCACCAGTTCCTAGAAATGCTGCCCCAATGGCAATATGTTCAATAGCTGCTTGATCTAAATATCTCATCTATGTTCCTCCAATATGACCGTTTTTTGTACAGATACACGATAGCCAACATAATAAATCACGAATGAAATAATGATGCCAATCATCGGTTGGTTTGGTAGTGCTGGCAATGCAGGGAATAAGGAGAATACCACTGGCATACAGGCTATTACAGCTCCTACTAGCCAAGAAAAAACACCTAATCGATTGACCCCTTCAACCTCCTGCCAGCTATCTGTTTTGCCTTTATGAATGACCCAGTAGGAAGCAATCATCACCCCTGCAACAGGCGGAATCATCGCCGATAAAATTGACATGATCGGTGTAAAATAATTTAAAATCCCTACAACGGCTAAGATTGTGCCAATTGTACCCGCCACACCAATTGCTAATCGTTCTTTGTTTTTAGCCACATCGAATACATTTATTAAGGCAATGCCACCTGAAATTGCATTGACCAAATTGGTTTTCCATGTTGCTAAAATTAGACCCACTCCACCAATAAAGGGTGTTGCGATATGCAGAAAGACTGCTGTAATATCACTTGTTTGATAGGCAATCGTTAAGACAGCTCCTACAGCAATCATTAGCACCCCTGCAGGAATAATCCCTAATGTAGCGGCTTTGAAAACGTCTGAACGCTTTTTTGAAAATTGCGAATAATCACCCGCTATAACAGCCCCTAATGCAAAGGACCCAATCGTTACAGCTAAACCATCCATAAAGCTCATATTGCCCTGTGGCTGATAATCCCGAACAAGCTGTAGTTGCTCACCAGTTAATATTTGACCTAAACCGTACAGGCAAATGATAACGAGCAAGGGTACGGCGATATAGCTTAAAATACGCAACACCTTCATCCCATAAAGTGCGGATACAACCATGACCATACCACTAATGAATGAAGCGATTGGAATGGGTATATTCAAATGATAGATTGCTAATAAATTTGCTAGGGCTACACCACATACATTGGCCTGAATGCCAAACCATCCTAAGCAAGCAATAGCTAAGATAATGGATAATATTGTACGAGAGCCCTTTTTACCAAACACCTGTCCTGCTATATGGACAGTGGGCTTTCCTAGGTCACTGCTTTGCATGCCTTGCAAGATCATGATGATCACGACAATCGCATAGCCTACAAAAGCAACAGCCAGTGCCTTTGATAAACTCATGTTGGTAATCAGTGCGTTACCTACTAATAAACTGGGAATACAAATCATGGCACCAGCCCAAATAATGCCTAAGCTATACCAAGATTGACCTTTATTTTCATCTTGCATGTGACTCCCTCCTTATTGGTGATGGATTAATGTTTTTAATTATAGAAGAAAGGTAGGAGTCGAGTCTTTTGCGCAAATGAAAAAAATAATCTGAAATTTTGTTCAAAATGACAAAATTTCAGATTATTCTAATCATTAATCAATCGATATAGCATGCAAGCCATGTAGGCATCATAAAATTCCGAATATACGGTAATATCTGTGCCAATCAGCTCACTAATTTTTTTGATGCGGTATTTCACCGTGTTTTTATGGATATAGAGGAGCTCTGCACAGCGCTCCACACTAGCATTTGCATCTAATAAAAAGGTTATCAATGTTTGCAAGGCATCATGGTCACGTAAAATGGGTTCAATTACAGACAAATATTCTTCAATCATTTCCTCGCCCTGCTTACTGACATCAATTGCCCTTTTCATGGAGCGCACTTCCGCAGCAGTAAACAATTTTCGCATCGGATAAATCGTATGGGCTTTGTCCCCCACCTGATTGACCAATTGATACATTTGACGAACAGACTTTGTATTTCTCATTTTAGGTGCATAAACAATTTCAGCGATTTGGGCATCGTATTGAGTAGTTTCACTATATTCAATGGCAATTTCAAATTCATGATGCTTATAAAAGCAATTGCCTACCAGTACAATTATACAATGGTCAATGCATTGGATGACTCTTGTTTGATAATATTTGGACAGTTGCTCTTCTAATTCATCGCGAATTCTTTTTTCGTCTGCTAAATCATGCATGTAGACAAGCCACATCATTTGAATGGCGGAAACATCAATATGAAGAAGATTGGCTAATCTTCTCATTTTCTCCCCCTCATCATTGATAATAGCTTTAACTAAGGCATATTCACTAACCTCATCATGCTTGTCTCCCCATAAATTTATAGCTACTTGCACAACCTCACTTACTTTTTCAATTGTCTTAGCAGGTAATTTTGTATTTTCTTTAATCAGAAATAAAAATAGCGGCTCGCCATTTTTTTGATGTACTCTTTTATAGTCTACGACACAGGAGACATCACTTCTTAGTAGCTCGAGCTTGCCTGCTTCCCTCTGAAAATTGGATTGGGAGCATTCTTCAATGACATTCGCTACATCTAATGATGAATTTCGAGGCCACATCACTTGGTTCACAATGTCAAAATGACTATTGGTGAGCACAATATTAGCCTTCAAACGATCTGAAAGCATTTTCAGTGTAATTTCAACACTTCTTAAATGCTCAGGTAGTAATGATACCTTTTCTAATGTCTCTTTGACAAAATGATCATTAACACCTTGATGACTAATAATCGCTTCCATAACCTCATAAATAACCTCGTTATAGCGCAGTGAATAATCATTTTTTGGCATACAAATGATAATAAAGCCTTGTGCCTCCGCTAACGCAAGCACTTCCTCTGGAATATCAGGCAATACAATGCCGACATAATATAAAATTAGCCCCAGCTCTCCTAAATCATGTAAATGCTGAATTGTTTCACATTGTTGCTCCACACTATCTCGAATGGAGTAAAAGGAGCTAATGACAAGCTCCTCTGCATACCATTCCTCCTGTACACGGTTAATAATTTTCGAATAAAAATCAACATTCGATACCTCTAATACAGATAAAGATGATACGGTACGGTGCAGATTATCTCGCCCTGTTAACACCTCTGCCCCTCGAAAAGATGGCAATTGTAATAATTCATTGACCGTTACCCCATGTTCCACCACCACTTTTCTTTACAACTCTTTTGAAGAAGAATACCATATCCCCTATGATCTTTCAAAAAACCATTTTCTCTCTATTTCAACTACAACCTTTTTAGTGATAATATAAAACTAAGTTTAGAAGGTAAGAGAGGAAAATAATGATGTCAAATGTGACAAATAGAGATTCATCAGTTAGCATCAACATCCGTGAAAGCTTACAGGCCGATTGTCAAAACTGTTTTGGCTTATGCTGTACGGCTTTAAATATTGTGGCATCAAGTGACTTTGCCATCAACAAACCCGCAGGCTCTCCCTGCCCTAATTTGCGAGAAAACTATAGCTGTCACATTCATAGCCAGCTAAGAGAAACAGGCTTCAAAGGCTGTACTGTTTTTGATTGCTTAGGTGCAGGACAGCAGGTTTCCCAAGTTACGTTTCAGGGGCAAGATTGGCGACAATCCCGTGAGCATGCTGACAAGATGTTTCGCGTTTTCCCCATTATGGAACAGCTTTACGAAATGATTGCGTATGTAGCGGAGGCATTGTCGTATCAAGTGGATCACGACCTTTCTGGGCAGCTTCAAGCTGAATTGGAATTGCTCCAACAAACAACCGAATTAGATGCAAATGCCTTATTAGCACTAGATATCGTGGCTATTCGTGTACCTGTCAATGCATTATTGCTACAAACAAGTGAACAAGTTCGTCAACATCGCATAAAAGGGAAAAACTCTAGACAATTGAATCAGCGTGGAGCTGATTGGATGGGCAAAAATTTAAAGGGCAAGGATTTACGTGGAACGGACCTTCGTGGTGGCTATTTAATTGCGGCCAATTTACAAGATGCTAATTTACGAGAGGTAGACTTTATTGGGGCGGATTTGCGGGATGCCAATTTGTGCGGCGCAGACCTTTCAACAAGTATGTTTTTAACCCAAATGCAAATCAATGCTGCACAGGGTGATCGCTATACGAAATTACCAACCTATATAAAGCGACCTGCCCATTGGCAATAAAAAAGGTAGATGACATTTTCGGTCATCTACCTTTTTGCTAAGCTTGTTTCTTTTTATAGATGATAGTCGCTACCACTAACACTAGTAAAATAGCTTGACCTATCATTGTTTCTACAGTTGGATAGAAGCCAATCAAGCTTATGACTGGCAAGCCATCGACAATCGTTGTTGGTAGGTGATTATTTAGCTGCAATGTATGCAGACTGACACCAATAATTTTAAAGGCTAATACGTAAATTAAAATCGTCGCTACGGCAAAGAATTTGTGAATAGGGATTTTGCCACTTGCTTTAAATAACACAATAGCCAGCACTGCTAGTATGACCAATGCCACAACAATCCCAAGGATAAATTGCGCAGTCTCCATTTTTGGTGCAATGCCCGCGTAAAAGACAAGTGTTTCTGCCCCTTCACGGAAGACCGATAAGAAGCTAATAGCGGCCATCGCTACAAGAGAGCCACTAGAAATCGCATGGCCCATTTGCTTGGAGATGTAGCGATTCCAGCTGACTACGTTCGATTTACTATGCAGCCAAATGCCAACACCAATCATCATAGCTGCTGCTAGTAAGCCCACATAGCCTTCCATTAATTCTCGATTCGTATCAATCGTAGCTGAATTCAAAATGGTCGACATAAGGATGGCTGCAATGGCTGATATTAGCACACCCGCAAATGCGCCAATATAAATCCATTTCCGCATCTTCTTCTGTCCTGATTTTTCAAGGAATGATACTAAGGCTAAAATAATGAGTAATGCCTCTAGCCCTTCACGTAATAAAATTAACGCAGCATCCCAAATTGTGTAATCGGAATCCCCTTGAATCAGCTCAATTTCCGTACGGAATGTATTTAATTGTTTGGTAATGGCTTGCTGATCGACGTTTGATTTTAATAAATCACTCGCAATAATCGGCATATCACTTTCAATTTTCGTATAAAGACTGCCATTACGTGTGGAGATTTCAATTTCTACCCTTGGCCATATCGTAATAAATTCGCGTACTTTATTAGAAGCTGCCTGATAATCACCAGCATCAATTAGATCTTGTGCCTCGTCAATATAGGCGAGCAATGTTGCTAAGGAATAGTTACCTTCTACTACTTCCGCTGTTTCCTTACCAGCTACAAAATCCTCAATTGTTTTTTGCAACTCAGCAAATTGCGTTTTCATTAAAGCGATATCTGGTTCCTCAGCTGAAATCGCAATACGTAAAAACGCCATTTGTGTTTCGATTTGCCCATACATTGCAATACTTTGCTCACGCACAGGTCGCTCTACTTTTTTCCATTTACTATTAAAGTCTTTATAAGCTTCATCAATAGCTTCACTATCACCACTTGCTAAAGCCTTTTCAAAGTCTGCCATAATTGGCTTAAATTTTTGGCCAAAGTCCGCTCGTTGTGCCGCTTCATCTACAGGATTTTCAAGCTTTTCTAGATCACGTAACGCATTCGATAGAGCCGACAACGCCTTTAAGCGTTCTTCCTTGGAAGTTGCCTCTGTGGCCTGCTGAAGAATTTCATCGATCTTGGTTTTTGCCTCAGTTTGAGCAGAAGATACTTTAGCCCAATCCACAGCAAATTGTTCAAGTGCCTGCTTGGCCTCCGTCTCTTTATCCTGCTTTGTATTCATCAGTGCATCACTAATCGCAATATATAGATGACTATAGGATTGCGCAGCGTGCACAGGTAAAGCTAAAGTCAGCATAAGGGCGATTACAATACTACAGCGCGTTAAAAAGTGCTTCACCTAAATAACTCCCCTTTTGTACACCAGGGAAGCAAGCAAACACGGCACTGCCTCGATGGGTAATGTACTCATTCATTTTATCCATACGCCCTAAGCTATTTTGGATTGTTGTAAATTGGGCTGGGTCTTTTTGAAAAGAGATAAAGATTAGCCCCGCATCATGGGTCCCTGTATTCGACATCACGCCAGAAGCATAGGAATAGGAGCGTCGCAAAATACGCGCACCGGATTTCCGTGCTAAATGGACATGTGATGTATCAGGCATAATATAATTGCCCTTCTCATCCTTTGCCTCAACATCAAAATCATCGAATTCCTTTGTTTTGCCAAATGGTGCGCCACTGTCACGGTAACGGCCAAATGTTGCCTCTTGATCTTTCAATGATGTACGATCCCACGTTTCAAGATGCATTTGAACTTTACGCGCGATTAAATAAGAGCCGCCCTTTAGCCAGCCTTTATCCACCCACACGACTTCATTTAAGTCTTTTTCATCGGTAATCGCTGGATTGACCGTACCATCCTTGAAGGCGAAGAGGTTCCGTGGTGTTCCTCCACCAGCTGGAAACGAGTTAAAGCCCGCCTGCGACCATTTAATTTCTACTTTACCTGAAGCAGCTCGTACTAGATTACGAACAGCATGGAAGGCCACCTGCGGATCATCTGCACAGGCCTGAATACACAAATCACCACCTGTATATTCTTTCTGTAGCTGGTCTTTAGGGAAATGTGGTAAATCCTTTAGCTCCGCTGGTTTTAAATGCTGCATGCCCAGTTTATCGAATAATGATGGCCCAACACCAATGGTAATGGATAGATTTGATGCATCTAAGCCCTCTGCCTCTCCTGTATCTCCAGTTGGCACTCTTGAATTTGTCGATACATCGACCATGGCTTCACCATTCATTAAACGCACAATAAGGGGTGTCCATTGCTGGAACAACGCTTGTAGTTCCTTCTTTGATGTCACTAATACATCTAAAGAAGCAAAATAAATATTCGTCTGTACAGGTGTCACAATACCTGACTGATGCTTGCCATAGAAATTGACCTTATTGCTAGCCGTCGTGCTATCTGCTACTGGCTCAAAGACATCATAGCCCATTGCTTTCATGACACCACCCAAGCCAGAGGCCCCGATGGCAACACCTGCCACCCCGATACCTGTTAGCTTTAACATATCACGTCTAGAAATTTTTTTATGAATAAATTTTTCCTCGTTTGACGTTGTCATTGTTTATGTTCACTCCAAAATGATTCCCATTTGACTTAATGGTTCTCCAAGCTGATTCACTGCTGCTGCAAGTGCTTTCGTATTTTCCTCCGTTAATTCCTCATAGGATACATAGCCACCATTAGCCGTTGCATGCTGTGCTAATAAATCGTCCACTGCTTTGAATTTTTCATCAAGTGTTGCCACTAATGAGGAATCTTTCGCTTCTAATTTTGAGCGTAAAATCTCAAAGATTTTTTCTGCGCCTTCAATATTTGCTTTAAAATCATACAGGTCTGTGTGAGAGTAAATTTCTTCCTCACCTGTAATTTTAGATGTTGATACTTCATTTAATAAATCTACTGCACCTGTAATCATTAAGTCAGGTGTCACTTCCACTGTTTGTACAAGTGCATGCAATTCCTTCGTATCTGCAAGAAGCTGATCTGCTACAGCCTCATAACCTTTTGTTGTATTTTCTTCCCAAAGTGCATACTCAAGCTTATGGTAGCCTGACCATTCTTCCTCACCTTTACCTTCTTCTTGGATATCTGCTAAACGCCCATCAATGCGAGGGTCAAGATCACCAAAGCTTTCCGCGATTGGCTCAGAACGTTCAAAATACATACGTGCTGGCGCATACGCTGCCTTTGCCCCTTCAATATCACCCGCTTTGAATAGGTTCACAAATTTCTCTGTATCTAGTAAAAATTGATCCATTTGCTCTAACGCAAATTGTTGATAGGCTGATAATTCAGAAGATAAATCCACCTCTTTTGTAGCTTGCTCTGCCTGTTCTGTTGCTGGCTTATCTTCTTTTTTTACTTCTTCTGTATTGCCACAGCCAGCCATTAAAATGCCTCCTGCTACTAATACCGACAAAAATGATTTGTTTTTCATACTTCGTACCTACTTCCGAATTTGTTTTATATTGTGATGATAATGATTATCATCATCTATTGCAACAACTATTTTTGTAAATAGAAAAAAACGTCATTTTTTCAGTTATTCTTTACGAAAAACTAGAAAAAAGACGTTTTTTCTACAATATAATGATTCTAATCTATGAAATTTTTGCTTGTTTCAAATTTTCATGTTTTCCATGTAAAAGGTAATAAAGCACAATCGACACTAAAATAACAAAGACCATCGAGAAGAAAATCGAGCTGTAGCCCATAGATGGTACAAATAAGCCTAAGAAATAAGGCCCGACACCTAATCCTAAATCATAAAAAATAAAATACGTAGATGTCGCAAGTCCTAAACGCTCATTTGGTGTTACTTTGATGGCAATTGCCTGTGCCACCGAGTTGAAGTTCCCATAGCCAATCCCGATACAAGCGGCAGCGATTAAAAAGGCAATCGTAGTTGTTGCTGAGCTAAAGGCATACATGCCTATTGCAAACAACACTAAGCATGGATAGATAATGATATTTGCCCCTCTTGTATCAAGCAATTTCCCTGTAAATGGACGTGTAGCCAAAATGACAATAGCATAGATAATAAAGAAGTAGCTACCTGCTGATACTAAATCTAACTCCTTTGCATAAAACGTCATAAACGACATCACACCTGAATAAGCAAAGCCAATCACAAGTGCCACAAAGGCAATCGGTACTGCACGCATTTCAATAAAGTTCGTCACTTTAAACCCAGCCTTTACAGCTGTATCCTTTGCTTTTTTCGGTGCATCTGGCACGGTCACAATGTAATACATAAAGAAACAAATAATCGCTAACACAGAATCTACTGCAAAAATCATACGATAATCTGCAAATAGCTGTGTTAATAATATTCCAATAAATGGGCCAATGGCTGTGGCTAGAATAGCGCTTAAGCTATAATAACCAATCCCTTCTCCACGACGCTCAGCTGATAAAATTTGTGCAATAATGGTACCTGTTGCTGTACTTGCAATCCCTAGTGCAATCCCCTGTACTAAACGATTGATCATCAGCAGCAGTAAATTGCCTGCTATAAAATAAGACATTGTTGATAACATAAATAATAATAGTCCACAAAATAATGTTTTTTTGCTACCCCAGTCTCCAATAATACGCCCTGTCCCAAGACGACCTAATAGTGTTCCGATAATAAAAATACTCGATACAAGCCCCGCTGTACTTGTAGAGGCATTAAAATGCTCCACCGCATATGCTGCTATCGTAACCATTAATAAATAAAAGATTAACGTAATGGTAAAATTAATAAGTGAGACAATTAAAAAATCTTTTGTCCATAGTTTCTTTCTGGTTGCTTCCACGGTACTCTCTCCTATTGATTGATATTCATACAAATTCTTGCTAAAACCTGTGTCGCAATGTCAATATCCTGCTTTGGCACGCCAGCCAAAGCCTGCTCAAAAAACGGATTTAGATGCGACTTTATTTCCTGCACAAGCTCTTCCCCATGCATTGTTAAGTGTACGAGCTTTTCCCGCTTATCCTTGCCCGCCATCGTTTCCACATAGCCTAGCTCCACAAGTTTATGTACAAGCTTCGTGACACTTGGCTTCTCTATAGACATGAAATTCGCGATATCTACAAATGAATGTGGACCCTTATCATTCAAGAAACGAAGCACTGCCCACTGCGAGCTATATAACTGATAGGGTTCAAGCTGCACATTCAGCTGATTAATAAACGGCCGATACATTAAGCGGTACTGATTAAAAAAATCCTGTTCAATTGTCACACTATCACTTCCTTTTAAATTAGTTAGCCTAGCTAACTATATACCTAAAAACTCTATTTGTCTAGTAGGAAATAAGCGAAACACCGCTAAAGCAGGATGATTGCTTTTAAGAGTGGTATCCGTCACTTTACGCATTCTATCCGCTACTTTCAGCATTCTATCCGCCAATTCGAAGCGTATCCTCCGCTTTCTCTGCTCTATCCACCACTTTGCGCGTTCTATCCGCTACTTTCCTTGCTCTATCCGTCACTTTCAGCATTCTATCCACCAATTCGAAGCATATCCTCCACTTTCTCTGCTCTATCCACCACTTTGCGCGTTCTATCCGCTACTTTCCTTGTTTTATCCGTCACTTTCAGCTTTCTATCCACCAATTCGAAGCGTATCCTCCGCTTTCTCTGCTCTATCCACCACTTTGCGCGTTCTATCCACTACTTCCCTTGCTCTATCCGTCACTTTCAGCATTCTATCCACCTACACGAAGCGTATCCTCCGCTTTCTCTGCTCTATCCTCCACTTTGCGCGTTCTATCCGCTACTTTTCTTGTTTTATCCGTCACTTTCAGCTTTCTATCCACCAATTCGAAGCGTATCCTCCACTTTCTCTGCTCTATCCACCACTTTGCGCGTTCTATCCGCTACTTTCCTTGCTCTATCCGTCACTTTCAGCATTCTATCCACCTACTTCAAGCGCCCTTTCCCTCTACAACACTAAAAGCTACAATTCAGACCGCTTGAATTGTAGCTCTTAGCTCTTTATTCCTTAATCCAATATTTCCGATGCTTTTTGACACCCTCCGCTTTTAATGGGAGTTGTTGCAACAACTTATACGCTAAATCGGGAGAGTCAATGCCAAAGAATTCGCGGAAGCTTCGATTGGTTACCTGCTGCCCGACTAGTAACCTGTAGTCCTCTAATGTTCGAACCAATGCATCATCGTCCACCAATCCACAGCGAGGGCAAATCCATTTCTTATAGTGATACATTAAACGCTGCCCTGAGCCGCACTGTGGACATAGCACACCTTTCGCTATTTCCTTGAGCGGCACCTCTACCTCTTTTTTCAACTTTGTGTGCAGGGATAATAGAAGGTTGGCTAATTGTAAAAGATCAACTCTTTCTCTAGGTTGATAATGCTCTATCCATTTTTGTAGATGAAATCGTAACCCTTTTACATGAAATATAGGTTGCCCCTCAAAACCCTTTGTTAAAATGCCATTTTTCGTTGCCAGCACTACTGCATGTACAATAGGTAATTCGATATGTTCTCGCAGTAGAAGCTTTTTCATCCATATGACATGCCGATCCAGCTGAACAAATGGATCAGTCATTCCTTCCACCGTGCCATCCAATGTTGTCCGTGTAAACTGCGCAAAAGGGACATCATATGAGAGATTTCCTGTTATATTTTTGATTTCAAGAATAAGTAAAAAATGTGGGCAGAGAAAGATGGTATCCATTTGATAGGTAGATCCGTAGCTATTTGTGGTTTGAAAATCATGTAGAAAATAATGTGGGGTTGGTAAATCGATTTCGAGCCATTCTGCATCAACACGCTGTTCCCCCGCAAGACCTGCTTGGACACGGCTCAAACGTTCACCATAATAGGCGTAGTTATTATGCGTCTGTGGCAATCTACGGAGCACCACCTCTAGTATTTTTTGCAAATCCGATGGTTGTCGTGCTAATAGAATCATGTATTCACCTCCTGTTCTGATTATACAAAAAAAGAACCTCAATAAATGAGGTTCTCAAAAACTTGAAAGGTAGATGATGTAAAATCTTCTTTTCACAATTTTTATTAGATCGAAAGACTGTTTTTGTGAGCAATAACTAATACGTGCCTACACATTTTTACGCAATAAATACAAAAAGTAGGGTGCGCCAATAAATGCAACAACAATCCCAGCAGGAACCGTTGCACTTGCAATAGCAACACGTCCGATGGTATCAGCCAGCATTAGCAAGCTTGCGCCAATGAAAAGCGTCAGTGGTAAAAAGAATTGGTAGCGCGGACCAACGAGCTGTTTTGCAATATGAGGAGCCATCAAACCGATGAAGGCTACACCACCTGTTACGGATACAGCGGCAGCCGCTAGTGCAACCGCAACAATTAATAATCGGAAACGTTCTCGCCCAATGTTCATACCAAGACCGACTGCTGTTTGCTCCGTCATGGCCAAGACATTTAAAACATTGGCTTTATAGAAAATGTAAGGGATACCTAGTACAAGCCAAGGCATTAGCGCCCAGAAAAATGGCCAATCTGTGCCCCACACATTTCCGGCTAGCCATTGTGCAATAAATTGTACATCACTCCGCTCAGCAGAGGATATTAATACCATCATGACCCCTGATAAGGCTGATGCTACGCCTACCCCTACTAAAATAAACTGCACAGGATGGACACCCTTATTACGCTGATAAGAGAAAAAGTAAATGCCCAGTGCTGTCACTAAGGCACTACAAAAGCCGACAATCGGTAAAATATAGGCAAAGTGAGGAAGGTCGCCATCTACTAGTAAATAAAAGACAGTAATCCCAACACCTGCGCCAGCACTAATACCAATAATTCCTGGGTCTGCTAAATCATTGCGGGTTACGCCCTGCAATACGGCCCCTGCCAGTGCTAATGCCATACCCGCAGCCGCTAGCACAAACATTCTTGGTAAACGGACTGAAAAAAGCACGAAGGACTCCTTAAAACTACCATCTCCCAGTAAGGTTGGAAGAATGCGGTCAATAGATACCGAAGCAGCAC
Source organism: Lysinibacillus sp. IITD104 (assembly GCF_036698265.2). Taxonomy (NCBI): domain Bacteria; kingdom Bacillati; phylum Bacillota; class Bacilli; order Caryophanales; family Bacillaceae; genus Lysinibacillus; species Lysinibacillus sp. IITD104. Next base: position 2,749,184 of record NZ_JBAHYH020000001.1, read on the forward strand.
CTAATGAAATCCCTAAAATAAAAATGAACAAGGTTACCACAAGCCATATGAGTAACCATTTACGTTGTTTTCTGCGACCTTCTTTAAACAAATTGACGCCCTCCCTTCCGCACTAATAGTAGGAAGAATGGAAGACCTAAAATTGAAATAATGGCGACAACTGGTGTTTCATAAGGTGCGTTAATCATGCGCCCTGCAAAATCAGCCAACACCATAAACCAGCCACCAACAATGGCGCTCATCGGTAAGACATAACGATAGTCTGTCCCTACAAACGCACGGACAATATGCGGTACCATTAAGCCAACAAAAGCTAGATTCCCTACGAGAGCCACAGCAGAGCCAGCCAGAATAACCACAACGAACATCATGACACCCTTTACGAGTGTAGTGTTTTGTCCAACGCCCACTGCTACTTCCTCATTTAAGCTTAAAATCGTTAATTGACGACTAAACGCAAATGAAAGCAGTAAGCCAATAATAATAACGGGTACGATCAATAAAGCCTGCCATGTCGTGCCAATGAAACCGCCACTTGTCCACATCGAAACATCTTTGGAGATTTGAAATAAAATACCTGTCCCCTCAGCAATTGCCTGTAATAATGCTGTGACAGCTGCACCAGCTAAAACAAGCTTTAAAGGGGAAAAGCCTTTTTTAGTAGAGGCACCAATCCCATAAACTAACATCATTCCAATTCCAGCGCCAATAAAGCAGGCTAAAATTAACGTATAATACGAGAATTTAGGGATAAATGCCATTGTTAAAGCAAGGGCAGCATTTGCCCCTGCCGTTAAACCAAGCAGCCCTGGATCAGCTAATGGGTTCCGTGTAACCCCTTGCATAATCGCCCCAGCGACTGCGAGGGCACTCCCAACAAAAATAGCTGCAATGATACGAGGAAATCGAATTTCACGTAAAATCGTGTAATGTTTACCTCCACTTTGTCCGACAATTGCTTGAAAGACATCTTGAATGCTTGTATTCGCTGCCCCTAAGCACAGCGAGATACTGGCAGTACCAATTAATACAAGCAATGCAAGCAATACTTGAAGCCAAAATGGAAGCTTTCGAAACTTTGTCATTCGCCTTCGCTACTCTCTACTAATTATTGTAAAAATTTCTCTTCAAAGAACTTCAGTTGATGTTCTAATGTGATAGGGTCATTGAAATAGAAGGCATTTGCATTCACTTCAAATAAATGACCATTTTTCACTGCTTCTAAATCTTTAAACCATGCTGCATCTGTAAAGGAATTATCTTGATCTTGGAACATACTGAAGATCACATAGTCACCTGCATATTCCCCTAAAACTTCTTGAGAAATAGCATAGTAGCCAGGCTCTAACGCTGTTTCTTTTACTTTCTCAGGCATTTTCAAGCCCATTTCTTGATATAAAATCTCTGTTCCACGACCCCAGTTATCGCCATAAATATAGAACTGTTTATTAAAGTTCTCTGCTACTGTTACAGTCGCATCTTCACCGATTTTTTCTTTAATCTTTTTACCAGCTTCTGCTGCACGTGTTTTAAAATCTTCTACCCAAGCAGTTGCTTCTTTTTCTTTATTCACCACTTTACCGATTTCGATGAACTGCTGTAAATAGTCTACTTTACCATACGTAAATAATACAGTTGGCGCGATTTCTGCTAATTTATCAGCATTTTCAATACCATTTAAGCCAATAATTAAATCTGGTTCTAGCTCAAGAATTTTTTCAATATCTGTATTTTCAACTACAACAGCATCTTTAATCGCATCTTCGAAGTTGGGATTTTTTGCTGCCCATGCATCCACACCAACAACATTTACATCAAGCTGTAATAAGCTTCCTACAAAAGAAGATAGTACAACAACACGTTTCGGATTTGCTGGTACTTCTACAGGACCTGACTCTGATTGATATGTGATTGTTTCTGTTGAAGCTTCCTCTTTTGAGCCTTCATCAGCCTTCTCTGTTTTTTCTTCCTTACTGCCACATGCTGCAAGTACTAGCACAAGCATCATAAACATTGGTAATAGCCACTTTTTCATTGTTATTCTCCTTTTAAATGGTTTGTAATAAGTCATATGTAATGCACATTGGTTTGTTCGTTCGTGGATCTTTGCCAATAACTGCATCTATATTAAATACTTTTTTCAATACTTCTGGAACCATCACTTCTTCAGCCGTTCCGAATTTTACAAGCTCACCTTGTGAAAGCGCTACAATATAATCTGAAAAACGTGCCGCTTGATTTAAATCATGGAGGACCATGACAATCGTGCGCCCCTGTTCTTCATTCAGCCTGTAAAGTAGCTCTAAAACTTCTAGCTGATGAGCCATATCTAAATAAGTTGTCGGTTCATCTAAAAAGATAATGTCGGTTTCTTGGGCCAAGGCCATCGCAATCCATACGCGCTGACGTTGTCCACCAGATAAAGCATCTACAGATTGTAAACGGAATTCTTCTGTTTTGGTTACCTGTAAAGCCCAGCCAATAACATCTTTATCTTTTTGTGATAAATTCCCGAAGCCCTTTTGATAAGGAAATCGACCGTAGGATACAAGCTCTTCCACTGTTAAACCATGTGCACTTTCTGGACTCTGTGGTAAGATTGCCAGTTCTTTTGCTAATTCTTTTGTTTTCATCTTGGAAATATTTTGACCGTCTAATATGACCTGTCCACTCTCATGCTTTAAAATCCGTGTGATAGCTTTTAACAAGGTTGATTTTCCACAACCATTTGAACCAATGATTGTCGTGATTTTGCCATCAGGAATTTGCAGCGATAAGTCATGCACAATCGTTTTATTCTCATAACCAACACGAATCGATTCAACTTCTAAACGCAAATCGGACCCTCACTTTCTTTTTACTTCTTTCCATGCTATGATATTCAAAGCTAAAAATGATAATCATTATCACTAGAATTAGTCTAGTTACCTGATAAGATTTTGTCAATTACTTTTTTACTATTTGTTAAGGATGTGGCAATAAAAATGCAGCATGTGTATGATGTGACAATTATTGGCGGTGGCCCAGCTGGCTTATATAGTGCCTTTTATAGTGGTTTACGGGGTTTAAAAACAAAATTATTAGAAAGTCAACCACAGCTTGGCGGTAAAGTATTACTTTATCCTGAAAAGCTGATATGGGATATTGGGGGACATCCTCCCGTTTTGGGTGAACAATTTGTTAAACAATTAATCGAGCAAGCCAAAACATTTGATCCTACAATTTTGACAGGTACAAAAGTAGATTTAATTGAACGTCACAATGATATTTTTGTCATTCATACAGCAGCAGGTGAAAAGCATTATTCTAAAACGGTACTGTTAGCTGTAGGTGGCGGCATTATTAGCCCTCAAAAGCTAACACTTGAAGGCGCTGAAAAATATGAAATGTCCAATCTACATTACACTGTGCAATCGTATAAACGTTTTGTCGATAAGGATATCATCATCTCAGGCGGTGGTAATGCAGCCATTGATTGGGCTGTTGAATTAAGTCCGATTGCCAAAAAAGCCACTGTACAGGAAGCACTGAAAGCAGGTGTGCGCATTGAGTGTAATACAACCATTACAAAGCTTTCCGCAAATGCTGATAAAACGGCTATTCAATTAGTGACATGCGAGAATACGCTAACAAAGCAAAGTTATACGCGTCAAATCGATGAGGTGATTGTCAGTCATGGCTATAATCGTGAGGCGTCTCTTGCATTTGACGAGGCCATTGCCATTCCGAAAAAGGATGATTATTATTTTGAAGGAAAAGCAACAGGTGAAACAGCCCATCCTGGTATTTTTGCTGCGGGTGATATTTTATCATTTGATGGAAAAATCAATTTGCTACTTGGGACATTCCAAGATGCAGCCAATGCGGTCAATTCTATTAAAACGTATTTAGAACCAACTGCCTATCGTCATGGCATGGTGTCCTCACATAATGAGCTATTTAAAGAGAAAAATCGCTCAATTATCGAAAAGCAATTTGCACCAGCCCGTTAAACCTAAATATAACCCTCTTAAGATCATGATCTTAAGAGGGTTTCTAGTTTTTATCTAAATAAACTTAATAGCGCTCCCATCTGTCTCAACATATTTACTCCATTTGTTATCGTCCCAGCATGCCCCATAATTGTATTTAAATGATCTGGTAAATTTCCTAATCTAGAGCCTTGCTGTTGTTGATTGGGAGAATAGTATGGTTGCACCATTCTACCTCGAAAAGGTGGGCCAAAATATTGCCTGTTGTTTGGCGGGTATGGACCTCTTCTAGCATTCGGCTGAAAATATGGCATTTATACACCCCCTATCGGAAAGCCTTCTAACTAGTATATGTGGAAATTTTTATAGCGAATTAGACTTTTGAAGAAGAGGTTAAAAATAATAAGGGAACCATACTAGTTTCCCTGTCATACTATAAGAAAAAAGAAGGTGGTACTATTCAAGACTCTCATTATCTTACCTTTTTAGCTAAGTTCGGGATTGGAGGCGCCCATCCTGGGGGCATTAATCTATCAAAGGCTGTCTTGCAAGCAGAGAATATTGAGCAAAACGCATATATTTTAGATGTGGGATGTGGTACAGGACAAACGGCTGCTTATTTAGCATCTTCCTATCAAGCAAACGTCACAGGTCTCGATATTCAGCCCATCATGATAGAAAAGGCGCGTCAGCGTATGCATAAAGCCCGTCTACCTGTCAAACTTATACAAGGCTCTATTGAACAAACCTCCTTAGGGAGCGAGTCATTTGACTTGATTCTAGCTGAGTCGGTTCTGGCCTTTGTTAATTTGCAGCAGGCTTTGCAGGAAATTTATCGTTTATTAAAGAAAGGTGGCCGCTTCATTGCTATAGAATTCACCATTCCCAAAACACTTCGCACCGAACTTGCAGACGACATCCAACAATTTTACGGCTTTCAGTCTCTCCTCATGAAAAAGGATTGGGTAAGACTCCTACATCAGGCTGGCTTTTATGAAATACGTATACAAAAGAATAAATCCATCTCATCCAAGCCTGAATTTCAAGTTTCCTCACATATGGAATCCGAGTTCTATGAAATCATGGATCAGCATATTGCCATGAATGAAAAATACGAAAATATTTTAGACTATCGCATCTATACCTGTACAAAGTAATGAGCCAGCAGCAAAAGCGTTGCTGGTTTTTTGTGCTGTCACAGCAAACTTTATGACACCTGTCATCAAGATTTTTTGACTGGTGTGAATAGGTTTTCTTAAGAGATTTTCTTATCCTTAAGGTAAGAAAAAAAAGAAAGAGTGATCGAACTTATGCAAACACAACAAAGACTTCCCTTTATCGATATGTTAAGAGGCTTTGCCGTCTTAGGAACGCTCGGCACAAATATTTGGATTTTTGCTTATCTTGGCGATTTATCGTATATCACAACAAGTGACCATTCTGGTTGGTGGTCCTTCAATGATTTTTTACGTATGGTCGTATTATTTTTCGTTAATGGTAAGCTACTTGGATTATTAACAATTATGTTTGGGGTAGGCTTACAATTAAAATATCAGCAAGCCTTACGAAGAGGTACAGCTTGGCCTGGCGTGTATCTGTGGACTATCGTCTTTTTAGGATTGGAGGGATTGCTGCACTACACCCTGGTGATGGAATATGATATTTTAATGAGCTATGCTGTCACAGCATTCATCGTCGCTTTTATTGTACGTTTAGGTGACAAGTTCATGACAGGAGCCTTTTATTTTTTTGGTGGCTTTCACATCCTATTGATTCTGCTTATTTTTATCAGTACCTTACAAGGAGCTGGTGTTTCCTTAAATGGTATGGCATCCGTTACTGAGCTCTATGAGCATGGCACATGGTTTGCGCAGGTGCAGCATCGTCTCACAAACTTTTTATTTTATCGCTCAGAAGCAATATTTATTATCCCAATGAATGTCTTTTTATTTTTACTTGGCGTGAAGTTTATGCGTAATGAGGTATTTTCACCAACAGACAAAGGACGCCAAACTAGACAAAAGCTATTTAAAATCGGTGTATTCATTGGTTTTCCTATCAATCTGCTTATTTTTATTCCTGGTGGGCTTTTTGATTTACCTGTTCGCTACCTTTGTGCCCCTATTTTATCCATTGGCTATATTGGAATTTTAGGTAAACTGGTAGAATATAAGAAGCTAGACTGGCTTTGGCAGCGCTTTGCTCATGTCGGTAAAATGTCTTTAAGCTGCTATGTCCTCCAAAACGTGCTTGCGTCGATGATTTTTTATGGTTGGGGGCTTGGCTTAGGTGGGCAAGTCAATAGCATCACTGTCATTGGTATTTGGCTATCTCTATCAATCTTACAACTTGTTATAGCGTTCGCTTGGCTACAGCAATTTCAAATGGGCCCTATGGAATGGATTCGTAAAAAAGCCCTTCAAGCGATGACACAGTAATTAGCAACAAAGGATGGTGCTAGTAATAAAATTATATCCAAGAGAACAAATTAAGCATTATTTAATCATTGATGCCGCTTCTGTCATTTTCTTATTCGCGCTAGTACTCGGGTCTCATTCCCTTCCCTTAGCTATGAAAATAACAGTGCTCCTTTTATATCTAATAGCCTTCTACATCGCTTTATGGCATCGAGATTGGAGGCTACTTGTCGCCTCTCTAGTAGCCTTTGTTCTTATTGCCTTACTTAGCATTTTTGTCGATCCTTTTATGCTTATTTTTGGCTTTACCTTTGCCGATTTGCTAGGACGGGCGAAATCAAAATGGCATATTGCCTGTGGGATTGTTGCCATCGCTGCCATGTTTTTGACGGTTTTGTCCATGACAACAGATTCCCTTTTACCAAAGGAATCACAGGTGCTAGTACCGATTATGATGTTTCAGCTAGTGCTCCCGGTACTCATTTATTTTGTGGAAAAGTCGAAAAATCTGCAAGCTGAGCTAGCAGACGTTAATACACAGCTTGTTCAGCAAGAGGAACGACAACGGATCGCTAGAGACCTTCATGATACAATTGGCCATACGCTCACAATGATTAAAGTAAAAACCGAACTAACGACCAAACTGATTGATAGAGATCCTTCAAGCGTGAAGCCTGAGCTACATGACATATTAGCCACTACCCGTACCGCCTTAAAACAGGTACGTGAGTTAGTGTCTGATATGAATTTTATTTCGTTGCAAACAGAGCTTGTCCATTGCCAACAGCTTTTACAAAGCGCGAATATTACCACAACCCTTGACAATCAATGTCCTCAAATCGTACTTTCTAGTGTGGAGGAAACGATGCTTGCTCTATGTGTACGAGAGACGACTACGAATATTCTCAAGCATAGTCAGGCAAAAAAATGTCATTTCACCATTCAATGCTGTGCTGGACACTATACACTTGTGATGAAAGACGATGGCATCGGTTTACAGTCACAGGGACGTGGGAATGGCATCCACTCCATTAAAGAAAGAATGCATATGCTGCAAGGCTATGCCCTGATTGAAAGTGACACACCTATCGGCACCAGCGTCACACTTACTCTACCAATTCAAGATGGAAAGGAGCCTCTAACATGATACGTGTATTACTAGCAGAAGACCAACAAATGTTACGTGGTGCCCTAACTTCGCTACTAGCCTTTGAGCCTGATATTGAGGTCATAGCTGAGGTGGCGGATGGTCAACAAGCATGGGAATTGATCCAGCAGGAGCCACCAGATATTTGCCTAGTCGATATTGAAATGCCCCATCTATCAGGGCTTGAGCTTGCTGAAAAAATTAAACAAGCCAACCTCCCTTGCAAGGTAATGATTGTAACAACCTTCGCACGTCCTGGCTATTTGCAGAAGGCAATGGATTGCGAGGTACACGGCTATCTATTGAAAGATGAACCCATCGATTATTTAATTGCTACTATTCGAAAAATCATGCAGGGAGAAAAGGTGGTCAGTAAGGATTTAGCCGCCTCCTTATTTATGAAGGAGCAAAACCCTTTAAATGAGCGAGAAATTGCGGTACTTCAGCTAGTCAAGAAGGGCTTGACCACAAACGAGATTAGTAAGCAATTATTTTTAACGAAGGGCACGATTCGCAATTATTTATCAACCTCTATTCAGAAGCTACAAGTTGAATCCAGACAGCAAGCCGCTCAGGTAGCAGGTGAAAAAGGCTGGCTATAAAAAAAATCTCGCCACAGCTGTGACGAGATTTTTACAATGTTAGCATAAAATATGTTCCATTTATTAGGTTTCAAATGACAGATTCATTATTTTATTAAGCAAAAGAACGTTTATTTTCCTTGTAGAACTACATTTGTTGCTGTAGCCCAGTTGTTTAATGGGATTACGGTATAGCTGACATTTGCTTTCAACGTACCACCATTCGTTAGATCAAAAATGCCCACAGCACCTTTACGTGATGAATAACGATATTGTGCTTGCAATGTACTCCCATCATTGCCTTTTAACGCTACACTTCGACCAGCAAGTAAATCAGATTGCGGATCGTTTCTTAATTGTAATTCAAAGGATTTTTCATCCATGGCTTTCGCTGATTGCAGAGTGAATGGCGCGATTTCTTTCGCCACAAAGCTCTTTACATCTATTTCCGCCCATTGTGCGTACACACGGTAAGTCACACCTGGTTTTAAAAGTTTGCCAGCAGGGAGTCTAAATTGAGGAGCTTGTCTGCCATCAGCTGCTTGTGTAAATGGTACATAATTAGCAACAAACTCTTCTCCCTCACTTGTTCTCACCGTCACAAAGCGATCACGTAATGAAGAAATAACATCAAAGCGTTTTCCGCTAGCATCTCGATTATGACCATCTAAGCTAAATGCTAAATCTCCACGACCTGCGCGATAGGCTTCAATAATATTAGCATAATCTACTACGCCATCCTCCTGAAAGGATTCCAATGTGAATGTATCATTTGTGACTTGCTCCACATTGCGTACATATACCTTTTCATCTGTGCCCTCAAAAACTTTATTGCGTTGCTCTTTATAGCTCAATGTATAGATAAAATCATCTTCTTGGAATGTTGTTGGTACAATATATGTACTCTTAGCGCCTGTCATTAAGCGTGGCACATTGACAATCTCTAAATCTCCATTAAACGTAAAATGTTTTTTTATAGCATCTAAATGATTTAGGTCTACATCAGCTGCTGCTAAGGGCTGATTAAATGTAATTTGAAGTGTCATTGTATTTAATGGCTTGATGTTTGTAATTTTTGCTACCTGCTCATTTTCTGCTACTGCTTTATTGCTTGCCGCATCTGCATTTAATGGCTCGCCTATGGTTACTAGACCTGCTGATAATACGGATAAAGCCAATGCTGCTGGGACAATACGTTTTCTTAATTTCATTTGTTGAACTCTCCTTTATGGTGTTATTTGGTTTACAAAATTTATCATAAAGTCCATATCTAAACTGCTAATAAATAAACTATTAAAAAAGAATTAAAAAATAGGAAAAATAATTTAAGAACAAAAAAACTGTAGAGAGCCGTCTCTACAGTTTGCATGTTGTTGAAAAAAGATGATGTCAACGCCAGAAAAAGCAACTTTGCAAGTCGAGGGGCTGATTTCCATTACGCCAGCGTCCTTTCCAGGGGGCGTCCGATGAGCCGCTTCACTCACTTACGTTCGCTCCAGGGTCTCCTCTGTGACGCTAAATCCCCTAGGAATGACGCTGGCTCCACTCCAATCAACCATTCTGCAAAGTGTCTTTACTTTTTTATAGTAACATAGCGATCAAATCGTCCATTAACTGTATTCTTAGAGGGGATAAGTTCTTATTTTCAATGTGGAGAAGTGATGCATGACAACACCTCTTCATAAAGAGTAGTGAACACCTTCACTTTATTTGAAAACCTTTGCTAATAAGTTAGTGGGTTGAAGTGGAAGGCTACTTGACTCACGTGGGATAGCAAGACAGGCGAAACTCTAAACGGAGCGGTGGCGGAGGAAGCGATTCGGCGCTCGCCCACAGGAAAGCAAGTAGCCTGCAACGGAAATCCATTTCTACCTTTCAATTGACTGTTTTGTTTTTCAACACTAAGAAAACTGTAGAGAGCCGTCTCTACAGTTTGGGTTACTTTGCGCCTGCTGCAAGTAGAATTTGTTCGATTGCTTTAAATCCTCGTTGTTTTGCATGTTGCAGAGGTGTCACGTTATTTTGATCGGGAATATTTACATCAGCACCATGTTCAATTAGTCGTTGTATTACGGTTTGCTGTGTTGGATTGCCGTTATTTAAGACAATCGCCTCCATCAGGGCTGTCCAGCCTAAATGATTCACATGATTGACGTCAATATCGGTATTGCTCAATAGCTCCTCGATGACCTCCACATGACCATGCTCTGCTGCTGGTATGAGTGCTGTTCCTCCATATCGATTTAAAATAGTCGGATCAGCACCAGCTTGAATGGTCATCTTTAAAATAGCCAGATAGCCCTCCGCACCTGCATAGAGAAATGGCGTATTTTGCTGATTATCCTGAATATTAACATCTGCTCCTGCATCTATTAATAATTTAACTGCCTCTATATCCTGATTATAGGTAGCTATCATCAAAGCTGTTCGATTATTTGAATCTTGTACATTGATGTCCCCTTTTTGTTTCAAAGCATGTTGAAGCCCATCGATATCTCCCCTTTCAGCTGCCTTGAGCAACTCACTCGCCCATTCTGTTCCCACCACTTCACTCCCACCTTTATCATGCTGTATTGTTTCTGTATCAATTGAGGCACACCCTTGAAGTAAAAATGTTAATGCAATGATTACTGCCTGCCTTTTTTTCAATTTTAATACACCGCCTTTCCTTCCTCAGTGTAAGCGGTAATGCTAAATTGCCCATTAACGAATTCTTAAAAAAGTCTAAAAAAACTACCCCGCCACAAGGACGAGGTAGTTTTACTTAAACATTGAAGCGATAGCCTGCACCCCATACTGTTTCCAAAAACTTGGGATGCGCTGGCTCTCGTTCAATTTTTTCACGTAGCTTTCGTATATGAACAGTGACAGTCGAAACGTCTGCAGCTGATTCATAGCCCCAGTTTCGCTCATATAGCTGTTCCTTACTTAATACTTGATTGGGGTGTCTAACAAAAAAGACAAGTAAATCAAATTCCTTCGTTGTAAAGGCAATCTCCTCACCATTAACAAACACCTTTCTAGCCGAAGTATCGATTGTAATACCATGAATGGACATCATATGATTTGTTTGTTGATGGGTCGCCAGACGCTCATATCTCGATAAATGGGCCTTGACCCTTGCCACTAATTCACTCGGACTAAATGGTTTTGTAATATAATCATCCGCTCCTAGTCCAAGACCACGAATTTTATCAATATCCTCCTTTTTAGCTGAAACAAATAAAATGGGAATATTGTGTACTGCTCGAATCTGTTTACAAATGTCAAAGCCACTTATCCCTGGTAGCATGATATCCAAAATGATTAAATCATAATTACCTTTAAGTGCCTGCTGTAGCCCATCCTCTCCATGATGTTGGATATCTACTGTAAAGCCATTAATCTCTAAATAATCTCGTTGAAGCTCAGCTATGCTCACTTCATCTTCAATTAGCAGAATTTTTTTCATGATGATTCACCTTCTCCTCAGCCTTTTTCAATGAAATGAATATGCTCGTCCCCTTTGCTAATTCACTCTTTGCCCAAATATCGCCACCCATTTCAACAACGATTTGTTTTGCAATGGCTAACCCTAAGCCACTGCCTCCTGTTTGCGAATTACGTGAAGGCTCCGCACGGTAAAATCGATCAAAAATATAGGGCAATGCGACAGGATCAATGCCTGCACCATTATCTGTTACCTGAATAATCGCATCCTCTGCTCGCTCATGCAAGGAAATAATGATTTGCTTATATGGCTTATCCATATATTTTTCGCTATTACTTAAAAGGTTCGTCAGGACACGTCTTAATTTATCTCGGTCCACCATAGCCAAAAGCGGCGAGCCTTCTGCTATATAGTGTAAATGAATGTCTCGTGCAATAAAATCAAAGCTTGCATCCTCTACATAATCATGCATATATTGCTGAAGATTGACGCTTTCCATCTGGAAGGGAATCTTTTTTAAATCCAATTTAGAAAATAAGAATAGCTCATCAATTAATACATCCATATCCTTTGCCTTTGTATAGATAGTAGTTAAATATTTATCCATTTTTTCCTCTGTATTCGCCACACCATCTTTAATGCCCTCCACATAGCCGATAATGGAAGTCATCGGCGTTTTTAAATCATGGGAGATATTGGAGATGAGCTCCTTTCGATTTTCCTCATATTGAAGCTGAAGTTGGATGGATTCTTTTAATTTGACTCTCATTTCCTCGAAGGATCGATTCAGCTGACCAATTTCATCCTTCGAGTGGGTCGCAATCTCAAAATCCAAGTCGCCCGATTTAATACGTTCTGCTCCTTCCTTTAATGCCGAAATCGGTTTAATAATACTTCTTGAGACTAAATAATTTAAAAAGCCAATAATCATCATAAACAGAACGAATAAAATACCTAAAAGAATCGGTAACAGCTCCCTCGTTACCTCTGCATGGGAACTAACCTCTCGCAATACAAAAATACTACCCTCTGTTTGATCTGGAAAATAAAAATCAAATTTGACATACGTATAAAAGGCTTGATTGATCATGATTGTGTCACGAGAATTAATATTGGTCGCTTCAAAACCAGGTAAGCTTTGAAGCAATAATTGTTTATGCTCTTTCTGTGTTGAATAAACAATTTGATGGTCTTTTCGTACCACAATCTCTATCGAAGGCGCATTGATTTGTTCAAGCTGTTCGAGATCTAAAAGCTGCTGGGGATTATTTTTAGCTAGTAATTTTAAATCTAGAAATGCATTTTCCTCTACTGTCGTCAAAGGCTTTTGGACATAAGATTTTTTATAAAAATGCTCAATCGCTTTGATATCACCAGTGATGGCAAAGGAAAAAAGAAAAACCGCTGCTAGTAATAGCGTGATGGCAATGATTATGACACCCACATATGATAGCAAAAACCTTGTTTTAATTGACATCTACATTCCCCCAATAAGCTGAAACTACTAGCAATGTACCATACAAATCTTAAAACTTTATAAAATCATGCTGAAAAATCTATAAACATTTTTACCGCTTCAGTATAGTATTGCGTTCTAATAAATGAAATAAACAAAAAGATACGGCACAATCCTGCTGTGCCGTATCCCTTTGCTTTATTTCGTTTCTTGTGCTCTTAGCTTCTTCTTTGTTTGCCAACCTAAAATGATATATTCAATTAATGCCACAGCGATTAATGACGCACCAAATAGCGGCATCATAATCCCTAATATGACAAGGAAAATGATGAATGGCATGGATATTTTATGAGAAATTTGCGGTGGTGCAGACAGCTCCCCTTTTTTTCTACGTAAAATCCAAGTGCGAATGCCCCACACGATTACGGCTAAAAAGGCTAAACAAACCACTAAGTTTAAAAGCTTATTCGGCCAGCCAAATAAATGCCCCTCATGTAATGGTATCCCCCACGTAAAGAATTTAGCTAATAGGCCATAATCGTCATAATTCACTTGATCGATAAACTTGCCACTATACTGATCAAAATACATTGTAGCTTCCGCTGTAGGTTTTACATCTAGCCCTGTTACACCAGAATTACTAGCCTTCGCCACTGTATAGACGCCCTCACCGTTTGACGGATAAATTATAGAGTAAGGCTTAGCAATGTTCATCGAATTGATTTCTTTTTCAAGCTGAGCAATCGTCATTTGGCTGTCGTTCGTATAACGGACAGCACCACCGCCATGATGCTGTGCATGTTCCCCTTCTGAGGTCGGTGCCTCTAATTGACGAGTGGCCCATGGAATTTCAGAGACATCAGATGTTGGGGGCTTTTGTTGGAGTAATGGATACCCAAAAGTAGGATTTTCTGACGCTATATCTGCTAGCATGGAACCCTGAAAAGCAGACCATAATAGCCCAGTCGAAATGAACATCACCATTGGAATCGTAATGATTGTCCCAACAAGCGCATGCAATCTCTTACTTTTTTGTCTCTTATTCTCCGACTTGCCCTTCTTTAGGAGATTTCCTTTGAATGTCATATAAAGACCTGAAAGTAATAAAAAGATCGTCCAGCAAGCTGCCAGCTCTACTAAATAGTTGACAAAGGTCCCACCAATAAAGAGAGAGCTATGCGTATTTCTCATAATATTTGAAAATGTATAATCGGCATCCTGACTACCAACCATTTGATTGTGATCATCTAAAAATACGTACTTTTGTTTAGCGCCATTTGATAAAGTTAAACGCGTATTATAAGGCTCCTCCAACATAATCACTTTCGTAGTAGAGTATCCTGCAAATGCCGCCTCCGCTTTTTCCACGGCCTCATCAATTGTTAAGACCTCTTCCTTATGGCTTTCACCAAAGAAATAATCGTCATATAATCGATTTTCTACATCTGTAAAAAACAAATAACCAATCCCACTTAATGTGAGAGACAGCAATAAAGGCGTAATAAAAAGTGCTGCGAAAAAATGTAGCCGCCAAAATCTAGAATAAAGCAAATTTTTCATATTTAATCTCCAATCTCTCTATTTATAGCAGATTAATTATATAAATAAAAAGTGAAATATGAATGAAGTCCTAAAGGCAGTTTTATGACAAACAAATGTATTCCAATTGGTATTATATTATTAAGGTAGCCAAAAAAATCATAGCCAAACCTCAAGTTCGGCTATGATTTTATTAAATTACATATTCATATTTACAAGAATTTTGCATTGGCTACGGTCTTTTGTTAAAGCCTCAAAGCCTTTTTCCACGATATCCTCTAAAGCAATTTGGCTTGTGATAACAGCTTGTCCATCAATCACACCACGAGCAAGTAATCGAATCACTTCAGGGAAAATATTCACATAGGCGAACGAGCCACTGATTTTTACCTCTGGAGAAACCACCGCATTAGGGTTAAATTCTACAGGTCTTTCCCATACGCTGACGATTTTAAATTCGCCGCCTGGATGAACAGCACTCACACCGCTAGTAAATGTTGCTTGCACACCTGCTGCATCATACGCAACATCGACCCCACCAGCTGTTTTTTCACGAATAAACGCTACTGCATCCGTATCAATTGGATTAATGACATAGGTCGCGCCTAATTCAAGTGCTTTTTGGCGTCGTTCATCCGAAACCTCTACGACAAAAATTTCACTTGCTCCCGCTGCCTTCACAGCCTGCAAGACCAATAATCCAATAGGACCCGCACCAAAAATAGCAGCTGTATCGCCTAGCTTTAATTGACTTTGACGCACTGCATGTACCGCTACTGCTGTAGGTTCAACAAGTGCGCCTAGCTCTAGGCTCATATTGTCAGGAAGAAGGTGAATATTTTCTTCTTGTACAACTGCATATTCTGCAAATCCGCCAGAAATTGTATAGCCATAAGATTGACCACGTTTACATAAGTTGGAATAGCCACGTCGACAATTATCACATTTACCACATGGAATTGGTGGCTCCACTGCCACACGATCTCCTACTTTTGTCTGTGTAACGCCTTTTGCAACCTCTACAACGACACCTGCAAATTCATGCCCTAATACGGGTTGTGTACGGAATGCATAAGCCCCACCAACATATTCATGTAAATCACTACCACAAATTCCTGCAAAGGCAACTTTTACTTTCACCATGCCTGGCTCTAGTGCTGGCAGTTGTGCCTCCTCTACTCGAATATCTTTTACACCGTAAAATTTTGCTGCTTTCATCCTATTACCTTCTTTTTATAATTTAGTTTGAAGACCATGGAACACGAAGTTGACTGCAAGCTCCGCTATCTGATCGGGTGTTGCTTGTAATGAAGAACGGTTTAAAAAGGGATTGTTCAACGAATACATTAACGTTCCCATAATAAAGTTCAGTGCAACATCAAGTGACTCGAAGTAAATGGTCTGTTGCTCCTGACAAGCCAATAAAATTGTCCGAAGTTGCTCCCAGGAAGGTAAAAACACATCCTTTAGCATCTCAAGCCTAGGACTATTCATGACTATTTCTTGCTGTAATATATCAATTAACTCATGCTCCTGGATTCGGTAAAGAACAAAGTTACGACAAAAGCTACGAAGCGCACCGATTGAATCTTGAACGTCATAATGAGCATTCATAAAGGTGTGGCGTAGCGGTTCAAATAATGCATTAAAGACATTTTCCTTGCCACCAAAATGATAGGAAACAAGTGCAAGTGACACATCTGCTTCTTCACAAATTTGTCTCACCGTGGTACCATCAAAGCCCCTTGATGAAAACAAGGTTTTTGCCGCTTGTAAAATTTGATCCTTTACCTCTTTATTTTTTTCTTTTTGATCGATAGTTCTCACCTCTTTTTTGAACAAACGTTCAAAACAATTGTTCAACGAAATTGTACGCCTACTATTATTAATTGTCAAAGCATGCGCTTATTAAAAAATGGCTACTTCGTTTTTCGAAGTAGCCAAACATATTCTATCCTCTTAATTCTTTCAAAACATTTGCGTATGCTGCTAAAATAGATTGCTCATGTGTAGCATCATGCCCAACATATTGTTCGACAAGCTCCTTTAAGGGTTTAGGCTCTTGCATAATTTCAAATTTGAATAAGCTTTCATAGTACTCAACAACTTGTGGATTCATGTGGACCGCTCCTTTAATTTTTTACATAAAAAAACATCTTTCCCTCATTAGAAAGATGTCTACTATGACAAATACACGACATAATACGGTGATCGCCAAATGGAAAGAAGCCTTCTATTAAACATAGAAGCACCCTTTTTAGCAATCATCGTACTATGAGCATGCAGGAGAAATTCTCTAGTCACACTCAACACCCCCTATCCGCGTAGGTTTTTTGGCTGTACTAGATAAAGGCAGGTCTCCTGGCTTATGTTCATCACACCTTTCACCTTCCCATTACGACTCGTAACAGTGGCCTGTTGAAATGTGCTCCCATTTACAGTTGCGGGACAGCGTCGGATTCACACCGATCTTCCCTTTTAAACAAATCTAATTTGTACCTCTATCCTATTATTCCGTTTTTATTATTATACCATAGTATTAAATCTTAACAGCTTTCTTCACATTTAGAGCGCTATCCCTCTCTTTTAAGGATTTATCCTCTTAATTTGAAGCGCTATTCGCTACTTTCGAAGTTCTATCCACCAGTTTAAGCTCTATCCTTCAATTTGATGATTCTATCCGCCAGTTTTAGAATGCTATCCTTCACTTTTGAAGTTCTATCCGCTAGTTTAAACCCTATCCTTCAATTTGATGATTCTATCCGCCAGTTTTAGAATGCTATCCTTCACTTTTGAAGTTCTATCCACCTGTTTAAACTCTATCCTTCAATTTGATGATTCTATCCGCTAGTTTTAGAACGCTATCCTTCACTTTTGAAGTTCTATCCGCTAGTTTAAACCCTATCCTTCAATTTGATGATTCTATCCGCTAGTTTTAGAATGCTATCCTTCACTTTTGAAGTTCTATCCACCTGTTTAAACTCTATCCTTCAATTTGATGATTCTATCCGCTAGTTTTAGAATGCTATCCTTCACTTTTGAAGTTCTATCCGCTAGTTTAAGCTCTATCCTCCCATCCATTTCAAATATTTAGAAATTACTCTATAATTAAGAAAAAAAGGGGGTGGTCTGAGATGATAATGGGTTTACATCATGTGCAAATTACAATTCCGAAAGGTTGTGAGGAGCAAGGGAAGGATTTTTATTGTCATGTCTTAGGACTTCAAGAATTAGAGAAGCCTGACTCTCTCAAAGGACGTGGGGGATTTTGGTTACAGTCCATGTAGGGACAGAGGATGGCTTCGATCGTTTGACCACAAAGGCGCATATTGCATATCAAGTAGCGGATATTCAGTATTGGCGGAAGAAACTCGCAGCTCATCAAATCAAGATACTCGATTCGGTGCCTCTTCCCCATTACGAGCGCTTTGAATTCCGTGATCCCTTTGGTAATCGTGTAGAAATGATACAGAAAATCGTGTAGGCTGCCTCGTTTTGGGGCAGCTTTTTTCATGGAATTGTTCCATATTACATCTTACTGAAACATTTGTAATAAAACTGTAAATTCCCTTGATAAAGCCTTTTATAGCAAGTGTTGAAGCCCTCCCTTCAGTTACCCTGGTAACATTTACCGCCCAGAAGCCCTACTTTTTCATGCTACGATTATTTCCATGGCAAAGGTATACAGGAGAAATCCTACTAGATGCTTTAGGAGGTTACACAACATGAATAAACGATTTTTATCTACAACACTTGCATTAACAATTGGATTTAGTTCATTTGGAATGGTGCAAACAGCGATCCAGCCAATACAAGTAGAGGCTGCGACTACAAATGCTCAGAACAACGCACAGGCGGTAGCTGTAAAAGCAGACCAATTAATTCAGACTGGTAAAAGCTTAATGGGGCAAGCAACATACAGCAATTCGGTTTACAAGCGTACATACCCATACAAATTTTCTTGTGCTTCATTTTTAATGTACATCTTCGAGAAAAATGGGGTAGACCTTGGTACGTATAACGAAAATTATATGATTCAGCAAGGGACTTATGTAGCGAGAAACCAATTACAAAAAGGCGATTTAGTGTTCTTTAAAAGTAAAAAAACGGGAACTGATCCCGATCATGTCGGTATGTATATTGGCGACAATAAAATCATCCATATGGCTGATACCAAACAAAATATAGTTATCTCTGATTTAAATAGTAAGCCGTATTATAAAGAAAACTATGTATCGGCACGTAGAGTATTACCTACTCTGCTATCAGCCAACCCTGCAACAAAAGGCGATAAAATTGTTGAGAATGCGCTGACTTATAAAAATAAAGTAACGATTAGCTCGACAACAAATGAGTCAAGTCTACGCTTTACCGCTCCAGCATTTGTCGATTTCATCTATCGTAAAAGTGGCGTTAAACTCGGATCAACTTCTTTAAGCGGTTTAATGAGCAAAGGATCAACTGTAGCGCGTGCTAATTTGAAAAAGGGTGATTTAGTCTTCTTTAATAGTGTGAAAGGTTCAAAAAAACCTTCTCTTGTAGGGATTTATGCAGGCGATCACCGTATCATCATCCCTAATTCCGATGGTGTCATGACAAGAGTATTATTTGTTGATTATTATGCTCAACACTATATTACTGCGAAGCGCGTTATCTCTACTAAATAACTCTACGCCCTGTTAAGTGCACTGACTTTTACAAGTGGTTTTACTTACTATGTCTTTAAGAAACATGGTATTGAGTTGAAGAATAAATTAGCAAACACAAGCTTTAGTTGGTAAACGTATTCAAAAATCTCAGTTTCAAAAAGTAGATTTATTATTCATCTCTACCAATAGAAATCACACAAACGAGGATCTATTATAGGGAGTAATCAATATATTAATATGACTACGAACTGTTGTGAAACAAAGTTTAAGCATAACATGGGTAACAGCTCGGCGTGTTTTAAAATAAGTAAGAATTGGGTGTCTCATTCATTTTGAGACACCCTTTTTCTATGCGTTTTTTAGTTTATTGGCAAATTCGATCATGGATCTACTAGACATCGGTCCCTTAATTAAAACTATCGTGTCCACATCTAGCTTTGGTTTCAATAATTCTAAAACGCCTGCTACCTCTTTAAACGTATGAACCTCTGCGCTGGTTCCATCCTTTTGCGCTTGATCGGCAATCTTCTCTGCCCTTTTGCCGATGGTAATCAATGTATCGATCTTTCTTAGTGCTACCATGGAGCCGATTTCGCGATGATATTTTTCTTCAAAATTGCCTAATCGCTTTATATCCCCTAAAACAAGAATGACCTTTTTGTCTTTTCCCACCGTATCTAGCACTTTTAAGGCTGCCTCTACAGATGTTGGGTTATTTGTCCATGTATCATCAATAATCGTACTGTCACCAAGTCCTGTCGTAAATTCTAAATGTCTTGCCATCTGTTTAAATGTTCTTAGTCCTGCGATTGCCTGACGAATAGTCAGCCCCATTTCATGGCTAGCTGCAATCGCGGCTAAGGCATTATAGACCTGATGCTCTCCATAGCCTGGGACAAACACATTGTATGTTTCATCCGCTACCTCTAAAACAAACTTCATGCCCGTATTGGCAAACTCCACTTTCGAAGCCTTGTAATCTGCCGTATCCTGTAAGCCAAACTTGATAATCTTCCCTTTAAATCTTTTCAATGAGATTTTTTTGGTATTGGCATCATCTGCATTGATGATTAACGTGCCATCTTCTTTAATACCTTCCACAATTTCTGACTTGGCCTTAATATAGCCTTCTAAATTAAGACAGCCATCTAGATGATGGACACCAATATTTGTAATGATGCCGATAGTTGGTTGATAGATCATACATTGATGTTTAATATTCCCTGTATTCCCTAAGCCTAATTCAAAGATAGCGGCTTGCGTTTTATCATCAATGCCCGTTAAATAAGGTAGTGATTGCCTTGGCTCGTTTTTACTGCTGATGGATGCTTGCACTTGCCAATGCTTACTAGCAATATGTTTTAACATCTCTTTTGTCGTTGTTTTACCACAAGTGCCTGTTAAAGCCACAACGGGAATTTCAAAGAGCCCACGATAATACTCGATAAATGTCCAGTATGCCTGTGCAACACTTTTCACTTGTAAAACGGTTGTATTTGATTGCGCATTTTTTAACTCTGTAGACGGTTTATCGGATATGATAAGAGATGGACCTTTCCGATCAATCTCTTGCCAGTTGATTTGATCGTTTCGACTAACAAACAGGAGCGAATGGCTTTTTGTTAAATCATGTCGATTATAGTAGATCGCCTGCTTAACAGACCATTGTTCTGATCCGTGAAGGAGCTTTCCCTGTAGGACATTCCTAAGTTTCTGCACACTAATGGATTGCAAGTGTACTACGCCTCCTCTCTTTATCAATCTTGTAGATGACTTATTTCTTCTCTTGATCTAGCGTGCTGCTTTTTGATCAATTACTATACCTTATTAGAAAGCTCTTCTATGTGGCACAGTCAATATCCTATATTGAAAGAAGCTAATCAGCAGGTGGTGGAGGCTTTAGCTTTAGCTCCGTTGCAAGTTTAGAGACCTGTTTGCTATACATATCTCCCTTTATGAGAATGATGGTATTTTCATCCACAATCCTCTGCAGTAACGGATAGACGAGCGTACTATTTTTAAATGTATAAACAGGTGCGCTAAATCCTAGCTTTACTGCATGATCGGCCATAATCCTTGCGTGTTCTCCAATGGTAATCAGAACATCCACGCCAATACGTCGAATTAATTCTCCCGCTTGTTCATGAATAATGTAGCCCCACGAACCTAAATCGGTAATTGTACCAATAACAGCGATCTTTTTCTTGCCATCACCTAGCTCATTCAACACTTTTAAGGCAGCCTCTAAGGAAGTGGTTGTAATACTCCATGTATCATCCAATAACATGGAATGATTAATGCCCTCAAAGAGTTGCAATTGTTTTTTCAATTGACGGAATGATTGGAGCTGATTTGCTGCGACTGGAATAGGCACGCCCATATCGTGGACCGCTGCGATGGCAGCAAGAGCATTATAAACCTGATGCTCCCCAAACCCTGGTACAAGAATGTCATAGCTTTTTCTATCATGATGCAGGACAAATTTCATGCCTTTTTGATAGTAGTGGATATGGCTCGCTTGAAAATCACAGGAGTCATGCTTTCCCACCTTGATCAAACGCCCACGAAATCTCGTAACATCTATTTTTTTCGTATTCATATCTTCAGCATTGATAATTAATGTACCTTTTGGATGAATGATATCTAGCATTTCTCCCTTTGCTTGAATATAGCCTTCTAATGTTTTGCAATAATTTAAATGATGGGCTCCGATATTCGTAATAATACCGATTGTCGGTTTGAAATATCTCCCTGCATTCGTAACGTCTCCAGGTGAGCCCACTGCTGTTTCAAAAACGGCAGCCTCGGTTTCATCCTCAATGCCCAGTAAATATTGCAAAGAAGCCGTTCTAGAATTGCTGCTCAATGTCGTCGCAGTCACTTTCCGATCAGCCGAAAGAATATGTTTAATCATCTCTTTTGTCGTTGTTTTGCCTGATGTACCTGTGATCGCGACAATCGGAATATGAAACTGGCTGCGATAAAAATGGACAAATTTCCAATAGGCCTCTTCTGCATTCGCTACCTGTATCATAATGACATGATTGGGAATGTCAGTTGGCCGATAAGCTCTATCGGTCACTAGCACTAGAGGAGAAAGTGGCTCAAGATTTTTCCAATTAACAATACGTTTACTTGTAAAAAGTGCCGTATTGGACTTTTTCACTTGCTTTAATCGATAAGCCCCATGCTGAATCAGTGTATCCTCTGATCCGTGCACTAGATAGCCTGCCGTAATCATTGCTAAATTTTTCACCGAAAGAGGCTTCATATCTTTTCTCCCTCCTTTCTTTTCTAGTATATGTAACCTTTTAAAAGTTGCTTGGATGTAGACAAGATACATAACTAGAGGAAATCTATTTCATTGCATATATATAAAGGTGATTAAGTATCTAAGTACCAATAGAAGGAGTGATATACCTGAAAGCCATTGTATTTATCGGTACAAACAAATCTGGGTCTAGTCGTGAAGCAACAAGGGCAGCAGAAAAATTAGGCTACTTCACAGTACTTTTCACAAATAATGAAAAACAACTTCAGCAGCGCAGAGCCTACCCCGACATCCATAAAATGATACTCATTGATACTTTTGATATCGAGAGCATGAAAGATGAAATTGAGAAACTAGGAAAAGCTGGATTAAATATTAAAAGTATCGTTAGTTTTGTTGATCCATTTGTCCATATTGCTTCAATACTATGTGATGAATTTTGTCAGAACTATACATCCTCCAGTGCCATTGAAACTATGGAGGATAAAGAAAAAACAAGAAAGTTTTTACAAGACCAGCCCTATTCGCCAAAATTTTCGCTCATGAAACCGAACGAACCTATAGCTAAAAATTTAACCTTTCCATTAATCGTAAAATCTCCTAAATCAACTGGCTCAAAAGATGTCTTACTAGCAACGGATGCCGACCAGCTCAATAACCACCTCAAAGCACTACGCAGTAAAAATCCCTATGAAACCATCATGATTGAAGAATATCTAGATGGCCCTCAATATTTAGTAGAGGCGGTTGTTTATCAACGACAACCACATGTCATTGGTATAATTGAGCAAGAAATTACCCAAGGAAAACGATTTATCATTACTGGCTATGGTGTTCTAGTGAAAGCCCCTAAAGACATCCAATCAGGCATCGAGGAGGTACTCCATTCCATCGTGAAAGCCTTTGGTATTGAGAATGGGGCTCTTCACTTAGAGCTTCGATTAACCCAAAATGGTTGGAAACTTATCGAGATCAATCCTCGAATTTCAGGTGGCGCTATGAATAATATGCTACAAGCAGCTCTAGGTTTTAGTTTAGTAGAAGAAACACTGAAGATTTTGCTAGGAGAACAGCCTAATCTGCAACCAAGACATAAAAAATTTGTGTATACAAAATATGTCATTGTGGAAAGTAGAGGAATTTTAGAAAAGGTTATTGGCAAGGCAAGAGCGACAAGATCAACTGGCGTCGTTGAAGTATATGTCAAACCGAGAAGAGGCACCCTCCTCACCCCACCTTTATCGATGGGTCATCGTTACGCCTATGTCATAGCAGAGGGAGCAACCTTGAAGGAAGCAAGAAATCACGCAATCACTGCAGCGAAGGAAATAAAATTCATTTTGAGAGTTTGAAAAAAATAACCCGAATAATTGCCGCTTGCCAGTGGACAGTTACTCGGGCTTTTTTATCTTCATAAGTCATAATGGATCATTCTTCTTTAAACGTTTGATCTAAAAATTTCACGGTTTCGAACATATTGGTTTTACTTGCACCCTTCACAAGAATGGTATCATGAGGCTTAATGAGCTTTTCAAGGAGGACATGCATTTGATCTTTATTAATAAAATGATGTACTCTGGATGGGTCCATGCCCTTCGCGATGGCAGCATTACTCATTTCATCTGTCCTAAAGCCATAGGTAATAAATTCATCGATGCCTATCTCATATACATACTCCCCAACCTTACGATATTCCTCTTCTCTCAAGACACCAAGTTCTCGCATTTGTCCAATAATGGCTACCTTGCGATTTGTCGCGATATTCTTCAGTACATCGAGCGCAGCACGAACCCCCTGCGGATGAGAGTGTACTGTATCATCAATAACCGTTATATCATCACGGCAATTATAAATCGTTAAACGTCTTGGTGGTTTTTTAAAGTTGAGCCCTGCCTGAATATCAAGTGGACTAAATCCTAAAAGATCAGCCACTGCCACTGCATTCAATGCGTTGTATACATGATGTTCTCCTAAAATAGGAATATATAATTCTATTTCTTGCCCATGCAGCTTCATTTTAAAGGACATGCCGACATCTTTATATTGCAAATCATATGCACGGTAATCCGCTTCCTTTTTAATCCCTACTGTGATGATTTTCCCTTTAAATTGCTGTGTCTCTAAGTATCTTGAATTGTCATCATCTTGATTGACAATGAGCAAGCCCTGTTGGTCCATGCCATGAATCAATTCCGATTTTGCCTTGGCAACGCCCCTTACATCTCCATCAAAGTTCCCAACATGGGCTAAGCCTATATTCGTTACAATACTAATATTCGGCTGGATGATGCTGCAGTGATTGGTAATAATGCCTGGGTAAGCCATACCATACTCTAATACAACAGCCTGATGTGTATCATTGATTTCTTCCTTATGTTTTTTCGTATGCTCTGTCGTATTCCAATAATCCTTTGATTCAAATACATTCCACTTTTTCGATAAGATCGAACCAACAAATGCCTTTGTAGTAGTTTTCCCCGCACTTCCTGTAATCGCAATAATCGGCAGGGTTTTCTTTGCCTCCACCTGCTTACTTTTTTGTTGGTCAATTTTCTTTTTCAGCGGTTTTTGATTTTTGGCTAGATACATCGCATAACGGATGGAATGGATGACCACATCTAATTCCAAGTAAAAGGCAGGAGGACAGCCTGGGCGCCAATTGACCTCATACATCCAAATTTTTTGATTTTGATCTAACCCTACATCAATGCCAATTTCATCAATAACTTCCCCAAATTTCGCCATTTGAATTTCATCCAGATGATGTGCCAGCGCTAGTGAAAAATGCTCAAGCATTCGCCGAATATTATAGGCCTCTTCCTTAAACTCCTGCTCCAAAAAAGGATCTAAATAATTGGTATAGCCACCATTATTAATATTCGGTATGATGGAGCCATTCGGTGCAATGCGTGGATACACCGTTGTCACTACCCATTTACCTTCTCCATTTTTTTGAACATGCAGGCGGAAATCATAGACCTGACCTGATTTTGTAACAGATTGAATATACGGCTGCATAATAAAGGTGCCAGACGCAAGTTGCTCCTTTATCAAGGAATCCAATTGTGGCTTTGTATAGGTTGTCGTGGTGCTATCCTTTTTCACCTCAAAATACTTGGCTCCCGCCTTCGTTATAAAATAAATACCCTTCCCTTTTCGTCCATCAATTGGCTTAAACACAACTCGTTTATAATAATTAACGAACTTATGAAATAAATCGGCATCCTTTACAATTTCAGAGGGAATCAAATACTGTTCAAATTCCTTCGCTTCCTTTAATCGTTTCATCACATTCCATTTGTTCCCGATTGAATGAGTTGTAAATGGTATCTCCTCTTTTAAACGATCAATAATCTCCTTCGAAACAGATAATTTCTCAGGGCTTCCTGCATTATAGATAACATCAGGAAAGGGCATCGTTTTTTCCTGCCATTGCCCATTCTCATAGACCTTTGCTCGAATAGACCGTTTGGCAAAGTCCACACTTTTAGGTGTGAAGTAAAAAAATGTTGCGCCTTCAGCTTTCGCAACTGCTGCAAAGGCATAGGACTTGAGCACTGTTGTTGGATCAAGTCGATGATGCAGCATACCAATAATCGTCATAGCTAAACTTCCTTTCATTAGATTCTCTCTCTATTACATTCACTTTGTATCCCTTGCATATAGACAGATGCTCTAGCTTTAGTAGTTTAATATGGTACTACCATTTCGGCTCTATGATAAATTTCCCTTTCAACATGTCTGGCTTTAAGAGCTGAATGGCCGATATACCACTGAGTTCAATAGATTTCTTTGTACTTGTTTTTTCTAGCCTCACCACATCTGCAATCGAATTCGTATCGTTTCCTTCATAATCAAAAGCACGCAACAACGATACTGTGCCACGACAACGCTCTCTATCAACAGCCTCAATGCGGAAAAACTCTGTCTCAAACTGTTTCACTGTATCCAATAAGCTTAAATGCGCACCACTATGGGTAATTAAAAAAAATGGAATCGTATCACTCCCGACAATTTTAATAAGTAGCTGACCAAAATATTTAGAATGAAAATTCATCATAATATCCTGAAGATCCTTTAAATCACTTAAAGCTTCACATAAAAAGTGATTTCTTTTCTTATCACTATTCAATTCGTAGCCCCCTCTCTTAGTTTGACTATACGATTTGATCCGTGTAAGTTGCCCTCTCGTTATCATATGTTGCGACAAAAAATATGGCGACTTCTTCCTAAAGAAACTAAAAAAACCTCCACCAATGAGGGGGAGGTTTTTGCCAAACATGCGAGGAGATCATGTATTGTATAATGTTCTAATGCAGTTACGGTATGGTGTTTTGTATGGAATGGTAATTGCTTGGTAATCTCGTTCGGAATGACCACTGTATAAAGCCCCGCTGCTACAGCGGCTTGTGCGCCATTCGGTGAATCCTCAATTGCCACGACCTCATCAGCCTCTACTCCTAATTGTTCAAGCGCCTGCAAGTAAAGCTCTGGATCAGGCTTAACATTTGTCACCGTATCAGCGCTACAAAAGCAATCAAAGTAATGTCGGATACCCAGCCGATCCACATACATATCAATCCATTGACGACTGGAGCTACTAGCAAGTCCAATTTTCAAACCCGCTTCCTTTGCCTGCTGCAGCAATGCTAAAATACCAGGTCTTAGCGTTTCCGTTTCCATCCATTGTGCATGGCGTTGCTGAATGGATGTTTGAAAAGCCTCCACATCCAGTTGTATGTGATGATGTGTAACAAGATATGTATAGGGATTAAAAGTTTGAAGATTGGTCCCAAGGCACTTAGCATAGGTTGCTAGCGATAATTGAACACCATATTGTGCATAGGCATCTTTAAAAACGTTATACCATGCTGTTTCCGTATCAATGATTGTACCGTCAAAATCAAAAATTAGCGCTTTTATCATCAAATTCTCTCCATTCTATTGGTTTGCCTTCTCAACGGTCTTTTGCGATGAACTAAGCCTAGGTTTTGGCAGGGCTATCCGTTGAATTCAGCCTGCTATCCGCTACTTTCGCCTTTCTATCCGCCTATCCTCACAGATCTGACCCTTTTGCCAGGCTATCCACCACTTTACTAATCCTATCCATCCATTTAGACCTGCTATCCGCTACTTTCGCCTTTCTATCCGCCTATCCTCACAGATCTGACCCTTTTGCCAGGCTATCCACCACTTTACTAATCCTATCCATCCATTTAGACCTGCTATCCGCTACTTTCGCATTTCTATCCGCCTATCCTCACAGATCTGACCCTTTTGCCAGGCTATCCGCCACTTTACTAATCCTATCCATCAATTTAGACCTGCTATCCGCTACTTTCGCATTTTTATCCGCCTATCCTCACAGATCTGACCCTTTTGCCAGGCTATCCACCACTTTACTAATTCTATCCATCAATTTAGACCTGCTATCCGCTACTTTCGCCTTTCTATCCGCTTCTCCTCACAGATCTGACCCTTTTGCTATGCTATCGCTATCCACCACTTCTTCACCTTTATCCCCCTGATTCAACAAGATAACGCCTCCTATAATGAGGGCAATACCGATCGCAGAATAAACAGTAAAAATATCGTGCCAAATGACAATGCCTACTAGAACGGTTAAAGCTGTGCCGACACCTGACCAGATAGCGTAGGCCAAGCTTAATGGCATGGTTTTTAAGCAGAGCGATAGGCTATAAAACGAAATACCATAGCCAATTGCGACCGCCAAGGAGGGAGCAAGGACAGTAAAGCCGTCTGAGAACTTCAGCATGGTTGTTGCAAAAACCTCGCTTATAATCGATAGTGTTAAAAATAAATAGCCTTTCATCCTGTTCAGCCTCCTAATGACCACCCGCAAGATTGAGTACTACGACACCCAGAATAATGCACAGAATCCCTAATACTTTCTTGCGATTAAATCGTTCCTTATAGAGGACAACACCCACAATAGCGGTTAACGCTGTCCCTAAGCCTGCCCATATTGCATAGGCTGTGCCGATAGGAATCACTTTCAATGTTAAGGCTAAACAATAAAAAGCCGTTCCATAGCCTACTACCACACCAATTGAAGGTCCTATTCGTGTGAAGCCTTGTGTACGCTTGAGCATGGAACTGGCAAAAACCTCTGCTATAATAGCGAGCATTAAAAAACTAAAAGCCGTCATTTAAAAAATCCTTTCTGCTTTGCTTCTAGATGTCATCTTCTTCCTCTACATACTCCAATATGTCTCCTGGCTGGCAGCCCAAAGCTTTACAAATGGCATTTAATGTAGAAAAACGTACGGCTCTTACCTTGCCCGTTTTTAAATTAGAGAGATTGACAATCGAGACATCCACCTTCTCTGCAAGTTCACTCAGCTGCATTTTACGATCAGCTAGCATACGATCTAATCGAATAATTATGGTCATGTTTTCACTTCCTAAGCTGTTGCATCATATTCATCCTGAAGGAATGCACCGTATCGGAAAATACGTGCAAAGGTCCAAATCACCACACCACATAGTAAAAGAGTCCAATGAATGCCTGTAAAATGATAGCTAATCCCCTTAATCAAACCGGTCTCCACAAATCGGGACTCCATTTGGAATTGTTGCATGATTAGATAGACGGTATATGTACGAAATGCATTCACTGTCAAACTCAATACAATCACACAGTAGGCAATTCTCTCCATTTTTTTACTATTAGCGAGTGAAAATACAATACCTTTTGATAAGTTACTTAATATATTCCTCACTTGTACAATAATCATTAATAAAATAGCTATGTATATTGTAGCAGTAAATAGAAAGATCATGACATCTTTTTTTGAATAGTGAATGTCCCTTGTCACATGGTCTGCCAGCTTCATTTCCAATCCTTCTAACTGAACGGCAGCGGTCACACTGCCCTTTGCTAATAAATGATTCACTTGTTGCTCTGATACCACCATTGCTCCCACCATAAATATCGCGAGCATCGTCAAGACAAAAATCATCATCACCATGATGATGGTAAAAGCGGTACGAAGCCCCTTTGTCATCCATCGAAATTCTTTACTTTGAATTGTTTGCCCCATTATCAACCTCTCCCTCCCTTCTCTCTATTATACATCCCCTTTTATCTCTATCAATAATTTTTTAATGTTTATCATTAATAAATTATTGATAAAAATAAACCCTCTAAAGCTAGAGGGTTTATTTTAATAATCCTATCTTTATTAAATATTCTTTTGCTACTTCTGCTGCAAGCTTTCCTTCTACATTCACCTGATAATTCATTTCTCGCATTTCATCATCTGTAATGTGATCAGCTAGTTGATTTAACGCTTCTCCAATCTCTGGATAGTCAATCAGCGTTTCTTTCCTTAGTAAAGGCGCTCCCTGGTATGGTGGGAATAATGCTTGATCGTCCTCCAATACACGTAGCTTGTATTGACGAATTTCACTATCCGTTGAATAAGCATCGAGCAAATTAATATCACCTGATTGTATTGCCTGATAGCGAAGCTTTGGCTCCATCGTTGCAAGTGTCGTAAAGGCTATCCCATACCGTTTTTGTATGCCAACATAGCCATCCTCACGGTCATTAAATTCTAATGTAAAGCCTGCTTTCACCTTCTGCTCTATCGGTTTAAGATCAGAGATTTTTTGCAGTTGATAGCTCTCAGCCAGCTCCTCTGATACAGCGAGTGCATACGTATTGTTATAGTTCATGGGGCTTAGCATGACCATATCAAATTGCTCCTGCATCCCCTCTTTCGCCTGAAGATAGACGTCCTCTTGGTTATTATTAATGGCTTCTTCCTTTAAAAACTCCGAAATAGCGGTGCCTGTAAATTCAGGATAAATATCAATACTGCCCGATTTCAATGCATTAAATACAAATGAAGTTTTACCAAGCCCTGGCTTTAATGTCACCGTTAAATCGGTCTCCTGCTCAATTAATAATTTATACATATTGATGAGAATCTCAGGCTCCGCACCAAGCTTTCCTGCAATGACAATTTCATCTTGCTGTTTATTGCTTAGGAGCGGGAAGAAAATCATTACCAGTGCCGCTAAACTAATGAGACTCAACGTCGTTATTGTTTTTTTAAAGGACAGAGATTCTAACTTTTTAAGCGCCACATCAAAAATCAGGGCTAAAATAGCAGCGGGAATGGCTCCTATAAGAATGAGTGCCGTGTTATTTCGGTCAATCCCAAGTAATATAATATCTCCTAAGCCTCCTGCACCAATTAAAGCAGCTAATGTTGCTGTTCCCACAATCAGCACCATTGCTGTCCGAATACCAGCCATCATAACAGGCATAGCAAGTGGTAGCTCAACCTTTACTAAACGCTTTGATCGATTCATTCCCATAGCTAATGCCGCTTCTTTCAGTGATGGGTCAACCTCATTGATGCCCGTGTAGGTGTTTCGTAGAATAGGCAACAGCGCATAGACGACTAACGCAATAATTGCGGGAACTTTCCCAATACCGAATAAAGGGATTAATAAGCCGAGCAACGCTAAGGAAGGAATCGTTTGCAGCACAGCACTGATTCCAATAATACTCTCGGCTATTTTCTTTTTATTGGTTAAATAGATACCTAGGGGAATAGCGATGAGGACAGCAAAAAATAGCGCAATAAAAGAGATTTGGATATGCTCTAGTAATGCAGCCAGCAGCTGTGCCTTCCGTTCCTGAAATACATCTACCACATTAGCCACCATGCACATGCCCTCTTTTCTTAGAATCCGCTGCTAAATAACGAAGCGTGGAAGCTCTTGTCACCATGCCAATGAGCTTGCCATTCTCTTCGACACCTAACAAGTCATGCTCGGCTAATTTTTCAAGAATCGTCGGAAATGGGGCATCAACAGGAATGGTATGCCCAAAGTCGTTTGTCACAGTGATTGGCTGTAACACATCATGGATCGTAAACAATTGATCCGACTGCTTACCTCCAATAAACTGTTGGACAAAATCATTTACAGGATTTTGTAGCAATTGCTGTGGAGTACCTATCTGAACAATTTCGCCATCTTTCATAATACAGAGACGATCTCCTAATTTCAGTGCTTCCTGCATATCATGTGATACAAATACAATGGTTTTCTGGATGGTACGCTGCATCTCTAGTAGATCATCCTGTAGTTTGGTGCGACTAATAGGGTCTAGCGCACTAAAGGGCTCATCCATTAAAATAATTTCTGGGTCAGCTGCCAAGGCACGAACAACGCCAACCCTTTGCTGTTCGCCTCCTGACAGCTCCTTTGGCTTACGCTGACGATATTTCGCTGGCTCCAGCCCCACCAACGCTAATAGTTCGTCTACACGCTGATGGATTTTCGTTTTACTCCATTTCTTCAGTTCTGGAACAACCGCAATATTTTCCTCTATTGTCATATGCGGAAATAGGGCGATTTGCTGTAGTACATAGCCAATACTCCAACGCAGCTCATGGATATTATAATCGCTAATTCTTTTATCATTGATCCAGATGGTGCCTGCTGTTAAGGGTATTAATCGATTAATCATCTTCAACAAAGTAGTTTTGCCGCATCCACTAGGGCCAATAATAACAAAGAATTCACCCTTTTTAATTTCTACATTTAGTGCTTTGACAGCTATTTGGTCGTTATCATATTGTTTTGAGACATTATCAAATGTAATCATCTGTCATCTCCTTTAGAATTCGCTCATGAAATGCGTTCACTTTTTATATTTCACCAACAAAAATCATTTCAAACATTTGTAGGTAGGTGAAACTATTTCATTCTAAATACCTCGCCTTTGGGCACAAATGGTAGCTTGGCCCCCTGTGGTAGTACGAAGGCATGCTGTCTTTTAATGGCTAAACGATCACATTGTCCATCTGTAATAATCAGGATAGGACCATCCTTTGGAAAATCCTGTGCGGCTTCAAGTAGCTGTATACCAGGCTGTAACACTGTGCCTCCTCTACCTCTTACCTTCACTTTCGTTAATAGTTCTTCAGGTGCTAGATAGCCCGCGTCATAGGCAACAGCATCACAAAATATAACGCGAACAAAGGGAACATCTCTAGCGATGCTATAGCTCGCTATTGTGCCGAGTGCTTTTCCTAGTAAGAGACGGTCCATGGAGCCTGATGTATCAATAAGGACTGCGAAAGTTCGTCCATCTTCCTCACCGCTTTGATGAATCCATCTTGGTCTAGCTATATCAGGTGTCGATGCTTGCCTTCTACTGGGGCGGGTATACGTTCTAACTTTCTCTATCGGTTGAAACATCCGATCAAACCATTTGGCTAATGCCACATCCCAGGCAATAGGAGGCTGTGCTAGGCTACGAATTTCCTCAATGAGCCCTTGTGGCAAATAGCCTCTCTCTTGGGTCATATGATAGCTTAACCCTTGACTCAATGCCCTTCTATAAAAAGCATCTAAATCCACGCCAACCTTGCCTTCCCAAAAATCTGGTGGATTCGTTTCGATCATATCTCCGATGCCCTGCCCTCGAAAGGTTCTTAATTTGCGATACATCCTCATATCTGTAACTATACGATCATAAATAGATTCAGCTGAAAGTCCCTTTAATGCTGGATCATATAGCCCGCCAAATGCTGGCATCTCGCCGATTTGCATATCGATGAGCCAGCCATTGATAACATAATCACAAGCAACATTCCACAAGTAGGGATCACGTCCTTGTCTGCGGGTCGCATGGCTTAAACCCGCATGCAGCAATTCGTGTGCCATGAGGAACCGCATTTCCTCATCGGTCATTCCCATAGCGGTATTCAAATAAATCTCCTTCGTTTCCACTGCAATGGCTGCGACCGAAATATCCATTCTTGTGCAAATAAGTGGGTCTTCAATGATCGTAAAATCTGCTGCCAAAGCACCGAATAAGGGATAGGAGCTCATAAACCATGCCTTTGCGCGTTGTGCTTGTGTTACCCTCGTTGTGCCTCCAAATGTATTTTCTACCCCTCCCGCTACGCGAATGGCACTTTGCACGGCTTTCGCTAAACCTTCTGCAAATAATGCAGCGAAATTACTATTCCCTCGATATAGATAGCCTGTTTGATTTTGTGAAATAACAAAGTCCACTTGACCTGGCATTGTACTATAGCCTTTCAAATCATCTGGTACACCTTCGCGTAAAAATCGTTCATATAATTTTTCCTCAGAGCTAATGGCCACAAAAAGAGGATTATTCATTTCCTTTGGTGCTTGACCAAATTTTAGCTCTGCTAAAAATTTTGTTATATAGCAGTCACAGGCAATATTCCACAGCTCCTGCTGCTCTTTTGGTTGATGATGATGTAGGCCAAGGTGTAGCAAGCAATGCGCAATCACATAAGCCCATTCATTTGGCTGACCTTTTTTATCCTGATTCACATAAATAACACCTGTGCTTGTAACGTAAGCCCAATCCTTTTGTGGCATACTTTCGTATTGCATGTAAACAGCATGACACAACGCCTCAAACAGGGGATGTGTACAGACAATGTCATGCCCACGTGCGATGGCTTTCTCATTTTTATGCTCCTGCTGTAATGCTTTCTTTTTTTTGGCCATAAGCTTACCCTTCCTTTTTGGCTACTAAACGTGGTAAATCACGGATAACCTCCAGCATAAACCAGGCAGGCAATGCTTCACCCTTTTGCTCTGACACAACCATCTGTGCAATTTCTAAGCTGATGGATGATAGGTCCTTGATCAAGTCTTTGGCTCGAAAGGCTAATTGCCGTTGATTTCCCTTCAATGTCGTATGCTCGTTCGGAAGCTCCTTCAGTAACTGAGCACGGAAGGATTGTGCCAGGAAATAAAGCAAATCTCTTTCATCAGGTTGATCGGGCCAACGTAATTCTCCTTGAATAATTTTAGCGAGATCGTATTTACTTTGCACTTGCTTGATAAAGGCTTTAAATTGACTGGCAGTATGCGCGGATAGGCAGCTACTTGCTAATAGATCGATTGTTTGTTCTTGTAAGCTGCTGCCATATGCATACAAACAATCACTTAACATATGCCATGAACGAGGCGTGGAGAAGGGTTCTTCTGTTTTCGGTGGTTCGCTCCATAAATGATCGGGACGCATTTGAATATACTCAATCACATATGGATGTATTTCATGTGCATAGGCCCATTCAAGCCAATCTTTATGTGATGCCCTCAGCTGAACATGAACCATCCGATTGATTAATGCGGAGGACATCGGCTTAACAATCGCATTATCCTGAGCCCGATTGCCTGCACCAATAACAATCGTGCCCTCTGGCAATGTAAACTCTCCAATTCTGCGTTCATGAATAAGACTATAAAACGCTTTTTGTACTTCCTGTGAGCAAGCATTTAATTCATCTAAAAAAAGGCAATAAGGTTCATCGCGTGCAATTATTTTGGGTGGACAAAAAACACTGTAGCCATCCTTTATCTGCGGAACACCAATAATATCCTCAGGTGCTAGCTGACTGCCCAATAACGACACACAGGGTAGCCCTAATTCACTGGCGAAATTTTCAACAATCGCTGATTTCCCAATGCCAGGTGCTCCCCAAATAAAGACTGGTCTTATTGTCGCTACATTCAGTAGAAAATCATATAGCTGTTTTTGTGTCACATTATAAATCGTATTCAATCAAAACGCCCTTTCAACTAATTGTTTTAAAGGTTTATAATACCATTTTCTATGAAATTATTCTTGTCTCTACCATTCTATGAAATTGACTGCCAATTACTAGCTGTGAGAAGATAAGAAAAACTGTA
Source organism: Lysinibacillus sp. IITD104 (assembly GCF_036698265.2). NCBI lineage: Bacteria > Bacillati > Bacillota > Bacilli > Caryophanales > Bacillaceae > Lysinibacillus > Lysinibacillus sp. IITD104. Next base: position 2,784,374 of record NZ_JBAHYH020000001.1, read on the forward strand.
ATAGACAATTTCACAACATTTCCAGCAGACTCTTGGTGGGCAAAGTTTTACAAGGATTTTAGTGAATAAGGGGATTTTGAGAGATTCAATTTATGTCTCAGAATTTTAAGATAGATTTAGGAACTAACTTAAGGCAGGAGACGTTCTATTAATGATGAAGTCTATTCAACTATACATCTCTTTCACTCTCTGTAATAATGAGAGATAGCTAAACTTTTAATAGAAGGGAGGGAGATGTGGTCACGACCAACATCCAGCTACAATGAAATACGTGCTAAACTTTTTTAAAGGACTTATGATTGCCGTTGTTGTTATTTGTATTTCGTTTTATATGGTTACACAGTTATTTAATACGACTGAAAGAGAAGAGTCTGTGGTTATTGATGATCGTCCAAGTGTGGAAGAGTTTATCGGTGAGATTGCAGAGACCGCACGAGATCTTGGTGCTGACAACGACTTATATGCATCCGTGATGATCGCTCAGGCGATTCTAGAAAGTGAGCATGGGCAAAGTGGACTTGGCTCTGCCCCTAATTATAATCTTTTTGGAATGAAAGGCAGCTATCAAAATAATTCCGTCACACTCGAAACCACAGAGGATGATGGGTCAGGTAACCTTTCTACCATCATGGCTGACTTCCGCAAATACCCTTCCTATGAAGCGTCCATGCAGGATTATGTAAAATTAATGCGTAATGGCGTTTCATGGAATAAAGATTTTTACGCAGGCGTTTTCAAAAGCAACACCACTACCTATACAGATGCGACGAAGTTTTTAACAGGCTCCTATGCAACTGATTCGGCTTACAATGAAAAATTAAATACATTAATCGCAAAATATGACCTTCAACAGTATGATAGTCCTGTAAAAGATAAGAAAACCATCACGGTGGCTGATGGAGATTCACTTTTGAAGATTGCCGAAGCCTATAATGTGAAAGTGACATCACTTAAGCAATGGAATCAGCTTCGAACAGAACGACTTGAAGCAGGTCAGCAACTTAATATTTATCATTATTAACACAAAAACGTCCATGACTCATCAAGGAGTATGGACGTTTTTTCTCATGAAACTAATTCGTTTGTCAAAACGTCTTAGTGAAAAAATACGGAAAGGATAGGAACACAGTGAAGCGTACACAATTGCTCAGTCTTTTCGCCGTTAACCTTGTGCTATTGCCATTGATTCAGCTTAGCTATCACCTATATTTCATACCAAACATAGCAGAGGGTTCCTTTTATCTTATTATTTTCCCCACTCTTATTATTTTATCGAACCTTTTACTATGTTGTAGTCGGCAAAGAGTAGCCGCTTCTATCCATTGGACCTTTGTCTATGTCGGACAAGGCACCTCTATCGCCTGTTATTTTGTGTGGCATTATGGGCAATTAAAGCCCTATCCAGATATGCCGCCAGGTGAAGCAGTGTTTGATTTATGCATGAGTACATTTTTAATTGGGCTATGGCAGTTCATCGTGTTAGTACTGATCCACCTCAGTACGTTTATCATCCTCAAAATGGGACTGACCTTCAAAAAAGCTTAATAGCATCAAGGCTTAACTAGTCCTTCTGCGAGTTATATAAAGTACCTACTGCTAGTATGGTTGTGGCTAAATCCTGTCGATAGAGGGGATGTTTGGCATCTAGACTATTAATGGTTACTTCATTACCACCTAACGATGAATGGACATACAAATCATCACCCATGTATAGAGCAATATGACCTGGAAAATAGATTAAATCACCCTTCTGCATTTGGTCTTGGTCTATGTTAACGATCGGGAAGCCCTCTACTATTCGGGCATCACGATAAATATAGACACCGTTTAACATATAAGCCATTGAACATAAACCAGAGCAATCAATACCTAGTGGCGATTTGCCACCCCAGCGATAAGGGGCCGTTAAATAGCTGAGCGCTGTGTCCACCACATTTTCACGGAACTGCTGCTCCGGTAATGAATGTGCTGTTATTTTAGGCTGTAGCCATTTTGTTCGGACATACCCTATTTGTCCTGACACTAGCTGTACAGCTGACCATTCTTCAGGTACTGCTTCGTCTGACATGACACGAATGGAAGAGCCTCTTACAAGCGTTAGCAGCTTTGTACTTTGAATACGTGGTTGCTGCAAAACATCTGCAAAGCTTTGACAGACTACATACTGTGCATCTTGTTGCCATGTAGCTGCAAGTGCTTCCTCTTGCAGTAAGTCTGCCTTCTGACAATAGCCCTCGTAACGATAGACCGTTCGAATAGAAACCCAAGCGTCATTGACATCACTGATAATCTCTACGGTCATCCCATAAAGCACTTCATCAACTAGTTCAGAAGCTTTATCTGGCATGGCATGCAAGCTAGCAATCATGGCTGTAACGATAGCCTTCATCCTTCTCCCCCCTCCGCTTCACCAGCTGGTCATAGACAACTTTTGATAGATGACCAATGAGTTGGCGTGCGTGATCATTGTCCGTAACATTTGTTATAAAAACACCCATACTATAATCGACTGCATGCGTGTAAAATATCCCCACATCATGATCGACGGTATCCAGTCCGCCTGTTTTATGTGCCAGCCTCACATCATCTACTAGATAGCGCTTTAGGGAGTCATGTACACGCTGACGGCTTAAAATATCAATGACTAGTTTATTGTAGGGAGGCGATAAAAGCTCTTGCTGATAGATTTGCGTATATAGATGCGCCATATCCCTTGTTGATGTGCGATTATCTATGCCCTTTGCTAGCCGCTCCACATCCATCATTTTTCGCTGTAGCAATGTGTCCTGTAAACCGATATGCTGAAAATAGTCATTCAAATATTCCATGCCAACTACATCGATTAGGACGTTCGTAGCTGTATTATCGCTTGTAATAATCATCCACACTAGCAGCTCATAGAAAGTGCTTTGTATAAGTCTTTGTTCACTAATTACACTAAAATCCACCCAATCAGCTGATGAAATCGTAAGCGTTGAATCAAGTGATAATTTGTTTTTCTCTATATGTGAGAGCAGGGCTAGCAGTATCGGCACTTTGATTAAACTTGCACTTGAAAATGAAGCCTCTAGCTGATGACCGATGAGCAACTGATTCGTTGTTAAATTTTTAATAAACAAATGTACGTTGTAGGGCGATTCTTGAATAAGTGTAGTAATCCTCTGCTCCATAGACCACCTACCCATTTACATGGATACGCTGATTGTCCGCATCCATCTTGATGGTTCTTCCTAAAGGAAGCGACATTGTTGGTAAACAATGACCACATGCCAAATCTGCAATTATAGGCTTCCCTAAAGGCACTAGAATTTCTTGAAAAATAGTTTGTAATGATAAGCTGTGTGCGGGATTTTCAGGTTCGCAATTTGTCCAAGCGCCCAATAAAATGCCTGCCACGTCATCTAGCTTTCCTGCCAGTTTTAATTGTGTCAGCATACGATCCACCCGTTGCTCCGTTTCATCGATATCTTCTAAAAACAGAATTTTACCTCGTGTATCAATTTCATAGGGTGTGCCAAGTGAAGCTGTCACTAATGTTAAATTGCCACCGATAAGTTGACCTGAAGCACTCCCAGCCACCAGTGAGGACATGGGCTGGTGAGAAGGATTTTTTAAGTAGTACGCCTTTCTTTCATTCTCCATAATCAGCTGAATGAACGACTGCCATGTATAGTCATCCATCTCCTGTCTAATAAATTCTGTGGATGGCATTGGTGTATGATAGGTTACAAAGCCACATAGCTGATTAAACGCTATATGTAAAGCGGTCACATCACTATAGCCAGCAAATACTTTTGGATTGGCACTTATCAAGTCAAAGTCTAATTGGGCTAAAATTTTCGTCGCACCATAGCCCCCACGTATACAAAAAATGCCATCAATCATTGGATCGCCAAACATACGATGAACATCTGCTACCCGTAAATCATCTGTGCCTGCTAAATAGCCATGTCTTACGTGACAGGTCTCCCCAACGACCACATTGAGCCCGAGCTTTTCGATACTAGCAATAGCAGGCTGCAGCTTTTCGGGTGGCGTTGCGCCAGAAGCACTAATAAGACCAATTGTGTCACCCTTTTTCAATGCCTTTGGACAAATCATATCTTTTCCTCCCTTTTCAGTGAAGTACGATAATGGGCAAGTTCCTCTTCATTGGCTAAAATAAAATGACCTTCCTCTATCTCAACAAATGAGGGGGGATTTTCATCATAACGGTGCTGGGACGGATCATACACTTCTACAACTTTGTCCCGCTCCTTATAGGGATTCGGCTCTGGTACTGCTGATAACAAAGCCCTTGTATAAGGATGCAGCGGATGAGCAAAAAGCTTTTCTGTTTCCGCTAGCTCCACAATCTTCCCCTTATAAATAACCGCCGTTCGATCCGTAATAAAACGGACAATCGATAAGTCATGGGCAATAAATAAATACGTTAAATGATTTCGCTGTTGAAGGCTTGCTAATAAATTCAAAACCTGTGCTCGAATGGATACGTCCAAGGCAGATATAGGCTCATCTGCAATGATAAATTCAGGCTCCATCACTAACGCACGAGCAATACCGATACGTTGGCGTTGACCTCCTGAAAACTCATGCGGAAAGCGGCTTGAGAACTCTGGAAGTAGCCCAACGTTCAATAAAGCATCCCGCACCTTTTGTTGCCGCTCTGCCTCATCTTTAAATTTTTCCGAAGGGTATAAGCCCTCTGAGACAATATTATCGACTTTTGCTCGTTCATTTAGAGATGCCATAGGGTCCTGGAATATCATTTGGATTTTTTGCGTAATTTCTCTATCCCAATCTTTCGAGATTTTCCCCTGAATACTTTTACCATGGTACAAAATTTGTCCCTCTGTGACCTCATTGATGCGCATAATCGCCCGACCTATCGTTGTCTTACCTGAGCCTGATTCACCTACAATGCCAAATGTTTCGCCTTTATAAATTTGAAAGCTGACATCATCAATGGCCGTAAACTTATTTTTCCCTTTACCAAACACAACTTTCAAATTTTTCACCTCTACTAGAACCTCTTTATCAGTCATTCGCATACTGCCTCCCCTCGGCAAAGAATGCTTGTAAGGCTGCTGGAGGCTCTACCTTTGGTGCAAGTGGGTCTAATAACCATGTACGAGCATAGTGGGTATCACTGACCTGAAAAAAAGGTGGCCGCTCGATAAAGTCGATTTTCAATGCATATGGATTGCGTGGGGCAAAGGCATCTCCCTTTATTTCCTGAAAAAGATTCGGAGGTGTGCCCTTGATGGAATACAATTGTTCCCCTTTTGAGCCAAGCTGTGGTAAAGAGGAAATAAGCGCCCACGTATAAGGATGCTTACTATGAAAGAAAATTTCATGTGTTTCCCCAACCTCGATGACATCACCCGCGTACATCACGGCAATACGGTCAGCCACTTTTGCGACTACGCCTAAATCGTGCGTAATATAGACGATTGTTAAGCCGTATCTTTGCTGAAGACTTTTTAAGAGCTGTAAAATTTGTGCCTGAATGGTTACATCCAAGGCTGTCGTGGGTTCATCACATATTAAAATATTCGGCTTACAGGCAATCGCAATCGCAATCACGATGCGTTGGCGCATCCCTCCTGAAAATTCATGCGGGTATTGCTTATAGCGCTTTTGTACATCGGTAATGCCGACATCTGTTAACAGCTTTAGTGTTTCCGCATAGGCTTCCTTGCCTCTTAAGCCCTGATGCATAACCACACATTCTTCAATTTGCTTTCCAATGGTTTTGAGCGGGTTTAACGATGTCATCGGATCCTGTGTCACCATCGCTATTTCCTTGCCACGAATCCCTAGCCATTCTTGCTCTGTTGTGAACTTGCCTAAATCCTGCGCATTGTAAATAATTTGTCCCTGCTTAATACGACCATTTTTATCAAGCAAGCCCATAATGGATTTCATCAGCACGGATTTACCCGAACCTGATTCGCCCACAATGGCTAAACTTTCTCCCTTGTAAAGGTCGAGTGAAATACCGCGAATCGCTGTTAAAACTCGCCCACGTAGCGTAAACTGAATCACTAAATTTTGAATGCCTAATATGCGTGATTTTTTCAATGTCACTCGCTTCCTCTCCTTATACATGGTTTTTCGGATCTGCTGCATCTGCAAAGGAATTACCAATAATATAAAATGCGATCGTAATAACGCTTAGCACAATACTTGGGAAAATAAGCTGATAACGTAGATCTGGTGACATCATAAGGACACGTCCTTCATTGATTAAATTTCCTAAGGATGGCTCACTGATCGGAAGCCCTAAGCCGATATACGTTAAAAAGACTTCTGCCCCAATTGCAAAGGGGATCGCTAAGCTCATGCGTAGCATAATGACAGAAATTAAATAGGGTAATAGATTTTTTAGAATAATACGATAATCAGGTGTGCCTAAGCATTTTGAGGCTAGATTGTATTCGCGGTCACGCAAAATAACAATTTGATTGCGGATAAACCTCGCCATTTCCACCCACCCCGTAATACACATGGCAATAATAATGGTTGAAATACTTGGCCGTAAGATATAGGACATTAAAATGAGCACAATGGTTGTGGGGATATTATCGACGACGTTATAAAGCTGTGTAATAGGCGCTTCTAATTTCCGCGAAAAGCCCCATAGCGTGCCAATGGTTATGCCCACCACTGCCTCCACTAAGGCGACAACACAGCCAATAAAGAGAGAAGTTCTCGTCCCTGCCCAAATACGAGACCATAAATCCTGACCAATCGAATTCGTGCCAAACCAAAATTCTGCATTAGGTGCAATATTACGTGCCTGCATCCCTGTTTGTTCATCCAAGTAAATTTCAGTTGGTGATTTTTGCGCTGGTAAATAGGGTTGTAAAATAGTAAAGCCTACAATGATGATCACTCCAACTAATAAAAAAACAGCCAGTCGATTTTTCAAAAAGGATTGCCATGTAGACCGCCAATAAGAATAATTTGAATAGCCCGTTTCCTCTGCCTGCCTTGCGTCCACTTCAGCAAATTCAAACAAGGTTTCACGTGATTTATTTGAAATATTATTGATTTCATCTGTATACATCCCCATTAACGCACACCCCCTCCCTTGCCTAATTTAATACGAGGGTCGACAAGTGCCATGGCAATATCCCCTAAAATAAGGCCAATGATACCAAGGGAAGAAAACACTAACACTAGGCCCTGCACAATCGTATTATCCTGTCGCTGAATAGCATCCACAAGCAAGCCCCCCATCCCCGGAATGGAATACAACGATTCTATATAGATTGAGCCTGTAATCGTAAACAGAATCGTAGCAGGTAAATATTGTGCCATAGGAATAAAGGCATTACGTAATACATGCTTGAACATCAATGTCCGCTCCCTTACGCCCTTCGCCCTAGCCAGCTTAATATAGTCCTTGTTCAGTTCATCGACCATATAGCGTCGCATCCACATCGCGTAGGAGGCAGTTGGAGCCAATGCCATTGACGTAAGTGGAAGAATCCAAGTAATCGGCCTGTATTCATCAAACAGCATCGGTAATTGAAAGAGTTCTGTAATATACATTTGAATGACTAAGTAATAAACGGCTGCAGGGACTGCAACAACAAATACGATATAGCCTGTCCCAAGTCGATCCAGCCAACGTCCCTTACGATAGGCCATCATTATTCCTAGCGGCACACCAATCAGTAGTGATAACGCGACTGCTCCTAAACCAAAAAGCAAAGAATACGTGATTTTATCTGCAATAATCGTCACTACTGGGACATCGGTACGATAGGTCACAGATTTCCCCAAATCCCCCTGCAGTAAATTCTTGTAAAAATTCCCTAGCTGGACAAGGATTGGGTCGCGCAAGCCGAGACTTGTTAAGTAAATTTCCTGCTGAGCAGGTGACATTTTATCGGCTGCCGCTCCTAAATAGCCTTCCTCTGGCATTAGCCGTAATAATGAAAAGACAATGGTGATGATAATAAAAAGGGTTAAAACGGATTGTAAGAGTCGTTTTCCTATATACTGCAACATCACGCCATCCTCCTTTGTCAAAAAGACGAAAGGAGATGCCGACTACTCTTTTCGGTATCTCCTTTTCATCTACGAAATTCTACTACTTTTCAGCATTGGCTAGTGCTTCTGCACGCTCTTGCTCCCACTCGGCAAGCGCTTTTTTAAATTCTTCATTACTCATTGGCTTTTCTAGCACTTGCTGGCCTTTAAATTTCTCTGCTGTTACACCAAATGGCGAATATTGCGCTTCGAATGGATTTAATTTAGATGCCATATAGCCACTACCACCAACTGAATAGGGAATAACAAAGGCTTCATCAATTAAAAATGCTTCTGCCTTCGCAAATAGCTCATAGCGTTTGGCTGTGTCAATTGTTTCTTTGGCTTGATCCACAAGATTTTGATAAGTTGTTTTACCATTCGCCTCTTTATAGCCCTCTGCTAATTCTGGTTTATTGTAAGTACCATCTACTGTGAAAGGATCTGTATACGTAGATGGATCTGCAAAATCAGGACCCCAGTTCGCCTCTAAGAGTGCAAATTTACCTGGACGACGTACCTCTGATAAGAAGCCTGTCGATGGACCAGCCTCTACGATAATGTCGACATAATCTGTCCCTAACAATTTCTCAATTTGCTGCTCGACTACTTGAGAGCGATTAGCCCAATCTGGCATACCAGCGTTATAAGGCATTAATACCTTTACAGGGAATGTGGCCTTACCTGCTAATGCTGTTTTTGCCTTTTCTTTGTACTCTAGGGCCAACTCTTTATTGAAGGAATCCTCATTGGAAATGGATGTAAGTGGTGCTAGTTGTGTATAATCCACTCCTTCCACATCAACAAAGTTTTTCGGTGTAATGGTATTGCTCAGCAGATCTGCTGGATTATAAGGCTCAACCGTTAGCATCGCGGAGACACGATCAAGCGCATGGAATAAGGATTTGCGGAAATCTTTATTATTGACGGCGATCTTCCAATTTTCAGGCTCGTATTGTGCGTCAAATTGTGGGTTGAAGTTGAGTGCATAAAAGTAGGTATAGAAGTTATTTTGTGTTTGACGAACCTGAGATTTTTTCTTTTCATCTTTAAACCATTCATCAATGATGGAGGTCGGGATACTAGCCGAATCGATTTCGCCACGTAAAAACAGCTCAGGCGCCACAGTTGCCGCTTCTTTATTGTATTTATAGCGAATACGGTCAATCAGCACCTTGTCTTTATCCCAGTACGTTTCATTTTTTACAAGAACGCGTTCATTTTGTGGCTCAAATTTATCTAAAATATAGGCACCGTTATAGAGGAAGTTTTCACGTGTTGTGCCAAACTCCTCCCCTTTTTCCGCAATGAACTTGCCATTTACAGGGAAGAAACAAACATAATTCAACATAGAAAGAAAATAGGGTGTCGGCGCCTCTAAAGTATATTCTACTGTATGTTTATCTAACGCCTTTATGCCTACCTCCTTGAAATCGTTCATCTCGCCATTATAGAAGGCTTCCCCATTTTTCACCACCGTCGCAATCCAAGCTGTCGACGATTCATTTTTAGCATCAAGCACATAGTGTAAGCCATCCACAAAGTCTTGTGCCACAACATCTGCATATTCCTTGCCCTCATGTGTCACCCATTTTGCGTCATCACGCAATTTGAATGTCCACACCGTAGCATCCTCATTCGCAGACCACTCTTTCGCTAATCCTGGCTGGACCACCCCATAGTTGTCATATTCAATGAGCCCATCCACCATATTCGCAGCCACCGCAAATTCATTTGTTTCGGACGTCTTTAAATAATTTAACGTTTTAATTTCCCCTGAATACACCACTCGATATTCCGATGCTTTTTCACTCGCTGATTTGTCATTGCAGGCTACACAAAATAATACGACCAGACATACGAACAGCAACCAATATTTTCTCACAAGCATCCCCCTAGTCATCTTTTTATAATGAAAATCCTATTGGTAGGATGGATTGCATCTTCAATAGGATCATTCAAACATAGGCTAGGTCTGTCTAACTCGACCATCTATCGATGAAATAAACAACGGTACATATCCAATGTCACGGTTATGAGATTCAAACCACTCAGACAGCGTGTCCCACCGCTTTTTGAGCGGGTCTATCTATCTTTTGATCACTTCTCATGCCTTTGTGAGCGGGTCTATCTATCTTTTGATCACTTCTCATGCCTTTGTGAGCGGGTCCATCACTTTTTTGATCACTTCTCATGCCTTTGTGAGCGGGTCCATCACTTTTTTGATCACTTCTCACCTTTCATGAAATAGAACCCTCACTTGATGTAAAAGCTCTCACAAAACCTTCCCATCATGTTAAAAATTGAAGGACACGCAGCACCTCATAAAAATCATTGGTCATGAACTCTACAGTATTATGTGGTTTGAATTGGGCATTTGGATAAAATGAATTGCGATAGGCTCGTGTATGGTCACGATAAATTAGCTCCACCCTAAAGTGTTCTGGCAACGTTACCTGTAATGCGGTACGAGGAACCTTCATAGAAGACTCTACCAGTCGCTTGGTTTCCATTATGGTTAGTTGTGGACTAACACTAATCGTCGCATTACCGATGCCTTCCTTAGTAGCAAATGTGACAATGTGTTCGTTTACGATCTGAATCTCTTCTGTCAACCCCACATCCCCACTCACAAAGGACACAGGAACACCGTGTAAGGCTGCTGCATACGTATTGATCAGAAATTCACTCGCATATTCGCCATTGATTTTGACATCCGCATATGTGCAAAGCGTGTGGGCTAGTGGGTTACGCTCGCTGCCACCCTTGCTGTGATAGCCGATAAAAACGGCGCGATCGAAGCTTTCATCAAGACCTGCTACCATACACATCGGATCGTATGTCCAGCCACGGATGACTTTACAATTGATTGGTAAATTAGAAATGTCTAGATTGCGGGCTGAATCATGTGCGTCCTTTAATAAAATTTCGGTTGCGCCTCCCGCTATCGCTCCTTCAATGGCAGCTTCTACTTCACGTGTCATTTGTTTTTGGAAAAACTGATAGTCAGGCGCGTTTAACTCGGTCTCACTCCACGAAGTTGTACCTGTAATCCCTTCAATATCCGCACTAATATAAACTTTCATAGAAATCGAAACTCCTTTACATTGTGATTTTGAATTGTTGCGTGTACTGCTCCATATTGGGCTACCTGTGTTTGAACACGTCTAGCCCATGCCACATTGCCATAATCGTAATGCCACCATTCCTCCCCATAGTTCGTAAATCCAGCAAGTGTTATACAGTTATACAATAAACGTCGGTGCTGACAGGCAAACGGATTTTCTTGCGTATGCTGTTCAAAATAACGGGTCGCTGATTTTTCATTCATTTCATCAAACGCTGTTCCCAGATCGAGGGCTTTACCATGAACATCAGCCAGCGTTACATCGATGGCACCCCCTGTTAAATGCGGGGCTAAATAGGCTACATCTTTACTTGGAAATGCTACATATTTTTTGGTTGCCTGCACAATCTCTTGTGGTGTTGATTGTGGCATCCTTTTTGCTAATTGCTGTGAAAAATGGCTAAACAAATACTGCTGTACTTGAAATGGGCGATAGCCATCATAAAGTAATAAGCAATACTCTTGAGGTAATAATGTTAACGCCTGTTGCAAACGTTCATAGACACCTTCTCTTACATAAATAACTCGTAAACTATCAGGAATCTGTTGCTGATAATAGATTGGCTCCATAAATATCCTAGGATGAGCAGCTGTAAGCTGGATAAGCGGCTCATTGTTTTCACATACAACGGGTGATGGAAAGGTACTTCGATTTAGAGAGGGTGCTATCGGTTGAAAAAGGTTAATAATCAATGACCCCCCTTTTAAATAGTTAGATAATTCAGTTTTTTTAAATTGAATGTTATCACATCTCTCTAGCATTGACTAGATAAAAAAAGAATAATTACAAAATACTGGATATACTCTTATAATGATACATATTCCAGCAATTGACGGGTCGAAAAACCACTTTTATCCTCTAATTAAGGATTTTATTCATCTTATGGCTCGTTCATGCTAAAAAAAAGCAGAATCCTGTTTCAAGGCATAATAAAAGCCATTGAAACCCAAATGTTGTTTCAATAGCTTTTTCTTTTATGCCTGTTGAAAGGAATAAGCTTGCACAGTATGACCATTGCGACCAGTTGTTGTCTGTGCTTGGGATAACGAATTTAGTATCGCTTCCTCTGTCGCTTCAGCAGCGGCTGTAAACAATTGATTCATAATGGGATGATCCTCACGTAGCTGAGTTCTTGTCTCAACAAGCTGATCAGCGGTATGAGGAATACAGTGTGCCGTCGTGAAGCCAATCACAATATCGCCACTACCATGTGAAAAATGACTGCCTGTCCGTCCTAAACCGATTCCACAACGTTTAATGACACGTGTTAATTGTCGACTACTCAGTGGGGCATCTGTCGCAAGGACAATAATAATGGAGCCATCTGTTGGTGATAGGGTAGATTGGTTTTGCGTAGTGGAGACTTTGTAATGCTCGGCTAAAAACTCCCTACCTTGTCCAAAATTACTAAGAACTAGGCAGCCTACTGTATAGTTCACTTCATTTGATTCTACCTTGACGATGCGAGAGGAAGAACCAATTCCTCCTTTATAGCCGAAACACATCATCCCCTTCCCTGCACCAACAGCGCCTTCCTGTGCCGTCTGTGCAGAGGCTTGACGAATGGCTTCTATGGCATGCGCAGGTGTTACTGGGCAAGCTCGAATCGAATTAAGATAGCTATCATTACATTCGCCCACAACGAGATTAATGGTTCCTGTTGTCAGTCCAATGTCTTCATTCCTATCAAGCATATAGCTTAATGTACCCTGTGTAACAGCTGGTACGCCAAAAGTATTAGTTAACATAATGGGCGATTCCAGTACACCTAGTTCATTCACTTGCACAAGTCCCGTTGTTTTCCCAAAGCCATTTAGTACATAGCTTGCCGCTGTTACCTTGTGCTGAAATACATTGCCTCCATGCGGTAAAATGGCTGTAACGCCTGTACACGCATAGGCCCCATTCTGATCTAATGGCTCATCCAATGTAACATGTCCCACTTGGACTCCTTCTACATCGGTGATGCAGTTTTTCTGACCAACTGGTAACACGCCAATTTCAATGCCCAATTGTCTTACCTTTCCCTGCATACTATGCATCCTCCTGAATCGCCATTAACACAGCAGCCTGTGCATGGATAGCCGTTGTATCAAACACAGGAATGCTGACATCCTCCTGCTGAATCAGTAAGCCGATTTCCGTGCAGCCCAAAATTACCCCTTGTGCGCCCGCTTGCACAAGCTCCTCGATCACTTGGCTATAGTACGTTTTAGATGCTGGTACAATGGTGCCAAGACACAATTCATCGTAAATAATTCGGTTTACTTCCATTCTTTCGTTGCTATCAGGTACGATCACCTCTATGCCAAAGCCTTCTACTCTTGCTTTATAAAACGCTTGCTCCATTGTGTACTTTGTGCCAAGCAGTGCAATTTTCTGTAATCCCGCTTCTTTGATTTGCTTAGCTGTGGCATCCGCAATATGTAAAATAGGGATGGTAATAGCAGGCTCGATAACATCAATGACCTTATGCATGGTATTGGTACAAATGATGACTAGATCTGCACCTACCCGCTCAAGTGCTTGTGCAGCTTGAGCTAGAACCTCACCTGCTTTATTCCACTCCCCGTTAGCTTGAAAATGCTCAATTTGCTGGAAATCAACACTAAACAAAATACATTTCGCAGAGTGTAAGCCCCCTAGCCTCTGTTTAACCTGTTCATTGATAAGTCTGTAATATTCAGCAGATGACTCCCAGCTCATCCCACCAATTAAGCCAATTGTTTTCATGTCTACATCACTCCTTTTTCTATTATTATACGCCTCCCTCTCACAAAAATAAGAGAATTTTCCAAAAGCAATATACAAGGTTTGGAAAATAGTATATAAAGTGAATTTTCTCAATTAGCAAATTATAAAATATCAAAATTTTAGCATAATTTATTATTTTAGAAAAGTTAATTTTTAATAAAAAAACAGTGTAGACTAGAGCGTATTGTGAAAGGAGGACAACTTATGGAATGGATTTCAACAATAGTTGATAGCGGAAATAATATGTTATGGACATATATCCTCATTATCTTACTTTTAGCAGCAGGACTATATTTTTCATTCGGTACGAAGTTTGTACAAATTCGTCTTTTTCCTGAAATGTTTCGTTTAATTGTAGAAAAAAGAGAGGGCGATTCGGGGGTTTCTCCGTTCCAAGCCTTTACCATTAGCGCTGCTTCACGTGTCGGTACAGGGAATATTACAGGGGTAGCCTTAGCCATTGGTGTAGGTGGACCTGGTGCAGTATTTTGGATGTGGATAATCGCGATTTTAGGGATGGCCACTGCCTTCATTGAAAGTACCTTAGCACAGGTGTATAAAGTAAAGGATGGCGATACATTCCGTGGTGGTCCCGCCTACTATATGGAGAAAGCGTTAGGTCAACGAAAGCTTGGCATTATTTTTAGTATTTTATTAACATTAAGCTTTGGCTTTATTTTTAATGCTGTGCAATCTAACACAATTGCCACTTCAGTCGGCGAAGCCTTCGATGTAAGTCCTAAGATTATTGGGGCTATACTTGTCGTTTTAACTGCCTTAATTATTTTTGGTGGTGTCCATCGAATTGTAAAGGTGACACAAGTTCTTGTCCCTGTTATGGCCATCTTTTATTTGCTTGTTGCTCTTTTTGTCGTGGTGACCAATTTATCGGAAATCCCCCATGTTTTTTCATTAATTTTCACTCATGCATTTGGCCTACAGGAAGCTGCTGGTGGTGCAATTGGGGCTGCAATCATGCAGGGTGTACGTCGCGGTTTATTTTCCAATGAAGCAGGGATGGGGAGTGTGCCGAATGCTGCGGCAACTGCCAATACTTCACATCCTGCTAAGCAAGGACTTGTACAAAGCTTAGGTGTCTTTTTTGATACGATTATGATTTGTACAGCGACTGCCTTTATCATTATTTTAGCGGGCTTATATGATAAAGGTGAGAGTGATGGTATTATTTTGACGCAAAATTCTTTAGCTGTTCATGTTGGTGATTGGGCTCCTTATTTTATTGCCATCTCCATCATTTTCTTTGCATTTAGTTCGATTATTGGTAATTATTATTATGGTGAATCCAATATTGAGTTTATGGATGCTCATAAAGCTTGGATGTTTTGCTATCGAATTTTAGTGTTAGGTATGGTTATGTTCGGCTCCATTGCACAGGTACAGCTTGTATGGAATCTCGCTGACCTCTTTATGGGGCTGATGGCGCTCATCAATATTGCCATCATTATGATGCTCGGTAAAATTGCCTTCCTTGTGCTAGACGACTTTACTGAGCAACGTAGAGCAGGCAAAAATCCTGTCTTCTACGCAAAATCAATTCCAACCTTAAAAAACACAGACTGTTGGGAAGAAGAAGATCGATAAAATACTTAACGCCACCCCAAAATTTGGGGTGGCGTTGGGCTTTAATATTTAAACTGACTAATCAGTAGCTTTAATTCATCCGCCATATGTGCGAGTGCTTGCGCAGAGGCATTGATTTCCTCCATCGAGGCTAATTGCTCCTCTGTTGATGCTGCTACATCCTCAGACGCCGCTGCATTGCCTTTCGCGGAGAATGCCAAATCTTCGGTTACTGCCGCTACCTCTTGAACACCTGCAGACATTTGCTCAGAGGCTGAAGAGACCTCCTCCATTTTAGGGGTAATTTCATTCATACTTGTCATTATGACTTGGAATTTTGCAATGGCTTCATCGGAAATATGCAATCCATTTTGCACATCCTCTGTAACCTTCGCCATAATGCTGACAGATTGCTCCGTTTCTTGCTGAATGCCTCGGATAAGCTCAAATATTTGTTTAGCTGATTCTTGAGATTGCTCTGCAAGCTTACGCACTTCGTCTGCCACGACTGCAAAGCCTTTCCCATGCTCTCCTGCTCTTGCTGCTTCGATAGCTGCATTTAAAGCCAGTAAATTTGTTTGATCTGCAATGCTTGTAATTACATCTAAAATGGATGTAATTTGCTGAGAGCGTTCATGCAATGTCTGGATTTTCGCATTGGAGTCTGCTACGGATAAATGAATGGATTGCATTTGATCCTTTGTATTTTGGACAGCTTGTCCGCCTTCATCCGCCTGTAATGTCGCATGCTGTGAAAGGTCCGTCACTGCCGAAGAGATTTCTGCAATATGCAGAATGGCAGTAGAAAGCTCATGTAAAGAAGCTGCATTTTTAGTGGCACTCATCGTTTGAGAATCAGCGCTTGTTGCAACATCCTGAATGGAAATCGCCACTTTTTCTGTTGCAATGCTTGTCTGATTGGCATTGGCGGTTAGCTCTTCTGCTGAAGAAGCAACCTCCTCTGCATTTTGTTCAATTTTTTGAATAAGTGTCCGTAAGCTTTCCTGCATATCATTAAAGGCTTGTCCTAATTGGCCAATCTCATCTTTTGACGTAATCGTTACCACTTCCGTAAGATCGCCTTTGCTGATCGTAACCGCACTATCCTTTAAGGCTTTAATCGGTTTAATGACAGCCTTCATTACAAAATAAAAAATAATGGAACTGATGATAATTGCTGCGATGAGGACTAGAATCGTATGGTATAAAATCGAGGAAGCAGACTCATCAATTTCTTTAGCAAAAATCGTTCCTGTTATTTTCCAATTTGTCAGTTCATTTGTCGTATAGAATAATAAACGATCATCACCATTAAAGACATATTCATACGTACCTGATGGACTTTCGTACATTTTATCAAGGAAGCTTTCTTTCAGCTCCCCTCCCGCTTCAAGTGTAGGATGTGAAATGACCATCTTGTCTTCTCCAAAAATAGAAGGATACCCATTTTTTCCGATTCGAATTGAATCAGCAATTTTTTGAAGATCGGTTAATTTAATATCAATTGCCACAACTCCAGCATGATCCTTCGTCTGCTTAGCAACTGTTACCACCATATCACCCGTCCCCGCATCCTTGTAAGGGTTGGTGATTAAGGTTTCTCCTTTTAAAGCTGTCGCCTCTTTATACCAATCTCGATCTAATGGATTATAATCTGCACTATTCAATTTTGGCTCCTGTGTAAATCGACCGTCATTCATGCCAATATAAACACTTAATACATCTGCATTAAGCTTTGTATATTGCTGAAATTTAGCCACAATAGAAGCTTGTGCTTCTTCATATTGGCGCGCATCTATTTCACTACTAAACACATTGATGTCACTCATTTTCTCACTAATCGTTTTGTCAATGAGTTTATTTAAAATGCCTACACTTTCATTGGCACTAAATAAGATTTCTTCTTCAATCGAGTCTTTTGCAGATAAATAAGACAAACTCCCAACAGATATGACAGGGATAAGTAATACTAGCGCGAATAGCGTATAAAGCTTGCCCTTAAAACTGCTAAATAGTTTCTTCATATATCAATCTCCTTTTGATTCCTCTCCCTCTCTTTATCTGCTTAACATTTCTCCCAAAGCTTTTATCGGACGAAAAAAATTTTTTCTAACATTTTTACGATTTTCATATTATTCAGGCTTTACCGACAAATAAAAACCCCTGTAACTAGACAGGGGTAAATTGGATTTAGTATTTAAACGACTGAATGGATTCTTGCAGGTCTATCGCCATCTTTGCTAGATGGGTAGAGGCTGCTGCTACCTCCTCCATCGCTGCATTTTGTTCCTCTGAAGAGGCTGCAACACTTTGCACATGATGGCTTGATTTCATCGACACTTCACTAATATAGTCGATTTCTTGCACTAACTTTTCAATATCTTGCTGGATTGTTCGAATGGCTGCGGTAACTAGCTCGGTCTGTGCTTGTACATCATTAATGGCATCATCAATTTGTATAAAATTATCCCTTGCCACATTGACCTTTTCACGACCTACATGAACAGAATCATTACTATTGACCATATCTTCCTCGATAATCCTCGTGCTATCTGTAATTTGGACCACTACTTTTTCAATATCGACTGCAGCAAGATTTGACTCATCTGCTAGCTTGCGGACTTCCTCTGCCACAACAGCAAAGCCTTTTCCATGCTCCCCGCTCCTTGCCGCTTCAATGGAAGCATTGATCGCTAGTAAATTGGTCTGTGTCGCTATACTCTTAATGACATTTACTGCTGATACAATTGCTGCTGTATTGTCATCTAAATCTTGCACCCGTGTATTCAGCTCACTTGTGTTGGCAGAGATTTCATTCATTTGCGCTGTAACATCATGCACAGAAGTACGACCTGTATGTGCCATATTTTTCGTGTCGACTGTTGCCTGATTCACGCTTTGTATGCTTGCAGAAATATCATTCATTTTCTTCAAAATATGAGCAGATAAATTTCGTACATCACCAGTTAAAATATCCTGCTGATCAATACCTTGTGCAATATCATGAATAGATTCTGTTACCACCTCTGTCGCCTGTGTAACCTCCATGCTACTTGCTGTTAGCTGTTCGGATGTTGCGGCAACTTGCTCAGAGGAGTTTCCGACTTGTTTCATCATCAGTCGAAGCTTTTCTGACATACTATTGAAGGAATCGGCTAAGTGCGCAAACTCATCCTTGGTTTTAAATTGTAAATGCGTTTGCAAATTCCCTTCCGAAAACTTATCCATTTCAACCACGGTTTGTTGAATATTTTTTGCGATCCGTCTACCGAATAGTGTCGCAATGATAATGCTTATAAGTAGAGAAATAGCCACTAGAATCATAATTTCGAGGCCACTTCTCTCTCCTTTTTGCTTGGTAGCCTCAATATGAGCCTGCATATCTTCTTGCTGAGCTGTAGCCATCGTTTTTCCAAAGACAACCAATTTCTGAGAGCCCTCACCTAAAATTGGTAAAGCCATTTGTTGTGCTTGCTGGTGATCCCCTCGTTGATAAAGAGGCACAATCTGCCCATCTATAGCCTTTTCCCAGTCGTCAAGCTGCGCTAAAAATTGGTCAAAATCTTGATTGCGATCGCCTATTTCTTGAAGTCGATTAATCGACGTATGTAAGGTATTTCGGATTTCATGATGATTGTTGAGCATTTCTTCCTTGCCATATAACATATACCCACGAATAGCCGCATTCGCTCGTACGGTTTGGAACGAGATATCTTGATATAAATGGATTAATTCCGTATTGTCTTCGATTTCTGCTAATGTCTGATTATTATTATTCAAGTAGTACATAGCAATCCCTGAAATAAGCAGTAAAAAGATGAGGACAATACCAAAAGCAAATTGCAATTTCCGTTCCACAGTTAGTCTCATATGATTCCCTCTATTCTTCTATAATCCACTTGAGTATAGCCTACCTAAACCTATTAGCCTATAAAATCTATGCTTCTCCTCCTAAACTATCGCTAAAATTTAACAATAATGAGAATTTCGCATCTAATCTATTGACAATAATATCCACTATTTTACTAGTTGAAATAGGAAGTAATCATTTGGAAACCATAGAGATAACACCAAAAGAGCGGGAGAAGCAGAAGCATTTTCAGAAAATGACCTCTTTTTTCTAAAAACTCTCGAATGCCTGAAGTCAGCATCATCGCACTCAGTAATAGTAAGCTATGTTGAGCCCCATAAATCTGCATAGAGAATGTGATGACCAAGGGCAGGATGGCTGGATAAATAGAATCTGCTAGTGATCTTTTTTCCCTCGTATTGGAGGGAATGCTTTCTTTCTCTGTGGATTTAGCGGCTGTTAGTATCTTTGCAAGCATATAGACAAGACCAAAAAATAAAATTGTATAAACAATAAATAATAGCCACGACATTTTGCTTTTCTCATTTAACAAATGAAAATAATCCTCAGCTTCTTGTGCTTGCAGTACATAATACAATCCTGTTTTTTGATCCATTAGGAAGAATCGTTCATCCTCGACTATTACTTTCAAGGCTGTTTCCTTGCCATTATGGAACCGTATGTATAAATCACTTACTGCTTCATGGTCAACTGGTCGACTGCTAAAATTCTTTTTAGTTTGTAAAATTTGCTGAAGGCGATCTGTATCTTTCACCTCATAGCGGTCGACGTAGAATACTTGCTTTAATGGATATAAATATTGCTCTTTGCCATTACTTCCAGACAAATACCAAGCCTCTTTAATCGATTGAATGGGGGTATGCAGCGGCACTAGCTCCTCCCGCTGCCTTTCATTGTAAAGGAAGAGTAGTAGTGTGCTTATACTCAAAACAATGCCCAGAATAAGTGTATAAATATAACCACCCTTGTGCACTTTATCACCTCCTTTACCACTTTACATTTATAGTAATTATTGTCATATACGATTTACTACTCTAATAAGTTTCAGCTATACTTAAATAGAGGTGATGATATATGAGTAGACCAGAATTATACGTACATTTAGTAGTCGGTCCTGATTGTGATTTTGAATCCATGGCCATTCGAGCGGCACTGGAATCCTTTGGTGCAAGCGTGACACTTGATTTAATTGGCAGACCAAATGATTTAATTGATATTTTATCTGGAAATGATCTTCCTCACAAAATGGATTATTTGCTATTGAACTTTCACGGCGATGAGGGGCGCTTTTGTCTGCCTGAGCTAGGAGAAGAGGTATATGAAGAAAATGAACCAAGGAGTATCTATTTTGAACCGCAGGATGTCTTAACCTATTGTCAGCTACAGGGTGTCAAGGTCATTGCAGCAGGCTGTACATTAGGCTGGCAGCAGCTAGCGACAGCCTTTTTAGAGAGTGGCTGTCATTCCTACCTAGCACCTGATGATTATATTGAGGGTAATGCTAATCTCATGTTTCTAATTCACTTTTTCTATGAGATAATCACAAATCATAGAAGTCAGCAGGAGGCCTTTGAACTGGCTCAAGCGACCGATCTAGAAACAGCCCTATACAAGCTTTATTTAGCAGAAAAAAGATCGTAGCACCTACTACTGGCTACGATCTTTTTTCGTTAGCGTTGATGTATGTCTAGCATGGCTTCTGTAAAGGCTTGTGACTGTCCTTTAGGAATACTGAGTGTTTGCCAATCAGAGCCCTTTACCTGTTTGGCTATATAAATGATTTGACCGACGTGCTGTGCATAGTGCGCCATTTGTCTTTCAATGGCATCAATGACCCCTAGCTGCTCCCCTCTAATCGTAACATGCCCCTGTAAATCGGATTCTGTTAAACTCGCCAAGGTTTCTAAAAACACTTGCCAACCCTTGTCCCAAGCTGAGATGATTGCTTCTTTGGTGTGAAGACTATCCTCAAACTCATCATCCCGATTTCTCGTAGGCTTTTCTCCATCTGTCGTTAAAAAATCTGTCCAGCGAGAAATCATATTACCACTTACATGCTTTACAATCACTGCAATACTATTGGATTCTTCATTGTATGCCCAGTGTAATTGTGCCTCTTCCATTTGGGCAAGCGTTTTATCCCCTAGCTCTTTCACACTTTGAAATCTTTTCTGAACAACTTGTAAATAGGTTTGTGCAATTGTCATAGTCGAACCTCCATCCCCTCTTTTCTATCATTCTATTATAGCTCAAGTGAAATGTCTCATGACTTATTCGCCAAGAATAAAATCTCTTGCAAGGATCGCCATTTTTTCTTGAACCTCCTGTGGGTCTCCATCAAGTTGATACCCGATATGATAGACATAGCCGTTATAGTAAGAATAAAACTCATTGGCTCTAGTAGCCATCTGATAGATTCGCTTATCCGCTTCATCGTAATTATAGTAAATATACAAATAACCTCTCTCTGGTAACATCTCCCGATAATACAGAGGATTCATAAAGTTTAAGCCTATATTTGAAACGTTCATCCCTAAAGTTTCTTCCATATTTTTCGACTTCACATAGCTCGCCAAGGGATTATACTTTACATTTGTCACGGTAAAATTAATAAATTGTAAATCCACCCCAGTGGAGGATTTTTCTTTAAAGCTAAATTGAAATTGCGTTTGTTTGCTACCATCCTCCATTTGTGCTGAAACTGCATAGACCTCCTGTATATTTGGTTGAAATGGTAAATTTTCAGGATCCGTGAGATGAACGACATCCTCCAGTGATGTTGCTACTGATTGCATAGCCTCTAAACCTTGAAGTGGTGCATAATATTGGATATGCTTTGCCTGACTTAAATAATTAGCAAGCGGAAGAAAATTACTGTATGCTGTGTCTTTTCCCTCCACTTCTGTTTGAAAAAACTTCGTGAATGTAGGTGGTTCCCCTTCATCCTGTGTCACCAGCTCATCCATCGGTTTTGCAGCTTGCCAGGCAATGAATAATAAAATGGAGCAGGTAATCATCATCGTCACGACACGATATATCCACTTTGACTTGGCCATAACAGGCTCATGCTGAATTTGTTGTCGAACCTTATGAATAATGGCTTCCTTATGTGCTGAAACATCTTGTAGTACCTGCATTGTATGCTTATCCATGGAAAAGTACCTCCCACTCAATATGTTGTAACTCTACTTTTAATAGCTCCTTTCCTTTCTTTAAACGAGATTTCACAGTACCTTCAGGAATCGCAAGTAGTTCCGCAATCTCCTTAATCGTCATCTCCTCCAAGTAAAAATAGACAATCGCTTCTCGTGGCTTGAGAGGTAAGCGTAAAATAGCATCATCTAACAGTGCTTGTTCATCTTGACGAATCAGTGTGTCCTGCAATATTAATTTTTGTTTGGTAAAAAATTTATGCTGAAATGTTATTTTTCTGTATGCCCAGCTTTTTAAATAATCCTTGCATTTATTGATTGTCATGCGAGCAAGGTATGCCTTCATCTCTCCTCGTTCCTCATAGTGTTTTTGATGATAGAACTTAATAAAAACATCCTGTACAATATCCTCAGCTATTTGTAAATCCTTTGTATAGTAATATGCAATTCGAAACAATTGCTCCGTATGTATAGCCATTAGCTGCTCGAATTTTTCATGATCAGCCACGCCATCACCCTCCTTCTACACTATAAACGACTCCCAACCAGAAAAAGATTATTTTCCCACCATAAAAAAAACCGCCTCAACCCTTTGAGACGGTTTACTGTTACTTTATAAATTTTCATCAATATATGTTTCGATATCAGAAGCTATCGTATCAATCGGTACATCTTCTATGTTTTCAGCATAGCCATTATACATTTTGACGAGGACACCATCTTTATCGACTAAGAAAAATTGATTACCATGAATGACTTGGTCACTGTTAGGGTGGTTTTTCACTAAAATCTTTGTATTTTTCACCGCAAATTGTTCGATATATTTCTGTGAATACCCTGTAAGAAGGTTCCATTTAGATTCATCTGGAACATTGTATTTACTAAGATAATTCGCTAGCACATCTGGCTGATCTACATCTGGGTCAACTGAAAAGGCAACGATGTTATAGTCCTCTACTCCTTTTTTCTGGAGCTTTTCTTGGACTTGTGCCATGTTTAATGACATGGGCGGACAGATCGACACACAGTTTGTGAAAATATACATGCCAATCCAAGGCTTACCTTTTAAGCTTTCAAGCGAAACCGTTTCACCACGTTGATTAACATGTTCAAAATCGGGTATTTCTAGACTATAATCTGCTTTAAATTTTGAATTTCCACATGCGCCTAGCACAGATGCACAGGCTAACAGCAGCACTAGCCCTATTAACTTATGTTTCATGTCAACACTCTCCCTAACCTACACTCTCCCCATCCTAACGTAGGTTGTAAGCGTTGACAAGAACTTCTAAGTGACAGCTTTCGTACATCTTTGTGAAATCCATTTCATTTTAATGAAACAAGCGCAGCATGAATCGCATCAAGCTTTACTTCGACGCGGTGCAATAAATAAAATGACACTAAAATCGGAAAACCGATATCGGATATCATGTTCAACCACTGTTCCATTTGCCTCCTCCTCTCTCACGTTAAAAATGGTCTTTGCACTTCTCGTAGCAAAGACCATTACTGAGTTATTCTGTTGCTACTTCAAATTCCGTTACTTGACGATCTACAATACGAGCTCCCTTGATGGCTGACAGAGCACCACCTTGCCCAGTAAAAACATTTTTAGCCATAATCGTTGCCATTGCCTGCTGAATTTCAGTCACTGTAATATTCGGCTTGGGTGCATCAATCGAAAGGGTTGTCGTTTTTCCATCAGTTGTTGCAAATTGCAATTCTAGAACTTGTGTCATTCTGTGATCCCTCCTTAAGATAAATCGTGTGTTTCCTGTTTCGCAATGCCAGCCAGTGACTGTGATGAAAGACTAGCAATGGCATGAGCAACAGCTAACAAATCGTCCGCGCTATGGGTGTTGTTAATATTTCGATACGATTTCGTTGTGAACGTAGGCTCATTGTTCTCATCATAGCCATCCACATACTTGAGACGAAGTGTAGCATTTACAAAGTTAACATTAGCCATATAGCATCACCTCCCTTCTGCACACTATATAAAGGCGAATTGCTAAAAAAGGGACATTAAGGATGAATTTTTTTTCGGAAGCTTTTATAATAGAGTGAGAGAAGGCAAAGAGGTGAACGATTTGTTACAAGGTTGGTTTTTATGGTTTATTTTATTTTGGGTTGTCGTCCTCATTTCATTGATGGCTATTGGCGGATTCTTCATGTTCCGCAAATTTTTAAAAGCACTCCCAAAGCAGGATGGAAAATCAGATTTAGATTGGCAAGAATATTATTTAGATAAAACCGTTCACTTGTGGGGACAAGCTGAAAAAGAATTACTCTATGAACTCGTAAGCCCTGTCCCTGAGCTTTTTAGACAAGTGGCGAAGGAAAAGATTGCAGGAAAAATTGGCGAGCTCGCATTAGAAGAA
This sequence comes from Lysinibacillus sp. IITD104, assembly GCF_036698265.2. Classification (NCBI taxonomy): domain Bacteria; kingdom Bacillati; phylum Bacillota; class Bacilli; order Caryophanales; family Bacillaceae; genus Lysinibacillus; species Lysinibacillus sp. IITD104. Next base: position 2,809,284 of record NZ_JBAHYH020000001.1, read on the forward strand.
AAAGCAGCTGCCATTAACAATGACCTCATTATTCGCGGCTATATCCAAGCAACACCAAAACGCGATCACAAATTTTTACGCAAAAAATTAGAGCAAATGCAAATTGACATCTCCCCCTATGAACATCTATTCGAATAAGTAAACGCTGCACAAAGATTTGTGCAGCGTTTTTACTTAGCTATAGGGATATTATCCTAACCTGTGTTTTTATGAGGCTTTCCTGCACTTGGCTAGTTTTATCCTCTTCATTTGGACTCCTATCCATGCTTTGCTGTTCTATCCGCTACTTTTGAGGTTGTATCCGTCACTTTTTAGATGCTATCCTGCACTTTTCTAATTTTATCCTCTTCATTTGGACTCCTATCCACGCTTTGCTGCTTTATCCGCTACTTTTGAATTTTTATCCGCTACTTTTTAGATGCTATCCTGCTCTTTGGCTACTTTTTAGATGCTATCCTGCTCTTTGCTAATTTTATCCTCTACATTTGGACTCCTATCCGCGCTTTACTGCTCTATCCGCTACTTTTGAGGTTCTATCCGTCACTTTTTAGATGCTATCCTGCTCTTTGCTAATTTTATCCCCTACATTTGGACTCCTATCCGCGCTTTGCTGCTCTATCCTCTACTTATGAAATTTTATCCGCTACTTTTAAGCTGCTATCCTGCTCTTTGCTAGCTTTATCCTCTTCATTTGGACTTCTATCCACGCTTTGCTGTTCTATCCGCTACTTTTGAGGTTTTATCCGCTACTTTTTAGATGCTATCCTATACTTGGCTAGCTTTATCCTCTTCATTTGGACTCCTATCCACGCTTTGCTGTTCTATCCGCTACTTTTGAGGTTTTATCCGTCACTTTTTAGATGCTATCCTGCACTTTGCTAATTTTATCCTCTTCATTTGGACTCCTATCCACGCTTTGCTGTTCTATCCGCTACTCTTGAGGTTCTATCCGTCACTTTTAAGATGCTTTCCTGCTCTTTGCTAGCTTTATCCTCTTCATTTGGACTCCTATCCGCGCTTTGCTGTTTTATCCGCTACTTTTAAGCTGCTATCCTGCTCTTTGCTAGCTTTATCCTCTTCATTTGGACTCCTATCCACGCTTTGCTGCTTTATCCGCTACTTTTAAGCTGCTATCCTGCTCTTTGCTAGCTTTATCCTCTACATTTGGACTCCTATCCGCGCTTTGCTGCTCTATCCGCTACTTTTGAGGTTCTATCCGTCACTTTGCTATCCTATACTTGGCTAGCTTTATCCTCTACATTTGGACTCCTATCCATGCTTTGCTGTTTTATCCGCTACTTTTAAGATGCTATCCTGCTCTTTGCTACTTTATCCCCTACATTTGGACTCCTATCCACACTTTGCTGTTCTATCCGCTACTTTTGAGGCTTTATCCGTCACTTTTTAGATGCTATCCTGCTCTTTGCTAGTTCTATCCTCTACATTTGGACTCCTATCCGCGCTTACAAGCATAAAAAAACTACACTAGCTTCAGCACTAGTGTAGTTTTGGAATTGTTTTTTTGACGCGTTTAAACTGGATGAGCATTGCGATACGCCAGGGTACTAACATGGCAAAGGCTAAAATCCAGAACATACCTGCTAATTCACCGACATCGATGGAGCTACTTAAAATCATTTTCGCCACCACTCGGAATATTAACAATCCGATTAATATAAAAACAAATGCTTTTGAACGCTTTAAATAAATATCTCGACCTTTTACTTCAAATTTAGAAGTAGCAATTAATATTGTCGAGAACACCATTCCTACCGCTGCCGCCTCTAAGATTTGCATCGGTGGTACACGGAATTGCTCGAATAAAAACATCAATGCACCTGAGGACATCGCTATTGGTGGAATAATAATTTTCTTCTCATTTGTCGGCATTTTGGAAGCTCTCATTCGTATGACCATCACAAAGCTTCCCATAAGAATGGCCATAATGGTCGACCCTATAACATAATAGTGAGAAGGGATACTGCTTAACATAAAAAATCCTCCTCTAATGTCTAATTAACAATTTTGCCCCAGTAATTGATCAGCTACAGCCTTTAATCTTTCCGGCTCGAACGGCTTTGTGATAAAATCCTTTGCCCCACTCTCAATCGCTTCTACGATTAATTTTTGCTGACCTAGTGCAGTTACCATAATGATTTTCGCATCTGGAAATTCTGGGATGATTTTTTTTACGGCTGCAATACCTGTCATAACGGGCATCGTTACATCCATTGTGACTAAATCTGGTTGTAACTCACGATACATCGCCACAGCTTCCTTACCATTTACTGCCTTACCGACTACCTCATAGCCCCATTCTGTAAACATATTACTGATTGCAACACGCATAAATAGCGTATCGTCTACTACTAAAACTGTAGGCACATGTTCATCTCCCTCCACGTTAAAGTTCGGTATGCCTCTTTAGTTTAACAAATTAAAAGCCTGTAAATCCACCGAAAATAGGCTGTAAAACGCGTGTAATATACGTTAAGCCATCAAAGAATAATAAAATCCCAACGGCAATCATGATGTACCCGCCGATTTTTACAATTTTCTGGCTGTGTGTACGAATCCACGTCATTCGTGAAATGAAGAAAGATAGCACGAAGAATGGAATGGCGAACCCTAAATAATACGCAAACATATAGCTAAAGCCCGCACCTGGGTTTGTACTTGCTAACATGATAATCGATGCAAGGATGGGTCCTGTACATGGTGTCCAGCCTGCCGCAAAGGCAATACCAATTAAGACAGACCCAAAATAGCCAGATGGTCTATTTTTAAATTGGAACTTTCGATCCTTCATTAAGAAGTCTATTTGCAATAATCCTACTATCATTAAACCGAATACGACGATTAAAATAGCCCCAACCTGTCGTAATAATGTTTGATAATTCAGGAAGAATTCTGCTGCATATGAAGCACTTAGTCCAATAATGATAAAGATAATGGAAAAGCCTAGTAAAAAGAATAGTGTGTGGAAAATGGCACGTTTTTGTAGCATACCTTTTTCTGATTTTAGCTCATCTAATGTCATACCCGTTATGTACGATAAAAATGCTGGATACAGTGGGAGAGTACACGGTGAAATGAAACTTAAGAACCCTGCACCAAAAGCTAAAAATACGTTAATATCAGATCCCATATTTTTTATTCGCTCCTTACATTTACTGCATCCATCGTACCAAAAATCAAAATAAAAAGCGCCCTTCTAATTTGTGAACGTTTCATGGCAAAATAATGAGATTTTTAAGAAGTCCCATCAAGCTACTTCTGCATTATGCGCTCCTGTTGATTTTCTGTCAACAAAATCCGCTAATCTTCCCCCTTTTCAAAGAGAGTTTAGCTGCTTTTCTACCTTTTTCTTGACAGTGTCGATTACTTGTCGTTAATGTTGAAAGAAGCTGCTGTATTTCAAATTCACTATCACGACCGTATTATAGTAAGAAACCATTTATTTTTTCATTCATCATCCAATCTATCTGAAAACCAAGTCATCTGATGACCGTATTATAGGTTTATATGATCCCTGATTTTTTCCTCAAATTTCGACAATCCTCTACCCTACACAAAGTGTTCATGTTAAACCATGAGTAAATGACTTATTTTCATGTATAATGATGATAGCAAATGAGCGAAAAAAGAGGTGTAGCCCTTGGAATTAAGAAAGATTAGACCAAAAAAGATCTATGAAGAAGTATCCGAAATATTACATGAAAAAATACGAGCTGGTGTCCTAAAGCCAGGCGATCGGCTTGACTCAGTGGAGCAGCTTGCCGAGCAATTGCAAGTGAGTCGTTCCGCTGTACGGGAGGCATTATCTGCATTAAAAGCTATGGGATTGATTGAAATTAAACAAGGCTCTGGAACGTTTGTCAAAAGTGTACCAGCCCATCAGCTTGACTTTCCATTATCCACAGCTATGTTAACGAATAGACAGGATATTGCTCATTTACTAGAAGTGCGCAAAATTATTGAGGTGGGAGCAGCAGGACGTGCAGCCCTCCAACGTACAGATCAGGATATTCAGGCAATGCTACAAATTTTAGAGGATATGAAGCAGGCACATGGTGATGGCGAGCTTGGTGAAAAAGTAGATTATCAATTTCATGCAGCTATTTCCAATGCCTCTCAAAATCCCCTACTCACTACAATTTTAAATCAAATTTCTGGTTTAATGATCGAAACGATGAAAGAGACACGGCGAATTTGGTTATACTCACAAAAAACAACGAGCGAACAATTATATGATGAACATATGCAGATTTTCCTCGCGATTAAACAGCAAAATGAAGAGCTAGCCAAGCATGCGATGGCATCTCATTTAAGCAATGTTGAAAAAGTGCTATTACAATATTTCGAAACAACCGAATCCAATTCACACTAAAAACTACCTAGTACACGCTAGGTAGTTTTTCTTTTCTGAAAATTCATTAAAAAACGTTTTCAGTCTTTCAAATTTGTTGTATGATTAAAATATCGATAAGTCATCTGATGACCAGTTGTTTTAAAAAAGGAGCGATGAATATGAAAGTCACACTGTTCGCCACTTGCTTAGTGGATATGTTTCAAGGGAATGTGGGAAAAGCAGTTGTCGAAGTATTAGAAAGACTTGGCTGTGACATTGATTTTCCAGAGGATCAAATATGTTGTGGACAGCCTGCTTACAATAGCGGCTATGTCAAGGAATCGAAAAATGCGATGAAAAAAATGATTACAGCCTTTGAACATGCTGAATATGTTGTCTCTCCTTCTGGTTCCTGCGCTTATATGTTGAAGGAATATCCAGCAGTGTTTAAAGGAGACCCAATATGGGAGCCAAAAGCGCAAACATTAGCAGCTAAAACCTATGAGTTCACAGAATTTATTGTCAACGTGTTAAAGACAGAAGATGTGGGAGCGCGTCTAGAAGGCAAAGCTACTTACCATACGTCATGCCATATGACAAGATTGCTTGGTGTGACGGAGGCACCCTTGCAATTATTAAAGAACGTCAAGGGCTTACATTATGTGGACCTCCCTGGCAAGGATCGATGCTGCGGATTTGGCGGTACCTTTTCAGTTAAAATGGGCAATATTTCTGGAGAAATGGTCAATGAAAAAGTGCTGAATGTGGAAGAAACAGGCGCTGACATTTTAATAGGCGCAGACGCCGGCTGCTTATTGAATATCGGTGGTCGCATTCAACGTCAGGATAAGCCGATTAAAGTGATGCATATTGCAGAAGTATTAAATTGCCGATAAGAGGGGGAAATAAACATGGCCATGAAAACAAGTGATGATCGGTTTCAACAACGTGTCACGAAAGAGCTAGATAATCAATTTATGCGTCGTGCAGTTTCGAGTGCCCAAGAACGTTTTCAAACACGTCGCCTTCAACAAGCAGAGGAATTAGGACATTGGGAAGAATGGCGTTCTCATGGAGAGGAAATTCGCAAGCATGTTTTAGCAAATCTTGATTATTACCTTTATCAATTAAGTGAAAATGTTGCTAAACGAGGTGGGCATGTGTTCTTTGCGCAAACTGCACAGGAAGCAACCGACTATATTCAAAGCATTGCCAAAAAGAAAAATGCGGCAAAAATTGTGAAATCCAAATCAATGGTGACAGAAGAAATTAACTTAAATACAGCTTTAGAAGCGCTTGGTTGTGAAGTGATTGAGACGGACCTAGGTGAATATATTTTGCAGGTGGCAGATCACGAGCCCCCTTCGCATATCGTGGCGCCAGCCTTGCATAAAAATAAGGAGCAAATTCGAGATGTTTTTAAGGAAAAACAAGGCTACAGTCAAACAGAAAAGCCAGAGGAACTTGCCCTTTATGTACGTGAAAAATTACGACAGGAATATTTAACAGCCGATATTGGTATTACAGGCTGTAATTTTGCTATTGCTGAAAGTGGCTCGATTACACTCGTTACGAATGAGGGCAATGCTGATTTAGTAACAGCGCTACCCAAAACACAAATCACAGTTATGGGAATGGAAAGAATAGTTCCTACATTTGAAGAAATGGAGGTCCTTGTTAGTTTATTAACAAGAAGTGCTGTCGGTCAAAAGCTAACGAGCTATATTACAACGTTAACAGGCGTAAAGGACGAAGAGGATACGGATGGACCAGAGGAATTTCATTTAGTTATTGTTGATAATGGACGCTCGGCTATTTTAGGTAGTGAATTCCAGCCTATTTTACAATGCATTCGCTGTGCTGCCTGTGTTAATGCTTGCCCTGTCTATCGTCATGTGGGTGGGCATACGTATGGCTCTATCTACTCTGGACCTGTAGGTGTTGTGCTCTCTCCACTTTTAGGAGGCTACGATGATTTTAAAGAACTGCCCTATGCTTCTACATTGTGCGGTGCTTGTACAGATGCATGCCCTGTTAAAATTCCATTACATCAGCTCATTCATCGCCATCGTCAGGTCATTGTTGAAAATGAGGGCAAGGCACCTATCTCTGAAAAGCTTTTAATGAAGGCATTTGGACTAGGGGCTTCCTCCCCTACCCTTTATAAAATGGCGACAAAAATGGCTGCACCTGCCATGTCTCCATTTACCAAAGACAAGACCATTTCTAAAGGGCCAGGCCCATTAAAAGCCTGGACCGAGGCAAGGGATTTTCCTGCCCCGAGTAAAGACAGCTTTAGAGACTGGATGAAGCATCGTACAAAAGGAGGCGAGCAATAATGACTGGTATGATTCAGCAGCGAGAAACCTTTTTAGCAAATATCGCGAAGCAACTCGGACGTTCGCCTAAGACAGAACTTCCACGACCAACTTGGCAGTATCAGCCTCAAGATCGTGTGCTCAAAGATGCGACAAAGGATGAATTGGTAGAAATATTAATCCAGCAGTGCGCCAACATTCATACCGATATTGTCATTTCTAGTACTGCCACACTTCCACAGGATTTACAGAAAGTTGTTGATAATTATGGAGGTCAGTCCGTTATTACATGGAAGGATAAACGTTTCCAAGATTATGGATTATCCGCGCTTATGAACGAACAATGGTCCCAAGCCAATATTCAGCTTTATGAATGGGATCCACAGCATCCTGAGGAAAATATACGACAAGCTGAAAAGGCAAATATCGGAATGACAATTAGTGAAATGACGTTAGCAGAATCGGGAACTGCCGTGCTCTTTAGTAGCAAAGATAAAGGGAGAAGCATTAGCTTTTTACCCGAAAAGTCGATCATTTTCATTCCTAAAAGTACAATTGTACCTCGTATGACACAGGCAGCACGCTGGATTAGTGAAAAAATCCGTCAGGGTGAAAAAATTGCTTCCTGTATTAACTTTATTACGGGACCAAGCAACTCAGCCGATATCGAAATGATTCTTATCGTTGGAGTTCATGGTCCTATTCAAGCAACCTATATTGTCATTGAGGATCAGTAAAAGAACAGGCATGCAGTGAAATGCATGCCTGTTCTTTTACGTTGTTGTGTTCGCGACCCCTTCTGGTAGAGCTGCTTTTTCATAATACTCTGGATGTGCCTCTTTTAAAATAGAGGAGCGCAGCATCACAAGTGAAATGATAATAATAATGATACTCGTTACTGGTAAAATAATCGTTGCTGGTAATGTATCATATAACATGCCATAGACTACCATACCAATCGGCATCATGGACATCGCCATCGTCTCCATTAGCCCAAAAACACGCCCACGGTACTCTTCCGCAATGATTTTTTGCATATACACCCCGATGGGCATATTAATCCCTATTTCGAAAATTGCGAAAATAAAGTAAATGATGAGATAGAAGATCACGATAGCAATATAGGAAAAATCAGTGACTAATGGGATGACTGCTAAGCCAACACTTCCCGCCAATAGTAATAAGCTGATTTTGGAAAAGCGTAAAGGGACCTTTACTTCAGGTCTTGTTGCGAAATAAAGGGATGCCAAGAGCATACCTAATGCACCAGACGCTTCAATAAAGCCAAAGTGTGTAGATTTTACTTTTAGCAATTCAATAATGATGTACGTTCCTCCAACAGCGATGGCAGAAAAGAATAGGTTGATCCACAATGCAACCCACATAATGGTCTTAATGACGTTACGTTGCTTGATATAATGAAAACCACTTTTCAGCCCTTCCCACATCTTTTCTTTTTTCGTATCTTCCCCTCTTGTACTATAAAGGTTAAAATCCATTGTTGCCTCTAAACAAAAGGCAATCGCATAGGCCACCATATTCACCATTAAAAATACATCCATATTAAAAAATCCATACATCATACCACCAATGACTGGTCCTCCAATTGCAGCTACAGACATTGACATTTGGTTAAATGACATCGCACGCTGTAATCGCTCTGGATTGACAAGTGTGGCAATAGCCGATGAAAACGTTACACCAGAAAAGGCTGAGCAAATCGTATTAAAAACAGTAGCTATGTAAATAGCATAAACGGACATTCCTACTGTTTCTGTATAAAGCAGTAATCCCCCTACTGTCAAAATGGTGCCTGCCTGTGCTAGTAAAATCGTACGCTTTTTTGAAAAATTATCTGCGACATAGCCAGCTAATGGTGCCACAAGAGCGCGTGGTAATACGGAACAAATCATATTGGTAGCAAAGCTCATTGCTGACCCAGTCATCGCTAAAATATACAAGCTGAAACCAAATGCCATGACATTTGCACCCAACATGGCAATCATTTTACTCGCAGTGAACGTCCATAAGTGGTAGGTCGCCTTTTTTAATTTTTCTACCTCATTCATTTAAACCCCTCCTTTATTTAACTAAATTAAAAAGTTTAATTAAGTTAAACAAAATATACCATAGCTCCCTCTTTTCACGCAAGCAAAAGTTTAATATAATTAAACAAAAGGAGGCGAGGCAGTGGACTCTTTAGGCACACGAATTCGCAAATTAAGGAAAGAACAAAAATTAACATTAGAGGCACTCGCCGGTGATCGTCTAACTAAAGGAATGTTAAGCCAAATAGAAAATGATAAGGCCAAGCCTTCCATGGAAAGCCTTGACTATATTGCTGAACGTTTAGGTGTAAAAGCTAGTGAATTACTGGAAGAAGTAACGCCATCCTCCATTCGCCAGCTATTAGAACAGGTGGAAAGTTTATTTGCAGAAGTAAAACGTGGAGATGCCGATCATCATCAAGAAATTGTCGATTTAATAAAGCCGTCTGTGGAGGGCCTACCTCAAAGTTATGAAGCTGGCCGTTTATTGTATATTTACGCAGATGCCCAGTATGAAGCAGGATTAACAACATGGGAAGTCCCGCTTCAGCAAGCCCGCACTATTTTTAAGGAAATTAATTTACTCAGCCATTGGTTCAAAACCTTTATCCTAGAGATGGCTATTTTAGCAGCAAAACGTCAATATACATTGGCTTACGATCGTATCTTACAGGCAAAAGACATTATCGAACAAGAGGACTATCAGCTTGATTCTCGTGATGCCTTATTAATGACTTATTATACAAGTATTTTCCAACTTGCAATTGGTGAACATGAGGAAGGGAAAAAATTAATTCAAGAGACGATTGCCAATGCTCATAAAAACCAACTGTTCTATCAGATTGATAATATGTACAGAATTGGAGCCTATTGTGCGATGATTGATCATGATTTTGAACAAACCAATCATATGTTTATGAAACTGGAGCAATATCAGGCATTTGCTGAACGTGTTGAGGTTGATGCTTTTATTTTTGTATTGAAGGCACATTATTATAATAATTACAGCAATAATTTTGAGCAGGCTCTGATCGAAATAGAACGTTTTAATCAGCTTCGACACGATGATTATTTAGACAAGCTTGATCCAAACTTTTATTATGCTGAAAAAGGAAAATCCTTATATTTACTTGGTCGTTATGAGGAAGCGAAAGCTGCATTTGAACAGTATAAACACATCCCGATCTATATTAGTCATCCATATGATATTTTAAGCTTAAATGAATGCTTTTCCTATAAAGCCCTTTGCTATGCACATTTTGGTGAGCTAACAACAGCCTATGAAATTGCAAAAATGGCCTATACTGATTCATTGGATTTAGTGGATTTACCCTATAAACGAAAAATCGAGGAAGTCTATCGAACGATTAAGGCACAGATTGATTCCATAACCTAATGAGTAAAGGGATTGCACGAGGCTGTGCAATCCCTTGTTTTTATTGCTGACGATCGTTCTTAATTTGTTTATGGATCTTGCGTAACGCTTTTTTCGAACCACGCTCGATATCGTGCTGAAGCTTCCGATCCTGATAGTCTACAAATAATGTCTCTAAATCATATCCCTCAGGGTATAACTCTGTTGCAGGTAATTCAAGAGCAAGTCGCTTTACGTTCACTTCTAGTATTTGCCCCTGATAGAATACCCTGACATTATTGTACGGATTCATTTCTTCATATACCAATCCCACATCATCATAGTCCAATAATTTCACACGATCCCCTTTGGCAAATGTATAAACTGCTGCCAAGCTTTTTTTCTCTTCTTTAGGCTTACGAATTTTACTGTCCTGAACGAGCGTCAGCTGATATTCTTTATTATTTATATAATCCTTCGCTCTTTGTAAAACAGCTTCGCGGACATTCATTTTTTTGGAAATCCATAAAGCATTGCTTTCTCCAGACGTGCCGATGAGTAATTGATACAAAGGCTCTAATGTTTCAGCATGAAAGCGCATTGCTGCATTCATAAAATCAGGATGCATTTCAGAAAATCGTTTAATTTCACCATAATGTGTAGTTGCCACAGTTATACAGCCCATTTGATAAAATTCCTCTAGTATCGCAATGGCTAGTGCTGCTCCTTCATTTGGCTCTGTTCCACTGCCAATTTCATCAAACAGTAAGAGTGTATGATTATTAGCAGCTCTCATAATATCGGAAAGATTTTTCATATGAGAAGAAAACGTACTAAGTGCATTCTCTATACTTTGATTATCGCCAATATCAACAAAGATATGATCAAATACAGCCATTTCCGTTCCTTCGTCCGCTACAATATGGAAGCCTGACATTGTAGCTAATGTTAAAAGGCCAATGGTTTTCAACACAACCGTTTTCCCGCCAGCGTTTGGCCCTGTAATAATTAAGCTACGGTAGTCTTTCGCGATGGAAAATTGAAGGGGTACCGCATTTCCTGGTAGTAATGGGTGCTTACCATTGATCAGTTGAATATAACCATAATCATTTATAAGCGGCTCCCTACCACCTATTTGTCTACTGAACTTCGCTTTGGCAAAAACCATATCGTATTGACTGATCAACTCCATGTTAATGGTGATGGCATGCAGATGTTCCATCAATAGCCCTGATAAAGACGCTAAAATCTGATATTCCTCCACCGCTTCCTCAGCCTTTAAGGTAGCTAATTCAACATTTAATTTAGCGACAACACTTGGCTCCATAAAAACGGTTGCCCCTTTTGAGGAAATTTCAACGACTGTTCCCTGTACATGATTTTTATAGGTCGCCTTAATCGGAATCGTATAGCGATCATCCTTTTGACTAATAAAAAATTCCTGGATATACGGTTTATTGGCACTGTTATTTAAAAATTTCGTTAAACGTTCTTTTATTTTTTCCTCTGTCGTTTCCATATGATGACGGATGCGTTTTAATTCACGACTAGCAGCCGAATCTACACGATTGGCTTTGATCGCAAAATTTATCTCCTCCTCCACGCTTTTAAATTCAGCCATAGAATGAGCGTAAGAGGAAAGAACAGGCGCAAAAAATGCCTTATCTAACATAAATTTTTTGATGTTGCGGCAGCCTCTTAAAAAATCAGAGATACTCACTAGCTCACTGGGATCTAGAAGCATTCCCTTTTCAAGCTTAGTCATAATATGCTCAATATTCGATACCCCTAAAAACGGAACATGCCCCTCTGCATCCAATATTGCACGAGCTTCTGTTGTTTCATTCAACCGATTTTTTACCACTGTTAAGCTTGAGCTTGGCATTAATTTATCTAAAAGCTGTTTTCCTAACCCGCTGACACAGTAGGATTTAACGATGTCCTTTAATTCATGATATTGTAATTTTTCAAGTGTAGTATTATTCATTTCTTTTTGCTCCCCATTGTCATGTTTTATCATACATGAAGATACCTACCCAATATTAGATAGCAATGATGGTTTAAACAACATAAAAAAGCTGTGAGGAATCCCCACAGCTCTATCTTTAAAAGGCGCGTTTTCTCGGCATCACAAATAAAACTTCATCTAATTGAAGTTTCTATCCTTTATGCCACGCTTAATAAAGTATTGTAGGTATCTACATAGGTTGTTGAAATAGGTCCATGACAAAATAAGGGGTGTTCATAACATATATCCCCTGCTGTCGTCATCGCCACTATTTCATTCAATTTTTACCTAGTTAGAACCTACCGCACTCACAAAAAGCACCTCTCATTAATTGATCATTGTTATCTAATTATTGACATTTTACTATATGCTGGCATGAAAGTAAAGGTGCCTACGCTTCAAAAGGTTTTCTCCTAATTTTGTCGAATCTATCAAAAAGACTCTATTTGGAGGGAGTACCTAAATGCAACAAAAGACTCCCCTTTGCCTGTTTACCATTATTTTTTTATTAATTTTTATAATCCCTACAGCCTCTGCCACATCAACTGTGATTGATGAAAGAAACGCAATGGGCTTTCATTATGCAGTCTTGCATGAGAATGACCACTTTAAGTGGAATGAGAGTCAAGACAATGCAATATAGAGTAAGCCGTGAATAAGTTACACGCTACATTCATTGTTAGCCTCATCCTACTCAGTGCACTCCTAATGGCTGCCATTATTTGTTGGCTATTCTATAGAAAGCAAAAGCATGAACTGAAAAATCCAGCAGCCATCGTAACCGTTTTACCATTCGTTCTAGCGATTTTAATAGTTTTCAAACAGGCACTTCATCTCAACCAGACAATTCAAGAAGCTACCTTTATTTTTTACCATATTAGTGGATGAATTTTATTGATCTTTAAAATACGATTAAACAAAATAGCGGGCAATCCGATAAAGAAATAAAAAAGTTTTGTGCATTACAAAGCGAAGTGGTAAAAGTTACCTAAAAAAAGACCTGTAGAAAAATCTACAAGTCTTTTACGAAACTGATTTATGATGGGCTTTTCTTGTTTCGATAATTTTAGAACCAGAAAATAAGAGTAATGCTGCCCAAATAATGCTGAATGCAAGGAGCTCAACCTGACTAAATGGCTCTTTGTATAGCACGATGCCTAAAATCAGGACAATGGTTGGCGATACATATTGGATAAACCCTAGTAAGTATAAAGGTATATTTTGTGCACCCTTCGCAAATAAAATAAGCGGGACGGCTGTTACTAAGCCACTGAAGATCATCAAAATATCTGTTTTAACATCGACATGTAAAAACGAAGCTTGATGTGTAGCAAAAAGATAAACATAATAGCCTAATGCAAAGGGTAAAATCAATAACGTTTCAATGGCTAGCCCTCTTGTTGCATCCAATGTAATTTTCTTTTTCAGCACACCATAAATTGCGAAGGATAGCGCAATCAATAAAGCTACCCACGGGACAGAGCCATAATTCATTGTTAAAATAATCACCGCAATAAAAGCAATTCCTGTCGCTACCCATTGTGCACGACTGAGCGATTCTTTAAAGAAAATCACCCCAAAGATTACAGACAAGAGCGGATTAATATAATAACCTAAGCTCGTTTCAATGAGATGATTATGCGTCACTGCCCAAATATATAAATACCAGTTCATTGAAATGACAAAGGACGCACCCGCAAGCTGCCAGAAGTGCTTTTGATGTGACCATAAATATTTTAAATCTGCTACGAGGTCATGACGCATGCGAAATACGATCACTGCCAGCACTGTAAAGACAAAGGACCAAATGACACGGGATAATAAAATCTCCATACTTGGTACATGCTCAAGTAATTTCCAATATAGTGGGAATGCTCCCCAAAAGGCATAGGCAAAAAAGGCAGCCAAAACTCCTTTTTTCTCATTTGACATGATACTAACGCTCCTACTCTTATTGAAATCGGTCAACGATTTCCTATAATCTTAAACTAGTTAAAGAATAGACTCATTATAGGACTTTGAGTAGCTGCTGTAAATGCCAAATTTCTAGTTCATTTTAAAAGCTGTTAACCTTTCTGTTCCGATTCTAGCTCAGAAATATACTTGCGTACGGTACTATAGCTAATCTCTGGATTGATTTGGCGCTTAATGCGAATATGGATTTCTTTAATTCCAACTCCTTGCTCACGCATAGCTCGAATCATCGACTTCACAGGCCCCGTCAATGACTCTCTTGACATCGCTGTATATTTACTTAGCTCCATAAGAAGATCTGTGTTTTCTTGGCGAAGCACCTTCATCTCCTCCACTACACAATTGTATTCAGTTACCTTTTTCTGCAAGACTGTGTTTTGCTGCTTTAACTTTTGTAGATCTTCTGTTAGCTGTGTATTTTGTTTTTTTAACATTTTTCGTTCTCGTTCTAAACCATTTTGCTTGTTATCTAAATCTTTATGCATAGCATTATGTAACTCTTCCATATGCAAAAGCTCTTGATAGCGACTTTGCGGTACAATCATTAAGCTATCTGTCGTGTATAGAGCAAGCGTTCCATCTTTAAAAGGCTCATACGACAATGTAGAGGCATTTATCTTATTTGCCATTTATTTTCACTCCTCCACGAATAAATACATGTAATCGAATACCCTTGTGCAGCATCTTTCCGCTTCCTCTTCATTTGATAATCATTCTCATTTGATTTTATCATAATCACTATTTTGCTTTTTGTCAAAGATCATTTCTCACACGTAGAAGGAGTCCTTGCTCACCTACACTTTCCATAAAAAAAGCCTCTTGCAACAATAGCTGCAAGAAGCTTTAGCCTTACATTTTTTTCAGTTTCTCATATTCCAATTGCAAACGCTCAATACGTTTACGACCTTCTTCACGGTTTCTTGCTGTTTCTGCTTGAATTTGCTTCGTTTCTTGAATACCAGCCATAATTGTTTGCCATGTTGTTTCAATGGTTTCGATTTTAATGCTTGGGCTACCAGCTTGACGAGCGATATTCACACTGTTCTTACTAATATTTTCAGCATTTCGGACAAGCATTTCATTCGTACGGCGATCTAGCTCTACCATAGAATCAGAAATCAGCTTTTGACGCTTTAATGTCACTGCGTGAATTAGCCCCTGCTTAAAGATCGGAATCGTTGTGACAAAGGCAGAATTAATCTTGGCAATCAGATGATTGTTCCCTTGCTGCATTAAGCGAATTTGAGGTGCTGATTGGAATGATACTTGTTGTGCCATTTCTAAATCATAGCGACGTTGCTCTAATAATTCCACAGCGCGAAGCATTGTTTCATATTCCATAGCTGCCAATTGGTCACCACTTTGAGCCTTTTGTTCAAGTGCTGGTAAAGAGGCACGGACCTCTTCTGTTTTCACTTCAATAGCTGCAACAAATTTACTTAATGATTGGAAGTAGTTTAAATTTTGTTCATACAGATTTTCAAGGTCAATGGTATTACGCTTCATTTCCCCTTCATATTTTTGAATTTCACGGTAAATGACATCCACTTCTTTATTCATGCTGTCATACTTAGATAAGAACCTTTCCAATTGCTCTTTTCCTTTGTTAAAGAGCTTGGAGATGAAACCGCCCTTTTTCTCTTCCGCAAAATCCTGTGGATCGAATTTATCCATAATTTTATTCAGGTTATTTAATAGCACACTCGATTCTTCCAGCTTACTAGCTTTCATCGTTGCGAGCATTTTATCTGAAAAGGTCGAAATGCCACTTGCTGTTTCTTTACCGAGCTCTAGCATGGCAATTTGATCTTTGACATCAATTTTTTGTGCAAGTGTATGAACCTCTGGATCTTGCTTTAACATTAGCTGATTTTGTGCGATTTGTGATAGCTCCTGCTCAGATACAAGCACCGGCTTTTGCTCAGTTGCCTGCTGTAAAAGTGGATTTGGCTGTAATAAAGGATTTTCTGAAGCGAATGGGTCCTTGGATTTTAAAAGATCATTGTTGAATTCAGACATACGTTTTACCCCCTGCAATTTATCTCTACTAATTACTTACGATTACCATGTAAAAAAGTTTCATTTTCTATAGGATGAAAAAATACGAATCTGCTATACAATAGCCATTCTGGTGTACTTTATATTGCAAACTATATTGGTTAGGGTGAGCATCATTAACAAAAATTTCCATATCTGTCCAATAGTGAAGAATTGCTTCTATTTCTTTACTAGTAGGGCATAGCTGTTGAAGCTTTTGAAAGAGCTGCGCTTTTTCTTCGATTGTTGCTAAACGCTGATTTGATGATCGGTCAAGAATTGCCTCCACCTCTGATTTAGCTAACATCGTCTCATCCCCTTTTATAAATTATAGCCTCTTTCTATCCAAAATTCGACTCATTCCGTAAATTCCTTTACATTGTTTGCTAACAATGGCATCATCTCACTAAAAAAGCAGCTACATTATCCATGTAGCTGCCATTATGTTATGTTGTTACTTTTAATACCGTTTTAATTTTTTGAATGACACCGCCAGAGCTATATGTCAATACACTACGTTTATAGAACGATAAACTAAATAGGTACACAACAACAATCGTTACGATTAAAATTCCTAATGAAAGTAATGGTACAATGCCACCGATATCTGTAGCGCCAATACGCATTGGCATGATCATGCCAGAAGTTAGTGGGATATAAGAGAATATTTTGATAATAATTGTATCTGGATTACCCATGCCTGTCAGCATAACATAGAAGCCGATGATCGTAATAATCATCGCAGGCATTAATACTTGACCCGCCTCTTCTACTTTCGATACTAAAGAGCCGAATAATGCACCGATGATAAGATAAAGAATAACTGTTAACAGTAGGAATACGATAGCATAGATGACATAGCCAACGGACAATTCCTTGACAATGCTAGCAGCTGCATCCCAAACCATCCCACCTTTGATAAACTTCGCATAGATAAGGAACACGGCCGCAATAATGCCCATCTGTGTTAAAGCAAGCAATAAAACGCCAGCAATTTTTGCTTTAAAATGTGTCCCAGGTTTGACACTTACTAAGAGCATTTCCATTGCGCGTGAGCCCTTTTCAGAGGCTATTTCAGTCGTAATCATCGATAGGAATGTAGAGATAAAGAAATAGATTAAAATCCCAACCGCATAGGAAACCACTAAACCAGATTGCTTTTCTTCCTCACTTTTTCCTCCTGCTGATTCCTCATTTAAGTTTTTCGTTGAAATCGTTGTTTGAGCCGCCATAATTTGTGCTGCTTGCTCTGGCGAAAGCGATAATTGCTGAACAGCATAATGCTGACCAGCATACTGTAATAAGGATGATAATGTAGATTGATCGTTCAATTTCAGTGGTGTGAACGTAGCAATTTCCGCATGTAGCTGACCATTTTGATCGTTAATCGTTACAATAGCATCAAGCTTGCCGTCCTTTACCCTTTTTTCAAGGGCTGAAACATCTTGTTCATCCTGAATAAAGGCCATATCTCCATTCGAGACAAAAATACCACTTAAATCGGCAGAGGTTTCATTGATAATCGCGATTTGCTGTGCTTCATCATCACCTGTGAATAGTTCCTTAATTTCTGACCAGAAGACAGCCACAGACATGACAAGGACATATAAACAAGTCATTAAGATAAAGGATTTTGATTTAATTTTAGCTTTATATAATTGCTTCATTAATAAATTAAACTTCGACAACATGGCCACCTACCTTATCTTTAAAGATTTCATCTAAGGATAAATAATCTAAGCTGAATTTTTCAATATACTTCCCGTTGGATAGCTGCTCAAAGATACTTTGAGCAAAGCTTTCGTCTGCTAATGTAAGCACTGTTTGTTCCTTCTCTACGCGCACATCCTTGACACCCTCTAGTGCCAATAACTGTGTCGTTGACCAATCCGTACGAACAGCAAGCTTTGTTTTACCATATTGTTTCTTTAAATCTAGTAAGCTTCCAGAAAATAAAGAAACACCTCGTTTTAATAAGCATAAATGATCACAAAGCTCCTCGACATTGTCCATTTGGTGACTGGAGAACAAAATCGTCGTACCCTGCTCTTTCAATAGTAAAATAGCATCCTTTAGTAAATCTTTGTTGACGGGATCTAGCCCACTGAACGGCTCATCTAAAATTAAAAACGCTGGTTTATGGATAAAGCTCGCAATTAGCTGTACCTTTTGCTGATTCCCTTTTGATAAAGTTTCTGCTTTATCCTTGCGTTTTTCTTCCAGTTCAAAACGTTGAATCCAAAAATCAATTTCCTTTTTCAGCTCTGCTCGTTTCATGCCACGTAGCTCACCAAAAAAGTAAAGCTGCTCTTCTACCTTCATTGTTGGAAAAATACCACGCTCCTCAGGCAAATAACCAAGGACATCTCGGTTTATGGCATTAACTGGCCGGCCATCCCACGTAATTGTTCCCGCCGTCGTCTCCTGTAAATCTAAAATCATTCGGAATGTTGTTGTTTTCCCTGCACCATTTTGACCAATTAGACCGAAAATTTCACCCTTTTCAATGGTAAAATTCAAATCATCCACAGCTGTAAAATCCTTATACTTCTTTGTAACATGCTGTAACTGTAACGTCATGTTGTCATCCTCCTTATCCTTCAAATATATGTAAGTCTTGTTTCAAGCCCTTTTTACGATTTCCATTTTTCACTATAGGAATGAATAGCAGTAAGGCTACAATCAAATTTATGCACCCCACGCTTGTGTTCATAGGTCCTGCAGCGAATTCCTGTAAACCTAGCGATAGATTGTAAATACCAATGATTAAATTTAACAGTAACACAAATATAAATATGCGATTCATGGATTTAATATAGTTTATTTTCGAGGAAGCATCTGAAAATATCTCAAAAGGCCCCTCCGATTTTGGTTTTCGATAATAGGCCCACCCACCAAACTTAGACACACACTCGATATTCATTTCGTCTAGAAACTCAAAGTAATCCTTCGATTTTCTATTGACAAATTCATTTCGATAAATATATTGACCTGGTGTTCCTTTTTCAAAAACAAAGTAGCCTACCACTGTCTTTTTAAGATTCCACCCCCAATCTGCCATGTCATTGACCCATCGTTCTTCCTTTTCGTAATCAATAAAAAAACGAAACATTCTTTTTTTCATTTTGCATCACCCCTACTATAAAATCACGCTTCCTTTTTCATTATTTTCTGATTTCCCGGAAAATAATAGACGCTTCGTTAATCCGAAAATACATTTAATTCTCTCTTTAATCGATTACGTATACGCATAAGCTTATAGAATGGGAGGGTGAATAATACAACAACCACAAGATTCAGCGTATTTAACATGAAACCAACCCAGTCTGTTGTTTTCTCCGAAAAATCACCAATTAAACCGATGAGACCAATGAACAAATTAAGTAGAATAAGAGAAAGTAAGAGCATCATCTTTTTTGACAGGTTACCAATTTTCGTTTTTTTATCAAATGGACCTTCCTGTGCTGCTTTTCTAAAAAATACAATATGGCCAGAGCGATCTACTTGCTCATAGTCCTCTTCATAGGGCGAACCGAATCGCCCTAATTCATCATGGCGATAAATATTACTATTTGGCGCTCCCCGTTCAAATGTAAAGCGAATCCATGTGAATTTTTTCAAATGCCAGCCCGCACAAGCCATGTCATTGACCCACTTCTCTATTGCATAGGGATTAATCATCAATCGATATTTATGCATATTATTCAACTCCTCTCGTTATACGGATACCATTGTCAAAAAGTTCCCTTAATCGTAAAATTTCATATTCCACCACTGTTTTTCCAGTTTCAGTAATAATATATTCTTTCTTTCTGCCATCTCCATCAAGTGCCTCTATCCATCCTCGTTCCAACAATGTTTTAATCGCACCATATATGGTTCCGGCCCCTAAGCGCACTCTTCCATTGCTCATTTCTTCCACCAATTGCATAATGCCATAGCCATGCCTCGCCTCATATAATGCTAACAAAATATAATAAACGCCTTCTGTTAATGGCGGATGTTCCTGCGTCATACAAATCCTCCTTTATATCGCCTATCAATATATCGTCAGTCGATATACTTAAAATATATCAGCAGTCGATATAATTGTCAACGTTCATTCATGGTGTTGCAGTTCACCGTACATTATGCTAGGATGTAAGTAATTACTTGCATGGAAGGAAGTATGTTTTTGACAACGAAAGGAACTGCACAACGAATTATCGAAGCTGCTCTACAATTGATCAGTGAAAAAGGCTATACAGCTGCAACTACCAAAACCATTGCAGAATTAGCAGGTGTCAATGAGGTCACTCTTTTCCGTCATTTTGGCAACAAACGTGGTTTATTAAAGGCCATCATTGAGCAATTTTCTTATTATCCTCTTCTACAGCAGGAGATCAATCAAAATGTAACGTGGGAATTAGAAAAGGATTTATTAAATTTCTCATTGAAGCATTTTCATTTTTTAATGTCGATTAAAGATTTTGTCATGATCGGCTTTAAGGAATCCATTCAATTTCCTGAAATTAGTGAGGAAATCGCCAATATCCCTCTCCTCATCAAAAAGGAGCTCATTCACTATTTTCAAGAAATGCATCAGCAAGGGAAAATAAGAGAAGTTGATTTTGAAGCAGCAGCGTTATCGCTTATTGCTTTGAATTTTGGTCATTTTATGTCACGTGCTCGACTTGGAACTATCGTGTCTGACTTACCAACTGAAGAACTTTTACAAACTAGTGTTGCTATTTTTTCTAGGGGACTTGTTTCCTAGAAAAAATTTTTCCAATCAATGCAAGTAAGTACTTACTTAATATTAGGGGGAATAAAAAATGACAGGTTTACAAGCACTATTGCGAGTTCGTGAAACCTATATCGGCATTGTTGCAACCATTGCCTTTCAATTAATCTTTTTTACGATCTGGATGACTGCCTATGATGGTGTCAATGAAAGAGCTGAACAGTTAAGCATTGGTCTTGTTGTGGAAGATTCTGCAATGGGTCAGCAGGTAGCACAGAACATCAAAGGCTCCATCCCCTTTTCAATGGAGGACTATCCATCAATGAAGAAAGCTGAGAGCGCATTAAACGAACGACAAATTAATATGATAATGCAAATTCCTGCCGATTTTACAAATCAAATACAAGCAGGGAAAGTGGCTGAAATTATTTATGCGATTAATCAAGCCAATGCAAGTGTAGCGAAAAATATGATGGAGGGGGTAGCAAAGCAATTAACAGAAGAGATCAATCAAGCCCTTTATCCAATGCAACAAAATCAAGCAGTTGAGGTCTTCGCTCAACAATTTGCTCAGCTTCCCTTTGAGCAACAAACTGCCCAACAAATTACCACTTCTGTCAAAACAACTGTAATGAATGTCAAAGACCATGTCGTCGATGGGACCATTATAAAAACAAATAATGTAAAGGGATTTGCCGCAAACTTTGTCCCACTTATGGTCATCATCTCTTCCTTCGTAGGAGCGATGGTCATGATTATGCAACACCAGCAAGCAGCACAGCTCGTTCAAGAAAGCCTATCAAAATGGCAATTGTTCCTCGCCCGACAACTACTCAATGTGGGCGTAGCCTTTACATTACCATTCATAACAATTGGTTTGATGCACCTTTTTAATATCGCTAGTCAGGAAAGCCTACTGTCGATTTATTTCTTTCAATCTGTAATGTATCTTGCTTTCCTTAGCTTGGCCCAAGTATTTGTGATTGCCTTTGGGAATATGGGGATGGTATTTAATATTTGTGCTCTCTCACTCCAATTAGTAACATCAGGCGTACTTGTTCCAAAAACCATGCTATCTGAAGGATACAAGCAGGTCGCTGCTATGCTACCTGCCACTTATGGAGCAGATGGCTACTACACGATCATCTTTGGTGGTAGTACCGACAATCTCCTGCAAAACAGTAGCTCCTTAGGCATCATTATCTTCGTAACACTAGCCATTGCTACGCTGATCGTCACATTTAAGCCAGCTCCAGTCCGATGATTTAATAGAAAAAAGAAGGTCTACATGCTGATGTAGACCTTCTCTTTGCGTGGTTATCCGCTACTTTTTCTGTTCTATCCTTCACTTTGAGCTGGCTATCCGCTACTTTTTCTCTTCTATCCTTCAAATCGGGCGTTCTATCCACTGCTTCTCTCACTATCCTTCAAATTGAGCGTTCTATACGCTACTTTTTCTCTTCTATCCTTCAAATCGAGCGTCCTATCCGCCACTTTTCTCTCTATCCTTCAAATCGAGCGTTCTATCCACCACTTTTTCTCTTCTATCCTTCAAATTGGGCGCCCTATCCGCTACTTCTCTCTCTATCCTTCAAATCGGGCGTTCTATCCACTGCTTCTCTCTCTATCCTTCAAATTGAGCGTTCTATCCGCTACTTTTTCTCTTCTATCTTTCTATTCTGGCGTCCTATCCGCCACTTCTCTCTCTATCCTTCAAATCGAGCGTTCTATCCGCCACGTTTTCTCTTCTATCCTTCAAATCGGGCGTTCTATCCGCCACTTCTCTCTCTATCCTTCAATTCAAGCGTTCTATCCGCCACTCCTCACATTCTTTAAAATAGCTGCTAGCTGCTGATTTAACATGGTCACGCTATCGCTGAAATCGCCGCGATACCATTGGATGATGAGTCCGATGATGG
Organism: Lysinibacillus sp. IITD104; assembly: GCF_036698265.2. Lineage (NCBI taxonomy): Bacteria > Bacillati > Bacillota > Bacilli > Caryophanales > Bacillaceae > Lysinibacillus > Lysinibacillus sp. IITD104. Next base: position 2,832,016 of record NZ_JBAHYH020000001.1, read on the forward strand.
CGTTTGCTTGATAGGCACTATAATAGTCGATCGAGATATGATCCTCCATTTGATGCAGGTGATGTGTGGTAATATCTCGTTTTAGTAGGGAATAAATACCATCAAAAAGCATGTAATAGTAGGTCAACGGGACATTTTTAGAAAAGACGATACGATAAAACATTTTAAAGCGTTCAATATGATGAAAAATACGGATAGTATTGGGATCTAATTGATTTGTGTCCAATGTCGTGACGGCACGATAGGGTTCTTCATAGGATTGATATAAATCCTCCATAATCTCCTGAAAGTATTCTTCAAAGAGTCCCTCTTTTTGCTCGTAATGTAAATAGAACGTTCCTCTATTGACCTTTGCTTCTCTACAAATTTCAGCAATGGAGATTTGCTCCAATGGCTTTTGGCTAAGCAAGGTCAATAAGGCATCGTGGAGAGCTTGCTTCGTTTTAATAATCCGTAAATCCGTTGTACGCAATTTTTTCAGCTCCTTAATAAACAGTTTGTCCAAATGTGTTGATTACTCAACACATCCCGCTTTTTTGCATATTGAAATCGCTTTCATCTTTATTATATGATTTTAATGAACAGATGTTCAATAACTAATGAAATTACTATGAGGAGGTCTTTGAGATGAGATTAGCAGGTAAAGTAGCCATTGTGACAGGTGCAGCTTCAGGTATGGGGAAAGCCATTGCAGAAGGATATGCAAAAGAAGGCGCTAAGGTTGTCGTTTCAGACTTAAATTTAGAGGGTGCCCAAGCGGTTGTGGAGGGTATTCAAGCGGCTGGAGGAACAGCATTTGCCATTCAAACCAATGTCGCATCAACAGAAGACTTACAACGTTTATTTGATGAAACAAAAACGAACTATGGTCAATTAGATATTTTAGTCAACAATGCAGGTATTATGGATGGTATGGAGCCAGTTGGAGAAATTTCTGATGAACGATGGGAAAAAGTATTTGCAGTAAACACAACAGCTGTTATGCGCTCTATGCGTATGGCGACAGAAATCTTCCTTGCGCAAGGACACGGTGTCTTTGTCAATAATATCTCTGCTGGTGGCTTATATGGTGCACGGGCTGGGGCTGCTTATACAGCTTCAAAACATGCGGTAGTTGGTTTAACAAAAAATACAGCCTTTATGTATGCTGATAAAAATATTCGCTGTAATGGTATTGCGCCAGGAGCAGTGATGACCAATATCGCCTCTTCTATGACAAATATGAGCCAAACTGGTGCTGCACGACAAGCACTAGGACTATCCATTAATCCACGTGCTGGTCAGCCAGAAGAAATCGCTCAATTAGCGATCTTCCTAGGCTCAGATGAGGCTAGCTTTGTGAATGGACAAGTTATTGCCGTTGATGGTGGCTGGACAGCTTACTAATCCATAAGGAAACACGCACAGAGACATTTTCTGTGCGCGTTTCTTTCATTATATAACTTTTCGAGACGGAATCATGCTTCCAATTACTGCCCCTATTAACGCTGGCAGTATCCATCCTAAGCCAATATCATAAAAAGGAAGTATCGCAGAATAGTATTTCTCTACTGCATCCAATATACCTAACTTCGCATCTGGCACACTTTCTACCAGCGCTTTATAGCCATCAATCAGGCTAATGAAAAATGTAAAAATCATCGCTATGGCATACACTGTCTGCTTATTCTTAAAGAAGGATGAGCTTAGAGCAAGCAAGATTAGGACGATTGCTAATGGATATAAGAACATTAAAACTGGAATAGCATATTTGATAATATTGTTTAAACCAAAATTTGCAATCGTAAAGGATACGGCACACAACAGGAACACAAACCATTTGTAACTGATTTTTGGAAATACCTCATGGAAAAACTCACTACAAGATGTAATTAAGCCGATGCTTGTTTTTAAGCAAGCGAGCACGATGATGACGGCCAATAAAATAGCTCCAAATGAGCCGAAATAATGATCGGCCACTGCCGCAAAGATTAAACCACCATTATCAAAAGTCCCGACAGCATTCATACTGGAAGCGCCCATATACGTAATGAGACCATAAATAAGCGTCATTAAAGCCATCGCAAAAATACCTGATGTCCATGTAGCCTTGGCAATTTCCTTACGATCTGTAATCCCTGCACTTTTAATTGCATTAATGACAACAATTCCGAAGGCTAGAGAGGCAAGGGCGTCCATCGTATTATAGCCTTCTTTAAAGCCTGTCATAAAGGCAGCATCCATATATGCACCGATTGGCTGCTGGAAATGGCCCATTGGCTTCGTAATGCTTGTAATAATTAAAATAAATAAAACAACTAAAAATGCGGGCGTTAAATATTTACCGATATAATCCATTATTTTCGCTGGATTTAAAGAAAAATAGTAGACAATAGCGAAAAATACAAAGCTAAATACAGCTAGTAGCAGTGTTGCATGTTGTGCTTGAATATATGGCTCAAACCCTACTACAAAAGGTACAGTTGCTGTACGTGGGATGGCAAAGAATGGTCCGATTGTTAAGTACAGTGCCAATGAAAAAATAATGCCAAATATAGGATGAACACGATTGGCTAGATCACGTAAACCATTACTACCTGATAAGCCAATTGCCAAAATTCCGAGGAATGGTAAGCCGATAGCCGTCACTAAAAAACCGATTAATCCAAACCAAAAATTTGTCCCAGCAAATTGACCCATTTGAATAGGAAAAATTAGGTTCCCTGCTCCAAAATACAGTCCAAATAACATGGTTCCAATGACTGCGTAAGTTGAAAAAGGTATTTTTTGTTGCATAATTGATGTGCTCCTTAGAAGTTTTAAACTATAGCAAATTATTTTAATCGAATGATTTTTCACTACAATTTCATCATGTTATCAAGCATTTATTATAATTACAATAGTTTTTTCGTTTATCCAGTGAGATTCAACAAAAAAAGAGCTGTCTGCTGACAGCCCCTTCTTAGTTTGCAACTGACCATTCAATATGATCTAAAAATTTATAAACATCTTCATACACTTTATCGCGTTCTTTATCCAATGTAATAATGTGGCCAGAGTTTTCATACCAAATGATTTCTTTGTCGTCTGTTTCCACAGTATTTAAAATAAAAGGTGCGCTTTCTTGATATAGGTCATCATCTAGTGAGCCTTGTAACACAAGAGTTGGTGCTTTGATCGTTGATAATTCTTCACGCGTTTCTGTTGTTAAACGTGTTACGCCGTCCAATGAATCCTTCGGTGAAATACGTAATTCATGTAATTCTGAAATAATTTGATCTTTTGATTTATTTTCAAAGTGTTTATATAAACGAGCATAGTGGTACAAACGTGTAAATAAGCCTTTTGAATTATCACGTGTAATCGGTGCACACATCGCTACACATGCTTTCACTGGGAATGTCTCTGCCACCTTTAATGAAAAGACGCCACCAAGTGAAATCCCAACAACAGCAATTTCTTCATAGCCTTTCTTTTGTAGGAAGTTATAACCTTCTACTACATCGTTCCACCAATCTTCTGGTTTTGTTTCTAATAATGCTTCTGGTTCTACGCCATGCCCACTATAAATTGGTGCATGCACAGTATAACCTCGTTGAGATAAAAATTCTCCTAGCTTTTTCACATCTTTTGTGCTACCTGTGAAACCATGCAGTAATAGTACGGCTTTTTTGCCTCCCTCAATTGTTAGAGGTTGTGGCTTTGTTAACTTCATTTTATGATATCCCCTTCACGGAAATTAATAATTGTGTATTTTATGTGTCTATCTTATCACCCTTTATTCATAATGTACAATTTATAGTTTTTATCAAATCAATGTGTATCGTGCATGAATGATGTCAACTTAATGGCTGTACTATCACACTTTCTGCTACTTAACTTTTCCATTCTGCTAAATAATTGCAATCTGCTTTTAAAATTTTTTTGTTCCCTATACTTCCCGTCTGTTTCTCGTTATAATGCAGATAACTTAAAAATAACAAGAAAAGAGGTGAAAAAATGGAGTGGCAACAATTAGAATATTTTGTAACGGTTGCAAAGTTAGAGCATATGACACGGGCTGCCGAAGCATTAGCGATTTCACAGCCAGCACTTAGTCGTTCAATTTCAAAGCTGGAGGAAGAATTAGGTGTACCGCTTTTCGACAGACAAGGGCGCTCAATTATGCTAAACCGATATGGAGAGCTATTTTTATATCGTGTTCAGCGCATGCGGAAAGAATATGAAAAGGCTGTTTTAGAATTACAGGAGCTTAATAATCCAGAGCTTGGAGACGTATCACTCGGTTTTTTACATACACTTGGAACGAGTATTGTACCCGACTTGATTCGTGCCTTTCGTCAGAAACATCCCCATATCCGTTTTCATTTCACACAAAACTACTCCCATTCTCAGTTAAAACAATTGCTGGCGGGTGAGTTAGACCTGTGCCTATTAGCTGCGATTGATACAGAGCCGCCAGTATGTTGGAAGGAATTATGGCGAGATGAGCTCTTTATAATGGTCCCCATTGACCATCCTTTAGCCCATCGTAAAAGCATCAAAATGAAAGAATTGGAGCATGAAAGTTTTGTCTTAATGAAAAAGGGCTATGCACTACGCCGCTCTGCTGATCGCTTATTAAATGCTGCGGGCATAAAGCCAAAAATTTCTTATGAAGGCGACGAAGTGTCGACCATCGCTGGATTTGTTGGTGCGGGACTTGGCGTTTCCTTACTACCTGATGATGAGGATTTAAACCCGAAAAAAATCGTTAAAATCCATGTTGAGGATATGGTATGTGAACGAATTATCGGCATGGCTTGGATCGAAAATCGTTATTTACCGCCATCTGCACGTCAGTTTAAACAATTTGTCTTTGATTTTTATGACAATAAATAGAAAGAGCGAGTAACAACATCGTCTAGATGTCCATGTTACTCGCTTTATTTTCTAAAAGACACTGTTTCACCATACTAGGGAGGTAATAAATTGAATTTATTACTTAATACATTAGGTTTCTTTGTATTTTTATTTACCTTGATCGTATTGTTCATTTTTGTAATCAAATTAATGATTTTCTTTTTTAAACAGAAAAACTTCCCTAAAAAAACACTAACAGCACTATTGGCAGGTTTAGTCCTGTTTTTTGGGATATTTATATATATCCAATATTTTTTTACGTTTGGTACTTTAGATAAAAAAAATACGCAACAGGTGCCCGAATCTGTCTCATCTCCTACAGGGGAATATACAGCGCACGCTTATTATGAACCATATGGTGGTGCAGGCCCAAGTGGTGGTGTTCATGTATGGATAGAAATTTTAAATAATAAAGCTCACACAAACAAAATCGTCTATTATGCAGAGGCTAAAAGTCAATTTTCGATGAATTGGCTAGACGAAGAAAAATTATCCATTATTAATAAAGAGCCTAATTATACCAATTCAAATAGAAGTATAGTATTAAGTATTGATAAAGAAATTTATCATGAAAATGGCTTGGCTTGTCAAAGTTTGTTGATGAAAGATGAATATGAAAAGTGTTATCAAAATTAAAACGGTTAAGTTACTGTGCTGAATCATTATGTTGAAACGACTGACTTTGAGCACTACTAATACAAACAGCTTCATGCATTTGGAACAATAAAAAATCAGGCTTTGCTCGCCTGATTTTTTACTGTTCATTCACTTAAATGTATTAAAGTAATTTAACCTGATAGGAAAAAATATCCGTTGTATCGCCTTTCATGGCAAATACGCCTTGTTCGACGAGCGTTAGCAAGCGATACTCTACAAAATCATTTCCTACATAATGGACAAATGTTTCAAATGTCTGTGCCACAATATGCGTGGGCATTAGCCACTCTTCATTTTGCTGTATATGCAAATTTTTTGCACTGGCGATAATGTATGCATCCATTGCATCTTCCTCTACATGCAATAGTTCACTTTTCCATAACCGTAATGTACTTGGCTGTTCTTTGATGTTTTCCCATTCCTTAGCGAGTTGCTGACATTCTTGCACAGAGAATCGCTTTGCACTAGGGCGAAGCTTCATTAGCATTTCTGAGGAAAGCTCGCCTGTATGGCGAATGTCTAGATTGGGGTGAATACTCTTCAGACCCTCCGTAGCATCAATTCCATACACCATACTGCATTTATGAATTAACTCACTCATTACATAGCGCAATCCTATTTGTTCATGTGTGTTGTGACTATACCAAATCCACACATCCACATCACAGGGTAAATTAGCAATTTTCTTCTTCCAGTTTTCATACATCTCATCATACAATTGCTGGTCATCATTGTCTAAAATATGCGCGGCTAACCAAGCTTTACGTTCTTCAAAGTTTTGAAGAGGTCCAATCGAGAGATCATCATGGACACTTAGAACTGATTCATTTCGCTGCAAACGATGTTGACGGATTGCGAGTTTCATAGAACCCTGAGTTGCTAAGCTAAAGGTGATATGTAAAATAGACATGTCCATTCCTCCCTACTGTTTACTGATGGCAATCTGTATCCCGATAAATGTGAATAGGATACCTTGAATTGTATTTAGTCGTTTAGCAATCGCAGGTTTACCAATAATGACTTGTCTAACTTTCCCTGCAAATATGCTAAACAATGAAAATAATACAAGTGCTTGTATTAAAAATACAATACCCAAAATAAGCATTTGAAACGCCACATGTCCTTGCGATGGATTAACAAACTGTGGTAAAAGCGCTAGGAAAAATAACGATACTTTAGGATTTAAAATATTCATTAATATTCCTTTTTTATATAATTTGATATAAGCTTGCGTATTTTGCTGTTGCAACGTAAAGGGGTCCCCCTTAGCACGAAATGATTGCCAAGCTAGATACAATAAATACGCTGCTCCTGCAAATTTGACGATTGAAAAAATAATGGTCGATTGATAAATTATCGCAGAAATACCGAGTACTGCGGCACTAATATGAACAAGTAGTCCTGTACACAATCCAAGTGATGTGGCAATACCCGCTTTTTTATCTTGTGTAATACTTTGGGCAAGCACAAATAAATTATCGGGCCCTGGCATAATGGTTAAAATAATCGCAGCCCCTAAAAACGCAAATAACGTTGAGATTTCCAAAACTTTCCCTTCCTTCAACTTCTTTTAAAAAACTATTTACATTATACTACATGACGTTGTTCTCACTAGATGTAAGTTTATGACTTTATCCAAAACTTTTTTAAATTTCGGTTTCACAATTTATGCTCGCTCAAGCGATACTTTTCTTCCCTAATCCATTATAATAGTAGAAACTCATGATAAAACAGATAACTTCCATAAGAGGTGATTGATAATGGCAGTAAGTGATATTGTCACGCAATATGAGGATGAGCATGGACAGGTTTACTATAAAATGAAATCCCATGACATTGAGGTGAAGGCTACACAAAACGCAGGCTTAGCACCTGTCATCACGTATTGGATGGCTGACAAAGAGATTACGGATTCCATTCGAAATTTACGCTTCAGTCCACGTGCTCCATCTAGCTATATTCAAGATTACGAAGAATTTCAAGCAATGCTTTATGCGAAAGAGCAACGAGCCATTAACCAGTTATATGAACAAATGAGCATCAAACCCAAAAATATGTCATCTGGGAAACAGGTCATTTGGAGCTTCTTTGTCATTGTGTTGGCGATGCTTCCCCTTTTCATTGCTATTTGGTGGTTTAAATAATCGAATAATTGGCCTTTTCATCATTTTAACGCATCCCTTTCTTAATTTATCAAAACTTTCAAGTAATTTACCCATTCAGCTTGACAGACTTATAGAAGTAGTGCATCCTTTAGTCAATAGATGAGAAAACGAACGAAGACCAGTAGTTAGCCACTGCTTGAAAAGAGAGCGATGCCCATCGGCTGCAAGGCATTGTACAAGGAAGACTAATGAAACCTACTTTGTGAAACGTCCTAGCCAAACTAGGCGCAGTCTCTAGCGTTATGAGAAAAGTGGAATGTCGCATGATATTCAATGTAGGTGGTACCACGGAAGGCAAGTCTTTTCGTCCTAATTTTTAGGATGAAAAGGCTTTTTTTATCTTGATTCAGCAATGATGGAGGTCGTGAGATGGAGAGAAAAAGAATTGTTGTTAAGATTGGCAGTAGCTCTTTAACGAATGCAAAGGGTGAAATCGATAAAGTTCGCTTAATGGACCATGTGCAGGCAATCGCCGAGTTGAAGAAATTGGGGCATGAAGTTTTGCTTGTGTCGTCTGGTGCCGTAGCGGCGGGTTTTAAACAACTCGGCTACCCTGCTCGTCCTGTGACAGTGAAGGGTAAGCAGGCAGCTGCTGCTGTAGGACAGAGCCTACTCATTCAAACGTACAGTGCTTTGTTTAGTATTTATGATATCATGCCTGCCCAGATATTATTGACACGAACAGATTTTTCTAAAAAAGAATGCTATAAAAATGCCTATGCGACTTTCGAGGAGTTATTAGAACGATCCATGCTACCGATTATTAATGAAAACGATACAGTGTCTATTAGTGAATTAACCTTTGGAGATAACGATATGCTTTCAGCACTCGTCAGTGGACTTGTTCACGCCGATCAGCTCATCATTTTAACAGATATCAATGGCCTTTATAATGCCAATCCCAATAAAAACCCACAGGCAGAGCGCATTGATCGATTAGCTGCCATTACGGATGACTTGCTAAGCTTTGCGGATGGTACAGGATCAAAGGTTGGCACAGGAGGCATGGCCTCAAAGCTTCTGGCAGCACGAACAGCGCTACGTGCAGGGGTGAAGGTATTTATCGGTACAGGTCATGGTGCACAGAAGCTCGTCGAAATTTTAGCAGGACATGGTGATGGCACTTATGTGGGGCATGATGAGCTCGCTGTGTTAACAAATCATAAACAGTGGATTGCACTCACGGAAATTTCTGGTAAAATTTTTATAGACAGTGGTGCAGAACAGGCTTTAATGAATAATGGTAAAAGTCTATTACCTGCTGGCGTCTATCGTGTAGAAGGTGAGTTTGTCAATGGTGATGTTGTAGAAGTCTATAGTGAGAAGGACTTACTAGGACGTGGCGAAGTACTGTACTCTTCCCAAGAGCTTCTCTCTGCCATGGGAAAACGGACTGATACATTGCTGAAAAGCCCTATTGAGGTAATTCACCGAGACAAATGGCTGAAAATTCAAACGAATTAAGGAGGAATGACAAATGACAAGTGAAATTCAAGAAAAAGGACAACGCGCAAAAGCCGCAAGCTATATGTTAAATATTAAAACTACCTGCGAGAAAAATGAGGCATTGAAAAAAATTGCAGAACAGCTATTAATCGATCAACATGACATTATGGCTGAAAATGCAAAGGATTTGGCACAAGGTGAGCAGCAAGGTATACCTGCATCTACGTTGGATCGTATCATGCTCAATGAAGAACGGATTGCGGCAATGGCCGACGCCATTCATTTACTCGTCTCCTTAAACGATCCAGTAGGTACAATTGTTGAACATATTGAAAAGGACAATGGGCTACGCATTGAAAAACGAATTGTGCCACTTGGTGTTATTGGTATGATCTATGAAGCTCGACCAAATGTGACGATCGATGCAGCAACACTATCTCTAAAAACGGGCAATGCAGTTATTTTGCGCGGAAGCTCCTCCGCTAAGTTTTCTAATATGGCTCTTGTCGCAAGTATTCATCGCGCGCTTGCTAAAACTTCTATCCCTACCGATGCTGTTCAATTAATTGAGGATACAAACCGCGAAACAGCCAAAGAACTATTCCATTTAAAAGAGTACTTAGATGTGCTCATTCCTCGTGGGGGCAAAGCCCTGATTGATTTAGTTGTCAATGAGGCGACTGTTCCTGTACTCGAAACAGGTGCAGGCAACTGTCACATTTACGTGGATGAAATGGCGGATTACATAAAAGCAGAAAAAATCTGTCTGAATGCTAAAACACAGCGTCCTTCTGTTTGTAATGCAGCAGAAAGCTTACTCATTCATCAGGCTTGGTTTAAAGAACACGGCGTCCAGCTTTTAACGTCACTCCACAATGCAGGTGTAACCATCATCGGTGATGAGCAAGTATGTCAGCAATTTGAAGCTGCCCTTCCAGCTACAGCGGATGATTATGCGACAGAGTACCTTGATTTAAAAATAAGCGTTAAATTGGTGGAAAATGTCTATGAAGCGATTGAGCATATTCAATACTTTGGAACGAATCATTCTGAGGCCATCATTACAGAGGATCAATTAACCGCCGAGACGTTCTTAAACAATGTCGATGCAGCAGCAGTGTATCATAATGCCTCCACCCGCTTCACGGACGGCTTTGAATTTGGCTATGGTGCAGAAATCGGTATTAGTACACAAAAGCTACATGCCCGTGGACCAATGGGCTTGCCTGCATTAACATCAACAAAATATGTTATTCATGGCAACGGCCAAATTCGTGAATAGTTGTATACGTATAGCTTAATAAAATAATAGAAGGAAGGTTTCGTATGAACATCTCAGCAATCATTAAACTAACAGTCTCCATGGCACTGTTTGGTTCCATCGGCTTTTTTACCGTTCACACTGGTGTTCCCGCTACAGAGCTTGTCTTTGTTAGATGCATTTGCGCAACCCTCTTTCTAGGTGGTATGTGGCTCATCACTGGTGGACATAAAACAGAGGTATGGGATAAGAAAGAAATTTTTCAAACGCTTATTTGCGGTGTCTTTATTGTGTTAAACTGGGTATTTTTATTTAAAGCCTTTGAGGAAATGTCCATTTCAATTGCCATTTCCATCTATAATTTAGCCCCCATATTTGTGTTAATTTTAGGCGCTATCTTTTTGAAGGAAAAAATGACCATTCAGGCACTTGTCGCAACAATCACTTGCTTTATCGGTAGTATTTTTATCATCGGTCTCAATAATTTTGTGTCGTTCTCAGAATTTATGCAATCTGGCTTTATCTGGGCATTACTGTCAGCAGTATTTTATGCCCTTACAATGCTAACAAGCAAAACCATCACGAAGCTTAGCTCGTATGCGTTAACCTATATTCAAACAACAGTTGGAATCGTGATACTACTGCCTTTTATCGACTTCTCGCTGTTTGATGGATTAACGTCAACCAATTGGTTTTATATACTCGGCACAGGCTTTATTCATACAGGATTTGTTTACTATTTATTTTTTGATAGTATTCGTAGCCTGTCTACGATTCTTGTCTCTGTATTGGTTTTTGTCGACCCTGTTGTCGCCATTTTACTGGATATGCTATTGCTTGATTTTATGCCAAGCTTTACGCAAACGATGGGGATCCTTCTCATTTTCGCTGGTATTTTTTATACCATTTATGTTCCTAAGAAAAAGCGACTACCACAGGAGGTCTCATAATGGGCAAGCTCTTCACAATTGGAGAATTATTAGTTGACTTTACACCGACACAGCAGCACGGCTCCCTAGCCAACATTGAGCATTTTACTAAACATGCAGGAGGAGCACCTGCCAATGTAGCCGCTGTCTGTGCAAAGCTAGGACAGCAGGCGGCCCTTCTTACACAAGTCGGTCAGGATGCCTTTGGTGACTTCCTAATCAAAACGTTGCAGCAAGCAGGTGTAGATACACAGTTTATTCGTCAATCAACGGATGGTGAAACAAGTCTTGCCTTTGTTTCATTAAATGAACATGGCGAACGAGATTTTCAATTTTATCGCCGGCATGCTGCAGATCTCTTATACAAACAGGAATACCTCCCCTCGCAGCTATTAACAGCGCACGATATCGTTCACTTTTGCTCTGTTAATCTTGTAGAGAGTCCTATGAAACAAGCACATCTTGCCCTTATTGAACAGGCACATCAAGCAGGAAGCCTTATATCCTTCGATCCGAATGTGCGCCTTCCTTTATGGCAGGATAAGACGGCGTGTTGTGAAACCATTTTAGCCTTTTTACCAAAAGCCCATATTGTCAAGCTTTCAGAGGAAGAACTGTTGTTTTTAACAACTCTAGAAGATGAACAGGAAGCTGTTCAAACGTTATTCAAGGGATATGTAGAAGTTATCATCATTACACATGGTGCTGCTGGGGCTACCTTATATACGAAAAAGCATCATATGAAGGCTCCTGCTAACAAGGTACAAACCGTTGATACAACTGGGGCTGGTGATGCTTTTATTGGCGCGATTTTAAGTCAATTTCTTCATCATCAACTAACAGTAGATCAAGTGGTAGCTCATTGTGAACAGTATGCAATGTCTCTGCTATCTTTTGCAAACGGATATGCGGGCATTTCAACAACAAAGCATGGGGCAATTCCATCCTATCCTGTACTTTCATTAGATATGAATCTAGGATAAATCGAAACTTTTTGTCCTTATTGTTCGTATGTACTAGTGACAGGTCATTAAAGGAGGGCTTATATGGAATTGATGACAAAAAAACGCACAGCAGCATTTTTAATCGATACAGCTGTTTCAACGGCTGTCACGTTTGGGGTTGAATACCTCCTACGAAAAAAAGTAAAAAATGAGGCTGTTCATGCACTCGTTACGCCAACTGTAGTATTGTGGGCGCTAGAATATGCACAACTCCGTAAAAACGGACAAACGATTGGCTACAAAGCAATGGGATTAGCACTCGAAAATGAAGATGGTCGTCCATTATCAGCAGGTCAAATTATTAAACGCATGGCATATCGAGATACTATCAGTACGTTCGATTATCTAAAAGATCGCCAAGCCTTCGAGCAGCAGCACGGTCAACGTCTTCCTCATGATAGCTTTGCAGGTACGGTTGTAAAGCAAAAATAAATAAAAGCTGCCTTATGTTTGGGCAGCTTTCTTTAATTGGCGCATTTTGCTAAAGTGATAATCCGACTGAACCATTACAGAAGGTAGCATGGCATTATCCTTCAATATAAGCGTCTTTCGAGAAGTACACTAATCTTTGGAAATAAACGGCTGTATATCATCCGATAAAAGCGCGTTTTCTGACGGAAACCAAAAATAAGTAGTCCCATCAAATTGTATGCCATATTGAAAAGCAATGGCATCGTCTGTATATAGGAGTATATCATAACGTTTCGTATCTCCATTTGGCTCAAAGGATGGGTCTAGTTTACTGTTGGCTAAAATTGCCTTTATATTTTCCATGTCAGACTGATCTGTATAGCTAGCCGTTTTCCGATCGCCTTCTTCCATAGATGCGTAAAATTCTATTTTCTTCACTTCTTCTAATGGAACCTGATCAAAATTCCGTCGCGGCGCAGCTTCATCTCTTATCATATAAATTCGATAGCCATTAATAACCGACTGATCTTCTACCGCAATGGTATCGTCAAGACCCTTTATCGCATAAAGCTTTGTCCCCTTCTCGTGGAAGGCTGCATCGCCATCCTTAAAACGATAGGAAGTTCTTTTGATATGATCAGCTACTTTAAAATCAACTTCCCCTATTTCCTTATCAATGAATGAACGATCGGCTAACGCTACTTCATATACAGCTTCATATTGCTTACCATCCCATTTGATTAAATCAACCCATTCGATGATGACTTGACTACCGCAAGCAGTCAGTAACAAACACATGGTACAAAGGCATATCCATTTCTTCAACAACATCCCCCCTTTAAGCAGTAGACCCAAGCAACGATTAAAAAGTTACAAAGTATTATGCTAAGTCTGGCATGTTCTATCATCGTGTGATTTTCATCTGCTACCAGTATTTCTTCATTAAAATATGGGGAATGCCACAATCCATAAATTCTTCACCTTCACGCTGATAGCCTAATTTTTCATAAAAGCCTTCTGCATAGGACTGGGCATTTAATTTTGCCTTTGTTAGCCCTTTATCTCGTGCAATTTGCTCTAGGCCCGCAATAACTTCCTTACCAAGGCCAAATTTGCGGTATTCTTCTAATATACAAATACGCTCCAATTTGCCATAGCCCTCTACAACTCGTAGTCTACCTGTTCCAACCGGTTGCTCATTGTAATACACCAAAATATGATCGCATGGAGCATCTAGTGCATCAAATTCATCATATTCTTCTTCCTCAGGGACTTGCTGCTCTTCAATAAAAACGCTCCGTCTAAAATCAAATGCTGTTTGTAATTCTGCTTCCGTTGTTACTTTTTTTATATTCATTACTATTCCTCCTAGTTTCTCCTGAATCATCTTCTCTAGGTGCAATTTCACTTTGAAGATGATAGTATTAGTATAGAATGATTTTTATTGCAATTACAACAAAAATCTCAGGAGGATCGAACATGAAAGAAATCTTACGTGAAATAGGTGCCATTGCACGGGCATTAGACTCCATAAGCAATATTGAATTCAAGGAATTGGATTTGACGAAGGGGCAATATTTATATGTCATCCGTATTTGTGAAAATCCAGGTATTATTCAAGAGAAAGTCGCAGAGCTATTGAAGGTAGACCGCACAACGGCTTCACGAGCTATTCAAAAATTGGAGACTAAAGGCTTTATTGAAAAACGAATTGAACAAGGGAATAAGAAAAATAAATTACTTTTTCCTACAGCTAAAAGCATGGACATCTATCCTTTTTTAAAACGGGAGGGCGAATATTCCAATGCCCGTGCGCTTGAGGGGTTTTCCAATGAGGAGATTAACAGCATTCACAGTCTACTAACACGTGTGTTGCATAACATCGAAATTGACTGGGAAGAGGTGAAGAAAGGGCATAAACGACAGTATTAAAGGCGATTCCTCGTGTTTTTTGCACATTTGGAATCGCCTCAGGCTAGACGTTGGCTGCAAATACTCTTTTTAATACAGCAACCATAAACTCAAAGTCCTCGTCTGTACAGCAAAGCGGTGGACTTAACGTAATGATATTATTGAAGCCTTCGACTGTATCACCATTTCTTCCAACAATTAAGCCATTTGCTTGACAATCAGCCATGATTTTCGCTATTAGCTCGGGCTTGGCAGGTGTTTGAGATTGTTTATCTTCGACCAGCTCGATGCCAATGAGTAGCCCAAGCCCACGAATATCGCCAACGAAGGGCAGCTCTAATAGGTCTTGCAAATCATGTAGGAATTGAATACCCAAATCTCTTGCTCGCTGCACAAGTCCTTCCTCTTCCATGATTTTTATATTTTCTAAGGCCACTGCACAAGCTGCTGGATTGCCCCCAAATGTATTGATATGGCGAAAATGACTATAGCCGTCCGTCTCTTTAAATTTTTCATAAATGTCTTTACGTATAGCTGTAATGGATAGTGGTAGGTAGGCACTCGTTAATCCTTTCGCCATGGTAATAACATCTGGTCGAATATCAAAATGCTGATGGCCAAATAGCTTACCTGTCCGTCCGAAGCCACATATGACCTCATCCATGATGAGTAATACCCCATGCTTTCTACAAATGCGCTCGACTTCTTTGACATATGTAGGATGTGGGATCAGCACTCCACCACCCGTGATGAGTGGCTCCATAATGACAGCCGCAATGGTTTCTTTTTGCTCCCAAATAATCTTTTCTTCCATTTCTCGGGCAAGTGCTAGGCTGTATGTCTCAATTGACTGCCCTTTTGGACGACGATAGTGATCAGGTGGAGCAACATGTAAGAAGCCTGGTGTCAGCGGCTCGTACTTAAATTTACGTAATGCCTGACCTGTAGCTGCTAATGCCCCAAGTGAACTGCCATGATAGCCCCGATAGCGAGCAATGATTTTATAGCGGTTCCCTTCCCCATTTTGTTGATGGTATTGACGTATTAACTTAAACGCCACTTCATTCGCATCTGAGCCACTATTGGAATAAAACATCATATAGTCATCATCAAGTAGGCTGTTAATTTTTTCAGCGAGCCTAATAGCAGGTTCATGGCTTTGTGTTAAAGGAGCATAGCAAAGCTTTTTTAGCTGCTCATACGCAACCTTGGCAAGACGCTCACGCCCATACCCTACATTCACTGCCCATAAGCCTGACATACCATCTAAAAAGCGATTGCCTAAACTATCTGTAATCCACGCCCCTTCTCCCTGTTCAATAATGGGAGGTGCTTTGTCGTTATAGATAGACATGTGATGCCAAATGTTTTCATGATCTTTTTGCTGTAAAGTATGTGTAAACTGATCGTTTCGCTCCATATCATGACCTCCAATCGTGTATCATCGGTGTCTTTTTGTCTATCACCATTTTCCCTATTAAGCTAGTTAATATTGAAATTTTCTGATTTCTCTAACATAATGAAATAGACATTGTACATTCGAAGGGCAGGTGCTAATTGATGTCGAAACATCCTCTACTCGTACGTGATGTCCTCAAGCGCAAGCATTTTGAATCGGCGAAACTTATTGCAGGGCAGCACGGCCTAGATCGCCAAGTATTGTGGACACATATATTAGAAATTAAAGATTTTGAAACCTTAATCAATGGTGGTGAATTAATTTTAACCACGGGTGTCGGTTTACAGCTAGAACGAGAAACACAAATAGCCTACTTACAAAACCTTATTCGTAATGAGGCAGCTGGTCTTTGTATCGAAATTGGCGACTATTTTGACCATGTTCCCGTAGAATTGATTGCCATGGCAAATGCCCATCATTTCCCTATCATCATCTTTGAAGAAATTGTACGATTTATTGATATTACGCAAGATTTGCACACGTACATAATTAATCAACACCAGCAGGCACTTACACAGCTAGATACACTATCCAAAACTTTTATGGAATTATCATTAATGCCAAATGGTATTTTAAAAATATTACAAGTGCTCCATCAAGATACAAATGCTCCCTTTCTATTTGTTTCAGAAGATACAAAAAGCTTTTATTATCCTATGGAGGCTAAAAAATATTTACGTGTCATGGAGGAGCATTGTCAGCAGTTAGAACTACAAGAGCCCTTGCACCTTCTATCCTTGGGTAAAGACCATTTTGTCATTATTCCTGTTAATGGACTTGGACAAGTGTGGGGCTATTTATGTATGCATTCTGAACTGCCAAAGCAGAGTGATTACACCTTGTTAAATCTTGAACGAGCAACTATGTCAATTGCCCATATTTTAATGCGTAACCGCATGCTTCAGGAGCGACAGCAAAGCCGGGAAGATGAATTCATACTAGCCTTAATTCAAGGTCAGCCAGTAGATATTCAATACTACCAAAGCTATTTACCAATCGAAAGTCGTAATTTATTTTACCGAGTCGTCGTGTTCAATCTACATGATGAAGCCAATACTGTACCTGAAGAAGAATGGCAGGAAATCCAGCTACAAAATGCCATGTATGTTCGTTCGATCCTGAAAAAGCTTGGATTTTTCCCTACTGTTTCAGTAAGACAGCACGAGATAATTATTTTAGCCTTTTTCATTGCCGCAGATTATATGAAAGACAATCGCGACGCTTTTGATCAAGCAATTTCACAAATCATTGCAAGAAAAGCAGCACAATTTTTTGAGCAACTTACCCTTAGCTGTGGTATTAGCAATGTCTATCAAACGATCGAAAGTGTTCATCTGGGCTATAAGGAAGCCAAATCAGCCATCCAAATGCAGCATCATCAATTGACGAGCTCCATCTATTATAAGGATTTAGGTGTTTATCGATTGTTATTACAGCAGGATCAAACAGCTCTCCTACAATTTGTAAAAGATTATTTACAGGAAATTTTAGTATTAGATCAAAAAAGTAGCCATGATTTATTTCAAACATTAGCTGTTTATCTGTCCTGTAATGGAGCTAAAAATGATACAGCAGAACAGCTGTTTATTGTCCGTCAAACACTTTACAAACGAATAGAACGATTAGAAAGTATACTAGGTGCTGATTTTTTACAAGCTCCCCATCGCCTCAATATTGAGATGGCTGTTAAGGCCTATGAACTGTTGCAAAAGACAGCACCTGATCTATTACGATTTTGAACGTGGGTCCATAAAATCTCGTAAAGCATTACTGAGCATATATAAGCCTAAAACGAGAATCGTAATGGCTCCCCCAGGGGCATACGTATACCAAGGGGCACCGATTAAATAGGCTTGTGAATCTTTTAACATTCTACCCCAGCTAGGGTTTGGTGGCTGTACCCCAAGCCCTAAATAGCTCAGTGCTGCCTCGGCTAACATTGCTGTCGCAAAAGTCACGGTTGCTGCCACAATAATTTGCGACGAAATGTTTGGCAAAATATGACGAAACATGATGCTATAAGGCTTAACACCAATTAATTTCGCTGCCAGCACATATTCCGAGTCACGTTGTTGCACAAAGCCACTGCGGGCAATCCTCGCAATAGCAGGTATCGCGATAATCCCCAGCGCTATCGCTGTATTCGTTATTCCTGGGCCGAATACTGCTACAAGCATTAATGCTAAGATGATTCCTGGAAAGGCCATTAAAGCGTCCATCGTACGCATAAATATTTCATCGATCCAGCCACCAACATAGCCTGCAATTCCGCCTATGAGAATACCAAATATCGTTCCAATCGCAACCGTTAATAGACCCACGGCAAAGGCTGTTTGTGTCCCCTTCATAATGCGACTAAAAATATCTCGCCCAAATTCATCTGTTCCAAACATATAGGCACCACCTGGACCACGCAATTTTTCAGGTATATTCATCGCGTTGACATCATGGGGTGTATAAAAAAAGCTAACAATCATGACGAGCAGAAAGCCAACAATGACGAGGAGACCAATGACTAAATTGATTTTTTTAGTATAGCGCTGTAATTGTTTCATGGTAGTCACCTCTTAACGTAATCGAATTCTAGGGTCCAACACAGAATATAAAACATCGACGATAAAATTAATCATGACGACAGCTACTGTAATATACATAACGATCCCTTGTACGAGTGGAAAATCACGATTACTGATAGCCGTAATCAATAACTGACCAATCCCTGGCAATGAAAACACCTGCTCCACAATAATCGTTCCTGCCACAACCTCCGCCATAATCAACCCAAAAACCGTCAATATCGGAATCATGGAATTTTTCAAAACATGCTTATACATTACATTTTGTTCAGACATCCCTTTACTGCGTATCGTACGGACATAATCGAGCTGGACCTGCTCCAAAATGGCTGTACGAACATAACGAAAATTCACCGCAATTTGTGGAATCGCAATCGTTAAGGCTGGAAGT
Source organism: Lysinibacillus sp. IITD104 (assembly GCF_036698265.2). Taxonomy (NCBI): domain Bacteria; kingdom Bacillati; phylum Bacillota; class Bacilli; order Caryophanales; family Bacillaceae; genus Lysinibacillus; species Lysinibacillus sp. IITD104. The sequence goes on from NZ_JBAHYH020000001.1 coordinate 2,851,107, forward strand.
ATTAGGGTACTGAGCGCCCCTGCTACACTTTGTGTCCAAGGTATATAGCCACTTATTTTAAAGAAGCTGAACTGTAGGCCAATGTAAAGAATAAGCATCATCCCTAGCCAAAAGGAAGGCACTGCCATACCGATCTGGGTTACAGTCGATAATGACACATCACTTAATTTATTTTGTCTTCTTGCTGCAAACATCCCTAAAGGTAATGAGATGATTAAGACAATGATAAGGGTGAGTCCTGCTAATGACATGGTGACAGGAAGTCGATCAAATAGTAATTCTTTTACTGGCATGGAAAATCGAATGGAATTCCCTAATTGCCCTGTCAATAAGCCCTTCATCCAATCCACATATTGTTCATAAAGAGGACGATCCAAGCCAAGCTCAGATCGTAAATTTTCAATTTGAGTGGGATCCGCCTCTGTTCCTAGCATTGTGCGAACTGGATCACCAGGTAAAATTTGAAAAACACCAAATGTAATAATGGATACTAGAAGGATGGTTGTTATTAACAGGATGATTCGACGTAGGATATACATCATAAGCACTCATCCCTTTCTAGTTTGAAAACTTGACCTCTGACATATCGTGGAACCAGAATGGATAGCTCTTGAGCCCCGTCACCTGTTTGTCAGATCCCCAAACGATTTGATAATCCGCAATATACACTGCTGTTGCCTGCTCAGCTAATATTTCCTGTGCACGATGATAGTACTCTATTTGCTTGGCTTGGTCGGTTTCCTTTAAAACATCAGCCATAATTTTGTCGTATTCTTCATTTTTAAATAAGAAGAAGTTTTCACTATCGTTTGTAGAAATGTAATCATTCAACACTTCAAAAGCAGATGCACGACCTGTTAAGTCAATCGTTGTCATTGCATAGTCACGGCCAAAGTAAACGCGATCTAGCCAAATTCCCCATTCCACTACTTCAATTTCTACATCAATTCCGATTTCTTGCAAATTAGCTACGACAATTTGTGCAATATTTGAGTAAATATCATTGTGTGAAGACACTGTAATTTTTGTTTTAAAGCCATCCGGATATCCTGCTTCTGCTAATAACGCCTTCGCTTTTTCCACATCTCGCTCATACATGCTTTCTAAGCCCTTCTTTTGGAAATCGCCCATCGCTGGACTCATATTAGAGCCAAGTGGCACAGCATAGCCTGCAAACACAGAGTCAATAATATCGGCTTTACTAATTGCGTAATTGATTGCTTGACGAACCTTCACATTGTCAAATGGTGCCTTTGTTTCGTTAAATGTAACAATAAGAGAAGAGTTATTATTTTGGTGTGATAAATTATAGCTTCCCTCTACCTCGCTCACACGGTGCCAAGGAACACTCGTTAAATCAACTTCGTTTGCCATTAAGCTCATAATGGCTGCCTGATCATCTGATTGGAAGGCAAAGGTTACTTTATTCAAATAAGGTAATCCTTCTTGCCAATACTGTTCATTTTTCTTAAGCTCTAAATTTGTACCTGGTGCATATTTCACAAAGGCAAATGGACCTGTACCAATTGGATTTTCATTATGCTTCCCATCATTGCTCTTTGGAATAATAGCTGATTGTCTGCCTGTTAATGAATACAAGAAATTTGAATTTGGCTCTTTTAGCTTAATCACAAATGTACTTGCATCAGGCGCCTCTGTAGATGCTACATTATCAAAGCTATTGGACATTTTTTCTCCACCATTTTTCCCCATTAAACGGTCAAAGGAATATTGAATATCCTCCATCGTTAAATCATCACCATTATGAAACTTCACACCTTGGCGAATTTTAAACGTATAGGTTAAGCCGTCCTCAGAAATTTCATAGCTTTCAGCAAGTCCCTCTTTTAAGGAGCCATCCGTTTCAGGAGCCATTAGCCCCTCAAAGATATTTAGAATCATTTGATACGAAATGGACGCTGTCGCTTTATGTGGATCTAAAAAATCTGGATCATCATTCACACGAACAACAATTTCCTGTGGAACATCTGTTGCCGTTTGACCATCTGTAGTACCTGAAGTAGTCGTCGTTTTCTCTCCATCACTTGAACAAGCTGCCATAACGATTGCCATCAACACTGTTAGTAGTAACAATCCGCTTTTCTTCCATTGCATGGCTGTTCCCCCTTTTCCTAAATGCTTTTCTTTTGAATGCTTGTATAACTTTCAACATCCGCCAATTGCTCAGCGGCTTTAATGCCAGCTAGAATCGCTTCCTCCATCACCTTTGTCGCTAGCTGCCCTAAATAATCAAGTGCATAGCATTGATCTCCTGTACCGAGTACAAAAATCGTATCGCCATCCAGCATCGTATGAACAGGATAAATCGTGCGTGCTAAGGCATTTTGCGTAAGCTGCGCAATCTTTTTAGCCTCTGCCTTCGTTAGCTTGGCATTCACTGCCACAACACCAATGGTTGTATTGGTACCCGCTAAAGCCTCTGATTGCGCATGCTCCTCTAGATAGGCACAGCAATCCACCCATTGACCAGAATGCTTATCTCTTGCTCCAGCTAAAATTTGCCTTGTTGTAGGGTCCTTGACATCTCCTACTGCATTGACAGCCACGATAGCACCTGCTACAAGACCATCTTTCCCCGCATAGGAAGCACTACCAAGCCCACCCTTCATTGCAAATTCTGGACCAGCTAATTTGCCTACAGTTGCTCCGTAGCCTGCGCCTACATTGCCGTTTGGAAATGAGCCAACTTGTGCCGCTTGTGCCGCTTCATAGCCCATAAGTGCTGTAGGTCGTGCATGCGGATCACCGATAAACAAGTCAAAGAGTACTGCACTTGGTACAATCGGTATTTTCGCTACCCCTGCATCGACCCCAATCCCTTGCTCCTCTAAAAATTGCATGACGCCTGTAGCAGCATCTAACCCAAACGCACTACCCCCAGCTAAACAAATGGCATGGACCCGGTCAATTTCATTGATGGGATCTAACGCATCAGTTTCACGAGTACCTGGTGCAGAGCCTCGAACATCCACTCCACAAACAGCTCCGTTTTCCACTACTAGCGCCGTACAGCCTGTGATGCCCTCCTTATTCTCGCGATGTCCTACCTTAACACCTGGCACATCCGTTATATTGCCAAACATTCTTCACACCTCACTTTTTAAATAATTATAATTTTCTGATTTTTTGTCATATAAAAAACAGGCAACTCGTTGATGATCATTTTCATTGAGAAGCTGCGGTCTCTCCTGATGGCATCTTTCCATCACATACGGGCAACGTGTATGAAAGACACAGCCAACAGGTGGATTCATTGGACTTGGTAACTCGCCCTGTAAAAGTATTTCTTGTTTGGGCTCATCAAAATTAACAACGGGTATTGCAGATAGTAATGCTTGTGTGTAGGGATGTAACGCATTGGCATATAGCTCCTTCTTTGTCCCAACCTCCACTACTCTCCCTAAATACAGCACTGCCACACGGTCACTAATATGTTTCACAACGCTTAAATCATGTGAAATAAATAAATAGGTTAATTGAAATTCATCCTGTAAATCCATCATGAGATTGAGCACTTGTGATTGCACCGACACATCCAGTGCTGAAACGGGCTCATCAGCAATTATGAATTCTGGATGAATCGCTAATGCCCGTGCAATCCCAATACGCTGCCGCTGCCCACCAGAAAATTCATGGGGAAACTTATGCATGGCATCCTCAGGTAGCCCTACCTTTTGTAATAGCTCCTTCACACGCTCTTTGCGTTGCTCCTTCGTCAATGTTAGTTGCAGCTTCATCGGTTCTTCGATTATAGAACCGATTCGCATCCGCGGATTGAGAGAGGCAAAGGGATCTTGAAAAATCATTTGCATTTGATTGCGATAACTTTGTAGCTTATTCCCCTTTAAATGCTGGATGGGTTGTCCTTTATACAACACTTCTCCTGCTGTTGGTTCAACAAGCTTTAAAATTGTTCGCCCAAAGGTGGACTTTCCTGAGCCTGATTCGCCAACAATACCAAGTGTTTCCCCTCTATAAATCTCAATCGAAATATCATCAACCGCTTTAATGACCTTTTTCTCTTCCTTCATCGACTTACGCTTCACAGGAAAGTAGGCTTTTAAATGATTAATTTCCAACAAAACTTCTTTCTCCGTCATGAGCCAGCTCTCCTTTCTCCGTGAATAAATGACAGCGTACCTTATGTGCTTCTTGAATATGATAAACAGCAGGTTGCTCCTGATGACAATGTGCCAGCGCATGAGGACAACGTGGCGCAAAGCGACAGCCGTCAGGTAATGCATATGCTGGTGGCACTGTACCAGGAATCGATGGTAGCCTTTTGACATCTGTTTCAAGGCTTGGCATCGTCTTTAAAAGTGCTGTTGTATAAGGATGCTGTGGATTTAAAAAGAGCTCTCTTACTGGGGCTTCCTCGACAATCTGTCCTGCATACATCACCATAACGCGGTCTGCTGTCTCTGCAACAACGCTCATATCATGGGTAATGAATAAAATGGCCGATCGATGCTCTTCCTTCATTTTTAGCATCAGCTTTAAAATCTGTGCCTGAACCGTGACATCAAGTGCAGTAGTTGGCTCATCCGCAATCAATAGCTGCGGATTATTAGACATTGCGATCGCAATCATAACGCGTTGTCGCATCCCGCCTGATAGTTGGTGAGGATATTCCGCAATGACCTTTTCTGCATTCGCAATCCCGACTTCTTTTAAAAGCTGTAGCGCTTTATTCCATGCCTCTTTTTTCGATACCTTTTGGTGTCTTCGTATGCCTTCAATCATTTGATTGCCAATCGTAAAAACGGGATCTAAAGAGGTCATAGGCTCTTGAAAAATCATACTAATTTCATTGCCTCGAATACGGCTCATTTCTTTATTTTTATAGGTAAGTAGATTTTTACCGTTTAAAGTGATAGAGCCTGTCGTAATTTCTCCTGGAGGTATAGGTAGCAACCGCATAATGGCTAAGGATGTAATACTTTTGCCACTTCCCGATTCACCGACCAGTGCAACGGTTTCTCCTTTATGAATAGTAAAATTCACATCTTCAACTACTTTTGCCTCTTTCCCATTCTTTAAATGGAATTTAATTGATAAGTGATTGACCTCTAAAAGTACATCTTTTTCTTTTGGCTGTTCCATATGCGTCCCTCCATCTCAGTGTTGATTAGGTGGTGCATAGCGTATAGCGATATTTTTCATTTGCGTATAGTTTCGCAGTGCAACAAAGCCCTTCTCTCGACCAATTCCGCTTTTTTTATAGCCTCCAAATGGCATTTGAATGCCTCCAGCAGCCCCATAATTATTGACAAATACTTGGCCAGCCTGCACACGACTTGCCACATAATGAGCCGTATCGATATTTTGTGACCAAATGCCCGCCACTAGGCCATAGTCCGTACTATTAGCTAATGTGATGGCCTCCTCTACAGTGGAAAATGTCAAGACGGTTAACACTGGACCAAAAATTTCCTCCTGAGCTAATGGATCATTTGGATCGACACCATCAAGTATAGTTGGCTGAACATAAAAGCCTTTCTCATAGCCTGCCAATGTCAATGGTTCCCCACCTGTCACAACATAGCCATCTACCTTTGCTTGCTGTAATAATGCAGTGATTTTTTTATATTGTTGTTCATTCAGTAATGGTCCCATCTCCATATCTGCTTCACCTGGTCCTACTTGGATCGCTTGGAATCTTTGCGCTAATCGTGAAATGAAGGAGTCTTTTATACGTTCCTCAATGAGTAAACGTGCCCCTGCTGAACAAGTTTGACCAGCATTTTGGATAATCGCACGTACGACTCCCTCTAATGCCTGCTCCATGTTAGCATCCGCAAAAACAATATTAGGAGATTTACCACCAAGCTCTAATGTCACAGGCACAACATTTTCTGCAGCCGCCTTCATCACCGCAATTCCTGTCGGAACAGAACCTGTAAACGTAATATGATTAATATCGGGATGTGAGGTTAAATAAGGACCAACCTCTCGTCCCAAGCCCGTAATATGCTGGAAAATCCCTTTCGGCAACTTATCGGCGAACCATTCTGCAATGGCATGCGTTGTTAGCGGTGTATCCTCCGCACTTTTCACAATGACTGCATTACCAGTTGCTATAGCGGCTGCTACACTTCTTGCCGTAATTTGAATCGGATAATTCCATGGCACAATATGTACCGTAATGCCCACTGGTTCTAGCACTACTGCATTTAATAGCCCATCCTCAATCGGAATTGTATCTCCCATCACCTTATCCGCTGCACCGCCATAAAATTCAAAATAGCGAGCCGCTGATTCAATATCTGCTCTTGCCTGTGATAAGGGCTTTCCTACATCCCGACATTCTAGTAAACTCCATTCCTCTGCATGCTTACGAATATAATGAGCAAATTCGATCAATAGCTGCCCACGTTCATAGGCTTTCCATTGACGCCAGTCCTCTCGCTCAAAGGCTACACGAGCTGCACGTACTGCTTCTTCTACATGTTCTTTACTCGCGTTGCTAATTTGTGCAATCACTTCACCTGTTGAGGGATTCTTAACATCGAGGTATGCCTGTGCATTACCGTGGACCCACTCACCATCTATCAACATAGGAATTTTTTTCATTGTACCCCTCCTATAATCCACGGCCACCATCTACATGTAATGTCGTTCCTGTGACCATGCTTGCTGCATCTGAGAGTAAATAATTAACAGCTCCTGCTATATCCGCTGGCTTCACTAATCGTCCTAATGGCACTGATTGCACAAAGACACTTTGCTTCGTCTGCTCTACGTCTGCACCCTGTGTGGCAAATTGACCAAGCATTTGTGTGTCTGCTGGTCCTGGATGAATTGTATTAACCCGAATTTGACTAGATGCTAGTTCAATTGCCAGTCCTCTCGTAAAGCTCTCTGCTGCACCCTTTGACGCAATATAAGCCTGTAAGCCTGGTCTTGGTCGCACTGCTGAAATGGAGGCAATTGTAATAATAGAACCCCTTTGCTGTTTTTTCATAAAAGGGACAACTGCCTTTGTCGTGATAAATAAACTTTTCACATTAACATCCATTAAACGATTCCATTCATCCATTGTGACCTCTTCAATCGGTGTAGCTGACTGGGCAATTCCCAGTGCATTAACAAGACCATCTATTCTGCCATACTTATCAAAAACCTGCTGACAGATGTCTTGCACACGTTCCTCCTGTAATACATTGACCTCAAAGCATTGAAGGGCATCCTGTGCAATATCTGATAAGGCATCTATGGATAGATCAAGTCCAACAACTCGATTGCCCTGCTTTAATTGCTCTTGAATAATAGCCTTTCCCATACCGCCTCCTGCACCAGTAACCACAATCACCTTTTGCTCAACTGACATGCTAAACACCTCCTGCTGTTAAAGTTCTATTAATAATTTCCTGACAGATCGCATCACCCATTTGTGCTGTTGTCGCTTGTCCACCAATATCTGCCGTTTTCACGACCCCTTCTTGTAGCACTGCTGTAATGGCTTTAACAATGAGCTGTTCTAAATCTGGTCTGCCTTGATGGCCAAGCAATAAAGCAAGCGACCAAATTTGAGCGATTGGATTGGCAATGCCCTTACCTGCAATATCTGGTGCTGAGCCATGAACAGGCTCAAACATCGATGGAAAATCCTTTTCTGGATTTAGGTTGGCCGATGGAGACAGGCCAAGTCCTCCAACAATAGCAGAGCCTAAATCGGATAAAATATCGCCAAACAAATTGGACGCCACCACCACCTCAAAATTCTGTGGTCGTTCTACGAAATAGGCGACGAGTGCATCGATATAAATGGATTCAAGCTGTAGTGCTGGTGAGCTTTGCGCCACCGTTTTGCTAGTATGCTCGTCCCAGAATTTCATCGAATGAATAATGGCATTCGATTTTGTCGCACTTGTTATTTTGGTTTTACCGTGTTGCTTCGCATAATCACAGGCAGCATGGACAATCTTTTCAATCCCAATTCGTGTCATGATTGTATTTTGAATCGTCATTTCCTGCGGCTGCTGTTGGTACAGTCGGCCACCACTGTCCGAATATTCACCCTCTGCATTTTCACGGAAGATCACAAAGTCAATTTCTTTTCCGTTAGCCAAGGGCGACGCTATTCCAGGTAGCGATTTAATAGGACGGAAATTCACATATTGCTGAAAATGCTTTCGAATGGGCATAATTAATTCCCAAACGGTAACATCATCAGGCACACGAGCATCGCCAATAGCACCAAATAAAATCGCATCATATGTTTGAAGTGTTGCCAGTGCATCATTAGGCATCATACAGCCATGCTGCACGTAGTAATCGGAGCTCCAAGGAAAGATGGTTGTTTCAATTTGTAAGGAGCTATGTTGTTCTTGCAAACAATTTAAAACTTTTAACGCTTCCTGCATAACCTCTTTTCCTATGCCATCTCCTGGTATTACTGCTATTTTGATAGCCGTCATTGTGCATCACCCGCCAAAAATTTTAATGCTGCTAAACGGTAAATGGCTGTTGTTTCTGCCAATTCTTCAACATCCACATACTCATTGATTTGATGAGGGATTTCTCGATCTCCTGCACCAACCGTTACAATGGGAATACCATGCACATGAAGAAACGTACCATCTGTCGCACCTGGAACACCGTTATATTTTGGTTCCTTTTCTGTTACCTCTGCCACAGCCTCATAAATAGCCTGTACAACAGGGTCTTCCTTCGCTGTTGCAGTTGCAGGTCGGTTATCAAGAACCGTCAGTTCAACTTTGAAATCAGGATCATCTGCTTGTAATCGTTTAATAATCGCTTCAATCTTGCCGAGCAGTTCATCATGGTCCTGCGCAGGCACCGTACGAATATCGAGTGTTGTCATACAATGATCCGGAATAACATTGATTTGTGCATCGCCTTTTACAGGCGCACGTAAAATCGTAGGTGTAATAGATGGCCAATTCAGCATTGGATCACGCCCTAATCGTGCTTGCTCCTCTTTTTCCAGCTTTTCAAGCTCTACGATGAAGCGCGCCATACGCCAGTTAGGATTGATGCCACTCCATGAAATCGCACCATGCGCCATTTTTCCGAAAATATCTACCTGTAAACGAATAGCCCCACGTTGTGCAATACACACATTATTTTCCTGTGGTTCACAGATAATCGCACCATCCACACCATCAGCCCAACCATTTTTAATAAAATGTTTAATGCCTAGCATAAGCCCTTCTTCATCACAAGGAATACATAAAATAATCTTGCCCGTAAACGCCTCTTGATCTAGTAGCAATGACTGACAAGCCGTAATCATACAAGCAAGATTCCCTTTTGTATCATTCGTTCCCCTGCCATACATACGCCCATCTACAATTTCTGCTCCAAATGGATCATAGGCCCAAGCCTCTCGATTGCCCTCTGTCACCACATCCGTATGTCCTTCGAAAAGTAATGTTTTCCCAGGCTTGCCCGAATCAATAATGCCAATGACATTCGGTCGCCCTGGCACAACCTCCTCGATATGCGTCTCGATCCCGATATCTCGTAAATACGCCGCTACAAAAGTTGCCACCTCTTGCTCATTGCCCTTCGGATCGTTCTCACGGTAAACGCTTTCAATGCGCACGAGCTTCTGTGTTAGATCGATGACCGCCTCACGATCACGCACATACGATTTTGTTGTCTTTAAACTAGTTACTGTCATGCAAAGGACCTCCTATCTTTAAAGAATATTCTGAATTTATGTTATTTTAACATTGTCCTTTCTCTATGAAACTAGACAATATGTTAATGATTCAAAGAACGCCCTTAACTTTTTGTTTAGCAATAAATCACTAGAAAACAACATTTTTTTCTGTTTTACACGGTTTTTCGATCAATTCATCGAATGAAAGAGAGTATTGTTTTTAATTTTGAGTTGGTTAGAATATTGTTAGTTTGGAAGAGGGCAATACTTTTTTGAGCGGATTTCTTTAATTTGGAGAAAGAGTCTTTGGTTCTTTTGAGCAGGTCCTCACTTCTGAGGAGCGGCTTTCCAATTTTTTGGAGTAGGTCTTCATTCCTTTGGAGTGGTTCGCTCACTTCTTGGAGCGGACCCTCACTATTCGGAGCAGCCTCAACCACTTATGAGAGCAAATCCCAACCATGACAAAACAGAAAAAAACCAGCACATGCTGGTTTTTTCCTGATTATTGTTGACGGGATTCGGTCATTTGCTTCCAGACCGAGCCTTTTGCTTCCTCGCCCTGTTCGATACGGGCAATGGCCATTTTCACTTGTAGCTTCACTTCGAATTCTTTGTCGTCCTCAGCAGCCTTCAATGCTGGTAAGGATTGCTCCGTGCCGACCTCATATAAATACATCGCTGCCCGCCAGCGAACCAATTTGTTTTTGTCCTGTAAGGCTTGCTGCATGGCTTCTTCAAATTCTACAAAGCCAAGGTCACTCATACAGTCACCTGCTGTTCGACGCACTGCTGCACTTTTATCTTGTAGGGCTCTTTCTAAATAAGGTACAACTGCCACATCCTCAATCATGCCTAAGTACACGGTAGCTAGTCGACGGATAGACATTTGTTCATCCTGTAAGGCTAAATCTAATAGCGGTAGATCGTCTAGCTCAGGATCAGCCATTTGATCGAGCAGCTGGAAGCGTTTCTCCCATTCAGGTTGCTGGAACTGCTCTACCGTCACTTTGAGTTTGTCCGTTTTCACAGCCGCTTTTTCACCATCATTATTGATTGCTGCGACAATTTCCGCTAAACGGTCTGCAGAATAAGTGACATCGATCTCCTGCTTGACTGTTTCAGCGATTTCCTCCAGCTCACCGTAGCGAACTCCATAATCAATCCACTTACGTTGGAAAATATAGTTTTCATCTACTGCTGACTCAATAATTTGATTAAAAGCATCGACAAAACGGTCTCCACAGCTAATACGATATTCGCGTTGGTTATCAAAAACTTTTACTTGTAAAGGCACCTGCTTGTAAAACTGTACATGCACATAAACCTCTCCATAAAATTCATTGGCCACAACCGTTTCTTCTTGTGTTTGGACATCTTCCCCTAACACTTGACGAATACCTGCTAAAATACCTTCCCATGCATATTTGGCATTGCGCTCAACCGCAAAGAAATCGGCTACGTGGTAAACGCCCTTTACTCCTTCAATCGCTAAAATAGCAGCCGCCTCGCCAGTTGCTTCGTCTTTATTATCCTTTGTAAAATTATAGCTTTTCCCAAACGGTAGCTCTGTATCAACAACAATCTTCATAGAATTGGGACTTGGCGTCGGTTCAATGGTAATAATCTTCATGTCTATCGCTCCTTATCCGTTAACTATTTCATCTAAGTACGACCATCTTTCAATTAGATGCTCATACTGTGCATTTAGCTCATCCAACTTAGCAGTTAATTCCTGTAGCTTGCTAAAATCTGAGCCTGCATTTGCGATTCCTTCTTCGGTCTCCATAATAGCAGTTTCTGTTTTCTCTATCTCGTCTGCAATCGTTTCCCATTCTTTTTGCTCTTTAAATGAAAGCTTTTTCTTGTCTGATTTTGGCTTTTCGGATTTGGCCTTTTCCACTTTTGGCGTTTCTACTTTGACAGTAGCTGCCTGCTCACGTTTCTCCAGATACTCACTGTATAGATCCAGCGTTTCCTCTACTTGTCCCTGACCATCTAGTATCCATAGCTTTTTCGCAATACGGTCGAGGAAGAAACGATCATGGGAAATCGTGATAACCACGCCTGGGAAATGCTCGATGAAATCCTCTAGCACACCCAATGTTTCAATATCCAGATCATTCGTGGGCTCATCAAGTAATAACACGTTTGGTTGCTCCATCAATAAACGTAATAAATGAAGGCGCTTGCGCTCACCGCCCGATAATTTTCCAATTGGTGTACCATGAGCATGCAGCGGGAATAAAAAGCGCTCCAGCATTTGAGCAGCTGAGTAACGGACACCCTCTGCATCTGTAATATCATTTGAAGCCTCACGTATATATTCAATCATGCGCTCATTTTCATTCATTTTCGGCAATGTTTGCTTGAAATGTGCCAGCTTGACTGTTGACCCAACAAGAATTTCACCTTGATCGGGTGTCAGCTCTCCTGCTAGCATGTTCAATAAAGTTGATTTTCCTACACCGTTTGCGCCGATAATGCCAATTCGATCACCCTGCTGTAGTAAAAATGAGAAGTTTTCAAGGATTTTTTGCTGTCCAAAGGCTTTCGAAATATTCTCAGCCTCCAGCACTTTACGACCAAGACGTGTTGTCGCAAGTCCCATATCCAAGGAAACATCTTCTGATTTACGTTCTAGGTTTTCTTCTAGCTTTTCAAAGCGTTGAATACGAGCCTTTTGCTTGGTTGAACGCGCCTTCGCACCACGACGAATCCATTTTAATTCTGAACGGTAACGATTGCGATCCTTCTGTGCGGAAGCAGCTTGCATCTCCTCACGAATAGCTCGCGCCTCTAAATAATCACCGTAATTCCCTGTATGACGATACAAGGTTTGATTCGCTAACTCGTAAATATGTGTTGATAATTCATCTAAGAAATAACGATCGTGGGTGATGAAAATCACTGCACCCTTTAATCGTAAGACCATCTCTTGAAGCCATTCGGTAGACTGTACATCTAAATGGTTGGTGGGCTCATCCAATAAGTAAAGATCAGCTGGTTCAATTAACACCTTCGCTAATGCAACACGTTTTTGCTGGCCGCCTGATAGCGTTAGTACCTCTTTTTCAAAAGTTTCAATCCCTAGCTTTGTTAAAGCTGTCTTCGCAAGGGCATTGACATCCCATGCCTGCTCTTCATCCATGCGCTGTTGCAGACTAAATAACGTCTTTTGTAAACTTTCGGATGTTGGGTTACTTGCTAGTGCAGCAACCGTTTCCTCATATTGACGATTCAGCTGTAAAATGGGCGAATCGCCTGCAAAGACAGCTTGTAAAACCGTTTCGCCCGACTTAAATGTAGGCTCCTGAGGTAAATAAGCAACACGGTATTTATTCGGGCGATCTACTGTCATCGAATCCGCTTCCATGTCCCCAGCTAAAATGGATAACAGGGTTGATTTTCCCGTTCCATTTATACCGATTAAGCCTGCCCGCTCTCCCTCATAAATGGTAAATTCAATATTTTGAAAAAGCGTTTTATCGCCCACTGTTTTGGTTAAATTTTGTACAATTAAATGACTCATTCCACTATTCCATCTCTTTCATGTTAGGTATTGTTCATGCCCACACGATTTTTATGTAGACGATTATTGATATCCACTATTCATCATAACATCAAACAGCAGGTAAACAAAGAACAACAAACTATCAACGAACTGGTGGCATGTCCTGTAAATAGGATTCCATAAGCTGACAAAGTTTGATGATTCCTTGTGTTAAGTCGTGCGGTTCAGGAAAAGAATAACTAATTCTCAAATGGTGATATTGTGGCTCTCCTGGATAACAAGCTGAGCTTGGTAAAAAGGTCATTTGGGCTTGTTGAGCCTTCCATAACAGCTCGTCCGTATTGCCATTACTAGGTAAAGACACCCAAATATTAAGCCCTCCCTTTGGTTCGATCCACGTAACGCCCTTTGGTGCATGCTTATTCAACAATGCAATCGTCTGATCTCTTCTTATCTCAAGCGCAATGCGCAGTTTTTCTAAATGGGCATGCATTCGGTCTGAACGTAAAAATGGAATCAGTGCCTTTTGCCTGTAAACGATGATATCTTAGCAAGTATCTCCGAACCAACAACAAAGGCATTGGTTGGAATGCTTATGGCAGAGAATAAAAAGCTCAAAAGAGAAAACTCTCTGCTTAAAGAACAAACAACCTTTACGATTGATATGCGTCCTATAAACGATCTAAGCAAAAATAAGGATGTCGTTATAGTCGAGCCTTCTTATAATCTGGCAGATACCGAAATAGATGCACTGAGAAATGCCATATATGTAACTGCCATACAAAAAATTCTTAATGAGATATAAATGTAGCTTTAAAATAAAGTTTGTACAAAAACACCTCGTTAATCCTTAAATTAAGATTAATAAGAAGCAACCATTTTGAAAAAAGATTAATCAAAATGGTTGCTTCTTTAGCATTTTTTAGTTTGCTTATTATAAAAAAATTTGATCATTTTCTACAGCGTTACTTCATAAACGCGCCCGATTGTTGAATAGTATTATTGATAAATATGTCATTCATAACTTAGAAATGATTAAAATGATTTTTCAAAACAAACACATTGGTGAATACGTTTATTATTTGTAAATTGGTCAATATCTTTCCCAACGTAATGAGTAAAAGCATTAACTAAGTATAGATTGGGCATTTTGCTTTGAATTCGATGATTCATTTCATTTTCTTCAAAATAAACGTGATAATAGGAATCAACGATATTAAAATTCATTTTTTCATACCATTTCTGAACCCATAAATCATCTCTTGTCCAAGCCTCAAAACGATTTAAATTCACTCTTCTAGCTTTATTTTCAGCAGCATAGAGTAATTGTTGTCCTATTCCACGCCGGGAGAAATCCGGATGAACAGCGATATGCCAAATCATCCCTCCTAACCCTTCTCCCCTGGAGCAAACTGTTCGTTCTTCTATTTCATATTCTACATCAATAAGCCCAACGATTTGACCGTCCAACTCTGCGACTAGCTCGATTGCTGGATTTTCATAACATTCTTTCTTATTTAGTACATTATCAAAATAGGCAGTCTGTAGAAACGCAAGTGTTCGGCATCTTACCCAACCAGTCTCGTCATTAACCCTATAGTCTCTAATAATCACTTTTTTCCCTCCGGATTTTAGGGACCACGCAGTTTATAGGGGATTTATACGCTCTTCCCTTAAAATAGATTCACCCCGTTAAATATGTTCGCGATTTTCATAATATACCGCCTCCTTCTAATTATAATTATTTAAATTTTATCAGATTTTTCCAAAATATACACTGATAAATGACAGATTCCATACACTATAATATCCCCCAAAAAAAAGAAAAAGCACAATTCTTGCTACAGAAATGCGCCCGATTGTCGAATAACTTAACTGTAAATTAAACATTTTAAGTAAGTTCTAAAAGCACAGTCTCTATTTCTTTATTGAATGTAGATTCTTTCCAAAGTGTAACGGCCTCTTTCTCTTGATACTTTTCAATTAAGATTTGAATCACATTGTATCCAATAAAATACCCTAAACGTGTGAAACCAAAGTAGGAACCTCCATTAATTGAAAACCATTCATGGATAACTTCAGGTTGTGTACGTTTATTTATATCTTCCAAAAAAGTAATGATAATATCATTTTTGTTATCTTCTGCAAATTTTAACCATTCTTCTCCATTATCTTCATATAAAAAATAGACCGATTTGTCAGCATCAGCAACTTGTTCTGAAAAATACGTTGCACATCCTTCCTGAAACAACGTTGTAAAGGGATGAAACCACTGAACTTTAGACCAATCCACCCCCTCCTGATCTGATAAAATATTATGAAGAGTATGACCAAATTCATGAGCAATAATTACTTTTAAATGTTTATCATCAGAAGAGAGCTTTTCTAAACAAAATGTCACTTCAGGAATAATTTGACGATGTGTAAATGCATTTGACCCATATGCTCCAACAATAATATGTACATCTTTAGTGAACTCGACATTATATTTTTGTCTGTAAGTTAACACCACTTCTTGAATTAGGCTTTCGATTTTTCCACTCGATTCCTTTATCTCACTCATTTTGGAAGGGTATCTTTGAATTGCGTTTTTAATCTTCTCATCTGGATTTTTACAATGATACAGAAAGTATTCCTTGAAGTGTTGTGAGAACTTTTCATGGTAGTGTTTTAAGAACCGCTCCGAGGGCATGTAGTTTAATAAAAAATATGGAACTGTATTATAAATTTTCATAATTACCGTCCTCCATTTCATAACAATCCTCTTCGTTAATTTGAACTATACTTTTATATTTCTCCTAATAATTATTAGTTCCTGCTTATTCCACAATCTGGCCCGATTGTGGAATAAGAAAACTGCATTCCATACAGTTTTTTTATCAAACTTTATTATAAATGATCGAACTTAATTATAAATCATCAATCTTTATTTAAAAAACCACAATAAAAAATACATCCATTATCTCAATAAAGATTTAATGGATGTATTTTTATATACGAAAAGTTTGATTATAAAGTTTGATTATATATAATCAAACTTAAATCCTCTAAACATAAGGTCTGGTTTTGTTTTGTTATACTATTTACCCTATATTATTTTAAAAAAGGCGGTTTTTGTATTATGTGCTACTGACCGATTTCTTGCTGGAGTTGCTTTAAAAAACTTTCCATAAATTGATGTCGTTCAAGTGCCATTTGCTTGCCCTTTTCCGTTACCATTAAATCTTTTAGCAATAATAATTTCTCATAAAAATGAGTAACAGACGAGGTATTTTTCTGACGATATTCTGTCTCTGACATAGTTGTTCGTGCTTCTTCTTCCTTATCATAAAGCTTGCGACCTTTTGCTCCACCATAAGCAAATGTTCTAGCAATGCCAATAGCTCCGATCGCATCTAAACGATCTGCATCTCGAACGATTTTTGCTTCTAATGATGTTGCTTCTAGCTCATTCCCACCATTAAAGGACACTTGGGCAATACAATCACGAATATGTTGCTTTTTTTCCTCGCTAACAGGTAATTCCGCAATAAGCTGTTCTTCCTTTTCCTTGCTATCGGTATACTTTTTGTCACTGACATCATGTAAAAGCACCGCTATTTTCACAACTTCTTCATCTGCTGTTGGCTCGCTATGTAGGATAGCTACTGCATTTTGATAGACACGTTCAATATGTTGAAAATCATGACTAGCATCAAATTGCTCATATATTTCACGTACTTTATTCATTAAATGATCCATAGTCTACACTCATTCCTTTCCTACAAAATTATACTGTATTTTATTACATAAGAGGTAATCTAGAAAAATTAAAAATCAAATCTATTTCAATTGACTAATTTTTCAGAATATTGCATGATGAACGTACAGAACAGCTATTTGTTCTGTACCTCATATTTTTCAGCACTGTACAACAGCTGTGTGTTTAACTGATTTAACATTAACTTCAGCGGGCTTACAATTGAATAACTGTTTAAAAGATGACGTGCGTATTGAAAACCAATCATCTAAACAAATAAAAGTGAACACTTTCCCTTAGAAATTCTTTGTTTAACCCGCATAGCCAAATGTACATGCCGAAAATGTGAACAACAGGTTAGTTTGTTGCATGACCAAAAGGATTTCGCCAGTTGTAGCAGAAGTGCATTGTTTTTTCATTACTGGTTGTTACCTTCTTCTAGTCAATTCCTTGATTATGTATGAACGTAGCTCCTCCCTTTAATGAAAATCGTACACAATAATTGCTTACAGCTTGTGAATATCACGTTTTATGAGTTGTGCAAATCAAGAAGAAAATTCATTTAAGCCATCAATGTATGAAGTGAAAAAGGAAGTAGGAACGATTGTGATAAAATGTATTACCCTCCCGCTGAAGGACAAATAAAAGCTGCCCATCTTACATTCAAGTAGATGATGGCAGCTTTTACTGTTTTGTTTTCTTTCTTTATAGAACGCCTTTGATCACTTCATCAATTTCCTGCAACAGTGCTTCGTTTTGCATTGTTGAACTTAATTTTAAGTTAGATTGGTCTACATGAATCACTGCGACATGCATTCCTTCTTGGATACTTGCACTTGGAACAGGAAGCATTTTCTCCGTATCGAACGTCATGATGAGATCTGGGAATTTGGATTGTACCTGTCCTTCCTTCGATAATGTCATATATTCATTCCAGAACGTCAGATGGTAATCACCCACTGATAACTTCCCGACATCGAAGCCATTTTCCTTTGTTAACGAATAATTTGTGACTTCACCTGATATAATGTGCACCCCATTCAAATACTGCAACACATGGGCTAGCTTTTCTTCAAAGGTTTGCCCTTTTAAGAAGCGATAGCCAAGCTCTATGGCCATTGTGATTGCATTTGGCGCTCCATGTTTTTGTAAATAGTCAATCGTCACAGGATTTCGAGTTACCCCTACTAGCCCACCTGCTAAAATAGATGCTTGACGTGCCGTTTTTGCGGTGCTGTGTAAATTCCCTTCCACAAAGCCTTGGACGGCGAAGTCATCTTTTCCTCCTGCATAAAATTGTACGGATTGATAGTCTCGTTTTTCATGGAGATTTAAAGAGCCCATGATTCCCGTTGGATGTGCTCGTCCATTACAAGGAGCATCCACAACCGGTACATTTAATAAGATGGACTGCAGCCAGCCATTGATCGTCGTGATGGCACCATTTTCATTGGTAATGATGCCCTTTAGACGTTGATTGGTATGGTTGTTCATATGGCGATAGCTCCAACAAAGCTGTTCATTCGAAATGTATTGATCGGCTGCTGATGGCGCACCTACCATTGCCACACAGGCAACTAAATCTTCTTGATCTAATTCGGTAATATCCACGATTTGAGGTTCGCCTGCTGCAAAGATTTCCTCTACCAGCTTGAGTCCCTCCTCTAGGAGACCACCGCCTCCACCGCCAAGGATTGCTCCTCCATAAACGGCAGCAATCCCATCCTCATAGGACAATACTTTTGTCATCCTCTATTACCCCTTTCTATTTCCCTATTTTTAGAATCGAAGAGAAGAAGCTATACAACGCATCCCCAGCAATGACACCTGCTGCAAAGACCGTCATTTCAGATTCTCTCTTACCTTTCGTCATATATGTGAAAATAACACGAAGTAAGATACCAGCTAATACAGCCCAACCAGCAATTGGATTGACAAGTAATAGACCTGTTGCAAATAAAATACCCATTTGACGTTTTGAACCACCGATTAGCTGAATTAATGCACCTGGAATCGCCCAAATCATTAATTGTTTCGCTACATCGCCTGTAACGCCTGATTGAATTGTTGCTGCATACACATGGTTAACAGGTGCTACTAAACCTTGTGCAAAATAAGATTTATAAGAAAGTAGTACAACTATTGCTGAAATGGAGAAGGCTAACATCCCAGCAATCATTTGCTGTTTACGTCCTTCTTTTTCTAAAGCAGGATCACTACCATTACCACGTAAAATGAAACCAGTTTTTAAGTCATAGCCCATATCCGCAAATGCTACCCCTGTAGCGGCACTATACCCTGCTAATAACGCAAGTGCTGGAGCTGGGAAACCAATTAAAATACCAACAATTAGTGTAATAAATGCCACTGCAAATGCTGGGAACCAACCCGCATGCATCGCCGCGATCCCTACAATTAGCTCATGGACAAATGCGGCAATCGTTGCAAAGATGATGAATCCTATTAACATACCGAAAGACATATGCGTAATAATACCACCTAAAATGGCGATTAATAACGCAATGGCTAGATAGGCAATAAATCCTACACCGAAGCCTTGACGAATTTCTTTTGGATCTTTCGAATAGCTTAACTCTTCTGACTTTTTCGCAGAGCGTTTATTCAATAATGTAAACGCTACTTGGAAAAGAGCCACAATGCCGGCACCAATCATAATACCATGTGGAATATAGTAAGCATTTAAGTCAACATTAAATAATTGAACAGAATAGCCTCTTAGTAAAAGACCTATCCCAAACATTGTCAGCGCCCAAATGTTACCGATGAACGCTACCCCAAAAGCTGACATTGGAATTTTCAACACAGATCCCACGATACCAATTAACACACCACCAATTAATACCTTTGCATTCTTACCGCCTTTATCGCCTGCTTTAATGGCTTCAGCTGTTGCAACCCCTGGTGGCCAAGTACCCGCTGCTGGGAAAATCTTTGTATCAAAAAATTTATATAATAATAAAGCATCAACAAACATCGCTAAAATAACACCGATAAACAATGGTAATACTAAATTTTCATAGCCTAATACATATGGAATACCAATTGGCAACATTAAACTACTTGCTGCACTAAATGTAGCAGAAGAAATCGCCGTTTGAATAATATTTTGTCTGTGTACAGATTTAAAGGCAATTAGCTTGCCAATCGGTATTCTTCCAAGAATCATCGCAAATATTGCCCCTACGATTGATGTATTGGCAGAAATCCCTAAAGTCGTAATTAGCTGTATCCCAATAATTGCCCCCACAACAGATGTTAAGACGATCATTAGTAGAGTTACAGGCTCTAAAGCCCTTGGATGTAATACTTTATTATTCATAGTGTCAGCTCCCCTATTGTTGTTATAATTTTGAAATGTGTGATTGTATTTGCTGAGCTACTTTCACTAACTGTTCAAGCATATTTTTCTCCCTTTGATCATCTAAATCATATACTAACCCAGAAATTGTAAGAGACGCAGTGATTTCCTTTTTATAGTTAAATAATGGTACACTGATGCCAAATGCATGTTCATTATACTCCCCGACGGTAACACACCAATTGTTTTGGCGAATTTGTTGCAGCTCTTCCTTTAATGATGCGAGGAAAGAAATTTGCTCTTCCTTCGATTGTTCCTCATGAAAGAAGGCGATTAATTCCAACTGCCTGTCCTCATCTAAATAAGCAAACATTACCTTACAGGAAGCACCGATGTAAAGGGGTGTCTTTGTTCCTAAAGACACCGCATACTTTACATTTTTATTGCTTTCGGCTATTTTCGTTGTGACACCATATTCATTGTCCATATAAGTAAGAAATACTGATTCATTGATTTCACTGGCAAGATTTTGCATCAATTCATAAATGGTCGAGTGAGGGTCTTTGGAATTCGATAACACATCATAAAAAAGATACATTTTATAACCTAATTTATATTTTTTCGTGTGTTCATCCTGTATTAAGTAACCCGCTTCTGTAAATGTATTAATGGTTCTTTGCACGACACTTGTCGGCAGTTTCATCATGCGTGAAATTTCACGAACACCTAATGCATTTTCTTTCGTTGCAAAGCATTCTAGTATATCCAATGAGTTTTTTAATGTCTTGACAGTCATCTATTTCTCCCTTTAAGCGTTTTGATAACCGTATCGCTCTTTCGCTACATCTACAGAAATATATTCATTTAATAGATCACGTTCAATGGCCTCTGTGCTTCGTTCATGTGGATGACCATACCCACCGCCAGTTGCTGTAACAAGCTCAATACGATCGCCTTTTTGCAATTCATAATTGGCAAGTACGCCAACAGGTCCAATTTTCGTTCCATCCTTTTTATGAATGATTAAATAGTTGTGAGAGCCTTCTCCACCACCATTTAAACCGAATGGCGCGAATTGATGTCTACCTAAGTTCACAGAAACCTTTTGACCATCATGATTGACTGTATAAACGCGACGAACACCTAAGCCACCTCTAAATTGACCAGCACCAGCACCGTCACAATTTAAGCTATATTCATCAATTTGAATACCATATTTTGTTTCTGCAATTTCAACTGGAAGATTATAAGTTTCACCATCTCCCATACAGTATTGCCCGCTTTGCCCATCCTCATCATTCGCTGCTCCCCAGCCACCAACAGATGGCTCAACAATTAGGAATGACTCATCATTTTCAGGATTTTTCCCAGTGAGAATAAACGTACAAACAGATTGTAGATGCCCTGCTGATAAGCGTTCTGGTAAATGTGGGGCAAGAGCTTTCCAAATGAGATCTGCTGCTCCAATACGTGCCTCAAAGTTCATAGACACAGGATGTGGACGTTTGGCTGAAACAATGGAATTGTCATCTGTGATAATCGTTAAGCGTTTAAAGACACCTTCGTTAATTACGTCAATATCGCCCAGTAATGCTAGGAACATAACGCGCACACTTGCCATTAAACCAAATTGAGAACAGTTCATTGGCACATTGACCGCAGGATGTGAGCCTCTGAAGTCACAAATAAACTCCTCATCACTGATTGTGACTTTCACTTTAATTGGATAAGGTCCACCTTTTAAAGGGTCGCCTTCAATAAAGTCCTCCGCATAAAATTCACCTTTAGGTAGGTGTTGAAGCTCATGCTCTACAATTTTCTCACCCTTGTCCAATAATTTTTGAATGGACAATTTCACCGATTCCGCACCAAACTTCTGACAAAGCTCTGCGATTCGTTTTTCTCCTGTTTTTAAGGCGGCTACTTGTGCAAACATATCACCAATTGAAAGCTCTGGTAAACGAACATTCGTAGAAATGATTTCATAGACTGCATCGTTCAACTCACCTTTATGATAAAGTTTGACACCTGGTAGCTGTAAACCTTCCTGATAGATTTCATTAGAATTACTTGTAAACGAACCAGGGTCCATACCCCCTACCTCTGTCCAGTGTGCTTTATTGGCAGAGTACGCAATAATTTCACCGTTGTAGAAAATAGGGAGAACTAAGCCGACATCCGATAAATGCGAGCCGCCTCCAACATAAGGGTCATTAATAATAATGACATCACCTTCGTGTAGTTTTTTCCCATTATCAAACTTTTCAATAACACGCTGTACCATTGGACTTAGCATCCCAATAAAGCTCGTTACACCGTTCCCTTGACTAATTAAATTACCCTTGGCATCTGTTAAACCACAAGCGTAGTCTAATACTTCATAGATAACTGGGCTCATAGAAGAACGTGCTAGGGCAACAAACATCTCATCTCCTATAGCTAGCAATGAATCTTGAATAATTTCTACTGCAAAAACATCTTTTTTCATGTTTTATTTCCCCTCCATCTCTACAATCAAGTTGCCATATTTATCAATTTCAATCGATTGCTTGTCATTGATTACGACCGTAGATGTTGGATTTTCCACAATAGCAGGACCCGTAATGACATAGCCAGGTACTAATTTTTGTTGGTCATAGACATTGACCTCTACCCAACCTGTTCCCTTCACATATAAATTGCGTTGTGCCTTAATACATGTGGAATTATCGATATGAGAGAAGTCTAGCTCTTTAAATTGAACCGCCTCATCTTTACCGTAGATTGTAAGATGTAAGTTGACTAACTCGATTGGCGTAGCTGGTAACTCAAAAGAAAACTCTTGTTTATGTTTGACGTGGAAGGCTTCTGCCAATTCAAGGAGCCCCACTTCATCAAGCGTAGTCGTCGATGCATTTAATTTAACGGCATGCTCTTGACCCTTGTAGCGTAAATCATAATTAATTTCAAAATAATAATGATCCTTTGATAATGGTGCATCTGCATAGGCATTGGCAATCACTTGATCAATATTTTCTTGAATAGCCGCAAGATGGTCTTTGTCAAAGTTCATTAAACTTGTTTGAATATAATCTTGTCGGTATTCAGTCATCATCATTCCTAATGCTGAAAAGACGGATGAGCCATAAGGAATAATGACTTTTTTCATGCCAAGTTCTTCTGCTAAATTAATCGCATGTAGTGGACCACCACCACCAAATGCCACCATTGTAAAGTCTTCAGGGTCATAGCCTTTACGAATAGAGATCAGCTTCAGTGCATTTAACATATTGGAGTTTGCAATATCTAAAATACCTTGTGCTGCTTCTTCTGCTGACACATTAAATGGTTTCGCAATTGCTTCTACAAGAGCCTCCTCCACTTTGTCAATGGATACCGGGTTATCAAAGTTTTCTAAAGATAATCTTCCTAAAAAAACATTGGCATCTGTAATTGTTGGCTGTGTATTCCCTAAGCCATATGCTACAGGACCTGGATTTGCCCCCGCAGAATCTGGTCCAACCTTTAATGAGCCAAACTGATCTACACGTGCGATGGAGCCACCACCATTCCCGATTTCCACAATGTCCACTACAGGGGTTTTAATCGGATAACCTGCAAATTTTTCATTTCTTTCAATATAGTAATCTGTTGTGACATTGACTTTGCCATCTGTAATCAGCGAGCATTTTGCCGTTGTCCCACCAACATCAAAAGCGATAATATTGGATTCATTGAGAAGTTGACCTAATTTTGCAGCTCCAAACATACCTGCTACTGGACCCGATTCTACAAGATTAATCGGTAGCTCCATTGCTTTATCAAAGCTTGTAGTCCCGCCATTCGATTGCATAATTTTTAAATGGTCTGTAATGCCAATTGTGCTTAGTTTCTCTTTTAAGCTTTTTAAGTAGGCATGTGCAATTGGCTTTACATAAGAATTAAGGACTGTTGTGTTTGTTCTTTCATACTCACGGTATTCTTTAATCGTTTCACTTGAAAGTGTGATATACACTTCAGGCCAAATTTTTAAAATAGCTTCTTTTAACTGTTGTTCATGAATTGGATTTTTATAGCCATGAATTAAGGAAATAGCAATCGCCTCAACCCCCAATTCCTTAAATTTATGAACGATCTCGTCAACTTCCTCGGTATTAAGCGCTTTCATAATATTTCCTTTAAAATCGATTCGCTCATCGATTTCTTGTCGTAAGTAACGCTCTACAAATGGTTCTGGTTTTTTATATTTGAAGTTATATAAGTCTGGTCGATTACCGCGTGCAATTTCTATAACATCACGGAAGCCCTTTGTTGTAATTAACCCAACTACGCCCCCTTTTCTTTCCGTTAATGTATTGATGATAACCGTCGATCCATGAATAAAAGATTCAATTAGAGAATCCTCCGTTACATGTCGTCCTAATACATTTAATATGCCATCCTCAAAGTGACCAGGTGTCGTATGTCCCTTATCAAAATGAAGATTTCCTTTTTCATCTGTGAAAACTAGGTCAGTAAAAGTACCGCCAATATCTGTTGCGATTTTCAAGACTTCATCCCTCCGTGTTCCTATTATCGGTACAGCGTTCCGAATTAGAATTAAATAAATTATATTTAAAAGAAAAAGAAAATTCAATGTATTTTTTAAATAAAAATTCATTTGACAATTGTCCTTCGTTGTAAAAATCCGCTCTATCTTTCCAATATCAGAGAACTATTGATAAAAAATACCAAACACATTTATATAAGGAAGGTTCTCATGATTTTTTTGCAACACAAAAAAGATCCTAGTTTTCACTAGAATCTTAAAATCGCTTTGAAAAAATTAATTTTTGTGAATTTTTACTCAAGGAATGGATGAGGAAATCATCCGAAATTTTACTTTTATACCATGTTTGCATTGTAGATAGACGATGAATTAGGTCACCTCCTACGAGCCATGTTTACCCATTATCAGTAAAAAAAGCTGCCCAATTAA
>NZ_JBAHYH020000001.1:2876384-3011993 GCF_036698265.2 Lysinibacillus sp. IITD104
TAAGTAGGCAGCTTTTAATATTCTATTAGAACAATCCTACCGCATGTCCTTCATTATCGACATTCATGCGTAGGGCAGCTGGTGCTTTTGGAAGTCCTGGCATTGTCATAATATCGCCCGTTAGACAAACTAGGAAGCCCGCACCAAGCTTAGGAATAACTTCACGAATTGTGATGGTGAAGCCTTCTGGACGACCGAGTAAACTTGGTTGATCTGATAAAGAATACTGCGTTTTCGCCATACAAATTGGAAGAGAGTCCCAGCCGAATTTTTCGATTTGGGCAATTTGTTTTTTGGCTTGGTCTGTAAATTGTACATCTTTCCCGCCATATACCTTTTGCACAATCGTACGTACCTTTTCTTCAATCGACTCTGTTACATCATATAAAGGAGAGAAGTTGTTTTCTTCCTCTAGCACAGCTAGTACTTGCTCAGCTAAGGCTAGACCACCTTTACCGCCCTCTTCCCAGACATTCGTACGGGCAATACGAACATGATTTTCTTGACACCAGTTCAGAACGGCTTCTAGCTCAGCCTCTGTATCCGTGATAAAACGATTTAAGGCAATAATTGGTTCAACGCCAAATGTACGAACTGTATCTACATGTTTAGCTAAGTTTTCAATTCCTTGTAGGAGTGCTTCCACATTTTCGCCTACAAGCGCTGTTTTCGGTACACCTCCATGCATTTTTAATGCACGAATTGTCGCTACAATGACAACTGCGCTTGGTTTAAAGCCTCCCTTACGAGCTTTAATGTTCATGAATTTTTCAGCACCTAAATCAGAGCCGAAGCCCGCTTCTGTCACCACAATATCAGCTAGCTTACGAGCGGTTTGTGTCGCCATAATGGAATTGCAGCCGTGGGCAATATTCGCAAATGGACCACCATGGATAATAGCAGGTGTTCCCTCTAATGTTTGAACTAGGTTTGGCTTAAAGGCATCTTTTAATAATAGTGTTAAGGCACCCTCTACCTGTAAATCACGCACAAAGACAGGCTCACGCTCGAAAGTATAGCCAATCACGATACTTGCGATGCGCTCGCGTAAATCCTCAATGCTTGTGGCTAAACAGAATACCGCCATAATTTCTGAGGCAACCGTAATATCAAAGCCATCCTCACGCGGCATGCCTTGAACAGGACCACCTAATCCCACCACTACCTTACGAAGGGCACGATCATTTAAGTCCATGACACGCTTCCAAATTATGCGTCGAGGATCAATGTTAAGTGCATTTCCTTGGTGGATATGATTATCAATAAATGCGGATAAAGCATTGTTAGCAGTTGTAATCGCATGAAGGTCACCAGTGAAATGTAAATTAATATCCTCCATTGGTATAACTTGTGCGTAACCCCCACCAGTTGCGCCACCTTTTACGCCCATGACTGGACCTAATGATGGTTCACGTAATGCGACCATCACCTTCTTATCTAATTGATGAAGGGCATCTGCTAGTCCAACAGTCACAGTCGACTTTCCTTCACCAGCTGGGGTTGGACTAATAGCTGATACTAATACTACCTTTGCATCCTCGCCCTGCGCAGTAATTTTTAATGGGTCAATCTTTGCTTTGAAGCGTCCATACTGCTCAAGAGCATCCTCTGGAATACCCGCAGCATTGGCAATTTCCGTAATAGGTTTGATCACTGCTTGACTAGCGATTTCTAAATCTGATAATGGTTGATTTTTCGTTGTCATTTGGCATCCTACTTTCTATGTTGTTCATTTCCATTATAGTCTTAATTGTGAAAAAAAAGAAAGCCAGATACGCAAGCATTTCGTCAATCAATTGACATCTTTGTTCAATTCCTGTATGTTCTAAGAGAAAATGCAATTTTTTCACATTTTCTCAATGAGAGCACCATTTATTTAACTTTATTTTACATTCAAGCGCATTGGAGGCGAATGCTTATGCAACAGGGGATCGTAAAGTGGTTCAATAATGAAAAAGGTTATGGCTTTATTGAATGTGATGATGGCGAAGATGTATTTGTTCATTTTACGGGCATCCAGGAGGAAGGCTTCCGTACACTTGAAGAAGGTCAAAAGGTTTCATTTGATGTTGTGGAAGGCAATCGTGGACCCCAAGCATCAAATGTGGTAAAACTATAAACATAATGGGGCTATCCGTGTAGTTCCAGATTAGCAGCGGATTAGGAAATGAATCGTTTCCTTCATCCGCTTTTTGTGCTGTTTTATAAGCTTAATGACCCCTCCATGTTATAATAGAAGTAATAGGATTTCGATGCAAAAACCAATGACAGAAGTTATTTTGAAGCATACAGAACGACAAAGTGTAGCAGAATTTGCGGCAACACTGGAAACGATTGCAGAAAAGCTTAAAGAAAATGGTGAATTCACTTTTGTTCAAGGCACAGAGCCAACAGTTGTCAGCCCAAGTGAACAGCTCAAAATCGAATACTCCTATACAAAAAAGGGCGACAAGCATTCATTTGAAATTGAGTTTGATTGGTACACAGGTACAGAAACACCGAAAAAAATGACAATCGAATAATAATAGGTAGCGAAAATCCACTTCTTTGATGAAGTGGATTTTTCCATATTATTGAATAAAGAGCATGTCACTAGAAAAAGACCTTTTAGCAAAGTGAGGGGTTGATTTCGCTCTAGAGTCCCCTGTGTAACGCTAAATCCACAGGAAAGCAAGTAGCCTGTATCAGAAATTCTATTGATGGGTTTGTTTTTCAATACTTATGTACAGAGGCTGGAGCAAAGGTGTTTCAGCCCCTAAAAATACCGAGCTATCCACTAAAACGCTTACGAAGTGTTTCGGAATAGTCGGTTTTTCTAGTTATCATGTTTAAAGATTATTCGGCTTAATGAAGGTCCAGGTTAGTTATGTTCCAGCCTTTTTTCATTATTGATTTATCCAATAAAAAGCACCTGGGCAAACTAATGTTTCCTTTGTTCGCTTAGGATCCTTTAATGTCACGCCAAATGGTCCCTCTTTGACATGTCCGAGTGTCATTGCCTTCGCACTCTCTTCCTTATAGAAATCTAAGCGCATATTCGGTAGCTGTAGTGACATATACTGCTCATATTGTGTAGGCTCTGGTAGCTGTAGCACCTCTTGCCACAGCTGAACGGTTGCCTGCATGTCCCTGACATAGAATTGGACGGATTCCATCGTTATAGCCTGTTTTACATCAATGGCACCACTTGCCTTTAATTGTGCCAAACGCTCTTCATCTTCCTCCGCCCATTCAATCAAAAATGGAAAATCAATTGGAAGATCTGGCTTACCAAAATGCAGTAGCTTCCATTCTACCACTGTGCCATCTGGTCTTGTTCTGCTACATGCATCTGGCCCATATACTTCATAGCCCAATGCTCGCAAGCGCCGACCCTCTTCCTCAATATTTTTTGTACGCAGGGCAATTCGAGAAAATCCCTGGCGCTCTTGATCACGTTTAAACGTATAATGTAGGGAATATGGGTATTGTGCCGCTTGCTCAAATAAATCACGATCATAAATAGCAATTTGTTCAATATAGCTTAAGCCAAAGTAGCTTAACGTATTATAAGTCCCCCACATCGTGTGCTGCCCACCATTCACTGTATGAACATTTCGTTTATTGAAGAAAACCTTTATATTTTCTGGTGATTCCACTTGATGAACCAGATGATCAAAATATAAAGTCATGGCCATTCCCCTTTCTTTCCCCATTACCTTTACCTATATGTTTGATTAGTTTAAAATTTACTCAAGAAAAGGAGTTACTAGTAGGATATGAAAAAAAGTTTCGTTTACCTACAAACTCCGTTCACTAATTTCATAAAGAGGTGATTTGAATGACAGATTTAGTAGCTGCCTTTAAATTGGCATTAGGTAATTATCCTACAGGCGTAACAGTTGTCACGACATGTCATGACACACAACCTATTGGCTTAACCGTCAATTCCTTTGCATCTGTTTCAATCGACCCGCTCCTTATTTTGTGGTCACTCGATAAAAAATCTCAGCTCCATCCTTATTTCACGGCTGCGCCAAATTTTGCGGTCAATATTTTAGCGAGTGATCAAGAGCATTTATGTACACTTTTTGCTAGTAAAATCCCTGATCGCTTTGCACAAGCACAGTGGTCAACTTCCACTTTAGGACTACCGATTCTACATGATACAGCAGCTAATTTACAATGTAAAACATTTCAGCAAATCGATGCGGGCGACCATACCATTTTTATTGGGCAGGTGGTAGACATTACAAATGCTCAAAAAGAGCCTTTGCTTTATCATCGCCGTCATATCGGTCCCATACCAAAAGGCTTTTATAGCTAGCCTATCACACAAAAAAAGGGCCACTTGTAAGCACAGGATATCCTTCATGCTTATAGGTGGCCATTTGACATAAGTTCTACTGAAATCATTGTTATTTTTTCTGCGGAAATCTTTGCTTTTCAAGCCTATTAATTTGCACAATTACACCATCTTGAATCGTAATATGCACTTCACCAAATTCAAGATTTTGAATCGCCTTCGCAATTGCCTCTAGTTTCTTATCATCTACTTTTACTGACTGAGCCATACGAAACACCCCTTCTTTCTTATTCCTTATTGTTCATAAAGAGGCCAACGCATCAAACTGATTGATAGCCCCTCCTATCTCTCAGACACCATCTGTTGGATTTGGCACCTGTTTTTCGGTTGCCGAGGCTTCATTGGGCCAAGTCCCTCCACCTCTCTTGATAAGAGTACTGCGTTTCTTGAAAATAATTCTATAATTCCGCTATAGGAATGTCAATACAAAATATTAGAAAACCTAGTTGAATACTATGCAATGTGTCGTTTAGATTAAAAAACTCCCTATACCTAAAGTATTTTATGCCTAGTCAGTGAGAAATAGATGGCAATCCATTAATTTATTACGAGCTCCATTTCCTCATTATGAATTCAAGTGGGCCTCGATGATGTTTAGCCCTCCACCATACAGAAACAAAGACACATCCTAAAAAGTAACAGCAGGCATACAGCATAGAAAAAACAAGTGTTTGGTTCTCCAGCTTTTGGCAAACAATTAGTATTCCAATGCCTATAAAAACATGGCCAACATAATGCGTTAAAGACATTTGTCCAGTTAAGATTAAAGATTGAATGACTTTATTTTTATATGTCTCTACAAGATAGATGGAGCCCACGATAAGGACAATAGCCGAAGCCGAATTAGATAGGACATACATCATATTTGGTGGAATCGGTCCTGTATCAAATAAATACAATGCACTCTCTACATCCAATAAATGAATGGTTGTCATCTTAATGAATACTGTTGAACAAGCCTCAGTCATGATGACTAGCAATAAACCAGTCACCAATAAGATTTTTCGTAATGTACGATTTGTTAAATCTAATGTGCCGATTAACATGCCGATCAGAAAAAAACAAATCCAGGGGAAAAGTGGGTGATAGCCATTAAACAGCAAATTTCTAATAAATCCTACTGGTGTCCAAAAATCCAGATACTCTAGTAACACATATGTTGGATGCCAGCCAGCAAGGTAATTAAATTGAATTTGAAGCCATTGTGAAAGGATAAGAATGACACCGATAATAAACATCATCCTTTTCTTAGATTGGGCAATCAACCATGCGGCAACAAACATATACACGCCATAATAATGTAATATATCTCCTGTCCAACCGATCGCATATAGTACTATCCCTATCACGAATAACAAAAGCGACCTCTTCCACAAAATAAGTCGATTCTGACGAAGAAGCATTGGGTCCTTACTCTCTCTAGCCTGACGAGTCATTAAGGCTGTTCCTATTCCTGCTAGCATGACAAATACGGCCGACGCACGCCCCTCAAACATATTTTGTAAGGCAATCAACCGTGTTGAACCATTCGTTGTAGAACCTGTTATGACGCCAAAATTGACAATGAACATACCAAGCATAGCGAGAGCTCTTGCAAAATCAAGACCTTCAATGCGCCGATCATCATTTCTATTTGTCATCTTTGCCCCCTTGAATAATGCTATGTACAGCCTCCTTCCAAATAGCTCTATAGTTCAATTGGTTACCTGTTAACATGAAATTACCGATATTATCATAGACCAGGGCTAGCATCTGTGCCTTTGCTTCTATATGGGGCGTATCGTCTAGAACTCCTAGCCGCACACCCCATTGTAGGACTTCAACAAAGCTTGTTAAAAAGCTGGTTTCTAGCTCCACTAATTGTCTCTTATAGTTTTCATCGCGAGCCGCTAATAGTACATATTGATTAAATATTTTATTAAAATAAGGATCCTTGCCCTGTGCCTCAATAGACTTATAGCCTAGCTCGAGTAATTTTTCCTTAAAATTAGCGGAAGTAAGCTCTTTATAATCCACAGCGATATCCTGTTGAATTTCTTTATACAATTCATCAAATATGTAAGCGATTAATTGATCTTTTGATTGAAAATAATAGTAAATGGCTGGTTTTGAAATACCTACCTCTGTAGCAATCATTGCTAAGCTTGTTTTTTCAAACCCATTTTCCGCAAACATCACATAAGCAATTTCTATAATCTTTTGAAAAGTTTGTTCTTTATTTCCCATTATTACCCTCCTTTTTTACCGACCGTTAAGTAAATATTATAGGATGCTAACCTTTTAGACAAGAAAAAACTGTGTAGAAATAGTTCTCTACACAGTTCACATTTATTGATTTTGTAAATGCATCATTAAAGCTTCTGCTGTTTTTTGCTTACCCATTACTTTAAGAGGCTGTCCATCAGCAGGTACAATCCAATGAGGTTCATCCCCCCCATATAAAGACTGAGAGCTATTTGCTACCATAAATTGAGCATTGGCTGTTTCCATACGCAGTCTTGCGCGAGCTAACAAGAATTCCTCATCATTCGTGGCTTCGAGCTTAAAGCCTACTAATGTTACATTCGGTTGCCAGCCCTTAATTTGACCTAATACTTTTGGCGCTTTTTTAAAATGAATAATAGGTGGTTCGTCAGAAGGCATTTTCCCCGTTTCCTCCATTAAATTACCTGATTGATCATATACTTTGTCAATGACCCAATCAGAGCCCGCAGCCGCCATAATGACAATATCGATATGTTGTTGTTGAACTGCATGACGCACCTTTTGTCCTAAATCCTCTATGCCTTCAAATTGTATCAATGTCATATCATTTTGGTTTTCTGGGAGCTGTGCAAAGTAACCATGCATGTATACTACATTAGCGCCAGCAGCCAGCGCCGCCTCTGCTAAATAACACCCCATTGTGCCTTTTGATAAATTCGTGTGACCTCGTACACGATCCCATTTTTCAAGTGTTCCCCCACTTGTAATCAGTACGGTTTTGCCCTGTAATGTCCCCATACACTCACCTATTTTCTGAAATATATACAAATACTATTTTAACGTAATGTAAGGATATGCTTCAATAGCCACTATTTTAGGGAGCTGTTTTGCTCTTTTAGCCAAGCACTTAATATCTCTGCAAATTTCTTTGTGACGGGCGAAGCATGATGTTTCATGGCAATACCAATCGTTCGGTAGCCACCTTGCTTTAATGGAATCGCTTTCAATGTTGGCGGTAAATTTTGAATAACCAACTGAGGTAAAATACTGATCCCTAAATGATGAGAAATCATGGAAAGAATCCCTACCTCCTCAGAAAGCTCAAAGCGGATATTCGGCTTGACATGATATTGCTCTAATAGCACCTTGACATCATTTGTCCCTTTATAGGAAGTCATAATAAATGGCATATCCTCTAGATCTACGATATCAATTTCTGTCTTATTAAATAAAGGACTTTTATCCGAAACAATACATAACAATGGGTCCTGTTGGAGCTCAGTGAACTGATATTGCTCTGACTTTTGACCATTCAAAAATCCTACTTCCACTTCACCGCTTAAAAGCCATTGTTCAATTTCATAGTAATCTCCCTCTCGTAACTCCACCTGAATCCCTGGAAATTGATTATCCATGATCTGAACAATTTCTGGCATCCAATTCGAGGAAATACTCGATATTACACCAATTCGAACCTTACCGCGTGTCACCCCAAGAATATGAGCTGCTTCCTGTTGCAATAATTCCTGAGCATCCAAAACCTGACGCATTGCCCTTAGCATTGTTTGTCCCTCACTCGTTAATGTTACACCTACCCGACTTCGATGAATGAGAGCAAAGCCAAACTCTTTTTCTAAACTTGATACGGCATGACTCACAGCAGACTGTGTTAACCCTAGTGCATCCGCTGCTTTTGTAAAGCTTGCCACCTCTGCCACCTTTGTTAAAATCTCATATTTAACTAAGCTCATCCGCAATCCCTCAATATACATGAATTTTTTTAATCCTATTCATTATAAACATTCGTTTTACTAATCACAATACAAGATATATAGTAATTTTTAGTATAAAAACTGTTTTAGTACACAGATGGTAGGTGAACATAATGAGTATCCAAGGAAAAGCAAATGTATTGATGGTTATTGTCACAATGTTTTGGGGGCTCTCTTATACCTTTATGGTCATGGGGCTAGAAACGTTGGCAGTTTATAATGTGGTGGCATTACGTTGTATCATCGCATTTTTTGTAGCAGGACTTATTTTTTACAAACGGATGATCAAAGTAAATGGTAAAACATTAAAATATGCGGCTATTCAAGGATTTTTACTATTCATTGTGTTCGCGTTAAGTTTATTTGGTTTACAGTCTACTTCTGTTTCAAATGCTGGCTTCATCTTGAGCCTAACAGTCGTGTTAGTGCCGATTTTCAGTAGCTTTATTGAAAAAAAGTTACCTTCTCGTGCAGTTAGCTTTGCGATCATTTGTACCATGATTGGGATTACCGTCTTAACAGCACACGGCACATTCACTTTCCATAAAGGCGATTTATTAGTCGCAATTGCTGCGTTATGTTATTCAATTTATTTACTTTTAAATAGCTCATTCACTCGAAATGTAGAGTCCATTTCATACGGAATTTATCAGCTTGGCTTTGCTGGTATTTATGCGCTAGTGTTAACTTTTCTATTCGAAACACCAACATTGCCAAACTCAACAACTTCCTGGATTGCTATTTTAGGGCTTGGCATCATCTGTAGTGCGTTTTGCTTTGTGGGTCAAACTGTTGCACAACAGTATACTTCTGCTACACATACAGGTCTTATCTTCTCCTTAGAACCTATTTTTGCCGCTATGTTTGCCATGATGTTTATCGGAGAAGGCTTAACAATAAAATTAATGATTGGTGGTAGCTTTATTCTTATTGGTAATTTAGTGGCTCAATTAGAGCACTTCCATGCCCTACGCTTTATAAAAAAAGACGCACAAGAAAAAGTCATACAGTAAAACAGAGTGATCACTGGGATCACTCTGTTTTACTCTTTATAAAAATCTTCTATATTGCTCTGCCTCTATCATACGTTGTTGATTTCTTAAACGCTCCTCTTGCTCTTCAGCAGTCTCTGGATATGTTTGGAGTGTATCAACATCATCCTCATGCTCTGCATATAAAACAATACTGCCTTGTTCTACAAGGTGTGCATAGTAAGCGATTTGTCCCTCTGACAGATTAAATCGTTTTAAGCCCTCTGTAACGGCTGAGTCGCCTGTAAACCAAGATTTAAATTGATCTACCCAATTTCCAGCCTCATGCGTTTGCACATCGGCATCCCATTTTACATCCTCAAACTGTTGGGGATCTCTCGCAATAATATGAATATCGTCTTGGTGATAACCTTCCATTCGCATATTCTCTAAAATGTGAAGCATTTCATCCCTTGTATGGGCCACCTCAATTTTTGGATTTTGTTCATTCATCATGTTCAATTCCTCCTATGTTGTATGGCTTACTAGATAATTACCCGCACTGCACACAAGCAAACCCGTTTTACTCAACTGTAATAATTGTTAAATTGCCTTAAACTACGTTGCCCGTTTGACATAATGCCTTCAGGGCAGAAAAAAAGCATGCTGGTGAGACTGTCATCTCCAGCATGCCAATTGTCAATTTTTACTTGTCAAGAAAGGCTTTTAACATCCATGTATGCTTTTCAAGAGACTGGTACATGGCATTGAGTAAATCCTCTGTACGGTCGTCTCCTTCTTCTGCAGCTAGCTCCATTGTAGAGTTTAAAGCTTTCATCAGCTTTTGGAAATCTGAGATTGTCGTTGCAACCATGTCCTCTGTCGTTTCTTCACCTGTAGCTTCCTCTACATAGGATAGCTCTAGATGCTCTTTTAATGTCGCCACTGGCTTGCCATCCTTTGATAAAATACGCTCTGCTATTTCATCTAAATTCAATGTTGTTTCATTATACAGCTCTTCAAATTTTGCATGTAATGTAAAGAAGGCTGGACCTGTGACATACCAATGATAATTGTGTAGCTTTGTATAAAGCACAGACCATGTCGCCACTAGCTTATTTAATTGTTTGTTTAAGTTTTGTGTCATAATCAATTTCTCCTCCAATATGTCTCGTTCTAGCCATTAGTATGCGTAATGAAAGATGTTGGCTATACACTCATTGTTCCCGACCGACAATATTTCAAACATCCTTCATAAGAAACGATTTAGAGTAAGAATATTTCAACTATTCTACGAAATTATTTCACTTTCCGAAATAGTTTCGTTATAATGAAATCACTTATATGTAAAGGGGTGTCCATAAATGAAAGTTTTACCATTACGAAAAGATGTTGCAGTAGAAGAAACTTGGGATTTAACAGATTTATTGAGCAATGAGGCTGATTTTGAACCTACCTTAGCACAATTAGTGGAAGATGCACTTAGCTTCGAGCAACAATACAAAGGTACGATTACAAATGCACAAAAAGTAATTGATGTGTTAACAGCCTTTGAAGAGCTGCAAAAAAAGTTTGTTCCGATTGGCACATATGCAAGCTTAAATCTCGAAACAGATCGCACAAATGATGTAGCCCAAATGCGTGCGGCAAAGTTTGGTACAGCTATCGGAAAAGTCAGCAGTGCACTATCCTTCGTGCGTAGCGAGTTACTGGCATTGGATGAAGCTGTTTTACAAGAAGCAGCAGCATTAAGCCCTCTTTACAAACGCTATCTAGAGGAATTATTAAAACAAAAACCACACCAGCTCCATCCTGAAGTGGAAAAAGCGCTGGCAGCCTTCAGTGCCACATTTGACGCGCCATATAAAACGTACAATACGACGAAATTAGTGGACATGGATTTTGGCGAATTTGAAGCCAATGGCGAAAAGCATCCTCTTAGCTTTGTGCTGTACGAAAATGACTGGGAGTTTGAAGCAAATACAGATGTACGCCGTGCTGCCTTTCAAGCTTTTTCAAGCAAGCTACGCGATTACCAGCATACAACGGCACAAGTATATAACACACATATTCAACAAGAAAAAACAATGGCTGACCTAAGAGGTTTTAATTCTGTCATTGATTATTTATTATTTGATCAAGATGTCGATCGTTCGCTCTATAATCGTCAAATTGATTTAATTACAAAAGAGCTTGCCCCGCATATGCGTCGTTATGCAACGTTAATTCAAAAAGCCAACGGAATCGACCAAATGACATTTGCAGATTTAAAAATTGCGCTGGATCCTGAGTATGATCCACGATTATCAATGGCTGAGGCAAAAGAATATGTTGAAAAGGCATTAGCCGTTATGGGTGAAGACTATAATCAATTAATGGAAAGAGCCTTTAATGAACGCTGGATTGACTATGCGCCAAACAAAGGAAAATCTACAGGGGCATTCTGCTCAAGTCCGTATGGTAGCCATCCTTATATTTTAATGTCTTGGAATGAACAAATGAATGAAGTCTTTACACTTATTCATGAGCTTGGTCATGCTGGGCATTTTGCAAATACGTATGAGCATCAGTCTTATCTTAATAGTCGACCATCTCTGTACTTTATTGAAGCGCCATCGACAATGAATGAAATGCTGTTAGCGAATTATCTACTAACACATAATGATGATCTACGCTTTAAACGTTGGGTGATTTCCAATATTGTAGCGAAAACATATTATCATAACTTTGTTACACATTTACTAGAAGCTGCCTATCAACGCAAAGTCTATGAATTAATTGATGCTGGAGAAGCAGTGAATGCAACCATCCTCAATCAATTAAAACGTTCCGTATTGGAAAATTTCTGGGGTGATACAGTCGCTATTTCTGAAGGTGCTGAACTCACATGGATGCGTCAGCCGCACTATTATATGGGCCTTTATCCATACACATATAGTGCAGGGTTAACCATCTCCACACAAGTGTCTCAACGTATTTTAAAAGAGGGCGCTCCAGCTGTTGAAGATTGGCTAGCAGTTCTTCGGGCTGGCGGCACAAAATCACCAGTGGAGTTAGCGCAAATGGCTGGGGTTGATATTACGACCGACCAACCACTTCGTGATACAATTGCCTACATTGGCCATTTAATTGATGAGCTTGAACGTCTGACAGTGGAAATCGAAGCCGTTCAGCAATAATTTAACTAGAAAACGGTCCTGCCTATTCAAAGGTGTAGGTCGTTTTCTTTTTTTAGTTCTAAGTAGAAAAATACGTACATATACTAGAATCAGGGCGTCCCTCTACATTTTTTAGATATTTCAAAATAGACAATCATTTTTCTTCATACAAAAGTACCGTTATTATTAATAGTACGCAAATTATTTAGCAATATACGATTAACAATGATTAAAGGAAGTGTTCTAATTATGGTAAAACGTAATGATCCATGCCCATGCGGTAGCGGCAAAAAATATAAAAAATGTTGTGAAGGCAAACAACAAGTAACAGTGGAAACAGTACAAATCGAAGAATTAGAGCGTGTGCTACAAACATTTTACTTAGAATATCCTGAACGTAAAGATGTTCGTGCCTATATTGAGCATGTGGGCACATGGCAGCCTAAATTAGAGAGCGTTTTACAGCGAGAGCTAATCGAAGCCATCGCTTTAGACGACTTTTTCTTCCATCAAGAGCCATCTATTTGGAAAAATTATCTGAAGAAAACGAAGAAAAAGGCGGTAAGACCTTCTACGGTCAAAGTACTTGAAGATTGGTCTCAGCCTACTTTATTTATTGGTACAGTGTCTGTTGTTGAGGAAAAATATTTCAAGGCTAATCATTTACTTACAAATGATGAGCTTTATATTCGACGTGAAAATAACAAACCGATCCCTGAAGGTATGCATGTATTTGCCTTCATTTTACCAGATGGTACGAAGAAATCGTCTCATTATTTAGCTGTGTCTACACTGATTTTCTTCCCAGAGGATCATGCGAAGGTCTTTGAAGAATTCAAGAAGAGCTTTGAGGCTTCAGAGAAGAAGGTTGGCTCCTTCTTAAAAGAAGAGCACCTAGCATTCTGGGAGTTATTAGTATCAAATGGCTATAAAGGTGAGGAATTCTCCAACTTTGAGAGCAATGTCCTGACACAAGTAAAAGACTTCTTAGAGCAAAATGAGCGTGAAACAGCACCAATGCTTGAGCTTTTAGAGGACTATTTAATTGAAGGTCAACCGACTGCTCGTAAAGAAGCAGCCATTGCGGCTGGTGCAATTCGTTATGGTCAGGAAAAA
This sequence comes from Lysinibacillus sp. IITD104, assembly GCF_036698265.2. NCBI lineage: Bacteria > Bacillati > Bacillota > Bacilli > Caryophanales > Bacillaceae > Lysinibacillus > Lysinibacillus sp. IITD104. The sequence continues at coordinate 2,889,952 of NZ_JBAHYH020000001.1, forward strand.
GAACTATTCGAGTCTCTATCCATGACCGTGAAAGAAATCGCTGCAACATTTGATATTTCGGCTTCCTCTCTTACAAAGTATTACCAAGACCTAAGCAGCTATGCTGAAACGAAATAATCATGACAATTAAAGAAGCTACATGTATTAGCGTTTCTAATACATGTAGCTTTTTCTCATGTGTTCATTTACTATAAACTTTTAAAAGCTCTTCCCCTAGGAACTGTAGTTTTTCTCCAACTGAACAGGCTTCAATGCAGAAACGATGAGCCCCTGGTTTACCACGTTCTTTACGTAATTGCTTAATCACTAAGCAATCCGAACAATACGTATCATGCAGTTCGTCAATATCCTTCATAACCGTCACTTTATCCATGTCGAACTCTCGCTCCTTTCACGTCCAAAATTCACTTCCTACTATTATGAAGCGTTCAATTTCAACACGCAACTATTTTGTTTGCTTCCTACGTATTTTTTCAAACACGAATTGCTCACAAGGATGCTTTGCACCATAGCCTTGTTGTACAATTATAGAGAAAGTCAAAACGCAAAGTAGGGATGATATGTTAGAAGTTTATATAGATGCTGCCAGTGCAGGAAATCCTGGTCCAAGTGGGATAGGCATATTTATTAAAGGTGAAGGTCACCATATCCAAATCAGCGAGTATATTGGTGAGACAAACAACCATATTGCTGAATTCACGGCATTGGTTCGTGGCCTAGAAGAAGCACAAAAGCTAGGCTCCCCACTTGTCTCGGTGCGTTCAGATTCCAAAATCGTTGTCGCCTCTATGGAAAAAGAATATGTGAAAAATGAGGAATTTAAACCTTATTTAGAAAAAGCTTTAGCGCTTGCCACAAGCTTTGATTTATTCTTTATCAAATGGGTGCCCGACTCACAAAACAAAGCGGCTGATGCCCTGGCCCGCAAAGCAATTCAAAGCAAAAATAGTTAATCTCATTTCACAGGACTGTTCGTTAGGAGCAGTCCCTTTTTCTTTCCCCTATTCTTCAGTTACTTACTATCCCCCAATTTCATTATTTTATGATATGCAAAAAAATGCTAGAAAACGCCGCTCATTTTCTGATTAATCCAAAACGATATTGACATTGTTAAAGTACGATGTTATCCTTTAACACATTAGTAGTTTAGCAAACGAAAGCGACGGATTATAGGGGGAAACAAAAATGAAACGTGTATTGACTTTATTTATGATGCTGACAGCTGTCATCGTTTTAGCAGCATGCGGTACTTCAAAAGAAAAGACAGCAGAAAAAGACGAAACAGCAGCAGATCAAGAAAAAATTATTATTGGAATTGACGACAAATTTGCACCAATGGGCTTCCGCGATGATAAAAATGACATCGTTGGATTCGATATTGATTTAGCTCGTGCTGCAGCAGAGCATATGGGTGTTGAAGCGGAATTCCAGCCAATCGATTGGAAAACAAAAGAGGCTGAATTATTAAGTGGACGCATTGATTTAATTTGGAACGGTTATACCATTACAGATGAGCGTAAGGAAAAGGTTTTATTTACAAAGCCTTATCTTGAAAACTCTCAAGTTGTGATAACAAAGGCAGATTCAAAGATTACAAAGCTAAGTGATTTAGCAGGACAAGAAGTAGGTATTCAATCCCTTTCTTCTGCGGCAGATGCATTAAACGGTAACCCAATTCACAAAGAAGTGAAAAAAATTACAGAATTTGCGGATAATGTTTTAGCATTATCAGACTTAAAAACAGGCCGTGTTGATGCTGTGGTAATTGATGCTGTAGTTGCAGAATATTACATGACACAAGAGCCTGACACATTCAAATTATTAGAGGAATCACTCGCACCTGAGCAATACGGTATTGGTGTGAAACCAGGAAATGAAGCCTTATTAGAAAAACTACAAGCTGCGTTAGACAAAATGAATGAAGACGGTACTGCGGCTGACATTTCAACAAAATGGTTCGGAGAAGACAAAGTATTAAAATAATGACAGGATACATCAACTGTAAGAGTTTCCTTAGTGGAACTCTTACTCTTTTTGGAGGGACATCGTTATGGCGGATTACTGGCAAACTATGATATTACCGATGCTAGAAGGGGCAAAAATGACAGTTTTACTGTTTTTCATCGCCATTTTGGTATCGATTCCATTCGGCTTTTTACTAACACTCGCCGTAAAAAGTCGGATTAAACCACTCGCTTGGCTTGCACATACGTATATTTATATCATGCGTGGTACACCACTATTACTGCAATTATTATTAATTTGCTTCGGTTTACCTATGCTACCAGTAATCGGTGAATATTTAGTACTCGATCGTTTTGTGGCCGCTTGCCTTGGCTTTATTTTAAATTATGCTGCCTACTTTGCAGAAATATTCCGTGGTGGTCTTCTTGCCATCGATAAAGGACAATATGAGGCAGCCCAGGTACTCGGCTTATCCAAATGGCAAACGACCACACGTGTTATTTTGCCACAAATGTTTCGTGTCGCCTTACCCGCATTATCAAATGAATCCGTTACACTAATTAAGGATACAGCCCTGCTTTATGCAGTTGCTGTTCCAGAATTACTACATTTTGCGCAAACAGCTGTCAATCGTGACTTCACAATTACACCGTTCTTTATTGCGGGTGCAATTTACTTAGTCATGACCCTTGTATTGACCGTGTTCTTTAAATGGCTGGAAAAACGCTTTAAATTCGAATAGAGGTGACACATATGGCATTGATGGAAGTAACAAATTTGAAGAAATCTTTCGATCAGGTGGAGGTTCTGAAACAAATTACATTTTCGGTAGAGAAGAACGATGTCATTGCAGTTATCGGTCCCTCTGGATCTGGGAAAAGTACAATGCTTCGAAGCTTAATACATTTAGAAGAAATCGATGGTGGCAGTATTGTAGTAGATGGTGACTATCTTGTACAGGATGGACATTATACAAAGCCACAGGACATTAAAGCAATCACAGCTAAAATGGGGATGGTCTTTCAACACTTTAACCTGTTCCCCCACTTAACCGTTCAGCAAAACCTCGAAATGGCACCGAGCTTATTAAAAAAAGAATCGGCAGAAGCCATTACGAAACGCTGTCAAGATTTACTACAAAAAATCGGGCTTGCCGACAAGGCCAAGGCTTATCCAGCCAATCTTTCTGGTGGCCAAAAACAGCGTGTAGCGATCGCCCGTGCCCTAATGATGAATCCTCAAATTTTGTTATTTGATGAACCTACCTCTGCCTTAGATCCTGAGCTGACAGGCGAAGTATTAAAGGTTATGAAAAGCCTAGCAGAGGATCAGATGACGATGATTGTCGTGACACACGAAATGGGCTTTGCACGAGAGGTAGCAAATAAGGTAGTCTTTATGGACGGTGGTCAAATTATTGAAACCGACCATCCAGACAACTTCTTTACAAACCCTCAAAACGACCGTACAAAGGCGTTTTTACAAAAGAATTTTAATTAAGTTAAAGGAGAGCTGGCTTATGCCGCTCTCTTTTTTTACAGATTTTTATGTACAGAAAAGAGGATGGGACAAAAGAAAGAATGTTAGACCATATACAAGTTTGGTCTAACATTTTTTTGCGTTATTAGAACAAATATACTTTTAAAAATAAGAATTTGCTGTTCTGGATGTGAATACGGCTTTTAGCAATTGACAAACCTAATCCGCTACCTTGACTTGATCTCGAATAAGATCGATTGCTTCTAAAGCATGGTAAGCTTTGAATGCTTGATATCCATCGTCTAAGTAGTTTATTTCACCCTACCAACTGATTCCCCAAAAATCATTTGTAGTCCATAACAATTTATTTTACATTATTTGAAAAAAACCGTTTATCCATGTTATAATTCTTAGTGAAGATGTATATAAGTAAATAAGACCATTGGTGCTGGAACACCAATGGTCCTAGTAACAAGACGAATCGCTTCAAAGGCGATTTGCAAGGTGATGAAAGTAAACCATCTCACATGCTGGCGAGGCAGGGGCGGTTTACTTTTTTTGTGTAAAAGTAAATGACAATGCAAGTACAGAAACAATAAGTGTTGATAGACTTATCGCAACCATTATTGCTTCAAAAATAGTCAAAGGCATCAACTCCTTTCTCTTCAATAAGTTGAATGAGATAGGTTAAAATTGTGCCAACCGCCCATGAAACCTCTATCTAGTTACGCTCTTATTATACCATATTTTGGTCTAAATCAGCCACGCTACATGATTGCCTATAAAAATAAAAACAGTTGGGACAGACCCAACTGTTTTACTATATATTCACAACTTTTTTCGGTTTCATCTTTGCAAGGCGTAATAGATAAATAATAAAGACAACCCCTAGTAAGCCTGCACCTGACAAGTAGACTGAAGCATAGCCTGCCTGCACAGCTACCATTCCCAAAATATAGGAACCTAATGCGATCCCAAGGTCAAACATCGTAAAATAGGTTGCTGTAGCATAGCCACTTCGCTGGATGGCTGTGGATTGAACGGCTAATGCTTGCAAGCTTGTCGTCACAGCTCCATAGCCGAAGCCTACAAAAATAGCAGCACTTAAAAATAACACAGGTCCTTCTACAAAAGCGAGCATAACGAGCCCAATGGCGAAGGAGATAATGCCGGGAATAATAACAAATTGCGGTCCCTTCGTATCATAAAGTTTACCTGTGTATGGCCGCGTAATTAACATGGATGCAGCAAACACTGCATAAAAAAGACTGGCCACAGCCATTAAACCCTTTTGCTGTGCATAGACCGATAAAAAGGATAAAACACTGGCATACGAGAAGGCTACTAAACTAGCAATCGCAGCAACAGGTAACGCTTTTCGCTCAAACAAATCATCAAATTTAAAGGTTAGTTTTCCTTCATGTATAGGCTTCGGTAAATCATCGGTATTGACCGTTAACGCTAGAATTCCTCCTGCTAGAATACAAATACTCATAACGATGAACAATACGTTAAAGGTACTATATTGTATTAATAATAGCCCAATAAATGGACCAATAACGACAGCTAGATTTGTAGACATCGTAAAATAGCCAAGGCCTGCTCCTTTTCGTTTAGCTGGAACGATATCAGCCGCTAAAGAACCTGCAGCTGTTGTAATAATACTAAAGAAAATCCCTTGAATAAAACGTAGACCAAGTAAAAGTCCGAATGGATGAATAAATAAATATAAGACGGTACATATAAAATAGCCCACTATCGAAAGGACTAACAGTTTCTTCTTACCAAAGACATCCAACAGCTTTCCTGAAAACGGGCGTACAATGATAGCTGACAATAAAAAGCCAGACAATAGAAGCCCTGCCTCCTTATCTGTCTGATGTAGCTCCCCTATTGCATATAGTGGCAAAGTCGTTACAAGTCCATAAAATACAAAAAAAACTGAGATATTCGTTAAAAATAGACTAATGAAACGCTTCGTCCATATTTGTGTATTCTCTTCTTGCTGCATGTCCATCAACCTTTCATTTTTTCCAATAGCTTCAGAAGTTGCTCTTGTTCTTCAGCAGTTAAAGACCCAACCATTTCTTCCTCAAACGCTAGAATAGTTGCTGTAATGGCTGGTAGGCGTTCCTCTGCTTGTGCGGATAATGTCACAATCTTTTCTCGTTTATCCTCACCATCTAATCGTTGTACCCAGCCCAATGCCTCAAGCCTTGTAATCGCTCTTGTGATACTTGGTGCTTCCACATTTAAATATTTCCAAATTTGCGTCAATGTCATGGGTCCATTTTTATGTAAGCAATACAAAATGGTCCATTGAGAACTATATAAATGATGCTGCTTCAGCACTTCATTTAAGCAATTAGTTAAATAGCGATTTTTTTGGAATAAAGCATGGAAAATTGGATTCATCACTATCTACCTCCTAAAATTATTTACCTAGCTAAATAAATACTATACGCTTCATTTTTTTCTTTGTAAAGGAAGGAATTTGGAAAGATGGCTCAATCATCAGCAGGGAATTTTTTGCATGTGTCGAATAAAACATAATAGATTCACAATGAAAAGGAGATGGAATCATGGGGAAAAAGGTTTTAATACTTGCAGGAGATGCAGTAGAGGCTTTAGAGATTTTTTATCCTTATTATCGTTGTCTTGAGGCAGGCTATGATGTCACAATTGCAGCACCATCAGCTAAAAAATTACAGACCGTATTACATGATTTTGTAGATGGCGTCGATACATACATCGAGCGACCTGCCTATGGATTAGAGGCACATGCTTCTTTTGCTGATATTGATCCAACACATTTTGATGGATTGATTATTCCGGGTGGTCGTGCGCCAGAATACATTCGTTTAAATGAGCATGTGCCACCACTTGTGTCCCATTTTTTCGAAACCAATAAACCGATTGCAGCCGTTTGCCATGCAGCACAAATTTTCGCGACCATTCCTGAAGCGCTAAAAGGACGTGAGCTGACAGCCTATATTGCCTGCAAGCCAGAGGTACAAGTGGCTGGCGCTACTTATATTGAAGCCAATCTTCATACAGATGGCAATTTAGTAAGTGGACATGCATGGCCTGATTTACCAGGCTTGATGCGTGCGTTTATTCAAAAGCTTGAAGATTAAATGAATGAGGATGCCTTTTCTGGGCATCCTTTTTTCATGACGTACTTTCTTGTAATTCAATTTTTTCCACCTTTTGTGTTGCACTTTGATAACTAATTCTTACATAGACACCAAATTCCTTATCGGGTTGCTTGAGCCAAAGCTTAAACTTTTCGATTGTTGACGCCCCATGTACTTCTTTACCCTCATGCAAATAATCGATAATTTTGGCTGAAGGATATTTTGTCTTTACCTCTTTGATAGCCATTTGTCCCCATTTGGCATAGGCTGGTGTTTCTTGTTGTGCATTGGCGGCCATTGGTGTTTGTATGAACACAGCAAGACAAACAAGCAGAAGCCCAAGTAAATATAACTGCCTCACTTGAATCACTCCTTTAAAAAAATAAGCGCTCCAAAAAAGTTTTGGAGCAGCTTGTCTTTATTGCTTTGGCTGTTGAGGGTTATTATGAATGACTTGGTTAAACTCTGCTGAGTACTCCTCACGATCATTCTTTTTATGCGTATCTTCCTTCTTTTTCTTTTTAAAGCTTGTTTTTCTCTTTTTTGCCATGATTTTCACCTCCGCTATTTTGTTTTATTGGACTGCTGGTTTTTATCATGATTCGTTTTATTGTTTTTATTTTTAGCTTTTGCATCAAATTCTGCTGCGAATTCTTCGTTTAAGTTATCATTCGGGTTGTTATTATTGCTATTACTTCGATCAAGATCTTTACTTTTGTAGGTACCAAAAGGATTATGCGTTCGCATATTCATGGTTTTACTGTTATTTCGATTATTACGTTTGCCCACGTAACATCACCTCCTGCACATAATTTGTTCAAATTGAGGCGTTACTATGTAGGTCAGTTTCTTCGCTAATTGTAAAAAAATGAACATGACTAATATGTATTAGTCATGTTCATTCTTATTTCGTCCCTAGACAATTGTATATTCTGTAATGTTGAGCAATGCTCCGACAGCGCCTGAAAAACCATGATCGTTAATAAAGACAGGTGTATGCTTTTTCGTACGTGTATAATTTGCAATCACACGGGCAAGATGAGCATTATTGCTGAGAGTTGAACCAATATAAACAATATGCTGTGCCTTTTTTTCTTCCGCATATTGAATGCTAAGTGTTGTAATGACTTCGCCTACTAGTCCCTGAACCGTCGCGATAATATCCTCTGCTGGATGTTTCATGGACTGGGTAATGCCTACTTTCCCAAAATTACTTGCAGTTAAATGACCATCAATGGGTGTATCCATGCCCTGATAAATGTCCTTAACTAATAAATCAATGCTCTCACGATGGCCCTTGTCAGCCATTTCTCGTATTTCATTGTAATCTGTAATCCCTGTTGTAAGCGCTGACAATCCAATTAATGTCCCACCACCAACGCCTGTCCCGCCAACGCGAATATGGGTATTGCCCTCCATATAATGAATGGAAGTGCCTGTCCCGATATTGGTAATCATACTACGCTCAAAAAAGTAGCCTTCTTTATTTAGTAAAAATCGGACACCCTTTAAAGTTGCTTCAAACTCCACTATATAATGAATCGATTTCATTGTTTTAATGACATCAAGTAATTGCTCTGTACGTCCCCCCGTAACACCAATATCCTCAATATCTGGATGGTCGATAATCCATTTTTTTACAGATTGCAGATCATTAGACGGAAAGGTTGTTAAAACAAGTTCATTGTGTTGATCTAAATAAGCAACCTTTGTCAATGTGCCGCCTGCATCAATACCTATAGCCTTTGGCATACAATTCTCCTTTGATTTTATTACGCAGTTTACGCGATGATTAAGGCAACTAATAAAGTACATGCCCTCTTTGGTACGAAGGATTTTGCAAGGAGTTTTGTGTGCCAAAATCCTGACCAATTAATTTGTTCGTACAAAAGCTAAACGCTCAGTACAATCCCCCAAATTGTGTAATGACATTTTCGCCCTTTCTAAACTTTAACGCTGTTGAAATGATTGTGCAATAACTTCGTAAACTTTCATGAAAAAATCATGGAAAATATCAAATTTTTTCTATTCGATCGCTGAATTTTAACGCATTTCTAAAGCTTTATTATCATTCTACTAAAAAAATAAAGCTTTGTTAAAGCATTATGCTGTTTTTGAAATTTAACAAATATTCTAAAGTGGAGCAAGTAAGTCTTTGTCATATTAGGGGATACACCTGCATTCAGGTACGCATAAAATATTTGCTTAATTAGAACAAGAAGATTTCAGATTCCAAAAGAAGAAGGCTCATTAGTGCATGCACGATGCCTATCGTAATGAGCACATTGTATTCCTAAGTATGTAAGGTGCTAAAAGGGGGCTTATGAAATACTGACCAAATCGAACGTTCCCCATGAGAAACATAAAAAAAGTGAAAATGCACTGCTTGAGCAGGCACTTTCACTTTCCAAAAACGGTTATTTAGCGTGCTGAATAGCCACCATCAATGACAAGCTCGGCACCTGTAATGTAAGAAGCTTCATCAGATGCTAAAAATAAAATAGCATTCGCTACTTCCTCTGGTTGGCCAAGGCGACCCATTGGTGTTGCTCTTACTAACATATCCATTGCTTCTTTTGCTTCTGATAATTTAGCAGTCATTGGTGTTTCAATGACACCAGGGAATACTGTATTGACACGAACATTGAAAGCACCAAGCTCGGATGCCGCTGCACGAGCAATCGCACGTAAAGATCCTTTAGAGGCTGTATAGGCATTAAAGCCAGCGCCAATAATTGCTGTGTAAGAGGATGTATTAACGATAGAGCCTTTCCCAGCTTCTTTCATATAGTTAGAGGCATGTTTAATGCCCAGGAAAGGTCCAAAGGCATTGATATTATGCATGATTGACCAGTCCGCTTGTGTAATTTGATCTGGTCCTTTTTCGGAGGAAATACCAGCATTGTTAATTAAAATATCAATGCGACCATATTTCTCCACAATGGCCTTTGTCACTTCTGCCCAGTTTTCATCAGAGGAAACATCTAATTTCATACCCTCTACATTGTCTAGCTCAGAGATCTTTGCTAGATTATCTTCATTAATATCAGCTGCAATTACAGTAGCTCCCTCTTGGGCAAACAATTTCGCCATTGCTGCACCCATACCAGATGCGCCACCAGTAATCATCGCAATTTTATTATCTAAACGTCCCATTTTCTAAACTTCCTCTCTTCTGAAATGTGGTTTTAACCTATACTTTCGTCCACAAAGAAAGTATAAGTTTAAATAGTTTACTATTAAACTATATCACTTTTAGGAAACGTTTTCAAAGAATATCTCTCTAAATATGAACAATCTGTTTTATCTTTCCCTATTTTTACGATACGATATACTATAGATGTGGAACCATTTGAACGGAGGAATACAAGTGAACGAGCAAAAAAGACTATACAAAGAAGCGATGCAGGTTTTGAAAGATACAAGCCGCACGTTTTATATACCTATTACATTTTTAAAAAATGATTTAAAGATATCAGTGGCTGCTGCCTATTTAGCGATGCGTGCCATAGATGAAATTGAAGACCATGAGGAACTTGCTAATGATGTAAAATTTGATTTACTGTCAGCAACGAGTGAATTACTAAAGGACACTTTCAATAACGAAGCCTATCAGGCATTACTCGCACCTTATGCAGAGCAATTACCTGAAGTATCCCTTCGTTTAGCAGATTGGCTGACATTTTGCCCTGAGGAATCCAGAAAAATTGTCCAGGCTTCCACAAGTGAGATGGCTTTTGGGATGGCAAAATGGGCAAAGGCGAATTGGCAGGTCCGCACACGTGAGGATTTGGACGATTATACATACTACGTGGCTGGGCTTGTAGGGACAATGCTGTCTGAGCTTTGGGCATGGGGTGCAGGCGTTCAAACGGATCGCGATCTAGCAATAGGCTACGGTCGTGGGTTGCAGGCTGTCAACATCTTACGTAATCAGCATGAGGATTTAGATGAACGTGGTGTAAGTTTCGTACCAGAGGGATGGACACGCGAGGATTTATTTGCGTATGCAGAAGAAAATTTAGCCAAAGCAGATTTATATATGAAGGATATCAATAAACGTACTATTCTGCTATTCTGTCGCCTACCACTTGCCTTAGCGCACAAAACACTAAAGGCAATGCAAGAAGGACGAGAAAAGATGACTCGTGCTGAGGTAGAGCAAACTGTTGAAGAGGTACAGGCAGACTAACATGAAAAGCCCCAGTAAACGATTACTGGGGCTTTTCTTATTTATATCGCATCAATAAATCTTACAATTAATTCATAGCTGAAATAGATGGATAGCATCGATAACAACATCAGTACGATACCTTCTACCTTGCTACCAGTTTTCGTTGTAAGTGGAAAACGAATGGAGACAGTCGCAGGGAAAAATAGTTTAACCCCTTTTTTTGTACACATATCAAGTATGATATGACTAGCCATCCCGATAATTACTCCAATAGATATCGCTCGATAGGGAATTAACATATGTAATAAAACCATCATGCTTATTAAAAACAACAAACTATGTGTAAAGGAACGGTGTCCAAATACCGTAGTCACTAGCTTCGCGATGAGGGGAAATGTTCGACCTATTTTACTACCTCTGTGGCAAATATCTGGAAGTAACGCACCAATAACCCCTGCACCAACTAAGACAAGTGGGTTATCATTTGAAAACTGTGCAAAGGCAAGACTTGCTGTAATGCCCCCAACAATATGGGTATTCCCTTGCATAAATTACTTCCACTCCTTCTCTCTCTTATTTTTCCTTCTTAATGTAACATAATTCGACACAAAAGGGAACATACATTCCGAACGTACGCTCGAAACTTTTTCCACTCTGATTGTATAGCTAGTTAAATTATGGATAAACATAGTGATGGAGGTTAAATATGAGAGCTTATAAAGGAATACTTTTTATTTTATTCATTATGTGCGGTAGTGCTTTGCTTTGGTATTTTGCTAAACCAATGGCACCCATCCATCCGTTGAACACATTAAGTCATTTCATCGGAGGCTTAGCCATTACTTGTTTATTTCTTGTATTTTTATTAGCTACAAGAATAAAAACGTTGGAGCGTTGGTTTAATGGTCTTGAGCGGGTCTATTTTTATCATAAATTACTAGCCATTCTTTCACTTGTATTAATTTTTATCCACGGACAATTACAAAAAATGGTTCCTGATGAAGAGCTAATACAATCAACGTCACTCAACGAATTCGCAAAAGATCTTGGCGAGCTTGCCCAATACGGCTTTATCATCCTAATCATTCTTGCCTTTATTGCAAAATTCCTGAAGTACGAGCATTGGCGCTGGCTTCATCGATTATTACTTGTGCCCTATACATTTGGCATTTATCATGCTTATTTTTCTAGCCACTATGATTTATTACAGCCCTCAGCTTTAGGAATTTTTACAGCATTAACAACTACGATTGGATTTATGTCAGCCCTTTATATGCTGACAATGTATCAGGATATGTTCTTTCCCTATAAAGGTCAGATTTCATCCATTCAAAGGCTGACTCCTGAGATATTGGAAATTAAGTTGAAGCTTACAAAACAGCTGGATTATCGACCAGGACAATTTCTCTTTCTGAAAGTCTTTCAAGAGGGTATCGAAAAAGCACCACATCCCTTCTCTATTTCTGGAGGGTGTGGACAACAAATCAATCTTACAATGAAGGCTATAGGAGATTATACCAAACAGGTTTACAATCTTATTCAGGTTCATACAGAGATTGCTGTAGATGGCCCCTATGGTCATTTTGACTTTGACAGCGGGGATGCACAGCAGCTATGGATTGCAGGAGGTATGGGCATCACCCCATTTCTTGCCTATTTACACACGAAGCCTGATAAGAAAATTGACTTATATTATTCTTTTCACGGGCAAGACAATGTCATCTACAAAGATTTTTTAGAGGATTATGCACAAGCAAACGACCATTTTACTGTCACATTTATTGATACAACACAGCGAAATAGACTCTCTATTGATGAGTTATCCTTCTCTTCACAAACAACTATTTTTATATGTGGACCAAAAAAAATGATTAAGCATTTCAAATCAGCTGCTCCTAAGAATAATGTACAGTGGGAAGCTTTTTCATTTAGATCTTAGAAAGGTGTACACCTAAACCTAGATGTACACCTTACAATTAAATCGTGAATTTAGTTGCTTCTTCTTGCAGATTTTGAGCAAGTTGCGCCAACTGCTCAGAGGCTACGGACATCTCATTCATCGTAGATGCCTGCTCTTCCGTGATGGCCGATACATTTAATGTATGATCATTTGTTGCAAGTGCCTGTTTGCTAATTGCTTGCACCTTTTCGGTTACTGCCTGCAGCTTTTCAAAAGCATCAGATGTCGTTTTGCTTGTCTTTTGCATGGTGTTTTGGAGACCTTCAGTTGCACTGGCAATTGTATCGAAGGTCATGCCTGCCTGTTGAACAGAGCCAATGCCTTGATGAGCTATTTTTCGACTTTGCTCCATCATCTCTACTGCGTCATTCATTTGTTCCTGAATCGTCTGCACAACCTTTGCAATATCTAACGAAGCACGGCTAGTTTGTTCAGCTAGAGCTTTAACCTCTCCTGCAACAACGGCAAAGCCTTTCCCTGCTTCCCCTGCTCGTGCTGCCTCAATGGCAGCATTAAGTGATAGTAAATTAGTTTGGTCGGTAATAGCCGAAATGAGCTGACTCATCTGCTCTATTTGAATCGAATGCTCCTTCAACCCATTCACCAGATTGGCACTACTGTCAACCTGTGCATGTAGGTGGACAATATCATTCACGAAACCATGTATTTTTTGTGATCCGCCAGTAGCGAGTTCAGAGGTTTTTTGTGATTGTTGGACAGCTTTATGTAAATCGTCCATGGCGGTCTTCATATCCCCACCTAGTTGTGTTGTTACACCCTCTAACTCCCCACTCACCTGTTGTTGTGAACTTGTATTTTCTGCCACCTCTTGCATAGAAATCGCAACTTCTGTGACAGTTTTATTGACCTCTTGCACACTTGCCGTTAATTCCTCTGCAGTAGAAGCAACTGTCTCGGTTTCAGCTACAATGCGCTGCATCATCGAACCTAATGCTTCCACAGAGTCATTATAATACTGCGCCATTTCACCAAATTCGTCCTTCGTATGAACGGCCATTTGTTGCGTTAAATCACCCGTAGCAAGATAGCCTAAATGAGTATTCATTGTTTTCACTTCCCCACGGATATAACGAGCAAGGAAATAAATACTAATTGCGATAAGTAAAATTAGAACGACACTGATCACGATTTGCTGTTGAAGCATTGCCTGTATTTCGCCGTAAAGCTCAGTTGTCGGAACCAGTAAAACTAACTTCCACGGCATATCTTGTATTTGCATAAATTGTAAGGTAAAATCACTACCCTGACTGCTTGTATGTATTAACTTTTTTTGCTCAGAAATCTGCTCCACAGGCATGTTCAACAACTGCTGGATCGTTTCTTTATTCACTTTATTTACATCAGGGTGCGTTAAAATTTTGCCACTATCATCAATTAAAAATGCATAACCACTCTCTCGAATTTTCACGTCAGAAACAATGGATTGAATTGAATCTAATACATAATCCCCTGTAATAACGCCAATGGGCTTAGAATCTTTGACAATTTGTGTACCAAATGAGATAAACATTTCCCCAAGAGCTTCATCAAAATAAGGTGCAGTATGAACTACCTTATTCGATTGGATACTATTGCGATACCATTCTTGCTCGTGAAAATGATAGGCAGGATCTTCATAAGCATCCGTAGAGACAATTTTTTCTTCTTCCTTATAGGCATAAGGCCCGAAAATTTCCCCTTTTGCCACATTCTCCTCTAGCCATAATCCCATACCATACGTTTCCTTATTGAAAGGCAATAGCTGCTGTACGTAGCGAATAAATTGCTCTCTGGTCATCATACTGTCAGCCGATTCTATTGTTGTCTTTGCACTATTTATGAGCTGAATGTGTGCATGCAATTTGCTCTCAACGGAACCTGCAACATCATCCGCTAGTATAGACATTTCATTTTCAATAGAGCTTTCAAGTTCATTGGATACGTTCAAATAATTAAGGAAGGTCATACCACCTAAAAAAACAGTGATGACAGGAATAAGCATTGCGATTTTTGCCATAATATTTAAATTTCCTAATAGCTTTTTCATTCACCTTCACTCCATATCTATTATTATTGCTCTATTCCATCTCTAGTATAAATGGATTATACCTACAAAAATATGTTTTTTTTGTAACTTTTAAATCCTAGATTCAAGACTCTTTAATTCGAGCAATTTACTTGGAAAATGAATTCATTTATCGTATAGTAAAAAACGCATCATACCATGAAGGAGACAAAATAATGACAGTGACAAAAAGTTCTTTAACTAAAGTTATGCACGAGCGTAAATCCGTTCGTAAATACGATGAAAACTTTAAAATCCCGCAGCAACAATTAGAAGAATTACTTGTAGAGGCAACATCTGCTCCATCGTCTAGTAACCTACAGCCTTGGCGCTTTTTAGTAATTCAGGATGAAGCGGTCAAAAAAGAGCTACGTGCTATTGCCAATAACCAAGAACAAGTAGAAACTTCCTCAGCAATTATTGCTGTTCTAGGTGATACAAAAATGTACGAAAATGCCGAGGCAGTCTATACAAAGAACTTCGATCTTGGCTATATCAATGAGGCAACAAAAGATTTAATGATTAACAACTCAATCAACTTATATTCTCAACTTCCCCAAGAAGTGTTAAAAAATATCGTTACATTTGATGCTGGTCTAATTTCGATGCAAATCATGCTACTAGCGAAAGACATGGGCTATGATACAGTGCCCATGGGTGGATTTAATAAAGAAGCCTTTGCTCAACGCTTTGAATTAGCTGACCATATCGTCCCAGTTATTTTAATTGCGATTGGTAAGGCAGCCGCACCTGCTTACAATTCTTCCCGCATTGAACTTGAGCACATCGCCAAATTCATTTAATACACGTGAAAATAGTCATCTTACACTGTAGTTAAGATGGCTATTTTTATTTTTTGTGGCATTTCTTGTGCATCTACCATCATAGGATAGTAATGTTTTTGTACGTACTTGTTAAAATTAATAAAACGGAAAATGATTCTCAAAAACTAGCATAATAATGTTCCTCAGGATATTTTTTGTATTTTTATCATAAGGTACTCAAAAAATCATCATTAAAGACTTAAATAATCCACATCATTCTAGTACATTTGTGTGATTTCTACTAAATATTACATCTAAATTGTTGTAGCCTAAACACTTGAGGATTGTTATGATTAGGAGGTATTTTCATATGAAGGGAGGTTTTTCTGATGAATTATGACTATAATGATTCTTATTATTACTCAGATTTAGATGCAGCCATGGGTGGTTTATTTTTTATCTTTATACTAGCCGCTCTTGCAATTGGTTTAATTGCCTACATTATTAGTGCACTTATTTATTTTATGACATCTAAAACAAATGGTTTTGGAGATGTAGCCTATATTGCTTGGATTCCCATTATTAATGTATATAGTCTCTTCCTGCTGACAGCTGGTGGGGATACTCGAGAAACAATACGTGCAACAGCTTTAAAAAATACGCTGATTTATGCGGGCTTAATCATTGTTTCGTTTATTCCATTTATCGGTATTCTGGCTTCTTTAGGAGCGGCAGGCTTTACACTGTATTTCACATATCGCCTATTCTACCGCTGGTGTGGCGAAACAGGTAAGGCAGTATTATACACAATCTTAATGGTAATAACAGGTGGATTGTTCTTTGCCATCTACGGCTTAATGCGTATGAACAGACCTTTCGTTGCTTAATTGTTTAAAACCTCTTTATGCCCTTAGGCTAAAGAGGTTTTTTACGTAATTTCACAGAGTAATGGTGCATGGATTTAGGAATTCCCTTTAATTCAAAAACCCCGCTATATACTAAATAGCGAATTCTATATTCTAAAAAGAAGATATTTGGGGGGGCATCCATTCTTGTTAATAGCTCTGAGATGAATTCACCTGTTTGTATAAAATCAGTACCCCCTTGCTCCTTATGAAGTTGTTCAATCGTTGACATAATCAAATGATCATAATAATTCTCTTGTACTGCTTGAATTTGTCGATGTAGCCATAGTCGACAAACATCCTTTGTCTGTGCTAAACTTTCCCACTGCTGCTGAAAAATTAGACGCTCCTTTGCGGACATTCGCTTTATATCATACATTTCCATGTTCCATTGATGGTTGATAGCCCGCTGTTCACCTGTGTTGATAAGAACAACTTCATTGGTTTTATTACGTAATAAATAGAGTAGAAATCTAATACCACACTGTTCTTCTGCATTGTACCCACACCAAATGTAAATCTGCAGGTTGCTTGGAATATCCTGTATCTCTCTGATTGTGTTCATTAATTTATTTCGATTTACAAAATCATCCATTCCATCATTAATATTTTCTCTTAGCCACTCATCACGGAATGCCTGTCCTCTTTTTTCATCGAGTTTCCACAATGGTCCAATCGACAAATCCTCTGGAAACCCGATCACATATTTCGGTGGAGCAAGTGTCGCTCGTAAGGAGCCTGCTGCAGATTCCGAGCAAACAATATGTACCATTTGTGCTGAAGTAGTAGTTATGACCTGTTGAATATAATCATTAATAATTTCTACCAACTGATAGAGCTCTTCCTGCCCCATAAAGAAAGACCATCCCTGCTGAGGTGTGCTTTGTTCATGATGAAATGCTGTAAAAGATTCAGATGGCTCAAGCTCATACCCCTGCCATTCCCCCTCCCTCATCACATCTGCTATTGTGATATACTCTAACGCTTGAATTCTATATACTAGCACCTGGTTTGTGTCGTAGAAGAAATAGATAAATGGATAATGCATGGATGTTTCCATTCGCACTGCCTCCTTTTTAAAAATTGTACCACAATGACAATCTCTTCCATCATTTTTCAAAAAAGTAGTTAGCTAGCACCATAAATATGCTATTATTATAGTTAGAAAATTATGAATTTATAGCAAAGGGGATAAATGAATATGTATGAAAATATTTTAAGACATCCGGGGCCAACACCGATTCCAAAAAAGGTACAGCTTGCGATGAATCGGGATATTTTTAGTCATCGTAGTCAGGAATTTGTAGAATTATACCGAGAAACAATTGAATTAGTAAAGCCTGTTTTCGGTACGACACAGGACATCTTACTTTTACCTTCGGGTGGGACAGCCGCGCTTGAGGCTGCAGCTGTTAATACTGTATCTGCTGGTGAAGAGGTTGTCGTCATCACAGTTGGAGCTTTTGGCGACTATTTCGTTTCAATCTGTGAGCAATACGGCTTCCATGTACATAAGCTCGAAAAAGAATGGGGACAGGCTTGTACAGCCGAAGAGCTTCGAGCATTTTTACAGCCATTACAAACTATTAAAGCCGTTTTTGTGACGTACAATGAAACATCCACAGGTATTTTAAACCCTGTTGCTGAACTAGCTCAGGTGATCCGTGAAGAAACAGATGCCCTCGTTATCGTTGATGGTGTAAGCTGTATTGGTGGCGCTCCTGCTGAAATGGATGCTTGGGGCATTGATATTCTGGTGACAGGCTCTCAAAAAGCCATGATGCTCCCACCTGGACTCTCTCTTGTCAGCGTAAGCGAAAGAGCTTGGGAAGTCATTGAAGAAAATCAAACACCTGCTTATTACTTAAATCTTCAAAGCTATCGTAGCTGGGCGGAAAAGGGCATGACACCTAATACCCCTGCTATCACACTGATTTACGGACTGCATGAGGTGTGTAAATTAATTGAACAAGAAGGTGGCTTTACGCAAACAGTTGCCCGCCATGACCTCATGAAAAACATGGTGCGAAATGCAATGAAAGCATTACACATGGAGCTATTAACTGAAGATCAATACGCTTCTCCAACTATTACAGCAATTAAAACACCTCAAGGAATTGATCTTGGTGAATTTTTGACGCACCTTAAGCAACACTATCATTTAGATTTCGCAGGCGGTCTAGGTCAACTACAGGGTAAAATTTTTAGATTCGGCCATATGGGCTATTGTTTCCCAAGTGACATTTTACAAGCCGTTTCCCTACTCGAGGCTGCCCTACAAGACTTCTCCTATGATTTCGAACTAGGAGCAGGCATCCTTGCCGCACAAGAAGTATACTTAGCCGCACAACGTAAAGCACTACAACGTTAAAACAGCAAAAACAGGTGGAGAATTTTCCACCTGTTTTTTAATTGGATTTTTTTCTACTAAACTTGAAGTTGCGTTGCGCGTTTGTGGACGCTAATCTGAGCAGGTTGCTTCACTTTTTGAGAGCTTAAGACCCCAGTTTGAGCGGGTCCATACATTTTGTGAATGCTTTGGACTCCTATTGGAGCGGATCCACACATTTTGTGAGCGCTTTGGTCTCCTACTTGAGCGGATCCACACATTTTGTGAGCGCTTTGGACTCCTATTTGAGCGGATCCACACATTTTGTGAGCGCTTTGGACTCCTATTTGAGCGGGTCCATACATTTTGCGAGCGCTTTGGACTCCTATTTGAGCGGATCCATACATTTTGTGAGCGCTTTGGTCTCCTATTTGAGCGGGTCCATACATTTTGCGAGCTCTTTGGACTCCTATTGGAGCGGGGCATCTCACTATTTGAATGCTTTACCCTATGCTCGAGCGGGATATAACTAATAGAGGTCGAGCATCCATCCAAACATAGCTCCACACCGTCTTTAATTAAATTCCTTGGCCTTTGCTAAATAAGCGGCTCGCATTGTAGGTGGAACCATACTACCACCAGTGGCCCATACGAGATGTGTGGCTTGTGGGAGATGGCTTACTAATGCATGCTTTTCAAGATAGGATTGACCTTGTTGCAATAAACGAATGGCTCCAAACATCCCTGCGTGTGCAGATGGCTCTAAAAATAAATCTTCACTTTCCATGGCTAATCCTAGAGATGTAAATAATTCTTCATCTGATACTGTATAGCAACCACTTATATACGTCTCCATCACTTTTCCTACAAATTTGGAGGCGCGTCCAACAGCTAACCCATCCGCTTCTGTTCGATTGTCAAGACCTATATCTTCTACACTAATTGCATCATGTAAGCCTGTCATCAGCCCAATCGTCATACAAGGAGAAGCAACAGGTTCTGCAAAGAAAATATGCACATGCTCACCATAAATCTCTTTTAATCCATAGGCAACACCACCTGGTCCTCCACCTACGCCACATGGTAAATAGACGAACAATGGATGTGCTTCATCCACTGAAATATTCGTCCTTTCTAGCTGTTCCTTTAAACGCTTGGCAGCTACGGCATAGCCAGCAAATAAATCCTTAGAATTTTCATCATCAATAAAATGACATTTTGGATCTTGCTCAGCTTCCTGTCGCCCCTGCTCAACAGCTACACTGTAATCAGCTTCATATTCAATCACTGTAGCACCCTTTTCTCGCAGTAAGGCTTTTTTCCACTCCTTGGCATCACTCGACATATGTACAACGACATTAAAGCCGAGCTTCTTGCCCATAATGCCGATACTTAATCCTAAATTTCCAGTAGAGCCTACTGCAATCGTATATTGTTGGAAGAACGACTGAAATTCTTCTGTTGCTAAAATCGCATAATCATCCACTTCTTTGAGTCTTCCACTTGCCAAAGCTAGCCTTTCTGCATGTTTTAATACCTCATAAATTCCTCCACGTGCTTTGATTGAGCCAGAGATCGGTAGTGCATGATCACATTTTAAAAGCAATTGGCCAGGAATCGCCACACCATATGCTTGTTCAATAGCATTTTTCATTGTAGGAATCGCCTTGATCGTTGACTCAATTAAACCCTCGCTTTCTAGAAGCTCTGGAAATGCTACTTTTAAATAAGAAGAAAAACGTTGTAATGTTGCTTCCGCATCATCCACTTCAGGCATCGTAAAGAGCGTTGTTTCAGGATTTTTCATCCAATTTGTATTTTCCCACAATACAGTAGCCTTTTTTGCTAGTTCGTTCAACTGCGGATATTGTTCGAATAGTTCGTGTTTATGTTCATTTTTCACCTGTAGATTCCTCCAGTTTATGGGCTAAAATTGCTCGTTCACAAATTTGTCGAAATTTCATTTCAAACGAAATATTGTTTTCTTGTGTTCTTTTTTTAGGTCCCTTTGTTCGTCCACCTGCCCTTCTAATTTTCTGACCAACATGCCGCATATCGAGCAAACGTTCGATGTTTTCATCAGACATTTCTCGTCCATTTTGATCAATCGGATACCCCCCTCGTGCTAAAACCATGGCTGCTAATCCGTAATCCTGTGTAATAACAATATCGTGTTTTGAAAGCGCGTTCACTAGCGTAAAATCAACCGAATCTGGACCTTTGGGTACAATAATTGTTATTACATTATCACGTTCAACACGATGGGATGTATCGCAAAATAAGATAGTTTCTATCTCAAACTCAGATGATATAGATAGCGCCAAATCCACGACTGGACAGGCATCAGCGTCTATAAGAACCTTCACAATAAGGCATCATTCCTTTCTCGTAATTAGATGAATAACTTAGAATTAAATTATATTAATATATTTTTAAAACAACCTCTCTTGCTCAATTTTTCACAAACTTTAAAAGTATTTTATTGAATAGTTTGAAAAATAGATATACGATACATCTATCAACTAAATGGGGGTTTTATTTATGACAATTACAACTGTTAGCAATGAACAATTAGCAAAAGAATACGTAGATGGCGTATTTGAGCAACTTAAACAACAGAACAGTCATCAAGCGGAATTTTTACAAGCTGCTGAAGAAATTTTCATCTCATTAGTACCCGTATTCGCGCAGCATCCTGAATATATTAAAGCCAATATTTTATCTCGTATTGTGGAGCCAGATCGCATTATTTCTTTCCGTGTAGCATGGCAAGATGATAACAATCAAGTACAAGTAAATCGTGGCTATCGTGTACAATACAGCAATGTCATGGGCCCATATAAAGGCGGTCTTCGCTTCCATCCTTCCGTAAACGAATCCATCATTAAGTTCCTAGGCTTTGAGCAAATCTTTAAAAATGCTTTAACAGGGCAGCCAATCGGTGGTGGTAAAGGTGGTTCAAACTTTGATCCGAAAGGTAAATCAGATTCAGAAATTATGCGTTTCTGCCAAGCATTCATGACTGAATTATACCGCCATATTGGTCCAGATGTCGATGTTCCTGCTGGTGATATTGGCGTAGGTGCTCGTGAAGTAGGATATTTATGGGGCCAATATAAGCGTTTAACAAAAGCAAATGAATCAGGCGTATTAACTGGTAAGACTCCTGGCTATGGTGGCTCTTTAGCACGTAAAGAAGCAACTGGTTACGGTACTGTTTACTTTTTGAACGAAATGCTAAAGGATGCTAATGACTCATTCGAAGGTAAAACAGTGGTTGTTTCTGGTTCTGGTAATGTATCTACGTATGCCATTGAAAAAGCGCAACAGTATGGTGCCAAAGTGGTTGCTTGCTCAGATTCTTCAGGCTATATCTATGACCCAGAAGGCTTAGATTTAGATGCCATCAAAGAAATTAAAGAAGTAAAAGGTGACCGTATCTCAACTTACGTTAATTACCGACCAAATGCTACTTTTACAGAAGGTTGTACAGGTATTTGGACAATTCCTTGTGATATCGCCCTACCATGTGCTACGCAAAATGAAATTAACGGTGAATCAGCTCGCACATTAATTTCGAATGGTGTGAAAGCAATCGGTGAAGGTGCTAATATGCCATCAGACCTTGAAGCAATCAATGAATTCTTAGAGGCAGGCGTATTATTTGGTCCAGCAAAAGCAGCGAATGCTGGTGGCGTTGCGGTATCTGCTCTTGAAATGGCACAAGATTCTAGCCGTGTATTTTGGTCATTTGAAGAAGTAGATGCGAAACTTCATCAAATTATGAAAAATATTTATACAGACAGCAAAGCAGCAGCAGAAAAATATGGCTTCCCAGGTAACCTAGTAGTTGGTGCAAACATTGCTGGCTTTATCAAAGTAGCAGATGGAATGCTTACTGAAGGCGTCTATTAATAACCTTCTATTTTCAATGTTTCCTAGGATTTGATTTCGGAATATTCTTAATTTCAACCAAGGTGGTAACGAACATTCGTTATCACCTTATTTTTTATTTTCAATTCCGTTATAAAACATCAAAATAAACGTTTTAAACGAACATTTTTACCATTAAATATTTAGAACATTCGTGTTATAATTTTAGAGTACTATGAAAAATATTGGAGGGTTTTTTGTGGAATTATTGTATACAGGTAAAACAAAAAATGTGTTCAAATTAGAAGATGGTCATTATTTATTAAAATTTAAAGACGATGTTACAGGAGAAAACGGCGTGTTTGATCCAGGTGCAAATACTGTTGGTTTAACAATTGATGGGGCTGGCTTGGCTGGTTTACGTTTAACTTCTTATTTTTATTCAAAATTAAACGAACAAGGGGTTCCTACTCATTTCGTTGATGCTAACTTCGAAGATGCAACCATGACAGTAAAACCGGCAACTGTTTTCGGTAACGGTTTAGAAGTGATTTGCCGCTTTAAGGCAGTTGGTTCATTCCTACGCCGTTATGGTGCCTATGTAAAGGAAGGACAAGATTTAGACTCCTTTGTAGAAGTAACAATCAAAGATGATGATCGTTTAGATCCTCCAATTTCTGAAGATGCTTTAGCGATGTTAAACCTGTTAACTCATGAAGAATACGCCATTTTAAAACAACGTACAATTGAAATTTCCAAATTTGTAGCGGCAGAGCTTGCTAAAAAAGGCTTAACGCTTTATGACATTAAATTAGAATTCGGCCGCGATGCGAAAACGAATGAAATTTTATTAATCGATGAAATTTCAGGCGGTAATATGCGTGCTTACAAAGGTGATCAGTATATTGAGCCGTTAGAACTTGAGAAAATTATGTTAGCTGAATAATAGAAACAACCCTAAAAAGAGTCGACAATTACGACTCTTTTTTTATGTGTGGGCTTATTTTTATTTTCCATGAAACTTTTCTTTACTTCACTCGTATATTAACTATATGTAACAAGCAATTATTCTATTATTTTGGAGGTAGTTTGATGGAAAACTTGAATGAGACATCAAAAGAAGAAAGGTCAAAACTAAATCCATTTTTATCGGTTTGGATGCATCCAAAGCAAACGACTCGTTATATGATTAATGAAAAATCTATCGGCTTTGCAATTTTGGTTTTGTCTATTGGTTATATTGGCTCCCTTATGTCTGGATTAATTGATTCAGAATTTCTTCCTGATTTTTCGCCATGGCTTTTAGTCCTATTATGTGTCATTTTTGCTCCTATCGCAGGTATGATTGGCACAGCTATTTCTGCACTCATCTCTTGGCTATTCGGGAAATTATTTAAAGGTACTGGGACTTACTCGGACTTATTTAAGGGGTTAAGCTTAACTGCAATCCCATATATCGTGCTGGTTCCACTTTATATTATTTGGTTAATGACTTCACCCGATTCATTATTGGATCCTAATTTTATGGGTTCATTACCGTGGATTTTTTGGCCAACTATTTTAGTAAGCATCATTGTGACGATTTGGTCATTTGTTATTTCTGTAGGTGTAGTCGCTGAAGCACATCAAATTTCAAACTGGATGGCTTTCTTCACCATCTTTATTCCAGCCATTATTATCTTCATCGTATTATTTGTTCTTTTCTTTGTCATACTCATCGGTATTATTGGTGTTGGCATGATGTAAAAACTCGAGATAAAGCCTTTGTTTAATCGACACAGCATAATAATAAAAGCAGATAGAGAAAAAGCCTGTAACTTTTCTCTATCTGCTTTTTTAAATTTTATTAAACAGATAGTGCTGTACTTTGCTGGAATAGCTCCGATACGCCAGATTCTACAGCTGCCCCACTTACTGCGCGTGAGACGATTGCCACAACGCGTTCGTCCAAAGATTTAGGCACAATATATTCTTCCTTTAGTTCCTTATCACTCACAAGGGAGGCAATGGCTTCTACAGCAGCTAGCTTCATCGACTCATTAATATCCGTAGCACGCACATCTAAAGCACCACGGAAAATACCAGGGAATGCGAGAACATTATTAATCTGATTTGGATAATCAGAACGGCCCGTTCCCATAACACGTACTCCCCATGCTTTGGCATTTTCATACGTAATTTCAGGATTTGGATTAGCTAAGGCAAAGACAACTGGATTTTCATTCATGGACGCAATATGTGCCTCCGTTAATAGATTGGCTACAGAAACACCAATAAAGACATCTGCACCTGTTAGTGCATCCTCCAGTGTACCATGTTGCTTATTAGGATTTGTCAAATGAGCAACCGCTTCTTTAATCGGATTCATCCCCTCTGTACGACCCTCATAAATAATACCCTTTGTATCGCACATATAAATATTTTTATAGCCCATTTGCACAAGAATGCGTAAGATCGCAATACCTGCAGCACCAGCACCGTTAATCACAACCTTCATCGTTGCTACATCCTTTTTCACAATACGATTAGCATTTATCATCGCCGCTCCTACAACAATCGCTGTTCCATGTTGATCGTCATGAAAAACGGGAATATCACATTCTTGACGTAGGCGATCTTCAATTTCAAAGCATCTTGGTGCTGAAATATCCTCTAAGTTTACCGCACCAAATGTCGGGGCAAGCGCCTTCACAATGCTGACGATTTCATCCGTATTTTTTGTATCTA
Organism: Lysinibacillus sp. IITD104; assembly: GCF_036698265.2. NCBI lineage: Bacteria > Bacillati > Bacillota > Bacilli > Caryophanales > Bacillaceae > Lysinibacillus > Lysinibacillus sp. IITD104. The sequence continues at coordinate 2,915,330 of NZ_JBAHYH020000001.1, forward strand.
AGCATATTGGAAAAGCATCAACATTGGCAAAACGCTTTAGTAAAATCGCCTTCCCTTCCATTACAGGTAATGCCGCTTTTGGTCCAATATCTCCTAACCCTAAAACCGCTGTCCCATCCGACACAACAGCTACCATATTGCCCTTCATTGTATAGTCGTACACAAGCGAAGGATTTTTCTCAATCTCTACACATGGCGCTGCTACCCCCGGTGAATAAGCCAAACTAAGATCATAGGAATCTTGTACAGGTACCTTTGAGTTCACCTCTAATTTCCCGCTATAGTGTGCATGCATTTCTAATGCCTTTTTCATTACGTCCATTCCATCCCATCCTTTTCCCTTTGAATTTTTATTATATTTCAGAATCATAATACTTTGTGAAAATATAGTCAACGAATTTTCTGTCAATTTATTTTAATCTTCAAAAAACCATTATTTAATGACTTTCATTACACTTTTCTGTCAAATTAAACATTTCACAATCAATTATTTTAAGATAATTAATGCAGTTGTTAACACATTATAAAGTGTACACATAGAGCCATTTAGCCTGTTCAACTTTTCACATAGTATTTTTCTTATGTAAATGAGAATTTTTTCACAAACTTTTGTAAGCGCATCCATTGTCCTTATTGACTTTGTCACAATTTATTCACATTTTTTCACAAAGTTTTTTATTATACAGATCAAAGTATTTGTGAAATTCTTAACAAGCAAAAAAAGAGCCCTTATATAAAGGACTCTTGGGTAAAATGATTAATAAAGGCCGTGATGATATGTTTGGAAGACCATTGCTCTCCCGAAACTTTTGTAATCGGATAGTCACGAGGAAAAATTGTTTTAGTGATTTCTTCAACTGAATAACCTTGCATAAATAATTGCTTTACTTTCCCTTCCATGTCTACCAAATAATCAATTTTTTCTTGTATTTTCGTTCGACCATCCTCTATATACCCTGCATGACAGCAATAGACGACATCGAAATCATAGTTTACTATTTTCCTTAAAGACGCCAAGGTATGGACAATGTTTTCTTCATCAAGCACAACCTTTGTCTTTGGCTGGATAAACAAATCACCTGTAAACATAGCCCCTGTTTCCCGATTGTAAAAAGAAAGATGATCTGTAGTATGCCCAGGTGTTTCAATGACATCCCATGTTGCTGTGTTCGATTGTAACGTTTCACCAAATGGTTGGGCAACAAATGCTGGTCGTTCCCCCCACAATGCCTGTCGATAAAGTGGATAGTCTCCATCCTCAGCACAGAGATTGACTGAATCACGATGAATGTAAATAGGTACATTCTTATGACGTTGAATCCATGCTGCATTTCCAGCATGATCCTCATGAGAATGTGTTAGTGCCAATTGTTCTATCGGTATATCCTTAAAAAAGGATTGAAATTCCTGCGACAGTGAGTAGGAACCTGTATCAATCAGTAGCCCATCCACAAAAAAGCTATATACACTCATGCCAATCCCATGTACTGCAACTTTCCCGTGTGCACATTGTACACCGTGATGCTGCTGAATCTCTATACTTTTCTCCCGTTTAAACATCCTGCTCCCCCTTTACCCCTTGTACAAAAAGTGTAGCATAAAATGAATGGTGAGTCATTTTTGCAAGTAGGTAACAATATAAGATTTGTTCTTTACATGTTTACGAAGTGCTAATACATGAAGAAACAACCGTATATTCACAGCCAATAAAAGCAATGCGCCTAGGAACAATAATCCCATCTGCCAATCACTTGTAACATTTATTAAAAGTGTCCAACTTATAATGACAGCAAAGGAAATCGCAATATATTTTTTCATCACTCGTGTAGTTGGACCCTGTGCATCATGTTTTTGTTCAATGCTCAATAAAATTTTTCCAAATTCCATTATAATTAGTAAATCAATTCCTTGAATTAATACCGTACTCCAATAGAAGAGAAGATGTGAAGAAAAGAAAGTACTCATCAAGGTAAGAATCATAGCGCAAGCCATATATTTGCTGATAGGGGTTTTTTCTTTATAGAATGAAAGACTTTTTAAATAGGCCCCATAAACAAGGATATCTTGTAGTAGATTAGCGTATTTAAAAACATTTAAATAGATAAATTGAAAAAAAAGGGCCACAGCTAACCATTGTAAAAGTTTTACCTGTTGTTTAGATTCAATCATTGTTTTCACGCACCTTTTTCACCAAATTCGTCGTAAAATACGCTTTCGAATATAATTGCTTAGTTAAATAACCATCTGGGCCACTGAAACCTATGGACGTATTGATGTCTAAAGGGGCTTCCTTAAATTGAATAGTTATATCCAATCGTTGACCTTTCGTCACTGACAGAGGAAAATCACTGGCCGTGTAGCGCTGATCATTTAATCTCCATTCTTTCAACAATATTTTACCCTGTAATGTAGGTGGAACATAAAATGCATCAAAAACAGCATCCTGTTGGAGGGTAAATGAAATGATTTGCTCTGAATCATGTTGGGACTGACTAAAGCTATCATGCATGACCTGATTTTCATAAATGGACGGTTCCATCGTAAAACGAATGGGAGCAGGTAATTTCATCCCATCACTTAATACAAGATAAACACTCTTGCTTGCCATCACTTTTTTCATAGTGCTCTCATCAAGTTGAAAAAAAGCAAAGCGAATATTTTGATAGCGTAAATCTTGAGAAGTATCCAATGGATAATAAAAGCCATTCACTAGATTTTCTTGCTCTGTTTGATAATATACTATTGGTAATTGCACTTCTTCTGCCTGCAAGTATTTCACATATCGATGGTCATCTTTGTTTGTAATATAGCGTATCTCTAAAGCATTCTGTAAGCTATCTGTAACTTCAATTACAGTAGGTACCACTATCGGTTTTATTAATTGATGTTGTAAAAAAATCGTACTGTTACCGATCATTAGAATCAAAACTATGGCAACACCAATCGTCTTTTTCTGATCAGTGCCCACTTTAAGGTTTTTCCTAGAGCTGAATAGTATGATGCATACGCACAAAATAGCCAAAATCCAGTACATTGGAGGGGATAAATTTTCTAATTGTGACCTTAGCACACTAGCCCGATCATTACCTAAGTGTTGCTCCCCCACCATGAATGCCACAAATACACACGCTGCTAGTGTTACAGCAATAGTCAAGACTTTAGGTACCCACGGCTGAGGCTTATGCTGCTCTATTTTTGCTTGTTCAATGCCTTGTAGACTACGCTGATGTAACGATTCTGGAATGTCTATTTGATCCATCTGCTTTTTTAGATTGTTCAACCTTGCCCCTCCTGTTCCAGTACCTGCTTTAATTTTTTTAATGCACGATACAAAATGGTTTTCGTCGTCCCTAATTTAAGCTGCAATACCTGAACCACCTGAGACAATGTATAATCATGAAAATCTCAACAAAATAACATCCTTTTCCTCTTTTGAGCTTTGTCATCACATCTGCCAACGCCCACCTCTCAAGAAGTTCTTCATGTGGTTCTTCACCTAGTGCTGACTCCTTTTATGACAATCCTTATTAACCATGTTTTTAAATAGGATGAATTTTGAAGAGAATGTATGTATTTAAAGCTACGGTAAGCGACTTCCTGTACGACATGAGTGCATCTGCCTTTTGATCAAGTATAAAATTCTATCCATTACTTTAAAAGGGCTATCCTTTACTTTTTCATTTTAATCCGCCACTTTGAGCAGGTTATCCGCTACATTAAATTTTATCCGTCACTTTGTATGTTCTATCCTCCACTTTTTCTTCCTTATCCGCCAATCTGAAGGGGTTATCCGCTACATTAAATTTTATCCGTCACTTTGAATGTTCTATCCTCCACTTTTCCTTCCTTATCCGCCACTTTGAGCAGGTTATCCGCTACATTAAATTTTATCCGTCACTTTGAACGTTCTATCCTCCACTTTTTCTTCCTTATCCGCCACTTTGAGCAGGTTATCCGCTGCATTAAATTTTATCCGTCACCTTGAACATTCTATCCTCCACTTTTTCTTCCTTATCCGCCACTTTGAGCAGGTTATCCCCTACATTAAATTTTATCCGTCACTTTGTATGTTCTATCCTCCACTTTTTCTTCCTTATCCGCCAATCTGAAGGGGTTATCCGCTACATTAAATTCTAACCTCTACTTTACGCTCTATCTACCGCATTGCATAAAAAAAAAACGCCCACCGAAGTGAGCGTTTCTTGTTATTCGTTTGTGCCTTTTTCCACGTCATATTCTGTAATCCAATCACTGAAGCTGCCTACATATAATTGGATGTTTTCATAGCCTTCATCTGCTAATACAGCATAAAGCGGAGAGGCGGTTACGCCGCTTCCACAGTAAACAACAACCTGTTCATCAGGTGTAACTTTTTGACGTAATGCATCGTTTGCCTTTAGTTGACCATTTGACTTCAATTGCTCCCAGTCAAAGTTTTTCGCAGTTGGGATATGGCCAGCTACTTTATCCAATGGCTCTACTTCCCCTCTATACCGTTCAGCAGCACGCGCATCGAGTAAAGTGGCTTTCACCTCTCCATCCACAATGGCTTTTACGGCTTGGCGTGGTGCGTAAAGCTCATCTTTCCAATCAAACTCAATGATGGTTGGTGGATATTTAATAATATCCTTGGTAAAAGGAATTTTCGCCTCAAGCGCAGGGGCACCTCCGTTGACAATCACTACATTTGGGAAACCAGCGTAGGTAAGCATCCACCAGGCGCGTGGGGCAAATGGAGCTGCTCCTTGGTCATAAACTACAATCTGATCTTCATAGCGTAATCCTAGTTCTTGAAAAACGGATGCCAATTTTTCTTTGCTTGGCATCGGATGACGACCGTCTTTGCTGTCCATATCCGATAACTGCTGTTCTAAATCAATATAGATAGCACCAGTAGCATGACCTTCCTCGAATGCCTTTTTGCCAGCCTCTTTGTCCTGAAGATCGAAACGAGCATCGATAAAACGGACGTTATCAAACTGAATTTCATCCACTGATTTGAATACTTTTCCCATTGGAATCACCTCATGCGTATTGTAATTGTGCGTAAATCGCTTTCCAAGAAGCTAAACGGCTCTCTTCTTGTAAGGCTAATCTTTCTGTGTCAATTTGTTCAAGCGCTTGATGATAGATATAGTAACGTAATTTTTCGGCTTCCTCTGCAATAAACGTAATCGCCCATGTCATGAGAGAAACTTTCTGTGCATCTAAATAATCTTGTGCATCTGGTTTTGTTACAGCTTCTAATGCCTCACTCAGCTTCACTTTTTCATTCTTTTCAAAGAAAGCTTTTTGATTGCGGAAATGAGATTTTACGCTAGCATATTTGGAAATATCCGCAAACGGTCCTTCAAAATCCAATAAATTTGGCTCAGAAGATTCAAAGGCTAGGAATGAGAAGCTTCGATTTAACTCTTTTAATTCGCGGACTTCATCTTTAAAACGTTGTTGCATCTTTTTGCTAATGAACTGCGATAAACGGAAGTTTGTTACACGCATTTCTTGAGTAAAATCAAAACGCAAGCTTTGCATCACTTCTTTTAATGCATGCTCCAACGCTTGCTGTGCTGGCATTGCAGCAAAGGTAGAAGGATTGTAGCCTTCCTTAAAGAACTCAGGATAACGATAATAAACACGCTGAAGAACATAATAGAGTAGCTCATCAAGCTCCTGTTTTGTTTCACTCTCTAACATGCTCGTATTCAGCACACTGAACTTCGATTGAATATGCTTTTCAAGTGTTGCTAATTCCTCTAGTCGCTCATCTTTACGTTTTAAGTTTTCCTCTGTTTGGGCAATTAAATCCGCCAAACGTTGCTCTGTTTTATCAACTTCCTCTGCAAGAGCTTGAACGGCTAATGCACTCAATTCATCATTTAAGAATGTATGGAAGTCTTTTTCAAATGGTGGCATACCTGATGTTAAATCGGCACCTTCTACCTTTTCCTTCAACGCTAAAAGACTAGATACCCCATATAGTCTAGGGAAGCGAATGCCAAAGCGTTGTAACTCTGAGCGTACATAGCCTTTTACATCTTCCTGTTCTTCATCCGTTGTTGCTAAATCAATCGCATTGACAATAAAGAACATTTTATCAAGCTCAAATGCATCCTTCACACGACCAAGCTGGATTAAAAACTCGCGGTCAGCTTTGGCAAAGGCATGGTTATAGTACGTAATAAATAGGATGGCATCAGCATTACGAATATATTCAAATGCTACGCCTGTATGGCGGGCATTAATAGAGTCCGCTCCTGGCGTGTCAACAAGTGTCACGCCCATACGTGTTAATGGACTATCATAATAGAAGTCGATATTGTCAACAAAGCAAGATTTATTCTCTTGTGCTACAAATTTTTCAAACTCTTCACGGTCTACACGAAGAATAGAGCCAAACTCAGACTTAAAGGTTGGATAGCCTTCTTTATAGGCACGAATAAATGATTTATGAACATTTAAACGTTCGTCCGTTAACTGAACGGCAAGCCCTTCATCAGCACGATTATAGGCTTCCTCCAATGACGAGACAGACAAACCAATCGCCGCATAGGAGCCTTGAATATCCTCTAGCATTTGTTCTGCAGTTTTAAGCTGTACATCCGCTGTTTCATGTGGGTGCTCAGGTGTAACTGGACGAATTTTATTGATGGCCGCAGTTGTTGGGTTTGGCGATACAGGTAACACCTTGGCTCCCATTAAAGCATTCGAGAAGGAAGATTTCCCAGCACTAAATGCGCCAAACAAAGCAATCGTAAAATCCTTTTTCTGTAAACGTTCTACTTTATTTTCAAGGTATTGGGCAACTTCGGCAAAGCCTTGCACCTCTTTGACTGCATTGGCAGTATGGAGTGCACGGTTAATCACACCTTCGATTGGTAGAGTCGTTGCACTAATAGCTTGCTGAGCTTCCTCTTGTTGGACGATTTGCTCTTTTGGCTGCAACATGGACTCGTCAAATAATCGAATTTCTGCTAAATCTTGCTTAAATGATTGTTCCCAATTTGTAAGCTGTTGATTGGCAACTTGACGAATTTCATTGCTCGCTTGATGCATAGTGCTTGCACTATATTGCTGATAGCCTTCAATTTCAAGGACTGCATTAATGGCATCTACTTTGTCCTGCATACCCGCCATTTTTAATTTTGACGGTGCAGCAGTTTCTGTTGCTACAGCTTCAAGTGTTGGCGCTTGCGCATTTTTCCAGCTATCTGTCTCCTGAATGAAGTAGCGCTTTGTTGCTTCTGCGACACGGTTAGCGAAGTTTAGCACAGCATCACCTGTTAAAATAGCGCCTGTTTGAACTTGCTGCTCAATTAATGAAAAAGGTAAGTCAAATACATAGGCATCAATGGCAGCGGCACGTTCCTCGTTTAATGCACTAACGTCCTTCAATGCCTTTTTCATAAGGCCTTTTAAATGCCCCGTGATTTGTGCATGGACCACATTTTGATAGGCACTATACGCATCCTCTTTACGTCGGTTTCGCTCTTCCTCTGTTTTTTTCTTTGCAGTAAAGAGCCCACCAACTTTAAAGCCTTCCTGCATACTTTCTAAATAAAGGCGTAAGCGATCGCGTAAATCAGCTGGCATAATTGCAGCATTCGCGAGCAACTCCTTACGTTGCTCCTCAAACGTTTCGTTCCAAGCTTCTACTGAGAATAATTCAACCTGACGATTTAATTTATTGTATTGCTCTAAAATATCTTGATGGTGTGCCCAGTCATCCGCACTTAAAATTTCTTCATCAATTGCTAAACGATCCTGTCTTTCTTCCATTAAATAATTGTCATGCTCGCTTTGCAATAAACGCAATGTATTCGTAGCTGTTTGTACAAGCTGCTCCTGCCAATCATTCATACTGTCCATCACGATTTTCTTTACTGCCTCAAAATCATTATGTGGATGTTCAGGCTCTCTTAATGATGTGAAGAAAACACCCTTCGGTACAACACCCCATGCTGCAAAGGATTGATGAACAGTTGCTTTAAATTCTTCGAAGCTCAATTCATTATCTTTATGCTTATCAATCATATTGACAATTAAATAAACATTTGGATTATATTTCATTAATTGCTTTGTGAATTGGAAATTTAATTCCGACTGCACATGGTTGTAGTCCATTGTATAAAATACGATATCAGCAATATGTAATGCTGATTCCGTTGACATGCGGTGTGCATCATCTGTGGAGTCTACCCCTGGCGTATCCATTACAGTGACACCTAGTGGTAGTGTAGAGGCACTGTGTCCAATCTCAATCTGTGACACTAAATCCCCATTTTTACTTAGCTCTTTTACTGTTTTAAAATCATAGCCAGCCTCAAATTTTACAGGCTTTTCATTGTGCATGTAAACAATCGCATAGTCTTCCTCTGATTTATGGACTTTTACGATGTTCGCACTTGTTGGAATTGGACTAGATGCCAGTAGATTTTCACCAGACAGCGCATTAATCATACTTGATTTCCCTGCAGAGAAATGGCCTGCAAAGCCAATCACATACTCTTTTTGCTGAATTTTTCGAGCAAAAAGTGATGTTTTATCCATACGCTCTGTATCACCATTATGCTGATAAATTATGTATTGCAAAGAGGCTTGCTTTAATAGCCCCTCCAATTGTTGTTCAAAATCTTTCATGAAACCAGTAACCCCTTTTTCATTAATTATTCATAATTAGTATTCTACCTTATTCAACTAGCAAAGTATAACACTAATTTAAAGCATATATGCCAACGTTTCCATCCTTACAAAAACATGTTTATACAAAAAATCTATGCCAAATGATAGATGGTCAACTAGTTCTTTTTGTATTTACTTCATATTTTATAGTAAGCATATTCGGGGCAAAGTTATATTTTTTTATGAAGGGAGTGTGATGCCATATGATGAATCCTAAGCCTCATCAAATCATTGAAAAATATTGCTCATGTAACTGTGAGGATCGATTTATCTGGCCCCGTATAAAGGCAACTAGCGGCATACCCATTAATCCTCCTACTGAAATAGTCCCAGAAGGAACGGTTATACCAACGATCCAACGATATTTTTATATCGTTACAGCCGATCTTGATCTATCTAATGGGGCAACTCTTCCAGCCGATCTCTTTTGGAATGATGAAGCAAATTCCGTTACTGAGTTTGCCGTTTTTTCACCCAATGGTTACGTTAACCTTTATATTAATGCAGTAATGCAGGAAGGCGGTATTTATACGGTAACCCCAGCCTCCCTGACAATCGTACCCTATAATGCGACATTGTATAGAGGAACACCCATTATTATTGAATCGCTAGGCTTTACAACAAAATAAAGGAAATGAAAGGAGGTGAAATGGGTGGCACTTTCCATTATTAATATTCACGTCAATGTAACAGGTAGTTCTACAAGATTTTTTAACGTCTTAGCTGCACCACTAGCCATTGCAGATGGCACAACAGTCGCTGCAACAACGTTTTTAAATGATAGCGGTACAGCCGCAACAGCATTCCCAGAAGTCGCAAATGGTTACTATAACTTATATATCAATGGTGTTCTTCAGGAGGGTGGTGCCTATACAGTTTCTACAACTGAAATAACGTTCAATACTGTCACAGGTACACTTTCTGCTGGTACGCCCATTGTGCTAGAAGCTGTGGAGCTAGTGACAACAATCTAAATAAAATGGATGCCTTATTTAGGGCATCCATTCTTACATTTTATTGTAATTGCTTTCTAAGACCTGCAATTTTTTTCGCATAGTCTAGCGCATGTGGGCCATCTCCGTGAATACATAAGGTTTGCACCGCAACTTTAATTTTTCGGGACTGGACTGACAACACTTCATTAGCAGTCAAAATACCTTTTACATGCACTAGCATTTCTTCTTCCGATTGTATTAAGGCATTTGGTTCCTGTCTGTTCACTAATGTGCCGTCATCGTTATAGCGTCGATCCGAAAAAACCTCCTCATATACCGGAAGCCCTATGTCTCTAGCAATCTCTACGATGAGGCTACCAGATAAGGCATATAAAATAAGCTGTGGATTAAAATCATACACTGCATTGACTACAGCTAACGCTTTTTCACGGTCATTCGCGCATTGATTATAGAGAGCGCCATGTGGTTTAACATGATGAAGCGTACCTTTTTCAATCTGCACAAATGCTTGTAAGGCACCAATCTGATAAACTAACATATCATAAATTTCAGCTGGGCTACATTCCATATTGCGGCGACCAAATCCCTCTCGATCAGGATAGCCTGGATGTGCACCAATATGAACATTTTTATTAATGGCACTACGGACAATTTGATGCATAATCGAATGATGTCCAGCATGGTAGCCGCATGCAATATTGATGGAAGTTACATAGTCTAATAGTGCTTCGTCTTTACCTGTGATAAAAGCATTATAGCTTTCACCTAAATCACAATTAATATCAATTGGCATCATGCTTCCTCCAGTACAAAGTGAATAGTGTTAAACATACGCATTTGTGCTACTTTATGTAAATCCTCTTCATGAACTGTCGCAATAATAGGATAGCCTCCTACTGTTTGAGCATCAGCCATTAGGATAATGGGATCACCACTTTGCGGCACTTGGATCGTACCGAACTGTGTAGCTTCTGACAGTATATCTTTCATTTCCTGAAGTTGTAAGGCAGGTCCTTTTATGTAGTAGCCCATACGATTGCCGCCGATAAATTGAAAAGGATTTTGTAAAAATTGTTGCTGACTCTTTTCTGTAAATAAATGAAAGTGCGGTCCTTTAAACAATCGAACCGTAATGGAACTGTCAAAATGCGGACGATAGGGTGCATATAGCCCTCTATTATATTTTAAAGACGATGATACCTGCCCATACAAAATACTTCCTTTTGTAATCCGTGTTCCCAAATTGCCAAGCGGAAGGCAGGATTGGCTACCAAGCTCATCGTTGGTACGAAAACCTCCTAATGGAGTTAAGTAAACAATAGAGCCTTGATGGACACCCTTGATAGCTAATCTATCTCCCCTCGTTAAATGGAATGTTTTCCACATTTCGATTGGTACATGATTAACCAAGCATGTACTATGCCCCCCTGTTAATACATAAACACCATCAGCAAGCGCCTCAAATTCAAAACCACCAACAAACATTTCAAAAGACGTTTGATCATGGTGGTGATGTAAGATTCTCTGAGCTGCTTGAAACGATCGGTTATCCATTGGTCCAGATAACGGAATACCAAATGCCCGATAGCCGTACCTTCCTTTGTCTTGTAAGCTACCATAAACCCCTTGTTTTGTTACGAGCAGAAGTGGCTTCAAATGCTACACTCCTTTGCTTTTCATTTCCCAAAATTGCTGTTTGGTTATTTCATAAAACTGAACTTCATCACCAAGTTCAAATAAAAATGGCTCTTTGCCATGAACATCAAATAAATCCAACGGTGTTTTCCCTATAATATTCCAGCCACCGGGTGAATCGACAGGATAGATTCCTGTTTGTCCACCCCCAACTCCAACAGAGCTTGCTGATACAGATGCCCTTGGTTTCTGTAAGCGTGGCACAAATAATTTAGAATCAAGCTCACCTAAGTAAGGAAAGCCTGGTAAAAAGCCGATTAAATACACATAATAGCTTTTGGACATATGCAATGTTTTAATGTCCTCAAAAGGTAAACCTGTAAAATTCATGACGCGCTTTGAATCTAAGGCAAATTCCTCATCATAGCAGACGGGTATTTTTAAAAATCGATTCGTTCCTTTATCAATTGTTGTGGAGGCTTGCATCTCAAGCCACTGCATTTCTAAACGTTCAACATCTATTTTTTGTTTAATATAAGCTGTTACTGTATGGTAGCTTGCAACACTTTCAACTAGGTTATGTCGTAGCTGCTGTTTCAGAAAACGATTAAACGTTTGGACCGCGTGAAAGTTTGAGTGGGAGATTTCCTCCTTGAATGCAAAACGAATAGTATGTTGACTAATCCACATCGAATGAGGAAAATCAATGATTGGTTGCACGTGCCGTCTCCTCAATACAAAGCTGTACTGCAGCTATCAAATCTCCGATATTCCAGCCGGGAATTTTGCCATGTTGGATTGCCAGCTCAAATGATGCTGGAATATGAATAAAGCCAGCACGAACCCCTTTATGTTGCTGGGCATAAGCAAGCCCCTCATACATAATGTTATTACACAAGTATGTACCTGCTGTATTGGAGATTTCCGCTGGATATCCTTCTCCCTGCAAACGATTTACCATACTGCGAATCGGTAAGTTTGTTAGATAAGCATCCTCCCCCTCCTCATAGATACTCTCATCAACGGGTGTATAGCCATTATTATCAGGCTCTCCGTCTTTCACATTAATGGCAATGCGCTCTGGTGTTACTTTAAAACGTCCTCCTGCTAACCCTAATGAAATGATGATTTGTGGTTTCACTTCTTCTATATGTTGTTTTAATTGCTCCGCTGATTGCTGAAAATCAACAGATAAAATTCGTCCGACGATATCATAGCTATCTATCTTCTTTCCATTTAATGCTTCCACAATTTGCATTGTTGGATTTATTTTAAAATCAAGAAATGGTTCAAACCCTGTTACTAATATTTTTGTCATATTTGTCACCTGATTTCTATCGGACGTTTTTTAAAGTAGCGTCCAAATTGTTTAATTTTATTTACTTTAGTAGAAAGTGCTGCTTCAATAATAGCTTGATTAAATAATTTATGTGCTTCAATACAAGAAGTTAATTCTTCATCATAAACAATTTCATCAGACACTTCAGAAATGATATCTAGAGCCACCCACTGCGGGTAGCGTAATATACTTACAGATGAGTATGTTGGCGTAACTTCCATACTTCGATAAAAATTTATATTTCCCATTTCTTCAATTGGGTACTTTTGTGGATCCCACTTTGTGCCATATTTATAGTAGCGTTCACGCCAATATGCATTTTCTTGGGCAAATATTGTACCCTCAAAAATCATATTCACTTTTTCAGCTACTCGTTCTAGATTCGTAGCCTGGACTTCCCTCGTATCATAATCCGCATATCGACCAATTCCGTAGATCTTAGCACTTGGAAGCGTGTAAGAAACAGGGAAAATAGGTGGACACGCATATCCTGCGAATGGTTGAACCCATTCACGAGCAGGGATTCCATGATCATCAATCACTATATCAGGTGCCCATTTTTTTAAGATAAGTGGTAAAACATTTGCCTCACCAAATACACTTTCTTGGAATTTGACATAGGCAAACTCTAAACCTACCGCATTAAATCTTGCAGCATGATGTTTCCATTTTGGATGTTCTTTTGTCAAGCTCTCCATTATTTCATAACCATCTGGATTTGATAGCGGAATAATGATTATATTAATCTTTTTTAAGATTTCAGGATGGTGACAAATAATATCTTCCATGAGCTCTAATATAGCAGGTGTACTAGATACTTCGTTTGGATGATGGCCCGCTTCAAAGACAATCGTATGCTTTTCATCCGATTTTTTAAGTCCTGAATAAAAGTCACTAGTAATAGGCTCAGTCACTTCAAAAAATGGAATGACATTCCCTTTGTAAGATATATCCCCATAATTTAGTTTGACCTCAGAATAATTTTGATACCGCGTTGATAGTTGATAAACATTTTTAATTTTGTATTTTAAATTATCATTCATTTCCATTACTTTCAGATAATTACCTAAATACATTTCTACTGTTTCAAATTGCCCCTCTTGGTTAAATAAAATTCTTTTTGTAACTGGAACTAAATTGGTTTTTTCATGCCATTTGTATGCCCGTATTACACTTTTAATAGGCTTATAAATATTTTCCTCTATATGAATAAAGGGAATAATACCACCAGGAGCTTGATAAGGTTGATTAACTAATCGGCGACCGAGCTCATTAAAATAATCAAGCGTGTTAAAATAAAGGTCTTCGTATAACGCTTCAAAGGACGAGTTTGCTTCTTGCTTCACGTTTAATTCTTCTTCAATTCCAGATGAAGTAAAGTCAATTTCGATGCGATCAAATAAAGGGAACAATTGTCCTTGATCACGATTTGTTACATCAATATTTAATTTTCCCACTATCTGAGGAAGAAACTCATTGATATACGTTTTATAGAAACGCTCACGATCTGACAATATTGCATTTTCTTGAACCAGTTTCCCATCTTCAAATAACCTATACCCCGCTGTAGTTGGATAGACTTTTCTCTGACCATCAACATAATCCAATTCACTAATCAGCGGATTTAATTCAGCAATTAATAGATCATCAACATAGACACTATAGATGTGCTGCTGTGTGCTTGAAAGCTCAAATTGTACATTTTCTTTCGGTATGCCATATTGCATTTCAATCAATTCATCCACTGGGTAAAGTTCCATAATCCAGCGATTATGTTGTTCTAAACCATTTTGATTAACCCCATCTTTACATATTATTTTTACTTGTTCAAAATGACCCGAAACAGATGGAAGTACTTCCTCTAATATCCAGTATAACCCTGTTTTAAACGCAGAGCGAACTGTAATTGTCTTTAAATTTGAAAATTTCTTATACAAATCTAAACAATATTCATCTCGATTTTTTTTAGAAGCTGTAAGATAGATTTCAGCATCAAGCATTTTATTTGGTTCATCTTGCAAAGCATTTAAAATATACGATGCTTCCGATTCATCTTCCCATGTTGTTTCATACAACAAATCTGCTACATTTACTTGTTTTTCGTTTAGCTCCCAAACACCAAATAAGCCACCTTCAGACACATGCTTTTCTTTTGCTATTGAATGTAGGACAGTCGGTAAGCAATCTTTAGTACCACAAATTTGAATAACGTTTCTAGAACTTAACTCTATGAAATTTTCAGTTCCTTGCTTGATATCAATCGAGAACTGTCGATGATCTTCTGTGACAACTGGTAAAGAAACAGAGGTAGCATACAGTCCTAAACGTAATGCAAGATAGCAAACTTCTTTTATAATGGCGTTTGACATGATTTCTTGTTGTAAATTAATTTTCACACTTAAATGCTGATGTGGATGTGCCTCGTCCTTCTCACCAGTTCCATAGGCTGACCACAGATGACTTAAACTTTCATAATAAGAGGATGGAATATCTGTATGCGTTTCGGCCATTCCTTCACTTGCTATCGTACTTAACAACGTTGACAGCGAAGACTCAGTCTCATAATAGAGTGTAAAGATAGATCCATTCTGTGAAATAAATGTACTACTATGTTGTAAAAATTCCATTGAGTACTGCTGATTAGACGCTTGAAATAAATCAAAATCTATTTCATTTGACTCTAAGCCTAACCTCGCACAAAAATCAATCAATCCGATTGGAACAAGATTTGTAGGTAAGTTTATAAATAAAGAAGGCTTTTTTAGGGTTTCATTCTTATTAAATAAAATTGAAAATATTTTTGAGTTCACACTATCACCTAAACTTTCATATTTGGATCTAAGCGATCTCGTAGCCAATCTCCTAGTAAATTAAAGCCTAGTACAGTTAACATAATTGCAATACCTGGAAATACAGAAATCCACCAAGCTGACGTCATATAATTCCGACTGTCTGCTAACATTCCGCCCCACGAAGGTACTGTCGGTTCAACACCTAACCCTAAAAATGTTAGTGAAGCCTCTAATAAGATAAACTCTGCGATACACATCGTTGCTAACACTAAAATCGAAGAAGCAACATTTGGTAAGATGTGCTTAAGGATAATTTTAAAATGTGTGCCTCCGATTGCCTTTGCAGCCTGTATATATTCTTGTTCCTTTAGAGCTAAAATCTCCCCTCGAATTAGCCTAGCAAAACTAACCCAATATGTAAGTCCAAGAATAATAATGATTTTTTCAATCCCTGTTCCAAATACACTCATAATTACAATTGCTAGTAAAATAAATGGCAGACCTAATTGAACTTCAGCTAACCTCATGATTAAATCGTCCATCCATTTCCCAAAATACCCTGACACAATTCCAAGAAATGTTCCAAGGACTAACGAAATGAGCACACCACAAATCCCTACCAAAAGGGAAATACGAGCACCATATATAATCCTACTTAGCAAATCCCGTCCAACTTGGTCTCCCCCAAGTAAATATTGAGATTTACCAGTATCGTCTAACCATTTAGGCAAATCTAGACGATGTCCTAAGCTAGCTGCTCCTGGATCATGTGGAGCAATATAAGGGGCAAATATCGCACATAGAATAGTCGTGACAACTAATAATAGACCGATTATCCCAGTTGGATTATTTTTAATAAACTTTAAAATACTTATTATTCTACTAACCTTTTTTATTTCGACTGTTTCTGCTTCCATTATCTGTGTCATTAATTGTCACCTCTTCCAGTGCGTATTTTTGGGTTAATTAATGAATAACATAAATCCACAATTAGATTAACGACAATCATGATAAGAGCTAGGAGAATTACTCCACCCTGTACGACTGGATAATCTCGTTGATTAATAGAATCAACAATTAATCTTCCGATTCCTGGCCAAGAAAATACTTGCTCTACAATAACAGCCCCCCCTAAAAGTCCACCGAACTGTAACCCAACAAACGTCACAGTTGGCAATAAGGCATTTCGAAAGGCATGTCGAATAATGACAAGCCATTCTCTAATTCCTTTTGCTCGAGCAGTTGTCACATATTGCATTTTAAGCACCTCAAGCATAGAGGTACGAATTAATCGAACTAAAATACCAGATAAAATCAGACCCAATGCAATGGATGGAAGGATCAATGAGCTAAACCCATCAAAGCCCGATACAGGTAACCATTTTAACTGAACAGCAAAGATCAAGATTAGCATAAACGCTAACCAAAAATTAGGGAAAGAGATACCTAATAAAGAAAAAATACGACCAAAAATATCAATGGACTTGCCTTTATAAACTGCAGATAGGATACCGATAGGAATAGCGATTAACAATGCTACAGTCATCCCCCCTAAAGCAAGTGCTAGTGTTGGCCATGCTCGTTCTAACAACATTTCCAAAACTGGACTATTCGAACGATACGATGTACCAAAATCAAGCGTTACTAAATCTTTCATGAATATGATATATTGCTCCCAAATAGGCTTATCTAAACCCAACTTTGCTGTCAGTTCCTCTACTGCTTGTTGTGAAGGTTCCCCAGCACCGAACATGATGCTTACCGGATCCCCCGTTAAACGAATGGCGAAAAATATAATTAATGAGACAGCAATTATCACCAACACTGTATGCGATAAACGTCGTAGTATATAGGAAAGCATAATTCCATCCTCCTAATTTGAAATGAAAGAGATAGTATGACAAGCATACTATCTCATAATTTTTTACTTACTCGACAGTGACACCTTCAAATCTAAAGCGGCCATCATGAGGTGGTTGGAAATCTTTTATTCGTTTATTCACTGCGTATATTTCAACCTCAGAATATAAATTAACTTCTGCAGCATCTTCATATAACACTTCTGTCAGCTCTTTAAAGATTTTTTGACGCTCCTCATTATTAATCGTTGCTCGCTCTGCCGCTAATAATTGTTCAACTTTTTCATTTTTATAGGATGGATTCCAGAATTCCCCTTCGTGATACATTAAATAAGCTGTATTATCAAAATCTAAAGTCCAACCACCCCAGCCATTTTTATACATTTGACCAGCTTTCCCTTGTGGTATTAACTCTGATTGGAATGTAGTATTTTCCACACTATTAATAGAAACTTTTAATCCCACTTCTTGTAAATAAAATGCTACTGCTTGGGCTATTTCTTTAAATGTTCCATCCGTACCTGGAATAAAGAATTCAAGTGTAGTACCTTCAGGAACCTTAGCTTCTGCAAGTAATTTTTTTGCTTTTTCTGGATCATATGGATATGGCTCTAAATCTTTGTTATAGCCAAAAGATAGATTACTTTGGAACGAACTAATGAGGTTGCCATAGCCACCTAAAATTTCTTTCACTATTGTTTCCTTATCAATGGCATAGTTAATCGCTTGACGAACACGTACATCATCAACAGGCTTTTGTGCTGTATCAAAACGAATTGAATACGCTGTAGGAGTGGACACATCCTTTAATTCAATGAAATCAGTTCCTTCTGCTGTTGCCGCTTGCGAAACCTCTAAACGTGTCATAATATCAATATTTCCTGTTTGTAATTCTGCCAGTGCCGTCGCTGTCTCTGGAATCACTTTAAATGTTACTTTATCTAGTTTAATAGCATCTTTATTCCAATAATCTTCATATCGCTCAATAACTACTTGTTTATCACGTTGATAATCAGTCATTTTAAATGGACCAGTACCAACAGGCTTCATGTCAAAATTCTCTGCACCCTGTTCTTGGATATATTTAGGTGGTACGATGACAGCACCATATCCTGAAAGTTTAGTCAATAATACTGGGTCAATGGCATTTAGGTGCATAGTGACTTCATAGTCACCTGTCACTTCAACATTGTCAATCGACGTATAGTTTGAATATTGCGGACCTTGTTGACCTTCTTCTCCTAGTAGACGATCAAATGTAAATTTAACTGCTTCCGCATTAAACGGTTCGCCATTATGGAAGGTAACACCTTGTCGTAGTTTAAAAACAATCGTTTTATCATCTATATATTCCCAAGATTCCGCTAACCCTGGTTGAATTTCTAAATCTAAAGAACGACTAACTAATCCTTCAAATACCGATGTTGCTACTGTACTCCAAGCAAGTAAAAATGTATCAATTGGGTCCCAGTTTTGTGGGTCTCCTGCCACACGAATAACTAATTCATTTCCACGTGTTGCTGCTGGATTTTCACCAGATGATTTACTACTATTTTTACTTTCGTCTTTTGATGATGTACCGCCACTACATGCTGTTAAAACAATCATTATACAAACAAGTAATAGCGCAATCCATTTTTGTTTCTTCATACATTGTTCATCCCCTTTTGTATTTGTGCTATCTATACGCCATAAGGATATGGCATCGAATAACCTAGTTCAGCAGATATTGAAGCTGCCGTTTCCCACAGACCTTCTAAAAATTCATTTATTTTTTCTTTTGGTATGAGTGTCTCTATGCCCGCTATACTAATCGAGTATTCTACCTTGCGTTCACTATTGAAAATCGGTACTGCTATTGATACAGTGCCTTCTTCCAATTCTGACACGCTGTAGGCATAGCCATTTTTTTTCCCAAATTCAATTAGTTCAAATATCTCTTCATCAGTAACAGGTGTTCCACTAGCATATTTTTTACGAGTTTTTTGAAGTACCTCACTAATTTTTTCCTCTGATTGAAAGGATAAAAGTATTCTTGAACAAGCGCCTGCATAAAGAGGTGCTCTTCTCCCCACCCGTGTATATAATAAAACTGGTTTTAAACTTTCGATTTTTTCGATATAAAGACCATCTGTTTCATCCAGTATGCTTAGTTGAACAGCCAAGTCAAACTTCTGTTGCAACATCTTCATATACGGTATAGCCAAAGAACGAATTTCAATTGAATTTGCAGCAATTGCACCTAATTCAATGAGTTTATTCCCAAGTAGATAATGATCACTCAATACTAACTGTCCACCGCTTTGAACGTAAGGACGTTTTAATACGCCTAAATCTGTAAATGTTTTTAAAAACCTATGTAAAGTCGGTTTAGGAATATCCGTTTCGATCGCTAGCTCGTCTAACCGCCAAGAAGGTTTTTCTTCAGTAAATAACGTTAAAATATTAATACCTTTTTCCAATGTTTTGCTCATGTTAATCGCTCCATTTGCTCTTCATAAAGTAAACAGGAAACTTCATGCTTATCGCCAATTTTTTTAAATTTCGGAGGTGTCACTTTACATATTTCCATGCAGTTTGGGCATCGTGTATGGAATGTACAACCCGATGGTGGATTAGCAGGATTGGGAACATCTCCACTTAGCACAATTCGCTCCTTTACTTTTGAAGGATGAGATTTTGGTAATGCCGATAGTAAAGCTTTTGTGTATGGATGTTTAGGATTATTAAATAATTCGTGTTTATCTGCCATTTCCACTAACTTTCCTAAATACATTACCCCTATGCGGTCACAAAAATGATGCACTACACTTAAATCATGTGATATGAAAATGTAGGTAAGGTTCATTTCCTTTTTTAAATCTTTCATAATATTTAATACTTGAGATTGAATGGAAACATCCAGAGCAGATACTGGTTCATCTGCAACAATCAATTTTGGATTGGACACTAATGCTCGAGCAATTCCAATCCGTTGTCTTTGACCACCTGAAAATTCATGTGGAAAACGTTCTAACTGCTTTTGTGTAAGTCCAACCTGTTTAGCTACTTCATAAACGCGTTGTTTTCTCTCTTCCTTTGTACCTATTCCAAAATTCACCAAAGGTTCTTCGATTATTTTAAACACCTTCATACGAGGATTAAGGGAAGAAAAAGGGTCTTGAAAGATGATTTGCATATCACGGCGCTTTTGACGTACCTCTTTTGGGCTAAGAGTGGCAATATTTTCTCCATTCAGTAAAATTTCACCCTCAGTAGGTGTTAGAAGCTGAATTAATGTTTTACCCATAGTGGACTTTCCGCACCCAGACTCTCCGACAATTCCTAAAACCTCACCCTCATTTACAAAAAATGAAACATCATCTACTGCTTTTAAATGACCTGAACGTGATCCTTTAACTGGAAAATATTTCTTTAAGTGTTTAACTTCTAACAATGGACTGCCCATTGACAATTCCCCCTCCTACTTCGTTCTCTTCGTACAGCCAACATCTAACTTTGGTACCAATAGAGGTTGTATATAGATCAGGCTTCTTTTTACATTGATCTGTTGCAAATTCGCAGCGATCGAAAAATCTACAACCTGAAGGCATATCGGATGGTGATGGCACCACCCCTTCTATTGATGGAAGGTACTCTTGTTCTGATTCAATGTCAGGCAATGAATTTAATAACCCTTTTGTATATGGATGAAGCGGATAATTAAACAAATCTAGCACTGTTGCCTCTTCAACAATTTCACCAGCATACATCACAATTACTTTCTCACATATTTCTGCTACTACACCAAGATCATGGGTAATTAAAATGATGGACATATCTAGTTTTTCTTGTATGTCTCTCATTAAATCTAAAATCTGAGCCTGGATTGTCACATCTAATGCTGTAGTAGGTTCATCTGCAATTAATATTTCTGGTCCACAAGCCAATGCCATGGCGATCATAACCCTTTGTCGCATTCCTCCTGATAATTGATGAGGATATTCATTCACTACTTTATCTGGACGAGGAATACCTACGAGACGAAGCATATCAACGGCACGTTCATGAGCTTCTTTCCTTGAAATTTTTTCATGGCTATGAATCATTTCCATAATTTGAGAACCAACCTTATATACTGGATTGAGCGAACTCATTGGTTCTTGAAATATCATAGAAATTTTTTTCCCACGAATCTTTCGCCATTCCTTATTCGACTTTTTATTAATTTGTTTTTGATCTATGTAAACTTCTCCACCTTGCCAGTTAACCCCAGCAGGTAACAATCCCATAAGTGAAAGTGATGTCATGCTTTTTCCACAACCTGATTCCCCTACAATCCCCAAAGTTTTTCCTTTTTCAAGTTGAAATGATACTCCATTCACAATGGCAATATCTTTTTTATTTTGTTGAATACCTATTTTCAAATCGCTTACTTCTAAAATATTCAAACTCATTTCCCCCTCCGTTCCAAAATATGAAACGCGATTCCATTTTTTAAAATCTTAACAGAAAAACTTGGTTATTTCAATAGTTTTCAGAAAAAAATAAAAATTCATCTTAATTAAATTATTCCGAAAAAACATTTAATTTTTTTATCATTCCTAGAAATACAAAAAAACATGGTCCGAATATTCGGACCATGCCTATAGATGTTTAACAAGTATTAGCTCTTATTTCAAATGTGCAGTTGCCTGGTTCATGACGTATTTTCCAACTCCAATATAGATCACTACTGCTGCTCCAATCAATACGAAAGTCATTGCGAACCGCTCCTTCTTAGTTATTTTTCGTTAAGTTTTCAGACGTTTACATTGAATTTGAAAATCATTCTCATTAATATATTATAAATTTCACGTTAATTCGTCAAGACATACTTTCATCTTACCCTTTTTACATGGTAAGATGTAGAAAAGTCGGAAAAAGGATGCGGTAATGATGAGTAATTCGAAGTACTTTCAAACTATTTTAAACGGGACAATCCACGCTTTAAAAACCATTCTTCCTATGGATATAGAAGTAAAGTCGCCTAGTATTATTTCTGAACCCTTTCAACAGCAACAAATGGGCGTATTAATTGGCTTAATCGGAGATTTAAAGGGACGCGTTATCATTGACTCCTCCCCCGAAGTGTTCAGCGGGATCGGTAGTACTATGTTCGGTATGCCGCTTGAAGGAGAAATGCTAGAATCCTTTACAGGGGAATTTGGTAACATGATTGCAGGAAATTTATGTACAGCTGTTGGGCAAGAAAGCTTAGAAATTGATATCACTCCGCCAACAGTGATGGTGGGCAATACAAAATTATATGGCTTTGAAAAGGCCTTTGCTCTCCCAGTTTCGGTCCCAAGCGTCGGTGCCCTAACAGTTCTATTAACAATTGAAGAAGAAGCGGAATAGAAGCTTGGTAGGTTTAAAGTCTGTTCCAAATAAGACATTGTATGCAAGACATTCAGCATGTATGTGTAAGATTTGCCTTTCGCCCACAAGGGAATGAGAAGGACTGTTCTCCCTTCCTTAAAATCTATTATTTTTATTAAAAAAAGTTAATTACAATCATTAAGCAAGCCATCTCAATGACTTTTGAGATGGCTTGTTTTTTTTCTCTCTTAAATCCTTCACACTTTCTTCACATAATTCTTCTAGAAGTGTGATTTTTTTCACATCAAAATGCAGGGGATTTTTATATGATGACTGTAAGAAACACAACAATAAAAAGCGTAGGAGGAGCAAAAATGGCAAATAAAAAGAAGTCAGATGAAAATTTAAAAGGTTCACTCTATGCAGTTTTTGGAGTAGGTATTATCATCATTTTACTTTGGGTGTACTGCTTCGATTTGTTCATTGGACGGTTTTAATCTACGAAGAAGGGACAGAAACATATGCACATACATAAGTATGAGAAATACTGGCTTGTGTTTGGAGTTACCACTTTAGTGGCATTCCTGATCATTCTCGGTATCGGAGCATTTCATCAAGGCTCCCATCCAAACAATGGTAAAAAAACACTAGATTACGAGAAAGTGAAAGAGACAGCGCCTTTTGATAATCCAGGTGTCCATAAGGTTGAAGGTAAAGATTGGGATTACGAAGTGGTAGTAGTTGCTTCTGCATTCAATTATAATCCTCCACAAATTGAGGTTCCACTTGGTGCAAAAGTGAAATTTATCGCGACAAGTGAGGATGTTATGCATGGTTTTGAGGTTGCAGGTACGAATATCAATATGATGCTTGAGCCTGGCTATATTTCGGAATATGTAACAGAAGTCAATAAGGTCGGCGAGTTTTTAATCGTATGTAATGAGTATTGTGGTACAGGACATACGATGATGCACTCTATGCTAAAGGTGGTGGATTCAAATGAGTCACACTAATTCAATGACAAAAGTGGATCGTCGAGATGCAAAGCTAGCAATGGCACATATTTACGTGGCATTTATCGCATTGTTATTAGGTGGTCTTGCAGGTTTATTACAGGTTTTTGTACGTTCTGGTCAATTTACATTACCAGCAGGCATTGGTTATTATCAAGTATTAACAGTTCATGGTGTATTACTCGGTCTTATATTAACTACATTCTTTATTTACGGCTTCCAAATTGCAAGTGTAAGTCGAACATCTGGTACGTTCACTGATACTCAGAGAAGACTTGGCTGGATTGGTTTCTGGTTAATGACGATTGGTACAGCTGCTGCCGCAACGATGGTGTTATTGAATAAAGCAACTGTTCTTTATACATTCTATGCACCATTAAAGGCACATTGGATTTTCTATTTAGGTCTTACATTAGTCGTTGTTGGTTCTTGGGTTGGCGGCGCAGGTCAAATTTTACGTTATGTCCAGTGGCGCAAGGAAAATAAAGCGAGTGGACAACGCAGCCCGTTACTATCATTTATGGTAGTTGTTAATAATTTAATGTGGTTCGTGGCAACGCTTGGTGTTGCAGCTTCTGTTTTAATTCAATTATTACCATGGTCCTTAGGTTTAATTGAACGTGTCGATGTAGCATTATCACGTACCCTTTTCTGGTATTTTGGTCATGCACTTGTATACTTTTGGTTATTACCTGCCTATATGGTTTGGTACGTAATTATTCCAAAAGTAATTGGTGGAAAAATTTTCTCCGATTCTTTAGCAAGACTTTCGTTTATGCTGTTCTTACTCTTCTCTATTCCTGTTGGGATTCACCATCAGTTAACAGAGCCTGGTATTGATGGTACATGGAAGTTCATTCAAGTTGTTTTAACATTTGCTGTAATCGTGCCTTCTCTCATGACGGCCTTCTCGATGTTTGCAATGTTTGAGTTACGTGGACGTGAATTAGGTGGCAAAGGACTATTTGGTTGGTTTAAAAAATTACCTTGGAAGGATGCTCGTTTCTTCGTACCATTTATCGGTATGGTGTCATTTATTCCAGGTGGTGCAGGCGGTATTGTCAATGCCTCTTATCAAATGAACCAATTAATTCATAATACTATTTGGGTTACAGGGCATTTCCATTTAACGATTGCCACAGCTGTTGTTTTAACTTACTTCGGTGCGGCATTCTGGTTAATTCCACATTTAACAGGCCGTACACTTTCGAAGTCTTTAAATAATCTTAGTAATTTCGCTGGTATCTTATGGGCTACTGGTATGACGATTATGTCTTCAGCAATGCATATTGCTGGTCTGATTGGTGCGCCTCGTCGCTCAGATTACTCAGAATATGGTGGCGCTCAGCAGGCTTACGATTGGATTCCTTATCAAATCGCACAAGCTGTGGGTGGAACAATCCTCTTTATCGCCATCCTAGTGATCATTTATATCGTCGTGAAATTAGCTTGGTTCGCACCTAAAGGTGACGAAGAATTCCCTGTAGGTGACGTACATGAGCTTAGCGGTCCGACACCAGCTATTTTAGAAAACTTTAAAATATGGCTTGTTATTTTAGTAGCCTTAATTTTATTCGCTTACACAGTACCAATTATCGATATTATTTCGAACTCACCAGCCGGCTCCAAAGGCTATCAATTGTGGTAAGCATCCAAACGCATCTTCCTATAAAAAAGCGATTTCTCTGTAACGAGAAATCGCTTTTTTTCACTTTATAATTGATAGAGTTTCGTATATTTTTCTTGTAAATAGTCTGCTAGGTACTTCGCATTTAAGCCTTCCCCTGTCGCTTCTTTCAGCAATTCAAATGGCTTTTTCAATGCTCCATATTGATGAACTTTATCAGTTAGCCACTCTCGAATTGGCAGTAGCTCTCCCTTTTCTAGTAGCTCATCAAAGTTTGGAATATCCTTGTCCATCGCATGTTTCCACTGCGCGGCATAAATCATACCTAACGCATAGGATGGGAAGTAACCGAACATGCCACCTGACACTCACTAAAATGTCTCTCGATGTTGCTTACTCTGAAAATCGTCAAGTAAATCCCTCAATTACTCATAAATTTAAATAGTTGTCCCATAATATCATATTCTTGAGCAGGAATTGCATTAATTAACTTATTATATTTTCCATCTGCCTATGTTCCTTCTTTTCCATATAAAAGTTACCAAGTTACATATACTTCACAAACTTAATCGAATTCTAACATAAACTTCTTGTTGATTAGATTTGTAATAAAGTTTGATTAAATTAACGATATCAACCTTGATATGAGAACAAAACTAAAGAGCAAGTTTTGAAAAAATGATTGTTCAAAGCTTGCTCTTATTTAATGGGATAGATTAAATTTTTTAAAGTTCGATAATTTTTGAAACTCTTGTTGTACAAAGCGCTACGTTAACTCAATTAGTAATTCATTATTTAACCAACGTTTGAAGACTTATTAACACGGGGGCATACACAACTAGTGGAATAAGCAAAATTACTGCACCAATTTTTTTATTCCCCTTTTGTAATAATAAAAGAGTAGTCAAGAAAAATAATGGATAAATAATAAAAGTAATTATTAATACACCATCAACTACTTGATACAATTTTCCTGTAAATGCACTTATGAATGGGATTGAAATCCATTCTAGTACGCAAAATGCAATAACCAATATCCACAACCATTTAAGTGTCACCATAATCACCCCTAAATTTTTAATTGGTCAAAAAAGTATCATACATAAGCTACACAAATAAATATTTACTCAACAATCTGGCCAGATTGTTTAACACAATAGTTCAATTTAAAAATGACTCTTTATAATGTTGAACATTATAAAAAAATATTGATGTAACATGAAATGTAGCTTACTTTCAATCTTGACTTGTAATTTTAGTAGCCTTATTTATATTAGCTTACACAATTCCAATCTTCGAAATTATTTCAAATTCACCAGCGGGCTCAAAGGCTTTAAGCTTTGGTAAGAATATTTTCAAAGCAACAAGCGATTTCTCTAAAATGAGAAATCGCTTGTTTTTCTATAGCTGATATAGCTTTGTATATTTTTCTTGTAAATAATCTGCTAGGTACTTCGCATTTAAGCCTTCCCCTGTCGCTTCTTGTAATAGCTCGAATGGCTTTTTCAATGCCCCATATTGGTGGACCTTGTCTGTTAACCACTCACGAATAGGTAGTAGCTCTCCCTTTTCTAATAGCTCATCAAAGTTTGGAATATCCTTATCCATCGCGTGCTTCCACTGTGCTGCATAAATCATTCCTAATGCATAGGATGGGAAGTAACCAAACATGCCACCTGACCAGTGCATGTCTTGTAATACTCCCTGTGCATCTGTCTCAGGACGAATACCTAAATATTCCTCATATTTATCATTCCATACTTGCGGTAGATCTTTAGCTTGTAAATCCCCATTGAATAAGTCACGTTCAATTTCATAGCGAATCATGATATGTAATGGATATGTTAGTTCATCTGCTTCAATGCGAATCAATGATGGTTCTACCATATTGATGGCACGTAAAAAATCGGCTAATGGCACATCACCAAATTGAGCTGGTGAGAAGTGCTGAAGACGCTCATAGTTATGCTCCCAGAACTTTTCATTTCTGCCGACAAAGTTTTCATAAAATAATGATTGTGATTCATGAATCCCCATCGATGTACCAGTAGCTAATGGTAGACCAGCAAGTTTTTCATCAATGTTTTGCTCATACATCGCATGACCACACTCATGAATCGTGCCAAAAATAGCTGAACGGAAATCATTTTCATCATATTTAGTGGTAATACGAGCGTCACCATAATTTAAGCCGATCATAAATGGATGGACACTTTCATCCAAGCGACCAGCATCAAAGTCATAGCCGAGCTGAGTAAGCAATTCTAACGATAATTCACGCTGTGCCTCTCGCGGGAAATGCTTAAATAACATGCTAGTATCAGGTTTATTCGATGAATGAGCAATTTTTTGAACAAGCGTCACAATAGACTCTCGTAATTCACCAAATACTTGATCTACGACATCTGTTGTCATATCTGGCTCATATAAATCTAGTAATGTATTGTATGGAGATCCATTTTTAATGCCCCAATATTGAATGAATTTTTTCTGCCATTGAATGATTTCTTCTAGGTATGGTAGGAATAGAGCAAAATTATTCGTTGCCTTCGCTTCTTCCCAAGCCGTTTCTGCCTTCGATTGAAGAATGACGAATTCTTTGTATTCATTCGCAGGAATTTTTTTATTTTGATCGTAATTCTTTCTTACTTCTTCTACTAAACGTAGTGTTACATAGTCAAGATCAGCTTTTTGTGCCTCTAATGCTACTAAAAGCTCTCCTAGTTCTTCACTCGTCTGCATATCAAATAAGGAGGCTGATAATGTACCAATTACCTCAGAACGTTGTGCTAACCCCTTTTTCGGTGCACCCGTCCGCATATCCCAATAAATCACATTGAGCGCTTCCTCATAATGCTGCATTTTCTTCACATAGTCTGTAAATTGTTGAACAGTCATGCATTCATCCTCCTTTTCACGTTATTATTTTATCATATTTTCGAAAATTTTGTATATTGCGGACTTTCCAGGATAATTATTCAGAATATTCCTTTTTTATCTTCTCTATTATTTTAATATATTGTCTATCCCCCAATCCATAGTGTGGAAATAGAGAAAACAATTGCTTTAACAGGTCATTTTGAGATAGATGGAGGTGTTTTTTTATATACACAGTGATCTCATTCTCTTCATTTAAATAGCTGAAAAATAATTGAATGCCCTGATACATGACAGGTATAAGCGTTGTCTTGGGTAGACAATGGTGCATCAATACCTCCTGATAGACCTCCCCATACGGTCCAAGTTTTATCTCTGTTTCTTCCACTTCATAGGTCATTTCCTTGACCATATAATAATAGACTTTACCTTGATAGCTTTGTTGCTCTAGGAAAGCGAGGACGGTCAATAAATTCATCTGACAAAACATATCATCTCCAAACCATAAAACAATACATTCATAGTCATTTGTTAACAATGGCTTTAACGGATTCAATGTCACCTGCTCATATTGTTGTAAAGACACCTCATGCCCTATAGCGCGTAGTTTATTAAATTCTTCACTGAAAATGGGACTAATCGTTGGATTCGCACACATCGCTTCATTGAAAGGAACGTAATCGCTGTTGCCCATTAATTGTTGTTTTGCGAACTCCTCATACATCATTTGACCATTTAATACATTCAATAGCTTCTGATCGTATTGCGCATTCATCTTCTCTTGTAATACATCAATTTTTAATTTCTGAGAAATATCCATCGTCAACCATCCTCCATCATCCTGTAATCTCAACTTTACAAAGGTTTGTAAAGGTTTAGGGGACTTTCTGTAATCATTCGGACTTATACCAAAGTACCTTTTAAAACCTCTAGAAAAGGATTCCTGCGATGAAAAGCCGTAGTGAAAGGCGATGTCGATTATTTTCTTTTGGGGATCTTTTAATGCAGTAGTAGAAAGATAGATTTTACGTAGTGATCGATATTTTTTAATCGTCATCCCTGTCGCCTGATGGAATTTAAAAGAACAGTAATAAGGAGAATAACCCATATCCTTTCCTAATTGCTCCAATGAAAATCCTTCTGATAGGTGACGCTCAATCCAATCAATCATCTCCTGTACAATGTTGTTCATCCACATCCCTCCTAATTTCATTATAGTAGAAGCGATAATGATTTTTATGATATAAGTTGTGAATGAAAAAAACTGCAGCAAACTTTAAAGTCTGCTACAGTTTCTGCTCCCATAAATACAGGAGAGCTTTCTATATAATTGGGGATTTATACTAGCCTTCAAGTCATGTTCGGTTTCCAATCAAACATTTTTTGAGCTATCATGAAATTTTATTGGAAAGAAAGTTGGGGATCCTTTCGATCCATTGAAAAATAGAGTCTGTTTACTCTATTCAATGTTTTGGCAAATAGCAATTACCTGTTTCACAGCCTCTGCAGAGTGCTGAAGGGCTGTTTGTTCTTCATTTGTTAGGTGCAATTCAATGACAGATTCGATGCCATTGCCACCTAAAATAGTTGGTACCCCTAAAAAGAGATCGTGGTACCCATATTCTCCTTCTAATAGGGCAATAGAAGGGATAATTTTTCGTTGATCTTTGATAATAATTTCAACCATTTGGGCACACGCTGCTGCTGGTGCATAGTAGGCACTACCATTACCTAGTAAGCCAACAATTTCACCGCCGCCTTTACGCGTACGCTCCACGATTTGCTGTAGTCGTTCCTGAGGAATTAGTTTCTCTAATGGAATGCCGCCTGCATAGGAATAACGGATTAATGGTACCATTTCATCGCCATGTCCTCCTAGGACGAAGCCTGATACATCCTCTGGTGCAATGTGAAGCTCCTGCGCCACAAACGTGTTGAAGCGAGCTGTATCTAATACACCAGATTGACCAATGATACGATTTTTGGCAAAGCCTGTTTCCTTATGACACACATACGTCATGGCATCAACAGGATTACTCAACACAACAACAATACTATTTGGAGCATAGTGTTTAATTTGTCTTGAAACCTGTTGAATGATTTTAGCATTTGTTGTGACTAAGTCATCACGACTCATCCCTGGTTTACGTGGAATACCTGCTGTAATGACAACAATATCCGCACCAGCGATATCTTCATATTGACTCGTGCCTTTAATGGACACATTGAATTTTTCGATGGGGCCTGTTTGTAGCAAATCCAAAGCTTTCCCTTTTGTCGGGTTCTCGGCCTCTGGAATATCAACAAGCACTACATCGCCTAATTCTTTCTGTGCTAAAAATAAACTCAGTGTGGAACCGGTGTGGCCTGCTCCAATAACAGCGATTTTATTTTTACGAAATGCCATTATGCCTCACCTCGATTATCTGTCGCTGATGTTGTTTCTGTTGTTTTTTTAGCACGCATTGCTGCTGGTGCAGAGACAGCCTTTTTCTTTGGTGCCTCTGGTCCTTTAATCATTTTAAAGACATCTTCATCAGGTCTCGGAATGACGTGAGCGCCTAATAATTCACCAACACGCATAGCGGCTGCTTTTCCAGCCTCTACTGCGGCTTGTACAGAACCTACGTCACCCTTCACGACAATCGTCACGATGCCACCATCCACAAACTCTTGTTTGACGATTGTGACGTCTGACGCTTTAATCATCGCATCAGCAGCTTCATAAGAGCCTACTAATCCTTTTGTTTCGATCATTCCAATTGCGCTACTCATTGTCCTCACCTCTCATTACTTCCGTAGAATCAATAATACCAATGACAACTGCATCAATCGGTAACGGATTATCTTTCATGATATAGCGAGATGACCCACCACTTGTAATCAGGACATCATCACCAATACCCGCTCCTATACGATCAGCTGCAACCATTTCTGTGCGAATCGGCTGTTGATTGGAATCAATAGGTTGAATGATTAGTAGCTTTAAACCATTCAGTCCCTCTTCCTTGCGTGTTGCCCATACACTGCCTATCACTCTTCCCATTTGCATGAACTTCACCCTCTTTATGCGACACACATTGTCTAACTACTCTGAACGAATCGTTAATGTTTTATTTAACTCTCGCAGCTTATCATAAGCCAATGCTGTCACAATGGTTTTCTTTGGAACGACAATTTCTTGTGCATCGATATCGAGCACTTCTATTTGTGAAAGTAGCTTTTTGTCATAATGATAGACGGACGGTTGCTCTACTTTCTGTACGACTGGCGACTGCTCTTTCACAGTGATCATAGGTTCACTTACTTGATGATGCACGATTTCTGCAAGCGTTCCTTGTTGAATTAACCCTGCATTTGCTTCATCTGTATCAATATGCATTTCTAAGCGATAGCGCTCTGAAACACGGATAACCACATTCGATAAAATAATTGGGCGAATACCTTCTACCTTAATTTGGACAGATTGCCCATCTACGACTTGGAATCTCGCACTATCCGCTGGGGACATATGAATATGTGCCTGTGCAATAATGAGGCCTTCCTTTAACACAACACTTCCCTTTGGACCAATTAATGTAACAGGACTGGAACCTTGAATATCACCAGAAATTCTTAATGGTGGCTTCAGACCTAATTTCATAGCATCTGTCCAGCTTACTTCCACTTGGGATAAGGAACGAGCGGGACCAAGAATACGCACTCGCTCAATTGACCCTTTTGGACCTGCAATTACTACAGTTTCCTCCGCAGCAAATTGCCCTGGCTGTGAAAGCTCGAATTTCGGTGTGAGCTGATAATTTTCACCAAAGAGCTGTTCCACTTCTGCTTGTGCAAGATGGACATGGCGGGCAGAAACACCAATCGGAATTTTACCGTCATGTGGAGGGGAAGATTGATTTTTTAAGACCTGTTGCAGAACTTCTTCCACAATTTTTTGCACTAAATTTTCTTGCATCTTGCCTCCTCCTTACGATGATACTTTTATTAATTTACCCTGTGCCTGCTGTTCGATAAAACCAGCATTTGCTTCATCTGTATCAATGTGCATTTCCAGACTAAAATCATTGGAAACACGTACAACGACACCTCGGAAAGTGACAGGTCGATCACTTACAACTTCCACTGAAACTATTTCATTATTGCGTACTTCCAATGCTTTGGCATCTTCCTCAGTCATATGAATATGCGCTTGCGCAATGATGACTCCCTGCTGGATCTCTATTTCTTTGTCTTGAGAAAGTATTTTAATGCCCGCAGAATTGTCTATATCACCTGATTGGCGTAAAGGTGGTGTCACTCCTAGCTTCATGGCATCAGTGCGGCTTACCTCTACTTGGGTTGCTGGTCTTACAGGTCCAAGGACACGGACATTATGAATAACGCCTTTAGGTCCCTCAATAGAGACGCGCTCTTTTGCAGCAAATTGCCCTGGCTGTGATAAGTCAAAATCTTTCGTTAGAGTCGCATTTGGGCCAAAAAGTGCTTGTAAATCCGCTTCACTTAGATGGATATGACGAGCCGAAATGGCCACTGGAAAAGTTTTTATTGCTGTTGTCATGTTAGCCACCTCTTTATTTTATGGATTGATATTATCAGAACAAGTTGAGAGCTGTTCTAAAGTTAGATCCAGCTCTCCTCTATAAATGGTAGTTATTTTTCCATCTATAGCGTTGGGAATTTTCTATCCAAAGAATATGAAATTATGCTTCTGCTTTTGGTAGAATCATTTCTAATTCGTGGTGTGGACGTGGAATTACATGGACAGATAATAGCTCTCCTATACGTTGTGCTGCTGCTGCCCCTGCATCTGTTGCTGCTTTTACTGCACCTACATCACCACGTACAAGAACTGTTACGATCCCGCCACCAACATGAACTTTTCCTACTAAATTAACGCTTGCTGCCTTTACCATTGCGTCTGCTGCTTCAATTGCTCCTACTAAACCTTTTGTTTCTACCATTCCTAATGCTGTACTCATTTGTCATTCCTCCAAATAATTTATTTATTTTGTAATGTGATTTGTTTTAATACTTGATCGACAATTTGCTGAACCATTGTTGTATCTAGAGCAGGCTCTTGTGAAACTACCGACTCAACAACGGACTGTACTTCGAATTCCGGTTTTGGCACTTCGACATCTTTAATGCCATACGCCATACGTTTGATATTTAATAAATGTCTTGCTGTAATGTTGTCTGACGTAATATTGCCGCCAAATGTCCCACAGCCTAATGTAAAGGATGGCGCTAAGCCCGTTGTGCCACCTACTGCACCAATTGAGGATAATGTATTAACCACAATCCGTGATACTGGTAATTCAACAGAAAATTGCTCTGCTAATGCTGCATTTTCAGTGTGAATTGAGCATGTATGTCCGCGTCCTCCAATATTTAGTAGGTCAATCATCACCTGCTTGGCTTCTGTACTGTTTTCCACAATATAAAGCGCAAAGATTGGTGATAGTTTTTCAAGAGAAAACGGAATATTTTTACCAATCATTGTTTCTAAGCCCACAAGAACTTTTGTATCGTCTGGTACTGTAATACCAACAGAATCTGCTAGGCAAGTAGCTGATTTACCAACAATCTGGGGATTAACTTTCCCAGGAACTGGCGAGATCAATTTTTCCATTTTAGCTTTTTCTTCGGCATTTAATAGATAGGCACCATTTTTCTTTAATTCTGTTTGCACTTGCTCTGCAATCACCTTATCCACAATAATGGCTTGCTCTGTTGCACAGATTGTGCCATTATCGAATGATTTACTTTGCACCAATTGACGTACAGATTTTTGAATATTAGCCGATTTTTCAATGTAAGCTGGTACATTTCCTGGCCCAACCCCATAGGCAGGTTTGCCAGAGCTATAGGCCGCCTTTACCAATGCACCACCACCCGTAGCTAAAATTAAATGAATGTTTGGGTGCTTCATTAGCTGCTGTGTTGCCTCCATGGAGGACATTGTTAAACATTGTAGTAATCCTTCTGGCGCACCTGCTTTTTCAGCAGCTACTCGACAAATATCCAAAGCCTCTTTTGTACATTTCACTGCATATGGGTGTGGACTAAGCACTAACCCATTTCTCGTTTTTAAAGAAATAAGTGTCTTAAAGAT
Organism: Lysinibacillus sp. IITD104; assembly: GCF_036698265.2. Taxonomy (NCBI): domain Bacteria; kingdom Bacillati; phylum Bacillota; class Bacilli; order Caryophanales; family Bacillaceae; genus Lysinibacillus; species Lysinibacillus sp. IITD104. The sequence continues at coordinate 2,949,565 of NZ_JBAHYH020000001.1, forward strand.
CGCTGTAGAGGTTGGATTTGTTGTTGGTACGATACCAGCAATGACACCGAAAGGACTTGCAATTTCAGCTACTTTTTTCATCCGATCATAGCCCACAATACCAACTGTTTTTAATTCTTTAATATCTTCATAGACATCTCGTGAAGCAACTTCATTTTTCATCTTTTTATGGTTAGGAATACCCATTCCTGTTTCTTGCACAGCCATTTTTGCTAAACGCTCTGCTTCCTTAAAGGCAGCATCCGCGACAGCCTTTACAATGTTGTCTACTTGTTGCTGAGAAAATTGCATATAGGCAGCCTGTGCTGTATTAGCATGTTTAACGGCATCTCTCATTTCCTGAATCGCTAATAAGTCTTTGTCTAATGTGGCCATAAAGCCGCCTCCCTTCTAGATCACTGGGTTTCTAGCTATATTTTCAATAGCTTCTCTGAATGCATGTGCCGCAGCCTCGCATGAAGATTGACTGCCAGTTAATAAGCCGCCCCCAAAATTGGTTTCAGATGGAGGACCAAAGAAAACCTTTAGCTCAACATCTGCAGCCTTTAATGCTGCATCTAATCCAACAACTGCCTCAAGCGGCGGAGCAATTAAATAAGCAAGTGGGGTGCCAACCTTTACATCTGCAAGCTCAGCAAGATACGTCCCACAGCTTGCCACGGTATGGGCAAACAAGGCATGATTGTCATTATTATTAATGGCTTCAAAATACGTATCAAATTCAATTTTTTGTTGAATGGCATCAAGACCACTACGAATTTCATCAGGTGAGCTTCCAGCAATAATGCCAATCACTTCACCTGACAATGGACCAGACGCATGTGCCGCTCCCGCATAAAAGCTTTTTGCATAGACAACATCGACATCTGCCTTTTTCGTCGCCTCGTCTAAGGCTACGTAGCCAACATCGTCGATTGTCAGTGTGACAAGTCCAATGCTATGATGATGTGGCTTTAAATCTAACTGCTCTGCTAGTTCACTGTTGACTCTTGGAATGGTTTGCATCGCCAAGATTTGCGCCATAATTTTTTGAGGATACATATTTCAGCCTCCTAACCTTCTTTTGCGACAAGCTCTACGCCACTTGCCTGATAATGCAGGATTTTTTCTACGACTGTGCCAAGATAAGCGCCCGCTTCTAATGGTGGGATACCACCCTTATGGATATTTGAAATTACCATACGTTCCGCTTCCACTGTCCCAATTCTTGGCTTGTAGCATAAATATGCACTCATTGATTCTGCCGATACGAGCCCTGGACGCTCACCAATTAGGTAAACAATAACCTCTGCCTGTAGCAGCTCACCAATCTCATCCATTAAAGCAACACGCCCTTTATCGATATAGAACGTAGTACCGATGTCAATATTTAAATTGCTAAGGCTTTGCTGAAGGGCTAAGTAAACATCTTGAACATTCTCTTCAATCGCACTTGCACTCAAGCCATTCGAGATAATAATCTGAACCTTTGGCTGTGGTTTACATTTTTCCTGAATCAATGCCTTTGATTCCTCTGATAAACGACGCCCTAAGTCAGGTCTTGTAATGTATTCCTCTTTATCTGTGACTTTCGTAGTGACCTGAAAGACATCAAGCTTTTGTAAAAGATCTTCTGACACTTCGCCATACACAGCATCTACCGCAGCAGCATGATCGAGTCGGAATTTTAACCAGGTTTTCGTTTTCGGTCTTGTCCCTGCTCTCCCTACACCAATACGAGCAGGTGTATGTTTCTTAGCAGCCTGTACACTTTCAGTTAACGATTCTTCCTCAAACTGAAAGGGCTTGATTGGCACAGCGTCATTTACTGGTTGGTTGAAAGTAGTAGAAGCAAACGTTGTTACTTCCTGGGGAGCTCCATGCTGATACAGCTGAATTAATGGCTCCTGTGATGTTGCTGTAGCTTCTGTTGTTCCTGAAGAACGATTTTCCACTGTATCATAAAATTTAATAAGTGGTTGTTCTGTTGAAGTAGCAGCTATTTCAGGTGCTTGACTACCAGTACTTTTCTCCATCTTCCCCATGACAAGCTGTGTAATCATTGAAACTAATTGATCATTCACTTGACTCACCTACCTTTCAAAAATGGATAAATCGCCAGCTCTTGCTGACAGTCGACCATTTTCATAAATGCCCATTTTCTCTAACCATGCTAAATACTCTGGTGCTGGTTTTTTACCAAATGTTTGGAGTAATGTAGCCACATCATGGAAGCTCATCGATTGATAGTTGAGCATCACATCATCGCCCATTGGCGCAGCAATAATAAAGTTAACGCCAGCAGCTGTCAGCAATACACTTAAATCTTCCACATCATTTTGGTCTGCCTTAATATGGTTGGTATAGCAAATATCTACCCCCATAGGAATACCATGCATTTTGCCCATGAAATGATCTTCGAGACCTGCTCGAATTACTTGTTTATTGTTGTATAAATACTCTGGGCCAATAAAGCCAACTACAGTGTTCACAATATAAGGATTAAAATGTCTAGCAAATCCATAATTGCGCGATTCCAGTGTTACTTGGTCAATGCCCATATGTGCCTCTGCCGATAGTTCTGAGCCTTGACCTGTTTCAAAGTAGAATAAATTTGGACCAGTACCTGTTCCTTGTTTTTTAATGAGCTCCTCTGCTTCTCTTATTAAATCAGCAGAAATACCGAACGAACGGTTAGCAATTTCTGTGCCTGCGATACTTTGGAAAATCATATCTGCTGGGGCGCCTTGTTTAATTGCCTTCATCTGTGTTGTAATATGAGCTAATACACAGTTTTGCGTAGGAATGGACCAATCATTGATGAATTCCTTTGTAGCTGTAAGCACTTTTTTGACACTTTCAACTGAATCATCTACAGGATTAATGCCGATAACAGCATCCCCAATACCATAGGACAGTCCTTCTTTTAGAGAGGCGATGATGCCATCAATATTATCTGTCGGATGATTTGGCTGTAGACGAGATGACAGCGTCCCTTTTTGACCAATCGTAATATTACACGTTGAAAGTATTTCAACTTTATTGGCTGCATGTACAAGATCTAAATTGGACATTAGTTTTGTAACAGCAGCAATAATCTCGGAATTCATCCCTTTACTTAAACGCTTTAATTCACGATCACCCGTGTCATTTGATAAAATGTATTCACGCAGCTGCTCGATGCTCCAGTTTTTGATTTCTCCATATATTTGCTCATTAATATCGCCCTCAATAATGCGTGAAACCTCATCATTTTCTTGTGGCACTAATGGGTTTTCGCGGATATCTTTAACTAAAAGCTCACTTAATACTGCCTTTGCTGCGATCCGTTGTTGAACCGTCTCAGCGGCAATACCTGCTAGCTGATCGCCTGATTTTTCTTCATTGGCCTTAGCCATAACATCTTTTAATGATTTAAAATTATATTTTTCTCCACCAAATATCACCGATAAGTTCACATTCATCCTCCTTACTTTGAATGGAAGGCAAGGGTCTTCACCACAACAGGAACGACGCCAGATGGCAGAACCTCTCCAATGTCGATGTAATCGCCCGTTTCCACTTTAATTTGATCAATGCAAATAATTGGTACTGTCGCATTTATGGCTTGTATGGTCTGTCCAATAATCTTTGCATAATCTGATTGAATGACTATGATAATTGGTATGTCCTTAGAGCATCTTGTCGCCAAATGTAGCAAAATGGCCTGACACAATGCATGTACATCCTGAAAGCTTAAATAGGGCAATTCACTAAAATAGAGGGCAAATGGCGAACGATTGTCCTGTATAGAAAATAGATCATTTGCTCTCTCTACTGCTGTCTTCACCGTCGAGTTGAAGTCTGTTGAAGGATCTATATGACAATTGAAGACAGGTACATTTTTTAGTGGTAATACCTGTGCATCCACCTGAATGGTTGCCCCACTGATTTCAGTGGTTTGTGTACCAGCACCAGTCACTGTTGCACGTGCTGTTTCCTCTGGTCGTAACCATAAAAATGATTGTAGCTGTTCATGCTGAATTAGCATTTTCGCTAATTTTTCACCAATATCATCATATTGACGCTGTGTACATTCATTTTCATAAATACAAGAGGCCACACCACCCGTAAAAACGATGGCATCCACAGGTTTATGCCAGTTTGGTAAATGCCCTAGTAATAATGGATGCTTTTCATCTCTGCATTGCCCATGAAGAATCATGGCAAGTGTTTGCACCATTTCTTCAAGACAATGTGTCACTCGAATATCTTCGGCCGCATCACCGACCGCTAACGGATTAGCCCATCGTTCCATCAATCGCATGAGTGGCGGAGAAATTGATTGAATCTTGCCATCCTTAAACTCAATCAATCTACCACCAACATGTAAGGTACATGTACCAATGACCTCTCCAAACTGCATAACAGCAATATTCGCTGTCCCTCCACCAATATCGATATTGGCGATGACTTTGGATGAATTCTTTGATTGCTGTAAAGTACCTGCCCCTTTGGCAGCAATGATGCCCTCTAAATCAGGACCTGCGGTAGCAACTAAAAAATGACCTGCGCCATCTGCAATGGTATGGACAACCTCACTTGCATTTTCCTTCGTGGCTGATTCACCAGTAATGATGATGGCCCCTGTTGCAATATCAGATGGAGCAATTTGTGCCAATTGATACTGTTGAGAAATAAATTCCTCTATCTTTTTCATATCAATGATGTCTTTATTGATAAAAGGGGTTCTAATAATTGGACTTTGATGCAACACCGTTTTCTCAATAATTTCAATCCTTGGCACATGTGTTACGCCAGCCACATTCTTTAACAGAAAACTACTGACAACCATTTTTGTGGTACTTGTCCCAATATCAATGCCTGCACTAAATATTTTTTCAGTTTTCACCCTACACCTCCCTCTCGCTACTGTAAGCAATACATGAGATACGGACTATCGCTTTCCTTAACAAATTGTTGAATTTCTTCATTTGTCTTGAGTTGAATCAATGGTTCAATCAATTCAATGCCAAGCTTTTGCCAGGAAGAGGTTTGCACGATAGGGCCCTGCGTCATAACATTTTTTAATAAGGCGGTAGCCCTTTCTACATCTGCATCAGGGGCATCAATCTTGGTAATAACCCCTATTTGTATTTTGGGAATCCCTAAGCTGAATTGCGGAGGGAATACACTCCTTGCTGATGTGGCATCCTGCAAGTAAATCACATGGGTTACTTCCAAAGATGTTGCCATAATATTTCTGTAATACATTGGATTTTCAACATATTCACCTGGTGTATCAACAATCCAGTCATCATAAACGAGTGCTTGTGTTTTGTTGGCACTGCTTTCTTTGCCCAACAATGTATTCATCAATGTTGACTTTCCTGCTTGCACACCGCCTATTATCATTACTCGATTTTTCATATGACACATCCTATGATTTTGTTATTTTTGATGGTGTATAGCCTAATACCTCGGATAAAAAACGATTGATTTCTAACATCGCCATTTCTACCTCTGACACACTACCAACAATAACGAGACTACCTGTAAAACGATCTAAAAACCCAAGTTTGACATTGGCAGCCTTTGTTGCTAAGTCCCCTGCAATAATTACCGTTTCACTTGGTGTACAAGTCATAATGCCAAGTGCACCTGCTTCTTGGATACCTAGCTTTTGAAACATTTCTGGATCAGGATTGGCAATAAGGTGACTCAATGTTAGCTGTTTACCCGGCACAAACTCCTGAATAAATCGTTTTTTCTCTTCACTCACACGTCATCACCTCACTTTTTAATCAATTAAGATTTTTGATCTGTTAAATACTCGCCTTCTTTGATAATGCCAGCCTTGCGATCTTCAATTTCCAACCTTAATGCAGTTGGTACTGAAAGCTTATAGGCTAAAATAATCGCAATAACACCCGCTAAAAACTTCCCTGCAATAACAGGTAAAATAATAGTTGGCTGGAAGTTCGCCGTGAATGATAAGTGATCACCTAATAAGAAGGCCGAACATACACCAAATGCAATGTTAATCACTTTGTCTTTTGGTGGCATATGGCGAATGAGTGTAAACATCGCTAAAATATTTGCAATCGTTGCTAAAATCCCAGCACTCCCTACAGAGGATAAGCCTAATTTTTTACCAGCTGCTTCAAGTGGTTTGGAAGCATACTTTCGAATTAGATACACCATTGGGAAGGCACCCGCTAGCATAATTCCGATATAGCCGGCTGTTTCTAATGCTCGGAACTGGTCGATTTCATCAGCCATGATTGGATCGAAGCCCCACGCACCAAAAATCTTTGTAAAAATACCTGTAAAAATTTCAACAATAGAGAACACTAACACCAGTTTAATTCCCGCATCCATTACACGACCGAAGACCATAAAGCCAGTAATCATGCCGTTTGGAATCAGCTTTAAGCCTAGTGCGATTAAGATAACGAAAATGAATAAAGGTAGTAAGTTAATTAATATTTGTAAAACAGAAATGGCAAATACATATGTAGGCGCCTCTGTTGTACTAATGACTTCACGTACTTCTGTGTTGAATAGCACAATCATGATGGAAGAAATAAATGCACCAATCGGGATTGTTAATACGCCAGCCATAATTCCTAGCGCCATATATTTATGATCACGCTTATCCAACATCGCAAGACCCATTGGAATCGAGAATACGATAGTAGCACCTGACATAAAACCAACAACAAGAGCCATTACCCATCCCTCATAAGACTCCTTTAACGCATTGGCTAATTGGTAACCACCCATGTCCGAGGCTAAAATCGTCGTCGCTGCGATCGCAGGATCTGCACCAATTAACTCAAAAATCGGACTAATAAAATGACTAATAAACCATGTTAAGTAAGGTATAGCTGCCATGATCCCTGCTGCTGGAACAAAAATATGACCAACCGTATGAATTCCATTCATAAATTCTTTCCCAATTCCATACTCAGCATCTCGGATAGCTCCGATTGCCCCTAAAACAGCACAAATCATAATAATATAAACGATAATCGTTCCTATCATTGCCATCTTACTCATCACCCCTTTTTTATTTATAAATTTATATAAAAAAAGGCACTTTAAAGAAGAAATCTCTTTAAAGCGCCTTTGCTTCAACTATTGACTTGTAAGTTGTTAATAATTTGCTGTGCAATCTGCACCATTTCCTGTTGTGTTTGCATACTTTCATTGCGAATCTTACGGTAAGCCTCGTCCTCGCTTATATTTTCAGCCTGCATCAGCAAGCCCTTCGCTCGTTCAATGACTTTTCGCTTATCTAATTGTGTTTGCTTATGCAAGATCTCCCCATTGAGACGGTTGAATTTATCAATTTGATGAAAAGCAACCTCTAGCACAGGCAACACATTTTTTTCAGAAAACGGTTTCATTACATATCCTAATATATTATCCTGCTTCATGTATAGCAACAATTCTTTTTCACTATATGCCGAGATGAAAAGAACAGGTATACCAAGCTGTTGTTCAATAATTTTACTTGCCTTTAAACCATCAAGTTTAGGCATTTTAATATCCATTAAGATTAACTGTGGTTTATGTAAAAAGGCTAATTCAATGGCAGTTTCTCCATTGTTCGCTTGAGCTACAACTTCGTAGCCGTTATCTTCTAACATAAACTTCAAATCAATCGCAATCAGTGATTCATCTTCGACAATCATAACTTTCCTAGTCATTTACGATAAATACCTCCTCACTTACAGGGAACTGAATCTGAGTATGTGTACCTTCATTACTAGGGATAATTGAAAATGAGCCAGCTAAATCATATTCTACAAGCCTTGTGATAATCTCCATACCAAAAGATGCCTTCACCTCTTGCATTCCAACGCCGTTGTCAGAAATATGAAGCGAAATTGTAGAATCTTCCTGAATGAATTGAATATCGATGATTCCTTCATCACGTCCGATAAACGCATACTTTAATGCATTTTGCAGTAGCTCACAAATAATGAGTGCTAAAGAGACTGCCTTTTTTGAATGGCAGAATACCCGCAAATTTTCATGATGAAAGGCTAGTTGAATAGTTGCTGTATTAGACGTATCAATCATTTTATGACCAATTTTTTTAGCTAAAGCGATAACGTCTACTCTTTCTTCCGCGTTATCTTCATTTTCTAAAATCAGCTCATAAACCGATGAAATACTATAGATTCGATTTAATGCCTCTTGAAAAGCACTTGCATTCGAAGCAGACAGCTCATTGCGCATTTGTAAACGTAATAGACTTGTCACTGTCTGAAGATTGTTTTTCACGCGGTGGTGAATTTCTCTTATCGCAAATGTTTTCATCATTAGCTCATTTTCTTTCAGCTTAAGCTCTGTTAGATCATGAATAATGAGTAGTGTGACTTTCTCGTTATGACTGCGAATTGGAATTTTCTTCACAATAAAGGATTTACGATCAATTGTAATTTCAAGGAAAAAGACATCGTCGCCTTTATCATAGACCTCCTGTAAAAAAGGTAAGATTTTATCCAATGCTACATTGTCAAAATTTTCTAATCCAGATAGCTCTGAAATAAAATGATAGCCAGCAGGATTACTATAAATCACTTTATTTTCGTGATTTGTGAGAATAATCGACTCTACGAGTAAATCAGAAACAACTGGAATCGGTTGAGAATTTGGTTCAACAATATGCTCAATTAATGCAAAAGGCATATTCTGAAAATCATCCTTCGGTGTCGTTTGCATCTTCACCATTTTTTCCTGAATCAATACAGCAATTACTTGCTGCTGCTCATTAAAAATGGGAATGACATTTTGCTCCACCGTAATGCCTTCCTGCGTAATTGCTCTGGAAATGGATGATTTTTCTTTATGTTTAAACGCAGCAAATACGGCTGGTTCAAAACTTTCAAATACGAATTTTCCGATAACTGATTTTTCGTATAAACCAATCTCTTTCTTTGGGAATGCCTCTGCCACAACAATTGCATGCGGTAAATTCTCCAACAAGCAATCTATGAACATGTAACAATCAGTCAACTCAGCATAATACGTTAGCGTAGCCTCTATTTCTATTAACTTGTCAATATCCGTTGCCGATAGATTTGTATATTTTCTACACAATGATTGAATGTTCGACAGGTTCAAGCCCCCTATCAAGGAATAGTCAGCAAGCAAATTGACTATTCTTAAAAATCTTTGTCATTATTATAAACCTTTTGTGAAATTATTTTCAATACAAAAAATATATTCTTCCACAAGATTTCGTTGCATTACAAAGAACTATATAGCTTAAAAGAGAAATATTCAACAGTTTTTTAAAGAACCATAATTTAACTACGCACATAATGTTATTTTAAAATAACAAAAAACGAGCTTACCTTTTGGGTAAACTCGCTTTTTTCTACTTGATTTCTGGAACAACTGCTACTATATTTTCAAAGGCTGCACGCTGTTTTTGTTCATCTTCATTTAATAATATGTGAATATCACCATGGTCATTCGATGTCCGAATTAAACGCCCCATCCCTTGCTGCAAGCGTAATTGCATGAAAGGTAGCTCCACCTCTTCAAATGGGTTTTCGGCAAATGTACGTTTCGCATCAAATAATGGGTCCTGTGGAGGAAACGGTAAATCATAAATAATCACACGCGTTAATGCTTCCTCAGGCAAATCTAACCCTTCCCATAAATGATATGAACATAATGTTTTAACTGTTCCTTGCTGGAAGTCTCGAACAATGGCTGATAGCTCTCGATCTCCCTCAAATGCTACATACATACGTTCCATTAGCGGTAATTCCGCCTTGAAGTTTAGCATGGCTTGCTTCGATTTAAATAAAATTAACGTTTGCTCGCCATCACGCAGCAACTGCTGAACACGCGCTGTTTTGTCTCGCTGTGTAAGCTCATGTAAATAGATTTTCATAACCTCTTCATAGTCGAATGGGGATGGTACAGAAAATGATTGGTAATCTCGAATTCCTAAACTATAGGCAATATAAGAAAAGTCTTTATTGACCGATAACGTGGCAGAAGAAAAGACGATTGGAAGCTTTTTAGAGAATAATTTTTCTGCTAAAACTTCTGTGATTAAACGAGGCATAATGACGAGCGTTTCTTCACCATCTGTTTCCTCTAACCAATCTACTGCATCTCCCTGTGCGATGAAAATACGCAATGAAGCCTCATATTGTTCTAAATATTCTTCCGCCATATTTAGCTCATATTCAGGAATCATGTACATTTCTGATTCAAAAACGAATTCCTCCATCAATGTTTCTACATCATCTATTAACTGCTTCCCGTAAGCGAGCAATGTTTTTGATTTGTTTATGCGTTTGCGATCTTCATTAGAAGCGACGATATCATCACGAAGTTGATCAAAAAATAGTTCATGATCATCCTGTAATTTCTCCATTGCATACAGTGTGCGCTCGCGTACACCATCTACCATCAAGCGCTCCAGTAATTGCACAATGGTCGTTGCCTGTACTTTATAGGTCATCGCTTTTTGCGCAGCATACTCCAATAAATGTCCTTCATCCAGCACCATCATTGATACCTCAGGCAGTAATGCTAGCTGACCTTCACGCTCACGAGATTCCTTTGTAGCCAAATGCTCCATTAGAAAATCTTGCGAACAAATAACAAGATCAGTTGATTTTCGATAATGAGAGCGATGCAATGTTTGCCCACAGCGATTACGAAGATCACAAACCGAGCATTGCATAATCGAATTGTAATTAACCTTTTGCCAATCCTCATCACTGACAGTTGGATAATCACTGCGTTCCCCATATGGATGAACAGCAATCATCGAACCCTGTGCATAAACACCATCAGGGATAGAAAAGGCAATATCGTCAATCCATTCATCCGACTCCACTTTTTCTGCTTCCTCAAAGCGTTTTAAGCATAAATACTGATCTCTCGATTTTGCTAGACGAACATCAATATCAAGTCCTAACGTTTTTTGGAGTTTATAAATATCGCCCCCCTCTTTTACAAGTTGGTCGATTAATGTTTCATCTGCACAAGCAATCAACGCAGGTTTCCCTGTGTAGCGTGCATAGGAAATGGCTGGAAGCAAATAAGCGATCGTTTTGCCAGTTCCCACTCCTGCCTCTGCAAAAAGAACATTCTTTTCTTTTAGTGCTTGTTCTATTTGATAAGCCATAAAGATTTGCTCATCACGGCATTCAAAGCCCTTTTCTGGTAATTCATCATAAAGAACATCGCCCATCCAGTCACCTAATGAATCGAAAAATGAACGGTCCTTTGATAATGCAAATGGTAAAGATTTACGCAATTAGTGTTCCCCCTCTAACTATCTGGTGCTATTATACGCGACGAAACGGAAGATAAGAAAAAATCTTATCTTCCGTTACTATTCGTTAATCTCTTTTAGACTTTTGACCCCAGAACTGATAATAATTTGTTTCAATAAAACCATTAAATAATTTACGCTTTTTCGTCGCTTGGCGTCCATATAATTCTTCAAAATTCTTCATGGAGGATAGCATATATACAGACCAAGTTGGATAGTTTTTCATGACCTTCCCAACATCACGGATCACCTGTTCCACGACTTCCACATCACCAATACGTTCTCCGTACGGCGGGTTTCCAATCATGACGCCATCCGTTAACTGTGTTGTAAAATCACGTGCTTGCATTTGCTTAAACGTGATTAACTCTCCAAAGCCTGCTTCCGTAGCGTTTTCTTGTGCAATGCTGACCATGCGGTGATCAATATCGGAGCCAATTATTTCTAATGGCTGATCATAGTTCGCTAAACTCTCTGCTTCATCACGAACCATATCCCAGATTGCAGCTTTCATCCATGGCCAGTCCTCAGAAATGAATTCACGGTTATAGCCAGGAGCTATGTTTTGTCCAAACATCGCCGCTTCCAATGTAATAGTACCAGAGCCACAGAATGGGTCAACAAACGGACGATTTGGATTCCATTTCGAAATTTGTACAAGTGCAGCAGCTAATGTTTCTTTTAATGGTGCCTCACCTTGTGCCTGACGATAGCCACGCTTATGTAGGCCAGCACCAGATGTATCAATCGTTAGTGTCGCCACATCCTTTAAAATTGAAACCTCAATTTTGTAAGTCGCTCCAGATTCATCTAAAAAGCCAAGTCGTTTATAATGCTGTTTCATTCGCTCAACGATTGCCTTTTTGGTAATGGCTTGACAATCAGGTACACTAAATAGTTTCGATTTTACGGACTTTCCTGAAACAGGAAAAGCAGCGTCCACTGGTAAATACTTCTCCCAAGGGAGTGCCTTCACACTTTCAAATAATTGTTCAAACGATTTTGCTGGGAATTGCCCAACGACAATCTTTACACGATCCGCTACACGTAGCCATAAATTGGTACGAGCAATCGCCGTTTCATCACCTTCAAAATATACTTTGCCATTGTCAACGGTTGTTTCATAGCCAAGTGCTTTTACTTCTTGTGCCACAATAGCTTCTAAGCCCATTGCTGACGTAGCTACTAATTGATAGTTTGCCATAAATTATTTCCTTCCTTGATGCTCAATTTCCCAATACTCCATAAACTCCATCAATTCGTTTAACGGGAGTGGTTTGCTGTAATAATAGCCTTGGATAATATCACAGTTCATTTTACGTAGTATATCCACTTGTTGTGCTTGTTCTACACCTTCAGCAACAACTTTCATTTTTAGGCGATGGGACATTTGAATAATAGCATCTACAACTGCCTGTTTTTCATCGAGTGATCCAATATGCTGAATAAAGCTACGATCAATTTTTAAACAATCTAATGGGAAGCGAACTAAATAGCTTAAGGACGAATAGCCTGTCCCAAAATCATCGATTGAGATTTTAAAGCCTAATTGTTTTAAACGAACCAATTTACTGACAGTCTCATTGGCACTGTTCATCACCGTTCGCTCTGTCACTTCTATTTCAAAATTGTTAGCTGGCATATTATAGCGCTCTAATATTGTTTGTATCGACTCCAAAAAATTCTGCTGTTTAAAGTGAATGCTCGAGATATTAATGGCGACAGGTGTTTTCCAACCATATTGTTGCATTTGAATGACTGCCTCACATGCTTTTTCAATAATGAGCTCACTTAATGGAATGATTAGACCTGTATCCTCCGCATAAGTGATAAACTCCGCAGGCGACACAAAGCCTAGCCTCTCGCTATTCCAGCGGACTAGTGCTTCTAAACCTTGAATCTGCTCATTTTCCATAGCAATCTTTGGCTGAAAATATAGTTCAAATTCACGGTTTTCTATTGCTCTTCTTAACTCAGAATCTAGCAATAGCACTCGTTGTGCGTCTGTTTGCAGCTCATCAAAATAAAAGGAATAGCCGTTCAATTCATTCTTTTTTGAATACGTCATTGCTCTATCTGCACAATTGATTAGTTCTTCTGTGTTCTTACTATCAACTGGATAAACGCTAATACCAATACTTGTAGAAATAAAAACTTCCTGATCATTTATCATCATTGGCTGTTCAATACTACTAATAATTTGTTCAGCGAATTTTGCAGCCTCTTTCACATTTTTCACATTGGTTAATGTAATGACGAATTCATCTCCGCCATATCTTGCAATAATATCTTTATTTTTCAGTAATTTTTTTAGTCGATTTGCTACTTCTATTAAAATTGAATCTCCAACAGCATGGCCTAATGTATCATTAATTTGCTTAAATCGATCCAAATCTAAGAAATAGATCGCATGCTGCACTGAATGAGAAATAGCAGAAGTCGATTCCAAAAGATTATCCATTCTTTCGATATAGGCAAAACGATTGGATACATCTGTTAATGAATCCGTGAGCAAACGCTTTTCTAATTCATTTTCTACTATTTTTCTTTCAGACAAATCTGTGAAAATACCACAGTAATTTGTAACCTCACCCTCATCGTTGGTTACACAAACAATTGTTAACCATTCAGGATATACGTCTCCAGTTTTACGACGATTCCATATCTCACCTTGCCAAATGCCTTCTTGTCGTATCTGCTCCCACATCTCTAAATAGAACGGCAATTCATGTACACCAGATTGTAAAACGGCTGGCGTTTTGCCAACCACATCATCACATGTATAGCCTGTCACAAATTCAAAGGCAGGATTAACCATTACTATTTTTTTGTATTCATCAGTAATCATGATACCTTCAGATACATTTTCGAAGATTTTAAGTATTAAGGTAGTCGGATATTTAGATATCAGTTTCAGTTTATCCGTACTTTCCCAATTGTTTACTCCGTTCATGTTTCCGCTCCATCCTATCTCTCTATACTCCCCCTCAGAAGGGCATTTCGTCAGGCCAACCACTATGTAATCTATTACGCTCGGCGTAATTGTCACTGACGCTTCTCTTTCGCGCAATGAATGCGTCCAGATTTTTCGAACTAGCTCGAAAAGCGTCTCACGTAAATCTGTGACAATCGCCTAAGGCAATCTCTTGATGAACAGGTAGCACTACATCATCTAAAATGATAAATCATTTAAAGAACTGTTTGTCCTGGATACCTGGCGCATTTGCTTACATTACAAAATATGTGAGCAGTCAAGATCAATACATCACATTGATGCGATAACCGTTTTCAGATGTTGTGACTTAGAAGCGGTAGCGATACTTCTCAAACGTATAGCGCATACCAAGACTTGATTAACAAGGTTACTTTTTCCTCATGAATTCAAAATAAAAGCTCTCCACCGAGTTGGAGAGCGCTTGTTATTTCGTAGATAAGCATCAAAAAATTCCATAAGCCATGTTTTGTTCCCGAGTACTCAAACAGCTTGCGCCTCGTACGATCGGGTGGTAATCATCTATCTACAGAGCAAACTCTGTCCCTCTATCCGTTCAATTCCTTCTAGAGAGTGCCCCTACCATAATTTGGGTTTCTCACTCGTGGGGTTTACCTCGTTCCACCTTGCAAGTTTCCAAGCAAGCTTCGTCACTGTGGCACTTTCAGGAAGTGTCAACCATATCCAGAGGACTTAGGTTTTCCTTCCGCCGTCAGCCTTAATAGCTGCCTTACCTTATTTTTTCAGTAAGCACGAACACTACGGTCATCTCAGAACCGTGCGAGCATGGACTTTCCTCTACGACGTCTAGCGCCGCAGCGATTACCAGAATTTCGTGATGATACGAAAGATTATACTAGAGTTTTATGTTAAATACAATATAATTGACTAAAATTATTCGTACAGCTTGCTACCAAATACATGTTTTTCTAAATTAGAAAGACGTTTTAAAATATCAAAATTCGTTGTACCAGCTGCCGCTGAAGCAACAGGTTGTCTCTTAGGTGTGCTTTCAATTTCTTCTTTTAATTGTCTATTTTCTTCACGTAGTTGGGCCACCACTTTTTCAAACGTTTCATAGTCTTGAATAATTTCATCAAGAAAAGAATCTACTTCTTCTACATTGTAGCCTTTAAAGTTCTTTTTAAATTCCTTTTCAAGGATCATTTTTGACGTTAATTTAATGTCCATTCACATCGCCCTTCCTCACACTACATACACATATACATTATAATAGCATACTTCATCACATTATATCGTCTGAAAACACTAATTGTAAGGCTAAACTTGTCGTTTCATGCGCTTACCTAGGAATTTATTTCTTATTTCCTAATCTGCGTAGTCTCTTTTCCCAAGAAATTTCCCATTTTTGTTTTTGTTCTGCTCTCCATTGCTCATGATCTTGAATGAGACGTATGCCTTCTTGCGTATAATAAAGGGCCTGCTCATAATCCTTCATTTGGTGCTCATAAAGTATGGCTAGCTGCTCAAGGGCATGTAACTTTGTTCTTGCTTCAACAAAATGAAGAGAGGCCACGAATGAGTCAATAGCTTCACTGTAGCGTTTATTCTTTTTGTGCTGTATTGCTAAATAATATTGAGCATGGCCCGCTTCTAGTGCATCAAATTTCGATGTCACTTTTTCTAAAACCCTCACACTTTGTGTGCTTTCTCTTAAATCACCATACCATTTCCCGATGTTGGTGAAAGTTTTTGCCGATTCTTCCTGGTCCTGCTCAAACAATAAATACGTAGAATGACTATACAGTGTGATTAGTGATAGTAAATCCCACTCATTATGATGCAATACCTTCATAAGTGCATCAGGTACGCCACTTTTTACAGCATCCAAATAAATAATAGGTGCGAGATGGCCTGGGATATCCCCTTTACGCGAAAAACCAAGCTTTTCTTCCTCGACAGATTTTAATTTTAAGCGCTCCATATCATTTTTCCATAAACGCTTCGAACTATGCAACAAATCGATCTGTCGCTGCGAGCGTAATTTGGGTAAAGTTTTTTGATGCAATGTCCATCGTGTTTCAAGCTGTGGCCAATCAAAGCTTTTCCCATTATAGGTAATCACGGTAGCCGACTTTTGCCAAAGCTTGGATTCAAACAAGAAGGCTGCTTCATGTGCTGGATCTGCCATAATATATTGTGTGAGGATGAAGGATTCTTCAGCTACCTCTAAAAATCCAAGCAAAAAAATATGAGTCCCAACGCCCTTTAAACCTGTTGTTTCCGTATCAAAAAATAAGATGGACTCTTCCATATCGAGCGCATAAGGATGATCAAACTCAGCATCTTGCCATTTTTTCAGGGCTTCAAAGAATGTTTTTAGCTGATAATAACCATGCTGATAGCTAAACGGATAGCTTACTTGACGCTTAAAGACGATGCCAAAATCATTTTCAACAACTGTTAGTCCTGCTCGTTTCCATTGCTCTGTATAGCTCGGCCTAGCAGGTTTTTGGAACGCAGGTTCTTCAACTTTCTGTTTAGCAGTCACTGGTTTTTTTCCAAGCATTTTTTTCATTTGTAATATTTTATTTTCGTAAGACATGAATTTCACTCATTTTCTGCTTATAGTATAAGACATCTCTCTTGCAAGAGTATCATGATTGTTAACCTCATTCAAAATATTCTTCGCCTCGACTTACCATGAATACAAATAAGAGGGTGGAAGAACCAATTCGCGTTCTTCACCCTCTGTTTGCTAAGCCATTAATTGTTGCAGTAATTTAGCTACCTTCCCTTTTGTTTGAAGCAATGATTCTTGTGCCCCAATACAGGAAGGACAGCCTGATTCACATGCACAATTTGCGACATGCTCATATGTTTTCATGATTAGTTCTTCCCAGAGTTCATATACCTTTTCACTTAAGCCGATGCCACCAGGATACTTATCATAGACAAAAAACGTTGGCTGCTCATTATGTGTAGCCTTCACCTGCGGTACAACGGCTACATCACTACTATCACATTGGATAAATAAAGGAATGAAGGCGTTCATCGCATAGGCTACTCCAGTCATAGCATCTGTTAGCTCTTCCTCAGTCCATTTATCTGGTGCTGTAAACGATAGCCACGAAGCACTTGTATGCATTTCATCTGGTGGTAAATGTATAGGTCCTGAGCCAATATTGTCATGTGTGCCGAAGCGGATTTTCTTGAAAATCGTTGCTTGTGCAACTAAGCCAACATCGCCAAAGCAAATCGTACCGCCCGCATATGAACGGTTACGATCTTCCTCTAAAACTTTCATTTCAACGGCTAGATTGGCATCTGTATAGTAATCAACATCTACTTCACGTACGTAGGCTTTCTTTTCCTCCCAGTCAAGCTTCTCTACTTGGAATTGAATACCTTGGTGCAAGTAAATGGCTTCTTCATGTAAGAGTGTCATGGCACTATGACGATCCATTTCACCAATAACCTTTGTCTGTGCAGGAATGGTAAGATCAATAATGACTACATTTTCCTGTGACGCTGAACGTAAGCTAATATCATGTGCCGGGAAACGATCACTCATCCAATGCCATTTATCACTTGTCTTAAATACTACCCCTTCCTCTGCTAAATACTCCAACAATTCCTGTATGTCATATTCTCCATACGTATCGCCTGTTGAGAAAGGTAGCTCGAAGGCGGCACATTTCAAATGATCCATTAAAATCAACATATTTTCTGGATAAATACGTGCTTCCTCTGGTGTACTGCCTAGTAAAAATAGTGGATGATTGACCACATACTGGTCCAATGCCGAAGATTGCGCAACATAAATAATCAATGCCTCATCCTGACGTCTCCCTGCACGTCCTGCTTGCTGCCAAGCACTCGCAATATTTCCTGGATAACCGGTCATAATACATGCTTGTAATTGACCGATATCGACACCTAATTCTAATGCATTGGTGCTAACTACTGTTTGAATCGTCCCATCACGCAAGCCTTTTTCGATGACACGTCGCTCAGATGGTAGATACCCACCGCGATAGCCACGTACAGATTCATCGAGTAGCTTATTACGTGTCAGTTCCTTTAAATAGGTTACAATCATTTCTACTCGTACCCGACTTTTGGCAAAAATAATGGATTGAATGCCGGCCGTGTACAGCCTTTTAGCTAAATCACTAACCTCTAATACTGCACTTCTACGCACGCCAAATGTTTTATGAATAATCGGCGGATTGTAAAAAAGAAAGGTTTTCTTACCAACTGGAGCACCCGAATCAGCAATGAGCATATGTGATTCATTCGTTAACAGCTCAGCAAGCTCTTTAGGGTTTTTAATGGTAGCTGATGTACAAATAAACACAGGTTTACTACCATAAAAGTCACAAATTCTTTTTAATCTCCGAATAACATGCGCCACATGGGAACCAAACACACCTTTGTATGTATGCAATTCATCAATCACGATATATTGTAGATTTTCAAAGAGTGAAACCCATTTTGTATGATGCGGCAAAATCCCCGAATGAAGCATATCTGGATTCGTCATCACGATATGCCCCGCCTTACGAACCTTTTGGCGAATACCTGGAGCTGTATCTCCATCATAGGTATAGCTTAAAATCTCCTCACCACTTTGCTCGATTAGTTCATTCAAATCATTTTTCTGGTCCTGTGCCAGTGCCTTTGTTGGAAATAAATAAATGGCACGTGCATTTTTATCTTCCATTATTTTTTGTAGCACTGGTAGATGATAGCAGTAGGATTTACCGGAAGCAGTTGGCGTCACCGCAGTAAAAGACGTACCACTCTGCGCCAAATCAAAAGCCTCTCGCTGATGTGTATAAAGCTGCTCAATACCACGTGCCTGTAAGGCTTTCACTAATGACGGATGTAAATTCCTCGGAAAAGGTGCATAGTTAGCTGGGCGACCTTCTAATGTTTGCCAGTGCAGGATACGCTCTTTTAGTTCTTCATCATATCTCCACTCTTGTAAAAGCTCACTAATCGTTCGTTTCTTCGATAGCATCCGTTTCTGCCTCCTTTACTAATCGTTCAAATATTTTCAATGTATAGGAAGTAGAATGAATCGCATCTAAAAAACGTTTTTTACTCGTTTCTTTATAAAAAGATTGCACAACAAATTGCTCCATCGACTCTACGGCTGAAGCAATTTGTTGCGTATGCATGTATTTCGGTCGATTTTTTTGAATCCATGTATTGGCTTCCTGCTGCCATTCCTTCAAAAGTTGATGGATTTCATCTGCATGTGGCTTTACCTCTTGAAAAAAATCAGGTGTTCGATCTTCCTCACGCATTTGCCAAAACCGGGAAACGCATTGATCACATTCATCTATTAATTTGGATGTTTGTTGGATAACTAACAATTTTGCACCTCATCTCTCATCAATTACAAATAGCAAATATATTTCGTAGTGATGGCATATACATGGTGAGTATGTCTTGTCCACCACTTCAGCTATGGAAATATCACTGCTGATGACACCTATTTACCACAGCATTATGGCAAATATTGTATCATTCTTCATGCTATTGCGTTACTTCAATTGCTATGAGATAAGTGTACCAAAGTCTATCATTTTTCACTACTAATAGGCGAACAAGCATTCTTTACTTGCCAGTTCTTTTCTGCTAAGCTTACTTTCTGGCTAACCGCTTTGAGCTGCATAAAAAAATGCAAACGATGAGCATTGTTTTCCAGTGACACTCTCGTGAAAAGTAATTGATTGACCAGATCTAACTGCGCAACTAATTGTTCTAACTTGTTCAAAATAACGCCTCCTTTGCTTTACTTTAGTATTCCTCGTATGTATAGAATTACCTTCATACGTGACAAAATAAGCGTAAGTTAGCTGAAAGAAGAAGATTTTCGATAAAATTTTAAGAGCGAACCTCCCACCAAAAAAATCGTCATGAATGAAAGGTCACTGTGTGAGTATATTTTCATCCCAATGACCTACTTAAATTTATCAGTTATTTTGACGATTTGAGTAATAATGAAGCTGGCGATTTTTCGACGCAAATTATTTATACTTACCATCTGTTTTCTACTATTCTAGTAACAATTTCATGACTGATGGAGGTAGAGAACCGCTATTAAAACATGGTAAACTAGTGGATAGAAAAGCAGTAAGGTAAAGGGTGAGCTTAATGACAATTCGTTATCCAAACGGGAAATTGTATACCCCAAATGCTTCTGTACAGAAAACAGAAAAAAAGAGCAAAAACAAAGATTTATCTTTTAGTAATCGTGGGAAGACGCTAGAAGATGAAATTAATGAAGCAAACGACTATTATATAAAAAGGCGACTTGCTATCATTCATAAGAAACCTGTTCCTGTGCAAATCGTCAAAGTAGAGTACCCTTCACGAAGTGCTGCTGTCATTCGTGAAGCTTATTTTCGAACACCCTCTACAACCGACTACAATGGTGTTTGGAATGGGCATTATATAGATTTTGATGCAAAGGAAACAGCTTCCAAAACGAGTTTCCCCTTAAAAAATATTCATGAGCATCAAATGACACATATGCAGCAAGTGACGGAACAAAATGGTGTGGCTTTTATTATCGTTCGCTTTTCTGCTTATGAACGATATTTTATTGTGCCATATGAAGTTTTACAAAAGGCCTGGCAAGCAATGGAGAATGGCGATCGTAAATCGATACCCTTTTCGATCATCGAAGAAGAGGCATATGAAATTCCCACGAGCTATTATCCGCGTATCGATTATTTACCCATCATCCAACAATTGATTGATGCAAAATGCTACGGGTCTGAAAGTGAGGAGAAATAAGAATGACTGAACGTCGTCGAACACGTGGAGAGCATCAAAAAGCTCTCGCTGAAAAAAATAAAAAGAAAAAAACGAAACCAGCCTCATCGGCTAAGTCATGGTTTAAACGCATTTTCTTAACAGTCTTAGCAATCGGTGTAGCAGGCTTAATCGGAGGAGCTGCATTATTTGCCTTCTATGCAAGCTCGGCTCCAGAGCTCGATGAAGAATTACTGAAAGATCCCGTTTCTTCAGAGTTCTACGATAAAAACGGTGAATTATTTGCAACAATCGGTGCTGAAAACCGTAAATATATAAAATATGAAGATATACCTGAAGATATGATCAATGCTATTCTGGCTACAGAAGATGTACGCTTTTTTGAGCATCATGGTATGGATTTTTATCGTCTAGGCGGTGCTATTCTAGCAAACTTCCGTGATGGCTTTGGTGCGCAAGGTGCATCGACTTTAACACAGCAAGTAGTCAAAAACTCATTTTTACAAAACGAGAAGAAATTAAAGCGTAAAGCACAGGAAGCATGGCTTGCCTTCCAATTAGAGCGTAAGTATACAAAAGAAGAAATTTTTGAAATGTACTTCAATAAAATGCTTATGTCAGGTCGTATCTATGGCTTCGGCACAGCCGCACAATATTTCTATGGTAAAGAATTAAAAGATTTAACATTAGATGAAGAAGCATTATTAGCAGGGTTAGTGCAACGACCAAATGCGTATAATCCATTAAAAAACCCTGAGCTTGCTAAAAAACGACGTAATACTGTTTTAGGTTTAATGTATCAACATGGAAAAATTACTAAAGCCGAAATGGAAGAAGCGAAGAAAGCAGAAGTTCAATCAGGTTTAGCGGATGACGCAACACGACAATCATTTGCAGGTTCCAAATATGATGCCTTCCTTGATGTTGTTATTAACGAATTAGAAAATAATGGTGACGGTTCGGCAATGGCAGAAGGAATCAAAGTCTATACGACGCTTGATCCAAATGCTCAACAAGTTGTAGAAAATGTGATGAATGATGATAGTAATTTCCCAACTGAAGATATTCAGTCAGGTGTGGCGGTTGTTGATACAAAAACAGGTGCCATTCAAGCCGTTGGTGGCGGTCGTAAATATGGTGCAGAACGTGGCTGGAACTATGCCGAGGACTTAACAAATAATCAACCAGGTTCCACAATGAAACCGTTAGTTGACTATGGGCCAGCAATCGAATATTTAAAATGGTCTACAGGTCAAACACTTGTCGACGAACCAATGAATTATACAGGTACAAAGCAAACAATCACAAACTGGGATGGCAGATATATGGGTGCCATGACTGCACGTAAAGCATTATATGCTTCACGAAATGTTCCAGCTGTCAAAACATTACAGGAGGTTGGCACTGACAAAGCCAAGGAATTTGTTGGACGTTTAGGAATTGAAACAGAAAACCTTTATGAGTCAGATGCAATTGGCGGTGGTGCTATTACTATCTCTCCTATTCAAATGGCAGCTTCCTATGCTGCTTTCGGTAATAACGGGGTCTATACAGATCCACATTCGATTACAAAAATTGTTTATCGTGATGGTAAAACGTCTAAAAACTATACACCTGAGTCTAAAGTGGCTATGAATGATTATACGGCTTACATGGTAACAGACATGCTACGTGATGTAGTCAGCAATAAGCCTGATGCTTCAGGAACTGCTGCCAATGTGCCTGGCTTAGATATCGCAGGTAAAACAGGTACAACCAACTATTCAGCAGAAGACTTTAACAAATATAATTTACCAAATACAAGTGTGCCAGATTCATGGTTTGCTGGTTACACAACTAACTATTCCATCGCTATATGGAGTGGCTATGAAAAACACTTTGATCCAATTACAACGTGGGAAGAACGTCGTTTACCACAAAACTTATTTAAGACGATTATGCAAGAAATTTCAGCGAATGTTGAGACAGCTAGCTTTAAAAAGCCAAGTACTGTTGTAGAAGCAACGGTGGAAGTAGGCTCTAATCCTTTAAGATTGGCAAGTGACTATACACCTAGCGAACTACGTCAAACAGAGTTATTCGTTCGCGGAACTGAACCAACAGAGGTTTCTGAGGTATATGAGGCGCCAGAATTATCTACACCTTATAATGTTTCAGCAAGCTTAGATTTAGGAGCACAGTCTATCAATATTTCTTGGGAACATGATGCCATCCTAAATCCAGAAACGGATGAACCATTACCAACTTCATTTGAAGTTTCTGCCACACGTGAAGGTGGAGAAACGGTTATCCTTGGCACAGCAGATACTAAAGGCTTAACGGTTGCCAACACGCTTGAAGATGGTAATTATACAATCTCTGTCGTAGCTATTGTAGATGGCACACGCAGTGAGCCTGGAACAACTACCTTCCAGATTACAAGTACCTCTGAGGAAGATTTGGAAACGGAAGATCCAGATGAACCAGATATTGATTTACCGATTGATCCTGGTCAAGAGGACAATGATCAAGGTAATCACAATAATGGCAATGGCAACAACGGCAATAACAACAATAATAATGGTAATAATGGGCATGGTAATGGCAATGGGCATGGTAATAACGGCAATGGTGGAAACAATGGCAATAATGATGGTAATCAGCAGCCAACACCTCCTACAGAGCCTACCAACCCAAATGAAGAAGACCAAAGCTCAGAATAAAAAAAACCGAGAAGCAGTTCATTCACTGCTTCTCGGTTTTTTATTAATGAAGGATCTGAGGAGGCTATCCGTCAGTTTTGACGTTCTATCCGCCACTTTTACACTCTATCCTTCACTCTACACAGTCTATCCGCCACTTTTCGCGACCTATCCTATCCATCTACTCTAGCTTTTACTAGCTTGAATCCGCAGTCGTGCTGTGCGCTTTTTCGTTTCTTTAAATAGCTCATCTAGTTGACGATAGCATGCATATTGACCTGGCTTAGCTTTGATAAAGGCTAGTCGCTCAACCCCATTAATGGGTAGCACTTCATCGCCTGCAGCTTGCACTAGTTGTTCAAATAGCTCAATAGCTTCTTCCATTAGCCCTTTTGCTAGACCGTTTCTGGCATCATGCGCTGTATGGATAGCGGCTTGTAGTGTAGTCCATTGGGCAAACCATGCATCTACTTTGTCTTTTGCAATGGCTTCACTATTCATGCTTCCTTCACCAGGCCTTTCTTTAAACGCTTTTGCCCTTCACGACAGTCGTCGAGTAAAGGACAAGTATGGCATCCAGGATTTTGGGCCTTACAATGATAACGTCCAAAGAAAATTAATTGGTGATGTGTTTTTGACCATTTGTCCATTGGCGTTTTCTTCATAATCGTTTCTTCCACTTCAAGCACCGAATCTTTCCATCGACAGAGCCCAAGGCGTTTGGATACTCGCTCCACGTGGGTATCCACTGCAAGCGCTGGAATATCGAAGGCTACTGACAGCACAACATTGGCCGTTTTTCGTCCTACACCTGGTAATGTCACCAATGCTTCACGTGTTGCAGGGATTTCGCCACCGTACTCATCTAGTAAACGTTGACAAAGAGCCTGAATGTTCTTCGCCTTATTGCGATAAAGGCCAATAGAGCGAATATCCTGTTGCAACTCCTCTAAAGAAACAGCTAAATAATCTTCTGGTGTTTTATATTTTTGAAATAAGGTTTTCGTTACTTTATTGACTAGTACATCTGTACATTGTGCAGATAATAATGTGGCAATCGTTAGCTCAAAAGCATTGTCATGGACGAGCTCACAATGTGCATCGGGAAACATTCGATCCATTTCTTCTAGACAATGCTCCCACTGTTTTTTCGTTAACAAACTGGATGCCCCCTATTCTCTTTCTTCCAACCAATTGTAAAAAGGAACTCTACCCGTTGATTGTGTTTCTTGTTGAACTGTTCGAGCTGGTGCTCTGTTAAAGGTCTGTTTCTCACGGAACTGTTCACTTTGCTTTTGTGCTGCTTGTGGTGTTGTAATATTTTTCTTTTTCCATTCTAATAAAATGCGATCAATATAGCGAATACTCAGTTTCCCAGCAAAGACAGCCTCCTTGAGCGCCTCTTTGATGAGTGCTGGACTATGCTTGTCCTCATCAAGCCAGCATCCAATTTTTTCAAGTTCTAAAGGAGATAAAAGGCGCCCCATTTCCTCTTCAAAAAGACGGAATATCTCCCCTTCTTCTTGTTGAAGTGTCACTGCCGTTTGTTGCTGCTCTTTCATATCGATCATCTGCAAAATGCGCTCCCATAGCGGGTATACGGAATACTTTTCATAAAGCTTCCCACCCGCATCAACATCTCGTGTAATTTCAAGAAAACCCTTCTGCATTAATCGCTGCAAACGTGATGTAATGTCATTGTCAGACATTGTGAGACGGTTCTTTAGATCATTAGGTGTTGGGAAGTCATTCTCCTCCATATGAAAGGCTAATAAGTGCATGACAATTAGCGCCTCTTCATCCTCCATATTTAACTCCTTATAAAACTGAAAAAAAAGCTGAGGAATGGGAATCATTCTCTGCTCAGTCCATGTACGGAGTCGATGATTATTTACGTTCATTATTCTCCAGACTCCTTCTTTAAGTAAGTAGAAAAGCCGCGTAGATAGTTCACTACGCGACTTTTAAATTGATTAGCTTATGGATATAAGCGGTTCAGTAAACGTGGGAATGGAATTGTTTCACGGATATGCTCTGTGCCTGAAATCCATGCTACAGTTCGCTCTAACCCTAGACCAAAGCCTGAATGCGGGACAGAGCCATGTTTGCGAAGCTCTAAATACCAAGCATAGGCATCTAATGATAGGTTATGCTCTTCCAGACGTGATTTTAATAGATCGTAGTCATGGATTCGTTCAGAACCACCAATAATTTCTCCGTAACCCTCTGGTGCAATTAAATCAGCACATAATACAACATCATCACGATCTGGGTGTGGTTGCATATAGAACGGTTTAATGCCTACTGGGTAACAAGTAATAAATACTGGTTTGTCAAATGAATTCGCAATCGCTGTTTCATGTGGCGCACCAAAATCATCGCCCCACTCAATATCGTCGAAGCCTTTTTCGTGTAAAAGCTTTATCGCATCATCATAAGAAATTCGAGGGAATGGCGCTTTAATGTTTTCAAGTGTTGATGTATCACGGCCAAGTCGCTCAAGATCTAATTTGCAGTTTGCAAGTACAGATTGTACGATGTGCGCTACATATTGCTCTTGTACTTCTAAATTTTCTTCAAATTCTACGAATGCCATTTCAGGCTCAATCATCCAAAACTCGATTAAATGGCGACGAGTCTTAGATTTTTCAGCACGGAAAGTTGGACCGAATGAGAATACTTTTCCTAAAGCCATCGCAGCCGCTTCCATGTAAAGCTGACCAGATTGAGATAAATAAGCATCTTCATCAAAATATTTTGTATGGAACAGCTCTGAAGTACCTTCAGGCGCAGAACCTGTTAAAATTGGTGGGTCCATTTTTGTAAAACCGTTGTTGTTGAAAAATTCGTATGTAGCGCGAATAATTTCATTACGAATTTTCATAATGGCATGTTGTTTACGAGAGCGTAGCCATAAATGACGGTTATCCATTAAAAATTCTGGACCATGTTCTTTTGGTGTGATTGGGAAATCTGTTGCTGCATGTAGTACCTCGATACCAGTTATAGCAAGCTCACAGCCAAAGCTTGAACGTTCGTCAGCTTTCACCTCTCCAATCACATACATAGAAGTTTCTTGGGTCATCCCTTTTGCCGTAGCAAAAATTTCTTCGCCTACTTCTTCTTTCACTACAACGCCTTGTACAAAGCCAGAGCCATCACGTAGCTGTAGGAACGCGATTTTTCCGCTTGAACGTTTATTGGCTAACCAAGCGCCAATTTTGACTGTTTCACCGATATGCTGTGGCATATCTTTAATCATTATTTTTTTCATAGAAATCCTCCAAAGTTGACTAGAAGGATTAGTCTTGCCATTTTGATTTTACAAATGTATCAATACGACGGACTGCCTCTTCTAATAAGTCTAAAGATGTAGCATAAGATAATCGCATAGTAGTTGGTGTACCGAAGCCAGAGCCTGGAATCACTGCTACGTTTGCTTCTGTTAAAATATCCGCAGCAAATGCATCTACTGAATCATAGCCAGTGTGAGCCATAGCCTCTGCAACGTCTGGTAATAGGTAGAATGCACCCTGCGGCTTTAATACATGGAAGCCAGGAATAGCACTTAGCTGCGGGTAAATTTTTTCAAGACGAGATTCAAATGCTTGACGCATTTCCTCTACCGCATCCTGAGAGCCATTATACGCCTCCACAGTTGCATATTGTGCTGTTGTTGTCGCATTAGATGTTGAGTGTGATGCAAGGTCAGTCATTGCTTTAATAATGTCTGCGTCACCTGCAGCATATCCAATACGCCAGCCTGTCATAGAGTGAGATTTTGCCACACCATTTACAACGATTGTACGTGCTTTCACTGCATCAGAAAGTTGTGCAATTGAAAAATGCTCAATACCATTGTATACAAGCTTCTCATAAATTTCATCTGACACGATTAAAATATCTTTTTCTTCTGCAACAGCAGCAAGTTCTGCTAGCTCTTCACGAGAATAAATCATGCCTGATGGGTTACTAGGAGAATTGATAATCACTGCTTTTGTCTTGTCTGTCACAGCTGCTCTCAGTTGATCCGCTGTAATTTTATAGCTTTGTTCACGTGTACCTTCAACATATACTGGTACGCCGCCAGCTAATTTCACTTGTTCTGGATAAGACACCCAATAAGGAATTGGAATAATAACCTCGTCGCCCTCATTTAAAATCACTTGGAATAGCGTGTATAAAATATGCTTTGCCCCTACACCAACAATGATTTCATTTGGCTGATAGGCAAGGCTATTGTCACGTTGAAGCTTATCAATAATGGCTTTTTTCAGAACTGGAAGTCCACCAGCAGGTGTATATTTTGTATATCCTTTTTCCATTGAATCAATGGCAGCATTTAAAATATTTTGAGGTGTATTAAAGTCTGGTTCACCAGCTCCAAGACCAATAACATCAATACCTTGCTCTTTCAATGCTTTTGCTTTTGCAGTAATCGCTAATGTTGAAGATGGTGTTAAAGTTTTTACACGTGTTGCTAATAAATTTTTCATTCGGGATCTACTCCTCTTATAAATTCGTAATGCGCTTCCACCAGTCGCCATCCTTAAACAGAATATAGACATAGTTGAGCTGGTCGTGGTCGTTCAAATACGTAATTTCCCAAACTGCGCCAGGCTCCTCATAGCCTAATTTCATGTGGAGGACTTTTTGTACATTTCCTTCATTTTTAAAAACCGATAATGCTTGCTTTTCCGTAATACCATCTTCTAATAACACTTCCTGAATGGAATCCTCGTCTAGATTCGTCGGAACAAAGACAGCTTTTTTATCACCGTATTCGTCTACCCCGAACACAGTAACATACGAATGTTTGCCATTATATGTGTAGGACTCCGATACAATTGCGAGGGCTTTGGCATCGAGTGCCAACTGTTCAGCCTGCTCTTCAATTGAACGGAACGGAGCCTCGGCTTTCCAGAGTACTAAAATACTAATGACAAGTGACAACGAAACAATAAAGACAGAAATGAAAATTAACCAGTTTTTCATCTATTCACCTTATGTTTCACATCGAGCTGTTTTGGCATAACACATAGCTGATGCATGTGTGTGTCTATAACTGTGTAACCATTCATTTTGCTTTCCATTTTGTCAACCTGCTTTCTTTCCTCATACCACAACATTATACAACAATTTTGTGCTGTCGTGTTTCTTAATTTCATATATTGTACGTTGCTAGAACAACGTTTTCAAATGATGACTACAGTAAATTTCATTCCACCACATAGAAGCCTCATTTTGGGTATAAAAAACATGGTCCTTTCACAAGAAAAATTCCTATTTAGCTATGTAAATAGGAATCTGTCATTATGATAATTCGTATAGCACGCAGCTAGCACGACCATTCGCTTTTGCTTGGTATAAACAGCTATCTGCTTGCTCAAATAGCTCCTTGTATTGATAGTTTTTCTGATTATTCACACAAGCCCCCATACTGACACGTAAAGGATAGCTTTGCTGTTCTTGTTCGAGCTTTAGTGAGAGCAAATAGGCATGTGTGTTATGGACCAATGTTTTGATATAGTCTTTTTGCGAATGCCTGAAACAAAGGATGAATTCATCTCCACCATAACGAATAATTTTCACATCTTCATCCTGTAAAAAATCCTGCAAGCTGTTAGCTAAAAGCTGTAAAATCATATCTCCAAATAAATGACCATGCGTGTCGTTAAATAGTTTAAAATAATCGACATCCAAAACCGTAATACATACATAGGATTGCGTTATTTCGGCTGCATTGAGCCATTCCTGTAGCTCATAATCTAAAAAATGACGATTTAAAACGCCTGTTAATGGATCATAATGCGCTTTTTTCTCAAGCTTTTCCTTTTGTCGCTTAAATTCCAAATTCATTACTTGTTGTAATAAATTTGCAACACTCATTTTTTCCGAGAGATCAATATATTCACGCTGTACATCAAAAATTTCATCTCGCCAATCCAATTGATACAATACATTTAACAATAAGCGCATCACTTTTTTTGTAATAGGCTTATCTCCATAAGATTGGGCAAGATCTATGGCTTGTTTATAATAGAATACGGCTTCTTCAAGCTTTTGTTGCTTTTCAAATAAAAAACCGTAGCCAAACAATGCCGCTACCTTTTCTCGTTTATGGTGATGAATAATGTCAGAAGATAACGTCCTGTCCAGCAATGCCTTCCCCGTTATAAAATCCCCTTCTAAAATATACACATCTGCTAAATTATTATTAATACGAATATCATGTAATTTTGCTAGATCAGGCATTGTTCTAGCTAAGGATTTATTATACTCTCTAGCTAATAGCCCCGCTTGAAGTGCTTCCTTTGTACAGCCCTTCTCTACCTCTAAATAGCACAGATTATTATGACAGCGAACAAGCATGATAGGATCTTGTAGCTCATGTGCATAGGCGATAGATTTTTTTGTCATCTCTACCGTTTTTTCACGGATGCCAACTAAATCATAGATTAAGGACATCACTAAATGATACTGCATTAAATCTTTTGTCGTACCATAATCTTGACAAATGGCCTCATACTCATGAATTAGGCTGACCATGCTTAATGTGTCACCTAAAGAATGATGAACTAATATTTTTTGATAGTACAAATCCATAGCATATGGATAGTTATTGCTCTCTAATGCGACTAAAAGACCTTGATCAGCAAGCTTTAGTGCTTCCGTTAAATACCCCTTTGTGCGCATCTCCATTATCGTTTTATTTAATTCTTCTAATGTTAATTCCACCGTTTCACCACTTCTCCATGCCCCATATCATCCAGTTTACTTTGTGCTTTCTCAATTATAAGACATATTTATTCACTTCGTCCGCCTTTTTCGTAAGATACCAACTATTACCTACAACGCAAAAATCTCTTGTGATGATTGTTTTAAGATCTTACATCTGTTTGCTTTAAAATGAATCATTTTATTTCCATAATATGTAGTTAAATTTTTTATGTTCTTTACACATTTTTCTCCATTTTTGTCCCCGTTACCTGTTGTTTTTACCCATATGATGAGTCAATTAGCTTTTTTAGTATCGAAAAGGGACGTGATGTTGTGAGTATGCAAATTAACCCTTCTGTTCCAGCAACGATTCCAAAATTTGTTGATGAACTTCCAAAACCAATGATCGCCAAACCAAAATACAGCAGAGGGCAACAGAAGAATGATTATTACGAATTGGTCATGATGGAAGGCCAGCATCGTTTTCATAAGCATTTTCCAAACACATTAATTTGGGGCTACAATGGGCTTTACCCAGGACCAACCATCGAAGCTTCTAAAGATAAAACGATTTATGTGAAATATAAAAACCAGCTGCCCTTACAGCACTTTTTGCCAGTAGATTTTACACTTCATGCTGCCAACGATTCACAAGAAGTAAGAACAGTTACTCACTTACATGGTGCCAATGTGGATTGGCAGAGTGATGGCCATCCTGAAGCATGGTACACAAGAGACTATCGGCATACTGGTCCAAAATTTAATAAGGAAATACATGAATATACGAACCATCAGCCAGGCACTACCATGTGGTATCATGACCATGCCATGGCTTTAACACGTTTAAATGTATATGCAGGATTAGCAGGCTTTTATTTACTCAGGGATGCCCTTGAGGAACGCTCTAACTTACCATGTGGCGACTATGAATATCCGATTTTAATACAAGATAAATCATTTAATGAGGATGGCTCATTGTTTTATCCTGATGAACCCCCCTTTCCCGTGCCCGTTCACCCCTCTATCACACCAGGCTTTGTTGGCAATACGATAGTGGTTAACGGAAAACTATGGCCTTATTTAGATGTAGAGCCACGTAAATATAGATTTCGTTTTCTAAATGGCTCTAATCGACGTGGCTATGTCATCAGTCTGTCAAATGATCAGCCAATGTTTCAAATTGGTACAGATGGCGGTTTCTTACCAGCCCCACAACTTATTCAATCTGTCGAGTTGCTACCAGCTGAACGTACGGATGTCATTATCGATTTTTCAAGCTGTGCTGGACAGGAAATTACCTTACTTAATACTGATACCGATTTTAGTGATGAACATACAAACGTGATTATGCAGTTTCGAGTAACTGTGCCTTTGAAATGTGAAGATACAAGTGAAATTCCAGAAAGACTTGCCGTTTCTATGGATCTACATCCACACCATGCACATATTGAAAGACAACTACCATTGACGGCGACTACCGATGAGTTTGGGCGACCTATGTTGCTATTAAATGATCGTATGTACCATGATCCGGCAACGGAAAAACCTTCTTTAGATAGTGTGGAAGTTTGGAACTTTATTAATGCGACACCCTTTATCCATCCTATTCACCTGCATCTCATTCAATTTAAAATTCTGGAACGAAGGCCGTTTGATTTAGAGATCTATCAAAATGAAGGCATCGTTCAATTTACAGGGCCGCCTGAAGAACCAAGAGACTATGAGCGAGGTTGGAAGGATACGGTGAAGGCTGACGCTGGAAAGGTGACGAAAATTATTATGCATTGGAAAGATCATATCGGGAATTATATGTGGCATTGTCATTTCCTAGAGCATGAGGATCATGATATGATGCGACCCATTCTCGTTATGAAAGACGTCCATGCTGTCCAGCAGCCGCATGTAGCAGTAGAACATCCAGCAACACATCAAGAAGCAACAGCTCCCACAAATCCTACGAGCACGACAAGTACTACCCATCATAGCGAATCTTCAGCACCACTATTAAATGCGGTAGAACACTCATCACATGAGGAAGAAAGGGTAGACTCACCTACTGAAGAGGAATCCATTACTTTTCATATAGGAGATAATACACAACATATGCCAACACTACTGTTTCCAGCCCTTCCTTCCAATACTAATACCAGCAGAAATAGGCCTCAGCGTAGAACCCGAAGATTTTAGCTAAGTATTGCTATACAAAGAAAACTACCAATGAAAAGGTGGTTTTCTTTGTTCTAGCAATTTATTTAGCCTCCAATCGCCATATTTTTTTCGTTACGAAGGCTAATAATAATACACACATAGATATCATAAGGACTGGTATATAGATGTTGCCTTGAAAGAACTCAAATAACAACCCATACCCCATTTGCCCAAGTGGTGCCATACACTGTGATACTGCCATCATAATCGCCATGACCTTCCCTAATTGTTCATTGGGTGTTTCTTTTTGGACAAGGGTCATTACGTAAATGGAGATGATCGTCATCATCATCGCAATGATAAGAGCACAGCCAATAAATAAGCTATACGAGGGATAATAGCCAATTTGAAGTGCGCGAGGGAGCACAGCCATAGCCATGGGAATTACCAAAAAGGCTGACACCAATACCCAAATATAGAGGGTGTGAATATGCAGCTTTTTTGCAAAGTAACCCATTGTTAACGCGCCTAAAATCGTCGCAAAATCAATAATGCCCATTCCTATTCCATACAATGTATCACTACTTTTCATCGTGACACGAAGAATAATAGGCACACCGACGATAAAAAGTGGGGTCAATAGTAGATTCAATAAAGCAGCTAGTAGCGTGCATTTTAAAATAAATGTTTGCTTTACCACATAAGTAAAACCTTCTTTCATGTCTTTCATTAAAGTCGGTACAAAATGACCATCGTAGCTACGATTCACATATGGAATTGTCATAAACATTTCTACAATAGCTGTAAAGAAAAATAATAAACCACTTACTATGACGAGAAGCTTGAGGCCAAGCATTCCATATAAAATCCCCCCTAGCACAGGTGCTGTCACCCCTGCTAATGCCTGAACCCCATTGACCATTCCATTAGCCTGCTCAAGCTTTTGTTCGCTGACTAATAGTGGAATACTAGCCATTACAGCTGGCGTGTACATTGCACTAATGAATGAAAGTAGCACCATAACCAAGCCAGTCCATAGCACAGAATGATTGTCTGTTAGCAATACAATTAAAAAAATCAATACAATCCCGCTACTGACAAAATCAAATAGGACCATTAAATTTCGCCGATTAAAACGATCTGCTAGAGCACCACCAAATGGTGTAAGTAAAACAGGTAGGCTTGAAATAGCAAAAAGCACAGCAAAAAGATCTGCCCGTCCTGTTATATCTAAAACAAAAAGTGAAAGAGCAAATCTTAAAAGCGCAGAGCCTAAAATAGAAATAATCTGCCCCACTACCATAATGATAAAATCCTTTGAAAAGCCTTTTTCTTTGACTAGCATTTCCATATAAAAAACACCCCTCACTATTTTTAGACCGACAGTCGGTCATTTAATATGTTAAAAAAATGTAGGCGCAAGTTGAGGCTTTACAGCTTCTTGGTCTTGCCCTACAGAAATAGACTGACTGTCGGTTTATAAATAGTATATGTGAACGCTTCAAAAAAAGGAACATATTTTTATATCTTCCTTTTTGTTATTCCTATTTGCTTTTAAAGTAATGTTTAATTTGCTCAATCATAGCTGTTGTTGCCTGACTGACATAGCGATCTACGCGGTAAATAATGGATAAGCTACGGCTTGGAGCACCATTTGAAATACGTATACTGCACAAAGTAGGATCATTCATTTGTTGGAGCAAAGGATAGGGTTGCACCGTTACACCAATATTGGCTCGAACAAGATTCAGAATGGACGTGACAGAGCTTGTCTCAAGAATAGAATGGAGGTGAAAACCATGCTTTTTTACAGCCTCTTCTACAACCTCTCTACCAAGAAAGCCTTCTGGATACATCACCATAGGAAGGCCCTCTAATTCAGCAATTGGGATCACTGTTTGCTTTGCCAATGGGTGCTCCTTTGAAACGGTTAGTACATATTCCTCTTTACATAAAGGGATAATGACCAATCGATCATCTGATTCAACATTCGTCCCAATACCGATATCCACTTCATTTTCGAGAACCTGCCGCATAATATCGATGGAAGCAAGTATCTTTAATTTTACCTTTGGAAACTTTTGATGGAAATCTATCACAAGCTGTGTGATCCGATAATCAAGGTCAGATGGCATGATGCCAATACTTATTTGTCCCCCTTCTAGCGCCTGTAAATCTTTAATCGAATCTTTGACATTTTGTAATGTATTAAATATCTCTGTCGTATAGCTAAACAAAAGGGAGCCTGCCTCAGTCACAACAATTTTTTTGCCAATACGATCGAACAATGGCATTCCTAGCTCATCCTCCAGCACTCGTATTTGCTGGCTTAATGTTGGCTGAGAGATGCCAAGTTTCTCAGCAGCTTTTGTAAAATGTAGCTCCTCACAGACTGCCATAAAATAATGCAGATGCCGTATTTCCACATGGATCACGCCCTATCATAGTTTATAACTATCATTGTAATAGTAATAATAGTATTGTTCAATCGTTCTGATTCCTATAGACTTCAATTTGGGCTTACTATTTATTTGATATGACGGAGAGAAAAGACAATGCATATAAAACGCAAAATTATACCAATTATCGCCATTATTTTAGCTTCTTTTAATTTACGGCCTGTCATTACTTCGGTGTCCCCTTTATTAGGAACTATTCGTCAGACTTTACAAATGAGCGCAGCTACTGCTAGTTTGCTAACTTCTTTAGCTGTGCTCTGTATGGGCTTATTTGCACCTTTCGCAATCAAACTAGCCAATCGTTGGAGTATCGAGCGAACTATCGCTTACGCTCTTATTCTTATTGGACTAGCAACAGCTACCAGATATTTTGCTAATACTGCCTGGGTCATGCTAGTAACAGCCTTGTTATCAGGCATTGGCATTGCCATCGTGGGACCATTATTATCAGGCTATATTAAGGAGAAATTTGCAAACCCTTCCCGTGTAGTGGGTATTTACTCGCTAGCACTTGTAGTAGGAGCTGCACTTGGCTCAGGGCTTTCTATTCCATTAAGCCATCTTTTTCATTCATGGCAAGCTTCTGTTGCCTCTTGGGCTATTCTTGCTTTAATCGCTTTATTCTTTTGGTGGAAGCCAATCGAACAGCAAGCAGCTACAGCAACAGTCACAGATTCACCTAGTTTGAGCAACAATGCGAAGCAAATGTTACTGAGTCAAAAGGCATGGCTTTTAACAGGCTTTTTTGGTTTGATGGCCTTCATGTTTTATACCATCATGGCTTGGTTACCTCCCATCGCTGAAAATTTAGGCTATAGCAAACACGACGCTGGAATGATGCTGACACTATTAACTGTTGCCCAAATGCCAGCTACATTTTTAGTGCCTATTTTAAATAACCGTTTTCAGCATCGAGCCGTATGGCTAGTAGGTAGTTCATCATTAGAATTAATTGGTTTATTGATGCTACTGTTTTCTTATAATCCTTGGCTGAGCAGTATGCTAATTGGCATTGGTGCAGGTGGGCTATTCTCATTAGGGCTAACATTGCCAATTGATGAGGCAAAAGATATTCACGAGGCTAGCTTCTTAGCTGCCATGACACAATCAGTTGGCTTTGTATTTGCTGCTTTGGGCCCTTTCTTTGTCGGTCTTGTTCGAGATTTCACAGGCAATTTTACAACTGCTATTATTGGCATGATTATCCTCGTCATTGTGATGATTTTGATTCAACTTAAAATTGGAAACCAGAAGGAACCGCAAATACATCCTATTCACATGAAAAAGACGACTTTCTAACAAGGAAGGTCGTCTTTTGATAATGGAATCGATTTTGCGCCTTTGTTGTATTGCCTACATGGGGTGACACTGGCAATACATGTAGCGTCTTCACATGATAATTGCTAATTAGCTGACTGAAGCATATTTTAGAACAACTGCCTCTAAAACATCAATTCCTATTAATATATCTTCTAGCTCCGTATGTTCATCAGGATGATGACTTAAACCATCCACTGAAGGAATAAAAATAAGGCCAACTGGTCCGAGCCTCGTCATATTCATAGAATCGTGACCTGCTCCACTTTGCATATAGTGATAGGAGAGTTTCTTCTCTACACAAATTGCTTCTAAATCTTGCATTAGCTTTGGAGAAAGTAGGACAGGCTCCTCTGAGCTAATGACATTGTATTCAATCGTAAGCTGTCTCTTTTGTTGAACGTTTGCAATAACCGTATAAAAATGCTGAAGAACTCTTTCTCTTGATTCCACAGAGGATGATCGGATATCTACAGTTAACTCCACTTCACCTGGAACTACGTTCATTGAACCTGCCACCACCTCTAGTATCCCAACTGTTGCCACAGTCCCAAACTCCTGCTCTGCTATCGCTGCTTTTTCCAATTCTAATGCCAATTCGGATGCTCCTAAAAGAGCGTCCTTTCTCATATTCATTGGAGTCGTGCCTGAATGGGATGCTTTTCCATTTAACTTCATTAAAAGGCGAACTGGTGCTGCTACCCCTGTGACAATACCAATTTTCTTTTCATAGTTAATTAGCAATGGTCCCTGTTCAATATGCAATTCGAAAAAGGCATGGAATCCTTCATCTACTCTTGTCGCTTGATCAACACTACTAAAATCAAGTCCACAATGAGCAAAAGCCTGCTCCATCGTAATACCATCTCGATCAACTAAATGGCGATATTTTTCTTTATCGATTAGTCCTGCCATTGCTTTACTGCCTACTGTCGACACACCAAATCTTGAAGACTCCTCACAGGCAAAGGCGATAATTTCAATTGGATGCTCTGTCACAATAGATCGCTCGTTTAATCGCTTGATGACTTCTAGGGCAGCAGTTACGCCCACAACGCCATCATATTTACCGCCTTGATAGACAGTATCTAAATGGGATCCCATGACAACAGGCTGCAATCCTGGCACACTGCCTTCTCTTCGAGCAATAAGATTACCACAATGGTCAATATGAATTTGAAGATTTTCATCTTTACATAAACGAATAAAGGCATGTAAACAAGCCTGTTCTTCATTCGTATAGGCAACTCTCGTAATTCCTTTCTCGCCTGAATTGTATTGATTCATTTTATCTAGTAATTGTTGATAACGTTCTTTATAGATCATGTAAACAGCTCCTTTTGAAGAATTACGAAGATGAAAATCAACCAAATGTACGCTTGTATAGTATCTTTTTTCATTGTATCAATTCTTTTACACTTTTTTGATTGAAAATTAGAAAAGGGATTCTCCATAACGAGATCCCTACTCTAATTCACTGGAAAGACTTAAGCAGACTATAACTGCTCCAATCTATTTACTATTCGCCATTTTGTCATTGAAATGATGGAACAATGCATCACATTCTTCAGTCGTTTCAATTTTTTGCATGTTCAGTACACTTTTATCTTTACCCGTTAAGTAATCACGTAGATGCATATCAGAGAAGCCATGTACATGAGCATCTTCTGCTGTATTACAATAATGAACTTCTTTAATACCAGACCAAATGATAGCGCCCACACACATTGGACATGGTTCGCAAGTAGCGTAGATAACACAATCCGATAAATCCATTGTGCCAAGCTTTTTAGAGGCTTCACGAATGGCTACTATTTCTGCATGTGCAGTGATGTCTGTATCACGCATCATTGTATTGCCAACAACAGCGATGATTTCATCACCTCTTACAATGGTTGCACCAAATGGTCCACCAATATTTTGATTGATACCTTCTTTTGTTTTGTCAACAGCTAGTTGAATATAATCCACACCGTGATTCCTCCTAGTTAATAATATGAGTACCAGCCTGATTATTGATCGCTTCTTTCAGACTTTCAGGGTTTGTAATAATTACTCGATGACCACCATTTTCTAAGAAGCTTAAGCTTGCTTCGATTTTTGGTAGCATACTTCCTGGCGGGAACTGATTATCTTGAACATGCTGCTTTGTTTCCTCAACTGTAATTTCTTCAAGTGCTTGTTGTTCAGGTTTTCCAAAGTTAATAAACACACGAGGAACACCCGTCGTAATAATTAATGAATCTGCATTTACTTGTGCCGCTAATAAACTTGTCGCAAAGTCTTTGTCAATGACTGCATCTACACCCTCGTAGACATTGTTTTCTTTTTTCACAACTGGAATTCCACCACCGCCTACAGCGATCACGACATAATCATTATCAATTAATGATTTAATCGCATCTTTTTCCACGATATCGATTGGTTTTGGTGAAGGCACAACGCGACGATAGCCACGGCCAGAATCCTCTACCATTTTCCAATCTGGATGCTCTACTAGCATCGCCTCCGCTTGCTCCTTTGTAAAGAATGAACCAACTGGCTTTGTAGGGTTAATAAAGTTGGGATCATTTTCATTGATTTCAACTTGTGTAATTACACTAACTACCTTTTTATTAATTTGACGTTTAGCCAGTTCGTTAATTAATGCTTGCTGAATTAAATAGCCAATTCCACCTTGTGTGTCAGCCACACAGTTTACTAGAGGAATTGCTGGCATACCCGATACCTCATTAGCAATTTCACTTCTTTGTAATGTGAAACCAACTTGTGGACCATTGCCGTGTGTGACAACCACTTTATATCCTTCCTGAATCATATCCGCGATATGTTCAACAGTTTGAGCAACTGCCTGTTGCTGACTTTGAATGGATTCGCTACCACTATCTTTTACCAACGAGTTACCGCCGATTGCTACAATTACTAATTTATTCACAACTACACCCCTACTTCTTTTTCTACACTATTTTGAACATTTTGCTGATTAAATCTATATAACAGCGTATATAAAATGAATGACACGATCAGTCCGCTAAAGAAAGCAAAGTTATTTAGCTGTACTAAAAACGGCACACTTTTCAGGAAAGCACCTGACATTGGTAAGAGGAAGCTTATTAATAGAACGATACATGCTACGATGTTATAGCCAGATTTATAAGCGCCATTATGACCTTCTTCCACATAAATCAAAGATAAATCTAAACGTCTTTTACGCTCGATAAAGAAGCTAGACAACATAATACCTGCGATTGGTCCAAACATAGAGCCTATAAAACTATAGAAGAAAAACAACGTCTCTGTACTCGATACGAGTTTCCAAGGCAAAATGACTGTGCCAATAATAGCTGTTAAAATACCTGCTGTTTTGACAGTAAAGACTTTAGGGAATAAAGTTGTCATTTGTAATCCAGATGGTAATAAATTACCGAAAACTACAAAAGCTGTTGCGCCCACATTTAAGGCTAAAATTAACACAATTACTGAAAAGGGATTTTGAATTTTATCAATAGCGTCCACAATATTAAAAATTGGTTGCCCGAAAGCAATTTCTGTCCCTGCTATTAAACTAATACAAGTAATCGCAAATAATAGATACGAGCCGATCATACCAATGGATAAGCCATAGATCATTGCTTTTGGTGATTTAGCTCTATGCGTAAAATCTGCAATGTTTACAATTGGACCAGCCCAGTTAGACACCAATGCGCTAACACATGCAATAAAGACCAATGGACTTTCCATCGTTGTTGAAGGCTTATAGTCTAAAATTGGTCCAATTCCTCCAGCAATATTAATTGCCCAAATCGCTGCGCCAATAATGAAAATATAAACAATTGGTGATGAGTATTTACCGAAGACTGTTAGCATGTCCATGCCGCCTAAAAATAGTAAAACTGTAACTACCCATAAAATAATATAAGAAATCATTGTCGGAACATCTAAGCCAAAAATAGCGAAGTCTCCACCAATAGACATATAGTTCGGAATGAATCTTGCAAATAATACATTAAGGGATTGAGCGCCCACAACGGTCGTCGTACCAAAGAATACAACCCCTGCAATCAACCCTCGACATAACGCCGGAATAATAGAGCCTTTCACTCCAAATGAATCTCTTAGTAATATGGCAAATGGAATGCCATATTTAGAGGCGGAATATCCATTTAAGCAATAGCCTGCTGAGACGATTACTGCTGAAAGCATAATGGCTAAGAAAACTTGATTAACTGATAATCCTAAGACAAAAAACCCTGCAACCGTCATATAAGACATAATATTGTGAACTGCGCCCATCCACACGGTAATGTAGTTAAAGATTCCCCAGTCTCTTTCTTGAGGACCTTTTGGTAAAAGTTCTTCCGAATAGCCAAGTGCTCTATAATCTTGATTGGACTGTTCAATTTTTGCATGTTCCATAGAAAGCTCCTCCTACTTATAGGAAGTGGGCTTAAGCCCACTTCTCACTAATTGTAATTAATGCTTTTTCAAAAGCTTCCATTGGAGGATTTGTAATACCAGCACCAATCATACCGATTCCAGCCTCTTTATGTGCGATAGCTGTATTAATAATTGGAAGAATACCTGATTGGATGACTTTGCGAATATCAATACCAGTAGGAATTCCCATGAAGTTTAATAATGGAATGGTAATATTTTGGTTTTCTGTCGTCGTAATTTCTTTCATTTTACGAGAATAACCAATTGCTTCATCCACTGTTCCACCTACTAAAGCAACGATTGCTGGTGCAGTAGCCATTGCGAAACCACCAATACCGTAAGTTTCTGTAATAGCACTATCCCCTATATCAAGGCCTGAGTCCTCTGGTTTATAGCCAGCAAACATCGGTCCGATTACTTTTTGTGCTGGGCCAGTAAACCATGTATTACCTGGCATGCCACTAATACGAACACCAAATTCTACACCGTTACGTGCCATTGTTGTCACGACTGTACTATATTCGATGCCATGTGCAGCATCTAATGCACATTTACAGCATGCCATCCATGTAGGACCTGAGAAATAATCACTACTTGCCACGAAATCAAATACTGCTCGCTTCTGTTCAACAGGATAATCTGTTTCTAAGATATATGGTGTCAGTGCTTGAATTAATAAGCTTGTACCTGCATTATTACGGTTATGGCATTCGTCGCCCATGTGGAGCGCTTGTGCAAGCATTAATCGTAGATCGATGCCATCTTTATTTAATTTCATTGCATCACGTAAAATTGGTCCTAACACATCACGCATCCATATTAATCGCTCGACAACGCTATCATCGTTGGCACCCATCCGTAAGATTTTTGCCATTTGCTCACTTAAATTTGTATAGGCGATATTGCCATACGTTTTATTTTCAACGATGTGCATAAACATCGAAGCAGATGTTACCCCAGCCATTGAACCAACTGCATTATGCTCATGGCAAGGTGAGAATGTGATATCTCCAGACGCCGCTACCTCTGCTGCTTCTTCTAAATCTTTCGCTAATCCTTCGAATACAAGAGCACCCATAACAGCGCCCTTCATTGGTCCATTCATATTTTCCCAAGTAATGGGTGGTCCTGCGTGTAAGATTGTTTTTTTCGTCATGCCAGGTACAACTTTGATGGCTTGATCGAAACCAATCAGCACGGGTTGAGAGTTCACAATTTTTTCCACCGCAAGACGATTTGCTGCTTCGATTTTTTCGGCAAGTTCTG
The DNA here is from genome assembly GCF_036698265.2 of Lysinibacillus sp. IITD104. Classification (NCBI taxonomy): domain Bacteria; kingdom Bacillati; phylum Bacillota; class Bacilli; order Caryophanales; family Bacillaceae; genus Lysinibacillus; species Lysinibacillus sp. IITD104. The sequence continues at coordinate 2,991,616 of NZ_JBAHYH020000001.1, forward strand.
CTTTATCGATATTGTTTAGTGCTGCAATAATTTCTGGCTTACCTCCACCTGGTGGTGACCACTCTAGGTGTGTAGCACTTGCATTTTGTGCTAATATATCATCCTTAAAAAGTTCAATACCTACGTTAATTACGTTAATTTTACTTGTGAAAAGTTCATTAATCTTACTCATGATTTTCTCCTTTCAACACCATTTCTCTAGCAAGTAATCCTGCATTTGTACTACTGCTTGCATGTGTAACACCTGCATTGACTAATTTTTCCACTTGCTCATCTATGTTTGGTGTATCTAAGTCTGTTCCAAGGACATACCCAATGATCTCTAAATGTCTACCTTCTTTTTCAGCTAATTGTTTAGCTTCAATGATGGCAGGAAGCATAACGCCTACTGGGTCTTCATGAGAGCCAAAGCCTAATACGAAGTCCATCACAATGACACCAACTGTCGGATCTTTTGCTTCTTGTAAGAAGCGCTCAATGCGAGAAGACGGATCGATCATTGGATGTGGTTTACCATTTGTAAAATCATCATCACCGAAGTCAATGAATGTATGTTCCTGACTCACATTGATATCTTTCAATAAGAAATCAGGATTCTTTTGGATGTTACTGTAAATATTATCTAATTTTTCCATAGCTAGATACATAGATTCATCACAAAGCGTACCGCCACAGAATAACCCACGAATGTATTTTTGCTCTGGCGCTAATTTTGCACGAACCTCTTCAACTAATGGAATGTTAAGCGCACGTTTGTTAATACCTGCTTCATCAATACCTGCTAGTAAGACTGCCTTTAAGGCTGCTTCTTTCGATGTTTTAGCAAATTGTCCACCAGCTGCCACTACAGCCTCTTCATTACCACCTATAAAATAAACCACTACCGGTTTGCTGCATTCTTTAATTTGTGCGAGTACTTTTTTCTCAACACTTGCTTCAGGTGGCTTCGATACAAGTACAATCACTTTAGTGGCTTCATCGGCATCTAGTGCTTTGATACCATCAAGCATCATCATACCGCCCACTTCTTTACTTAAATCTCTTCCGCCAGTACCGATCAGTTGTGTGATACCACCACCGAAGTCATGAATGCGAACACTTACTTCTTGGCTACCTGTACCAGATGCCGCTACGATACCGATATTGCCTTTTCTTACAGCGTTTGCAAAGCAAAGTCCTGTATTACCAATAATAGCGGTACCACAGTCTGGTCCCATCATTAATAAGCCTTTTTCATGTGCTAAAGTTTTTAATTCTACTTCGTCTTCAACGCTCACATTATCACTGAACAGCATCACGTGTAGATCATTTTCAAGTGCTTTGCGTGCTTCGCGAACGGCAAATGCCCCATTGACAGAAATGACCGCAAAGTTTGCATCAGGAATTCCTTGTGCAGCCGAATCAATCGTTGCATATTTAATATCACTTTTTGCTTGTGCTTTATCTTTATTTGTTAGTAATTCTTCCACTGCTAGGTAAGCGCTTTCTGTTTGATCCGCACTAGTAGTTTTGACAATAATCATTAAGTCCCCTGCTGTTGCTTCCTCCACTTCTGGTGTCATCAAACCAACGTTACGAATGACTCCTTTGTTCATTTCCGTACCCATACCAATAATTGCTTGCTCAACGCCTTCAATTTGATTCGCTTTTGTAGATAGTGACATCAATGACACTGAATCAAAATATGTGTTGCGCTTAATTACGACTTTAATACTCATCATTATCCTCCTAATTCTATATTGGCTTCTAAGCCTCTTATCAGCCCTAATGCAATATCTGTTCCTGAGGAGGAGCCAATAGCAAGCACCCTTCTCAGAGCCTCAATGGATTCCACTTCTGTGCCATATAAAATGGCGTGTATGAATGAACAGATCGACTCCCTTACTTGTCCATGTGCTGCCTTCTTCAATGTTGTAAAGCTAATCTCATTGGTCAAAGGCTGCATCATTTTGATAACGCTTTCACACAATGGTTTATACATAGAACATGGGCTATTTTCTAAGTGAATGATAGCAAATAAGCCTACTAAAAAATCGTCCCCTGATGGTGTTAGTCCTGGCCCCAAGCCTACTAAATCAGTTGCATATGTCTGAAAGCAATCCAAACGTTGATTCAATATTTCCTCATAAAGCAAAGTTGTACGCTGCTGTAATAATCTCGATGTCTCCGCTTCAAATTCACTGAGGGGTAAATCATTACGTTTGATACCGCCGCCTTTACCGTGTAAATCAATGAATTGTTTTACACGAATCATATTCATTTTTAAACTTGTACGATCTGCTGGATAAATCGGTAGCTGACATTGCCAACGAGTGGCTGTATGAATCGCTATTTGTAATTTCTCTTCTATTAATAGTTGATTATCGCGAACCGATACCCTGTCCTGTTGATTAATATGCAGGTGATCCAATGTATCAAGATCAATAACTAGTGTATTGGGTGCACGATCCATTGCCTTCGTAGCAAGTGTAAAAATTTCATCATTACTATCACTCCGAATATTTAAGGCATGTTTAAACACACTATGAACCGTTCCCGTAAACGCCGTCGCTACTATTTGCTGCAAGAAATAATCATCACCCGATTTGGCATGTATCATATGTACACCCTCTTTATGTCGTAGGCATATTACTATTTCGCGCCTGCTTCCAGTAGAATTTTTTCAATTTCAGTAAATCCTTTTTCTCTAGCCATCGCTAATGGTGTCACACCATATTGATCCACCAATTGTGTATCCGCTCCATGTTCCACTAATAGACGAACTATTTCTTGTTGCTTTTCTCCGCCATCATTGAGAAGGATGGCTTCAATTAAAGGTGTCCAGCCACAAATATTTGTATGGTTGACATTGATATCTGTAGTCGTTACAAGTTCACGAACTACCTCTACAAAGCCCTTCTCACTTGCTGGATGAATTCCTACACCACCAAAGCGTGTTAAACGCTCTAAATCTGTGTTTGCTTGTAGCATCATTTTCACAAGCTCTAACTTTCCATTAATACATCCATACAAAAATGGGTTCAAACAAATTTGATCTTGAAGGTCGATATCCGCCCCTTCTTGAATTAAAAATTTCACTGCTTTTAATTGATCATTCATCGCAGCAAGTAAAATTGCTGTACGCTTGCGCTTATTTTGAGAATTAATATCCACACCTTGTTGTAAATAACCTTTCAGAGCGTTAATATCACCTGCTTCGGCTGCAGTTAAAAATTCTGAGACCACATTCATATCTACCAATTTCTTTCCTCCATTTCTCTGACCTATTGTTCATTTCAACTAAAAAGAAATAAACCGCGAGAATGTTACTACTTTCACATTTCCGTCTTACATGCTTTATTTTATTCTCTTATGCCGTGTATATCATTGTTTAGCAATACCAAAAAGAATGGAGATGATTTAGGCAATATGTACAATGTTTTGTGATAAGATGATGGCAAAGGAGTGAAATCATTTGCTAACAATTAAAGATATATTAGAGATAAAAGCACTTGAAGGAATTAAAATTGTTGCTGGAGAGCAAGGAATTCACAATGAAATTGCCCTTGTAAACATTATTGAAAATCCTGATGCATTTGATTGGCTGACACCGAATGAATTACTGTTAACGACTGGTTACATCTTCCAAGATGATGAAGCATTACAAAATAAAATTATCCAAGAAATCTCTAAAATTAATTGTGCAGGCCTTGTTATCAAAATGAGGCGCTATTTACAAAAGACGCCTCAAAACATGATCGATATTGCCAATCAGCATGGATTGCCGTTATTGGAGTTGCCTTATAATTACACCTTGTCTAAGGTGATCTCGATCATCAATGAAAAGGCATCTGGACGTTATGATCTATTAAATAGAAAATCATTGGATATGCACAATACGCTATTTAAGGTGGCGCTTGAAGGAGGAGGCATTGAATCCATTTCCTCAAAATTAGCCGAAACAATTAATAACCCGATAATCTTTTTAGATAATGACTGGAATTTACTGCATTATACAGATCTTGATACGAATCCTGTGCCACTTGCCTATGGGATTAACCTAAAGAAGAATCGTCCAACATTTTCAAAGGATTTTATTGATACCATTCCAAACGATCTCAACGAAATGCAAAAATCCATTACACGAATCTATCAATTAGAAGATCTAGCAGTAACATGTAGAATTCTCCCTGTTGCAGTGGCCAACTATATTTATGGCTATATTGTCATTTGGCAAACTGTACGGGATCTGAATGAGTTTGATTTCATCGTTTTAGAGCAAGCCTCCACGATCGTGGCACTAGAAAGGATTAAACAGAAGGAAATTGAGGGTGTACGTCTAAAAATTAAACAAGAGTTTTTTGATGATTTATTGACTGGAAAAATCACTTCGCTTGAAACGCTACAAACACTATGTGATCTCCACGGTCTAAAGATCAACCATAAATATTATTGCGTCGTCATCTCTTTTAGCCATGAAAACCTTCAAAACCAGCATGATTTAATTTCTAGAAAATACGAAACCGATAATATTGCAAAAAAATGTATGAACTTAATTTATGAGCACTCTAGCACGATCAATGGAGAGATCACATGCCTTTATCGCAACAACCAAATCATCGTATTAGTTGGACAGCAAGACGGCAAACAAGATTTCACGATCAATGAAACTAAGCAATACGCAGAAAACATTCTCCAATTATTAGTACAGCAACATACACAAACCTCCTTCTTAATTGGAATTGGCAAAGAATATAAACATATTCGTTTTGTTCATAAAAGCTTTGCAGAGGCACATGAAGCACTCCGTCTTATGCGCCGCTTCGAAGAACGTGGAGCAGTGGCTCATTATGCGGATCACTCCATTTATCATTTTTTAGATTCGAATATTAACGAAGTGCCACTAAAGGACTTTTTCTTAGAAAGCTTGGGTGCTGTCTTTGAGCACGATCTATTACATGGGACAAGCTACCTACTTACATTAGAAAATTACTTTATCAATCATATGAATATAAGTGAAACAGCCAAGGAAATGTTTATTCATCGCAACACGTTAATTTATCGAATTGAAAAGATTAAAGAAATTTTAAAAACCGATCTAAAAAGCTATGAGGAGCTGTTACAAATCCAGCTAGCCTTGAGAATCTATCGCTTGCTTGGTAAGTCTTTATACCACGATGAATTCGCAGACTAGCATCAAAAGATGGTGATCGCATCCCCCTTTTTTTGATAATTATTCATTTCATATTCAGTTCATAAACGCATGCTATAGTAAAAGCCATAGAAACGAAATACATTGTTTTCGGACAATGAAGGAGGCTTATTTCTTTGCAAGAAACATCAAATGAAACATCTAAGCAAAAAGATTGGCGCCGTTTTATACAATTAGTAAAACGTGCCGAACCACCGATTTGGCTACTTGTCATCGCTTTAGTGATGAGTTTAGCAACGACAGGTGTAGGGTTTATTGTTCCATTATTTACAAAACAATTAGTGGATGGCTTTTCGTTAGAATCGCTTAATTATTGGCAAATTATTGTACTAGGTATTGCCTTTATCGCACAGGCTATTGCCAGTGGATTATCCATCTATTATTTAAATCGAGTTGGACATCATGTTGTGGCAAAATTACGTGACCAGCTATGGCGAAAGCTGTTGCATTTACCAATCCCCTATTATGATGAACATGATACTGGTGAAACATTGAGCCGTGTTACGAATGACACAGGGGTTGTGAAAGAGCTTATAACAGAGCATTTAGCAAACTGTTTATCTGGCGTTATTTCCATTATAGGTTCTATCATCATTCTTCTATTTTTAGATTGGAAAATGACATTAGTCATGCTGATTGCCGTACCACTGGCTATGGTGATCTTAATGTTGTTAGGGCGACGCATGTTTGTGATTTCAAAAGGGATGCAAGATGAAACAGCAAAATTTACGTCTGTATTAAATCAAGTTTTACCTGAAACGCGCCTAGTCAAGGCTTCAAATGCTGAGCAAATTGAATATGAGCGTGGAAAAAAGGGCATTACGAATCTCTTTACATTTGGCTTAAAAGAAGCAAAAATCCATGCCCTTATTTCCCCGCTGATTTCATTCGTTCTGATGTCTGTGCTAGTAGCTATTATTGGCTATGGTGGTGTCCGTGTTTCCTCTGGAGAGCTGACGGCTGGCGACATGGTGGCATTTATTTTATATTTAATCCAAATCATTATGCCAATGACGCAATTAACGATGTTCTTTACCCAGCTACAAAAAGCCATGGGTGCTACAGAACGAATTAGTGCATTGCTTGAATACGAGGAAGAACATATTGAAGAAGGCTTAACAGTAGAAAAAGTAGATCAACCCATTTATGTTAAAAATGTTGATTTTTCTTATGGTGAGGAACCCATTTTATCCGATATTAACTTCACAATTGAGCCAGGCAAAGTAACAGCCATCGTAGGGCCAAGCGGTGGCGGTAAAACAACCACATTTTCACTGCTAGAACGATATTATCGGCCAACGAACGGCAGTATCACACTAGGCGATACACCAATCGAAACATTCTCACTCCACTCTTGGCGCAGTCAAATCGGCTATGTGGCGCAGGAAAGTGCCCTGCTATCAGGAACAATTCGAGAAAATATTTGCTATGGTATTGACCGTGAAGTACAAGATGATGAGCTAGAAAAAGTGGCAAAAATGGCCTATGCAGATCAATTTATTAACGAGCTTCCAGATAAGTTTGACACTGAAGTTGGAGAACGAGGCATCAAGCTGTCAGGAGGACAACGTCAGCGTATCTCTATCGCAAGAGCGCTCTTACGTAATCCGCAAATATTAATGCTGGATGAAGCAACATCAAGCTTAGATAGTAAATCAGAAATTTATGTACAAAAGGCATTAGACAACTTAATGCAAGGGCGCACAACACTAGTCATTGCGCACCGTTTATCGACAGTGGTAGATGCCGATCAAATATTGTTTATTGAGAAAGGGCATATTACAGGCTGTGGTACACACGAAACTCTCTTTGAAACACATGCTATGTATCGTGAGTTTGCCATGCAGCAATTACGCATTAAAGACGTTGAATAAAGGGGTTTGTTGAGATGACAAAACTATTAGTCGTGGATGATGATGCACATATTCGAGAATTGGTAAAAGTGTTTCTGCAAAATGAGGGCTTAGAGGTGATAGAGGCAATCGATGGTGTTGATGCATTGTCTAAATTAGACACCGAAAAAGTCGATATGGTCGTGATGGACATTATGATGCCCAACATGGATGGCTGGGCATTATGTGAGGAAATACGTTCATTCAATACAGATCTACCAATCCTTATGCTTACAGCTAAAGGAGAAACCTCTCAAAAAATCAAGGGCTTTCATTTAGGGACAGATGATTACCTTGTGAAGCCATTTGAGCCTGCCGAGCTAATCGTACGTGTTAAGTCTATTTTAAAAAGATATCGTATTTCCCTTTCTCAAGTTGTAGAGGCTGGTAATGTTAAACTAAATCGCCTTACACACGAAGTGGAAATGAACGGCGAGACGATTCTGCTTCGTTTGAAGGAGTTCGAGCTATTATTTACACTTGCAAGCTATGTTGGCAAAACCTTTTCCCGTGAACAGTTGATCGAAGAAATCTGGGGCTACGACTATGAGGGAGATGAACGAACAGTTGATGTCCATATCAAAAGAATACGAGAACGCTTTCCACAGGAGACGAGCGGCCTTGTCATTCGCACCATTCGTGGTCTTGGTTACCGCTTGGAACTAGGCACATGAGAAAACGAAGATTCTTGTTAAGATTAGCGATGGTCTTTTGCCTGTTTCTGATTGCAAACACCGTTTTCGCTTTTATTTCCTATCATGTAACTTCATGGCTGTATGGACGGTTAGGGACTAAGCCTCATGGATTTTGGCTACAGCTAGGTACAGTGATTGGTGTGTTTGCACTCTTTGCCTGTTCAGCTGCCATTATCTTTTTAATCGGACTAAATCGACAACGCAACTATTGGGATACGATTGTAGATGCATTAAGCCGCATGGCAAAAGGTGATTTTGATGTTCAGTTGGATCTGAGGGCAGATGAGGAGGATCAATTTGGGCAATTGATTCATGGTATTAATCATATGGCCGTTGAGTTAGGTGAACTGGAAAGAATGCGTCAGGAGTTCATTTCCAACGTCTCCCATGAAATTCAATCACCTTTAACATCTATTAATGGCTTTGCAAAGGCACTGAAGAATATTAATCTACCTGAAGAAAAGCGACAGCATTATTTAGACATAATTGAATTAGAAAGTAATCGATTATCAAAAATTAGCGACAACTTACTCAAGCTCACTTCCTTAGAATCGCAGCATCATCCATTTGAGCCTACAAATTATCGACTCGATAAACAATTACGCAATGTGGTGCTGGCACTTGAACCGAATTGGTTAGCCAAACAAATTGACTTCGATCTCGATCTTGATAACCTGAGAATCACTGCAGATGAGGATTTGCTAAATCAAGTCTGGATGAATTTGCTGACAAACAGTATTAAGTTTACACCTACCAATGGAACCATCACATTATCTATGAAAAAGCAATTCGACACGATAACCGTGATGGTTCAAGATACTGGCATTGGCTTAACCGAAGAACAACAAAAGCATATTTTTGAAAGATTTTATAAGGCCGATCAATCGCGAACTGCTGGAAATGGCGGTAGCGGATTAGGGCTGGCCATTGTCAAAAAAATAATTGATATGCATCAAGGAACCATTGCTGTAGAGAGCAAAATAGCTGAATATACAAAATTTTTGATTACTGTACCCATCGACAGTACGCCAACTCGTGCAAACGACTAAAACCGTCTGCACGAGTTATTTTTTCTAGTAAGCTACTTTGCTAAAGTATCGATATACTTTATTTAGTTTTTGCTTTTGCTTCCCTCTTTTGCTTTCCATGTTACCAAACTCAAAAAACTTCACTTTTTTCATCCCAACAAACTTAAACAACGCTCTCTTCATCAAAATTTTATGTGCATTGTTCAACCATAAAAATGGATAATTGGTTGGTCCCTTCATCGTGGATACACAGACTACAGACTTCCCTTTTAAAAGACCCTCTGGAAATAACCCCTTTGTATCTCGATAAGCAAAGTTTGCCGCAAATAATTGGTCAATATACCCTAACAGCATGGCTGGCGGTCTCCCCCACCAGATTGGATAAACAAATACAATTTGATCTGCCCAAGAGAGCTGTTGACGGTATTTTTCCATTTTCGGATCTCGATACATATCACGACGTCGTTTATGTTCATGGAAAATTAAGCGTGGATCGAACTGTTCTTCATATAAATCTAGTATCTGAATCTCCTCGATGGCAGGATTTTCTCGACACCCCTTTATCACTTCTTGTAAAAAAGCATAATTTAAACTTTTATGGTTGGGATATGTATAAACAATTAACGTTTTCAATGTGTGCCTCCTCATTACTTATCATTTGATAACAAAATAATAATTCACATAATTTTAGTTGTCAAATGATAATTGTTTTAGGACAAGTTATTTGTTATCTTGACAGTAAGAGGTGATCCCATTGAATAAAAGCGCTTTATTTCATCAATTTGTAGCATTTACAGCTACAATCCATCAAGTGACACATGATCTCACACAAAATATTACCGCTGCGAATATAACACCGCTACAATATAAAATTCTTGAATATATTAAAGTAAGCCAACCCGTCACACCAACCGAAATCAGTGAATGTCAGCATATGTCCTTACCCAATACAAGCCGTGAACTACGAAAATTGCAGGAACAGCAGCTAATCCAAAAATTTAACGACACAGCCGACCGCAGAAAGCAGTATGTCCGTTTGTCCAAAGAAGGTGAAAAAATGATGGAGGAGGCATTTGCCTGTATCGAAGAACGCTTTCTACAGCTTATCCAACACGCAACACAGGATGATCTAAAGGACATCCAGCATGCTCTAGCCATTTTAGAGGAAAAGGTTTTACGCCAAAATGGCTAAGACCATGCTGCTTTTGGGGTGTGGTGATCGCTACTATTCGTGAAGCAGGGAACGAGATCTTTATTGACTGAAATTGCTCTTTCTTAGTTTGAAGTGCTCGCTTCTGATTCAAAGCCGTTCTTTCCTTGGCTTGAAGCGCTCTCTTTTACTTCAAAATTGCTCATTTCCTTGCTCGGAGCGATCATTTCTAAACCAAAAGCTGCTCATTCTTCTTCATGGAATTATTCATCTTTCATGCAAAAAGGTTAGTCATAACTTGAAATGAATTATTAAAAAATCTTTATCAGCATACCCGTGTCACTCACCCGAGATTCGTAACCACTTTGTCTTTTCTTTAATAGTATAAAGGTGAGTAGAAGGAGGAGTCTTAAGTGGAAGTAGTAGTGTTTGATCGGGAGTGGATTGAGGAACAGTTTGAAACACTTCCATTATGGCAACAGTCAGCCTATACTGATTTTGCTGCCACGATTGCAGATGAAGCGAATACGTTTCCGTGTATACCAGCAAGAATGGGCTTTTTATCAAACCATTTGCGCTATAGTTTTGTCGGGGATCCACGCGAGGAGCAATCGATTAGGATGTTAGCACAATGCTTAAAGGACTATACAAAAGCCTCACGAACTTTCGGGAAGTATACAACACTCACTGTGTTCTTTCATACCCCTCACGATATGCGAGATCGCTTTGAGGTGGCAGATTATCAGCAATTATTTTGGTCTATCTTAAATAATTTAACCAATATGGATGAGATGGAATGGCCTGAAAGTATACCAATGGAGCCAACTCACCATGAATGGGAGTTTTGCTTTCATGGAGAGCCCTATTTTATCTCTTGTGCAACACCAGCACATAAATTGCGAAAGAGTCGCCATTTTTCCACCTTATTAATGGCCATTCAACCACGTTGGATATTCGATGATATAAACGACTCAACGGCCTTTGGACGAAAAATCAAAAAGCTCATTCGTCAGCGAATTGCAGATTATGACACAGTTCCAGGACATCCAGATTTAAAATGGTACGGGCAAGAGGATAGTTATGAATGGAAGCAGTATTTTTTAAGTGATGATAACCATAGTCCATCTAAATGTCCTTTTTTAAGGATGTCTCAGGAAAACGGTTCATTCCGTAATGTTTCTTTGCCTTTTCACAACAATCCAGGTCGCCACACTGATTAAGACTATAAAGAGCAGGCTCACGTAAAAACCGAGTCTGCTTGTTTTTTCACCTAAAGTGCCAGACACCGTCACAGCAATGAGCAATATCCCTATACCATTCTTTACATGCCCCCACTTCGTTAACTCCATGAGCTTCCAGTAGGTCACCAAAATAAAGAGCCAATTATAGATCAACATTAAACCCGCAGCCGTGATCAAATATTCAAAGATTTTTTCTGGCATCAAAAAACCAATTACAATCGTAATTACTAGCCCACTCGTTAAAAATAAAAAGGCGGGAAAAGGAACTTTCATTTTTCCTTTCTTTGCGAGTATTGCCGGTGCATCATGGTCTTCAGCAAGTGTAGTGAGAATGGTAATGACCGCGTATAGCGAGGCAACCATTGTTGAAAAACCAGCAATGATTAGCACACCATTAAAGATATCTGCCACAAAAGGTATATGGTATCCTTGAAGCGCCGTAATAAAAGGACTTTCATCAATCGAAAAGTCTTTCCATGCAACGAGTGCCAATGCAAGGGCAATGGCCATGATGAAAATAATGGTAATCACGCTCAGCATAATTCTCCCTGCTTTTGGCGCCTCTTTTGGATTTTTCAAATCGATGACCATTAAACCCATCACTTCAATTCCTCCATAGGCATAAAAGGCATAAAGTAATCCGAGCCAAATACCTTTTATTCCTTGTGAGAAAAATGCTTCATAATTAGCCTGAAGTGAAGCCATCGTAGCAGATGATGTGCCCCTCATGATGATGACCACTGCTACAATAATGAACATAATGATGGCCGCTGCCTTTAAGGCACCGAAGATATTTTGGAAATTTTCAAAGCCCTTCATGCCTGTGAGAATTACGACTAAACCGATAGCAGCATAAATCGATGCAGCAATCCAGAGTGGTAACGCCGGGAACCAAAATTTCGTAAAAATGCCGAGCGCCATCAGCTGGCTTCCCATGATTAATAGCTCAGAAATCAAGTACACCCAGCCATTGCTAAAGCCTGCCCAGCGTCCAAAGGCTTGCTTGGCATAGGTACGAAAAGAGCCTTTATCTGGGTTTTCCACAGACATTTTAACAAGTGCATCATACACGATATACGTACAAATGGCTGCTAGCAAAAAAGGAATTAATACCGCAGGCCCACTTTTATGAATGGCCATACTTGTCCCAAGAAAAAAACCAGTTCCCAAAGTACAACCGATACCGAGAAGCGAAAGCTGCCACCAGGCCATACTTCCCTTAGCTGCTTTTGAAGTCATTTTTATCAACCCCTCGTTACGTTCTTACCAAAGGTAATGTCATACATCGAATGCCACCACCGCCTTTTTCAAGCTCAGTAACGTCAACCTCAAGCAAATTTTTATTCTTCAGCAGAGGATGCGTCAATAATTGTTGTGGTGTTGCCTGCTTGCTTATTAATATTGTTTCTGGATTCAGGTTAATAAAGTTGATGTCAGGAATGGTCTTATACGAGTCAAGCCAGTAAACATCCAAACCATGACGCTTTAAAAATGGCTCTACCATGTCAAAACGACTGCTTTGAGCTGTTAACACCTGTACAGGAAAATGGCGTACAAAGCTTTTAGCAACTACCAGATTCGGGTTCACAACATTACAATTCATATCTAAATGCAGCGTATCATTGCTTTTCGGTAAATCAATTATGGCGATTTCAGAAAATCCCTCTTGAAAAATGCTTTCCTTCAAGCTTTCGATAGCTTCTATCGTTGTTCTCATCCCAAGGTTAATGAGCACGGCATCTTTATTTAAAATTAACAAATCGCCACACTCGAATGAATGAAGCGGTTGTGATTTTGCTAGCCATTGTTGTGGAAACCATTTCTCTAAAAATGAATGTGCAAGAGGATACTCTGGTCTTCTAAGCGAACTTCCTGCCTTTCCAAGCAATAGTCGATTACCAATGACACAGGCGAGGTCACGCACAAAATAACGATTCAGCAACTGCTCACTTAATAACTGCTGATCGTGAGCTAGTTCCCTTGCATAATCTAGTACATGTACCCCAGCGTTTTCTAATGTTGTCTTTAATGCCATGAAATTCTCCATTGCCTTCTGATGGTTGACCGTAGCACTCCAACCAACCTGCTCTGCTATTTTTAGATCCGTTACATCTACGATGGAGGGTGCACAAAGCATTACCGCTTTCAGTTCCCCATGTTCTGACCAACAATTTAGTTGAAATGAATCCATTCAAGTATTCTCTCCTTCTTCACGACGATCTCTGTTAGCGTTACCATTGACTTTCGGATTATACAAGGATCATAATTAAGAAGAATTTACCAATTATAATTATTTAGAGAAAGGGGTGTCATTATGGAATACTATAAATTTTTAAGACAGTATGTAGGACACCAACCAATTATTTTACCTGGTTCGGTGGTTCTCATTCTTAATACTGAAAACGAAATATTACTACAAAAAAGATATGATGGCGGTTGGGGGCTCCCTGGAGGCTTAATGGAATTAGGCGAGAGCTTAGAGGATACTGCCAAAAGAGAGGTACAAGAAGAGACAGGACTAGCCATCACAGATTTACAGTTACTAGGTGTTTTTTCTGGTCCGGATTGTTACCTTAAAGTTTCGAATGGGGACGAATTATATGCCGTTACAGCAGTCTTCTATACAAGGAATGTGCTTGGTAATTTAGTGATTGATTACAATGAATCAGAGACAATGCAATATTTCTCTCTTTACCATTTACCAAACGATTTAAAAGATCGTCGATATATTGAACCATATATCACACAATTAATTTAGAGAGAAAACAAGCCGTTCTCTCTCTAATTGTCATGTAAAATATTCTAATTTTGCTTGAGGGAAAAATTTCTGCATATAATCGTACAGATGCTCCTTTATATCTTCCTCTTCCTCTTTTTGATAGATATATTTACCAATGCCATATTTGCCCCATTTATATCGTCTTACCGTCTCGTCGAGCTCTAGCTTTGTCATTGGATAATTTTTTTCAATCACTCGTTTGGCAGGCTTTGTAAAGCGATGTTGAATAAATTCAAAGGTGATGTCATTGCGCACATCCTTTGGCAATTCAGCATCCAATCGCTCAAACATATGATAATAGCCCTCCTGCCAGCCATCATGAAGATAGATTGGCGCAACAATAAATCCGAGTGGGTATCCAGCTCTTGCCACTTTCCCCGCTGCCTCAATGCGCTTTTCCAATGGTGATGTACCTGGTTCAAAGTGTTTAATGACATAATCAGCATTGACACTAAAACGAAACCTTGTCCGACCATTATGCTTGGCATCCAATAGATGATCCACATGATGGAACTTCGTTACAAATCGTAACTGACCTAGCTCACTTTGTCCAAAATGCTCAATGGCTCGCTTTAAGGTGTGTGTAAGATGATCAATTCCTACAATATCAGAGGTACAGGAAGCCTCAAAGCGTGTGATGTCAGGTGCTCGTTCAGCCATATAATGATCGGCCTGTTCGAGAATCTCATCGACATTAACATAGGTCCGAATATAAGGTTTGCTGCCCATCGTTGTTTGTAAATAGCAATAATGACAATGCCCCATACAGCCAGTCGCAAATGGGATGGCATATTCCGCTGAAGGCTTAGATGTATCAAATTTTAATGTTTTTCGAATGCCCACTACTAAGGTCGATTTTGCTACCCGATACTTTTGAAAATCATTGTCACCAGGTAGATTTCTCACTTGATTGTGCGAAGTTGTATAGCGAATTTCAATCCCCATCTGCTCAAATTTCTCTTTTAGCTCCTGACCTAGTGGATAGTGGAGAGCATCTGGCTCAAAATAAACAAGCTGAGGGGTAAACGGCTTCATCATGCGAGTCCTCCCTTAATGAAAATACTGATGATAGGCCTGTTCAGCCGCCATCTCACTTGCAAAAATTACCATGTCATTCGTAATTGGATAATATGTTTCAAATAAAAATAGCGCTAGCTCCTCTGGTTTTTCTGGATGATTCACTACTGCCGCTTCCTGTATATTCGTTACATCTTGAATATGTGGATTGCGGTAAAAAATATAAACAATATCTCCCACATCAAATGGTTGTTGCATCTTTTCACCTTCCTCTGCCTTTCCATTAGTTTGGTGAAAGTGTACAAAAAATATGTCATAAAAAATTTAGTTGGTAATATACATACATTCGTGCGGTTATTTTTAAGAAAATTGCACTTCCTGTAAATTGTAACACTTCAATTGAACCTGCTTTATTCAACTCTCCTACGTCGAATAGTGTAACGTTATCCACTCAAAATTCCCTTACTCTTTTCAGTCTACTTGTAAGGAAAGTAAGCCAGAATAAGTATCAAAACTGCGTGTTGGTTAAATTTTCTTCAAAAGGTAAAAGGGTGAAACTTTTAGACTGCTCATACGTTTAATTAGATGTCTTGCTAAGTCAATCAAATGGCATGAAGAAGGGTGGAATTTATGAAAAAAATATGGACTTTACTTTTTGCTGTGATGCTTATTGTACCGTTAGTATTGCAGCCGGCAACCGCACAAGCGGCAAAAGCCATCACAATTAATGTGGATGGAGTGCAATTAAAAACCGATCAGCCGCCTGCGATGATTCAAGGACGTGTTATGCTACCACTTAGAGCGATCTTTGAAGCATTGAATGCAAGCGTAAACTGGAACCCAAAGACTCAAACAGTCACAGGGATAAAAGGGGATACAACGGTAGTTCTCAAGATTAAATCGAAGACAGCTACTATTAATAACCAGACAGTAACGCTTGATGTACCAGCACAGGTATTAAAAGGTAGAACAATGGTGCCAGTACGCTTCGTCAGTGAAGCACTTGGTCAGGATGTTGATTGGAACTCGGAAAAACAGCAAGTATCTATTAAAACTGACACACCAAGTAATAATAGTATTGCTCCAGTGAGCAATGTGTCGGTTCGAGATGTGGATGATCAGGGAGATGGGCGTGATCTTGAGGTTAGCTTCTCTAAATCGTCTACAGAATCATATGTAGATCATTATCGGGTTATGGTTGTGAAGGCTTCTAAAAGTTTCAATGTGTCATCAGCTCTTAAAGTCTCCTCATCTAATTATTCGGTGGTATCGACTTCAAATTCGAATCGTGTCGTAACTTTATCGCAAAGCTCGCGAGATGTGGACGGAGACTACATAAAAAATGATCAGTCTTATGTGGTTTATATACTTGCGATTGGTAAAGGTTCTTATTCTAGCGTATTATCAACTTCTTCTCCGAAGATTACTCTAACAAACATGTCTACTGTTACCGCAGTAACAAATGTGAAGATTAGCGATATTAACGATTTTGGCGATGGACGTGATGTTTCAGTTAGCTTTACTCGTCCACAGAATGATAGCAATACATCCAATTACCGTGTGTTTATAGTAAAGACCAAGGATGCTAACAATTTTAGTCTTACCACTGCGAATAATTTATCCAGCAATTATTATACAACAGTGGACAAATCGGGAAGCAACGGCAGTACGTTGATAGCAACTCTGTCCTCCTCAACACGAGATACTTCAGGTGACTTTATAAAGAATAACGAATCCTACACAGCGTTCGTTATGTCTGTAAGTAATACAAATTCTAGTATGAATAAACTCTCACCTGCTTCATTATCAGTAACGCTTACTGTATCTACTCCGATTATTACACAAGTAGATGATGTTAATGATTTTGGCGATGGACGCGATTTGAGAGTTAGCTTCAACAAAATGTCTGATGAATCGAATGTTCTCTCTTACCGAATTTTTGTTGTAAGAGCTAACAACTATACGAACTTTACATTGACAAAAGCCAACAGTTTACCTAACACTTATTACACACAAGTGAACAAAACAGGCAACAATATTACGCAGGTGCTCTCTGCAGGAGCAAAAGATACTGACGGTTATGCCATTCAAAATGGCGTTAGCTACCGTGTATTTATTATGGCAGTAACTAATAACTCTGCAAATAATGTACTTTCTCCAGCCTCCAATATGATTTCGCTGCTAAGCAACAATGTGGGTGCAGTGTCGAATATCATTGCCAGCGATGTGAATGATAATGGTAACGGTCGTGACCTCTTTGTGTCATTTAATAAAGCTGCTGATGAGGCACCTATTAATCACTATCGGATTATGGTGGTACCAACAGCAAATTACAATAATTTTAGTCTGACGGATGCTAATAGCGTATCCAGCAGCAATTACACGACTGTTAACAAATCTGGGAAATCCACATATGAGCAAGTATTATCTGAAAATACTCGGGATGTGCGCGGAAATACTATTAAAGAAGGTACGAACTACCGTATCTATGTCTTGTCGGTTGCCAATGGAAATACCTTAGGAAACAATGCGCTAACTGCCGCAACATCTTCGATTACACTAACTAAAAACTTCACAGTGCAAGCTGTAACTAATCTGAATGTTGCAGATATAGATGATAAAGGGGATGGCCGTGATGTGCAAGTAACGTTCACGAAGCCTACAGATGAATCGAATGTTAATCATTATCGGATTCTAATGGTTCCAACTGCATATTACAGTAGCTTTAATCTTTCACAAGCCAATAGCAGCTCTTACTATATCACAGAAGGCAAAGGTGGAAATTTAGTAGCGAATAGAACGTTAGATGGGATTAGGGATGTACGAGGTAATTTTATTACAGAAGGAACTAGCTATCGCGTCTATGTACTGACTGTTGCAAATGGTAACTCTTCAAACGCCTCTGCTCTATCCTCTCCTTCATCTGTGATTACAATTAGTAAAAGCAAAGCTGTTCAGGCAGTAAGCAATATTAATGTAAGCGATGTTGGTGATTATGGAGATGGTCGAGATCTACAGATATCGTTTACAAAACCTTCTGATGAATCAAATATAGATAGTTACCGTATTCTAGTTGTACCCGCATCAAAGGCAAATGACTTTGATCTGAACACAGCTATTAGAGCAACTAATTATACAGGCTGGGGTAAAGGCCAGTATAGTATGAAATTGGGGGCTACTAGTAGAGATACAGACGGAAGACTTATAACGAATGGCGAAGAATATCGCGTATATATATTGTCTGTAGGTGGTGGAAATTCTAAGGAAATGTATAGCTTATCCTACCCATCTCCCTACATTGTTTTGGAAGACCTTTCAGCCGCTGGATCAGTGGAGAAAGTGACACTTAGTCTCTTGAATAAGGGATATAAATATAACGATATAAACATTAGCTTCGATGTCAAAAATGGTCAAAGCGTAACGGAGTATAGAGTGTTTATGTTGCCGAAGGATAAAGCAGAAAGTTTCAAATTGGAGGATGCTATTAGCAATCCAAATAGCACCAGAATTCATCCGAATCCTCTCTCCAACGTTAGCCAAGCGCTAAGCACACCAGTAGATGCATTTGGTAATCAACTTGATTCATCTACAGAATATGTTGCTAAGGTTCTGATTTTGGCGAAAGGAACTTATTCGCTATCGAACACATCAATTAATTCGGTGCAACTCCAGAAATATCCTGATAATAACCAGAATGAGGCGTCCCAAGGCCCTCAAATTAATCAATAGGTCCATTATTTTTTATAGCAGGTACTCCTATGGTGTATACATCACCATAAGGAGTACCTGCTTGTTTTGTAATAATAGATTACTTTTCTCTGTTTAAAACATGATCCTATTGCATTATATACTTCATTGCTCTATTTCCACTTCACTTCGTATACTGAACGACAGCCTGGCTTATAGTTGCTTTGTCATCTGTACCTGCTCTGTTGTTACCTTTAATCCATGCTTTAACAAATAGCTCGTTGCTGGATTGCTCGCTAAGAAATTCACTGTCATCAAATGGACTTTATCTGTTGTAATACTTGCTAAAAACTGTGTTATTAACTCTACATTACTTTCCTCTAGTACTGCCATTTGATAAAGTAGAATACGCTCCACCTCACCACATTCATTCCACAAGGTTTTGTATAGCATATAGCCCAGTGGTTCATTGCTATCATTATAAAACACCCTTGCTTCTCCCTGCTTCACGCTCTGCCAGCTACACTGCCAGGGAACATTTTCCCGATAGAAAGATAGATATGCTAGCTGCTCTGGGCGAATGGTCGCCATACGAAGGGCTGCTGTAGGTGTCACCTTTGCTTCATACTCACCGCTTAAAAATAGTAATTGATTGGCAATCACATAGCCATGTTTTTCATACAAAGCAATGGCTACCTGATTTTCCTTAATGGCTTCTAACGTACCCAATTCTACATTTTCTCGCTGATAAATAGCTAGGGTTTCCTCCATTAAAAGGCGCGAGACGCCCTTACCACGATACGCTGGGGAAATACCAGTCCCCCCATTCCAAGCTGTCTTTTTGCCATCGATGGTACGAAAGCCATTCATCACAATGGCAATCGGTTCCTCTTGATCAAAAACGACGATTGAATGCTCAGGAGATAACCCCTCCCCCACTAGTCGCTGTAAAAACATTTCTGCTGTCATATTGATTTCAATAAAATAGCCTTCAAAGCCTTTATTCCATGCTTTCAATACTTCATCCAATGTGCATTGTGCTACTGTTTTAATCTTCATATGCTCCCTCTCTTCAAATGGAATCTAATGCTGCTAAATTTTCTAAGGTTAGTTTTCTCACAATCTCATAACCTTGTCCTTGACCTTTAGGCTTTATGACAACTGTCCCCATATTCGAAATGATACCCAGCCCCACATCTCTTGGAAAGCTATGACCAATAATTATGTTGTTTATGCCCTCGGGTGGGATGATTTCCAGCATTGATGTAGAAATCGTTAATATACTGCTTTGCACTACTGGAGGGAGGTTGCCACCTAGCATAAAGATTTCAAACAAGAAGGGGTCAATTTGGATATTGTTGTTTGGAAATGCCAATCGGGCCGTTTCAATCGTCCGACAAAAAGGGCTGGTTCTAATGGTGGAAAGGATGGGAATTTGCCAATAACGCAGCATTTGACCATAATAAATTACCTCCCTCCGACCTTGATCGGATAAATTCCGTTGATTTTGACAACATTGCAATGTGCCATATGCTTGATCTACACCAACAGTCGCTGTCCCATGTCTTGCATATAACGTTAGCCCACCCTTTCTTACTAGCGCCAGGAGACCATTTTCCATTTTCTTCATCTCCTTCATCATATCACTTCTACTTTGTAATGTATGTGTTATACATAGAAAAAAGCTCCCCACAATTT
>NZ_JBAHYH020000001.1:3012093-3111334 GCF_036698265.2 Lysinibacillus sp. IITD104
TTTTTGGTAGGGAGCTTTTTTCTGTTATTTTATTGGAATTCTGACAATAGCAGTCGTTTCTAAATGTTTTGATGAATCAATTGAAATATGACCATTATATTTCGTGACAATTTCTTTCACAATAAATAAGCCTTGTCCTCTTATTCTTCCATTCTCATGTTTTTTCGTTGAAAATCCTTGATTAAATATTTGATCAGGATACGCAATATTTGGCCCTGTATTGGTAATTTTAAATTCATACTGTGCCTCATCTGCTGTACAGCAAATTTTAATTTTACGTTGTTCCTCAGGTAATTCAACAGCTGCATCAATCGCATTATCAATTAAATTGGATAGAATCTTGATTAAATCTGTCGTTTTAATCCTATTAAAGTCATTTTGAGAAAGCGTAAAATCCATATCAATATGAAGATTTTGAGCCGTTAATTTCTTCGTTTGCAATAAGATGGACAAACCTGGATGATCAATATTTAATTTTAATGATTTAATGGCTTGAACCTCTTTCGAAAGTGAGGATAAATATTGTTTCGCCTGATCTGTTTTTTCTAATTGCAATAAACCATGTAACACTTGAATATGATTTGTAAAATCATGACGTAGTGACGACACCGAAGTAATCAATGTTTTGATTTCTGCTAAATACGTGTCCTCTGTAGCGCCAACTTCCTTCGCTACCTCTTTTTGATACCATCTTTGTAAAAAGAAAAAAGAACCGATGACTATTAAAATAAGTACACCATTAAAAATAAAATTAAATAGGTTGTCTTCGATGACTTTACCCTTGATACCATTTAGTGTATCTGCACTAATGTCAATGCCTAAATACCCGATAATTGTTCCATTATCATCTTTGATGGGTGCACCAACAGATAAATAAGACCCATGTTCAGAATCATGAATTACCTCTGTAACATAGGTTTCACCATTATAGGCTTTTTCAACATGCTTTGCAGGAACAGTACAAACCACTCCTATACCGAAGCCCTCTTTCATTTCTTTTGGCATCCCTGTAATCATGGCTATTGATACTTCAGGATTGTCCACCTTTAAGGTGTATACGAATAGTGCACCTAGTTTTATCCTTGCGTCGTTTAAATAATTTCTTACTTTCCAATAATAATCATTTTCCTGTGGATTATTTAAAAATTGCTGATAGGCATCGGTATCGATGGATGCAGCAATAGAACGGGCTGCCTCTAAACTTTGATTGGCAATCGACTCTTCAACGGTCTTTTTTATTTTTACATAGGATGTAAAGATGTTTAAACTTGTAAACAAACATAATAAAATCGTTGATAGAATTAATATTAGTTTTATTTTTCTATTTTTCATAAAAAACGGTACTTCCTCATCTATAAATATTCTAGAATATTATTATATTATAATTAACTCTATTTTTTGTTTGTAAAGCAAACATTGCTTGTATATCCTACATAAATTAAAACACAAAATCAATTTTTATTTTATTCATACCCAAAATTACACACTGTAACAAATAGTTTAATAATCCTTGACAAGAAAGTAAACTAAAAAGAAAAGTAATAACTTTTTATGTCTCATTTCCTATTTAAATGGAAAATTGAAAAAACCACTAAAGCAAAGGTATCAAAAAAAGATCAGGTATCGACAATACCTGATCTCATCACAATATGCTTATTTTTTTCTTGAAGTCCGCGTTTGATCTTGCGGCTTTAGAAAGGTAGGTCGTTTACTATAGCCCTTTGGAGATAGTCGCAATAGGGACTTACGTATATTGCCCTTTTCAAAATCGGCACTAAAGTTTACGTATGGCACTCCCAAGACTCTCATATTCGCAGTGTATAAAAGGATGAAAAACACGGATATAAAAAAACCAAATAATCCAAAAAACGCCGAAGCCATAATAATGATTAATCGAAAAATACTCATAGCCGTCACAAAGGATTGATTGACCAATGTAAATGCAGCGATGCTAGAAATGGCAATCACAACTATCATTGAGGGGCTTGTAACACCTGCTTTAATCGCTGCATCCCCAATAATTAGTCCCCCTACCACACTAACTGAGCCACTGATTGCACTAGGAAGGCGCAAGTTAGCCTCTCGAAACAATTCAAACATAAATAGCATCATTAAAATTTCTAGAATGGTTGGAAAGGGCAATCCTGACCTCGATTCTACAACCGTAGCAAGTAGAAGAAACGGAAGCTGCTCTTGATGATAAGTCGTCAATGCAAGCCAAAAACCTGGCAGTAGCATACTAATTAATATCCCTACAATTCTGAGTAATCGTTCCAATGAGCTGACAATGATTGGGTACTCATTATCCTCTGCCGATTTAAAGAGCAACATAATATTTGTAGGTGTAATTATGGCATAGGAAACACCATCAATCATTAATAGTATTCTTCCTCTAATTAATGCCTGCATAGCAAAATCAGGTCTTCCAGTATAATCATGTCTTGGAAGAATTGTCGCTGTCTTTTCGACTGTTTCCATTAATAAGTCACCATTGATAACAATATCCGTATCAATTTTTTGTAATTGAAGTTTAATTTGTTCCAGCATATTTAAATTCACAATGTCTTCCATATAAAGTATGGCTACTGTTGTTTTAGAACGCTTGCCAATTTCTAATGTCTCTACACTAAAAGAATTAGTAGGTAATCGTTTTCTTAATAAAGCAATATTAATAAAAACATCCTCTATAAAGTCATCCCTTGGCCCCTTAACCACTAGTTCGAGTGTTGTTTCTCCAGGCTCTCGATTGGGTCTTTTTGAAATATCACTAGAATAAAGTAACTGATTTTCTTCAAAATACAATAAGACATGGCCTTTATAGACCCTTGTCACTGCATCCTCTTTCGATAAAATCTTTTGTAAATAGGGAATGTGTAAATGCTGTTCGATTTCTTCCTCTAGCATGTCCTCCGTGACATTACTTAACAAAGATTGAACACGTTGAACAACCACAGTTTGAAGTATTTGCTCATTGACCATTGCATCACAAGTTATCAAATGTACTGTATATTGCTGAAAATTATATTGTTGGAAAATCACGTCAGCAGAGCGTTGAAATAGTGATTTCAACATTTTCAAATTAATCAATTGTTCCATTGATGAAATACTTCTCATCTCCTACTGAGCCAGCTCAAGATTAGTACATTTATGAAAACAATCACCTTCAATAAATACACTTAAGCATATTTTTCCCATGGTTGTTCAAAATATTCAAAGAAACAAATGTTGTGACGAGCTTTTCACTTAGTCCTTATCCAATCATTTTCTTGAGATTTGCCATCTCAATCGCAGACATTGCAGCATCATAGCCTTTATTTCCAGATTTCGTGCCTGCACGTTCAATTGCCTGTTCTATATTTTCAGTAGTGACAATACCGAAAATAACAGGTACATTCGTTGATAAGGACACATTGGCAATGCCTTTTGCCGATTCATTACAAACATAGTCATAATGTGTTGTAGAGCCACGAATAACAGTACCTAAACCAATAATAGCATCATATTTCTTTGTTTCTGCCAGTTGTTTCGCAATAAAAGGAACTTCAAAAGCCCCTGGCACCCATGCGACATCAATAGATGCTGAATCAACCCCATGACGAGTTAAACCATCCATTGCTCCATCCAATAACTTGCTAGTAATGAACTCATTAAAACGACCTACAACTACTGCAATTTTCAAATCTGTTCCAATTAATTGTGCTTCAAATGTTTGACCCATTGTTCTTTCTCCTTTTTACATAGAAATTTTAGATTTTTTTGTTGATAAGAGCTTACGATAAGCAACCAATGCTTCTATTGATATCATTTTTAAGCCATGATGTGCAGCGAATTTTGTCAGCTCTTCAAACCGAAGCATGTGTCCATCATCACCCATGATTTCGCAAATAACACCTGCAGGTATACTCTGACAAAGCGTCGCTAGATCAATCGCCGCCTCTGTATGCCCTCTTCGTTCGAGCACACCATGCTCTTTCGCAATCAGCGGAAAAATATGGCCTGGTCGACGAAAATCAGTCGGCTTAGCTTGCCTTTCTAGCATCCTTTGTATGGTTAACGCACGCTCAAAGGCGCTAATCCCTGTCGTTGTTTCTACATGGTCGATGCTTACCGTAAATGCGGTTTGATGATTATCCG
This sequence comes from Lysinibacillus sp. IITD104, assembly GCF_036698265.2. Taxonomy (NCBI): domain Bacteria; kingdom Bacillati; phylum Bacillota; class Bacilli; order Caryophanales; family Bacillaceae; genus Lysinibacillus; species Lysinibacillus sp. IITD104. Next base: position 3,016,228 of record NZ_JBAHYH020000001.1, read on the forward strand.
TATTGTGCTGAACCATTGGATATAAATCTAGCTTTTGTGCAAGCTGCTGCGAAATCGGCGTACAAATTAAACCTCTACCATTGGTTGCCATAAAGTTGATTGTTGCTGGTGTGATGAATTCAGCGAGTGCCAGAAGATCTCCTTCATTTTCCCGATCCTCATCATCAACCACCACAATCATATTGCCCTGCCTTAAATCCTCTAGGGCTTCTTCAATTGAATGTAGCACGACTATCAACTCCTATTCTGTGATTTAAAAACCATGCTGTGCTAAATAATCTCGTGTAATCGCTGGCGTTGTTTGCCCTTTTTTTAATTGCCCTATAATGTATTTACCGACTAAATCGGTTTCGATATTAACGATAGCTCCAACTCTCTTCATACCTAAAACAGTTTCTTTGTAAGTATGAGGAATGAGTGAAATCGTGACACTATTGGCTTCAACATGAAAAAGGGTTAAGCTTGTGCCATCAATTGTTATGGAACCCTTTGGGATACAAAAGTTGGTTAGTTCTTCTGACATTTCGATATCAATATAAACGGCGTTTGCTACTGATCGTTTTCGCAAAATTTTGCCGACTCCATCAACATGACCAGCAACAAAATGACCACCAAATCGTCCATTAGCAGGCATGGCACGCTCCAAATTAACAGAATCACCTATTGCCAGCTGCTGTAAATTTGTTGCTTTGACTGTTTCAGGCATAACATCCATCGTAAACTGCTGTTGAGTAAAATGTGTCACCGTTAAACAAACGCCATTGACCGCTATACTGTCACCAAGCTTAACATCCTCCGTTATCTTGGCTGATTGAATCGTAATTTTCATACTGTCCCGATCGCTTTGCACGGCTTTTATGATACCAATATCCTCTACAAGTCCTGTAAACATTCCATCACCTACTCTACTTTATTAGCACTTCTATCCTTTACTTTTAAAGTTGATCCACCTGTTTTTGTGCCTTATCCTTCTCCCTTCTCTCGTTAGCAATAAAAAATAAAAACCCCTTTCATCAAAGGGGTTTTGGGAGTATAAGACATCAACAAATAAGCCTACTTGAAAACAATTTTTTCATAGACTGTCATCTCATTTGTTCTTCTCCCATCCAGACTATCACTGTCGGTTTTGGATTTGCACCAAATCAGCTTGCGCTCACGGACTTTGAATTGCTTCATCACCGCCGATTGGGAATTTCACCCTACCCCGAAGAACATCTTCTATTCAATTGTAGCTAAATAAAAAAACTTCCCAAAAGATGATTGGGAAGTGATGTAATAAATGCATAGTCAAATAAACCTTCTAAACTAGAATCAATTTAAAAAGTTCGCATTTTTACCCTTCTCCCATCCAGACTGTCACTGTCGGTTTTGGATTTGCACCAAATCAGCTTGCGCTCACGGACTTTGAATTGCTTCATCACCGCCGATCGGGAATTTCACCCTACCCCGAAGGATATTTTTATTTAGCTAGTTTTACGATAACACTATTTTATAATATTATCCATCCTTCTTTTTAAAATTTTTCCGCAGCATCAAATTTAAGCAGCTCTAACGAGACTTAATAAATGTAACAGACATGATAAAAATGATGACATTTAACCTGTTTATGGAACTTCTTCATCCAAAAAACGTTCCTTTACAAGTGACTATTCAGTCTAGCCGTTTGGAGGTCATTTACTTGACATTTTTAAAAAATATATCGTTTAAGCAAGGTATTTTCTATGCCCTATTAGCACTCTGTTGTGGGCTTTCAATTTTTTTCATACATCATAATGAACAATTTTATGATCGACCGATAGCGGAAATAACGCAAGTGGCTGTAACAGAATCGGAACCGATGACAGATATGTATGAAAATGAGGATTATTTGTTTACACAGGAAATCACGGCCATTATCAAAAATGGACAGCATAAGGGGCAATCCATTTACCTGACGAATGACTATTCTTCCTCTGGTGCTTTTGATCAAGAATACCATGTAGGCAATGAAATCTTTGTTACAATAGATGATCGCGCCACACAATCAGCTTTAACAGGTACCATCCTCGATTTAAAACGTGATCAAACCATGGTAATGATTGCATGGATTTTTATTTTTACCCTACTCATTATAGGTAAAAGACAAGGCTTATTTTCTATCATTAGCTTAGGTGTCAATGCTGTGATTTTATCATTCGCATTAGATCTTTATGTGAAGCATGGGAGCGTAAGCCTGTTAGTAGTCAGCGGCATTTGTGCCCTGCTATTTACGATTATTTCGCTCCTACTTATTAGTGGATTGAATACAAAAACATATGTAGCCATCGTGTCCACACTTTTAGGCACTGTTATAGCGCTTATCATAAGCTCTATTGTAATGTGGTTGACAGGTGAAAATGGCCTTCGTTATGAAGAAATGCAATTTTTAACACGTCCCTATCGTACCGTCTTTATGGCAGGTTTATTTATTGGCTCACTCGGGGCAGTAATGGATGTTTCGATTACAATGGCTTCCTCAATTTTTGCTTTATATGAGCAAGATCCTACAATCTCTGTCAAAGCACTTAAATCTTCAGGACATGAAATCGGTAAAGATATCATGGGTACGATTACAAGCATTTTATTCTTTGCCTATCTTTGTGGCTCCATACCTATGATTATTCTCTATTTAAAAAATTCCTCCACATTAGGACTTACATTGTCCTTGAATCTTTCTTTAGAATTAGCCCGTGCCTTAGCAGGGGGTATTGGTGTTGTCCTTACGATTCCTATCAGTCAGTATACCGCTATATTTTTCATTAATCGAAAGAGGGTTCAAGAATGAATGTTATCGTCTTATTAGCAGTTATTTTATTTGCGTTGATGGTGATAGTAGGAGGTAAACAGGGAGTACGCTCATTTCTTTCTTTATTCCTCAACTTTGGTGTGCTCTTTGTCACCATCTTTTTAATGACAAACCCTAAAAATAGCCCAATCATCTTGACGTTCATAGCCTGTACGATCATTAGCTGTATTAGTCTTTTCTATATCAATAAAACAAATAGTAAAACCATTACAGCCTTTATCTCAACAATGGTGACGATTGTTGTATTACTGCTATTTATTACCTTAATAACGGATAAGTCGATGATCCAAGGGTTTGGTGAAGAATCAACTGAAGAAATCAGCATCTTTTCTCTCTATATTGGTGTTAATTTTGTGCAAATTGGTGCATCAGTTATTATTATGAGTACGATAGGTGCCATTATGGATGTGGCTATTTCTATCGCTACCTCCATGCACGAGATTTTTTATCGCAACCCTTCAATTAGTAGAAAAAAACTATATACAGCTGGGTTAAGTATCGGGAGAGATATATTAGGAACCGATACCAACACGTTATTTTTTGCTTTCTTTGGTGGCTATTTAAGCTTATTAATCTGGTTCAAGGACCTCTCCTATTCGATTGGCGAGATTGTTAACTCCAAGGTTTTTAGTGCCGAAATGACAACCATTCTTTGTGCAGGTATCGGCATTGCACTCATTATTCCAATAGCCTCCTCTATCAATGCCTATTATTTAATTCGAACACGCGAAAAAACAGAAAAACTTTCGTAAACAGTTACGAGCACCTATCATGCATATGTGATAGATGCTCGTTGTTTCTTCTCTTATCACTCAAAAAATGAATGCTACGTCAAAAAAGTTTGTCCAAAATTTACGCCTGGTACTATACTTGTTGTGATTGGCCATGGACTTTATGAGTTGGGATGGTATTAGCCTCTGTCCAAACAAATACGCTGAATGCCTTACCTAGACAATGCTTTCCAGATGGTATTGCGATTACACAAACCACTCAGCAGGTATCTGGTGCAATTGGTATTGCTGTAATGGTATCGTTGTTCTCAGCAAAACAACAGCAGCTCCTAAGTGACATAACAACTAATACGCAAGAAGCAGCGGCATCAGGTTCAGCCTTTGTCTTTACTATCAGTTTTGTATTGGCAATAATGAATGTCATACTCTCTTTCTTTTTGAAAAAAACACAATAATGCCGAGGTGTCTCAATGTACTTTTGAGACACCTCCTTTTGTTGTACCATTTTCATTGCAATCGCCGCATTTTCTGATAATATTTACCATAAGATGTTTACGTACGCTCAAAATGGTTGTTATTACAAGAATACTAGATCGCCCATTCCATGTAACATTTTTTAGCATAGAACGTCAATACAACGAGATGAAAAAGGAGAAAGTTTGCAATGAAGCATATTATCTTTGATTTTGATGGGACGCTGGCAGATTCTACTGCCGTGTTTGCATCAGCATGGAATACTTTAGCCCAAAAATATAAATTTAAAGGCATTGAATTGAAGGAAATTGATACATTAAAAAAATTATCAATTTCAGAACGCAGTAAATTATTTGACTTCCCAATGTATAAATTGCCTATGATTTTACCGCAATTTTATAAATTGTATCGTCAATCATTAAATGATGTTCATCTTTTCGAGGGAATGAAGGAAGTATTAATAGAGATTGATAAAAGAGGCTATAAAATCCTGATTATTTCCTCAAACTCTAAAGAGAATATTTTAGAATTTCTTAAAATGAACGGTATTCATTGTGTAGCAGATGTACTTTGCTCCAACCGCATTTTTGGTAAGGACAAAGTAATGAAAAAGTTTTTAAAGGAAGCGAATGTCGACTCGTCTGACGTCGTATACATTGGAGACGAGCAAAGGGATATTGTTGCGTGTAAGAAAGCTGGTGTACCAATTATTTGGGTGGAATGGGGCTATGATGCCAAAGAGGTCGTGCAAAATGACGAACCGGAATACAGTGTCACAACACCACAGGAAATTTTAGAGATCATTTAATCATGAAAAGGATAATAGCACTTGTCTATTATCCTTTTTATATAACTATCCTTTGATGTCACTAATTTGCATTAGCTTTTCTGCTGTACGATTAACCCCTTTGTAGGCATCTGTTAATTCATGCATACTCGCAGCAAACTGCTGTGTAAACGCTGCAATTTGATTAGATGATGCATTGACCTGATCGATGGATTGTTTAATGTTTTCTAGTTGCACAGTTATACTATTAGCACTTTCTGTACTACTCTGGGACATTTTTTGTATTTCAGACGCGACCACCGCGAAGCCACGCCCATGCTCACCTGAACGTGCCGCTTCTATCGATGCGTTTAGACCAAGGATTCTCGATTTCATAGCTAAATCTTTTACTAAATTGACAATCACATTAATTTGTTCAATATCACCTGTCATCGTTTCTGAGAAATTAGATAGCTCTTCCAGACGATTGTAGACATCCTTACTGGCAATGGCTAATCCTTCATTTGTAGCTGTCATTTCTTCTACAGCACTTGAAAGCTCGGTTGCCAATTGACGCATACTATCCATTTTTTCGTTCGAAATAATGGCACTTACTACGCCAATAATACGTCCTCCTTCAAAAATAGGCTGGGCAGAGGCGATATAGGCCATACCAAAACCTTCTGCACTACGCTCCTCTTTCACAAATTTCCCTGAACTTAACGCTATTTCTGTTGCTGTACCTCGATATTTATGTACTGGGTCACCAACCCCAACTTTTAAATCAACCTTTTTTCCTGGTTTGTAGGCAAGCACGCTTTCCGTATCTGCCACGATGACACAAGCATCCTCTGGGTAAGTTGCTTGGTATAAATCAATCGAATCAATTGTTGCTTGTAGTTTAGGATGCATTGTCTTTTCCTCCCTAAAATTTTCTGAACTGTATCAATTTAACTATAGCATGCGATCCAAAAAAAGACACCAACGTGCAGTGGTGTCTCGATACAACATTATGATTTTTTCAATAATTCTACATATTTTTCTGCCGTTCGAATTTCAATTGTTAGAGAATTGTCCTTATAGCTTGCCTTAATTAAAAATGGTACATCATTTGAGTTTTGAAACCTAAAATCTAACGTATCATAAGAAACCGTAGCATCTCTTCCTTTTGGGACATATCCTACATCTAACGAATGATGATGGCGCTCAACATATTTGATGGGAATTTGGTCAACTGCATTAAACAAGGTGGAAGAAGTTTGACAGATTCCACCACCAATTCCCATGACTACCTTCTTATTAATAATTTCAGGTGCGGGTTGATAGCCATTTGCCTCATCTCTTGGACCTACAATTGTATTAAAAGAAAAATAATCGCCACTTCCTACGATCACATTATGAATGGCTCTGGCAGAAAGCTCTATATTTTTATTTCTTCCTAAATCAGCACGATTGAAATAAGTTGTATAAGATGCAACAACCACTTCCTCTAATAAAGGAAGATCCTCAAAATAATAGCCACTTTCTGTTATATAGAGCGGCATTTCTACCTGACCCCCAGTCGCAGAAGCTTCGATAATACGCTCCACTAGCTCACTTTCCTTTAAAATGATTTGCGGCTTCCCCTTGATCACTTGCCCGTTTTCATCCAAACGATCAAGCATCATACGCTGATCATAGCCATTTGATGTGTCCGTTCCTCTCGCCCATTCCCTTGCTAATTGCTCTAGATGTTTTTGATAGGCTTGTGGGTCTGTATCAAAGCCAAATTCCTTTGGAGATATCGTTTTAAGTACCTTACTCGTAGTTGGATCAACAACCTCTACAATAGGATCAATCATTTGTTCTTGTTCATATGTAACAGGTTGCTGTACTTCCTCACGTTGTTGAATTTCTTGTTCTAGCTTGTTATGATGGACTGCTTCTTTTTCACAACCAACTAGACCCATCATACAGATAACGCAGCATGTAGCTAACCACTTGTTTTTCAACCATAAACACCACCTCTATCTTCATACTACAGTGACATCTTATTCGTCTATTGCTCATAGTGTGTTGTTTTTTGGTTATTTTTATTTGTCAAGACAGCAAAAACTCGCTACATTATCCTTACGCCTGACATATCTCCAGATAGTTTGAGGTTTTGAAAGATGAACATCAACGTGTAAAGTTCTTTTTACATCCCAATTCCTGTACTTGACTAACACTTTAAAATTTGCCGTTGATATAGGAGGAATGATTCGAGAAAAAGAGCATCTACTAGCTATCCCAAAAGCCAATAGATACTCTTTCTTTTTCAACTCTATTTTATAAACAGACTTTTATTTTTGAATAAACATTTGTGTCCAGTAGTTACCGTCCTGTACATAGCCTACACCAATATGCGTGTAGCTTTTATTAAGGATATTGGCACGGTGCCCTTCACTGTTCATCCAGGCCGTTACAACTTCCTGTGCGGAGCGTTGGCCCTTCGCGATATTTTCGCCAGCAGATTTATACGTAATACCGAAGTTTTTCATCATTGTAAAAGGTGTACCATACGTTGGACTTCTTGTATGGTCAAAGTAATTTTTATCGTGCATATCTTGCGACTTATATTTAGCTACCCTTGATAGCTCCCAATCTTCTTGCAAAGCTGCCAGACCTACTTTTGCCCGTTCTGCATTGACAAGTTTCACAACCTCTTGTTCAACTGTTGCCTGTCCTTTTACAGGGACGTTAATTTTTTGTCCTGGAGAAATTTGATTTGGGTTGGCAAGTTGTGGGTTGGCATCAATTAATTCCTGTACACCTGTTTCTGTTTTTAAAGCTATTTTCCATAGAGTATCACCAGATGTCACTGTATAGGATTCGGCGGCCATTGCCGCAACTGGCACTAATAATGAAGTTGCTACAACTGAAGCTAGTGCTGCTTTTTTTATTTTTTTAAACATGTTAATCATCCTTCCTAATTGCTCTACCATTATCGTAAATAGTTTCTGAGCCATAATCATCACAAAATATTTGGAAGGATTTTTACAATTGTATGACAAGCTCACCATATGTTTGATTAAAGCCCTTTATCTCGCTATTCTTTACCATTCGGCTTGTCATCAAGTTGCAATATGATTGTAATTGGCATACATTACTAATAGATTCAGCGATCAATAGCTGCACAATATATCCTATTTTGCTAATTGCTTACGCTGTAATCGATAAATTAAGAGAATATAGAGCCAATCATAAAAGAGCGTTGCTACAGAAATAATGGTAATTAATGGTGTGCGGAAGTATAGATAAAAGCCAACCGCTGCAAATAATGTACCCACCATCTTACAAACTGCTATCCCCATTGATTGACCAGCTAAATTCCCTCTTTGCAATAATAAAGCAATAAATAGTCCCGACATCATAAGATTTTGGAAGAATGCTACATACTTACCTTCGAAATCTTGAAATTCATAGACTATACCTAAAATGATCAGCATGCTAAAGATTAACGTGATCAAAAAGGAGAAATACAATAGCTTTTTTGATAGCATCTTACGATATTCATTTGGAGCATAACGTAAAAATTGCATCAAAATAAAGACATCCAATACAAACCAAATCAGCGTAATATAGCGTTGGAGGTCATTTTGTGGGTAGAAAAAGGCAAAGATAAATTCCCATGAAATATTGGCACAAATAGCAACCATAGGCATGCCATAGCTTTTATCTTGCCATCCCTTATAAATAACAAGTATATATGTAAAAATCCAAAAAAGACCCATGCCTACTTGGCAAATTAATAATATATCTTGGTCACTCAACATACACGCTCTCCCCCTCTCTAGCATTCCTTCTACTATATGAGGAAATCAATTCTTTATGTCTAAAAGTTTGCTAGACGGGTAAAGGAGTAGCTAAATATTAAATGACGGCAACCTATACATTCCATAAGCAATCCTATATAGTAAAACGAGGTGATTGAATGAAAATAAAAATGTATATAGATAATGAGCAAATTATCGCGGGGACTACCTTAAAAGATGAGATGGAAGTAGAACACAATAATATGGCTTTGCATAGTTGCCATGATGTTCAAGCTATCATTGACAATCGTCAACATTTAGCCACGACATTGAACTGTGATTTGCAAAATTTTATTTGTACAGAGCAAACACATAGTGCGAACTTTCATAAAGTCACATTAGCGGATCAAGGACGTGGAGCTGCGCAAATGGATACAGCGGTGAAGGATACAGACGCGCTTTATACAGTAGAGCCTAACTTACTATTATGTAGTTTTACGGCTGATTGCGTTCCAGTTATTTTCTATAATGCTGTGAATGGACTTGTCGGTGTGATTCATTCGGGATGGCAAGGAACAGTCAAAGAAATAACACCCAAGCTGTTTCAGCATTTAATGAATGAAGAACAGTGTCGACCTGAGGACTTTCATGTTCAAATCGGGATGGCGCTGAGTCAGCAGAAATTTGAGGTAGACGCAGATGTTTATGAAAAGTTTCACAGTCTTGGTTATGCCGAAGAATTTATGTATTACAATGCAGAAACGAAAAAATACCATATTGATAATCAGCAGACAGTTAAAAGGCAATGTGAGCTTGCGGGTATTCCAGCGAATCAAATACAACTTGATGAAACCTGTACATTCCTTAGTCCCGATGGCTTTTCTTATCGTCAAGATAAACAAGCTGGAAGACATTTAAGCTTTATTATGCGAAAAACACAATAACAGCAAAGACCCTTCTTATCGAATGGGTCTTTGCTGTTATTTTAAAGTACCTGTACTAATAATGGACGTTTCTACATGGACGTTCACGTCTAATTTTCTAATAAGCTCTCTTGTTTTTTTCGATGTCCATTTTCCATGATGATACATTCTAAATTCTTCACTTAAGCCAGCTGGGTCTACCTCTGTTTTATTTAATCGCGCTAAAAATTCACTAATATCCTGTTCAAGCTGTTTATTTACATCTTTTTCTAGATCACTAATACTTTCAACTGTAAATAAATGTGATTCTCTTTCTCCCTTATATTCGCTTAGCGTACCCTTTATTTTTAAGAAAATCGTTAATTTGGGTGATTCCATATTTTTATTACTCTCTTTTTTCACACTGCTCTCGATTAAATCAATCATTACCTTTTCTTCCCCATGTCCCGCATTTAAATCAAGATGCAAAGGAGCAAGGTTTTTCTGTCCACTTAAAGCTTGAATAACTAGTGCCTCCTCAGGTTTAATTAATTCATGCATCTGATTCCCTTTAAATATGGCAACGCCTTTAATCTCTAATTTTTCCCCACGTTTTTCAACATAAGGTAATACTGTATCAACTACTGGATTGGTAATCGAATACATAAAATCATGTATATTGGTATTTGGATTAAAAGCAGTATTTATACTAGGCTCTAATAGATTGTTCAAATAGAAAGTAATACTCGGCTTATCAGGATAATCCCCTTTTAAAATCGCTTCCGCATTATCCTTCACAACAGCTATCAATACTTTATTACCTACTTCCGCATTGCGATACAAATGCTGAACGATTTTTCGAACATTCCCTTTCCGTGCAAAATCTTCATTTACTAAGACAACTCGCAATTGATTGAAGACTACTTTCTTATCGGATTGCTTTTCTATTTCCACGATGCCGCTTGATACTAAATCTGTTGTGATCGAAAAAATTTGTGTGTCTTTCTCTGCTTGTGGAGAATATTGGGGAATCGCTACTGTGAGTCTCATCTGGTCTTCATCGATATAGTCAAAAGCCATCGAGTCTACCATCCCAACATCCTCTAAAGGAACTTTTAATTCTTTTTTAGAACAGCCTGCGAGTAAAACTACAATCAAAAAAGAAATGATGCATAGACGCTTATTTTTCATATCTGCACCTGCTTTTTCCGAATAACATATATCAGGATTAAAAACACTGGCCAAATGACCAGCACATAGCCCACATAATTACTTGCCATAAATAATTTCTCTTGGAATTCACGCGAAAAGGGCATTTTTATAATAATAAAAATGATACAGGCGATGATATACAACTGATAACTTTGTTGCTTTTTCTTTTTAAGGAGGGCATCCACTCCCCGTTTTGCACACCATACATAGGCTGTGACCGAGGATAAGATGAGGAAAACCCAAAGCGTAATGCCAATGATATCGATTCGTTCAATAAAGGTAAATTCTCCTGCCTTAAATAGGTTTAATACTGAAAACTCTACATTTTTTAATTGCCACTCTGAATAATACATGACGCTAATAGCTGTTGTGATAAAGCATAAAAATATACTAATCCAAATACCGATTAAGGAATGACGAAATGCCTTTTTTTGATCGATGATATATGGAAAATAAAATAGAATTAATTCGTAACCAAGGATCGAAAAATACCCTTGCTTTAACGCTTCATAAAATTCCTTAGGCGTAAAATTAAATAGAGGCAAAAAATGACTTGGATCACCTTTTTCAATGGCCCAGCGCGTAAAATAGAATAATCCAATAGTAATAAAAAATGTCATTATACAAAACCGTGCAATAGATTTAATACCCCCACTTACAATGTAAATAAGTAGCAGTAAAAAGCAAAGGACAGGCATGGTGATGGTTTGTTCCTGCAATGCTGTACTTTGAATTAAGTGCATATAATTACTAATAATCCCTGCACTAAAAATAATAAATTGAATAATGACGAGTAGATTTATAAATTTTCCGAGCCATTTTCCCAATAATATTTCATTCATTCGAAATAAATCATCATTGGGAAACTTCGAACAAAGCCATACCATCGCAAATAGTGTCAGGCTAGCAATCACACCAAAGAGAAGAGGCATAAATGATTGTGTGTAGCCCATAGGACTTAATTTCTGAGGGAGCGAAAGGATACCGGTACCAATCATAATACTTTGCGCTAAGAAGATGACATGATAACGATTTAACACCTTTCCTTTTGTTGTATTCAAAGTTAACCACCTCATTCCCATTCTGACACTATTTTTTCTGTGCTTTTGAAATACCAGTTTTACTTCTTATATATTTAGTTGGAAATCGCATGACACTATCCAATAAATCGCTTGGCTTTCTTGGAATGGCAGGTGTCATATAATGCGTTCCTAAAGATTTGAGACTTAATAAATGGTGGATTAACCACGCAAAGGCGAGCATCTGTCCAAACAAGCCGAATAATCCTGCTGATAAGATAAAAATATAACGGATAAATCGGCTCGTATTACTCATTAAGAAAATTGGCGGTAAGAAGGAAAGTAGCGCAGAGGTAGCGACTAATACAATGAGTATGTTACTGAGTAATCCAGCTTCTACGGCCGCAGTACCAATTACAATACCTCCTACGATACCAATTGTTTGTCCGACCTTGGCAGGCATTCGGGAGCCCGCTTCTCGCAACACTTCAATAATAAGCTCGATAAATAACACTTCAATTAGTGGTGGAAAAGGTACTTTACTTCTTGATTCTTGAAGATTTAGTAATAATTCATATGGCAAAATTTCTGGATGAAAAGTTAAGGCTGATATATACATTGGTGTAATCATGATCGTTAAGAAAAAACCAAAAAAGCGCAGCATCCTTAATAAAGATGCTGTTGTCCAACGGTTGTAGTAATCCTCAATTGACACGAACATTTCAAAGAAAGATGTGGGACAGACAATAGCTAGTTGACTATTATCCATAAAAACGACGATTCTCCCATCCAGAAGATAACGGCAAATACTATCTGGACGGACTGTCATATAGTATTGAGGAAAGGGCGATAATGGATTATCCTCTATTAATTGCTTCAACACGGATATATCTGTAAATAACGGATAATCTACCTGGTCAATACGGTTTCTTAGATCATCTAAATTTTCATGGCTCACGATATTATCCATATACATAATTGATATTTTAATATTGGCTTCAGACCCAACAATTCGGTTTTCATTTTTTAGCATAGAGCTTTGAATACGTCTTCGCACTAACGAAATATTCGTTTCTAGTGATTCCGTAAATGCATCCTGTGGACCAATTACAGTTGACTCTGTTTCCGTATCCGTAATGGCCCTTGTAGGCGCACTATACGTATCAATGCTTAATAGGGCATTGGTTTCGTGGAAAAAAAGAAGGGTTTGCCCCGCATTCAATTTTTTAACGACACCCTGCACATCCTTCGGGTCAACATATTGAGCCATTTGGTGTATTTGTTTCAAATTATTAGCTAATGGAATCGTCACCATGGTTTGTAAGGTCATTTTCTCGATAAGTGAGGAGAAATAAATGACCGTCACATCCCCTTCCTCTGTAGCGATCATTTTCAGTTTTACATCATCGACTTCGTTAATCTCCTGCTTTAATTTAGCGACAATCTGCTCGGGTATCTCGTTCATTTGCGCTCCACCCCTTTGTTCCGATAAATACCAGTTCATATTATTCAGTTTTATTAGTTTGTCTTTTTTTCATTTAATTATGTAAAAATTGTGCTAGCAAAAATAGCCATACAAAAAGGATGCATCCCAATTAGAGATACATCCTTAAAGGTTATTCTATAGAATCTTTGCTGTATCGGTTTTTACCAATACCAAATACATAGTAGCTAATTGTTACGAGAATTAAGAAAATAATGCCCACTATTAATGACACGCGTGTATCATCATTGAACCACATGCCGACTAGTACCATGATTAAAAAGATAATGGTTACATAGTTTGTAATCGGTGCGAACGGCATTTTGAAAGGATGCTTTGCTAGCTGCGCTCCCTTTGCTTTTCTAAAACGAATTTGACTTATTAAAATGATGAACCATGGAATCATCCCTGGTAAAACACTTGCACTATACACATAAACAAATAAGTTTTCAGGGGCTATATAACTTAGGATAACACCCATGACTAATCCAACTAGTACACCCGCTGTTCCAAATAAAGGCACGCCATTACTAGAAAGCTTAGCGAAAAATTTTGGTGCTTGTCCATTCATAGCAAGAGTATATAACATACGTCCAGCACTATAAATTCCACTGTTACACCCTGACATTGCCGCTGTGATGACGACGAAATTAATAATACCTGCAGCAGCTGTGATACCCACCTTAGCAAATGTCGCCACGAAAGGACTACCAATTGTGCCAAGCTCATCCCAAGGATATACTGTAACAATAACAAAAATTGCCCCGATATAGAAAATTAAAATACGCCAAATAATGCTTTGGATGGCATTGGTAATCGTTTGTTGAGGATTCTTTGCTTCACCTGCTGTAATCCCAATAAGCTCCACCCCTTGATAGGCAGCAACGACTAAAGATAAGGCAAAGAAGAAGCCTGTCCAACCACCCGTAAAGAAACCACCGTGACGCCACAGATTAGATAAGCCTATTGCTATCCCATCATTGCCAAAGCCAAAGAAGATGAGTCCGACGCCTGCAATAATCATTAAAATAATTGTAACGATTTTAATCATCGCAAACCAAAATTCAAATTCACCAAATGATTTGACAGATATGAAGTTCGCCACACCTAAAATCACCATTGCAATTAAACCAGGTATCCAAGCTGGTAATTCCGGATACCAATATTGCATATACGTTCCTACTGCTATAATTTCAGACATCCCAACAATAACCCATTGGAACCAGTTACTCCACGCTGTTAAATACCCTGCTAAAGGATGAATATATTTATAGCCAAATGTGGCAAAAGAGCCTGTACTTGGCTCCATATAAAGCATCTCACCCATTGCCCTCATAATGAAAAAAATAAAAATACCTGCAATACCATAGGCAAGGAGTACAGAAGGTCCTGTCCATTGAATAGCACTTGCTGAGCCCATAAATAGCCCTACACCAATCGTACCACCAAGTGCAATCATTTGAATATGACGTGCTTCTAATCCTCTTTTCAATTCCTTATTGGCCACTCCATAACGCCTCTTTCCTGATGCAATTTCTACGTTGACTATCCTTTAAAAATCATAAACAATTATTCTAAAAAAGACAAATGTATTTTTAGGAAAAACAAAAATTAATGATAATTTGATAGTTTCAGCAAATTGCCCTCTTTTATTTCATAAAACTCCGAAAATTCACTCTTTTATATTTTATTTCACAAAAGTAATTGACCCAATTATCAAAAGGATATAGCGCCACAGATGAGACTCTTGAGCGAACGCGAGTGAAGCGGCTCATCGGATGCTGACGGAATGGAAAGCAACCCCTCTCTTAGCCAAAAAATCTTTTTCTGCTATAGACACGATTTTTTTGCTCAATCCGTCCCTTTAATACAAGGAAAACACAAAAAACTCTATTCCCAATTTAACGAAAGGAATAGAGTTTACGTCTTTATTGCAGTAATGTTTGTTCCTGTAATTTTGCAGAGAAGTATTTACGTGCATCTGCTGTTAGAATTTGTAGCAATGTCACTTCTTCTTGACGAGCAAATTCTACAAACATCCCACTTAAATTCTCGTAGACATATTTGATTTTAAAGCCACTATCTAAATAATGATCTACTTTTTGAATTTCTTCTGTGCTTTGTTGGAATTCAGACATGCCATCACCTCACCTTCTTTTGAAAATGTCTTGATGTTGTCTCTCTTACTCGGCACCCTTCATCTCTAACAGAGGATCTGGTTGCTCCACCAGTTCATCTTCATCTGGGACCGCCGTTGGAGCTGCTGGTTGGCCAAATATTTCGTCTAAATTATGTCCGACTGTAATACCTAAATATTTTGCATCGCTTGGATCATCTAGCTCAGCTTGTGGATACTTTTTAAACCACCAATACTTCGCTAATACATAATATACAATCGCCCCTACAGCGAACCCTACTAAAGAAGAGTAAGTTGAAAAAATATTGGCCACTGCACCGCCGATTACCCAGGCGATTAACCCAGCCATATTAAAGCCCTTATAATATTTAAATTGCCCGTCTAATTCATAAAGCTCTTTTACATGTACGCGCCGTTTACGAATCAGGTAGTAATCAGCAAATAAGATCCCTACAATCGCTGTTAAAATACCGCCAATGATTAATAGGACATTGACCATGACATCAAATAGACTCCAAGGCTGTGCAAGAATACCAATAATCCCTGCAATCACAACCCCTACCCAGAATGGCACTTTCGGTCCACCGATATTAGAGAAAATAGTAGCTGCTGGGACAACGTTGGCAGAGGTATTTGTCGACCATTGTGCTAATACAATCATCAGCAATAGAATCCCAAGAATAAAGCCGCTTGCACTTTGCTGTAAGGCATTAATTGGATCTGCCGATGCAACTGCCATATAGCAAACTGCACCAATTGTCACAATGAATGTATTTGTAATAGGCATGACAATTAAAGAGCCTACAAGCTGTGTTTTATTACGCTTGAACCAATTACGCTCATTTTTAGGTGCCTTAAAGAATCGGGACAAGGACGGCATATCAGCTGCTAGTGTTGCCCAAAAGCCCATATTTGCCATCACTACTACCATAAAGGCGGTAAAAGCATCGAAGCCTGTTGTTGGGGTTTCCACCCACGTCCAAATATTTTTCCCCTGAGATGTTGCATTATCTGCCAATGTGTAATACATCCAACAAGAAATTAAAATAATGACAGGGGCTGCTAAATCAGCAAAGCGCTCAATGGATTTAATACCAAGAGATGTATTAAAGAGTTGAAGCGCTGCAAACACAAGGAAGCAGATAAACCAATTATCAAAGCCAAACAATAAATTTAAAATTCCGTTTATTGCTAATGCACCAAAATACGTATTCAAACCAAACCAACAGGCAGCTGTAACACCACGTACAAGGGAAGGTATATGCGTACCGAATGTGCCAAATGGTGCGCGCATATAAACAGGGAAAGATAATCCATGCTCTATGCCGATATCACCAATTAACGTCATAAAGACTCCGATTAAACAAGAACCTACCAATGTTGCCACAATCACCATTGGTAAGGATAAATTCATGATAGCCGAACCACCAATGGCAAAAGCCGCTAATACAATTGCCATTCCTATCCAAATCACTGCAAAACCAAATGTTCCAATATTTCTTTGTTGATGTGTCACTGGAAGTAAATCTGGGGATTTTAAATAATTCCCTTCACGTTCCATAATGTTTCTCTCCTTTTTTTCTAATTTCCGTGACAACCTACTTGAAGTGCCTTCCTTCACCCAAAAATGCTGAAGGAAGGTGGAATTTCGATTTTAATCTTTATTCAAAATTGAACATAGGTGCTTTATTTTGATAGACTGCTCAGAAGTGATTGGCGTTCATTCCATGTCATTGACGGAATTGTGGATGGACGTTCAACCATTGAAATGGCGCCATCGACAGGACAAACAATTGAGCATAAATTACAGCCTACACAGTCTTCCTCACGAACCTTTAGCATTGGACGACCATCCTCCGTATAAAGGTCAATACATTGATGGGATGTATCCTCACAAGCAATATGGCATTTATTGCAATTAATACAAACATCATTATTAATTTCTGCAACAATTTTATAATTTAAATCTAAATCACCCCAGTTTGAATACCTTTGCACAGAGCGACCAACTAAATCCATGACTGAAGCTAGACCTTTCTCATCTAAGTAGTTATTCAGCCCATCAATCATATCCTCCACAATACTAAAGCCATGATGCATTGCTGCTGTACATACCTGTACGCCTGTCGCACCCATTAGGATAAATTCCGCTGCATCTTGCCAATTGGAGATCCCCCCAATGCCGGAAATCGGTACATTGACTAATGGATTACGGGCACATTCTGCAACCATGTTCAGTGCAATTGGTTTAACCGCTGGGCCACAATAGCCCCCATGAGCTCCTTTGCCAGCCACATGTGGTATGGTATTCCAAGAGTCTAAATCAACACCTGCTAAACTGTTAATCGTATTGATCATACTAACAGCATCTGCGCCACCTCGTGTTGCCGCTTCGGCCGTCACGGTAATATCCGTAATGTTTGGCGTTAGTTTAACAATGACGGGTGTACGTGCCGCTTCCTTTACCCAGTACGTTTGTTTTTCCACCAATTCAGGGACTTGACCAGAGGCAGAACCCATGCCTCGTTCTGCCATCCCATGTGGACAACCAAAGTTAAGCTCAAGACCATCAACCCCCACATCTTCTACTCGTTTGACAATTTCATGCCATTTTTCTTGCTTTGGTTCCACCATTAACGAGGCAATAATTGCGTGATTAGGAAATTTCTTTTTCGTCTCATAAATTTCTTGTAAATTCACTTCTAATGGCCGATCCGTAATTAATTCAATATTATTAAAGCCTGCCACACGTTGACCATTATAGCTAACGGCTGCAAAACGGGAAGACACATTTAAAATCGGTTCTCCTAACGTTTTCCAGACTGCGCCACCCCAGCCCGCTTCAAATGCACGCTGTACTTGATAGCCTGAATTCGTTGGTGGAGCAGATGCTAGCCAAAATGGATTCGGCGATTTGATACCCGCTAAATTAATGCGTAAGTCTGCCATATAAGTTCCCCCTCTATCCGTACTAACAATCTTTTGTCAACTGAAAGCATAGTGCCAGATACAGGCTGTATGACCACCATTTCAAAACATCGAATCATGTATTCTTTCAGATGGGGGATTAACAGCCTGTAAAAACCCGATTGGTGAATCTAACAATCAGTGGAGCCTCCACTGATTGAAGGTTCACTTTATCCCGTATTAACAGGCTGTATGACCATCATTTCAAAACATCGAATCATGTATTCTTTCTGATGGGGGATTAACAGCCTGTAAAAACCCGATTGGTGAATCTAACAATCAGTGGAGAAAGAGCCTCCACTGATTGAAGGTTCACTTTATGCAATCTCACTTGGTTTTCTTAAGCGTTCATGAATCTTATATGCTGCATCTTTTCCTTGCTGTACAGCGGTCACTACCATCGCTTCACCCTGTCCATTGCCAAAGACAACATCTCCACATGCAAATACCTTGTCATTGGACGTTTGCATTGTTGTCTCATCAATATCGACAACACCATTTGTATGAGCTAAACCAAAGGCCTCAATTAACGATACAAAACGAGTTTGCCCGATGGCTTTAATAACAGCATCCACTTCAATGATAAAATTAGAGCCCTTTACTTCTTCTGGACGTTGTCGACCATCAGGACCCGCCTCACCGAGCTTCATTTTCACACATTCAATCCCTGTCACCTTACCTGTTTCATCGCCGATAATTTTCTTTGGTGCCGTTAGCCATTTAAATTCCACGCCATCCTGCTTGGCAAATTCATACTCAAATTTGTATGCCGTCATTTCTTTTTGTGTTCTTCTATAAAGAATTTGTACATTGTCTGCGCCTAAACGTACCGCACTTGTAGCACTGTCAATCGCCGTGTTTCCAGCACCGATTACAGCTACCCGTTTCCCTACAATATCATTTGTAAGCGGTCCCATTTTTGTTTTTCGAATAAACTCAATAGCATCATGTACCCCTTCTAAATCTTCACCATCAATGCCCAGATTCGGGACAGCACCCATGCCAACAGCTAAAATCACACTATCATAGTGCGCCAAAATTTCATCAGCAGAAATATCCACACCTACAGCTGTATTCGTTAGAATGTCCACCCCGAGCTGTTCAATCTGCTCGACTTCCCAATCTACGACATCATTTGGTAATCGAAACGCTACAATTCCATAGCTTCCTAAGCCACCAGCCTTTGCTTCAGCCTCATAGATAGTTACTTGATAGCCTAAGCGACTGAGTTCACGTGCTGCCGACAAACCAGCAGGACCTGCCCCTACAATGGCTACTTTCTGTCCATTATGTGGACCTGCCTTAAATAGCTGAGCATTGGTTTCCATTGCCCAATCCGTTGCATAACGTTGTAACTCACCAATTTTAATTGGCTTTGTTGAAGAATTTAAGACACACGCCCCTTCACACAGTTCTTCCGTTGGACAAACTCTTGCACAGCTTGCACCAATTGGGTTTGCTTCTAATATAGTCGTCGCAGAACCCTTCATATTACCAGATGCAATTTTTTTTATGAAATTTGGTATTTGAATACTTGTTGGACACGCTTTAATACATGGTGCGTCGTAGCAATACAAACAACGATTAGCTTCCTCAATAGCCTCATTCTTTGTCATCTTACCTTTTAATTCTACAAAATTACGTCTAAGCTGCACGGTCATTGCATTTTCTTGAATCGGAGCCATTTCCACATCCCCCTCATGTGTTCATTTTTTCCAATACCCTAATTACGAAACCGATTGCTTTGCTCTCCAGTCAAAACAATCGGTCCTATCCTACAGGAAGCTAAATGTTTAGTGCTTCCGCAGCTACCGTTTTTAATGGACGTTTAATGTATCGCCCGCTGCCAAGTACCCCTACAAATTCTTTATTTTTAATGACATATTCCCCACGTACGAGTACACTAACAGGCTCACCTGTTACCTCCCAGCCTTCATATGGGTTATAGTCCACATTCATATGATGTGTTTTAGCCGAAATTTGGCGCTGTGCATCTGGGTCAAAAATGACGATATCCGCATCTGAACCAATTGCAATCGTTCCTTTTTGCGGGAATAAGCCAAATATTTTTGCGGCACTAGTAGAGATCATATCAACAAATTCATTGATGGAAATTCTACCTTTTGCCACGCCCTCTGAGTATAAAATACTGAAGCGGTCTTCAATGAATGGTCCGCCATTTGGAATTTTCGAGAAATCATTTAAGCCTAGCTGCTTTTTACCCTTAAAGCTAAAGGAGCATTGGTCTGAGCCGATTGTCTGAAGCTGTTTCGCCTTTAAGGCATTCCATAAATGTTCCTGATGATATTTAGGTCGAAGTGGAGGTGACCAAACATATTTGGCTCCCTCAAAGCCAGGTTGTGCTAGTGCTGATTGATCGAGCGTTAAATACGGTGGACAAGTTTCACCATAAACATCATAGCCCTTCTCACGGGCAGCGATAATTTCATCTACCGCTTCTTTACATGTCACATGCACCACATAGAGCTTCGCACCAGCTATATGAGCTAATTCGATAGCACGCTTTGTTGCTTCGCCCTCCAATTCAGCTGGACGAGTCAGTGCATGATAGATGGGTTCCTTATGTCCTGCACGTCTTGCTTCCTCTACTAGCTCATCAATAACAGAGCCATTTTCACAATGGACCATCACAAGCGCACCGAGATCCTTGGCGATTTTAAAGGCTTTAAATAGTGTACGATCTGTCGCTTGGAATTCTTTTGCATACGCCATAAAAACTTTTACAGAGGTAATGCCCTCTTGCTCCAATAGCTGCGGTAATTCGGCTTCGGTTTCAGGTGTTAAATCACCAATCATCAAGTGGAAGCCATAGTCAATAGCTGACTTTCCTTTTGCCTTGTCATGCCATTTCTCTACGGCTGTCGATAATTTTTCTTCCCCTGCTGTTAAGCAGAAATCTAAAATAGTAGTTGTCCCACCAAAAGCCGCTGCAATGGTGCCTGATTTCCAATCATCATCTGTCACCGTGTTATTGAATGGCATGTCTAAATGCGTATGGGGATCAATGCCACCAGGCAATACGTACTTGCCTGTAGCATCAATAATTTCAGCGCCAGCATCCGTTAAATTTTGTCCAATTTGAACAATTTTACCGTTATCAATTAAAATATCTGCCTCAAATACATCAGCAGCTGTTGCTACTCTTCCACCTTTAATGATTTTTTTCACTATGCCTCTCACCCTTCATCACAAAATTAGAGAATGCTTGATAGTTAATGCAGTGTATATGTTTCGCCCATACTAAACTTCGTTTGTAGCGTTAACACCGTTTCCAATAAAATATCTGCGCCCTTTACACAATCTTCAAAGGCTGTTTCCTCTTCTTCACAATGACTCTTCCCTTCAATACTTGGAACAAAAATCATCGCGGAAGGAACCATACTTGCCATATACTGTGCATCATGTCCAGCGCCACTAAACATACGATGAGATGAATAGCCAAAGCTTTGACAAGCTCTTTCTACTTCATTGCAAATCGCACTATCAAAATACACGGTATCCCTGCCCCATAACTTGACAGGCTGAATATGGCATCCGCCTGCTGTCTCTGGAAGCGCGTTGAGAATATCCTCAACCTGTTGCATGACCTCTGGTTTCTGGTGACGTGAATCAATTGTAAATGTTACCTTATTTGGGATGACAGTATGAATATTCGGGGAAACATTCATACGACCAAAAGTAAAAACAAGTTGTTCGTCAATTTTTCCTAATTGCTCATATAGCTCTGTAATGATGGTCGATGCCACAATCATCGGGTCTTTACGCATTGACATTGGTGTTGTACCTGCATGGTTTGATTGCCCACTAATTGTAATTTCATAGCAGACCATGCCTAGTACACCCTCAACCACACCAATTTCCTGCTGTTTTGCTTCTAATACTGGCCCTTGTTCAATATGCAATTCGATATAAGCAAGTGCTTCCTTCAGACGATTGGCTTGCTCTCCCTCATAGCCACTTGCTTGTAAAGCTTCTTGAAAACGTATGCCATGTTTATCTGTGGATTGTAGCATTTTTTCTTTGTCGAATTTCGAGGTGATAACGCCTGAACTCATCATGGCTGGATCAAAACGTGCCCCTTCTTCATTCGTGAAATTGACAATCGTAAGTGGAATGTCCACCTCGATGTCATTTTCCTTTATTGTTCGAATGGCCTCGATCGCTGTTAGTACACCTAACACGCCATCAAATCTTCCACCTTTTTCAACTGAATCTAGATGGGAACCCATGACAATGGGTGGCACATTTTTTTTGCCAGGGAGAGTGGCATAGATGTTGCCCATATCGTCCACCTGGATAGCCATCCCTAACGCTTTGCAACACTCACAAAAATAGTTTCTTGCTAATACATCCTCATTCGAAAGAGACAAACGTGTGACGCCACCATTTTCAGTGGCTCCAAATTGACTAAATTGTTCAATTAACTCTTGCAATCGTCTACTATTACATTTATACATATGCAAGTCCTCTCTTTCACAGTAGTTAATAAACATTCTAAAATAGATAAAATTTGTGAGATATGGATAGTAAACTAAAAAAATATGTGCAACTGCACATCATATATGGTAAGTTATGTTCATAATTAAGGGGGGGAAGTATGGGGACGATTCGTAAAATTGTAGAGGGAGTTCAATTCCCAATGCTCACATTAGTCGCTGGACATAGTGGTACGTATCGCAGAGTTACTGGTATTAATGTTGTGGAAAGCAGTGATTTAATCATGTTTTGTAGACCCAATGAATTGGTCGTCACAACAGGCATTCATTTAGATGCACAGCAAGATTCCTTGGAACAGCTTGTCAAACAGGCTTACACGAAAAAAGTAGCTGGCTTTATCATTAATACAGGACCATTCATTCCTAATATTCCAGAAGCCGTCATCTCTTTTGCCAATCAACATGATTTCCCTATTTTTCAAATGCCATGGAATTATCGCATTGCGGATCTATTAAAAACTACCTTTCAATTTATTGCCAATCACCATCAAGAGCTTTCTATCGAAGAAAAGGTTCTTTTCAATCTACTATTTCATTTCAAACAAAACGCTAACACAATGAAAGATCAACTAGCACAGCTAGGATTTCCTCAAGGAAGAGAACTAGCGATCATAACTTGTACAACTATTGGCTCTCAGGCAGCTATTGATCGTTATGAGGTGATGATCCAATTCGCTTTTCAAAATCGCTATCAACGCTTCTTAAAATTAAAGCATAAAAATCACCTCATCTTTTTAATTGATAAAGCACAAATCAATACACCTAATATACCCTTCTCAAAAGTTGTGGAAGAAATCTATGAAAAAATCACGCTAAAAAATGGTTACTTGGATATTATTATCGGCAAAGGTAACTTTCATAAAGAGCTAGAAAATGTTCGCCAAAGCTATGATGAGTCCTTAACCGTCATCCATTTAGCACAGCTTCATAACAATCGTTATTTGTATAAATACAAAGAAATCGGTGCCTATAAAATATTGATGGCTGTGAAAAATCAGCCCCTAATGAAATCGTTTAGTCAGGATATTTTAGGACAGCTTTATCGCTATGATGAACTACATGGGACAGATTATGTACCTTTTTTACGTATTTTTGTTGAGGAAAATGGCAGTACAAGCAGGATTAGTGAACGTCAATTTATACATCGAAACACCGTCCTCTATAAAATCAAGAAAATTGAAATGCTATTAGATATGGACTTAAGCAATCCCTTTACGAAGACTAATTTGTATATTGCCTTTTTAATTGAAGATGTCTTAATGCATCAGTAGCCTGTTACGCCTTTAAATTAACTGAATTTTCTTTCTCATTAAATACTCCTTCTAAAATTCTTGAAGCATACATATAAAGTACAAATGGGGTCGACTGTGCATTTTTGTTGTCCACATCTGACGAAAACATATGCATGCTAATCAACTACCTGTTCAGAAGGAGTGAAGCTTCGTGACAAATGTAACAAGTCCCAATTGGCAAGTAAAAGATGAACAATTTGTATGGCACTCTATGAAGCCATACAATCCAAAAGCAACAATGATTGTCCAATCCTCTAAAGGGGCATGGATTACCGACATTGAAGGCAAACGCTATTTAGATGCAATGGCAGGTTTATGGTGTGTAAACGTTGGCTATGGACGAGAGGATATTGCCAAAGCTGCCTATGAGCAATTGCTAGAAAATACGTATACACCCTTATCTGTTGGGCATATCCCTGCTATTCAATTAAGCGAAAAAATTAGTGAACTTTTAGGGGATGATTATGTTGTCTTCTTCTCCAATAGTGGCTCCGAGGCAAATGAGGCGGCCTTCAAAATTGCTAGACAATATCATCAACAAAAAGGTCACGTCAATCGAACAAAAATTATTTCTCGTTACCGTGCCTATCATGGTAGCTCCATGGGTGCACTAGCAGCAACTGGACAAGCTCAACGAAAATATAAATATGAGCCACTGGCACCAGGTTTTTTACATGTCACACCACCTGACACTTATCGTGCCAATGAAGACCATATTCAAAGTAAGGACCCTTGTGCATTACCATCCGTCCAAGCAATCGATCATGTCATGACTTGGGAAATGTCAGATTCCATAGCAGCAGTCATAATGGAGCCTATTATTACTGGCGGTGGTGTAATTATGCCCCACGACAGCTACTTACAAGGAGTTAAAGCTGTTTGTGAGAAGCATGGCGCACTACTCATTGTCGATGAAGTAATTTGCGGTTTTGGTCGTACAGGCAAAGCTTTTGGATTCCAAAACTACGGCATCCAGCCAGATATTGTGACAATGGCGAAAGGCTTAACAAGCGCTTATATGCCACTATCTGCCACAGCGGTTCGTCGTGAAATTTATGAGGCGTTTGCTGGAACTGAGGACTATGACTTTTTCCGTCATGTCAACACATTTGGTGGATCACCAGCTGCATGTGCCGTCGCATTAAAAAATATTGAAATAATGGAGAAGGAAAATTTATTTGCCCACTCGGCTACACTAGGTGCTACATTACTCACTACATTACAGGAGCAATTAAAGGAGCACCCGAATGTTGGTGATATTCGCGGGAAAGGCTTATTAATTGGCGTAGAGCTAGTGCAAGATAAAGTCAGCAAAACACCACTCGACATTACTCTTGTGAACAAAGTGATCACACAATGTAAGGAACAAGGGTTAATCATTGGGAAAAACGGTGTAACCGTTGCAGGCTTCAATAATGTGTTAACCTTATCTCCTCCTCTGATTATTTCCTCAGATGAGAAGAATTTCATTGTTGAAAAATTTGTGCAAGCCTTACATTCTATTAAACTGTAGGAGGAATAGTCAGATGGTAACGAATACAGACATACAGGAGTTAGGTCATTTTATCAATGGGCAAACAGCTCTAGGGAAAAGCGGTCAGTTTTCAGATGTTTACAATCCAAGCACTGGTGCTGTCATTGCTCGTGTTCCTTTGGCAACAAAACAAGAGGTACAGGAAGCAATCACTGCTGCCCAAGCGGCTTTTCCTGCTTGGCGCGCCTTATCCGTTGGTAAACGAGCTGAAATTGTCCTTAAATTCCGCCAGCTCATAACAGAAAATATCGATGAGCTAATTGATATGATCTGCACGGAGAGTGGCAAAACGATTGAGGATGCCAAGGGCGAAATTACACGCGGTTTAGAATCTGTTGATCTAGCTATCAATGCCCCACATTTACTTAAAGGAGAGTATTCTGTGAATGTTGGTGGTCATATCAATGCTTATTCTCTGAAAGAACCATTAGGCATAGTAGCAGCTATCTCACCATTTAATTTCCCTGTCATGGTACCACTAGCAATTACAAGCATGGCGGTGGCTGTAGGAAACTGTGTGATTCTGAAGCCGTCAGAGCGGGTTCCTTGCTCTGCTTTATTTTTATCAGAACTGTGGAAAGAGGCGGGCTTACCTGATGGGGTTTGGACAGTTATTAATGGGGATAAAGATGCTGTTAATGAGCTATTATGTCATCCAGCCATTGAAGCGATTTCCTTTGTAGGCTCTACGCCAGTTGCAGAAGCCATTTATGCTACAGCCTCTAAACATGGGAAGCGTGTCACAGCACTAGGCGGAGGTAAAAATAATATGGTGGTTATGCCAGATGCTGACTTAGAGCATGTAGCAAATGCTTTTTTAGGGGCTGCCTATGGAGCTGCCTCCCAGCGTTGTATGGCACTGTCAACCATTATTCCTGTTGGTGAGGATACAGCGAATAAATTAGTGGGTATTCTTGCCGATAAAATTGCCAAATTAAAAGTGGGTCCCTATACAGATGCCGAAGTTGATTTTGGACCAGTCATCACGCAACAATCAAAGGACGCCATCATTGGCTATATTGATCGTAGCCTAGAAGAAGGCGCTACACTGGTCTGCGATGGACGAAATCCGGAAATTGCCAAACAATCGAACGGCTTCTATCTTGGACCTACATTACTCGATCATGTAAAGCCTGGAATGGAAATTTATGAGCAAGAGGTTTTTGGGCCTGCACGTAATATCGTCCGCGTGGCAACCTTAGAGGAAGCTATCGCCCTTATTAATGCCCATGAATTAGGAAATGGTGTAACCATCTTTACGAACAATGGTGCAGCCGCTCGAAAGTTTACTACTGAAATTGAAGTAGGTATGGTAGGCGTTAATGTACCGATTCCTATTCCAGTAGGCTATCATAACTTTGGTGGCTGGAAACGTTCGAGATTTGGGGAGGGGCATATGTTTGGACCTGACCAAGTACGTTTCTTCACTAAAGCGAAAACCATTTCAGAAAAGTGGATAGAACAAGGGAATGACGTTACCTCATCCTTTGCATTTCCAAGTAATCAAGACTAATCATAAAAAACAAATATTCGCGTAGTCAGAAGCTACGCGAATATTTATGCTTGCTATTGAAAAAACTGACAAGCCAACAGGATCACCAATTTTTACAGTTTAACTACTTGTTCTTTTTTTTCACTTCTTTTTCTCTTACTTCAGAGAAATCTGCTTCTTCCCCAGCCTCCATGCCATAGCTAGGATTTCTATCCATACGAGTGAATGTATCCACATCCTCCTCGTCTTCAAATCGCTTTACAAGAATTGGAATCGAAATTAGCCCAGCAAGACCAACGAGTGCATAAATCCAACGAGATAAGACCGCCGTTTGTCCACCAAATAAATAAGCAACTAAATCAAATCTAAAGAATCCAATGAGTCCCCAGTTGATTGCACCTATAATAACTAATACTAAGGCGATTCTATATAGCACGCTCATGTGTACACCTCCTTTATCATCAATACTCCAAGCTATATTTCTTAGCAGGGAGGTGTCATAAAAAGCGATAAAATGACAAAGACTAGTCATTACAACCGCCGTTTTGACGGTCTTATTTTTTGCAATAACAACTTTTTTATACTGTGTACAAATGGCGTAATGACGTACTCTGATGAACGGTATTACTTGGATGGATTTTTATGTGTTTGCTCATGCTGAAGCAGCCATTCTTTGCGCCACATCCCGCCTCCATAACCTGTCAGCGTTCCATTAGAGCCGATAATTCGATGACACGGCACAACAATGCTGATATTATTTTTACCATTCGCACTGCCAACAGCCCTTACAGCTTTTTCATTGTTAATGGCAATGGCGATATCCTTATATGAAGCCGTTTCACCAAAGCCTACACTCGGTAATGCATGCCATACAGCCTGTTGAAAGTCTGTACCTTGAAATACATAAGGAAATGAGAACTCCTGGCGTACACCTAGAAAATACTCATGCAATTGCTTAACACACTCTAGTAAAACTTCAGGTGTGTCATGCTGAGGAGTGTTGACGACCTGCTCTCGCTCTGCAAAGTTAATGGCATCAATTGCTGTATCATTTCCCTCAACTTCTATAATTCCAATTGGTGATGGATAATCTAATTTATATCGTTTCATACAGTGACCTCCATAAACAAAAGGTGGCATACGCTTGCCAGCCTTGCCAATGTTTCGCGTAGTTCTTCATTTCTTCCATCGTTGGTTTTCGTTCGAATGCTAGTTGTATTTTTAAAGCATTATGCAGACCAACATCTGCTATCGGAAATGCTGTCGGTTGTTGCAGACATTTCATAAGCACATAATCTGCTGTCCATGCACCAATTCCTCGAATGTCCATTAAACTTTTTTTCATGGCTTCGTAGCCCTCTTTTTGACATAGCAAATCTTTTGTCAATTGACCGCTTGCTATACTTTTGGCAATATCAATAATGTATTCTGATTTCCTCCGTGTAAATTGGAGGTTTCTCAAATCATCTACCTGAATAGCCGCTATTTTCTCTGGCGTTGGAAACAACCAATAGCTTTGCCCTTCAAAGTAAACATATTCTCCAAAATGCTCGACAAATCGCTTTTTTAACGTATAGGCAAAAGTTAAATTTATTTGTTGACCAATTATCGCCCAAGCGATTGCTTCAAATAAATCAGGAATCCCGATTAACCGTAATCCGCTATATTTTTTCACAAGTGGCTTTAAGATTTGATCGTTTTCAGCCATCTGGTAATACCCCTGCAAATCCGTTGTTAAATCAAACCACTCTGCGACATATTGTGCGATGATTGCCTGTTCATGGCTAGATGGCTGTTTCATTGGAAATGTGACTATTATTTTATGATCTTGCTCAGTTATTTCACATAAAATAAATTGGTCATTCATCTTCAATAATTTGTAGAGCACATCATCCTTTATATGATGAAGAATTTCGTGAGGTGAACGCTTTAAGAACTGCAAACACTCTCTATAATTAAATGCTTGTGGTAACTCGATAACTAAATAACCACCTTTGTTCGTCCATTTCATATCATGTCCCCCTGCTACGATAGGTTACGATATTCTGTAGGTGAACAATTTTTCAGTCGTCGAAAAACTTTATAAAAGTTGGATGGACTTTGAAAGCCTGCTTCATAACAAATTTCTAAATTTGTATAGTCTGTATGTTTTAATAGATGGGCAGCCTTATCAATTCGAATTTTTTCTAAATATGTTCGGGGCGTCTCAGCTGTCTCTTGTTTAAATAGTCGTTCTAGATGAAAGGGACTGAGGCCAACATGCTCCGCCATATCCTGTAAAGTCACTCTTTGCTTATATTCGTTAATGATAAAAGTTGTGACACTTTTAATTAATTGCGTATGTGGGGAATGTTCGATTTCAGGCTGACATCGTTTACATGCCCGATAGCCAGCCGCCTCCACCTCTTGGATATCTTGTTAAAATTCAACATTCATTTTTTTCGGTTTTCTGGATTTACAGGAAGGACGGCAATAAATCTTAGTAGTTTTAACCGCTGTATAAAAAAGTCCATCATAGGTTTGATCACAAGCTATAATTTTTTCCCACTTCTCCTCAAAAGATAAATGGATTGCATTGTCCACGATTATCTCACCTCATTCTTATTGGCTATACATATAACGAAGAAGTATCTTGGTCTTTTAATAATTGTGCAGCATGTTGTGTTAAATGCGCAATTATTTTATCTGAAAGTGCGTTGCCAATACTAAAACGCTTTACCCCTAATTCTTTTAATAGCTTGACATTCGTTAAACCAGGTAAAGAAAGAAGATTAATGGGCGCATTTACATTACAAGCCATCGCTTTTATTTCATTGACATCTGTTAAGCCTGGGATAAATACACCGCTTGCTCCACTTTCGATATAAGCTTTTGCTCTTGTCATTGTTTCCTCAAATGGTCGCTCCAATTGAAAATACGTATCTGTTCGGGCATTTATAAAGAAATTTTTATAACCATGATTATCTAATTCTTTCCTCACATTTGTTAACAAATGACAGTGTTCAATTATGCTTCTTAAGCCTGCTTGATGTTTAAGGGAATCTTCAATGTTAATCCCTGCTACCCCCACATCTGCCGTTCTTAAAACATTGTCGATAATTTCCTGCTCATCATGGCCATACCCCGCTTCAATATCTGCTGATACGGGGATATTCACTTGCTCTGTAATGGATTGAATAATGGTGAGATGTCGTTGAAAATCGATCTGTTCACCATCCGCATAGCCAAGCGAATTCGCTATGCCCCAGCTTGTTGTCCCAATAGCTTGAAAGCCTGCCTTTTCTAATGTTAATGCGGATAACACATCCCAAGCATTCCCAATAAATAATAGCTCTTGTGAAAAATGTAAATCATGAAATTGCTGAATTTTTGACATAATATAAGCCTCCATACTGTTTATTAGACCTTATATTATCAGGAACTATCCGTTTATTTCGTCCTCAATCTTGCTGTTATGGTCTGTACTATTTTTGTGATATGGATAAGCCGTCAATGATGAATAAGACCAACTGGTAGGTGCTATCGTGTTACAGATGTAGCAGAGCTATTGAAAAATAATGTACGAGCCGGAGACATCGTTGATAGAAGGGGTGATGAAGTGTTTTTAGTCATTTGTCCATATACTTATTAAAGGATGTTGTGCAGCTATCTGAAAATCTAAGACTGCATCTTGTATAGCATTCGTTTCCAGTTGTTGGTCACAAACCAAGTAGCTTTGGTGTGATATGCTTTGTGAAGGATGATACATTCATTCCTTAATATTAAGATGTGATAAAGCTATATTTCAGGAAGAAGGGCTGGAACAAGTCACGATCCGAAAGTTTGCTGATAAAGCAGGCTACAACAGTGCTACTTTCAACAATTATTTTTTAGAAATATCGCATCTTCTATTTTTTGCAACAATGAGATGCATGCAAGATTATACCAATGAGTTGCTCGTTACATAGAAAGAGACAAAGTTTATGATGCTGAAATCGCTATGAAATATATTACAGAGATTGTTCGTAATGCCAATCTTTTTGATGAGCAAAATAAAAACAAACAACAATAATTATGCAAGTAATATAACATTGCCACTCTTCAAACGTATGTAAGAAACCCCTTCTAGCAATGCTAAAAGGGGTTTCTGTTATTTTTGCCAATGATTTAGTTCCTTTAACAATTCGGGTAGCTGCAATTTCTTGACATCGATAGGTGGCAATGCCTTAATAAACTCTTTCCCATATGACTTACTAGTAATGCGTCGGTCTAGGACAATAAAAGCTCCTTTATCCTGTGAAGAACGTATTAATCGACCAAAGCCCTGCTTAAACCTCATGATCGCTTCTGGTAAGGAAAGCTCAGTAAAGGAATTACGGCCTTGAGTAGCTAGATGCTTTGCCCTCGCCTTAAAAACAGGCTCTTCTGGTGAAGAGAATGGTAATCGCACGACAATGACAGAGGCCAGTGCATCTCCTGGAACATCTACTCCCTCCCAAAAACTGTTTGTGCCAAATAGAACGGCATGACTAAATTTTTGGAATGATTTTAGAATACGCATACGGCTACCGCCTGTAACACCTTGTGCAAATAGCATGTAATCATCTAATAGTTCACTATCTTGGATAAGCTCGACTGTTTTTCGTAGCATATCCTGTGCTGTAAAGAGTACAAAGCAACGCCCTTCTGTCATTCGAACAGTCCGCGTAATTGCATGGGCAACAGCCTCAATGTATTCTTCTTGGCTGACGTGCTGAATATCTGGCATATCGGTGACGATAAATGCCTTAGCCCCAGCATAGTAGGCTGGTGGAGCTTGTAGTTTCAAGACTTCAACATTATCAGAAATGCCTAACTGGCGTGTAACAAAGCGCTCATTGCCTGGTACCGTTAATGTGCCTGATGTCCAAACAATACTTGCTTGCTGACGTAATGGTGCTAATACTTTTTCAATTATCGGCGTCACATTGACAGGCTTCTTAAAGACATGGAGACTGCCAGGGACACTCCGTACATCAAATTCTAACCAAACAGAATTGCCTTCCTGTGGTGACAGAAAAATATCGTCCCATTCAGCAATTTTTATCTTCACTTCTCGAATCCAATATTGCCATTCAGATAATACATATTGATCGTTTTTATCTAGCTGCTCAATCGCATTTTCGAACGAGTGCGTAATGCTCGTAGCAAGATCCAGCCATTGCTGGGTTAGTTTGCTTACTTGTGCAAACGATTCTTTCGCAAGTGAAACATCCTCTAAAAACAAGGTGCATTTACTACCTGCTTGTTTCCCTTTCATTTGTTGCTGCAATTTTTGAATAGTTCTCTGGATTGTTTCATCAAATGTCCGCTGCAAACGTATAAATTGTGCATCTAGATGCTGTAAATTTTGCATGGCCACTCGCTGTTTTTTCTTCGCTGCCTGGCAAAACTGTTGAAATAGAGCCGTGTCCTCCATCGTACCAATTTGTCCAAAAATATACTTCCACTGTGTATACGAGAAGACCACTTCATCCTGCTGCATAGCAGCCTGAATAAATTGATGCGCCTCATCAATAATCCAGCCATCTATTTCAGTAAAGAGTGGTGTTTGACGCACTAAATCACTTAAAACCATGGCATGATTCGTTACAATACAGTCAGCAACTACACTGTTCTTTAAAGCTTGCTCATAGAAATCAAAGCCCTTTGAAGGCTTGTCATTCGGTATTTTTCGGATTTTCTCTAAAAACAGTTGTCCACCACCAGAAACATTGAGCTCGCTCAACACACCTGTCTCTGTTTTGGTCAACCATACAAGTATTTGTAAAATAGTAAATGTATCATCATAGGATTCATCAGCATGTGCCATACATTGCTCAAAACGTTCGAGATCAATATAATGCTGCATTCCCTTCAACACACACAAATTCACTTTTGTCCCAAGGATTTTTTCGATCTTTGGTAGTTCTTCCTCTACAAGCTGTTCTTGTAAATAGGAAGTATACGTACTAATGGCTATCTTTTTATTGACAGCACGAGCAAATAAGATAGCTGGAAGTAAATAGCCAGCCGTTTTACCAATACCTGTAGAAGCTTCAATCACGCACTCCTGTTGTTCATGTAATGCCTGCCAAATCGTGTCCATCATGTCAAATTGTGCAGGACGTTCCTCAAAATTCGGCAGTGCCTTTGACATTAAAGCTATTTTCTCATCTACGGATTGAGGGTAGGCAATCGTTTCTGTCACATGCTCATGCTTATTTCGGCCATTGCCAATCGCAAAATTACGGTAATAATGCACATTTTCGCGGCCCGTTGTATGCTGGCGCTTAATTTGCAACGCCTCAAAAAAAAGCTGAGAAATATTCGATTTCAAGCGAAATGAACGCTTATGCATCTGTTCAAGCGTTAGCTGTGGTAAACTTAGTAGCTCCTTCCAGCAATGCTTGAATAGCTCTGCTGTCGCGCGTGCATCGTCATCCGCTCGATGTGCATTTGCTAGCTCAATATTTAAATCAGCCGCTAAATCGCCTAGCTTAAAACCAAGGGACATAGGGAATAAAATTTTAGCCAGCTCCACTGTATCCATTTTTTTACCTTGCCACTTTGGAAGTCCAGCACGTTTAAACTCTGCTTGTAAAAAGGATAAGTCAAAATCTGCATTATGTGCGACAAATACACAGTCAGCAAGTAGCTCATATATGTAATCCGCATGCGCTTCAAATGGGAAGGCATCCTTTACATCCTCATTCGTTATATGCGTTAAATCTTGAATGAAGGTTGGAATAGCTTTCCCCGGATTAATAAACTTCGTATAGGTACGCTCAATTTCCCAATCCTTCATAATAACAATGGCAATTTGAATCATCCGGTCCCCATTGGCTGGTGAATGACCAGTTGTCTCCAAATCTACAATTGCATATTTTTGACTTTCCATCATACATCTCAACTCACAGTTCACATTAGATAAGTTGAATTTTATCATATAATGATCGCCGCGGCATCCTTTCTCCTCCTTTGTTGACTAACCGCATTCATACAAAAAAACGCAACCTTAGAGAAATCCCCTAAGGTTGCGTTGTGGAATCGTTATTAAGCGTTTACTCCAACAATGTTAAGCTTATTGTTTTTTGGCAACATCAACAATACGACCCTCTGTTGTTGTTTTCACTTCTTTAAGTGATAGTAATTGCTCTTGAAGGTTTTCCCAATCAGATAAGCCTAAATCTGTAACACGACCTTCTTCATATGCTTTAGCAAACATATCGAAGCCGTCTCCACCTTTAGCTGTGAAAGCATTTGTCGCCACTGTATACGTTTTACCATCTTCTAAAGCAACATATTTACCAGTCGCTTTATCTAAATATTCGATAGAAACAACACGTGAGCCTACTTCTTTTGAAGAGTCATATTGTAGTTTTGCTCCACCAATGTGTAAGAAGCCACCGTTTTCTTTTGGCGCATTTTTCAAGGATACTTCAAATGCTGCTTTAAGCTCTGCACCTGTAACATCCATTAATGCTAAAGTGTTACCAAATGGTAATACTGTAATCACTTGACCAACAGTAATATTGCCCGCTGGAATTGCAGCACGAATACCACCGCCATTTTGTAATGCCATTACAACTGTTTTATCTGTATATTTTTGTGCCTTTGCTAGCATACCGTCTGTAATAATATTTCCTAAAGCTGTTTCATTGCTACGAACACTGTTTAGATTGTCTTCAGTTGCACGTGGATTCGCTAATTCCTCAGCAATTTTAACACCGATCTCCTTGTTGCTAACTTCATTTACTTTTGCTGTAAATGGCTCAAGGATTTTCACTAACGCTTCATCTTCTACTACTTTACCAAGATCGATTAATTCTCCTTCATACTTCGTGACAATACCATTGCCATCAAATGTTACATCAAGTGTACCTAAATAATTTACATATTCATTAGCTTGTACGATTAATGTAGCATCTTTTGCTTCACCAACTGTATTTGTATCCACAACAAATGGTTTTTCTAGTTTTGTATGGTCATGGCCACCAACGATGACATCAATCCCTGGTACATTTTTAGCTAATAAAATATCATTATCTACATTTGGATTATCATTATAGCCAATATGTGTTAAAGCGATAATTTTGTTGACACCCATTCCTTCAAAGGCTGCCACTGCTTTTTTCGCTTCATCAATATAATTTGTAAATGTTATTTTATCAGGAGAAGCAATATCCATCGTTTCCTCAGTCGTTAAGCCGAAAATACCTACTTTTTCTCCATCAATTTCTTTCACAATACCAGAATAAATTTTACCATTCTCAGGCTCACTTGAAACTAAATCTGTAAATAAGCCTGTGAATTTAGCATCTGCTGAGAAATCAGTATTAGCATCTACAAATGGGAATTTAGCCCCTTTAACAAAATCAGCTAATGCTTGATGGCCTTCTGGTGATGAACCTAAATCAAATTCATGGTTACCAAATACCATTGCATCAAAGCCAATTTCATTTAATAATGCTAGGTCTGCTTTACCGTGGAACTCGTTGAAGTATAGTGTACCACTAAATGCGTCCCCAGCATGTAACGTTAAAACATTTTTCTTCGTTTCACGTTGTTCTTTCACTGCTGTCGCTAATTTTGGTAATTTATCTGCACGAGCATGTGTATCATTCACATGTAAAATCGATAATGAGAATGCATCTTCTGATTCAGGAGTTTCTGGTTTTTCTGGTGTTTCTGGGTTTGATTTTGTTAGAGCTTCTGCAATGAATGTTGCCAGTTGTCCACGTGTAACTTTTTCACTAGCCGCATGATTTTTTGCACTTTCTAGCTCTGGTAATGTTGGAATTGATGCTAAGATTTTTGCTAAATCACCATGTGTAATTGTTTGGTTTGGACGGAAAGTATTATCTCCATAACCTGTAATGACATTTAATCCTACAAGGGCTGCAATTGAGCCATAATAAGGATTTGATGTACTAATATCCGTAAATTTTGGATCCACTACTTCTTTTGTATCCAATTTTAATGCGCCTGCAATCATTTTTGCAGCTTGTCCACGTGTGACATTTGAATCTGGTTTGAATGTACCATCTGGGTAACCACTAATAATCCCTGCTGCATAAAGTGTAGCAATGCTTTCAAAATCTGCATGACTTTCCTTTACATCCGAAAAAGGACTTGCTGCTGATGCTGGTACTACCGCTACCGCTGTTACAGCTAATGCTGCCGCAGTAACTGTTAAAAATTTGTTACGTTTATTTTCCATGACAAATGATACCTCCACTAGTAAAATGATGTACTAACAACTAAATTCTACATAAATATGACGCAAAATACTAGAACATTTGTAAAATTATAATTTTATAAACTAGTTTAATAGTAATAAAAGCAAATTTTTGCCAGTAACTTTTGGTATAAACGTAATCGCAAAAAAGGAGGATTGGCTATTGCTTTGCCATCCTCCTTTCTAGTATTAATTTAGACTATTGCTGAATTCACATCACCGTTGCCTCTGGCTCGTGTGCGATCATTTCCTTAATCGTGTTGCCCTCTCCCATGATGGCTACAGTTGGTTGATGGTCTTTAGCCTCATGATTATCTACATACACATAGGAAATAATGATGACAATATCACCACGCTGTACAAGTCTTGCTGCTGCGCCATTGACACAAATGACACCTGACCCTCGTTCACCAGCTATAATATATGTTTCAAAGCGAGCGCCATTATTATTATTAACGACATGTACTTTTTCGTTTGCCAGCATACCTACTGCATCTAAAATATCTTCATCTATTGTTATGGAGCCTACATAGTTTAAATCTGCCTGTGTCACTGTTGCACGGTGGATTTTACTATTCATCATCATACGAAACATTTTATAATCCCTCTTTCACAGTAAAAATACAATTATCAATTAAACGTGTTTTACCTATATAAACAGCTGCTGCCAACAAGACTTGCTGTGTTGTAGCTGTCACTGGTGTTAAATCGGGGTAGGCTAATAATTCAATATAATCAATTCGGCCATGTGTTCTTGCCTGAATATGAGCTTTTGCTTTAGCAAGTGCGCTATCAGCATCACCATTCGCTAAAAAGCTATCGCGTGCCAACTGCAATGCTTCATTGATCGCTGGAGCCTCTTGTCGCTCTGACCCACTTAAATAGACATTACGTGAAGATTTTGCTAAACCGTCCTCTTCGCGTACAATTGGGACAACACGTATTTCTAAAGGGAAATTAAAGTCACGTACCATCGTCGCAATAATCGCAACCTGCTGCGCATCTTTTTGCCCGAAATAAGCTCGATTTGGCATTGTTAAATGAAATAATTTAGAGACAACCTGTAAAACACCATCAAAATGACCAGGGCGACTCGCACCACAAAGAATCGTGGCCTGCTCACCTGCATGTAGGCGAATCCCTCCATCTTGGGGATACATTTCTTCCACACTTGGTGCGAACACAATATCCACACCGACAGATTCAGCTAATGCAGTATCTCTAGGCAAATCACGAGGATAACTTTCAAAATCTTCATTTGGTCCAAATTGCGTTGGATTGACGAAAATACTCATTACAACGACATCATTTTCTGCACGAGCTGTTTGTGCTAATGTTAAATGACCCTCATGTAAATAGCCCATTGTCGGAACAAGTCCAATCGTTTTTTGAGACTGCTTAGCTGCTTGAATTTCTTTGGCTAATGCCTGTATCGTCGTAACGACCTTCATCATTTAACGCCTCCATATAGCTGATCTAACGCTTCCTCTTTCATTGTGAAGAAATGCTTTGGAGCAGGGAAAGTACCCGCTTTCACCGCTTCTACGTAACGAATCATACCCGTGCTTACCTCTTTGCCCATATCAGCAAATTGTTGAACAAATTTCGGTACATGGTGCGAACCGTAGCTTAGCATGTCATGATACACGAGCACTTGTCCATCAGCCTCAACACCAGCGCCTATGCCGATGGTTGGAATAACAAGACTAGCTGAAACGATCTCTGTCAGCTGATGAGGAATACATTCTAACACGACTGCACATGCACCAGCCGCTTCGCATTGTTTTGCTTCTTCAAGCAGTGTAGCAGCCTGTTCAGCTGTTTTTCCTTGTACCTTATAACCACCAAGCACGCCCGCTGATTGAGGCAACAAGCCTAAGTGAGCTACTACTGGAATACCAGCTGACGTTAATTTACGAATGACAGGTATAACCTCTCCTGCCCCCTCAACCTTTAAAGCATCTGCTCCTGTTTGCTGCATCATCGAAATGGCTGTTTTTAGTGTCTCATTGACATCGCCATGATAAGAACCAAATGGCATATCAACGACCATAAACGTATCCTTTGCCCCTCGTCTTACTGCTTTTGCATGATGAACCATATCCGCTACAGTCACAGGCATTGTAGAATCATAGCCAAGCACGACCATTCCAAGTGAATCCCCGACTAGTATCATCTCAACACCAGCTTCTTCCGCGAATTTAGCAGCTGGATAATCATAGGCTGTTACCATCACGATTTTCTCGCCTGCCGCTTTCATCTTTAAAAAATCTGTTGTCGTTTTCATTTTGTAGTCCTCCTTTTTTAAAGGAAGAAAACAGAAAAACCCTTCTGTGTCGAAAATGGACAGAAGGGTAGTGTGTCGTTCAATGATAAAAAGACCCCATAAAGAGGCAATAGCTTGCAAAATGAAAGCTATATTTGAACGTATCGTTTTCTTCCGTCCCTGTCTAAAAGATCAAGGCAGATATTTGGTAGTATAGTCTATTGCGTTTTTGAAGGTGCCGTTCACAATGGATACTGCCCTTCGCACATACTATAACAGATTTTCCTACTAATCTTCAAATATTATTTTCTTACAATATCTTCGTCTAACAACATTGGAAAAAATTTTCTTTTAGAATTGACATTCCATGTTATACGTCATATACTATCCCCATACTATATGCCATATAATATAAAATGAAGTATAGGTATTACATGTGAGGTGAAAAGATGACATTTCAGCTTGGTTCAGCTTTACTTGATGCTTGTGTACTGGCTATTGTTGAGAAAGAGGACGCCTACGGTTATTCTTTAACACAGCAGGTACAATCAGTCATGGAGATTTCAGAGTCTACACTGTATCCTGTATTACGCCGCTTACAAAAAGCGCATTACTTAACAACGTACGATCAGCCTTATCAAGGTAGAAATAGACGCTATTATCAAATTACAGAGCAAGGACGTATACGATTATTAGAGCTATTAAAAGAATGGCAAATGTATAAGGAAAAGGTTGATTGTGTACTTTTAGGAGGGAATTTAGATGGATAGAGCAAGCTATTTGAA
The DNA here is from genome assembly GCF_036698265.2 of Lysinibacillus sp. IITD104. Taxonomy (NCBI): domain Bacteria; kingdom Bacillati; phylum Bacillota; class Bacilli; order Caryophanales; family Bacillaceae; genus Lysinibacillus; species Lysinibacillus sp. IITD104. The sequence goes on from NZ_JBAHYH020000001.1 coordinate 3,055,640, forward strand.
ACAGCTACGAGGAAAATTACGTCGGCTTCCTGCGCATGAGTTAGACGCTGCGCTTGCCTATTATGAAGAATACTTTGAGGAAGCTGGAGAGGAAAATGAACATCAGGTCATTTCACAACTTGGCTCTCCTTCACATGTCGCCTCACAAATATTAGCTGATTTCGCATTAAAGGATTTAGAAACCTCCTCGGCAAAATCAACAAAAAAGAATATGTCTGCCATTTGGCTCATTATTCTAGCTATACTGTCTGCGCCCCTTTCATTGCCATTACTTGCAACAGCCATTGCACTCATTTTTTCATTTGGCGCAGTCATTATCAGCTTAATCTTTGCTATTGTCGCAACTGTTATGAGCATTTTTGTCGGTGGCGTTGTGGCGATCATTTCAGGTTTCTTAATTTTAACAGAGCATTGGCCGACTGCACTGCTTTTTATGGGTGTCGGGTTAATCGTAACGGGCTTGGGTGTCCTACTGTTCCCAATTGTTGCTCGTGTTATCAAGAAAACCGTTGTTGTCTCTGTTGAAACATTAGGCAGACTATTCCACAAAATGACAAAGAAGCGAAAAAAGGGGGACTTCTAAAATGACGTCAAAAAATACCCTTATTGCCATGACAATGATTGCATTAGGCATTCTACTTGCATTGATTGGCTATTTTTCAGGGGGTCGCTGGCTGATTCTAAAAGATTCAGAGGGGCTTTACGTCCCAAGTAATACTAAATTAATAAGTCAGTCACATGCTTTAGATGCATTCACAAGTATTAATATCGTAAATGATTATGGAGATGTGGAAATTGTTGCAAGTGATAGTGACTATAAATTAAACACAAAGGTCCGTGAGCAAGAAGATGTAACATATCATATTGATAACGGAACTTTAACCATCAAAACAATGGCAAAGAAAAAGGATGGTATTCAATTTGGATTCGGTAACCTCTCTTCCCCTTCAATCAAACTCTATGTGCCAGAAGATACAAAAATAGAGGCAATTGTGATAGACAGTAATTTTGGCGATACAGCCATTCATGGGCTACAGTATCAGCAGCTTCATCTCATCCAGGATTTTGGAGATATTACTTTCAATAACACGACTGGTGACAAAACAGAGATTAGGCAGTCCTTTGGTGATTTGACGCTTCAGCAACTTACTAGTAACGGCTTGACTATTGAGAGCGAGCATGGAGATATCGATATAGATGGCACATTAAATGGCCAATCAACCATTACCTCAAGTTTTGGCGATACAACGCTTCACTTACAAAACAAACAAAGTGATGTAGGCTATGCTCTCAAAACAGATTTCGGTGATGTGACCATTAATGATGAAGAACAAAGTGGCACCGTGACTCAAGTAACGAAGGGTGAGCACCAACTGAATGTTTCCTTATCACATGGTGATATAGATGTATCACTAAAATAAAGAATAGACAATAAAAGAAGCTGCAAGTATGAACGTTACTCGCAGCTTCTTTTTATAATAGTTTGATGTCTCCCGCATAGATCGTGCGAATCGTTCCATCATCCTGCGTCAGCTGTAGGACACCATCGTCTGTAATGCCACTTGCAACCCCTTCAAAACGTTCGCGTATCGTCGTTACCTCAATACGTTGACCAATTGTACAGGACAATTGCTGCCATAGTGTTTTTAGACTCGCAAACCCCTCTTTGACATATAGCTCTGTAAACTGTTCTAAATAGTGTAAGATAGAGGCCACAAGTGCTGCACGATTGATTTCTTCCCCTGCCTCTAATCGTAATGAAGTGGCAATATCCGCGATTTCAGGTGAAAAGTCAGCTGCTGCTTGGTTCGCATTTATGCCAATTCCAACAAGTAAAGCTTGCACAAGATCCGCCTCAGCCTGCATTTCTGTTAAAATACCTGTACATTTTTTTCCATTAATCAATAAATCATTAGGCCATTTAATCGCTGGCTCTACATGTTTATATAAGGTTTTAATGGCCATCGTGACAGCTACTGCCACCACAAGTGTATAGGATGAGGCCTGTTGGGGCGTAACATCTGGCCGAACAATAACGGTCATCCAAATACCTGTCCCATGTGCAGACTCCCAAGGACGAGCCATACGACCACGCCCCGCTGTTTGCTCCTCACCAATGATAATCGTACCGTGTGGGGCTCCTTCCTGTGCAAGCTTATGTGCAATCGTTTGTGTAGAATCAACTACATCATAATAATGGATCTCACGTCCAAAATGCTCTGTCTTTAAAAAAAGCTCAATCTGTGTAGGGCTCAAGCTATTTGGTACGCCTGTCAATACATACCCCTTTTTCTTAATTGTTTCAAATGTATACCCTTCCTCTTGTAATGTTTGCATATGCTTCCAAACAGCGGTTCTTGAGACACCAAGAGAATCTGCTAACTCCTGACCTGAAACCGCTTCTCCATCAGCAGCCAATATTCTTTTTAAAATTTCGTCCTTTATGGAATTTATCATCTTCACATCAATCCTTTAGTTAACTGTACTCTTGTTATGTAACTTATTTTGTCTTAATCATACTGTAAATTAACGTAAATGACCACCAACGATGGGGAATTTAATAAAAGCCATCTCCCGAAAATGAGAGACGGCTTTTGACTATCATGTATTTGGCTTTAAGTAAGATCCTGCTGCTCGAGCCAGCTTTTAATCTGTTGACGATCATTTTGAAGCTCATGATGAAGAATGGCTGTCAGCAGATCCTCCAATGTGGCTTTTACCCACGGTCCACCTTTTTTGCCAGACCATTTCAGTAAATCAGCCCCATTCACCACTAATTCTTGCTTATGTTGAATCGGTAGCTTTGCCTGTAATTCTCGAATAGATTGTTGAGGGATTGAAGCATCTAATTGGAGAAGTCGTGCAAAATATTGCGCAGCCACTAGTTCTTCCTCTGTATAGATAAAATAATGACGATTTGTCCAACCATCTTTTAAAGCCTCAAAAGCGGTTAAAACGGATTTAATAAACGCCATTTCCTTATTAGATAATCGATAATCGCGCACTACCTCACGCCATGCCGTTCCTTGTAGTAAGGCAAAGTATGCCCAACCAAGAAGAGCATCCTGTGTTTGGAAATTACGCCATTGCGCAGCTTGAAAATCACCTGTTAAATAGGCCGCTAATCCGCTGTCCTCTAGTTTGTGTATACCCCCAAAAACGGTTTGTCCTACCCAAAGCTTATCAAGCTCTGCTTTAATGCGTTCTTTTGCAATAAAGGTCAAATCAGCAGCCCTTTGCTGTATGGCTGCTAATGTATTCGCCTCAATCGTAAAATCAAGCTGTGCAGAGAAGCGAATCGCTCGAAGCATCCGTAGAGCATCTTCTGCAAACCGTTTTTCTGCCTCTCCTACCGCACGGATCACGCGCTTTTCAATATCTTGACGTCCACCATAATAATCTACAAAAGAGCCATCACGACGCATGGCAATGGCATTCATCGTAAAATCTCGGCGTTGTAAATCCTCTTTTAGAGATCGAACGAAATGGACATTCTGTGGTCTTCGATGATCTGTATATTCCCCATCTGTCCGATAGGTAGTCACTTCTACAGGTCCAGCGGGTACGATAACAAGTACCGTCCCATGCTGAATCCCAATATCTACAGTTTTTTGAAACACAGTTTTTACTTCTTCAGGCAAGGCATTTGTAGCCACATCTACATCATGGGCAGGACGATCGAGTAAAGCATCTCTTACAGCTCCACCAACAATAACCGCTTCAAAGCCTGCTTGTTCTAATTGTTCAATGACTGAATAGGCTGCTTGCCATTCTTTATTGTTTTGCATGATTTCTTTCCGCAACCTTCTCGTACAGATTTTCATATTGTTCCACAATTTTGGATGAGTGGAATTTTTCACTTACTGCACGGATGGCCGCTTCTCGGAAGCGCAGTAATTGTTCCTCATCTTGCAATAAATGGGTTGCATACTCCGCAACTGCATCTGTATCCCCTAATTCCACGATATAGCCATCTACGCCATGCTCAATGACTTCAGGAATACCACCTACATTTGATCCAATACAAGGTACACCACAAGCCATCGCCTCTAATAACACCAGTCCAAACGATTCTTGCTGTGATAATAATAGCTTAAGATCACTAATCGCATACAGTTCAGCTAAGTTTTCTTGTTTCCCTAAAAATAAAACATCCTTCATATACGGACTTCCTTTTACTTGGTCCATGACACGATGCTTTTCTGGGCCATCACCTACTAATAAGAGCTTTGCTTTCATGTTGGCACGGATTTTCATAAAGGCGTCTACAATGTGTGGAAGGTTCTTTATTTTACGGAAGTTTGATACATGAATGAGGACTTTTTCATCTTCTTGTATACCAAATTGCTCTTTTAAGTTTCCTGAATTTCGTGGGAAGTATTCCCGTTCGTCCACAAAGTTATAAATCGTTTCAATTGGTTTTACTGTATCAATCAGTTCATAGGTTTGTTCTTTTAATGCCTGTGACACGGTTGTCACAATATCAGATTTATCAATCCCATACTTAATGGCCTGTGAGAGCGTAGAATCTTGCCCAAGCACCGATATATCTGTGCCATGAAGGGTTGTCACGATGCCAATGTCTCGGCCGCTCATTTCACGGGCTAGTACCGCACATACTGCATGTGGGATGGCATAATGCACATGTAGCACATCCAACTCTTCATCCTTGATGACGTCTGCCATTTTACTCGCTAATGCAATATCGTATGGAGAATATTGAAATACTGAATAATTATTAACTTCGACTTCATGGAAAAAGACGGTTGGATAAATTTTATTCAATCGAAATGGTACGCTTGAGGTGATGAAATGAATTTCATGTCCTCTTTCTGCAAGCATTTTGCCTAATTCTGTTGCAATGACACCAGAGCCACCAACTGTAGGATAACAGGTAATGCCTATTTTTAGCTTTTTCATTCGATGATCATCCTTTCTGAATCACGTCTTTTGTTAATTGCGTCTTTCTTGTATCAGTCTCCAATCCACAAAGCCTTCCTGTAGGCCTTTTAGTAATATTTCTGCTGTTCCCATATTTGTTGCCAGTGGCACTTGGTAAACATCACAAAGACGGATTAGTGCAGAAACATCTGGCTCATGTGGTTGTGCTGTTAAAGGATCACGGAAAAATATCACCATGTCCATATCATTATTGGCAATCATTGCGCCAATTTGTTGGTCGCCACCAAGTGGCCCTGAACGAAAACGTGTAACTTCCAAACCAGTAGCTTCGATGACACGTTGTCCTGTTGTGCCGGTAGCATATAGTGTGTGTTCTTGTAAAATATTTTGGTAAGCAATAGCAAACTGTACTAAATTATCTTTTTTACGATCATGTGCAATCAATGCGATTTTCATATAGCTTCCATCCCAATCTTTAGATGATGTTTTCTAAACCATAAACAAGCTGATCCATTTTCATAACCTCTTCTATGCAAAATGCAACACCCGACATAAAAGAATTACGGTTTAATGAATCATGGCGAATCGTTAGTAGCTGCCCATCCCCTCCAAATAATACTTGCTGGTGTGCCACTAAACCAGGTAAACGTACGGAGTGAATGCGCATACCGTCAAAATCTCCACCTCTTGCACCTTTAATGGTTTCTTTCTCTTCTAGATGTCCTTGTGCCTTTGGCGTACGGACCTCTTGTATTAACTGTGCCGTTTTCACCGCTGTCCCAGATGGTGCATCAAGCTTCTGATCATGGTGCATTTCTATAATCTCTACATCTGGTAAGTATTTGGCTGCTTCTTTTGCAAACTTCATCATTAGGATAGCACCAATCGCAAAGTTTGGTGCAATAATGCAACCTAACTCTTTTTCTTTGGCCATGGCTGATAATTCCTCTAGTTGTGCATCTGTAAATCCTGTTGTACCAATTACTGGTCGTACATTTAAATTCAGTGCTTCCTTTGTATGTTTGTAGACTGCATGTGGATTAGTTAAATCCACTAGTACATCTGGTGCAGTTGCTTCTACAAGATCATGCATTTCTGTAAATATAGGCACTGTATAGCTTGCTGGAAACATATCTAAATCAGCTAAAGTTTTTCCTACTTCCTTATAATCTAGTACAGCTACTAATTCCATTTTGTCATGTTTCATGACCGTATGTACAGCCTCAGCTCCCATTTTTCCTCTTGCTCCCGCAATAGCTACACGAATCGACATCATTCTTCATCCTTTCTAGTCCAACGATCCTTATCTCTAGTTTCAAATTTATGTATGACGCGTAAAAGTGCTTCATCTAGTTTAATACCTTGGGCATTTGCAAAACAGACTAGTACAAAGAAAAAGTCTCCTAGTTCCTCTTCAATACTGTTTGTATCCTCTGTACTCTTTTTCTTTTTCTGTCCATAGACATCCTGAACTTCGCGTGAAAGTTCACCTAATTCTTCTGTTAGACGTGCAAGTAATTCGAATGGTGGAAAATATCCTTCTTTAAATTGACCTATATAGTCATCGACACGTTGTTGTAATACTTGCATTGTTAGTTGATCTGCCATAAAAATCACACTCCTATTTACCATCGTATAAAATTTACACCATTGTTGTCAAAACCAATAAAATGTCAGATAATAGATAACACTACTTCATTTGTTTGGAACTACAGGAGGTCAAATGCTAAAACAGATTAAAATTCGTAATATTATCGCGATTATGCTCGGAGCAGCCGTTTTCAGCTTCGGCTTTGTTCACTTCAACATCCAAAATCAACTGGGTGAAGGTGGACTAAGTGGGATTACACTCATACTATATTTTACATTAGGATGGGACCCCGCCTTAATGAACCTGTTATTAAATATTCCCATGTTTATCATAGGTTATCGATTACTTGGAAAAAAATCATTTGTCTATACGCTTGTCGGCACTTTATCCGTATCTCTTTTTCTAAAAATTTTCCAAAAATATCAATTTAGTATCCATTTAGAGGATGACATGTTGCTTGTGGCACTTTTTGCTGGTGTCTTTGTTGGATTGGGACTTGGGATTGTCTTTCGTTTCGGTGGCACTACAGGTGGTGTCGATATTTTGGCACGACTAGGGCATAAATATTTTGGCTGGAGTATGGGGAAAACCATGTTTGTCTTCGATGCCATTGTCATCATCCTTTCTTGGCTGACGTTCTTGGATGCCCGTTCGATGATGTATACATTAGTAGCCGTATTTGTTGGAGCCCGTGTCATTGACTTTGTACAAGAAGGTGCCTATGCGGCTCGTGGTGCGCTCATCATATCGGAAAAGTCTGGAGCCATTGCTGAAACAATCGCTCTTCGAATGGAGCGTGGTATCACAATTTTAGAAGGACATGGTCATTTTACCAAACAACCTAAAGAGGTAATCTATTGTGTGATTGGTCGCAATGAAGTTGTACGGTTAAAATCTATTGTGCATGAAGTTGATCCTCACGCATTTGTTTCCATCATTGAAGTACGAGATGTGGCAGGAGAAGGCTTCACACTAGACGATCAAAAGCAACCCCTTCATTAAGCATACGAAGATAAAAAACTTGCTATAGTGGTGCACCACTATAACAAGTTTTTTCTTAGTCGTCGCTACGCATATTGGTAAAAATTAAAATTAAACGTAATAACTCTAGTACAGCTACAGCTGCCGCTGCTACATAAGTTAATGCTGCAGCACTTAATACTTTTCGTGCTGGTCGTTCTTCTTCATTTGTAATAATGCCAAGTGAATTCATTTGAACTAATGCTCGCTTGGAAGCATCAAACTCTACCGGAAGTGTCACTAATTGGAAAACAACACCTGCTGCTAATAATATGATACCTAATAGCAAGAAATTCGTACTACTTGCAAAAATACCAATCATTACGAAAATCCAAGACGCATTTGAAGAAATATTTGCCACTGGGACTAGCTTACTACGTAATGTAAGCATCGAATAAGCTTCTTTATGTTGGATGGCGTGACCTACCTCATGGGCAGCAACCGCAGCACCTGCAACACTTGCTTCATAAAAGTTACTTTCGGATAAAGCCACTGTTTTGGTTGCCGGATTATAATGATCAGACAACACACCTTGCGTTGGCACAACTCGTACATCATATAAGCCGTTTGCATCTAAAATCGCACGCGCTACCTCTGCACCAGTTTGCCCCTTCATTGTACGTTGCTTTGCAAATTTATTATACGTACCCTTTACCTTCATTTGAGCATAAAGTGGAAGCAGCATAATAATCACAAAATAAACAATATACATGCTCGTTGACAATTTTCTAACCCCTTTCTACCTCGATACTATAATTCTATAATTTATACCCTAATTCGGCAAATATTTGCGCCACCTAATTGAGAAAATGGCAAGTAAAATACATGCAATTGATAACCAGAATGTAAAGTAACCAATATAGCTTGTGTAATTGGCTAAATCTCGATACATAGGCATTTGCCCAAATACATAGTCAATGACATCATTATGCAGTGTCCAAACAGCTGCTATCACAACATGCCAATAAGTGAAGACATATTTCCTCATATATAGTACAGCTTGTACAGCCATGGCAAAATGTGAACCAACTAGCATCCACCCCTGCCAGCCAATAGAACCTGTTTCAATTAATGTCCAAATATTCATCACATCTGCCCATAAGCCATATTTCACCAACGTAACAAGGGCAAGTACTTCCATTAGTGGCCAGCTTTTCCCCATAATCCAAGCAAGCAACACAAAACAAAAGAATAAACTGGCTGTCGGACTATCCGGAACAAAAATATAAAAAATAGGCTCCGTGATGGCGAGCTGCCACCCATACCAATAATAGCCATAAATTGTACCTAGTAGATTAATAATTAGCAGTGCAATCAAGAATGATTTATGGGTCAGAAGGTACCAAATATTTGCTCTTGTTAGTTGCATAATGTTAACTCCTTCCGATAAAAACAATCCATTATTTATGTATAGTTGTGAAATTCTAGAGCTTTACTCTACCTTTCAATTGTATCTCACCATCAATATGTGTTAATTTATTGTTTTAATTCGCTTACTTGTTTCAAGAATAAATGTTTTTTCGACATCTTTCGCTAAAATCCTTTATACAAGGGAACCTTTTTGTATGGCTTCCAGTCCCAATAGTATAACAAGGTAGAAAAAAAAGAGCCAGTTTCCTGACTCTTTTACTATTACTCTGCTTTTAAGCTTTCGATGAATTCAGCAAGTTTTTGAAGATCTTCATCTGAACCTGTCCATAATCCTGGTGGCATTTTACCACTTTCAGAACCATTATGAGCAATGTCCTTAATTTGATCAGCTGTTAAACCAGTGTTCATTAGAGATGGCGCACCAGCTCCACCTTCTAAACCTTCACCGTGACATGTAATACATGCAGAACCAGCATAGATTTTATAACCTTCTGATTCTTTATCGAACTCAACTGTTTCTACGATTGCACCCATAGCTTTTTGAGCTTCCCAGTCGTGGTTAACAACTGACTCCCAAGTTAGGTAGAACATAGCAGCTAAAGTTAATAACATAAACGCTGTTGGCAATGGACGTTTAGATGGACGACGTTCTGGACCCTTGTCTAAAAATGGCATTAATAATAGCGCTCCAAATGCAAGACCTGGAATTACAATAGCTCCGATTACATTGTATGGACCAGAAGCAAATGAGTATTTTAAAAGTTGATACATAAATAAGAAGTACCAGTCCGGTAGTGGTGTATATGCTCTAGTTGGATCTGCCGGCCCTTCAAGTGGTGACGGGTGAGCGACAGTTAGTAATAAGTATCCAATTAAAAATACAGCACCTACCATCCATTCCTTCAGTAAGAAGTTCGGCCAGAAAGCTTCCGTCTTACCTGGATATTCGGAATAATCCTTTGGAACGTTCGGCATTCTGTGATTCGCTTTAATACGAGAATCGCCGACAAATTTCATTCCTTTTCCGCGATGCATAGTGTCCCCTCCTTTTAAAGATCATCGAACCGTCAAGACAATTACAACGGTCCTGAAATTCCTTGACGACGAATCATGATAAAGTGCGCTGCAAGTAACCCAAACAATACTGCAGGTAAGAAGAATACATGAATCGCAAAGAATCGAGTTAACGTTTGAGCACCAAGAATCGTTGTGTCACCCGCTAATAATACTTTAATCATCCCACCGATAAACGGTACAGATGCTGCAATTTCGATACCTACTTTAGTAGCGAATAATGCTTTCATATCCCATGGTAATAAGTATCCTGTAAAGCCAAGACCCATCATTACACCAAAAATACCTACACCAACCATCCAGTTTAACTCACGAGGTTTTTTATAAGAACCTGTGAAGAACACGCGAAGTGTATGTAAGAACATCATTACGATAACTAATGAAGCCCCCCAGTGGTGCATACCGCGTACGATTTCACCAAATGCTACTTCGTTTTGTAAATAATAAACTGATTTCCAGGCATTCACAACGTCTGGTACATAGTACATTGTTAGGAACATACCAGATAGAATTTGAATTACTGTGATGAAAAATGTTAATCCACCAAAGCAGTAAACGAATGCTGAAAAATGATGTGCAGGGTTAACGTGCTCTGGCACTTCGTGGTCGGCAATATCACGCCAAATCGGTGTAATATCTAGGCGTTCATCGACCCAATCATAAATTTTATTTAGCACAGTTGTCGTACCCCCTTACTTATTTAACTAGAGTATTTGCTTTTGCTGGACCAATCATTAAATAGCCATCTTGTTCTTTTACTTCAAATTCATCCAACGGACCTAGAGGTGGTGTACCTGCAATGTTTTTCCCGTTTTTCTCATAACGACCTGCGTGACATGGGCAGAAGAATTGTTCTGGGTGTGCAGAATCTCCATTCCAGTCAACCATACATCCTAAATGCTTACAAACTGGTGATAGAGCAATGATTTGATCGCCATTTTTATATACCCACGCTACGTTTGTAACGTCCGATTTGTACCATGCATCAACTTGTTCGAATGAAAAGTCAACTTTAACAGGTTCATCAGTGAGATCAGCGATTTTATGCTCTGTTTTTACAAAATCTCCACCATCATGTTTTTGTAACACTGGATCAATTGCGAATCGAAGCATTGGCATTAACATGCTTGCCGCCATAAATCCACCTACACCAGTAAGTGTATAGCTTAGAAATTGACGACGTGAAACTCGATTATTACTCATTATTTTCCCCCCTCTAACTTAAAGGTCAGTCCAACGGACATACTTTTACAAATAGTAATACTAGGACATATATATGATATATCAAGTCCATAGCTTGGTCAATATAGCATTCTGTGGAAAGCTGGAGAATGTGAACATTTATTGAAACTAATTGTTAAATCTGTGCCCATTTAGTCGAAAGCATTGGAATCACTTGACGCAATTGATCTTCTAGAATGGATTTTTTCACACTGGCATCCATACTTTCTAACGGAATCGCTGGTAACCAAATCATATTGACTACCTCTCCACTCTTTGTCCAATAATGGTCACAAGTAATGAAGAACACATGCTTAAATCCAGCATTATGTAATTGTGCTTCTAATTGCTGTGGTAAATCATCGTTTTTTAAAGTTGTCATATAAGAAAATGGTGGCATGACTAGTAGTCGTCCTTTAAACTGCTGCTCTATAAAAGAAGTTAAAGACATGACAAAATCTACCTCGGCACCACTTTGTTTCATTTTTTCAGAAGAGAGATCAATGGATACAAGTGGAACAATCGCGGTATCAATAAAATCTTTTTGTGCCATAAACGATGTAACATCGTTTGCATTAAAATACATTCAACAAACCTCCTTTTATCGCAAATAAAAATGTCCTTTTCCACTCTACAATAGGATACCCAATTAAAAGTGAAAACAATCATTCACTAGTAATGTTACCATATTGAAATGGATAAAGGACATTCAATTTTTACCTATAATTAACGTAAATTAGCCGTTTCCTTCAATGCTTGTAACAAATTAGACAATTCATAAAAACGCGCTTCATCTCCCTGGTCGAGGGCTTCATCAATTTGTGCGAGTAATTTCTCTTCTTGGAATACGAGTAAGCTATTGGAAAGCAGCTCTTCTGCCAGTATACGATCTTTTTCACTGACGAGCAGTGTTTCTGGCATATAAGGGTTTTCTTCAAGAACTGCTAAGTATTGTGCACTTGGTGGTATATTAGGAAAATTCAATTGTATATACATATCTTCTTGTTCATGTAAGCGTAAATCATGGAAAGACTTCTCAGCATCTGCCGTCATCACATTGCCTTTATAGAAACGAAAAGGCACACCTGTTGAGTCTACTGTCGACATCACCATTGCCCTAGGACAATAGTGAGCTTCTTCCACAAAGCGGATTCTTTTTAATAAGTCATCATTACTTAATAAGTAATTTAAAATCCATACACACTCACGACGTTTCAATTGATAATTTTTTAAAAACCATCGAACAAATGCTTTTTTATCAACAACTGATACAGAAGCAGTCATACCCACTCCCTCCTTTACTCAAATTCTAAGGTTTCTAACTTCTCCTGCCACTCTGGTTCACCCGGTTGAATGTTGATTAATTGTCTAAGAACCTCTTTTGCCTCTAAACGCTTTCCTTCTTCTAATAAAAAGTAAACATATTTTTCTAAAAATGTTGCGTCTTCCTTAAAATCATTATATGCCAAACGGTAAAATTCGTATGCACGGTCGTACAATTCTAAATTTTCATATGCCTCTGCCGCAAAAGGGTATAAAGTGCTCCATTCAAAATCATTTTGCTGTAATGTCTCAAATAGCTCGATTACATCCTCATGGCGCTCCTGTTGACCAAACACAGAAATAAGTGCCAGTACCGCTTCCATATATTCAGGATCGAGCGCTATAGCTTCTCTCAGATATTGCTCAGCTTCTTCTGGCAAACCATTTTTCAAGGCCATTTTACCAGCGAATAAATAAAGTGATTTATCATATTCATCACGCTTTAACCCCTCTTGAATGGCCGCATACGCTTTTTGATTATCCTCTGTCATTGCATAGCTCTCCGCAAGCAATAAATAGGCTGAGAAGTAATCAGGATCTAATTCTTTCAATTCCTCTAGTTGTTTAATAGCCATCTCGTATTTTTGTGACTGGAAGGCTGAATAAGCAGCTCCAAATAAAATATCGGGCTTTACTTCATCTTCAAGGGCTTTGACATAATAATCGAATGCCGTCTCATAGGCTGCCCCTGCACGATAAACCTCCGCTAGTCGTTCGACAAGTGGAATACCAGCAAATTCATTTTGCTGCTCATATAAGTCCTCATACAGTCTTGCTGCCTCTAAAAAACGGCCTGTTTCAAATAAAAGCTCGGCTTTTGCAAAATGCAATAATGGCTCGTCTGGTAAAATCGCTAGTGCTTCATTTATACGCTTTTCTGCAACCTCAAATAACCCTTGCATTTGATAATAATCGGCTAACACCAATAACGCTTGTGGATATTCTGGGGAGGTTTCTTCAATTTCTAATAATAAATCTAATGCTTCATCTTCATTACCAAGCTCCATTAGGACATTGGCATGATCTATTTTTAACTGTGCTTCTTCTGGGAATAAAAATTGCAAATGCTCCAGCACACGGTCAGCTTCCTTCATGTACCCATACTGCATAAAAATCTCCGCTAGTGCATAGATCTCCTCGGGTAGCTCCTTCATTAAAAATGATTCTAGTAGCTGATCTATTAATGCTAAATCCCCTTGTTCAAGTGCTTGCATCATTTCAGTCATCGCATTGTTCACAGTCATTCACCTATTCTTTCGTTGATACCTTTATGCTACAAAACATTTACTTCTGAAACAAGAAAAAACTCCCCAAAAGCTTGGAGAGCCTCTCTTTAATTGTTACTTCACTGCCTCAATATGCTCAAAAAACGATGGGTAGGATACAGCAATACATTGTGCATCATCTAGTGTAACAGCTCCATCTGTTATTAAAGCTGCAACAGCACCCATCATGCCGATACGATGATCGCCATATGTTTGAAGGTTTGCTCCTTTTAAAGACGTTGGTCCCTCAATAATCATACCATCTTCTGTTGCTTCGATCTGGGCACCAAGTTTCTTCAATTCAGTCACAACAGCCGTGATACGGTCAGTCTCCTTCACCTTTAGCTCCTCGGCATCTTTAATGATCGTTTGACCATGTGCTTGCGTAGCGAGTAATGCAAGGATTGGAATTTCGTCAATTAAACGAGGAATAATGTCCCCCTCAATTACTGTACCAGTTAAAGAAGAGGTCGCGATTTGGATTGTTGCTGTAGGTTCAGCTTGATTATCGTCATTCGGCGTTACCGTCATCGTGGCGCCCATTTTTTGCAGCACCTCAATAATGCCATCACGTGTTGGATTAATGCCCACATTGTTTAGTGTTAGCTGACTATTTTTGCAAATGGCTCCTGCCACTAAGAAAAAGGCAGCCGATGATATATCTCCTGGCACAGAAACATGCGTCCCATTGAGAGCTTGTCCTCCTTCAATGGATACTACGCCATTATCTACTTCTACATGTGCACCAAATTGACGCAGCATTCTCTCTGTATGATCTCTCGAAACATCCATTTCTCTAACAATGGTTGTTCCTTCAGCACGCAAGCCCGCTAGTAAAATAGCAGATTTCACCTGTGCACTTGCTACAGGCATCTTGTAATCAATGGCTTGTAATTTTGTACCTTGAATGGCTAGTGGTGTATATTGCCCATCTGCACGCCCTGTAATTTGTGCACCCATCTGACGCAGTGGATCTATAACACGTCGCATTGGTCGTTTTCCAATGGATGCATCTCCTGTCATGACAGAGTGAACAGTAGAACCAGCTAAAATGCCTAGCATTAAGCGTGTTGTTGTACCAGAGTTACCCGTATATAACACTTCTGTCGGCTCCTGCCAGCCTTCCATCCCTGGACTATGAATGGTTACATTTGTCCCTTCCACCTCAATCTGAACGCCAAGTTTCTGGAAGCAATCAATTGTACTTAAACAATCTTCACCTAGTAAAAACCCCTCTACTGTCGTTGTTCCACTAGCAATGGCACCAAACATCACAGAGCGATGGGATACAGATTTATCGCCTGGAACGGTTAAAGAGCCCTGTAAAGAAGGCTTGTTGTATTGCAATACTTTTTCACTCATGAACTTTATTCCCTCCAATATGAAGATAGAAAGCGCCGAAATGCCGACGCTTTCTTATGCTAAGAAATATACGTTTCGAAATTTGCTCGTTTTTGAATACAGGCTGCAGCACGTTCGCGATCATTTTCACTTTGGAAGCTAATGACTAGAATACCGAAAACATCTTCTCGTGATTCAACAATGCGTAGATTCGTAATACTAATTGCTTCATCCGCTAAAAAGCCCGTCACTTCAGAAATAACACCTGGATAGTCAGGAACATCAACATAGAGGTCGAATGGTGTATACATAGCCCCTGCACTAATCGGTAATTCATCTCTCAGTTCTTTAGCAACTGCAAAATAGTTTTCAATATCCTGTGAAGAACCCTCCATTAGCAGTTTCTTAATGCGCGTCATTTCTTTTTCCCAGCCATCTAATTGCGTGAGGAGCTCCTCGCGATTTTGCAGCGTAATATCTCGCCATAAGATGGGGTTCGAAGAGGCGATTCGTGTCACATCACGAAAACCTCCTGCTGCAAGAGAACGTGTCATTGGGTACTCCCCATTTTCGCCACCTAATTGATGGACAAGTGAGGCCGCGATAACATGTGGAAAATGACTCACCACCGCTGTCATGTGATCATGCTCACTGGCAGATACACTGACTACTTTTGCATGGGTAAATTTCAGCAAACTTTCAAGCTGTGCCATATGAACAATTTCTTCCCCAGCGAGTGGCGTAAGCATGTAATATGCGTTTTCAAAAAGATGCGCCTTAGCAGCCAGCACACCGCTTTTATGAGACCCCGCCATTGGATGTCCACCAATAAACGTTATCCCAAGTTCTCGTAATTCGCTGGCTTTTTGCATAATTAATTTTTTTGTACTCCCTGTATCTGTTACGATGACTTTATTTTTCAATGGCCATGATTTTAATTGCTCCATCCAATCCAGTGTTGCATTAACGGGTGTCCCGAAGATAATAACATCAACCTCAGCCGCAACAGCCAGTGGATCTGCGACAATATCATGCACAATATTTAATGTTTTCGCATGCTCACGTGTTTGTGCGTCCATGTCATAGCCAATAATTTTTGTTTCAGGTGCTTTTTGCAAAGCAAGGGCAATAGAACCACCGATCAATCCAAGCCCTATAACGAGTACTTTGCGTGTCATGCAAATACCCCTTGTTGTTTTAACACTTCATCAAGTTGGCTAAGTAATGCTGCATTTTGAGCCTCTGTTCCAATTGTCACACGGATAAATCCTGGTAACCCTAATGCATTACCACTGCGCACAATAAAGCCTCTTTTCATCAGCTCTTGGAAAACAACATCACTATCAGCATGAGTATCAAAGAAAATAAAGTTTGTATCAGATGGGAAGTATTTTAAATTATGCTTTTCACAAAATTCTACATATTGTTTTTTGCCTATTTCATTAGCTTCACGGCAGGCTTCAATATATTCTTGGTCACTGAGCGCAATGGCAGCAACAGCTTGACTTAAGATTGTATTATTGAATGGTGCACGAACAGGATCTAGCTTAGCAATAACATCAGGTTGGCCAATTGCATAGCCAACGCGGAACGAAGCTAAGCCATAAGCTTTAGAGAATGTACGCAGTAAAAGAACATTCGGATATTCATCAATGATTGGTAACGTATCCTTGTGGTCTGGATGTGTAACATATTCAATATATGCCTCATCAAGCACGACAAGGACATCGCTTGGAACCTTTGCAAGAAAGGCACGCAATGCAGCATCAGGAATGACAACGCCAGTCGGATTATTTGGACTACATACCCAAACAATAGAAGTTTGGTCATCAATTGCAGCCAACATTGCCTCTAGATCATGTGCTCCATCTTGACAAGGCACTTTACGTACTTCAGCACCTTCAATTTCAGCATTGTGCCAGTATTGAGAGAAGGAAGGGTCGGCCATAACTGTGTTTACCCCTGGATACAACAGAGCACGAGTAATAATAGCAATGATGTCATCAGAGCCGTTACCAAAAAGAAGCTGTGTCTCTTTCACACCTAGATGATTTGCCACAGCAGTACGTAGGTTTTGTGCATAGCCATCTGGATAAAGTGCATGATTCACTGCATTATTTTGTAAATAAGCTGTTACCTTAGGTGAGCACCCGAATGGATTTTCATTCGACGCCAATTTAATAACTTCCTTTAAGCCATATTCACGTTGTACTTCTTCAATTGGTTTACCTGGCTTATATGCTTGCATACCGTCCAATTGTTGTTTCCACTTCATCTAAAACATCTCCTCTACTTATTTAGCCTGAGCCAAATCTGGTCTTAATTTTACTGCATCATTGAGATACAAATGCTTTACATCTTTTTGGGCTACCTCTACGTTTGCATGTATTAATACACGAATACATAATGGTAACGCTTCTGGCACATCCATTTCATGTGTACACATAACAGGGACATATTGCCAGCCATCCATCAAGCGTACTGCACGAGCAGGAAATGCTGAGGTAATATCTGGCGTTGTTGAAATGAGGATCGATGCGATATCATCAATTTCCACATTATTTGCAGCCACAACCTCACGCACTAATCTTGCTGTCTCATCCCATACAAGCTCTGGCTTGTCAGATTCAATTGTTATTGCTCCTCTAAGTCCACGAATCATACAAGCACCTCCGCTAATAACTGTCTATATTCAGCATCTATTTCTTGGCATTCTTCTAAATCAATAGCTTTGACAAAAGGCTTTCCAATTTTCTCCAAAAGAACAAATTGTAAAATGCCATATTCCGCTTTTTTATCTTTCATTAGGTAGCTAGATAATTGTTCAAATGAATAATCACTCACAGCCTTAAAAGGATAGCCGTTTTTTATCGCAAACTGTAAAAAGGATTGGGTGAACGTTCGATCAATTTCTCCATATCGTTCACTCAATAGAAGACAATAGACGAGTCCAATCATAACCGCCTCACCATGAGCCACTTTGCCATAACCCGCAGCTGCCTCAATTGCATGTCCATATGTATGGCCTAGGTTTAAAAACTTTCGAACGGATTGCTCTGTTTCGTCCTCAGCAACAATTTGTGCTTTCACTTCAATTCCTTTTTTTAGTTGCTTTGCTAGTTCATTTTGATTAAAATGGATCACCGAATCTCCTGTCATTAATTCCTCCAGCCAGTTCGGGTCAGAAATCATGGCATGCTTAATTAACTCTGCTGTTCCCGAACGTACCTCACGCTCTGATAAACTTTCTAAAAGAGCTGTATCATATATCACGCCTTCTGGTTGATAAAATGCGCCAATCATATTTTTTCCTAGTGGATGATTAATGGCAGTTTTTCCACCAACTGCGGAATCATGTGCTAGAATAGTCGTTGGAATTTGAATAAACGGAATCCCACGCATATAAGTTGCCGCAACAAAACCTGTTAAATCGCCAACTGCTCCTCCTCCAAAAGCAAAAATGAAGGATTTTCTGGAGCATTTTTGCTCTAATAAAAATGTTTGAGCAGCGTTGTATTGATCAAAGGTTTTGCACGCTTCTCCACCTGGCAAAATAAAGACCTCAAAGTGGTATGGGAAATTTGCTTTGAAGTACTCTCCCTGTGCTGCCCAAACATTGACATCAGTAAACACAAAGAGCTTATCCGCTTTTTGAAGTTTATCAGCAAATGCCTCCACAGCTTCAGTTAGAAATTGATGCCCAAGAACAACTTCATATTGATGCGATTTTGTTGCTACTGGTACACGCATAACTTAGAACCCCTTTGTATATTGACGATGCTCGTCAATTTGAGCTTGTAATTGTGGTAGTTGATCACTATGGAATTGCTCTAAAATTGCATTCGCTATTTCCCAGGCAATAACATGTTCTGCAACTACAGACGCTGCTGGTACTGCACAGCTATCAGAGCGCTCAACACTCGCTTTAAACGGCTCTTTTGTTTCAATATCTACACTTTGTAATGGTTTATATAAAGTAGGAATTGGCTTCATCACACCACGTACAACAATTGGCATACCTGTTGACATACCGCCTTCTAAGCCACCAAGTCGATTGGTTGCACGAGTATAACCTTCTTCTTCAGACCAGATGATTTCATCGTGTACTTCAGAACCTTTTCGACGTGCCATTTCAAAGCCAAGTCCAAACTCTACTCCTTTAAATGCATTAATAGATAGCATAGCAGCAGCAAGCTTTGCATCCAGCTTACGATCATAATGTACATAAGAACCTACACCTGCTGGCATGCCTTCTACAATGACTTCTACAACACCACCGATCGAATCGCCGGCCTTTTTCGCTTCATCAATTGCCTCAACCATTTTCGCAGAGGCGATTGGATCTACACAGTAGCAAGGATCCGCTTCGACAATTACACGAATTTCTTCTGTTGTTTTTCCTTCTATTAAAGAAGTATCGGCTTTAATTCCCACTATCTCTGTAACATGTGCAACAATGGAAATGCCTAGTTCATTAAGTAACGCCTTTGCCACAGACCCAACTGCTACTCGTACAGTTGTTTCACGCGCAGAGGAGCGCTCTAATACATTCCTTAAATCACGGTGACCATATTTCATGCCTCCAACTAAATCTGCATGACCTGGTCGAGGACGTGAGATTTGACGCTTGATATCTTCAGGGTTTATATCATCAGCTAATGGCTCTGCTCCCATAATTTTAGTCCAGTGCTTCCAGTCATCATTTGTGACAACGAGTGCAACAGGAGATCCAAGTGTCTGACCATGACGAACACCAGCTACAATCTCCACTGTATCTGTTTCGATTTGCATGCGGCGCCCACGTCCATGACCTCCTTGGCGACGTTTTAAATCGTGATTAATTTTTTCTGCTGTAATGGGTAAGAGTGACGGTAAACCCTCAATAATTGTCGTTAATTGAGGTCCGTGAGACTCACCTGCTGTTAAGTAACGCATAAACACTTTCTCCCTTCAACTCGCTAAAGTATGTATTTTTCACTATAACATATATTCTTTAAAAAAACAGTCCTTTTACGAATGTCTTTTAAGTAGTTACCATTTTCATAGATCTAAATGTGAATATTCTGAATGAAAGTTATAAAAAACACCTAGCTAAATTTTATAAAAAATACGCCTTTGCTTATGATAAGCGAAAAGCGTATGAATTATCTATGTTTAATGCTTGGTCAACTTTATGTACAATTGTGTTATTTGTACAAAGCTTTTCATCCATATTATTAATTATTTTTCCGATAGAAGAACGTGTCTTCTACATCAAATTCATAACGTGCTGGATTAAAAATTTGTTCTGTCGATCCAACAAATAAAACGCCATCCTTGCGCAGTGCTTTACTAAAATTATTATAAATTTGATCTTTCGCTTCTTCTGTAAAATAAATCATGACATTGCGACAAACAATTAAATCATAATTGCCGTCATAAGCGTCATTCAATAAATTATGTTTCTTAAAGGTTACACAACGCTTAATCTCATCCTTCACCCGATAGAAGGAGCCTTCTTGCTCAAAATACTTTGCTTTAATATCACTTGGCACCTCTGCTAAAGAGCGTTCAGGATAGACACCTAACTTCGCCTTTTGTATCACATTCTCATCTAAATCAGTGGCAATAATTTGAATTTGAGATAAAGGCACCAATTGAGATAAAACCATTACTAAAGAATAGGGCTCTTCTCCTGTCGAACAAGCAGCACTCCAAATTTTTAAACGCTTATTAGTTTGTAAAAGTTTCGGAAATATTTTCTTTTGTAATACTTCCCAGCGCTTTCCATTGCGATAAAATTCAGAAACATTGATCGTCATTCGATCTAAGAATTCATTCATTAAATCACGATCTTGTTCGAGTGCCTTTAGAAAGTCTACAAAATTACGATAGCCCTTTTTCTCATAAAGAGAGGTTAATCGTCTTTTCATTTGCGCTTCTTTATATAACGCTAAATCTATTCCTGTTTTGCGCTTAATACCTTCTATAAACTGTTCATAATCAGACATATGGTCATCTTCCCCTCTAGCGTCGTATTACCATTATAGCGGAAAAGCCCCAATCCTGAAATAGTCTTTCTCATGTATGCAAATCTACTTTCTTACGTTTTGTTTTTCCTCTAAAAGTAATACTTTCGACTGTTCTAATTCAAGTCTCATTTTTTCTGTTTCAATCGTATAAGTTTCTAACCTAAGCTTTTCTAATTCTACTTCTTTTTCAACAGCCTTCAGTTTTATTTTTTGTTGTCTCGTACGAGCGTCTGTAAAAATTCCAGCTAGAGAAATAATGACGCCCCCAATTATCGCTACAATGGCAATTGACAATCCGTTCACTTCCTTTCGTTATTTTGATTATACGGCAAAATGGAAAAAATAGTTTCATTTTTCAGGAATTTATTCCAATAAAAAATGAAGGTAGTTTTTCACCACCCTCATTCTATCCATTATCGTTAGACTTGTATGCGATACTCTTTTAAATCTTCTCGTAATTTAGCCTTCAAGAATTTACCTACAGACGTTTTTGGTACCTCGTCAATGAAGACAATATCATCAGGAACCCATGATTTATGGAATTGGTGCTGTAGACTCTCTAATAACTCTTCTTTTGTAATCGAACCCTTAAACTCTGGCTTTGCTACGACACAAGCTAATGGTCGCTCCAACCACTTTTCATGTGGAATGGCAATAACAGCTGCCTCAAAGACCTTTGGATGGGACATTAATGCATTTTCAAGCTCTACTGAAGAAATCCATTCGCCACCACTCTTAATTAAATCCTTTGTACGGTCGGTAATTTTTATATAGCCATCTGTTGTCATCACAGCAATATCGCCTGTATAGAGCCAGCCGTCTTTAAAGGCCTCTTCCGTTCGTTCATCCTGATAATACTCATTAGCAATCCATGGTCCTCTAATCGTAAGCTCTCCCATCGTTTTGCCATCCCAAGGCACTTCACCATTTTCATTGACAATCCTTGTATCAATAAGTGGCATCGTCATACCTTGTGTAATCCGAACATTCATTTTTTCATCAGCCGTATAGTCCTGCATATGTGTTAAATACGTGGATAGGCTTACAAGAGGTGAGGTTTCCGTCATACCGTAACCTGTCATGTACGGGATATTAAGTTCTTGCTCAAAGCCTCGGACAAGACCAATTGGTGAAGCAGAACCTCCACAAACAATTAATCGCATAGACGATAGGTCACGAGGATTTTGACGCTGCTCCTGTAGAACGCCCAGCCATATGGTCGGTACACCTGCTGTCAATGTAACTTTATATACATCAAATAATTCTAGCAATAGCTGTGGTGTAAACATAGGTCCCGGTAAGACCTGTGTAGAACCAAATGCTACACTGGCAAATGGTAATCCCCATGCATTCGCATGGAACATTGGCACAACAGGTAACACCACATCCGACTCACAAATTGCAATACTGTCAGCGAGACCAGCTGTTAAACTATGAAGTACAATACTGCGATGTGTATAGACTACTCCCTTTGGCATGCCCGTCGTTGCACTGGTATAGCACATGCCTGCAGGTGTATTTTCATCTAAATCTTCTGGGAATGTGAAATGTTCATCTGCCTCCGCAAGTAGCGATTCATAGGAAAGAGCATTTGGAATCGGTAAAGTTTCTACTGCAACAGCATCACCCATAATAATATAATGCTTTACCGTTTTCAGCTGAGAGACGATAGGTGCAATTAGTGGCACCAGATTATCATCTATTAATAATATTTCATCCTCGGCATGATTGATGACATAGGCAATATGCTCAGGGGATAATCGAATATTAATCATATGCAATACTGCTCCTGCACATGGTACAGCAAAATAAGCTTCCAAATGGCGATGGTGATTCCAAGCAAATGTGCCCACCTTCATTCCTCGATCCATCCCTAGTTTCGTCAAAGCATCGGCTAATCGGCGAGTCCGTTTGACATATTCTTTATACGTAAATTCGTGAATAGTAGTGGCACTTGTTCGAGAATAGATTTTCTTTGAGTGAAAAAATCGTTCTGCACGATTCAAAAAACTTGTTAATAATAAAGGTGTATCCATCATATGCATGATACCGCTTCCCTTCATCTACGATTTTAGAAACAATCAAAACAAAAACTATTTGAACTAGATTTTGCCGTTACCTCGGTTGCATGCGAATGGCACCATCTAGTCGAATGACCTCTCCATTTAACAAGCCATTGTGGATAATACTTTCAACCAAAAGAGCATATTCCGAAGGTTTACCAAGTCGTTTAGGGAATGGTGTCATTTGAGCAAGAGCTGTTCGTGCAGGCTCAGGTAACGAAGCAAACATTGGTGTTTCAATTAATCCTGGCGCTATGGTCATCACTCGGACACCGATTTCCGCAAGCTCTCTTGCAATTGGCAACGTCATGGCTGCTACGCCACCTTTTGACGCGCTATAAGCAGCTTGTCCGATTTGCCCATCAAATGCAGCCACAGACGCGGTATTAATAATGACGCCACGCTGTCCATCCTCATTTGGCTCATTATGTTGCATTTTTTCTGCCACTAGACGGATGACATTAAACGTGCCAACTAAATTAACAGCAATCACTTTTTCAAATAACGCAAGGGCGTGTATACCACGCTTCGAAATAACTTTACTCGCATCTGCAATGCCAGCACAGTTCACTGCAACATTGATCTTGCCAAAAGCTGCAATAGCCTGCTCAAGGCCAGTCGCCACCTCCTCTTCCTTTGTGACGTCTACTCGTGCATAAAGGACATTTTGACCTAATTCTTCCACTAGAGCTTGTCCACGCTCATCATTCAGATCAAAAATAATCGCTTTGCCACCCTGCCCTACCAATTTCCGAACGGTTGCCTCTCCTAACCCAGAGGCACCCCCTGTTATGACTGCCACCACTTCATGTTCTTTCATCAGACATATCCCCTTTTACATTTTTTCAATGATTGTGGCATTGGCCATTCCCATTCCCTCACAAATAGCCAACAAGCCGTAACGATAATTCTCTCGCTCCATGCGATATAGCATAGTCGTTAACAATTTCGTACCAGTTGCCCCTAATGGATGTCCCAGTGCAATTGCACCACCATCAGGATTGAGCTTTTCTGGGTCTCCTCCTATTTCATGCAGCCATACGAGCGGCACAGGTGCAAAGGCCTCATTTACCTCATATGTGTCAATATCCTCTATATTGAGACCTGACCGTTCTAATGCTTTTCTAGTAGCCTCGATTGGCCCTGTCAGCATTAATGTCGGATCAGAGCCCACGACCACTCTTGTTACAATTTTAGCGAGTGGTTGAATGCCCAGTTCTCTTGCTTTATCCAATGCCATCACGACTACAGCTGAGGCCCCATCACTCATTTGGCTCGCATTGCCCGCAGTAATCACACCATTCTCCTGAAAAACGGTTTTTAATCCATTTAAGATGTCAACGGTAGTTTCTGCTCGAGGACCCTCATCAACGGCAAATGTTGTCACTGTGCCATCCTCTTGTGGAACTTGAATAGGTAGTATTTCAGCTTGGAAATGACCCGCTTCAATCGCGGAAATTGCCCGTTGATGGCTTTGATAAGCATAGCTATTTAGCTGATCTTTCGATAAAGACCATTGGGAAGCAATTTTCTCTGCTGATAATCCTTGATGAATAATATCATAATTTTCCTGTAAGCGTTTACCAGCATGTGCGTGTTGCATGTTTGAGCCCATTTGTACTCTTGACATACTTTCTACGCCACCAGCAATGACAATGTCCATATCTCCCGCTAAAATGGCCTGTGCCGCGAAATGCACGGCTTGTTGGCTTGAACCACACTGACGATCGATGGTTACTCCTGGCACACTATCTGGAAAACCAGCCATTAATAAAGAGGTACGCGCAATATTTGCCCCTTGTTCAGCTGTTTGCGTCACACATCCCAAAATAACATCGTCTACTTGTTCCTTACCAATGCCTGCACGCTTTACAACCTCCTGTAATACATCCGCTGCTAAATCATCTGCTCGAACTTGACTTAACGCGCCCTTACTTCTACCTACAGCAGTTCTCACAGCTGCTACAATCACCACTTCTCTCATGTCCATAACCCCTTTTTCACGTCATCCTCATAGTTTATTGACGAGTCTACTAAACTATTCCTAACTTAATTATCAGAATATTACATTATTTATTGTACATGAGTAAGAAGTTTTTAACAATTCTATATTGGAGTGATTCCTCCCCTTTTTGCGCAATAAAAAAAGCAATCTCATAAATTGAGATTGCTTGATCTATTCGAAATTAAACTAACTCTTCACCGAAGAATAAGCCGATTTCGCGCTCTGCAGAAGCAAGAGAGTCAGAACCATGGATGATGTTGTGAGAAACAGTTGTTGCGTAGTCACCACGGATTGTACCTGGGTTAGATTCTTCAGGTTTTGTTGCACCCATCATTGTACGAGCAAGCTTGATTACGTTCTCGCCTTCCCATACCATAGCGAATACAGGACCAGAAGTGATGAAATCAACTAATTCACCGAAGAATGGACGCTCAGCATGCTCAGCATAGTGCTTTTCAGCTAATTCTTTAGGAATTACCATTAATTTAGCACCTTTCATTACAAAACCGCGACGTTCAAAACGATCAACGATGTCTCCTACTACTTGACGTTCAACGCCGTCAGGCTTAACCATTAAAAAAGTTTGTTCAATTGCCATGTTTAAAACACTCCTTAAATTCGTCTAACAGGTTTTACACCTACCGATAAATATTAACAAAAAATGAGCCTTTGTACAACAAAAAGCTAGAATTTGCGCTTACCCATGAACAATGCAACATCACGTAATTTTTTCTTAACGGGATGTTTTGGTAAAGCATCAATTTCCTGTAAGGCTTTTTTCAAATATTTATCACTCATACGATTAGCTTGCTCAATTGCATGAGATTTACGCACATATTGCAACATATTTTGACGTTCGGATTCTGTTAACGTGCCTGCAAAAACTTTAACTAAGTAAGGTTGCATCTCCGGATCATCTTTCAATAATAAAATCGGTAAAGTAATATTGCCCTGCAGTAAATCACTACCTGCTGGCTTCCCTAGTTCTTTATCGGTTGCCATAATATCTAAAACATCATCGATAATTTGGAAGCTCATGCCCACAAAGTAGCCGAAGCGCTTTAAATGCCGAACTGTTTTAGCATCAACCCCAGCTGCCACAGCCCCTAGCTCACAGCTTGAAGAAATAAGTAATGCTGTTTTGCGTTTGATTCTTCTAAAATAATCTTTTAAACCTTGATCTAATCTAAATTTATCTTCTATTTGAATGACTTCACCATTACAAATCTCCACCATCGTACGGGCTAAAATTTGATGAACAAGTGGGTCTTCTAACTTTGTTATATATTCTAGCGCACGTGCGAAAATAAAATCGCCTGTGTACATCGCTACCCTGTTATTCCACTGTGATTTGACAGTCGGGCGCCCTCTTCGCATATTGGAGTCGTCAATGACATCATCATGTACAAGCGATGCCATATGAATGAGTTCTAAAGGTACTGCTACATCCTTCATCTTCTCAATGTCATAATCACCAAATTTTGCGCCTAGTAACACAAAAATTGGTCGTATCCGTTTGCCACCAGCTTGTAATAAATGGAGAGAAGCATCGTTGATCAAATATGAAGACGAGTCCACCGCTTTTTCTAACTCTCGTTCAATGATATCGATATCTGATTTCAAATCGGAATAGAGTAGTTTTAACTTCATCTTTTCCACGTGTGAAAACCTTCCCCCATTAACGTACCTTTTTAAAGCCCATATGCATTGCCGCAGCCCCGCCACTGTATGCTTTGTACGTTACTTTTTCTAATCCTGCCTGCTGAAACAATGCCGCTAACTTCTTCATACCTGGGAAATCATTCGCAGATTCCTGAAGCCAAGAATACTCCTTATAGCTTTTCGCAAATATTTTACCAAATATCGGCATTATATATTTAAAATAAAAACGGAACAGTTGACGATAACCAGGAATTTCAGATTGAGATGTTTCTAAACATACAACCATACCACCTGGTTTAACAACACGATGCATTTCCTTCAATACTTGTAAATAATCAGGTACATTACGAAGACCGAAGCCAATCGTCACATAATCAAACGTATCATCTGGGAAAGGTAATTCCATCGCATTTCCATGAATTAGTTCAATTTGTGGGTATGGCTCTACCTTTTTCTCGCCAACTTTTAGCATGTTTTGACTAAAGTCAAGCCCTTTTACTTCTCCACTTTCACCAACAGCCTCTGCCAATGCGATCGTCCAGTCTGCCGTGCCACAGCATACATCAAGTGCTTTTGATCCAGGTTTGACTGCCATGTGCTTCATCGTATCGTTACGCCAGCCAACATGCATCTGGAAACTAATTACACCATTCATTTTATCGTAGTTTTCCGAAATACTTTCAAATACTTCGTGAACGTGTTCTTCTTTCGTTTTAGCCATTTTGAAAAACCTCTCTTATCTGTTAGTAGAAGCAATGGATGCCTCTACATGTGCATGTAAAGCTTGTTTGATATCACTTTGTAAAAAGGTTGCCTGATTAATAATCTGTGATAGCTCTGTTTTTAAATGCACAATTTTCCTTTGGATGACGCTATTAAAGGTTGCGCCATTACGTCTGACACTTTCTTCTAGTGCCTTACCCATTAAAGACATTTGACCACGTTGATAAGCTGTCCATTCTTTTTCTAAACGCAAGATTAATAAGCTTTTTTCTACAAGCGGTATATATTTACCGAAAGAATAAAGATCAAAAAATTGAGCAATTAACCCAGATTCTATCGTACTCATCGATGCATACCACTGTTCGATTGTTCGTTGTTCATTTTCATAAACTTTAATTTGTTGTTCACAACGTACCACAATACCTTGTGACAGGTTTCGAATCAATGCGACATTCCCTGACATCGCTAATATTTCATAATAACGACCACTATAAAAATCCCCAGCTAAAACGGTAAGCTGCTGTTCTTTTGATGTTGCGTCTAATTCTTTTATATGATCGTGAGCCGCTAATGCTGCGTACACTATGCCAACAGTAATTGCAGCCTCTTGTTGCTCTTGTTGCCACTCTTCACCATTCAAAAACGGGATTAACAAATAAAACAATTGATTTTCATCTAGCACAGGTACACCTGTGTATTTTTGCAAAGTTCTATGACGAACATCCATGAAAATCTCTGTTTTTAACTGTGCAATTGAATTTTGAATGTATGTTGCATTCATAGACCTTACTCCATTTCACTTTCAGATACGTTAGCCCTATACAAGGCTGAACGCTTGCTTACTGAGTCATTATAGCATACGCAACGATGCGGAATAAAAAAAATTTGCTTTCTTCATAGGACAGGCAGTAAAGCTTTCCCATAATTAAATGTAGGAATGCTAACTGCCCATAAACCTTATACTCAGTTTTTCACATCTAGTGTTTTTATATGTGCTTGTTGTACGCTAAACAAAATTAAAACTATCGTCAGAAACAAATTTTCTTATTTTTTCGCTTCGCTATTGATCACGCCATGTGCTGTATGAATTTGCGCTTTACCGCGTATTTTCATGGCAGACGTGTGTTCTGTAAATTGTGCAATCATTACTTCGCCGGCATCTAATTTCTCTGAATGATGGAATTTCGTATCTGTTCCACGTGTTAATCCAATGACATGTACACCATCTTCTTCTGCTTGTATAACAATATAATCTTGTGACATCTTTGTACACTCCTTAAATCCGACAAATTCTTAGTTCATCATAACATAATTAGACACGCAATTTAAGACATTTGAATAAATGACAGCACTTCTCTACGTTTCACTTCATCTTCCTCATAAATACCGCGTGCAACAGAGGTCACCGTTTTGGAACCAGGTTTTTTCAATCCACGCATTGTCATACACATATGCTCAGCCTCGATCACAACATAAACACCCTTTGGCGCAAGCATCTCCATAATCGTGTCCGCTACTGAAGAGGTAATACGCTCTTGTAGTTGTGGTCTGCGGGCAATCGTCTCCACTGCACGTCCTAATTTACTCAGCCCAGCAACAACACCGTCATTTGGTATGTATGCAACATGTGCTTTGCCATAGAAAGGAACTAGATGATGCTCACACATCGAATAAAATGGAATATCTTTGACAAGCACTAATTCTTCATGATCCTCATGAAACACCGTTTTAAAATAATCCTTAGCATCCTCATGTAAGCCGCTGAACATTTCAGCATACATTTTTGCTACACGCTTCGGCGTATCCAATAAACCTTCACGATTTACATCTTCACCTACTGCTTCTAAAATCATTTTTACCGCTTCTTCTATTTTCAATAAATCAATATTCGACATTCAAAAAACCCTCCTGCGTATCAAAACATTACACATTTCCCTATGCATCGTAGCACATCCAAAAGGTAAGCGCAAAATGACTTACCTGATTCATCAGAAATTCGCTTCTAGATTAGCAAATCACTGTATATTATTATGTAAAATTTAAATTTGAAGTTAAAAAGAGCAGCCTTCATGTTCGTTAACATGAAGGCTGCTCTATGTAACTACTAGACGTGTATTATTTTACCGCGTCTTTAAGCGCTTTACCTGGTTTGAAAGCAGGCACCTTGCTAGCAGCGATTTCGATTTCTTTACCAGTTTGTGGGTTACGACCTTTACGAGCCGCACGTTCACGTACTTCAAAGTTACCAAAACCAATTAATTGTACTTTGTCACCCTTTGCAAGAGCATCTTGAATTGTATCAAATACAGCTTCAACTGCTTTAGAAGCGTCTTTTTTAGAAAGACCTGCAGCTTCAGCAACAGAGTTTACTAATTCTGTTTTATTCACACCATTCACCTCCTCTCAAAGGGTCATGAACCAATTCTGTAAAAAGAGTAACACATAGAAAACCGCTACGCAACTGTATTCATACATGATTATAACCAAAAAATCAGTTTTTCACCCAAAAAACAAAAATAAAAGGACTTTTCGCATAAAAACGAAAAGCCCTGCGTATATTTTTTGCATTTTTTCTGAATTTTATCACTATAAAATAAATGTTACTAAACCACGATCCCCTTCGTTGACCATACGTTCAATCGTCTGACGCATACGTTTTTTGGCAGTAGATGGAACTGCATCCATTTTATAACGAATTCCTTCTTTTAATACTTCATGCAATGGTGTGCCAAAAAGTTGTGTATTCCAAAGGGCATCACGATCATGTAAATAAGCATGATTTAAATCTTTTAGAAGTTGCTGACTATGGAACTCTGAGCCAATTAACGGTGCAAATTCTGACTCCATGTCAACTCGAATAATATGATAGGATGGTGCTTTCGCCTTCATTCGTACGCCAAAGAAATTATTCTGTTTAATGAGCTCTGGGGCTGTTGGCTCAAATTCCTGCATCATTGGCAATGTCACACCATAGCCTGTCGTATCAGCATCGTGAATAGCACTTTTAAAGCGTTTTTGGGCCTCTTTTGCCTCTGCTGCCTCTTTGATAAAGAGTAACCAATCTTTTTTCGTTTCAATTGGTTCCTCTAGCCATTCATTACAAACTGATTTATACAGTTCACCCTGGAGGGATACCCGAATCACTGCCGTTCCAACACCTGCATCTACATGAACTACTTCACTTTGGTCAATAAAGTCAATGGCTTTAAAGGCATCCGATGCCTGTTGCACATCTCGAATTTTCATTACAGAGGAAAGGACTTCCTCCATTGAATCAATCAATGCAACATTTAATGGATGTGTGGCATCTAATACATCCAGCCAGTCTGGTTTCTCCACCTCAATTGTACGAATTGGGAATTCAAATAACGCCTCTTGTAAAATATATTGAATATCCGTTTCTCTCATTTGATCAATGGACATCGCAATAACAGGAACATTGTAACGTTCAAACAATTCATTACGAAGCTGAACTGTTTCTTCTCTTGCGGGCATTTGGCAATTGAGTAGGATGACAAATGGTTTGCCGATGTCTTTTAATTGCTCTACAATTTCCTCTTCCGCCTTTTCTGCTGCCCGGCGACTGATTCCGTTCACTGTACCATCAGTCGTCACGACAATACCAATATTCGCATGATCGCGAATCACCTTATCTGTGCCAATTTTAGCGGCTTCCTGAAATGGAATAGGCTCCGTATGCCAAGGCGTATGAACAAATTTTGGTCCATTTTCGTCCTCATAGCCTTTTGTGCCATCAATAATATAACCAACACAATCTGCTAATCGAATTTGGAATGGCATTTCATCTTCACCGACCACAATACGGGTTGCTTGGGCAGGCACAAACTTCGGCTCAGCAGTCATAATGACTGGCCCCGGAGAACTTTGTGGCAACTCATCTTGTGCTCGCATTCTTTCCGTTTCATCCACAATGTTTGGTAACACGACTGATTCCATTACCTTTTTTACAAATGTTGATTTACCTACACGTACTGGACCGACAACACCAATATAAACATCGCCATTTGTGCGCTCTGCAATTTCTCTAAATACTGCTTCACTCAAGGTTTCTGCCTCCTTTATCTACGCTTTTTCACTATATGCGAGCCTGTAGACAAATATGAAAAAGCCCCTCACAAATGTAAGGAGCTTGTTTGCTATTTTTCTTTTTTCTCGGCGGCTTCTGCCTCTTGTTTTTGTCGTTCTTTCGCTTTTTTGACATCCGCATTATACGTTTCCATATCATAGATCGGCTCTCCATTCTCGTCCACTGTATATGGAATCGAATAGGCAGGTACTACAGGATATTTGTCGACAAGCAATTGGCGAAGATCATCACCAGGCTTTACATTCGGCTGATCCTCTTTTAAAAGCTGGCCTAAATCCACAGCATAGTCTACATGTAATTCACCATCACCAGTCATGAAAAGCGGTAACTCGACGCCAGAATAGGGACTTTTTACAGTTACCTCTGTTTTATAACCCAAATCTTTATAGTTGATCTGATAAACATTATCCGAAATTGATCCTTTTATTGGTAAATACTGTGTAGATAGTTTACGAATACCTATTTCACGTATACGCTCTGCCGCGTTTAAATCTACTAATTTGACTGATGCCTCATTTTCAGGATCCCAAATGATATATTGATATATTCCACCTTTTTCATAGGCATTCCCTGGAATTGTCGTCAAATACTTCGGCATAAGTTTTTCAAAATCGATTAAATATTTGATATAGATATCCGTATCTAGCTCACTATTTTTAATTGGTACTAGCCCACCTGTTGCTTCACGGTATTCATCTACGGCACGTTGAACTGCCGCTAGTTGATCGACATCAGGCGTGACCTTAGCCCTCTTTTCGTCTTCTGGGTACGCACATCCTACTAGCAATATGGCGGTTGCAAATACCAACAGCAAAGCACTTAGTTTTTTCATGTTACTGACACCTCATTATTTTTTATGCTGGCCAAGTGGCAACTACAAGTACCATTAAAAATGTGCCAAGTCCAAACAGTATGTATGCACATAAATTTACGACTGTTCGTAAAAATACATTTGAAATCTTATTTCGAGCTAAATAAATTAAGCCGACTGATATAATCATAAATGCGATGCAATAAAACGACACCCACATTACATCAAGTGCAGGCATATGAGCTAACGGGCCCATTTCAAATAACCACCTTTCTTTGAATGTCAAGACACAATCAAAGTATATTATACTATGTGCTTTTGCTAAAAAGAAATAGTTGTCCCATAACTATCAAGAAATGGACAACTCTTTTAGCATGTATTTCTATTCAACTAGTTGCACACAATAAGGCGTCTCAACAGATTCGTTGAGACACCTTATTTATGTCCGTTTTATGACAAGTCTAATCAAAAAATTAATATTAATGCTTCATATCGTCTATTTCTCGTTTTTTCATACGCATCATTAAGGCATCTACTGCCACTTTCGGTTCAACATCATTAAATAGCACACTATAGAGCTCTGTTGAAATCGGCATGGCTACATCATATTTTTCTGCTAATTGATAGGCTGCCTTCGTGGTACGGACACCTTCTACGACCATGCCCATTTGATCCAGTACTTCTTGTAGCTTCATACCTTGCCCTAACATATTTCCTGCACGCCAGTTTCGTGAGTGGACACTTGTACAGGTTACAATTAAATCCCCCATACCTGTAAGCCCTGAGAACGTAAATGGATTACCACCCATTTTTACACCTAACCGTGAAATCTCTGCAAGACCTCGCGTAATAAGTGCCGCTTTCGCATTGTCTCCATAATTTAAGCCATCAGTAATACCTGCCGCTAAAGCAATGACGTTTTTCAACGCTCCCCCTATTTCTACACCAATGATATCCTCATTTGTATAGACGCGGAAGAACTGATTCATAAATAAATCCTGTACCTTTTCAGCAGCATCAATATTGGCACACGCTGCCGTAACTGTTGTAGGATGATGCAACACCACTTCTTCTGCATGACTTGGCCCAGAAAGAACAACAATTTCTTCCACATACATAGCAGGTAAGCTCTCTGCTAAAATTTCAGATATTCGTTTTAAAGAGTCAGGCTCAATTCCTTTCGAAACATGGACAAACAACACTTTTTTTGTTAATTCAGCCGTTAGTTTCTCGCATACTTCACGAATCGCTTTTGTTGGAACAGCCACAACAATGGTCTCTGCATGAGAAGCTACCTTCGCCATATCACTCGTCGCATGTAAATTTACAGGTAAAATGGTTTCTGGTAAATATTTTTTATTCGTATGCAGTTGATTGATTTCTTCTGCCTGCTCAGCTCTATGTGTCCATACAAGCGTATCATGTCCATTTTCCGCTAGTACCATTGCCAGTGCAGTACCCCATGACCCTGCCCCTAACACACAAACTTTTTCCATAACAAAATCCTCCCTTTGTTGGGTTGTCTATAAGTAAGTTCTTTCTTGTAAAAAGACGCCACCCAACAATAATGTCGGGTTGGCGTATTGTATGTGTATAGCTATTGCCTTAAGCACGCGCACGTGTAATTAAACGAATTGGCGTTCCTTCAAAGTCAAATGTTTCGCGAATGCGATTTTCTAAGAAGCGTTCGTATGAGAAATGCATAAGCTCAGGTTCATTCACAAAAACAACGAATGTTGGTGGCTTAATTGCTACCTGCGTAGCATAGTAAATACGTAAACGACGCCCTTTATCTGTCGGTGCAGGATTACGTGCCACTGAGTCCTCAATCACTTCATTTAAAATAGAGGACTGAATACGCATCGCATGATTCTCGCTGACACGTTGGATAATCGGTAAAATTTGATGCACACGCTGTTTTGTATTCGCCGACACAAAAATAATTGGTGCATAGTCTAAAAATAGGAAGTGCTCACGAATTTGCTGTGTAAAGACATTCATTGTTTTTTCATCTTTTTCAATGGCATCCCATTTATTCACAACGATGATTACAGCTTTTCCAGCCTCGTGCGCATAGCCAGCAATTTTCTTATCTTGCTCCTGAATGCCTTCTTCTGCATTCAGTACCACTAAAACAACATCTGAGCGTTCAATGGCACGGAGCGCACGTAACACAGAATATTTCTCTGTTGTTTCATAGATCTTTCCTTTTTTACGCATACCCGCCGTATCAATAATGACATATTCCTGTCCATCATACGCATAAGGCGTATCAATTGCATCACGTGTTGTCCCAGCAATATTACTTACAATAACACGTTCCTGCCCTAGGAAAGCATTCACTAAAGAGGATTTCCCAACATTCGGGCGACCAATTAAAGAGAATTTAATGACATCATCACCGTATTGTTCTTCATCTTCTTTCGGGAAATGTTTCGCACATTCGTCCAATAAATCCCCTAAACCTAAACCGTGGGAACCTGAAATAGGCCAAGGTTCACCGAAGCCAAGTGCATAAAAATCATAAATCATTTCACGCATATCAGGATTATCAATTTTATTGACCGCTAATACGACTGGTTTTTTTGTTTTGTATAGAATTTTAGCAACTTGCTCATCTGCTGCCGTTACCCCTTCACGACCATTTGTCATGAAAATAATAACGTCTGCTTCATCAATAGCGATTTCAGCTTGTTGACGAATTTGTTCTAAAAACGGCTCGTCTCCAATTTCAATGCCACCTGTATCAATAATATTAAAATCGTGTGTTAACCACTCTGCCGAACTATAAATACGGTCACGTGTTACGCCTGGGATATCCTCCACAATCGAAACACGTTCTCCAACGATACGATTAAAAATCGTCGACTTACCTACGTTCGGACGACCTACGATGGCTACTACTGGTTTCGTCATCTGTACTTCATCCTTCCAACTTCTTGTCTTTCGCTATTATACACGAAAAATGCCATTATATCATATCATATCCATAATGTAGAACGCTATGTATGGCGATAAAAGGTGTTACCTCTTTTTTTGAGCGTGCTATCAGGTGTTCTAAAGGTTTTATCGCCTTTTTAATTACTATCCTCTACTTTAGGATTCTTATCCGTCACTTTAAAGATTCTATCCACTACTTTTAAAGTTTTATCCTTCATTTCTGAAATCTTATCCGCTACTTTTAAAGTTTTAACCGTCATTTCAAAGACTTTATCCTCTCCTCAATCGCTATCCTTCACTTTCAAAATCCTATCAGCCATAAAAATAGCGAGGATACATTCATGCATCCTCGCTTTATACATTATTTAAAGTTTTTCAGTTTATCGCCAATGACATCACCGAATGAGAAGCCTGTGTTCTCTTCAGGTAATTCATAGTCGATCACTTCTTCTGCTTCTGGATTTTCTAGTAGTTCTTTAATACTTAGGGCTAGACGGCCTTCTTCAGCATTGACATCAAGGACCTTCACCTGTACTTCTTGTCCCTCTTTTAATGCTTCATGTGGCGTGTTAATGTGCTTATGCGCAATTTGCGATATATGCACTAAACCTTCAACGCCTGGGAATACTTCCACAAATGCGCCGAATGAAGTAAGTCGCTTTACTCTGCCGTCTAAAATAGTGCCTTTTGCTGCACGTTCTTCAATATTTGACCATGGTCCAGGAATAGTTTCTTTAATAGATAAAGAAATACGTTCATTTTCTGGGTCCACTGACAGAACTTTTACTTTTACATCTTGTCCTTCAGCTAAAACCTCACTCACATCACTCACATGCTCATGTGATACCTGTGAGATGTGTACAAGGCCATCAATACCACCTAGGTCGATGAATGCACCAAATGACGCGAGACGCTGTACTTTACCATCCAATACATCGCCAGCTTTTATTTGATTAATAACATTTTTCTTTTGTGAAGCTTTCTCTGCTTCAACTACTGCACGATGAGATAAAATAAGGCGATTCTTGTCTTTATCAAGCTCAACAATTTTAAAGCTTAATGTTTGTCCCTTATAGCCTTCAAAATCATCGACAAAATAGTCCTCCACAAGCGATGCTGGTACAAAGCCACGTACACCTAAATCTACGACAAGACCACCTTTAACAATATCCTTAACTTCCGCTTCAAAAATTTCCTCAGCGGCAAATTGCTGCTCCAGTGTATCCCATGCTTTTAAAGCATCCACTTTACGTTTTGATAGGACAAAGTTTTCTTCTTCTACCTTTGTAATCATCAACTCTAATTCATCTCCAACTGAGATGACATCAGACGCTTTCTCAATGTGTAAGCTTGATAATTCACTAATCGGTACAATACCATCAAATGGAGCACCTGGAATTGATACAGATACTGCCTTTTCATCAACCTGCGCGGCAATGCCTTTGACGATATCACCCTCGTTAAACGTTTGTTCTGCATAGTTCATTTCTTCAGACATATGTAACCCTCCTTCGCATCTTCCCTTACTATTTTATTCGATATTGAAGACAAAGACAAAAATAAATCCTTTAAATTCAAAAAATGTCTGAAATTTTAGGATTTATAGCATTTTTTCTTCTGCTAATTTTAAAATAGCTTGTGCTGCATCATCAATGGACAATGCTGTTGTATCTAAAAATATAGCATCTTCAGCTTGAATCAGTGGCGATGCTTCACGCTCACTATCCTTTTTATCACGTAATGCAATTTCTTCCTGAAGTTTTTCAAGAGAGGAGTCAATTCCTCTTTTTTGATTATCAATCAAGCGTCGTCTAGCACGCTCCTCTACAGTTGCAGACATGAAAATCTTTAGCTCTGCATCCTTCAAGACATGTGTAGCAATATCGCGGCCATCCATGACAACACCACCATTAGCTGCAAGCTTTTGCTGTTGGGCAACTAATAGCTCACGAACCTTCGCATGGGCGGCTACTTGTGAGACTGATGAAGTGACCTCATTAGAGCGTATTTCCGCTGAGACGTTGTGACCATCTAAATAGACAAGCTGTCCTTGTGGGGATGGTTTTAATTCAATTGTGCTTACTTCAAGCATCTCTGCTAATTTTGCTTCATCATCTAAATGTATGTTTTGTTGCATCGCTTTATACGTAACTGCTCGATACATTGCACCTGTGTCAATGTAAGTAAATCCAAGTGCTTCAGCAACAATTTTCGCGATTGTACTTTTGCCTGCACCAGCTGGCCCGTCTATCGCAATTTGAATGTTTTTCTTCATATTCTTCCCTACTTTCTGCACCTCTTATTGTATCATATAACCTCAAAAAAGCCCTCTACTAGGAGAGGGCATCATCAAAATATTCGTAAGACATTAAACATGAAAAGGATTCATTTCTTTCCGTCGATTAACTAATTGACGTTCAAAGCAAAAACGGACAATATGCTGTTGATCGACATCATCTGTATCTGTTAATTGGATTGTCGCAATGCGCTTATCCTCTTTTTCAAAAATACGGACGATCAGCGCTTCTGTAATGACATATTTAACATCTCCATTGGCAAATGGCAATACAATCGTTAATTTTACTTCATCACCCTCATTGAAAGCTACCTGACCTTTCAACAAGACTGCGAGGCCTCCTGCACTAATATCCACAGTCACGAGCTGATATTTATAATCTTTCAACTGAATAGCCACATCTACTGGTGTCTCCACACGAACGTATTCTCGTCGTTGAATTTTTATAAACTCTTCTGGTGTTGGACAATGCAACATAATCATTGGTATATTACCTGCTTTACGGCCAACTACCTCTGTATTAAAGGCAAAGGATTGCTTATCCTCAGTGCGAAAAGTTGCTCTAAATTCTGAGCCATCTATTAAAAATGCCGTTTTCTTTGTTGCCATATTAACCGGATAATCAATATAGAGAATATTATCTTTTTGCTCTACAACTTTACAGCGGAATTTCTCCAAACGCTCTGTATAAGTTGGTTCGAGTTGTAATTGTGTACCAATTTTTATTTCCATGAGCATCTCCCCGTTGCGAAAAATATAGTTTAATTATCTCATGAGAAGCTGATTTTGGCTATAAAAATTGGTAGTATTTTCATGTCCAATTGATACAAAGCGGAGGTATCCTTGATTAAGTTAAATATTCCACTTTTAATACATTATGGTTTTCCGCATCAATGACAATTCTAAATGTTTCCTGCGTATTACCATCTCGCAATGCAATAACCTCATAGCAAAGACGTTGCTCAAACTGCCCATTATCTGTGTAGATATTTTTTACCTCTTGTACTTGAATGTCGTCTTGGAAGAATGTTTTCCAATCAATTGGCTTAGCTGTTTGCTTTTTAATATTCTCTTCTTGAATATACTCCATTGCATTTGCACCCAACAGCTCACCTGTATCTTTCGCTACTTTCAATTGAACACCATCGGCATAGATTAACGCATTATCTCCAGGATGGACACGAGCAAATGTCACATGCCAAGCCTGATGATTTTCACGTGATTCCACATAGGCTACATCTTTCATGCCTAATCTCTTCACATATTCCTGCGCTTTTTTCAAGACTTCCTCTTGTGATAACTTGGCTTCATCAACAGGACGTTCTACTAAATAGGATAATAAATGTCCGCCCTTTTCTGTTAAATCAACATAGCCTAATCGAATCCCTTGGTGGAATTGGATATGATAAAAAGGATATGGGGCTGTATCACTACTTTTTGTAACTGTAAATGTAGCATCTTTAATGACTGGGAATAAGTATTTCACTTTTTCTAGTGCTTCTTTTTCGGTAATAACCGCATCCTGTAAAGCCTTTAACTCAATTTTTTTCTGCCAATCAGATTCAGATAAAGTTAATGGGAAATCCTTTTCACCGTAGCCTTTTAATGTATCTTTTACAGTATCAAATTGGGTATTTGGATTTTTATTATCTACTTGCTGTAGCCAAACATCCATTTTCCCATCATGCTTATAAAAATCGACGGTTGCAGCAGTCCATTCATCGGAAAGGGATTGTAAATTCGTTGAAACCTGGGGCATTTTTTTACGCCAAGCCTCATAATCACCTGTTTTTGCTGTCCTTTTTGCTTCATCGCCTAGTCGCCCTAGATAGTTCATCCATTCACTTGATAGTTCTTGTCCAATTGGAATATTCGCAATAGAAGAACGAACTTCTGAGCTTAAACGCCAAACCGAGTCTAGTTCATTGTGAATCGCCTGCTCGTCTTGAAACAACAGGGATTGTGATACTGAGCGTTGAAGATGGGAAAGCTTCTCAGATGCATCCGTCAACTTATCTGTATATTGTGCTAGCACGGTACGTTGTAAATCTTCTTTATCTCCATGTAAATCAATGCTGTATGCCCCTAACCCAATAACGGCAATCGTTAAGACCACGAGCCAAGTTTTCATCTATTTTCCTCCTTTCTATGAACAGAAAATATGCTCTCCAATTTGTTTGATTTGTGGACGTGACCAAATCCATTTGCTCGTTGCTGTTTTTGGATTGAAATAATACAATGCATTTTCAGAAGGGTCCCAGCCGTTCATTGCATCAATAACTGCCTCTTTTGCTCGTTCATTTGGCTCAAGCCAAATTTGTCCATCTGCAACGGCCGTAAATGCTAACGGTTGGAAAATGATACCTGAAATCGTATTTGGGAAATCTGGGCTTTCCAAACGATTCAAAATAACTGCAGCAACTGCTACTTGTCCTTCATAAGGTTCTCCCCTTGCCTCTCCATATACTGCATTCGCCATTAGCTGTAAATCACGCTCAGTATATTTGGGAGGAACTTGTGTCTGTGTTCCATTATTATTACTACTTCCACTACTATTGCTACTGCCACCACTAGTATTCTTTTTCACTTGCTGATCAAGTGGCTGCCCACCATAATAAGTAAATTGATTTCCTGCATTTAATTGAGCTTTCACCCATTTTTCGTCATAATCTGAATTGCCCGTTAACGCTTTCTTTGTCTTAGCGCCTGCAATTCCGTCTACTGGTAACCCATAATTTTCTTGGAAATTACGTAAAGCCCAGTATGTGTTGTAGCCAAATTTGCCATCAATTTTACTCTTATAAAAACCTAAGTATTGTAGCCTTGCTTGCAATTCAACGACATCATCTCCATAGGCACCCCGAGTAATTTGCTGATCGCTAAATGCATTTGCATCATTTTGAGGAATCGCAATTATACTAATTCCTAATATCAAAGCAAAAAGTATGCTTACTAAACGCACTTTTATCACTCCTTTTTTTTATAGCTTGAAACAAAAGGAGTAATTTATACATGATAAAAATGAAATAAAGCGTAGAAATCTTTGACGATTTCTACGCTTTATATTTTCTTTTGCATGTGAAGATGCTGCACCAGATGATAATGTGCAAGCTTCACTTTGCGCAAGCCAAACCACCATAAAAACAACATAAAAGGAATCATTAAATAAACCCAGTGACCTTTGAATGATAATATTGTATTGTATAGAATGTGAAGTACGACTGGTGCACAAAGCGCCATAGCAATCATCTCTTTTGTCTTAACAAGTTTCGAAAACTTAGCCCGTCCATAATAATAGCCCATTACGACACCAAACAAAGCATGACTTGATACGGGTAATAAGGCTCGCATAAATGCCGTGTCCAAGCCAAATGAAAGTAAATAAAGAACATTTTCAATCGTAGCAAACCCAAGTGAAATGCTTGCCCCATACAAGATCCCATCGTAAGGGTCATCAAATTCTATATGATTATAGATGGCAATTAATAGCACAAACCATTTAAAAAACTCTTCAATGACACTTGAAAATAGTACGTCTTGAAGATAAAGATATCGAAAAACCCCTTCCTCTGTTAATACATACTGTAAAAACATGATTGGGAACGTTAAAAATGCGCCGTATAAAAACGTTTGTAGTAAAGTTCTTCTTGGCTCCGTAGCCATCTGATTGCGCAAATAGAAATAACTAAAAAGCGCTAGACCGGGAGCAATGGCAGCAGATAATAAAATGATCATGATGCCGGCTCCTTTCAACAATAGACTGCTATTATTATACCATGTAATGACAAAAAAATTTTTTAAAAGGAGATTTATTTTTTATGAAAAAAACAATTTTATTAATTCATACTGGCGGCACAATCTCCATGGCGATGAGTGCTGAAGGAGCGGTCATGCCAAATAAGGAAAATCCTCTAATGAAGGAAAGTAATAAACTAGCTTCACTAGCAAGCATTATCGAAATAGAAGCTTTTAACCTTCCTTCTCCACATATTACACCGAAAGAGATGCTTTTATTGCGTAACTTGATTTTGG
Organism: Lysinibacillus sp. IITD104; assembly: GCF_036698265.2. Taxonomy (NCBI): domain Bacteria; kingdom Bacillati; phylum Bacillota; class Bacilli; order Caryophanales; family Bacillaceae; genus Lysinibacillus; species Lysinibacillus sp. IITD104. The sequence continues at coordinate 3,097,399 of NZ_JBAHYH020000001.1, forward strand.
AACAAATTGACGCACAGCCAATTGACGGTGTGGTCATCACACACGGTACGGATACGTTGGAAGAAACCGCCTATTTCTTAGAGCTAACTACGAACTTAGCCATTCCGATTGTGCTAACAGGAGCAATGCGTTCATCTAACGAACTTGGAGCAGATGGGATTTATAATTTAGTAGAGGCAGTCCGAGTAGCTGTTGATGAAGAAGCACGTGATAAAGGTGTGCTTGTTGTGATGAATGATGAGGTTCATCTTGCTGTTAATACAACAAAAACAAGCACAAGTTCAGTAAATACTTTCCAATCTCCGCAATATGGACCGATTGGGCTTATTACAAAATCCCGAATCTTATTCCATCACGCACCAATTCGTCGACAATATGTAGATGTTAACAATTTATCCAAGCGTGTCGCCATGCTAAAAGTATATGCTGGAATGGAAGAAGATTTATTGGATGTCGTGCTTGCATGTAAATATGATGGTGTTGTGCTAGAAGGACTAGGTCAAGGGAATGTCCCGCCATCTGTTGTAAAGGGAATTGAAAGCCTTATACAGCGAGACATCCCAGTTGTACTTGTTTCCCGCTGCTTTAATGGAATCGCAGAAGGTGTTTATGGCTATATGGGTGGCGGTAAAATGCTAGAAGACTTAGGCGCCATATTCGCCACAGGTATTAATGGTCAAAAGGCACGCTTAAAATTATTAATAGGCCTTAACACAACTGGCTCGCCTTTAAATTTAAAGGACTTTTTCCTGTAACGTTAAAGTCTCGATCACCTGTTCATAATAGCCCAGTATCTCGCTAAGTCGAGCAAAAGCTTCATCAAAATCTGGTTGTATCACAGAAAATTGAATGAAATTCTTTTGGCGTAAATACTGGCTTTCACCATGAACGAATAGCCCGTTTAATGCTAAATCAATAAGTAGGTTGGCATAATTATTAGGCAATTGAACCGTTATCAGCATCTGATATTGAGTAGTTGGATATTGAAATTGCATGATTGGTAGCTGCAGCAGTGATTGAAAGCGTTGCTGTAGCTGCCCATAACGTGCTGGATAGGCTTGCAATGCAGTCTCCACATTGCTCAGTAATACAGCAGGTAATGTAAATGGTATGGCACCTTGCTGATAATTTGCTAAATCAAGATAAGCGGGTAGATCGGCAGATGAGGGTGCAAGTGATTGCGAAAATACAAATGCTAGCCCACTTAACGCACCAATGGCCTTACCACTCACAGCTGTAGCTAAATAGCAATCCTGTAAAGAAAACGGCATGGCACCGAACGAACTAATACAATCTATACATAACTTTACATTGTATTGTTTAGCAAGCTTTTTAAGAATATCTAAGTTATTACAAGTTCCCGTGGAGGTCTCACCATGTACTGCCAACATCCACTGATAAGAACCCGTCTCAAGCTGTGAAGCCAGTTCTTTGTCATCAAATACCGTTCCCCATTCTTTTTCTACCACATCATAATGTAATGACCAACGAGCAGCTTGCTTCTGTAAACGCTCGCCGAATTCTCCATTTGTGAGAATAAGCCCTTTTCCTAATTGCTGTGCCTTTAGTTGCGCAAGCATCACTTCATTTGCTAGCGTTCCCGTTCCTACGATTACACCAACATGATTGGACTTCGATAAATGCAGCAACCTCTTCTGCACTCGTTCATAAAGCGCATAAAAAGGTAATGAACGATGCGATAAATCTGAATGAGCAATTGTCTCTAATTGCTTCACCGGCCCAGGATAAAATGTAGAGGGTTCCGTCGTTAGTCTATGTTGTAATGATTGTTCAAATTCATGTCTAGTGAGCACCATCGGTAAAAACATCGCACCCTCTTCCCCGACAGCTGGTGCAAACTGCTGAAAACCCATCTGCTTATATAGTTTTTCCTCTCTCGTTGTACCTGAAATCACTGCCGCAGAATAGCCTTTTTCGTAGGCAAATGTAGTTAAGGCCTGAGTAAGCTTCAATAGAACTCGACCCGTTCGATAACCTTTCTTCACGGAAAGCAAACGAATTTCACAAAGCTTCTCACAATTTTCCTTCGATAAATACTGCTCGACCTTACCAATCTTTTCATCAATAGAAAATGGTCGTTGATCTCTAAACGCCACCATGCCAATTAATTCTGTTTGCTTATAAACAACGACATAGGTATTCTCCTGATGAAATCGATCTACTTTTTTTCGCGATGCATTTACCTCATGCTGAGGAATTTCTTCTACAAATGTTTCATAATTCAATCGAGCAATCGCCTCAAATTCTTCATTTGTCTTGGCAATTTTACACCAATACATTTCCTTCACTTCCCTCTTTTCAATGATTCCTGAATATTAGACATATGCTTAATAAGCATACACACGATTGCCATGATTAAAAATCCATATGGCTCTAATTTCCCTGCTTGAATAATTGCGGCTATATAAAAAACAAAGCCCCCAACCATGCCAAGTGTCAGACTTCTAGTAAATGCAGATATAAGTGCTGTACCAATAATCATCCATAAAAAAAGACTTGGCGATAAGGCGAGACCCACACCAATAAAAGTAGCTACACCTTTCCCTCCATTCCATTTCAGCCAAATCGGAAATAGATGCCCTATTATCACCCATGCAGCTCCGCCAATAAGGACCCATTCATCCAATTGCCACATGCGTCCTAATCCGACAACAAGTACACCTTTTAATGTATCGCCAAGAAGAGTCAAAATAAACGCTGTTTTCCCAATCACACTTCCCGCATTACGCGCGCCTAAATTTTTACTACGCTCTTCCTGCAAATTGACACCGTATATCTTACCAACGAAATAAGCCGTCAAGATGTTTCCTATTAAATAACTCAAGAGCCAATACAAGCCAATCATTGAGTTTCCTCCTTGCTAAAAAGGCTGTATAAGCTACATGCCTATACAGCCTCGATCGTTATTTTTTTCTCTGCTCAATAGTTCGAGCGATACATTCGCCATGGAAACGACCATTTTCAATAAAAATTTCATTGGCATTATTTCCTGCTGCAATAACACCTGCAATGAATAGTCCTTCAACATTGGTTTCCATCGTTTCAGGCGTAACATAAGGACGACCCGTTTCTTCCTCTATGTCCACTCCCATCGCTTTAATAAAGGAGTGATCAGGATGATAGCCAGTCATAGCAAAAACGAAATCATTTTTTACTATTTTCTCTTGGCCCTCTACTTCTAAAACAACTTCGTGCTCACGTATTTCCAATACATTTGTATTAAAAAGCATGTCAACTTCTCCAGTTTTGACTACCCCTTCAAATTCGGGCAATACCCATGGCTTGATGCTTGGAGAGTATTCGCTGCCACGATAGGCTACAGTTACACGAGCACCGGCTTTATTTAATTCTAACGCGGCATCTATCGCTGAATTTTTGCCGCCTATAACTAGAACATCCGTATCAAAAAATTCATGGCCCTCTTTAAAGTAATGGAAAACTTTTGGTAACTGCTCACCATGGATATTTAAATAATTCGGATGATCATAATAACCTGTTGCAATGACAACATAGGGCGTTTCATATATTTCCTTATCGGAGGTAACCGTGAACAAATCATTATTTTTTACAACACTTTGTACTTTTTCGAAGCGATTAACTTGTATATTTTTTAAACGGACGACCTCTCGATAGTAGACAAGGGCTTGATTGCGTTTCGGCTTACGTCCTTCAATAATAAATGGTACATCACCAATGGCTAACCGTTCACTCGTACTAAAAAATGTTTGATGTGTAGGGTAATGATAGATGGCATTGACGATATTTCCTTTTTCAATCACAATAGGTTGTAAACCAATATTTTGCAAAGCTATTGCTGCTGCTAAGCCGCATGGGCCTCCTCCAACAATAATTGCATCTGCTTGCTGCATTTCTTGACACTCCAATCGAATTTGAACAGCAAAAATTGCTGCTCCATGCTTTCACATTATCATAGAATAGACGATACTTTTTTATTATACGCCTTCTCACACGTTTTGGTTGTTTATTTACTCGAAATATCAATGTCAATTATATGACATTGGGGCTTTGCACCAAATCGAAAAGGTACTAATGTCGTCCCATAGCCATTGCTTACTAAAGTCATGACACCATCACGCTGACGATAGGAACCATTTGGATGGACACCATATGGGCCGAATCGAATTTGCCCTCCATGTAAATGTCCCCCCATCATTAAATCCGCACGGAACTTTGTACGAACTTTCGCAAAAACCTCTGGATTATGGGCGATAAAAACAACTAAATCCTGCTCTCCTATCTTTGCAAAAGCTTTTTCAAAACTATATTCTTTAACGGTTGTATCCTCAATAGCACTTAACCAAAAGCTATTTTTAAGCGGAAGCTGTACGGCATCATTGACAATAATTTGAACATGGTATGCCTGTAAAATGTCCTTCAGTCTTTCTTCCCCAATTTCTCTGTCATTATTGCCCCAAATAAAATAGGTTGGTCCAAGGGACGTTAATAATGATAAATTTTCATGAATACGATCAATCGGTGTACGGCTATCCGCAAAATCACCGCCAATAATTACTGCATCAAAATGATGTCCCTGTAACTGTGCAATCATTTTCTTACTTATTTTACGTAAATGAACATCTGAAATAAAAAATAATCGTACCTTCTCCTGTTCACCCTGTAATGAAAGCTGGTGAGACAATACATTATTTTCATGTGCCACCTTCCACATATAAAGTGGAAGGGCGATGACTACCAAAAGAAATAGCCCTAAATATAGCATTTTCTCACTTCTCCTTACGACAGCAAAAAGGCGATTCTTCTTAAAAAACGAATCGCCTTTTTGCTAAATCAGACGTACGTTTTGGTGTGAACGTTTGTCTGTAATTTTATACTAGAAAACCTATATAACGATAAAAAAATTCTATTAAGGTAACTTAATGACTTGCCCAACCATTACAGTATTAGAGGACATCCCATTAGCAGCACGAATTTTAGCTAAAGTCGCTTCACTGCCATCGCCATAGTGATTTAATGCAATTCGGTATAAGTTCTCATTTGCTTTTACAGTATGTGTAGTTGCTTTAGCATTTTGTTTTGCTTCTTCCGCTTTTCTAGCCTCTTCTGCTTTTCTTGCTGCCTCTGCTTGTTGTTGAGCTATTCTTGCTTCTTCAGCTTTTCGAGCTTCTTCGGCTTTTTTTGCTTCCTCTGCCTTTTTCGCCTCTTGAGCCTTTTTCGCTTCTTCAGCAGCTTTTTGCTCAGCTGCTAATTTTTCAGCATCTTTTTGAGACTGCTCCTGAGCCTTCTTATCCCCCTGAGCGTCTTGACCCTTATCTTCTTTATCCTTATCTTTATCTGACGCAGATGCTTCTGAAGGATCTAATTCGACAACCTGTTCAGCTGTATCCTTTTCGGCTTGTTCAATCGTTTTTCCTGGTTCATAAAATTTCCAAAAATAGATAAGAATCGTTAATGGTATCAGGATAAAAATAACAAAAAGAATCGTCATTAATGGTGTTTTACGTTTCGAATCTTTTGGCTTTTTGTTTTTATTACCGTTTTTATTCATTCTGGAAACTCTAGATAAGGATTGCTGTTCTTTTTGCTCATCTTCAAATGATTGACGATGCTCTTCTATTTTATCGCGATAATCTTCTTTATTCATTCGCCTTTCCCCCAACCTTACTACGCTTTCTATCATCTCTATTATGACGAATTTTACGAAAAAAGTAAATGACCGTCAGTTTTAGTCTAATTACCCATTAATAGTTGTTGCAATCGACTTTCCCACGTTGCCATTTCTACTTTCTTTTTCTCTTTTAAGCGTACTTTCTTGATTACATCATAATGGATTCCACAATTTTCACAACAGTTTTCCGGTTTTTTCTGCAATTTTTGCCCAAAATACCCGACTAAATGTTCACGAATACAGTCTTTTGTCTGTATGATTTGAAGCATTTCATTCACTGCATTGTATTTCTCTAGTGCTAAATGATTTAATCGGACCTTCACTTGTTCCGAAGACTCTCGTTGTAGCCAATAATCTAACACACGGAAGGCTGTCTCACTTAACTCCCCATTTTTCAACATTTGGATTGGCTGTATTTGCTGAGATAGCAGTTCCTGATAGCGGTCAACATGATGTAAAGTTGGTAAATCACCTGTCACAACAAATTTAGCCAGCTCCTCATCACCTTCAGCATACAGTAAAATAGCAAGTGCAGAGTGACCATCCCGCCCTGCTCGTCCAATCTCCTGCATATAATTCGCGATATTGGCTGGCATTGATTCATGAATAACCTGCCGTATATCAAGCTTATTAATGCCCATGCCAAAAGCATTTGTTGCAACGATCCAATCAAGTTCTCCAGCTATAAATTGCTGTTGAATAAATTGACGGTCCTCCGCCCCATAGCCAGCATGATAGGCAGCAACACGAACGCCAGCTTGTAATAAGGCTTCGCTATATTGTTGCGCACGTTTACGTGAGGAAACGTATAAAATACCAGGTCCTGCCGTTTCCGTAACATGGTGCAGGAGCCATCTAGCTTTATCAGTCTTATCCTCCACTACTACACGACCTAGATGAATATTCGGGCGGTCAACATTATACATAAACTCGAATGGAGCTTTGAGAGATAAAGTTTCCCGTATATCTCGAACAACCTTCTTTGTTGCCGTAGCAGATAATGCCAAAATTGGCGGACGATTTTCTCTCGATAGCCAGTCACCTATTCGTAAATAATCTGGTCGAAAATCAAAGCCCCATTGGGAGATACAATGTGCTTCATCTACTACGATTAAACCTAGCTTCATCTGTGCCAGTTTCTCTTGTACCTGTTGCTGGAGTAGCATCTCCGGGGAAGTAAAAATGAAACGATATTGCTCTAAATAATGTAATACATAACGTTTCTCTGTTAGTGATAAAAAGGAATTTAAAGCTACCACCCTCTTTTCCCCAAAACGCTTCAGCTCTTCAACTTGATCCTGCATTAATGACAGTAATGGTGAAACAATTAGTACAGGTTTCTCTAAAGTATAGGCTGGTAGCTGGTAGCAGAGTGATTTTCCCATTCCTGTTGGCAATAACGCAATAACATCTTGTTCTTGCAGTAAGGCCTCAATGACTTCTTTCTGTCCTGGTCGAAATGATGAATAACCAAAATGCTTATGCAATAATTGTTCAAGTTCCATTTATACTTCTCCTTTCGCAAGGACAAGCCTTAATTGAAAATAACTCATATCGTTTAAAGCTTCATGTAATATTTTCAATTTTTTTGTTTGATACTGCTTCGATGCCTGCCACACTTTTTGGGCTTCATCATAGGAGACGAATGGGCCAATAGAAAAGTTCGGTTCATACATGGCTAATTCTACAAAATGATCTTCAATTGTACTTTGTTTTAGTTTTCTCATTTGGACAATTTGCTCCATTGAATAACCTTGTTCATATAATTGTGCGGTTTGTTGTGCAGAATCTGTTAGCAATATTTTAACTTTTAATCCTTCTGCCACGTGCCCTAGTAATGGATAATCATCGATTTTTTGATGCACTTCATTTAATAATATATGTAGGGTTTCAATAAAAGCTAATTGACTATCTAGTACGGTTTCCTTCCGTTTATCTGCAAGTTGTTGCCATGTCCATCCTGGTAATTGATAACCACTTAAACGATACAGAACAAGCTGTTTGCTTGCATCTGACACAGGGAGAATAGTTAGCAAATGAGTACATTCTGTCAATAATTGCTGCTGTATATGACCTTCCTTATAATGATGCTCCTGTAAAAATGATCGCACCCACGCTTGAATCATTGTATCTCTACTAATCGGTGAAAAGGTACGAATGGCTGCGGCTTGATGTGACAAACTTTGTACAATGAGAGAGAGTCTCGCAAAAAACACATGCTCATTTCCCCGATAGTGCCAACCATCAAAGAAAAAGGTTGGCGTTTGTTGTGCACGTTGTAATCCGAGCGTTTCCATGTAAAAATGACCAGATTCCTGGACGTTTAACCAACTATTCTGCATAAATAAGTTGACAGCCTCATCAAAAGTAGTACGAGATAGTTTTGGCAATAGGCCAAAATATTGATGCAATTGAAAAAGACCAATATCTTGAATTGTCTGGCCTGAACGCTTCCCTCTTAGGACATGATAGGCAGCCGAAATCGTCCGCTCTTTATTGAGTTTTTGAAAGATTTGCAATAGAATTTGATGAAACATTGACGCAAATTCCTCCAATTTAATAGTATTTAAGTTGAAATGTAAGATAAACATCTTTAAAATGAGTATGAAGCTTTGTAGGAACATCATTAAAGGAGAGAATAAAATGGCTAAATACACAATAGTTGATAAAGATACATGCATCGCTTGTGGCGCATGTGGAGCCGCAGCGCCAGACATTTATGATTATGATGATGAAGGCATTGCCTTCGTTATTTTAGATGATAACATGGGAACTGCTGAAGTTCCAGAAGATCTATTAGAAGATATGCAGGACGCTTTTGAAGGTTGTCCAACAGACTCTATCAAAGTAGCAGATGAAACATTCGATGGCGACTCATTAAAATTTGAATAGTCTTCAGTAGATGTATATCTTAAATGGCATCCTTCAGGGGATGCCTTCTTATTGATTAAAATATTGGCTAACTTTTGCATCAAGATAATAGGCATATGGTCCATTGCTATACATACCAATCTATTGGAGGAATGTGAATGTTTGAGCAGTTACAAGTTGAGCATAGTTTATTTTATATTGATCAAGACCATATGAATAGATTTAAAAATCTTGCAGCAAAGTGGCAATCAATATTTCCAGATGTTTGTGCAAAATGTTTGAATACAGTGGACGCCTGGGCAAACGTGTTAAATAACTGGGTTTTCTTAAAATCACAGCAGACCGATGAGCTCATTCTCAACCCTTCTAAGGCTATCTATTATTCCATCAATACATTCTTAATAGATGAGCTCCAAAAAATTCAAATAATTCAAAAAATAAAAGAATGCGACAATGATGATTTTCAGTATTTTGCTGCCTTTCACTTAGGAAATGCCATCGATTTATGGGTGTACAATACACTTGAAAAAAGTGCAGAATCTGATTTATTACAGCCACAAAATCGAATACCTTATTATCTTGCCTTTTTAGACGATGATTTTCAAACTGACAATGCTTTATTCCATAAGAATCAAACAAGAGCAATCAAAATATTGGCACAGGTCATTCGGTCAAAGAATTGCTTTAGAATCACTGTCAGTAGTGCTGTTAATCGAGCAGTAGATATGTATGATCATTATGTAACACAATAAAATAGCACACTTTTCAATTCGTCTCTACTGTCAAGAGATGAATTTTTTTTGCTCTCTAAACTACTTCTCTTATCATCTTGTTATTGCAACGATATTTTATGTATGATAAGATTTTAGTAGTTGGTACTAATAACAGATATTATCTCACAAAGGAGTTCTTCATAATGATGGATAATTTATTACAATTAAAAGATAAGAACATTGTTGTCATGGGCGTAGCAAATGATCGCAGTATTGCTTGGGGCATTGCAAAACGTTTATTTGACGTTGGGGCAAATGTCATCTTCACGTATCGTCAAGAACGCTCATTAAAGAAATTACAAAAACAATTAGAAAATATCGGACAATCTGATTCTCTTGTTGTTCAATGTGATGTGAATAGTGATAACAGCACCAAAGCAGCTTTTGATGAAATCGGCTCAAAGGTTGGCGTTATTCATGGAATTGTCCATTCAGTGGCTTTTGCACATGCAGAAGATTTACACAACCGCTTCCTTGAAACAACTCGAGAAGGCTATGCATTTGCACAAGATACAAGCGCCTATTCACTTATTTCGACGGCAAAAGCAGCTCATCCATACATGACAGAGGGTGGCTCTATCGTTACGATGAGTTACTTAGGTGCAGAACGAGTTCTTGATGGCTACAATGTGATGGGCGTAGCAAAAGCTGCTTTAGAGGCTTCTATGCGCTATCTTGCTGCTGATATCGGCCAAGATAATATTCGCGTCAATGCTATTTCAGCTGGCGCTATTCGTACACTAGCTGCAAAAGGTGTCCCTTCCTTTAACACAATTTTACACAAAATCGAAGAAACAGCTCCTTTAAAACGGAATGTTCAACAAGACGAAGTAGCAGATATGACGATTGTCATGCTATCTCACCTATCCCGTGGTGTCACTGGTGAAACAATCTACATCGACGCTGGCTACAATATTATGGGTTAACAAATAAGAAGTATGGAGGATGTATCATCCCCCATACTTCTTTTTGTTGTTTATAGCATTGTCCATAAACTTTGGATCAACAAAATTAAGCCTGCTGCTACTAATAGAATATAAATTAATGTTCTAAACAACTTTTGATTTAATCGAGTAAATAGCATTTGTCCAAAAATAAGCCCTAAGAAAACAATTGGCAAGGCGTACATACTATATACCCAAACCATTCCACTTGTGCCCTCAAAAATAACTTGAGAAAGTAGGCTAATAAGATAGATAAAAATATAATAGGCTAGTGAAACAGCTCTAATGGTTTCTTTATCTCTATGTGTGCTCGCAAAATAGAGTAACAGTGGTGGTCCAGCCATCCCAATACTGGTTGTGAACATACCTGATATAAAACCAACGCCATAATCTCTACTCCCTGTTTGTTGAATAGAGAGATTTTTAATCAACAGAATCGTAAGCCCTATAAGAAGGATAGCGATGAGCAGCTTAAATGTCGTCACATCGACTAAGGCAAAGAGTAGACTACCAAATGGAGCACCCACAACACTACCGATCATCACCTTTTTAAGCAAAGCTACGTCAATATCATGTCTCACCTTCCATACGAGAGAGAACGAAATAACAAGGGACAGAATTATATTTATTTGCATCGCCTCTTGTGGAGTAAATAGCAACAGTAAAAAAGGCGTTGCCATAACAGAAAAACCAAATCCTGTACTTGTTTGTAAAATAGAAGCTGCTAGAATAATGAAAAAATAGAAAAGTAATTCCTGCAAAATGACACCTCACATCATGTTGTGATACGTTGTCTAACAATAAATCTTTTTAATAAAAATGATAGGCCACAAGCAATGAATAAAAACAGCGCAATCATCGCTATAACACCCATCCACCCATATTTCATCCAAAAAAGGCCACCTACTGTTCCTCCAACACTTGAACCAAAATAATAGAAAAATAAATAGAGAGAAGATGCTTGTGCTTTATCGTGGGATGCTCGTTTGCTCACCCAGCCACTTGCGATTGAATGAGCTGCAAAAAAGCCAAAGGTAAAAACTGTTATCCCTATAATCTTTAAAGTAAGGAGCCCGTTGAGCGTTACTATAGCTCCTGCTAACATAATGGCAATGGCCAGTAAGAGCATTCGTTGGCGACCAAAACGATCGGCTAAACTGCCAAACCATGCTGAGCTAAATGTCCCAACTAAATAAATGACAAATATCCATCCTACAATTGTGGCACTTAAATTATAGGGAGGAGCCATTAATTTAAAGCCAATATAATTATAAAGCGTGACAAAGCTTCCCATTAAAAGAAACCCCATCCCATAAAGACACAGCATAGAAGGATCTCTTAAATGTTGCAGTAGGGTTTTGGTCAATGCTTTTAATTGTAAAGGTCGCGCGCTGAAATGTTTGGAGCTTGGTAACATCCAGACAAACAATAAACTAACTAGCAGGCTAATTCCTCCTAGTACTATCATGCCTGTATGCCAGTTATAATGGTCCGTTAAGGTACCAATAATAACTCGTCCACTAAGTCCCCCAACTGAATTACCGCTAATATATAAGCCCATGGCAACCCCTAAGCTTGCTGGTTCCATTTCTTCTCCCAAATAAGCCATAGCGATTGCAGGTAAACCAGCAAAAACGATGCCTTGTACAACACGCAAAACTAAAATTGTTTCAAAGTTAGGTGAAAATGCAAGAGCTAGTGTCAGGACAGAAGCTGCAAAAATAGAAATCGTCATCAATGATTTTCTTCCCCATGCTTCTGATAACGAACTGACAATTATTAAACTCACCGCTAATGCAAAGGTAGTTACTGAAAGAGATAAACTTGCTACAGCTGGTGAGACGTGAAATGCTTCTGAAAATGTTGGTAGTAATGGCTGCGTTACATATAGGTTAGCAAACGTAATAAAGCCTGCTAAAAATAAGGCCCAATTCGCTTTATGAAACGCCCTCGTACCCTTTTGTATATAGTCCATGAAACTCTCTCCTTAACTTCTTCCCCATGCTACTATTATTCTAATACAATATTTCGCAAAACACACGTCTCCTCGTCAAAAATTAGACAAAAAAGCTATTATTTTCACCTATGAATCACAAAAAATAATTGACAAATAAAAGCATGTCAAATTTGTATAAACGTCTTTTAATAAAAAATAAATAGCTATTTTGACTTGGCAAATATTGTGCTACAGTAAAAGTAATCATCTAGAACCATTGTCACAATGATGACAGATGACACAACCATTTTCATTGACTAGACTTGGAGGAATTTTTATGAAAATTATTGAAGCATTAGCCCTTGCAACACCTTATATTCATCTAGCATTAAAGCAAGAAGCCATTGTAGCTGTTGTCGAAAAGGAAAGTGAGACAGTCGTTAAATATTTAGCAGGTAAACGTGTGGATTCCGGTTATCACGATGGACAAAAAGTTAATGCCAATGACCAGAATGTTTTCATCGCCTTTAATGGCCAAAATGCAGATGTGGTGATTCCAGAGGATGTTTACGGCGTAGCAATCAATGCTTTTTCATTCCCCATTCGTGAAAATGGTCAAGTAGTTGGTGCATTAGCTTTTGGATTACCAATAGATAATGAGCTCAAACTTGAAGATTATATGGCTACGATGGATAAGATCGTCAACAGTCTACAGGATAAAGTACATACAATTGCTTCCCATTCCGAGGAGTTAGCGGCCACTAGTGAGGAAATTAATAAGCAAGCACAGCATGCCCTAGAGGATTCTGAAAAAACAAATGCCGTGACAGATTTAATTAAAAGTATTTCTCGCCAAACTAATTTACTAGGTTTAAATGCATCCATCGAAGCTGCACGTGCTGGACAGCATGGTGCAGGCTTTAATATTGTGGCACAGGAAGTTCGAAAATTGTCCTTTGAGACATCTAGCGCAACGGAAAATATAGAGTCGTCCTTACGGAATATCAATAGAAATCTAGATAATTTAAAACAAAATATGGGACAAATCAATGATGCCACAAATGAGCAAGCACAGCTCGTACAAGATTTCAGCGAAATTATAGAAGAATTAACCGTACTTAGCCGAGAAATGAAAGGCTTTATGCACGATGCGTTAAAATAATAATGAGGTGAACAACATGCAAATTACCATTAACCAAGATTTAGCTTTACGGATGATCGCACCTGAGGATGCAGAGAAGGTTTTTGCATTAACGGATGCCTCAAGGGAATACCTGAAAGAATGGCTACCATGGCTAGATAATACGAAAGAACTCGCAGATACAAAAGCCTATATTGAGGGCTGTATGAAGGGGCATGAAGCGAACAGTAGTCTCTCCCTAACTATTCTCTTTAAAAATGAAATTGTTGGCATTGCAGGCTTTAACGCGATTAACCCGAGCAATAAAATCGGCACTATTGGCTATTGGTTGAGCGAAGGAGCACAAGGACATGGCATCATGACGAAAACGGTAAAAGCTTTATTGCAATATGCCTTTGAAACATTGAAGCTTCATAAAGTTGAAATTCGTGTTGCGGAAGCCAATCACAAAAGTCGCGCAATCCCAGAACGTCTTGGATTCATGCAAGAAGGAACCATTCGAGCTGCAGAATGGCTCTACGATCATTATGTAAATCACGTGATTTATGGCATGCTTGTCAGTGAATGGCAGCAACAACAATAAAAAAAGCGACCTGATGAAAT
>NZ_JBAHYH020000001.1:3111434-3262076 GCF_036698265.2 Lysinibacillus sp. IITD104
AAATATCTCATCAGGTCGCTTTTTGTTAGGATTGCTCTACCGCTTCTTTCGTTTCTTCAGGTGCTTGCTTTTTTTCAAGCCCTAACGCAATCTGCTCTAATTCTGGACGCAATGTGTGCTTCCCAGCATAGCTTTCAATCAGCTCTTTTACATCAAGACCAGAAGTTTCTTTTAATGTTTCTTGTAGTGTAGACATTAAATTAGTAGCATAAGACGTTACTTTATTAGCGCCACTGCCTTCTCCACCACCAGTATCGACCACAGTAATCTTATCGATATTGCCAAGTGGACTTGCAAGCTCTTTTGCATACTCTGGCATCATACGTACAACCATATCTAGTACAGCTGCTTGACCATAGTATTCAAAGGCTTCGGCAATCTTACGTTTAGCTTCAGCTTCAGCCAGACCGCGTAGACGAATGATATCAGCCTCAGTCTCCCCTTGTGCCCGCTCTGCATCTGCTTTGGCAAGACCATCCAAACGAATTTTCTCTGCCTCTGCTTTTGCCAATGATTCAATACGATATTTCTCCGCATCAGCCTGTGCAAGCTCACGCATCTTTTCAGCTGCGGCATTTTGCTCCACTGCATAGCGGTCTGCATCTGCTTTCTTTTTAACCTCAGAATCATATTGCTTTTCTCTACGTAAAATCTCTTTTTCTTCTAATTCAATTTGCTTTTGACGCTCGATAATGCGAATTTGCATTTCTTGCTCTGTTACTTCCTGCTTTGCACGAGCAGTTTCAAGCTCATACGCTTGGTCAGCACGGGCTTTCGCAATATCCTGCTCACGTCGGAACTCAGCTACTTTTAATTGATTTTCTTTTTCTGCTTCAGCAATTTCCGTCGCACGCTCTAGTTCTGCCTTTTGTGCTTCCTTAGACGCTTCTGCACGTTTAATACGTGTTTCTTTTTCTGCATCTGCTGTCGCAATATCAGCATCGCGTTTTACCTGTGCGATTCTCGGTTTCCCCAGTGAATCTAAATAGCCATTTTTATCTCGTACATCCTTAATCGTAAAGGATACAATGACAAGACCCATCTTCGCTAAATCTTGTGAAGCAACACGTTGAACTTCCTGGGAGAATTTATCACGATTTTTATAGATTTCTTCAACCGTCATGGACCCTAAAATCGAACGTAAATGACCTTCTAGCACCTCACGTGCTTCCCCTTCGCGCTCCGCCTTTTGCTTTCCTAAAAACTGCTCTGCTGCTGTCGCAATTTCTGAAATGGAACCGCCAATTTTAATAATAGCTGTACCATCTGCCATAACAGGAACACCTTGCTCTGTATACACCTCAGGCGTTGTCACTTCTAGTTTACTAGAAAGTAAGCTTAACGGCTGTGCTTGTTGGAAAATAGGGAAGACAAATGTACCGCCCCCACGAATGATTTTAATACGATTTCCCGACTCATCCTTATGTACATTTTTAGAGCCGAGATAGCTACCTGTCACAATCAGTGCTTCATCAGGACCCGCCGTACGATACTTTGTCACATATAAGCCAACTAGGGCAATTAAAACAAATGCTACAATTCCTAAAACAATTAAAATATCGGTTGACATAGACATATCTCTCCTTTAAACAAATTTTTTCTCGTACGTTCTAACAAAAAGTGTTCCGTCCTTCACATCCACAACAAGTACGGTTTCATCATAGTCAATGGCTTCATTATCATAGCCCGTTGCTCGTTTTGAAATCATACCACTTGTCGTTTCGATAACAACCTCTCCAAAACCATCTACTGGAATTGGCACAATAACTCTTCCTAATTGGCCACCCAGCGACTCCTCTGTGTAAGCTAAAGAAACATCAGCGGAACGTAGCGGAACGAGGACAAATAAATAAAAGATGGAACTTAAAATAGCGCCGATGATACATGCAGCAATGATGTTCCAAACGCTAGAGAACCAGGCTAGTTTTTCTAAGATAAAACCTGCTGCTGACATCAACGTAATGAAAGATAGAATGACACTCGGATTAAAAATGGGCAGTCCTTCCCCAATACCTTCGACTGCATCACCAAAAAACATAACCAATACTGTGGCAAGGCCGGCGAAAATCAAAACCACTAAAAAGATCTGCTCGAGTGAATAGCCAAATAGCGTCAAGTTGCTCACCCCTTTTCATCATATTACCTACTATACGGATGTACATCGTGAAAAGTTTCAAAATTTTTCAAACTCTTCTTTAAAGTATTATTTTTTGCTTTCATTAGAACCATGTTACAATAGAAAAGTATTCTGACAACTAAGGAGAAATGGCATGAAGCTTTCGACAATCTTAAATTTTGTAATTTTAATATTTTTCACGTTATTATTCGTTAATGATTTCTTCCCTGATACAGCTATTGCTGCGATGCTGACTAAAAAAATAATATTGCTTATATTAGTTGGGCTTGTCATCATTCAGCTAGCCTTCGACAAGGGTAGATATAAAAGATTATCAAAAAAGGCTTATATCGGATTAACATTGTATACAGTTGGATTATGGATTGTTTTAACATTACTTGGCGGTCAGTCACAAATTGGCTTATCGTTCACAAGTCCTCTATTCTATATTATTGTTGTGCTGCTTGGATTGGATTTAATCCGCCTTTCACGCCAAACTAAGCGAGATCAAACAGAGGGGAAAGCGAAGTAAAGCATAGCTATCCGTCAATCTTACGAAGCTATCCACCACTTTCGCATTGCTAACCGCTACATTCACAGCACTATCCGTCACTTTTGTCCTTCTATCCGACAACAACATAAAAAGCATGTCTCCGATTTTGACAGAGACATGCTTTTCTTATGATTCTAATACATTTAAAATGGCGTCCAGTTCATGGACAGCTAGATCTAAGCGTTCCTTTGCTTCGATATTTTGCTGTTTTAAGTGACTAAACTCTAGTAAATTTTTCTCATGCTTTAACTTAATAGAAGATAAACGTTCGATTCGTGCTTCTACTTTTTCTATTGCTTGCTCACAGACTGTTGTCCATAGCTTTTCTGATTGTTGCATTTCCGTAGTAGATGGGTTGTGCTGACGCATAATTCGTGCGTAAACCATTTCTATTTGTTCTATTAGTTCCGAATAAAAATGGCGCTCGACGCGTGTTGTTTGGAATGTTGGATGCTCTACCTCTTTGGCATACGGCGTTATTTGACGTAAGAGCTTTCCAGCATTTTCTCCAAAAGCATGGGATAAATTCAAGACATTCATTAATTGCAATAATAAGCGTATTTCTTCTAGATTAATAAGTTGTGAATCGATGCTTTCCTTTAACTTTAATGATTCCATATAGCGTCGATCAAAATGTTCAATTTCACCGTTGCGCTGCTCTACTAAATGGACACTTGCATTGTCTTTCAAGCTTTTAATATAGCGAATTGCATGGCTTTTTAGCTCCTCTTTTGACAGCAAGTTATCATTGTCTTGTTGTGGTTTTCCTCGTTGAACATACGCAAATGCATCCATTTTTTTGGGCCATTGTGCTGCTTGGGTTTCATCTGAGACATTATAGCGTATATAAATTCCGTGCATTTCATATCCTCCAAGTCCATTAAACAAGTATCTCTAAAGACAATAAATCGAATACGACATTTTTTCAAGTAAAAAACTTTTAATAATTGAAAATCCTTCTTTTTAACAATAAAACAAAAATCCCGAATAGTCGATACTATTCAGGATTTTACTAGTTTTCATTTATTCCTACTTATCCTTTAACACCTTTCCACCTGCTCCACTAACCCGTGTATGGTTGCATCTCGCAAATTTATATCAAAGCGATAGATGACAAGATAAAAACAATGCTGTTAACTGAGGCCTGAGGAATTTGATGTCATAATGAGCAGCTATCGTGCTACAGGAGCAATAAATAATTTTTGCTGATTATATTTTAAAGCATCCCTTCATCAAAGCAACCTGTAATAAAATTGGTAAGTACAGTTCTAAAAATCGCCAAAATCCTTGTAAGCACTACAGGAATTTGGCGATCTTTATGTGTAGCTATTTAAGCCTGTTGGCGGATATCTTGAATGCTCTTCCCTTCAGTAAACGCATGAATCGATGCAATGGAGCCCACCGATTTAAAATTTGCCTTCTCATAGACTTTGGCAACCTGTTCACTAATTGGTAATATCCAAAGATCATCCAATCCCAGCTCGACTGATTGCTGTTGGATATGCTGCAGCATATAGCCGATTAAACCGCGACCACGATAGCTTTCAGTTGTTGCAACACTTTCAATCCTACCTTGATTTTCTGACACAAAAATATTTGCTGAGCAGCACGCCACCCCATCTAGTCTTAGTAGATAATACGTAAAATGTGAAGAATGATAGGTTTGCTCAAATGCCTTTTTTATTAATGAAGGCTCCCCAAATGCAGAAATGCTCATTTCTACTGCTAATGCTTCCTCCATATTTGCATCCGTTACACGCTCAATTTGAATGGCAGGATTAGGTGGAAGTATCGCATATTCACCATCCCAGTACTGAATTTCATTAACAAAATGCTCATATTGAAAGCCGTGCGTCTCTAATGCCTCTATACATAGCTGGATTTCTTCCAGATTATATAAATAAATCCGCGGAATCAGAGACTTTGATTGGTAGAAATCTTTGATGCCTTGTAAAAATAAATCAGGTTGTGCAATCTTTCTCCAAATCTGTGCATGATTTGCATCGTAATAGGTTGGGATAGCCTGATTGTAAAATAAGACGCCCTCCTTACAAACCTCCACTTCACTGAAACTCTTCACATACTCTATATCAAGTTGCATAATGCGTTCTAAATTAAACATGCTCTGTACTCCCTTCTAACCATCTTTCATATAAATGTTCTAATTGAAGTTCAAGCTTCTGCCGTTGTTCTTTAGCAAGCGATGGTTGTTGTAGTTTTGTCTCTAATTTTTCAATTTGTTGTTCAATCGGTAATTCTTTTTTAGGTGGCTGCGTTTTATTGACTGGTTGTTTTTCAATCATTTTCATTGCAAGTTCCTGTCGTTTTCCTCTAGCCCACTCGTAATCTCCCTCAAAAACCTGAATAGCCTGGTTTTCAATCCACGCCGTTTTCGTAAAAATTTTCTGTAAGAAATAGCGGTCATGCGATACCCCAATAATCGTGCCTTCAAAGGATTCTAGTGTCTCTTCCAATACTTCTCTTGCTTCAATATCTAAATGATTCGTTGGCTCATCTAAGATTAAGACATTGATATCCTCATGCATTAATTGTGCTAAACGAAGACGCATTTTTTCTCCACCACTTAAGTCCTTCACTTTTTTAAAGACATCATAGCCATAGAACAAAAATCGTGCGAGTATATGGCGAGCTTCCGCCTCTGACACGGCGACACTTTCACGAAATGCATCAATTAATCGTATAGCAGGATTTGGATGTTCAAATTGCTGGGAAAGGTATCCAAATTTCACATTACTTCCAATCTGACACACTCCCTGATTAGGAATGATTTCCCCTAACATCATTTTTAATAATGTTGATTTTCCACTACCATTGCTCCCAACAATCGCTAATCTTTCGCCAAAATAAATAGCTAGATTGCTTTCCTTCAATAAAGGCTTATCAAAGCCATGATCAATGGCTTGCAATAGCACGACCTCTTTACCACTGCGTTCAGCCATCGTTAACGCTAAATTCATTTTCTTTTTAGTGAGGGGCTTCTTTACTCGCTCGATACGTGCTAATGCTTTTTCCATACTCTTAGCACGTCGATGCATCGAGGCGTTTGGTGGATTCGCCTCATTTGCCCACTGCTTTAATCGTTTAATTGTTTCTTGCATCTTTTTAATTTTCTTTTGCTGCTCTTCATAATTTGCAAACTGTTGCTCAATTTTTGCTTCTTTTTGTGCTATATAAGCATCATAATGGCCGTTATACGTAAAAGCCTCCCCATCCTCGATTTCTATAATCTTCTGGGCTACTTGATTCATGAATTGACGATCATGGGATACGACAATGACAATCCCCTCAAAGTTTCGCACATAATGTTCAAGCCACTCAATGGCTTGCATATCCAGATGGTTCGTTGGTTCATCCAATAACAAAATAGAGGGCTTTTTCAATAAAATTTGTCCAAGCATAACCTTTGTTTTTTCCCCACCACTTAAACTACTAAATGGCTGCTCTAGCATATCTGAAATACCCAGTCCATTTGCAATCATTGCCAGCTGCGCATCTACTTCATAGCCCCCTAATAGCATAAATCGCTCCTGCAATTGCCCATATTGCAGTAATATTTTATCCGTGACCGTCGACTGCATCTCTTGCTCAAGTACCGTCATTTTTGCCTTTATTGCATAAATATCCGCAAATGCTTCCTCCAGCACTTCTTTCACAGCATGTAGTGGATAATGTGGAATTTGGTGTAAATAGCCAATCGTCGCTTCTTTACTTTTAATAATTCGTCCCTTGTCTGGTATCTCTACCCCTGCAAGCAGTTGTAATAAAGTCGTTTTACCACTGCCATTTACACCAACAATCGCCACATGTTCACCACTATTTACCTCTAGCTGTAGGTTCTCGAATAATATATTGCCACCCATAATTTTTTGAATTTGTTCAGCTTTCATTTGCATCGTTTTTTCCTCCAATGAAACGTGCGAAAACATCTTTACAACACAAAAAAGACTGCTCATTAACAAGCAGTCCTCTTCTCAATTAAATGTGTGAAAAAGAATGGTTAATTCGCTACGTTTGTTATTTGATTTTGCTTAAAAATGGACAGACCTATCCCGTTGTTCGCAAAATCGAAAGTAATCACACGTGCAAAATACATAGCCGTATCCACTTTTACACATGTTTTCGTAGCGTTTTTATTCATTCCTTCTCACCTCCGTTCATAGTAGTTATGGCTATCATAGCATTATTCGAATTATTTGGAAAGGGAAAATTTAACGTTCATTTATCATTATTCCAAAGTTCTATTTGAAATTCGCACAAAGAAAAACATGAGAGGTTGATTCATAGCCCCTCATGTTTTCACTTTTTTCACAAATATTTTTACCACAGGCACCAGGAAAATCGAGACAACTAGGACACGAAAAAGCTGAAAGGCCGTGACAATCGTGACATTTGCATGGACTGAAGCGGCAATAATCCCCATTTGATCAAGACCACCAGGAACAATACTTAAAAAGCTTGTCCTAAAATCAAGGCTGTACAACGCTGCCATCACAAATGTTAAACCATAGGCTGCCCCTATAAAAATGCCCGCTGAAACAAACGCATAAAAGATATGCTTCTTCGATAAATGTAAATCCTCTTTTTTCAATAATAATCCGATATAAATTCCTAGCATGAGCTGAGCAATGTGTAGAAGTGATAATGGTAGTTTTGGTACTTCTATTCCTGCCATATTAACGCCCATTAGTAAAAACACGGGGCCTAGCATATAGCCTGTTGGAATTTTTAGCTTTTGTGCTAGCCACCCTGCGCCACCACATACCACAAGTATACCAACAAGGTTCCATGTGTATGTTCCATCAATCATAGAACTATTGCCACCTGCTCCTGCCACCATTAAAGGAACAAAGCCAACGATTAAAAGGACGCGGAGGATTTGAAAGAATGTGATGACCACCATATCCATCTCTTGTTGCTCTTCCGCAAATGCCACAACCTGCGACATGCCCCCAGGAACACAGCATGTTAAGGCAGTCGCAAAATCCAAATCTGTACGCTTGGCAACAAGGAAACTTACTGCAAAAAATAACAAAATAAATATGATATTTAACACGACCATGCTTCCTAAAAAAAGCTTGATGTCCTGTACTGCTTCTGGTGTAAAGGCATAGCCGATAGAATAACCCGCTACGACTAAACCAAAATTGCGGAAAGAATGATGCCATTTTAATTGGACGTTGGTGGATAGCTGCACGGTGAGCACCGCTGTAATCGCTCCTAACAGCCAAGGCATCGGTATATGTAAAAATTGAAAAACTACAGCACCTATTAATCCAATGCATAATGTGATGAACATATGCTTATCAAAAACAAACATGGTAGCAACCCCTTCAACTCGATAAACCTATTATGACCTTTATAATCCGCATTTTCTAGTGGACTGACTTTGAGCTGTATGCTATCGCTTAAAATGAACCTGTTATCCATCAAATAAAACCTCTTATCGAACAATTTATCCTTGTTAAAAACATCTATGCTACATTAGTAATACCTGATTCAGCGTTTTTAAAGGAGGCCTCCTATGAAAATTCATTTAACCATCAATCATGAGCTCGAAGAAACAGAGGTTCATATTCATGCCAAGGAGTATAATGAGCAAATTGAAAGATTGATGAAACAGCTTCAAGCAGCCCAAACGACGATGCTAGATGGGTATGATCAACAGGAAATTCATCTATTAAAAATTTCCGATATTTATTCCATTTACGCAGAGGATGCTAAAGTATTTTTGCAGACAGATGAGCAAGAGTTTGAGTCAAAGCGAAAATTATATGAGCTAGAGGCTCAGCTAGCCAAAGATTTTGTGCGCGTGAGTAAGTCTACACTCGTCAATATCCATAAAATATCCTCTATTCAAATGGGCAAAATTGGCACTACACAACTATTACTTGAAAATGACGTAGCCATTCATGTCAGCCGAAAATATTTAAAAGAATTAAAGAGACACTTAGGTATTGGGAGGGATTCATAGCATGAAGTATTTACGCATGATGATTATCGGTCTACTCATTTCTCTCAGCTCTTCTTATGTCTTAGTGACGTTAAGTGTACTATCAAACAATGGGGTTATGTCAGGAACAGAGTTATTGGAGCAAATTGTGATCGCAGCCATTCTTGGAATTGCTATTGGTTTGCTATCCTTCATTTTTGATATTGAGCCACTGCCTTTTACAGTTCAGCTTCTTTTACATTTCATGGCTGTAACAGCATGCGTGCTAACCGCAGGCTATTTTGGTAATTGGTTTGAACATTCAGGACTGTCCTATGTGCTTATAAGTGAAGTTATTATTTATGCTATTGTTTGGTGTATTCTTTACGTATTTCAATTAAGGGATATTGAAAAAATCAATAAAGAAATTCAAAAGAGAAGGGATTAACCACTCATGACGTTTGCGATAAAAGTTGAAAATTTATGTAAACAATATGGAGAACAGCAAGCTGTCAAAGGCATTTCTTTTACAGTCGAGCAAGGCACCCTCTTCGCTTTTTTAGGTGAAAACGGTGCAGGTAAATCTACAACGATTGAAATACTATGTACTTTACTAAAAAAATCGAGTGGTCAAGTAACTATTAATGGTTTCACACTCGACGCAAGCAATGATAACGCGGATATCCGTAAATCTATTGGTGTCGTGTTCCAGCAAAGTCTATTAGATGAGCGATTAACTGTACGTGAAAATATCCTCCATCGAGGTAAAACATATGGCTTATCGAAAGCACAGCTTACCGATAACTATCAATTTGTTTCCACCTATTTGCATTTAGAGGATATTGAAATGAAAAAATATGGAACATTATCAGGGGGACAAAAAAGGCGAGCAGATATTGCTCGTGCACTGATTCATCGTCCAAGTATTTTATTTCTGGATGAACCTACAACGGGTTTAGATCCACAAACACGTCAATTTGTTTGGCAGGCGATTAAGCAGCTACAACGGGAAACCAATATGACTGTTTTTTTAACGACCCATTATATGGAGGAAGCGGCAGTCGCTCACCAAGTCACGGTCTTAAAGCAAGGTAAAATTGTCGCACAGGGAACGCCCGATGCACTAAAAACAAAATATGCCTATGATTCAATGGCTCTTGTTTTTCATAATACTCAGGAGGGAGCAAAATTTCTTGAGGAAAATGCGATTTCCTTTACCGAGAACCAAGGGATATACACCATCCGTTTAACTTCTACCTTACAAGCGCTTCCCCTTTTAAAAGAGGCTGAACCACTTATCGCCTCCTTCGAAGTCATTAAAGGATCAATGGATGATGTCTTTCTTCATATTATGGCAGAGGAGGAGGTTGCGTAGTGGAGGCATTAATTAGTTTAGTTCTGCGTAATAACAAAATATTTAGACGGGATAAAACACAGGTGTTCTTCTCCCTACTGTCTGTCATTATTGTCATTGTGCTGTACGCTGTCTTTCTCCAAAAAATGCAGGTAGATGCCATTGAACAACTAACAGAAGCTACTCCTGAATTGATCACCATGGTCAATGAGTGGCTTGTAGCAGGCTTACTATCCATGATTGCTGTTTCGACTACACTTGGTGCCTATGGTATCGCTGTTAAAGACCAAGAATCCAAGGTACAAGCCGACTTTTTAACAGCTCCTCTTTCTCGTGCAACCATTCAGTTGAGCTATGTACTCAATGCATTTATTATCGGCTGTATTTTTTCCTTTATCGCGCTCATTGGCTGTGAAATATTTATTGTCACAACAGGAGGTAAGATTCTAAGTTTTGGGGATTTTATTCAGGTATTGAGCATACTGTTTTTATCTGTCTTGCTTGCGAGTGTTTTTAATTTATTTCTTTCGTTATTTGTGTCGACCCAAAATGCTTACTCAACACTCGGCACAATTGTTGGTACATTACTTGGATTTTTATGTGGTGTTTATGTACCTCTTGGGGCTCTACCAAGCTTTGCTCAACATGTAATCATGTACTTTCCAATTAGCCATACAACACTATTATTACGCAATGCTTTTATGGAGAACTCTATCGCAAATGTTTTTGACGGTGTGCCCGATTCCTATGTGGCAGATTATAAAATCAATTATGGCATTGTTTATGAACTAAATGGACAGATACTTAGCTCCTCAACAAGTCTAATTGTGATTGCCTGTACAATCGTAGTTCTTTCTCTAGCATCTATGATTCTATTTAAAAGAAAATATAATTAAATATTAGGTAACAATTATGCACATCGTTTAAAAGACGATGTGTTTTTCATTGCATTTAAACAAACATTTTGTTATTTTAAATATAAAATAGCAAACAAAAATAAAATTCGTTTGTTTTAATAAGGAGAGGTTGCAATGGATGTAAATGAATTATTTTGGCAAGCTCCTATCGATGATCTTAAAAAGGGATATATTGATCAATCGACACACTTCACCTGTCTACTATGCGGAGAAAAAGTAGAAAAAGGCATTATTTATCCTCAAGAGGGCTTATTATATGAAGCAGAAAAAATGATGCAGCACCATATCATATTGTCTCACCAATCAGTTTTTCATTATTTAAACGGTCTCAATAAAAAAATGACAGGCTTAACAGAACATCAAAGCCATATTTTACGCTTATTTTACGAGGGAAAATCAGATCAGGAGATAAAAGAAGAATTAGAGATTGGCAGTGCCACAACGATTCGCCACCACCGTTTTGCTTTAAAAGAAAAGGAGCGCCAAGCCAAAACATTATTGGTGATGATGGAGTTACTAAAGGAACAAGATCAGAAGGAGGAGTCATTTGTGCCTATTCATAAAACAGCTACTATGGTCGACGATCGCTATAACGTAACCCTCACGGAAGAACAGCAATTATTAGCAAAATTATTTCCAAATGGCGTTGGAAAGGAACTGGTACGCTTTCCAAAGCGTGAAAAGCAGAAAATTGTAGTACTGCGTGCTATCGCAAATCTTTTTGACAAGGAAAAGCATTATACTGAAAAAGAATTAAATGAAGTGATCAAGCCGATGTATGAAGACTATGTTCATATACGTCGTTACTTAATTGAATACGGTTTTCTGGACCGCAAAGCAGATGGTAGTGCCTATTGGGTAAAAAATTAAGAAAGCAGGTTATTAAAATGGATCATAAAAAAGAGTTAAAAGAAATGTATAAAGAGATGAAAATTGAAGCTGGCGTTTTTACAATGACCAATACACAAACAGACAAAGTATTTGTGGGGAGCTTTAATAATTTAAAGCGTTTAAACGGCTTTCAATTTATGCTAAAAACCAATACACATACGAACAAGGTGCTTCAGGCAGATTACAATTTATATGGTCAAGAAGCTTTTGAGGTGGAAATCGTTGAGTATTTAAAGAAAAAAGAAGAAGGCTATTTCGATGAAAAAAAAGAGCTCGAAAAGCTGGAGCAAAAATGGCTTGAGACACTAAAGCCTTATGGTGAGCATGGTTATAATTAGTCATTAGCGCATTTGCCAAAAAGGTAAATGCGCTATTCATTACTTGTTTGAAGGGTTGCCAATCAATTGAATTTCCTGCTGTGCTTTCTTCGTTAGTTTATTGAAAACAAGTTCATACGAATGCTTAATAAGATTCTCTACCAAATCCATCGGGACATCCTCAGCATCCATATAAATGGAATTCCAATGGGTTTTATTCATATAGTAACCAGGTATAATGCTTGCATAGGCTTCTCGTAATTCCTCCGCTCGAGAAGGCTCACATTTCAATGTAAGCACAGGCTTACCCGTTCTGTTTCCTCCAAGCATGGCAAACATTTTTCCACCAATATGATAGCGATCTGCTTGCCACTCCTCTTGATAGTCATACGTTGTTCCATGAAGCTGTATACAGTAAGCATGAATTATTTCTTTTTCCATCTTAACAATCCCCGTCCCCTCAAATAAAAACACACGTTCGATTATGGTAAGTATAACCTAAAACGTGTGTAGAGAATAGCATTATTTAGTTGTACCACGATCAAACATTCCGATTACTTCCGTCGTCTGTAAAATATTCACAAACGACTTTGGATCAGTCTCCTTAATCGTGCTTTTCACATCAGCTAGTTGGTAACGCGTAATAACAGTAATTAATACTTTCCGACCCTCGCCTGAATACGCTCCCTTTGCATCGATAATTGTTACCCCACGATGTAGCTTTTCTAATAGCTGCTGTTTGACCTCTTCCCCTTTACTCGTAATAATCATTAGCGTTAATTTAATATGGCTTGTATGAATTGTATCCACTACTTTTCCAGTTGCATAAATGGACACAAGGGTTAACAATGCTGCATCCCAGCTAAAGACAAAGCCAGAAGCAGCCACTACAATTCCATTCATAGCGGCAATTAACGTACCGAGTGGAAAATCGCGTTTGCGACTAAGTAGCATAGCAATAATATCAAAGCCCCCTGAGGAGCCAGCTGCTCGGAAAATCATGCCCATTGCAAAGCCTACAATAACACCACCAAATAAGGACGCGAGGATCGGCTCTTGTGTCGCTTTGTGTATTGGAATAATATATAAACTCACTGACAACACAGCGACCGAAAGAATGGTGTAGCTAATAAATCGCTTGCCGAGCTTCATCACACCTAAAATCAGTAAAGGCAGGTTAAGCAGTAAATTTAACACGCCTGTATTCAAAGGGGTAATAATGCCAAGCATGATGGCAATACCACTCAACCCACCACTCAAGATTTCATGGGGAATCAATAAATAATTATAGGCAAAGGCCACTAAAATGGAAGAAAGTGTAATTATAATCACATTTCGCATAATGCTATCCCCTATCAATCAACGACCAAATTTTGATACATCTTTGTCATAGACTACCCAATTTCCCCTCATGAAAAACCTATCCTCTTACTTTTTCTTTTGTTCTTCCTTTAAAGGCATATTTTGTTTATGTTCCCCAGTATCCGCAACTTTATAGATTCGCTCTAGCATCGGTGGATGTGTATAACGGAACCACTTCACTAAGAGTGGCGGGTTCACTTCACTTAAGCCTGAAATCGTTAGCTTTTGAAATGCTGTTACAGCCGCTTCTCGATCATTCATAAGGTTAATCGCATATTGGTCGGCTCTCGTTTCCTGATACCTCGATATAAAATTGGATACTGGATTGGAAGCAAATAGTAAAATAGAAGTAATGAGTAAAAATAATGGATAGGAACGAATGCTACTGATTTTATTAATTTTTAAAACCTGTCCATATCGTGAAATCAAGCGACGCATAATTTTCGCTGTTAGCCATAGCCCTATTAACATTAAGAATAAATAGCCTGCAATGCCAAAATAAATATGCTTTTCAACATAATGTCCCATTTCATGTGCCATGATAAATAAAATTTCATTGTCCGTTAGCCTATTTAATGTAGTATCCCATAGCACAATTCTCGAATTGCTCCCAATTCCTGTCACATAAGCATTTAAAGCATTTGTCTTTTCTGCCATGTTGACCTCATAAACATGCTCTGCTGGAATATTGGCCTGTGTAGCAAGTGAAAGTATCTTTGTTTCCAGCTCTTTATTTTTTAATGGATAAAAATCATTGTACAAAGGATCAATGACAACTGGCTGAATGAACATCACAAAGATTGTAAAAGGGATAGTTAAAAGCCAAGCATAGAGCCACCACCTTTTTTCACTCTTTTTAATGAGCCAATAAATCACCGTAACAATAATCAAGCTAGTGCCAAAGTTCACCCAAAAATCAATGACACCATCCTTCATCCAAGATGCAAATGCTTGTGTACTGATGCCATAGCTTTTGCTAAGATGATAGCGATAATAATCAAGCGGGAATAGCACGATATAGAGTAATAAAGATAATAGGAATAAGTAGCCTGCATTTTGCAATAGCTTCCACTTCGTTTGGGAGGTCGTCACTTTTTCGAAATAACGGGATACACCCATTAGTAAAATAAAGAAGTAAATAAGCCATTCTAAAGGGGTGGCTACAAAGAATAAAAAGTTCCGTATTTTTGAAAATTCACCACTTAAAAAAAGCTCCTTGCCAGACATAAACATCACTGGATCTGCAGCCGTTCCTTGTAAGGCACTCGGTATTTTACCACCGCCGCTGTGGAATATATACCAGTACATACAAAGCACGTAAACACCGAAAAGTAGTAGTGTAACAATGCCCATTTTTTTCGCTATGTTATTTCCCCCTCATATCACCCAAAGTTTGTCCTATAGTAAGTGTAAGCGAAATTATCAAAGTTAGAACAAACATTGACCTACTTTTTTAATCTCTCTGTGGCCAAAGAAAAATTTCGCCTCATTTCTATATGAGGCGAAATCATTACCGTCCTATTCATTTATCCATAACAAATGCCGTTTTACCACGTTGATCCCCAATTAGATAGCCAGTGGATAATAGCTGCTCATACCATTGCTTTTCTATAGTAGCTGCTTGAGCCGCATCATCTACCTTCGTAGAAAGTTCAACCATAATGTCTCCTTTGTACTGCCATACCTCTATATCCGCTTCATGTCCTAAAAAGCTTCCTTTATAGGTCATAGCACTAGCAGGCCCATATACGACAACTTGAGACAACGTATTTTTATACCATGCTTCGGAGTTCCAATTTACAATTTTCTTTGGCGCATTTTCAAGAATGAGTTTTTTAGCAACATTTGTATCAACTGAATCATAAGAGACCTTAGCAGAAGTCTTCAAGGATTCCTTCCGGCTAATCGTAAATGTACGATGATCTCCCTTAATATCTAGCTCAAACTTATAATTTGACTCAGAACCAGTAAAACCATGATTCATTGTTTCTGCCATTGCTTCACTTAAAGGTGTGTTTAAAAAACGCTTTTTGTAGGTTACATCCATTTTATTACTACCCTTATATACACGTAAGCGATGTATATAATCATTATGGAGAAACGATTGGTCAAGCGTATCATAAAAATAAACTTTTACGTCATTCTTTTTAGTTGCTTGAAAAACCTGGACAATAGTTGATTCCTTAAAAATCTCAGGTTTAATATTGAATTTAATTTCATGGCCTGGCTCAATGGCTGCTTTCGCTTGTGTTGTATTCACACTCATCATACTCATCACTATCAAGCCCAAGACACATATATATAATGCCCAATTTTTTAGTTTAGTCATGCTTTAATTCCTCCTTCGGAAATGTTGTTGTTAAATTTGTATGTGTACTGTGAAAATAGATTGTTTGTCGTGCACGAAGTCTCTGCGACAGTGTCACTACATCCCAATAGTCTGGATGTGTTTTATAGAAGAATTCCTCAGAGATATGCTTTAAGCTAGCTGGATTGTAAGCATGACGAGAATAGCCTGTATGAACAAAAATTGCCGTCGGATAATCCTTTGCAAGCTCCTCCAAATGAGCCTCATCCTGCTCTGAGACAAAATACAATACATGGTCACTGTCCTGTTTTTGCTTGAGTCGTTCTAAAAGCATCACTTTATTCGGCCAAATATTTTCATGCTCTTCCTCATAATGCGCCAATAAAGATTGTAGCTTTACATCTATACGAATGGCTCGAGTTGTATGTTCGGATAGATACGTCATAATATCAACTGTTTTGCCCGAAAAAGAGGAGGGGAATATAAATGAATGATTGGGATGAGCCTTTACATACATAGCCATTTGCTGTAACACCTCAAGATTTCGAATGCATTTTTCCGCATGTCCACTATCAATAAACGCTACATCATAAACAGTTCCATCCTCCACTGGCAAGGTCGCCTTTAATAAATACGAATCGACTACATAATCACCAGAGAAAAAAATCATTTCATCAAAGAAACGAATTTTGTACCACACGCTTCCAATTAAATGCCCACTATATCCCCATTGAAAGGCAAGATATTCATTGACCTCTATCCATTTTCCAACCGTATCTGGATAGAAAGTTCGGACTTGTGGAAGAGGCAGTGGAAGCTGCTGAGCAGTTGTATGACTCATTAGTATCGGTCCCGTATAGCCCATGTTCTGTAGTAATGGCAATGCCCCTACATGATCAATATGCGAATGAGAAATAAAGACAGCAGCTAGCTTTTCAATATGATTAGATGTAAT
Organism: Lysinibacillus sp. IITD104; assembly: GCF_036698265.2. Lineage (NCBI taxonomy): Bacteria > Bacillati > Bacillota > Bacilli > Caryophanales > Bacillaceae > Lysinibacillus > Lysinibacillus sp. IITD104. Next base: position 3,128,158 of record NZ_JBAHYH020000001.1, read on the forward strand.
ATTTGGTGGCGTTTTTTGTGTATCTTTCATAATGCCACAATCCAATAAAATGGCCTGCCTCTGATTTTCAATATAAAAACAATTGCGCCCATATTCGCCTACACCACCTAAAATTTCAACACTAAGCATTGGCCTGCCCTCCTCGTTTTTGCAGCCAACCTAATAGGAACATAAAAATAACTGTCATAAGGACGGTTATAACAGCTACTGCCATTCCAACCCCTACATTACCTTGCTCAAATTGACTATAAATAAAGGTTGCCCCTGTCTCTACTGATGGTGGCAAAATTAAAAGGCCAGCTACAAGCTCTCGCATTGAAATAATAAAGGTCATCATCATTCCCGTTAAAATACCCTGCATCAAAAGTGGTAAGATGATACGACGATAAACAGCCATGTTACTACGTCCAAAAATAGCGGCTGATTGAAAGATAGAGGCATCTAATTGTGAAAAAGAAGACTTTATATACTGCACCGAATAAGGCAAAAACAGTACACAATATGTGACTACTACCATTGCCTTTGTGTTATAAATCGTTGCGGGAAGCCAAGGAGCATTCCAAAACATAATTAAACCTACAACAAAGACAATCCCCGGAATAATATTAGGCATTAAACTAAAGAAGTCTAATATTTGCTGCTTTCTGGTTTCACCTTTTTTAATATAAAGAGCGATGAATAAACCTATTATGGCGGTTATCAAGGCCGTCATGATAGAGAAAACGATGCTATTTAAAAATGCTGTCAATCCTGCGCTTCCACTAGTGAAGACCTCTTGATAAGAAGCCAAACTGAAATTCCCTGCCTGTAAACCATCTCCCCGTACCTTTTGCAAAGAGGTCACAATAATAGAGAAATAAGGAATGCCGATAGATAGCAATACGACAAGCCCTACAAAAGTCCATGAAGCTGTTTTTATATACCATTTGTCTTTGATCTCACGTCTAGCAGGTGTTTTTCCTGATAGCACACCATATGTATATTTGCGTCCAATGAGATTTTGGAAATACCAAATGACTAAGCAAACAGACAATAAGAATAAGGATAGCGAGGTTGCCATGCGAATATCGACTGGCCATCTTGATAAATAGGAATGAATTTCGGTTGTAAACACTTGAAACCCAATCCGACTGCCGAATGTAGCTGGCGTTCCAAATTCAGCAAGCGTCTTAATAAAAATAAGCAGACTTCCCAAAACATAGCTTGAAAATAAAAGGGGTAACACAACCTTTAGCCAATTTTGCGAAGAGCTTCGCCCAAAAATCAGCGCTGCATCTAAAAATGAGCCATTTATGCGAAGCAATGTATTTTTCAGCATTAAATACAAAAACGGAAACAGGTGTAAGCACATGATCACTACCATGCCAAATAAGGAAAAGAAGGAATCTGTCATCCAAGCAGCACTTGGAATAAGCTGCTGTAAAAAACCATTGTGCTGCATAAACAAAATCCAGCCCATTGAACCAATATAGGGAGGTGTCATAAATGGAATTGTTAACACTATATCGAGCCATTCATATTGAGATAAACTTGTTTTCGTGCGAATGAAAGCCATAGGTAATGCGATAATTGTTGTCCCAATAATAACGAAAACCCCTAAAACCATCGAATTCCCAAGTGTTTTCCATATTCTATCGTGTGCAAACATTCGACTAAACTGTGAAATATCAACATGTCCCTCTTTTATAAAGGTATAAAATAAAATGGCCATCAACGGTGCGATAGCAAATATGATGACAATTGTTAGTAAAAATCCAAAAGCTCGTCTTCCTTCCATTATCATGACGATTTCAACCCTTCTCTATGAAAACTAGAAGGAGGTATATTAACCTCCCTTTATTTAACGAAATAAATCCGTAAACTTTGTTAGTACTTCCAGCTGTTTCGCTTCCGCACCCATCCAATCAACTGTTAACTGTGGAATTTCATCTAATGCTGCACGATTTTTCACAGCAATATCTTTATTCCCTGGTAATAAGTAAGCATCTGCTACTAGCTTTTGCCCTTCATCTGACAATAAAAAATCAACATAGGCTTGTGCAGATTCTACATGTTGCGCATCCTTTAAAATACCTACTGCTCTTGGACTAACAACTGTCCCACTCGTCGGATAAATGATTTCCACTGGCTCACCGTCTGCTTTTGCTTTATAAGCCATATAGTCTACACCTGCAATCGTGGCATTTTTCTCGCCTGTAATAACCGCATCTAAGGCTTCTTTATTCGCACCATTGACTTGTAAGCCATTTTTCTTCCAACTATCAATCGTGCTCCAAGCTGTTTTTTCTGCTGCTGTGTAGCCAAATAAGAAATCAACAGCAGACCCTGACAGACTTGGATCGGGAATATTTATTTTATTTTGCCAATCAGCTTTTGCTAAATCAGACCAATCCGTAGGCGCCTGTGTCGTATTTTTCGTATTATAGGCAATACCTAAAGCAGAGGCACTGTAGCCATAAAAATATCCATCTTGATCCGACCAATCACTGTTGATTTTGTCCTTGTTTTTAGCCGCTTCGTAGCTTTGCAATTGATCTGTTGCTTTTAACCCATCCATTGAGGCAACAGAGGCAAGCACAACAATATCAGCTACAGGATTATTTTTTTCCGCTTCTAAACGAGAGAGAATTTTACCCGTAGTTCCTTGAAACATTTCCACTTTAATCCCTGTTTTTTCTTCAAATGCTTGCTGAATATTTGCAGCTAAACCATCTGGCCCAGCAGAATACACTGTCAGTACTTTCTCCTCCTGTGTCTTTGCACTTGCTTCATTCGTCTCTTTTGCCTCTTTATTACCACAGCCAGCTAATGCTAAGGTCAATAAAATGCCAGCAGTTGCCCATAATTTAAAATGTCGTTTCTTCAATGTAAACCCTCCAATTGATAGATTTGTTTTTCATCAATAAAAACTTGCAATCTTTTTCCATGCTCTAATGGCTGCTTCTCATAAAAGCTCCAAGACTGTCCATCTACCTGTGCTTGTACTAAATAACGATCGCCAACAAATGTACTTTTCACAATCTGCGCTTGTTTGGCAATCGTACCAGGACGCGAGACTCTCGAAACCCCTTCAGGTCGCACAATTGATTGTCGATTGTGAAGCCAATTCACTTTGCCAATAAAATCTGCCACATAGGGCGTTGCTGGTGCACGATAAATTTCCTCAGGCGAGCCAATTTGAGCAATCCTCCCTGCCTCCATAACAATAATTTGATCAGACATTGTCATGGCCTCTGTTTGATCATGTGTTACGAAAATGGCTTGGCAATTAAGCTCATGAATGAGGTGCATAATTTCATCTTGCATTTGCTCTCTTAAAACAGCATCGAGAGCGGATAAAGGTTCATCAAATAAAATTAATTGTGGTTTGGTCGCTAAAGCTCTTGCTAATGCCACTCGCTGCTGTTGTCCACCCGATAATTCACCTGGCTTTCGTTTCTCATAGCCTTGCATTTTTACCAATCGCATCACATGCTCGACTCGTTCAGGAATAGCTGATTTCGGAATAATGCCCTTTAAGCCAAAGGCAATATTTTGGAAGATGGTCATATGTGGCCATAGAGCAAAATCTTGAAACACCATGGCAATATTACGCTTATTTGGTTTGACATTTTTACGAGACGCCGAAGAATAAATGACGGTGTCATCAAATCGTATTTCTCCTTTTGATGGCTGTTCAAGGCCAGCTATCAACTTTAATAAGGTTGTTTTGCCACAGCCTGATTGTCCGAGAATCGTAATAAATTGCTGATCTAACTCCACATCAATCGGCCACAATGCTTGAGACTGCCCATATTTTTTCTCGATATTTTTTAATGAGATTTTCATAAGTATCCTCCTCGTTACTTACAACTATAAATTCCAGATATTTAGAAAATATTAATCTACTATTAATAACACGTTAAAAAAAATCTAATAAACTAAAGCAAATACAAGATTTTTTCTAATTTCCTTTAGGAGGATAAAATGAACAATAGTAAATTACAGGCATTTTGCTTACTTGTAGAATTAAAAAAATTAGCCCCTGTCGCCAAAGCACTTGGCATTACAGCCCCCACTGTATCCTTTCATATTCGCTCTATAGAGGAGGAATACGGTATTCATTTATTTCGAACAAATGCGGGAGGATACCGTTTAACAGAAGCGGGTGAAGGTGTGTATCATTACGCTCGTCAAATGGTTCAACTTCAAAAGGATATGGATCGTTTTATGGAAAATCTTTTAGCAGGCCATATCGGTTCATTACGACTTGGAGCAAGTGGCTTACCTGCCCATATTTTTATGCCAGATTTAATTCATCAAGTTTCAACGACCTATCCTGAGATTCGCATTTCATTAGAAGTAAAAACAGCACCCGAAATTGAAAAAAAGGTAGCACTACAAGAATTAGATTTCGGGCTCATCATGGAGACTAAGCAGGAAAATCCTTTACTTCATTACGAAACGATCGGTGAAGATGCACTTGTATTGGCATTCAGCCCATCACACGAGCTAGCAGCACAAAAAGACATCACCAAAGAAGATATTCTTAAATACAAGCTATTGTTGCATACATCCTCTAGCTCCACGAATCACTTCATTGAAAAGTGGATGGACCCTTTTCAGCCTTCTATTTACACGATTGAGCTGGATTCTGTGAGCACCATTAAAAAGATGCTGACCTTTGGAAAAAACATGGCGTTTCTATCTGTTTCCTTAATAGAAGAAGAATTAAAATCAGGTGTACTGATGAAAAAAGATCTACATGATGTAACACTGAATAGAAAAATTCAATTGATTTATCCGAAAACGCGCTTAGATCACAAAATGGATGAATTTGTCAAAATGTCGGTTTATGAAATAGCTAAGCAATTAAAAATGTCTTCTACGATGACATAATTCCACATACAGTCGTAATAACATGGAATGGAAAGATATTTATATGAAAGGAGGGTTGTCCTTGCTAACCAAGCTGTTGACAAAGGATTGTATACAGCTTGCAAACTTTGTCCAATCATGGCAAGAAGCGATTCATTTAGCGGCTAGCCCATTAGTACAGCAACACAAAATTGAACAGCGCTATGTCGAAGCCATGATTCGATCTATTGAGCACTATGGTCCTTACGTTGTTATCACACCAAAAGTAGCCATTCCTCACGCACGTCCATCTGATGGAGTTCATGAACTAGCCATAAGCTTGCTCCGTTTACAAAGGCCTGTTTTTTTCAGCCCTAATCAGCCTGTCTACCTACTGATTGTATTAGCTGCCATTGACAATGCTTCTCATCTACAGGTGCTGGCTGATTTGGCATTAGTTTTACAAGAACCCGATCAGATTGATGACCTAATCGCCTGTCAACATGCAGACACGATATGGGAGAAAATTAAACAATATACGACAAAGGAGTCAACAGAATGAAAATTTTAGTCGTGTGTGGAAGCGGTTTAGGAAGTAGCTTTATTTTAGAATTGAATGTTAAAAAAGCATTAGAAGTATTGGGGAAAGATGCAGAGGTAACGCATACAGATTTAGCGTCTGCCAAGGCGGAGAAAGCAGATATTTATTTAGGGGCAGCAGATATCGTGAATGAATTAGCGAAAGACAAAGGAATCATTGTGAGCATCGTAAATATGATGAGTATTGCAGAAATAAAAGAAAAGCTTGAACCGTTGCTTTAAGCATTAAAAATTTGGATAGGATGAGGTGTTGGTATGTTAGATGTTATCATGCATGACATTTTAGGAACACCAGCTATATTAGTCGGCCTATTCGCTTTTATTGGTTTACTTATTCAAAAAAAATCAAGTTCCACTGTTCTGTCAGGTACATTAAAAACGATAATGGGCTTTGTCATCCTCGGAGCTGGTGCCACTGTCTTAATTGGCTCTTTAGATCATTTTAGTAAAATGTTCGATCATGCCTTTCAAGTACAAGGAGTCATTCCCAACAATGAGGCCATCGTGGCAGCTGCTCAGACTAATTTTGGTACAGCTACTGCACTAATCATGGTATTTGGTATGATTATGAATCTACTATTTGCGCGATTTACGCCATTAAAATATATCTTTTTAACTGGACATCATACATTATTTATGGCTTGTTTAATCGCCGCTTCATTATCAGTTGGAGGGATGAGTGGTACACCTCTTATTCTTGTTGGGTCTATCATTCTTGGACTTTGTATGGTCGTGTTCCCTGCCATTTTGCAGCCGACGGTTCGGCAAATAACAGGTAGTGACGACTTTGCAGTTGGTCACTTTGGCAGTGTTGGCTATTATGTTTCTGCAAAGATTGGTAAGCTCTTTGGCAATAAAACGAAATCCACAGAGGATATACAGGTTCCGAAATCATTAGGCTTTTTACGAGATACCTCAGTGGCTATTTCTTTAACAATGAGTGTGTTCTTTGTGATTGTTGCCCTTTTCGCTGGCCCTTCCTATATTGAGACACAATTATCAGCTGGCTCAAATTTTATTATTTTCGCTATTATGCAAGCGATTACATTTGCAGCAGGTGTCTATATTATTTTAGCAGGTGTACGGATGTTAATTGCTGAAATTATTCCAGCCTTCAAAGGCATTGCAGATAAACTTGTTCCAAACACAAAACCAGCGCTTGATTGTCCAACCATTTTCCCCTTTGCCCCAAATGCTGTTATCATTGGTTTCATTTTTAGTTTTGTAGCAGGACTGATTTCCATGTTTATACTCCCCTTCATCGGACTTAAAGTGATCGTGCCAGGTCTTGTTCCCCATTTCTTCACAGGTGCTGCAGCGGGTGTCTTTGGAAATGCTACTGGCGGTAGAATTGGTGCGATGTCCGGAGCCTTTGCCAATGGTTTATTAATTAGCTTTATCCCAGCCATACTCCTTATCTTTATGGGGGATATTGGTTACGAAGGCACAACATTCGGCGATTCAGACTTTGGCGTAATCGGCATTATTATTATTAATTTATTAAAATTATTCGGAGCTGTTTAGAACATGTAGTAAAGCCTTACGCTATTTGCGTTAGGCTTTTCTTGTGCTGTACATTCAAGAAGTGCTACGGAAACCTTAATAAATCCATTACTTTATTAGTAATCTAGCTTTATATTTTTAACTTATTATGTATATTGAAATGAATCATTATTCTTAGATATCCTAAGAAATTTATTTTAACCGATGTCTGACATCAGACTAAAAATATTAAGTTTTTGCCGATATATATTTTATACACAACAGGAGGTACACATAATTTGAAGAAATTAATCATTAGTTTTCTTTTGATCACGCTGTTGATAGCAGGCTGTTCCTCAGCACCAACAGAAACATCAACTGAAGGATATAAGATAGGAATTCTACTATCAGATGCAGGACTAGGTGATGAATCTTTTAATGATTCCGCTTTTAAAGGATTAGAAAAGGCGCGAGATGAGCTAGGTATTTTGTTTGATTACAAAGAGGCTCCTGATGGTAATTACGAGGAGAAGCTAAATGAGCTTGTAGCAGAAAAATATGATATCATCATTGGTCTCGGTTTTTCTGTACAAGAAGCACTAGAAAAAACAGCGAAGCAATATCCAAGCCAACAATTTATACTGATTGACGGACAATCTGAAATGGACAACATCATTTCGATTACCTTTAAAGAACAAGAAGGTAGCTTTTTAGTTGGAATGATTGCCGCTATGACAAGCAAAACAGGAAAAGTTGGTTTCATTGGTGGAGCAGATGCTCCTGTTATCCATCACTTTGAAAATGGTTTTATAGAAGGAGCTCGTTATGTACAGCCATCAATTGAAATTATGAGTGACTATGCTGGAACCTTTGACGATACCCAGGCTGGTGCAGCAATAGCAGAAAGGTATATCAAAAATAACGTTGATTTCATTTACCATGCAGCGGGCTTTACTGGCTTTGGAGCAATTAAAAAGGCCGAAGAAATGGGGATTTATGCAGCAGGTGTTGATATTGATCAGTTTTTCGTTGCGGAAAAAACAGTTGTCACATCCATGCTTAAAAATGTTGACCTCGCCGTCTACCAGCTTACTAAGACATTAGTGGAAAATGGGAAAATTGCTGAGAAATCATTTGCATTAGGTTTAGCGGATCAAGGCGTGGGACTAGCAGATATTCGGGTAATTCAACTGACAGCTGAGCAACAGGCTACCATTGAAAAAGCTAAAGAAGCTATTATTTCAGGTACGATAAAAGTTACTGCAGAAAAGAGGAATGGCCAGTGACACTACGGAAGAAATTATTTATGAACACACTGATTCCAATCGTACTGGCTATGGCTATGATTGGCTTTATTATCATTCAAACATTCACGATCCAGACAACAGCACAGGATGATACTAAGCTTTTACTTGCAGTGAAAGAACTAGAGCAAAGCTTAGTTGTTGCCAGTCAATCTTTAAATAATTTTACCTACTTAGATAGTGAAGCCAATAAAAACGAAGCGCTCACTATTTTGCAAGAAACAAAAAGTAATATAGAGGCATTAGCCTCCCTAACGAGAATGCCTGAGCATCAGACAATCGTCGAAAAAATAGCTAGTAAATTTGAAAATCTAGAAAAAGCGACTGAAAGCGGTTTTCAAGAAAACAATCGCTCTGAAATTAAAAAGCAGTCCATCAGAATAAAAGGGATTTTAAACGATATGCATTTGCTCAAAAAAGAAACGAACGAATGGTATCAAGACATGTTACAGGTAACAAAGCAAAAAATAGGTTTCATTACAACCACTACTATCATAGGTAGTGTGTTATTAATTATTGCTACGATACTTTATTCCTATGTGGCTGCGAAAAGAATTACCAAACCCATTAATCAGATTGTAGATTGTGCACAGGCCGCAGCAACAGGAAACTTAACCATTGATACATCTACCCTTTCCTATCAAGCAAACAGTCGATATGAGATTGATCAATTAACAAAAAGCTTTTCAGAGATGATGAATAATTTAAAAAGTACCGTACAGTCCATCGATTATATTGGAAAGGATGTTAATTTGTTTACACAAGAAGTGACGAGCCATATGAACAATATTCATGAAAGTAGTAATCAAGTCGCTACCTCAACAGACGAATTAGCAAAAGGTAGCTATACGATGTCTGAAGACATTCAATCAGTGGCAATGAAAATGAATAATATGGCAGATCAATTTAAGGATGTAATGCGTACAAGTGAGCAATCGGCTGACACCGGCAAACAAGCTCTGGAGGCTGTTCAAAATGGTCAGTATTCTTTAGAAAAACAATCTTCCATTGCAAAGGATATTTCAACTACCTCACTTGATATTAAGGAAGCTGTTACCCAATTCTCTCAATTTACTTCAGAGATTGAAGGAGCAGCCAATGCTGTCCATACGATTGCCAGCCAAACAAATTTATTAGCCCTAAATGCTGCCATCGAGGCTGCACGAGCTGGAGAAGCAGGCAAAGGGTTCGCCATTGTCGCCGAGGAGGTTAAAAAGCTCTCTTCAGAAACGGAGAATGCAACGAATTTAATCACTTCCATGGTCACGCATATTCAAGATGGCATTACGCACATCCTTACTACGGCAGAACGAGGTTATCAGCTATCAAATGAGCAATCACAGTCGATGGTAGAAACAGAACAATCATTTGACGTTATTGCCATGCATATAACAGATATCCATCACGATTTACAAAAACTCACAAAGGAAATGGCGCAAACGAATGAAATGAGCCAGCAAGTAAATAGTACCATTGAAAATATTTCAGCCATTACTGAAGAAACGGCTGCTGGTACAGAAGAAATATCCGCATCAACGCAAGAACAGTTACTGTCCTTCCAAAAAATTAGTGCTAAAATAGACGAGCTTCAGGCTATGACGGATACGTTGATGAATGAGCTCAAAAAATTCACCCTATAGTGATTCGGTTCATTCCCGCAAGAAATCCAGTGAAATGATTTACTGGATTTCTTCTTAGGGTTGAAAAACAAAACAGTCAATTAAAAGGTAGAAATGGATTTCCGTTGTAGGCTACTTGCTTTATTGTGGTCGAGCGCCGAGTCATTTTTCTCCGCTACCGCTCCGTTTAGTGGCTCCCCTGTTTCGCTATCCCACGGGAGTCAAGTAGCCTCCCATTTGAACCTACAAAAGTGTTACCTTTTTAGCGAAGGTATTCACTACTCTTTATGAAGAGGTGTTGTCACGCATCACTTCTCCACATTGAATTGAAAATATGAGCTTATCCCCTCTAAGAATACGGATAATAGACTATTTGATCGCTATGCTACTAGTTGAGTGGAGTGGAGCGGCTCATCGGACGCCCCCTGGAAAGGACGCTGGCGGAACGGAAATCAACCTCTCACCTTGCAAAGTTTCTTCTTCTGCCGTTGACATCATCTTTTGCAACAACAAGAAGAAATCCAATGAAAATGATTCACTGGATTTCTTCTTTCATTATAAAGTTAAGCCACCATCAACTAACACGATGGAGCCTGTCATATAGCTTGCTTTGTCCGATGCTAGGAACACAACCATTTCTGCTAATTCCTCTGGTTTCGCATAGCGTCCCATTCTCATGTTTGGAATTTCCTCTGGCACATAGCCACCTGTTTCAAACATGGCCGTTACACTGTTTGTTAATGCCGTTTCTACTCCACCTGGACAAATACCATTGATACGGATACCTTTTTTTACATACTCTAAACCAGCTAATAGTTTGTCAATATTTTTCATTAAAAACTTAAAATCATCCATGCTATACTAAAAAAGGGTATACCAAATAGCCTTCCGTTTTCTAAGAATTGGAAGGTTTTGTGTTATTTAGTTAGATATAGGTTCTATGCTATATCTTGGAAGGTCGTTTTGTTTTTTAATAGGGCAAAAATCCAATGTAAGAGCTTATTTACACACGCAATGACAGCTACTTTGAAAGGCTTTCCTTCTTCGCGTTTTTTATCATAATATTCTCGCATTCTTTTGTTGCGAGGGATGATTTCATCTGTCATTTTCTGTTTACGACAATCACGAATGGCACAACGAACAGCCATATATAGGGCATGTCGAAGTCTGCTTGATCCTCGTTTAGTAATACGGTTTTGAGTAGCTCTAAATTTACCAGACTCAAATACACTAGGATCAACACCAGCGAAAGCTACAAGCTTTTTAGGATGGTTAAAACGATCTATCTCACCGATTTCAGAAATAATCGTGGCGGCGATTTTTTCTCCAATACCGGGGATGGATTTGATAATATTATATTCTTCAATTTCTTTTGCGAGGGCGTCTATCTCTGACTCTAATCTTGATAGATGCTCTTTGTATTGAAGAATAATGTTAATGTACATACCTAAGCTCAATATATGACTCTGGTAGACTGTCTTTTCAAAAGGGTTACGAGCTGCAGCCTTTTTAAGTTCTAGAGCTTTTTCGCTTGCCCATCTGTTTGAACGACTCTTACATAATTCCTTGATCCTATTCGAGATTGTTTCCTCACTAGCTTTTAATATGTCTTCAGATGACGGAAACTCTTGTAATAATAAGAGTGACACCACAGAATACAGATCACCAAAGACCCCTCGATATTCAGGAAATACCTGATCGAGCACAGCCTGAAATTGAAGCTTAGTTTGAATCATAACGCCCGTAATATTTTCGTGTTGTCTCGTAAGGTTCCGAAGATTTAATAACTGAATTCCTCGCTTTTTATATGGCTCAAATTCCTCTTTGTAATACAATTCGCAGAGTAGGTACGCATCAATCGCATCTGTCTTTACTTTTCTTAGGCTTGAACTCTTCGCCTTATACGAAATTAACGGATTAATAATAATTAATAAATATCCACGTTCATCTAGATATTGGACTACTGGTGTTTGATAGTGTCCAGTTGCTTCTAGAATCACAGGAGGTTTCTGACCTGTTTCTTTCTGAACTTGATTTAAAAACTCTACAAGTAAACCAAGCCCCTCTAGCGTATGAGATACTTTAAAGCTCTTACGAAAAGGTTTGCCTTTATCTACAAAAGCTTGAACCTGACTTTCCCCCTTTGAAATATCCAGACCAACGACTGGATTCATCCTCCATCATCTCCTAACCTCTTATTTGCCGGTACCCCTTTTCCTTCTTGCAGTGTCACAGCTTCGCTTGTTATACGAGATCTAGGTCCCAACCAGCCTCAATCATGTTTCTACAAGTAGGGGGCAAACTGTTTAGCTAACGGGATCTAGTCCCACGGGCAGATACGTTTTACCCCGGCTACCGTTATAATAAGACCATATAAAAAATGGTCAACCAGAAATATTTAGCATTCTGGCTAACCTTATAATACGAAAGAGGCAGATTTTGTTAAACCAACTACTGCATGCTTACTTGCAGAATAGACAGCCATACTATGCTCACTACGAACACCCGCTGTAGAAGCTGTATTAATAATAGAGCCGCTTCCTTGTCCCTCCATTACTTTTAAAACATGTTTTAAGCCAAGGAATACACCCTTCACATTGATTGACATAATACGGTCATATTCTGCATCTTCAATCTCTGTTAGTGGAGAAATTTTCTGAATAACCCCAGCATTATTGAAAAATATATCAATGCGTCCATACGTATCAACAGCCGCATTGACATATTTCTGAACGTCTTCACTTTTTGAAACGTCAGCCTGAACGAAGATACCTTCTCCACCTTGTTCTTTAATCAAGCTTACTGTTTCTTCTCCTGTTTCTTTGTTGAAATCCACTACTACCAATTTTGCACCATTGCTAGCAAGTTTCAAACTACTGGCTCTTCCAATACCGCTTCCTGCGCCAGTTACTACTGCAATTTTATTTAAAAGATCCATCTTCTCTTCCTCCCTAACATTTTGAAGTCACTATCTATTTTATTGCTACTTCCCCTTCATTTATTGTATTATTCTACACAAAATAGTACTTTCTCAATGTCTATCCAATAAAAATGTAAATGCTTTCATTTTGATAGCACCATTACGAACTGAGGTATAGGAACATGAAAATTACCACTATCGATCTTCAATACATAAGCCAATTAATCTATGAAACACACCATCTTCCAGTCACTTATATTAATTCATTGGGGGAAATAATTTTTGACTATTCATCAACAAATAATTCATCTTACATTTCTTTAAAGGAGCAGCTCAAAACATACCCTTACCATACAAATTCAAATGATTATCCAATTTTTTTCTCTTATGCTGAATTTAATTTTTTCTATATTAACTTGAAGACTGATGATCAATATTTAGGGGCAATTGTAGTTGGTCCTTCCTTTTCTGCAGAAGTGGAAGACATAAAGGCAAATGTTAATCAAGAGCTGATCCCTATTCTTCATTATCAGCAATGTTTAGCCATTAGTTTATTTGTGTATTACTCCATCTATCAAAAGAAATTAAATAAAACAGCTGTTATTTATCACAACCAGGCATTAAAACCGCTCATTCGTCATGAGGAAAATACGGCGCTTGAGCTCTCCCATGCTAGAAGAAATGATATTATTCATACAAATCTTTACTACGAAAAAATATTGTTAGACAATGTGAAAAATGGGCGTATGGAGAAATTAAATGAAGTTTTGAATTATTCCATTGTCGAGCAAGCAGAACTTGGAATACTTTCAAAACGTAATAATTTAAGAAGTATTCAATATTTGATGATTACAGGAATTGCACTTATTTGCCGTGCAGCGATTGAGGGTGGATTAAATGAAGAAACAGCCTTTACATTAAATGATTTTTACATTCAAAAGCTAGAGGATCAAAACAGCTTAATCGATATTCTTTCGTTAATGGAGGAGGCTATTTACGACTTTACAAGCCGTGTATCGCAAGCCAATACAAGGAAATATTCAGCCCCTATTACTACCTGTATCCATTATATTGAAAATCAATTATATGGGGATCTAACACTCGACCAACTTTCAGCTATTTGCCATCTAAGCCCCAACTATCTTTCATCTTTATTTAAAAAGGAAGTAGGGACTTCCTTTAGTGAATACATTCAGCAGCAAAGGATTGATGAGGCGAAAAAACTCTTAACATTTACCAACTATCCAATCCTAGACATCGGCACATTACTTAATTTCACAGATCAAAGCTATTTCATTAAAGTTTTCAAAAAATTTACAGGGATCACTCCTAAACAATATAGAACTAAGTATTCTCATAAATAATTCGTTATAGAGGGAAAGTAAAAAGAAGGTAGGAATCAACTTTTACTTTCTTTTTCCTTTTTTGAAGTACTAACCATATACTCTATGTCATACCCTATATTAAAACGTAATCATTACACTTTAAGGAGGTCTATGTGGAACGTCTCCATTTTTCTAAATATGTATTGAATTTTTGGTTCCTTTTCATTTTATTCATAGGCATGCTACCACTACTGTTATTCAACGTCTCAGCACTAAACGACCTTAGTTCCTCTCTACTCAATTTAAATACGATATTTTTAAGTATTTTAATTGAAGCATTACCATTTGTCTTAATTGGAATACTGATTGCAGGCTTTATTCAGATTTTTATTACAGAGGAACATATCCAAAGGTGGATTCCTCGAAATCCTGTGATGGCTGTTTTCATGAGTTGTTTTGTAGGTGCATTATTTCCAGCCTGTGAATGTGGGATTGTTCCGATTGTTAGAAGATTGATTGCCAAAGGCGTACCAATACATGCAGCTATGGGTTTTATGTTAACTGGTCCACTTATTAACCCTATTGTTATTCTTTCTACCTATATGGCATTTGGCAATGATTTAAGAATAGCGAGCCTTCGAATGCTCGTTGGCTTTGTCATCGCTATTGTAGTGGCATTACTTATCAGCTTGTTTTTCAAAGGCTCACAATTTAAGGTCTCCTTACAGTCCTACTCATTGACAACCACTAGACAACAAACATCCTTCATCACTAAACTAGTAAATATGGTCAAGCATGCCATCGATGAATTTTTTGATATGGGCAAATACTTAATAATTGGGGCATTTTTAGCTGCCTTTGTACAAACCTATGTATCTACGAAAACACTCGTAGCCATTGGAGATGGTGATTCCTCCTCCATTCTAGTTATGATGGGCTTAGCCTTCATTCTGTCACTTTGTTCAGAGGCAGATGCCTTTATTGGCGCATCCTTTAGTGCTATTTTCTCCACTCCATCCATTCTGGCCTTTCTTATTTTTGGCCCTATGATCGATTTGAAAAATACCATTATGTTGATGAGCGTATTTCGCTTAAAATTTGTATTTTGGTTAATCGCCTTAGTGGCTACAGTCGTCTACATTAGTATATGGATTCTTTCAGCGTATCTCTAAGGGGGAAAACCATGAAATTTCATGTTCAAGTAGCGCTAAGAGCCTTACTGTTACTTGCCTTTTCAGCTATGATAGCCAACCTGCATTGGACCGGTGAACTAACAAAATTCATCAACCCGAAATATGAAGGGCTGAGTAAAACAGCCGCCATTTTGTTTTTTATACTATTTCTTGTTCAAGTGACAAGAGTAATATCTTTTTCAAAGGCTCCCCATTCATGTGATCAAGCAGGACAAGCTTGCTGCTCCCATCACGACCATGGTCACTCAGCCTTTACACGTAAAAAAATGATTGCCTACCTTATTATCATTACACCAATAATGACAGGCTTCTTCGTGCCAGCAAAAATTTTAGATGCTGCCATCGCTGATAAAAAAGGTGGTGCATTTATTCTCACCCAGCAAAATCAATCATCTAAAATAGAGGATTACCTCACTTCAAATGAAACGATTGATGAAAACATCTATGATGAACATGAAGCTGATCCCCGACTGACAGAGGAAAAACAGGAAATGACAAAAAAACAATATGAGCAATTAAAGCAACAGCTATCCCAACAATCCATGCTAAAAATGACCGATGAGGACTACACGATTTATTATGAAGAAATTAATCAAAATTTGGCTAACTATTTGGGGAAGAAAATACAGTTGAAGGGCTTTGTTTTAAAAGAAGAAAGTTTTACAGAAAAGCAACTAGTGATTTCAAGATTTCTTATTACGCATTGCGTCGCCGATGCCAGTATTGTCGGCTTTCTGACAGAGTTTTCGGACGCTCCTACACTCACAGAAGATACATGGATTGAAGTGGTCGGTACAATTAGTCAAACAACATATGAAGGTGCAAGCTTACCTGTTATCCATATTGATGATTGGGTAACAATCGAACAACCTGAATCACCTTATCTTTATCCTATTAATATTCGAATGAGTTTCTAGTAATAAAAGGGCAAAGCTTATGGCTTGCCCTTTTTCAGCTATTAATGGGGGATCGCACATCTAAGCCTAAATGGGAACGTAATGTGCTACCTTCATATTCAGCTCTGAATAACCCCCGCTCTACTAACATGGGAATAACGTCGCTAAAGAACAAATCCAAAGATTTCGCAGGTCCGCCTGGTATGGCAATAAAGCCATCCAATGCACCCTCTTCATAAAAAGTAACGATTTGATCGACAATATCCTGTGGTGTACCGATTGCTACAAGGTGGGCTGAGCCAATTACCTCTGGGCGTGCTAACAATACTGCGACTGTTGGTTCATTGTTTACAATATAACGACGTACCAAATCTGCATGTGTTTTACTACGTACTTGTTGATCTTTTGATGGCAGCATATCAACCGTTACCTGATCTTCAAGTGCCAAATGACGAACATCCATGCCAATCACAGATTCTAAAGCACTGTAGCGCCGCTCAAGTGTTAAATGTGCATGTGCTTGTCGGTGCATTTCGAGTGCTTCTTCATATGTATCCCCTATAAAGAAATAGAGTCCGGGTAATAAGCGAATATCGTCGGCTGAACGACCTACTTCTATAGCCTGCTGACGCAAATCATTACGCATCTCAATACCCACCTCCATGACTGGTGTAGCCGCAAAAATCGCATTGGAAACAGTAGCCGCAAATTGCCGCCCAACATCCGACGCTCCTGCTTGGAAGAGTGGAATCTCTCCTGCTGGATGCATTGGGAGATTTAAGGGACCTTTTATATGGAAAAATTCTCCTTCATGCTCAATTGGCTTAACAAGCTCTTTTATTTTCTCTAAATTCCCATCCATTTCTAATGTTTCATAGGGATAACTATGCCATAGCTGCTTGACCACCGCTGTACATTCTGCAGCTTTAGCATAACGCTCCTCGGAAGAAGGCATGGGCTCATTGCTGAAATTATGGGCGCCATCTATAGAGGTTACGATATTCCATCCAACTCGTCCTTCGCTAATCCAATTTAAGGACTGCAATTGACGCGCAATCAGATAAGGTGGCGTAAAGGATGTGGAAATCGTTGTTACTAAGCCAATCTGTTTCGTTTCTCTTGCCACCATCGCCATTAAAAAGTTAGGATCTAAGCCAACTGTTCCTTTCATTTTAGCCATTAATTCTGGATGAGCTGTTAAATAATCCGCCTTAAATACAAAATCTAATTTCGCTGCTTCAGCACGCTGCGCAAATGCAATATGTTCTTCTATCAAGGCACCCTGTTTGCCATGATTACCGTAAACAGCTAAATGCATTCCAATAATAAGGTGTCTTTTCATTGCTACTCTCCTTCTTTTTAATTGATAACGATTATCATTTTCATAATAATCATTCATGGCAGAGATTGCAATGAATGACTATTAAGTTTTTGAAGGTCCTCTACAAATGAAAAATAAGCAACCAAACTAATATTTACTATAAAGTTAAATAAAGGTATTATCGAGATAATTCAAAAATATTTAAGCGGAGGAATCATGAGAAAATTTACCTCTTTATTTATAGTTACTCTTTTTATATTTCCAATTGGTGGCGCATCTTTTATAGAAGATCCTATACTCCAACCATCTATTCCGCCGAACCTTGGTGCTTCTGCTGAGGAATCTTATTCTACCCCCACAGCTGAAAAAAGTGATGATTCTCTTCTTACAACGTCTTCTACCTTTCCAACTGGTCAGGGTTCGATGAGCTTTAATTTTAAAGCACCTAGTAATGGCACTGATACAATTCAAATTTATGTAAAAAATAACAGCTCACAATATAACCCAATACCTTCATCTGTTTTTCTACTTAACCATTGGCTGATCATTTTCTCTTCGAGATATTGACCTTCCTGCATATAAAACTTGTCAGTTGAGAAATGATTCACCGATAAATTCATGAGTCCTCTTTCAATTTCATTAATATTTAAAGCGTTATTCATATTATTGATGATTGAACCTCTAGCAATATTGACTTTTGCAGGCTGTTGAATCTCATAGACTTCCTTTTTCTGAATCGATGAAATATACTTTTTCTCATTAGCAGTAACACTTTCGTCCTCACTACTACAAGATGCTAAAATCAATATTGGTGCGAATAAAAATAACATAAAGCTTCTTTTTTTCATTGCTATTTCTCCTTGCATACTATGTATCATTTGATAAATTACCTCATTCAACGATACCAAATTTACCAAAATAAAACATTATATATTTACAAATCTCCCCATTTACCTATCAGATAATCAAAAAAGACCTATGCTCGTTTTCTCGAACATAGGTCTTACTGCTTTCAACTGCTAATGAGTGGGTTTTTCACTACATTGGAGTGGCTCTCACACTTTTAAGAGCGGGTTCTCACCTCTTTAAGAGCGGGTTCCCTCCTTCTTAGAGCGATTTACCCCTCAATACTATTTGGCATTTTTATCGGGCTGGTGAATACCAAATACATTGCCTTCCGTATCAATATAATAGCCTTGCCATGCCATTCCTGGTAATGCGTACTTTGGCATGGCTACTTTGCCCCCGTTTTCAAGAATTTTTGCTTCCGTTACATCATAACTTTCAACACCCATTGTACAAGCAAAGCCATTCAACGCTTGGTTTGTTTCTGGTGGAGGCCCTTGGCGTTGCATTAAAGCACCGTTAATGCCAAGTTCACCATCTTCACCTGTCACGGCACCGAAGTAAGGCATGCCTGCATATTCACTCCAGTCCTGAAATGACCATCCAAAAACTTTCCCATAAAAATCCTTAGCCCGATCCATATCACTTACATGAATTTCAAAATGAACTAATCTCCCCATAGTATCCTCCTTAAAGATGAATGTATTTGATCATATTTACTATATATCATTTTTCTGAAGATTAAAATTAATAAATTATTTCTGCCATACCAACAACACGTTGGTTTATAGAGACTTATATGGAATCTCCCATCTATTATTCAATTCTATTATTTTTAGAACTACAAAAAAGTGTGACTAGAAAATGAATTATTCTCTAATCACACACTATTAGGGCTAGTTATAATTGACTATATACCGAAATGGCATCGGTAATATTATATTGCTCCGTTCTAGGGCTGCCGTCCGCTCCTACTGTCACTAGCACATATTCTTGTCCATTTATAAGAGCTAAGCTTGCTAAACATAAGCCTGCATCTTCTGTATAGCCAGTTTTTCCACCTAAAATTTCCCCTCCTGGCAATGCACTTGACGTCATATGCTGAAACATGCGACTGGTAAAAGTAATGCCTTCCGGATGAAGGTTTGTTGATTTTATAGAATATCTTTCTGCTGTATAAACATTTCGAAACTCATCGTTTGTTAAGGCGTATTGTAAAAGTAAAGACATATCCTTTACAGTTGTATAATGATCTGAATGGTGGAGTCCAGTTGTATTCACAAAGTGCGTATTTTTCATGCCTAGCTGCTGCGCCTTTTCGTTCATCAGTTTCACAAATCCACGTTCTGACCCCGCAACATATTCAGCTAAACCTAGTGATGCTTCTGCACCTGATGGCAACATGGAGCCATACAATAAATCTTCTAATGTCAGCTTTTCATTTGGGAGAAATCCAGCTACTGAAGCATTTTCCTCTATTAAATCCTGAAAGATATGTTTAGGTAAAATGATTTCTTCTTGTAAATTGGAGATCTGCTCAATCGCGACTAGTACCGTCATCATTTTTGTCAAAGAAGCCGGATAAATCTTTTCCTCACTTTTTTTATCTAAGAGAATTTGATTTTCATCCAAATTCACTAAAATTGCATTCGAACTGTATATATCAAGATCAAGCATATGCTGACTGGAAGTTTGTACTACTTTTGGTGCATGATCTATTTCCTGACGTAAAGCCATTGGCGATTCTTTCAATAGTAAATAAATAAATATCATCACGAATAAAAACAATAAACTCAATATACCTTTTCTCTTGAACATAAAAACAACTCCTTCTCTTTATGCTTTTATTCAACCATAAAAAAAGGAGCTTATTTTTAATTTACTATTAGTGAATTCTTAAGGTTTCTTAAGAATTGGTGGGAATCATCACGGTGAATACGGTTGTATCATTACTAGAAGTTGCGGTAATCGTTCCGCCATGGGCCTGTACAATTTCATTAGAAATGGCTAAACCAAGCCCAGCACCTCCTGTTTGGGTAGACCTTGCACTATCTAAGCGGTAAAACTTCTCAAATATCATTTTTAATTTTTCAGGAGGGATCGTCTTCCCTGTATTCGTAAACGAAATAAATGTCTGATTATTTTCGCTTTGCGCACTAATTTCAATTGTACTATTTGGATCACTGTAGGCAATTGCATTTTTTAAAATATTATTAAATACCCTTGCTAATTTATTACCGTCTGCATAGATAGTAATATCTTCATCTATTTTGACGATGGCTTTTTGCCCCTTTGGTGCCAGCAATGGATAAAACTCGTCGACCACTTGCATTAACATATGATGTAAAGGAATAGGATCTTTCTCTAAAATGATAGATTGTAAATTAAATCGGGTTATTTCAAAAAATTCATTGATTAGTTGTTCCAGTCTATAAGATTTTTCTAATGTAATCGTCACATATTTTTCTTTCTGCTCTACAGGCATATCCCTCGCTTCATCTAAAAGACTTAAGTAGCCAATAATGGAGGTTAAGGGTGTTTTAATATCATGCGCTAAATAGACAACTAAATCATTCTTTCGTTGCTCCGCTTCTTGCGCATCCCTTGCACGCTTTTCTAATTTATATTTGACGTTATTTAATTTTTTCTCCAAAAAGTCGAGTTCAGCTGGGAGCTCAATTTCCTTCCCTGACTCATCTGCAAGCATCGTGATACTTGAACTAATTTGATGAAAATATCGGGTAAATCGA
This sequence comes from Lysinibacillus sp. IITD104, assembly GCF_036698265.2. NCBI lineage: Bacteria > Bacillati > Bacillota > Bacilli > Caryophanales > Bacillaceae > Lysinibacillus > Lysinibacillus sp. IITD104. The sequence continues at coordinate 3,149,250 of NZ_JBAHYH020000001.1, forward strand.
GACAAGGCGATATAAAAAATAATCAACAATAATAAAATAAATCCTATGGCTAGCCAAAGCGGTTTATTTTGTCGAAATAACACATGATAGGCACTACTTGCGGCATAATAATCAAGCTGCAAGACATTTTCACAAAAGGCAATAAAAGCATCTGCAAAGGGAGCTTGTAAGACCCCATCAATAAATGCAAAATTAATAAAAAAACCTATGATGCTTGAGATGACAAGTATCGAAATAATTTGTAGAACCATTTTCCTTTTCAGTTTACCAAACTCATTTTTCAATGGTATACCCCACTCCCCAAACCGTTTTAATATACTTTGGGTTCTCCGCAGAATCTTTCATTTTTTCCCGTAAATGTCGAATATGAACCATTACCGTATTATTGCTGCTAAAGTACTTTTCCCCCCATATTTCTTGGAATAATTGCTCTGAGCTAATAACTGTTCCTCGATTTGCACATAAATACCAAAGTATAGCGAATTCCGTTGGTGTAAGGGATATAGGCCTTTCATTTAAAAAGACTTGCCGTGTGTTTTTGTTAATCACCAGGCCAGCAAAATCAATGATATCTTCATGTTGCTTCGAGCCCTGGTTGTACAAGGTAAATCTTCGTATTTGCGCCTTTACACGAGCAACCAACTCCAATGGACGAAATGGCTTTGTTATATAATCATCTGCTCCTAGAGAGAACCCATTAATTTTATCAACTTCTTCTTCCTTTGCCGTAAGCATTATCACTGGAAAATTCAATGTTTCTCGGATTTTTCTTAAAATAGTAAAGCCATCTATATCAGGCATCATAATATCCAGCACAGCTAGATCTACATTTTCATGCTCGATACATGCCAAAGCCTCTTGCGCTGTATAATATTTAAATACATGATAGTTTTCATTTTTCAAGTAAAGTTCTATTAAATCTGCAATTTCCTTTTCATCGTCAACAACTAATATATTCAACTGTATTGCCCTCTCCTTCTCCCCACTTGTTTTCCAATGATTTTTCACAGGCATTATAGCACTTACGTATGACTATATCTATTAATAAGGTAGTACCTTTGAAAGCTAATGAAAAAAGTAGAGATGGAATACTTCTTTCCAACTCTACTTGCGATAGTTTATGTTAGCAAAGGTGCTACACAAAAAAAATATTCAAGTTATTTACCTCAGGATACGCTATAGCTTAATAATGAACGATTACTACACAAACAATAGGCTTAGCCTTTCATGTTTCTCGTGATTCATTTGTTGGATTGATTGCTGTAGCAGTAGATTTTCTACTCATATCCTGTGTTACCACTCTGCCTGAGTAATATAGCATTTGTTTATTTAATTTATTCTCTTTTGCAGTTAAATTGGTTGGCTTCACTTTCAGAACAAGCGTTTTGCTCCCTAAAGATGATTGATATTTATCGATATGCTTTTTTGACAAAGGCGCTTGGTAATAATCTGGTACATATTTATCAAGCATGGCCTGCATAGCAGCAGTAGCTTCATTTAAATCTGTGACAATTTCCACCAAGCCATTTGCGATTATGCTCATATAAGCCGTATCAGTCTTAGCTGGAATGGGATCTACCATTGTTCCATAATTTTCACTTACTGTGATACATGCATTTTGATTGGTTGCTAGAATGTCTATTTTTCTTCCCTCGTTGGCACCGTGGAAATAAAAACTTCCGTCTTTGTAGACATAATTTAGCGGAATAACATATGGCATATGTTGTTCCACTAAACCAAGAAATGCAGTTTGGGCACCTTCTAAAAATTGCTTAATTTGTTTGTCGTCTGTACAAGCTCTATTGATCATCCGAATATCTGTTACCATGATCATTCCCCCCATCCTCTTCTAAAAAGGAGTCTACAGCAGTATTGCACACTAAAAAAGGGACAGTTTGATGAAAGGGAATGGGTACAAGGTAAAAATACTAGTTTATCAGAAACCCATACTATTTCTCTTAGAAGCTTTGCAAATCTCTAAGTGTTATATTTAATAGTTCATCGCAAATATCATTCAACAAATGAATGTCATATAGTGAATTATTATTTCTCCAAATTTTCACCTGCATCACGATAGAATAATTTAAGTTGTGCAACAATCATAATGCTAATGACTACAAGTAAAAACCATGAACTGATTTTACCAAAATGAACAATCGACCAAGACACCTCCTGATTCGGATATGACCATGCTCCAAAAAACGTTGCAATATTCTCCGCAATCCAAATGAAAAAGCCAATCAAAAAGAACGATACAACGATGGGCATTTTAAAGACTTTGTTCCGTACGGTAAATTTTACAATAGTACGATAAAACACAATAAATAGTAGTGCCATTAACAGCCATCTGAAATCATAAATAAAATGGTGTGTGAAAAAATTTAAGTAGATAACGGCTCCAAGTGGAATAGCTACATAACTTTTTGGCCAACTTACAATTTTTAAATCAAACCTACGCCAGGCTTGGCAAATATAACTTGCCACACTCGCATACATAAATCCACTATATAAAGGCACACCCCCTATTTTTGTCCACGCTTCTTCAGGATATGACCATGAATTGAAATTCACTTTATATAGTTCGAGCACGAGCCCAATAATGTGAAACAAGCAAATGACTTTTATTTCATCCTTTGTTTCTAAACCAAATTTATACATCAAGTACTGAGTCAATAGACAGATAACCAGAATAAAGTCATATCTTCCTACCCCAGGTATTTGAATGGCTTTAGAGAGTGCAAGTGTAGCAAATATCACAACAGGAAAAATACAAGATAATGATTGATGATACGTAAAGACTCCTAAGTCTTTACTAAAATTCTTCAACATGAATCCACCTCAAATGAACTTGTTCATAATTTAATGCTTCTTGTATGAAGAATAAACGATAAATTATCTAATTTCAATATTTTTTTATCGAAAATCGATAAATTTTTTCTTTTAATATCGAAACTATTTCTAGTTAAATACGTCTTTGTTGTTCTTTATTTATGAAGAAAAGAGTAGCCACATAAGCAGCTACTCTTTGAAATTAAAGATATATTTTTTGATTTAATTTTAATTGCACTTCTTGCTGATTTATTTCTAAGTTCGTCACTTTTTTCACTTTTAAATAATAAACGATATAACATCCAATGAAGAATGCACCACCACAGTAGAGTGCTAAACGTTGTGCTGGATCAAAAGCCAAGCTTACCATTACTATACAGTTCGCTAATAAACCTAATATAGGGATCACTGGATACAATGGCGCTTTGAATTTTAAATCCTCTACTTTTCCTCCTTGACGTATATAGGAGCGTCTAAATGCAATTTGAGATGCTGTAATCGCAATCCAACCAATTTGTGCACCTAAGCCTGCTAGAGATAATAACCACACAAAGACTGTATTAGCAGCGAAGACACTTGACAGTAATGATAGACCTGCTACAGCGAGTGTGATTAGTAATGCATTCATTGGGATACCTCTTTTATTAACCTTCCCTAAAACGGGACTTGCCATCTTTTCGACAGATAGTGAGAACAGCATACGTGTTGCAGCATAAAGACCAGAGTTTGCGACAGATAATAAGGCTGTTAGGATAACAAAATTCATAATATCTGCTGCATATGGAATACCTATGCTATCTAATACAACTACAAATGGACTTTCCACAACCCCTGCTTTATCCATTGGTATCATAGCTGCAAGTACAAATACCGATAACACAAAGAAGAACAACGTACGCCAAACAGTTTGCTTAATAGATTTAGGGATAGTCTTTTCAGGATTTTCACTCTCCCCAGCAGCAATACCAATTAATTCTGTACCTTGGAATGAAAAATTCACGGTAATCATTGTAATAAGCAGTGCTGTTACGCCATTCGGAAATAGTCCACCCTCATAAAAATGAGTAAGGAAAGGTGCATTTGTTCCATCTTTCATATCGATTAGCCCAAACATAGCTGCTCCACCAACCGCAAGGAACATAATAATTGCTAATATCTTAATGCTGGAGAAAACAAATTCTGCTTCACCAAATGCTTTTGCTGATAAACCATTCAATACAAAGAGCAGTGCAGCAAATATTAGGCACCACATCCATACTGGTGAATCAGGGAACCATCTTTGCATAAGTTGTCCAGCTCCTAAAAATTCAAGAGCAACAGTTACTGCCCAACCTAGCCAGTATAGCCATCCAACGGCAAAACCAGTAGCAGGACCGATAAATTTCGTCGTGTACGTTTGGAACGAGCCTGATACCGGCATAGCAACAGACAATTCACCCAAACATAGCATTGTTAAATACATAACTGCTCCGCCTACTAAGTAAGCGAGGATGGCACCAGTTGGCCCAGCTTGGTTAATCGTGTAGCCTGATCCAAGAAAGAAACCAGTTCCAATACATCCGCCAAGTGAAATCATAAATAAGTGTCTTGCTTTCATACTTCTTTTTAATTCATATTGTTCTGCTGCCATAAAAAACTCCTTACATTCATTATCTTGTAAGCACTTTCTTTTTTTCGTGCAAAACAGATAACAATCTAAAATTTGAATGATTAATAGATAAACTGTTTTATATATTTTATGAACTGTCAATTTTCTGACAAAATAAAGGCTATTGATTAGCTAAATTGTATTGTAAACTTACTATAGGGAGAGCTACTTTCTTATAGTTGGTTGTCGCGACCTAATTTTTTAAGAAAGTTCTTCCTTTTGGGATACAAAATGACTTCTATTCATGGCTTAAAGTAATGTATCGCCAAATAGTGAGCTGATTAAAGCTACTGCAGCAATAGCCGTTTTATTGTATTGATCTAATACTGGGTTAGTCTCAACAAATTCTGCTGAAGTAATAATATTTGCTTCTGACAGCATTTCCATAGCCAAATGACTTTCACGATAGCTAATACCACCTGCTACGGGCGTACCTACACCTGGTGCATCATTTGGATCAAGTCCATCTAAATCTAATGATAGGTGAACACCGTCTGTACGCTCCTTTAAATAGTCAATCGTTTCTGACATCACTTTCGTCATTCCTAAACGATCAATTTCATGCATCGTGTATACTTTAATACCAATTTCCTTAATAAGTTTTTTTTCTCCTGGATCTAAATCACGAGCACCAATAATAACAACGTTTTCAGGCTTTACCTTTGGAGCATAGCCTCCGATATTTGTAAGTGCTGGATGCCCAAGGCCTAAGCTTACAGCTAAAGACATGCCATGGATATTTCCTGAAGGAGATGTTTCACCAGTATTTAAATCGCCATGGGCATCATACCAAATGACCCCTAGATTCTCATAATGCTTGGAAACTCCTGCTAATGTTCCAATAGCAATACTATGATCTCCACCTAATACTAAAGGAAAACGGTTTAAAGAAATTTCATGGTCTACTTTTTGGCCTAGCTTCTCGTTACTTTCTGTGACAGTTTTTAAATTTTTTAAGTTTGTCTTTCCTTCTGCGTCTTTATCTTCGTGTACGAAGTCAATAGTTAAATCTCCTTCGTCATAAATCGAATAACCAAGGCCCTCAAGTCGTTCAGTTACCCCCGCATATCTGATAGCACTTGGTCCCATGTCTACGCCTCTTCTTGTTTGACCTAAATCCATGGGCACCCCAATAATTGTCACTTCTTTATTCATGATGTTTTCTCCTCTCCACTAATTACTTTCACAGTATAAAGAATTTGCAACATTGACTCAACTCGACATTTTTTTAAATTTTTATACAGTTTAAATTATTAAAAACATAGATTTATTCCTGTATAAACGAATGCATAAACGCTATTTCAATGCATACCAAAACATTTTTTTCCTTTTAAACGTGTTTTTTGTAAGAAATTACTAAACAAAATATTAAAACTGTTCTTTTTTTATAGTTTTTTCCGAAAATTTCGTCGGTAATTTTATCTATAAATGCTATATGTTAATAAATATTTTCCAAAATCATTCAATTATTCTTCTTTTTTACGGCAAAAAAAAGCCTTACTACAATAGTAATAAGGCTTTTCAATTGCCTATTTTAATAGTCGCACAATACTATTCAAACAGGTTTCTTTATAAAATTTATGTTGTTCTTCTAAATCGCAGGTTAACCACTGAATTAATGAACCATCAATCATTGCCCTCATCATTTTTGCATAGGTTAAGGAATCAATGTCTGAACTAAAGACACCTTCTCTTTTTCCTAATTCAATAATTTCTTGTCCAATTCTCCAGCAATTCTCATAAAATTTTAAGTTAATTTTTTTGTACTCTTCATTGCTATTTGCCTGAGCTAAAAAATCTAAATAAACTCTGTAAAATTTTTTATTTTCTATAGGGGATACAAAAACAGCATTTAAGTAGGCCTGGAGCTTGTCTATAGCTGTTTGATGCTTGCCTATTTCTTGTATTTCATAGCTGTAGATTTTGCTCGTAGTGGATTCCAGTAATTCTAATAAAATGTTTTGTTTGCTTGTAAAGTAGTAGTGAACTACCCCTTTTGAGACACTGGCATGATTGGCTATGTCTTGTAGTGTAACCTTATCATAACCTATTTGTGAAACAGCGTTAAAGGCTGCTTTCATAATCTGTTTTTTACGTTCTTCCTCTTTCTTTTTCATAGGAGCCTCCGATGACTTGATAGAAGTTATTATACATGAAGAGTAGCAACAATCCAATTTTATGTTGACCGGTCAGAATAATTTTGATACTGTTTAATGGAATAAAATTGTAGGGGGACGTTTACGATGACGGCAGAAAATTTTAGTGCGTTAGTAGTCAATAAAGATGATGCATTTACAGTGAAAGTGAACAAGTTAACTTTAGAAGATCTACCAAAGGGTGAGGTATTAATTAAAGTTAGTTATTCAGGTATTAATTATAAAGATAGTCTTGCCTCTATTCCTGATGGTAAAATCGTTACGTCTTATCCTTTTGTTCCTGGCATTGATTTAGCTGGGACTGTTGTTTCTTCTGAGGATTCTCGCTTTAAAATTGGTGACGAGGTCATTGCAACTAGCTATGAAATAGGTGTTTCCCATTTTGGTGGCTTTAGTGAATATGCCCGCATCCCAGCGCAATGGATTGTACCGCTTCCAAAAGGACTTTCCCTTAAAGAGGCTATGGTAATTGGTACTGCAGGATTTACAGCTGCATTATCTGTTCAAAAGTTAGAGGAAAATGGTATTCATCCTGAAAAGGGAAAAATTCTTGTGACAGGGGCTACAGGTGGTGTAGGTAGCTTTGCTGTCTCTATTCTTTCAACACTGGGTTATCAAGTTGAAGCGAGCACAGGAAAAGAATCTGAACATGAATATTTACAATCACTCGGGGCTACTACAATAGTAAATCGTGAAGAGGTTTATGATGGAAAAATTAAAGCATTAGGCAAACAAAAATGGGCTGCTGCTGTAGATTCTGTTGGTGGAGAGCCACTTGCCTCTTTATTAAGCCAGATTCAATATGGTGGGGCTGTTGCAAGTAGTGGTTTAACAGCAGGTACACAGCTTCCTACAAGTGTATTTCCCTTCATTTTAAGAGGCGTGAGTTTACTTGGAGTTGATTCTGTTTATTGCCCAATGGACATTCGATTGAACATTTGGCATCGATTAGCGACTGATTTCAAACCAGCAAACCTTAATGATTTCATTCAGCAAGAGGTAACACTACAACAACTTCCTGATGTTTTACCTATCTTACTAAAGGGTCAAGCAAGAGGCAGAATCCTTGTTACATTATAAGGAGTTTCATCAAGCCTCCTTCTCCATTGTATTTCCCAGAAAATAATTCTAGTTGTCAAATAAGCTACTACGCATAGCGAGCGTGGTAGCTTTTTTTATGGTTGACATCTCCCTGACATATATGCGCTTTATAGTAACTCATGAACGACCCACCTGTTTCCTTTAGACAAATTTAGGCACCTAAGCTTGTCTAAATTAGTACTAACAAGCATACCAATAGAGTATGTAGACAGCTTTCTGGGAATTCAATACTATAATTAAAATTTTGGAGATGAGCGTATGAAGCGAGCACATATTAATGAATTAAATATTACACGAGCATTAGCCATTCTAGCTGTCCTTCTTATTCATTCTACTAGTACCCCTGTAACGGCTTTATCTAGTGACTCAAAACTATATCCATTTTATGTATTTTTTAATATTTCCCCTAAATTCGCTGTTCCTGTTTTTATTTTCTTAAGTGGATTTGTATTATTTTACAATTATATACAAAAGGATTTAACAAAGGAGCTTATTAAAAATTTTTATAAAAAAAGAGTGACACAAATTCTCATTCCTTACCTCTTTTTTTCTATCTTTTATTATGCAGCGATGCAATTTTATGTGATATATGATTTAGCAGAAACTTGGCGCTCCCTATTTAGTATCGAATTTCTGGAAAAACTATTATTAGGCAAAGCGTATACCCATCTATACTATATTTTTATTATTGTCCAATTCTATCTTTTGTTCCCATTACTCCTATATATTTTAAAGAAAAAACCAGCCCTATCTCCTCATTTAATTTTGATTGGCTTTGCTCTTCAATGGGTCTTTATTCTATTAAATGCGGAGTTTTGGCAGTATCCCTATAGAGGGAGTATCGCTTTCTCTTATCTCTTTTATTTCTTAACAGGGGCATTTTTAGGAATCTATTTTGAAAAATACAAAGGATGGCTTCAACTAAAAAAAGAAAATTTTCCTATCACGATACTTTTTTTGTGGTGTATATGGCTAAGTTCTACGATATATAATGTATATTTATATTTCTATGTTTATTCATCACAAACCTATCTAGTGAACAGCACCATATTTGAGCTAGTTTTTCAGCTACAATCTTTTACAGCCTGTATTGTCTTATTACAGCTTTCTTTCTGGATCTATGATAAATGGAACCAAGCTATTGTAAATGGCTTAATCAATCTAGGAACAGTATCATTTGGCATCTATCTACTACATCCATTTTTCCTTTTCCTTTATAGACAATTAAGTACTGGTGGTAATAGTATTATCTATCACCTTTGGAGCATTGGGGGCTTTATCTTTTCTCTCTTCGTTCCATGGATGGTCGTACTATTGATGGGCAGATTCTTTAAGTACCATTGGATTGCCTTTGGTCCTATCCCAAGCAAATTCCCTTACAAATAGCCGTTCTATATACACAGCCTGTTGTCGATTAGTTTCCGTCAACCGGCTATGTATTTCTTTGAGAGCCTATTTACCCTTGCTATATTTTAAAAAAATTTGGGTTTCTTCAGGGATACATTATTAATAAGAAGAAACTAATTAAAAAAGCCCTGTAGAGACCTCTCCACAGGGCATTTCAATGAACGATTTAATTATTTTGCAATTGAACCGTCTTTTACTTTGTTGTTATTAGCATCAACTAAGTTTGTAGATTTGAATTCAACTACAATGCTATCCGTTAAAGCGTAATCCGCTTTAGTTGTCACAGTTAATTTACCATTAGCTACAGCAGCTGAAGCAACCTCTACAGTTGAACCAGCAATTTTAACTGTTAAACCTGTTGGTGCAACTTGGTCAGCAATACTTTCAGTGAAGTCAACAGTAAATGTTTTGCTATCTACTACCGTTACTTTAGATGCTACAGGCACAATATTTTCTTTAAGTGCTACTAGAATTGTAGCTTTTCCACCTTTAAGTGTATTACCTTTTGTATCTACTACATTTTTAGCTTCAAGTACATAATTACCATTAGCAGTGATAGAACCTTCTGGTAAAGTGAATCGTACTTTTTTAGTACCATCTACAAATTGAAGTTGAGTGCCAGCAGGTAGCTCTTTTCCTCCAATTGTGTAGTTAGCAGGATTTGTTGCTGTTGCAGTCACATCTTTAGCATATTCAACAGTGAATACGTTATTGTCAGTTACAACAACTGGAGTAGCTCCGAATACTAATGAATCTGTTGGTGTTTCAGGTGTAGCTTCAAATACGCCTGTTGTTACATTGAAAGTAACAGTATCAGCAGTTACATTGCCAGCTAAATCTGAAACTGCTTTAGCAGATAATTCAAATGTGTATGTTGAATTGCTATCTAAATCAATGTCCACTTTTACAGTGTTTTTCTCTGCACCCTCGATTTTACCGTTACCATCTACATCGAAACCAGCAACAGCTTTTACTGCTGTTTCTTTCCCAGTAGTGTAAGCAATACCATTTTGAGTTTTAACTGTTAATTTACCATCTACTTTTACTGGTTCACTAAAAGTAAGGTATAAAGCATCTACGTCTGTAGTAGCATTTACATCATCAGCCACTAACATTTTAGAAGAAACAGCTACTAAAGTAGCAGGCGTTAAATCTTTAGAAAGAATAGCATTGAACTCAAATGCATCTCCAGCGTTACCAGCTAAATCTTTTTGACCTTCTACTTTAACATTGGTATTGATGAATGTAGCAGTACCTAATGCAGTTTTTGCATCAATTGTAAATACAGTTTTATCCTCTGCATCTTTAATATCAGCATCTGTTAAATAGAAAACAGTTGATCCAACAGTTACTTTTGCATACCCTTTAACTGTATTCTCTTTATCAACAACAAAATCTTGTTTCTTTAATTCTTCTGAGAAATCGAAAGTGATTTCTGTACCGTTTACTGCTGTTGAAACAGTTGGTTTTGAGTTATCAACGTCTGCTTTAAGAACTGTGAAGTTAACAGCAATCGGATTTGCAATATTATTAGCAAAGTCAGTTGCGCCAACGATGTCTACTTTGTAAGTTTGTTCAGCAGTTAAACCATTGATTGTTAATGTTTTACCAGATAAAGTGTAGCGATCCTTAGCAAGTTCAGCACCATTTAAGCTTACAGTTCCTTCACTTTGTACAAGCTCGTCGAAAGTGATAACTGCTGTAGTACCTTTTGCTTCAACAGTATTTACACTTACAGGAGTAGTGTCTGCAAATGTGATCAATTTGTTAAACTCTTCTGTTAGAACTTTTGCATCTGCTTTTGTTTTGATTGGCTTTACAGTCACTTTGCCATTTGTTAATTTAATCTCTTTATCAGTTGTTAAAGTAACAGTCATTCCATCTTCAGATACTTTTGCATTCGTAATAGCTACACCTTCAATAGCATATTTCGCTGTCACTGCAGCATCTTTAGCATCAACAGCTGTATTGAACTTCACTTCCAATTCTTTTGCATTAAGTCCTTTTACAGAATCTACAGCTGGTGTTACCTCTTTAGTTGTTGCATCAATTGTACGTTTTACCATTGTAGCGAATTCTTCACGGCTGATTTTATCCTGTGGTGCTAATAATGACCCTTTACCATTGATTACACCATTTTCTACAGCTGTTTCTAAGTAAGATACAGCCCATTTAGAAGCTTTAGAAGCATCTGCAAATTGGCTAAGATCTGCTTTACCTGTTAATTGGTAACCTTGAACGATCACTTTAGCAGCTTGTTCTCTTGTTAATTGAGCTTTAGGCTCAAATTTACCATTGCCCATACCATCAAATAATTCTGGTGAAGTTGCAAGTACTGCGTTATAGAACCAGTCATTTTCATTTACATCAGAAAAATCTTCTGTGCCCGTAGCTTTTAAATCTAATGCTTTAGATAAAATTTCAGCAGCTTCTGCACGTGTAAGTGTACCAGCTGGGTTGAAGTTTCCTTTTTCATCGCCTTGGATGTAGCCTTTATCAGTTAAAAATTGTACAGCTTCTTTTGCCCAAGATGAAATGCTAGCTGCATCTTGAAATTCAGCAGCTGATGCTACTGGTACGATTGCTGATGCTACAAGTGCTGCTGTAGCTGTAGTTGCGAAAAATTTACGACCCTTGTTTTGTTTTGTCATAGTATATTCCTCCAGAATTTAAATAAATTATATTATTCTGTGAGAACAATATTATCGCGCTATTTAATTATAAAATTATAAAAATATGTATAAATCGTTCCCACAAATAATAATTTAACCAATTATATGTAAAGCAATCTTCTAAATTTTCCATGATTAAATATCCCAATCAAACTGTAATTTGCTTTACAACACAATAATATAACTTCATTACCAATAAATAAACGCTAAAAATAAGGTAATATTAATACTTCATTGGCTATGTAGGGAATCTTTTCATAAAAAATTTCTAAAATAAGGAAACATTATGCTGAAGTGCGACAAAACAATCCATTTGGATGAATATTACAGACACCTATTTTTTTCTTCAATTTTGTTCTAGTATTTTTTTAATATAATAATAATTCCTTTAAACGCTTATTTTTATACTCCTTAAATTTCATCAGGATTCAAATATATGCAATTACTTATATAGATGAACTCATCTTTAGCGAAATTGGATTAAATGGATGGTATAGAAGAAAAATACTGATGCATGAATAACCGAGGCTCAAGTTTGGGAACAACAAAAGGAGATCGTTTAGGGGCTCTCACTATCTCAATATTATCGATAATGATTATCGTTGTTAATTAAAAATAAATCTTTAAATTCGAACTGAAAAACTACGGATATCTATCTAGTAGAAGAATGAAAAGTGTGAGCTTTATCTTTGCTCAATCGTTTTTTAGGTTGGGGCAATTGTTTGTAATCAACACTTCGATGAATGTCGAAATATTTATCTTTTACAATGGGTTCTGATAGTGAAAATATTTTGCGGGAGGAACTTATAATGAAAATAATGAAACAAATACCAAATACAAAAATAATAAACCCTAAAATTTTATATTATGGATTTCCTGTAATTTTACTGAGTACGTTAAATGAGGATGGTACAGTGAATATTAGCCCTTTATCTTCTTCTTGGGTATTAGGAGACTGTATTGTCTTAGGCATTGGACTTGGTGGAAAAGCAATTGAAAATTTAGAGCGACATCCTGAATGTGTCATTAATATTCCTGCCCCCTCTCTATGGGAGAACGTGGAACAGTTAGCTCCATACACAGGAAAAAATCCAGTTCCAGAATTTAAGAAACAGATTGGCTTTACATTCAGAAAAGAGAAACTTGATAGTAGTGGCTTAACACCTATTGGATCTACAACGGTTATTCCTACTCGAATTATGGAGTGTCCAATTCAAATCGAAGCCCAGGTAAAACATATTCGCATCCCAGATTATTCTCCTAATTTTGCTATTGTTGAGACCCAAACGATACATGTTCATGCCCATGAGGATATAATTATAGAAGAAAATCATATTGATCCAAATAAATGGAGTCCTCTCATTTATAATTTTCGTCATTATTTTGGTTTGGGTAGCAACCTTGGTAACAACTTCCGTTCTGAGATCTAAACATTGGCATTAAAACATAGGGTTCACAAATAGTAAAAAAAGACCAGGTTCTCATTTAAGCGCCTGGTTAGTTGTTTCATTAACTAATTGTGGTCAAGATAAAATACTTGCTGTTCAGAGGGATATACTATCCAATGACAAAATGCTGATCAGGGCTATCGTTTGATAATTGGTCTTTTGCACTCAGTTGAGAATCACTTCAGTTTATTCTGTTCAAAAAAATTCTCTAAAGTTTTTAACGATTTCCTTTGCTTTTGTACGATATAAATAGTGATTAAGGATAGCTTATACAATGAAGGTGTACTGCCTATGACAACCATATGAACGGAGTATGAACAAAAAAATAGTACGTCGTTATATAAAATATAGAGAGGGCCCAAGGATCCATTTGTTATGGCACTACTTAATTGATATGAAAAAAAGGATCTTCAAATCGAAGATCCTTTGGCGAATTTTTTGCTGGATTTTTTGTATTTCGTTTTGACGTTTTTTAACAATCCATCTTTATCAAGCAATGTAGGTAAGCTGATGCCGATAACGATTGTTACGATACCTGCTATTTGCAAAGTTGTAACCGTTTCGCTTAAGAGAATAACGGATACCATCACCGCGATTGGCAATTCAACAGCACTCAATATGGATGACATACCTAATCCCACTTTAGGCACTGCAATTGTGAATAAGAAAACTGGTATAATCATGCCAAATAACCCTAATGCTAAACCATAAATCCACAGTCCCTCGTTAAACAAGGTGCCATTCCAAATAATTTCTGGAGACTGAAAAGCCGCCGTCGTCATGAATGCAAAGAAAGAAACCAAAACTAAACGGTTGGAGGTTGTCATACTTGCGGTTGTCTTTCCGTTTACATATAAAAATAAGGAGTAACAAAGAGCAGCTGCTAAACCCCATAACCACCCTTGAAAAGGTATTTGAGACAAATCAACATCAATTATACCAGCGGCTGGTATGGTTCCAGCTACTAATATAATTAAAGAGATGAATTCAATTCTGCTTGGAAATTGTCGTTTTGTGATACAAGAAATCAACATACCGATCCATGTAAATTGAAACAGTAATACTACTGCTAAGGACGCAGGCAAAAAGTTTAATGAATGACCATATAAAATATTTGTTAACCCTGTTAACAAGCCTGCAAATAAAAGGATTTTAACGCCTTTAAAGCTAAAGTTTGATCTATTTGTAACTAAGGAAATACATACTGCTATACAAAACCCGATAAAAAACTGACTTGTAACTGCCTCAGCTACAGAAAAGCCACTACGCATTGCCAGTTTTATAATAGTTGAAACGATACCAAAACTACTAGCTGCAATCACTACTAATAGGGGATAAAGATATATCTTGATTATTCACTTCCCTCTCAAAATTTGTCTTGATGAAATTTTGTTTATGATTTTGAGATGTCGAAAAAAATCATAATCTCCAATATATATCACTGATTGTTATTTTACAATCTTTTTTTTCGTTCATAAGGAATTCTCCCGTAGCGAAAATGACAAAAAAAGCCAAAACTCACATATATAAAGGGTTTGGCTTTTTTCTATGTATTTTTTATTAAAGTATGTTAAATTGAATGTTTTTCTCAATTTTCTTCAGCATATTACAATCTTACTCTGTAATAATCCAATCAAAAAAACACCTCCCTCTATAAAAAATATAGAAGTGAGATGTTTTTAATGTTCACTAATATGATTAATGAACGGCCGCAAAATGTTTAGCGTGACTCTTTTGGCGGTTGGCATACATCACATTTTCGTTGGTTTTTATTTTTAAATTTTGTAAATGTTTTTTCAAAGTTACTACCACATGCACATTTAAATAGTAGCTTTTGAGAAAAACCATGATATTCTGTCGTTAACAACTTACTTTCTGAATTGTTCTCAACAAATTTCTGAATATCACCAATCGTCCAACGTTTATTCATTCACTTACACCTCCATATTTGATCGTTCTGCGGAGGCTTTTCCTGGCATCCGTTATAAGTACCTTAAGTGCCTCATTATAACATGAGCTGACTCACAATAAAATAGATTTTGACAAGCCTTTGACTCGTGCTAGGAAGCGGAATTCTTGCCTGTTACGATTCGAGCAAGCCTCCCAGCACTTGGCATTCTAAGGAGCTTCCATCTTTAATCAATCTTTTTAAAATTCAAAGCTTTTGAATCTGCTCTTTAATATCCACCTTGCATAATCCACCGTGATAACAAATCACAGATTCAATGTCTAGGTCTGCATATTTCTTTAAAGATTGTTGAGCAACCTCTATATCCAAAGTGGTTGGGACATGAATCCCTCCTAGTGTACCATTTATACTATACATCGAATCGCCTGCAACAAGCGTTTTACTTTGCTTTAAATATAAACTGATATGGCCAGGCGTATGTCCTGGTGTATGGATAACTCGTATTCCCCCACAATATGGTAGTTCTTGACCGTCTTTCAAGATCTCATCTACTTTGCTCTTAGGTGGATTTGCTAGATGCCCGTCTTTCAACAATGGTAATTCCCCCTGAATATAGGGCTTATCTAATTCATGCGCATATACTTTTATATGACTTCCACAATATTGTAATATCTCAGGAAGACTGCCTATATGATCGATATCCTGATGTGTCAATATCACAACTTTTAGTTGGTCGAACGACACGCCTACCTTATCCATTGCTATACGTAGATCTTCCATTTGTCCTGAACATCCAGTATCAATTAAAACAGCCATCTCCTGATCCCATAATAGCGTTGGATGAATGAAGGCCCCATTAAATTCAAGCTCCAGAATCTCTACTCCATTAGAAATTTTCATTTTCTTCCCCTTTATAATTAGATTTTATTATTCAGGAACAAGTTAATTTTTCATATCCTGAAGAACAGTCCCCTTCCGCCAAAGTAACTCTCTCAACGTGTCGAAATTGACTAGAATCGTTCCAACAATAATTGTCATAGTACCTATTCCTGTTAGCCACGAAATATATTCATGATAGAAGGTAACACCTAATATAACGGCAATTACTGGTGAGATATACAGCCATGTTGACGGAAAAACAGGAATTGTTCGTGAAACAAGCCAATAATAAATAGTGTGACCGATCATTGAACCAAAAATAATCAAATAAAAAAGAGAACCCATTGAAGCTGGACTTAAAAGATAATGAAGCTGAATGTTCTCAGTAAAAAGTGACAAAATGATTAATAAAATCCCTCCATGCATCATTTGTGCTGCATTTAAAGCAATTGGGGATGTTGTTCCGAATTTTTGGATAACATGCTTTGTATAAATCGTTCCAGATGCGTAAAAAACTTCACCTAAAATAATAGCGAAACAACCAACCATCCAGAGAGGACTAATCTCAATTGCAAAACTAGGTAAGATTAAGAACGTAACACCAATGACTCCGACGACACAGCCAATAAATGATTTCCGATTTCCTTTTTGCTTCAATAGGAATGTCTGAATCACAATAATCATCATCGGACCTGTAGCAGATAAGACAGCCGCGATTCCAGATGTCACATACTGTTCTGCCCAGTATAATGTGGCAAACGTTCCAAAGGTTAAGCCCACTCCTGTAAAAAACATTTCTTTCCGAAATAATAACCGGATTGTCGTTTTTTTGCGCCAAACCATAAAACTAAATAGTAGTAAACCAGCAATGAGAAAACGAAGACCAGCTGATAAAAACGGAGGAACTCCTGCATCAACCCCAACTTTAATTGCTAAAAATGTTGTCCCAAAAATCAAACACATAAAGAAATAATTAAAAATTACCATATCATACTCCTCCTCTTTTTCTATCATAAAAGAAGGAGGATAGAACAGATTGAAAAGGATAGAACAGATTAGAGCAGTTCGTGGTACAATCGTTTTGAATAGGAGGGATCGATGTGGGCAAAGCAATTCAAAATGAAGATTATCTTTTTAAGAAAATCTATGATAATGTACTGCACAGAATAGAGCGTAAAGAATGGAAAGAAGATGAAAAGCTTCCCTCCGTCCGGCAATTAGCATCTGAAATGAATGTTCATCGGCTAACGGTTTTAAAGGCTTATCAATTATTGAAACAGCATGACAAAGTTTATGTAAAAGATAAATCAGGCTATTTTGTCCAATCAACTGTATCGAAAAATCTTGAATATCTAAATCAGGAGAATCCAATTATTTCAGCATACGTAAAAAAAAATCATTTATCCGAAATCCATCAACCATCTTTTTCTTATCACTTTTCTCAGGCATTGATTGATCCTAATCTTTTGCCAAATCATTATTTTTCTGATTACGTAAAGGAAGTGTTTGACCTTTATCCAAAAGTACTGGCAACCTACTCCACTGTGCAAGGTGATTTAGAACTGCGTGAAACACTTACCCAATATTTTATCAACCAGTATAAAACTCATCTCAGTGCAGATGATCTGTTAATAACGTCTGGCTCACAGCAAGCCATTCACTTAGTTGCTCAAGCTTTTATTAAGCCAAGAGACGTCGTTTTATTGGAACGTCCAAGCTATAGTGCTGCGATTGATATTTTTAGCGCACAAGGAGCACAAATTGTAACCGTGGATATCCATCCTGAGGGCTACGATTTAGAACAGGTTGAATACTATATTAAACAATACAAACCTCGCCTATTTTATCTCAACCCCACCTTCCATAATCCTACTGGTTATACGGTTTCAATCGAGCAGCGCAAAAAGTTAGTAGAATTAGCTGAGCACTATCGGTTTCTATTAATTGAAGACGATGCCTATCACGACATTTATTTTGATGAAGCCCCACCTCCACCGATTTACACATATGATAGTGCTGGGACAGTCATTTATATCCGAAGCTTTTGCAAATATATCTCTCCTGGTTTGAGAATTGCGACTGTTATTTGTCCATCATCATTGATGAAATCACTATTAACAGAAAAATCGCTAGCTGATAATGGCTCACCACTTCTCAACCAAAAAATTTTTCTCCATTACTTCTCCTCACTAAGATTGCAGCAACATTTGGAGAAAATTCGGATCGCCCTGCAGATTCGGAAGGAAATTATGGAGGAGGAGCTAGCTGTAACAGGTTGGCGTTGGATCAGCCCAAAAGGCGGTCTGAATTTATGGGTACAGCTCCCAGATGATCTTCCAACTGAATTATTATTATCTAAAAGTATCGAACAATCGATATCCTTTGTCCCAGGTCAAGTTTGTGATCCACTAAAACAGCTATCATCCTGGATACGTTTAAGCTATTCTTATGCTAATGAAAAACAGCTAAGTGAAGGAGTAAAAAAATTGGTTACAATGGCGCAATCGCTTTCTAAGTGATCGGACTGTCTAATGAACTTTGGCTAATTCATGTTCCTTAACTTATTGTTGGAAACTGGGACTACCGATTATTTTATCTATAAACGATGGTTCATAGCTTTATCAACCATTTTTAATTATTCGTTCATAGTTGACGCGAATTGTAAAAAGCAGTGAACAAAGTAACTCAGGCAGTCACACAGACCTAAACATATTTAGCTGTCAAGTTGAATAATATGAAAAAAAGCTATACACCTAGCTCTTATCTGTATCAAAATCATTGCAACGAAGGACAGATCCTTCAGATTTGATGAACCCATATTGACGCTATACCCCCAGCAAAATAACAGTCAAATTAAAGCAGCCTCTGTTAAGGAGAATTACTTTTATTATTGAAGAGCGAGATTTAGAGAAATTTCTATTCTCATAACCTCCCTATAGAATGATAGAATGTTTTTATACAGTGATAGAAGGAGGAGAAAGATATTGTCTAATCAAAATGAGTCTTCATTAGATAAGGAAAAACAGCCTGATCCGAAAGTTAAAGTAGAAAGAAAAGAGGGAGAACCTACTGCTGCTTTCAAGGGGGCTTCCTGGGCAGCATTGTTAGTAGGTGTGACGGCTTATTTTATAGGCTTGTTTAATGCAACGATGCAACTAAACGAAAAAGGATATTACCTAGCTGTTTTAGTATTTGGACTCTATTCAGCAATATCCTTACAAAAAGCTGTAAGAGATAAAGAAGAGGGAATACCAGTTACGAATATTTATTATGGTATTAGTTGGGTTGCACTTATTGTGTCGATTTCATTAATGGGCATTGGGCTATATAATGCTGGAAGTATTGTTTTAAGCGAAAAAGGATTTTATGGTATGTCATTTGTTCTAAGTTTATTTGCATCCATCACGGTTCAAAAGAATATTAGAGACACACAGCAGGCAAGAGAAAGAGATTAAGTTACTGAAAGAGTCGAGAAGTTCATTCTCGATTCCTTTTGTCATTTTTTCTTAAGCTCCATGCTCCACCAGACTATAAAAAAGAGCATGGCTGTCATCAGCCATACTCCTCTCAATTTTATTAATTTTCTCCGCTTATCTCGACTAAAATTTTAGATTGCGTTTTGTCATTTGTTAACGTTTTGAATCCTTTTTCAACAATCTCATCTAATTCAATTTGACTTGTGATGATCCCTTGAGGATTTAGTTGACCAGCGCTCATTGCATCAATTGTTCGTTGGAAGATTGACGGTGTATAAACAATGGATGATAATACATTAACACCTGTGTTTGTAAGCTGCATTGGATTCCATTCGATTGGTCTTGCAAAAATCGAAACAATCATCATGTTACCACGAGGTTTTGTTACATCAATTGCTTGTTTAAAGGTTGGGGCAACCCCCGCAACCTCAAAGGATACATCAACCCCATCTGCAACAATCGCGCGAACTGCTTGTACAGGATTTTCTTTCCCTGAATTAATAGCATGGGTTGCACCTAATTCTTTTGCCTTTTCTAATCGATCATCGGATAAATCTAATACAATAACTTTACTAGCACCTGATGCTTTTGCAGCGATGACAGTTAATAATCCAATAGGTCCAGCCCCAAATACAGCAACAGAATCACCTAATGTAACCCCAGCATCTTTGACAGCTTGTACAGCAACAGCCATTGGTTCTACCAATGCACCATCTTGTAATGTTAAGTTATCTGCTAATCGATGTATATTCGTTACAGGGACATTAACATATTCCGCAAATCCACCGTTTCCATGTAAGCCAATGAAGTTAAATCCATCATAACGATCGACTTCTTCATGTTTTTTTCTATATGTTAATGTAGGATTGATGACAACTCGGTCCCCAGCCTTAAAGTCAGTAACCTTAGAGCCAACTTCTTCGATGATACCAGCAAATTCATGTCCCATTGTAAGTGGGGCAACTTCACCTGTTAAATCAGCTTTTTCATCAACTGGTACGAAAACCGGACCTTCTTCGTATTCATGCAAATCACTTCCGCAAATACCAGCCCACGCTACTTTTACTTTCACTTCTTCTTCTCTTAAAGCGCGTAATTCAACCTCTTCAACTCTAATATCTTTCACACCATGCCAAACTGCAGCTTTCATTTATGTTACCCCCATAAAATTATTTAAATTGGTACCATAAAATAACATCCTTAATAGCTACTCGTGCATGATCAAAATCCGACACTTCTATACACTTGATAAAAGTATTGATGGACATATGATAGGATTCAACTAGATTCATCTTCCATTTTGTTTGTGCAGCTACATTTGTAACAAATATTGTTTCTTTAAAGAATCGTAGCATCGCAATATTTCCTGTAACATCAAAAAACAATTGTAACAAGTGGGCAAACGAAACAACATATTCATAAATATTTTCAGCAGACTTTCTTTGTTTCATCGCTTCAAAACGATGTAATAGTTCATTTTGCAAATCGGCAGTCCATTTAGATTCACACTTGGTAAGTGCAATATCCAATAGATGATAAAGCGCTTCCAAATAATCCTTTAATTCCTGATCCGTTATAATCTTCACTCTTACACCTTTATGTTGTACTTTTTCAACTACACCATCTTTTTGTAAAAGATAAAGGGCCTCACGGACAGGTGCATGACTTACTTGTAACTCCTTTGCAATTTCCGCCTCTATTAAGCGCTGACCTTGTTCATAGTAACCAGAAAATATACGAAATAATAATCGTTCAGCTATTTGCTCAGAAATTGTTTTTTTTGAAATTGAATTTTCATCAAACCCCATTAAACCACTCCAATAAATTTATATCTTTTTATTTTAACATAGTTCAGTGTATAGGGTGATTAGCTAAAAGCGTTATATATTATGGATTATAGATTATCGATAATCTATAAAAGTATTTTAATCTATAAATTCATTTCTTTCAATTATCTTGTTTCGATTATAACTATTCCCAGAAAATTGGAAATAAGATCACTATAGTCTTCAAGGTCAAAATTTTTCAAAATCATCACCATCTTTTTTTCTCTTCATATTCTATAGAATCAGAATATTGAGGGGGAAACATATGGGGATTGAATTCACAGCTCTCCATTGGATTTACGTGGTTTTTATTGTGCTCATCATCGGATTTATGGTTAAACGTCGCGATACCACCCTCATTTGTGTAGTAGGCATCTTTATGCTAGCAATTGTTGCGACAGGTGATTTTACTTCGTCTATAAGTGGTGTGTTTAACAGCTTTATTTATGCCATAACTGAGCTGCTATCAACGATTCTTATTATTTCGATTATCGTAGCGATGAGTCGGGTCATGATGTCTTCAGGTATTAATGAGGTTATGGTGGCCCCTTTCACAAAGATCATTAAAACACCCGCACTCGCTTATTGGACAATTGGACTATTAATGATGCTTATTTCTTGGTTTTTCTGGCCATCACCTGCAGTAGCGCTATTAGGAGCAGTGCTCTTACCTGTTGCGATTCGGGCGGGCCTCCCAGCACTGGGGGTTGCCATGGCGATGAATTTATTTGGGCACGGTATTGCGTTATCGAGTGATTTTGTCATTCAAGGGGCTCCAAAATTAACGGCTGATGCTGCGGGTATTCCTGTTGGAGATGTTGTTTCAGCTAGTATTCCACTTGTTATCACAATGGGTGTTGTAACGACAATTGTTGCTTATATTTTTTTACGACGTGATATGAAACGAGGAACGCTACTTTTAAATACTGGCAACAATGAGGAGATGGATGTTGAACAAGAAACTGCAGAAAACTTACTGTCAATTGGGCAAAAACGATTCTTCGCCGTACTTATTCCTATTGCCTTTATCTTAGACGTTATCGCTATGTCAGTATTCGATTTAACGGGCGGCGATGCAACGGCTTTAATCGGGGGAACCTCTGTTTTTATTTTATTGTTGCTTAGTATGGTTGCTCATAAATCAGCGGGTTTAGAAAAGACAACAAGTTATTTGATTCAAGGATTTCAATTCGGCTTTAAAGTCTTCGGACCTGTAATTCCAATTGCTGCTTTCTTTTATCTTGGAGATGCTGGCTTTACACAAATTCTTGGTGATCACCTCCCCGCTACCTCACACGGTATTGTCAATGATCTTGGTGTCGGTCTTGCAGCAATAGTTCCGTTAACAAAGGAAATTGCTGTTGTCACGCTAGCAGTTGTTGGTGCTATTACAGGATTAGATGGTTCTGGCTTCTCAGGCATTTCTCTTGCTGGCTCTGTCGGTAGTTTGTTCGGCAATGCCATTGGTGGAGGAACAGCCACTTTAACTGCTTTAGGGCAAATTACAGCCATTTGGGTTGGTGGCGGCACATTAATTCCATGGGCATTAATTCCAGCTGCTGCAATTTGTAATGTCAGCCCATTTGAGCTAGCACGACGAAACTTGATCCCTGTAGTCATTGGACTGATTGTGACGACAATTGTGGCGGTGTTTTTAATTTAGTTTCAACCAAAGGAAAAGAGATGGTCACTATATTAGTAACCATCTCCTTCGCTCTCTGTATAATACTTTTTTAAAATGTCATAAAACATTTCTTTTAGTTGGGATTTTTTCATTCCTAAAATATAAGCCTCTATTAATAGTTGCTCCATATTCATAGTTATTTGTTGAAATGAAATAGTCGTTGCTTTACTAGGATCTACGATAACAAATGCTCTAGAATGAGGTTTAATGGTGATGATCCCCTTTTTTTGAAGCTCTTTGTAGCTTTTATGAACCGTATGCAGATTGAGATTTGTTTGTGCCGCTAAATTGCGAATGGAAGGCAAATGGTCTCCCTTATTTAAATTTCCAGTCACTATTGCTAAAAGCACCTGCTGTGTGAGTTGCTGATAATATGGCGTTTTGCTTCTTCGATTTATTGTTACATTCATTTGTCGAGAATTTCCTCTATATTAAAATTTCTTTTTGGCAATAAAATGATGCATGTTAGCCATCATGAATAGTACAAGTAACAGTGTGATAACAATAGTGAAGCCATACCATGTTTCAACGTTACCTGTCATTAATATCGTTGTAGCATGCAAACTATTACTAGCAGGATTAATGACATCTAAGAATGGATGTAAGCCAGCACAGAAACGACTAATAAATAAGACACCAATACTGATTAATGCAATAAATGGTGCACTATTAAAAAATGTACTAATCATGGCAACAAATGTAATGACAAACAACAGCCAAATACAATAAAATGCTAAAGCTATCAATGCACGAGTTATCGGTACAGAGGTAAATAAATAAGATGTATAGCCAAAGGACATTGCATAGCCAAGCGTAATACATAGAACAGCTAAAACATAATGAGTAAGAAGCTTGCTATTTAAGTAGGATGAGATAGATACTGGCCTTGTTAAAATGAATGCCATCATCCCATTGGCTTTTTCTCCCTGAATAATACCCATCGTTGCAATGGCAAGTATGATTATACCTAATTGATCAAATTGCGAATTCAGTGTTGAGGCGAGCACTTCTTCTCCCCCTGGCTTTGCCATTGTAGGATCAATCATAATCCCTTCAATACCACCCATTGATTGTAAAATAGTAGGTAAGAAATACATCATGATCGGCTGAGTTAAGCCTAGTAGGATATAGACAATCGGTAGCCAAACGACTTTATATTCCTTTGTCATTTGATTCATTTCTTTTTTACTTAATGCTATAAACGTATTCACTCCAGGTTACACCACCAATTCTAAAAATATTTCTTCTAAGCCTTCCTGCATGCCTAGATCATACTTTGTAAATATTACGTTTGAATCCAATCCATACTGTAGCAATCGATGGGCATCCGCTTCCAAGTGATTGACATATACTTTAAAACCATCACTACAACTTTCGATTTTCTTTACATAAGGTAAATGTTCAATCGTTGTTAGCCACTTAACATCTTTCTTTTGAACCATTAAAAAGATAGCTGAATCCTGATAGCGATTAAGTAACTCTAATTTTGTTGCATCTTCAATTTTGTAACCATTTTTAATGACTACAAAGCGCTCACAAACTTCCTCCGCATCGCCTAATATATGCGTAGAAAGTAAAATAGTCGTTTCTTTTTTTATGTCTTTTAATAGATTCAGTACTTCACGCCTACCAATTGGATCTAGTGCTGATACTGGCTCATCCATAATGATGAAAGCTGGCTTGTGTAATAAAGCTTGTGCGATGCCAAGACGCTGTTTCATACCACCTGAAAATGTTCCAACATGAGCATGTGCTTCCTTCCCTAAGCCTACCTTTTCTAAAAGAAGTGGAATATCTTTTTGTAATTGATTTTTCGCAATACCAGAAAGCGTCCCCATAAAGGATAAGGTTTGAGATGCTGTCATCCATGAGTAGAAATTAGGATACTGCGGTAAATAACCAATATGATTTTTCATCTTTGAAATTTTTTGTCCATCAAGGACAATGTCCCCTTCATCTGCATAAAGAATATCAGCAATGATCTGAATTAATGTGGATTTTCCTGCCCCGTTTGGTCCAATAAGCCCTACACATTCATTCGAATCAATAACCATTGAAAAACTACTTACGGCCGTTTTCTGATTAAATTTTTTCGTAATATTGTTAATTTCTAAGCGCACGTTTATTGACATCCTTTCTCCCCATCACGAAATATAGAACAGAACCAATTGTATTAAAGAACAAAATAATAATTGCCCACATTAGTATGTTTTCTCTGCTATCTCGATGTTTATATAAATCAATTAGTGCAACAGTGATAAGTAAAAAACCTACGAGTACAAATGGTAAAAGAATTGGCAGTATGCTTGCCCAATCAATTTGATTTAAGTCTTCAAAACCATAGTGTAATTTCATTGTAATAGCCTCCTTCATTATCATTATCAATAATGATAACAAAAAGATAAAAAAATTTCATTACCTTTTTACTGTACATCTATAAAAAAACGCTATAGTATATTTTTTGATAATGTTCTCAAATTGATAACATTTGAATGCTTCCCTTGATACTATCTCATTTTCTGGTAGGAGGATCGGTTTATGCGCAATAAAGCAGAGGTATTAATGCACCCTGTGAGAATGAAAATTTTACAAGCTCTGATGCACAATAAAGAAGAGGGTTTAAGCACATTGGAGATGATTTCTGTTATTAAGGATGTACCACAAGCCACTCTATATCGTCATATCCAAATTTTAGTCGATGAAAACATCATAAAAATTGTGAAAGAGCGAAAAGTTCGTTCTGTTACAGAGAAGTTTTATGCATTAAATGAAGGAGCAGCAAAACTTAGTAAGGAGGATTGGACTCAACTCACAACCAAGCAAAAATTAAATTATATTTCCTACTATCAATTGGCTTTACTATCTCAATATCAAAATTATTTGCATTCACTTGATGAAAAAGAAAGCACGACAGATTTAGCAACATTTTCTTTAATCGACCTAACGTTAACGAACGATCAATTCAAGAATTTTGAAAATGAATTAAACGATTTATTTACTAAATACTATAATATGACCGACTCAAATAAAGGTTTTGAGACTAAAACAATTGCTCTAAATATTATTCCAAAGCCTTAGGTACTATTGACGTAAAGAAATGGAGAAGATTTATGAAAAAAGGAAAGTCACTAGAAAATATACGAAAATTAATTATGATCATTATTGGGGCAGTTATAGCTGCATACGGACTAGAGGCCGTGTTAATTCCGAATGCTGTCATTGATGGCGGTGTAACAGGTCTTAGTATTATGGGTGCACACCTCTTTGGTATCCCGTTAGGCGTACTGCTCTTTGTATTAAATATTCCGTTCATTTATATCGGCTACAAGCAAGTTGGAAAAACCTTTGCCTTAATGAGTAGTGCTGGTATTGCAGCTTTATCGATTTCTACAGTGCTTTTACATGACGTTAAAACCATTTTAGGCCCAAATGATCCCCTCCTAATTGTCTTATCTGGTGGTATGCTCCTTGGTGTGGGTATTGGAATTGTCCTACGAAATGGTGGCGCTTTAGATGGCTCAGAGGTTTTAGCTGTACTATTATCTCGTAAAATTCCATTTTCAGTCGGCGATATTATATTATTTATTAATGCCTTTATTTTCTTAGGGGCAAGCTTTATCTTTGGCTTAGAGAGTGCTCTCTACTCAGCGTTAACTTACTATATTGCCAAAAATGTTATCGATATTATCCAAGTTGGTTTAGAAAAATCAAAAGAAGTTCGTGTTGTTAGTGGAAAATCCGAGGAGATTGGAGACGCTATCCAAGCCCGCTTAGGACGTGGTGTTACCTATACACATGGACGTGGTGGTTTCTCCAATGAACCAACAGAAATCTTAAACTGTGTCATTAACCGTATGGAAGAAAATAAATTAGTTTCGATTATTAAAGACATCGACGAAGGCGCTTTTGTAGTCATTTCTGATGTGTCAGAAGTTCGTGGTGGTAACTTTAAGAAACGAGATATCCATTAATTTCAAAGTAAGTAAGGCGCACTATACCTTACTTACTTTTTTTAGTTGCTTCTATCATATTTTACGCCTCCTATTAAACATAAGCCTCCCAGCATTACTACTAAGGAAGCCCCAACTAAGGCATACTGATAGCTATTTGTGTAACTTGCAAGTGTGCCTGCAATGGATGGACCAATCATTTGTCCGAGCGCATAGCCAGCCGTTAAATAACCTATCATTTGATGACTATTAACTGGTGCAAGTTTCCTCGCTAATGTTGTACAAACAGTTGTAATTCCCATAAAGGTTGCCCCAAAAATGAAGGCACTAGCATACAGGGTCATCGAATTTGTAGCTAGCGCAGGTAAAACAATACCTAAAGCTTGCAGTAGCATAGAGATGAGTAAAATTTTCACATAGCCATAACGCTGTGCTAGCTTAGACCAAACGATACATGAGGGAATTGCTGCAACACCCACAACAAACCATACAAAGGCTGCATCTCCATGAAAGCTTGTCGACTCCTGTGCAATTGATACAATAAATGTGCCTGTGACAATGTAGCCAAGCCCCTCTAAGCTATAAGCGATGATTAACCATTTCATCCAAGACTGAGGAGGCGTTTTCTGTGAAATTACCTGGCTTTCCACTAGTTGTTTACTTGGTGTAATAGGCTTAATGAATAGTACAATCAAGACAAACAATACAATACTAAATAAAGCTAATACGATCCAAGTTCCATTCCAATGGAAAACAGCTTGGATTGGTGAAACAATTACCGCACTTAATGCAATCCCTATTCCCACCCCACTATAGAACAGCCCCGATAGATGCATATGACTACTGCTGGCTAACTGGTCTAGTATAAGGCTTGTTATAACAACAAAAATAAAAGCACTCACAACACCCGAGATAAATCGTAATAAATACCAAATGATGATTACATTTGTAAAGCCCATGAAGGCTGTTGTTAAAATGCTGATAACAAGGGTAATTTGCAAAAAGAGAATACGTTTATTCCCTATTGGTAAACGACCTGCCACCCAGGCTCCAACCAAATAACCTAAGTAATTACTCGTTGCTAAGTAACCTGCTGTTGCCCGGCTAAATTCAAAAGCTTCTTGCATATAAGGTAAAATAACCGTATACGAAAAACGGCCGATGCCCATAGCAATAACTAAAGCAAAAATGCCCCCGATTAAATAGCGTACGGTTTGCTTGTGCATATCATCACTCCTTCTATTTCACTATATCGAATATCTAGGTATCAAAAATAGATCTAATTCTTTATAATAAGTATCAATAAAATTGATAGCTGGAGGGCATATGAATATTAATGATTTAACGATTTTTCGAACAGTCGTCCAAACAGGTAGCTTTTCTAAAGCTGCCACAGCACTTAATTACACACAATCCAACATCTCTATGAAAATACAAAGTCTTGAGGCACTCTACGAAACAACCTTTTTTTATCGTGGACATCGAGGGATACGGTTAACATCAAAAGGAGAACAATTCTACGAGTTAGTCCTAAAAATGCTTCATCTCTATGAAAAAACCTTTGAGATCATACATGAAACGGAGGAACAACGAGGCGTTTTACGAATTGGTTCGATGGAAACAACTGCTGCATTGCATTTACCAACTCTTTTAACAACATTTCATCAAGCACATGAACAGGTGGATATCACGATACTAACAGGCCCTTCTCTGCACAATATTGAACGGGTAGAAAACTATGAACTAGATGGTGCATTTGTTACAGGACCTGTTTATAAAGAAAATATAATGATGAAAGAGTTTGTCTGTGAAGAGCTTGTTATTCTCACTTCTAGCAAGCATAAATCTATTAAGCATCTACAGGATTTAGAGGGAAGCACCATGATTACATTCCGCCATGGCTGTTCCTATCGAGCCATCTTGGAACATTGGTTACATGAAGAAGGGGTTCGACCACAAAATCGCATGGAGCTTGGTACGCTTGACGGTATTATTGGCTGTGTTGCTGCTGGGTTAGGTATTACCTTGCTACCACGTGCCATTGCGGAAAAATATATGGCAACACAAGCATTAACATTGCACAAGATAAAGAACAAGCAAGCACATATTCCTACATGGTTT
This sequence comes from Lysinibacillus sp. IITD104, assembly GCF_036698265.2. Lineage (NCBI taxonomy): Bacteria > Bacillati > Bacillota > Bacilli > Caryophanales > Bacillaceae > Lysinibacillus > Lysinibacillus sp. IITD104. The sequence continues at coordinate 3,178,356 of NZ_JBAHYH020000001.1, forward strand.
ATTTATCGTAAGGATGAAGTACAATCTCCCATCCTAACGCATTTTTTAGAAGCCATAGAAGCTTATGACTATCCAACGATTTGAGGGTTCTATCCGTCAATTTTGAAATTCTATCCGTCAATTTGGGGAATCTATCCGTCAGTTTAATAAAACTATCCTTCCCCTAATAAAAAAGCTGTTCAGCAGATTCTCCACTGAACAACTTTTTCTCTGTTTTCTTTTGACGACTGCATGCATTTCCATTAGGCTGTAATTAGACACTGAAGGGAGTTTTCTATGGATATTTTTATCGCCAGTAACCGCCAATTACCGATCCGCTACTATGTGCAGGAAGCAATTTGGATTCGACGTGGTGGCAGTATGAAGCTGCCAGATTTAACACTGCCATTTTTCGTTGAGGTAGAGATTAAAAATCAATATAATTTACATATCATTGCAGATTATATTATGGACTTTCAACGACAATACAAGCAGACAGAAATCCAATTATTAGTCCGAAACACAGCTACCCTAGCAACCCTACAAGATATGCTTTCACAACATGTACAAACACAACATGCCATTAGTATTGTTCCATTGTAGTCAGTTATGAAGCGCTAATGGCAATGTGATAATAAAGTACAGTGTCTCGTTTTTGTATTTTGCGTGAATGGTTCCTCCGTGAAGCTCCACTATGCTTTTGGCTATTGCTAGTCCAAGCCCTGAACCCTCGGTTACATTTGTTCTCGATTGATCTTTTTTATAAAACCTCTCAAATAAACTAGCAAGCTCCACCGGTGTAAAGGCATCACTTTGATTCGCTACACAAATTCGCACATGGTTTGCTTGTCCTTCAAGGGAAACCATAATTTTTCCTTCAGCTGTACTATAATTGATCGCATTGATGAGTAGATTATCAAATACTCGTACAATCTTTTCCGAATCCAGTGCAGCAAAAATTCGTTTCTCTGGAAAATGTTTTATAAAAATGCGTTGTTTCTCTTCTGCTAATGGTACTAATTCCTCCATTAGTTGTTCAAGCAGCTCATTTACACAAACTTGTTGTCGCATTAAAGTATTTTTATCATTCGTGAGCTTAGTATATTCAAATAAATCGTCTATTAAATTTTTTAATTGCTCGGATTTAGAGAAGGCTATTTTCAAATATTCGTCATATTGCTCTTTCGTCTCATACTTCTCTTCTCTTAATAAACGCAAATAACCCATGATTGAGGTAAGAGGTGTTCTAAGGTCATGTGAAACATTTGTAATAAGCTCGTTTTTTTGTTGCTCAATTTTTCTCTCCATCTCGATACTTGTCATAATTTCTTCTGCCATTTGATTAACATTATCCGTTAGTAAAGCAATTTCATCCTGACCTTTTTTCTCAATACGAAAGGCTAAATTTCCTTTTGCGATTTCCATAACCCCCTCCGCTAATGCCTCAATTTGATTCATTTTCCGTTTTGTTATAGAGAAAAATGATACGATAAATAGCATAACCCCAATGAAAAAAGGTATGGGCCCTTCATTCGTACTTGTGATGGCTTCTCCTTGTGGAAGCCCACTAACAAAGAAATAATAATTTTTATCTTGTAAAGTTAGTGGCACTAATGTAGTAAACTCCTCCCGAGAAGTTTCGATTACATGATAGGCATTTTCAAAAGGTTGATTCATTGTAAAGCCCATGACATGCCCCATTTCTTCATGCAAATCGATTTGTTGCTCTTTTACCTGCTTTGTTTTATATAAGATCTTACCTGCCTCATCTGTCACGACAATTTTTAATGCATTGTCCTCATTTTCTATTTTTCCATTTTCTTGATCAATCAATTCTCTCAATGCTTCAACACTATTTTCTTGGGTTGCCAATTCTGCTGTATCCTGTGCATGATAATACATCATCTTCATACTGCCACTATAATCCACAATCACTGTTTCATTGATATTCTCAAAAAATGGCACAACCGCACGTGCCACTAAAAAGCTGCCAAGCGCACATAATAAAAACGTTGTAAATAGTTGAATACGAATGCTCCGCTGAATATTATTTTTTATTTTCGCACCGATATGCTTCAGAAATCTTGGGAACTTTAAAAGCCTAAAGATCTTTTTCAACTTTATACCCTACTCCCCATACGGTTTTAATATATTGAGGATTTCTTGGATTTGTCTCAATTCGCTCTCGAATTTTTCGAATATGTACCATTACAGTATTTTCCGATTGAAATGCTCCCTCTTTCCAAACTTTTTCATAGATTTGCTCTGCACTCATGACGATGCCTGGATTACTAACAAGCAACTCCAATATAGCAAACTCTCTAGGTGTCAGCTTCACTCTTTCATTGTTAACAAAAACTTCATGTGTCGCTGTATTGATACGTAAATCACCCACTTCTTTCTCCTCATTATTAGTACTATTTATACCACTCATTTTCAAATAGCGACGAAGCTGTGATTTAATACGGGCAATCAGCTCTAACGGATTAAAGGGCTTTGTTACATAATCATCGGCACCTATCGTTAAACCAACAATCTTATCCATATCTTGAGATTTCGCAGTCAGCATAATAATCGGCATTTCTGCTATTTCTCTTACCTTCATACACATTTCAATGCCATCTACTTTAGGCATCATTAAATCCAATACAATTAAATGTACTTTATGCATCTTTACTAACTGTAAGCCCTCTTCTCCATCACATGCCTCTAACACATGAAAACCCTCGTTTTTCAAATAAATGGAAATCAGATTTCTTATCTCTTTTTCATCATCTACAATTAAAATTGTTTCATTACTCATCTAATCCCACCATTAATCAAATATTTTCCATTCATAATGTTCCTCTATTTTATCTATTTTTTTATTTTCCGTATATAAAAATAATAAATACAGCTAATAGTGACGAGGAATAACCCAAAGTAAATACCATATTTCGTTGCAATCATAGAAAAATATTCAATTTGACTGCCAAATAATAAACCTAGTGTAAAATAAATCAATGTCCAGACAAAGCCTGTTGTATAGGAAAATAAAGCATATGTTCTAAAAGGCATCTTATTCATTCCCACCAAGTAAGGGAGGATATGTCGAACAATTGGAATAAAGTAACTCAGGACTAATGCAAAGTGTCCATATTGATCTAACAATTCTTTTGACTTGGATAAGTACTTTGCCTTTTTCTTTTTCACAAGTTTATCGAGTACACGATGACCAAATAGTTTTCCAAGAATAAACCCTAGAGAAAGCCCTGAAACAACGCCTAAATAAGTAAGTAAGAAAGACTTCCATATGACCAATTTTCCTAGCGACGATAGAAAACCACCACTCATGACAATCATTTCATCTGGTAGCGGCATGCCTATGATTCCTAGCCATAAACTAAAAAACAAAGCAAAATAGCCATATTGTTCAATAAATAATAAAAGATCCTGTAGCTCCATTAGCTGACCCTCGTATCTCCTAGCCTACAGCTCAATACATAGGCTGGTGGCATATTGAGCCATACTTTCTCATGTGAAATATCCTGAAAATAGGTATGAAAAAATGACTTTTTCACAAGTGAATATTGGAAAGTAATGAATTTTCCATTGTCCAAACAATCCTTCACATTTCTTAAAACACAACATGATACTTCTGCCTTCAACGATGTAAATGGCAGTCCAGAAATAACATAATCTATTTTTTCGATATTCAAGTCCTTCAAATATTGCTTCAAATTTTCTGCTGAGCCATGGATCACTACAACATTGGCTACATGAGCAAATTGCCTACGTAGTTTCTCACAAAAAATCGTATTATGTTCAATGAGAACAAGCAATGTAGCTGGCTTTTTTCTTTTCACAAGCTCCGTTGTAAAGGCCCCCATCCCTGGGCCAAGCTCTATAATGCATTGAGCCGTTTCAAAGCAAATAGGTTGCACCATTTTATGCGCTAATTTCTTAGAACTAGGTGATATGGCGCCTATTGTTTTTGGATGCTTTATAAATTCAGTAAGGAAGGTAATAAGATGCATTTCGTTGTCTCCTCGCTTTGCTTTCTTTATTGATGGTTCTAACTATAAAGAGACTTTCTTAAAGATTTGCAAGGAGAATTCTTAACTTTTTCTTAATAATTTACATTATTTAGCTAGTAGATCAACACGATCTCATATGGTGAAAAGCAAAATATTCTTTTATCTATAAAAAAAAATTGTAAAGGACGGTAAATCTTCTGTATCAACTTCCTCCTGAACATCAGTACCATTTCCCTTAAGATTCATAAAAGATTAAAAGGTACTTCGTTCTAATGACTATTTCCTACATAAAATAGGCATACAATTGCTGCCAATCGAATAGAAACCTATATAGAGAACATTTAGTCATGGGAAAAATAAAGTGGGGTGTGTAAGGATGCTTAAAGTAAATGATGCAAAAGAAATGGTACTTGAAATTGTGCAAGATGACCCATTGTTTGTGGCACTACAACATACGCCTTTAGAGGAAAACCTTTATAATGATGGGTATTTAGCAGAGATCGATGAATCGAAACACTATACAATTGCAGAAGTTGCGGGCTGGTTTAATATTACAGACGCCATGCTGCGCTACTATTTAAAACCGTTTGAACAGTATATTTTTGACAATGCTTCGCCCAATACAAATAGTAATATTCGTTTAAACCTACCTGCTATCTTGAGATTGCGCATGATTTTATTATTGAAGGATGAGTATCGTGTGAGGGGGATTAAATTATTGCTAGGTATTGATGATAACGGTCAGCTGCTGAAACACCAAATTACAGCAACGACCATGGATTCTGAGGATTTATCACATAAAATTGACTTGCTTGGAAACGTCCTACAGCAGATGATTCAAACAGGTCTTTTTCAAATTTTGCCGAATGAAGAGCAAGGGACATTACAAGTTAACATTAATCAGGACTTTCTTGACAAAAACATTCAACGTTTTTCGAACAATTCTGTCCTTCAAGTGGAAGAAATTCAAAAAGAAACGTTGGAACTAAAGCAGGAAAATGAATATCTCCAAAAGCAAATTACCGAGCTACAAGAGAATAGCGTGAAGGACATTGTACAAAAGATTAGAGAGCGTCATATAGAAAATGAAATCGTCTCCACATTACGTACAGAAGCATTACAGCAATACTCCCAACAAAATAAAATCGGTTTTTTCACCAAATTTTTTAAGTCCGCACAAATTGAAATGGACAAAGAGCAATACGTTCTCAGCTATATTTCAAAGCATCTAGAAGAACGTCTAGAAATTGCATTGAACGATTATTATGATAAGTAAACTAGAGCAATGGAGAGCATGAGTGAGACTATTGGAAATGGTCACGATCATGTTCTTTTTTATTTTTCCAAATTGCATTGACCACAGTAGTCAATTTCAATATAATGGCATAAAATATGACAAAAAGGAGTAAAAAATTGTACCAAGCTTTTATGAATTTAGCAGAAGATAAACGTCAAGCAATCATTAATGCTGCCTTAAAGGAATTTTCAATCAATCACTATGCTACCGCTTCAACAAATAGAATTGTGAGCAATGCCAGAATTTCAAAAGGCATTTTATATCACTATTTTGGTAGCAAAAAAAATTTGTATCTTTTCTTATATGACTATACAACTACTATATTTTCCGAGGCACTTAATCGCCAAATTGATTTAGCAGAGCCTGATATTTTTAAGCGTTATCAACAGATTATGAAAATTAAAGTTGATCTCATGAAGCAATATCATGCTCTATTTGATTTTTTGAAAAAGACCTTTGCTGAAACAAGCTCTGAGGTACGAGATGAACTAAATCATTATAATGCCACTATTCAAAAAAATGCTTATGCAACGGCGTTTGAAGGAATTGATACTAGTTTATTCCGAGAAAATTTGGATATAAAAAAGGCAATCGATACTATTCAATGGGTAACAGATGGCATCAGTCATCGTTATGAGGAAAGATTAAAAGCGCATGTAGATAATCAAGAGCTCTTTAACGAATTAATCGAGCAATGCATGGAAGAGGCTAGTGAATATTTTCTATTTTTGAAAACATTATTGTATCAATAAAATGGGGTGAGTGACATGTCCATGATTGAAGTAAACCATTTAACCAAAAAGTTTGGCGATTTTTATAGTATACAAAATATTCATCTACAAATTCCAAAGGGAGAAGTGTTCGGTTTTTTAGGACCAAATGGGGCAGGAAAGTCCACAACCATTCGCCATTTAATGGGTTTTTTACAGCCAACTGAGGGCTCTTGCTTCATTAACGGTTTAAATTGCCGGGAAGCATCTGCAACCATTCAACAGTTTGTTGGCTATTTACCTGGAGAAATTGCGTTTATTGATAAAATGACCGGGAAGCAATTTATTCACTTTATTGCTCAGTTAAGAGGTATGAACGATTACACGCATGCTGAGAAATTAATGCATTTCTTTGAATTAGATGCTTCTAGGCTCATAAAGAAAATGTCGAAAGGTATGAAGCAGAAGGTTGGCTTAGTTTGTGCCTTCATGCATCATCCCAAAATTGTCATTTTAGATGAACCTACTAGTGGTTTAGACCCGCTCATGCAAACAAAATTTATTGAATTCATTTTAGCTGAAAAGGACAAAGGAACGACCATTTTCATGTCCTCCCATATGATTGAAGAAGTAGAGAAAACTTGTGATCGTGTAGCGATTATTAATGCAGGTAAAATCGTGGCGACTGAAACCATTACAGATTTAAAGAAACGTAAATCTAAAAAATACATGCTTGAGTTTCAAGATGAGCAAGAGCTCACTCGCTTCCTTGATGAGGAATATGTACTCGAACGAATCTCTTCTACCAAAGTTATGATTACTATAACTGGAGACCTTCAAGCATTTCTTCATACTCTATCTAACTATAAAATTATAGATTTAGACGTTATTTCCCAATCACTAGAAGATATTTTTATGCATTATTACGAAAATGGAGGTGCTCAATCATGAATTTTACCTTATTCAAGCATGAGCTATTTGCCTCTCTTAAACTATTTATCATTATTCTAGCTGTGCTAATGCTATATATTATCAGTGTGATTTACATGTATAACCCAGAAATGACGGACACGCTAAAAAAATTAACGGAAACAATGCCTGAGATGATGGCAGCCTTTGGTATGACCAGCATTGGCGATACCTTGATAGAATTTCTCTCCACCTATTTATATGGATTTTTATTCATGATTCTACCTATGGTATTTTCTATCATGTTAGCCAATAAGCTCATCATGGGCTATATTGATAATGGTTCAATGGCATACTTAATCGCTACACCGAATACACGCTTTAAAATTGTCCTTACACAAGCACTATTTTTGATTATTAGTCTTTTTACATTACTTGCCGTTACTACGTTGGTCATGATTGTCTTTGCAGAAGTATTATTCCCTAATGAGCTGGACATAACGGCCCTACTGCTGCTAAATTTCGGGCTATTTTTATTGCACTTTGCCATTAGTGGATTCTGTTTTCTTATGTCTTGTAGCACGAAAGATTTAAGAACATCCTATGCCTATAGTGCTGGCATTCCCATTGCCTTTTATCTGATTGAGGCACTGAGCAATATGGGTGGTTCACTAGACAAATTACAATACATTACAATCTATTCATTGTTCGATTCCGTTCAATTAATCCAACATAATAGCTCTTGCTGGTGGATGCTAGGTACACTTTTCCTCATTGGCTTGCTATGCTATAGTCTAGCAATTCGTTTTTTTGTAAAACGAGATTTACATCTATAATTTCTAACGCTACAGCGCTAGGGCTGTAGCGATTTTCCATTAAATAGTACCTACTACATTTCCTAAAAAACGTATTAATCGAAAATGTAGCGCGACCATTTCTTCTACCGTTAAGTTCTCGTTCCCCTTGTCTAACCACTCCTGAATGACCCCTAAAATGGCTGATGCTATAAAGGCTTGTAAGTATTGCTGAAACTCTGGATCTTGTGCTTCCTTGCGTATAAGGGATAATCTGTCCAAAATATGATTCCCAAAGACCATTTTCACCTTTTGTGTAAAGCTAGGACTCCCCTGCTCTCCTAATAACATACGAAAAGCTGGTGCATGCTCTTTTATACACGTTATTACGTTGATAAATGGCTGATAGAGTTGCCCCATTTTTAACGTTTGAAAAGCATCCAACGGCTGAACATGTTTGACATAGCGTTCTAACTCCATTAATAGCTCTTGCTGCAAATCCTCCATCACATCATATTTATCCGAATAATGTAAGTAAAACGTTCCACGATTGATTTCAGCTACTAACGCTAATTTTTTTACAGTTACACGCTCAAAGCCTACCTTCTCTACTTGTTGGATAAAAGCATTTTTAATGGCTTGCTTCGTTTCAAAATTCATTTTTTCATGTACAGACACCTGTTTCCCTCCATTTACTTAACACTTGCTGGCAAACTGTTGATTGTATTTGCTCACATGCTACCGTAAAATTTTTATCAAATCAACATTGTGTTCAGTGAAGGAGTGAGGACCATATGGGCAACCAGGCAATCTCTATTAAATCTCTCGAAAAACGATTTCAACATAAGCAAGTAATTGCCCCCCTATCTTTGGATGTTCCTAAGGGACAGTTAATGGGCTTACTCGGTCCGTCAGGCTGTGGTAAAACAACACTCATCAAAATGATTATGGGAATGCTGAAACCTGATAGTGGTACTATTCAAGTGTTAGATTTGACTGTTCCTCATAAGCAATTATTAAATGATATTGGCTATATGGCACAATCAGATGCACTTTATACAGATTTAACTGGGGAAGAAAATCTACATTTTTTTGCAAAGCTTTATTCATTATCCAAGGCGGAACGAATAGAAAGAGTAGCCTATGCGGCAAGACTCGTTCGTTTAACTGATGACTTACAACTTAAAGTGGAAAATTATTCAGGGGGAATGAAACGTCGCTTATCTCTTGCTATTGCCCTTATACAAAATCCTAAGCTACTCATTTTGGATGAACCCACGGTGGGGATAGATCCTGTCTTAAAAAAGGAAATTTGGCAGGAACTTATTCGTTTAAAAGAGCAAGAACAAAAAACCATATTAGTGACGACGCATGCGATGGATGAAGCGGAAAGATGTGATCAATTGGCCATGCTGAGAAGTGGACATATTATTGCACAGGGTACCCCACAAGAGTTAAAAGATCATTATCAAGCAAAAGACTTTGATGAAGTGTTTGTAAAAGCTGGAGGTGAGGTTCAATGAGAATAGGTGCTATCGTCATAAGAATCATCCAACAAATGAAAAGAGATAAACGGACTCTTGCTTTATTATTTTTAGCCCCACTTCTTGTCTTATCCCTAATGTATTTTATTTTCAATAGTAACGAGGCTTCTTCTGTTACACTTGTGATCTCTAATGCGCCCGCCCCATTGATCGACAAATTGAAAGAGACTGATTTTATAATTATCGAGGACAATGCTTTTTCTAAAAAACAGCTACAAGATAAAGAGTATGATGGTTGGCTAGCAATAGAGCAAAATGCTAGTAAGTTAACTTTATTAAATGATGATCCTTCCCTGGCAAAGGCATTAGCAATGCAACTGGCACAAGTTTTACAACCTTCACAAGCTGCTATGGGCAGTTTTGAAACAGACTATGTTTATGGTAATGAAGATACAGCCATTTTCGATATTTTTAGTCCTATGCTAATTGGTTTCTTCGTGTTCTTCTTTGTCTTTTTAATTACGGGCATTGCCTTATTAAAGGAGCGTACTTCAGGAACATTGGAGCGTTTACTGGCGACACCGATTAAACGCTCAGAAATTGTAGCAGGCTATATGGTTGGCTATGGTTTATTTGCGTTCCTGCAAACAATTATTATCGTCCTGTTTGGTATTTATGTGCTCGATATTGTCCATGTAGGCTCCATCTGGCTTGTCCTGCTTATTAATATGATGGTCGCTCTTGTATCATTATCCTTAGGTGCGTTGCTATCTAGCTTTGCCGCTTCAGAATTTCAAATGATGCAATTTATTCCGCTTGTTATTGTTCCTCAAGTGTTCTTTTCGGGTATTTTCCCGCTCGATAGTATGGCGGAATGGCTTCAAAATATTGGGCGTATCATGCCTTTATACTATGCTGCGGACGCATTGAATGGTGTAATGTATAAAGGTTATTCACTTCCTGATATTATAGTGAATCTCAGCATTCTTGCTTGTTTCGCCATTGTTTTCATTACATTAAATATGATCAGTTTAAAAAAATATCGTTCGTTGTAATCAAACCTTAAAAGTTCTGCTATTTGAGAAGCAGAGCTTTTTTATGTAATTGAAATGACTAAAAACAGGAAATATAACCAATTTAATTGAAGTGAACGGTGGATTTTCATTATAATTATTTTGTGGTGAAGAATTAACCTAAAAGGTGTGTGAAGATGACAACTATTTTGGAAGTACAAAACATCTGTAAACAATATAATGGGAAAAAAATTTTAGAGAATGTATCGTTTTCAATTGCGTCCAATCAAATCATTGCTCTAGTGGGGAAAAATGGTTCTGGAAAAAGCACTTTACTCAAGATGATTGCATCATTCATGAAACCAGACAGTGGTTCTATTGTGAAGCATAAAACGTCTTTAAAAGTTGGCTATGTACCAGAAACAACTCCTTCTCATATTTTATTTACCCCTCAAGAATATCTTTATCACATGGGCTGTATACGAGGTATGGCTAAAAAGCAGCTTTTACAGAAGATAGAAGAATTACTTGAAATGTTTCAGCTAAAAGAGGAAAAAAATACAAGGATTGTCCATTTCTCTAAAGGAATGAAGCAAAAGGTAATGATTATGCAGGCGATGCTAGAAGAAACTGATCTACTGATAATGGATGAACCATTGTCAGGACTTGATGCCAAGGCACAAAATGATTTCGAACAAATCTTAACTAGAGTAAGAAGCAAAGGACTAAGTATCCTCTTAACCTGTCATGAAACCAAATTACTCGAAAACCTTGTAGACTCCGTTTTACTTATTCAAGAGAATGCGATCATTCAGATAAAAGAATTCGATAGTAGCCCAACTCATCGATTAATTTTTGAGATTGCTAGCCTATCATTACTCGATGAACTCATACCTTCTATGGATATTCAACAAAAACAACATTTAATGAATGGACATTATGAAATAGTGACGATTGTTCCAGCAAAGGATTCAGATCAAATTTTACTGAAATTATTACAACAAAATGCTTCAATTAAATATTTAGCTACTGTCCACCACAAAAAAGAACAATTCTCTTCTCATTTTTGAAAGGAGGAATCGAAAAAGATGAGCAGTTTATTGCGCTATCAATTGATAAATTATTTAAGAACCTATCACTACGTTCCACCTTTTACAATCTTCATTCTATGTCTTATCGTTAATTATACTTTTGTCCCTAATCCAATATTAGATAGCTATTCATTTACATCGCTTTTGCTCTTTTTTTTAATGGGCTGGTTTACTGTTACATTATTTCATGCTGAAGATGAAGGACAAAAAATGATTACTACCCTTCATACGAAAAAAACAATAGACTACAATTTAGGGATATTCATTATTTGTGGTCTACTCGCCTTTAGCCTAAGCTGTGTTTCTGTCATCTACCCAATTTTAATAGAGGCATTTTTTGAGAAGCCCAAACTATTACATATTTTACTAGGTTTCTTGTCTCATTTCAGTTTATCGTTACTTGCCATTGCACTCACTGCTTTATTTACTAGGGATCTCGTGAAAAATAGACGAAATACGTGGTGGGGTGTAATAGGCATCCTTATTATTTCTGTCGCTATCGCTACTTTAAAGGATTCTATTCTAACTGGACTACTTTGGTTACTTCCACCACTTCATTTTTCATTAGAAATGATGAGTGTTGGCGATCAAATTGACGTTATACCCAACGTTTTTTACTGGCAATACGCATGGATTATAATTTATGCATTCCTTATCATTGTTTTGTTTTTTTTCCTAGTCAACCGAAGAAAATGATTGAGACATCTTACTGAGGAGAGATAGTATGTATGCGCAACAGGAACATCAAAGTACTAATTGTTGAAGACGAAAATGATATAGCTAATATTATAAAGGACTACTTAAGTGTTAATCAGTTCGATTCACATATTGTTCGAACAGGTCATGAAGCAATCCATTATTTGCAAGAAACTAAACCTGATTTCATTATCCTTGATCTTTCTCTACCAGATTGTGATGGCATTGAATTATGTCGTAAAATCCGTGAAAATAGCAATGTTGCCATTCTTATTTTAAGTGCTCGAGGAAGTGATACAGATAAAGTACTGGGATTAGGCTTTGGAGCAGATGATTATATGACAAAACCATTCTCTTTAAGTGAACTTGTCGCAAGAATAAACGCTCATTTACGAAGACAAGATAGATGGCTTCAGGATAATGGTGGTCATAGGGGAGTAGATGTAATTCATATAGATAATATGGTCATAAATAAACAGGAATATATTTTTTTACGCGATAGCAAGCCAATACCACTATCTGCAAAAGAGTTTGAACTACTATTTTTCCTAGCTAAAAATAGAAACCAAGTTTTCTCTAAAGGTCAGTTACTTGATGCCGTTTGGGGTTATGAGACCTATGGAGATGAAAATACAATTACGGTTTATATTAGAAGACTTCGTGAAAAAATTGAAGTCAACCCTTCTCATCCAGTTTATCTTCAAACGGTTTGGGGAGTCGGTTATAAATTCAGTACAACCAATCACTCATAGGAGAATCAAATGTACCTAAAAAATTGGATGAATAAATGGGTATGGGCCCTAGTAATCTGTGTTGTACTATTGTTTATCGGTGTCCTTTCACTATTTTTTGCAACAGAGACTTCTCAAGAAGAATCACAAGATAACTATGTTATTAATCAAATTCGTATATCAGTAAATCCATTATTATTGTACATAGAAGATCATTTTCCAAATTTAGCATTAGATTCAGCTATACGTAGCACGCTACAGCAAATGAGTAATGACAGGAATATTGATATTACAGTAGTTCAACTAGATGGAACAGTAAGTTACTCTTCAATTAAAAATGATGTTTCAACTACTATTCATCTTAAACATGCTATACATTATGATTTATTTACCTCACAACAAGAGCCTGGAAAGATTAAGATAGCCTTTCCGATTATGAATGGAGAAAGCAATGAACAGATAGGAAATGCTATTTTTTCCCTGAACAAAAACATTCTCTTTCCTTTAAAACAGACTAATTCCAGCTCGATTATTTTATTAGTCTTTATTGGCTTCTTGAGCCTTTTGATCATTTGCCTTGCCCTATTCTTAGTAAGGAAAGTTCATAAAGATATTTTAAAGCCTTTACATGAGCTGAGGAGCAACACAGAGGAAATTGTAAAAGGAAATTACGAACAAATTACCATCCATTCGAAAATGGATGAGATTGGTGAATTGTATGCAGTATTTGATCAAATGCGATTAGAGATTAAACAGTTAGCCATCCAGCACAATGAACAAGAGCAAACTCAAAAGAAGCTCATATCTAATATATCTCATGAAGTAAGAACTCCCTTAACCACAATCAAAGCATATTTAGACGCTATTTCTGAGGGAGTTTGTCGAGATGAAGATTCACTTATGGCCTATATTCAAATCATGCAGTCTAATACGGATAAGATGTCGAGGCTAGTTGATGATTTATTTATTCATACCTTAAAGGAGCTTGGTCATATCCCAATCCATTTAAAAGAACAATATAGCCAAGACGTTCTTACAAACATTCTGAAACCAATTCAATATTATGTCCAAACAACAAATATTCATTTTATAAGACCTACTAGGATTCCTAATGTCCTTATTCTAGTAGATGCTGATCGACTAGAGCAGGTGATCTCCAACCTTATTACCAATGCGTTAAAGCACTCTTCTAATGAAGATACCATCACCATTACTACTTATATCGAAAATCAATCACTCTATATCCAAGTAATAGATACTGGAAATGGGATGCTTCCCGAAGATATGCCTTTTATTTTTGAACGTTACTTTAGAGGGCGGCAACCTGGAAGTGAATCAGTCATTAAAAATGAAGGAGCAGGACTTGGCCTATCCATTTGTCAGCATATTATGGAAGCGCACCATGGGTCCATTTCATTTCATAGTAAGCCCAATGAAGGCACTACCTTTACACTTATACTCCCAATCTCGTAAAAAGACTCCCATTTTAGGAAGTCTTTTTTTCCTTCAACGTTCTTTTCTTATATGCTAAAAAGAACGAAAGTGTAAGTATACTACCAAAACATGAATCGATAATACGGACAACCCATATTCCATAACTTCTTAAAGGAATGCCGTTAATAAGCTGCCATAGACATACATATCCAAGCGTTAAAACAGCTAGTAAACTCCAAAAAATGATCTTCTTTCGTGGCGATAGAGCTGGTGTTTTTTTATCTTTGCTTAAAGATGCTCTGTAGTATATATAGCCAAAGATTAACATAATACCAAACATTGTACTCCCGTGTTGTAGAAATTTATAAATCGGTATTTGATAGCCAAAGATAGTATATGTTTGAGTAAGAACTCGAAGTTTTGTCACCATCAGCCCGTTTTGATGTGTAAATGAATCCCATATGACATGTGTTAACATGCCCAGCAATGCAGAGTAGCTAAAAACGAATATTTTCCACATGTTATTTCCTGCAATTTGATGGCTATCTGTATCTTGTAAAAACTCTGGTAAATGGCTCATGATTGGCTGTTGAATAAACCTTTGATAAATCAAGTAGATGAATAGAACGAGCGGGAGATTGAATAAAAAGAACCCTGCAAATGTATGGCCAATCTCCCCTATTGGCCTTCCTCTTAAAAAGTATTCAAAATCTGGAGCCATACTTCCTAAAACCAATGCAGAAAAATGAATATATTTACTTTTTCGAGAAAAAGGTAAGACTGCCGCTGGATGAGCAAATGTTAAGGGCATATCTCTAACCTCCTTATTTATTACATCTATTAAATCGCATATTATAACGTTTACTATTGAGAAAGGTTACTCTGTCTGTAAGAATTTATTAATAATTTCATAAGAACTTACTAATAATTACATATTACACTAAAAAAAAATGAGTCTAGGAGGCCTTATCATGGAAAAAGAGATACTGATTCGAGCCCAAAATTTATGTAAAACCTATTCAACTGGCAGCGAACAATTCCATGCTATTAAGAATATGAATGTCGACATTTATAAAGGGGATTTCACCGTTATTATGGGGAATTCGGGTTCTGGTAAATCAACGCTTCTTTATCTTTTAAGTGGGCTTGATGCCCTTACAGCAGGTGAAGTTTATTTTCAAGGAGAAAAACTTGATACCTTTTCTGAACGAAAGTTAGCTACCTTTCGTTCAGAGAAGGTTGGCTATATCTATCAAAGTAGTAATCTCATTCCAGATATGACGCTACTAGAGAATATTGCTCTTCCTGGATACATCGCGAAAAAAAATAAAAAGGAAGTCATACAAAAAGCGGAGCAACTACTAAGTTTAATGGGACTTGAAAAGCAACGAAATCGATTACCCTCTCAAACATCAGGTGGTCAGCAACAAAGAGCTGCCATTGCTAGAGCGTTGGTCAACAATCCTGAAGTGTTATTTGCAGATGAACCTACTGGTAGTTTAAATTTTGATCAAGGTGTAGCAGTATTAGATACCTTAACGAATTTAAATAGAAATGGGCAATCCATTGTCATGATTACACATGATATGAAGGCAGCTTGTCGTGCGAATCGCCTAATCATCATTCAGGATGGAAAAATAGATGGGATCTTAAACTTTGAAAAATATGATCATACCAACATACAAGAACGGGAACACATTATCTTTTCTTATGTTGCCGGGAAGGAGTAAAAAATGTACGCGATTATAACCCTTTGCTCTTCCTATATAAGAAAACGGAAAATACAAAATGGACTGATGATTGTCCTTATTTTTCTATCAACACTTTTACTGGCGACTTCTGTCACTATACTGACCAATACAAACAATATTTTTGAAAAAGCCCATCATGATTCAAATGGTGCCCATCAAATTTTAACAATGGGTAACAATATTCATAACCCGATCGCTGTAAACAATTGGTGGCAGGAGCAACCAGGCGTGACAACCTCCAGTCTCATACCCTATAGAAATTTATCTAGATTTACCTTCAATGGGAAAGAAATATCCAATATCTATTTATTTATGATGAATACGCCAGATACACCGTTTATGATTGATCAATTACTATTTTCTGAGGGTGAAAAGCAACTCTCTCCTCCTGAGGGTACGATTTGGATTCCCACATCATTGGCATCAAGCGCTACCATTTCGCTCGGTGATGTAATTGAATTTCATACAGGTGAGAGCACGTTTAACTTAACGGTATCAGGCATTGTGGTTGATATGCCATACGGAGGCCCTTTTACAACAAATGCTCGAATTTGGATGAACAATACTGACTATCAACAGCATTTAGCAACCATGACAGGTTCAGATCAGTACATGATGGCATTACGCTTTAATGACTATCAGCAAAACACCAATTATTGGGGTGATTTTGAAAAATATCTGCAGGGACCTTATCTAGAATCTAAAATGGAATATGAAGAAATAGCTTCTTTTTATTTGATCATTAATAAAATCATTGGCTTTATTATGATCGCCTTTGGTATAGCTATGCTTCTGGTTTCCTTGTTTGTTATTGGTTTTAGCATTTCCGATGCCATTTTAACAAATTACAGAACAATAGGCGTTATAAAATCTTTGGGTCTTTCTTCTAGAGAGATAAGTATCACTTATGTATTACAATTCGGATTGTTATCCGCTGTCGCGATTATACCTGGCATCATCATTAGTAAGTTCCTTTCTAGAATAATTATAGAAAGTTCCTTATCCTATATGAAGGCAGGAAATCATTTAACCATACATCAAGATACTCTACTCAATATGGTGATTGCTCTCATCTTATTTGGCATTGTGCTACTCACTGCCTATTTCTACTCACACAAGGCGCGAAATGTAGAGCCTGTTCAAGCCATCAAATATGGGATGTCAGAAAGTCCAAATAGTAAAATGAATCGGCGCAGAAACAGCTCGAATAGATTATTTCGATTAAGTAGTCTACCGATTCAACTTCAAATTGGTCTTAAAAGTATCATAAAAAACATAAAAAGTTCCATTCTTGTTATGGCACTTACTTCTATTACGTCTGCCATACTAGTCTTTAGTGTAGTCATATTAAATAGTTTTACTTCCATCAAAGAAACATCTCCTTCATGGGGATATGATGCCTCACATGTAGTAGTAACGGTATCTAATAAAGAAACCTTTACAAAACAACAATTTGAAGATTTTTTAATGGCTGATGAACGGGTTAAAGATCATGCATGGCTTGATCAATTCACAGGAGTCCTCCCTAATGACAGCCATCCCCCTTTAAATATTAATGTCAATGTGATTGAGGGTAGTTTTGATGCCGCTGGCTATGTGACATTGTCTGGCCGTAATCCAAACAGTAAGAACGAAATTGCGATTGGGCTCAATGTTGCGCGCGCTTTAAATAAAAATATAGGCGATATTGTAGAAGTTTATCTTGAGGGGAAACCGCATTTTCTTATTGTGACCGGAATCTATCAATCGATAGCAAATATGTCGAATTCAGCAAGGATTACAGCAGATGTTATTAAAGTGAATAACACAACCTACACTACTTCAGAAGTAAGTATGATTAATCTATTAGATGAAACAGTCGCTACGCCATTCGTTGAGGATTTAAATACGCATTTTAAAAGTTCTGTATCAGCTGTCACACAGCAGCTATTATTTGATGCCGTCTTTAAAGAAGTCGTGGCAGTTTTAGTCATTCCGCTTTCAATCGTTGGTATTTTATTTATCATCGTAACCTGCATCATTATTTTTAGTGTATCACGAATTAATGTTAGAAAAGAAAGTAGCACGTATGGGATTTATAAATCCATTGGCATGACCTCTACAAATATTAGATGGTCGATTACAATAGGTATTTTCATTCTATCCATAATGGGTGCATTAGCAGGAATCTTTATCGGGATAAAATTAATTCCTCTAGCTCTTCAGTCGATTATTTTAGATTATGGCTTACTCGAACTACCGCTTGTTATAAACTGGCCAACAAGTATCGGTATAAGCTTTGTAAGTGTGATAGCTGCCATTTTTGGCGGCTGGATTTCGACCAATGTCATTGCTAAAACGTCACCTCGCATATTAATTGTTGAATAATTAAATTTGGCCCCTACTAGTTTAGGGGCCTCTTCTTTAATGTTAGTATTAACTATTCAAAAAAATTCTCTTCAGATAGCACGACAATATTGTTTCTTCGAAGCAATGCCGTAGTTACTCCTTCGCCAGCTAATTTTGTTCCATTAAACGCACCGTTATAAATCTTTGCACTGCCACAGGATGGGCTATATTCCTTTAAAATGACATGAGTTGCCCCTACCTCAAGCGCTTTTTGTAAAGTTGCATAGGCTCCCTTCAGATATAAATCTGTGACATCTCGTCCAGAACTTTCAACCACTGTTGCGTTGCCATCAAGTACATCTTGTCCATTGCCACCTACAATTTCAGCAGGTTCACGAGGCGTTGAAAAGCCTCCCATCAGCTCTGGGCAAACCGTGACAGCTTTTTTTTCTAACACAAGCTTTTGTATTTTTTCATCTAGACTGTTTGTGCCATTATAACGAACATTTAAACCTGCTAAGCAAGCACTTATTAAAATCATCGTTTTCTCACTCCCTCTACTATCTTTATTTCACTATAACACGCGTGCTACACTATTTTTATGAAGATTAAGGGAGGAGATAAAATGCCTGATCCTATTTTGATTTTACCTTATACAGATGAGTGGGCTAAGGAATTTCATAGCATAGGCTGTCAATTACGGGAGGCCTTAGGAAACATAGCGCTGAGAATTGATCATATTGGCTCAACCGCTGTAACAGGATTAGCAGCAAAGCCTGTAATTGATATACAAATATCCGTCACATCGTTTACACCATTAGCAGCATTTAAAGCTCCATTAGAATCTCTAGGTTTTAGTTATCGAGCAGAAAATCCAGACAAGTCTAAACGCTATTTTCGAGAGGCTCCAGGAGATAGACGAGTACATATTCATGTTCGACAGGCTGGTAGTTGGGCAGAGCAGCTAGCCTTATTAT
Source organism: Lysinibacillus sp. IITD104 (assembly GCF_036698265.2). Taxonomy (NCBI): domain Bacteria; kingdom Bacillati; phylum Bacillota; class Bacilli; order Caryophanales; family Bacillaceae; genus Lysinibacillus; species Lysinibacillus sp. IITD104. The sequence goes on from NZ_JBAHYH020000001.1 coordinate 3,197,566, forward strand.
TTCGAGATTTTTTGCGCTGTCATCCAGATTACTGTCGTCGCTATGAGCAGGTAAAATATGAATTGGCTAAGAAATATCAACATAATCGTCAACTTTATACAAAATCTAAAGAATCAATCATATGGGAAATTTTAAAACAAGCAAATCATTGGAGTCAGCAGACTGGCTGGTCTCCTGCCAATTCAGATAACTAAAGAAAAAGGAGGAACAAACTTGGCTGAATTTACAATTTGTTTTCTGAAGAAGGGTGATTATATCCTTTTATTGAATAGAGATAAGCCTCAGTGGATGGGCGCATGGAATGGTGTTGGTGGCAAAATTGAACAGGATGAAACACCATTAGCTGGTGCCTTGCGAGAAATTAAAGAAGAAACAGGCATTACGGTTGAGGATATTACCTATAAGGGTAAGATTACCTGGACAGATGGCGTTGTGAACTATGGCTGTATGTATGCGTTTATAGCGGAACTACCTGAATCTTTTACATTTGAAACACCGATAAAGGTTGCTGAGGGCATTCTTGATTGGAAGGAGCTTACTTGGATTTTCCACCCTGAAAATGTAGGTATTGCGGACTTAAAATATTATTTACCTACGATGCTCAATGAAACAGCAAACTATGATTATATTTTTACATATCAAGATAAGAAATTAGTCAATATCTCTTCCGCACCAATTGAACAAACATCGACTGTCTAATAAAAATAAGCCTCGTCCATGCAATAGGTGCATAACGAGGCTTGTTTTTAAAATCTTGGTTGTGCAAAGCGCATTCTGCACATTGACCAATTTAAGCTTGTATTTTGGATGTCATCATGTATTTCCCATAAGCTATCCACGATTCGCAATTCAACATTGCGCTCCAATAATGCTTTAGCTATATCATTAATCTCTGAGACATGGATGGGCATTTGTGTTATTTCACTCGTATAATAGCCCGCAATATCATCCTGTAAAGTGAATCCATTACTATCAAACTCATATAGGTAAAGACTTGTAGTTTTCAATACTTCCAACCACTTGTTTTCTATGACTACTACATGTGAAGCTTGAGGTAGATATTGCTGTCTGTCCTGCTCTGTTGTTTGATCTCCTGCATGGAAGCAAACACGCGGACAATCTCTAGGCGTTAAATAGTTTGGCAGGCATCTTTCGCTGATTGCCCATACTAGCCCTTTTTTGGCATCTAAATCTGGTCGCTCAGGCAGTCGAGGATGAAAAATCATAATAGTAGGGTCTTCACTGACATGAAATAAACGCATGTTACTTCTCCTTTATTTCTTTAATTTAAAAACAATAAAATCTGCACAATGCAAATCTTCCACAAATTGAGGATACTTCTTTAGCATGTCTTGTGATGGCTTGGGCTCTACAATAGTCTCAATAGTAAATCCAGCTTGCCTAATTGCTTGCACATAGCTTGTTAATGTTCGATGGTATAGAACGATCGGTGGGTCAGCATCTAGCTGGTGATACTCCCCTTCATAAAAATAACGTTGGACTTTCCAATACTGTTGATCTAGCTGCTCATGTCTCAACCATCCACTATTAGGTGTCACAAAGCATGGGTGTAAAATCGAAAAAATAAAAGTGCGATTAGGTTTTAATAATCGATACATCTCACATAGAGCAGTCTGATAATCCTCTAAATCTTGGAGAACCATATTTGAAACAATACCATCAAATTGTTCATCTGCTAAAAATGATAAATTTTCACAATTGCCGTGTAAAAATTGAATAGCTTCCTGCTGTTGTGTTCTTTCCATAGCAATGTCTAGCATTTTTTGTGAAAAATCAACGGCTGTTACTCTTGCACCCTTCTTTACTAGTAATCTGCTTAAATAGCCTTCTCCACATCCTGCATCTAATAGATGCTTTCCATCTACCTCTCCTAGCAAAGGAAAGATAGTGGGATTTAACAGTACAACACGATGAATGTCACCCTGCTCATCGTAGTTTGCTGTATACCTTTCCGCATATCGATTCCAGCGTTGAATGGCTTGTTCTGTGTTCATATAAAGTCCCCATTTCAAAGTAAAATCGTAACGTTACGTCCTTTGTGCACTTGTCTATTTTTCCATATAAAGAAAAAAATATATAGACTTTTATTTTATTTTTTAATATCATGTAGATAGAGGCACGGCTTCTTTAAGTAAATGATAAAGCCAGAAATCCAAATAGGATTTCTGGCTTTTATGCGTTATATAGAAATTGTCTGTTCAGCAACAGCTTCTTTTTTTACAGTGAGCCATCTACCAATTACCATAACAAGTAATGCAAAAAACACAACGACACCAGCAAATACAAGTGCTGCTTTATAGCTGCTATAAACTTCAACCAGTTTTCCTGCGACGATCGGTCCGATAATTTGTCCAAAAGCATAAAAGGTTGTTAATAAAGATACAACGAATCCACTCTGTGTCGGGAAAAGCTGTCGTGCATAGGAAGTAGTTAGCGTAACAATTCCTACAAAGGTTAGACCGAATAAAAACGATGCTAGTAAAACGCTCCATACCGTTTGTGCAAAAACAGGTAATAGGATACCAACCACTTGCAGTATGTACGCCACAAACAAAATTTTTATAGCTGAAAACTTCTCTAATAAGACCGTCCAAACAGGAGCTGATGGAATAGCCGCTAGCCCCACAATGACCCAGCTATAGGAGGAGTAAGCTTGAAGAGAAGGAATATTATGAATAATATCGACTAAAAAAGTACCTGTAATAATATAGCCTAACCCCTCTAAGCCATAGGATAAAATCAGCCATGGCATAAAACCCTTTGTCATTTTTGTATCAAGAGATTTCGTAACTTTTGTGCTGTCCGGCACTGCTAAACCTCTCCACAGATAATAGGTAATAAGTAAAAATACTGCTGATAAAATCCCTAAGCCTAACCATGTACCCTGCCAAGCAAATCTTGCTTCTATAGCAGGTACACATAAACCTGAAATAGCAATCCCTAAGCCTATTCCACTAAATACATAGCCAGACCATCGTGATAATGAATGCTTCGCCAAGTAATCCATAATAATACTCGATGTTAATACAAAAATAAGGCCCCCTGTAATGCCAGCAATTAAACGCAGAACTAGCCAGACACTATACACCTCTATTAAGCCCATTAATAGAACAGATAGGACATTGGTAACAACACTTGCCATTAAAACATTTTTACGTTGACAATAAATGAACCCTGCCCATAATGCGCCAATGAAATAACCAATATAATTGCTTGAAGCTAAAAAACCAGCCACTTCCAATGAAAATCCTACATCATGACGCATAAAGGGTAGAATCGGTGTGAAGGCAAATCGACTAATCCCCATTGCAACAACTAATAATAAAATTCCTCCAAAGACAATTCCTATATGTTGTCGATTCATGATGAACCCCCCTCTCATATTATTCTACTGTAATTAAAAGGATACAGAGCGCAAATTAATAAATCTAATATATAATGTATATAAAAGCATAAAAAAAATTTATGAAAGGTGTAACGACATGAATTTACATGCTCTACGTTTATTTACAAAGGTGGCTGAACTCAATAGTGTTTCCAAAGCGGCACAGACGCTTATGATTAGTCAGCCTGCTGTAACCATTCAAATTCGAAATTTAGAGAAAGAACTAGGTTTGACATTGCTAGAATCCAAAGGTAGGGGCATTTCGCTAACACAAAATGGTACTTTTTTATACAAACAGGCACAGCGCTTATTTGATCTAGAAACTGATATTGAAAATAAAGTTGAACAGCTTAAAAATACGGGCAATGAAGAATTGCAAATTGCCTCCACACATGTTCCCTCTCATTTTTTACTACCTAAATGGTTAGCTCAATTTAAACAAGTTTATCCAGCAACACATATTCATTTAAAGACCGCCAATTCCCAGCAAGTAATTGAGGATTTACTCCATTATAAAGCTGATTTAGCTTTTATCGTCAAAGAAGATGGACATCATGCTGATATTAATTATCAATTTCTAATGAATTTGGATTATTGGTTTATTGTGCCGTACAATCATCATCTGGCAGGTCATACAGTATCCCTTGCAGAACTTATGCAGCAGCCCTTCGTCACAAGGGAGGATGGTAGTTCCACAAAAGAATACTTAAATGCCCTATGTAAAGTGCATAAAATTCCTCCACCGAAAGTAGGTTTACAACTAGACGGGATTAATGAATCCATACATGCCATTGCAGCAGGTTTTGGTACAATGTTAGCACCATCCATCGCAGCTTCTAGCTTTATTCTACAGCAGCAAGTTGCCCGCGTTTTTATTAAGGACATTGATATTCAACGCCCGATCTACCTTTGTACAAGAAAAAATGAATTGCATCACTCCACATCCTTTAATAATTTTCTTCACATCATCAATGAATCGATCATGTAGAAAGAAGGCACTCTCAAATAAGTGCCTTCTTTTGTTATCTATCAACGCTTGTCAAAGCTGTAAAAATGTAGTTAAAAAGGTACATATATTTCTTTAGTCACCATACTAATATTCGTTTTTTTATAGACTTAATAGTTTTTATAGCCTATAATAATCCGTGTTATTATCAATAAACGAACATTAAGGTGGTTTTTATGTCTGAATATACGCATATTTTCAAAGGAACAGCTTTTACTAGTAAATCTGCTACTGACGTTCACATTTTAAAGGATTATTTATTTTTCATTAATGCTGACGGCATGATTGTTAAAACTGTCGCTCCTGAACAAGCTGATTACCAGCAACTATTAATTACATATCAAGATCAAAATAACTTCCATGCATTAGCTGAAGGGCAATATTTCCTACCAGGATTTGTCGATTTGCATGTACATGCACCTCAATGGGCACAATCTGGGACAGCTTTAGACATTCCTCTTTACGATTGGTTAAATACATATACTTTCCCTATCGAATCAAAATTCTCCGATTTAGCATTTGCTCAAGAAGTTTATGGGGATTTAGTAAGCACACTTCTTGCCAATGGTACAACTACATCATTATATTTTGCGACGGTTCATAAGGACGCCAGTGTACTTTTAGCGAAAATCTGTGCTGAAAAGGGACAGCGAGGACTAGTCGGAAAAGTAGTCATGGATGACCCTGAGCAGAATCCTGATTTTTATCGAGATGAAAATACAAAAACCGCATTAGAAGATACGGAAGAATTTATTTTAGCTGTAAAAGATTTAGCCAAAACGACTAAACAGGGTGTTTATCCTGTTGTCACGCCTCGCTTTATTCCAAGCTGTACGGACGGTGCCTTAAAGGGCTTAGGTGAACTGGCTGCGAAATACGATACACATATTCAATCACATTGTAGTGAAAGTGACTGGGAGCACGGCTACGTCAAAGAACGATTCAACAAAAATGATGCCGTTGCCTTACATGACTTTGGTTTGTTAGGTGATAAATCTGTCATGGCTCATTGTAATTTCTTAAGTGATGAGGATGCCCGATTATTTGCTGAAACTGGCACTGCCATTGGCCATTGTCCAATCTCTAATGCCTATTTTGCAAACAGCGTGATTCCAATCGCCCGCTTCCATGCAATGGGCGTTGATATTGGATTGGGCTCAGATGTTTCAGGTGGATTTTCTCCTAGTCTTTTTGATAATGCAAGACAAGCTGTTATGTCATCGAGAATGTTAGAGGATGGTGTAGATACAGCTATTGTAGCTGAAAAGCGTGGTGTGCCAAATTCACGCATTACCATTAATGAGGCCTTCTATCTCGCGACAGCTGGTGGTGGAGAAAGCTTAAGTCTTCCAATTGGCCGTTTACAGGAAAACTATACATGGGATGTACAAATTATCGATACAAAAATCTCTACTGCTAAGCTTCCGATTTTTGATCAAAATGAAGATTTACACGATATATTCCAAAAAATCATGTATCTTGTACGCCCAGAAAATATCCGCGAGGTTTGGGTGCAAGGAAATAAAGTTCATACGAGAGACTAATCATTCTCTTATTCTCTACTAAAAATCTATCATTTTGAGGTGTACAACTTCGTGGAAACACAACATAGAAAACTAACTAATCAAACAAAACAAACACAATTAACCGTTCTACCAGATGAAAAAATTTCGTTCGGTCAGTCTGCTCTACTTGGTTTACAGCATGTTATGGCTATGGATGTATACGTGGTGCCCTTTTTAATTGCCATGCTAATCGGCTTACAAACTGGTCAGGCAAGCGCATTAATTCAATCAACCTTTATTGCAGCTGGGATTGCGACGATTGTGCAAACACATTTTTGTATGAAATTACCGATGGCACAAGGTCCATCCTATGTTCCACTTGGTGCCATTATTGGGATCTATGCAGCAAGTGGTAGTGGTGATCTAGGTTGGAGTACTGTGCTAGGTGCTAGTTTAATTGGAGCCATTTTGGTTATTATTTTAGGCTATACAGGCATCTTCAATAAAATTGTCCAAACATTTATTCCACCAATTGTTGGTGGAACAATTATCTTTGTGGTAGGGCTGTCCTTAATGCCTGTTGGTTTAAGTGATAATATTTTTAATGGAGCAGGTGCATCTATTAATCAAAACATCTATTTAGCGCTGATCACAGCATTCGTGTTAATTATTTGTGTCATGTTAGGCACAGTCTTCCATCAAAAAGGACGTCTATTCCGAATAGCTTCTGTCATCATTGCCTTAATTGCTGGTAGTATTGCAGCAAATATTATGGGTGTTTTAGATTTATCTCCTGTATCGCAAGCAAAATGGTTTAGTATGCCACAAATTCCATTTGCAGATTTTAGTTTTAGCTTTAATATTTCTGCTATTATTACAATGGTCATTATATATATTGTCTTAATGGCAGAAACAACAGGAACTTGGTTTGCTATTAGCAATGTCATCGACCAACCTTTAACAAATAGACAAATTAATCGTGGGGTTATTGGTGAAGGAATAGGCTGCTTTATTGCTTCTTTACTTGGTTCCACTCCTGTTACTGGTTACTCCACAAATGCAGGTGTTATTTCTATTACTGGAATTGCGAGCCGTCGAGTATTTATAGCAGCAGGTATTTGGTTTATCGTCTTCGGCTTCTCTGGTAAATTAGCAGCACTTATTTCAGCGATTCCTTCAGCCGTTATTGGCGGTGTATTTGTGATCGTCTGCGGCATCATTGCCATTAGTGGCTTGCAGGTCATGAAAAATGAACACATTGGTGAAAAGGAAATGTATGTTATTGCAATTCCTGTTATTTTAACGTTAGCTTTGACATTATTGCCTGATGATTTCCTCTATTCATTACCTACAACCGTTCAATATTTATTTGGTTCGCCTATTGCGACCGCCGCGCTCGTAGCGATTTTCCTTCATAAAATTCTACCAAGCTCAAAATAGTAGCTATCTACATCAAACAGCACCTCTAGTCCATTCGGGTTAGAGGTGCTGTGTCTATTTATTTTCTAAAATTTCTGTTTCCTTCTCTATAAATCTGTTATACTAGAGCAAAAAAGTAGGGATTAAAATGGACTATGATGTCATTATAGTTGGTGCTGGCTCCATGGGGATGGCGGCTGGTTATTATTTAGCAAAGGAAGGCAAAAATGTACTTATGCTAGACGCCTTTACTCCCCCACATGAAGAAGGTAGTCATCATGGGGATACAAGAATCATTCGCTTTGCTTATGGTGAAGGAGCTAGCTATGTGCCTTTTGTAAAAAGAGCTGGCGAGCTTTGGCAAGAGCTAGAGTCTTTAGCAAATGAAAGCCTATTTTTACAAACTGGTGTAGTTAATATTGGGGAGCCAACATGTGCTTTTATTCAAAATGTGAAGGCGAGTGCTGTGCTCTATGATTTAGCGCTTGAACACTATTCAGCTGATGAAGCGATGAACAAATGGCCAGGGCTATCCTTGCCAAAAAATTTAGTTGCTTGCTTTGAACCAACAGCTGGTGTCCTTCGTGTTGAAGCATGTATCCAAGCCTATAAAAAATTAGCCTTAGAGGCGGGTGCAAGCCTTCGAACAAATGAAAAAGTATTGGCTATCCAGGCTGGTGAAATTGTACAGGTACAAACAGTACATAATAGCTATAAAGCAAAGCAATTAATAGTAACTGCAGGTGCATGGGCGACAGAGTTACTGCAAACAGTAGACGTGAGCATACCCGTCACACCAACGCGGAAAACCTTTGCATGGTTTGAGGCAGATGAGCAGCTGTATCGGGATGAAATTTTTCCAGCCTATTGCTTTGAATTTGCTGATTCAACCTACTACGGTTTTCCAAGTATTGATGGATCGGGGTTAAAACTTGGTCGACACGATGGTGGTGATGTGGTTAATCCAAACGACCCTCTACGTCCGTTTGATGCATCTGATGCTGTTGACTTACAAAACTTCATTGAGCAGTTTATGCCTCAGCATGGAGCACTTAAATATGGAAAAACATGTAAGTATTCGATGACACCAGATGAAGATTTCATTATCGACTTTTTACCTGAACATCAGAATATTGTGATTGCTGCAGGTTTTTCGGGTCATGGCTTTAAATTTAGTAGTGCCGTTGGGGAAGCTCTTGCAGATTTAATTGTAGAAGGAAAAAGTAAACAAGATTTATCTACCTTTAAGCTTAGTCGATTTTAGCAAAAAAGGATTGGTGCAACGACTAACCGTTGCACCAATCCTTTATTTTATTAACATCATTTGAAACTCTTGCCAATCATCTAAACGTGGAAGATTTACATGCTGGTTATAAGATTGATTCTTTAATATTACCTTAGTTGTCACATCATGAAGCGTTTCAAGTACTGCAGGTTTATCATCTACATAAATATCTAAAGCAAGCTCTTTTATAATGGCTACTTTTTCTGCATCTTGCATGCCACAGAAAAAATGACCGTCTGTTATTGGAAAGCCCTGTGCTTCCATCCAAGCTTTTGTTTGCGCGCAATATTGTTTTGGACGAGATGTAATATAGTAAATGTCATGTCCCTGCTCCGCTAAAGTTTGGAGGGTTTTTAAAGCACCTTCAAAAGAAGGACAATCCGTAAAATAGATCTCTTCTAATACGCTATTCCACATGGCTGAACCTTCCTCATCTGTTAATCCAAATGGTTCATGAATTTCTACTCGTTGTATTGCTTGAAAGGTTTCAAAGGAAACATTTTTGCCAAGCTTTTTATTATAAAGTGAAAAGGCATGTGCGCGTAAATCAATTAATGTGTCATCTATATCAAAGCCAAACTTCATCTAGTTGTTCGTCCTTTCACGAAGCCTTGTTTATAAAATTAGAAGCAAATGTTTGCTCTTTTTCAATTTGTTTTGCTAATACTTCCTCAATGGCTTGCTCACGCATTTGTTGAAAATATTGTACGTTAAATTGTCCTAGCGTGTCTTTATTTAGCAATGCTGCAAGACAATCTGCATCTTTTAGTGCACTATTTAGCCCAAAAGCGCCTGTTGGTGTCATTGTGTGAACGGCGTCTCCTAGCAAGACAAGGCCCTTTGTCCCCCAACTATTACAATGGCTACTAAAGACATCAAGCAAAACAAAATCCTGCCAGGATGTTATCTGTGCCTGTACTGTTTTCGTTAATTGTGGAAATGCCTCCACAAGCTGCTGGATAAAGGGTGTAAATGCTAGTTTTCGAAGCTGAGGGAAACTACCTTGCTCAATATTCCAGCCTATTTGAATATAACCACCAACTTGTGTAAACAATGACAGCTGCTTATCATCGATGAGTGCCATTTTTATAGATGGTTCCCAATCAGCGGGTGCGGGAATCTTAGCCCACAGTAAATCAAAGCCATGCTTCTGTTTCTGAACATCAATTTCTGCTTGCTTACGAATAGTAGAATAACGACCATCCGCACCGATAATTAACTGACTATCGATTTTTATAGGGTCTCCATTTTTTATCGCCATAACGCCACTATAATGACCTGTAGCATCCGCAATTAGCTTGATAACCTTTGTATGTAGCAGGCATGTAAAGTTAGGGAACGGTTGTGCTTTTTGTAAAATTGCTTTTAATAAATTTGCCTGTGGTACATGAATGCCTAAATGTCCTATTGCTTCATCTGGAAGAATCGTTTTAAATGCTCTGCCACCAGCATAATACTCAAGCTTCTCCATTCGTAATATACCGAGTGCCTCGACTGCTTCGAAAAGATGATGGCTTTTTAAAACAGCCTCCCCCTCCTCATTTAAATGCTCGCCACGAAATGCCTGACCAAGTGCTATGTTTTGCTCTAGTAGAATCACCGACAGCCCTTTTTTAGCAAGGAGGTAGGATAACAATACACCAGCAGGCCCTGCCCCTACTATACAGACATCTGCTTGATAGTTCACTTTTCTTCACCCTGCTTTGGATAAGCAATAATACGCAAATCCTCACCTATTTTATCAAATGAAGCAAATTCAACATTCCATGCCTCATGCATGAGAGAGGGGTTATAGCCAGCAAACGGTGTTAATGATAGATTTCCACCTAAAACTTTAGGCGCTATATATACCACATATTTATCGATTGCACCTTGCTGTAAAAAGGAAGCATTTATTTTACTTCCACCTTCTAGCAAAATATCTGTTATGCCATGTGTATAAAGTTTTTCCAGCATCTCATCAATCTGTAGTCCATATTCATTTTTTTGTACAGGTAAAACTGTAACGCCTTTTTCTGTAAATAAAGCAATCTTTTCTTGGCTTACATCATCACTACAAACAAGAATCGTTGGTGCATCCTCTATATTTAATACATTTGCATGGTCGGGTGTACGTAGAGAACTATCCATAATAATACGTGTTGGGCTTTTTCCGTATCCTTCTTTTAATCTCGTTGTTAAAGAAGGATTGTCAGCAATGACTGTACCCACGCCAACTAGAATTCCATCCACTTCATGACGAAGATGGTGAACATCCTCACGTGCACCCTCACCAGTTACCCATTTTGAATGCCCTGTATGCGTGGCAATTTTCCCATCTAAAGTCATAGCAAATTTTGAAATAACAAAAGGGCGTTGCGAAAGCATATTGTGAATAAAACGTTCATTTAAGCGGCGCGCTTGTTGCTCTAAAACACCAACTTCTACCACTATTCCCGCATCTTTCAGCAATTGAATACCACGACCTGCTACAGTTGGGTTCGGATCTTGCATAGCAACTACCACTCGACTGACACCAGATTCCTTCACTAAATTTGCACAAGGCGGTGTCTTACCATAATGTGAACAAGGCTCTAACGTTACATATAACGTAGCACCCTTTGCATGCTCTCCAGCCATTCGAAAAGCATGCACCTCAGCATGTGGTTCTCCTGCTTTTCTGTGTAAACCTGTGCCTACAATCATGTCATTCTTCACGATTACAGCCCCAACAAGTGGATTAGGGTTCGTATTTCCTTTGGCACTAGCAGCTAAATCTAATGCTAGTTGCATATACTTTTCATCTACATTCATCATCCTTGCAACCTCCACCTATTGCTTTTCACGTATATGTCCAGATTTTTCAACTTTCGTTTCTAAATAAAAACGATTCGTCTCTGTCAAACCGCCCCATAAAGGAACATGCCCTTCCGCAGCCATGCCACGAGCCTGTAATGCAGCCAGTTTCTTCGGATTATTTGTAATGAGTGTTACAGGTTTTGTACGCAGTGTAGCTAATACAGCAAGTGCTTCTTCATAAGATCGTGTGTCATCTGGGAAGCCAAGTGCATGGTTTGCTTCAACTGTATCTAGCCCCTCCTCTTGCAATAAGTAAGCAAGAGATTTTGAGAATAGTCCAATACCACGGCCTTCATGATCGGCTAAATAAAATATAGCACCACAGCCATGCTCAACAATCATTTTCATAGACTCATGCAACTGGTATCCACAATCACAACGCTGACTGCCAAATATGTCGCCCGTGTGACAAATACTATGCATTCGGATTAAAGCATCTTCTGAATGGGTAAAATCACCATATACAAGCACTGAAGATTGTTGCAAAAATGCTAAATTGGCAGTGGCTAATCCATCAATGATTTCTTCTTTTGTTAAATCTGCATCAATTTTAAGCCAGTTATACCATTGAAAAGTTGCAGAAAAATCACCTTGTTTTACAGGTAATTTCACTGGTCCAACTAGGCAAATATTCTCTGTATTTGTATGCTTCACTATCGTCATTTTATCTTTCACTATGTCCATCACTTTAGTCGTAATTGTCATATTAATCTCCAACCTTCTATAGAAACAGTTAGTGAAATTCACCAACTGAGCACATGTATTTTCACATCACTTACATAATGTAACTTAGTTTATAATAATAACTAAAAAGTGTCAAACAACAGCTATTACTCTAATAATTATAATTATAAGTGATGGGAATTTTATTATTACTTTTTCATCATATACTACTAGCTTATGGAGATGCTATTTTTTCTGTGCAGGCTAGTCTATAATAAGCTGTGGTACTGTAATGACGAAAGGAAGTTTAACATGAACTTAGAAAAAACTGTTCAACTAAAGCAACCAAAATATCAACAAATAGCCATTGATCTCGCCTCCAAGATTGTTGAAAGAAAATACCGCATTGGCGATAAAATATATGCAAGATCCTCTCTTGCCAGTCAATATAATGTTTCCGCTGAGACGGCAAGAAGAGCTATTGCCGTTTTGCAAGACTTAGAAATCGTGGAAGCTTCTAAAGGTAGCGGCGTAATTATAAAATCGTATGAAAAAGCGGCTCAATTCGTCAGACAGTTTCATGATGTACAATCGATTCATGAAATACAAAATGAACTTTTGACAAGTATTCAAAAGCAACATCATGAATTAATTAATTTACAAGATAAGGCAAAGCAACTAATTAGCCGCACGGAGCATTACCGATCAGTCAATCCGTTCATTCCCTATCAATTAGAAATGACAGCGGATAGTCCATGCATTCATCAAACTGTACAAGCTTTAAATTTTTGGCAAAATACTTCTAGCACCATCGTTGGTATTAGACGCGGTAATGAATTATTACTATCCCCTGGTCCTTATGTCTCATTTGAAGAAGGTGACATAATTTATTTTGTTGGAAATGATGAAAGTTTCGCTAGAGTTCAAAGCTTTTTATACCCAAATTAAAATCCGTTTAAGCGCTGATATAACAGCGTTTAAGCGGGTTTTTTCTTATTTGTCGATTTGACAAAAGTAACAACCCTTTGCTACAGTAAGGTTGTTACTTGTTTATTTTTGGGTATCATTATCCTCACATAGTAATAATCTACGAAAGGAGTGCTTCTATGGAAAAAATTAAAATAGAACACGTATCGAAAGTGTTTGGCAAACATATTCCCCAAGCACTAGAACTCGTTAAGCAACAAAAAAGTAAGACTGATATCTTAAAAGAAACAGGTGCAACTGTTGGTGTATACGATGCAAGCTTTACTGTCAACGAAGGAGAAATCTTCGTTATCATGGGATTGTCAGGAAGTGGCAAATCCACGCTTATACGGCTTTTAAACCGCCTAATTGAACCAACGAGCGGAAATATATATATCGATGGAGAAAATATTTCTACCATGGGAAAAGAAAGTCTACGGTCTGTAAGAAGAAACAAAATGAGCATGGTTTTCCAAAACTTCGGTTTATTCCCCCATCGAACATTACTTCAAAACACCGAATATGGCCTTGAGATTCGAGGTATTTCAAAAGAAGAACGGCAAGCAAAAGCTGAACAGGCTTTAGAAAATGCTGGATTACTCGCTTATAAAGACCAGTATCCGAGTCAATTATCAGGTGGTATGCAACAGCGTGTTGGTTTAGCACGAGCCCTCGCTAATGATCCTGAAATATTGCTAATGGATGAAGCATTTTCTGCACTCGATCCATTGATTCGCAAGGAAATGCAAGATGAGCTACTCGATCTACAACAGACATTGAAAAAAACGATCTTATTTATCACACATGATTTAAATGAAGCATTACGCATTGGGGATCGCATTGCCATTATGAAGGATGGCTCTATCATTCAGATTGGTACGGGAGAAGAAATATTAACCAACCCAGCAAATGATTATGTCAAAACATTCGTGGAAGATGTGGATCGTTCTAAAGTATTGACAGCTGAAAATGTCATGGTACGACCAGTTTCTGTCAATACAGACCTAGATGGCCCTAAAGTGGCACTAAAACGTATGCGTCAGGAAGCTGTTAGTTTATTAATGGCTGTTGATAAAAATAGACATTTAAAAGGCTATATCACTGCAGACGATGCACTAGCTGCAGCAAAGAAACAAGAGCAAACCGTCCATTCTATTGTGCAATCAGAAGTATTAACAGTTCCACCAGATATGCTACTACAGGATATTTTAGGGATGATTTATAATTCTCCTACTCCTATTGCCGTTGTGAAAGATGGTCGCTTGCTTGGTGTACTAATTAGGGGCGTTGTCATCCAAGCACTGTCAACGAGCGATGAGGAGGCCGAAGCACATGAATAACTTTTTAGATAATATTCCAACATTACCACTAGCTCCGTGGGTAGAATCAGCTATGGACTGGTTGACGAGTAATTTTTCAGCGTTCTTTAACTCTATTCAGCAATTTGGAAAACTACTCATGAATCAGGTCACTGATTTATTAATTAGTATCCCAGCCATTATTCTTATACTTCTTGTCGTGATATTTGCCTTCTTCGTTTCAGGCAAAAAGTTAGGGCTTGCTGCATTCTCTTTAATTGGCTTGTTGTTTATCTATAACCAAGGATTATGGACTCATCTTATGGAAACAACCACGCTTGTGATCTTTTCCAGTATTATATCCATCATCATCGGTATTCCACTTGGTATTCTAATGTCAAAATCAACGGTAGCTGAAAACATTATTAAACCAATACTAGATTTCATGCAAACAATGCCTGGCTTTGTGTATTTAATTCCAGCTGTTGCCTTTTTTGGTATTGGTATTGTACCTGGTGTCTTTGCATCCGTTATCTTTGCTTTACCCCCAACTGTACGTATGACAAACCTCGGTATTCGTCAAGTACCAAAAGAATTAGTGGAAGCTGCTGACTCCTATGGTAGTACAGCTAGCCAAAAATTATTTAAAGTAGAAATTCCCCTTGCTAAATCAACCATTATGGCAGGGATTAACCAAACCGTTATGCTGTCACTTTCTATGGTAGTTATTGCCTCTATGATCGGTGCTCCAGGTCTAGGACGTGAAGTATTAACAGCCCTACAACGTACCCAAGTTGGGAATGGCTTCGTTGCAGGTTTAGGTTTAGTTATTTTCGCGATCATTATTGACCGCTTAACACAAAGCTTTAATAAAAAGAAAGCACTATAATTGTCATCTTTCTTGCTACCTTCCATCCTCCGATGGATGCCGGCAGTTTGATACAAAATGATGAAGAGAAAGGGAGATTCGATGAAACTGAAAACACTTTCAAAGTTAGGAATGGCTCTAGGTCTAGGCTTCATGCTTGCTGCATGTAGTGGAGGAGACTCGGGCTCAAGTTCTGGAAAAAACAGTGATTCTAAGGAGGTAAACCTAGCCTATGTTGAGTGGGATACAGAAATTGCCTCAACGAATGTTGTTGGGCAGGTACTCGAAGATTTAGGATATGATGTAACATTAACTCCTTTGGATAATGCGATCATGTGGGAGGCTGTCTCAAAAGGAGAAGCTGATGGAATGGTTGCTGCGTGGCTACCACATACACATGCTTCACAATATGAAAAGTATAAAGCTGATTTAGATGAGCTAGGTGAAAACCTTGCTGGTGCAAAAATCGGTTTAGTTGTACCAAGCTATATGAATGTCAATTCTATTGAAGATTTATCTAATGAAGCAGATCATACAATCACTGGTATTGAGCCAGGTGCAGGCATTACTGCTGCTACAGAAAAAGCAATAGAAGAATATGATAATTTAGCAGATTGGAACTTCATTACTTCGTCTTCTGGCGCCATGACAACTGCATTATCAAAAGCGCTGAAAGATAAGGAAGAGATTATTGTCACAGGCTGGTCACCCCACTGGAAATTTGCGAAATATGATCTTAAATACTTAGAAGATCCAAAGGGTGTATATGGTGGAGAAGAAACGATTAATACATTCGTACGTAAAGGCCTAAAAGAAGATTTACCAGATGTATATTCAGTACTCGATAACTTCCACTGGACAGCAGAAGATTTAGAAAGTGTTATGTTACAAGTAATGGATGGTAAAGATCCAAAAGACGCTGCGAAAGAATGGGTTGATGCTAATCCAGATAAAGTGGCCGAATGGACAAAAGACGTAAAAAAATAATATAAAAACAGGCACTCCTGCATAAGGAGTGCCTGTTTAATTATGATAGCAATTTCAACATGATTGCTGCTCCTAATACAAGGACAATACAAACGATGCGTCGCCAGTCCTTAGATTCATTAAAAAACAGCATACCTAACAGTGCTCCCCCAGCTGCACCAATCCCTGTCCAGATCGCATAGGCAGTACCCATTGGTAATGTTTCCATCGCATAGGCAAGGCCTGCAAAACTTAAGGTGAATGCACCAATCAACAGACCTAAATTTTTCATACTCTTCGTCTTATTATATTTACTAATCATATATACGCCCATCATCTCACATAACCCTGCAACAACTAATGCCATCCATGCCATTATTCACTCACCTCTTGTTCCTTAGGCTCTCCCGTTACAAGCTTTAAGCCTACAACTCCTGCAAGTAACACAACAATACATATAATCTTTGCTAATTTCCACGGCTCTCCAAATAGCAAGCTATCCGCACATACAGTACCAGCTGTCCCTAATCCGACAAATATTGCATAGACGGTCCCAACTGGTAGATGCTCACCTGCTTTAATGAGCAAATAAAAACTAATAAAAATGGCAATTGCTGTACCAATCCATTCCAGTACACTTGTTGCATGCTTTAACCCAATGACCCAGCCAACTTCAAAGCAAGCCGCTATAATAACGCTGATCCATTGTTTATTCATGATAAATCCCTCCATTTTATAAGACACGGCCGAATAAATAGCTAATTCAACTACTTTTTCAGCATTCGCCGAATGACTCGATTTTAGCCAAACAAAAAAAGCCTGAAGAAACTGTCTTTAAACAGTATCTCCCAGGCTTTTATCCTTCCGTGTCACAAAATCAATTTGTGGTTTTCTCTCGGACCAGACTAGCAAGCGCTACGGAACCCTAGAAAACTTTTATTCGATTATTACTCTAAGTATAGCAAACTATTTAATGATTTTCCACTGGTACATAGCCAACCTTTTCTACTATTGCCTGCCCTTCCTCAGAAAGTATCCAATCAATCAGTTTCTGTACATTTTGATTTTCTGTTCCTGCTGTGATGGCATAAAATTCAGACACTAAAGGATATGTCCCATTTTGAATATTCTCTTTTGTTGGTGCTACTCCGTCAATGGATAGTAATTTGATCTTTTTGTTACCTACCATCTCTGTAGAATAATATCTAAATGTAAAACCCAAGGCATTTTTATAATTTCGATATTGCGACACTTCACGAATGATTCCCCCCATTCCTGTTGCAACATCTTCAGTGGGTGCCTCCATGATTGGCGTATTGCCCATCAGCTTTTCTAGTGTCGTTTGGCTTCCACTATCTGCTGGGCGTTGGAAAGCACGAATGGCCTCATCCTCCCCACCCACCTCACGCCAATTAGTTATTTCTCCAGCATATATTTTTTTGACCTGCTCAAGTGTTAAATTATCGATTTTATTTTTACGGTGCACAAAAAAGACAAATGCCTCTCGACCAATTGGCGTCATATCAAATGTAAGTCCTTCTTTTTCTGCTTGCCATTCTTGTGAGGTGGACGGGGCTGCCGCAAAGATTAAATCAACATCTCCAGCAATTAAATTTTGATAGGCCTCTGGTGTACGACTTACTTGAACTCTACTATTATATGGAGGATATTCCTCTTTGGGATAAGTAGCCTCCACAAAAGCCGCATATAAAGGGTACATGGCTGTTGCACCATCTAATCGTGGTAATGACTCTGTCAATTGTAAGGAAGCTTTATTCTTCACTACTTTATTGCCAGGGACAAATGGCTGATAGACTGTTACATCAATTTCCGCATTAACAGTGGGAATACTCATTTTATAATAATGTTGAATCGGTTTGATGGCTGCAATCAACAGGGCAATTCCCATGACACCAACTAGCAAGCCCCTTCGTTTTTTTGTGTTGGTCCATTTAAACATGCTACAAACAATCCAGACAAATAAACAAACAGGTATAGTAAAGACCAAATAAATTAAATGCAGTCCACCACTCAATGTGATAATGAATGCCACCATTAATGTCACAAAGGATAAACCAATTAGTATAGATACTATTTGTATAAACTTAAGCATACAAAGACCTCCCTAGTGTAATTTTACACTCTTACACCAATGGTACCCGAAAGATACAGCATTCACAACTATATATTCTGAAAATTATGGTAAAATTAAATTTGTCTTGATTTAATGAATGCTTTTTGTGTGAATGTGGTATATCAAATATAGAAAACGCTCTCTATAGAAATGGGAGCTTTTCGATGTATCTCAAAAAATCTCGACAACCTATGCTAAGGCATAATTGATATTAGTAGGAGGATGTACATATGGCAATTGAAAAAGTACGCCGCCATTTAGCACAATGGCATGTAGAACACAAAATACAAGAATTAGAAGAAAGCTCCGCAACAGTTGAATTAGCAGCACAGGCGCTTGGCTGTGAGCCAGAGCGCATAGCCAAATCTTTATCTTTTCTTGTGAATGATGGTGCGATCTTAATTGTGGCTGCAGGTGATGCTAAAATCGATAATGCAAAATATAAAGCCATATTTGGCACGAAGGCAAAGATGTTATCCAAAGATGATGTGGAGACGATGATTGGCCACGATGTCGGGGGTGTATGTCCTTTTGGTGTCAACGAGGGCGTAGCCATTTATTTAGATGAATCACTGAAACGTTTTACTACAGTATTTCCAGCGTGCGGTAGTAGTAATTCAGCCATTGAGGTAACCATTTCAGAACTTGAAACATATGCTCCCTATAAAGAATGGATTGATGTCTGTAAAGGCTGGAATGAATAAGGACCAAACGATTGGCGATACTTTAAAAAGTCTCGCCAATTCATGTTGTTGAAAAAAGATAATATCGCTAGGAGAAATAATACCTTTTGGCAAGGTAAGGGTTGATTTCCGTTCCGCCAGCGTCCTTTCCAGGGGGCGTCCAATGAGCCGCTTCTCTCACTTACGTTCGCTCCAGGGTCTCATCAGTGACGCTAAATCCCCTAGGAGTGACGCTGGCTCCTCTCCAATCAACCATTCTGCAAAGTGTCTTTACTTTTTTAATAGTAGCATAGTAATAAAATCGCCCATTATCTGTATTCATAGAGGGGATAAGCTCTTATTTTCAATGTGGAGAAGTGATGAGTGACAAGAAGTGAACACCTTCACTTTATTTGAAAACCTTTGCTAAAAAGATAACACTTTTGTAGGTTGGAGTGGAAGGCTACTTGACTCCCGTGGGATAGCGAGTCAGGCGAAACCCTGCACGGAGCGGAGCGAAGGAAGCGGTTCGGCGCTCGCCCACAGGAAAGCAAGTAGCCTGCAACGGCAATCCATTTTCACCTTCTAAAAAAATTTTATGGGTGGTTTTGTTTTTCAGCACTATAGATTTGCTATTCCTTGTAACCAACGGCTAACCAATGTGAATCCCATTCTGTAATTTGATTGCCTACCCGACAGCTTAAACCACATGCTTGGTTATCCGCAACAAATGAGCCAATTAGCCACTTCTTAGCGTGATATCCTTCTTTTAACTGCACAGTTATACTAGGCATCTCCACATACTGTTGGTAAATAAACAAATTATCATTATAATGTTTGGATGTGGAAGCATTTACTCTCCGCCCACTTCCTGCGTAAATTTCTACTGTATTTCCCTCACGAGAATAAACAGGCTTCTTGACATAGGGTATATCACCTCGAATAAATGGCTCTGCTGTCAGGTATGTAGGAAGCATATATTGCAAAATAGCTGCTCGTTCCTCAGAAGTAAAGAGCAATGGATCATTTCTCCGCTCCCATATTAACCATAATAAGATTTTCGATTGTAATACATAGGCAGCAGGTGGATTAATAATTGCCAGCTGTCTTTTTTTGACAAGCTCTAAAAGATGCAAGCCAATGCGATCACCATCCGCTGCCACATCATCTATTAAAAACTCTACAGGGTGTGCAGGTCTAAATAAAATATCAATTTTCTCCATTGTGGGTGTATACAGACCTTGTGCTACCTCAGATGTATCACTAGAAAAGATAATAAGTTCTTGAATGGGCACATACTCAATGTCAAAAGGAATACAGGACTTGATAAACTGTACCTGACAATATTCTTCATAGTCCTCTTTCGCTGTTTTACCTGTGATGACAATCTTCGGCTTTTTGACATCATGTAAATAGTGGATGGCAGCAAAAAGAGCGCCCGACAATGCTTTTTGTAAGGCTGATACATCATTGGGATTTTTATAGCCAAAATGCTGACATAGAGCGTCATTCATCTTGAAGGTTTCTTGTACAAGAAAAGGTGTTTCTCCATTTAACTCTAAACATTTAATGTAGCCCTCCTCCGTACAAATAAAATCAAATCGTGCCAGAATGGATTGCTGCTGTAAATAATCTAACTGAATATATGGGATCATTTCTGGTCGAATACCTAAGGCTAAGAGCTGATCGACTGATAAATGTTTAAATTGTTTCCCGACTTTTAAAAAGATGCGCCAAAGTATTTGTGTTGCATAATAAAGTTGATCAATTTGCTGCTTTGGTAATTCTAAAACATCATATAATGCATACTCTAAATCCTCAAAGTCAGGAAAGAAGTCAGGAAATTTTGAGTAAAATGCTTGTCGTTGCTGTGTGTGATTCATCATGTTCTTCACTCCCTATCCAAGCCTTACGAAGAGGACGAGCCGCCACGAGATGTCCCACCAGTACCAAAGCCTGATTTTCCTGTGCTTGTGGAAGAGCTATTGGAGTAGGAATTGGAACTCTTAGATGAACTATCCGTCGAATAGGAGCGTTGTCCACTCGAATAAGAATTTGATCCACTTGAAGTTGAGCTACTCGAAGTTGAACTAGCCTTATTTTGCGTACTGTTTGTTATACCATTTGTTGGTTTACTCTCATCCTTAGCGCTTGATGACGATCGTGGCACTGCTGAGCCGCCACCATTGCTTTGCTCATCTCGCTCTGTACCATTTTTTAAATTGCGACTTTTATATATCGCACTTCCTATCATGGCTCCAGCCGTTGCATACATCAAACCATTAAAGAAATGCTGTGCATAGTAAGGTGAATTTTCATCGATACATTCAAAGGAACCATCATCACCTTCTTGCCATTCATCACAAGCTTCAGCCATTTCACTATTGTAAACACTTTCTATTTCATCACTTGTAATGGCTTGATTTTGATCTTCGGTTACCTGATTAGAAGTAGTTAAAGGGTATTCTTCTACTGTTTGAGATTCACTATTTCCACATGCTGCTAGCTGTACAGCCATCAAAGATGCTGTTGTCACAGCCATATATTTTTTTATTTGCTTTGCCATATTATAAGCGCTCCTTTATTTCTGGTACCTAGTTTACGATTATCTCCCATTTTAGGTTTCGTTTTTTACAAAAACATACAATTTATTTTAGCAGAAAAAATCCCAAACAGTAGGATTGTTTGGGATTTACAGTGTTTTATGATTGTTTTGATACGACTTTTTTTCCATAAGTCATATAGCGCCATAATTTTTCAAATGGTCCTATTGTAAAGAACTTAAACCAAATCACGCTAAAAATTATTTGAATGATAAACGTAATACTCGCTATCACTACAATATCTGATGGTGAAACTACTTCTAGCCCCATGAATGAGATGATGGCTGTTCCAATAAAGCTTTGCGCCAAATAATTTGTAAAGGCCATTTGCCCCACACGTCCAATTGGCTGAAGTAGCTTCGCTATTGTTTTATGTTCTAATAGAATAAACAAACCACTTAAGTAAAAATAGGTTGTTGGAACAACCCCTAAGCCAATGATAGATTGGAGCTGTTGGTCATCTGCTTGTGAGGCAAACCAAATCCATAATGAGAATCCAATAAAGAATGGGAAAGTACTATAAAGCAACCATTTTATTTTTTGACTATGCGCTCCAATATGCCCAATCCAATCAGCTTTTGCTACTAAAAATCCACTTAAAAACATAATAAAGATAGCTACTGCATCATTGCCTAAAAAGCCAAAAATAGCTGACGAAACGGCATTAGACGGCATATACATTTGTCCTAATAGTGCCAGAATATGCAGTGTGATAATGGTAAATAACCATTTAGAAATGGTTGAAACCTTCGCAGAGTAAAATGGTAGCAATAAAAAACCAATTACTGCGTAAATGGATAGGATAGAGCCCCAAAAAATAAAAATATGAATAATACCAATAACGAATAAAGCAAATAAACGTCTTGCAAAGCGCCATCTCGGTCTATCCCCACGCGCTTCTGCACGTGAAGCAAAAATATAAAAACCAACTCCAAATAGGAATGAAAAGATAGAGAAAAATTTCTTTTCTATAAAAATATCAATAAGTGAATCAATCACCCCATTGATTCCACTCATATCAGGCATTGGTGCACCCTCCATTAAGAGCTGATAGGCACCTACATTAATAAATAAAATACCAAATAACGCTAATCCTCGTATAATATCTAAGGAAATGATTCGTTCTTTTTGTGTAACGGATGGATTCATGTTGAAAAACTCCTTATCTTTTATGCTATAGCTAGCATAACGCACCATCCTTACAACTAATTATTTTTAAGCTTACAGGAACCTTACAAATCAAAAAGAATAGTCTTATAGTTTTTTATCCTCTTCTATGATGAAATATTACATATTTTATAGAAAAGACATCGAAAAGAGAGGTTAAGGAGATGAATAGAAATCGCAAGCTCGGTTTTTGTTATCCTGGCTACCGATACTGTGGCCCTGGCTGCTCAGGACCAGGTATGCCTACAAATGCAGTGGACGCTTGCTGTAAACTGCATGATGAATGCTATGAACGACACGGTAGCACAAAATACTGTGATGAATTGTTTCAACAATGCCTCCGTCCCCATATGAACGCACCAAATAAAATGGCTAGAGACGCTAGACTATTCTATCGAGTTTTTGAATTACGCAATCGTTTCTTTTAACAGCGCATAAAGCTCACGATGTTTATAATAACCTCGTGGGCTACTTTTTTGTATAGATAGCATATTTTTGCGGAGTCGTAAAACCAAGCTTTGTGCCTAGGTGAATGGAGCCTGTATTTGAAATATCACAATCCCAACAAGGCTTTAGCTGGTTGACTAGACAATGATCTATAAAGGCTTCTGCAATGCTACTTGCTAATCCTTGTCCTCTATAGTTTGGATCTGTCATAATATCAATTTCTGCATAGTCATTTGACTTAAATATAGAGACGGCTTCACTAATGATTTGTTCATTATGTACGAAACAAAAGCCAAAGCCATTTTTGAGAAAATTAGAGGTAGAATCCCAATATTCCTCATAATAAGTCTGATCAAATTCCAGTGAATTTTTAATCAGGGGTTCAGTAATAAATTTGACTTCGTAATCACCTTCCCCATGCTTCTCTCTATGATTATAAATATTTTCATCAAATGTAAATGTATAGCGTTCTAGCTTTCTTAGCTGATTATTTAACAATTGTTCGATTTTAGTATTCCACTGTTCAGAATAAGAAAATAAGGTAAACCGTTTCTGTTGTTCTATAGCCTGTTGAAAACAATAAGCAAGCTGATAATCAATCGAAGTCTTATTTTCATCGCCATATACATAGTATATCCCTGATTTCGTGTGAAATAATAATGTTTGAAAAGCAGCTGTATCGGAATAGACAGCTCCTTCTATCATTCGATCTAGTATACTATAAACAAATGTCGGGGCTCTTGAAATAAATTGTTTAATGATAGGATATTGCTCTTCCGAGACTTTTATCATGCGATTTCCTCCAGTATTTTGCAGTATGTATCCTTTCTATTATAATAAACTTATATCCATATGAAGGGACTGAATTATGCGCAGATAGCAATATTTTTCATCCAACATCATCATAATTTTGGAGGTAAAAGTATTGATTGAAAATATCGACACGGAAAGATTGCGGTTACAAAAAATGGAGAAAGCTGATGCTAAAAGTTTATTAACCATTTGGTCTGATCCTGATGTAACCAAGTATATGAACATTACTCAGTTTACACAAGAAGAGCAAGCCTTGGAAATGATTGAACTTCTAGAACAATTAGCTAAGCAACACAAGGCAATCCGCTTCTCTATTTTTGAAAAGGCATCCAATCATATCATTGGGTCATGTGGCTTTAATATGCTTGATTATGACAATGCTCTAACAGAGATTGGCTATGATTTGGGCAAGGAATATTGGGGAAAAGGCTATGCAACAGAAGCTATAACTGCTTTAATTGATTATGCCTTTAAGCACTTAAAAATGGAAACCATTGTGGCAGAAGTTGACGCTGCCAATATCAATTCACTCAAGGTTTTAAAAAAATTGAATTTCATTTACCAAGAGAAGCACAATACTGAAGATACTCTACAACTTTACACTTTAACAAAATCGTAAGAAGAAAAGGCTAAGCATGGTAGAATTCAACCAATACTTAGCCTTTTTGATTAATGATACATGCCGTTATTCATTTTCCCTGTCAGCTTTTCTATTTTTACTTCAAATAGTTCAATTTTCGGCATAATCGGATAGCCTTCTCTTTCAAATGTCCATTCAGGCTTGCCATACTTCTCCAGTAACGCATCAAAGAACCATTCTTTTTTCGTTTCCTCTTCAATTCTTTCGATATGTCCAAACAAAACAACACTTTGATAAACTAGTGCGGATTGACAGGCATATTTTTTGCCTGGATGTAAATCACCCATATCGCAAACTTCTATACAAATTTTAGGATTTTGTTTGATATTTGACCAAAAGTGACTTTCTCGAAGATTACCAATATGCAAGTATAGTTTGTTCTCCCCTTCGTATACATAGACAAACGGAATAACATAAGGAAAACCTTCCTCATCAACTGTTGCAACATGCGCAACTTTTCCCAACTTTAAGTATTGCTGTGCATCCTCTTGTGAAATTTCAACACGTTTGTTTTGAATCGTACCTCTCATCATTTCTTAACCCCCTCATGAAATTATGTAACGATTAATAAACGCCATTAAACAGTTTATTTCAAAATTTACATCTTTAACAAAACTAAAAAAGGGAAATTTTTTCAGTAGAAAAATAAAAGCCAAGGATGCACTAGTATAGCATCCTTGGCTTTTTTGTTATTTAATTGGAATCCAAATTTCTGAATACGCATCAGGGCTATAAGCATCCTCTTCAGGATAAACCTCCAACTCTGCTGTTCCTGCTGGTTCATATGGGTTGGATGGGAACCACTCTGAATAAATTTGTTTCCACGTATTTTGCATTGCATCAGGCATAGGTCCATGTACTTCAAAGATAACCCATTTGGATGCAGGTACTTCCATTGTTAAGAGATCTTCCCCTACTTCTCCTACATGATCAGTAGCAATCCAATAATCAATGAAGCCCTTTTGTCCATGTTCAGTATTTGGTACACAAACACCTAATACGCCATTGACCGTGCCATTATTTAATTGGTATAGCTGGTGATCAAAGCCACTTTGGTTTACCTCTTGCCAAAATAGAGGTATTTCCGTTGTATTCTCCCCATTTTGACAGTTGTATGTTCTTTTTACACCCACAATTTGAAACTTGTCTTTTTCAATAATTTTATATTTCATTGGTTCTGCTCCCTTCAAGCTTACCTGTATGACCAGGCGATTATATGATTGTAATGGTCCTTGCTTCTTTCTTGCTTCACTAGGCGTTACATGGTGTTGTTTACGAAACGCTTTAGTAAAGGCTTCAGGAGTTTCATAGCCGTATTTGTAGGCGAGATCGATTATTTTTTGTTCAGTACCCAGCAATTCTTGTGCAGCTAATGTTAATCTTCTTCGCCGTAGATAATCTGCAATAGACATATCTGTCAAAATGGCAAATGTTCGCTGAAAATGAAAGACAGATGAATTAACCTCCTGTGCAATCTGTTCAATCGTAATATCCTCTAATAAATGATCCTCCATATAATTAATGGCCTTTTGAATCGACTCAATCCAACTCATTGCTCTCACTCCTTGATTCCATCATAAAATAGATATGGCTGCTTAACCTGTCTTTTTATGCTAACTTTGGACAGGCTAAATAGAAAGAATTTTCTTTAAATTTTCTATTGAAATACATTAAATTCTGACCAATTTTTCAGGACAGATTTAACAAAATCAATTGAATTAAGAATTAGGAAGACCTAACCGTATTTTATTATCCCTCCTTTGCTTAACCAACATTAAAAAAAGATAAGTTTATTATATACAGAAATGAAATGGAGGTTTTTTCTTGGTCAAACGGCAAGATGTTGCTGCTTTTTGCTTAAACGAAAGATAATCAATTATTAATGGTTTTACAAGGAAATAAGGATGAAGCAAAAATACGGGCAGATCCATCAGGTGGTAAAGAGGCAGTAGAAGACTTTGAGACACGCTACATTCGGTAGGGTTTATGAAGAAACAGGCAATCTCATTAAGATTATTAAAGAAATTATTATAGACATAATGAAGTTGTGGAGGTTCATTATTTTGAAACGGTCCTGGTTAATCCAGATGAATTCATTTATGACATTGCATAAAAATCAAAGGAGGAAGTTACCCGAATACCTTTAACCTCCCCCAACACTCGAGTTTATCTTTTATTAAAAAAAGTCACGTCTCATCGACATGACCCCTCTTGTTAAATGGTGTAATCGCTTTGCTGATAAATAATTAAAGCAGAATGGATGACCGTCTGCTCTCCAATAAAGAGCGTATTGTATTTGATATCAAGTATGAAAAAGCCTTTTAAATCTACTAAAGCTCGGTTAATATCAAGTTCAAATTGCACAATATCATTGTTTTGAATTGTCACAACTTGAGTTATCTGTGTCATTGTCCACACTCCTTTAATCTTATGATAGAGCAAAAAGAAGTACATGTCACATAAAAAAGTTGGAGCTAAAACAGCCCCAACCTTTAGTACATCGTTAAATACTCCTCACGTTCCCAGTTATGGACACGTGTGCGATATTTATTCCATTCAATCTCTTTCGCAGCTGTGAATTTATCGTAAATATGGTCACCCAGTGCATCACGAACAATGGCATCCATCTCTAATTCGATTAACGCAAATTCTAATGAGGATGGTAAACTATCAATCCCATTCAACTCCCGATCCGCTGCTGTCATTTTATAAATGTTACGGTCTACTGCAGCTGGTGGCGTTAAATCTTTTCGTATACCATCCAGCCCAGATGCTAGAATAACAGTCATTGCTAAATAAGGGTTTGCTGCTGGATCCACTGAACGTAATTCAATTCGTGTAGATAGCCCACGAGCTGCTGGAATACGAATTAAAGGTGAGCGGTTTTGAGCAGACCAAGCTACATAGCAAGGGGCTTCATAGCCAGGTACTAATCGTTTATAGGAATTGACAAGTGGATTTGTGATAGCCGTAAAGCCATGCACATGCTTCATGATTCCTGCCATAAAGCTACGTGCGGTTGCACTTAATTGCAAGTCTGCATGTTCATCGTAGAAGGCATTTTTATCACCTTCAAATAACGAGAGATTAAAATGCATTCCTGACCCATTGACCCCAAATAGTGGCTTTGGCATAAATGTTGCGTGGAGGCCATGCTGTGCAGCAATGGTTTTTACAACTAGTTTAAATGTTTGGATATTGTCACATGCCTCAATAGCACTCGCATACTTAAAGTCGATTTCATGCTGGCCTGGTGCTACTTCATGATGAGACGCTTCAATCTCGAAGCCCATTCCCTCTAGCTCTAAAACAATATCACGACGACAGTTCTCTCCCAAATCAGTTGGCGCTAAATCAAAATAGCCCCCACTATCATTTAATTCCAGTGTCGGACGCCCCTTTTCATCCAACTTGAATAGGAAAAATTCAGGCTCTGGCCCTAAATTAAACGAAGTAAAGCCTAGCTCCTCCATTTCCTTCAATACTCGTTTTAAATTGGAGCGTGGATCTCCTTCAAACGGTGTACCATCTGGTCTTGCAATATCACAGATAAAGCGAGCCACTTTCCCCTTTTCAGCAGTCCAAGGAAAAATCACGAAGGTATTGAAATCAGGCTTTAAATACATATCCGATTCTTCAATACGCACAAAACCTTCGATTGAAGAGCCGTCAAACATAACTTTATTATCTAGCGCTTTTTCTAATTGACTGACAGGCACTTCCACATTTTTGATTGTCCCTAATATATCTGTAAACTGTAGGCGAATAAATTTCACATTTTCTTCCTTCACTCGACGTATAATATCTTCTTTGGTATAATGTTTCATTTTTCACCACTCCAATGTAAATTTAATTAACATACTTTTTTTTATGACTGATCTAAAAATACATTAAAATTGAATAACAAGCAATATGTATGTAATGTTTTATAACATGCATTTTATCGAATATATTAATCCCTTTTTTAGATTAATTTTTCTTACCACATTTCCATCTCAAATAGCGATCTTTCACCTTAAAAGAAGGGCAAAATTAATACTTTCTACAAAAGGCCTTTAGTCTTACAAAATCCTTCGTCACTCTAAAAATGTACAGTCAAGTATCATGACTAGAGACGAAGCATTCTCTACTTCCTCATGCATCAAATGCAGATATATCAAGAGCATCGTTAAAAAGTTAACCCGTGAACCCTATCCAAGAACCTAGATGTCAAAAATCCTATTGATTAAGTTTTACTTTATATCACAAAAGCCTTGTATAATGCCATATTTATTGGTAAATTTATAGCAAATTAGAATTTTCATTTATTCATATTATAAGTAAATACGGAGTATATAATTATGGTTAGAAATCATTATGTTGGCTTCCAGGAAATATTTAGTTATAGATACATAAGGCGGTGAATTTAGTAGGCATGTCAGTATTAATTATTGGCAGCGTAAGTAATGATGTGCTACGTCTGCAGAAATATTTTCATCGTATCAGCATCCCAAATATTCATTGCTTTTCAACAACGGAAGCAGCAATGAATTATTTAGTAGATTCATCTTTGAAAGATGAGCTGGAATTAATCGTCCTCGACACTAAAATGACACTCAGCAATTGCGAGGAAATTTGTCAGCACATTCATGTACTTAAAAATTGGATAGATGTCCCTATCCTTCTATCCACTACCTACGAAAAAAACATAACAATCGATAGGGTGTTTGAAGCAGGTATTTTCGACTTTATTTTAAAGCCGTTTGATTTTACTCATTTTAAAACTCGAATTCAAGTAGCCTTAAAATATCAGAAGGAAGCCACGCTTCGAAAGCAGCAAGAAAGTATGATTCAAAAAGATTTATTCGTTGCAAAAAAATTCCAAAAGAACGCACTATCTCCTCCATTAAATCTTGAGCAAATACAGATTGATGGTCTTTATGTAACATCTAATACACTAGGAGGTGACATGTACTGTTGGTTTAAGATTAATGACCATTTAACCGCCATTCTTCTGTACGATGCAATGGGGCATGGCATAGCTGCATCACTCGTTACGATGTCCATTAGATCGTTATTAAAAGGAATGATTACTAAGTTAATTGATCCAGTAGCAGTAATCCAAGAACTTAACCGCCAAATATACGAGCTATTTTCTGATGAAGATATGGACCGTTTTTTAATGACGGCGATTTACATACTTCTAGATACGAAAAATGGAACATTGCACTATGTGAATGCGGCTCACCCTTCTGGTTTTTTATTTGGAAAATATGGAGAAACAGTCTTCCTCCCAGCGAATACACCTATCCTCGGACTATTCCCTACTATTCAAATAAATAAAAAAACAATACCTTTATCAGGCTGGCACCGTATTATTCTTTATACAGATGGATTATTAACATTGAACGAGCAAAATTCAATTGATATGGACTTTTTCTACGCTTATGCTTCACAGGATAATAGCTATGCACTACAAAAATTTTCTCAAAAATACAATTTAATTGACAATGATTACAGCGATGACATCACAGTCGTTTCAATAACAATTACATTAAAGGGTAGGTGATTGAAGATGGAATTCACACTCAATGTAAATCCTGATACACAAGCTATAGCCTTTATTGATCAAATTATGGAGAATTATACAGATTTATATAATCTACCTTATAAACGAGAAATAAGATTTGTTGTTCATGAATTAGTCATCAATGCCGTAGAGGCTATGGGGAAAATTAATATACCCACTCAAAAGGAAATTCAAATACATGTAACTCAATCAAACGAAGAAATAAAAATAACAGTCACTGACGAAGCAAAAGGTATTGACGAAAAGGACTGGGACAAAGTTCTTCAATTCGATTTAGACAAACTTGATTATGCTGATCGTGGACGCGGTTTATTTTTTGTCAAAAATATGGTAGACCATATTTGGTTCGAAAATATTTCTGAAACAAAATTTTTAGTAGGTATTTCCAAAAAGTTTCATCTATAAAGTAAACGTAAAATTGGGGGCGTTTTAATGAAGTTATCTATACGAAAGAAAATGAATCTGCTTATATTTGGTTGTATTATTTTACTTACTTCCCTTTTAGCAGGCGTCAATTTTTTTGTTGCCAAGAACAATCTATTAGAAAGTGCTGATACAAAGCTTTTATCAGATATACAATTGAGCTATGAATATTTAGATGCTAAATACCCTGGAGAATGGTCCATAAAAAACAATCAGCTCTATAAAGGCGATATCAATATGGTAGAAAACTTTGAGGTGGCTGATAAAGTTGGAGAACTTACAAATGGGAATGCTGTATCCATCTTTCAAAACGATACTCGTATCAGTACCAATATAGTGGATAATGGTGAGCGTGCTTTAAATACAAAGGTTTCTGACGAGGTTGCAACTGTTGTGCTCGGAGAAAAAAAGCGCTTTATCGGTTCTGCAAATGTCTTAGGAAGTTTGCATCAAGCAGCCTATGATCCTATCGTAAATAGTCAAGGCGAGGTGATCGGTGTATGGGCAACCGCTGTCCCTACCGCTCCTTATATAAGCATTGCAACAAAATCAGCACTGGAGAATGTAGCTATTTCCTTAGTGATTGCCATTGTAATGATCGGAGGAATTAGTTGGTTCTTACAAAAGCAAATTGTAAATCCTATTAACATTTTAAGTACCAATGCCAAGGAATTAGCAGAACTAAATTTAAATGTTAAACTGTTAAACCCTAAAGGCAAAGATGAAATCGCTGAATTAGCACGCGCATTTAGTAGTATGAAAAATCATTTAACAGAGACGATAAAGATTGTAGCTGGTAGTGCACACCAAATTGCAAAGTCGTCACACACTTTGGCAGAATCATCACATCAAACAAGTGAAGCATCTAATCAGATTGCACTAACAATGAATGAAATCGCCGTTGGTACTACCACTCAATCTGATCAGGCTGAACGAATAGTTTCAATGATGCAAAAAACGATTGAAGAAGTATCAAAGAGCTTACAAAAGGCTGAAATCACTTTAAATAGCGCTATCGAATCCACTCATATCGCACGTAAAGGAGAAGAAGCCATCAATGAAGCGATTATGCATCTAAGTGATGTTACAAAAACTGTGTCTTATGCAACTGATTCTATCCAAAAATTAGGCAAGCGCTCTGAAGAAATTGGTGGTATTATTACCGTTATCACTGGGATCGCAGAACAAACGAATCTGTTAGCACTCAATGCAGCCATTGAGGCAGCACGAGCAGGTGATCAAGGAAAAGGCTTTGCTGTCGTTGCATCAGAGGTTCGTCAACTTGCAGAGCAGTCAAGTTTAGCAGCAGGACAAATTACAAATCTTATTAATGATATCCAGGCTGAAACATCTGTAACCGTACGAACGATGGAAAGCAATTTACTGGCTGTCGAGGAGCAGGTTACGATCATCAATAAAGGTGGAAGTGCCCTTAAGGAAATCGTAGAGAAAGTTGTCGAAACTGAGGAAGGCGTCGAACAAATGAAAGTTGCATTTACACATGTTAACGACAACTCTTTAAGCGTACAACAAGCAATTCAAGATATTTCTCGTATCATTGAGGACGCTGCCGCAGCTACAGAGGAGATTGCAGCAACCTCAGAAGAGCAATATGCGACTGTTGCAGAAATTACACAAAGCTCAGATGAGTTATCATCAATTGCTGATAATTTACAAAATGAAGTGAATAAATTTAAGTTTGAATAAATCCCCAAACAAGAAAAGAATAATGGAGGCGCTATAGGATGAATCAGAAGAAAATTGCAATGAATATTGACACAAAGGCTGATTATATTGTAATTGCGTTTACAGGCGATTTAGAATACGGGATGATTGAAGAAATAAAGTCAGAGCTTCAAACACTTAGCTTAGACACAAAGCATGGATACATTATCGATATGCAAAAGGTAACAAATATTGATAGTACTGGATTCGGTATGATCGTTAATTTTGCTAAGAAAGTGTCTGTAAAAGATAAGAAAATCGCCATTATTGTCGTCGATGATTTCATTCGCAACTTATTCGCTATTTCACAGGTTGATAAAGTATTCCCTATTGCCAAAAGCGAAGAACAAGCAAGGAAGATTATTAAAGAAGATTGGCTAGGTGAGCTATCACTTAACGATTATTAATCTTTGTAACCATAATAAAAAGGTGTATTCCTAATAGACGGAATACACCTTTTCATGTTTAAAAAAAGAAGATGTCCACGGCAGAAAAAGCAACTTTGCAAGGTGAAAGGTATTTCCGTTCCGCCAGCGTCTAGGGGGCGTCCGATGAGCCGCTTTACTCACTTCCATTCGCTCCAGGGTCTCATCTTTGACCCCTGGCTCCACTCCAATCAACCATTTTTTCATAGTAGCATAGCGATTTCAATGTGGAGAAGTGGTGATTGACAGCACCTCTACATAAAGAGTAATGAACACCTTCATTTTATTTGAAAACCTTTGCTAAATAGATTAGATTTTTTTGGTTAGATAGGAAAGCAAGTAGCCAAGCAACAGATATCCATTTCTACCTTTCAATTGACTGTTTTGTTTTTCTTTAATACTGCAGTAGCATATTAACAAACACAACGAGAATAATAATCGGTACAACAACTAACATTAACATACGATATGTAGAATAATAGCCTTGCCCCATTTGACTACCCGTTAGCAATTCTCTCTTCACAAATTCTTTATCCACTACATAGGCAATAAAAATAGCAATGAATAAATTCCCTAATGGAAGCATGATATTCGACACTAAAAAATCGGTTGCATCAAAGATACTTTTCTCAAAAATCATTATATCCGATAATACACTCGAAGAAAGTGCTGCTGGAATAGCTGCAATAAATACGACTATACCAAGTAAAAGCGTCCACATCGGTCGGGATTTCTGACTATGCTCCATAAATGCCGCGACGATAATCTCATATAAACTAAATGATGACGTTAATGTAGCAAATAAAAATAGCAATAAAAACATGGCTAAAAACACTTCACCAAATGGCATTTGACTAAAAGCTGTTGGCAGCACCATAAATAGCAAACCCGGACCCGCTGCTGGCTCTAAATCAAAGGCGAACACCACAGGGAAAATCGCTAAACCTGCTAAAAATGAAACAAGCACGGTTAACAACACTACAGAACCCGCTGAATTCGGAAGACTGACATCCTTTTTTAAATAAGAGCTATATGTAACTAGACAAGAAAAGCCTACTGCTAACCCAAAGAACGATTGTCCTAGGGCTTCTAATAATGCTTTACCTGTAATATTCGAGAAATCAGGCCATAAGAAGAATTTTACCCCTTCCATTGCCCCATCTAATGTAACTGCACGCACAACAAGGACAATGAACATTATGAAGAGTAACGGCATCATCCATTTATTGGCCTTTTCAATTCCATTTTGTACACCTAATGAAATCACAAGTACGTTGGCTAATGTAAACAACACTAGTCCAACTAGCGTAATCCAAGGCGTACCTATAATTTTTCCAAATAGTTCAGCTGGATCTACTGCTGGATCAATTACCGCGCCAGCTACACCTAGCCCGCTATAAATAAAGATCCAACCTCCAACTACGCTATAAAAAGTTAATAATAAAAAACAGCCTAGCACGCCCATTCGACCAATCCAAGCCCAGCCTGGCTTAGTTGGAGCAATTTTTTTATACGCTGTTACAGCCTCGGATTGTGTACCACGTCCTAAAACATACTCGGACAATAACATCGGTAGTCCTATTAACAAGGTAAATAACACAAAGATAAGGAAAAATGCTCCTCCACCACTTTGTCCTGTTACATAGGGAAGTTTCCAAATTGCCCCTAGTCCAATCGCCGCACCAGCTGATGCTAAAATAAAACCTAATTTACTAGACCACTGTCCTTTTTTTCCACTCATCTCTTCAAACTCCTCAAACATTCTAAACTCTTCTCTATTTTACATGAAAATATAGCTTTCGACTAGGTTGTAATTATAAAGGACTAGATAGCTAGTTTATCCCATTACTTTTTTCTATAATTATCCGTTAGTTTTGCCTTTCTATCCTTCACTTTTAGTAAATTATCCATCAGACCTTTCCCCTATCCTTCAATCCTTCCAACAAAAAACCTCAGGTATGTTTACCCGAGGTTAGTAAAAATTATTTTGTTATATAGATAGAACGCTGGCGGTCGATCCATTTGCGCATTGTTGTAAATAAAAACGCCATAATAGCCGTTAATAAAATACCTTTTACAATGTTAAATGGTAAAATCCCAGCAATGATCATTTTATAAAGCGAATCACCTACAACAGGCTCCATACCTAAGAAGTATGTGTACATCGGTAAAAATACTGCGTAGTTTAAAACACTCATGCCTACCGCCATTACAACTGTTCCAGTCGCTAAACCTCCAACAAGACCAGCAATTGTTTTAAAGCGATTAAAAATAAGGCTTACTGGTAAAATAAATAAAATACCTGTTGCAAAGTTGGCAATATGACCTACTGGCACACCTGTTGGCGTTCCCGAGAAAATCCAATCCAATACATTTTTAAATAATTCTACTAAAATACCAGCCACAGGCCCCATAGTGATGGCTGCTATTAATGCAGGCATATCACTAAAGTCGACTTCCAAAAATGCTGGGAATGGTGGAATTGGGAAATTAAAAAGCATTAATAAAAACGAAATACTGCTCAGCATGCCAATCGTAATAAACGATTGAAGTTTAACATTTTTCTTCATAGAAAACTCTCTCCTCTTTGCTGATTCAATCTCGCAAGAAGAAAGGTGACGATCTTTCAATTGTTAGCATGAAAAAACCCTTATGCATGAAAAGCACAAGGGAGAAAGGCATGACGAATAAGCGTCAACATAAACTATTTTTTAAGCACTGTTTAAAAAGTCATACAAAAAAAGCGCTCGGTCATAGTTCATTTCATAACAATGAATGACGATCGTACCTCCATCTTCTCCCATCCAGACTTTAACTGTCGGCCTTGGAATCACACCAAGTCAGCCATGCAAATAAATTTGCACAGGTCGCGGGCTGAAGAGCGAAGCATAAACCATTCGAGTTAATGAAAAACATTAACGGTTCACCACTCTATTACCGCCGGTCGGGATTTTCACCCTGCCCCGAAGATGAATCATATTATTTTATACTACAACCTTACTATAATTAATTATCAAGAAAAAGTAAATAGTTCTGCTTAAAAAAAATCCGATTAGATTTGTATGTATTGTAAAAATGGAGCATTCCATGTTACAGGAATGCTCCATTTTTGATTTTGGCTAAGGCATATATTGTTTATTTGGCCCCACAGGCTTTGGCAAATACGTTTTTAAATCGAATCCTTCCCAGCTTTCTTGGACCACATTATCTAAGCGTAATTGTTGGTCAAAGCTAGCAGCAGTTAACATCATAGCCTCAATCAGTTGGGTAGCGCGAATTGGCTCCATCGATGCTAAATCTAAAGGGATATCGAATGTAACGACTACACCTTCTGCTTCCTCTTTCACCGTGTATGTCACATTTTCAGGAACAACTGTTACATAAACATCATCATTTTTGTTTTTCATTAATGTAAGTGCCTCTGTAACATTAGCAAATGTTTGACGGAAATCTGGTGATAGATATTCTGCCCCATTACCATCTTGGTATAAATAATAATTAAAATGTTTGGCGTTTGTTAATGACATGGCTTGGCTTGGCTCACCCTCTTGAGAAAACTCATAAGGTGTGCCATCTTCATTTTGAATCTCAACTTCCGTATATTCAGAATCCGAGAATGTATCCTCTAAAGTACCTTTGTATTCATTAACGGTAGCTGAAGCAACATCATAGTTATTGTCCTTTGGTAAAACGTGGACAAGCTTGTCATCTTTCTCCTTCAGTTCACCCTTAAAAGGATGATAATCCGTAAACCCTTTGGCTTCTTCATCAATTTGAGGAGCATATTTCTCATACATCTGTAAAGTAGAAGGTTTTTGCGTCCCAAAATCAGTTGCTACACGCTCATTTGGTATCACATATGTCATTGGTACACTTTCTGCATCACGTCCTGCCAAACCAATACGAAAAACGACAGCATCTTTCACATCTTCCTCATAGACTGATGACCGTAAAGATAACATACGCTCATGCTCCGCTACAATACTGGATTGAAGTGCCTCATCCTGGGTAGCGGCCTCTTTAGCAGAACGATCTTCCTGTAATGTAGAGTAATTAGCCGTTTCCGGTGTACTAGCTAGATCTTTTTGGCTAGCGTTATTATTCATGACCATGGAGCCAACGAGCACCGTTAACGCGAAAACAGCTGCTATACTCGTAAAAATCGACATTTTTCGGAACTTAAATCGTGATGGTTGTTCATCTTGAATCAAAGGTTTACTTTCTTGTTGTGCTTCTTCATTCTCTATAGGTTGTTGTATCGCTTCTTGAAGGTGACTATTATCCTGCAAGCGAGCATCTGCCATTAACCGATTTAATATTTCTTCTTTTGAACGGCGGTCAGAAAGCTTAGGGGCATTGTTCAATACATGTTCAAGCTGTTCATCATCAAATGGCTTATGCGTCATTGCCGTTTCGCCTCCTGTTCTCTAATCGGCTGTAGCTGTTGCCTTAAAAATTTAATGGCTCGATGCTGGGTGGTTTTTACCTTAGCTTCTGTCCAATCTAGTATTTGCGCTGTTTCTGCAATTGATAAGTCCTGAAAATAGCGCATAATAATGACCATTTTTTGGTCGCCTGTACAGTTTTCAAGTGCTGATTCTACCTGCATAAATTCATCACTGGCCTGTAGCATATCTTCCGGTGATGGTGTGGTTGAATGGAGCTGTTCCGTTTCCCAGTCAAAGAAATCATGTGAATGCTTTTGGCGTACAGCTTGCTTTCTAAAATGATCAATCGCTACATTTTTGGCAATAGCAAATAGCCAAGTTTTCTCACTACTATTCCCTGCAAATTGATCGTACGAGCGCAACACTCGTACATAAACTTCATGTGCTAAATCTTCGGCAAGTGTACGGTTTTTTACTAAATATATTAAAAACTGAAACACGTCTTGGTGATATGCATCGTATAGTCGATGGAACACGGAGTCATTCAAAGCACTCCACCCCCGTTCTATAATATTTGTCGTCTTACATTCATAGAAGTTACAGCCAATTAATAGCAATACATGTTATTAATCGAACGGTAAATAAAACGTGAAGGTCGTACCCTCTTTCAGCACACTGTCTACCATTATATTACCTGAGTGTGCCTTCACAATATTTCTAGCAATGGCTAAGCCGAGACCAGTTCCACCCTTGGAACGAGTACGTGCCTTATCGGCTTTATAAAAACGTTCAAAGACATAGGGTAAGTCCTCTTGAGGAATGCCATGTCCTGTATCTTGAACAGATATTTTAGCAAATGTCGGCTCCTGCTCTACTTTTACAGTCACAGACCCTTCATCTGTATGTCTAAGGGCATTGTCAACTAAATTTGTAAGCACTTGTTCAATGCGATCCTCATCTATATTAATCATAGCCTCGTCATTAAATTCACTGTCAAATTGCAGGCGAACGTGCTTTTCTTTTGCTACCTGCGCAAATTTTTGTGTGATTCGTTCGAATGTAGAATTAATCGGTAATTCATCTTTATATAGCGTCATATGCCCTGATTCCATGCGTGCTAAATCTAATAGATCTGTCACAAGACGGCCCATTCGCTTCGATTCATCATAAATAATTTTGGTAATCTCATTACGCTCTTCCTGATCCTGAATAAAATCATCATCCATCAATGCTTCCGAGTAACCTTGAAGCATGGCAATTGGTGTCCGTAGCTCATGAGAGACATTGGCTATAAAATCAGATCTAAGTTTTTCTAAGCGATGTTGTTCAGTCATATCACGAATAACAGCCACAGCGCCACGTATCATTTCACCACTATAAAGGGGACTAATAGTAAACGTATAATAGCTGCCGTCCATTTCAATTTCCTCTTCTAGTTTATCCTCAAACATCAGCACATGATCAAGCATATGATACAGCTCTGGCGGGATAGGTTTAGCACTTTGTGAGCCTTTATTCACAAACCACTTTTGCATTAGCCGTTCTGCTGGTGGATTACTTAATAATATTGTACGATCACGGTTAAATGTAATCACAGCATCTGTCATAGATGTCAAAATATTAGAAAGCTGTTCGTTTTCTTGATTGATGACCTCTAAATTATGCTTTAATTGACGGCCCATTTGGTTAAAGGCAACGGCAAGCTGACCAATTTCGTCATTTTGGGTAGTAGGCATTTTCGCTTCAAAATTCCCTTTCGCGATTTCAAAAGCCAATTCACGCATTTTTCTCAATGGCGAAGTAATACGTGAAGAAAGGAAAAATGCGAAGAATGTCGTCAACACAAATGCTATGAAGGCTGCTAAAAAGACAATTTTCGTTGTTTCCTTAGACGTTTTATGTAGCGCATCAGGGCTTTGATAGATGAAGACAGCTCCATGTACTGCATTTTCAACATTTAGCGGAAAACCAAGTACGACATAAGATTCCATCTTTTCTTGATCAGTTGAAGAAGGCATCATCATTTCTTTAATAATCGGTTCATCTGATTGAAACACTTCATGAAAAGATTTATTGGCTAAAATGGTATCTTGTATTTCTTTTTTATTGACACCTTCTTGCATCGCAAAGGACACTTCAACATGACTGATAGCGATCAATGCATTGGTCCCTGTAGGTAAAATATCTTTTAATAATTCCGAGGTAGATTCGGCTGTTTCATTGTCATCTACTATACTTGCTACCGTTGCAGCTGTTTGCCGCAATGAAATTTCTGCTTGCTGCATATGGTAATTTTGAAGAAATTCAAGCATTAACACCGTGAAAACAAATAATACAAATGAAACGAGAAGCAATATGGTTACCCATAGCTTCCCGACAACACTATTCCATATTCTATTCATTGACAACCTCAAATTTGTATCCAACGCCCCAAACCGTCACAATCATTTTAGCAGCGTTTTCAGAAACTCGGTTGAGCTTTTCACGTAAACGTTTTACATGTGTGTCCACTGTACGTAAATCACCAAAGAAGTCATAATGCCATACCTCTTTTAGTAGTTGTTCACGGTCAAATACTTTGTCTGGCGATTTCGCTAAAAAGTATAGCAATTCATACTCTTTCGGTGTTAAATTAACTTCAATGCCCTCTGCAGTCACACGGTGTGCATCATGATCAATCATTAAATGTTGGAACACCACTAAATCTTTTGAAGAAGACGCATTTGTCGTTGGTGAGAAAGCCTGTGAACGGCGTAAAATAGCCTTCACACGTAGCACAACCTCACGAGGACTAAATGGTTTTACAATATAGTCATCTGCACCAAGCTCAAACCCTTGTACACGGTTCGCTTCTTCGCCTTTGGCAGTTAATAAAATAATCGGTGTTGCTGCGCGCTCTCGAATTTCCGCACACACTTCTAGCCCATCTTTTTCAGGCATCATAATATCAAGTAAAATACAGTGATACTCTTTTTCTAAAGATTTCTCGATCGCTTGTTCACCATTTTCGGCCTCGTCAACAAGGTATCCTTCACGCTCAAGATACATTTTTAATAAGCGGCGAATACGATCCTCGTCATCTACTACTAATACTGAAATATTTTCTGACACTTTCACGATCCCTCTCTTCCAATCTTTCTCTAACTTCTATTGTACATGGTGTGACACATATTGAAAAGAAAAGAAAGCCTCTTCGCTACAGCGAAAAGGCTTGTTGCTTCACAGGTTACGCGTAGGAGTGTAAACCTGCTAGAATTAAGTTAACAGCAATTAGGTTGAATAAAATAATCCCGAAACCAATTAATGCTAACCAAGCAGATTTTCGACCTTCCCAGCCTTTTGATAGACGTAAATGCAGGAATGCTGCATAGAATAACCATGTAATAAGAGCCCATACTTCTTTTGGATCCCAACCCCAGAAACGACTCCAAGCAATTTGTGCCCAAATCATCGCAAAGATTAAAGCACCAAGGGAGAATACAGGGAAACCAATCAGCACTGAACGATAACCAATTTCATCAAGTAATTGTAAATTGACACGTTTAACAAGTGGTTGGAAAATGGCACTAATTCGACGGCGAGCAATTAAACGAATTAATAAATACAACACAGATCCTACCATTAATGACCAAACAACAGTTGTTAATTTTTTCGCATTAATTAATGCTGGCATTTCTACTAATGGCGACATGCCATGTTCTTCTATCACTTCATATTCATTCATACCGAATACTGGAGGTAAATTGTAAATAATTTTACGAGTAGTTCCTTCTTTATCCACATAATTATAGCTAGACTCATAATCCATCGCACTAAATGTAGATGTAACTGCAACAAACCCAACAACTACTACAAGACAGTACATAACGGCCTCTAACCAAAAACGTTGTTTAGAAGGCTTTGTTAAATCAACTACTTTTAATAAGTAAATAAGTCCTGCCACAGCACTTATCGCTAAAATAGATTGTCCTAATGCAGCTGTAATAACGTGAATTGTCAACCAATGACTTTGTAAAGAAGGCACTAACGGGCTTACTTCTTTTGGGAACATTGCTGCATAAGCGATGATCAAAAGCGCAACTGGCAATGCCACTAATCCAAGTGCAGTCAAACGATAAATAAAATAAATTAAGATAAACGCGCCGACAATGAACATACCAAAGGCAGTTGTAAATTCGAACATGTTACTTACTGGCGCATGTCCTGTATAGATCCAACGAGTAATAAAATAGCTAAGCTGTGATAGGAAACCAATAATGGTAACCACAATGGCAAGCTTGCCCCATTTATCAGTATTTTTACCAGTAGCATTCGCTTGCTTAATTGAACCACCAAATAATAATGTCGCTACTAGATAAGCAATAAATGCTACAAATAGTAAGTTTCCACTTATGTCAATCAAACTCATAAGGTGTTGTCACCTTCCTTTTCTTTAATGCCACCATTTGTGGACTCTTCGCTAGCCTCATCTTTCTCTAACTGATCTATATATGGAGGCAATGCAGCAAATGTTGTAACAGCATCTAAATCCTTTTTCATGCTGAACATATTTTTGTTGACATGGGCAGCCATTAACACACGGCCGTCTGGTTCCACTTGAAGCCATAGACGACGATGATTCCAGTAAGAGCCAATCGCAACACCGATCATAAAGATGACACCACCAACAAACAGAATAGGGATGGTACTATCTTTACGTACTGTAATACCTGACATATCACGCATTTCTGCACTAGCAAATTTCATTCTATATTTATTTTCACCAAGTGGTTCTAAAGGAGGCTGCATAATTTCAACAAAGCTTACTTCTCCTTCAGGTGTTTCTGGTGTAGTCATTTTAAATAAAAATGCAGGATTATTTGGAATAGACGTTTTAGTCTGAGGTTCACCATTTTCAAATCCATCAAAATCAGGTGTATAGACAAGAATTTGAACGGATGAACCATTCCCTAAATCATATTCCTTTTTAGGATTTGTTAAATCAATCTCTACCTTACCTAATGATTTCTCTGTCGTCTTATTAATTAATTCAAAGTTCATTTGTTTTAATTCATTTAGACGATAATCCATCTGGTAAAGCGCAAAGCCATCTTCTTTCAAAGGATGGTTTACACGAATGGAATAGTCTTTTACTTTTTCTAGATTTTCCGTATCACCTGGTAATGCATCTTCAGGTTGCTTGTATAGTGTAATATCGGTCTGGAAGTTTTTAGCCACTACATTCACACCCTGTTTAACTTGCTCGCCTTGAGGTGTATTATCATGTGTTTCTAAAATAAAATCACGGTTTTCAATGAAATAGCCTTCCATTCCAGTGATAGCTCGTGTTTCACCTTCACGCACCCATATCGATTCATCAACATAGAATCCTGGGACTAGACGTAGCATGACCCCACCTAAAAAAATGATGAGACCTACATGGTTTATGTACGGACCGTAACGAGAAAAGCGTCCTTTTTCAGCTAAGAGAGCGCTACCATCTCGACGAACAGAATACTTCATCTCAGTCATTTTTTGAGCCACTTTATCAAGCGTTTCCTCCGCACTGGCTGACACTTGTCCTTCTGCAACAATGCGCTGACGCTTCATAAAGCTTTCATGTCTTTTAACACGTTGATTCTTTAATGATTTATAAAGTGGAATGCCTCGGTCAAGACTTGCCACTATAATTGATACCGCTAGCATACCAACCAAAATCTGGAACCACCATGAGCTATATAAATCCGAAAGCCCCAACGTATAATAGATTTTACCGAATGTACCATATACGTCTGCGTAGTAAGCCCCCTTCTCCATATCAGAAGCTTTTACGTAAAACTCTTGTGGTAGTAATGTTCCGACTGAAGCAGCAATTAATGTGATTATAATTAAGGATATACCAACTTTAACACTTGAGAAGAAATTCCATATTTTATCAACAAATGATTTGTTATATGTTTTGGAGCGAATGGCCATACCATCATAGCGCATATCAACAACCTTATTTTGTTTTTCTTCCTCGGTTAAAGGACGACCACATTTCTCACAAAGCTTCGTGCCGTATGGATTACTATGACCACAAGCACAAATGATTTTTTCCATCGTCATTTACTCCTTATTTGGCTTCACTAATTCCATGTACGAAGCAATATCCTTCTCCGTCATTTCACCTGTAATAATTTTGGCCACTTTGCCTTCTGGATCGATTAGCACTGTTGCAGGTAATTGACCTACATTATAAGCAGTCATAACACTTTTTGTTTTATCGATAACTACTGGAAATGACAATCCATATCGATCGACAAAATTCTGTACTTCAAAATCTGTTTGAGCAATATTGACAGCTAATGTTTGTACACCATGATCTTTAAATTCTTGATACTGATTGTCCATCGCAGGCATTTCCTTCTCGCAAGGCTTACACCAAGTTCCCCAGAAATTTAAAAATACCCCTTGCCCTTTATAATCCGACAATTTATGTTTTTCACCGTTTAAATCTACTAACGTGAAGTCAGGTGCCTCAGAGCCTACTGCTACTAACTCTACTTTTTCCTTTGTTGCTGTTCCATATACTGTGTACCCGATTGCCAACGCTAACACAGCTAAAATGACAGTTC
Source organism: Lysinibacillus sp. IITD104 (assembly GCF_036698265.2). Lineage (NCBI taxonomy): Bacteria > Bacillati > Bacillota > Bacilli > Caryophanales > Bacillaceae > Lysinibacillus > Lysinibacillus sp. IITD104. The sequence goes on from NZ_JBAHYH020000001.1 coordinate 3,241,378, forward strand.
GCAGTACAAGACGTTTTTTCTTTTTCTCCAAGTTAATAAACCCCCTATCAATTACGGCTTGCGTTTGCTTTTACATAAGGAAGAGACAAATAGAACTTTTTCATGCTCTATACGTCTATAAGTATGTAAAAGCTTCTTTCACATTGACGTCAACAATACCGGATTAAATGTGTTACAGCTTTTTTGAACAAACTGCTACTAGGTGTACTATTCTCACCTATTATAGCAAAATGATACAAAAACACTTAGCTATTAATTATGAATGATTTATGAACGATTTCACCACAAAGAAAGTGTAAACATCCAAATACCTCTTGTGGTATCCACACTTTCTTCTGGCAAAATAGCATTAATCAAGCTTTCCTGTTTCTGCTAACACACGTAGTTGCTTTACTTCATGCTTTGATAATTCACGGTATTCTCCTGGAGCAAGGCCAAATAAATCTAAGAAAGCAAAGCGTTCGCGTTTTAATTTGACAACGGGTGTTCCAATCGCTTCAAACATACGACGAACTTGGCGATTGCGCCCTTCATGAATCGTGATTTCACAAATAGCTTTGCCCGCTTTTTCATCGAAAGATGTCATGCTTACCTTAGCAGGTGCTGTCTTACCATCCTCTAATTTGATCCCTCGTTGAAGCTTTTTAAGCCCTTCAATTGTTGGCACACCTTTGACACGAGCGATATAGGTTTTGTCAATTTTAAATTTCGGATGTGTCAACATATAGGAAAATTCCCCATCATTTGTCAATAGCAATAATCCAGATGTATCATAATCAAGACGACCAACTGGGAAAATACGTTGCGGAATATGATGAAATAAATCTGTGACAGTTTTGCGTCCTTTATCATCTGTAACTGCAGAAATTGTTCCACGTGGTTTGTAAAGTAAGAAATATACCTTATCTTCTTTTTCTAGTTTTACACCTTCTACTTCAATTGTATCGGAATTAGATACCTTTGTTCCTAACTCACGAACCACTACACCATTTACTTTAACTTTACCTTCTAAAATCAATTGCTCTGCCTTGCGCCTTGACGCAACGCCTGCATAGGCAATGACCTTTTGTAATCTTTCCATTTTTTCACCTCTAGTTTTCTTTCACATTGACACGTTCGTCATCATTCGATTTCGATCCAATGAATAGGGTTATTTTTCCCGCTAATCTGTGAAAATTATGTCATACTTTTAGACATTATTAAAGAAAAACAAATTTCACAATTTTTATTTGAGTATTCCAAATAATTTCTCATTCGCTAATTTCTTAACATTTGAACCGAGATTTTGTTTTGTTTACTAGCAGTATACTCATTTGGTAATCATGCGAATCGATTGTATAATGTTTATTTTGACAGAAAAAAAGCTACCATTCGGCAGCTTTTATTTGTATACATTTTCAATTGTTAGGCCACGTTGCTTTAACTCATTGGCTATATAGTTTTTAGCCAGTATCATGTTGCCTGCCAAAGGTTCCTCAATTGTTGAACCGTCTTGAAATGTAAAAACCAGATGATCAGGCTTTGTCACTCCACTTTTTTCTAGATTTACCTGCTCAACTTTCACTATTTCTTCCCACTCGACAAAATTTACTTTTAAACTAAAAAATGGATTCATATGAATACCTCTCGAATCTATCCATTTATAAGTATTAAAGCTTAATGCGATAAAACCTAAGGCAATTAATAAGGAAGCAGACACTAGACCACGTTGAATATTCTTTCTTTTTTTCGTTTTAGGTATGATTAAATAATTGATTAGTAGTACGAGGGCCATAACAAATAAAGAGACCATAAAGATAATATAAGCATTAAAATAAGGTGCAAAATAATAAAATTCATTAGGTCGATATAGCATCTCTTGAATTGGATATAGTAGAATGACAGGGACAATTAAACTTGATAAGAATAAGACAATTATTAGCCCAAATTGAATTTGTCTACCTTTACTTTCCATAGAAGCATTCCTCAATTTCCTCACCCCTTTTTCGAAAATTAAGAATTCTCTCTTCATTATCATTCTACCAAATTTAACACTAATTAATCAAATAATGTAAAAAATCAGCAAATCGTTTTTAACGATCCGCTGATTCAACTTTTACTGGCGTTGCATAAATACGTTCTTCCCCTAAAAAGATCGACAGGACTGCTTCTTGACGTTTCCTTGAAACATGTAATACTTGCCTCACTTGTTCTTTTTCCTCTTTATTTAATTGTAGTCGAATAGGCTCTTGTAAACGAATAGCCAACTTTTTATTGACATTGTATTTACCCTTCTTCACTACTGTTTCAAGACTATAATCTTGCCATACTTTATTGGATAAGCCTCGATGTACATTCCAATCATCTGATTCATTTAATGTGACGACAATGCAGGTTTGCCCATCCTTTTGAAAGGCCGTTGCAAGTGTTCGTCCAGCAACTTTAGTAAAGCCTGTTTTTCCAGCAAATGCAGTACCAGTGGCTGACTTTAAGGAACTAACAGGCTGCTCTGTCTCATCATCTATATCTGCTGCTATTCCTGAACCTTCTCTTAATAGACGGTGTTTATTTTCCCATAGCATTCCGTTTACTGTATTTGCCCGATAAAGTACCGTTGAAGCAATTTTCTCAAATGTTTTATTTTGCAAAGCAAGTCTTAACATCTCAGCAGTATCTCTTGCAGACGATAAATGCTCATCATGATGAAGACCAGAAGGATTCATAAAGACGGTATTAGTAAGACCTGCAATAACGGCTCTTTCATTCATTAATTTGACAAAGCCCTCGACAGATCCCCCTACATGTTCGGCTAAAGCTGTTGCAGCATCATTGCCTGAACGTAGCATTAAGCCATACAATAACGTTTCAACTGTCACCGTTTCACCAGCCTGTAAGTAAATAGAACTCCCCTCAGCCATAGCAGCCTTCGGAGATATGACGACTTCTTCCTGCAAGTCACTATTTTCAATTGCCACAAGTGCTGTCCAAATTTTCGTTAGACTAGCAATAGGTAATCGTTCATCGCTATTGGACCCTATTAAAATCCGTCCTGTATCGCCATCTAAGACAGCATAGCCGCTTCCTCCTCTTGCTAAACTAGTTTGAGGAAGCATGGCCATTAACACAATAATCATGATCAGTGTTAAACGAAATAACCGAAGCAACGAGCCACTCCTTATTCAATGTGATAGGAATTTATAGATTTATATTTATGTTGAAGGCAACGCATTATACCTAACCATTATTTTGCCCCGCTAAATGTCTCTTGGAATTTTGTCATAAATAAATCTGTTTCTTGTTCTGTTTCAGCAAGGTCCTCTTCAGGTAGAGGAGGCATTTCTTCTATACTATTTAAGCCAAAATAATGTAAAAATTCTTTTGTTGTTCCATATAAGATGGCACGTCCAGTCCCTTCTGACCGACCTACCTCTTTAATTAATCCTCGTGAAACTAACGTCTGGATTGGGCGTTCACACTTGACACCGCGCAAATCTTCTATCGCTACACGTGTAATGGGCTGTTTGTATGCCACTATTGCCAACACTTCGAGGGAGGCTTGAGATAAGGATTGTGCCGTTGGATTTTCTACTAATCTTTGAATCGTATCGGCAAACTCAGATTTTGTAATGAGCTGATAGACGCCTGCAATTTCTTTCACCGTAATTCCTCTTGCTAAATCTTCTTCATAGGCTTCTCTCAATGTATTCATTGTTTGAAGGATCAGCTCTTCCTGTTCTCCTAAAAGTTGTGAGAGTTGTTTAATCGTTAAGCCATCATCTCCCACAACAAACAATAAGGCCTCAATTTTACTCTGTAACATCAATGTTTTCGTCATCTTCCCATTCCTCCTTCTGTAAGGTAACCATTAATTCTTCAAAGTTACCATCTTGCTCTACGATGACGACCTGACGCTTCATCAGTTCAAGAAGGGATACAAACGTTAGAATAAGTGTTGGCTTATCTTCATAGGGAAAAAGCTCGAAAAACGATGCACGTCCACCTGTTAATCGTAAAGAATCCACAACAGAACGCATTTGATCTTTTACTGATCGTTCCTGCCTTGCTACAGTTGTTTTTAATGGTTTCTTTAATTTTTTGCGACGCATCAATTTTTGAAATGCTCCAAGCATATCATAGATATTCACATTCAAATCAAATAAAGCCATCTGTTCTTCTGAGGCTAATCCTGTTAAATCAGCAGGTGGCCTCGTAAATACCTGAGCTCGGTCTGTTTCAAGCTCTTGCAAATTACTTGCTGCTTCCTTGTACTTTTTATATTCGATTAAGCGTTGCACCAATTCTTCACGAGGGTCAGGGCCGTCCACTTCTAATTCTGCGTCCTCCATCTCTCCTTCGTGAATTGGCAATAACATGCGGCTTTTAATTGCCAGCAACGTTGCTGCCATTACTAAATATTCACTTGCTTCATTTAACTCCAGTACTTGCATTGCATGTATATGGTCGATATATTGTTGTGTAATTTCAGCCATTGGGATATCATAGATATCAATTTCCAATCTGTGAATTAAATGCAATAATAAATCAAGAGGCCCTGAAAAGGCTTCTAATTTTACTTCATAAGACATTATTTTACCACCCTGAGATTCTATGTTCTTTTAGTATAGTGGAAAGGAGTCCAAAATGCATCCACAGCATCATACTTTATTTATAGATTACTGTGCTTATTTTAATGGCAATCAAGATTTTTTTGAATGCCATGAAGTGCTAGAGGAATATTGGAAGGAAATTGCTCCTGGTGATAAAACGCATCCGCTTGTCGGCTATGTACAGCTGGCAACAGGCTTCTATCATTGGCGACGTGGTAACAATACTGGTGCTAAACGAATTTTAGAAAAAGCACTTCATAATTTTCAAGTAAATGAAGGGCATGTTTTTTTCCAAGAAATTGATTATCCTGAACTCCTAACACAAATAGCAAAAGCTATCACTTCGATTAAAACGGGCAAGTCCTTTCAAACTTTCCAGCTCCCTCTCTCACCTCACTTGCTGGATTTAGCGCTAGCACGTATAAAGCTTTTGCCATCAAATAGCTCAAATTATCTTCTTCATAAACATATGCTTCGAGATCGCTCACATATTCTTGCAGAGCGACAAGAAAGCAAACAAAGAAAAAGCAGACGTTGTTAATCGTCTGCTTTTTCATCGATACAATGAATACATTTTTGAACAAAACTGCGTGTTTCATCTGTAGCACGCACACTTTCATATTGGCCAATTTCTGCCACTTCTTGAAGCATCTCAGTTGCTACTCCCTCTCCCCTATAGGAAGGGATCACCGACACGTGCTGGATTGTGGCTATATTATGCTCATCAACAACAAGCCCTACAATGCCAACATATTCATCATTCTTTTTCCATAAGTATAAAACCCAATTATCGTCATTTTCATAGGAGTGGATGGTTTCTGTAAGCTTTTTTACGTCTTTTTCGTTAGGCATAAATGAAAGTAGCCCCATTGCTATTTTCTCTAAAGCTTTTTTATATCGAATTAACATATTTGTCTATTCCCTCTTTTTCTAGCTGTACATAATCTTTGACTATCCTACACGATTTGTACTTTTACCGCAAGCCAATTTCTGTCTTACGAACCAGGTCCGAGAATACCTTTCGACGCCAACACCCAATAGACTACGCCCCATAATAAAATAAATGTTGTAATGGACGCTAGTAATACCCACTTATTTTTCCTCAAATTTACTCACCCTTTTTTAAAGTTAGCGGGAGATCGTTTTGCACAATATCTTCATAACTTTCGCGGCGAATAGCTAGTTGATGCTGTCCATCCTCTACAAATACAACTGCAGGTCTTGGCACACGATTATAGTTACTAGCCATCGAATACCCATACGCACCTGTACAGAAGATGGCTAACACATCACCTGAAGCAGCATCTTGTAGTTTAGCATCAATAATTAATTTATCGCCAGATTCACATAATTTACCAGCAACTGTATAGAGTTCATCTTTCGGCTCGTTCGCCTTACTTGCGATGATTGCCTCATATTTAGCGTCGTATAATGCGGGACGGATATTATCACTCATACCGCCATCAACAGCAATATATTTTCGCACATCTGGCACTGTTTTTTGTGAACCGATTGTATAAAGAGATGTTCCTGCATCACCTACAAGTGATCGACCTGGTTCAATCCAAATTTCCGGCATCTTCAGTCCAAGAACAGTTGCTTTATTTTTGACAACTGTAATCATATCCTCTACATATACTTGTGGTTCAAGCGGTGCATCTTCTTCAGTATAACGAATACCAAAGCCCCCACCTAAGTTTAACACAGTACATGTAAATCCGTGAGTCTTGTTCCAATCAGAAATTTTGTCAATCAATTTTTCTCCAGCCAAGCCAAAACCAGCAGTATCAAAAATTTGTGAGCCAATATGGCAATGTAAGCCAAGTAGCTCTAGGAATTCATGGTTAAATGTCTGTTGGAATGCTTCATCTGCTTGACCATTGTTTAAGTCAAAGCCGAATTTTGAATCTGCTTGACCTGTCGTGATGAAATCATGCGTATGTGCTTCAACACCTGGTGTAACACGTAATAATATACGCATTTTTTGCTGACGGCGCTCCGAAATATCTTTCAAAAGCTGTATTTCATAGAAATTATCTACAACAATACATCCAATCTTGGAGTCAAAAGCTAGCTCTATTTCTGCATTGCTTTTATTGTTACCATGAAAATGAATGCGCTCTGCAGGGAAACCTGCCTTTAATGCAGTAAATAATTCTCCACCAGATACAACATCCAATGATAAATTTTCTTCTGCTGCTAATTGATACACCGCTACACATGCAAATGCTTTTGAAGCATAAGCTACTTCTGCTTTTACGCCTAGTTTTTTAAACGTATCGATAAAGCTACGCGCACGCTTACGAATAAGTGCAGTATCATACACGAAAAGTGGTGTACCATACTCTTTTGCTAGCTCTAGTGTGTCTACCTGTCCAATTGTTAAATGACCATTTTCAGAAATCGCTTGTGTTCCATATAAATGCATGTGCATCTCTCCCTTTTCACATCGTTCCATCTTGTTATTTTTACGGCTTGATAGGGGATTGTTCTTTACTGTTTAGAGCCATCCCATCTAGAAATTATTTCCATCAAATATAAAAAAACAAATGTATAGTACTTGCTTTTTCTTGAATGAAAATAATTTTTGCAAAAATCACAAAATACTATATGTGAACTTTATCACATGAAAAAAACGAGTGCAACGGCTCCTATGATCTTTTTCGCTGTTTGGAAGCGACTACATAAGGTCTTAGTGCGTCCGAAGTCATTGGGAAACGAATGATGACACGAAGCATCGCTGTTGGAAAGAATGGAACAAGCGGCCATAAATAAGGTGCTTGCATTGGTCGCAATGAACATAAATACGTAAACAATAAAAATAAACCAATAAATAACCCATTGACACCCCAGAGACCCGTCATTAGAAGTAACAGTAACCTAAAAATTTTAATGGAGATACTGAGCTCATAGGATGGAATAATGAAAATAAGAATGGCTGCAACTGCTGTATAGAGGACCACCTCTGATGAGAATAATCCAACATCAATTGCAATTTGACCAATGATTACCCCCGCAACCAATCCCATCGCTGTGGATAATGGTGACGGAGTATGAATGGCGGCCATCCTCAAAAATTCAATGCCAATATCTGCAATCAAAATTTGTAGTAATAAAGGTACATGCGATTTCTCCTCCGTACCTAAAAAGGAGAGGGCATCTGGAAGTAGGGATTCATTCGTTGCAAATACATACCACAACGGCAATAAAAGTAAACCCATAACTGAGCCAAAATATCGCATAAAACGTACAAACGTCCCTACGGTCGGTGCCTGACGATATTCCTCTGCATGCTGTAATAAATGAAACACCGTAACAGGCACTAAAATAACGGATGGAGAAGTGTCGACTAATATAGCTATATGCCCTTCAAGTAGATGAGCTGCAGCAATATCGGGCCTCTCCGTATAACGTACAAATGGCACTGGGTGGAACTTTTGTTTAAAAAGCCATTCTTCTAATGATTTATCAGCCATCGTCAAGCCATCATGATTGATTTGTCCAAGACGCTGTCGTAAACTTTCGAGCATATCTTCATTGGCAACATCCTTCATAAACGCGATCGCCACGTCGGTTTGACCGATTTTGGATATTTTATGTAGCTCGAAACGTAAATTACTATTGCGAATTCGTCTACGTATTAAAGCCGTATTTTGAGAAATTCCTTCTGTAAAGCCATCCCTTGAGCCACGAATAACTTTTTCATTATCTGGCTCTTCAGGAGAACGTCCTGGATAGTTTCTAAGCTCTGCAACATAGCAATAGCCACTTTTAGTAATAAAGGTGACTTGTCCACTCAAAATGGATAGTAAATAGGCCTTACGCTCTGTTTCCTCTGAACGTCCATGGAAATTAAAATAGGACTCAAAATATTCCTTCTCATCCTCTACATCAATCTCAATGTCCTCATCTGGAAGCATGCTAGACAGTAATTGTGTTAAAGCTTCTCCATCTACAAGCCCACTAATATATGCACAAAGGACCGGCAAATCCTTGACAAATAAGTGTTTAATACCAACGTCAAACGATTCGCCGTCACCAAATTGTTCTATAAGAAAATCTTCGGCTTCTTCTAAGCTGTTAAATAATTTATTTGTCATGCTGTCACCATTTTCTTAGATGTCTTTTTTTATTACTTCCTGCTCCACTGTTGCGCTTGTTGCCATCCAACTTTTCAGCTGGGCAAGGATTTTTTTCTCTAATCGGGATACTTGTACCTGCGATATACCTAACCTATTTGCAATTTCAGTTTGCGTGCAATCTGAAAAATAGCGAAGATATATGATAGACTGTTCTCTTGGCTCAAGTCTCGTTAGTACTTCTTTCAACGGGATATAGTCAAAGGGTTGCTCCGATTTTTCATCCTTCATTTGATCCATTAGTGTAATGGAATCCCCCTCACTCTCATACAATTGCTCATGAAGAGAGGCTGGGTCTCTCAATGCATCGGATGCGGTAACAATTTCCTCTGTTGTCACACCAAGCACCTGAGCAAGCTCTTGAATGGTTGGTGGATGTTCGTTCTTTTTAATAAATTCATCTGTAGCATGGCGGATTTTAAAATTGAGCTCACGAATAGAGCGGCTCACCTTCACCATGCCATCATCCCTTAAAAAGCGTTGAATTTCTCCAATGATCATCGGTACGGCATAGGTTGAAAATTTCACATCATAGGTTAAATCGAATTTATCCACAGATTTCATGAGCCCAATGCAGCCAATCTGGAATAAATCCTCAAGCTCAACACCTCTCGTTGTAAAACGTTGAACAATGGACCACACAAGTCTCGTATTGCCTTCTACCATTCGTTTACGAGCCTCATGATCGCCCTGCTGTGCACGTGCAATTAAATCACGCATTTCCTCCTGAGACAATAGCTTATCGGACGACTGTTCTAACGGCTTCATGGGCTTAACCTCACATTACCGCTGTGCGAACTGTGTAGAATTTCTTCGTGAATGTTACAGTTGTTCCTTCTTGCCATTTTGATATAACTGTTAGCTGATCTGAAAAGCTATCCATAATCGTGAAGCCCATACCTGAACGCTCCATCATACCTTTTGTTGTAAATAATGGCTCCATTGCTCGACTAACATCTTCAATTCCAATCCCTTTATCCATGACAGATACTGTCACAATATCATCCTCACGTTTAGCATGAACTGTCACAATACCCTTACCATCTTCTTCATAGCCATGAATAATAGCATTGGAAACCGCTTCTGAGACAACTGTTTTAAATTCTGATAGCTCATCAATAGTTGGGTCTAATTGTGCAATAAAGCCTGTAACAGCAACACGCGCTAAAGCTTCATTTTCACTAAGTGCCAAAAAAGTTAATGTCATTTCGTTATCCATTTACAATCCCCCTAACGCGATCAATCGCTTGTTCCTCTGTTGCATCCATCATCCACGGTCCTAACCCTGAAAATTGAAATACTTTTCGCATTGTTGGCGATGGATTCAATAATATAGTTCGCCCAGCAACTGCCTCTAGCTCACGCATACGACCAAGCACTAAACCAACTCCTGAACTATCCATAAAAGATAGTCCTTCCAAGTTCCAAATGATGGTCGTCACAGTGCCTTGAAAAATTGCTGCAGAAATTTTCGCTCGAATTTGTTCCACTGCATGATGATCGAGCTCCCCAAACAAACGTATAACGACTGTCTCTCTTGTGACCATTTCTAATTGATAATGCATGAACATCGCCTCCTCCTCGTGCAATTCCACATTCATTAGGGTGAATCCTTGCGGCTGACAGAACTAGTGCAAAGTCTTCCGAAATAGTGTCTAATCGACATACTTATAGCTTTTTAGGTTAAGTGCAGTATGGGATAAATCAACAATTTCTAAACGCCATATTTCTCTAAATTTTGGTGATTGATGGAACACAAAAAAGCGAGAGCCCTCTTGAAGTGAGGGCTCTCGCTAATGATCTTTAGGCAATTGTATAAGCTTGCTGAATTTTATTAATTGTCTCTTCGTCAATCGGCTGATTTGAATACAAATAAGCAATCGTATCGCCATTAGTGACATGATCACCTTTTTTGGCGATTAGCTGAATACCTGCATCATAATCTAGCTTTGATTCTTTCGTTAAACGTCCAGCGCCTAGACTAACACTTGCTTCACCAACCAATAAAGCATTTATAGTTTCCACAGTGCCTTCTGAAACCGCTGTCACTGCTACTTTATGAGCTGTGTCATTTTGAACAATATCAGAGACTACTCCGCCTTGCGCCACAATAAACTCCTCGAATTTTGCAGCGGCAGAGCCATCTGCTAGCACTCCCTTAACAGCAGCTGTCGCTTCCGCTTCATTCACACCAGCCGCAATTTGGTACATCAAGGAAGCGATGACAACACATTCATCAACCAAATCTTCATGCGTTTCTTCCAAACGTCCACTTAATAGGGCATAAGCCTCTACTACCTCAAGCTTATTACCAATCATTTTCCCTAATGGATTATCCATATCACTAATATGTGCGATGACTTTACGGCCCAGTTTTTCACCAATGGCCGTCATTGTATCTGCTAAACGCTGTGCTTCTTCCTGCGTCTTCATAAACGCACCAGAGCCACATTTTACATCCAGTACAATACCATCGGCACCACTAGCAATTTTTTTACTCATAATCGATGCGGCGATTAGTGGAATAGAATCGACAGTACCTGTCACATCACGCAATGCATATAATTTTTTGTCGGCGGGTACAAGATTACCTGTTTGTCCAGCAACTGCAATTTTATGCTGATTGACATTATCAATGAATTCCTGGGATGAAAGCTCTGTTTTAAAGCCCTGAATGGATTCAAGTTTATCAATTGTTCCCCCAGTAATCCCTAAGCCTTTACCACTAAATTTCGCAACAGGAATTCCGAGAGCAGCAATAATTGGCGTAACAACAAGTGTGACCTTGTCACCAACTCCCCCTGTTGAGTGTTTATCAATTTTGAAGCCTTCAATAGATGTTAAATCAATAACATCGCCTGATTCGATCATTGCCTTTGTTAAATAAAATGTCTCATCATCTGACATACCTAGTAAACGTATCGCCATTAATAAAGAGCTTGCTTGATAATCTGGGATTGAGCCTGTCGTATAGCCTTCAACAAAATACTGAATTTCAGCTTGAGAAAGCTCTAATCCTTGTTTTTTCTTTTCAAACAATTGAACCATATTCATACAAAAAAACCCCCTTATTTCAAATCATGTAAGAAACTTTTACCGAATGGTGGTGCTTCTACATGAAAGTTTTCTGCAACCGTTGCTGCAATATCAGCAAAAGTTTCACGTAGCGGAAGTTCCGCCCCACCTTTGAAACGTGGTGAATAGACAATTAGTGGTACATATTCACGTGTATGATCTGTCCCTGGGAAGGTTGGATCATTGCCATGATCTGCTGTAATAATTAATAAATCGTCCTCTGACATTGCCTCTAGAATTTCTGGTAGACGTGCATCAAATTCCTGTAATGCCTGTCCATAGCCTAGTGGATCACGACGATGGCCGAAATTGGCGTCAAAGTCCACTAAATTTAAGAAGCTCAGACCGTGGAAGTCACGACGTACAACTTCTGCAAATTGATCCATTCCATCTCTATTATTTTTTGTACGTACAGAATCTGTCACACCTTCACCGTTGAAAATATCCGAGATTTTTCCAATAGCTATAACATCTAATCCCGCATCCTTCAAAACATTCATCGTTGTTCGACCAAATGGCTTTAACGCATAATCATGACGATTGGATGTACGAGTAAAGTTTCCAGGTGTCCCCACAAATGGTCGAGCGATGACGCGACCTACTAAATATTCAGGCTGTAATGTTAATTCACGAGCAATTTCGCAAATTTTATATAGCTCTTCTAGTGGGATGATTTCCTCATGAGCAGCAATTTGTAAAACAGGATCGGCTGATGTATAGACAATAATCGCACCTGTTTCCATATGCTCCTTCCCGAAGTCTTCAATTACTTGGGTACCACTTGCTGGTTGATTGCATAGCACTTTACGACCTGTACGTTTCTCTAGCTCATCAATTAGCTCCGCTGGAAACCCATCTGGATACACTTTAAATGGTTTATCAATATTTAGTCCCATGATTTCCCAATGGCCTGTCATCGTATCTTTACCAACTGATGCTTCTTGCATTTTACCGTAGTATGCTTTAGGGTCAGTAGTTGCATGCATTCCATGCAATGGTTCAATATTCGCTAAACCAAATGACTCCATTACTGGCATTGTAAGCCCATTCATTTTTTCAGCAATATGTCCTAGTGTATGTGCGCCAACATCCCCAAAATTTGCAGCGTCTGGCGCTTCACCAATACCTACGGAATCCATGACAACAACATGGATTTTGTTAAATGGTTTATTCATAATGGTTGCCTCCTAATCTCATGACTCTATTTTACCAAAAAAATGCGAAAAATAAAGGTCAGACATCCGACTGAAATATAATTTTTTCCTATTAACTTTAAGCACGTGGATGGAATTGCTTATAAACCTCAGATAATCTTGTTTTGCTAATATGTGTATAAATCTGCGTAGTAGATATATCTGCATGACCAAGCATCTCCTGTACCGCTCGTAAATCAGCTCCATTTTCAACCAAATGAGTGGCAAAGGAATGACGCAATGTATGTGGTGTTAATTCATGTTGGATGCCTGCCTTTAAGGCATGCTCCTTCATTAATTTCCAACAACCCTGCCTTGTTAAACGTTTCCCTCTTTGATTAATAAAAAACGCATCTGTTTTGGGGTACTTTCCCTGTAATTGACCCCGAGCACCATTTAAATAGGCATTTATTGCCGAAAGTGCGCTTTTGCCGAGTGGTATGATTCGCTCCTTGCCACCCTTCCCAAATACACGTACAAAGCCCATAGTTAAATGAATATCAGCTAAATCCAGTGCAATAAGTTCACTGATGCGCATACCAGATCCATATAATAACTCTAGCATAGCAAGATCACGTATACCTTGTGGCTTACTTCGATTCGGAGCTGTTAGTAAAGCTTCAATCTCTTCGATCGATAAGATATTAGGCAACTTTTGCTCAATTGTCGGCATTTCCAAATGGACTGTCGGATCGGTTTCTGCCCGCTTTTCTCGTAATAAAAATTGGTGGAAACTCCGAATAGATGAAATATGACGGGCAACGGTACGACTTGTCTTCCCCTGTGCCCGCAATTGCTCTAAATGGCGTAATATAGTTGTCCGTTCCACCACACTAAAATCAGACATACCTTCTACTTCCTTTAAAAAATGCACATAGCTTTCTAAATCTCGGCGATAGGATGCTAATGTATTAACAGATAACTGCCTTTCCACTTGAATAAAATGGATATAGTCCTCTACTGCATATTGAAATTCATTCATCACAACGCCCCCTTACTGTCAATTATTCTCTATTTTAGCATGGCCTTAAGAAATGTGCTAAAAGCCCCTCCATTCGACATAAACCACCAACTATGATGGCGTTCTATACTCCAATAAAAAAACAAAAAACTGTCCGATTCAATCTATACCAAAGATTAAAACAGACAGTTTTTTGTTAATTTTCTTCATTCGATTCGTCGTTTTTATCATGACAGCGCCAGCATATGCCGTGGAAAGTTAGTCGGTGATCTTTTATGATAAAGTTCCAACGTTTTTCAACAACGGCTTCCACATCTTCAAGCAAATCTTCTTGAATTTCATCAACAGCACCACATTCGATACAAACAAGATGATGGTGGAAATGGGCAGCTCCCTCTTGGCGTAAATCATAGCGCGATACGCCATCGCCAAAGTTGATTTTGTCGACAATTTTGAGCTCAGTTAATAATTCTAACGTTCTATAAACAGTCGCTAGACCAATCTCAGGTGCTTTTTCTTTTACTAAAAGATAAACATCTTCAGCACTTAAGTGATCCTCTTCGTGCTCAAGCAAAACAGCAACTGTTGCTTCTCGCTGCGGCGTCAGCTTGTAACTAGCACTATGCAACTGTTTTTTTATACGATCAATTCGGCTCTCCATGTGACGCCCCCCTAAACTCTTTCCATTATACCAAAGGAGTAAATCCTATTACAAGATAGTGAATAGATTTCTAACATGCTTCTACTTTTTTATCTGATCACAATTTTGGTCCATTCAATCCATCATTTTAACACATAAGAAATAACAATAAACTCAGCAACTATTATGATGAAAAATGAGATAAAATTCAACAAAATTGTCCGACCAGATACTTGTTTCCCGATTTTTCGCTTTGACCAAGCAGGTACAAGTAAATTGCATAGGACTAGCAACAATATACAATAGATAAGCTGAAATGGAAACCACCAAATCGTATAAAGCCAAAAAGCTTCAAGTTTTTGTAATAAAAAAACCGAACTAAAGCCAAAAAAAGTGGCACGCATGGCTACAGTCACACGCACTAACACCTTTAAGACGCTATGAGTTGCTAGTAATAATATAAGACCTATGGAAATAGCAACAGGCAGTACTAAACGAAAAATGGATTGCCTGTCCCCATCTGCTAAACGAGGCTCTATAAATAATATAAAGGGTTCCGCTTTCGGTCCACCAATAATATGAAAGAAAATAACGCCACAAACAAAACTTACTGCAATGATGGAAGCGTGATAAAAAATAGACACCGTACGAGACATAAACATGCTCCTTTTCTATCAAGGTTTGTACAGCTTATGCTCGTCCGTCTCTATTATGCTAAAAGATTATTTTCTAAATTTGCAGCTAGCCATAGTACTGCAAATGCTGTTTTAGCATCATATATACGTTGGTCAGCCACCATTACTTGTGCTTCTTCCAACGAAACTTCTAATAGTTCGACAAATTCATCCTCATCTAAATCTGCTTTATTATCTATTGTATATAATCCCTTCGCCACAAACAAATGAATAACTTCATCCGCAAAGCCTGGTGATGTTGCAAATGTTTGTAAAAAAGTAAGTTGATGCGCGCCATAGCCTGTCTCTTCTTCTAATTCTCGGCGTGCTGTCACTACTGGCTCCTCACCTGGCTCAAGCTTTCCAGCCGGTATTTCAATAATAGAACGCTCCAGCGCTTTGCGATATTGTTCTACTAACACTAGTTTACCCTCGTCCGTAACAGCAATCACTGCTACGGCACCTGGATGCTTAATTATTTCACGTTTTGCAACCTGTCCATTTGGTAAAGTGACATCATCAATTTGTAATTTTATTATTCTTCCGTCATAGACCGGTGTCGTTTTCGTTGTTTTTTCCTCGAACTTTTTCATTGACGATAACCTCGCTTGTTCTTCAGATATGTTCATTGTACCATTACAAGTAGAGAAATCGAAGGAGGTCATTCGTATGAAAAAAAGACAGCTTGGTACAAGTGAATTGTTTATTTCAGAGATTAGTTTAGGAGGCATGTCTCTTTCGACAGATAAAACACAAGCAGCTACCATTGTCGATATGGCATTAGATGCTGGCATTAACTATATAGATACAGCTGATTTATATGATTATGGTGCAAATGAAGAGATTATTGGCGCAACGTTAGGTAAGCGTCGTCATGATATCATCCTAGCAACAAAGGTAGGTAATCGGTGGGCAAAAGGGGTAGATGGCTGGCATTGGGATGCATCACCATCCTATATAAAAGAAGCTGTCCATGCTAGCTTACGACGTTTAGGAACGGACTATATTGATGTATACCAATTACACGGTGGCACACTCGAAGATAATTGGGATGGGATAATTGACACATTTGAAGGGCTTAAAAAAGAAGGGCTCATTCGTGAATACGGTATAT
Source organism: Lysinibacillus sp. IITD104 (assembly GCF_036698265.2). Classification (NCBI taxonomy): domain Bacteria; kingdom Bacillati; phylum Bacillota; class Bacilli; order Caryophanales; family Bacillaceae; genus Lysinibacillus; species Lysinibacillus sp. IITD104. The sequence continues at coordinate 3,257,760 of NZ_JBAHYH020000001.1, forward strand.
CCTCAATTCGCCCTAATGTATTGCAGCAATTTTTACCTGCAAGCTCAGCTAAAAGCGTCATGATGCAATACAGTGCTCTCGATCGCCGCCCTGAAGAATGGTTTGATTTTATTGCGAATCAAGGTGCATCTGTTGTAACACGCGGCACAGTGGCAAAGGGCTTATTAACGAATAGCTGGCAACAACGTCTACAACATGTTAATGGTTTTAACACCTATACTGCTGAGGAGTTAACAACAACGTTAACAGACTTAGCCTCACACTATGATGATTTGCATGCTTTGGCTATCGCTTTTAATCTGAAAGAGCCGACAATCGCTTCTACGGTCATTGGCGCAAGCTCACAACGACAACTAGCACAAACGCTTGCTTCCTACGAGAAAATTAATTCAATAACAGATTTCAAGGTAGCTAATGAGCTAACAAAAAATGAGAACTATCAAGAACATCGATGAAAAAATGGCTAATTTTTATCATTTGTCTAGTTGTACTAGTAATTTCCTCTAGTATGACCTATGAACAACAGAGTATTCTACCAGAATTAGAAGATTTGCTTGCCAATAAACCTTTGGAAAAACAACTTTCTATTTTAAAAATTCCCTATTGGGGAACCATCGTTTCAGTGGAAGAACGAGGTTATTTTCCATTTGTAGAGTTTTTGCTACGTAAATTGACACACTTCATAGGATTTGGATGCATCGCACTTGGCCTTTACTTCGCCTGGGGAAAAAGACGTTTTGCAGCAAGTATTGCTATCGGTGGAACGGCAACAATCGCGGTGCTTGATGAATTTCGTCAAAGCTTTACGCCAGGTCGTACTATGAGTGCTCAAGATGTGCTTGTCGATACAGCTGGAGCCATTGTTTTTGTTAGTCTCGTTGTTGCAGTAAGAAAAATACTCAAAAATAAAAGACAAAAGGCACAATTATAGCCTTTTGTCTTTTATTTTAAAGTTGAAACCGCCAAAAATAGAGGGACTTCGTTACTTTATACAAGTTAGCTCCTGCTTTTTCTAAAACTCGATGGGAAGCCATATTATCTGTTTCGGTATCTGCAATAACGTATTTTACATTTGGCTGATGAAGTAACCAGTTTTTAAGAGCTATGATTGATTCTGTCATATAGCCCTGCCCCATATAAGGAGGCAAAGTATAATACCCGATCACAACTTCCTCTTGCTCACTTTGTATTCCTTTTAGCATTATGCCACCAATAGCACAATTTTTTTCTTTTAATACAAGTAACCAATTTGTATGCCATAAATAGTTTTGCTCATCTTCCAATACTTTGGAAAGTCTAAAATACAATGCTTGTTTAAGCTCGTTATCTAAACTCCCTTCACCTTTTCTTAAGAGCAACTCCTCCGCCATTTGTTCCTCATGCTCTATTAGTAAATTTAGATACTTAGCGTTTAAAGGAATTAATCTTATTCTTTCTGTCTGTAATTCTACCATGTTGTTCTCCTAACATAATTTAATCGATACTAAACTACAATTAGGTATATGTTATTGGCAGCGTCTCCCGTTCGTTTAAATTCAAAGACCTCTCCCTCTATATCGACCACAGCCATATAAATTTTATGCTGTAAAATACAAAACAGTGAACCCACTTATGTGAATTCACTGTTCTCTCTTAATATTTAGTACCTTTATCGCCGTATTCGTTTAAAAGTTCTTCAAACGATTTGTTTTTTTCTCGTTGTTTACGTTCAAAAGCTAGTTTTGCCTGACGCTCTTCTTCTGCCGCCTGCTCTTTAGCAGTTAAATCTTGCTTCGCTGCTTTTAATTTTGCTAGCACATCGCCACCTAGCTGATCTGCTAATGTGACGGCCTCTTGCTTAGGTAGACTAGCTGTTACGCTATTGTCAGTATGCTGTTGCTGTTTTCGTTTCTTTCCCATTTCTATTCACCTTCTTATTGACATCAAGGGCGCTTCACAACTGTTGCTACGCCTTGTCCACCACCGATACATAGTGTGGCTAAGCCCGTTTTCACATCACGCTTTTCCATCTCATGTAATAGCGTTACCAAAATCCGAGCACCACTTGCACCGATTGGGTGACCAAGAGCAATAGCACCCCCGTTAACATTTAGTTTATCATGATTAAAGCTTAATTCACGATCTACAGCAATTGATTGTGCTGCAAATGCTTCATTTGCTTCAATTAAATCGATATCGTTTAAAGTAATATCAGCCTTTGTCAGCGCTTTTTGTACTGCTTTTACAGGACCTGTCCCCATAATTGCAGGATCTACACCAGCACTAGCATTCGCTGTAATGATCGCCATTGGTTGAATGCCTAGCTCTTGTGCTTTTTCCTTTGACATCACCACTACCGCTGCCGCACCATCATTTATACCAGACGCGTTCGCTGCTGTGACAGAGCCATCCTTTTTAAATGCTGGTCGTAGCTTACCTAAGGATTCCGCTGTCACACCTGCTCGTGGAAATTCATCTTTATTGAAAAGAAGTGGCTCTCCCTTACGCTGTGGAATCTCGACAGCAACGATTTCATTTTCAAACTTGCCAGCTGCAATCGCTGCCTCTGCGCGTTGCTGAGAACGAGCTGCAAAAGCATCCTGCTCTTCTCGAGAAATTTGATACATATCACATAAATTTTCAGCTGTAATGCCCATATGATAATCGTTAAAAGCACACCATAGGCCATCATGAATCATTGTATCTACTACCTTTTGGTCGCCCATTCGGAAGCCTTCACGAGCATTTTTTAATACGTATGGAGCCTGGCTCATATTTTCAAATCCACCTGCAACAACAATCTCTGCATCTCCCGCTAAAATCGCCTGTGTTGCTAAATGAACAGCCTTTAAACCTGATCCACATACTTTATTAATTGTTAAAGCTGATACCTCTTGAGGTAACCCCGCTTTAATTGCCGCTTGACGCGCTGGATTTTGTCCAAGTCCAGCCGATAAAACATTCCCCATAATGACCTCATCGACCTGTTCTCCTGCTACGCCAGCACGCACTAATGCCTCTTTAATGACAATGCTACCTAACGTTGTCGCTGGTACCTCTTTTAATGTCCCCTGAAATGAGCCGATTGCAGTACGCACCGCACTCACGATTACTACCTCGTTTGTCATAATCATTCTCCCCTTTTCCCCGTTCAAGAATCAACACTGCATGCATATGCTACTAGCAGATATGTATATTTTAACAAATATTATGACGATTTTCGATAATAGAAATAATCGCAGTTTTGCCAAAGATATTGTAAAATGTTGACGTGTTTTAAACAATCTTAGTTGGGAACATTACAAATAAGAAACAGCATGTGGAGGTGTTTTATGATGAAAAAGAAGATGCTTTTATTCTCTGGTATTACAACAACGCTAGCCGCCGCTGCAACAGGTCTGTTCGGCTTCGCGCTTTCCAATAAATTAATGTATATCCAGCAAAAAGACCCTGAATTTATACGGGAACGAGAAACGACCGCAAAGCGCTTTGATGAGGCTTGGTACAATAAAAACTTGAAATGTGAACTGAATATTGATTCTCCAAATGGCTATACAATTCGAGGCATTATGTTTCAGCCATTGCAAACAAATAACACGATCATCATTTGCCACGGTGTTACCGAAAATAAAATAAATTCCGTGAAATATGCTCGCCTTTTTGAAAGACTTGGCTATAATTCTGTTATATTTGACCACCGTCGCCATGGTGAATCTGGAGGCAAGACAACAAGCTATGGCTACTATGAGAAAAACGACCTTGATGCCGTGGTGAAAACAGTAAAAGCCATGATTGGAGAGGATGCTATACTTGGCATTCACGGTGAATCGATGGGTGCAGCAACCATGCTCCTCTATGCAGGAACAGTCGAGGATGGCGCTGATTTTTATATCTCAGATTGTGCGTTCTCTGACTTTTCTATGTTGCTCAAACAAATTGCAAAAACTGAATTTAAATATGGCTCCATTATTCCTATTCGTTTTGCTGACTTTTTTGTTCGTCTCAGAGATGGTTACTCATTTAAAAGTGTAACACCTGCCGAAGCCGTCACACATATTGAAAAACCTGTGCTCTTTATCCATAGTATTCCTGATACGTTTATTCCAGCTTCCATGTCACTCGATCTCTACAATAAAAAAACCGGTCCAAAAAAATTAAAACTTTTTGATACGGGGGCACATGCACAATCCTTTAATGAAAATATGGATGAATATGAGGATTTAATTCATGATTTTCTAGACAATTTTATTTATCAAAAAATCAATCGGGATTCTTCTTCTTCGAATGTCATTCCATTCCATTTTTAGGGCAATGAAAAACCTTGCGTCATTTGACTCG
>NZ_JBAHYH020000001.1:3262176-3390472 GCF_036698265.2 Lysinibacillus sp. IITD104
TCGCAAGGTTTTTATTTTATTTAATCTTCAAAAATAATATGCCATTCCTCACGTTTCGCTAAAAACTCTTTCGCTAATGCTTGGGCCCCTTCTAAACTATGGCTAGCAGCCCAGCCACATTGCACTTCATTACAGGCAGGCACTGCGGTTGCCTTTGTCACATCTGTAAATGTGTTCTCTAAAATAGTTAATAAATCCTCATAATCATTATGATTGATCAATGATACATAGAAGCCTGTTTGACAACCCATTGGACTGAAATCAACAATATGATCAGAGTAATTACGGATAATGTCAGCAGATAAATGCTCTAAAGAATGTAATGCAGGCATTTCCATATGCTCCTTATTTGGCTGTTTAAAGCGAATATCGTATTTATATACTTCATCGCCATTTTTGCCCGTTTTCACACCTGCTAAACGAACATAAGGTGCCTTCACTTTTGTATGATCTAGATCAAAACTTTCTACATTTGTTTTTTCTTTTTGCAAAATACACAACTCCCTTCCGTATAGTAACTCCATTATACATAGTTTCCCGATAGAGTTGTATGATTTTTAAGAATTATTTAAATACTATTAAAAATAAAAAAACAACTAGTTAAGCTAGAACTAGTTGCTCTGAACATTCCAAATTACTTCTGGAATTTATTCATTTGCGCCATCATTTGACGTACTTGCTTTTCAGACGGCGTACGACCCATTTGCGCCATCATCATACGAATCATTTGCTCATTAATAGGTGGGTTTTCTTTCAAATATTTCATCATAGCTTGACGAGCGAAATAGAAACCAAGTGCTGCGCCCGCTGCTAATGCGATAATTACGATAATAATCCAGCCCCATGTAGGCATACAACCAACCTCCTCCACTACAATATACCGAGAAAAAACTCTCCACGCTCCATTATACACCAAATAATAGCGTGTTACTATATATTGTAGTGAATTTTCCTAGTGCATTGTATACTTCATCGGCTTTAACCACCCACACTCATTATCCTGTTTATTAAAAGCAATAAAACGTTCACTCATTTTAGCAAGCATTTGAAATAAATCTAAATCTAGCATTCGCGAACCTTCACAGTAAACACAAATTTTACGATCTACTAAATAAATAGCCATTTTACCTTTTATCGGATGTTCTAAAAACAAAGCATTACGAGCTCTTTCTAGGTGTGCATATTTGGAATCAAGTTGATGCTCTAACATGGCTGCAATCTCCTCAAAACGAACGGATTCACATATATATGCAAGCTCTTTTAAGGATTTCTCATTGGCATCTTCACAACCTTGCATCATCTCTAACAACTTACGCTCTCTGCCAAAAATAAACGTTAAATGCTCTTCTTTTATCTTATATATAGAATAGGTTCTCACCAGAAATCCTCCTTCGCTCAGTTTCTTTTTCATAAGTATAGCTCATTCAACCTTGTTTATTTGTCAAACGAGGGAGGGATCTCTCTTCTATTTTTGTCGAAAAAATTCTAGTTTCGGGTCTATAAATGACTTTATGACAAATGGTATTTCCAACCAAAAATAATTAACATTTTTCCAAAAACAAGAAAAAGTCTTATTAAACACGGACAAAAACCTTCTATTTTGGCTGCTTAGATGAATCTCAGCCTCAAGACCTAGTTCAAAATCAATTTCGAGTCCGTTTTAGACAATCTTGTAAATAGGTAACATAAAGGTACAAACGAAAGGAGCTAAAACAAATGAAAAAATTTCTTTTATTAACTGGAGGCGTCATTGCTACATGTGTTGCACTAGCGTTAATTGGACCACTGGCAGGGTTATTATTCTCTGGACTATTTGTAGCACTGGGCATGCACTTCTACATTGCTAGTAAGTCAACATTCGGTAAAATCTTTTGGTTTACAGTTGGTCTAATCGGTGTCCTATCAGCAATATCTAACATTCCAGCAATGGTTGGTCTTGCAGCAATCGCCATTATCTATGTTATCTATAAAAAATGGAATGGCGAAGATGTAAAAATCCCAACAATCGAAGGGAAAAAAGAAGAAGATCCGTTTACAAACTTTGAAAAAGAATGGTCAAACTTAACAAAATAAAAGGAGCGAATTTAAATGAACTTATTTCAACGTTTTAGATATACAGTAGAGGCAGACTTACACCAATTATTTGATAAGAAGGAACAAAAAAATCCGATTGCGATGTTAAATCAATACATTCGTGAAGCAGAAAAGCAAACGGAACAAACAGGCAAATTATTAGAGCGACAAGGGCAATTAAAAGAAAAGCTAGAGCAAGAATATAAAGAGAACGCAGATTTACTAGCGAAACGTGAATCTCAATTGGCATTAGCAAAATCTAGCGGAGAGCAGGACTTAATTGATTTCGCTACGGATGAAGTAACAGCATATTCAGCTCGTAACCTTACATTACAAGCTAGCATTGAAGCAAGTACTCGTGAATACTTCGAGCTTGAGCGTAAATTTGAAACAATGAAGCATAAAATTAAAGATATGAAAGTGCGTCAATTACAGCTGATGGGGAAAGAAAATGTAACTCGTGCCCATCATCAAATGGATGGAATGATTGCCAAAAATAATAAAACAAACTTTGAAGATTTAGAAGCATATATCGATAAATTAGCTTATCAAATCGATAAAGACCATGAGCTTACAACTTTTGAGGCAAGACTGGCAGAATTAGAAAAAAAAGCAGTAGAAGAAAGCTCACCACTGCTAATTGAAAATAAATAACATGGTATAATGAAAGCAATGCGCCAGCATTAAAGGGCGCATTCTTTCACGTTTAAGAATAGAGGGTCCCATTCCCTCTCTTATACTATTAGTAGAAGGAAGGGTGACCCTCTTGCAAAATTTCACAACAAATAAGCTCACATTTTGGGTACTTTGCTTCTTTTTACTCGTCTTTGTGGAGCTAACTATTTTTAATAATGGTGGTGCCTTCTGTTTATTGATTGGGGCTGTACTTCTTTATTTAAGTTTTTCCAAAAAAGTTCGATTTTTTAAATGGACAGGAATTTTCTTTATTGCCATTGCTTTGTTCACGATGTGGAGCTTACGTTTATTTATCGTCATCATGCTCTTATATATGCTCTATCAATACTTGCAAAGAGAAAACGAGCCAAAAGTAGTTGGGGCAGAGCTTTTTGAAAAGCTTCCTGCAATTAAAAATGACCTAATTGGCACAATGCCAGCTCCTACAGAAGCATATAAATGGCAAGATGTACAAATTCAGCGCCTTGCAGGAGATATTACCATCGATACAACGCAAACAATTTTACCTGCAGGCACTAGTCTTATTACAATTCGACAAGGTATCGGTAAAGTTCAAATTTATATTCCTTATGAAATTCCATTCCGTTTACAGTATACGACGTTATTTGGTGAGCTCTCCTGCTTACACGTAGGGCCGCAACGTATATTAAATGAAAGTATTACTTTCTCCGACGGCAACCCTGAGGATGCTAAACGTGTACTGATTATTCATGTCGCAACCTGGCTTGGAGATTTGGAGGTGCTACGAAAATGATTGCCTTTATCTCAAGATTATTTACATTATTTTTTATTTTAATGAGTGCTGTTTTCGGTCTTCTTGTTGCACTATGGGGCAATCCTGATGAAAAAACATGGGAGCCCCTATGGCAGCAGAATTACGATAATATCCCTCTAGGTGGCATCATCATAGTTAGCCTGTTTATACTTAGCTTCCTGTTTGCCAGCTGGATCAGTATGACTGCAAGGGCGCGAGAAGCGCAGGCAACACGAATAGTGAAACAATTAATCGAGCCTGATTTTGTTTTTCCTAAAAAACAAGCGCTTCCGAAATCGTTAAAAAAGGCAATTGTCCAAACAAGTGAATTAATTGATACGCAACGTAAAAGTTTACAGCGTTTGTCCAATGAACGTGCTGAGGCCAATGATAAAATTATACAGGAGCGTATTATTGCTGAACGTCAACGACTAGCTAGAGAACTACATGATTCTGTGTCACAGCAACTATTTGCTGCCTCTATGTTACTCTCCGCATTAACTGAAAATGACGAACATGCTACTAGCTTAAAACAGGTGGAGAAAATCGTTCAACAGGCACAGCTAGAAATGCGTGCATTACTGCTACACTTACGACCTGTAGCTTTACACAATAAAACATTGGCACAAGGCTTAGAGGAATTGATTATTGAGCTTCAGCAAAAAGTTTATTTCCATATAGAATATGAATTAGAAGAAATGGCCTTAACTAAAGCAGAGGAAGATCATTTATTTCGTATTGCACAGGAGGCACTCTCCAATACGCTGCGTCATGCCAAAGCAAGTGAGGTGGAATTACTTCTTGTGGCACGAGACGACTTAGCTATTTTAAGAATTCAAGATAATGGTTTAGGCTTTGATGTGGAGGAAGATAAATCCACATCATACGGTTTACAAAATATAGCTGAACGAGCAGTTGAAATTGGCTGCACCTATAAAATTGTATCAGTGCCTGGTGAAGGAACAATTGTAGAGGTTAAAATTCCTTTACAAAAGGAGGAGGTCAATGTCGATGATACAAGTGCTCATAGTGGATGATCATGAAATGGTACGGATTGGTGTGTCAGCCTATCTTTCAGCACAGCCGGATATTACGGTTGTAGGTGAGGCTGAGAACGGTAAAGAGGCAGTGGAACGTGCCCTAGCGCTAAGGCCTGATATTATTTTAATGGATAATGTGATGCCTGTTATGACAGGAGCAGAGGCAACAGTGGAAATATTAGCAGCATGGCCTGAGGCAAAAATCATGATGGTGACTAGCTTTTTAGATGATGATAAAGTATATCCTGCCTTAGAGGCTGGCGCGGTAAGCTATATTTTAAAAACATCTAATGCCAAACAAATTGCAGATGCTATTCGAAAAACGATGGGTGGCGAAACGGTATTAGAGCCAGAAGTCACTTCCAAAATGATGCACCGCATGCGCCACGGCAATAGTACGCCACTATACGAACAATTGACTGAACGTGAAATGGAAGTATTATTGCTAATGGCCCAGGGTAAAGCCAATCAGGAAATCGCTGATGAGCTATATATTGCCTTGAAAACAGTAAAAACACATGTTAGTAATATTTTAGCAAAGCTAGAAGTTCAAGATCGTACTCAAGCCGTCGTCTACGCCTTCCAAAATGGGCTAGCGAAATAACCATCTACCCATTACGCTTTGAGGACATGGCGATCTTTCAACAGAAATCTTACCAACTAATCATCCATTTATTTTAGTATGAGCCAAAATAAATGGATGATCCTGCGTAGAAAACGTCCTTGCAACAGACACCCATTGATTTATCTTATCCTATACTCCCCCCAAGATGAAAAGGGATTAAAGCAGTAGGTCTTTGCGCTTCAATACTTCTAAACTTACTATATAGAGAACAAGACGAATCCCAAGTGGTCAGACTAGCAACTAAATCGTACTCTCCTCACCACCAATAAATTTGATCGCAATACTCGTAAAATTTTTTAGGCTTCTTACCATATACTAGTTTAACCATGCCTATATATATTCGATGAGATTTAGCAAAATTGATACTATGAAATGAGAAGTCAAAATAATCTTGATAGTACGTTTTGTTAGATAGAAGTTTTTATCGTTTGGTACGTTAGTATTTATAAAAGGGGAGCTTTCATGGATAGTCGTTTTACGTATCAGCACTTTATTAAAAATAATGCTTTTGCATTATTGGACCCTGTTTTTATTGTATTGCTGCTGTTCTACATTGTACTGCTTATCATCGTTTTGCTGAAAAAAGTGCCTGTTTGGGTATGTACTCTTTTTGGTACTTTAACTAGTATTGTAGCCGCACAGCTTCTTTGGTTTTCTGGCATTATTGCTGATGAGCTAGGGATTGGTGGTAGTGCAAAAAGCTTTAATCTTTTTATTAGTATCGTGATAGTGCAGTGTCTTAGTTTATGGGTAACTAGCAAGAAAAACAATAAAAAAATACCGCAACATAGCAGCGTGATGTAAAGTCACGCTGTGTTGCGGTATTTTTATGTAGCTTATAGTGCTTTTACTTTTGCTACAACGTTTTCGACTGTAAAGCCATATTTCTCGATGACTAATTCACCTGGTGCGGATGCGCCGAATTTATTGATTAACTATACAGCTTCTTTATGGACTGCACCATGCTTTTCAACAGGAGATACTATGTAAGCTCCCCCTTCGCTACACCCTTATATACGATTTCAATAGAAGAGTGATTGCTAATTAGCCGTTACTAAAACCTCATTTTCTTCATGTTTTGCTTCAACAAACTGTCTATGATTTGGGGCAACAACTAAACTATATGAATGCATTATCGCTTGCTGTTGCATAACCCCCTTTAAAATAAAGCCATCCGTGACACCTGTTGCAGTAAATAAACAATCATCTGTTTGAACAAGTTCATCCAATGTCCAAATTTGATGAGGGTCTTTGATACCCATTTTGACACAGCGAGCATATTCCTCCTCTGTCTCTGGCATCAATTGACCTAAAAAGTCACCACCAAATCCTTTTTGTGCCGCTGCAGCAATAACCCCTTCTGGTGCACCACCAATACCAATAAACAAATCAACGTCACATTGCTCTAATGATGTTGCTAAAACGCCTGTAATATCGACTTCTGCAAAAAGCTTGACCTTAGCTCCTTCCTCTAATACATCCTCAATCCATTGCTGATGACGTGGACGATCTTGAATCATCACCGTTAATGCACGTACAGGCTTATGCAATGCCTTTGCTACACGATGCATATTTTCTTTTAAAGAATCCGTTAAACAAATCGCCCCTTTCGCTTGAGGTCCGCAAGCCATTTTTTTCATATACATATCAGGTGCATGAAGTAATGTTCCTTGTGGTGCTACAGCCATCACTGCCATTGCATCATTCATACCTTTTGCTACTAATGTAGTGCCTTCAATTGGATCTACTGCAATATCAACATGCAAAGCTTCTCCTGTTCCAAGCTTTTCTCCAATATAAAGCATCGGTGCTTCATCCATTTCACCTTCACCAATGACAACTGTAATATCCAATGGTAATTGGTTCAGTTCATTTCGCATCGCATTTGTTCCTGCACCATCAGCCGCTATCTTATTGCCACGTCCAATCCACGGATAGGCGTTCAGCGCTGCCATCTGTGTTACTTTCATAAAATCATTTGCAAAATGCTTAATTTGTACAGTCATTTTCATCATTCCTTTCAAAAAAGGCAATAAAAAACACTCACCCTAAAAAAGGCATGTCCGAAAACATCATTTAAAGCAGATGAGTGCTATTTTTAGTTATACACGCATCGTATTTTGTGCGATGTATAAAAATTGCTCCATAATTAATGCTGCTGATGTAGCACCAGGATCTTGCACGCCAATGGAACGTTCACCTAAGCGGCTTGAACGACCTCGTTTTGACAATAAATCTTTCGTTGATTCAGCACCTTCTTTAGCAGCAGCAACAGCTTTTTCAAAGGCTACAGGAAAATCTCCATCCTTATTAAATTCAGTAATTAATGTTTCACGCGCTGGAATAAGTGCATCCATCATCGTTTTATCGCCTAACTCTGCTTGCCCACGCTCCTGTACTCCATCTACAAAGGCAACCCAAAAATCTTTCCATGCTTCATCATTTAACATATCTTTACCTTTTATGGCTTTCGCCCCACGCATAAAGCCTGTTGCATATAATGGACCAACGGATGAACCAACCGCACTTAAAAATGTACGACCAGCAGTTGAACTTACTTTGACACAGTCCTCTTCCTCAGCTAAAGGCCCTTCTAGTTGTTCTTTAACAGCTTGCCAGCCAATAGACATTGTGACACCATGATCACCATCACCTAATTTACGGTCAAGCTCACATAAATAATCTTTTTGTTCTTCAATCATATCCACTATTTTCAATAAAAACTGTTTAAATTGTGTTACCGTGACTTCCATCTCGCTTCCTCCCTATCGCTGTACATACATTGGACAATCTGCTGCAAAATCAATGACTTCCATCAGCTCGTCATCTAATTGTGCAATGGATATAGATGCACCACCCATTTCTAAAGATGTGCTATAATTTCCCACAAATGAACGATGAATGTGAATATTTTTTGCTGTTAAAATTTGTTCAACACGACGGAATAAAATATATAGTTCCATATTCGTCGTTGAGCCTAAACCATTTACTAATACAGCTACTTTGTTACCGCTTTCAATTGGCATATCTTCTAAAATAGCATCTACCAATCTATCTACAACCTCGTCAGCCGTTTGAAGTTTACCTTTTTCAATACCTGGTTCTCCATGATGTCCTAAACCAATTTCCATCTCATCCGCTTCTAATTCAAAGCTTGGCTGACCTGTTTGTGGTAGTGAGCACGGTGAAAGACCAACACCCATTGTACGTGTCACATCGTTCATTTTATTCGCAACACGCACAACCTCTTCTAAACTATAGCCCTTTTCAGAGGCAGCCCCAGCAGCTTTCGTCACGAAAAACTCACCTGCAATACCTCGACGTTTGTGCTGTTCTTCCTTTGGTGCGGATGCAACATCATCTGTTACAATGACACATTCTACAGTAATATCTTCCTCTAAATCGGCAAGCTCTGCTGCCATTCCGAAATTCATTAAATCACCTGCATAATTTCCATAAATATAGACAACACCTTGTCCATTATTAATTTTTTTCGTTACCTCAACAATTGGATCTGGGGAAGGAGAAGCAAAAATATTCCCTACAGCTACACCATCTGCCATCCCATATCCTACATAACCCATAAAAGCAGGCTCATGACCTGAGCCACCACCAATTAAAACACCCACTTTTTGGCTTTCTTCACGAACAGCAACTAAAGCACGTTTATTTTCTGCTAATTGCTGTACATAATTTGGAAAGGCTTTTACATAGCCTTCAATCATTTCATCCACAACATTTGCAGGATCATTCATTAATTTTTTCATTATCTATGTACACCCCCATCAATATAACTTTGTTCTTGGTTCATAATTTGTTGTACTTTACGCGCGGAATTACCACCTGGAAAAGCCGAATTCAAATAGATTTCTACTACTTTTTTTGCTGCTTCTATGCCAATTACTTTTTCACCTAAAGTAATAATTTGTGCGTCGTTACTTTTACAAGCTCGTTCCGCTGAATAAACATCATGTGTTGTTGCTGCACGAATCCCTGGTACTTTACATGCCGCAATCGCCATACCTAGCCCTGTACCACACACTAAAATGCCTCGATCTAATTGATTGTTCATAATAGCTGTGCCTACTGTGAACGCAACACCTGGGTAATCAATTTCTGTACAATTGTCTTTTGAACCATAATCAATCACTTCATGACCTAATTCTTCGGTAATATATTGTTGCAAAACTTGTTTCAAATGATGTGCATTATGGTCTGAACCTAAACCAATTTTCATTATACAATTTCCTCCTACTTGTCATCTATATATATTTGGTATTTTCTGATAAATATAATATTATTCTCACACAATGATTTTCGTTTGTCAATTTTTATTTTCGTTTATTTTCGTTTTCGATTATATAAAAAGGATATTCTTTTCGAATATCCTTTTTATCAATGTCCTGTTACTACCTCTTTCGGTATATCGGTTTGTTTAGAGCCTTTTGGCAGACGAACAAATATCATCAACCCAGCACTTATAATATGCATAGTAACATATGCCCAAATAACACCAACAGCACCAAAACCACCGATTAAAGCACCTGCAACTGCTGGACCGAGAAATGTGCTTAAACCAGCACCCAAGTTAAGAATAGACATTGCTGCTCCACGGTTTTCTGGTGCTAATGATGGCACTAATGCAGAAAGTGGGACATACGCCGCTAAACAGGAGCCGAAGCACATAGCCACAATAATTGTCATCAGATAGTTAGCACCAAGGAAATACGGCACATAATAAAGACCTGCCATAAACACTGCACAACCTAAACCACCGATCCACATAACAGTACGCTGCCAGCCAATTTTATCGGCCACTGCACCCCAAATTAAATTGAAAATAACATTGCTTGCCCATAGAGCCCCATAAATTTGTAGCCATTGTGACATCGTAAATCCAGCATCAATCATATAGGCAGGCAAAAAGACTACTAATCCATATGCACCAGATGTATTAATAGCACGAACAATGCCACCAAGACCTACACGTGGCTTTTCAAATGCAATCGTGATGCCTTTTGTCATTTGCTTCATTGCTTCTTTAATTGTTAAATTTGTTTTTTGTACTTCAGGTTTGCAAAGGATAATACCAAAAACTGCACCGATTGCTGTAAAAATCAATGCACTCCAAAGCGTCATCATCTCGCCTAAAAATGGTAGTGCAAAACTTGAATAATAGGCCCCTAGCATATTTAGACCACCTGCAAATGATACCCAGAACCAACCAACTGCTGTTCCTAATCGCTCAATTGGAGCATAGTACGTAATCCATACTAAAAATGAATACGCAAATAATGGATAGCCTAGCCCACGTAATGCATATGTAGGAAGCATAATAGATAAATTCATCGTTGTAATACCTATTAATAAGAAAATCAACGTTCCTAAAACAAATAAACTCAATCCTATAATCATCATTTTTCTAGGACCATAAATTTCTGCTAACACACCTGAAAGCCAAGAGGCTATAGCTACAGCAATACCATAAAAACTAAGTAATGTAGCGACCTCCTGTACAGTCATTCCATTTTGGGTTAAATAGGTTGAAAGCCAACCTTGTTCTAAACCATCCCCAATCATAAATATCAGGACGCCTAAATAACCCATAAACATTTTTTTATCCATTCCTAGCTTACCAACTGATGTCGCCTGTAAATTTGATTGCATAATATCCCCCCTTGTCTAGCGTTTATCGGCCTATAAATTTGGGTTTAGTACTACTTTTAATGATTCCCGTCCATTTTTCACTAGCTCAAACCCTTTTTCAAACTCTTCAAGAGGTAGCATATGTGTAACAACGCCCTCTGTTGGTAAATCTCCATTCATAATTCCTTTGATAACAGGCTCATAGCAGTACGGCCCTAAATGTGAACCTAATACATCCAACTCTTTACGGTCTGAAATAATAGACCAATCCACTGTTACTGGGTCTTTAAACACACTAAATTCAACGAAACGCCCTAATTTACGAATTAATTTTAAACCCTGCTCGACAGATTTTTGTGCACCTGTTGCTTCAATATATACATCACAACCATAGCCATCGGTTAATTCATCAATAATGCCATAAACATCATCTTTCGCAGGATTTAGTACTATATCTGCACCAAATTGTTTTGCTAATGCTAAACGATCCTCAAATAAATCAAGAACAATTAATTTTCCTGGACCTGATTTTTTTATCGCACCAATCATGCCAAGCCCTAATGTTCCAGCACCTGCTAATACAACAACATCTTCTAATTCAATTTGTGCACGTTGAACAGCATGATATGAACAGGCATATGGCTCAATAAGAATGGCTTTTTCAATTGGTAACTCATTTGGAACATGGTAATTAATGCCCTCCTTTGTAAATTTCATATACTCAGCCATACCACCATTAACATTGTTTTGGAAACCATATAGATCATGCTTTTGACACATCCAATATTGACCACGCTTACAAAAGCGACATTTCTCACAAGGAACTATTTGTTCTGAAATTACACGATCACCGAGTTCAAAATCACCATCTACATTTTCACCAATTGCTACAATATGACCGATAAACTCATGACCAGGAATCATTGGTGCTTTAATGTATGCGGGCTGATCTTCATCGCCCCAAAAGCTTGGCGCACCGTCAAATGCTTTTACATCACCTGCACAAATGCCACATGCTTCTACCTTTATTAAAATTTCACCTTCCCCAATCTTTGGAACAGCTACTTCCTCTAAACGATAATCACCAGGTTCATAGGCAACAACTGCTTTCATTTTTGTTGGGATATTGTCAATAGATTTTGTCACTTTGTCTACTACTTGATTTGAACACATGTATTTCATCCTCCCATTATAAAAAAGCGTTTTCATTTTTCAGATTGTTTTTGTTTTTCTGTTTTTATCGTACCACCCAAACTTTCGAATTTCAATTTTTATTTTTATTTAATTTCGTTATCTATTTTTTACTTTCATTTCATTTATTTTTACGCTACTATGTAAAAGCAATATTTTTTCTGACTTTCTTAATTATCATATTGCTTGTAATTGTAATTTTCTAAATCCTATTGTTTTTACACTATCTAGGTATGATATGATAGTGAAAATAACGAAAAACAATAACAATATGCTCATCACTAAAAGATATGGTTGATATTTTTTCAAATAGTAATTAAAAGATAAGATCCTGGTCACAAAGGCGTTGCTACTATCGCATAGATATAATGTCATAGAACAACCTGATGTGCTTAGCGTGTGTTGCAAGCAAACACTTTCTTTTAGAGCCTTTACTTGTTCAGTGGCGTGGAGGGTACGACTTCAGCGGAAAGCGTCTCCCGCAACGGAAATGGACAAGGTTTTCGTATCATCTGTAAAATAAAGGCTAATCAACACACCTGAGTTCAAAGGAAACTTTACTCTATGTAAAAGAAGCAGCACTTACAAAGTATGCTAGCAGGGTGGCAGTCAACCCCACTTTATGGTGAAAAGCAAAAAATAATATTATAGAAAATTTATAGGTGATGTGATGAAAAAAATGTTTGCACAGGAACGTCAAAAAATAATTTTGGATAAATTAGTTCAACAGAATAGTATTACGATTAAGGAATTGGCTACTTCTTTAAATGTGTCGGAAGCTACTTTACGCACTGATTTAACAAAGCTTGAACAACAAAATCTGTTACGCCGAACGCATGGTGGTGCTATTTTAGTCGATACAGATGAACATGAAACAAGCTTTTCTACGCGTCAGCTCAAAAATAAAACTGAAAAAAATGCGATTGCACGTGCAGCTTTGCAAACGATTTCAGATAATCAATCTATCATGCTTGATGCCAGTTCAACTGCTTTGGAACTAGCCCACTGTTTAAAGGACTTTAATCATCGTCTAACAGTTGTGACAAGTGGCTTAAAAGTGGCAATGGAATTAAGTGATTCTCCTAATATTACTGTTATTTTAATCGGTGGAATCGTGAAGCAAGGTTCAAATTCATTAGAGGGAACACTTGGCGCAGAGATTTTAGATAAGATTCATGTAGATCGCTTATTTACATCTGCCAATGGTTTTAGTAAAGATGCAGGATTTACGGATTTTAGTGTTTATGAAGTTGAACTGAAAAAGCGCATGGTTCAAGCAGCTAAAAAAGTGACAGCCTTGCTCGATCATACAAAAATAAACCGTAGTTCTATTGCAGCCTTTGCCTCCATTGCAGATATTGATACATTCATTACAGATGAACCAGTTTCTGAAGACTATTTCGACCTTTTCCAAACGTATAATGTTGAACTGATTGTGGCAAAAAAATAACAAAAGGTGGGATTCACTTGAAGTTCAAAGGTTTTGATACAAATTTCGGCATTGAAAATAAAGTGGCAGTAATTACAGGCGGTGCAAACGGGATTGGCTATGCTATCGCTCAGCTATTTATTGAAAAAGGGGCATCTGTTGCACTTTTTGATTTAAAAGAAGATGTAGCAGCTATTGCAAAGGAGTTGCACCAGGAGCGAGCAATTGGTGTTCTATGTAATGTAACAGATAATGCAAGTATGGATGATGCCATCAAACAAGCCCATACTCATTATGGAAAAATTGATATTTTGGTAAACTGTGCAGGCATTGCTCTACTCGATGATGCTGAAAATATTTCTGATGACTATTGGCAAAAAACCATGGATATTAATGTAACAGGTACATTTAAAATGGCACAGAAGGTTGGCAATATTTTCATCGAACAAGGCACTGGAGGCAAAATTATTAACTTAGCCTCTCAAGCAGCCATTATTGCACTGGATAATCATGTTGCCTATTGTGCAAGTAAAGCGGCTGTGCTTGGTATTACACGTTCTCTTGCATTGGAGTGGGCACAATTTGATATTAACGTCAATGCAATTTCACCAACCGTTATTTTAACAGAGCTTGGAAAAAAAGCTTGGGCTGGTGAAGTGGGCGAACAAGCTATGAAAGAAATTCCACTTGGACGCTTCGGCTATCCAGAGGAAGTTGCAGCCATTGCTCTTTTCCTTGCATGTGATGCTTCCAATTTAATCACAGGTGAAAATATTGTGATTGATGGTGGAAATACCATTAAATAAAATTGCATAAAAAATACCTCTATCGTTAATTTAAATGAGGCAGTGGGAAGCTCGAATATATCGAGCTTCCCACTGCCTTTTTACTTTATAATGAAGATGTTTTTGCTTGTCTTCTTAATATTATTTGTTTAATGCTTTCACTTTTGCTACTACGTTTTCAACAGTAAAGCCGTATTTTTCCATTACTAATTCACCTGGAGCAGATGCACCGAACTTATCAATTGCTAGAACATCGCCTTCAAAGCCAGTATATTTATGCCAGCCGAAAGATGCCCCCATTTCAATTGCAAGACGTTTTGTAACAGCTTTTGGTAGAACAGATTCTTTGTAAGCGGCGTCTTGTTTTTCGAAGCGATCCATAGATGGCATAGAAACAACTGCTACATCTATACCGTCTGCTTTTAATGCTTTTTGTGCTTCGACAGCAAGCGAAACCTCAGAGCCTGTTGCAATTAAAATAGCATCTGCCACTTCTTTTGTAGCTGGAGACACTGTGTAAGCACCCTTTGCTACGCCCTCACGTACTGTTTCAATAGAAGCGTCAAGAACAGGTAAGTTTTGACGAGATAATACAAGAACAGTTGGTGTTTTTTCTGCTGCTACTGCAAGCTCCCACGCAACTGCTGATTCATTTGCATCCGCAGGGCGAATAACAGATAGGTTTGGCATTGCACGTAATGATGCAAGGTGTTCGATTGGTTCATGTGTTGGACCATCTTCCCCTACTGCAATCGAATCATGTGTGAATACATATGTTACAGGAAGACCCATTAATGCAGATAGACGAATTGCAGGACGAACGTAATCAGAGAATACGAAGAATGTACCACCGAATACATTTAAACCACCGTGAAGAGCCATTCCGTTCATAGCAGCACCCATTGCAAATTCACGAACACCGAACCAGATGTTACGTCCAGCATAGTCGTCTGCTGAGAAATCTCCTGCACCCTTCATCGTTGTTTTATTGGAGCCAGCAAGGTCAGCTGAACCACCAAAGAATGAAGGTGTTTTCTTCGCAATAGCATTAATTGCATCGCCTGAAGAAGAACGAGTTGCTACAGATTTACCAGCTTCATATACAGGTAACTCAGAAGCAAAGTCTTCTGGTAATTCACCATTCATCGCTTTCTCGAATTGAGCTGCTAACGCTGGGAATTCTTCTTTGTATGCAGCAAATTTTGCATTCCAAGCTTCCTCTGGTTGTGCGCCTTGCACTTCAGCAGCCGCATTAAATGTATCGTAAACTTCTGCAGGAATTTGGAATGGTTCATGTGCCCACTCATAGGCAGCCTTCGTTAAGACAACTTCATCTGTACCAAGTGGTGCACCGTGAGAATCTGCTTTACCAGATTTATTTGGAGAACCAAAACCAATCACTGTTTTCACTTCAATTAATGTTGGCTTGCCAGTAGATTTTTTGGCTTCTTCAATGGCTGCATTAATAGCATCTACATCCGTACCATCTGCCACTTTTAAATAATTCCAACCATAAGATTCAAAGCGTTTTTGAACGTTTTCTGAAAATGACTTTTCTAAGTCACCATCTAAAGAAATATCATTAGAATCGTAAAGCACGATTAATTTTTCAAGTTTTAAGTGACCAGCTAATGAAATCGCCTCTGCTGCTACGCCTTCCATTAAGTCACCATCGCCACATAACGCAAATGTGTAGTGGTCAACGATATCATGACCTGGTTTATTGTAAGTAGCAGCTAAATGACGCTCAGCCATTGCCATACCAACAGTCATAGCGATTCCTTGTCCAAGAGGACCAGTTGTTGCCTCTACCCCTACTGTATGACCATATTCAGGATGTCCTGGTGTTAATGAATCCCATTGGCGGAAGTTTTGAATTTCTTCCATTGGTAAACCATAGCCTCCAAGGTGAAGTAAGCTGTATAAAAGCATTGAACCATGACCTGCTGATAGTACAAAACGATCACGGTTAAACCATTTTGGATTTGCTGGATTATGGCGTAATTGTTTTGTCCATAGCGTATAAGCCATTGGCGCTGCTCCCATTGGTAAACCTGGGTGACCAGAATTTGCTTTTTCAATAGCATCGATTGACAAAGTTCGGATAGCATTAATTGCTAAAAGATCCGCGTGTTGAGTCATTATATTGTGACATCCTTTCTCGTCCTATATATTGTTCTTTTACAGTTTAGTCAACATTGCTTTAGAAAACAATGCTTTTGTTATACTATTTGCGTTTTCATACATACTTTATTGAATTGTGTCACATTAATTTAGAAATTTATTTTTTTGCGCTTGTTTTACCTTCTCAGGAGTTACATCATTGCCTTCTGCATCGACCACTTTAACGTTTTCAATCGTATCTCGCATCGTTGCTCTAAACGTATCTAAATACTCCTTGCGAAGCGCTGTTCGCTCCTTTGCTTCTTCCTCTGTTAATTGTCCGCTTTTTGCTTTAGCAGATAATTCATTAATTCGGTTAATTTTTTCCTTTGATAACATCGTTACACACCTTTCAGTACCTAGCTTAATGACCTCAGTATGCAAAGTATAGCACGGTTTCCCTTAAAATGCAGTTATACCAACCCTTAAAAACACTTCTTAGCCATTATTTACATGACTTCCAGATGTTAGAGGTGTATAACTAATAATAAAAGGAAAAATTTGATAGCTAATAGGAGGAACTATCATGAAGATCACAACACCTAGACTACTTATTCGAACATTTGAAGCCCAAGATTGGCAGGCTGTTTATAGCTATATGTCCGACAAAACAGTCATGCACTATATGCCAGATGGTGTGTTAAATGAAGATCAGGTTCAAAATTTCATAACAGAGAATAGCAACGAGCATGCAAAACATTTCGCCATTGTTTTACGTGAACAACAGCGAGTCATTGGTCATCTTGTTTTCCACAAATACTTTGGCGACCATACGTATGAAATTGGATGGGTTATGAATCCTGCCTATCATAAACATGGCTATGCTTCTGAAGCTGCTCAGGCCCTATTAGACTATGGCTTTAATAAAATGAAACTTCATCGAATTATTGCCACATGCCAGCCAGAAAATATCGCTTCTTACCGAGTCATGGAAAAAATCGGAATGCGCCAAGAAGGATTTTTCAAAAAATGCATTCCTCATGGAGAGACTTGGTGGGATGAATACTATTACGCTATTTTAGAGGAAGAATGGAAAAATCTAAAGGTAAGAGGTGTATGAAATGAAGAAAACTGCGGTGTTATTATACCCACAATTTAGTGAATATGAATTGAGTGTTGCTTTGTCCATATTAATGCAAGGAGGGAAACCCATCGTCACACTAGGATCGAATACCGAACCTATCAGAGGAGAATCTGGTTTAAATTGCATAGCTGATTTACCCGTGAATGAAGTAGAGCTTGACGATATTGATAGTCTACTATTACCAGGCTGTATGGATATTTCAACATTACAACTTGAAGAGAGCTTACTAGATTTCATTCGTCATCTATCTGCAAAAGGAGGATTGCTTGCAAGTATTTCTAGCTCCCCTTACCTATTGGCAAAAGCAGGTGTCTTACAAAACAAAAAATATACAGTAGGGCTACCTTTAGATGGCATGAAGCAGCTAGGGTGCTTTGAGCTTCATAACTATTCAGATGAACTAGTGGTACAAGATGGCAATATCATTACAGCAAAAGGAAGAGGCTTTATTCCTTTCGGTATTTGTTTTGGTCATGCGTTAAAGCTAAAATTTGATGAAAATTGGTATTAAGTGATGATTTAAAACCCAAATGTCCAATTAATCGGGCATTTCATGTTGTTGAAAAAGATGATGTCATTAGTAGAATGAGAACTTTTAACAAGGCTGTAGGGTGATTTCCGTTCCGTCAGTGTGCTACAAGAAAGCAAGCAGCCTGCAACGGAAATCCATTTCTCCCCTTCAATTGACTGTTTTGTTTTTCACACCAAAAAATGTCCAATTAGTTGGACATTTTTTAATTCTTATCTTATGATATATATCTAATACTTTAGACAAAATGGAGGGATAATTCTGAAGAACATTATCAAAAATTTGAGAAAAAAATTAGGTATAACACAAGCTGCACTTGCAAAAGAATGTGGGGTTGTGAGGCAGACCATTAATAGTATTGAAAATGATAAATATGATCCGACCCTTGAATTAGCTTTTAAGATTACTAAGGTTCTCAATAGCCGTGTTGATGAGGTGTTTATCTATGACTAAATTTCACCCAGATTATATGATTACAATGAAGGATTTCGTGAAAGAACACTCGGCAATTTTAAGAAAACGGACTCAAGAAGTGGCGATACCTGTGACCAATGAGGACCGAAATACCCTCCTAGCCATGCTACAATATCTGAAAAATAGCCAAAATCCAACTCTAGCAAAAAAATATAAGCTTCGCCCTGGAAGTGGACTCTCTGCTAATCAAATTGGTGTAGATAAACGAATGTTTGCTGTACTCTTTGATGACCAAGAAATGATGCTGATTAACCCTAAAATAATGAGTCATTCCATCAATATGATTTATCTACCGGAGGGAGAAGGCTGTCTATCTGTAAATCGACCTGTTCCTGGTTTTGTGCCGAGATATGAGAGGATTAAAGTCAAAGCTTACGACATTGATGGACATGAAATCATTGTACAGTTACAGGGCTATGGGGCCATCGTTGTACAACATGAAATCGACCATTTAAATGGCATCATGTTTTATGACCGAATAAATAAAGAGCACCCTTTCCAACTGCCTAAAAATGTTATTATCGAGAGCTTTTCTTCCCCTCAGTAGTTTTTTACAAAAAAAATTAGCAGGAATATTATTTTCCTGCTAATCTTTCTTGGTGCTCTTGGAAACGACGATGGACAGTCGCCTTACTTACCTCAAAGCCTAACCCTCTAAGCGTTATAGAAATTTCTTCAAAGGTAAATCCACGTTTGCGTAGCTTTACAATTTCATCTACAGGTAGATCTTTACGCTCCTGCCCCTGCGGATTACCTCGGTTCGATAAATTATTTTCAGGACGATAGCCGTTTTCTACAGCACGTCGCATACCTCGTCGTATTTTAGCATTATGAATTCTACGCTGATATTCCTCTACAATCGCTAAAATTTCTAGCAGCATCGTGTCCATTTCATTTAATTGAACTGGGCCAGCATCACGCATAGAAAAAACATCCGTTGCTGATTTTTGTAATAAATGCAATACAGCCATTCTTGCATTGCCTCGTCCTAAACGAGTTTCATCTTGTACAAAAAGGGCATTAATGTTTTTATCTTTTATGAAATCAAGCATTTCTAGTAAGCCTGCACGTTCTACATCATAACCACTATGCTGATCTTTAAACACGCCCTTCACCGCATAGCCTTGCTCCTTAGCATAGCGCAGCAACTCTTCCTGTTGACGCTCTAATGAGGAGCTTTGTGTTTCTTTTTCAGTACTTACGCGACAATAGACAACAGCCGACAGTTGATTATTTATCATTGTTCATTTCTCGCAATTTCGATAGTATTGATGGGACTGGCTTGATCACTCACTACAGGAATTACTAGAGATTTTCCCGCTACAATTTTAATATCTGCTAGTTCATTTTCCGTTTTTACAAGCTTTATCCAATCATCAGTACTCATTTTACCACGATATTGCTCCGCTAACGACCACAAGCTATCCCCATGTTCGATTTGGATTTCTGCGTAACTAACTTTTCCTGGATCAGTAATGTAAAGGTATGCTGCAAATAGTAGGCAAGCTCCTAATAAAATTGAGATATGTGTGTTTTTCTTAAACCATGTCATAATCATTACCCCTTTTTAAGAATGTTTGTTCGGAATGTATGTTCTCATAATAAAGCGAACAAACGTTTTTGTCAAACACTTTTCGAACCTATGTTTGCATACATGTTCGCATTCTGTTATACTATCAAATAAGAAGATTGATTTTAGAAAAAAGAGGTGAGCACTCATGAAAAAAGTTTCGAAAAGACAAGAGGACATTTTAGCTTTCATTAAAGAAGAGGTACGAGCTAAGGGATATCCGCCATCAGTACGTGAAATTGGTGAAGCAGTTGGACTTGCTTCCAGTTCAACTGTTCATGGACATTTAGCTCGATTAGAACAAAAAGGCTTTATTCGTCGAGATCCAACAAAGCCACGCGCAATTGAAATTTTAGAGCCTGAAGAATCCATCCAAAAGCAACAGGTGATCCATGTCCCACTTGTCGGGAAGGTTACAGCTGGTTCTCCAATTACAGCAATTGAAAACATTGAAGAATACTTCCCATTACCCGATACGTACGGCACAAGTGAAGATCAATTGTTCATGCTAGAAATTATGGGAGAATCAATGATTGAAGCCGGAATTTTAGATGGAGATTTAGTCATTGTAAAACAAAAGGCAACAGCTAATAACGGGGATATTGTTGTAGCTATGACAGCTGAGGATGAAGCAACTGTAAAACGCTTCTTTAAAGAGAAAAATCATTTCCGTTTACAGCCTGAAAATTCTTCTATGGAACCTATTATTGTCGATCAAGTTTCTATTTTAGGACAAGTTGTAGGTCTTTACAGACGGGTACATTAACTATTAAAACAGGTTTTGAGGATTATGTTCCTTCTAAGAGCATGTATCCTCTTTTTTACGCAAAAAAAGAATCCACAGACGATTGGATTCTTTGTACAATGCCCTCTAAGCTTCCTTCTTAAATTTTATGCTAGCTTCAACAAAGGCTGAAAATAGCTTTTGAGCACTCTCATCTCCTGCTATGGCTAGTTCCTCAGGATGCCACTGAACAGCCAAGCAAAATGGCATTTCCTCATGAACTACAGCTTCGATAATACCGTCATTTGATTTTGCCGCTACTTTTAATTTTTCTGCTAATACATTCACCGCTTGATGATGAAATGAATTCACTGCTATCTTCTCTTGTTCAACGATAGTCGCTAATAAATTATCAGCAATAATCTGTACAGTGTGGGTAGCTACAGCTCTACCTGATTGCTGCATATGCTGGAGTAATTTAGTGCTAAAATGATCACTATCAATATCCTGATATAAGGTACCACCTAATGCAACATTTAGTATTTGAATCCCTCGACAAATCCCGAAAATAGGCATCTTTCGTTGGAATGCGGCTTCAATTATTGCTAACTCCACTGTATCTCGCGCGGGATGAATTTTTCCAAGCTTTAATGAAGGCTCAGCCCCGAACAGAAATGGGTGCACGTCATGACCCCCGGATAATAATAAACCATCTGTAAGGGCTAAAATCTGGGCTGCCTCTTCTTCTACTCCAATTGGAATAATCAGTGGAATTCCACCAGCATCAATAATACTTTTGCTGTAAGCAGCATTTAATCGAGAGGATAAATCATCCTCCACAAAGGCTGTAATACCAATAATCGGTTTCACTTGCTTCCCTCCACATTCTTGAAGATTGAACAATTACCAAAAGCCTAAATACCAATTGATTAATAGATCGCCATAGAAATAAACAATGACTGCGGCCAATGCAATAGATGGCCCAAATGGAATGGGTGTTTTTCTCCCTTGTTTGTTCTTCGATAACACGGTAATCCCGACAATCATACCAATCACTGCAGCTAAAAAAAGCGTTAATAGTGTATCAATCGTACCCAGAACGAGACCAATTAAAAAGAATAATTTAATATCGCCTCCACCCATGCCACCATTAGATAGCACAGCAATGATATATAATATGCCAAAACCGACGACAGCACCCACAAGAGAGTCCCACCAAGGTGTTAATGGTGACAGAACTCGTCCAATAGCTAGCAAAGGTAAAAAGAATATTAATACCTTATCAGGAATTAGCATATAGGCCAAGTCTGACACAACGATAATAACTAATAAGGAGATAAAAAAGAACGCTACTATCAATTCTATGCCCCAGCCTAGCTGCCAATAAGCAAAGGCAAATAATACACCTGTCATTAATTCTATGAATGGGTAAACCCAAGAAATTTTATTGCCACAACTCCGACATTTTCCTCCTAAAAATACATAGGACAAAACGGGTACTAAATCAAGCACCGTTAGTCGTCTCTGGCATGTCGGACAATGTGAAGGAGGATGTACAATCGATTCCTTCTGTGGTACACGTAAGCCAACTACATTATAAAAAGAGCCAAAGACAAGTCCAAATAAAAAAATAAAGATCGTATAAGCCATTTCCAATTTCATGTCCTCCTAAACCAATAGGCGCCCATACTAATGATGTATGGGGCGCCTATCAAAAAAGTTTATTGTTGTTCTTCGTAATAGAACGTCGTCACTTGCACTGTTGCCTTTAACGTAAGATCAGCATCTTTCTCTAGCTGTTCCTGCTCTCCAGGCAATTTAAATTCAATCTTATCGGTTTTCATGACACGCTCTAATTGTTCAATCTCCTGTAAAAAGCTTTCAAGAGAATTAAAATCAAGCGCACCCACCTCTAATATAAAAGTAATGAGCTTTAAATTTGCTGGTAAAGAGTCCTTCGAAAGAGAAGCAATCGGTGTAGTTGTCTCCTTGTTCTCCTGATTACCATTGACCTCTGCTTCAGCCTGCTCCAACATATTGAGGTCATTCGATATATCTGAAGGTGTTAAAGTGCCGTCCTCACCTTGAACAGTTAAAGACAGTATACGAGTTCCTGTCACCTCTTCAATCTCAGCTAAATCAAGAATAATCTTTTCAACGGCTCTTGTTGCAGGTAGCTTTTGTCTTAAGGCTAATATATTGATTGTAGGCTGTCCCTGCTCCTTGTCTAATTGAGCTAGTTGTTCTTTGACACTAGCTAATTCTTGCTGCACCTGCAACACATTACTCTCTTTTTCATTCACTTCATTCAATTTTGGTGAAAGCAAATAATAATACAGCGCAAATAAAATAGCAGCTATTAGCGCAAGTAACAAGATCATAGATGAATTTTTACTACTCGTTAATTTATTCATGAGCGTCGTCCTCCAGCTAAATACATAAAATCGATTGTCGCTGTAATGGACACTGAATAGCGCGGTACTTCTTTAAATTTTTGTTGGGGTGTTAACTCCCTTTGTTCACCTAGCTCTATATCAAAGTTTGAGACAGTGTTAATTTGAGCGTCTGTAAAATAGCTACTCATTAAAAGCCGCTCCACATATTTCGATATATCTGTCATCGTTTCAAAATCCACTTCAATATTCACCGTATTCTCTCCGAAAACGTAGCTACGTAAATAGGAATGGGTTGGTAATAAAGTTTTCGTTTCATCAATCAACGGTGTTACAGGATAAGAAACACCTTGAATAAATGTCACAGACTCTTCCAATGAACCCTGATCGACACTTTGTCGTGCATCTAGCTCTTGCTGCAATTGATCAAGCTGTGTAGTTAATGCCTGTTCCTCTGCAGTCAATCGTGACAATTCACTTTTGGATGTAAAAAATAAAAAAAGTAAATAAGCTACAATAAGTCCCACAATGACAATCACCAAGCTGTAAAAAAGCTTGGGGGAGGTTGTTCTTTTTTCAAGTTGTGGTAAGAGGTTTATATCTGGAACCATTAATGAACCTCCTTCAAAGCTAAGCCAAGCAACGTTGAAAATTCTCGTTTAAAGCGAGGAAATGATTTCTCAATCTTTTTCCCATCGACAACTCTTAGCGGTGGTTCTAAATTAGAAGCAAGTAAGTTTCCAATTGATTTCAATAGTGGGTTATCGCCAAGCATGATAATTTCATCCACTGCTTTTTCACCTTTATGTAAAGAAAACTTAAAGAAATTCATCATCCGATCAATCTCTAGAACCTGATCCATTACGACCATTTGATAATTCTCTGCTTCGCCATTATAGATAAATTGATAGTTAAACTCATTCTCTTTCTTTCCCTGCCATTGCGTCATATCTACTTCAATGGATTGATAGCGCAAAAACTCCACTTGGCCATTGGAAAAAATACTGATAGAGAGCTCATTAATCGACCATTCCGCAATCAAATACGTTTTATTAGGCACTAATAATGACATATGCTCTAATAAGCGTATATTGCAAAGCGCACGAATATCGGCAGCTTCCGGTTCTAATGAAACATCTAGCAGCATCCCTACCATTTTCGTTATCTCTTCAGAAGGCGCAGCAAATAAGATAGCCTTGCCATCCTCGGCATCAGCATCATAAACATCAATTAAAGGGTCTTGAAATGGTAAATGAATGGAATGTCCCAATTCCATTTCAGCATATCCTCGTAATTCCTGAGGCTTGACATCTTTAGGGTGCTCAAAGTTTTTTAATAGAACCGTCGTATCAGGGACAAACATACGGACAGCCTGTTTTTTCCCTGTCCATTTCATTACTTGCTCTTTAATCACCTCAAAAAGAGCTACCTCATCGACGATTGTTCCATTTTCAACGATTCCAGCTGCTAAAGGGTATTCATAGCCCTGCCACTGATTAGGCTCTGGTCCTTTCGCCACAATCGCACGCAGCACATAATCCTTCAGTTCAATCGAAACATGCGACTTTCTTTTTCTCTTAAACATGTGAAAAGACCTCCTTATCCTATTCAGTATAAATGATTTTTTCAATTAGTCATCCATTTCCCAGCCAGAAACGCAAATTTTCTTGCGCTTCTGAGTGGGTTGGGAGGACTGATTATTGCGTTGTAGTAACGCCCGCCTTTGTCAAGTTAGTATTTAAATTAGTTTCAGTTATAGCATTTCCATTAAGATTTGTTTTATATTCAGATAATTTTATATTTCCTAATCTTGAGTAGGTGATTGTCCATACTTTACTTGTTTCATTATATTCTACTTGATCACCAGACTTTAGCTCTATGCCATCCACAAAAGGTTTTAACTCAGTATTACTACATGTATTATCCACACAAGCACCATCTATATAAGCGATTTTTGCACCTGCTAGAATATTAGAAGCTTCCGCTAAAATTGCACGGTCCTTCGACTTATTAATAATATTACCAATTGCAGGTACAGCGATTGCTGCGATAATTGCTAGAATAACAATTACAGCTAATAGTTCAACTAATGTTAAACCTTTCTCATTTTTCAATAGTTTTTTATTTTTCCATTTTTTTAACATAATGAAATCCTCCTTAGTAGTTTTATATGAAGTGTGTGTACACGCGCTTCTGAACATTATGGCGAAGCTGCACAATCTCGCCCAATACATTTGCCACTCGTTCCTGTGCTGCCCTTTCGGATATCGTCCGCTATATGCTGTAAGGTGGCATTATCAAAATTAATATATTTGCCATTGCTGTAATAAATCGCATGTGCATTGAAATAGTAGGTGCCCTCGATAAATTGGACATTGGCATTCTGACCTTCTTTATCTGCCTCTAATATTTTGCCTGCACTGTCTAAATAACCATCAGATACTAATTTTCCCACTTCAACGATCTGCCATTGATCGGCGGTTGGATGCTCCATAAAATAGAACTGCCCCAGCATGAATGACATTGATGGCATCTGCCTTTAATGCCTTATAACGTGAATTATCAATGACATTACTTATAGCAGGAATTGCGATGGCAGCAACAATAGCTAGAATAGCAATGACTGCCAATAACTCGACTAATGTCAAGCCCTTTTCGTTCTTTCCCCTAATTTCCATGTCCAGTCTCTCCTTTAATACTTAAACATGAAGAAATCTACTTACCGCTTCCTTTTGTTAGCAAATCTAAGTAGATATTTTCCATTAAGCGGAACAAAAGGGCATCCATAAATATTGTAAACATTACATATTTTCATATAGTTGGAACATTGGTAAGAATATAGCCGCTACAATGACTCCTACAACTAGAGCCAGTACCACAATCATTAAAGGCTCAATTAGTGACTTCATGGTATCGACTGCACGGTTTACTTCCTCTTCATAAAAATCAGCAATCTTTTCAAGCATGTAATCCAAGGACCCTGTTTTCTCGCCAATTGAGGTCATTTGTGTTACAAGCGGTGGAAATAGCCAGCTTTTTTCAAGTGGCTCTGATAATGTGCCACCCTTTTCTAAATTATCGCGAGCTTCCAGTACTACTTTACCCATTACCGGATTACCACCAACCTTTTCGACAATTGTTAGGGCTTGTAAGATTGGTACGGAGCTGCTAAAGAGTGTTGACAAGGTTCTTGTCATTCTCGCGATAATATCCTTTTGTAACAGCTGTCCAAAGATAGGCATGCGAAGTAGAAATACATTGACGGCATAATGAAACTCTTTATTATTTTTATAGAAATAGTGTAGGCCCACTACTAATACCAATAGCCCTAAAATCACAAGGTACCAAAACTGTATGAGCCAATCACTAATACCCACTACAATGACCGTTATTAACGGCATTTCCAAATTCATTTCCTTAAATGCATCCATAAAGGTTGGCACAATGAATACCATTAAAAACATACCAACCACTAGAGTTAAAAGCGACAAAATCGCTGGATAGGTCATAGCAGATTGAATTTTTTTCTTAATGTTATATTGCTTCTCTAGTGTGCTTGCAAGACGATCTAATGTATCGTCAACGTTTCCTGTAGCCTCACCAGCACGCATCATATTGACAAATAGCAATGGGAACACTTTTGGGTGTTTACCTGCTGCATCTGAAAATGCCATCCCATTTCGAATATCCTCTTCAACCTGCATCAATGCTCGCTTCAGTGGTTTACTCCGTGTTTGCTCACCCAAAATATGGGTTGCTTCAACGACAGGAACGCCAGCACGAATTAATGTCGCATATTGCCGACAATAAATAACGAATTCCTGGTGCTTCACTTTTGTACCAAAAGCAATATCTTTATGTAAAATGCTATTTGATTCTTGAAGTTCTCTTGCATTAATTCCTTGTGCTCGAAGCTTTTCCATGGCCACCTTTTTATTCGGTGCCTCGATAATACCCTTTTTAGGTGCTCCTGTTTTGGTACGACCACTATAACGAAATATCGTCAACTATAATCACCAGCGTTCATATATGGTCTTGCATCCTCTAGTGAAATCTTACCTGTCGTAATTAGGTGCTGCATCGAATATTCCAATGTGTGCATACCCAAAGCTTTACTTGTCTGCATCACACTTGGAATTTGATGAATTTTTTCGTTACGAATTAAATTTGAAATTGCAGGTGCCTGTACTAAAATTTCTGTCGCAGCAATACGCCCTTTTACATCCTTACGTACAAATAAACGCTGAGAAACAATACCTTGTAGTACATTCGCAAGCTGCACACGAATTTGACTCTGCTGATGCGGTGGAAATACATCGATAATACGGTCGATGGTCGTTGGTGCACTACTTGTATGAAGTGTAGCCATGACTAAATGCCCTGTTTCAGCAGCTGTAATAGCCGTTGAAATGGTTTCATAATCTCGCATCTCCCCAACCAAAATAATATCTGGGTCCTGTCGTAATGATGCTCGTAAGCCATTGGCAAAGCTCATTGTATCGACACCAATCTCACGTTGGTTGATGACAGACTTCTTATGTGTATGCAAATATTCAATTGGATCCTCTAACGTAATAATATGCTTAGATCTTGTTTCATTGATATGATCTATCATTGCTGCTAAGGTAGTTGATTTCCCTGAGCCTGTTGGGCCTGTCACTAATATTAAGCCTTGTGGTTTTTCTGCAAGCTTATATAACACCTGTGGCATATTGAGCGCTTCAATAGAAGGAATTTTAGCCTCAATTAAACGAGCTGCAATCGTTACTTCATTTCGTTGATGGTAAGCATTGACACGGAATCGACATTTCCCAGGCAATGAAAAGTTAAAGTCCGTTTCTCCCTTGTCCTCAAATTCCTGTTGTTTATGGACAGGAAGAATGACCTTTACCATTTCCTTTAAATCCTCTGTTTCAAGTGGGACTGTGCCATAATGCTCCAGTTGCCCATGGATACGATATACCGGTGGAATACCTTTTGTTAAATGAAGATCAGATGCTTTCTCTTCAAATGCACGTGTTAATAATTCGACGATTGAATATGCTGTCATTTTTTCACCCCTAGTCTGCACTTGCAACACGTAATATTTCTGATGTGGTTGTTTGGCCTGCTACAACCTTTTGTAATCCATCCACTAATAGGGTATGGTAACCCTTTTCTTTCATATAATCACGGAGGACGCGATCACCAACACGATTTAAAATCATATCCTTTATTTGGCGATCAACAGGGAGGATTTCATGAATCGCCATACGTCCTCTGTAGCCTGTATGATTGCAGGCAGGACACCCACGCCCTTTTTTACCATGTGTTACGCCTTCAACCCCATTGTCCTCAAGTATTTCAAGCTCACGAGTAGTAAATATATATGGTTCAGCACAATCACGACAAACTTTACGTACAAGGCGTTGCGCCATGATTCCTACAAGGGAGGAGGATAATAGAAATGGCTCGATTCCCATGTCATGTAGTCTTGAAATAGATTCGATGGCACTATTAGTATGTAGTGTACTTAATACTAAATGGCCTGTTAGTGAAGCACGTATAGCAATTTGAGCTGTTTCAAGATCACGAATTTCCCCTACCATCACAATGTCAGGATCCTGTCGTAAAATCGATCGTAACCCTACCGCGAATGTTAAACCAACTTCTTCTTTTACTTGGATCTGGTTGATACCATCTAACTGATATTCCACAGGGTCCTCAACCGTAATAATATTGACGCCTTCTTCATTTAAATGAGAAAGTGCTGCATATAACGTAGAGGACTTACCTGAGCCTGTTGGACCAGTAATCAGCATCATACCGTTTGGATGGGCTATCATTTTCCTGAAAAGTGCTTCATTACTTGCACTAAAGCCTAATTTATCAATATCATTGGCTGAATTGGTTAAATCTAAAATACGCATTACTACCTTTTCACCATAGACTGTTGGTAGGGTAGCTAAACGGATATCGACAGGTCTAAAATTAACATTGGTTTTAATACGTCCGTCTTGTGGAATACGATTTTCTGTAATATTTAAATTACCCATAATTTTAATACGAGCCAATACGACATTTTGCATGTGCTTTGGCAAGGATCGCTCAGTACGTAGCACACCATCAACTCGATAACGGACACGTAGTTCTGTTTCTTGTGGATCAAAATGGATATCACTTGCGCGCTGTGCGACACCATTGGCTATGATTTGATTCACTAAACGAACAATAGGTGAATCCTCATTCTCGATTTCCTCTTGTGTTTCCGTACTAGTCGCAGCCAAATCCAACATTGCCGCATCCATTGATTCCTGTAAATCATAGTACTTTGTTATCGTCCGATATAAATCATCTTTTGCTGCAATACTTGTCTCGATTTGACAGCCTGTCGTCATACGAACTTCCTCAATGGCGAAATAATCCATGGGATCTTCCATTGCAATAAACAATTTATTTTTTTCTTTACGAATCGGCATAATATTTGTCCGCTTCGCCAGCTCCGCGGGAATAAGCTGTAATAATTCGGGACTAATTGAAAACTGGTTCAGGCTGATATGAGGGATACCAAGCTGGAATTCTAAAACCTCAATAAGCTGCTGCTCTGTTAGGAAATTTTCTTTAATAAGGAAATCTCCAAGCTTCTCATTTTTCATCTTAGTAGTTAATGCGTACTCGAGCTGGTCAGCAGTGATAACACCTGATTCCACCAGTAAATCCCCTAAACGTTTACGCCCTGGCTTCATTGCCATAAACATACCTCCAATCGTTATGGACTTGTTTGTACAAAGTTACCACCCTTGTCATAGTAGCCATAGACAATTTCTGGTCCATCTTCTTGCTTTGTTTCCTCTGGTGTTGAAGGTTTCACGTCAGGCAAGCCATTGCCATCTAAATCCACTTCTAAATCAGGATCAGATGCACCTGCGCCTACATTTTGAGTAGGTGTTGTGATCGTAACGGGCGCCTGCGAAGAACGCGTAACAATTCGATTTTGAGGTGCATAATAATCCCTACTGATGAATTGTTCTTCTGTTGCTCCGTTCTCTACAATAGAACGATAAACCTCGACTCTTGAACCCTCTTTACCCTCTTGCTCTACTCGTTCTTGTCCAGCCTTTAAATCCTCCGAATAGCGATAAATAATGCGTGGTTTCACAATTTTATCCTTGCTAACACGTACTGTTATGTTCTTGTTTTTCGCGGCTGCAAAAACTTCTATCTTTAATTGATTACCCTCTATAGATGCTTTCAGTTTACCGAGCTGTTCAGACCGATTAATAAATTGTAAGTCCTTTGCTAATGCTGCATTGATATCTGCCTCAATCCCCTGCTGTAAATAGCTTGGATTTACTTCCTGCGAATGTCTTTCAAGAATTTCGTAATCCGTTTGAAGAATTACACTATATAGCATTGATGCCACAAAATCTAAACCTGCATCATTGACAACCCCAGCCTGTTCACCTAAAAGTGTAAGCAACGAGATGGATTGATTTGGAACTAGATTTACATCATTTAATAACGGAATGATTTTCGCTACTCCTTGACTATTAGCTGGTAGCTCGGCAATTTGAAAGGCAATCCTTTCCTCAGCTTGCATGAAATCTTCATTAATAACGGCTTCAACCTTATGCTCCTTCAAATAGCTGGCTTGTAAGATTAATTTCTGTAGTGTTTTATCTGTATCCCAAACACCTGCTTCATCTATTTGCTGTGTAATCGCTTCATTAACGGTAATAGGAATGGGAATATGAACAATTTTCTCTTTTCGCCAAAATGCATACCATGGCTTTTTTGTTAGCATTTCAAACTGAGAAATCGCTGTGGCTATATCAAAATTAAATTGTTTCGGGTCAATGGTTTTTGAAATTCCATCACTAACAATTTCTACTTCCGAGCCTTGCCATTCTGAAATTGCATTTTGTAGCGTAGTTGCTAAATCTGCTGTTTTCACATCATTGATCTCCATCCCTCCAATGGTTGAAGATTTGGGATCTTCTTTAGCGAAGACTATGTCTTTTAGCACAAATGACGGAACAAAAAATCCCACAATTAGAACAATTACCAAAAACAAGCTAATTATTTTTATGTATGTTTTCATCCACATCATCCTTTATTTAACTTAGTGGTTTTTCTATTTATATACAAATGATACTACAATTATGGTATTCTGACACTACCAAAATGCAACTTTGTTCTGATTTTGATTAGATAATTCATATGAAAATTCAAAAATAATTCAATGATTAGTCACAAAGAACCATATATAACCTTAAATTTCTTTCGATACATTTTTAGAATTTGTTATAATAGCCTTAATCAACTATTATAATTCATTATCTTCTTGAACTTACTTACATATTAGGAAATTTTTATTTTATAATAAACTGAAGTTAACTATATCTTTAGCATTAAAAACAATTATGATATTTAGGAGGTTTTACACACCTTGTATGCAATCTATGTTTATGAATACCAAATCATGAAAGATTTATTAGTCTTCAAACGGCTGATAAATCATTGCTCTGAGAAGTCCTCATTATAAATGAATGGGCAAAGATACAAAAATCGGATTTTCAAAACAGATCAAACTATTGATATATCAATAGTTGTATAGGGAGGGAATTGATTTGATAAAACACTTTAAAAACAATCAAGGCATGACGTTGATCGAAGTTGTTGCCGCCCTTTTAATAATAGGCATTGTGTTAATTTCATTTTTTGGCTTGCTCGTTCAGTCAAATAAAACAACGCACAAGTCAAATGATATTATGGATGCTACTTATGCGGCACAAAAAAAAATGGAGGAGATTTATAATTCGTCTGGAGGGGCTGATTCTTATGATGATTTAGCAAGGGGCTATACATTGGATGAAGAGAACCCTGGAACGTCCTTGTCTTCTCTACCGACTAACCAAGTGTATAAATATCTACCACATGAAGAAGATCGTTTTACTTACAATTTAACATTAGAAACATTTCCTGAAAATGACACTTATAAAAATGCGGTTTATGTGCACCTAGAAGTTATTGAAAACAGTACAAACAGCAAATCCACTATGGAAAATGTGTATATACTAGGGGGTGCAAAAGATGAAATGGCTCCGAAATAGCAAAGGCCTTACATTATTCGAAGTGCTTACAGTCGTTGTTATTCTTGCCATCGTATCCATGCTGAGTATTAGTATTGTAACAACTGCTACAAAGCAACAACTCGAGCAAAGTACACATAATCGTGATATTAAGGATATATCCTTTGCTTTAAAAGTAATTACGAAGGATTTTCGGAAGAGCGATGTCCTTAAAACAACAGACCCTCCGACAGAACTACACACATTACTGTTAGGTGAAGAAATTGTATCAACTTATAGATTAGAAAATAACCAAATTATTCGAAATTCAAATGGTAATGAAGAAGTCATAGCATCTGGAATCTCCATATTTACGATCCGCGGAGGCACTATTGTAATTATAAGCGAAGATGGTCAAACAGTTACAACAGATATTACTCAAAGGAAAGGAGAGGAAATTAATGAGTAAACAAATTAAAAATCAACGAGGTTCAGCGCTTGCGCTTGCGTTATTTTTAGTTGTGATTATCTCAATCCTTGGTATTTCTTTACTCAGTGTCTCTTCTAACAGTCTAAAACAAGTAGATTACGAGAGAAAAGATCAGGCTGTCTTTTATATTGCTGAGGCTGGGGTTAATTTAGCTAAAGAGGAAGTAAAATTTAAATTAAGAAAAATTGAAGATGACGCAATTCAAGAAATGACGAACTGGATTACTGATCAAAATATTTATCGTAAAGCTAATAAATTACCAAAGCTAACAAAGCAAGTGGCAATGCAGCATTATGTAGATGTTGTTCTAAAAAAGGAATTTGATAAAGCAATTGATGAGGGTTATTTTTCTGACACATCATTTACTATCTCTCCAGGCAAAATAGCCTCTATTAAGCTACAACCGACAAGTGCAGATTTTAAAGTCAAAATCATTTCATCTGGGATAATTGATTCCACTAGGAAGCGTGTAGTTGATCAAGAAATCAAACTTAGACCATCCCTATATATTAATTTAGGTGACGGTGTGGAGGAGGAAGATGGCGACGGAAGTGGTACTCCACCTACTGTACCTGGTGGTTGGGAAAATCATACGGTTCTGACATCTGGAGATATTGTATTTAATAGTAGTGGTGAAATTCATGGAGATACATCTTTAAGGTATGGGAATGTTATTTTTAATAACTATTCAGGTAAAATCCTTACTGAAAACGGTTCAACTGGTGGAAATATAAATATGGATAGTACAAAACAGTCGATTACCCCTAAAAATCAACAACAAAAGAAAGAATGGCATTACCCTAAAACAATATTACCACCCCTTGCCATTGACCCAAAAAGCTTTTTACCGAATGATTTTTGGAAAAGTACAACGGATAAATTAAACCAGTTATCAATACTTCCATTATTACCAAAGTATACATTACCTAATAAAGTAGATCTAGTTTCTAATGGTCTATTATCAACTGAAAATCCTAATGGCGATTTGAAAAATAATGCAACATTCAATTTAACATCAGATACACATCTATCTAAAATTAGAATTACTTCCAATCGAACAATTACTATTA
The DNA here is from genome assembly GCF_036698265.2 of Lysinibacillus sp. IITD104. Lineage (NCBI taxonomy): Bacteria > Bacillati > Bacillota > Bacilli > Caryophanales > Bacillaceae > Lysinibacillus > Lysinibacillus sp. IITD104. Next base: position 3,295,963 of record NZ_JBAHYH020000001.1, read on the forward strand.
ACGTAGACAGTGAAGTAAATTTATTAGTAGATGATTTTGATATGAATTACGGAACAATAAATGTCACAGGTGCTGGAAAATTAAATTTATATGTTAAAAAATTCACTGCACTTAACTCTGATAGTAATAAAGGTTTCAATCAAAATACTAGTGACCCTTCAAAAGTAAACTTCTATTACGTAGGCTCATCACAATTCATCTTAAATGGTTCTACACCATTTTATGCAACGTTATTTAACCAAAGTGCTAATATGTCATTGGGTGGGGACTCTAAAGTATATGGTAATATTATTTCTGGAGGAAGTAAAATTACTGTTTCTGGTAGTACACCTACTACAGGTCAATATGTTATTGCACCTAATGCAGAGTTAATTATAGATGGTAGCGCTTCTATTAGAGGTTCAGTTGTAGCTGACTCTATAAATTTCACTGGGAATGGTAGAATTTACAAAGGTTCTAATTTACCTCCCCTTCCTCCAGGTGTAGTGCCATCGGATGATTTCGAAGAATTACCTAATCCTGATGGAGGACGATTACCTCTTAAAGAAGGCTCTATTATAGAAAATTAATAATACAAAGAAATAAACAATGCGAGACCTAATGATTTTCTAAACAAATAAAACAGCCAATGAGAAATTCAACTCTCATTTGGCTGTTTTATCATCTTTCCATTTCACATCGTTACAATAAAAGGTATACGCTTTGGTATTTTGTATTTAATGACTACCTTTTACTGACATCCATATCCATTTATTTTATTCCTTTTTCCTCAACAACCTACCCGACAACAGCATCCCAATACCACCAATGGTAATAAATAGAACAGCTCTAATTAATAAATCAAGGGCAGATAAGTCAAAGAAAATGAGCTTAATAAATGCGATAACTAAAATAATAAAGCCTGTTGTGCGCAATGTTTTTAAATGATGTGTGGAACTAATCCATAGTGAAACACTGGATGTTAAGAATAATGTAATAGTTGTAAGGGCGATGCTCAGCTTCCAATCGAGGGCGTTGTTATATGTGAACTGATGGATTAGCCCCCATATGGAAATCATCGTGAGCACGATACCACCGCTTACAATGACGTCTACATATTTCCCTAGACGCTCCTCGTACAATCGATAAATAATTCCTTTTACAAGCACATCCGCGACAATCGCTACAATCACTGCTATATAAATTAATCTTGTAATACTGTTTAAGCTTTCCAACATTGACACTCTAGTGCTGATCATCAAGGAGACTAGTAGGAAAAATGCGCCAAGTACTGGCGTTAAAGCGCGTCCTTTGTAAGTTTCCTCTACAAATAGAGAGCCAGTAAATAAGGCAGCTAATGCGATACACATCATATATGGCATGCCATTTGTTGCTGCAAAATATACGGTATCTAGCTTGCCAATATAGGCTAAGAAATAGCCAGCTGTGACCACTACTAAAATATCGATTACATATAAATCCTTCATGACCTTTTCAAAAGGTGTGAGTGTCTCTTTTGGACGTCTTGCATATAAGTAAATAATGATGAAATAGATGACTGGCATAAATAAGCTTAAATGATCGATACTGAAAAATGGACTTGGTTCATGGAAAACAAAGTTTAGTGTAAATGTCATCACAAGGGAAAGTGAAGTAACAACCTTCATTATACTTGCACGTATTCGTAAGCTCATCATCACGCCTGTAAATGCAATCAAAGGATACAATAAATCATCCACTTTATTCGGAATATTCAATAGCAGTATCATATTACAGAAGGTGATAAACACGAGTGTCACAGCACTATCCACTACCTCCTGCCATTTTTGACGATAGCTATAAAACGCTAGAGCGCCCAATAAAACCATTAAGATAAGAAGTAGCATTTCCCCATTCTCAAGAGAACGGATAATCAGGTTCAGCAGTAATAAACTAAATGAGCCTAAAGAAAATTGGAGTCCGATGTGAAGTGGCTTCCATTTGGATTGAGCGTTATAGAGTAAACACCATATAGCATAAAAGATTGCTAGAATCACAAGTAAGCCAAGTGCAAAAACAACTTGCTGATCACTATTCATAAATGCTACAACACTCACTGCTAGCACTGAAAAGAATGTGGCAATATAAAGGGCTAGCTTTTGCTTGTGCTGGTAAATAACTAATTGCAATGCAGCAAACAATACGACCACAAATAATAAAATAATGACAGCACTAAAATCCATATATTCTAGTAAGTAAGGTAGTAATAATGATGTAAAGGCAACAAAAACAGTTAGTGCTTCATTTTTCTTTAAATAGCTAATGGCAATACCATAGCCAATATAAAGCAGCGTAATGCCTAGTGCTAGAATAAGACCAATGATTTCATATAATATGGCACTCGCTGCGGTTGTTAAAATACCGACAATAAATGCCCCACCATATAAAGAAATCGTTATAGCCGATGAGTCTACTTTCCTACGCTCTAGTCCATAGGCAATAACCGCCAATCCCACCGATAGTACATAGGCAAGGATGATTTTCACGCCATCCGATAAATAGCCATAGTCACTGACAAGTTTTAGACCCCAAAGTACGCCCATTACTAAAATAACCATGAATACTTTTGGAAGTGCCCACATAACACGTTCCTCCATCGATGGCTGTGGTTGCACTTCTCTTTCCGCTACTTTAGTCGGGATAGGCTTCGACTCCAGTACTGGTTTTGGTTTAATTGGTTCTGATTGCTTGATCATCGACTGTCTGGCATCAAGAGTATTCATTTTTTCAGTGCTTTGCGAACCTTTTAATACTGACAACTCCTGACGTAAATCTGCCATTTCCTCCTCGAGCTTCGCAATTCTGCGCTCCAATTCAAGGGACATTCAATCATCCTCCCCACTTTATCAATTTTCTAACATTATAACATATTTATCCTTATTGTAAAATTACACTTTTTGTTTATTTTATCTCGGTCTCCGATACATTAAGGCACGTTCACTATCACTGGTGCCCCGTGTGGTTGGATCAACAATGACCCCCATTAACACAAGAATGGATAAGACTGTATTTAATATAGATGACATTTGCTCACTCATCACACCTGTAAAATCATAGCCAAAAATTGCAGCCACTTGTTGTGCGAGTAAGAGCAACAATGAAAATAGCCCTAGTATAAATGGAATATGTTGAAGACGAACCTTCCAATTAATTCTCATAAAAGCTCACCTCCCTCCCTCTTGCCACAGTATATGCATAGTGGTTATGTGACACATATGCAAAAATGGAACTCTTGCCAAGTTACTAGGATTTTTTGATAATATTTTGCGATGCAAGCTATTTTCAAAAAATAGAAGGCATGGGGAGGTTTATCATGAGTAACATATTCATATATTTTGTAAGGTTGCCTCGATTTCGCCAAGAATAATGGAAAAGGAGTAAGTGAAACGTCCCTACCAATACCAGCTACCTTCCCATTTTTTATGGTGTCAAAAAATTTTCTACCGTTGATATTACTTTTTTTAACAACATGAAAAATGCCAAGTCCCTTTAAGACTTGGCATTTTAGTTAGAAGAGTAGATGACCAACCAATGCGGCAATTGGAAGAGAAATAAGCGTACGTAGGATAAATAAGACGACTAAATCCAAAAACTTCAATGGAATTTTTGTACCTAAAATAAGTCCACCTACCTCAGACATATAGATAAGCTGTGACACAGAAACAACGGCAATAACAAATCTAGTAACATCCGATTCAATCCCTGCACCTAAAATAGAAGGTAGAAACATATCGGCAAAGCCTACGACCATTGTTTGTGCTGCTTCAGCCGCTTCAGGTAAGCCAAGGACGGTTAAAATTGGCTCGAACGGTTTTCCTAAAATCGCAAAAATACTTGTAAATTCAGCAAGCATTAAGGCAATTGTCCCAAAAGCCATAACGATAGGGGCCACACCCACCCATAAATCAATTACATTTCTAGAGCCGTCTTTGAAAAATTGTCGAGGATCACGATTTGCATGCGCAACAGCAAGCGCATTTTCTAAGCCATGTGAGACAGAATTATAGCCCTCAGGTAATTTCTCACGTGAATAATCTACTGGTGTCCCATCTATATACGTATCCTCCTTTTTCGCAAGTGGATAGATTCGAGGCATAATAATGGCTAATACAATTCCACAAAGTACTACTGTCAAATAATAAGGAATAAAATAGCGTGCCAAATGGACAGTATCCAATACAACGATACAGAATGTGATGGACACTACTGAGAAACTTGTGGCAATAATCGCGGCTTCTTTTTTTGTGTAGTTCCCCATCTCATATTGTTTACTGGTCATTAACACACCTATTGTGCCATCACCAACCCATGACGTAAGAGCATCGATTGAAGAACGCCCTGGACTTTTAAATAGTGGCCGCATAATTTTCACCATCATTGTCCCGAAAAATTCAAGTAAGCCGAAGTTTGTTAAAAATGGTAAAAGGAAACCCGCAAACAAAAAAATGGTAAATAAAAACGTCACAAGTCCCTCATTTGGATCCATGAGGAGTCCACCAGTATTTTCATTATTGATGGCAGAAGGTCCAAAATTGAAGACCACCATTGAAGCAAAGGCTAAACCGATAAAACGCGTAATTGTCCAAAACCAATTCACATAAAACAATGTATCTAAAATACGTGGTTCTTTAGCATTTTTACGAGGTATAAATTTCGCTATAAGTGCACCAATTGCGGAGATTGAAAACATTATAATTGTAAAATAACTAATGACTGGAGCCACAATACCTGCTAAAACATTAGCTAATATGGCAATGGGTACTTTCCAGCCCTCTTCCGTTAAAATGGGGGTCATAAATAGAAAGATACCAATTAAAGACGGAATAATAAAGTAAAAATATGTAGCAACAGAATACTTTTTCATTTTTTTTATAAGACCTCATCTCTTTTAATCTCAATAATTTATGTATTTTGCATTCCAACAATTAAAATAGTGTTTATTTAAAGCATTTATTTATCAATCGCTGTACTACTATGTAGTTTTCATTCAATATCTCATCCCTCCCTCTGTTATAGAACGTTTTTAAAAACTTTGAAGTTTGAGCATTAAACAGAAAAACACTCAAATTATTCATGTTTTTATAACATAAACCTGTTATAAAACTATTGTAAACTCTACAATACATTTGGTTCAACCTCACAATATTCTGAATATTTATACATCCATAAATATATAAAAAGCCTAACTCCTAAATTAGAAATTAGACTCCTTGAATTAGCGGGTAATTCTATTATGCTTCAGCGATTATTTAGTTGTTTTACTGGACCTTTCGTGATTTCAGTCAGTTTTGAATTGATAGCAAAGATTTTTGCGTTGATAGTAGTGATTCCAAATTCAGCTAGCCTCTTTGAATGCATTTCTATATATTGGTCAGCTGTGCGTTTTGATTCGAATAGATAGATTCCGCCTGCTTCATTTGTTTCAGGGCTCTCTGTCCAAATTTTCCACAAAAGTCCTTCCTCTTCCTGAATACTTTTTGCTAAATCAGAAAACGCTCCTGCCATCTCATCACCAAATGGTCCATCCATTTTAAAATCTACCTGTAATACGTATGTCATTGCCCTTCTCCTCATTATTTAGTAGTAATATAACATTCACCGAGTATTTCCTTCATTTCATATTGATCTGAGGAAAGCTCTTTTTTCACATAAGATGTAACCTCTGACTTTTCCAGATCATACATGACTTCCATTTCTTTCGAAAATAGAAGCTTTTCTTTTTCAAGCAAGCTTAAAAGAGATGGCTGTTGTTTTGGTTGCAGCTCTTCAAAATTGAGAACCTGTTTTAGTCCTTCCACATAGTTTACAAATGGACGCCCACCAACAATTTTCAACCCTTTATTATCCTCATTCATCATAATAATAGTTGGAAATCCTCTTACGCCTAAATTTCTTGCAAGGTCAAAATCTTCATTTAATAACTGTTGCCCGTTTGTTTGTTCTGATTCGCTTACAATAGCCGCTCCATCAAGCCCCAATTTGTTTACAATGTCAATCATAACGGATTTATCAGCGATATTTTGATTAAATACAAATAGCGCTTCTCTTGCTCGACGCAAATATTCAAATGCTCTAGCATCATGATGATTTTTTTGAATTACTTTAAATACACGAGATGGTGGATAGGATGATTGCACTGGATTATTCATCATCACTGTTCCATCTATTGGCATACGATAATATTCTCCAACTTCTCTCCAGTGTCCTACAACATCCGCAGGTCCTGATATTCCATTTGCAGGGTCTACTGGACCATCACCCCATTTTTCTAGTAGCCCTCCCATAATCGTATGAAAGTTAAAATAGTGTCCATACTGCTCGATAAAACGTCGAAGAACGGGTTCGAGTGCCCAACAATGAGAACATATTGGATCAGTTACATAGTATACTTCAATGGATTTCTTTGGTTGATTAAAATCAATCATCCCCAATTCATCCTCGTCAGCTACTCCACATATACCTGTCTCTAAATCACAAAGCATTGGATGATTCTTCAATTGACTATCCCCTTTTCTTACTTTTTAAGAATAAGTATATAACTCTCTTATTTGCCTTACAGCTGTATTTTATTCATAATAAAATCATCAATAAACCAATAATCTATTTGAATTGTTGTTTATACAACACTTTTAAGAAATTGTTTAAAAAGGAGTGTAAGTATTGACCTCATCTAAGACAGATCTTCGTGTTATACGGACTCGTAAATTAATCATGGATGCTTTCATTGCACTTTCTAGTAAAAAAGAATTTAAGGATATAACGGTTAAGGATATTACGACAGAGGCCATGATTAATCGTGCGACTTTTTATTATCACTTTGAAGATATATATGATTTGTTAGAGAAGGTCCTATCAGAAGTATTATTAATTAATTTGAATGATGACTTTCTACAGCATAACGAACTAAATGAAGGAGCTTTCCTAATTCTCTTTAAAGCGATAACTAATTTTCAAAAGTCATTGTCTAATCGTTGTCATAGAGGCTATGAAGAGACAATTGCTCGTATTATTAGAGAGCAGCTTGAAATTATCTTTTATAAAATGTTAGTGAAACAAAATGCAGCGTCAGAGAACGAAGCGCTAAAAATGACTGCTGTAATATTAAGCTGGGGAATCTATGGCGCTTCTATAGAATGGAGAACTAGCAATCAGGAGATGCAGCCCGAGGAGTTTATCAAACCTGTTATTCCTCATTTATTGGCAGGTATTGATGGTCAACATAAAAATGAGTAAACACTTATGAAATCATTTAAGTGTTTACTCACTTTTGGTGGAAGAAATTTTGTTGTTATGGTCATCTTTTTATTTTTGGACAAGAGATACAATAATCATTTGCTTCATCAGAGGTATGATAATAGAAACAACATGTTTTTCTTAAGCGAACAGGTTGCTCCGATTCCTTAATTGTCACTTTAGGTCCACAATAGTCCGTCAAAGGATTTTTCCTTTCACCAAAAATGGAGCCTGGTGCTAGGTTTACAATATAGTGATAATCCTCTTGTATACGAGCCTTTTCTTGCACACTGGCCCCTTCCCCTAATTTCGTTTCATAGAGCCAATTCACATAAATAGCTGTGTTTTCCCATAAGATTGCTTTTGGAATTTTACTTATTTTCCCTAATGACTGCCAAACTTTCGCTAAATTATTCGCAAAGATTTCTCTAAGAATCTCATCACGCCATTTTTCACGGTCTTTAGTAGGTATCGATACTGTGCGATCGATTAGCCGAATAGTAGGAAGCCAAGGTTTTGTATATTCCGCTTCTACCCACAAATTTTCAATTCTGCAATGTAGTCCTTTATCGTATCTGGACATAGCATAGAATGCTGAAGCCATCGTTAAGACGCTATAGCGCTTCGCAAATAATGATGCCGTAACTAGGATAGAGGGCGATTGAAAGAAATGGGCAATTTTTTGTAAATAATCTAGAGCTTGAGCATTGTCCAATAAATCTTTGGCATATAAAGAGTAAGTAGCATCCACTGCTGGTTCTATCGTCAATCGATAGTCTCTTAGTAGCACTGATGATTCTTCTGCTGACAGTGTTAGACTCAACTGATTCCTACCTCCCTCAAATTCCATTGTTTGAACTGTTCGCCCCTTGCCTGGCGTACCAAATAGCGGGTCTTTAATGGTATAGTCCATGCGAAAAACAGCCTGGACCATATCTCAGCTGTCACCGCTTGTCTTGGGCATAACCTGTTTATAAGCACCGTCCCAATATGATAGGCATAGCGACAGGCTAAGTTTAAATCGTGTTTTTCAAATCCCCTAAAATAAGCAAGAAATAATCGATAACGATAATCATTATTAATTAAAAAGTATACTTTACGATTGTTTTATTGACAATATTTAATTTTAAAAAACATACTTTTATAAGAAATTATTTTTAAACTTATGGATGGTGTTGAAACGGAAGTCACCCCTTCGCCCTGCAAAATTGCTTTTTCTGTCGTTGATATCATCTTTTTTCAACAATTTGTCATGCTTCCATTTCACTCAAAGACGTAGGCAAGTTGATGATCGATTTTCTACTATTTTAGTTACCTGTTAGATTTACCTATGCACTAATAGGCAAATAAATAGACCCTATCAACGTATATCTCATATCTTAATAATGAACCACAACTTATCAAAACAGGAGGTAATAACATGTTTCAACGAAGACGCCATCCGGCAAAGGGTCCACACTGCTGTCCACCACAAATGATGCCAATGCAATATGATCCACCACAATTTTTACCACCAGAGCAATATGTACGCACAAATTATATCCATACAGTTGTTCCACACGTACAACCTGCACATGTCACTACAGTGAACAAACATATGATTGATCATCAGTACTATTTCCCATGCACAGAATCTGTCGTAAATGAATGCTGTGAAACACATACTATGTGCGGTATGCCACCTAACCCTTGCCATATGCCACACCATCATAAACATATGCGCTAATACTAAAATAACGATGGGGTTGTCATATGACCCCATCGTTCCTAATATATTCATAAAAAAACCGAGTACCTTTTATCAGGCACTCGGTATCTTTATGATTAATACATTTTTAAATATTGATCGCGTTCCCATTGATGTACTGTTGTACGATACATATCGAACTCGATTTCTTTTGCTTCTTTAAAGTTTGCATAAATATGCTCACCTAATGCTTCCTGTGCTACTTTATCTTTAGCAAGTAATGTTAATGCATCATCAAGTGCAGCAGGTAGGTTTTCAATACCATTTGCTTGACGCTCTTCTTCCGACATCACATAGATGTTGCGGTTAATAGCAGCAGGTGGTGTTAGGCCTTGACGAATACCTTCAAGACCTGCTTCTAAAATAACAGCCATCGCTAAATATGGGTTTGCAGAAGGGTCTACAGAGCGTACTTCAACACGAGTTGAAAGTCCACGTGCAGATGGTATACGAATTAATGGTGAACGGTTTTGTGCAGACCATGCAACATAACATGGTGCTTCGTAACCTGGTACTAGACGTTTATAAGAGTTAACTGTTGGGTTTGTTACAGCTGTGAAACCTTGTACGTGTGCAAGAACACCTGCCATGAATTGCATAGCTGTGTCAGAAAGACCTAATTCTGTAGATTCATCATAGAACGCATTTTCTTTGCCTTTAAATAGTGACACGTTAAAGTGCATACCAGAGCCTGCTTCACCAAATAGTGGTTTAGGCATAAATGTAGCGTGTAAGCCATGTTTACGAGCGATTGTTTTAACCACTAATTTGAATGTTTGGATGTTATCACACGCAGTAACAGCATCAGCATATTTAAAGTCGATTTCGTGTTGTCCTGGAGCTACCTCATGGTGTGATGCTTCAATTTCAAAGCCCATTTCTTCTAGCTCTAATACGATATCACGACGGCAGTTTTCACCAAGATCTGTTGGCGCTAAGTCGAAATAACCACCATGGTCATTTACTTCTAACGTTGGCTCTCCTTTTGCATCCAATTTGAATAAGAAGAATTCTGGCTCAGGCCCTAAATTGAAGCTTGAGAAGCCCATTTCTTCCATTTTTCTAAGAATACGTTTTAGGTTGTTACGTGGGTCACCAGCAAACGGTTCGCCTTTCGCAGTGTATACATCACAGATAAAACGTGCTACTTTCCCTTTTTCAGAAGTCCAAGGGAAAACTACGAAAGTATCAAGATCAGGATATAAATACATATCAGATTCTTCGATTCGAACGAAGCCTTCAATAGATGAGCCATCAAACATCATTTTATTTTCAAGTGCTTTGTCTAATTGACTTACAGGAATCTCAACATTTTTGATTGTGCCAAGAATATCTGTAAATTGTAAACGAATAAAGCTTACGTTTTTTTCTTCGATGAGACGTTTAATGTCCTCTTTTGTGTATTTACCCACAGTTTTCCACACTCCTATAATTTGTCTAGCTTTTATGTTTACCCTACCCTATTTATTAATAGAATCGAGATAAATCCCCACGTCGGATGGATGATTTTTGCATGCGCTGTGCTTGACGCATTTCTTCGCGCATAATTTGGCGTAATTCTGAATCACTTAAATCTTGTTCATCAGTTGTAGCAACAGGATTTTTCTTTTTAGCAAATATTTTTTTAATCTTCGCCATATTCATACCCTGTTCTAAGTAGTCTTTAACCTCAAGCAATGTATCGACATCATTTAGTGAAAACATACGTCGATTGCCTTCTGTTCGGTGCGGCTCAATTAAATGGTGTTCTTCATAATAACGAATTTGTCTTGCCGAAAGCTCTGTTAATTGCATCACAATACTCATCGATAATAACGGCATAGTTCGTCTAATTTCACGACTCATTTAAGTCCTCCTCCAATACCCGCTTATCATATAACGAAATTTTTTTACTGTCAACCAACCATGTAAGGTAACCTAACATGGTTGGTACTATTTTTTTCAATCCGAGTGAAAATTGTAAAAAACTATTCATATTTAGGCTTTATCTATTGTCTTATTATGATTTTTGAATAGCTTGAACCGCACTGCAAATAGCAAATTTAACGTGTTCATATGTTAGTCCGCCCTGAATAAAGGCTGTATAGGGTGGTCGTATTGGGCCATCCGCTGTCAGCTCAATGCTGGACCCTTGAATAAATGTTCCAGCCGCCATGATGACATCATCTTCATAGCCTGGCATATAGGCTGGTTCAGGAGCATAATGGGCATTTATCGGTGAGTTCGCTTGTATTTCACGACAAAAGGCTATCATTTGCTGTGCTGTTTGGAAAGATACTGATTGAATTAAATCTGTACGCTTCGCATGATAGCTCGGAGAAGTGCTCATACCGATTTCCTCTAACATTGCAGCTGTAAAAATTGCACCTTTTAATGCTTGCGATACTACATGTGGTGCCAGGAAAAACCCTTGATAAAAGTCACCTAGTGTATTTAATGTGGCTCCCGCTTCGGCACCAATACCTGGAGAAGTCATGCGATAGGCACATTTCTCCACTAGATCTGCTCGGCCAGCAATATAGCCCCCAATTTTAGCCAAGCCTCCGCCAGGATTTTTAATGAGCGAGCCTGCCATTAAATCAGCACCGACCTCTGTAGGTTCCTGTGCCTCTACGAACTCGCCATAGCAGTTATCTACAAAAATAACAGCTTCTGGAGCCAATTTACGTACCTTTGCACACATAGTAGCAATTTCTTCAATTGTAAAGGATGGACGTGTTGCATAGCCTTTCGAACGTTGAATCGCAATCATTTTGGTTTGTGCTGTAATGGCTGCTTCAACACCTGCCCAATCAATGGCCTGATTATCTAGCAAATCCACATGTTGATAACCGATTTTATAATCCTTCAGTGAACCTGTATCTTTATCACCACCATCGACAATGGATTGTAATGTATCATACGGCTGACCAGAAATATAAAGCAGCTCATCACCAGGACGCAAAACACCGAATAGACTAAGCGTGATTGCATGTGTGCCTGAAATAATTTGTGGTCGAACTATTGCTGCCTCTGCACCAAATACTTCTGCATAAACACGCTCTAGATTATCCCGTCCCTCATCATCATAGCCATAGCCGTTTGATGGATGTAAATGATAATCACTTACTTGATGCTTTCCGAACGCTGCTAGCACCTTCTGCTGATTATAAAACGCCATTTCTTCTACCTTGGCATGATAAGGCCGAACTTGCTCCTCAATTTTTGTCGCTAACGACAGCGTTTGTATTGATAAATTTGATGTAAACGTCATTCTTTCTTCTCCATTTCACAATGTCTCGCATTTCAATCAGTAACATTTATTGACTATCTAAATTGACTTCAATCACTCTAGAATTACCTAACCAACTACTGGTATATGAACGCTTTTGACGAATGTTTTCTTTATTTTAATCACATTTTATCAATTTGTATGTGCACCTGTAAAACTTGCCTATTGTTTCTAAGAGCATTTTACGCTAAGCTAATGTGCGGACTTATTTCGAGAAGCGTATTTAATGACCGATTTTGGCTATTAAATTCATAGATTCTGTTACGTAAAATAGTCTTTTAACTTTAAAAAAGTTTATTTATTGATAGAAGGGGTGAAAGGGATGGCTTGGGAGGTTTTTAGTATCATAGGAACAATTGCCTTTGCTATTTCTGGGGCAATTATTGCCATGGAAGAAGAATACGATTTATTTGGTGTATATATACTTGGTATTGTCACTGCTTTTGGTGGAGGAGCCATTCGAAATTTACTCATCGGGCTACCTGTCACAACCCTATGGGGACAGGATATGATGTTTCAAATTGCGCTGGCTGCGATTACGATATTTTTTATTTTTCCGCATCATCTGATTCAACATTGGCATCGTTGGGGTAACTTCACAGATGCGATTGGCTTATCAGCGTTCGCTATTCAAGGCGCACTTTATGCTGTCAAGCTGGATATGCCTGTTAGTGCTGTGGTTGTAGCTGCTGTGTTAACAGGTTCAGGTGGTGGCATTGTACGTGATTTATTAGCTAGAAGAAAACCATTAGTTCTCCGTGATGAAGTTTATGGTGTTTGGGCAGCTCTTGCTGGACTACTAATCGGCTTCGAGGTTTTTACAGGGGACATTTTCCTTTATATTTTATTCGCGGTAATTACTGCGTTACGTATTCTTTCCTATACGATGAAGTGGCGCTTGCCATTACGTAAGTTAAATCGTGCATAAATACTATTCAGCCAATGACCAAAAATTAAGTCATTGGCTGTTTTATTTTTTGGCTAATAATAATCTTTTATGAGTTTCATTCCTTATATGATTGAAGAAGACATTAACTTAGCTTATCTTTTTAACAACTGCATTGCTTCTTCTAATGTCACCATGTTTTTCATCATTGAACAAGCTGCATCTAAAATAGGAAAGGCTAAGGCTGCTCCAGAACCTTCGCCTAAACGCATATTCATGTGCAACATCGGTTCAATACCTAGTAATGCAGCGGCAATTTTTGCCCCTGGCTCCTCTGAAGCATGGGAAGGAATAATATAATCGATTACTTTTGGTTCGAGCTTATAAGCAATGAGGGCAGCTATAGTCGAAATAAATCCATCAATAACCACTGGTTTACGATGAACTGCAGCCCCAAGAATAATACCTGTCATCGCCCCTATCTCTAATCCTCCTACCTTAGCCAGAACATCAATAGCATCTTTTGGATTAGGCTTATTTAAGGTAATTGCTTTTTCAATAATCGCCGCTTTATAGGCAATGCCTCCTTGGCCAACTCCTGCCCCAAACCCTGTTACTTCTATAGGGTCACATCCAGTCAGAACAGCTAATATCGCAGCACTTGGTGTTGTATTGCCAATACCCATTTCCCCTGTACCTAGTACATCAGCACCTTGTATGATTTCCTCAGTGGCCACACGGATTCCTACTTCTATCGATTGAATGGCTTCTTGTTTGGACATAGCTGGACCTTGTGCCATGTTATCTGTACCGTATTTGATTTTATGAATAATGACACCAGCATCAAGTGGAATATCTGCTTTTACCCCAACATCTACTGTGACCACCTTTGCATTGGTAATGCCCGCAATCGCACAAACGCCTGTCCCCCCCTTAGGAAAATTTAATGTTTGAAAGACTGTAACATCTTGCGGATTCGTGGTTACACCTTCCTCACATACACCATGATCTGCAGCACAAACAATCATCACCTTTTTGTCAACCGTCGGATATAATTGTCCTGTTACACCAGAGAGCTGTACGGCAAGTGATTCTAGTTTACCCAAGCTACCTGGGGGCTTACAAAGCGCATCAATCCGCTTTCTAGCTTGCTCCATACCTTTCATATCAACCCCTTGAATGTTTTCAATCGTGTCTTGTAATAATGGCATAATTATTTCTCCTCTCGTTCTCATTAAGACAAAATAAAAAGTCTGTAGTTTATTGTCATAACAAATAAACTACAGACTTTTCCATCATCTATATCTTCTAAAGCAAATAGGCAGGTCTCCTGGCTCAAGTTCAACATCTCATAGTACCTTCCCAGCAATTCGCTAGTGGCATACACTATGAAACTTCCTTATACAGTGGCGGGTCCGCTAAAGCTTTTCACTTTATTCCCTATTCTCCCTAGTGGGCACCTATTGCTTTTATGTAATTATGTTAAATCTACTTTACAACTTTTTTAGTGTCAATAGATAAAAATTTTTTGAGTGTTAACTTAGTACCACCACCTATTCTAACAATATAGGCTTATCAAGAACCTGTCACAACAAATGAATCCCTCTCGTTCACCTGATTCCTATCAACTTCAAATATTTTATCTGCTTCATTTATTAAAACAGGGTGATGAGTAACCAATATAACAGTCTTTTGTTTTTCTTTATTTAAATATAAAAGTAATGATTCTATATTTATTTGGTTGTCTTTATCAAGCGCAGAAGTAATCTCGTCAAACAAATAGATATCCGCATCTCTTAGAAGCGATCTTGCTATTGAAAGTCTTTGCTGTTGCCCAGTAGATAATTCAAGCCCATTATGCCCTATAAGCGTTTCAAATTTATAGTCTAACGTTTCTATATATGAATAAATGTTAACCATTTTACAAATTTGAATTAATTCTTCGTCTGTTGCATCCGGCTTTGCTAATAACAAATTTTCCCTTATTGTCCCTGTCATTATAAAATGCTCTTGCGTTACCAAACATACCCTTTTTCTATAAACATCAATAGGAATATATCTAATATTCTGATTGGATAGAAATATTTCACCCTGATAATTAATGTATAAACCTGATAATATATTCAATAATGTCGATTTACCTGATCCGCTTTCTCCCTTAATCAATACAATTTTCTTCAAAGGTATTTGGAAATTTATATTTTCTAAAACAGGAGAAAATGCATTAGTATAGGTAAAGCTTACATTCCGTAATACTATTTTATCTTTATTAAAATGATGCGATGAATTTACATAGTCTGGTACTTCTAATTTCCTTAGCTGATATTTATTGTCTTCCATTAAGTTTTTCACTCTATTTACAGACACAATTGCTTCTTGTAAAAATGAATTTAGTTGGGAAAATCTTAAAAATGACTGACTAAAGTTATTGGCATAGGTTGTGAATGCTATTAATACTCCTAACGTGAGGCTTCCTTTATAAATAAAGTAGGCACCTATAATAAGGATAATCAAATAACTTGTAAAGTTTATTAATTCTATTATTGATCCTGATTTTATGCTTAAACGCATTTTATCAAGAGTATTTTTGTATAATAAGGTAATTTTCTTTTGATAGTTATCTATGGCGTTTATCTCATTATTAAATATCTTAAATAATTTAAATGATGACAGTAATTCTCCCAGATAGGTTAAATAAGAATCTAAATCTTTTTTGATGGCAGTATCCATCATCCTTATTTTTTTTCCATAATATTTAAAAATGATAAGTGCTAAAGGACAAGCTATGAATAAAATACTAGCTAAAATAAAATTTAGATTGATCAATATTATTAACACAATTATTATACTGATAAAGTCTACAACAATATTTAAAAACTCTGATACTACTTCAGAAAATGCCTTTGTATCATTTTCTATTTTATTCATCAGTTCACCTTTTGCTTTTAATTGATACTCATCCATGTCCATAGCCATAATTCTTTTTATTATCTTTAATTTAATATCCATTTGTAGATAGCAGGCAAATTTCGTTAAATAATATTTTTGGATTACTTTAAAAAATAAATTAAACAGAAACAAAAAAGCCATAAACACTATAATGAGGAATGCTGAATTGAGATCTTTTACTGTTATAGAATCAATAAATTTACCAAATAAAAGGGGGTGTACTATACTTAAAATCATTGAAATACCCATCAAAATATTTACTTGAAATAATTTTGCTTTGTATGGCTTTGTATACTTAAATACCTCACCTAATATTTTCATGAAATAATACTCTATCTCCCTGATTTAGTTAAGGTTTTCTTATAACCTTTTGATATACAGATAAGCATTTTTCGGCTCTTCCTGTAATATATGTAGAAACTTTTCCATATACGGATCTTTTTCATTACTAATGAGCAAGTTTTCTACTGACTTCTTTTTCGCCTCACTAAAGAGCATGCTTTTGTTGGTGTATATAACCTTTTGCTCGATCGTTCTTTTTAAAACCTCATAGCAATTAGTTTGTTCCTTGGTTTCCCACTGTTCGCCCATTAATGTATTTATCATGTCTTCCGTAATATTATAGCCATAGTTAAATTCAAAAAATTTATTAGAATACGGGCGTATTTCAATGATGTCGCCAGAGCTACTAATAATATTTTCTAAACTATTGTTATCTGGAAGGCTAAAAACTCTCGTTATTTTCAGCGTGTGATACGGAATGTTGTGGACACCGAAGCTCTCCATTATTTGAGTAATGTCTTTATAAACATTCGCATAATTCTCCACTTTTTCTATACTCACACCTTTATATTGGACAGTTAGCCCGTTATATTGATAATTTTGATAAGGTTTATTTAACAGCTCCTCTTCTTTATATCCATTATAAAAATGTAAGCTTAATAGAACGAAAAGCATCATACTGGTCATAATTCCAGCAACCCTCTTTTCCGTTTTATTTTTGGCCCTCCTGCTGAATAAAATCGCGCACGATATAGAACACAAACAAATGGATAAAACACCTATAACATTTAAATAATGAATGAAATCTGGATACATAAAGTTAAGAGTAGGAGCTATATATTGAATCGATTCTAGTCTATAACCATGCATTAACATTAGTAAAAAATAAATGATGACAATTAAAATTATAGACACGGCTTGATTTTTAAAAATTGTTGCCATTAAAAATGGAATGGATATAGTAAATAGCTGAAAAACAAAAACGATAAGTAGAATTTTATATATTGGTGTCTCTACATATACAAACTTTACAAAACCAACTAATAACATAATGGCAGGGGTGGTCAGAATAAAGCTGAAAACCCATTGCCATAATAAAAGCTTTCCATTTGATATTGGGGAAATCATTAAAATTTTCTCTACATGATATCTTTGATGCAAAGTTATAATTTGAATCGTTAATACACTTGAGAAAATCCCATATAAAGGAATCAATGCTTGCGCATCACTGACTGTAAAGAAGTACTGAGAGATACATAATAGAATGACGATAGCATAATAAGTCAACAAATAATCACTTCGTAAGACCACTTTCGACCAAAATAAAAAGATATCTCTCATTTGTCATTCACCCTTCTTTTAAATAGCAACACATTTCCAAACATAAATAGTATGCCAATACTTAGAAAAATACCTCTCTTTACATTAAATAGCAGATCAGTCATTTGATGTTGTATATAATCAGGATTAAACCATATAGAAAAATAAGGAGAATTTAAATAAATACTGAATACCAAATATACTATTAGTAAAATGTGTAGATATACAGTACGTTTCAAATAAAAGGAAATGAAAAAGCTAAAGGTAATGCTGTAGAAAATAGAAAGGAAGACTTGAAACAATGTAATTAATAAAATGCTAATAGGAATTTTATTTGCATAAAAAATAAAAAAAATTACATAGAAGAAAAATAGATAAACTGAAACAAAAAGAAGAACTGCTACGATTTTTCCAACTATATACATCGCTCTATTTGTCAATTTTAGTAGGATGACTGCTCTTTCAAATGATTGAAGATACCCTTTCCAAACATATGAAACCATACTCGGAATTAAAATAAGTAAAAATACCATTTGTAACTGAAGTGTTCCATACCATTTCTCAATAATCGTTTCCTGAGTGTCTAAGTTATTCATTATAATTGGAAGAACCAACATTATAAGTATAAGAAAGACGGAAATAGCTCTACTCTTTATGAGTCTTTTTAATTCAAAGTTTATTAAAAAAGGTAATTCTCTCATACGGTTAACTCTTTTCTATTTATATAAATATATGCATCCTCTAAAGTAGGCTCTGTCGATATACTTCCTTGTAACGGATTATCTGCAATGTAACGAATCTCAATACTGCTGCCTTTATCTTGTAAAGATACAAATAAATCCACATGAGGTATTTCATCATCTAAAATATTATAAAGCCATACCTTCCCTCGAACTTTATTAATAAGGTCTATTGTACTACCGAAGTAATTCACTTTTCCTTTTTGTAGCACCATCAAATTTTTACATGTAGAAGCAATATCCTGTACAATATGTGTTGAAAGCAGAATGATTTTATCGCGACTAATCCGAGTAATTAAATTTCGAAAGGAAATGCGCTCATGAGGATCTAAACCTACTGTTGGTTCATCAATAAGTATTATTTTGGGATTACCAATTAAAGCTTGAGCAATGCCAAATCTTTGTTTCATACCACCCGAAAGTTCTTGAATATATTTTTTTTGTTCGCTTAATAGCCCCACCTCTTGAAGTCTTAAGTGTATTTCCTGTTTTCGGCTTTCGCTATTATTCATTCCTTTTAATTTACATAAATAATCAAATGACTCTTCTAAAGTAACCTTTGGAAAAAAATCAAACTTCTGGGGAAGATAACCCAAAATTTCACAAACCTTAAGTGGTTCTTTTTTTACGTTTAGCCCTGCAACTTCAATTTCTCCGTCATCAAATGGAAGTAATGTAGAGATTATTTCCATCAATGTTGTTTTTCCTGCTCCGTTTTCCCCTAATAAACCAAATACACCATTATGAATTTCTAAGGAGACATTATCTAGTACCTTTATATTTTTATAAATTTTTGTTAAATTTTTAATTTTGATTTCCATTTTTAACAAACTCTCTTGTATTTTTCTTTTCTAATAATAATTCTCTTTGTTCATCTGATAAACGTAAATATAAATGCAAGGTAGCTTCTAATTGCTTTTGTGTTAAAATGCAATAATGTAAAGGGGGTGTCGTTACTTTACCTGTTGATTCTAAATTTTCATGGTGACACCCACCCCCACATAAATTTTTTGCCCAGCATTTGTTACAATTTAATCTATTTGAAACATGTGCTTCTTCTAAAAATTTTGACCTAGCAATTGAATAGGTTCCTTCAAAAATATTTCCTTGTTTATACTCTTTATTATTGACAAAACGATGACAAGGATATAAATCACCATTAATATCAACTGCTAAAAAATTAACCTCTGCACCACAAAAATATGTTGATTCGTGTCCAATATGAATACGTTCTAAATTCTTCATTATATTATTGAGTTTGACTGCTTTAGAATATTCTTTTCTATTAACTAAATACTCGAAATAATAAATTAATTCATTATAACTTTTAGACAATTCAATGAATTGATCTTCTGTAAACATCTGCATAGCTGGGGCAGCATATATACTTCTAAAATTCAAATCGAATAAATGCTCATATATATTTACCAAATCAACATTATTCGGAGTAATGGTTGCCCTTACTCCCAATTGTCTTTGCTCCCTTAATTCTTTTGTTCTATTTAAAATAACATCATAACTTCCCTTTTTATTTCCATAAAAGCGATTTATGTCATGCTCGCTTTTAGTCCCATCAACACTTACTTGAACAGCGATGTTATTGTCTAAAATAAATTTTGTGATTTCTTTATTTATTAGCGTTCCATTACATGTCATACTAAAGCCTATTTTTTTATTATGTAATTTTACTTTGTGATTTGCATATTCTACTACTTGCTTAATTACTGGAAAATTTAATAAAGGTTCACCCCCAAAAAATACAATGGATAGATCATCACGATCACCTGACTGTTCTAGCAAATAGTCAATTGCTGATTTTGCTGTCATTATAGACATTCTGCCTTTTTCGTTATATTCTCCGTCACCAGCGTAACAATATTTACATCGTAAATTACATTCTTGCACCATCATTAATGTGAGTGCACTTATGTTTTTAACATTTTCTTCGTTAACAGCATTACTTTCAGTAGTATCATTGATAATCCTATTTTCTATTAGTGATTGAATAATATTATTAAATTCATTTTCAGCTATTTTTTCTTTTAATTGATTAAAAACTTCCACTATGCTTTTGTTGTCACTTGATAAAATAGAATAAACAATATCATCTATTTCAAATAAACCATTAGTATTCGGTACATAAATATATTTTTTATGATTAACTTCTAACTCTTTAAAACTTGATACTTTAATTTTTTTCTCCATAGATTCAATCATAAATACCCTCCATTTCTTTGATACAATGTAGAGTAAATAATTTTACTCTACATTGCAAAATAAAAAATTAAGCACTTGTTTTAACCGTCTGTATCTTTTCTAAAACAAGTTTCCCAGCCTCCAGCACATCCCCAATCCATAGCATCACACTTATTGCAATAATCTTTTGCATCACAAAAAACACACCATTTAGATCTAGAACTAGCACTATTAAAACCATGATTAATTCTCTTGAGCATTTTTTCACCTCCTCAAACCGCTTATAACTACAACAAAACAATTAATTATTAGGTACTAATATGTAAATATTAATTTGTTTTGTAGTTCAAATTTAACAAAATTTCTCAAATGAGGTATCCGTATTTTCCGCAATCATAGTGAAATTTTAATTATTATTTTGAAAAATTGTCACTTTTTACATTTGATTAAACGGTATTTTTTATCCAGAATATAGAATAAAATGGAATTTGTTGATACGATATCTTCTGAAAATAAATAGGGGGGAGTATTACATATGATAAAGTTAACACCTAAAGAATATGAGATTTTAGAACGTATTGCTGAGGACAAAACCAATAATGAGATTAGTTTAGAATTAGGTATGAGTAGGAGAACAGTGGAATATCATATATCTTCTATTATTCGCAAATTAAATGCTGAAACTCGTTTAGGTGCTGTTGTAACAGCTATTAAACTAGGCTTACTAAGTATCAAATAAATTTTCAACTCATGAAAGATTTAATTTTGGAGAAATCCCTTTATATGACACTACATTAAACTGCTCTGTTAGTTAAGAACGAACAAAACAAAAAAATAGACCAAACATATTTATGTGTATAATATGTCTGGTCTATTCATTTTAATCGAGTTGGAAGTTGTCATTCCAAGATAAGGAACTCTTTCTTTTTTACTCACACTTTATTTAAATTCTAATTCTCCATCATAAGCCAGCATGCCGCCTTCAAGGTTGGTTACATCAAATCCTTGTGCTTCTAAGTAAGCACACGCATTGGCAGAACGAGCTCCAGCCTTACATACAATAATATATGGCTTTTCTATATCTAATTCCTCTAAACGTTCAGGGATTGTTCCAAGTGCAATATGCTGAGCGCCTGGGATCATACCATGTGCTACTTCTTCCTCTTCACGAACATCGATAATATATAGGTCCTCATTTGCATCTAAAAGATCTAATAATTGTGTTGTTTCCATTGTTTTCATTAACTTCGTCCTCCAAAATATCAAATTCCACTATCATTATAGCTTGTAGCAAAAAAAACAGCCAGTGTGGAGAACACTAACTGTTTTACAATCTTTTTATACATCTGTCTCTAAAAACTCTATTTGTTTTGCTGGAACGAATGTAGAAATGGCATGCTTGTAGATTAGGTGCTGCTTATTTTCAGCATCTAATAGTAATACTGTAAAATTATCATATGATTTCACGGTCCCTTTTAACTGAAATCCGTTTAATAGAAATACAGTTACAAAAACACTGTTTTTACGTAGTTGGTTCAAGAACGTATCTTGCAAATTGATTGATTTCATCAAATAGCCTCCCTACTAACTTTCTACCTCTTCATTCCTATAGTAGCACGTTCTACCAATTTATCAATTAGTAATTTTTAGAAATTTTTCTTTATTCTTATAATCGGTCATCTGGCGTAATAAAATGAACATCCATTTTATTGCGGAAATAAGTAAGTTGTCTTTTTGCATAGCGACGGGAATTTTGTTTTAAGCTATCAATGGCTTCCTCTAAGGTACATTTGCCATCTAAATAATCATATAATTCCTTGTACCCAATGGCTTGTATAGATTGCACACCTCGGATATTTTGCTGCCATAATCCCTTCACCTCTTGCAGAAGACCATTTTCCATCATTAAATCAACCCGACGATTAATACGGTCATATAGCACGTCACGGGACATGTTTTGACCTAGACCTAAAATAACATGATTGTAAAGAGGCATTTCCCCTCGATTTTGCGCTTCTGCTGCTTTTGATACACCACTTAATTCCAGCATTTCTAAAGCACGAATAACACGTCGTGTATTGTTTGGGTGGATTGTCTCCGCTGTTTGAGGGTCGAGTTGTTTTAATTTATCATGCATTGCCTCAGGGCCAAGCTTTGCTAATTCCTCATAATAGGCTTTACGTGCTTCTTCATCTACTTTTTCATCAGTAAATTGGAAATCAAAGAGGACAGCTTGTACATATAAGCCAGAGCCTCCTACTATTATAGGTAATTTTTGACGAGCTTGAATTTCCGCGATCTTCGCACGTACTAATTTTTGATAATCTGCTACTGAAAAAGATTCTGTCGGCTCTAAAAAGCTTAGTAAATGATGTGGAACGCCCTCCATCTCTTCTTCAGTAATTTTAGCTGTACCGATATCGAGCCCTTTATAAATTTGCATGGAGTCACCATTAATGACTTCACCGTTATATTTTTTTGCCAGTTCAATGCTTAAAGCCGTTTTACCAGAGGCAGTCGGTCCTACTATTGCTACGACCTCTGCCTGTTGCAATTTAGTTTCTATCATATTTTTCTAACCACCGTAATAAAACTTGAAAGACTGCTTCTTGATTGTCTTCATTTAAAATTTCATGTCGTTTTTCCTCGAATAAATAAACCGTTACATCCTCTACACCTACCGCTACCAATTGCTCAGCAACTTTGTAAACGCCTAGCCCCTGTTCACCAACCGGATCTTTACTGCCACTAATCAAGAGAATAGGGAGGTCTTTTCTTACTTTTGCTAATTCTCTTTTACGATTTAGTGTGGCAAAGCCAGTTGTCAAATCCACGAAAAATTGATTCGTTGGAATAAAGCCACAATAGGGATCATCGATATACTTTTCCACCTCTTGTTGTACTGAACATAACCAATCATAGGCAGTCTTCGGATTAGGAAATTGCTTATTAAAGCTACCAAAGCTCAATTGATTTAACAGCTTACTTTCAGTTTCTTTTCCTAGTCCCTTTGCTAAAGCCTTGGCTACTAGATTTCCTACAGCATGCAAGGCTGTCACATTTCCAGTGCCACAGAGAATAACATTATCTACTTGCTCTCCGTATAATTGAATATAGCGTCTAGTAATGAAAGAACCCATACTATGGCCAAAGAGAATTAATGGTACATTAGCGTATGGTACGTGAAGTTGTGTAATCACTTCATGAGCATCTTTTACAACACGCTCAAAGCCGTTTTCTTCAGCAAAAAAGCCCAATGTCCCATTATATGCTGCCGTTTCACCATGCCCACGGTGATCGTGCATCGTCACAACATAGCCTGCTGCGTTGAGTGTTTTCGCAAATGTTAAATAGCGACCGCTGTGCTCTGCCATGCCATGCAAAATGTGAATATGTCCAATACATGGCGTTGAAGGCTCCAATGTTCGCGTGAAGACAAATTGTTCATCCGACATTTGAATATAACACTCCATCCCTTACTCCCCTTCTTTCACAAAATTTGTTGCATCGTTAATGGCTTGCTCTAATTCAGCAATATATCTATTTTTTTGCTCCTCTGTATAATTTAAGCGTTGTTGCATCACCTGAATCACTTGCTGTTTATAAAGCTTTACTGCTTCAATATCGAAGTATAATAAACCAGTCCGACGGATAAAGAAGTCGCTTGGTGTATAGACCATTTCGGCTTCAATGCCATACAGTAGCATCGCATGTAAGGCAAGAGGCATTGTACTACCATGTTCATGTAAAAATTTCACCCGATCAAATAAGGCATCTACATTCGTGCCATACTTTTGTACGAGATGCTTGGCTTCATCATAATTTAAGCCATATTGTACGCCTTCACGAGCTTTATAGGCAATATAGTCAGGGAAATTAATAGCGTTAATTCCCTTTGCACCAGAAAGTGCTAGCTCACGTGTTAAACAGGCACTTGCATGCTTGTAGCGACGGGACTTCACAATTTTATCCACAATCGTTTCAGCCATTTGGCGATAGCCCGTAAGCTTACCACCCGCAATCGTCATTAAACCACTTGGCGCTGTCCAAATTTCATCTTTCCTTGAAATTTCTGATGGATCCTTACCTTTTTCATAAATCAGAGGTCGGACGCCAGCCCAAGAGGATTCAATTGTGTCTCTTGTGATAGTAGCAGTTGGAAAGACCTTTTTAGCAGCCTCAATTAGATAATCCACATCTTGCTGTGTTGCCACTGGATGTACAGGATTACCTTCATAGACAGTATCCGTAGTCCCTACATAGGTTTTGCCATCTCGTGGAATGGCAAAGGCCATACGACCATCAGCAATATCAAAATAAACAGCTTGCTTTAGCGGGAAATCCTTTTGTTTGAGGACAATATGAACGCCCTTTGTTAGACGTAATTGCTTGTTATCCGCTACTTTATCTTTTTGTCGTACGTCATCAACCCAAGGACCCGTTGCATTCACAATTTGGGCGGCATGGACATTGAGCATTTTCCCCGTCACATGATCCCTCACTTTAATGCCAACAAGCTTTTTCTTTTCATAAATAAATTCCGTCATTTCAGCATAGTTGAGGCAAAGCGCTCCATATTCTACAGCCTTTTTTAATACTTCAATTGTTAGACGGGCATCATCTGTACGGTATTCTACATAATAGCCACCGCCGACTAAGCCATCTTGATTGAGTAAAGGCTCTAATGCCAGGGTTTCCTGAGCATTTAACATCGTTCTACGTTCATGTTTTTTGACGCCTGCCAAGCGGTCATAGACCTTTAATGCCATAGATGTTGTGAAGGGACCGAGTGAACCCTTTTTATATAAAGGTAATAGCATTTTTTCAGGCGTTGTGACATGTACCGCATTATCATAAACAATTTCACGCTCTCTCCCTACTTCTGCTACAACTCCCACATCAAATTGCTTTAAATAACGTAGACCGCCGTGAATCAGTTTGGTTGAACGACTCGACGTACCAGCTGAAAAATCCTGCATATCAATTAATGCGACAGAAAGGCCTCTTGATGCGGCATCTAATGCAATTCCTGCACCTGTAATACCACCACCAATGACTAATACGTCAAAGCTATAGTGCTCTAGATAATATATAATTTTTGGTCGCTGCTCAAATGAAAACATACCTTTCTCCCCCAATAGCTATGATTTAAAAATTCGTGTTGCCTCAACAGCCTTCTGCCAGCCTGTATACAGAGCCATGGCTTGCACTTCATCCATGTGAGGTTGGTAGGTTTGCCCACTCACCCATAATGAGGATAAAGCCTCTTGGTTTGGCCAAAAGCTTGTCGCCAGTCCTGCTAAATAGGCTGCACCGAGGGCTGTCGACTCATTCAATTTTGCTAGTTCTACTTGTAGCTGTAAAACATCACTTTGGAACTGCATTAAAAATTGATTTTTGACAGCTCCACCATCTACACGGAGTACTTCAATCGGAGTACCTGCTGCTTCTTCCATTGCATCTAGTACATCTTTCGTTTGATAGGCTAATGATTCTAGTGTTGCTCGAATAAAATGTTCTTTTGACGTTCCTCGTGTTAACCCAAAAATGGCGCCACGTGCATCTGTATCCCAGTAAGGTGTACCGAGTCCAACAAAGGCAGGGACAACATAGACGCCATCCGTATTGGCTACTTTTCTAGCATAGGTTTCTGAATCCTCTGCTGTACGAATCATCCGTAGTCCATCGCGTAGCCATTGGATAGCTGATCCTGCTACAAACACACTACCCTCCAATGCATAGGTCACTGTCCCATCTATTCCCCACGCAATGGTCGTTAGTAAACCATTTTCAGATGTCACTGCCTGCTGTCCTGTATTTAAAAGCATAAAGCAGCCAGTGCCATACGTGTTTTTCGCCATTCCTTTGGTAAAACAAGTTTGTCCAAAAAGTGCGGCTTGCTGATCACCCGCAATACCAGCTATCGGAATTTTTTCTCCAAAAAATATACTTGGAGCCGTTTCTGTGTATATTTCTGATGAATTTCTCACTTCTGGAAGCATGGACATCGGAATAGCTAAAAGCTCGCAAAGTTCCTCATCCCACTGCAATTCATGAATATTGTAGAGCATTGTTCGAGCTGCATTTGAGTAATCGGTCACATGGGCCTTTCCCTTTGATAATCGCCAAACAATCCAGGAGTCAATCGTCCCAAATAATAAATCGCCATTGTCTGCCTTTTCACGCGCACCTTCAACATTATCTAAGATCCATTTAATTTTAGTCGCTGAAAAATAGGCATCTAAGCGTAGCCCTGTCTTTTGCTGAAAACGTTCCTCATGTCCTTGTTCTTTTAATGCATTCACAATGTCCTGTGTTTGACGTGATTGCCAGACAATCGCATTGTAAATCGGCTGACCTGTGTGTTTATCCCACACCACTGTTGTTTCGCGCTGATTGGTAATGCCGATCGCATGAACCTCACTTGCTTCATGGCCACTTTCGGTTAATACAGCCGCAATTACGGACAAGATAGATCCCCATATTTCATTTGCATTATGCTCTACCCAGCCAGCCTTTGGAAAAATTTGTTGAAATTCCTTTTGTGCTACATGAACAATTTGACCTTTTTTATTAAATAAAATGGCTCTTGAACTTGTCGTTCCTTGATCAATCGCTAAAATAAATTCGCCCATCCATTTTCCCCCTCTCCCTTACATAACCCGTTTAAACATTTTTTCCACTTCATACGAAGTAAAGTGAATAAGCACTGGACGTCCGTGCGGGCATGTAAATGGATTATCTGCATTGCGTAAATCTCGTAGCAATGTTTCCATTTGCTCTTTTGTTAAATAATGATTGGCTTTAATCGATTTTTTACAGCTCATCATAATCGCTGCTGCCTCACGTAGCTTTTTGATATCAGCCTTTTTAGTTGTCAGCACCTGTTCAATTAAATCCTCAATGATTTCCTGTTCCTCCCCTTGTGGGAACCAACTCGGGTGTTCACGCACAACAAAAGATGACTGTCCAAATTCCTCTAAAAATACGCCTACAGCTTCTAATTCATGCCTATGTTCTCGTAAGATCAATGCCTCATCGGCTGCATAATGGAATGTTAGTGGTAACAATAATGCCTGACGTTCATGAGGATTGACTTGACCGACTTTTTCACGGAAAAATTCGTATTTAATACGTTCCTGTGCAGCATGCTGATCAATTAAATAAAAACCATCCTCCATCTGTGCGACAATGTATGTGCCATGGATTTGCCCTACTACTTCGAGTTCAGGAAAGGGTTCCTTTGTAGGCGCGTCTTCCAATATTTCGGAATGTGCCACTATAGTTACTTCATCTTTTATTTCAGCCTCCATTTGAGGTGTAGGCTGCCAACTTTCCTCTCGAACAGTAGAAATAGGCTTAGGCTCAACTATCTGCTCACAATTATTTTCTTGAATGGTTTGGACATCATATAATTTTTCTACGATGGCATTCATTTTCTCCACATCCATCTTGGGAGCAGGCTTCCAAATGTTTAATTGCTCAGTAGCTGGTTTAACGATTTTTTCTTTCTTTTCCATTTGCGGGACTCGAATAATGTTGCGTATTGTTTCACGAATGGTTTCTTCTATTAGCTTCAAAAGCTCAGGCTCTTTACTTAAACGAATTTGATGTTTTGCAGGATGCACATTCACGTCTGTTAAGTAAGGATCACCTTTTATAAATAGAACAACTATCGGGTAGCGCTCAATAGGTAAATACGTATGGAAGGCATCCACAATAGCCTTTTGTACTAAATAATGCTTGACCCAACGACCATTTACAAATAGGGACATATAATTTTTAGAAGCACGTGTTACCTCTGGCAAGGTTACAAAGCCAGAAATTTGATAATCATGTGACTCGCCTTGGAAAGACACCATTTTCTTGGCATTATGTACACCATAAATAGCAGCAAGTACTTGTTGTACATCTCCACGGCCATTTGTTTGTAGTAATTGTTGACCATTATGCAGTAATCTGAAAGCAATTTGTGGGTTACCAAGTGCGAGGCGATTCATCAGGTCTATTGTATGCCCAAGTTCAGTTTGAATGGTTTTCATATATTTTAAGCGCGCGGGTGTATTAAAGAATAGCTGTGATACAGTTAAATCAGTCCCTTTACGCAACGGACCAGGCTTATGAGTGAGGATATGTCCACCTTCAAGCTCTAAATGTGTGCCAGATTCACCATTTGATGTAATCAATGTCATTTTAGAAACAGAAGCAATGGATGCTAAAGCCTCACCACGGAAGCCAAGTGTCCGGATACGGAATAAATCATGTTCCTGATGAATTTTACTAGTAGCATGACGAGAGAATGACATGAGTGCATCCTCTTCATCCATACCGCTACCATTATCTATTACTTGAATGGAAGTGAGACCCGCTTCTAGTAAAAAAACATCAATGGACGTACTTCCAGCATCAATAGCATTTTCCACAAGCTCTTTGACAACAGAAGCTGGCCTTTCTACTACCTCTCCTGCTGCGATTTTATTGGATAGCCATTCGTCCATAATTTGTATGTTTCCCACTAACGTATCACTCCTTTATTTTTTAGCGTTCACTAGCTCTTGCTGTAGCTCATATAAAATATTCATCGCCTGCATCGGTGAAGTACCTAGAATATTGACCTTTTCTAATTTCTTTAGCACCTTTGCCTCGGATGGAGAAATCGACTCTTCCTCTGCAAATAAAGACATCTGCACTGGTTGTTCAGCTATCACCTGTGTTTCGGCAACTACCTCTTTCCCTGACTCAAAGTTCTCAAGTAATACACGGGCTCTAGCTAAAATTTCCTCAGGTAATTGAGCAAGCTGTGCCACATGAATACCGTAGGATTTATCAGCCGCTCCTTTTTTTACCTTATGCAGGAATACGACCGTACCATTTTTTTCGGTTGCCGAAACATGCACATTTTGTAAGCGTGGCAAATCCTTTTCAAGTGCTGTCAATTCATGATAGTGCGTAGAAAATAACGTATTTGCCCCAATTTTGTCATGAATATATTCAATCATTGATTGTGCCAAACTCATACCATCATATGTCGATGTTCCACGTCCAATTTCATCAAATAGCATCAAGCTATTTTTTGTTGCATGCATAATTGCATGTTGCGATTCAAGCATCTCCACCATAAATGTAGATTGCCCTGCCGCTAAATCATCAGCCGCTCCAATCCGAGTAAAAATTTGGTCGGTAATAGGCAATCTCGCTTTTTCAGCGGGTACATAGCAGCCCATCTGTGCCATAACAACTATTAATGCAACTTGACGCATATAAGTACTTTTACCTGACATATTCGGTCCTGTAATAAGCATCATATTGTTCTGCTCTTCTAGGACACAATCGTTTGGTACATACATTTGCTTATTCAGCATTTTTTCAACTACAGGATGACGTCCTTCTATAATTTCTAGGGCACGTCCACCATGAAATTGCGGTTTCGTAAATCGATATTTTTCTGAGACACTTGCAAAGCTTAGTAAAACATCTAATTCACTAATGCTTGCTGCCAGTGCTTGGACACGTGGAATATAAGCTTTTAATACATCACGAATTTCTACAAATAGGTTGTACTCTAATGTTAAGCTTTCTTCTTCAGCATTTAAAATCAATGCTTCTTTTTCTTTTAGTTCCTGTGTAATATAGCGCTCCGCATTCGCCAGTGTTTGTTTGCGCTCATAGCGTGTTAAATCTGCTAAATGAATATTTGATTTTGTAATTTCAATATAGTAACCAAAAATGCGATTATAGCCTATTTTTAAATTTTTAATACCTGTTTTCATACGCTCTTCTTGTTCAAGTTGGGCAATCCAATCCTTACCATTACGAGCAGCATAGCGAAGTTCATCTAAGCGTTCATTATAGCCATCACGGATAACATCCCCTTCTTTAATGGTAATAGGGGGATTATCGGTAATCGCTTTTGCTAATAATGCCTCGACATCTGAACATGTATCAAGGTCTGCACTTAAATGCTGTAACGTTTCTTTATTTGAACCCATTAACTGTTGCTGGATAGTTGGCACTTGGCGTAAAGAATCACGCAATTGGGCTAAATCTCGTCCACCCACATTACCAAAAGCAACACGACCAGCCAAACGCTCTAAATCATATACCTGTTTTAAGGATGCTTGAAGCTCTGTTCGTACAAAATATTCTTCCAATAAATCCGTCACAATCGCTAGTCTAGCCTCTATTGCTGAACGTGTGGCAAGCGGCTGGTGTAGCCATTGCTTTAATTTTCGCCCACCCATCGCTGTCACAGTGTCATCTAATAGCCATAAGAGTGTCCCTTTTTGATCGCCACCACGAATCGATTGAATCAGCTCTAAATTGCGCTTTGAGCTAGAATCAATGCGCAAATAATTTTTCATTTCATTAAATGTGAATGCCTGAATATGTGATAAAGATCTCATTTGCGTTTGATCAATATATGCTAACAATCGAAGACATGCTATTTGTAACGGTTGTGGTACAGCTTCTAAATAGCCTGCTGCTTTGTGCATAGGCATTTCATTCACTTCAATTGAAAGCACGATACCAGCATTGACGGCATGCTCTGCTAATAATAGCTGCAAACTATCCGTTACAATCAGTTCTCGAATGCCATAAGCCTGCATTTGCATTAATAAAGCTTTCCCATCGCCTTCAATAGAAGACGCTACTGCCTCACCTGTTGATAAATCTAAATAAGCATAGCCAAATGTTGTGTCATCTAATTGCTCTGCCGCGCCAATAAAATGATTAGATTTACCATCAAGGGCCTTCCCTTCCATAATTGTTCCTGGTGTGATAAGCTGAACCACTTCACGTTTGACCACACCTTTTGCTTGCTTTGGATCTTCTGTTTGTTCACAAATAGCCACTTTATAGCCCTTTTGCACAAGTGTTTCAATATAATTTTTAGCCGAATGATGCGGCACACCGCACATTGGTATTCGCTCTTTTGCGCCTGCATCTCGGCTTGTTAATGTAATTTCTAAAATTTGTGAGGCATTGATTGCATCCTCAAAAAACATTTCATAAAAGTCACCTAATCTAAAAAATAAAAAGGCATCTTTGTAATCTTCCTTTACCTGTAGATACTGTTGCATCATTGGTGTATATGTTGTCATATCACTATTTACCTCGCTCTTGCCTTATAGATATATTTATTATAACAAAAGATACATGCGAAACGCTTCAATCACCTTTTTTAAGATGCTAGCATTTCGCATGTATCAAAAAATGATGTTTAGTAGACTTATCTTGGACGTTCATCAGGAAACGATGAAGACTCTAACACATACCTGCCTTCTCCTTCAGAACTAGAAGATGAGCTAGAACTAGAGCTTGATGAGGATGAAGATGAGGATGAACTTTCATCACTAAGGTTCCAATCTTCTTCATAGTCTAGTGGATGCACACTAATACAAATTGTTGTTTCACCCATTACTTCTACAATTACTTCACGTTCTACTACAATTTCAAATTTCGTACCACATGGAGAGATTATCGCTTCAATACAATTTGGTTCTTGTATCACACGTACACGAACATCATCACCAACACTAATTTCACCTTCTCGATAGTGAAGCTTCACTTTGTCTTTATAGTGAACCGTTTCAGAAAACACAGCTGTTTTCGAATGATTACTATAGGCATACCATACATTGACATCAAATTTCCCTGTTACTTCTACAAATTTCCCAACTTTTTTTGCAGAGCAAGTATGATTGATTACCCAGCATCCTAAAATACTTGTCGGTTTATTTGTTGGTGATAATGTCACACGTTCTTCCGTTCTCTTCTTCCCTTTGGCAACTACTGCTTTCGTCACGATTTGTCGTAAACGTTTCAGCGCAATTCCTCCTTCGACTCTTTTCACTCCATCATATGCAGGTAGCGCCCATTGGGTGAACATATATTTTTAGAGAATGAAATGGATCATTTAAAACTTTTCTGTGAGAGGCCTAAGATAGCCGCTGTAAGCTTCAATAGAAGAAGACGTAAAAAAAGCTCGAATGACAGCATTCGAGCTTTGATTTCTATCATCTTTTAAGAGCAGCTACCTGGCTGAGTGTTTTCTACATACGAGCCGGTTTCACCACGAAGTACATCGCCACCAGTGGAACGAATAATTTCATTTGTTACATTATTTGCGATTGTATTCGAAACAAGTTGCAATAAATCATTTACATCGCCTTGTGATTCTTTAAATTGTTGTACGACTGGGATGGCATTAATTTCTTCTTCGATTTTGGCAATTTTATCTTCAATCATTTTTAATGCTTTTTCTTTCCCTAAGTGTTGGAAATTAACAGCTTGTTTTTGTAAGCTTTTTAAACTTGCAATACGTTCACGTACATGTTGATTTTCATTAATTTGCGCTTCTGCTTTTTTGAAAAATTCAACCTCTGGCGTATTCGCAATCATATGTGCAATTTCGTGTGATTTTTTAATTAAATCTTCTTTTGTATATAAGACTTGTGTCATTTACGCTTCCACCTTTTCATTTTTTACGACTTCTACAAATTCACCAGTAAGTGAATAAGATGTAGTCTCTGTTATTTTTACTTTTACTAATTGACCAATTACTTCTGCTGGTGCTTTAAAGTTAACTAAACGATTTTTCCGCGTATAGCCCGCTAGCACATCGTCGCGCCGTTTACTTGTTCCTTCAACTAATACTTCGACAACCTCGCCATTTAAACGCTCTAATGCTTTGCGTGAGTATTCGCCCACCACTTCATTTAAACGTTGAAGACGCTCTTTTTTCACCTCTTCAGGTACATTGTCGATCATTTTCGCAGCTGGTGTGCCTTCACGTGGAGAATAAATATACGTAAACGCTGCCTCAAAGCCGACTTCACGGTACAAGGACAATGTTTCCTCAAACTGCTCCTCTGTTTCATTCGGATAGCCAACGATAATATCTGTTGTTAATGTTACTTCAGGAATTGCCGCTTTAATTCTATCCACTAAACCGAGGAAATGTTCGCGTGTGTATTTACGCGCCATAATTTTTAGCACGTCATTCGAGCCAGATTGTACTGGTAAATGGATGTGCTCCACTAAATTGCCACGTTTTGCAAGAACTTCGATTAAATGATCGTCAAAGTCACGTGGATGACTCGTTGTAAAACGGATCCGTGGAATATCAATCTTTCTTAATTCATCCATTAAATCTCCAAGACGATAATTTATATCCTCAAAATCTTTGCCATATGCGTTGACATTTTGTCCCAGCAACATAATTTCTTTGTAGCCCGCTGCCGCTAGCTCACGAACTTCAGCAATAATCTCCTCTGGTCGGCGACTACGCTCTTTACCACGTGTATACGGAACAATACAGTACGTACAGAACTTATCGCACCCATACATAATATTAACCCAAGCCTTAATGGAACCAAGACGTTTTTTCGGCAGATTTTCAATGACATCGCCTTCTTTAGACCAAACCTCTATGACCATTTCTTTCGACATGTAGGCTTCTTTTAAAATGTTTGGCAGACGGTGAATATTGTGTGTACCAAATACCATATCGACATGTGGATAGCTTCTTAAAATTTTATTAACCACAGATTCCTCTTGCGACATACAGCCACATACCCCTATTAGCATCTCAGGGTTTTTTCGTTTATATTTCAGCAGGAAACCAAGTTCTCCAAATACTTTGTTTTCTGCATTTTCACGAATAGCACATGTATTTAGCAAGACAACGTCAGCCTCTTCAATCACCTCTGTTGGTGTGTAGCCTAGCTGCATAAAAATCCCTGCCATTACTTCTGTGTCATGCTCATTCATTTGGCAGCCATAAGTTCGAATATAGAAAGTGCGATCTTTGCCCATTCCTGTGAACTCTTCTGCAATGCTAAAATCCTTATGATACTTGACATCTTCTTTCCCACGTTTTTTAGCATCTTTTAAGGAAGGAGCTGTAAAGACCCTCTCAAAATATTTACTATAATCCTTTTCAGGCTTGTCTTCTTTTTTGGGTTGATTGACTTGTTGATTTGCTAAGCGTTGTTCCTCATTCATCGCAATCAGGTAACTCCTTTCAAACGAAATCCATGCACTTGAATTCCCATTTTATTATTATACTGAATAGTTGATACTTCCTACAAGGTTTGCGCCTCAAATGTCGTGGTTTCGACTTAATTATATGAAGATAGGCGTAATTATCCATCAGCTCTGGCGTTCTATCCTGAAAGTTTTAAAGCCCTATCCTTCATTTCACCTATGCTAACCATTGCTTTTGTTAAAATACTTGCTGTATTTTATCTGTAAATATGAATGATACAATTTCAGCTTTATCCAACGCTTTATATTCATATCTTCTTTATATAGTAATGCATCCGTGTATTGCCCATCTTTCTTTAATTGCTTTGCTTCTATTTTTAATTTTTCATTCTTCATGTATTTAAATAACGTTTTTGGAGGAAGGAGTGACCATACATGCTTCGTCTGGACATATGTTCGTTCATGATGAACTTGGAATAAATAATCATCCACCACATATTGCATTAAATTATACCCGCTTGCGGTCACATAGTAGCTTGAAGCCCCTGGGCGCAAATTCATTTCAAATAGCTTGTATTTCCCATCCCTGATATCATATTTCATATCAAAATTAGCAAAGCCTGTATAGCCGATGTCCTCTAAAAAATACCGAATGGATTCCATTAGCTGTTCATCATAATCGGTCATGACCGCTAAAGAAATGCCTTTGTTTTGTGGAGAGGGATCTTCAAGTAGCTTGTTGCTTACACACATTAACTTTACTTTTCGATCCCTTCCTACATATACGTCTAGAACACGTATATAGGAATCATCGCCTGGAATAAATTCTTGAACGATTAAGGTGTCTTGATAGCTAGAACGATAAATACAGCGAATGATGTGCTCCATCTCGTCGGCATCATGCACTAGATATATTTTTTTCTTTTCAGGAAAGGAACAGTTCGTATAGGTCACGGCATTGGAAGGTTTAATAATAATGGGATACTGGATAGGGAGGTCTCTATTTGGATGATGTTCCTTTGTTATGATGATGGTTTTGGGGTATTTTAACTGATATTTATCACAAAGCTGGTAAAACTTTTCCTTAGTTTGGACCATTTTTAGTAAAGCCTGATCTATATAAGGTAAAATAAAGTACTTTTCAAGCTTCTTTTTATTTTCAATGATAAGCTCAGCATAGTAGCAGTCACACACTAATAGAATCAATTTCTTTTGCTGGCACTGCATGGCTACTCTGACTAGCGCTTGTACAAATAGGGCTGGGTCATCTAAATGTTCAACATATTGAAAATCCAGAATACCGCTATTTTGCGTTGCAATTCCCTGAGTGCCCCCCAAAAAGATTGAGCGCATCGATCTTCCTTTTTTAGCTGGCTCAATGACAAGACTTTTCACGCGATAGGCTGCATAAAAAGAGCGGGCTACCCCGTAGGCATGTTGACCCGATTGTATAATAATTGGCAAAAAGGGTTGTTCTTTTATGGATGTCAATTGGACTCTCCTCACATTAAAAAAATGAATTTAATCATGTGTATGCGAGCTAAATTGTAGTTATGTAATACGAGTAAAAGGCACTATATCGAAGCTGTAGTGCCCTATACTCAACCTATAATGTAATCATTTTTTTAACTCGCTGTTCAAAGGAGACAACGGCTTGAACGCCATGACTCTTTAGTAGCTCTGTATTAGCAGATGTAAATTTACCTAAATCGTCTGGGAAATGTGCATCAGAGGATACAGTAAAAGCAACTCCATGTTCAAGTAAGGTTTGTAAAAAACGAGGGCTCGGGCACATTTCCTGTACAGGGTAACGATAATACAGCCCGGCATTGATTTCAGTGGCGGTTTGAGTAGATGTTAGTGCCTTTGCAATACGTTTATACCAAGCTTCAAGAAAAGCACGATCCTCCACCTGATAATTAAATACTTTAAAATTATCTAAATGGGCAACAAAATCAAACATATTGGAAAGAATCATTTTCTCAACTACTTTAAAAAATCGCTCATAATTTTGTTGTAAAGAAAGTTGATCCATTTGCTCAAAAAGATATTGTGTTTGCGGATTATCAAAGCCCCACCCATCGACAAAATGGACAGAACCAATTACATAATCCCAAGGATAACCAGCTAGTAAAGCCGTTAATTTCTCCTCTCCACCAACAAAATAATCTGCCTCTATACCAAGTCTCAGCGTAATCCCATGTTGACGCCATTTTTCCTTTGCCTGCTGAATGGACGCCACAAAAGCATCTATGTTTTCTGTCATCACACGATCCAGCCAATAGCGCTGTACCTGCCCAATTTCACTACCATCCAGTCTCATATAGCGCTCAAAATAGGCACGCGTTTCTTGAAAACGATATAAGTGATCGACAATACCAACCTCACGTAAGCCAAGCAGCTTTGCCTGTTCGAGATATAAATCCAACCATTCCTCACTATAACAGCCATTTTTCACGCGCTGTGCTAGCCGCTGTAAATGACAGGTCATTTGTTGCTTAGAGCCTTTTTCCGTTTCATCATCCGAATGAAAAAACTCCAGTGCCTGCGATGTACGCTCTAGCCAGCGAAATGAATAAGGCCCCTCTTCTAAATGTACGTGATAATCAATTGTCATCAGTTCTTCCCTCCATTACATATCGTCCATTTTTCCTCATAAGCCTGCCATTCTAATGGACAAGTGCTTTCGCAAAGAATTTCTGTACATTCATCAAGATGACAGATTTGAAAAAATGATTTGCCATTAATTTTGGATCCATCGGCTAATAAATAACTCACTTTGCTATGCTTGAGCATTTTCTTAGAAATAAGAGATTCATCCAAATCGTAATCATAAACAATGCCCTCACTCATACCACCACACGATAGAAAAGCCTTATCAAAATTCATATTATCTAGCATTTCTAACGTCATAGCACCTGCAACGGAAGATTGTTTTGGATTCGCCGTGCCCCCTAGTAATATGACCTTGCCTGTCATGCGTCGTTCTTCTATGGCTAAATTAAATTGAATAGCTGCTGCAATTGAATTCGTTACAACCGTTATATCTTCAACAGCTAGTAAAAAATCGGCTATATGTACTGTTGTAGTACCTGTGTCTACTGCAATAGTATCGCCGTCGCAAATGCGTTTTGCTGCCATCTGAGCAATTTGTCTCTTTGCGTCCTTGTGCATTTGTAGCTTGCGTAAAAATACCGGTTCATTGCGTACATTCGTATATTTAATAGCCCCACCATGAACCCTTGATAATAAATGCTGTTGCTCTAATTCATCAAAGTCTCGGCGAATTGTTTCTGGTGCCACCTGAAGGGCATCGGCAATATTAGCAACAATAATTTTTCCTTCTGTATCTAATTGTTTTAAAATAAATTCAAATCTTTCCAGTTTAGCGTAAGTCATGATAGCGCAATCACATCTTCTTGTGCGACATAACACTTATAGGATTTTCCCATTTCAATCGAGTACCCTTGTTGATGCAGTTGTTCCATTGTAAACGGCATTTCTCCTTCAAACGTAGTACGAATAA
This sequence comes from Lysinibacillus sp. IITD104, assembly GCF_036698265.2. Lineage (NCBI taxonomy): Bacteria > Bacillati > Bacillota > Bacilli > Caryophanales > Bacillaceae > Lysinibacillus > Lysinibacillus sp. IITD104. The sequence goes on from NZ_JBAHYH020000001.1 coordinate 3,334,120, forward strand.
TATTGCCGCTCATTAATGATTGTTTGGCAATTCCAGAGAGACACAAGTCTCCATCTCGTTGATCGAGATGCAGTGCTTCAGGTCGTATGGCAAATTTAGTGGATTGACCTATTAAAGATTTGCCAAGCATTTTTTCTAAAGATTGGCGTGGAAAAACATTATAATGACCGATGAAGTTAGCAATAAATTCATTATTTGGTCTCGTATAGATTTCCGTTGGCGTACCTGTTTGGGCAATGTTGCCATTATTCATAACGAATATTCTATCCGAAACAGCCATTGCCTCCTCCTGATCATGTGTAACTAGAATCATAGTCATATTTAATTTTCTTTGAATTGATCGTAAATCTGCTTGAAGTTTTTTACGAATTTGAGCATCGAGCGCGCTAAGTGGTTCATCTAATAGCAATACTTTAGGACGGACAATTAATGCACGAGCCAGAGCAACACGCTGCTGTTGACCTCCAGATAATTCTTTTGGGTAAGCATTAGCTTTCTCACTTAGATGAACAAGCGCAAGCATTTCATGAACACGCTGCTCCATATCTGTCTTATTGACTTTTTGCATACGCAAACCAAAAGCAACATTTTCGTGCACAGTCATATTTGGAAAAAGTGCATAGGATTGAAAGACCATACCTACTTGACGATCCTTCGGTTGTACGCCACTCATATCTTTTCCTTCAATCGAAATCTTACCTGCCGATGCATCTGTTAAGCCCGCAACAATCCGCAAAATGGTACTCTTTCCACAGCCACTAGGACCTAATAGTGTGATAAATTCCCCCTTTTGTATTTCCATATGAATATTGGTTAAAACAGATACTTGTCCATATTTTTTATGAAGCCCTTCAATAATAAGATAACTCATAGATTTGTAGCACCTTTCGATCGTTTCGTTACGATTGCAATGACGAATGTTAAAAGACCCATTAGCACGAGATAGATGAATACAACTGCACTAGCTATATGTCCACTTGTGCTAAGCTTTTTCATTAAATAAATTTGAACGGTTTCAAAGCGAGAACCGACAACAAGATTAATTAAGACAAACTCACCGAATAAGACTGAGAAGGATAACAATGCTCCTGCAAATAAGCCCGGATAAACGGTAGGCAGTAAAATTTTTGTGAATGCCTGCCTTTTCGAGGCACCTAGCAATTGTGCCGCATCAAGTAGCTGTCTCGCATCTATATTTCTTAAACTATTTCGTGTACCTTGATAGATATAAGGAAGAATCCCCACAACATAGGCACCTAAAACAACGAATATCATCGGTATACCTATTTTGCTATAAACGCGTATAAGCCCAACAGCTAAAATAATGCCTGGAAAAGAATACACCATCACCACTGCCATCTGTATCCACTTTTCATATTTAGGAAAGTACAAGACAATGACAAAGATGGCTGGCACAATGACAAGGAGTGCGATACTAACTGCACCACCTGCTAAAAGTACTGAACGACCAAATGCCTGAATAAAATCGGTATCCCGAAACAATGTAGCAAGCCATTTTAGCGTAAGTCCCTCTGGCAATATCGATTTATTCCATTTTGTTGCAAACGCATAGAGCATTGTTGCTAACACAGGTAATAGTAAATACCCCACTAGCAGAAGGAAAAAGAAATCAGCCAAACCACGCTTTTTCATTTTACTTTCCTCCTTGTTTTAGAGATGCTCCATTCACTGATAAGCATGGCAGTCACCATTGTCACTGCTAATATTACTGCAATGGCGCTGGCTAGCTCTGGCTGAGCAAAAATATCACCTTTTATTAAGGAGCCAATACGAATCGCCACTAAATTATAATTACTGCTTGTTAATGCATAAGCAGAGGCATACGCACCCATGGCATTGGCAAACAATACACTAAAGGTTCCCACAATTCCTGGCAGCATAACAGGGATACCAATTTTCATCCAAAATTGCCAGCTGGATGCCCCTAGAAGGGCTGCTGCCTCCTTCCACTGTTGCTGAATCCCATCATAAATGGGGTAGAGCAGCATAAGCGATAATGGCAGCTGAAAATAAATATAAATAAGTAACAATCCGCTCCAACTGTAAAGTGAAAAGGACGTCAACACATCAATATCCCATTTGTCAAATAACAATGTAAATAAACCACTATTGCCAAGTAAAACGATAAAAGCAAATGCTAGCGGAATACCTGAAAAATTGGAGGTTAAGTTCGTAAGTATTAAAATCTTCTCCCGTACTGGCTCTGAAAACTTCATCATGGCATAAACCGCGAACAATGTGATAAGTAACGCAATCATAGCCGAGATAACAGATAATGTAATACTATTTTTAAAACCTTGGAGAATGTAGTCGTTCGTAAAAATCGATTCATACTGCTTCAATGTAAAGCCCTCACTATTTTGAAAGCTTGTAATGAGCATATATAGTAGCGGTACTAAGAAAAACAGTAATAGTAATACAAGAAAAGGCGAAAGCCAAGCAATGGATTGCCGCTTCGATATCAACACACTCACTTCTTTCTATAAATGACTTGCAGCTTTATGGGGATAATAGCCGCTCCTTACAATAAGAGCGACTACTACTATTTAAACCTCTTTTGCTGTAAACACACCGTCTAATAGCAGTGGCACCATATCATCAGCAGGCTTGATATTTAATAAATGACAGCACAGTGGTGCAACTTGTAATTGCGAAATAATGCCTTCTTTTATACCAGCCTTTACAGCATCTGAAATGACAAATAGCGGAACATGACGATCCTCATGCGTTGTGCCGCCATGATTCCCATCTCTTGTCATGCCATGATCAGCCGTAACGATCACCTCATAGCCCTGTGCCATACACTTTGGAATAAATAATGATAATAAGGCATCCATCGCTAAAACACGATTGCGATATTGGGCAGAATCCGCCGTAAATTTGTGACCATCATCATCGACATTCATTGGATGAATATAAAGGAAATCAGGCTGCTTTTGATCCATTAACCATATTGCATCGGCAAACACATGACTATCTGGATAATGATCCTCAAAATAAAATATACCGTTGTCAATTGGTAATTGTGTATCGAGTTGTATTCTGTCCTCCATATGATTGAATGGTGCTCTATTATAAAGCTCACTCACCCAATAATAGGCGGAGGCTGCTGTAGATAAACCGTGCTCCTTTGCGACATGAAAGACACTTTGCCCGTTCGATAAACGCACTGTCATATTGCTGGTAACGCCATGGACAATAGGGGGAGTACCCGTTAAAATCGTCTCATACAATGGTCTCGATAAAGATGGCACCTCTGAGCAAATCTTATAGCGAGCAGCCACCTGACGCTCGACTAGATGGTGTAAGAATCCCATATGTGTACAGGCTGTATCAAAGCGTAATGCATCGATGACAATGAGAACCACTTTGTTATTTTGCATGGATTAACACCTGCTCTTGATAAAGTTGAGGGATTTGCTTTGTTGTTTCTTCCCATTTCTTTTGATCTTTTACTGGCTGTGCATTCGTATACATATCAGCTGGTAATAATAAATCCTTTACATCTTGTGGAAGTTCTACGTTGTCTCGAATCGGACGAGCATAGCCTTTTGCTAAATTTTCTTGACCAGCGTCAGATAAAATGTATTCACGTGCTAGCATGGCAGCATGTGGGTTTTTAGCATATTTATTAATAACTGTTGCATAACCAGAAGTAACAGATCCTTCCTTTGGTATCACTACATCAAAGCGCTCCTCGTCGATTTGGTGACGATAGCCTAATGCATTAAAATCCCATAAAATCGCAACATCGATTTCACCTTTTTCTAGGTTCGCTACTGATGGATCCCCCTGTAAACGACCTTGCTTCGCTAATTCAGCAAAGAAATCTATACCTGGCTGTATGTTCGACTCATCTCCACCAAATGCCATAGCAGCTGCTAATATGGCAAACTGTGCTTGGTTAGCTGTTAATGCATCCCCAATACTGACTGTGTAATCTCCATTTTTCAGATCTTCCCATGATGTTGGAGCATTCTTCACATTATTTTTATCTGTCAAGAAAGAAATGGTGCCTGTATAGCCAACAATCCAGTGTCCTTCATCGTCTTTAGCCCAATCAGGTATTTCATCCCAATATGATGTTTTGTATGGTAATGTTAAGCCCTTGTCCTTAGCGATTGGTCCAAAAGCAATCCCGACATCTCCAATATCTGCTGTAGCATCTTCCTTCTCTGCTTCAAACTTCGCTAACTCCTCGGCACTCGACATATCCGTATCCTTGTGTTTGATGCTATATTCAGTCCCGAGTTCCTCCCAGGTTTCTACCCAATTCGCCCATGTATCTGGCATACCAACAGAATTAACAGTGCCCTCTTCCTTTGCTTTTTCTGTAATGTCCTCAAGCGATAAATCCTTGTTTACCTCATTTGCACTAGATGAACTGTCAGAACAAGCTGCCAACATGGAAATGGCTAATGCTCCAATTAGACTTTTTTTCCACAGTTTATGAATTGCCATGTGTTGGACCCTCCATTTGTTTTGCTTTATTTTTATTTGCTTACAAACGTTATGTTATAAAACAAACATTAAGCAAGTATGGAGATGTTAAGAATGTTTAGTAAAAATTATTGAGGAATTATAAATATCTATGAATTTAATGAATAAATGAAGTAGACTTGTAAAGCTGAAGGGGGAAGATAAGGAAAAACCTAAGTATGTGTACGTTTGCTTTACAGACGTACACATACTTAGGTTATTTGGAGAGACCTAAAAAATCAGCATATGTATGCGGTTCATTTTCCTTGAGAATTGTTAAAAATGTAAATGCCAGTTGCACAACTGACCACCATCTCATATTGTAGGTCATTTCAAAACGAGAGGGCTCTAATGAAAAGACATCTTGAAAAATATCTAGCGGTTCTATTTGCTCATCCTTTAAAATGGATAGAAAACCAAGAAATAACGTATGATCTTTGACTTCAATTAGTTTGTCTTCTACAAGAGCATCAATATTTTCAGGCTGCTGAAAATTACACTGAGTTGCAACATAACGTTCTAAATCCTGCGCACGCTTTCGGTCTTCACGTTCCTTTTTTTTTGCAATAAAATCAATGACGTTATTCACGTCCATCGCCTCTTTTTTTCTTTTATTGTAGCATTTTTTATAGAAACATTGCCTGAAAGAGCCCTTTATCCAATCCACTTAAATGGTTTGTTTTTTATTAAATTCCTCTAAAAAAGTAGCCAATTTGTGAAATTCCACAGAAAAGCTTTCTTCTCCAATTGCGCCTTTATTTCTATAGAAAAAGTCCTTTATAAGGATAATTAGTTGTAAAACCTTACCTCCAATAAAAAGGACTAACTTTATTCTAGGGTAAACATAAAGGCCTTCAATAGAGCAATGACTTTAACCTATACCTGAAGTGAATTGAAAAAATAGGCTATCATTCCATGCTCATAACAGGAATAGTAACTGTCACTTTCCCTCCTCCCGTTATCGAATCATTAGTGAGTGTCAATACCCCATCATGCTTTTTAATAATTGACTCTGCAATATAAAGGCCCATACCATGATGATTTGTTGTGTTTCTACTTTGGTCTCCACGATAAAATTGTTTGGTAGCCTCTATTAAATCTTTTGATGAAAAACCAGTACCACTATCTTTCACAGTAAAATGAATAACATCTTCCTTTCCTTGAACAAATAAAGTAACTTTGCCGTTATTTGGTGTGTGCTCAACTGCATTGACAATCACATTTAATAGAGCCCGATAAAAAAGCTCTTCCTCTATCATAATGGAAGTAGGTAGCCTGACCTTTTCTACACTAACTTCAAGATTTTTTTCTAAAGCAAGAGCTTTCATTTGTTGTTCGACCTGTTGAATAAAAGAATGCATGGCTACATTTGATTTTGATGTGACAATACCTTGCTCCATATTCGAAAGATCCATTAATTGCTTTGTGAACTTTTCAATTTCAACCGTATTTTTTAATATATATTGGTTATATTCTTTTTGTATTTCGTCTAGTGCAGTGTCCGATAAAAGCTCGGCATTTCCCTTAATAATTGTCAATGGTGTTTTCAGGTCATGTGCCAGTGCTGATATTTGTTCTCTGCGCAATCTTTCTGCCCGCCATTGCTGTGTCAAAGAAGTATTTAATGCTTCCTTCATTTGTTCGAAGGAAAGAGCAATATCATCAATTTCTTGAATTCCAGATGGTTGTAAATGAAATGCCAAATTCTGATGTTGTATTTTTTCAATAGCTTCTTGCAAGCCCATCATTTTTTGTTTTAGTCTTCTGCCAAAATGAACAGCAAGTACCGCTGCTTGTACAACAACTCCAATAATAAAAACTAATAAAACCGTTAATTGCGGGTTAGGTAAATAATTTCTTATGATCGCAGATCGATACTCAGGGACTAAACTATAGCGTAAAATACATACTTCCTGTTCGCGCTCAATAAATGCATAAAATCGAGAACTTCCTTGCTTCTCTCCCTTTTGTTTTAAATGCCATGCATAGGAAGCCTCTTCTTTTGTTAAATTGCCTGAAATAAATTCTCCCTGCATAGAAACCACTGCATAATCTACAAGATCAGGGATCATCTCGTCCGTTACCGAGCTGCTTGTCGCAATTCGGTCTTTTGCTAAAGTGATTTGTGTCTCTGCATAATTTGCAGGTAAAATAATATTAGCTGAAAAGGCAAACATAAATAGACCTATTAATAGAGCTACTAAAAGAATGATGCCAATGCAAAGAAAAAATAAATATCTCAGGAAAAATGTATGCAGATGTGTTCCTTTCCTCGGTTTTATGGTTTCCACTTATAGCCAATCCCCCAAACCGTATCAATAAGTTCTATATCAAATGCATGTAACTTTGAACGAATATTTTTAATATGCTCTGTTATCGCTGTACTGTCACTTTTGCCATCAAATCCAAAAATCGTTTCGTATATTTGTTCTTTAGAGAATACTTGCCCGCGATGACGTGCTAAAAATTCACATATTTCATACTCACTTTTGGTTAACAGAACACGCTCATTTTGAACAAATAGTTCTTTACCGGAAAGATTAAAATGAACTTTACCATTAAAAAGGATATTCCGTTTCTCTCTATTTTCACGTCGAATATGAGCATTGACCCTTGCCCTTAGTTCTCCAATACTAAAGGGTTTGATTAAATAGTCATCTGCACCCAAACCAAGACCAAACATAATATCTTCCTCTAAGGATTTAGCGGTAAGAAAAAGAATTGGACAATCTACAGCATGGCGAATTTGCCTACATAACGTAAATCCATCAATAGCAGGCATCATAACATCAAGCAAAATCAAATCATAGGAACCTAGCTCCATCTTCTCTACTTCTGTCGAATTAGACACAATGCTTACTAAATGTTCATCTTCCTGTAGTGCATTTTTAATCAGCATTAAAATATCAACTTCATCATCAACTACTAATATATTTGCCATAATCAACCATCCATTCCCACTATTCAGATGCTCTACCTTCCCATCTCCAAAACCATAAGCAAGACAATGCAAATGCTAATATGATTCCGCCTAAACACCAAACTATGCTAGTCTGGATACTTGCCTCGAGCCATGTTAAATTTGTACCCGCCGATGCTAAAATCCATAAAGTAACAAAGTGACCGCTCCATCCATACGGTAAAAACGGCCAAATAGTATCCCCTAAACCAGTAAGCAACAAAGCAACCAGCAGAGCTTCTACAATACCTAAACCAATCGAAGCACCTTTCCCAAATTGTAAGCTCACAAATAAATGTAAGATATAAAAGATAATATGGCTGCCGAATATAATACAGGCAGCAATACTATAAAATAAATAGTCAAAATCTAGTTCATGTAATAGTTCTCTAAAACCAATACTAAAAATAGCTACAGACATAAAGATGGCTCCAAAGCTATACATCAATAATAATACAAGCTTACTCAGATATGCCTTTATTTTTAATTTTGTTGTGACTAGCATGCTTTGATAATGACCTGCATTTGCCTCCTGCTCGGATGCCATTGCACATACTAATCCTATAATCATAGGTAGTCCACACGCTAAGCCTTGAAAATAGGCAGTTATTTTTCCATGAGAATCCCATGGTGAATAGGAATAGTAAGCTAAAAACAGTCCAGAAATAGCTATGGGGACAAGTAGATGTGTAAGTAACAATTTCGTGCGTTTTGTTTTAAGACATTCTGCTTTCAATAATCGTAACATGTCCATTTGCTATTTTGCCTCCCTTTTTTGAAACCACTTTGTTGTGAGAAAACTTATTATGATAAACCAAGCAATTGTTATCAATAAGCCAGGAAATATAACATCTTTATCGAGTAAAGAACTTCCTTCAGGTACAGGCAGACCATTTGGTAATATGCCGAGGGTTGAGCATAGTAAACGTGCACCAATCGTAAATGGATAGCAATACCATAGCTCTCCATCAGCAAATACTACAATCCCTACGATATTGGCCACTACATTAAGCAAAATAGCCAAATAGGTCCCTAATTTAGCTGACAGAAAAAGACATAAAGGAATTTGCCACAAAAATGTTACGAAAATAACTAGAGAACTTAATAAGCTGCTTGTTATTGGTAATGTATGACCAAATAGCCAGCCCCCTGCTGTAATTCCTCCAAAGAACATACTAGTGATAAGGAAAAGCCATACACCTGATGAAAGTATTTTTCCTAGCCAAACTTTTTTGAGGTCAAGCGGTAGTGCCAGTATACTATGGTATTTCAACTTCTTATCTTTTTCGACCACTAAGGCACAGCAAATCGTCAGTGCACCTGGCAGTAGCATCGTATACCACCAGTTATAAGCACCTGTTTGAAAGTAAGCACCTCCCATAAGTACAGCGCTTAAAAGTAAGGTTATAAGAGGCGTAAGCCAAAGAAGTTTGGGAATAAAAGTTCGCTTCCATTTTAATCGTTCTGCTTTTATGATGGCTAACATGCTAGTGACCAGCCTTTCTGTTGGCAGTGACAACCTGCATAAAGAGTGATTCTAATTCATGACCTTGTGGAGCTGGTCCCTGATAGCCCAGCTTGCCATCAGCAATAATGCCAATATCATCCACGACTTGTTCTACCTCATGCAAAATATGACTTGACAAAATAACAGTGATACCTTGTTCTGGAAAGGAGCGAATGAGCTTACGCAGCTCTTGTATACCAATTGGATCCAAACCATTTGTCGGCTCATCTAAAATTAACAGCTTCGGTTTGTTTAACAGTGCAATGGCTATACCTAATCGTTGCTTCATCCCTAAAGAAAACTGACCTGCTCGTTTTTTCCTCGTGTTCGTTAAATCTACAATTTCCAATACTTCGTCAATCCGACTTTGCGGTAAGCCTAACGCGATCGTTCGAACTTTTAGATTTTCTTTAGCTGTTAAATTATCATACAAGGGTGGTGTTTCAATTAAGGCTCCGATATTCTGCAGATCTTTTCGAGTCCATAAATGTCCATTAAAAATGATATCTCCTTCATTAGGTCGTAGCATGCCCGTTATCATCTTTAAGGTTGTAGATTTCCCCGCTCCGTTCGGTCCAAGTAAGCCATATACCGTATTGCGTTTAATTTCTAACGATAAATTGTCTACGATTTTTTGTCCTTTAAACGTTTTATTAAGATTGTTTGTTTTCAAAATCAAGTCATTCATAATTAGTCATCATCCTTTCAATGACCTTAGTGTAAAAAATAATAAATATAAGGATTTTATAAGGATCATATCAAATACTCAAAGTGGCTATGCATTTACCCACGATCAAACACTTACTAAAGCACAAAAAAAGCATTTGGAATGATGACATTCCAAATGCTTTGATTCTATTTTTTACATAAATTCTTTTATTAAATCATTAAAATCATTTTCGCTCATTTTGATATCGATATCTGTTAATGGTAACTCAGAGTAGCCAGGTACTTTTTCTTGATAAGACCTTGTTTCCGTATCATGATAAATAATGCCTGTTACTAAGCCCTCATGCTCCATCACTGTACGCATCGCCATACCACGATCTGACTGGTCATAACCTTCAACATCCGCTAATTTTGTTAGGTTTTCTTTAAACCAATCATATGTGTTCACTTTGTTATACGTTACACAAGGTGAAAAGACATTGATAAACGAGAAGCCTTTATGGTTAATACCAGCTTCAATTAGAGCTGTTAATTCTTTAATGTCAGTAGAGAAGCCCTGTGCCACAAATGTCGCACCACTTGTTAATGCTACCTCTAATGGTTTCAATGATGGCTCAATCGCTCCACCTGGTGTAGATTTTGTAATAAATCCAGCAGCAGAACGTGGAGATGTTTGACCTTTTGTAAGACCATAGATTTGGTTATCCATCACGATATAAGTAATATCAATATTACGGCGGATTGCATGAATTGTATGCCCCATACCAATTGCAAATCCATCACCATCACCGCCTGAAGCGATGACATGTAAATCACGATTAGCCATTTTCAAGCCCTGTGCAATCGGAAGTGCACGACCATGAATACCATGGAATCCATAAGAATTGATATATCCTGAAATTCGACCTGAACAACCAATTCCTGAAATGACAGCCAGTTCATTTGGTTCAATGCCAACATTTGCAGCAGCACGTTGGATAGCTGCTTGTACGGAGAAGTCTCCACAGCCTGGGCACCAGTTTGGTTTCACTGTATTACGAAAATCCTTAAATGTTGCCATTAGCGAGTCAACTCCTTCACACGATTTTCTAATTCACCTGGCAAGAATGGTGTACCATTATATTTAGTGATTGTCGCGATTTTATCGTGACCACCAACATTCATCTTCATAATATTAGCTAATTGACCTGTATAGTTATTTTCTACAACGATCACTTTTTTCGCTTGTGTAATAAGAGGTGCCATTTCCGCAGATGAGAATGGGTGAATTAAACGAATATGTGCATGATTCACTTTCATTCCTTGCGCATTCAGTCGTTCTTGCACTTCCTCAATAGCTCCTCTTGTTGAGTTAAAGCCTACTAATAAAATATCGGCTTCCTCATGTGGTGCATTGACATAGACTGGGTTATCAAATTTCAAGCTCTCTAATTTGCGGAAGCGTTTATCCATTTGAGTTTGGCGATTACCCGTTGCTTCAGATGGCTTCCCTGTTTCATCATGTTCAACACCTGTAACGTGATGAATACCATGTAATGTTCCTGGTAATACACGAGGTGAAATGCCATCTTCTGTATCTTCATAACGCTTGAAGTAGGCTTTATCTGCCGCTTCCTCAAGATCATCCATCACAATTTTACCGCGACGAATTTCAATTTTATTATAATCAAATGGCTCAACAGATTGTTTACCTAGAGATAATTGTAAATCTGTCATTAAGATTACTGGTAATTGTAATTCCTCTGCAATGTTAAATGCTTGGATCGTATCAAAGAAAGCTTCCTCCATCGTAGAAGGTGCAATGACTACCTTAGGAATTTCTCCATGTGTACCGTAAAGCATAGCCATCAAGTCAGATTGTTCTTGCTTAGTTGGTAACCCAGTTGAAGGGCCACCACGTTGTGTATCCACTACTACTAAAGGTTGCTCAGTCATACCTGAAAGACCAATTGCTTCCATCATTAATGAAAGACCAGGACCAGCAGAAGCGGTAAAGGAACGTACACCGCCAAAGTTAGCTCCAATAGCCATTGTTGCTGCAGCAATCTCATCTTCCGTTTGGATGACAGTGCCACCGAACTTCGGTAATTTTTTAATTAAATATTCCATAATTTCAGAGGCAGGTGTAATTGGGTATGCTGCCATAAAGCGTGTCCCAGCAGCTATTGCGCCAAGTGCTATTGCGTCGTTCCCAATCATAAACATACGACGTTTACCATCCGCAGGTGCAAGCTCCCATTCGCCTATACGATCACCTAAAAGCTCATTCATAATTTGACGACCACGTGTAATGGCTTCCATATTTTTTTGAACGACTTCTTCGCCCTTTTTACCAAAAATATCATCGACAACATTTTGGAAAACTGCATCTTCTAGGTTTAGCAATGACGCAGTTGCTCCGATAGCCACCATGTTTTTCATTAACGAAGTACCAAGCTCTGCTGCTACTTCTGTGAACGGTACTGCAAATAATGGAGCTTTTGAATCCTCTGGTTTAACAGGATCAAATTTTGCATCGGCTAAAATAATACCCTTTTCTGTAAGCTCTTTATAATTGACATCAATTGTTTCTTGATCGAATGCCACTAAAATATCTAAATCATCCGCAATTGAACGTACTTCTGTTGGACGAACTGTAATTTTATTATTCGTATGGCCACCTTTAATTCGAGAAGAGAAGTGACGATAACCGTATAGGAAATAGCCTAGACGATTCATTGCCATTGAGAAAATCTCACCTGTACTCTCAATCCCTTCACCCTGTTGCCCACCGACTTTCCATGAAAGCTGATGTAACATGTCAACAACTCCTTAAATCCAATGTGTACTATTATTTTTCCTTCATAAGTTTAACACGAAGAAACCGTCTGGACTATTGTTTCTCCACGATTTAGGCGAAAATCAGACCTTTGACTGAAAATCCTGTTCATAAAGTTGTAATTTTCAAATCTAAGCAAAATCACGCCCCTATTTCAAGTGACATCTATCATATGTAAATAGGAAAACGAAAAAATGCTCCACCACAATATTATGTGACAGAGCATTTTACTTCATTACTTTTTTATCGAATACGTTTTTCCACTAGCAGCTTTAATGCTGTTCGTTCTTCTCCAGCAATCAAAATATCGGCAAACGCCGGCGCGCAAATTAAATCTGTGCCACTTGGCGCTACAAATCCGCGTGCAATGGCCACTGCTTTCACGGCTTGGTTAAGTGCACCTGCCCCAACTGCTTGCATTTCTGCCTGCCCTTTTTCTCTGATTACCGCGACTAATGCACCTGCAACTGAATTTGGATTAGAGCGTGATGATACTTTTAATGAATCCACAATTATTCCTCCCCGTTTCGCGAATAGTGTTTACGCTCAACAACTCATGTGTCCCCCTTTTTGGACCTCAAGTTATTGTCCGTAGCACATTTTATGCTCCGCAAAACGGAAATAGACTAGTTTGACAAAGAAACCTATATCCCTGAAAAAGAAACGTAAAAAAACATTCTTCGACTTATCTACCCTTGAAATGGATAGTCTTCATTTATATAAATGCGTTCACAGGCAATAGCTTTCCCTGTGCGATCATTTATCTCTACAAAGAAACCACTTAAAACCTCTCGCCCTTTTTTCGGAACTTCAAAACGAGATGGCATGTTTGTTTGGAATTTGTAGATGACACTTTCCTTCGTCATACCTAAAATTTCATCATATGGACCTGTCATACCAACATCCGTGATATAAGCTGTACCTTGCGGGTAAATTCTTGCGTCTGCTGTTTGCACATGTGTATGTGTGCCTACAACGGCTGAAGCCTTCCCATCTAAATGCCAACCAAGAGCAATTTTTTCACTAGTCGCTTCAGCATGAAAATCCACGAAGACAAGTGGAGATATTTGTCGTGCTTCTGCAATCAATTGATCTGCCATTGCAAACGGATCCTCATGTGGAGGTAAAAATACACGACCATGTAAATTAATGACAGATAATGTCACACCGTTTTTAGAAATTTGAACCATACCTTTACCAGGTGCTTCATTTGAAAAGTTTGCTGGTCGAATTAAGTAATCCGCATCATCAATAAAATCAAAAATGTCTTTATTGTCCCATGTATGATTGCCCATTGTAATGACATCTACACCTATTTGTAGCAGGCTGTTATAAATATTACGAGTAATCCCTCGTCCAGCTGCAGCATTTTCTCCATTTGCAATCACAACATCTGGATTATACTTCTTTTTTAAGCGAGGTAAATATTTTTCCACCGCATCTCGACCAATTGAACCAACAATATCACCAATAAATAGAACTTTCATTATGCAAGACCACACTTTCTCTAAATAACATCTTTTAGTTTACCATCTTTGCTTTGGCAATCGCAAAGTAAAAACGTAAGCCATACTCAATTTACGTTTTTGGATACTTTTTGGATAGCACCAATTTATCTAGGATTGCTGGATGGGTAATTGTGCATCTTTTTTATTAGAGGAGTACCCATTGTTGGTGAGTTGCCCTACAAAAAATGCACCGAATTGCCATTTACTCATTACATAGGTTATACAAATAGAGCAACTAATACTGATAATAAATGAAATGGCAATAACAGAGAAGACACTTAATGTTTCGATAACATTCGTTAAAAAAATTTTAAGTAGGCTATTAACTAGGGGATGTAATAAATAGATACCGAAGGAATATCGACTAATAAAAATGATAAATTTCGGCATTTTTCTTCTGTTACTCGCGATGAAAAATAACAGAAAAGCTATACTGAATGTATAAAGGATAACGTCTATTCTCTTAGAATGAACTTCCGTAATGATACCTGATAGCTGGGAGGCTAGCAAAATGCTTACTGTAATTAGCGATACTATTAGCAGCAGATGACGAAAACGCTGTAACAACGATAGAAATTTTTCATAATTTTTTCCACAATAATAAGCTACTACAAAATAAGCAATCCACGCTGGAAATGGCATCTTATTAAAGAAATCCCATTGCAAACTAATATAAGACAAATACGGAAAATACTTATATGGATCCAAAAAATTAAAAAAGGCTAAGTAACCAAAATTAATAATAAACGCAGTTATTATTACTTTATGGGCTGGATATCTCGATACAATAAATTTTACAAAAAATGGATGTATGATATAAAACTGAAAGATAATAACGATAAAATAACCGTGATAATCACCTTCTAAATAATTCAGTAGGAGTTTTTTTGCAAATTCAATAGTAGGTGATTCAATTGATTTAAGAACTGCATCAAGGAACCCAATAAAAAGAAACGGAACTAAAATATATTTATAACGTTTTACATAAAACTTTTTCGGCAAACGATCTGAATAGGAAAAGGCAATGACAAACTCTGAGATAAATATAAAAAGAGGTGTCCCGAACATAAAGATCAGCTGAATTGATGTCAGGATTACGAATTGTGGGCCTTCTTCTATGTTATACATGTTCAACGCCAACGTAACACTATGCATTAACACAATTCCTAAGCAAGCAACGAATCGTAGTAAATATATTTCTTTGACTTCTCTTTTCATCATCATCACCTGCCATTTCAAAGGAATCTATTTGCCTTTCAATTATGCTTCTTACCTTACTAAAATGCAGGGATAAAATTATTAGCTATTGGTAATTGTCCGCTTTAATTGCATCAAAATATCTCGCATTGCTTTAGGCTCAATAATAAAATTACCTATTAATACAATAAACATCGTCCACAGGGAAATACATATAGCTGCTACAAGCCATGAACTGGCACTTGTAATATGGAGCTCAAAAAAGAATATAAATGGTGTCGCTGCAAGAAATGCAAAGATACTATTACGCACAATTTTTTTGACAGTATCTAAAGGGGAACTTTGTAAAATCACTTTTGAAGAATAAATGATTAAATCATAAGTTCGGTAGACGTATGAACAAATTCCTCCTAGTAATATTCCTTCTGCGCCAAAAAACTGTACAAAAACAAGAGAAACTACAAGGTTGATTAATGCTTCCATAATGGCACGATTTTTCGTCTCTCTAAAATGGCCTGCAGCATTCACTAACGTATTGGCAGGAATCCGAATTGTATTCGCTACTCCTACAATGACAAACAATATTGCTAACCAGGGCCTTATGTAATTGGCATCTTCAATCCCTGCTGTATAAATCTTTATAAATGGCAATATTAAAATAGCTGTACATGTGTAGCTAAAAGCAATGATGCCATAAAAAATATATTCAAAGTGATGAAAATATTTCCGAAGAACGTCCTTATCCTCTTTGACAAGAATGTCTCCAAAAGCTGCTAATATCGCCCCTGAAAAAGTGGATATAAACAATGTGACTGCATTAAACACCATACTATAAACTGTAAACACACTGACTTCTGTTAAGCCCAGAAAAATCGTTATTAAAATAAACGGCGTGTTAAACACCACTAACGAGGCAATTTGATGAATTAAAGCATCCCATTTATCTTTAATTGCTAACGTATTCGCTTGTTTTTTACTATTGAAATATGGATATTTCTTTTTAACATACAATCTTAAAAAAAGAACATCCAGTAACAATATGGCACTTGAACTAGCAACAACAATGACGATGGAAAAACCAAATGCTATCAAAGTAACTGACAATAGTGCACTCGCAAAAAGCAACATTGTTTGAATGCGAAAAATAACATAGCTTTTTTGATCTGCCGACAGTAGAACTAAATATTTCCCTATAAAAAAATACTCCCACATGCCACTAATCCCCAAAATAAGTACCATGTAAAGAGCCGTTCGCGGATTCACTTCATCTCCTACTAATAACGGATAACAAATAGCCAAAATGGCGACTAATCCAACAAAGACATAACCCGAACGTCTATAAAAACGATTAGTCGCTGAAAGAATTCCATTTATTTGGTCTTTATCACCCTTGGCTAGTGGCTTATAGAGCGCCACTATGGATGCACTACCAACACCTGCCTCTACTATTTTTAAATAACTTAAAAATTGCTTAATCGACGAAACAAGCCCGTTTGTAGCAGAGCCATATGTTGTCATAAATAGTCGAGGCAAAATGAAATTAATAACCGCTGCAACAACTTGTAGCAATACATTAGACATTAAATTTAAAACTACCCTCTTAGTTCTCATGCTGGTAAGCACCTTTTCTTTTAGTAAAAGTGGGAATTAATCCTTTACAATCAATTAACCACCGATTGATCCTATTCAACATGAAAAGTAATAGAATTTGTTTTTTCCTTAATAACCAAATGTAGGCCTTTGATTTGAGCGGCATATTTGTCATACGAATAGTGTGCAACGATTCATGAAACACTTCATGAATCAACATTTTCTTGATAAAGATACGCTTTTCATGTAAACGCTTATAGTTAAATCTATTCAATTCATTATTCACTGCTGCAATCATTAAATAAGTAAAATAATACTGAAGTTGTTCAGTAAAATTAGGAACCAGGTCTGCTTTTCTGTGCTTTAAAACTTTCAATTGTTCATACAAAATAAGTATTTTGTTAAAAAACAGCTGATCATAACTAGCTGTCATGGAAGAAGTATGCTGACGGTAATGGTAGAGGTATTGATTTTCTAATATATAAATACTTTCTGCATCAAATAAGCTTGGATACGTACAAGCAGCATCGTCCCCCATGCAAATTTTTTCATTCACATCAAATAGATTTTTCTCTAATAGGTCTCTTTTAAATATTTTATTAGACAAAGATGGAAATAATCCAAAACGGTAATACTCGCCCGAATATAGCATAATCGGATACACTTCTTTTTCCAGCCTATCCTTCCTGTACAAACCGGGCGCGACAAGCTGCGCTCTCTTCACTTCTTGGAGTGGATAATTTTCTACAATGTCACAAATGACAATATCTACATCAAAATCACGTGCAGCATTGCATAATGATTTGTACATATCCACTTCAATCCAATCATCACTATCTACATATCCAATATACTGTCCTTTGGCGACGCTTAGCCCTGCTTTACGGGCACTGACAGCACCACTATTTGCTTGATGAATGACAGTAATTCTTGTATCAGCTTCGGCATATTCATCGCAAATTACTGAGCAGTTATCAGTCGAGCCATCATTCACTAATATCAACTCAAAATCCACGAATTCCTGTCTCAAAATGCTATCAAGACACATATTTAAGTAAGGCTCCGTATTATAGATGGGGACAATAATGCTTAAAAATGGCACTCACCTCACCTCTCATTCATCGTAAGTAGTCCGTCTTACTTTTACTCATAGTCAGAGCTAACATAATTAATAAAATATGATATGGAAAATAATCCATGACAAATGAATCAAGTCCTATATTCGCTAGTAACACGATATAGAGAGGAATAGCGTTAATTGAGAGGATTTGAAAGCCTGGTGTATTAATAATACCGACATTCTCTCTAAGTACTTTATAGAGGCTTGAAATGTATAGTACTGACAAGGCTACTCCAAGTAGGCCTATATAATAGGGAGTTGATAAGTACATTGTATGTGCCATCTTCACCTTCGCAAAGCTTGTGCCAAATCCTGCTCCCAAAACAAATACTTTCGTGTTTTGAAGGATTTCATTGATAAATATGCTCCAACTACTCACTCGACCAGTGGTAATAGCATCTGTCGATATTCCTGACCCGAAAAACCGAATCCAATAAATTTCGAATAAAGACTCGTAAAAAAAATAGAGTACAACCCCACATATGATCACTATAAAAGTTGAAAATTTAATGGCTGTCTTCACATTATTTTTAATGAATACGATGAATGTCATCAAAATGAAAACGACGAATGTAATAATAAACATTTTGGAATATGTCAGTATGCCAAAAAACGCTAATATTACGAGTAATACAATTGACTTTTTCTCCTTTTTTCCATCCAGATTAAAAAGCACTAATAAACAAGCCATTGCTATTAATACTTGCAAACTAAAGTAGTTTGGATCTAAATCTAAACCCGTAAATCTTGTACTAATTGAGTTCATTGTCTTCACTGTATTCACAACGGTCATTGACTCTATAAAATGATCAATTTTTGGAACAGAATAACTGATTAATCGAACGATCGAAGCAGCTAGTAAACCCAATGCATAGATATACGTATACCTTCTGAAATATGTCCTCTCATTGATAGTCACTACTGCACAAAAGAGCACACTATAATTCAACACAAAGCCTAAAACTGCTATAAGATTGCCCCCACTAATTAACGTTACGGCCACCGTATAAAACGCAAATAAGAAAAAGGTCAATAAGAGACGTTTTGATATACCTTGCTTTTGTAAAAAGATCGTCAAAATACTTAACAAAATATAGAAAGAACTAAGTACGACAAGCAGTGAATAGCCAGATATATCAAATTTAATGACATAAACCCATGAAATAAAAAACAATAAATAGTCAATTCGATGCTGCTGCTTATCTAGCAGCATCGCCGTACTTGTTAAAAGAAAGAAGATCCAGAGAAATAGATTACTACCTGTATATATTTTTAATACGACAAAGATACTAGAAATAATGCAAATGAGCACACTAAAATTTTTATTTTCCACTATCATATAGCATCAAACTCCAATTCTAGTTGCTCTTGAGCTTTTTCGTTTGTGTAGTGATTTTCTTCTATGTAATTTTTCATATTATTTAGTAATTCTGTATTTTTCATTACATTGGCAATGACTTGAAAGATGTCTTCAACATTAAAGCCTGTTATCAACCCGTTATGACCATTACATATTTGCTCACCTGCTGCTGCAAAATCCGTTGTAATAACAGGCGTTTGTACAATTAATGCCTCCCCTATGACCATTGGATAGCCTTCATAGGCTGATGTTAAAATGAATACATCACTACATTTTATATAGGGATACGGATTTTTTATTTCCCCTACAAATTCAACTACATCCTCTACGCCTAGTTGCAGAGCTAGTTGCTGATTGGCCAAAAGGTCTGGTCCATCCCCTAAAATGCGCCAGCGGAAATTATTTATAGAAGCTTCCTTTAACAACTTACACAGATGTGGAATAAGGTCGAACCTTTTTGTACTATTTTCAATTCGCCCAACAGATATTAAATCCAACTCGCTTTTTAGAAACGGTGTATATTGACATGCCTGCTCTTTAATCTCTTCAATTGGGAAAAAGTTATAAACCACTTGAATTTTATGTTGATATTCAGGAAGAAAATTTATCAAATTTTCCTTACATGCTACCGAAACACAGAACAATCGATCAAAATTTTTATAGGTTTTGACACAAGCTTCATAATTAAAATTCGCTTTAATGGGATCTGTATGGATCCATGCGAACTTACGATCTGCTACCACAAAGTGATCTACAAATAAATTGGTACCTCTATTGAAATATTGATTAGGTACATCATTAAAATAAGAAATGGCGATATCATAATGACCATTAATACGATGTTTTTTTAATAGCATCGAGTAGAAGTTGTGGGAACCTATCAATCGAACGACTATCATACACACAATTCGTAAAATAATATGCCATATGTTACTTCCTTTTTTCACTTCAGCAAAAGGTGTAGCAATTAGTTGCAACAGTAAGTTCCCTGTATTTACCTTCACATTGGAGGGAATATCGTTCATTAATTCCCCACCACTAAATGTAAAAACATCTATCTTATATTGCTCGTAGAGGCTGATTTCTTTTAGCATATTAATCAATGCCTTTTGGATACCACCCATTTGAAAATTTTGTGCAACAAATAATATCTTCATATTAGTCCCCCTAAAAATCCAATACTATTGTAAATTTTCATATTGCTCTTACGATTGTGGATGAACAAATTTCCTCAATTGGGATATCGATTGCCGCTACGAGTCACTCCGTCCTTCGCACACCTTTTATAAATTACTGTATAAATCAGTGATTCGTTTCTCCATTTTCGCCCAGCTATAACTTTCTTCGTACAGTGCCTTCATTTCATGAGAAATATCTGACCATTCTTTTCTACGCTTTACCAAATTCTCAATTCCTTTTTGTAAACTCTCTCTATTATAATCAATAAGTTCTCCAAAATTATTTGCTGCAACTACTTCCGACATTCCCGTATTTTTTACCATAATCAAAGGTTTACCAAGCATTAATGCTTCATAGAATTTATTGGGTGCAGCATAATAGTGGTTAGAAATGTTAGGATCATAAATAGCCGTCATAATGTCACAACTATTTTCTAACTCTATTGTTTTTTCATAGGGTAACTTACCATAAAAGTGAATGTTGTCATGCATTTTTGAAGTTTGCAGCAATGTATCGGCTAATTTACCAAATCCACCAATATGCAGCTCGTAACTTGGCGTATTCTTTACTACTTCAACCAATTCATTAATCAACCGATTTTCAGTAAGTATGCCTACATAAACTATTTTTACTTTTTTCGGATTCAAATCTAAGCGATTATTTGAATCTATATAACGCGGGGTATTATATATGATCTCTATTTTTTTAGGTGAAGCTTTAGCAATCTGTTCTTTACGCTTTTCTGTACATATAATGACTGCATCTACACTATTCAAAAGACGTAAATCTATACTTTCAATGACCTTTCCAATACTCGCTGGTCCATAAAATGGTGAGGTATACGAATCAAACATGTCATAGATTACTTTTTTACGCAGTAATTTCCCACATATTGTACCTATTAGTGCTGTATCAAAATCACAAGCGTGAATCATATCATACGTATTTTTATGGCGAAGTAACCACTGAAAAAGTTTAATCTGAAATTTTATAAATGGAAATAAGTTCCTTTTCAAACCTCCCCCAAATGTTGCAGGAATACCAAACCTTGTAATACGGATTGCATGTTCACCTTCTAGCAGTTGGTCCTTTACTTTATATTTATTATCTCTATCCCAAGCTAAAATGTGGACATTCCAATTATTTTTCACAAGGCAAAGTGCTTCTTTTTCAACCCTTGGGTCTGGTGAAACAGGGTTACTCCTCATAAAAACAACTCGCATCCCATACGGCCCCCTTAAACACTGAATGTCTCCAGCGCTTCAGCTACTTGTTGCTATCTTTTATATCCTTCCAGCTGAAAGATGCTCTCGCATTTTAAAAAAACTTCCACCATTTTTTTGTGAAAGTATCATCTGGTTCATATACAATTAATGGCTGATTGTTTATGATTCGTTCGTTGTTCTCAAGCAAAAAATCTACCATATCTAAGTCTTTTTGCTTTTCTAAATATCGAAGACCTTTTTCAAATAAGAAAGGACGTGTACTTAAGTTATGCACATCCGAACCATATGTATGGACAAGATTCGAGCGCACAAATTTTATTGAAAGCTTTTGGATGGCTTTTCCAAACAATCCTGCTAAACTTCCTGCTGTAATTTGTGCAAGTGCCCCCTCCCGTATAATTTGTTCCAAATGACTTGGATTTTCTGTAATGACTCTATTTCGTTCTGGGTGTGCAATAATGGGTGTTATGCCTGCTGTTAATAACGAGTAGATGATATCCTTTGTATATTTTGGAATATGATTAGAGGGGAGTTCCAACAGCAAATAATTGGAATGTGCTAATGTATGTAATTGTTTTTTTTCATACAATTCTAGAATGTTACCGGCCAAGCGTACCTCTTGTCCCGTGTAAAGTTTTAACGGCATGTTACGTTGGTCAATTGCCAATTGCAACTGTTCAACTTGATCATTCACTACATTAAAAGGAACATTATAAAATGGATGTAAGACATGTGAAGTGGAAACAATCGTTGTAATCCCCTCTAAAACTGCCTGCTCAAATAAACAAAGTGTCTCTTCAATTGTTTTCGGTCCATCATCGACATCAAATAATATATGACTGTGTATATCAATCACTGTACTTCACTTCCCTGTCTAAGTACTTGAATTAATAATAATATTGCTCATAATATTGATGGAGTGGCATTTTATAGTTATTTAATATGACGCCTAAAATATTTGCTTTTGAGGCTTCTAGGTTTGACTTTGCTTTTAACACACTTTCATTTTCTGTAACTCCACTGTTTACAATTAATAATGTACCATCACATTTATTGGACAAAATTTGAGCATCCGTCACAGATAAAATCGGTGGCGCATCAAAAATAATGATGTCAAACTCTTTTTTTAGGTTTTCTATTACACTCTCCATTACATTAGAAGCCAGTAACTCTGCTGGATTGGGTGGAATAGGCCCACTCGTCAAGACAAATAGATTAGCAATATCTGTACTATTGATAACTTGGGACATTGTAAAATGTCGTGTTAGTAAATTTGATAGTCCCCTAGCATTTTGCAATAGAAACGTATAATGCATTGTTGGTTTACGTAAATCTGCATCTACGATGATGACTCGTTTTCCTTCTTGTGCAAAAACAACGCCGATATTCGCTGCATTGGTTGACTTTCCTTCACCTGGTGTTGCAGATGTCACTAATATTGTTTTAATCTCTTTATCTGGCATTGAAAATGTAATATTTGTTCGGATTGTTCGAAATTGTTCAGAAATAAAAGATTGGCCATTTGCAATCGTCACAAGTTTTCGTGCCATTTTCACTAGCTTCTTTTTCTTCTTTTTTTTCCAGAACATTATGATCCCCTCCTCGTTTTACGGGATTTTATCCTAGCACTTTTATTGTGAGAATCACTAATTTGACTAATCAAGCCTATAATCGGTAGCCCTATCAACTCTTCAATATCTTGCTCTGTCTTGATTGTAGTATCTAAGCTCTCTATTATAATTATGAAGGCAGCACTTAAAACAAAACCAATAAACGAGGCTGCTACTACATAAAGAGTTTTATTTGGCGCAATCGGTACAGGCTCCTTATCTAATTTTGCAACGGACAAAATATTAACATTATCAACCGTCATTAAAACTTGGATCTCCTCTTGAAACACATCTGCTATTGTATTGGCAATTTCAACAGCCAATTCTGCTTGCTTGTCTACAACATTAATATTGACGACTTGCGAATTATTGGCACTTGATACAGTAATTTGATCCATTAACACTTCAGGTGTGACATCCAAATCTAGCTTATTTATAACTTTAGATAAAATAGCTGAGCTTGTAATGATAATGTTATACGTATTAATAAGTCGGAGATCTGTTTCAACCTGTTGTACGCCTAAATGTGGTTGCTCTATATTCTTTTGGTTAACTAAAATTTGCGTTTCTGCCTCATAGGTAGGTTTTAAAATAAAGATGCTAATAAAGGCCGTAACCAACGCTACGAAAAGTGTAAAACTTATGATAAAAAGAAGATTTTCTCGGACTATTTTCAATATATCTTGTAATGTGATCGTTTCTTTCAATGCTTCTCACTCCTTGTCAAAACATAAACCAGTTGTAAAAACGGAGTATAACTAGGCTGGTTAATTTTTAAAAGGTATTCATGTTGAGGCTAGTTCACTATGCTTTATTCCATACTATATTGTTGGAATCATCCATTTATTCTTACTGGGTAGATTACATCGAATTTTATTCACATACAAAAAGGCATCCCCTGACCTCGGTCAAGGGATGCCTAATATTTTATTATTTATTTCGCGTATTCCACAGCACGTGTTTCGCGAATAACTGTTACTTTAATATGACCTGGATAATCGAGTTCTTCCTCAATACGTTTGCGAATATCACGTGCAAGACGATGAGAGGCTAAATCATCAATTTTTTCAGGTTGTACAATAATACGAATTTCACGTCCAGCTTGAATCGCAAAAGATTTTTCTACGCCATCATAGCTTTCTGAAATTTCCTCTAACTTTTCAAGTCTGCGGATATAGTTTTCAAGTGTTTCACTACGTGCACCTGGACGAGCTGCTGATAATGCATCAGCTGCAGCGACTAATACCGCAATAACAGATGTTGCTTCAGTATCACCATGATGCGAGGCAATACTATTAATAACAACTGGGTGTTCCTTATATTTTGTTGCTAATTCCACACCAATTTCGACGTGGCTTCCTTCAACTTCATGGTCAATTGCTTTTCCAATATCATGTAATAAGCCTGCACGGCGAGCCAATGCTACATCTTCGCCAAGTTCAGCAGCAAGTAATCCTGCCAAATGTGCGACTTCAATTGAATGTTTTAGGACGTTTTGTCCATAGCTTGTACGATATTTCATGCGGCCTAAAATTTTCATTAAATCTGGATGTAAGTTATGAATACCAATTTCAAATGTAGTTTGCTCACCTGTTTCGCGGATTTGTTCATCCACTTCACGTCGAGCTTTTTCCACCATTTCCTCAATACGAGCTGGGTGAATACGACCATCCTGTACAAGTTTTTCAAGTGCAAGTCGTGCTGTTTCACGGCGAATTGGATCAAAGCCTGATAATATAACCGCTTCTGGCGTATCATCAATAATTAAATCAATTCCTGTTAACGTTTCCAATGTGCGGATATTACGGCCTTCACGACCAATAATACGTCCCTTCATTTCATCATTTGGCAAGTTCACAACAGATACAGTTGTTTCTGCTACGTGATCTGCAGCAAAGCGTTGTAGTGCTAATGATAAAATTTCACGTGCTTTTTTATCTGAGTCTTCTTTCGCACGCGTTTCAGCTTCTTTCGTCATCACAGCAATATCAGTTGATAACTCTTTTTCTACTTCATTGAGGATAATTGATTTAGCTTCATCCCTAGTTAAAGCAGAAATACGTTCTAGCTCTGTTTTTTGTGATGCCATGAGCTCGTCCACTTTGCTCTCCATCTGTTCAATATGCTGTTGTCTTTCAGCTAGAGCTTGTTCTTTGCGCTCTAAGCCAGCTTCTCTCTTATTTAGAGCATCATCTTTGCGATCAAGATTCTCTTCTCTTTGCAATAAACGGTTCTCTTGTTTTTGAAGTTCTAAACGACGTTCACGAATGTCATTTTCAGCTTCAGTACGAAATTTGTGAGTTTCATCTTTGGCTTCAAGTAGTGCTTCTTTCTTCATTGCCTCCGCTTCTCGTTTTCCTTCTTCAACGATTGTTTCAGCGACATGTTTAGCACCAGTGATTTTTGAGTCATTCACTTTTTTCATGTAGATATAGCTAACAGCGGCACCAACGATGAGTCCAAGCAAAGCGGAGATGATAGTAATTCCATCCATATGAACACCTCCTCTTGCTATTTGGGTATTACAGTTTCAGTCGGCGCATACATCTATGTCACCTCAGCTAAAATGCACCAGATTTTGGGAGAATTTATGCAAAACCCGTTTCATTGGCCAAAGGCATTATCTTCATCCAGTAGGCGTTTAGACATCCATTTTAAAGGATATTTCACTATAAAACATTTGCTAAATGAGGATAAAATGTACTGCCTATTTAAAGTCATAATTCAGAAATTATACATATTTAATTGTATAGCTAGCCTCAAGCTCTGTCAAGGATAGTCAGGCGTCTGTTCGCCATCTAAGCCAAAAAAAGTAAGTCCTATCCATTCAGCGAATTTTTTTCCTATTACTATTTCACTAGAAAATTTTCACGTTAAATACAATTAATAAAAAAACAGTACATTAGAAATAAACACCGAAATACAGCTTCTCTCTTATTATGTGTAAAAATTTAAGAATATAGACAAAAAAATGCATTGTCCCCTCAATAAAGTGGGAACAATGCAATCATTAATTATTCTTCTTCAAGAAGTAACATTAATTCTTCATCCATCTCTTCTTCATCATCATGTGCAGCAATTGTATAAGAAGAAGCCGCAATACCATAAGAAGCTCGGATTTTGTTTGCTATGTCTTCCAGGACAGCAGTATTTTCCTTTAAATACTGTTTAGCATTTTCTCGTCCTTGACCTAAGCGCTCATCGCCATATGCATACCAAGAACCGCTTTTTTGTACAATGTCTAATTCCACACCTAAATCGACTGTTTCGCCTTCTTTAGAAATTCCTTCTCCATACATAATATCTACTTCAGCTGTACGGAAAGGTGGTGCTACTTTATTTTTAACAATTTTAATTTTAGTTCGGTTACCAACAATATCATTACCTTGTTTAATAGCTTCTGCACGACGCACTTCTAAACGGACAGAGCTGTAGAATTTAAGTGCACGTCCACCTGGTGTTGTTTCTGGATTACCGAACATAACACCAATTTTTTCACGAACTTGGTTAATGAATATAGCAATCGTTTTTGATTTATTAATCGCACCTGATAGTTTACGTAAAGCTTGAGACATTAAACGGGCTTGTAAGCCGACATGAGAGTCACCCATATCCCCTTCAATTTCAGCTTTTGGTACTAAGGCAGCAACAGAGTCAATTACGATAATATCAATAGCACCACTACGCACTAATGCTTCTGCGATTTCAAGTGCTTGTTCACCTGTGTCAGGCTGTGATAATAATAGCTCATCAATATTAACACCTAATTTTTGTGCATAGATTGGGTCTAATGCATGCTCAGCATCGATAAATGCTGCTTGTCCACCTGTTGCTTGTACTTCAGCAATGGCATGCAGAGCAACAGTTGTTTTACCAGATGATTCTGGACCGTATACTTCAATAATACGTCCACGTGGATATCCACCCACTCCTAATGCAGCATCAAGTGCAAGTGAACCACTTGAAGATGTGGCAATTTCTAAATCGGTTTTTTCCCCGAGTTTCATGATGGAACCTTTACCAAAATTCTTTTCAATTTGTTTTAGAGCCTGTTCTAAGGCTGCTTTACGATCACTCATTCATTTTCCTCCTTCGAAAACTGTTCACTGTTTTTATCTATCTCTACTATACTTGTTTTTGAGAAAACACGCAAGAAAAAAGCGAACATTTATTCGATTTTCCTTCAAAATAAAAATTTGGATAGTTTTCCTCTACCCAAATTCCTATGTTTTAATCTATTTTAATAACGTTTTGTGTAGCCACGTTCTTCTAACAGCTGCATTAAATAGTGGCATGTAAATTTCACCGCACGGAGCCGATTCGTATTCCGCATGCCTGATAAATGAAGTAAATATGTAAGCGGCTCCTCATCATTTATGGCAATACCAATCCAAACAGTACCTACTGGCTGATGATCATGCGCAGTGGGACCTGCTTCTCCTGTAAGGCCAATCCCAATATTTGTAGCAAATTTCTCACGAACAGCACTTGCCATTGCCGCCGCACACTCAGCACTCACAACACCATGTGTATCAATTAATTCTTGTGAAATGCCTAGCTGTTTTACTTTCGCATCTGCTGCATAGGTAACAACGCCTCCTATAAGAGCATTTCCTACCCCTGGAATTTCCGCAAGCTCAGATTGAAATAACCCAGCAGTTAAACTTTCTGCAGCCGCGATTGTTAGCTTATTATCCAATAGCATTTCTACCGTTTTTGAGGCAAGGGAATCATCATCTACACCATATTGATAATCACCAACAAGTGCTTGTATTTCCGCAACCTTTGCCTTAATAAGCTGCCTAGCTTGCTGCTCTGTTGCGGCTTTAGCTGTTACGCGTAACGTTACCTCACCATCAGAAGCAAGTGGAGCAACTGTTGGATTGGTTTGTGCATCTAAAATATTTTGAACTTGTACTTCAAGCTCGG
Organism: Lysinibacillus sp. IITD104; assembly: GCF_036698265.2. Classification (NCBI taxonomy): domain Bacteria; kingdom Bacillati; phylum Bacillota; class Bacilli; order Caryophanales; family Bacillaceae; genus Lysinibacillus; species Lysinibacillus sp. IITD104. The sequence continues at coordinate 3,362,292 of NZ_JBAHYH020000001.1, forward strand.
CCTCACCAATTCCATAAAATCGCATAACATGTGATGCAATGATCCCTCCATCATTAAGCATCGCAGCAAGTTTAGGTTTAGCCTCAAATTGAAACATTGGTTCTAACTCTTTTGGAGGTCCTGGTAATAAAATATAAGTGCGATCATTTTTTGTGAAGATCATACCTGGAGCCATTCCATGGTGATTAGCTAATACTTCACTCCCTGCTAAAATTAATGCCTGTTTACGATTATTTTCCGTCATTGGACGTCCTCGTTTAGCAAAAAATTGCTCAATATACGTCAATGCTACTTCATCAAACTCAAGAGAAACACCAAGATGACGTGCAATCGTTTCCTTCGTTAAATCATCTTTTGTTGGACCCAGTCCTCCCGAAAAAATAATGAGATCTGCACGAGACTCTGCCACTTCGATAGCTTGTTCTAAACGCTTTGCATTATCGCCCACTACGGTATGATAAAAAACGTTGATGCCAAGCTCGGATAGCTGGCTTGAGATAAATCTCGCATTTGTATTCGTAATTTGACCTAATAATAGTTCTGAGCCAACCGCAAGAATTTCAGCATTCATGATCCCAAGACCTTTCTTATTTAGACTCAAGTAATACACGTCGATTTAGATAGAAATAATCCCACCCTGACCAAAGTGTAAAGAACAATGCAATATAGAGCATGATTTTATCAAATGGAATACCAACCAATGTAAAGATTGTATTGTGTAAAAGAGCAGCAGCAATCGCTACAATTTGTGCCCAAGTTTTAATTTTACCAAGCTGATTGGCAGCGACCACTTCTCCTCCACCTGCCAAAATCAAACGTAAACCCGTAACAGCAAATTCACGACTAATAATAATGATAATTACCCAAGCAGGTGCCATCTTAAGCTCGACCATTAAAATAAAGGCTGCTGAGACAAGTAACTTGTCAGCTAAGGGATCTAAAAATTTCCCAAATGTGGTCACAAGGTTATACTTACGTGCGTAATAACCATCCACCCAATCGGTTGTTGAAGCAAAGATAAAAATAAGTGCACCTATAAAATGATGGATTGGCATCTCAGCACCAAAAAGCGATAATGTTCCCCAGCCAAAATCAAACATCATAACAATGACAAAGAATGGAATAAGCAAGATTCGAGAGATGGTAATTTTATTTGGAATGTTCATTTTTCTAACACCTTTCATGATGAAAGAAAGTAGTCATCATAGGATGACTACTGTTCTTTATTGAAATTGATGACGATATTTTGCGTTACAATTTGTTGTGCATACGTTAGAAGTTCGTCATTAATATAGATTTTAGCTTGCGTTGAATTACCGAGACGAATACGAACATAGTTTTGTGTTGAGGCGTCAAATTCAACTACTTCCCCGGCATTATAGACACGCGTATCTGTTAAGATTTCTTGTTGCTGTTGATTGCGAATACCAACAAATGTAGGGCCTGATATTTCGATTTTAAGTTTCATTGTATCCGTCCCTGTTAACGTATAAGAAGTTGTCGCTCCATCTGCTTCAACAGTACCCGCGGAAATTGTTTGCTTCATCTCTTCAGTTTGATCAGTGTCATCTTCATCAGTTGGTGTTTCTTCTGTAGCTTTTGTATCATCTTTATCTTTATCATTTTTCTGTGCATCTTTATTTTCTTGTTCTTTTTTATCCTTCTCACTATCAATTGGCTTGACATTTGTGTCATATTCCATCTCAGGAGTTGGATTTACTTCTTCGCTTGTCCCTGGACTGTTTTTTGATTGCCATAGCACCCATATAGCCACAATAATGACTACAATAAATAAAGCAACAATGATTTTTGGCATAGCCTCCATCATTTTATTCGAAGGGCCTTTCGTTACTTTTCTTCTGCTGGGGCTATTCGTCATCGATTGACTTACTTGATCGTTTGGAGTGCTCGGTAGTTCATTTTTATATGTCTCTAAGATTTCTTCCGCATCCAACCCAACAGCTTCTGCATATTGTTTGATAAAAGCTCGTACATAAAACGAACCAGGCATAATGGAATAATTGCCCTCTTCAATTCCTACTAAATAACGTTTTTGAATTTTCGTTATTTCTTGTAAATCGTCTAAGCTGTAGCCTTTAGACAGTCTCGCCTCTTTCAGTCGAGTCCCTAATTCTGCCACTAATAACACCTACTTTAACATCAAATTAAAAATTAAATCCTCCAAAAGAATCCGATTCGGACATATGATTTTTTTCCATTATTTCATAAGTAATTTCTTCATCAGTGTGATGACGTAGTTCAATAATATAATCAAAATCCTCTATTTTATATTCTGAATGCTGAACAAACATATCTGGATGCTCTACAACTTTGATACAAGGCATATTCATCATTTCACGCACTAATTGCAAATGTTTCTCATCAGATGAACGTCGAGTTACAATACCATCTAGAATAAAAATATTGTTACGACTAAATTCATCTCCCACAAGCTTATTACGAACTGTTTGCTTAATCATTGTAGATGATAAAAAGATCCATTTTTTATTGGCACAGACACTGGCGGCTACTATGGATTCAGTTTTTCCAACACGTGGCATGCCACGAATACCAATCAGCTTATGTCCCTCTTTTTTAAAGAGTTCTGCCATAAAGTCGACTAAAATACCTAATTCATCTCTTACGAAATGGAATGTGTTTTTTTCATCTGCATCTCGAGGAATATAACGACCATGCCTAATGGCTAAACGGTCACGAAGTTTTGGTTGTCGAAATTTGGTTACGTTAATATGTTCCATTGTCGAAACAATTGTACGAAAACGCTCAATTGCCTCATCATTGTCTGTATGCACTAACATACCACGTCGATCCTCATCTACACCATTTATTGATATAATATTGACACGAAGCATCCCTAAAAGTGAAGCAATATCTCCTAATAATCCAGGGCGATTCACCTGAATTTCATATTCAAAGTACCAATCGCTCAACACACTCGTTCCCTTCCTATTAGTTAACGTAAAAAATCCTTTATAAGTTCCATCATAGCTGATTTTTTATGTAATGGAAAGTTAGAATACATGGAATTACAGTGTTATTTACTAATTTTTTTTGATGACTGTTAAATAGGCTTACATACGTTCCCGTTTTCACAGATAAAAAGTTTACTGTATAGCAAAAAGAGGAGATTGGCTCTCCTCTTTTATTTACTGCACATGCTTATTTTGTACAAGCTTAATGACACAATTCGCTAATGCATGTTTTTCATCTTCAGAGGCAACGCCCCATAAATCCGACAGCACTCGCTCTTGTTCGTTTTTAGGATCGACATTAGTCGCCAAATATTCCCCAATTTGGACAGCAGCCGTTTGAATCATTTTCTTCGGCATACCGCTTGATTCAGCTTGCATAACGTTTTGTCCTAAAAACGATGTCCATTTTTGCCAGTTTTCTAAAATGGTCATATTCTTCCTCCTCCTTTACACAAGTAGTATGTGCAAAAGAGATTATTATATGTACCAGCCTCCATTTAATCGTACGATTTGTCCTGTCACATAATCAGCTTTACCAGACAAATAAAAACGTACCATTTCAGCCACATCTTTTGTTTGTCCAATGGAGCCTAGTGGGATATCGTCCAAAATGTATTGAAGCTCTTCTTGATTTAGATGGCTGTTCATTGAGGTATTTATAAAGCCAGGAGCAATAGCATTCACTCTAATCCGAGATAATGCCGCTTCTTTTGCATAGGATTTAACAAAAGCATGTTGCGCACCCTTAACAGTTGCATAAAGTGCCTCCCCCGCTGAGCCAGCCTCTCCCCAAATGGAACCTATAAATAGTACATAGCTTACATCATGCTTGCGAAGTTTTCCAGAAAGTAAAGCTGTTAGTCTCATAGGATTTTGAACATGAACACGCCATAAAGCATCCATATCCTCCACTGTTGTATCTTCGAGCAATGAATAATGGGCTTGTCCATTGGCAAAAACAATTGCCTGCACATTGAAAATTTGCGCGGCTACTAATTCTGCTCCATTAACGATTGAAAAATCTCCCTGTACAAGCATAAATTCTTGTGCAGGGAAATTTTCGGAAAGCATTTCACATAATCTCTGTGCCGCATTTTGATTGTTTGAATAATGTACATAGATGGACCAGCCGTCCTCAGCTAAGCTTTGACAAATGGCATGACCGATATCACCTGATGCACCTAAAACAAGGGCAAATTTTTTCACTGTGCATCCTGCTTACTTGGCAGAATTTTAAAGACTGTTTGCTGTGTTTCACCTTGGATAGAAGCAAATGCTTTTTGTAAGTCCTCAACGGTTAAAGTCTCAAGTACTGGTACTACATCAAATAAATTCATGTCATTAAAGGAATACCGTGTGAATTGGTTTGCGATAAACTCGATCGAATTTAGTGCACGTAGGAAGAACCCAATTTTTTTGCGTTTTATACGATCCAAACCAGCAGGATCGAATTGGCTATTTCCTTCATATTTTGCTAATTCGTCCATAATCGTTTTTGCCAATTTATCAGGCTCTGCTGAATCTGATCCAATCATGGCAAATCCAAAGCCATTTTCTAAGGTAAAATCAAAAGCATACGTCTCATCAATTAAACCTTCCTCGTAAACACGTTCATAAAAATCAGAAGTACGTCCAAAAATAAGTTCAAGCGCAATTTGAACGGACAACTCATGCTTTAACATGTCCTGACCTGATAAATTAGTGTCTTTCGCTTTTAAACCAACATAAATTTTTGGTTTTTGAACATCCATATTTAATGTACGTTCCTTAATGGCTACCTCTGTTGGTTCTATATCAAAGAAGCGTTGAATTGGCGTTGGTTCTGGGAACTCTTTTTTACCTTGATTGTCACGAATAAACGTCATCATTTGCTCTGGTTCTACAGCACCAATCACAAATAACAACATATTCGAAGGATGATAAAACGTATTGTAGCATGTATATAAATGCTCTGCTGTAATGCCATCAATCGATTCAATTGTACCAGCGATATCAATCTTTACAGGATGATGATGATACATATTTTCGATTGTGCCAAAGTATAGACGCCAGTCTGGTTGATCATCATACATTGTAATTTCTTGCCCGATAATTCCTTTTTCTTTATTGACAGTAGCTTCTGTAAAGTATGGTTCTTGGACAAAATTCAATAATGTTTCTGTACTTTTATAAATATTGTCAGTAGATGAAAATAAATAAGCTGTACGCGTAAACGATGTAAATGCATTCGCAGAAGCACCATATTCGCTAAATTTTTGGAAAACGTCTCCATCCTCTTTTTCGAACATTTTATGCTCTAAAAAGTGTGCAATACCATCTGGTACAGTAATACTTTCTGTGTCACCAATTGGCACGAACGTACGATCGACAGAGCCGTACTTTGTTGTAAATGTAACAAATGTTTTGGAAAAGCCTTTTTTCGGCAATATATAAACATCTAAGCCATTGTCTAGTTTTTCATAATAAAGTATTTCATCTAATTGTTTAAATTCTATTGTTTTCATTGTGCGGCTTGCTCCTTTCCACATAAGAAATAGACCGCTTCAAGCTGCACTTGCTTTGCCATTGCAACAACATCTTCTTTTGTCACAGCTTTCCACTTATTTGCCCAGGCTTGAACTGAGAATTCCTCAGGTAAATCTTTATATTGATCAAAAATTTCAATTTGACCTCGTGCCGAATCTAAGGATTCTTTTAGCTGATTCGTCAGCATAGCCTTTGTTTGCTCCAGCTCTAAATCGGTAATGTCCCCAGCCTGCATGACGGCAAGTTGTTCTTTAATTAAAGATAGCGCTTTTTCTTCATTTTTAGCTTCAATCCCAGATACAACAAATACAAGTCCATAATGCGAAGCATAGGAACTAGAAGCATAATAAGCAAGACTCTCTTTTTCACGAACATTCATAAACAGCTTAGCATGTGGATATCCACCAAAAATCCCATTAAAAATTTGCATCTTAGAGAAATCTGCATCACCAAATCTAACAGGTGTGCTAAAGCCAATATGAAGTTTACCTTGTTTCATTTCATGCTGTTCTCTTACATAATCATTGTCTGGATGTTGTTGAGGGAGTACTGCTGGAACTTCCTCAGGAGTACGATCCTTAAATGGTAGCGCTTTTTTTAATTTCGCAACAATTTCCTCTTCATTAATGTCTCCAGCTACATAAATATCGATTTTGTCGTTAGCTAGCATCGATTGATAAGCCTCAAATAATGAGGCAGGGGTAATCTTTTGAATTTCTTCGACACTACCATTCGCTGAAATTGATGCTGGCTCATTTGGTCTCAGGATTTGTTGTAGACGGAATTGAGCAAAGCGAGATTTATCATCAAAAATAGATTCAATACGTTGAATAACTGTCTTTTTCTCACGCTCAACAACGGATTCCTTAAAGACACCATTTTCTAGATTAGGCTCAAAAATAGCTGTATGCAATAAACCAAGGACTTCGTTTAAGACACTTGTATTTGCTAGATAATGATCATTAACAGTCTCTACATTCATAAGAACCGTATGCTCATTTCCGCGCTTAGATGTATCAAAATACAAAACTGTACCATACAAGTCATCTAAAAAGCTTCGAAAAGCAGCCGTTGTCTTATATTTAGCATTACTGTGCTGCAGTACATTTGTTAACACTGTACGCTCTGATGCACTTTTAGCTGTTAATGCTCTTCTCCATTTAATTGAAAAATTTACGGTTTTAAATTGGGTCGTTTGTCGGATATGCAAATTGACACCTTTTGCAAAAGGTATTGTTTTAAACATATGAAACCCTCCTATCCTTCTTAATATAACGATGTACTACACATACTATACATGTCTATTGTCTATAATTGCAAAAGGAATCCAAAGTATGTATGGGAAAAATTAAAAATTACGCCAATCCTATATAAAAAGGACTGAGCATAGCTTGCTCAGTCCTTAAAATGCTTTTCTTAACGTTTTCCTTTAATATAAGGCTGTCCACTCGCTTTTGGAGCGTTTGCTTTACCAATAAAGCCTGCTAAAGCAAGGATTGTTAATACATACGGTAAGATTTGCAGATAAACGGCTGGAACATTTTCGATAAATGGAATCTGGTTCCCTGCAATACTTAATGTTTGTGCTAAACCGAAGAATAAAGCTGCACCTAGCGCACCAATCGGATGCCATTTCCCGAAAATCATTGCGGCAATAGCCATGAAACCTTGACCAGCAATTGTTGCGTGTGAGAAGTCGTGCGTAATTGTTTGTGCATAGACAGCACCACCAAGCCCACCTAGAGCTCCAGAGATCATAACAGCAATATAACGCATTTTATTGACGTTAATCCCCATTGTATCTGCCGCCATTGGGTGTTCACCTACAGCGCGAAGGCGTAAGCCAAATGGTGTTTTATAAATAATAAACCAAGCACCAAAAGCTACCACAAACGCCAGAATAGACGTACTGTAAACATCATGGAACAATAAACGTCCAAAGAACGGAATGTCCTCTAAATAAGGAATACCAAAACGGCGAATAGGTTGGTCAATCATATCTGTTTGACCTTTATCATAAATCATTTTTACCAAGAATACAGTAGCAGCTAAGCCTAATAAGTTAATAGCTACCCCTGATACCGTTTGATCGGCACGGAATGAAATAGAAGCAACGGCATGGAAAAGTGAGAAAATCGCACCAATTACAACAGCCGCTAGCATTGCTACCCAAACAGTTGCCGCACCTAATGATGAAGCAAATTCTAAATTGATAAATATACCAACAAAAGCACCAACAATCATTAAGCCCTCTAGCCCGATGTTGACAACACCAGAGCGTTCAGAGAATACCCCACCGATGGCTGTAAAAATCAAAGGTGTTGCATATAGAATCGCTGAAGGGATGATGAAATATAACATTTCTAAAAAGCTCATGTTATTGTCCCTCCTTTTTCTTGCTCAGCTTTTGTAAGCCTACTCGAATAATATAGCCTGATGCAACGAAGAAGATAATCAATGCAATGATAATGGATACGATCTCTTCTGGGATACCCGCAGCATTTGGCATATTTAATGCACCATATTTTAAAGAACCGAAAAGGGATGCCCCAAATACTACGCCAAGTGGTGTATTGGCACCAAGTAAAGCAACGGCGATACCGTCAAAACCAATTCCTGTAAAGCCAGGTTTAATGGATGCGTTTTGGAACGTTCCTAATGCTTCCATCGCGCCGCCAAGACCTGCAAACATACCAGAAATCGTCATAGCTAAAATAATATTTTTATTGACACTCATACCTGCATAATCAGCAGCATTTTTGTTAAAACCTACTGCTTTTAGCTCGTAGCCCCGTGTTGTTTTTTCTAGAATGAACCACATCACGACTACCATTAAAAGTGCAACAATGATCCCATAGTGAAGACTTGAATTGTCTGTAAGCTCTCTTAAAAACGGAGAACGTAAAGAGGCTGACTCATGGATACGTTCTGTTTTAAAGCTGCCATCGGACAATTTTTTAATCACTGCATTTGCAATATAAAGTGCAGTGTAGTTTAGCATAATTGTCGCAATAACTTCATGAACTTTAAATTTCGCTTTTAAGAAACCTGCAATAAAGGCCCAAAATGCACCTGCAGCTGCTGCTGCAAGCAATGCTAATGGTAAGTGAATGATTTTAGGAAGTTCAAACGCATAACCTACCCAAGCTGCGGCTAACCAACCTAAAATTAGCTGACCTTCAACACCGATATTGAAGAGCCCTGTACGGAATGCAAAGGCTACCGCAAGACCTGCTAAAATATATGGTGTAATTTGACGAATTGTGTTCCCGATTGAATATGAATCTCCAAAAATACCTGTCCAAAGAGCGATATAACCTTGCACTGGGTCATAGCCACTGACTACCATGACGATAGCCCCTACAATTAAACCGATAATGATAGAGATGATAGGAACGAGTATATTAATGACACGATTTGACATTAGTCGTTCCCCTCCTTCGCATCACGCTTGATATTTTTTTTACTTTGCCCTGCCATTAGTAAGCCTAGCTCTTGTTCAGTCGTTTCTTTCGGACTTAACTCATCGACAATTTGTCCATCATAGATAACGGCAATTCGATCCGAAACATTCATAACCTCATCTAATTCAAATGAGATTAACAAAACGGCTTTCCCTTTATCACGTTGCTCAATTAGACGAGAGTGAATGAATTCAATAGCTCCTACGTCAAGTCCACGTGTTGGTAGAGCAGCAATTAATAGATCAGGGTTACGGTCAATTTCACGACCAATAATTGCTTTTTGTTGGTTACCACCAGATAATGCACGAGCTGGTGTCATCTCCCCATTACCAGTACGCACATCATACTCTTTAATGATTTGGCGAGCTTTTTCTGACACCTTTTTATAGTCCATGACAAAGCCCTTCGCTATTGGAGATTGGTAATATGTTTGCAATGCAATATTATGACCAATTGGGAAATCTAAAACTAAACCATGCTTATGACGGTCTTGTGGAATATGTCCTACGCCTTCCTCTGTAATTTTACGAGGCTTCATGTTAGTAATATCTTTACCATTCAGCTTGACTTTACCACTTTTAATTTTGCGTAGACCTGTAATGGCTTCAATTAATTCGGATTGACCATTACCATCAATACCCGCAATACCTACGATTTCACCTTTACGAACATTTAAATTAAGACCTTTAACTTTATCAATATTTCGATAATCCGTAACAACCAAGTTCTCAATTGCAAGCACTTCGTCAGTTGGTGTCGCATCCGTTTTTTCCGTTTTGAATTCAACTTGACGGCCAACCATCATTTCAGCAAGCTGATCAGGATTTGTGGCAGCGGTTACAACAGTGCCAATCCCTTCTCCCTTACGGATAATCGTCACACGGTCTGAAACTTCCATAATTTCTTTTAGCTTATGCGTAATTAAAATAATGGATTTACCTTCTTCGATAAGACGACGCATTATTTGAATTAATTCGGTAATTTCTTGCGGTGTTAATGATGCAGTTGGTTCATCAAAAATTAAAATTTCGGCACCGCGATACAATGTTTTTAATATTTCTACACGTTGTTGCATACCAACCGTGATATCCTCGATTTTGGCGTTTGGATCAACATCTAATCCATATTTTTCAGAAAGTGCTTGTACTTTCTTAGCCGCATCTTTTATATTCACAATTCCCATTTTAGTAGGCTCAGTGCCTAAAATGATATTTTCTGTTACTGTAAAGTTTTCTACCAACATAAAATGTTGATGCACCATGCCAATCCCTAAATCATTGGCAATATTCGGGTTTGTAATTTTTACTGCCTTCCCACGTACACGAATTTCGCCACCTTCTGGTTGATACAAACCAAAAAGGACATTCATCAAAGTCGATTTACCTGCACCATTTTCACCTAGCAATGCATGAATCTCGCCTTGTTTCAGTTGGAGGGTGATATTATTATTCGCCACGAAATTACCGAATTCTTTACGGATTCCTAGCATTTCAATCACATAATCCAAATTTGTCACTCCCTTAATAGGCACTATTATTAAGTATTTTTGCCTTAGCGTATAGTATCTGCTGCTACATGATGGATGGTACAGATAAGCCATACGTCCAGTAATGAATTTTCTACCAGAGGCTATATTTTATTGACCGATTTAATATCCCACGTATAGAGGTAGATGTTTTGCTAAATTAATACAGGAAAGGTCATCGTTAGAAACCTTTCTTCTATTAACTTGTTACCATCATTATTCAAATCATAATTACTACCTCTATAAGGTTCCTATAAATCTAGCTAAATAGAGTATTGCGAATAATCTAAATATAACGATAGATTGAAAAATCATCATAAGGTCCTTCTAAAAGTCCCTTATGATGATCAAAAGATGAATTATTTTTCCACTTTTTCTGGAACTTTGATTTCACCCTTAGCAATTTTCTCTTTATATTCGTCGATTACTTTTTGTACATCTTCTGGAATTGCACCGCGAGAGTCCGCAAGTTTAACGCCATCTTCAGCTAAACCGTAAACAAGTGTTTCTCCACCTGGGAAATCACCATTTTTCGCTCTATTTGAAATATCTACTACTGCTGTATTAACACCTTTTAACATAGAAGTTAATGTAACGTTTGTTTTATCGTCTACTTTACCTTCTTCGTATTGGTCAGCATCTACACCGATAACCCATACATCAGCATTTGGATCTTTCGCTTTACGCTCTTTTGCTTCAGAGAATACACCGTTACCAGTTGCACCAGCAGCGTGGAAGATTACATCTACACCTGAAGAATACATGCTGTTCGCTGTAATTTTACCAAGATCCGCTTTATCAAACGCACCAGTATATTTTACTTGAATTTCGATATCTGGATTTACTGCTTTAGCACCTTCAACGAAACCAGCGTGGAAACGGTTAATAACTGGAATATCAACGCCGCCTACGAAGCCGATTTTACCTGTTTTAGATGTTTTCGCTGCAGCAACACCTGCTAAGAAAGCACCTTCTTGCTCTTTGAACAGTACGTTTACTACGTTGTCTGCTTCTACTTCAGCATCGATTAATGCAAAGTGATTATCTGGATTTTCAGAAGCAACTGCATCAATTGCATCAGCCATCATGAACCCGATACCAAATACTAGGTTAAAGTCACGACGAACTAAGTTGTTTAAGTTTGTTTCATAGTCAGCATCTGAAGCTGATTGTAGGTAGTCAAAACCACCATCACCTTTTGATAAACCGTGTTCTTTACCGTAAGCTTGTACACCTTCCCATGCAGATTGGTTGAATGATTTGTCATCCACGCCACCTACGTCAGTAACCATTGCTACTGAGAAAGCTTCTTCTGTGCTTTCGCCGCCTGAAGCTTTGTCATTTTCTTTCGCTGGCTTTTCGTCGTCTTTCGTACCACAAGCACCTAAAATAGCACTTGCCGCTAATACTGATGTTAATACTAAACCAAATTTACGTTTTTTCATTTAATTAACCCCCCAAAGGTATTGTAATTAGCAGGAAAAAATTTAGAAATGTTCTACACCCGTTTACGAACTACATGGAAGCTGAATTTATCAGCTCGGAAATAATTTTTTGAATAGAGCACTACTTGATCATGATCATCATAATGCAATTGCTTTAACACTAAAAGAGCTGTCTCACGTCCACAATTTAAAATCGGTGAGGCTTGTTCATGATACCCAACTGGATCAATATAGGTTACAGCATAAGCTACATGAATTTTGCCAGATTGCTCAAGTGCAGAGAACAGTGAAACTTCTTTTTTTTCGACAAAGTCAGTAGGCAGGAAGCTTGCAGGTAGCCTGTCTATGCAGTATACTACTGGCTCACCATCCGCTGTTCTGACACGTTCAATCGTGAGTATTTTATCGTCGCCATCACTTTGGAAGCGTTTTAAATCTTCCTCAGAAGGCACGTGCTCAGTCGCTTTTAAAAACCGCGAACCTGGCTCCATACCTGCTGCCTCGATCATAGAAGAAATACTAGATAGATGCTCGATGCCTGATGTAAACAACGGCTTCGGGTTGACAAAAGTCCCAACCCCATGTCGGCGCACAATCACATTTTCCTCTTCCAACAGTCGAAGTGCTTCTCTAAGTGTTGCTCGACTGACTCCTAGTGATTTCGATAATTCAAATTCTGAAGGCAGCTTTTCATTTTCTTTAAAAATGCCAGCCTCGATGTCAGATTTTAAACGATCGATAACTTGAAGATAGAGATGACGATGATCTGCTTTAATAGTCACATATATCACCACCAAAATCAGAGATCAGACATCTGATGTACAACATTCCTACTAATCGTTCATAAATATAACATTTTTGCAGAATGAAATAAACAGTTTTGAGTAAAATCTGTTATAGAATTCATTCTTTCTTTATTTTATCTGCAAATTTTTGGACATAAATACAATTACTCTCACCATTTTCAGCTTCATTTTTTGTTTAGTTATCGTATTGGTGAACAAGTACTTGACGAGGTTTACTACCCTCTGGAGGCCCAACAATACCGCGTTGTTCCATCTGATCAACAATACGTGCAGCTCTTGAATAACCAATTCGGAAGCGACGTTGAAGCATAGAGACAGATGCAGTTTGCATATTGACAACTAATTGGACCGCTTCATCATATAAATCATCTGTTTCCTCTAAAATGGTTTCTTCTTCAGTAGGAATCATCTCCTCCTGATACTGCGCTTTTTGCTGTTCTATAACAAAATGAACGACTGCTTCCACTTCTTGATCTGATAAAAAGGCACCTTGCACCCTTTTTGGCTTAGAAGCTCCAGCAGGTAAAAATAACATATCGCCTCTTCCTAGTAAACGTTCGGCTCCACCCATGTCTAAAATTGTTCTCGAATCAATTGCGGAAGAAACTGCAAAAGCAATTCTGGATGGAATATTTGCTTTAATGACACCTGTTAGAACATCTACACTTGGTCGTTGTGTGGCAATTATCAAATGAATGCCAGCAGCCCTTGCCATTTGTGCTAAACGTGTAATTGAATCCTCTACATCACTTGAAGCGACCATCATCAAATCCGCTAACTCATCTACAATAACCACAATATATGGTAGCTTTGGATGTTTCTCTTCTGTTTGTTCATTAACCTTTTGTACATGTGCATTATAACCCTCTATATTTCTTGTACCTGTATGAGAAAACAAATCGTAGCGACGTTCCATTTCAGATACCACTTTTTTCAGTGCTTGCGAAGCTTTACGTGCATCTGTTACGACAGGCGCTAATAAATGAGGAATCCCATTATAAACGTTTAATTCAACCATTTTTGGGTCAATCATCATGAGCTTCACTTCATGCGGTTTTGTACGCATTAGTATGGATACCACAATGCCATTTATACAAACACTTTTCCCACTGCCTGTAGAACCAGCTACAAGTAAATGTGGCATTTTATTGAGTTCTGCTAGTACAGCTTGTCCTGTAATATCACGGCCAAATGCTACCTGTAATAATGCTTCAGGCTTAGCACCATCCTTCGATTCCAATACCTCACGAAGTGTTACAATGGCTACCTCACTGTTTGGTACTTCAATACCAATCGCAGATTTCCCTGGAATTGGCGCTTCCATACGAATATCTTTAGCTGCTAATGCTAATGCAAGATCATCTTGCAAATTGACAATTTTGCTTACTTTCACACCGATATCAGGTAAAATTTCATATTTTGTGACAGCAGGACCTAAATGCACTTGTGTCACCTTTGCCTTTACTCCAAAGCTTTGTAACGTTTGCTCAAGCTTTTTGGCATTCGCTTGAATCACTGAATATTCACCACTTTGATCATGTTGTGGTGGTAATTGTAATAAATTATATGATGGAAGCTGATAGTCTGCATTTTCTACTGCATCTGTGCCCTGAATCTGGACATCATCTGTTGTTTCTTCTAGTTCATTTTCCAACAAGTGAGTTGTATCAAACACTTCTCTTTCCTGTGAAACATTCTGTGTAAAAGCAGAAATAATCGGCTCATGTGGTATTTCTTCTTCCTGTTCAGGCATATCTATAGATTGATTAACGGCTGCTACTTCATCTCCACTCTCTACTCTTGAACGACGATTATTTGGCTTTTTCGGTGTATTTTTTTTCTTATCACGGTGCTTTTTTTTCCATTTGCCAAATATATCTGGTGTTTTTTCTGCTAAATAAGGCACTAATGCTTTTCCAGTGACAAGAATTAATCCAATAAAGAAAATAACCCAAGCAACAACTTTTGCCCCAGAGGCTTCAAATAACACATGAAGCCCACTAAATAGTAGGGCACCAATCATCCCCCCCCCCAAAGCATTACTGCGATGGATGATACCTTCTGTATTAATCAAAATTCGCCATGATTCACGTAGCACAGAATCAGATAGTAGACCACCTGATTTGGATAGTTGTTCAAATAATATGCCATGACTAAAAATCGTTAAGCTCATAACAATGAGAAACATGCCCAGTATTAATCGATCCTTTATCCCAACTTTTTTACGACCAATCATCATTAACAATGCAACAAATATAAGCATAAATGGAACAGCAAAATGTAAATTACCTAAAAGGAACATGGCGATTGTTTGTAGAATCCGCCCGATCATGCCGTATTCAAAAATCATAATGACTGCTAGCGCAATTAAGAGCAACCCTAAAATTTCGTACATAAGCGGATGCATTTCTTTTTTTTCTGTTGTCGCCTTACTTTTAGCAACTTTTTTTCTCTTACTAACTGCCATCTATTTCACCTTCTTCTGCAATCCATTCTATATATGTAGCGAATCATCACATGTAGAACTTGATTATTTCAAAAAAAGGATTTTCCACCGCAATTGGGAGAAAATCCTTTTTCATTTATTTTTTCCTCAAAGCATATACGATGAGTTTGTTCAATTAATATTCCATAATAATAGGAATAATCATTGGGCGACGTTTTGTTTTTTGGAATAAATACGTATTTAGCGTATCTCGAATTTCTTGTTTAATATTCGTCCATTCAAAGGTTTCTTTCCCAACGTACTTTTCAATCACATTCTTCGCAATGTCAGAAGCCTCAATCATTAATTCCTCTGATTCTCGTACATAGACAAAGCCTCGTGATAAAATTTCTGGGCCAGAGGCAATTTTCTTTTGTGCTCGATTTAATGTTACCACCACAATGAAAATACCATCCTGCGATAATAATTTACGGTCACGAAGTACAATATTACCTACATCGCCTACACCAATACCGTCAATTAAGACATTACCAGCTTGTACACGACCACTCATGCGCATTTTATTATTTTTATATTCTACGATATCCCCTTTATCAGCGATAAAAATTTGGGATTTTTGCATACCAAGCTGTTGTGCTAATTTAGAGTGTGCAATTAGCATACGGTATTCTCCTTGTACAGGAATAAAATACTTTGGTTGCATTAAGTTTAGCATCAGCTTTAAATCTTCTTGACTACCATGTCCTGAAACATGAACATTTTTGCTAGAAGTCAAAATTTCAGCGCCTGCTTTTGACATAGAGTTCATTGTATTTGCCATTTGAACTTCCATGCCAGGAGAAGGTGTAAAGGTGATTAGTACCGTGTCACCTTGTTTAATTTTAATGTCACGATGGTGTTTACGGACAATTTTTTCTAAAGCATCGAGGGGTTCTCCTCTATTGCCTGTTGTAATAATGATAATTTCATCATCTTGATATTTTTGCATTTCCGATATCGGAATTATTGTATCTTCTTGAACTGTTAAATAGCCAAGCTGTACGCCTAGATCAACCGCTTTTTCCAATGGTTTACCCACAATCACAACCTTACGGAATGATTTCTGGGCTTGAGCAAATACTTGTTGAATTCGAATAAAGTTTGATGCGTAAACAGCTACTAAAATACGACCTGGTGCTGAGTGGAATGTTTTTGATAATTGTTCTTCAATGACAATCTCTGATGTCGTATATCCTGGTCGCTCAGCTTCGCAAGACTCCGATAATAGAATAAAGACGCCGTCTTCTCCTAGCTGTGCCATTTTTGCTAAATCAGGTTTAAATTTACCTGTCGCTGATTGATCGAATTTAAACTCTCCTGTATGAACAATCGCGCCTTCAGATGTATGGAACACTACCCCTAACGAATCGGGAATACTATGTGTTGTGTGGAAGAATGTTACATACGTTGAGTTAAAATTCATACGACTACGGTTTGTTACTTCAAAAAACTTCACCTGATGTGGTGCAGGTAATTCTTTTAAATGTTCCTTTGCTAATGCAATGGTTAATTTTGATCCGTACACAGGTGCCTTTATTTTTTGTAATACATAGGCAATAGACCCAATCGCGTCTTCATGACCATGTGTTAAGAAAATACCCTTCACACGTTCTTTATTTTCTTCTAAGTACGTAATGTCAGGAATCACGATATCTATACCTAGCATTTCATCTTCTGGGAACATTAAGCCGCTATCCACCACAAATAGCTCTTCATCAATTTCTACTACGTACATGGCTTTCCCAATTTCGCCTACACCACCAAGAGGGATGATGCGGATTAATTCATTTTTCTTTTTTGTCAATTTATTTCCTCCTAAAAAATATCCCGAACAGCAACCACTTAACATTTATTATACGGTTTGCAAAGCTTTTGCACAAATTAAAAATACATGTTTCACGTTGGAAATAGATTTTCCTGCTATTTGCTTATTACTAGCAGATGGAAAACAAATATTGGCTATCCTGTATAAATAGAGCTAAATAAGTATTTGTAAGGACGAGGAGTTACAAATTTTGTACATACTTTTTATTTATAAAATATAAAAAACGAGGCTGAAATGCTATCAGCCTCGCTCCTATTTATCTAAAACTTTTCGCTTTTTCTTGATACGTATCCCAAATTCGGTCAAAATTAGCTTTCTCTTCATCTGTCATTTCCATCATCGGCAAACGAACATTGAGTGTATCAAATCCTAATTTTGTCATCGCATATTTAATCGGTGAAGGGTTGGGCTGAGCGAACAGCGCACGTACTAAAGGTAATAAGGCTCTGTGAATTTGGGCTGCTAGCTTATGATTTCCTTCTTCAAACGCTTTAATCATTAATTGCATATCATTGCCTACCACATGGGCAGCTACAGAAATAACACCTGCTCCGCCAATGGCCATTAGTGGAAGTGTTAAACCATCGTCCCCACTATACACCAAGAAATCATCAGCTGGATCAACATTCTCAATAACATCACCCATCTGATCTAAGTTACCGCTCGCTTCCTTAATCCAAGCAATATTAGGAATCTTGCTTAATGCAACAGAAGTTTCATAGGCAACATTGACCCCAGTACGCCCTGGAACATTATAAAGCATAACAGGGAGACTCGTTTGTTTAGCAATGGTTTCAAAGTGAGCATAAATCCCACGTTGATTTGGCTTATTATAGTAGGGAGCTACAAGCATAATGCCGTCTGCTCCATTTTCTTCTGCCTTATGTGTCATTGCGATAGAGTAAGCTGTTTCATTATCCCCAGTACCTGCAATAACTGGTACGCGACCTGCTACTTTCTCTACTGTAAAGCGTACAACTTCAATTTTTTCTTCTGTAGACATAGTTGGGTTTTCAGAAGTCGTACCACAAGCAACAATACAATCAGTACCATTGTCTATTAAATGATTAATAATACGTTCTAGTTCTGGATAATTAATCGTGCCATCATTTTTGAACGGCGTAATCATTGCCGTTCCAATTCGACCTAAATTCATCCTTACACCCCTCTTATAGTAAGTTATCCTCAAGCATTGCTTCTGCAATTTGGATAGAGTTTAATGCGGCGCCTTTTAATAAATTGTCAGAAACGATCCATAGATGGAACCCTTTGCTGTTGTCTAAATCTTGACGGATACGTCCTACAAAAGTAGCGTCTTCCCCTTCTGCATAAATAGGCATTGGGTAAGTTTGTGTTGCAATATCATCTTGTAATACCACACCTGGTGCATTGCGTAATACTTCGAAAATCTCTTGGATTGACGCGTCTTTCTCTACCTCAATATAAACAGATTCAGAGTGACCTGAAACGACTGGCACACGAACACAAGTAGCAGCTACTTTTAGCTCTGGTGCATGCATGATTTTTTTCGTCTCATTAATCATTTTCATTTCTTCGTATGTAAATCCATTATCTGTGAATTTATCGATTTGTGGAATGACATTACGAGCAATTGGGTAATGACGTTTATCACTACCAGACGGTAAAATATTTGCTTCTACATCTTTACCTGCATCCCAGTTTTCGCTTTGTGCCTTTAATTCTTGGATCGCAGAAATCCCTGCACCTGATACTGCCTGATAAGTTGAAACAATTACTTTTGTTAAACCAAATGCATGACGAATTGGTTCAAGCGCAGCTACCATTTGAATTGTCGAGCAGTTTGGATTCGCAATAATTCCCTTATGCTTCGCTAAGTCGCCTCGATTCACTTCAGGCACGACAAGCGGTACCTCTGGATCCATACGAAAATGGCTCGTATTATCAATAACTACTGCACCACGCTTAGCTGCTTCTGGTGCAAGCACAGCTGATACTGAACCACCAGCTGAGAATAAAGCGACATTGACGCCTTCGAAAGCCTCAGGTGTCGCTTCTTCAATTGTATATGTTTCCCCATTAAATTCGATTGATTTTCCTGCTGAACGAGCAGAAGCTAGAAATTTAATATGTCCAATCGGAAATTTACGTTTAATCAACTGCTCCATCATTTTCGATCCTACTGCACCTGTTGCCCCAACAACCGCAACTGTTAACTGCTTTGTCATCTGTCATCTCTCCTTGAATACATGTTCCATAATGTGTGCTATTGTATCACAAAAATACTGAAAATTGTGTGTAATCTCTTATTTATTTGAAATATTGTATCAACAGCGGTTGTAATTGCTTTTTCTGCGTAATTGCTGCATGAACAGTATCCACCATTTGATCAAAATCAGCAATTAAAGAATTTGGTTTGGAGTGAGGGGCATCCTGACCAAAGGGAATAAAATATATATTTTTGGCATTTAACAGCTTCATAATATTTATGCCATTTAAGCCTAGTGCATCGTTTGTGGAAATACCTAAAACTACAGGCGAACCATTACGCAAAGTTGCCTTTGCTGCCATTAATACAGGGCTATCTGTTGCCGCATTAGCAAATTTACTTATGCTATTGCCTGTCATGGGGGCTATGACCATTGCATCTAATGGATTGGATGGGCCAAATGGCTCCGCCTCTTTTATAGAAGAAATAACTTTTTCTCCTGTCAAAGCTTCTATTTTGGCAATCCACTCTTCACCTGTACCAAAGCGTGTAGCTGCATGTAAAACGGAATGGGTAATGATTGGAATAACTGTTGCTCCGACATCAATAAAATTTTGGATTTTAGGTACTACATCTTCATAGGTACAATGAGAAGCAGTAATACCTAAGCCAATTCGTTTCCCCGTTAACAATTTTCTTCCTCCTCTATTGCCTTGCACAATATTGTAGCAGCATCATGTGCAAAGTATTTCCCAGGCAATGATGGCAATAGTACATACGTTTGTAATTGATCAGAATCTATATCTAAACATCCTGGCTCTGAAGCCAAGTCATATAAAACAGTTGGAACATGCTCTATAAAAGACTCTGTAATCCATTTAGCAGGAATTGTATTAATAAAAATGCCATCTGTAATAGACCATTGGCGATCATCTAAATTCGTGGCTTTATAACCATAAGCTTTTGCTTCACTCACTTGTACAACTGAACGTGCAACAATATGAACATTTGCACCCATCTTAACTAGTAAAGAGGCGAGCATTTTTGCGATGCGCCCAAAACCTGCGATTGTGAAATTTTGTCCGTAAATACATTTTTGCTCGAGTCCGTAAAACGTGGCGATAAATCCCTCTGCTGTTAATCGAGCATTTTGCCAAATAAATGATTCTTGCTGTAAATAGCAAATAGATTCATTTTTCTCTAGTAACTGCTTCCAATGCATTGTTAATCGACCTGTATAAAATTTCACTTGTGATATACCATAGAGCTGCTCAACTTCTATTTTTAATGGAAGAATAGGTAGTACAATTTTATTGGGCTGGAATTCTAAAACAAGTTTATTTAACTCTTCGTTCCATACGGTCGTTCTTTTATAAAACACTGTTCTCGATGGACTTCTTAGCATTGTAGCTAGTTCCTTTAACCGGGAGTCCTCACCGATAACAAGCCATTTTTCGTTTTCCAAAAGCTCACCTCACTGTAAATATTCTGACTGTACTGTAGATGTCTTATTAAATAAAATACGATCTTCACCAATTAAAATAATTTCGTGCCAAGGTATCATTTCACTAACTTTCATTTTCTTTTTTTGGAATGGTAGTTTATCTTTCACAATTTCAAAGCCATGTATTTTCCCTGTTTGCACATCTAATAGGCATTCTGTATGTGCCAGGATGCCAAAATGTACGCCACCCTCAATTTGAATTAACTCCTTATCCACCATCTCAGATAGTAGCATGCCTCATCTCCCTCCTTGAGCCGTTACCTCAATATATGCCGAGTTTTTGCAAATCGTGACCCCTACCAAAAGTACGAATATGTTGCATTTTCATCACCAACTGTATATAGTGTGTATATACAGTAATAAGAGGTGATGATTTGTGCATATCCATTTAAGTAATGCGAGTGAAAAACCTATTTATGAGCAAATCACCATACAGCTCAAAGAGGCTATTTTGGCTAATAAATTACAGGCAGGTGACGCACTACCGTCTATCCGCGCTCTAGCAAAGGATTTAAAAATAAGTGTGATGACCACTAAACGGGCTTATGCTGATTTAGAGCGAGACGGTTTCATTGAAACAGTCGCTGGTAAAGGGAGCTTTGTCACAGAACGAAATCAAGACTTTCTACGTGAGGAGCTATTACGGCAGGTAGAGGGGCATTTGCAAAGAGCAGCAAAAATAGCGAAAACCGCTGGACTTTCTGGTGAAGAATTACAAGAACTACTATCTTTAATGTTAGAGGAGGATAAGTAATATGAATGCCATTGAAATTCATGATCTACATAAGGGCTTTGAAGGCTTTTTTCTTAAAGATATAAGTTTTTCCGTCCCTCAAGGCACGGTAATGGGTTTTGTTGGAGAAAACGGGGCTGGCAAATCAACAACGATAAAATGCATGCTGAATTTAATAAAAAAAGAATATGGCGAAATTTTGCTATTTGGCAAAGATCATGTCGAACACGAACTATCGATAAAAAACGACATCGGCGTTGTATTTGACGATTTACATGTACCAGAAACGCTAAATGCGACGCAACTCGACAAAATCATGAGCAAAGTATTTCAAACATGGGATTCAGGCTATTATTTTGAAAGGTTAGCTCAATTTAAGGTGCCAAAGAGGAAGAAGATTAAGGAACTATCACGAGGGATGAGGATGAAGCTATCGATCGCCTTAGCATTGGCACATCATCCAAAACTATTGATTTTAGATGAGCCCACAAGTGGATTAGACCCTATTATTCGGGATGAAATTTTGGATTTATTTTTAGCATTTATGCAGGATGAAACGCACAGCATTTTATTTTCTTCTCATATTACAAGCGACTTAGAAAAAATTGCTGACTATATTACGTTAATTCATAATGGTGAAATTTTATTTAGCGAGAGTAAAGATGCTCTTTTATATGAATATGGTATTTTCAAAGGAAATAGTGAGGAAGTAAACGACTTACCGAAGCATGCTATTCTGAGAACCCGTCCTGGTACGTTTGGAATAGAAGCATTAGTGCTGAAAAAGGAAGTTAATGAGGCTTTCAGACTTGAAAGACCTTCTATAGAAGATATCATGCTATTTTTTGTGAAAGGTAGTGTTTGAATATGGTAGGACTTATCTTAAAAGATTTAATGACCATTCAACGTCAAATGAAAGCACAAGCATTTGTTCTTGTATTTCTTCTTGTGATGGCGATATTTATGCAGCAAAGCTCAATGCTCCTAGCTATTATTGTCTTTATTGTTACGATACAAGCGATAACTGCGCTTAGCTACGATGAACAAAGTAAGTGGGATAAATATGCGAATACTTTACCAATTTCTAAAGCGGATATTGTTTTTAGTAAATATATACTTAGTGTGATGTTAATGATTATCGGCCTTGTTATGGCTTTACCTATCATATTTTTTATCAATTTCTTTACCAATAACGAAATCACTTCAGAATTTTTCCTAACGTTTAATTTGATTGTAACATTGGCGCTCTGTTCGTTAGCCGTGTTACTACCTATCTATATTAAATTTGGCTCTATTAAAGGAAGGATCGTCCTAATTGCGCTATGTTTTATCCCTGGCTTCTTAACAGGGATGTTTAAAGAATATATTCCTGATATGCCCCAAATCCTTTTATATTTAAAGCAATATGTCTATTTAACACCTTTTGGCGGACTTTTACTGCTATGCCTCTCCTCTCTAGTTTCTACAGCTATTTATAAAAGAAAAGAGTTTTAGGAGGAATCTCATGCGGGCACTATTGTTACAAAGAATTGTCGTACAAAAATGGACTATTCTTTTTGCAATGATTATATGTTTACTTTTTAATTTTGTTCACATACCTTTTGTAGATAGTCCTTCCATTGGATTATTTGTTGTCGTTATTTCTGCCAACCTCGTAGATATTTATATAGAGGCGATCGTCAAGTAAAGTGGAACGTGTATGTCAATACTCTACCACTTTCAAAGAAGACACAATTGCAATCCGATTTTCTATTTTGCTATGGTCTTATTTCGTTACTCTTTATTGTCCTAGCGCCAACGTATTTCTCACAACCTGAAGCCTCTGAAAATTTTATAGAGCATTTAGCTATGTACTTTGCTTATATAAGTAGCGCCTCTTTCCTCATCTGTAGTCAATTTTATATTCAGCATCTTGAGGAAACAGAGGGAATGCGAACAGTTAGAATGCTTACAGCTGTTGTGCTTATCATTCTGCTAAATTTTGTTATTCATTACTATTTATCACTAGTAGCAGCAAATTTAATTATCTTGTTCATACCAACACTGGTTAGTATCCTCATCAGTTTTATTGTGTTTTACAAATGTCTTTATTTATATATGGCAAAGGAGATTTACTAAACAGTCATCAAAAAATAGGCTACTTTATTTGGCTGCTTATTTTTAATCGTATTGAATAACAAAACAGTTAATTAAAAAGGAAATGGATTTCCGTTGCAGGCTACTTGCTTTCCTTGGGTATGCGCAGAGCTGCCTCTTCGTTTAGAGATTGGTCTGTCTCGTGAAGTACCTTCCACGCCAGCCCAAAGTGTTACCTTTTTAGCAAATGTATGCACTACTCATTATGGAGGGCTGCTGTCACTTATCCAAATTGAAAATAATAGGCTATTTTGCTAATGATGATAAACGAATAGAAAAGGAGAACTTTGAAAATAATCAAAGTTCTCCTTTTATAGGTATCAATATAATAAGAAATTCGTTATAGCCTGGAAAAAATGCTATCCTTATTAAAATATTTTTATTCGCTAGGACCAATGATTGAGATAGCTGGTTCTGCTTTTAAAATTTTAGCAATCAGTCGATCTACTGACTCCATCGATACAGCATCTATCGATTTAAGAACCTCGTCTACTGTTCGATGCTTACGATGGACAAGTTCACTTGTTCCATTACGATTCATACGCGCACCTGTCCCTTCTAACCCAAGGACAAAGCTACCTTTAAGCTGCTCTTTCGCATTATCAAGCTCCTCCTCTGTCACACCACCCGCTACAATATCTAATAAAGTGGCATCGATCGTGTGCTGAAGCTGCGCTAATTGCTGTCGACTAGTACTACCATAAATCGTAAAAGCACCTACATCGGCATAACACGATTGATAGGAAAAAATTGAATAGGCAAGCCCACGCTCTTCTCGTACTTCCTGAAACAAGCGAGAGCTCATGTTACCTCCAATAATATTGTTAAGCGCAATAAAGCTATACATATCTGGGTCTTTTACACCGATTGCTGGATATGAAATCGCGACATGTGCCTGCTCTGTATCGCGTATTTTAGTAATTTCCCCTGGATAAAATGAAGGATTTGTCAGGACAGGCGCCATAGCATATGGTGAAGGTTGATAGTGTCCAAATAAATCTTCAATCGTTTGCATAAGCTGAGATGAAATATTACCTGCAATCGAAATAACAACGGACTCTGGCCCATAATGTTTATCCATATAATGTCGTATAGCATCTGCTGTAAATGTCTTTAACGTAGCAGCTGTGCCTAGTATTGGACGACCGAGTGCATCATTCGGATACATGACGCCCCACAGCTTCTCATGAACATCATCATCAGGAGCATCTTCGCTCATTAATATTTCTTCTAATACTACTTGTCGCTCTTTTTCTAATTCTTCTTCCGCAAATGTAGAATTGAAAAACATATCTGCTAGTATTGTGACCGCAAGCTCCGCATGATGATCTAAAACTTTAGCATAGTAACATGTATTTTCTTTCGATGTGAAGGCATTTAGCTCTCCTCCGATTCGATCAAATTCTTCAGCGATTTGACGAGCTGAGCGAGTTGCTGTTCCTTTAAACAACATATGCTCAATAAAATGTGTGATACCATTCTCTTCAGGTAGCTCGTAGCGAGAGCCCGCATTCACAAAGATTCCTAATGCAACCGATCTCACATGATCAATTTGCTCTGATACAATACGAACACCATTCTGACATGTATGTACTTGAACCAAACTATCTCCCCCAATTATAAAAATCCTCTACTATTCTTCTTGCTACTATCGAAAAAGGCTGCGCAATTTACGCAGCCTTTTGATCGATATTATTTTTCTTGTTCAGCGCGCTCTTTTTCCTCTTGAATTACTACTTTGCGAGATAAATTCACACGACCTTGCTTGTCGATTTCAATCACTTTCACAAGTAATTGATCGCCAAGTTTTAAGACGTCCTCCACTTGCTTCGTACGTTCCTCTTGAATTTCAGAAATGTGAAGCAAGCCATCTTTCCCTGGGAAGATTTCACAAAAGGCTCCGAATTTTTCAATACGCTTCACTGTTGCTAAGTAGTATTCTCCTACTTTTGCTTCACGTACGATATCTTCAATAATTTGTTTTGCACGTGCATTCATTGCTTCATCAGCAGAAGAAATATAGATTGTACCATCTTGCTCTGTATCAATCTTAACGCCCGTTTCTTCAATAATTTTGTTAATTTGTTTACCACCTGGTCCAATTACATCGCGAATTTTATCAGGATTTATTTTTACAATAACAATTTTTGGTGCAAACTCAGATAATTGCTTACGTGGCTCTGCCAGTGTAGCAAGCATTGATTCTAGAATATGCATACGTCCAACTTTTGCTTGTGTTAGTGCTTCTTCTAAAATATTGCGAGATAAGCCATCAATTTTAATGTCCATTTGTAGCGCTGTTACACCTTTAGCTGTACCTGCAACTTTAAAGTCCATATCGCCTAAATGGTCTTCCATTCCTTGAATGTCCGTTAAAATAGAATAGTGCTCGCCCTTTTTAATAAGACCCATAGCAATACCTGCCACTGGTGCTTTTAATGGAACACCTGCATCCATCATGGCTAAAGTAGATGCACAAATAGAAGCTTGAGAAGTTGATCCGTTTGATTCAAGTACTTCTGATACACAACGAATTGTATAAGGGAAGACCGATTCATCAGGAATTACTGCTTCAAGTGCACGCTCACCTAACGCACCATGACCAATTTCACGACGACCTGGCCCACGGATTGGTCCTGTTTCCCCTACAGAAAATTGCGGGAAGTTATAATGGTGCATAAAGCGTTTTGACTCTTCCACACCTAAACCGTCAATAATTTGTACATCACCAAGCGCACCTAAAGTACAAATAGAAAGTGCCTGTGTTTGTCCACGTGTAAATAGACCTGAACCATGCGTACGTTGTAATAAGCCTGTTTCAGAAGAAAGTGGTCGGATTTCGTCGAGCTTACGACCATCTGGACGAATCTTATCTTCCGTGATTTGACGGCGTACTTCTTCTTTTACCATCTTATCAAGAATTGTATACACTTGTTTCATTGTTTCGTCATCTGCTTCTTGCTCTTCATAGGAAGCGATAACTCGATCTTTAACAGCTTGGATTGCCTCATCACGTGCATGTTTCTCAGCCGTTTGAATTGCATCATGCATATCAGTCTCACAAGCTGCTTTTATATCGGCTTGAATCGCTTCGTCAATTTCAAATAGTGTCACTGGTAACTTTTCTTTACCAACCTCTGCCACAATCTGCTCTTGGAAAGCAATGATTTTTTTGATTTCTTCATGACCGAACATAATCGCTTCTAACATAATTTCCTCTGGTACTTCAAGCGCACCCGCTTCAACCATGTTAATAGCATCTTTGTTCCCTGCTACAGATAAATGAATTGTTGAGCGATTCGATTGCTCTACTGTCGGGTTGACAATGAATTCTCCATCAATATAACCAACTTGTACACCTGCTATTGGCCCATCAAATGGAATATCAGAGATCGCTAATGCTAGTGATGAACCAACCATTGCTGCCATTTCAGATGTACAGTCAGGATCATTTGACATAACCATAGAAATAACTTGTACTTCATTACGGAAACCATCCGGGAACATCGGACGAATCGGACGGTCGATTAAACGGCTTGCTAAAATCGCCTTTTCAGATGGACGTCCTTCACGCTTAATAAAGCCGCCAGGAATTTTACCCGCAGCATATAGACGCTCTTCATAGTTTACTGTTAATGGGAAGAAATCAAGTGGTTTAGGTGATTTTGACATTGTTGCTGTAGCAAGTACAGAAGTATCGCCATAGCGTACTAATGCGGCTCCGTTTGCTTGTTTTGCTAACTGTCCTACTTCAATTACAAGTGGACGGCCAGCCCATTCATAGGAATAGACTTTCTTTTCGTTCATTCAATGAACCCCTCTCTATTATAAAAACACTTACTTCGTCTGTATGTACTAATAGTAAGTGTACCAAAAATGCTTGTTCTATGCTAAATAATATTTCATGAAATAATCATACATTTAAATTCAGTTATTGCCAATTTATTTAAGATTTATTTCTTTATTTTATCGAAAAAGCATTTTTGGTATATGGATTTTTTTATATTGATTCCTTCTTGACGAAAAGTAATGTATGTAAATGGAAATAACTGCTTCGCTAACATTAGTTTTTCACGTACAAGTTTAAACAATAGACTTATTATAACATGGAGCTTATCATACAACATCTTATAAGGTAAAAGAAAGTCGAATCAGCTAGAAAAGTTAGTAGCTTGGTAAATAATAGTCGGGTTATACAAAGTGTTGAAACACAAATGTTAACTTTTTAGCAAAGGTTTTTAAATAAAGTGAAGGTTTTCACTACTCATTTTATGGAAGCTGTTGTCACGCATCAATTCTCCACCGTGAAAATAGGAGCCCATCCTCTCTACTACTACAGATAATGGGCTATTTTGTTCACTACTAGTATGAAAGAGGAAAAGACACTTTTGCAGAATGGTTAGCCAGCTTCTTTCCTAGGGGATTTAGCGGTTCATTGGACGCCCCCTGGAAAGGACGCAGGTGGAACAGAAATCACCACCTCTCCTTGCAAAAAGATCTCTTCTGCTAGTGACGTGTTCTTTTTTCAACAATATGAATACCCCACCCATA
>NZ_JBAHYH020000001.1:3390572-3488779 GCF_036698265.2 Lysinibacillus sp. IITD104
TACGAAACGTATGAAGGCAAAATTAAAAATGAGTCCAGTGCAGTACCGAACTCATTTTACCCAAGCTGTCTAAACGAAATAACCGTGTCTAACTTTTAGGGGTCACTTCAATATAATGGGTGGGGTATATTCAAACTAATGAGTAGTCTCCTAATATAAGATATCTAAAAAAGTTTATTATGTAATTTTAGCAACAGGTTGAACTACATCTTTTTTCTTATTTCTCGCCATCTTTTCACTTATGATAGGCATAATGAAGCGGTCGAGTCCGAATTTCCCAGCATTGTAACCTGCAGCAGCTATAAAGATTGCAAGTAAAATATCCCATGGATTACTAGATATCGTACCTGCCATTAAGAAAGCAAAATTCATGACCATACCGAAAAATGCAGCATATGTCGTTAAGCATCCCAGAATTAATCCTAGCCCTACTAAAAATTCTCCCCACGGCACAAGAATGTTAATTAGCCCGGCATTTGGCAAAGCAAATGATTCAATAAACTTTACATACAGTGGGTATGCAAGCTCTTCTCCACTTGTCACTGGATTTGTAATCGCATTGGCTAAAAAGCCAGATGCATCAAAGCTATTAAACAGTTTTCCCCAACCTGCTGTAAGCCAATGCCAGCCTAAATAAACACGAATAACTGTTAGAATAACTGCAACAATATTATTCTCTCTTAATAATTGGTTAAACATCCTACTCACCCCTCTAAATGATTTAGTTTACATTTCACCATCTAGTTTTCTAACCCAAAGCCATCGTTTTACTAGTATTCAATGATAGCATTTAGATTGTATGATTGACGCTTATGTACCAATTGTTTGAGCCTCTATCTATAATTTGCTGGATTGATTTCATGAAATATAATAGCAGTCTACTTCAATTGCACTTGCAAATGATGATCGCAATGACTATAACATGGGCTGTGAAATGTGATTAGAATATATCACCCTTTTATCTTTTATCAAGTATCAAATCATTTTTATCTATCGTTCATCGTAGTGTAAAAAAGTTATGGCTTATTGTTGAACAAAATATTATGAACAATGTTTATTTCAAAAAAAAAGACTGTAGACAAACGAATGTTTGTCTACAGTCTAATATAGGATTACGTTTGCTATGAATTAGCGACGTAAGCCTAAACGGTTGATTAATTCACGGTAACGTTGTACGTCTGTTTCACGAAGGTATTTTAATAAGTGACGACGACGACCTACCATTTTAAGAAGACCACGCTCAGAGTGGAAATCTTTTTTGTGAGTACGTAAGTGAGTATTTAGAGCGTTGATTTCCTCTGTTAATACTGCAACTTGTACTTCTGGTGAACCAGTGTCACTTTCGTGAGTACGGTACTCAGCGATAATTTCGTTTTTACGTTCTTTTGTAATAGCCATTTGTATGGACCTCCTAAATTTTAATTAATCCCCATTAGCACAGTAAACGTTGGAGTCATCGATATACCGAGCTAAGGTTAAGCATTTATGCACTTATGAATATTATCATACATTACTTAGTCAAGCAAGTAAAACGTCGACTTGGATAATGTGACTACAATAATGAAGTCGTATTATAGCGCGTTAAAGTAACGGATTGCTTCTTGTTTATCCTTTTCAATTTGCGATTTCAAGGCCTCAATACCATCGAATTTCCGTTCACTTCGAATACGTTTATACCATGCCACATGTACTTCTTCACCGTAGATATTTTTATCAAAGTTTAAAATATGGACTTCAATCGATAATTGCTTATCATTTGGGTCTTTGAAAGTTGGTTTATAGCCTACATTACAAACACCATCATACCAGCTATTTTGCACAAGCAGACGAACAGCATAGACACCACTTGCTGGAATAAACGTTCCCTCTAAAGCTTGCACATTTGCTGTAGGGAAGCCAATAGTACGGCCACGCTTATCACCATGTACAACAATCCCATTGATTTCAAACGGTCTCCCTAGTAACACTGTTGCTTCTTCCATATCGCCTTCTTGTAATAGCTTGCGGATACGGGTAGAGCTGATTTTCTCAACATCGTCTGTTTTCTTCTCAACAATTGTAACGCCATAATCACCATTGCTTAATACACGCATATCTTCCATTGTTCCCTTACCAAATGCTCCAAATGAATAATCGAAGCCAGCTGTCACATGCTGAACATTTAACCCACGGATAAATGTATCGATAAATGCCGCTGGTGAAAGTTTGGCAAAATCAGAAGTGAAGTGGACAACGAAAACCGTATCCACACCCTGTTCTTCAAACAGCTGTAATTTTTGCTGTAAGAGTGTAATATAAAAAACCTTTTCGTTACGTCCACCAAGGACTAATGAAGGATGTGGATCGAATGTCATCACTGCAGTAGGAATTTGTCGCTTGTTTCCTTCTTCCTTAGCTGCCTTGATAACTGCTTGATGCCCTCTATGTACACCATCGAAAAAGCCAAGAGCTAATGAATATGGCTGCATGCTTTCTCGTTGCTGTAATTGATGTGGGTATTTTAAATGAATGACCTCCATTGAAAAATCCTCCTACTCTATCGTCGGAAACATCTTATGTGGCTTCATCAACCCATCCTTTGTAGGGTGAGCCCGATAAACCGCAACTGCCTTTCCATTGATTCCGTATACAATTTTATCATGACTATTTAATAATGCATCTGCTGGAAGCACTTGTCCATTGAAAATTTCTTTTTCATTAGCACTCGTAATCTCAATATATGGATAGTCTGCTAATGCATACTCGACAGGTAAAATACAGGTAGCTATTTGCTCATCCTCCATTAGCTCAGCAACCTGTGCTAACGTAAAACAATTATCCCGTGTAAAAGTACCGGAAGCAGTTCGTACAAGCTCCTTCATATGTGCTGGATAGCCAAGAGCCTCACCAATTTGCACAGCTAATGTTCGAATATATGTCCCTTTACTACAAGCGATACGTACAGGAAATGTGATTTCTTGCCCCTCATATTGTGCTAGCTCATCAAGTAGCTCCAAATCATAAATTGTTACTTGGCGAGTAGGTCTTTCAACACTTTCGCCTTTTCTCGCATATTCATAGAGGCGCTTCCCATTTACTTTTACTGCTGAAAACATGGGTGGTGTTTGTTCAATAACGCCAGTTAATGAAGCTAAAACCTCTAACACCTGCTCACGAGAAAAATTTTTTATCGTAAGATCTTCTTCAACGGTTTCACCCTCAGCATCCTCGGTTGTCGTAGAACGACCTATTGAGATAATGGCTTCATAGGTTTTCCCTGCGTCAGTTAAATATTCTGCTATTCGAGTTGCTTGGCCAATACAAATTGGCAGTACGCCCTCAACACCTGGATCAAGTGTCCCTGTATGCCCAACTTTTTTTGTCCGTAAAATTTTGCGTAATTTAAAGACACAGTCATGGCTCGTCATGCCTCTTTCTTTCCAAAGCGGTAAAATACCGTTCATATAGCTCCTCCCAAATTGCCTACTCTATAATTCATTGGCAATATAACCTTTTCCATGAAGATAAAAAGTCTGCCTGCATAAACATGCATGTGGCAGACTTTTTTTAGCTTATTCTTTGTGTAAATCTCTAAGCAACGAATCAATACGGTTACCATATTCAATCGATGAATCAAATTCAAAGATTAATTCTGGTGTACGTCGTAAACGAATACGTGATCCAATTTCAGAGCGAATGAAGCCCGAAGCTTTTACTAAAGCTTTAAGCGTTTCCTCTCGTTCACGTTCGTTGCCTAAAGATGTAATATAAATAGTCGCTTGCTGTAAATCACCCGTTACTTCAACACCTGTAACAGTCACAAAACCAACACGCGGATCTTTTATTTTACGGCCAAGAATATCACCAAGCTCCTTTTTCATTTGCTCGGCAACACGGTTTGAACGTAGAGACATAATTTGTCACCTCTATTTCGATGTACAGATAGTTGATATATTATTGCTGTTCACACTCTCAACTATCTACTATTACTTATAAATAATCTCGCCACACATTAAGCTGTTCCCATGACGGATTTGACTGTAAATAATGGAGCGCGTGATTAATTTCCCGTTCAGCTGCTTCCTTTGATGAGGAAACAGCAACAAGTGCTAATTTCGTACGCTGCCATACATTTTGATGGTCAATTTCCGCAATAGAAACATTAAATTTCTGCTTTGTGCGGGTAATCATACGCTGTAAGACAGCACGCTTTTCCTTTAACGAATGGGCAGTTTGAATGATAAATTCAACCTCTGCATACACGATCATTAGGCGCGTTTAACCTCTTCCATAATATAGGCTTCAATAATATCGCCTTCTTTTATATCGTTGAAGTTTGTAATCGTAATACCACATTCGTATCCTTTTGCCACTTCTTTTACTTCATCTTTGAAGCGTTTAAGCGTATCTAGCTCACCTTCAAAAATAACGACGTTATCACGGATCACACGTACACCTGAATCACGTGTTACCTTTCCTTCTGTTACATATGAACCAGCAATTGTACCAACTTTTGATACTTTAATTGTTTGACGAACTTCTGCTTGACCAATAATTTTTTCTTCAAATTCAGGATCAAGCATACCTTTCATTGCTTGTTCAATCTCTTCAATTACTTTATAGATAATGCGGTGTAAGCGAATATCTACACCCTCTTCTTCTGCTGCACGTTTTGCGTTAACATCCGGACGGACGTTAAATCCAATAACAATCGCATTAGAAGCTGCTGCAAGAGAAATATCAGATTCGGTAATAGCTCCAGCACCTGTGTGAATAATTTTCACATTTACGCCTTCCACATCAATTTTCATTAGAGAGGCTGCCATTGCTTCAACAGTACCTTGAACGTCAGCTTTCACAATTAAGTTAAGCTCTTTCATTTCGCCTTGGCTCATTTGTTCAAATAAGTTATCTAGCGTTACACGTTGTTTTTCTGAGCGTTGTGCTTGGATCGCTGACATTGCTCTTGTTTCCCCAACTTGACGCGCTGTTTTCTCGTCTTCAAAGACAACGAAACGGTCACCTGCTTGAGGTACATCATTTAAACCTGTAATTTCAACTGGAGTTGATGGGCCAGCTTCTTTTACACGACGACCTTTATCATTTACCATCGCACGTACACGACCATACGTATGACCTACAACGATTGGGTCACCTACTTTTAATGTTCCATCTTGTACTAAAAGCGTAGCAACAGAGCCACGACCTTTATCAAGCTGCGCTTCGATTACTGTTCCAAGTGCTAAACGTTCTGGGTTAGCTTTAAGCTCGCCTACTTCAGCTACAAGTAAAATCATCTCTAACAATGTATCAATGCCTTCACCTTTTAACGCTGAAATTGGAACGAAAATTGTGTCCCCGCCCCATGCTTCAGGAACTAAGCCATGCTCTGTTAATTCTTGCATTACACGATCTGGATTTGCCGATGGTTTATCCATTTTATTCACAGCCACAATAATTGGTACTTCAGCTGCCTTGGCGTGATTAATAGCTTCTACTGTTTGTGGCATAACACCATCATCAGCAGCTACCACTAAAATTGTTAAATCCGTTACTTTTGCACCACGTGCACGCATTGTTGTGAAAGCCGCATGTCCTGGTGTATCAAGGAATGTAATTTTCTTGTCGCCTTCTGTAACTTGGTATGCACCAATATGTTGTGTAATACCACCAGCTTCTCCTGCTGTTACTTTTGTATGGCGAATAGAGTCTAATAAAGTTGTTTTACCATGGTCAACGTGACCCATAATTGTTACAACTGGCGGACGCTCTGATAAATCTGCCTCGTTTACTTCTTCTGTTTGCTCGAAGTGTGTTTCTAAATCCGTAATATCTACACGAATTTCTTCTTCCACTTCTACACCATAGTCTGCGCAAATTAATTCAATTGCATCCTTATCTAATTCTTGGTTAATTGTTGCCATTACGCCAAGCATGAATAATTTCTTAATGATTTCAGATGGCTCACGGTGTAATTTTTTTGCTAATTCTGCAACTGATAATGATTCAACAAAAGTAATTTTTTCTGGAAGTTCCTTTTGTTTCACTGGAATTGATGGTTGATGCGTTTTTGGATGGCGACGTTTGCCTCCATGAATCCCTGGTTTTGGACGTTGGTTGTAACCACCGCCACCTCTACGATTATTATTGTTATTATTATTATTTTGTGTCATATTTCTATTTTGATTACCTTTTGTATTCTTAGATTTTTCGTTAGACGAATTTGAGTTTTGCTGTGCATGTTGCTGATTGTTTGCTTTTGGCTTAGAAGTAGCAGATTGCTGCCTTTGTCCTTCTTGCTTTTTCACCGAATGCTGTGGTTTTTGCTGGCCATTTGATTGAGGCTTTTGTGCCATGTTTTGAGTTGATTGTTTTGCTACATTTTTCTCAGGTGTTGCTTTAAATGTTTGATTTAACTTTGCCACAGCGTCTTTTTCCAACATAGACATATGGTTTGTTACACTCACATTTAATTTACTTAGTGCTTCAATAACCTCTTTACTCGTTTTATTCACTTGCTTCGCATATTCATGAACTCTGATTTTGGTCATCTGCTCACCCCCGATTAGTTTTCGTTGAGTAGACTAGACAATTTACTTGCAAAACCTTTATCGGTAATAGCTAAAGCCACTCGGGCCTCCTTACCTGTAGCATGTCCTAGATCATATCGATCTCCAATTACATGATACTCAACGTTGTAGTACGTGCACTTATCTTGAATTTTTTTACTAGAGTTTTTAGAAGCATCGTTTGCAAGCAGTACTAGTTTAGCATTGCCATTGCGGACTTCCTTTACTACTAACTCTTCTCCTGAAATCACCTTACGTGCTCTTGCCGCGATTCCAAGCAAATTAAATATTGCTTGATTCATCATAAAATAGACTCCCTACGAATCAGCAAAATAAGTTCCTCATATATTTCTTCAGGAATTTTCACATCAAGTTGGTGCCCTAATACATTTTTCTTACGCGCGAGGTCAACTGCCTGCTCTGATTTAGAGACATAGGCACCACGCCCCGGCTTTTTCCCGGAGACATCTACACTTACTTCGCCCTCTTTCGAACGAACAACACGTATCATCTCTTTCTTTGGTAGCATTTCTCCAGTTGCTACGCATTTACGAAGAGGTACTTTTTTGTTTACAGCCATAAGAATCACCATTCCTCTCTGAAGCTTGTCGTAAGAGGTGGACAAGTCTTGCTCTACTTGACGCTCTGACAGTATTCAGTCGGCGTAGGGGGCCCACTGAATACTGTCAGCTAACTTGTCACACGGGCTTTCTTACTTATTCTTCGTCGTCTTGATATAAGTCAACTGCTACATCATCAAAATCACTTTCTGCATCATCAGCAGGGATGAAAGTGCTTGTAGCCGAAGGATAAATACCTAATTCACGAGCATCAGTCTCACTCTTAATATCAATTTTCCAGCCAGTAAGCTTCGCTGCTAGGCGTGCATTTTGCCCACGTTTCCCGATAGCTAGAGATAATTGATAGTCAGGTACGACAACTGTTGTCGACTTTTCTTCTTCATTCACTTGTACATCTAATACTTTTGATGGGCTTAATGCATTAGCTACAAATACAACTGGATCTTCAGACCATTCAACGATATCAATTTTTTCACCATTTAGTTCATTGACAATCGTTTGTACACGAGCTCCCTTTGCCCCAACACATGAACCTACTGGATCCACTTCCTCATTATGTGCAAAGACAGAAATTTTAGAGCGATCTCCAGCTTCACGTGCAATTGATTTAATCTCTACAATACCCTCATAAATTTCAGGTACTTCCATCTCAAATAATCGACGTAACAACCCAGGATGTGTACGAGACACAATCACTTGAGGTCCACGTGTTGTACGTTCAACTTTTGTAATATACACCTTAATACGATCATGTGGATGATAAGATTCACCTTGGATTTGTTCATTAACTGGTAATGCCGCTTCTACTTTCCCTAGACCTACATAGATATTACGAGCATCTAAACGTTCTACAACGCCAGTTACGATATCATCTTCACGATCTACGTATTGCTCATAAATTAAACCTCGTTCCGCTTCACGTACGCGTTGTGTAACTACCTGCTTTGCTGTTTGTGCAGCAATGCGTCCGAAGTTACGTGGTGTTACTTCCTGTTCCACGATGTCCTCTAGCTGATAGGCTGGATTAATAACTTTTGCATCTTCTAAAGAAATTTGCAAACGATCATCCTCTACCTCTTCCACAACATCTTTACGTGAGAATACACGAATTGAGCCCTTATCTAGATTTAAGTCCACTCGAACATTTTGTGCTTGGTTAAAGTTGCGTTTGTAAGCTGTAACTAATGCCGCTTCAATGGCTTCAATTAACACATCTCTTGAAATTCCTTTTTGTTCTTCTAGCGCATTCAGCGCATCTAACAAATCACTACTCATTTTGTTTTCACTCCTAAATATGCTTTATGCTGAAAAATCGATGGCAAGTCGTGCCAATGCAATTTTTTCTTGTTCAATTGTTACTGTTATTTTACGTGTTTTAATACGCACTTCCATCACTAATGTATGTTCATCGTATGACGTTAAGTAGCCTTGGAATTCCTTCATGTCCTTGATGGGCTCATAGGTTTTTACATAAATAAATTTACCAACTGCTTTGATAAAATCCGTATCTTTTTTTAATGGACGTTCCGCTCCAGGTGAAGAAACTTCTAAATAATAGTTTTGTGTAATTGGATCTTTTTCATCCAATAACAAGCTTAGTCGTTCACTCACTTGAGCACATTGATCGATGTCAATTCCACCCTCAGGTGTATCAACATAGACACGTAAAAACCAGTTACGTCCTTCTTTTACGAACTCAATATCCACTAGCTCAAGATTTAACTCATCCACAATTGGTTTAGCGAGCTCTTCAATTAAAGATGGTACTTTGCTCATTATTTCCTCCTGTATTTATCAGATTCTAGCGTATGATTGTTCATCACTATGAAGTTAACGCAGTAATGAACCATAATAAAACAGAAATTCCACCAGTTGCTTTGGTGAAATTTTACGGTCTTACCTGCTGTTAGTCAAAATTTGTTTTGCTACGGTTAAACAACAGAAAAGAGCGGGTATGCCCCACTCTTTTGCTGGAAAAATATCAACAAATTATTACCATAAGAATAGCACAGTTCTCGACACAATGCAAATTTCCTTCATTCTAGATAACCATATTGTGTCAGGAATTTGAATTTACATTGTGACCTTTCAATGCAAAACAATTGCAATACTAGAATAGCGATAACTGATTAGCATCAGGCATGCCTTCTAAACAACCAAGCTGGTCCATGTATTCAATAAGCGTTTTGGAAACACGACCACGTTGCTGTAAATCTTCCTTGGATAAAAACTCTCCCTCTTCACGAGCAGCAACGATTGTTTTCGCCACGTTGGTTCCAAGACCCGGAATCGCATCGAACGGTGGGATGAGTGAATTGCCATCAATGACAAACTCACTAGCTTGTGATCGATACAGGTCCACCTTTTGGAAACTCATACCTCGTTCACACATTTCTAGCGCAAGCTCCAACACCGTTAATAAGTTTTTCTCTTTAGTGGATGCATCTAAGCCTTTCATATTGATTTCATCAATACGTGCTCGAATCATTTGCGATCCTTGCACCATTGCAATTAAATCAAAATCATCTGCTCGAACTGTGAAATACGCTGCATAATAAAGGATTGGGAAATGTACCTTAAACCAGGCAATACGTACCGCCATTAGCACATATGCTGCGGCATGGGCCTTCGGGAACATGTATTTTATCTTTTTACAGGATTCAATATACCAACCTGGTACTTTATTGGCGAGCATCTCCGCTTCAAATTCTTCTGATAAGCCTTTCCCTTTACGAACAGATTCCATAATTTTGAAGGCTAATGACGGCTCTAGGCCTTGATAAATTAAATACACCATAATGTCATCACGACAACCAATTACTTCTTTTAGCACACATGTACCGTTTTGAATTAATTCTTGTGCATTTCCTAGCCATACGTCTGTACCATGGGAAAGTCCAGAAATTTGTACAAGCTCTGAGAATGTCGAAGGCTTTGTATCTTCTAGCATTTGACGTACGAAACGCGTACCGAATTCTGGTATACCTAATGTCCCTGTCTTACAACCAATTTGCTTTTCTGTCACGCCTAAAGATTCAGGAGAACTAAAAATTTTCATAACGACAGGATCATCGGTCGGGATTGTTTTAGGATCGATTCCTGATAAATCCTGTAACATTCTTATCACCGTCGGATCATCGTGTCCAAGTATATCTAGCTTTAAAATATTGTCATGGATAGAGTGGAAATCAAAATGGGTTGTGCGCCATTCTGCATCCTGCGCATCTGCAGGGTACTGTACTGGAGAGAAATCATAAATGTCCATATAATCTGGAACAACAATAATTCCTCCAGGGTGTTGCCCAGTTGTACGTTTTACTCCTGTACAGCCTTGAACTAAACGATCAACTTCTGCACCACGAAAATGTAAATTATGATCACTTGCATAGCCTTTTACATAGCCATATGCTGTTTTCTCTGCCACTGTACCGATTGTTCCAGCACGGAATACATAATCCTCGCCAAATAGCACCTTTGTATAGTTGTGCGCTTGAGGCTGATATTCACCCGAGAAATATGACGATAGGTAAGCCTTTGAAGTTATCGCCAGCTTTTCCCCCGTCCCACACCGTGCATGAGGCTTTCACACTCACACGGCGTTCCATCGTTAGTTTTGTTGAATGTTATAGACTAAGCTTTGGATTTCCTACTTCCGTTCTTAGCCTGTTTAATTTATTCATTGCTTTTATTTCGAATTTACTTAAAATCTTCTGATATTCTTTATTCCTTAAAGGGTCTGAATTGTGAATGAGCATATGATACTTTCTATTAATAATAATCAAGTTATCGTATTCATCTGTACCACCTTGTGCTGTTGATTTAATGTGATGACATAACGCTTGATGAGGTGTTAATCTCTCACCCGTAATACCACAGCAGCCTTTTTGTGCTACATATTTACTCAATCGGTTATTCTCATACAGAACACTTTTTGATTTATATATTCCTTTACGAAACATTTCGATTTCTCGAATGGACACTTGTTTTAAATCTTTATGAATTACTTTCCTATCAGCTTCATTGTAAATTGTGAATTCAGGCTTTCGCTGTCCTCGTATATCATGTCGAACAGCTTCAATAGGATATACCAGCAATCCATTGCTTTTGAAACGTGGATAATTGTAATCTCCGTAAAATTTATCAATCACTCCGTTTGTTTCTTTTGTTTTCAAAAAGATGTTTCTAATCATGAGTGATTTAATGTTTGGGTGAATGTTATGCCTTATCTCATTAAAATCCTGAGCGATCCGAGTTGCAATCTTATAATAGTTTTGCAGCCCTAAAATATTCGCATTAAAATTCATCACTTTTTGTGGAGTAGGACTTTTTCTTAGTTTTACTAGCTGATGCCTTATAACGCCTTGTACCTTTTCTTTTGCTCTTGGGTCCATCTTAGAATTGACGATGTATCCTGTTTTCGCATTGCCTTTTTGTACCGCTCTAAAGCGAACTCCTAAAAAGTCTGTACCATTCTTACGCAAATTCGTGATTTTACTTTTTTCTTCACTAATTTCTAGCCCTAATCGTTCTTTTAACCATTTTTCAACAGCAATTTTAATCTTTCGAGCATTTTCATATGAGTTCGTGAATATTTTAAAATCATCTGCGTATCGAACTAGATACATTGGTTTTAACCTTGTCTTTTTAAGTGCGTCCGTTTTATTGCGTTTTAGCTTATAAGGTACTCGTGTTGGTTTCGTTTCCCATTGATTTGAAATCCACCAATCCAACTCGTTTAATACTACATTGGCAAGTAGCGGAGATAAAATTCCTCCTTAGGGCGTTCCTTTCGTTGGTACTCCTTCACCTGTAATTTCAGCTTTCAGCATCTTTTTGATAATTACTAATACTTTTTTATCCCTAATACCAATCGTCCATAATTGTCTCATTAGCTTTTTATGATTTACATTATCGAAGAAACCTTTAATGTCGATATCAACAACAAAATGCTGATGACTATGATTCACCATATGATAGCATCTTGCGAGTGCATCATGTGTGCTTCGTTTCGGTCTAAAGCCATAACTTTGCGGATGAAATTTCGCCTCTGTAATCGGCTCTAATACTTGCAAAAACATTTGCTGTATTAATCTATCCTCAATAGTTGGGATACCAAGAGGTCGCATCTTTCCATTCGGTTTTGGTATGAATAACCTTCTTACTGCATGTGGTGAATAATTTTCTAGTCTTCTTCGAACAAGCTTGATTAGTTTATTAGCATTCATTTTGTTTAAATGTTTAATTGTGTGTCCATTAGTACCTTTCGTTTTACTACCTGTATTACTTTTAAGGTTACGAAAGGCGAGCATGATATTTTCTTCGGAAATAATCACATCATAAAGGTCTGTAAAATAACGACCACTTTTACTTTCGTTATAAAGATCATCAAAAGTTGTTTGCAATCCAAAATACTCATTGTTTCTTAACTTTTGAATCATTAAGTCA
Source organism: Lysinibacillus sp. IITD104 (assembly GCF_036698265.2). NCBI lineage: Bacteria > Bacillati > Bacillota > Bacilli > Caryophanales > Bacillaceae > Lysinibacillus > Lysinibacillus sp. IITD104. The sequence continues at coordinate 3,403,147 of NZ_JBAHYH020000001.1, forward strand.
GTCAACTAATCACTCCCTTTGAGCTTTCGTTCTCTTTAGTCATACTAGAATCTGACTTGTGTAGGTTTGTTTTCAACACTAACGACTTGTGCCCTTCCCTCAGAAATGTTTTTCCTCCGACCTATTTGTTATTCAGTCATCATTGGCATTTCATCATCGGTACTACGGCACTACTGCCACTCCGTTAAAACGAGTTATAGCTAAAAGCCTTTCCTCGTACCGTCGTCATCGACATGCAACTGTCTCTTACGTTTGGAGCTTCACACGTTCCACTATTTCTATCTGTACATCTTCCCTTAGGTTCCCCCTAAATTCCGCTAGGCTTGCATGTGCCTATAACACAAGATGGATTTTCATAATCAAACGCTTACTCATCCACACCTAGAAGCCCTAATTTGGACCCCACAGCATTTCTACTGTGTGACATTCACGAAAAGTCAATCGAGGGTTCGTCCCAGTCAATCTACTGATTCTAACCATAGAAAGTTTATAGACGCCAGACCTATCATTCACAGGATGTCTCCTTTTCCACAGCTGTACTGTTTGGGTGAACTTCAGCCCACTTTAACGAGCTTCATACAAGTTTCAATTTTGCAGTCATCCGCTTGCATGTCGTAGCTTCAGCGAGTGTGTTTCGGGGCGTTACTCCGTCATTCCACACTTCGAAATAGCAGTTCTACCATTAATGGTGGCTAATCTTTTCAATTAGCAACGTGTCGCACTTAAATCGATATCAGGTACCTTATCACCTTTAAAACCAAGGAAGGTTTCAAATGGTATGTCTTGTCCATCTTTTTTATAAGGTGTTCCACATTCCGTGCAGTCTTTATTTGGTAAATCGTAGCCTGAGCTGACAGAACCATCATCAAAAAACTCGGAATGTTTACAATTAGGACAAATATAGTGAGGAGGTAATGGGTTAACCTCTGTGATTTCCATAAAAGTAGCTACTAATGAAGAACCAACCGAACCACGGGATCCTACTAAATAGCCATCAGCTAATGATTTTTTCACTAGCTTGGCAGAAATTAAATAAATTACTCCAAAACCGTGCCCCAAAATCGATTTTAACTCTTTCTCAATTCGAGCTTTCACGATTTCTGGTAACTCCTCGCCATAAATACGATGGGCCATTTCATAAGTTAAATTGGTTACCTCATCATCAGAGCCCTCAATTTTTGGTGTATATAGGTCATCCTTAATTGGTTTGACGTCACCTATACTTGCTGCCACTTTTTGAGTATTCGTCACAACCACTTCTTTTGCAAGATCAGGTCCTAAAAAATCAAATTCTTTCAGCATTTCATCAGTTGTTCTAAAATGGACCTCTGGTAGCTTAGAGCGATTCAAAATATTCGCTCCACCTTGTGAACCAATAAGTATTTGCCTAAACATCCCATCTGTCGGATCTAAATAATGAACATTTCCAGTAGCAACAACAGGCTTATCTAGCTTCTTCCCAAGTTTCACAAGTTTACGGATAATATCTTCTAATGTCCATTCATCACGTACAACATTGCGTTCGATTAATGGCGCATATACAGCCTTCGGTTGCACCTCAATATAATCATAAAAACGAGCGACTTTCTCTGCTTCCTCTGGAGACTTATTCATCATCGTTTCGAATACTTCACCATTACTACAACCTGATCCTACTAATAAGCCCTCACGATATTGTTCAAGCACTGCACGTGTCACACGAGGAACACGATAGAATGTTTTTGTATGCGAGTGTGAGACGATTTTAAATAAGTTTTTTAAGCCTGCATTATCTACTGCTAAAATTGTACAATGCATAGGTCTCCCTTTTTTATAGGCATCCCCACCACCAATATGCTTATTGAAGTCATCATGGTATTTTATAGCTAGCTCATCAGCATCCTTCAATAGCTGCAGCAGGAGATACCCTGTCGCCTCAGTATCATAAATTGCTCGGTGATGCTGTGTTAATTCAATATTGAATTTTTTACACAGCGTATTCAAACGGTGGTTTTTCATTGTAGGATAAAGCAATCTTGCTAGCTCTAATGTATCAATGACAGGATGGACTGTCTCTTCAAAACCAAATTTTTTATAGCCTGTATATAGGAAGCCTATATCAAATGATGCGTTATGAGCGACAACGATTGCATCACCGATAAAGGCATGAAATTCTTTAATGACCTGCTCTACCTCTGGAGCATTTCGAACCATATCATCCGTAATACCTGTTAATTCGATGGTCGTTGCTGAAAGTGGATGATGTGGGTTTGCAAAGCTTTCGTACTTATCGATCACTTGCCCATCTTTAATTTTAACTGCAGCCAATTCAATAATGGTATCGTATGCAGTTGATAGCCCTGTCGTTTCTACGTCAAAAACAACATACGTTGTGTCTGCCAATAAACGATGCTCTGGAGCATAGGCAATCGGTACACCATCATCAACTAAATTTGCTTCCAGACCATAAATAATCTTAATGCCATGTTTTTTCCCCGCTGCATATGCTTCAGGGAAAGATTGCACAACGGCATGATCCGTAATAGCTATGGCTGGATGTCCCCACTTTGCAGCCTGAGCAACAAGTCGATCAACAGGTGTAACAGCATCCATTTGGCTCATTGGTGTATGCAAATGTAACTCAACACGCTTTTCACCCTCTGGTGCTAAATCCTGTCGTGTTGCTTTTTTGATTTCATTAATATCATTCGCCATGACGATTAAATCACGAATAAACGTATCTGTTTGCACAGAGCCTCGAACTTTAACCCACATGCCCTTTTTCAAATGTTGCATTAATTCAGCATCATCATTGTCACGAGAAAACATTTTTACAACAATGGAATCTGTATAGTCGGTAATTTTAATTTGTAGTAAGGAACGTCCACTTTTTAACTCTTTAATTTCCGTATCAAAGACAAATCCTTCAATAATAACACGTCGTTCTTCTTCAACAATCCGTTTAATTTCCATGACTTCATCATCTTTAATATGCATCCCAAGTTGGAATGGACGGTCACCAAGGTTGGCCAGTGCTGGATTGTCCTTCTTCTCCTGCTCCCGCTTTTGGAAATCTTGCATCGCTTGCTGTGCTAGAGCCACTTCTTCCAGACGTTTCTGCTCCATAAACGCTTCCTGTGCCGCGATCATTTCTTCTGTTTCTTCTTGTAGCACAAAGTCGATTGCCATTCGAGGGAAACCAAATTGCCCATAGCTTTCTGCCAGTTTGTCAGCATATTTAGTTTTGAGCATCATAAATTCCATTTCCTGCATACAGGACAATGTGATTTTTTGGCCGTTCCATGTTGGTATTTGGGTGATAAGACAATTTTTAAGCGTTGGAGCCATCTCATCAATTTGTTCCACAACATTTAGCCAGTACGCTTGCACCAGTTCTTCTGTGACATTTTTATCTAATGTTTCAAATGTCGTATTAACTTGGGCGATGGCTGAAAATTTCTCTGTTAAATGCGTACGGAAAAGCTGATATAACGGAAATGGTAGTATATCCTTTAGCTTAATGGTGAAATGCCAAAGTCTATCCTTTTTATGAACTGTCAGGCGTGATAGTTCACCTTCCTCAAAAAATGACATATATACATCATCTGTTAACTCTAGTTGTTGCAAGAGCATTCGAAGTCTCATTCTTGCCTCTTGTTGCTGTTCCAATCTAATGACACCTACTTTCAGAAAGAGGCAGTTTCTTTAGCCTCATGTTCTAGTTCGTCTCAAATGCATGTGAAAACTCAAGAAAAAAATTCGCTCCCACACTGCGGGCGCTCTTCAAGTTTAACAGAGATTTTACCATCTGTTGTTTCTTGCTTGGCTCACTGTCCCGCAGAAGTGTCGCGAATTATTTATATCTATCTTATCAAAATTATACGAAAGCCTCTATCAAAAGCATCGAATTCCAATTATAAACAACAATTTAGCTCGTCGTTAATTTTTACGGAAAAATTCGTTAAGGCGATCAATTACTTCTTCTTTTTTCCATTCAAATGTTTCACCTGTTTGACGGAATTTCACTTCTACAATACCTTCTGTTGCTTTTTTACCAACAGTTACTCGAACAGGTAAACCAATTAAATCAGCATCCGCGAATTTTACACCCGCACGTTCAGGACGATCATCTATTAGTACATCATAACGGTATGATTTTAGTAAGCCATAAAGCTCCTCTGCTAATGCCACTTGTGCCTCATCTTTTGTGTTAACTGGCACAACATGAATATCATACGGTGCTAATTGTGTTGGCCATGTAAAGCCATTGTCATCTTGGAAGTGCTCCGCTACAGCAGCTAGAATACGAGATACGCCAATACCATAGCACCCCATAATAAATGGTTGAGCCTTACCTTGCTCATCTAAGAATGTACCATTCATTTTATCAGAGTATGTAGTACCTAATTTGAAAATGTGACCAACCTCGATACCTTCTGCAAACTTAATGTTCCCTTGTCCATCAGGAGATGGATCTCCCTCTTGAATAAAACGAATATCTAAATAATCATTAACAGCAAAATCACGCTCTGGGTTAACATTGACTAAATGGAATCCATCTTCGTTTGCACCTGCAATACCATTACGGATAGATTTAATAGCATGGTCTGCTACTACTTTTACGTCTACTGGTAATTTCACTGGGCCAATTGAACCAACGCCACACCCTAATAATTCTTGAATTGCTGCTTCACTAGCAAGTTCTACAGAACCTGCATCAAGTGCATTTTTCAATTTGATATCATTAATTTCATGATCCCCACGTGCAAGGACTACAACAAGCTCTCCATCTACATCAAAAACTAGGGATTTGATGACATTAGCAGGTTCTACCTTTAAGAATGCTGAAACATCTTCAATTGTTTTTTGCTCTGGTGTTGCTACTTTTTCCACTTCTTTTAAAGCTTCATCAGATGGTTGATAATCAACGATTACTTCAGCCATTTCGATATTTGCTGCATAATCAGAAGTATCAGAGTATGCAATTGTATCTTCACCGATTTCAGAAAGCACCATAAATTCATGTGTTCCTTTACCGCCAATCGAACCTGCATCTGCAATAACAGCGCGGTAGTTTAAGCCAAGGCGGGAAAAAATATTAGAATAAGCACGATACATATCTTCATATGTTTCATCTAAACTTTCGCGTGAGGCATGGAAAGAATAAGCATCCTTCATGATAAACTCTCTTCCGCGTAGTAAGCCAAAGCGAGGACGTTTTTCATCACGGAATTTCGTTTGAATTTGATACAACGTTAACGGTAATTTTTTATATGATTTAATTTCATCACGTACTAAAGTAGTGATGACTTCTTCGTGTGTTGGTCCTAATGCAAAATCGCGGTCATGACGGTCTTTTAAGCGCATTAATTCTGGACCGTATTTTTCCCAGCGACCTGATTCCTGCCACAGCTCAGCAGATTGTAGAGATGGCATTAGAAGCTCAATGGAGTTGATAGCTTCCATTTCTTCTCGGATAATTGTTTCAATTTTTGTTAGCACACGTTTTGCAAGCGGTAAATACGAGTATACCCCACTTGTATTTTGACGAATAAACCCTGCACGTAGTAATTGCTTATGTGATTTTACCTCAGCATCAGCAGGTACTTCACGTAACGTTGGGATAAATGTTTTACTTTGCTTCATTCAGTGTTCCACCTTTTTCAATAGATAAGTTTATACTCTCAATAGCATAAACAAATTTAGCTTTGAGCGCAATGTTTCATCGAAATTGCGCTCAAAGCTAGGAAATCAACTTTCATTTAACTTTAAATGAATTAAAAGAAAAATCGTTGTATATCGTTCCATGTAACAACCACCATTAGAATCATCAGTAGGACGATTCCTACAAAATGTACAATACCTTCTTTTTGACGGTCAATTGGTTTACCACGTAGAGCTTCAAAACCAAAGAATAATAATCGGCCTCCGTCAAGTGCTGGTAATGGAAGTAGGTTCATAATTCCTAAGTTAATACTTAGCATTGCTGCCCAATTCATTAAGTTCATAATACCATACTGGGCAACTTGCTCTGTTGCTTTATAAATACCTACAGGACCAGAAAGTGCATCTATTGTGAACTTACCAGTAATCAGCATACCTAATAGTTCAAATATTTTCACAGTCATATTATAGGTTTCTTGTGCTCCATAGACAACTGCTTTTAATGGGTTAAATTCTCTTGGGCTTTCATAGCGCACACCTATTTGACCATATTTTTCGCCATCCTGTTGGATTTCCTTGACGGTCATATTTAAGTTCACTGATTGTCCATCTCGTTCAACTGTCACAGCAATATCTTCGTTTGGATGATCTTGAACGATAGCAGCTAAATCTTGCCATTTTTCAACTGCTTGTCCGTTAATAGCTGTTACTCTATCTCCTGCCAGCATCCCTGCCTGTGCAGCTGGATCATTCTCTACTACTTCTGTGATGATTGGCTCGTATGTTGGTACACCGTGGATCAAACCAATCACTAAATAAATCACAAACGCAAGAATAAAGTTAAACAAAGGACCTGCAAAGATCGTCATCGCTCGTTGGCCGACTGTTTTTGCATTAAATTGACGATCCTGTGGCGCAATGACTAGTTCACGACCATTTTCCACTAGCACACAGTCTCTAGCTACTTGATAACGAACTAAACGTTCTTCTTCATCATAGCCCTCTACAAATAACTCCTTCTCTAAATCAGCGCGTTCAACTTCTAAAAATAATAAATCTGGTAACTGCTTATTGTTTTGATTGAAAATAATTTTTTTTACAACATTATCCTCATTCACAATAAGCCCTATTCGGTAGCCTGGCTGTAATTCAGTGCCATCCATATCCTCGCCGGCCATACGTACGTATCCCCCGATTGGTAATAATCGAATAGTATACATTGTTTCGCCATGCGTTTTTCCATAAATTTTGGGACCCATTCCGATCGCAAATTCACGTACTAAGATACCTGCACGTTTGGCAAATAAGAAATGTCCAAGTTCATGGAAGAAGACGAGCATACCAAATATTAATATAAATGCAATGGCTGTTTGCATATTACCCCACCTTTAATAGCGATTAGTTAACGTTACAGTGCTTTCGTTATTTTACCATGTCTAACACTATTTTTCTTGTCTCACTATCCACATGTAATATGGTTTGTAAATCTGGTATTGCAATGTTTTGGTGTGCTTGCATCACACGTTCAATCGTTTCATCAATTTCAAGGAATGTGATTTTTCCTTGTAAAAAGGCTGAAACTGCCGCTTCGTTTGCTGCATTCATTGCTGTCAGAATCGTACCACCCATACGACCAGCCTCATACGCTAAACGCAAGGCAGGGTATCGCTCAAAGTCCATCTCTTGAAAATGTAGTTGACCAATTTGCGCTAAATTTAGTCGCTGACCATTTTGTAATGGGATACGGTCTGGGTAGCTTAAAGCATATTGGATTGGCACACGCATATCTGGTGTACCTAGCTGAGCAATAACACTAGTATCATGATACTCAACTAGAGAGTGAATAATACTTTCTCTATGCAAAAGTACATCTATTTTATCATATGGCATATCAAATAAAACATGCGCTTCTATGACTTCTAATCCCTTGTTCATCATTGTAGCGGAATCTATCGTAATTTTTGCACCCATAGACCAGTTTGGATGATTAAGTGCATCTGCGACCGTCACTTGTTTTAATTGCTCTCGCGTTTTATCACGGAAGCTACCACCAGAAGCGGTAATAATCAAACGTTCAATATTTTTCGGATTCTCACCATTCATTGATTGGAAGATGGCAGAGTGCTCACTATCTACAGGCAAGATGGTTGCTTTGTATTTTTTGGCCTCTGCCATCACTAAATGACCAGCAGTTACAAGCGTTTCTTTATTAGCAATAGCAATCGTTTTGCCCATACGAATGGCTGCTAATGTTGATTCAAGCCCTACACTTCCAAGCACAGCATTGACAAGAATAGTCGAATCTGGATGTGTTGCGACCTCTACAAGTCCTTTTGCCCCAAATGTAAATTGGATATTTGGAAACTCATTAGCAAGCGTAAGTGCATCTTCTTCTAATTGTACTGAAACTAATTCGGGCTTTAATGTTTCAATCATTTCTCGCGTTTTCTCTAAGTTCTTTCCTGATGAAAAAGCTACTAATTGAAAAGCATCACGTTGTTCTTTTAAGATGTCGTAGGTTTGCCAACCAATTGAACCAGTTGCACCTAATAAACTAATTTTTTTCACAACAAATTGTCCCCTTTTTCTATCTAAGCAAATGATTTAGCAAGAGTCTTTCCCTATACAATTAATTACTAAATAAATGTAAAAAATGGAGTAGAGGCACGACAAATAATAGACTATCAAAGCGATCTAAAATTCCCCCATGCCCTGGTAAAATATTGCCTGAATCTTTTACATCAAAGTGGCGTTTAATAGCAGACTCTACCAAATCCCCCATTTGACCAATGATTGAGGCAAAAATCGTTACTAAAACAAGTGATATATAACCATTTGCGAATGGGTAAATGAGTTGCATACCAACTGCAAAAATAACAGCAATGACGATTCCACCTATAAAGCCTTCGATCGTTTTCTTAGGTGAAATTTCTGGCCATAACTTATTTTTCCCTAATTTTCTACCTACAAAATAAGCACCAGAATCTGTTGTCCAAACAACTAATAAGCAATAGACAACATACTCTAATCCAACATTTCTAGTTTCAATTAAATAATGGAATCCTAAGCCCACATAAAATGCGCCTAATAAAATAAAGCCAACTTCATCAAAGGTTATTTTATTTTTTACTAAAACCACGTAAATAAGAAGTAGCATCATTAGACCATAGACTACCATTAGATTAGATGAATAGCCTATTAATTCTACAACCTTTTCACTCCAGTCCTTCGGGATAACCAGTAATATTAAAGTGACTAGCCCTAAGAAGCCAGGCACAGAAAAGATGGAAATACCTTTCATCTTAAGTATTTCATAAAAACCGACAATAGCCATTGCGAGCACAAGTATGGTAAACGGTACTTTGCCATAAATAACGAACGGAATAAAAAGTGCTGCTGCAATTATTGCCGTGATAATTCGTTGTTTCAAGTTGTTTCTTCTCCCTTCAACCCACCGTAACGGCGATTACGTTTCTGATAGTTTTCCACCGCTTCCAGTAAGTTTTCCTCACTAAAATCTGGCCACAATGTATCTGTAAACCAAAATTCTGTATAGGCGAGCTGCCATAACATAAAGTTACTTAATCGCACTTCACCACTTGTACGAATTAAAAGATCTGGCTCAGGTAAATGGGCCGTCATTAAATGAGATGTTAAGCAATCTTCTGTTATGTCTTGCATCGTTAATTGACCGTCCTGCACTTTTTGAAGCATTATTTTCATGGCATTGACCATTTCAGAACGACTACCATAATTTAGCGCAAAATTTAAAATAAGCCCTGTATTATGCTTCGTTTCTTCCATTGCCTCATACAACGCTTTTTGTGTATGGGCAGGTAATAAAGAGGGGTCTCCAATCATTTCGACACGTACATTACGCTCCATCATTTCTGGTAAAAAGGAACCTAAAAACTCAACAGGTAGCCTCATAAGAAAATCAACCTCAGGTTTTGGTCGCTTCCAATTTTCAGTGGAAAATGCATAGACAGTTAAGACTTTAATACCCAAATCTGACGCAAATCTCGTCACCTTACGCACCGTCTTCATTCCTTCATGATGACCAGCCACACGTGGCATAGCTCGTTTCTTCGCCCAACGTCCATTTCCGTCCATAATAATCGCTACATGGGCAGGAATCGGCTCGCTTTTAGCTAGGGCCACACGCTCCTCCAATGATAGTGTATCCATATTTATTTGTTTACCTAATAGCTTTTTAAACATGCTAACTCCCCCACTACAACTAATCGGACGTATACTAACCTATCATATCAAACAAAAGCGCCTTTTGTCTTTTTTTTCCCTCTAAATTGACTATGTATGTACTAGCTTATTCTAGAACTATACACATATTAAAGAATGAGTTTGTTAAAAAATGATGATTGTATTATTAATGACCTTTTCACATTCATACATGCTCTCTACTTGAGTCAGCAATTTGGCTATGAATAATAAAGAGAAAAGACGTCCTGTTAAGTATAGGACGCCTTCATCTCCTCAAAAAGTTCCATCATAGACGTGTAAAAGGTTTGTTTACACCTCTAAAATTTCTTTTTCTTTATCTTTCGCTACTTGATCTACTTTTACAATGAATTCATCTGTTAATTTTTGAATATCTTCACCATAGCCACGTAGATCGTCTTCTGTGATTTCGCCAGCTTTTTCAAGTTTTTTCAAATCATCATTTGCATCACGACGAACATTACGGACAGCAATTTTTGCGTCTTCCGCTTCTTTTTTCACTTGTTTTACTAGATCCTTACGACGCTCTTCTGTTAAAGCGGGAATCATAAGACGGATGACAGAACCATCATTTGTTGGTGTGATACCAATATCTGATTTCATAATTGCTTTTTCAATATCACCTAAAATTGATTTATCGTAAGGTGTGATTACTAATAAACGAGCTTCAGGTATAGAAACACCCGCAAGTTGGTTAATTGGTGTTGGCGCTCCATAGTAATCAACCGAAATACGATCTAATAGAGATGCATTCGCACGACCCGCACGAATAGATGCTAGTTCGCGTGAGAAAGCTGCGATTGTTTTGTTCATTTTTTCTTTTGCTTGTTCTAATACTTGTTTAGCCATTATACATTCCTCCTAACAACTGTTCCGATTTTCTCGCCTTGTACAGCACGTTTAATGTTACCCGGCTCCGTAATTGAGAAAACAATTAGCGGGATATCGTTATCCATACATAAAGTAGAAGCCGTTGAATCCATTACTTGTAAGCCTTGTTGGATAACGTCTAAGTATGTGAGTGTATCATATTTAATGGCTGTCTCATCCACTTTAGGATCCGCTGAATAAACGCCATCGACATTGTTTTTAGCCATTAAAATTGCATCAGCGTCAATTTCTGCTGCTCGTAATGCGGCAGTCGTATCAGTAGAGAAGAACGGATTACCTGTCCCTGCTGCAAAGATAACGACACGCTTTTTCTCAAGATGTCTAACTGCTTTACGACGAATGTATGGCTCCGCTACTTGAGTCATCACAATAGAAGATTGAACACGTGTTTCAATGCCTAATTTTTCAAGTGCATCTTGTAAAGCTAGGGAGTTCATTACGGTTGCCAGCATGCCCATATAGTCCGCAGCAGCACGATCCATTCCCATTTCACTACCTATTTTCCCACGCCATATATTACCGCCACCTACAACAACAGCAACTTCTACATCAAGATCTACTACTTCTTTTACTTCTTCTGCAACAGACTTGATTATTTTTGGTGATAAACCGAAGCCCGCTTCTCCAGCTAACGCTTCACCACTTAGTTTAATAACTACTCGTTTATATTGCGGTACACTCATTGTAAACCTCCGTAAGACTTTATTTAAAACATCCCTATTCCCTTTTCCATTATAGTATATCTAACAATAATTGCTAGTTGTGAATAAGGCAGAATAGAAAATTCTTCAATTTTTCATTCACTTCGGAAAAATAGGGAACACGCTATGTTGTGTTCCCCATTTTTTTGTCTAGATAATCTAGATATTATTTGATTAGAATCAAATGCAAGCTAAATTAGTTACCTTTAACTTGGCTCATTACTTCTTCTGCAAAGTTATCTTCACGTTTTTCGATACCTTCACCAACAGCGTAACGTACAAAGCCGTTTACAGAACCACCAGTTGAAGCTACAAAATCACGTACTTTTTGATCTGAGTTTTTAACGAAAGTTTGGTCAAGTAAGCAAACATCTTCGAAGTATTTACCAAGACGGCCTTCAACCATTTTTGCAACGATGTTTTCTGGTTTACCTTCGTTAAGAGCTTGTTCAGTTAATACTTTACGCTCACGTTCAACTTCTTCAGCAGAAACTTCATCACGAGAAACATAAGTTGGGTTGATTGCTGCAATGTGCATAGCAACATCTTTAGCAGCTGCTGCATCAGTAGAACCTTCTAAAGTTACTAATACACCGATACGGCCACCCATGTGTAAGTATGAACCGAATGCATCTGCATCAGATTTTGTTTTAATTTCGAAGCGACGAAGTGTAATTTTTTCTCCAATTGTTGCAATAGCAGTTGAGATTTGATCTACAATTTTTACGCCTTCAGCATTTGCAAGCTCTAAAGCAGCTTCAACTGATGCAGGTTTAGCAGCAAGTAATTGCTCAGCTAAAGATGCAACTAATACTTGGAATTTATCGTTTTTCGCAACAAAGTCAGTTTCAGCGTTTACTTCAAGGATGATTGCTTCGTTACCTTGTTCTAAAATGTAAGTTGTACCCTCTGCAGCGATACGGTCAGCTTTTTTAGCAGCTGAAGAAAGACCTTTTTCACGTAGGAAATCGATTGCAGCTTCTAAGTCGCCATCAGTTTGTACTAACGCTTTTTTACAATCCATCATTCCAGCGCCAGTTTTTTCGCGTAATTCTTTTACTAATTGTGCAGTAATGTTTGCCATTTAGTGTTTCCTCCTCAAATTGGTTGAACATAATTTAATGATAGGTTCTAAAAAAGGTGATAAGGGTTTTGAGCCACTTATCACCTTTTTGTAAACGTGAATTACTCAGCAGCAGCTTCTACAGCTGGAGCTTCTTCTTCACCTTGTTTTGACTCGATTAAAGCGTCAGCCATTTTAGCAGTTAAAAGTTTAACAGCGCGAATAGCATCATCGTTAGCAGGGATTACGTAGTCGATTTCATCTGGATCACAGTTAGTATCAACAATACCTACTAGAGGGATGTTTAATTTACGAGCTTCTGCAACCGCAATACGTTCTTTACGTGGGTCAACCACGAACATTACGTCTGGAAGATCGTGCATATCACGGATACCGCCTAAGAATTTGATTAGACGTTCGTGTTCTTTTTTAAGTTGGATTACTTCTTTTTTAGGAAGAACTTCAAAAGTTCCTTCTTCTTCCATTTTTTCGATTTGTTTCATACGTGCAACACGTTTTTGAATTGTACCGAAGTTTGTAAGAGTACCACCTAACCAACGTTGGTTGATGTAGTAGTTGCCTGAACGTTCAGCTTCATCTTTGATCGCTTCTTGTGCTTGTTTTTTCGTACCAACGAAAAGAACTTTACCACCGTCTTGACCAACTTGACGCATGAAGTCATAAGCTTCCTCTAATTTTTTAACAGTTTTTTGTAAGTCGATGATGTAGATCCCGTTACGTTCAACGAAGATATATTTCTTCATTTTTGGGTTCCAACGACGAGTTTGGTGACCGAAATGTACACCAGCTTCAAGTAATTGTTTCATAGAAATTACTGACATGTGAATTTCCTCCTAATATGTTTGGTTTTTATCCTCCGCATTTATCATCTACAACAAGCTACCCTAAGCTTAGAGCACCACTTACTGTATCAAAATACGTGTGTAGTAATAACACCATTTGCAACTATATCATAGCTTTGAACGATTCGCAACAATTTAGTGATGGAATTTTAGTAAAAGCTCGATTTCTGTTTTACCCTTTTGCAGTTGTTTCGCTATTTCCTCTGGTGATTTTCCCTGCTTTGCTAATTCTAGAGCCTGTTGTTCCACTGTCAGTACTTTATCTGGTTCTTTTTGCTCCTCCACTTTTAGAGGTGAAGCTGTTTTCACCATTTTGGAACCTGTATGTTGCTGACGTGAATAAGCATTTGCGACAATATTCTTAGGTACATAGATACGAGCATCTTTCTCTAAAGATAGAGAACTATCACTTTTCACCTCCTGTACTACTGGCAAAGGCGGCTCCTCCTGAGGTGACATATATTGTTCCGTGTGCTGCATGCTACTAGCCGCTATTTCCGACTGTGAGACATTTTGTAACTCTTTAATAAGACGATCATTTTCATCTTTCATTTCTGTTAAGTACACACTAATGGTATCATCCATTTCCCGCATTAATCGTTCTTGCTTCTTTTCCAAATCTTTAAACTTTGCTAACTTTGTATTTAAAATGATAAGAAAGTAAAAAGAAATTAGCTGTAAAAAGAATAGCACCGCTATTAGAATGGTTGTCATTGTAAACTCCTATCCACTAAAATCCACGAAATTCCCTTTAAACGGATGTTGTGCCTGTTTTTCTTGTTGATCCTTTTTTTTCTTTTTATGAAAGCCTGTTAAATACTCACCACCCGCATCTTCATCCTCACTAATTTCATCCATACCTTCTGATGTGTTGACAATTTTTTGTTTGCGCTCTACTTCTTTTTTTAATGCTTCATTTGCATGTGCTTGCTGAGCTAATACTTGTTGCTGTGCCTGATCCGCCATTTTCCCTGCTTCAAATGTTTTTGGTATAGCAATCTGTAACTCGACACCTTTTAAACTCATTGGAATCTCTCCCTCAAGGATATTTACGCATTAATCATTTCACTAGATAATAGCTTTCGTAGCTTTAATAGCGCTTTTGAATGAATTTGTGAAATACGGGAAGTTGATAGTTCAAGCATTTCACCAATTTCAGTCAAAGTTAACTCCTCCGTGTAAAATAAACTAAGGACAAGCTGTTCTTTTTCATTGAGTTTCTGTATATTTTCCGCTAGATCATCTAATAACTCTGATTTAATGATTGCTTGCTCAGGTGTTTTTGTTGTATCGTCGCGTATGACAAATGACTTGCCATCTGTTTCTTCTTGATCTTGTTGTTCATTAATAGAAAGAACATTTGAAAAAAAATGCTCTTGCACAGTTTGATAAACATCTTCAACAGATACTTCCATATGCTCCGCAAGTTCCTCAGGCGTTACATGACGCATATATTTCTGCTCTAGTTGTTCAATCTGCGCATCTAATTTTTTGGCTTTTTCACGCGCTGACCGTGGTAACCAGTCTTCTTTTCGTAGACCATCAATGATGGCTCCTCTTACTCTAAACGAAGCATATGTATCAAATTTTAAATCTCTGTTAATGTCAAATTTATTTAATGCATCAAAAAGTCCTACCATCCCTAAACTCGTTAAATCGTCTCGTGATACGCTTTTTGGCAGACCTGCACCAATACGTTGGACATGATAAGATACTAAAGAAATGTATTTTTTTATAAGTAAATCACCAGCATCTGGATCACGCTCATGTATCCATCGATTCCATAGTTTTTGCTCATCGTTCAGAATTGGTTGTGTCATGAAATCCACCTCTCTAAAAAACGCTTTTTCACGCTCATGTGCCAACGACTACCTGCGCTCTTAAAATTTATCATTCAACAGGATTTCTCAGCTATTTTTATAAAAATCCACATGTAAGCTAATTTAGACGTGAGCCCTGAATAGTTAAAGCCCGATAAGCAGTTGCCATCTTTCCTATATTATAACAAGAATCGACTATAATTTCATTTGTTTCTCTTAGTCTCTAATATATTCCTTTGTTTTTTAAAGACATAGAAAAACTGTATCCTGATTGTGTAATGACACGCGGATACAGTTGGATATAATGAAGCTTTTAGTTTATGAAGCTATTGAATTCTTTCATATAGTTTTAGCAATACTGTAGAACAACAAACAAATTGAACAAAAGAACAATAATACCTAAAATATGGAACCAACTCTTTAGTAATAAATTATGCTTTAAATCGAACTAGAGACAAAGTTCCCCTTGAACATGGTTGCCTTGCGTTGAGATCTTCGAGCAATTGCTTCAGCAGAGCAAGAGGCCTCCAAGAACACCATATTTGCACTATCTCCCACTTTTGGCCATGTTTGCTCACCTGCTTGATTAAGTGGGGTTTTTCCACCTGTAATAAATTGAAGGGTTTGAGCTAATGAGCGTTCATCCCCCCAACCTGAACTTTTTGCCAAACGCCCAGCTCGTTCTAATAAATCTCCATTACCAAACGGCGACCAAACATCAAAGATATTGTCACAACCAATTGCAACGGGTACGCCTTTACTGTTTAACAAACCAACAGGCGGGAACTTTCTACGTAGGGGGACACTCGTCACAATGGTAATGCCTGCATCACGTAAGATGTCTGCCATTTCTTCTGCCTCAGAGCGTGAAACATCTCCTAGCCCAAAGGCATGGCTAATGGCTACTTTCCCCTGTAAACCCGCTTCCTTTGTTAATTGGGCTAATCTCTTCATTGTGAAAGTACCTAATTGGTCTGGGTCATGCAAATGCAAATCAATCCCTGCGTTTCCTTCAACAGCGAGTTCCACCATTTGTTGTAGAGAAGCCTCAATATCACCATCCACTGTAGCTGGATCGACACCTCCTACAAATCCAGCCCCAGAACGTAAAGCCTCTCTTATTAAACTGGTTGCCTTTGTTCGTAATAGACCATGTTGCGGAAAGGCAACGATTTCATAAGACAATTTCCCTTCAAAAGTTTGGAAAGCTTTTTGAACCTCCTCTAAATTTTTCAAACCTACCTCAGGATATAAATCCACATGCGTACGTACATGTGTAACCCCTAACTGCACATAACGACTAAGTAATTCCTCAGCGCGTTGTTGTGTAGTTGTATGCAATGTTGGCAGTACCTCTTTTTCAATCTCACAGCGTTCAAAAATATTATTCACAGGTGTAACTGCCCGCCATTTGTCGCTCAAGAGAGTTTTATCCAAATGACAATGTTTTTCTATAAAAGAAGGTAGTGCTAATAGCTGTTTCATATCTTTTTTTGGATAATCATCATTTAATTGACTATCAGCAGCAACTATTTCTGCAATGGTTCCATCTTTAATGAATAGATGAGCACAAGCCGTATTCGTTTTAGTTATCGTGCCATTTACAAAGTGATAATCTGTTTCAAGACGTACATTTGTTAACCAGAAAGTAGAGTTCATTTCAGATTTATCCTTTCTTCTTCAATAATTAAAGCTTGCCTACAACTATATTTCCTTTAAAAAGCACTGCCACTCTCCTTGCTCTCCTTGCGACTGCTTCTGCTGAGCAAGTTGCTTCTACAAACACGACATTGGCTATATCTCCAATTTTCGGCCATTGTAGCTGTCCATCCTTGTTTAAAGGTGTTATGCCTCCAGTAATATACTTTAGACTTTGACCAAGTGAACGTTCATCACTTAAGCCAAAGCGTTCAGCTAGCGTGCCTACTTTTTCTAGGCTGTCACCTATACCAAACGGCGACCAGTGATCTGTAATACTATCATCACCTAACGAGATATGAACACCTTGTTGATCTAATAACGGAATAGGAATGGTATGATTCAAAGGAACAGACGAAGTAATGTCAATACCGTGATGAGCTAGTAACGCTGCCACTTCACTTGCTTCATTAGTAGAAACATCAGCTAAGGCCATGGCATGACTAATTGTCACTCGGCCGTGCCAACCTGCTTCCTCCGTTAATGCAGCTAATCGTTTAAAGGTAAAAATACCAAGATGACCAGGATCATGGATATGCAGATCAACATTTGCATTAGCTTCTACTGCTAATTCCATCACCGTTTGTAAGGATTTTTCTATATTTTCATCAATCGATGCTGGGTCTACACCGCCTACTAGAGACGCTCCACTTCGCAAAGCTTCCCTTACTAAAGAAATGGATTCACTACGTAAGAGGCCATGTTGTGGGAAAGCGACAATCTCCAAATCAACTTTATCTTTGTAAGCCTCTTTAGCTCTTAAGACTGCTTCTAAATTTTTCAATCCGATAAACGGATCAATATTACAATGCGTGCGAATATGTGTTGATCCTGCATGTAATAGCAAATCTAGTAACTTTTTTGCTCTTTCCTCTGCAACAGGCAATAAGCTTGGCAGTAGAATCTCTTCTTCTTTTAATCTTGTGATAAGACCTTCTGTGGGAATCGAAGGAGCCTTCCATGGTCCACCAAAATAGGTTTTATCAATATGAATATGCATATCTCTAAAAGAAGGGAGCATTAAATAACTATGTGCATTTCGTTTAGGCAAATCAGTCTCTAAAGGCTGATCTGCACTTATAATTTGAGTTATTTTACCATTTTCGACCTGTACATTAAAAAGAGCTGTTTTTGTTTCTATAACAGCCCCATTATCGTAACCATAACCCGTTTCTAATCGTACATTTGTTAGCCAGTATGCTGTTGGTATCATTGATTGGTCCTCCCCGAATTTTATTGAAGATTAATAGCTAGATGAACCATTTGAATGGCCCTCTCTTGATGTGGTAAAGAAAGTTGATGATAGACATAATCTTGACTAGAATTACTAGCATTAAAATAATAAACTGTAGAAATTTTAGAATAATAAATGGCGCTCAAACACATAGGACATGGCTCCGTGCTTGCATACATTTCGCAACCTTCTAAATTGGTTGTTTTCAGTGCATGACAAGCTTGACGGATTGCTTGAATCTCTGCATGATTCGTTACATCATTGGTGATGGTAACCTCATTTACACCAGAGCCAATAATTTGTCCATTTTTGACCACAATTGCACCAAAAGGAGCACCATGTTTTGTTCTTTCATTTTCCTTAGCTAGTTCAAGCGCTTTTTTCATAAAGTCATAAGATTTCATACAGTTCCCTCTCCTAGAAATTGCAAATTTCTCTTTCCTTTTCAACAATTGAAATTATCCATAATCAACATTTTTTCTGTTGATTGATTGACAGAACAAGCTACATTTTTATAACTTGTGGTTTTCTGATTAATAGCTTTTACCTTTGTACAAATATGCTAACATGAGGACTGTATATATGAATAATATAAAAAAAATAAATTTTACTTAAGTTTTTCGTATAATACAAACTTCAAGCCAAATAAAAAAAGAGTCGTTACTCACGACTCTTTTTTTATGCATTCACTTGTTGATCTTCTTCTCGATTCATCATCGTTCTTACTACTTGTGCAATTTCCTCGGTATTCTCATCTTGAAATTCAACCGTAGAATTAGCTGTTGGCACTTCATGGTTTACGCCTTCTGTAGAATCAAGTTCCTTTTCTTCTAATTCACCTTCAACCGCTTCCTCATCTACTTCTGGTGTAAACAAGATGTAAGCAATTAGAAAACGTACAATGAACATTACAAAAAATGCGATGGTTGCTACAATAAAAGAGCTAATTAGGATTCGCAGAGGCGTAAATGGTTTTTGAAATGTACTAAAAAAATAAATCGAAAAGGCAATTAATGCTCCCCATAGGTTGTAAAATATAGAACCAAACATTAGATTTCACTCACTCCCTGGTTAACTGTTCGGATATGTAATATCGACGTTGCAGGATTAAATTCAATCGTTCTACCACTATTTCCACCAGTATCCTCTGCCACTAAAGGGATGCCCTGTCTCTTTAATTCATTTTTGACAGCTTCTACATTGCGGGGACCAATACGCATTGTATCTTTGTCAGAAGTAAATTGGAACATCTGCGCACCCCCTGCAATTTTTGCCTTGAGCTTAAATTTTTGAACGCCCTCTAACTTTAATAAATCAATCATTGCAGCAATCCCTGAATCTGCAAATTTCGCGACATTGATTGACTCAGCTCTTCCTAAACTGGAATCTGGTAACATCACATGGATTAAACCAGCAATTTTTTTTGACTCATCATACAAAATAACACCGACACATGAACCAAGACCAGAAGTTCGAATCGTGTTAGGTAGCTTTACTACATCCATTTGTGCAATTCCCACTTTAATCACTTGTCCACTACTATTGGTTAACATATCACGAAACCCCTAATGCTTTAAAAATCGCATCAAATGAGTCAGGATCTGGTAGTAGGAAGAAATGGCCCCTCACCGTTTCATGGTCTTCCACACCTTCTTCAAAAATGGATGTATTTATAACAATAACATTATCACTGACATGAGATAATTCTATTAAACCAATGCTTATTATAGCTCCAAACATATCAACACTTAGACCTGGCACAGTCGGATAAATTTTTAAATTAGTAAAATCCGATAAGGCAGATAAATAAGAGCCCGATAAAATATTTCCCATTTCTTGCATAGCTGATAAACCTAACTCTGAAACAGGTCGTTTTTCAAAGTCAAAAGAATCGTCGAAAATGAGTCGACGTATAAAGCGGTTTGCTTGTTCGATAGGTAAAATAAAGAACATACTTCCTTCAGCATCACCTTCAATACGAAGGAAAATGCCAACAACAACGTTTTCTGATCCACCAGCCAACTCCATCATATCGTTAAAGGACACCATTTCTACCTTTGGAACGCGCATATCAATTTTTTTCCCAAGTAAATTGGAAAGTGCTGTCGCGGCATGCGCAGCACCAATGTTTCCAATTTCCTTTAATACATCTAAATGTAGTGATGTAATTTTTTGATTAAATGTCATTATCGATCCCTACTTTAGTGGATTTAATACTTTTTCTAAATGTAATAAGATTAATAATCGCTTCTCTACTTTAGCAACGCCTGAAATAAATTCTTCTTCAAGTGAGCCAACGACTTCAGGTTGCGGTTCAATAGCACTTGCAGGAATATCGATAACGTCGTTAGCGGAATCCACTACAAAGCCTACTTCCATATCTTCTAATGAAATAATGATAATGCGTGTTGTTTCCTCATGTTCAGAAATAGGTAATTCAAAACGTTCACGTAAATCCACAATCGGTGTGACAACACCTCGTAGATTGATTACACCTTTTACGTATTTCGCTGTTTTCGGTACACGTGTGATATGCATTAATTTCTCGATACCTTGAACATGGGACACAGGAATTGCATATTCTTTATCTGCTAACTGAAAAACTATTACTTTAATACTTTCTTGCTCCACTGCATTTGTCATACTTTACACCTCTCTTATTCATTCACCTTATTTAATTAGTGCGTTGCAATCTACAATTAAGGCTACTTTACCATTGCCTAAGATTGTTGCTCCTGAAATGGCAAAGATATTTGTTAAGTAATTTCCTAAAGACTTCAAGACAATTTCTTGTTGGCCAATGAATGAATCCACCACTAAACCAGCAAGTTTTTCACCCTTACGGACGATCACTACTGAGTGGAATTCTTCATCTTGATGCTCTTGACGAGGTACCTCAAAGATTTCCTCTAAGAATACCAATGGTACAACTTTGCCACGGAAGTCGATTACTTTTTGATTATGCGCATTCATAATCTCTGATGAACGGATAATAGATGTTTCAATAATAGAAGATAGTGGAATTGCATAAATTTCCTTTTCAATCTCCACAAGCATAACTGAAATAATCGATAATGTCAGTGGTAATTGAATCGAGAAGATGGATCCAACATCTTGTGTTGATTCAATTGAAATATTGCCACCTAGTGATTCGATCGTTGTTTTTACAACATCTAAACCTACTCCACGACCAGATACATCCGAAATGACATCTGCAGTTGAGAAGCCTGAGGCTAGGATAAGCTCATTTATTTGTTTATCAGACATTGAATAAGATTGTTCTTGTGTAACAATACCTTTTGAAATAGCTTTCGCTAATACTTTTTCTCGATTTATGCCCGCTCCATCGTCTTCAATTTCAATAAAGACGTAGTTTCCGCTATGATAGGCACGCAATACGACCGTTCCTTCTTCAGGCTTACCTTTTGCACGACGAGCAGTTGGATTCTCAATGCCATGATCCACAGAATTTCGGATCAAGTGAACAAGCGGATCTCCAATTTCATCGATTACTGTACGATCTAGTTCTGTTTCAGCACCAATAATTTCAAGGTTGATTTTCTTATTTAAATCACGTGATAGCTGACGAATCATTTTCGGGAAACGATTGAAAACTGTTTCTACTGGTACCATTCGCATTGTTAAAATAATAGTTTGCAAATCGCCCATCACACGACTCATACGCTCTACTGTTTCATTTAGCTCGCCATGATTGACTTCAGTAGAGATAGATTGCAGTCGACCACGATCAATGACAAGCTCTTCAAACAAGTTCATTAAAATATCTAGCCGTTCTATATTTACACGAATTGTTTTATTACCTACAGGTGCATGATTTTTATCAGTCTTTGCAGGTGTAGCTTCTTTGACTGGTTTTGCAACAGGCTCAGCTTTAGCAGTAGGCGTATCAGTTGGAATAGCAGCTACTTCAGCCACTGCTGTTACAGTTGCTGCTACCTCTTGATGAGCTTCAAATTCTTTTTCACTAAATTTCCTTTGGTCAATTACTGTCACAATTACTTCATCAACTTCAGAAACTTTCATTAGCTTTTTCTGCATATCCTCAGCTGATGTTTTTGTGACAAAAGCCACATAAAACTGTTGGTCAAACTGCTCGTCTTCTAGCTTTTCAACAGATGGACTTGATTTAATGACATCTCCATCTTTTTCTAAAATCTCAAACACCATAAATACACGTGCTGCCTTAAGAAGGCAATCCTCGCGTAATGTTACTGAAATTTCAAAAGCATTAAAGCCTTGTTCAGCCGATTGTGTAATGACTGTTTGTTCAAACGAATCATATTCTAATACACTTTCAACAACCGGTGCAGCAATCGTTGCTACCACCTCTGGGATTGCTTCCTCGCCTAGTTCTATTCGTTTTAGCTGTGCAACAGTTGAGGAAACATCACGCTTACCATCCCCACCGTTAGCAATATCCATCACCATTTCCTCTAAATGATCAACAGATTCAAATACAACATCTAAAATTTCGGGTGTAACATGAATCTTTTCATTACGGATGGCATCTAAAACATTCTCCATTTTATGTGTTAAATCTGCTAAATCTTCAAAGCCCATTGTGGCAGACATACCTTTTAAAGTGTGTGCAGAGCGGAATATTTCCCCAACAATTGCCAAATCATCTGGATTTTTTTCTAATTCTAATAAATGTTCACTACACGCTTGTAAATGCTCTTTACTTTCTTCAATAAACATCTCTAAATATTGATTGACTTCCATAAGAGGACACCCCTTTTAAGGCAAATATTTCATTATTGTTTGTGCAATATCATCTACATCTGCAACTTCATCAACAAGTTGCGTTTCTACTGCTGCTTTCGGCATACCATATACAATGCAAGTTTCTGCTGATTCTGCAATAGCAATGACATTGCCAGTATTTTTTAATGCTTTTAAACCATTAGAGCCATCATGGCCCATACCTGTCATAATCACTGCTACTTTATCAAAATCTTTATATTGACTAACATCTTCGAACATAACATCTACAGAAGGTCGATGGCCAGATCTTGGTGCTTCTTGATTATCAAGAACAATGCCAAAAGTCGTCCCTACTTTTCTAAGCTTTAAATGATATCCACCTGGTGCAATATAAGCCACTCCATTTTGCAAAATATCACCCTGTTCAGCTTCTTTAACAGAAATTTCACTTAGCTGATCAAGTCGAGTCGCAAGCGATTTAGTAAATCCAGCAGGCATATGCTGAACAATTAATATAGGAGCTTGGATAGACTTAGGAATTTTAGTAACAACCTCTTGAAGTGCGCGAGGTCCTCCTGTTGAAGTACCAATTAACACAATCTTCTTGCCTACCTTACTCCATTCTACCATTGGTTTAGTTACGGCTACCTTAGTAGAAACAACATTAGTAGACGTATTTGTTCGTCCATGTTGTTGTGGTTCCTTTATTACGGTACTCACCCTTGTCACTTGTTCTTGTTGTCGTTTACTACCAGAAGGTTTTTTCAATTTGGAAATTGGCACCGTTGCAGCTTGTTCCACTTTGTGCACAAGTTCATTTTGAATTTTATGTAAATCAAGGGAAATGGTCCCGCTCGGCTTGGCAACAAAATCGACTGCCCCGCCCTCAATCGCTGCAATTGCATTTTCTGTCCCACGTTGCGTGGTACTTGAGAGCATTACTACAGGAACTGGACATTGTATCATAATTTCTTTTAAAGCGTCGAGCCCATTCATTTCAGGCATCTCAATATCCATTGTCACAACGTTTGGCTTCAACGATTGTATCTTTTTGATCGCATCTTTACCATTTCGAGCTGTTCCAACTACTTCCACCTTCGAGTTGCCAACAAAAAAGTCACTAATTAGCTTTCTCATAAAAGCAGAATCATCCACAACTAAAAGCTTGCTTTTATGCAAAAAGTCCAATTAATCACGCCCTTTCGAGAAAATACTTCTAAGTTTCGTTAAAAATTTTTTCGTTGTTTGATCATGTGCGTGTATTTCCCCCGCACGTTGCTCCATAAAACGAACGACAATAAGTTGCAATGTCTTTGATATTAATGCGTCTGGATAAGCAAGAGAGAATGGCACTTGCTCGCGCACTGCCTTACGCACAACTGGGTCTTCAGGTAATGAGCCAAGAATGATCGTTTCTTTATCTAAAAAACGTTTCATTGTTAACTGTAAACGTTCATTCGTTTCTATTCCTTCTTCTTTACTGAAAGCACGGTTACAGAGAATATAAAACTGCTTATCTGGATCTCGAACATGAATATATTTCATCATAGAGTACGCATCTGTAATAGAAGTAGGTTCCGCTGTTGAAATCACGATAATTTCATCGATGGATGTGAGTAAATCTAGCGACCAATTTGTCGCACCAGCCCCCATATCAAATAAAATATAATCATAGTTTTTTTGAAGTTCTTCAAATGCTTGAATAAGCCGTTCGAACATACTATGAGACCAATCAAGCACACTCGTCATACCTGACCCACCTGAAATATACCTTAAATCGTAAGGCCCTTCAAATATTACCTCATCTAGTAACTTATTTCCTTCCAAGTAATCTTTTAAACTATAAGAAGCATTTTTCCCAATTAAGACATGGATATTTCCCATCCCAATATCCATGTCTACAATGACAACTTTTTTTCCCTTTTGGGCTAAAGTCATGGCAAAGTTCATTGTGAAGTTACTTTTACCTACTCCACCTTTGCCACTTACAACTGCAATCGCTCTACCTAGTTCGCCTTGCTGTTTCATCATTTTTAAGCGTAATGCTTCAGCTTGGTCTCTCATTTTTCTTCACCTTGAAAAAACAAATTAAGTACTGCTTCTAAATCAGCTTCTTCAATATCTTCTGGTACTTCTTGACCATTCGTATAGTAAGCAAGTCCTTTATTATATTTAATCATTAAATTGATCATTGTGCCAATAGAATTTGTTTCATCAATTTTTGTAAAAATGAATTTTTCAATTGGTAATTGCTTAAATTGATCTACAATATTCTCCATATCTCTTTCTTTCGTTGTCATTGCAAGGACTAAATAAGATTCTGCTTGATCATCGAATTTTATGAGACGTTGGAGATCATCAACGTATTTGACTTCTTTGTAATTTCGACCAGCTGTATCAATAAATACCAAATCTAAATGTGATAATCTCTGGATCGCTTGTTCAAAATCTGTTGCATTGTAAGCAATCTCAACAGGAGCTTGTAAAAGACCAGCATATGTTTTAAGCTGCTCTATTGCCGCAATCCGATAAGTATCTGTCGTAATAAAGCCAATCTTTTTCTTTTTTTCTAACACAGCTCTAGCAGCCATTTTGGCAATAGTTGTAGTCTTCCCAACACCTGTTGGCCCTAAAATATTTATATATTTTCTTTCGTAGGACAATCCTCCGACTGGAAGTACTTCTAGCTTCTTACGTAGTAAATTTTTTGTTATCAATTTACATTGCGAAAAATTTATTTCAGATGCTTCTTTGAAATGCATAAAAAGCTCATCACCTATCGTTGTGATGAGCTCTTCACTTAGCTCTTGCTGTCTTAAGTATTCAATGAAGGGTAAGAGTTCATCGGGATATTGAGCTTGGGTAGTCTTTTTATGCATTGATTGCATTAATGATTTTAAATCAGCAATTTCTTTTCTCAATTCTTCTGAAATGCTAGCGTCCTCATGTACTGCTACATCCTGGGGTGGTTCCTGATGTATTTTTGCTTGAATAGCATTTGTAATCTCTTGTAACCTTGCATTTTCCTTTTTTGCTACAGGCAGAACAGCAGGTGTTGGTACTGAAGCCACTTGACGTGGCTCCATTGCATCAACACCTGCAACCACTTCAAAACTCTTCTTTTTTATCATGCCAAAAAATTTCTTTGTAATGACGACTTTTGAATTTAAAATGACTGCGTCCTCACCTAATTCTGCTCGCACCTGCTTCATCGCCTCTGGTATGGATGATGCATAATATTTTTTCATTTTCATTGAACATTCACCACCCCAACACTTTGAATTTCAACCGAAGCATCCAATTCATTATAGGATAGAACCGGGATTTGTGGGAAATAACGCTCCGTTAATTGTCGTAAATACATCCGAACTGCTGGAGAGCATAATATAATAGCTGATTGCTCCATAAAGGAAACACGCTCTACTTCCGCTGCAATAGTTTCTAATACTGTTTGAGAATCTTGTGGGTCCATCGCTAAGTAATTTCCGTGATCCGTTTGTTGGATACTATCCGCAATCATTTTCTCTACTTTACCTGAAACCGTAATCACCTTTAATACCGAACTATCCCCAACATACTGCGCTGTAATTTGGCGTGCCAATGCTTGACGCACATACTCAGCTAAGATATCTGTATCACTCGTTAATTTAGCATAGTCTGCAAGTGTCTCAAAAATAATTGGTAAGTTACGCACAGATACATTTTCTCGAAGAAGCTTACCCAGTACCTTTTGGATTTCCCCAGTAGATAAAGGTGCAGGTGTTAATTCTTCTACTAAAATTGGATGGGATTCCCGTAAGTGATCGATTAACTGCTTTGTCTCTTGACGGCCCAATAACTCATGAGCATTTGCTCGAATAATTTCTGTTAAATGTGTTGACACCACACTTGGTGGGTCTACAACCGTGTAACCATACATTTCTGCATCCTCTTTTACTTGCTCTGTAATCCATTTAGCTGGTAATCCAAATGATGGCTCCACAGTATCAATACCTTCAATAGAATCATCGTCGCCTGGGCTCATCGCTAAATAATGATCTAGTAAAAGTTCACCTCGTGCCATTTCGTTCCCCTTTATTTTAATTCGATATTCATTTGGTTGAAGCTGAATATTATCACGAATACGAACTACTGGGATAACGATACCTAACTCCAAAGCAAGCTGTCGACGAATCATGATAACACGGTCTAACAAATCTCCACCTTGAGCGGCATCTACTAAGGGAATTAATCCATAACCAAATTCAAATTCAATTGGGTCCACATTTAATAAATTCACAACATTTTCAGGGCTCTTCATGCCGTCAGTAGCCACTTCTTCCTCAATCTCCTGTAATTCTTCTTCATCCTCTGGCTTCTTACGCTCCATCATATAAGCACCCGCAATTAACGAGAGACCTATTGGAAGTGTTACCCAGTTTGGAATTGGCGTAAATAGCCCTAGTAATACAATCGTACCTCCTGCTACATAAAGCAGCTTTGCTTGAGCAAATAATTGCCCTGTAATGTCTTGACCAAGACTACCTTTAGAAGAGGCTCTTGTTACGACAATCCCTGTAGCAGTTGAAATAAGCAAGGCGGGAATTTGGGATACAATACCATCCCCGACAGTTAGTTTCGAAAAATGAGTTGCCGCTTCTGCAAAGGGAAGCCCCATTTGTACGACGCCAATGATGATACCAAATAATAGGTTGATAATAACCATTACCATCGAAGCAATGGCATCCCCTTTTACAAATTTTGTAGCACCATCCATTGCACCGTAAAAGTCCGCTTCCCCCGCAACTTTTTCACGTCGTTCGCGTGCTTCCTTTTCGGAAATAATCCCCGCATTTAAATCAGCATCAATACTCATTTGTTTACCTGGCATCGCATCAAGTGTGAAACGCGCTGCT
Organism: Lysinibacillus sp. IITD104; assembly: GCF_036698265.2. Lineage (NCBI taxonomy): Bacteria > Bacillati > Bacillota > Bacilli > Caryophanales > Bacillaceae > Lysinibacillus > Lysinibacillus sp. IITD104. The sequence goes on from NZ_JBAHYH020000001.1 coordinate 3,430,919, forward strand.
ACTTCTGCTACTCGTTCTGCACCTTTTGTAATGACAATAAACTGAATTAACACTAAAATTAAGAAGACGACTAAACCAACAAGGATATTTCCTCCAACTACGAAATCACCAAAGGTTTCAACGACCGAACCTGCATCTCCATTAGCTAAAATTGCACGAGTTGTGGAAACACTTAGTCCTAATCGGAACAAAGTTAATAGTAAAATCACCGAAGGAAAAATGGAAAAATCCAATGCTTCTTTCATACTCATTGCTGTAAGCAATACAATTAATCCTAATGTAATATTAATGACAATTAAAAAACTTAACATCCACGGAGGAAGAGGGATGATGAGCATCGCAACGATTAAAATAACCGCACCTAAAACCCCAATATCGCGAACTTTCATTTGTGTCCCTCCTACAAAAAGCCTTAAATTTTTCGCTTAATACGGTAAACATAAGCGAGTATTTCTGCTACTGCTTTGAAAAATTCCTCTGGTACCTGATCGCCTATTTCTACTTGATCATACATAGCACGTGCTAAAGGTCGATTTTCAACCATTATTACATCATGTTCTTTGGCAATCAATTTGATTTTTTGAGCAATAAAGTCTGTCCCCTTCGCAATAACACGAGGGGCATCCATACTGTCCTCATTATATTTGAGGGCAATTGCATAGTGAGTAGGGTTGGTAATAACTACATCCGCACTAGGAACCTCTGACATCATACGTCTCATCGCCATCTCACGTTGGCGTTGTTTGATTTTTGATTTGATTAGAGGGTCACCTTCACTATTTTTATATTCATCTTTAATATCTTGCTTAGACATTTTAAGATTTTTTTCATACTCATGTTTTTGATACATCCAGTCTAAAACGGATACACAAAGTAATACTAAAGAAGCCGCTATACCCATAATACCAACAAGCTTCCCTACCGTAATGAGTGTCATCCATGGACTTTTAAATGATAATGCCAAAACTTCCGGTAAGTTGGACCAAATAATAATTGTTGTGACACTTCCGATAAAACCAATCTTTAAAACAGACTTTATTAACTCCACAATGGCTTTCACGGAAAATATCTTTTTTAACCCTTTAATAGGGTCCATCTTTTTTAAATCAAACTTCATTGGCTCTAACGTAAAGAGAAAGCCAAATTGCAAAAAGTTACCTGCAAGTGCTCCGACAAATGCAATCGCCATAATTGGCACAATGATAAAAGCCATTTGAATCAAAGTTTCTGTAAATAAGCGCATCACACTATCAATCGTTAGTGATTCAATGCGTATGTTATGAATAAAGGTTTGCCTGAAAAAGGCTAATAGCTCATCACGCAAAGAGCCTGCAAAGAAAAACAAAAAGATAAATACCATTAACATTACAATGGCACTAGAAATATCTTGACTCTTGACAACTTGCCCCTTTTTTCGAGCATCCTGTCGTTTTTTCGGTGTTGCCTTTTCTGTTTTTTCACCCGCAAAAAATTGTAGCTCTAAATTCAGTAGTAGTCTCATATTATCCACCACCTAAAATGGCCATTAAATCACGCATCCCATAAATCATTATCGTAATAAGCTTTTGAATAACTTGAATCATAACGGCCATCATTGTAAATAACACTAAAAAACTAACACCAATTTTAATAGGAAAACCGACAACAAATATATTTAATTGTGGTACTGTTTTTGCAGTGATCCCTAAAGCTAAATCGACCAAAAATAAGGTCGCTACAACAGGAGCAGCCATCTGGAATGCTATGGCAAAAACTGCTGTGAAAGTTTTGATAACAACTTGAGGAAAGTTTTCGCTCATAAAATTTGGAAATTGATCCATCGGGAAAAATTGATAGCTGTAGTAGATTCCATTAAGAATCATATGATGGCCATCAATCGCTAACAATAAAAGCAGTGCTAGCATATTAAAAAACTGACCAATTAATGGACTTTGAGCACCTGTTTGCGGGTCAATTATATTGGCAATAGCAAAACCCATTTGAAAATCGATAAAGCTTCCTGCAATTTGAATTGCGGACATGATGATATAGCCCATTAGACCGAGTAATAGTCCAACTAGTGCTTCTTTCATCACTAATAATATGTAATCATCATTGAATGCAAATGGCTCAACATCAATTGTATAGTACATCATCCAAGCTAAAACCAGTGCGAGAGTAATTTTGACTTGCGGTGGAATGGTTCTATATGAAAAAAAAGGAACAGTAACAAAAAAGGCTGAGATGCGCACAAGTACTAATAAGAAAACCGTTAAATGCGGAATTAATTCATTCATGTACTCACCCTATATAACGCGTTAAATTCTCGAATATGTCTCTCGCATAGCTTGTAACTTGAGATAGCATCCAAGGACCGAAGAATACGATGGCCACTAAGACAGCAATAATTTTTGGTACAAATGCTAACGTTTGCTCTTGTATCGAAGTTGTGGCTTGAAAGATACTTACCGCTAAACCAGAGATTAAAGCAACTAATAGTAGCGGACCGCTTGTTAGAAGGATAATCATAATAGCACGCTCTGCAATGGAAATAACCAACTCACCTGTCATAATGTATCATCCCCTAAAAACTTTGTAGTAACGATTTCATAACGAGATACCAGCCATCAACCAGTACAAATAATAATATTTTAAATGGCAATGAAATCATTACTGGCGGTAACATCATCATCCCCATCGACATTAATGTACTTGCGACAATCATATCGATCACTAGGAATGGAATAAAAATCATAAATCCAATTTGAAATGCAGTTTTAATTTCACTTAAAGCAAAGGCAGGTACAAGCATAGTCAGTGGGATTTCCTCCACTGATGCTGGTTTTTCTGCTTGATTATATGTTAAAAATAAATCTAGATCTTTTTGCCTAGTATGCTTACTCATAAACTCTTTAAATGGCACACTAGCACGATCATAGGCTTCTTCTATACCAATTTCTTCAGCAAACAATGGCTGTAATGCCTCTTTATTAACCTCTTGAAAGGTTGGTGCCATGATAAAAAACGTTAAAAATAGTGCCAGCCCAACGATTACTTGATTTGGTGGCATTTGCTGTGTTGCCAATGCTGTACGCACAAAGGATAAGACAATGACTATACGAGCAAAGGATGTCATTAAAATTAAAATACTTGGTGCAAGTGATAAAACTGTTAGTAAAAGTAAGAGCTTTACAGATGTCGAGACGTTCGTTGGATCGCTGTTGGAAAAAATATTGATTAAATCATTCATTTACCATCCTTCTCCTTCTGCTTCCATCTCTCTATCTCATCACTACGCTCCTGTTTTATTTCGGATAGCTTTTTTTCAAATAGATTGCCAAATGAATCTTGCTTTTGCTGCTCATTTTGCATATTTATGCTATCTTTTCTCTTAAACTTAGAAAGTACTTCTGCAATATACGGTGATGTTGCTGCAAATTCTTGCCTTTCGTTATAAAGTGCTAAAAGAGCTTCAACTTCTTCAGGATCTGTAATTTCTCGTAAAAGCTGAACATCTTCTCCGACCCCAACTAAATACAATGTTTTACCTACCTGTAAAAGCTGAACTGACTTTTGCGCACCTAACGATAAACCGCCTAAATTTTGTACCATTTGATTACGTTGGAAGTTTAAATTTCGTTTATTTAAAAACTTCATCAATCCATAAAATAAAGCTACAACAAAAATAAGCGCCAAAACCATTTTTATGTATTCCCATGCAGATATATCTCCAGCTGCTGTTACAGTTGGTTCTTGCTTAGCAGCTGGATCAGTCGTATCTCCATTACAAGCTTCTGGGTCTTTAATGCAATCCGTGACACTATTTGTGTCAGCATCTGCATAGACAGAAGTTGGTGTCGGGTACAAAAACAGGAAGGATACAAGAAATGCGAAAATCATCGTGAAACGAAATGATTTTAACATTTTCATGCAATCATCCTAGCGCTTTTTGAATCGCTTCAATTACACGATCTGCTTGGAAAGGTTTTACGATAAAGTCTTTCGCACCAGCTTGAATCGCATCGATTACCATTGCTTGTTGCCCCATTGCTGAACACATGATTACAGTTGCACTTGGATCTGTTCCCTTAATTGCTTTAAGAGCTGCAATACCGTCCATCTCTGGCATTGTGATATCCATTGTTACTAAATCTGGTTTTAGTTCATTGTACTTTTCGACAGCTTGTAAACCATCTGCTGCCTCTCCAACAACTTCAAATCCATTTTTTGATAAAATATCCTTGATCATCATGCGCATAAATGCAGCGTCGTCTACAATCAAAATTCTTTTAGACATGGTTAACTCCTCCAATTGAAACTATCTTAAATTATTTAAACGCTCTGCTTGACTTAAAACATCTGTAATACGGACACCAAAGTTTTCGTCAATAACAACGACTTCCCCTTTAGCAATTAAACGACTATTGACTAAAATATCAACCGGTTCCCCCGCTAATTTATCCAGTTCAATAATTGAACCACTTGAGAGTTCTAAAATCTCTTTAACAGAACGTTTCGTACGTCCTAACTCTACAGTAACTTGCAATGGAATATCAAGTAGCATATTTAAATTTCTAGCTTCAGATTGAGAGATTACATTTGTATCGAAGCTAGCAAACTGCGCTTGTTGCACATTGACAGGCTGTGCCGGTCTTGCTGGTTGTGCAAATTGTTGTTGCTCCTGATAAATCGGTTGCTGCATCGGTGCTGATTGCTGCTGATAAACTGGTTGTTCAGATGGTGGGGCTACAGGCACATGCTGTTGTACAGGTGGTGGTGCAACTGGTGGTGCTTCAGGTGCAATCGTTGCTGCCACAGGTTCCTCAAATACTCCTGTTTCACCTAATAATGATTTTACAATATTTTGACTAAATTTAAGCGGTAATAATTGCATTAAATTTGAATCAATTAAATTACCAATTCTTAATCTAAATGAAACTTTCACCAGCAAATCGTCTTCTGGAATATTTTCTCGACCTTCATCTTGCGAGATGTTCATTAAATCAATTGTCGGTGGAGAAATATCTACTTTTTTGTTGAAGACCGTCGACATCGATGTAGCAGCTGAGCCCATCATTTGATTCATAGCTTCTTGAACAGCACTTAGCTGAATTTCACCTAAGTCTGGCTTCGGATTTAACCCATCGCCACCTAACATTAAATCTGCGATAATTGCTGCATCGGATTGTTTAATAACAAGTAAATTCATACCTGTCAAACCAATTGTATATTCAACTTGTACAGCTACATATGGATGAGGAAATTCCTCTTCTAATTTATTGCGATTAATCATCGAAATACTTGGTGTAGTAATATCTACTTTTTGACCCAATAACGCTGAAAGAGCAGTGGCAGAGCTACCAAAGGATATATTGCCTACCTCTCCTAATGCATCTTGTGCAAACGAATCAAGGTAATCCTCCACTCGTATCTCATTTATTTCTTCATTTGTTGAAGCATCAGTGTCGTTGTTTTTATCTCCCAACGTCTCGCCCCTTAATAGCGCTTCAATTTCTTCTTGGGAGAGCATTTCATCACTCATCTTCGTCTCCTCCTTTCAAAGGGTCGATAATCTGGATTGCTAATTTTTTACCTTTTTTACCTGGTTGAACTGTAAATTTCGGCAATGTTCCTACTTTTAATAGTAATGGTGCTTCGATTTTTTGATCTAACTGTATAACATCTCCAACTTGCATTGTTAGGAAATCTTCAATGGTGATGTCTGTCAAACCTAATTCAACTGAGAGTGGCAATTGGGCTTGTTTCACACGTGTTTCAAGCATTTTTGTTTGCTCTGGTGACATCTCCTTCGTATTGGTTTGCATCCAATAACGAACTGAAAGATTTGGAACAATTGGCTCCAACACAACATGTGGAATACAAATATTAATCATACCGCTTGTCTCACCAATAATCGTATTTAACGAAATTACAACAACCGTTTCATTAGGTGAAATCATTTGTAAAAATTGTGGATTTACTTCAAGTTCCACTAATATTGGATCAATTTCCGCAACATTTTCCCATGCTTCGCGTAAATTGTCGAATGAGCGTTCAAAAAGGTTTGTCATAATTTTTGTTTCAATTTCCGTTAGGTTATCTACATTACTATGACTCGCCCCACTACCGCCCATTAGGCGATCTAACATTGAATAGGCAATATTCGGATTGATTTCCATCAATATATTACCATCTAATGGTGGCACTTCAAATACATTAATGAGTGTCATATTTGGAATGGAACGGACAAACTCTTCAAATGGTATTTGGTCTACTGATGCAACTGTAATTTGTACATAGCTTCTAAGCTGTGCTGAGAAAAAGGTTGTCAATAGTCGTGCGAAATTTTCATGTATTCGGGTCAAACTTCGGATTTGATCTTTTGAGAAGCGAAGTGCTCGTTTAAAATCATAGACTTTAACCTTTCGTCCCTCGTCCTCTTTTTTTATGTCATCCGCTGACATTTCCCCTGTCGATATAGCGGAAAGCAGCGCATCTATCTCGGATTGAGATAACACATCTCCTGCCATTTGCCCACCTCCAATTCAAGCAGTTTCTGTTTTATTGAGTAATGAAGGAGGTAAAATATACTTCCTGGACTTCTCCTTCTTGCATTAACTCATTTAATCGTGTTTTTAATGATTTTTGGAAAATTTGTTTCCCTTGCTTACCTTCTAAGTCCTTTTTCTCCATTTCAGAAAGCTCTTGAATGGCAATGTTTTGCACTTGGAAAACGCGCTTTGTTAACTCTGCACCAGCTTCCTTGCTTGTCGTTTGGATTTTTAATGACAGGCGTACAACTCTATTATCTGCTAGATTTGTCGTGATCTCTGGTACCTCCACTGTAGCCTCTACAATCTCATCAATGGACGGCTCAACAGCACCTGTTGGTTTATTAAATTGCGTGAGCAATACAAACAAAATAACCCCAATCAGAATGACTGCTACTAGTAAAATAATAATCATTGTTAGCATTTTATTATTCTTCATCTTCTTCACCTCGTAGATGCGGGTTGGATAGTATTTGTATATTGTTATAAAAGGCAGTTACCTTTTGTCGCACCTCTTCTTCACTCTCTAAAACAATTAATTTTGTTCCAGTTGTTAATGTAATAGTCGTATCTGGAAATGATTCGACTGTTTCTATGTATAAAGCATTTAAGGTAAATGCTTTGCCATTTAGACGTGTTAGTTCAATCATGAATTAGGGCCGGGTCTAGCATGAGAGCCGGCCCGACCCTCCCTCATATGAAAAATATGTTTGTAAAAATGTCCGTTATGAAAGGACTATATTATTATCGTTTTAAGTTTACTAGTTCCTGTAATATTTCATCAGATGTTGTGATGATACGCGTATTTGCTTGGAAACCACGTTGCGCTACAATCATCTCAGTAAACTCTTCAGACAGGTCTACGTTGGACATTTCAAGAGCACCTGAAACAGCTTTACCGATACCAAATGTATTACCTACACCTATTTGAACTGCTCCAGAGTTTGCACTTTCTTGGAAGTAGTTATTCCCTTCTTTTGTTAAACCTTCTGCATTAGGGAATTTAGCCATTACAATTTGACCTGCAAATTTAAGCCCTTCACTATCTACGAATGTAACTTTACCATCAGAACTTATAGACATTGATTGTGCATCTGTCGGGATTCGGATTCGGGTCCCAGTTACTTCAGTTTGCAATTCGTCCCAATCTTCCGAATCGTATTCTAATGCCGTGCCAGCATCTTCAACAAGGGGTAAATCCACATCGTCTTCAGCTGTTCCTTCCCAACCTTGGATACCAACTACATAGTTCCCCGATGCATCTACTAAGAAACCTTGCTCATCCATATAGAAGTTTCCAGCGCGTGTGTAAGCGACACTGTCAAAGTTTTCTCCCGCAACTGATTCCCCGTCTCCATCTGGATTGTACTTCGCAACCATAAAGAATCCTTCACCCTCAACAGCAATATCCAAAACACGACCAGTAGTTTGGCGTGATCCAGATCCATGAATAGTATCAATTGTTGCTAAGCTTGAACCTAATCCTACCTGTTGAGGATTCGTACCACCTGCTGTCAAACTCGGACCAGAGGCACCTGCCTGTGTTTGCGACATTAAATCTTTGAAAATTACTCGCCCTTTTTTAAAGCCATAAGTGTTCACGTTGGCGATATTATTACCAATCACATCTAGCTTTGTTTGGAAGTTTTTAAGACCTGAAATACCTGAATACATAGAACGTAACATAAGTTTTCGTTCTCCCTTCGTTTTATATAGGGTGAGCCTCTATCAGTCAGCTCACCAAGGCTTCCTTACGTAAGAAGGTCCAGCCTTTAAAGTACAATCGTACCGTCAATATTTGTAAATAATTGTTGTTTTGCTTCCGTGCGATCCATTGCTGTAATGACAGTAGCGTTTTTAGCACTGACAATTAAAGCTGCTTGATCCATCAAGACTAATGGTTGTTTGACACCTTTTGAGTGTGCTTCAAATACCTTATCCGATACAACCTGCCATTCTTGTTCAGAGATATTAATTTTACGCTCAATAATACGTTCATTCGCATGCTTGCTCACCTTTAGCTCATGTTTAGAAGCTTCCTGTAAATGCGCTTTAAACGATTGTTGTGTATTGATTGGCTTAGGTTGTACTGTACGAATAGATGGATGCATGGGTACACGATGAATTGAAAACTTATCCATCACTATTCTCCACCTTTATTCGCTAATCACTGTAAAATCTTTATCTGTTAGTCTTTTATCATTATCTAGCACATAATTAATGACCCCATCTTTATTGGAAACAGAGACGATTCGCCCTTTAAGTTCTTGGTCACCGTCTTTATACGTTACATTTTTACCAATCAATTGGCTAGCTTTCACTAATGGAGATTCAGGTACACTATTATTGCCATTTGAGCTAGAGTCGCTAGCTCCACCTAAAATACCAGATATATTACCAGGAGCAATCTCTTTCCCATCAGCTAATTTGAACACAACATTTCCATCTACAAATTTAAGGGATTCTATGACGCCTGTTCCTTCATTTATCACTGGGTTTCCTTTTGCATCTTTTTCTTCCGTTATTTCATGCCATTTGACTTCTTTGCCAATAAAGGTTGTATAACTCATCATCTGTGTTTGTTGCTGAGATGCTAGTAAAGATTCCATTGCCTTTGTCATATTTTGCATTTGCTCTAAAGAAGAGAACTGCGCCATTTGAGAAATAAATTCTCGATCATCCATTGGATTCGTTGGGTCCTGATGCTGTAATTGTGTAATTAACAATTGCAGAAAGGCATCTTTGCCAAGCTCACTATTGCCTGTTTGCTTCACTGGCTTTTGATAATTAGAGTAATACAGATCATCAGTTATAGCCGGATTTGTCACTTTCGTAGTTGTATCTGCCATTGTTACACCTCCTCACTTATTAAATAGTCACTAAAGGACATTCCTTCACCTTCATCATCACTTTTTTGATCCTGTTCTTCGTCCTGCTGTTGTTTAAAGAAATTATTGAAGAAGCTTTGATCACGTTGTTGACGATCAGCATCTTGTAATGATTGTGCAATATCAAGGCGATCTACTTGTATATTTTGCTGAGCAAAAGCCTGTTTTAGCTGATGTGCTTGGTTATCAAGCAATTCACGTCCATGGGCTGTAGAAGCAAGTATACGGGCTGTAAGAACTCCATCATTTTGTACAAGTTCAATACGAACCGTCCCTAGATTTTCTGGATACAATTTTATGGTTAAACGTGTAATACCTTGAGCATTCGAAATCTGTGCTCGATTGATAATGGCTTGCATTTCTTTTAGTAAAGCTTCGGATTGAGCAGGCTTAGCCGTCGGTAACGTTACATGGAATGTGTCTGGTTTCGTTTGTACAGTTTGTGGCGTCACCATGTCATTTGTATTTGTTTCACTTTGTTTCGTCACTTGGACTTGCTGAACAACTTGCTGGAAGCCTTGTAATGGCAATGTAACAGTTGTTTTAGTTGTTGTTACCTGCAACGTTCCTACTTGCGTTTGTAAAGTCGTTAATAGGCTTTTCACCGTCGTTAACAGGTCTTCTTGAGGTGCTGTTAAGTCGGTCTTCTGCCCTACTAATTGCGCTAATTTCAACACTTGAAGAAGTTGTGATGCCTCTTTTGGTGTCACTTGACCTTCACCTTGTAACGCAGTGCTTATATTCGCCTGTAGTACTGGTGCTTGGGCATCTACTAATGTTAAGAGCTCCCAAACATCACTTGCTTCCTTTTCTTCTCCTAGTAACTGTTGGACGATTTTTTGAAGCTGCTCTTCATCAATCCCTAAAGCATTTAAAATATTTTCTAAATGAAGCATTTCATCCATTGCCACTGCCTTACCGTCTTCTCCAAGTTGAAGCATTAATAAGCCATCATCGTGAGAAATCCCCAGTAAATCTAGTACTTCCTCCATTGAGTCAGCATTTAATACCGCTTGTAAATCCTCGAGTTCATTTGTTGAAGTCGTTTGTGATGACTGGGTTGTTTGAGTTGAAGAAGTTAATACTTGCCCAAAAACAGAACCAAAATTTGATAAATTATCTTTCTTCGGTGTGCTGTCTATTTTTCCATCAGCGTTTCCAACTGTTGTTGACTTTGTTGCTGCAGTTTTTGTAGGTACTGTTTTATTAATCATTTGCATCATCGCTACATCCACTATTTTTTCACCTCCTTTCAATTATCCTATTGTTTAGCCATAAGTTCCGTATATTTTGCTGCATCTTTTGCATCCATTTTCTCTAAGATGGCTGCTAATTTATCAGGCTTTAAATTCGTTAAAATTCGCAGTGCTTCTGTATCACTCATATTGATTAACACAGGTGCTGCGGCTTTTGGTGACATCTTATCAAATGTTGATAAAATATCGTTAAAATCACGCTTTACATCATCTTGTTCACGATTTAATTTTTCAATTTCAAATTGAAGTTGTTCCTTTTCAGTCAGCAGCTTCTCTTTTTCAGTTATAGTTGTATCTAGTTTTTTCTGAAGCTGTGTAATTTCTGCTTCTTTTTCTTGTATCTCTGCCTGTAAACCTACTATTTTAGAGTCATTATTAACGACAGCATCCTTTGCTTGTTGTTCCTCTGACGGGATAAAAGGTAAACTACCAATTGCCTTTTTTCCTAAATCAAAGACATTTGTATTCATTAAGGTTGCCACAACAAGCAAAACCGCTACTACAAACATAATCGGCAGTACAATCCAAGTAAAAAACCTTAGAAAGCCCCCAGATTTTTTCTTCGGTTGCTCTTCTGCTAATTCTGTTGCTATTCGATTGTCTTTCTTTGCCATGAAATCACCTGATTTCTTTCTTGTTATACGTTTGTAATGAAATTTCATCTAAAAAAAGGCTTTCTATACGATCTTGCTCTTGTTGGAAATGCTTAAAATCCTTTTCTCTCATTTTTTCAAATTTACGTACTTCCAAATTTTTTTCTAATAGTTTTTCCTCATGCCAATTCATCTTTGCACGGGCTTGTATCACTTTTTGTTGCACATCTGCAATTGTCTTCTCGAGACTATCAATAAAACGACTATAATGATGAATTTCATCTATGGATGAGCCGACCATTAAACGATCCTGCTGAAATGCAATTAAATCTTCTTTCTTTTTTAGCAAATCATATAATTTCGTTGCTATTTCTTCAAAAGAACGGACAGATTCCTTATAAGCCATTTCGGTTTCGTTTTTTTCCTGTTCGCGAATAGTTAACACTTTTTCAAAACGATACACATAACTGACCATCTATTTCGCACCACCGTTCGATAATGTTATTAACTCATTGACACTTTCTTCTAGGGTCACTTTATCTAAGTAACCCTGTTTAAGATAAGCAGTAATGAGCGGTTCATAATAAATTGCTTCATCAATTTCTTTAGAGGTTCCTCTTTTATAAGCACCAATATTAATCAAATCCTCTGATTTGTCATATGTATAATAGAGCTCTCTTAATCGTTCAGCAGCTTTTTTATGAGTTGGCTCTGCAACGTGATTCATCAGACGACTCACACTTTTCAAGACGTTTATTGCTGGATATTGCCCTTTGTTGGCAAGATTTCGATCCAATACAATATGACCATCTAATATCCCACGGACAGTATCCGCAATCGGTTCATTCATATCGTCCCCATCTACTAAAACCGTATAGAATGCTGTTATAGAGCCCTTTTCATTAGTGCCTGTACGTTCTAGTAATTTAGGTAAAATCGCAAAAACAGAAGGTGTATAGCCTTTTTGTGCTGGTGGTTCTCCTGTGGCAAGTCCAATTTCACGTTGTGCCATAGCCACACGTGTAACGGAGTCCATCATCAACATGACATTTAAGCCTCGATTTCTAAAATATTCAGCGATTGCTGTAGCTGTAAATGCCCCTTTAATCCGCATTAATGCTGGTTGATCGGAAGTGGCTGCAACAACAATAGACCGACTTAAGCCTTCAGCACCTAAATCACGTTCGATGAATTCTCGAACCTCACGACCACGCTCTCCTATTAGCGCAATGACATTCAAATCAGCTTGTGTATTTCTTGCGATCATACCAAGTAATGTACTTTTACCTACACCTGAACCGGCGAAAATACCAACACGTTGTCCATTTCCAACCGTTAGCATACCGTCAATAGCCTTGACTCCCACTTCAAGCCTTTCATTAATCGGTGGACGAGTTAGTGGGTTTGGTGGATCTTGCTCTGTAGGGACTGTCATGAGACCTTTAGGTAATAGTGTGCCATCAATTGGATTCCCCATAGAATCCAATACTTTGCCGATCAACTCAGGACCCACTTTTACTTCCAGTGGAGCACCCGTCCCTTCGACAAGGCAGCCAATAGATATTTCACGTAAGGAGGTAAAAGGCATCAAGACGACTATTTCATCTTTAAAACCAACGACCTCTGCTAAAATAATTTGGTGACCATGATTTACAGTTTCCACATGAATTTTACAGACATCACCTATAGAACTATCTGGACCTTGCGACTCAATCATTAAGCCAACAACTCTAGTAACCCTACCGAACTTTTTAAAAGTTGGGATATGCGGAATTTGTTCAATTAATTGAGCCGCTTTCATCAAGATCATTCCTTACTCTCTAATATTTCATGTAACTTTAATCTGAGTGCATTTAATTGCTCATCGATGCTAACCATAATTCGCCCATGATTTGTTTCAATATAGCAATCTGTCTCATTGTCCAAATCTTCATTAACAAAAATCATAAATGGTACGTCTATTGGGAACATTTCTGCTAATTCATCTCGATTTGCCGTAATTAAAGCATAATAAGCTGGCGAAACATAAATTTTAATTTCTTTCATTTCTCTCGCTTCTTTCAGCCCTCTGCGCACAATCGATACAAATAATTCGTTATCCTGTTCTAAAGAAGTGCCAATAATTCGTTCTGCAGCCGTTAAACCTAGCTCTAAAATTACCGCTTCTTGATCCTCAATATATTTTTGAGCATTTTCTTTCGCTAGCATCATTGTTTCATTCGCTGTTTGAAGTGACTGAGCCATTGCTTCAGTGGCTTTATTTAATCCATCTTCATAGCCTTGTCCAAATCCCTCATCATAAGCTTCTTGAACACGATTGGGCCTCTCTTCCTCCCAACTTAGCTTTAAATGTTCAATCTCTTGAAAGTGCAGATGTTTTTCCTGTTCAAACATCTCTCGTTCCGCTTGCAAAGCAGTTCTTGCTTCAGCAAGTAAACGATCTCGCTCTGCCATGATTTCATCTAACGTTAATTGATGCTGAGGAAGGGCTTCGTCTTGGTATTCTTCCATCGGTTCAAACATATCACGGATCTGTATTTCTTTTACATTATCGCTATCAGACTGTGTGTAAATAGAACGGATGATTCTAGACAATGACGTCATCTCCTCCACCACGAGCTATAATAATCTCTCCAGCATCCTCTAGACGACGAATAACAGCAACAATTCGAGATTGTGCCTCCTCTACGTCACGTAAGCGTACAGGTCCCATGATTTCCATTTCTTCTTTAAATGTTTCAGCCATACGTTGTGACATGTTGCGGAATATAATATCTTTTACCTCTTCACTTGATACCTTCATTGAAAGCAGTAAGTCTTCGTTTTCACAATCACGAATAACACGCTGAATGGAACGATTGTCGAGTGTAACAATATCCTCGAACACAAACATACGTTTTTTGATTTCCTCTGCAAGTTCTGGGTCTTGTATTTCCAGTGCATCGAGTATTGTTTTTTCTGTTTGTCGATCTACTCCATTTAAAACTTCAACGACTGCATCAATACCGCCCGTTTCTGTATAATCCTGCGTAACAGTTGATGATAATTTACGCTCTAACACAGATTCAATTTCGCTGATCACTTCTGGAGAAGTCGATTCCATGACCGCTATACGTTTAGCAATGTCAGCTTGTACTTCCTGTGGTAAAGAAGATAAAATAACCCCTGCTTGCCCTGCCTCTAAATAAGAGAGTATCAGGGCAATTGTTTGAGGATGCTCATTTTGGATAAAGTTAAATATTTGCGCTGGATCAGCTCTTCTAGCAAAATCAAACGGACGCACTTGTAAAGAAGATGTTAGTCTATTAATGATCGTTTGTGCTTGTTCTACACCAAGTGCTTTTTCTAATACTGTTTTTGCATAGCCAATACCACCTTGTGTGATATAGTCCTGCGCGAGTGCAATATTGTGAAATTCTTCAATGATCTCTTCTTTTACATTTGATTCTACTTTTTTAACACTTGAAATTTCTAATGTTAAACGTTCAATTTCTTCCTCTGTTAAGTGTTTATAGACAGAAGCTGAAACCTCAGGCCCTAATGAAATTAACAAGAGAGCGGCCTTTTGTTTTCCGGTTAATTCTTTATCTTTCTTGGACACAGCCGAACCTCCTAGTTAGTCTTCAGCAATCCAACTACGCAGTAACTTTGCAAAATCGTCTGGCTTTTCTTTGGCCATTTTTTCTAGCTGCTTACGACGCATTGTAGCTTCCGTTTCAATTTCTTCATTAATATCATCAACCATTAATTCTTCTTGTTCCTCTAGGATACTTAGTTCTTCTTCTTCTTTCGCACGCTTACGTGAACGGATAATGAAG
This sequence comes from Lysinibacillus sp. IITD104, assembly GCF_036698265.2. Lineage (NCBI taxonomy): Bacteria > Bacillati > Bacillota > Bacilli > Caryophanales > Bacillaceae > Lysinibacillus > Lysinibacillus sp. IITD104. Next base: position 3,446,004 of record NZ_JBAHYH020000001.1, read on the forward strand.
AATGCTAGTAATAAGATAACAGCTAACAAGATACCCCCGATAACCCAAACCCACCATGGAATGATTGGTTTTTCATCAGCTACCTCTGTTGCTTTACCGTATAATGGTTGTACAGATACCGCCACTTTTTCATCGATTTGCTCTTGAGTAAGTTCTGCTGCTACGTCTTTGGAAATTGTTGTACGTACAATTGTACTTAAAATTTTCTCAATATCTTCACGAACACCGTCTGGTAATGACGCTGCGTCAGTTGCTGTCGGTGGTTCAACAATTACTTGAATCCCAATATCCTGAATTTTATAAGGAGCTTCTTGAATATCCTTACGTATACGGTTCACATCATTATTAATCGTCTCTTCCGTACGCTCATAATCACCATTTCCTGCTGTACCTTCATTATATGTTGTGAAGTTATCGGTAGTTGTTTCAGCCTCAGGTGTTCCTGCTGCTGCTGCAGCTCCTGTACCAGAATATTGCTCTGTAATACGCTGAGCACTAATAGCAATACCTTCCATATTTTCTTCATCAACAGGTGTCACAAGATTTTCTTCACGGTTTTCTTTCTTGAAATCAATATCCGTTGTGACAGAAACCATTACTTTATCTTGTCCCATCAACGTTCCAAGCATATTTTGCACTTGGCGTTGTAAATCTCTTTCTACCAATTTCTTCATTTGCAATTGGCCTTCAGCTGTTGTTGTGGAAGTACCATCAGCTGTTGCTGCATTCAGATCAAAGTACTCTGAGAATTGGTTAGAGATCACGATATTTTCAGTCTTTAAATTTGGAATACTTTTTGACACTAAATTGTACATAGTAGTAATTTGCTGTTCCGTAAATTTATAGCCAGGGTCTGTATTTAAAACGATAGATGCTGTTGCCTCTCCTTGAACATCTGTGACGAATACCCCTTCCTCAGGAACAGTAATCATCACTTTTGCATCTTTTACACCTTCCAAGTTTTTGAAAAGTTTAGCAATTTCAGTTTCAGTTGCTGCTTTTTTTAATAGGTTAAATTCATTATCAGTCATACCAAATCCTGAACTATTAGCAAATGAGTAATCAATTGATCCTGTTTGTGGATATCCCTCTGAAGCTAACTGCACTAATAAGGAGTCTACTTGCTCTTCTGGCACTAAAATAGATGTTCCACCTGGAGCAATTTGATAGGTCACACCTTGGGAATCTAGCGCTTCCTTTACTTGTCCAATTTCCCGTGTTGATAAATCTTTATAAAGTGGAACATATGTAGTTTTGGAAGCAAAAAATGTCACAATTGCTGCTAGTGCGATTACAACTACCACGGAGCCAATCATAACTATTTTTTGCTTTTTACTTCGACTTGTCCAAAATTGACTGGTGTCGTTTTTTATTTTTGTCAATCGTTCATTCATTATGAATCCTCCGGTTATAGTGAATAACCTAGCCATCAATAATTTGCGAACATAATGAGCCACTTTAAATTGTGGTTGTTAATCTATATTGAAAAGAGGTTTCTTATCTTTACAATAAAATTAAACACTCATGCGCATTATTTCTTGGTAAGCTTCAATCACCTTATTGCGAACTTCAATTGTTGCGTTTAGGGTAATGCTTGCCTTTTGCGAAGCAATCATCACTTCATGCAACTCCACATCTTCACCTTTAATTAGCTTCTGAGTAAACTTATCAGAAGTTATTTGTTGATCATTTACTTTTGCAATTGCTTCTTTTAGCGAGTTCGCGAAGCTTTGTTGCGCTTCATAAGGTGTTGCATTAAGTTTATTCGTGTTATTTACAACCTGAGTGGGTGTCATTAGCGAAATGGACGAAATGGCCATGTATGTATCTTCCTTTCTACTTAAATTTATTTACCAATCTCTAGAGCCTTCGTAAGCATGGATTTATTTGCATTAAATACAGTTATATTAGCCTCATAAGAACGAGTAGCCGACATTAAATCAACCATTTCTTTCAACGGATCGACATTGGGCATATTTACATAACCATCTGCATTTGCATCTGGATGAGTTGGGTCATATACAAGTTTGAAAGGTGTTTCTTGATCTTCTGAAATTCGAGTAACTTTTACACCATTACCAACACCACTTTTTGCATTTTTACCTAGTGCTATATTCAAAAAATTTGAGAATTGTCCTTCTTGTGCTGCTAGCGTCACTGACTTACGTCGATATGGTTCCCATTCCCCATTCACTTGACGAGCGCGAGTTGTATCCATGTTAGCCATATTAGAAGAAATAACATCCATACGTAAACGTTGCGCTGTTAAAGCGGAGGCAGTGGTATTCATCCCATGAAATATAGACATCTATTACTTACCTCCTTTAATAACGGTATTCAATGTGTTTAATTTCCCATTAACACGATCGATTAGCGCATTATAATAAATTTGATTCTCTGCTAATTTTGCTTGCTCGGCATCCATATCTACAGCATTCCCATTGTTTCTATATCGCAAGTTCTCCACAATATTGACACCTGGTGTAGATTGTCGAAACGTGAAATCATAATGTCTATTATCAGTACGATATGCAGAAATAGCTATGCTCTTCTGCTCTTTCAGCATATCCTTAAAACTAACATTTTTCGCCTTATAATTAGGTGTATCGACATTGGCGATATTATTTGCGATTGTTTTATGATTTAAAGTGGCATAGGAAAGTCCTTTTTCCAGGCTACTAATAGTTCCTCCAAATATATTCAAAACTGTTCACCTCATTTTATTTCAATCTATGTACTTGTTAATTTATCCAATAATACAATTGTAATTAAGATGATACCTAGTGTCTATTGTCTTTTGTCACTTTTTAATAGTCTATACGCCCTATTTTTTCTCCCTCTCAACCATGACAAAACTTCCCCATCCTTTGTGCCTCTAAGCTTCAGTAAAGATTATTAATCATCTAGTTATTTTACACCATTTCGACAGTGTTTACGATTTTATTGTGAAATATGCCTTTTTATGAGGTTAATCGCCTTTTTTAATCTTAATTAAGAAAGGTCCCTTTTTACTAGTTCGATCAATAGTAGAGTATTTTATATAGAGATACTATACGTTTATTCACCATTCTTCCAAAGTAACATATATGGAATTTTTATATGCTAATGGTAGTGACAAATTATCGAACATTCTTAGGCTAAAAGCAACGAAATCCATGTTTTTGTATTAAATCTCTAAAAAAGAAGAGCTATAAAATTTCGAAAATACGCAAAAAAGCGTCTATATTTACCATAGACACTTTCATAATTTTGAAAAACAATACAATTAATAAACTTTTTAAGAAAGGTGAAACGCGTTAGCGTTTGCTTCTCTCACTCTGTTCTAAACTTCTTATACTCGTGTTGCTAACCTTTCATCTTATAAAACTACCACTCTGTTTAAGGTCTCATCTTTCTCACTATCTCACGCAGAAATCTATAGGCTTTCCACTCTAATCCTTAAAGGTGTACTCTCTTTTTAGCGAAGGTTGCTTTATCACGCTTTGTTGTGACTATTCACCTTTTCACATTGAAAATAGACATAATACGTTTTATATTTTCTACTGCTATTATGAAAAGGCATTTTTGTATCCTGATAGCTAGCTGCATTCCTAGTGAATTAATCACTCCCCTGTATGCTGGCAGAACGAAAATCAGCCCTTCTCCTTTCCAAAAGGTCATGTACATCATTCTCTTTTTCAACAACAATAAAAGCGTCTATGTTTGCCATAGACGCTTTCGTTAGCTTCTTATAAGAAGCATTTATTTCATTTTAATTTCTGCTAAAGCATTTAAGAATTTATCGTTTAGTACTTTAATATAAGTACCTTTCATACCTAAAGAGCGAGATTCAATGACACCTGCTGATTCAAGTTTACGTAATGCGTTTACGATCACTGAACGTGTAATACCCACTCGGTCAGCAATCTTAGAAGCAACTAGTAAACCTTCATTACCATCAAGTTCTTCGAAAATGTGTTCAATTGCTTCTAACTCACTGTATGAAAGTGAATTAATAGCCATTTGCACGACAGCTTTGCTACGAGCTTCTTCTTCAATTTCTTCAGACTTTTCACGTAAAATTTCCATACCAACTACTGTTGCACCATATTCAGCTAAAATTAGATCATCATCTTCAAATTGTGAAGATAAACGAGCAAGGATTAATGTGCCTAAACGTTCACCACCACCAACGATTGGTACAATTGTTGTTAAAGCGTTTTGGAATAAATCTTTATTTTCTACTGGGAAAGCAGTATGTTCATTATTAATGTCTAAATTTGAGGATGTTTCAGAGATCGTAAATAAGCTATGTGTGTATTCTTCTGGGAATTGTCTCTCTTCGAACATTTTTTTCATACGCTCATTTTCAATTTGTTGGTGAATTGAAATACCCAATAATTTACCTTTACGACTTAAAATATAGACATTACTATCGATAATATCGCCTAATGTATCGGCCATTTCCTTAAAGTTTACCGGCTTACCAGCAGAAGCTTGAAGCATCGAGTTAATTTTACGTGTTTTTTCTAATAAATTCATTATATGTTCCTCCTATAAATAATCCGAAGAGTATTTACTAAATATTCTAAAGGTTTTTATTATTGAATGATACTAATCAGCTTTATCTTACAGTATAAACTGTGACAAATCTTTGTTTTTTACTATACCCGCAAGTTTTTGATCCACATACGCCGCATTGATCGGGATACTTGCTGGTGCAATTTCAGATGCCTCAAACGATAGTTCTTCCAGTAAACGTTCTAATATCGTGTGTAAACGACGGGCTCCGATATTATCTGTTTCCTGATTCACTTCGGTTGCTATCTCAGCTATTCGTTCAATAGCATCTGTCGTGAAATGAATTTCTACGCCTTCTGTCTCTAAAAGTGCTTTATATTGCAAAATTAATGATTGATCTGGTTCTTGTAAAATACGCACAAAATCCTGTTTTGTTAATTTTTCTAGCTCTACCCGAATTGGGAAACGGCCTTGCAACTCGGGAATTAGATCTGATGGTTTTGACATATGAAATGCCCCAGCAGCAACAAACAACATATAATCCGTTTTCACTGCACCATACTTGGTAGTAACAGTAGAACCTTCTACAATTGGTAAAATGTCACGTTGAACCCCTTCACGGGAGACATTCGCCGAAGTATTTCCTTCTTTACTAGCAATTTTATCGATTTCGTCAATAAAAATGATACCCGATTGCTCAGCCCTATTAATGGCTTCCTGTGCTACTTCATCTGCATCTATCAGCTTATTTGCTTCTTCTATTGTTAAAATACGACGTGCGTCTTTTACTTGCACACGGCGCTTTTTCTGTTTTTTAGGCATTAAACTAGATAGCATATCCTGCATACCACTATTCGCAGACATATCCATCCCAGTTCCTTGTAACGCATCAAAAATGGATGGATTTTGTTCTGTTACCTCTACAGTAACCCACTCATTTTCTAACTTACCATTGCGTAAATCAATCGCAATTTGAGCACGCTTCGAGCGAACTTCTCCATCATCTGCTGATGAATCATCATTTGTTGGTTGTTCTTTCCCACCGAATAGCATTTCAAACGGATTTTGCATCGCCTGTTTTTTACGTAAAGAAGGCACCAAAAGTTTCACGATTGCTTCATTTGCTAATTCTTCTGCTTGTTCTTTGACAGACTCCATCATTTCTTCTTTAACAAGACGATGAGAAGCTTCTACCAAGTCACGTACCATTGATTCAACATCTCTACCCACATAACCTACTTCGGTAAACTTTGTCGCTTCAACTTTTACAAAAGGAGCATTAGTAAGCTTTGCAATCCGTCTGGCTATTTCTGTTTTACCGACACCAGTTGGCCCAATCATCAAAATATTTTTCGGAATAACTTCAGCCTTCATATCTTCATTTAACAACGAACGACGATAGCGGTTTCGTAACGCAATAGCTACAGCTCGCTTAGCTTCATTCTGCCCAACAATGTAACGATCTAAATGCTCAGTAATTTGTCTTGGCGTTAAATTTTTTTGTGTCATTAGTTCAGCGCCTCCACGATAATATTATGATTCGTAAATACACAGATTTCAGCAGCTGTTTCTAATGCCGCTTCAGCAATTTCACGAGCAGTCATTGTTTCACCTGCATATTTTTTTAATGCTCTACCTGCAGACAATGCATAATTGCCACCAGAACCAATGGCCAAAATGCCATCATCAGGTTCAATCACTTCTCCTGTACCTGAAACGAGTAATAAAGTCGTTTTATCCATTACTAGTAGCATTGCTTCTAGCTGGCGCAGCATTTTATCACCACGCCATTGCTTTGCGACCTCAACGGCTGCACGCTGCAAATTACCGTTATACTCATTTAATTTGCCTTCAAACATTTCAAAAAGTGTAAAGGCATCAGCAACTGAACCTGCAAAACCAGCGAGGACCTGCCCATTAAACAGACGTCTGACCTTCCTTGCTGTACCCTTCATCACAACTGCATTTCCCAATGTTACTTGACCATCACCAGCCATGGCACAGCCTCCGTTATGATGAACCGCAAATATCGTTGTTGCATGAATTTGTCCCATCTGCCTTCCTCCTTAGCTCTATTATGCCCTTGGATGAGCATTCATATATGTTTGACGAAGATGCTCTTTTGTTACATGTGTGTAAACTTGTGTAGAAGATAAATGTGAGTGACCTAATAACTCCTGCACAGTCCGCAAATCTGCGCCATTATTCAATAAATGGGTGGCAAAAGTATGGCGAAGCATGTGTGGGTAAATTTTCGTATGGAGTGAGGCCTTGTCAATCATTTCGTTTAAAATATGACGTACCCCTCTAGGAGTAAGTTCCCCACCACGCATATTGACAAACAACTGCTGATGATTCGTTTTTTTCATCAATCGTGGACGAGCTTGCTCTATGTAGTCCTGCATTGCTAAACTCGCAAATTGACCAAATGGAATGATTCGTTCTTTTCGACCTTTGCCCATTACTCGAATGATCGAATAATGAAAATCCACATCCTCTACATGAATTGAAGTCAGTTCACTCACACGAATACCTGTTGCATATAACAGCTCTAATATAGCTATATTTCTTAATGATTTCAAATCATCACCAGTATTCGCATCAAATAACTGTTTTAATTCTTCTTCGTAGAAAAAATTGGGTAAGCGTGATTCTTTTTTCGGATGATAGAGCGAACGAAATGCTCCGTCATCTAATCCGTACTGTCTATTTAGAAAGCGAAAAAAGGAGCGGATCGAGGAAATTTTCCTAGAAATAGAAGCCCTCGCCCTTTTCTCATCGTACAACTTTGTTACATAAAGACGTGCATGTATATATTCAACACTTGCTAAATCATGGATTCCCTCCGTTTGTAAAAAGGTTAAAAAATCTAGCAGGTCTGATTCATATTCTCGCACTGTATGAACAGAGAAGTTCTTTTCAACTTGGATGTAAAGCATGAACTGTTCGAGTGCATCTTGGGACGAAACTAACACGGAAGATTCACCACCAATAATTTATTAATAATTTTCTCAAATGACTGACACTTGTAATATAACGGATATACAATTCTTTGTCATCTCTTACAAGTTTGTATCGTTTTTCTTATCATTAATAAACATACATATTGACACTAAACCTATCTTCATAATATAGCAAGTGTAAATAGTTATATTATGAGAAAAACTCCATACAAAATAATAAAATACGTCTAATTAAGCATTTTGTCTACAAAAAGAAAAAGCCTCTAAGAGTATATCAACTTTTAGAGGCTTTTGGCAATTAAATTGTTTGTGAATTCACAAAATTTCGAATTGTGCTTATTGCGCGTGTTGCATGCATTTCCGCACGCTCTGGTTTAGAACGACGACCAGGTGGTAAGTCCGGGAAGATGCCGAAGTTTACATTCATAGGCTGGAAGTTTTTCGACTGTGCTTCTGTTATATAACGCGCCATGCTTCCTAATGCCGTTTCGAATGGGAAAATAATTGGCTCTTGTCCTAATGCTAAACGAGCTGCATTAATTCCTGCAATTAATCCACTACCTGCTGATTCAACATAGCCTTCTACACCTGTCATCTGACCTGCAAAGAAAATATTCTTTTGCTCACGAAGTTGATATGTTTTTTCTAAAACTTTCGGTGAATTAATGAAGGTATTTCTGTGCATGACGCCATAACGCACAATTTCTACATTCTCTAACCCAGGAATGAGCTGTAGTACTTCTTTTTGCGGACCCCATTTTAAATGCGTTTGGAAGCCAACAATGTTGTAAAGCGTGCCTGCTGCATCGTCTTGACGAAGTTGAACAACTGCGTAAGGACGTTTTCCTGTTTTTGGATCCTCAAGACCAACTGGCTTCATCGGACCAAATAACATCGTTTTCTCTCCACGAGCTGCCATTACTTCAATTGGCATACAACCTTCAAAGTAAATTTCTTTTTCAAATTCCTTTAATGGCACAACTTCCGCTTCGATTAGTGCTTGGCGGAAACGATCGAATTCTTCCTTTGTCATAGGACAGTTTAAATAAGCCGCTTCCCCTTTATCATAACGAGATTTTAAATAAACTTTATTCATATCTATACTATCTTTTTCGATAATGGGTGCTGCTGCATCGTAAAAGTATAAATAGTCTAAGCCAGTTAAACCTTGAATTTTTTCAGCCAAAGCTTTTGAAGTTAATGGTCCTGTTGCAATAACTGTAATACCTTCTGGAATTTCTGTGACTTCTTCATGAATAACCTCCACAAGTGGATGGTTTTTCACAGCATCAGTTACATACCCTGCAAATTCGTGACGGTCTACTGCTAGAGCGCCTCCAGCAGGTACTGAACATTGATCTGCTGCCTTTAAGATAACAGAATCTAACATACGCATTTCTTCTTTTATAACGCCTACAGCATTCGTTAACCCGTTTGCACGCAATGAGTTAGAACAAACAAGTTCCGCAAATTTATCAGTATGGTGGGCTGGAGTCTGCTTTACAGGACGCATTTCATAAAGTTTAACTTTTATACCACGCTTAGCAATTTGCCAAGCTGCCTCGCTACCTGCAAGTCCTGCTCCTATTACATTTACTACTTGTTCAGTCATGTTTCTTACCATCTTCCTATCATTGAGTTGGTGCTTCTTCATAGTCACATTTCGTACATTGAATTTGCACACCTTTTTTTATCTTTTTCTCTACTAATAATGCACTACATTTTGGACATGGTCTATTAATTGGCTTGTCCCATGAAACAAATTCACATTCAGGATACTGATTGCAACCATAGAATAGACGCTTTGTTTTACTTTTTCGCTCCACAATTTCGCCCGTTTCACAGGAAGGACATTTCACACCAATAGGCTTCATAATCGCTTTTGTATTTCTACAATCCGGGAAATTAGAACAAGCCATAAATTTGCCATATCGTCCGAGCTTAAAGACCATTGGAGATCCGCAAAGTTCACAGTCTTCACCTGCAGGCTCATCTTTAATGACAACCTTTTCCATAGCCTCATCCGCATGTTTTACATGGACTTCAAAGTCCTTATAAAATTCTTCCACAACTTTTTTCCATTGTCGATTACCTTCTTCAATATCATCTAAATCTTGTTCCATCTGTGCTGTGAATTCGATGTTTATGATATCTGGGAAAAATTCTAGTACGAGTTGGTGTACGATCTCGCCCAGCTCTGTTGGCATAAAGCGTTTAGCATCTAATACAACATAGCCACGGCGCTGAATTGTATCGAGGGTCGGTGCATATGTGGACGGGCGCCCAATTCCTAGTTCTTCCATTGTTTTAACAAGTCGCGCCTCAGAATATCGTGGTGGTGGCTGTGTAAAATGTTGTTTAGGCTCAATTTCAAGCGATTTTACTTGATCACCAATTTCCATCTCAGGTAAAAGTTTTGTTGTCTCTTCTGTTTGATCATCAGTACCTTCAATATATAGTTTCATAAAGCCTGCGAATTTAACTTGTGAGCCGTTTGCACGGAATAAAACATCACCATTTTGAAGATCTACAGCTACCGTATCAAGTACTGCTGGTGCCATTTGACTTGCAATAAAGCGCTCCCAAATTAAGCGATATAAGCGTAACTGATCACGGCTAAGTACTGCCTTTAATTCATCTGGTGTCCGCATTGTACTTGTTGGACGTATCGCTTCATGAGCATCCTGTGCATTTGAAGCTTTCTTGGTTTGCTTTATCTCTGTTGCAATGTATTCTTTGCCATATTTCCCCTCAATATAGGTAACCGCTTCTGCTTTTGCCGTATCAGAAATACGTGTGGAATCGGTACGCATATAAGTGATTAACCCGACTGTTCCCTCTTTTTTTCCAATATCAATACCTTCGTATAATTGCTGTGCTAGCATCATGGTCTTCTTAGCTCGGAAATTTAATTTTCGTGCTGCTTCTTGCTGTAACGATGATGTTGTAAAGGCTGGTGCTGCATTACGTTTACGTTCCTTTTTCGTTACATTGACAACATCAAAGTTTGTTCCTTTAACATCTTTTAAGATTGCCTTTACTTGTGCTTCATTTGTTAATTTTATTTTGTCTTTACCATTTCCATAGTAAAGAGCATCAAATGATTTTTTTCCTTTTTCAAACGTTCCTTCAATTGTCCAATATTCTTCTGGTTGGAAGTTTTTAATTTCATTTTCACGATCAATGATCATGCGTAGCGCTACAGATTGTACCCGACCCGCTGATAAACCTTTTTTCACCTTTTTCCATAAAATCGGACTAATGTTATAGCCAACAAGTCGGTCCAATATACGTCTTGTTTGCTGCGCATCTACTAAATCCATGTTAATTGGACGTGGATTTTTAAAAGACTCTATAATCGCATCTTTAGTTATTTCATTAAATACAACACGACAATCTGAGTGAATATCAATATTTAATGCAGTCGCAAGGTGCCAAGCAATTGCTTCTCCCTCGCGGTCTGGATCGGCCGCTAGATAAACTTTCTTTACTTTTTTAGCTGCAGACTTTAATTCCTGTAACACAGGTCCTTTACCACGTATCGTAATATATTTAGGCTCGAAATTATTTTCAGCGCTAACGCCCATCTGACTACGTGGAAGATCTCGTACGTGTCCAACCGACGCTTTCACTTTATATTTCTTTCCTAAATACCGTTCAATTGTTTTTGCTTTTGCTGGTGATTCTACAATCACTAAATAATCCGCCATCTATGTCTCCCCCTTAGCGAGGTCTATTACTAATTTTTTAAGTTACCTGTTGCAAAATGTATAACAGATTTTAAGATAATGCAACTTTTTTTCAATTTTTGTTAGAAAAGAGGTCCATTGTTTCAATGATTTGATGACCATTCACTATCGGAATTGCTCCTTCTAAAAGCAATTGATTTGTCCCCTTCGATTGAGTTGCGTCTATAGGACCTGGCACCACAAATACATCTTTTCCTTGCTCCAATGCAAGCTCTGTCGTAATGAGTGTGCCACTTTTTAATGCCGCTTCTGTCACAACTAATGCTTGCGATAAACCACTAATGATTCGGTTACGCATTGGGAAATGCCATTTTTCAGGCTTCATATAAGGAGGATATTCTGTCATTAATAACTGGTGCTCTGCCATTTGTGTAGCAAGAATGCGATTTTCTGCTGGATAGAGATAATTAAAACCATGTCCAAGCACTGCTATTGTATGACCGCCCATATCCATTGTTGCCCTATGTGCCATTGTATCTGCACCTCTTGCAAGCCCACTAACAACCGTATAATCACGTTGAACAAGAGGTGGGACAATTAAGTCTATCGCTCTTTTCGAATACGCTGTCGCCTTCCTAGAGCCTATAATAGCTATCTGTTTTTTGTTTGTTAACAGGGAATATTGACCTTTCACATACAATACAGTAGGTGGACTTGATATTTCAAATAATTGCGCTGGGAAATAGGGATGATAAAACGGGATGGGGAAAATATGAGCCCGTTCATAGGCCTCTTCAAGTGGTGTTGTCATAATTTGTCGAAAGCGCTGAGAAAGTTGATATGCTTTATGTGCCGATATTTGTAAAACCTTTGCGATGTCGTCATAATGAATGTCTTCAAAAGTGCTTAAAAAATTCACAGGAGACAACAATTTCTGAAGTTTCTGAAGTGGTAATGGGTATACATAATGTAAGGCTAGTAATCTCTGCGTATCTACTGCTAGGATCATTCAATAAACCTCCTTTTATAATAGAAGAAATTAAATGACCGCATGATAATTTTCAACACAACATTTCATTATTATTTATAACATCTGCCACAAAATTGTTGATTTCTTCATAAGTAAGTAGGTAATTGTTGAATGAAGTATGATAAACAGTGTATAAATAATGAAAAAGATGTAGCCGTAATGGCTACATCTTCCATTTTAATGGGTTTTACACTTTTCGTATAGCCCTTTTTCTTTAATTACTTTAATCAATGTTTCACCAATTACAGAAGGTGTTTCTGCAACTTCAATACCAGCTTCGTTCATTGCTTTAATTTTCTCCGCTGCTGTTCCTTTACCGCCAGAAATGATAGCACCAGCGTGACCCATACGTTTTCCTGGAGGTGCAGTTTGTCCACCAATAAAGCCTACAACAGGTTTTGTCATATTTGCTTTAATCCATGCAGCTGCTTCTTCCTCAGCTGTACCACCGATTTCACCAATCATAACCACTGCGTAAGTTTCTGGATCATTATTAAAGGCTTCAAGTACATCAATGAAGTTTGTACCGTTGACAGGGTCTCCACCAATACCTACTGCAGTTGTTTGACCAATTCCAGCTTGTGTTAATTGATGTACTGCTTCATATGTTAATGTACCGGAACGAGAAACAACTCCTACATGGCCTTTTGTATGAATATAGCCAGGCATGATACCAATTTTACATTCATCAGCTGTAATAACACCTGGACAGTTTGGACCTACTAGGCGAGTGTTTTTGCCTTCCATATAACGTTTAACCTTAACCATATCAAGGACAGGAATATGCTCTGTGATACAGATTGTTAATTCTAATTCAGCATCAACAGCTTCTAAAATTGCATCTGCCGCAAATGGTGCAGGTACATAGATAACTGAAGTTGTAGCACCTGTTGCAGCTACAGCTTCTGCTACTGTATTGAAAACAGGAACTCCCTCGATTTCAAGTCCACCTTTACCTGGTGTTACACCTGCTACGATTTTAGTACCATACTCAAGCATTTGCTTCGTATGGAAAAGAGCTGTTTCGCCCGTAATCCCTTGTACAATTACCTTCGTATCTTTGTTAATAAATACAGCCATTGTTCTCCCTGCCTTCCTTAGCCTACTAGTCCCACAATTTTTTGTGCACCGTCAGCCATTGAATCCGCTGCAACGATGTTTAAACCAGACGCATTTAAAATTTCTTTTCCAAGTTCAACATTTGTACCTTCTAAGCGTACAACTAATGGCACAGCTAAACCAATCTCTTTAGCAGCCGTTACTACACCCTCAGCGATAATGTTACACTTCATAATTCCACCAAAGATGTTAACGAAAATGCCTTTTACGTTTGGATCAGAAAGGATAATTTTGAAAGCCTCTGTTACTTTTTCAGCTGTTGCACCGCCCCCTACATCTAGGAAGTTAGCAGGGCTTCCGCCATAATAACTAATTGTATCCATCGTTGCCATCGCAAGACCAGCACCGTTTACCATACAGCCAATATTTCCATCTAATGAAATATAGCTTAGGTCATATTTTGATGCTTCGATTTCTTTTGCATCTTCTTCGTCGAAATCGCGTAATTCGACAATATCCTTATGTCGATATAATGCATTAGCATCAAAATTGAATTTAGCATCTAGTGCTACAACCTCGCCTTGCCCAGTTACAACAAGAGGATTAATTTCTACAATTGATGCATCTTTGTCGATAAATGCTTGATATAAGCCTAACATTAATTTAACAGCTTTCCCTACAAGGTTTGCTGGAATATTCATATTAAACGCCATACGACGTGCTTGGAAGCTTGTTAATCCAACTACAGGATCTACTACTTCTTTGAAGATTTTCTCCGGATTCGTTTCCGCTACTTCTTCAATATCCATACCGCCTTCTTCAGATCCCATTACTGTAACACGAGATGTGGCACGGTCTAATACTAGACTTAAATAGTATTCTTTTTGGATATCAGAACCCTCTTCAATATACAAACGTTTTACTTCTTTTCCTTCTGGACCTGTTTGATGAGTCACTAAAATTTTTCCTAATAACTCTTTTGCGTATGTGCGCACCTCGTCAAGGTTTTTAGCGATTTTGACACCGCCTGCTTTACCGCGTCCACCTGCATGGATTTGCGCCTTGACTACTGTTACGTTTGAGCCAAGTTCCTTCGCTACTTTTACTGCTTCATCAGGGGAAAAAGCAACTTTTCCGTTTGGTACAGCTACACCATATTTTCTCAGAATCTCTTTCCCTTGATATTCATGGATATTCATAATACATCCTCCCATCAAACATTTGCATAGAATTGTTTTACTAACATAGACTATTCTAACGAAAGATTCTGATAAAGTCTACACTTTGTCTTTAGTTCGAATTTTCTCTCTTATTATGACGCTTTTTTCTATTTTGTGTACTAAAACAGCTTGCAAAAATAATCAGAATAATTCATTTTTTCTATATTTTCGTGCATGTTGTTGATCCAAACGATAAATAAATGCGAAAACTTCAGCTACAGCCTGATATAATTCTTCAGGAATAGACTCGTTTAAATCTAATTGACTAAGCAACTGCACAAGGTTAGGATCCTCATAAATCGGCACATTATGCTCATTTGCGCGGGCTAAAATATTTTCTGCAATTTTCCCTTTTCCCTTTGCTACAACAGTGGGACTATCAAATTGACCAAGCTTATAGGTAAGCGCAATTGCCTCTTTTCGGGTAAATTTTTCTTCGCTCATACGCGGATATCCACCCCACTCTGCTCCTCTCGCTGTTCTACTACAGGACTTATTTTTTCTGTTTGCCCTTTGTCAAATTGTTTAATAAACACACCTGAAAGTTGATAATTTTTTTCTGCCAATCCAATTTTTAAGGCAGCCTTTAACGGCTCGGCAAGTGATTGAATTTCCGAATTTTCATTAAAGACCGTTACTGTGACAACTCTATTTTGAACCTGCATATCAATCACTGTTTCTTGCATGGAAGCCATTTGTAAATAAAACAAAACGCGTGCATAGTTAGCATCAATTTTGCCATTATCTTTCATGCGACCATTCCACTGTAAGGTTGCATCCATCTTCTTACCAAAAAATTCAAGTGGGACTTGCATGATGAGCTGATGTTGATGACCATTTTCTCCTGAAGATAGCTGCATTCCATTCATACGCGTCATAAGCATCTCTGCCGCTTCCTTCATTTGAGGGGTTATATTAGTTTCCTGCAATAATGTATGGAGCTGTGGTTTTAGCTGATGTGCAATCATGTGTAAATCAGCAGACTTGTTCCCTAGTGTTGCCTCATAGCTAATTCCCAAATTTTTCAACACCGTTTTAAGAGCATGTTCCATTGCTTTACTATCCATTGAATTTTGCACTAGTGCATCTGCTTGCGTTACAACTTGTTGTATGAATGGTTGCGAAGAATCAATACTATTTTTTACAAGATTGCGCATGAATGCCTCATTCTGTGAAGGAGAATTGGCCTCTTGCCTAAATAGGGATAACAAATGATCTTTCACCGAAAGTGCATGGGCATCCTGTGTAAATAAACGATCAGCTGTATTTTGAGTAAATGCTTTTAATAACTGATCCTGCATTTGTTTAGCAAAAACCTCTAACGTTTGTTTTGTTACTGGTAACTGATTAAAACGATCCACCAGTTGATTGATTTGCTGTTTTTGCTCATTGGTTAATAAATTTTGACTTCCAGTCCAGGATTTAAGTTGCTCCACTAGTTGACTAGCATTTTCTGGCCTTGTAGCAAGTATGGTTTGAATCACTTGACCAGCTTGCTGCATTGGCTGAAAGGCTTTTGCTTCATTCATATTTGACCAGTTTTGCAATGTAGCTTGCTGAGGCAGAATCCCCGACTCTTTTAAAATTGATAAAGCTTGCATTTTTTCACTCATTGTCGCAGCGCTATTGGTTAAACTTTGTAAAACCCTAGCAAGCACAACACTACCTGTTTCTACTTCAAAGGGCTTTGCAATCGCTTGTATTTGTTGCATTAAATTTTGCCTCAATGACTCAGATAGAGCTGTATCCTTCGCTAAAAGCTGAGCAAAGTTATCCATGATAGTGGTCATACCAGAAGTCTTTTGACCACTCATCAATGCTTGAAACACATCATTTGTCATAGGCATTTTAAGCTCTATCATTTTTTGAATGGTTTGCAGAGCATCTACTTTTGATATACCCTCTGGTAATGCCTTTAACCACATTTCAGCTTGCAACATTTGTTCTTTCGAAATGGGTAGCTGCGCTTTCATAAAATGCCCTAATAATTGCTGCATCTCTGCTGATTTAGGCAAATTCATGGATTCTAATAACTGATTAATTTGCTGACTAGGGGTAGCTGCCTGTGCCATTGGTCCAGTCACTATTTTCAATTCCGTTTGTGGATTTGTTCCTGTTACCTGAAAGAAATGGGCATCCCCAGCTTTTAACGGCACTTCGAGTTTAGCTATAAATTTTTGATTACCTACTTGTATTTCTGCCATTTGATCTGGATATAATTGCTTAATTGTTCCGTGAAATATTTGTCCTTGTTTTAAAGCAAGTGGTTGATTTGTCGAAGTTATTGCATTTTGCTGCAGTTGAATCGGATTAAATGATGTGGCTGTCATATACATACTCCTTTCATCAATTACTCCTTCGTGTAATTGTCTACCGTATTTTAACTTTATGAAAACATAGATTTTATTGGTTCAAATGATTTACGATGGTGAATAGTCGGTCCAAACTCTTCTAACGCTTTTAAATGCTGCTTTGTCCCATACCCTGCATGTTGCCCAAAGCCATACATCGGAAATTCCTCGTCTAATTGCTCCATATACTCATCCCGTGCTGTTTTAGCTAAAATGGATGCAGCTGCTATCGCTAAGCTCTTAGCATCTCCTTTTATAATCGAATCTTGAGGAATTGTAATAGGTAATGTCATAGCATCGATTAAAACAACATCAGGCTTGGTCGATAATGATTCAACACTTGCCTTCATAGATTGTTTTGTTGCCTCATATATATTCAGTTCATCAATTTGTTCGGCAGGTTGAAAATGAATTGAATAGCTTATGGCATGCTCTTTAATTAATGTTGCAAAGCCGTTTCGTTTATCTTTCGATAATTGCTTTGAGTCATTCAGACCAACAAGTGCCTCACAATTTGTCGGTAAAATTACAGCTGCCGTCACGACTGGTCCTGCTAGTGGTCCCCGTCCTGCTTCATCTACACCCGCAATAAATGCATCAGTTCCCCCATAGCTTAAATCGAATGCAACTTTTTTTTGGTGCTCTTGCAGTAATTGACGTTTTTTATCCTGTCTCTTTTGCCAAGTTAGCCATGCCTTTTGTACACCTGCTCTTTCATCCGCTGCAATTTCTTTCATCCAATCTTGCCATTCCTCAGCAGCCTTCAATGCACTTGTAATTTCCTTAATGGTTTTCATTGTGTACTCCTTCTTACTTCTATTCAATCAAACTATATCATGTTCGGTTCTTATGTAGTCTCTTTAACTCGAAAACTATTTTCCTCTCTATCATCATTATCGGTTAAAAAATGTATTCCTAAAAGAAAAACTGCCACAAAAGAATGTGTGACAGTTTCAAATCCTTATAGTTGTTCAGTTGTTTCTTTTTCTAACTGCTCGTCCACAAAATCAAAGGTAAGTTTACCTAATTGTAATCCACGGATATCTCGAACAATTAGTTGGGCCACTTGATCATAATCTATTTCTCCACCAGGACCAAATACACGACGTAGCTTACCAATATGGTCAAAAGTATCCACTAACTCCTCATGGATAAACTCGAGACCGTAACGCTCCTCCATACGCTTTGGATAATGATTAGATAAGAATCGTAACCCATAGACAGCTAGGTCTTCCATATTTGTAATAGTATCCTTAATAGCTCCAGTTAAAGCTAATTTAAAGCCTACTTCTTGATCCTCAAACTTTGGCCATAAAATACCTGGTGTATCCAATAGTTCAAGCTCTTTACCTACTTTGATCCATTGTTGTGCTTTTGTCACACCTGGTGTATTGCCCGTTTTAGCGATATTTTTTTTCGCTAAGCGATTAATCAATGTGGATTTGCCCACGTTCGGAATGCCCACAATCATGGCACGAATAGCTCTAGGTTTCATTCCTCTTGCTTTCATGCGATCAAATTTTTCTTTTAAAATTTCTTGTGCCGCTTTCGTGACTTGCTGTAAGCCCTTGCCCTCAAGTGAGTTAATGGCTACTGCTTTATGACCACGCTTTGCAAAATACTCTACCCATTTCCGTGTTTCTTGTTCATCTGCCATATCCGCTTTATTTAAGATTAAAAGACGAGGTTTTTGGTTAATGACTTCGTCAATCATCGGATTACGTGAGGATAGCGGTAAACGTGCATCTATTAATTCAAATATAATATCGACAAGCTTTAATTTTTCAGTTACTTCACGTCGGGCTTTAGCCATATGCCCTGGAAACCATTGTATCGTCACAGCTATACCTCCTAAACTAAAAGAAAAGGGAGTAATTTTGCTCTCCCTTTCATGCATTACTTTACAATTTTTATGTCACTAAACGGCCAGAAAATCAGACTGGTATTACCAATAATTTCTTTCTGGTCAACAAGGCCAATATGTCGACTGTCTTTACTATATCGACGATTATCCCCCATAACAAAGATATACCCCTCAGGAATGGTATTGCTATCCAAGGAAACATCAATGTCATTTAAGGTGAAATCTTCTGTTAAGGTCCCCTCAGTAATTTGCGCTTTATAGGCATCTAAATAGGGTTCATCAATTGGCTCACCATTTATATACAATTGATCATCCTTATACTCTAGTGTATCTCCTGGCAATCCAATTACACGCTTTATGTAATTTTTTTGTTCAGGTGCATGAAATACAACAATGTCAAAGCGTTTTGGCTCCCCTATTTTATAACCAATTTTATTCACAATCATTCGATCGCCATCTTCAAGGGTTGGCATCATGGACTCTCCATCAACTGCAATGGGTGTAAATAAAAAATATCGAATAACTGCAGCAATCGCAAATGCAATTAATAGTGCTTTTGTCCATTCCCATAATTCATTTTTTTCTTTCACTTGTTTTTCCATTGAGAATTGCCCCCTTGTCTAACACCATTTTAGATGATAGTGAATAAAGATGACAAGCAAAAAGAAAAGAGGCTTGAACACAAGCCCCTCACTTTTAAGTCATAATTATCGAATTTCTTTAATACGAGCAGCTTTACCACGTAGGTTACGTAGGTAGTAAAGTTTAGCACGACGTACTTTACCGCGACGTACAACTTCTAAGTTAGCGATTTTTGGTGTGTGTACAGGGAATGTACGCTCAACACCTACACCGTAAGAAATTTTACGAACTGTGAAAGTTTCGCTAATTCCGCCACCACGACGTTTAATTACTACACCTTCGAAAATTTGGATACGTTCACGAGTACCCTCTACTACTTTCACGTGTACCTTAACAGTATCACCAGGACGGAAAGTTGGTAGATCAGAGCGAAGCTGAGATTTTGTAATTTCTGCAATAATGTTTGACATTGTTTTCTCTCCTTAGACAGATGCTCTTGCACGCAATCTATGCCACAGCGGAACACCGTAATTCAGTACTTCACATAGAAGTACAGATTAGATGTTATCATAAATAGGGTCGGCAATCAAGCATCTAGATGATTGTTTTTTAGTTTTTCTAGATACAATTTTTGCTTGTCTGTTAATGGATATTGCTCCAGTAAGTCTGGACGGCGCTCAAAAGTTCTTTTCAGTGACTGTTCCTCTCGCCATTGCTCGATTTTAGCATGATTCCCCGATAATAAAACATCAGGTACCTTCATGCCACGGAACTCAGCAGGTCGTGTATAATGTGGATGCTCAAGTAGACCCGTTGAAAAAGAATCCTGGATATGTGAATCCTCTTGCCCTAAGACACCAGGTAACAATCTAACTACACTATCAATAACAGTCATAGCCCCTAATTCCCCACCTGTTAAGACAAAATCGCCAATGGAAATTTCGTCTGTCACGAGGTGCTGACGTATACGCTCATCATAGCCTTCATAATGACCACATAAGAACACCAACTCTGTTTCCTGCGCTAGCTCTTCTGCTTTTTTCTGCGTAAAGCGTTCACCCTGAGGACACATTAATATGATACGTGGCTGTTTATCTGCCGTTATAGCCTCTACTGCACTAAACATCGGTTCAGGCTTTAATACCATACCTGCACCACCACCATATGGATAGTCGTCAACCTGATTATGCTTGTTCCCTGAAAATGTACGAATATCCGTTACCTCTAACTTTACAGCACCCTTTTCTTGTGCCTTCTTTAAAATAGATGCACCAAAAACGCCTGAAAACATATCCGGGAACAGGCTCAATACATGAATATTCATCATAATAAGCCTTCCATAACATGAATGACTATTTTTTTGTCCATAACATCAATATCTTTCACGATATCTTCTATATAAGGGATATAGTGTTCTTTCTTAGAGCCTTTTACTACCCAAACATCGTTTGCCCCTGTTTGCAGGATCTCTGTCACAACACCGATTGTTTCGCCCTCTTCAGAAATAACTGTGCAGCCTATTATTTCATGGAAAAAGAACTCATTTTCTTCAAGAAGATCATCAGTCATTTGATCTTTAGTCACTTTCAGCATGCCTTCTTTAAATGGCTCAACCAAGTTGATATTGTTCATGCCTTCAAAAGTTAATAAAATAATGTTTTTATGACGACGCATAGACTCAATCGTTACCCAGGTTGGCTTCTTATCGTCTTTTTTAAAGGCAGCAAGCTTATTTCCTACCGCAAAACGCTCTTCTTCAAAGTCTGTTGTCGATAATACACGTACCTCACCACGAATACCGTGCGTATTGACAATTCGACCTACATTAAACCATTCCATTCTACTTTCACCTCGTAAAAAACATGCTTATCTCCACAATGCATCTCGCTTATCCAAAAAAGGTTCCGTTCTTGCAAATGCGCTTTGGAAGAATGTTGTTTTAGCTAAGACTCATTTGTCTTGTTAAGAATAATATAAGCAATATCCTTTAGCTATACTCCTTATTCAAGCTTTAATTTCCACTTAAATAGAAGTCATAGCGATATGCTGATGTTAAAAAAAGATAAAAAAAGGAAGGAACCTACAAGCTCCCTCCTTTTTCGTCCAGATTTTACGCTTCATACTAAAAGGCCACTTCGAACTCCTAAGCGACATGTAAACACACCTATCAGGACTCACTAGTACTTGTTGCAAGAGCGTGAAAATCTTTTCTATTAATCCAATATATCGACGTAGGTCTTCTTTTGATGGTGACTACCTGCCGCTGAATAAACAATTGTACGAATCGCTTTTGCTACTCGCCCTTGCTTGCCTATGACTTTCCCTCTATCCTCTGGATGAACAAAAAGTTTATAAACAATTCGATTTGCATTTTCATCCGTCTCTATACGAACTTCTTCTGGATAATCGACTAACGGTAAAACGATTGCTTCAATCAGCTGCTTCAAAGACGTCGCCCCCGATTATTTACTGAATTTTTGGTTATGGAATTTTTCCATGATACCTTGTTCTGAGAACAGGTTACGTACTGTATCTGATGGTTTTGCACCGTCAGCTAACCATTTAAGAGCTTTCTCTTCATCAATGTTTACAGTAGCTGGTTGAGTTAGTGGGTTGTAAGTACCAACTGTTTCGATTTGACGACCGTCACGTGGTGAACGAGCGTCTGCAACTACGATACGATAGAAAGGAGATTTTTTAGCTCCCATACGTTTTAAGCGAATTTTAACTGCCATTTTAATAGCACCTCCGAATAAGTTTCACACAAGATAGTATATTATCAATGTTTAGGTTGTTTGTAAAGTGTTTTTTCTTAACACCTAAAAATTATTATTTAAACAATGAATCAAAGCCTGGTAATTTCATTTTTTTCTTCCCTTTACCACTTGCCATTCCAGTCATTTGCTTCATCATTTTTTTCATTTCATCGAATTGCTTAATGAGACGATTCACCTCTTGAATAGATGTCCCAGAGCCTTTCGCAATACGCTTTTTACGGCTACCATTCATAATTTCTGGGTTGGTCTTTTCAGCAGGCGTCATCGAGTAAATAATGGCCTCTACACGCCCCATTTGCTTATCATCAACTTTTACATTATCTAAGCCTTTGATTTTGTTAGCACCTGGTAGCATTTTTAAAATTTCATCAAGAGGGCCCATTTTCTTGACTTGCTGTAATTGCTCGACAAAATCATCAAAAGTGAATGTTTGAGATTTAAACTTTTCTTCTAATTCTTTTGCCTTAGCTTCATCTACATTTGCCTGAGCTTTCTCGATAAGTGACAGAACATCGCCCATACCTAATATACGAGATGCCATACGCTCTGGATGGAATGGTTCAAGCGCATCCATTTTTTCGCCCATCCCGACAAATTTAATTGGCTTTTGTGTCACAGATCGGATAGATAATGCAGCACCACCACGCGTATCACCGTCAAGTTTTGTTAAAACCACCCCAGTAATACCTATTGCTTCATTAAAGCTTTCTGCTACATTGACTGCATCTTGACCCGTCATGGCATCAACAACTAGGAAAACCTCATCTGGCTCTTTTAATGCACGAATATCCTTTAACTCTTGCATTAGGTCTTCATCAATATGAAGTCGACCAGCTGTATCGATAATTACCACATCATGATGCTCTTCCTTTGCCAATTCAATTGCCTGACGTGCAATTTCTACAGGAGATACCTCGGTACCTAACGCAAAAACAGGTAGTGATAACTGTTTTCCTAATGTCTGCAATTGTTGGACAGCTGCTGGACGATAAACGTCAGCGGCAACTAGTAATGGTTTACGATTATATTTTTTTCGTAGAACATTTGCCAATTTACCTGTAGTTGTCGTTTTACCCGCACCTTGTAGACCAACCATCATAATAACAGTGGGTGGCTTCGTATTAAACTTAATGGGACTTTGTTCGCCCCCCATTAATTCTGTTAGTTCATCTTGTACAATTTTAATAACTTGCTGACCTGGCGTTAGACTTTGCATAACATCAACACCGACAGCACGTTCACTTACCTTTTTTACGAATTCTTTGACTACTTTTAAGTTAACATCCGCCTCGATTAAAGCAAATCGGACTTCTCGCATCATTTCCTTAACGTCTTGCTCTGATACTTTCCCTTTGCCTTTAATCTTTTGGATCGTTCCTTGGAGTCGTTCCGCTAATCCTTCAAAAGCCATTGCTTTCGCCTCCTAATCCCATTCTTTCAGCTGTTCAATAAGTGCTAGCTGCTCTTCAGCTGTCATACTCTTTTCTGTAATCCCCATTGTTAGCTGTGACAGCATTTGGGTACGTTGTTGAAATTTTTCAAGTAAACATAATTTTTCTTCATATTCCTCAAGCATCGCTTCTGTACGACGAATATTATCATAAACAGCTTGGCGTGAAACACCATACGATTCAGCAATTTCTCCTAGAGAGTTATCATCTAAATAGTATAGCTCCATATAACTTCTTTGTTTATCAGTTAATAATGCTTGATAAAAGTCGAAGAGAAAGTTCATGCGTGTTGTTTTTTCAAGTAGCATCGAATGTTTCTCCTCCCGCTATTAGTCATTTGTATCATAACGAAAAGCGCCCGTCTGTGTCAAGGTAATCTCCTTGTCTAAAAGCTTAAATTGCTGCTTTCAGGCATTTCTTGCCTTTGGCTAGTATTACTCTTTTAAACAAGTCAATTCACCTATACACAGTCGAGCGTTTTTATCCTATACGTGTCAGCGTCATTTTATCCATTTTTGTTCAAAAACTGAAGCAAACTAAGCATCAAGCTTCCCCAAAAGAGATAAATGCCAAGCAAGATAAAATTATTTAGCTACAGTTAACTGTTACTCTTCATTATTTTCTAGTTCCTTATCCAAACCATCGGCAAAAAGTCCATAAACATATCGTTCTGCATCAAATGGCTGTAAATCATCCATTTTCTCACCAAGACCCACAAATTTTACAGGAATGTGTAACTTGTTTCGAATAGCAAGGACTATACCACCTTTAGCTGTACCATCAAGTTTTGTTAAAACAATCCCTGTTACATTCGTTGCTTCTTTAAATGTTTGTGCTTGAACAAGCGCATTTTGGCCAGTTGTTGCATCTAATGCTAATAATACTTCATGTGGAGCATTTGGAATTTCACGTGAAATCACACGATGAACTTTTTCAAGCTCATTCATTAGGTTCACTTTGTTCTGCAAGCGTCCAGCTGTATCACAAATCAACACATCTGCTTTTCTATTTTTTGCTGCACGAATCGCATCGTACATCACTGCTGCTGGGTCAGAGCCCTCTGATTGTTTAATAACCTCACAGCCGACACGATCTCCCCATACTTGTAATTGATCAATAGCACCAGCACGGAACGTATCACCCGCAGCTAATACAACTGATTTCCCTTGAGATTTTAAACGGTGCGCTAGCTTACCTATCGTCGTTGTTTTCCCAACACCATTTACGCCAACAAATAGAATAACAGTTAGTTCACCATCTGGCTGCATATTTAGCTCAATTAAATCTTCTTCACCTTGCTCATAAATTTCTACAAGCTTTTCAGAAATCACTGCTTGGATGCCATTTGTATCTTTAATATTTTTACGTTGCACTTCATAACGTAGTTTATCCATGAGTTCCATGACTGTTTCAAATCCAACATCAGCCTGTAATAGTAAGTCCTCTAATTCTTCAAAGAAATCTTCATCCACTTTACGATAACGTGCAACAAGGTCATTCACTTTTGAAGTAAAGGAATTACGTGTTTTTTCAAGGCCAGCCTTGAATTTTTGTGTTATTGACCACGCAGAAGGCTTTTTCTCTTCCAGTGGTTCGGCCTCTACTACTGCTAGCTCCTGAACATCCGGCTGTCCTTCTTCTATTTCAGCTGAGGGGTCTGCTTGCACTTCAATTTCTTTCACAATCGTCATTTCTGATGCTTCTTCACCTTGTTCAGGTACTTTTAGATCAGCAGGCTCAATGGCAGCAGGCTTGTTTAATTCCTCAAGCTCCGGCTCCGAATGGTCAGATTCCTGTTCTTTGTCAGCTGTGTCTAGTTTCTCTTCCTCTTCTGGATTACCCATTAATTTATCTTTTAAACGCTTAAAAAAACTCATGCTTGTTCGCTCCTTTGCTCCGCAAGTACGGGTTCATCTTCTAGTTTTACTGATACAAGTTTCGATACACCTGATTCTTGCATTGTTATACCATACAAGACATCAGCCCCCTCCATTGTACCTTTACGATGAGTAATCACAATGAATTGTGTGTCGAGACTAAACTTTTTCAAATATTGGCTATAACGCACAACATTCGCCTCATCTAAAGCCGCCTCTACCTCATCAAGAATACAAAATGGCACAGGTCGAATATTTAGAATGGAGAATAGTAAAGCAATCGCCGTAAGTGCACGCTCACCACCAGAAAGCAAACTTAAATTTTGCAATTTTTTCCCTGGAGGCTGTGCCACAATTTCAATACCTGTTTCCAATAAGTTTTGTGGGTCAATTAAAACCAAATCAGCTTGACCCCCGCCAAACAATTCACGGAAAACACGTTTAAATTGCTCTCTAATAGCATAAAACGTTTCACTAAAGCGCAACGTCATTTCTTCATCCATTTCTTTGATTGCTTCATGTAATGTTTCCTGTGCAGCAAGCAAGTCCTCTCGTTGTTCAGTTAAGAATGTATGACGTTCTAGCACTCTATCATATTCCTCAATCGCACCTAAATTAACGGGGCCTAGCTCTTCAATGGATCTTTTTAACAATTTAACACGTCTTCGCACAAACTCTTCATCTTCTATTGCCAGAGCTTCTTTTTCAGCCTCTTCGAATGTTAACTGATAATTTTCTTCGAGTTGTTCGATAAAATTATCCATTTCAAATTCTACACGATTACGTTTTAACTCATTGGCACGTATTGCTTCAAGATATCCTTTATGAATACGTTGCAGTTCCTTGAGTTGTTCTTCTAATGTAGAAAGTTCTTGTTGCTGTCCTAATTTCTGCTCTTTCTTTTCAGCAATAGTCTCTTGTAGGGCATCTCTTCTTGCTTTCCATGTCATAACCTGTTCCTCAACCTCTTCATCACTTAAGTGATTTGTCGATTCATCAGATTGAAGCCACACTATTTCCTGAGAAATATTTTTGACTTTTTGGTGCGCTTTGTTTAATTGTAGTGCTAGTTCAGCAGTCGTAATTTGAACTTGCGACAGTTGTTCCTGCATAACCGCTAACTGTGAACGTTTTTCAGCAAGCTGTTCTCGTAATACATCTTTCTCTGTCTCACCTTGTAACTTTACCTTACTTAATTGTTCGACAGTTTCATTGATTTCGACAAGGACTATAGCAAGAGTATTTAAACGCTCTTCTGCTGCTTGTTTTTGTATCAATAATGCTTCCTCACGAGTTTTTACATCCTTTGTTTCAGTTGAAGCAAAGGTTACTCTTGCCGATAAGCTTTTTTCAACGACCTCTAGCTCACGAATACGACTAGACTGTTGCATCTCATCTTTTCTTAATTGCTCTCCTTCAAGCTTTAGTTGCTCTACTTGATCTCGCAATTCCGCAAGCTTCTCTTTTTCGGCTGCAACAGCCTGTTCAGCACTATAAATAGAAGCTTGTAACGATTCTAGCTTAATGATTAAATCATCTAGCTCAGCTTTTCTTGTAAAGAGTGAGGATTGCTGTTTCAGTGCACCACCTGTTAAGGAACCCCCTGCATTAACAATATCTCCTTCAAGTGTGACAACTCGGTATCGGAAACCACATAATCGGGCAATTTGACTTGCGCCTTCTAAATTTGCTGCCACTATGACATTCCCTAATAGATTTTCAACAATTGTTCGATTGTCTTCATTAAAAGTGACGAGTGCATCTGCCATTTGAACAAAGGCAGGGTGTTCAGTTGCTAGCTGAATAGTGCCTGGATTAATTTTGCGTGATTTCATGACTGTTTTTGGTAAAAAAGTAGCACGTCCAGCACGTTTTTGTTTTAACCAATGAATGGCCTGCTGTGCGTGGCGTTCATTGGTTGTGACAATATGTTGAGAGGCTGCGCCTAACGCTGTTTCGATCGCTTGTGAATACTTTCCTTCAACTTGGATTAACTCTGCTACTGCACCTTCAATTCCTTGTAGTTCGCCTTTATCTCGCGCAAGTAAAACTTCTTTAACACCTTGGAAGAACCCAGAAAAATCAGCTTCAAGTTCAGCTAATGTATCTTTTCTAGCCTTTAGTTGTTGTTGATGCTGATAGGCTTTGTACAACATATCCTGCTTTTCTGTAAAGGATATGTTGACATTTTTCAACTGTATTTGTAATGTTTCATGTTGCTCTAGTTTTTTCTGCAAATCATTGGTTGTTAAGGAATGTTCAGCCACTAGCTTTTCTTTTTCAGCAATGATTTGCATAAGCTCTTGTCCAATTTCATCTGTTTGATTGGACATTTTTGCCGCCATTGCTTTTTGTTGCGCTAATTGCTGATCGATATTTTTCAATTCATTCTTGACTGTTGCCTCTTCATTTAATGAATCGATATATCGATTTTTATAGTCTTCTATTTCTTCCTCGATTTCTGTCACAGATCGATTTAATGATTGTTCTAACTGCTTGATGCTCTGCTTTAACACGGATACGGCTTGTTGCTTCTCGGAGAATACTTCTTTTTTCTCCTGTTCTTGAACCAGGAGTAATTCTACTTCCGCCTTAGCCTCTTGTAATGTCGTATTCAGCTGTAGTAGTTGATTCGATGCATTTTGGCGTTTTTCAGCCATCAATGCCTTACGACCATCCCAACGCTCTACCTCCATAGTGGCATTGACAAGCTCAGCCTGCGAAACATCCAAATAATCATCTAGATCTTTTAATAGCTTCCGTATATTGGCGGTCCGTTTCTCAATCATGGAAATATTTTGAGCTTGTTCTAGCTCTGTTGCAGAAAGCTTCGTAAATTCCTCTTTTAGCGCATGCAAAGATTGTGCACAATTTTTAAAATCATGCACAAGAATTGCAATATCAAAATCCTTTAGCTCAGAAGACATTTGTACATAATCTCTTGCACTAGATGCCTGCATTTCAAGCGGCTCTAATCGGTTGTCTAATTCATGGAGAATGTCTAATACGCGATACAAATTTTCATCTGTCTCAACAAGCTTATGCTCAGCTTTTTTCTTTCTTATTTTATACTTTAAAACGCCAGCTGCCTCTTCAAAAATAGAACGACGATCATCAGGTCGGCTATTTAAAATTTCATCGACACGGCCTTGAGAGATGATTGAAAATGCCTCTTTTCCAAGTCCTGAATCCATAAACAAGTCCGTAATATCCTTCAGGCGACACTGTTGGTTATTTAATAAATATTCACTATCACCTGAACGGTATACGCGTCTTGTTACACTGACTTCTGTATAAGAAAAAGCAAGTTGCTCGTCAGTATTATCTAAAATAAGTGTTACCTCTGCAAAGTTGAGTGGCTTACGAGAGTCACTCCCAGCGAAAATAACATCTTCCATCTTTGCTCCACGTAACGACTTTGCCGATTGCTCCCCAAGTACCCAACGAATCGCATCTGTGACATTACTTTTTCCACTGCCATTTGGTCCAACAACGGCTGTAACACCAGGTACAAAATCAATTCCAATGCGTTCCGCAAAAGATTTAAAGCCAATCACTTCTAGTCGTTTTAGGAACATCTATTAAGCCTCCTCTTTTGCAGCTTCTTCACGCATCATTCGCATTGCACATTGTGCAGCTTGCTGCTCGGCTTCTTTTTTTGATTTTCCACGACCAATACCAAGCTCTTGTCCATTTAATAATACGCTTGATACAAAGGTACGATTATGTGCAGGGCCTTTTTCATCGATAATCTCATAATGAAGAAGTCCATTATTCGTTTGCTGTACCATTTCTTGCAATTGACTTTTAAAATCCATCACATGCGAAAAAGCACCGACTTCTACTTTTGGGAACACGATTCGTTCTAAAAATGACACGACCGTTTGTAAATCTTGATCTAAATAAAGTGCACCTACAAATGACTCAAATACATCTGCAAGTAGCGCTGGACGTTCCCGACCACCTGTTAATTCCTCACCTTTTCCAAGCAATACAAAGCGTCCAAAGCCTAGCTCGTTAGCAAAAATCACTAGTGATGGCTCACATACAATGGAAGCTCTTAACTTTGTTAGCTCACCCTCGCTCATATTTGGGTATTTCTCAAAAAGATATTTAGAAACAGACAGTTCAAGTACTGCATCTCCTAAAAATTCAAGACGCTCATTATCCGTAAATAATTTACGGCGATGCTCATTCACATAAGATGAATGCGTGAATGCTTGATACAATAAATTTTTATTAATAAATGTGATATTTAATTCATGCTGTAACAGCTCAAATTGGTTGCGTACTTTTTCAGGAAGTACGCCAGATTTCTGCATAGTTCCTTTTCTTTTCATAGCCATTGAACAAATCTGCCTTCCTAATAGTTTCTACCGTTTTAGTGTACCTTTTTCAGGGCGTTTATGCAAAAGTATTTCGGCTTAAACACAATGTTTTGGAAATTTTTCCGGAAATTCCTCTTGATTCAGCATACATCTCCCATTAGAGAGAATTTTGAAGCCGACTTGTCATTAGATTTTTAACATAAAAAAGGGACGTGAATAGATCGAAAACCGATCCATTTCGTCCCCTTTAAATACATCTTCATTCATTGAATCTGCTCCTTCTAACAAGGAATGCAGAAAAAGTAATTTCTACTTTATTCAAGCTACCATAAAACCATTGTATGATTACGATGACCATTACACCATTAGAGGTGATCTATTTTCACTAAATAAAGTTTTAACGAAATTAGTTTAATTTACTTTCGATGTATGAGATTGCAGTACCTACTGTTGAGATTTTTTCAGCATCTTCATCAGAAATTTCCATATCGAATTCGTCTTCAAGCTCCATTACAAGCTCAACTACGTCTAATGAGTCAGCACCTAAATCATCACGGAAAGAAGCTTCAAGCGTTACTTCGCTTTCTTCCACACCTAAACGGTCCACGATTACTTTTGTTACGCGTTCTAATACTGTAGACAAATGATTCACCTCCCCTCAAATGATTATACAAAAAATCAGCGTATATGCCTAATTGAAATTACATGACCATACCGCCATCAATATGAAGTGTTTGCCCAGTCATATAATTAGCGTCATCCGATGCTAGGAAAGCTACTGCTTTTGCGATATCCTCTGGCTGACCAAGTTTCGCAAGAGGAATTTGTGTTAGCATACCTTGTTTGATATCCTCTGGCAATTGTTCTGTCATTTCTGTTTCGATAAAACCTGGTGCAATAGCATTAACTAAAATATTACGAGAAGCTAATTCCTTTGCCGTCGTTTTTGTTAATCCAATAACACCTGCTTTCGCCGCAACATAGTTGGCTTGACCAGCATTACCCGCTACACCAACGATAGAAGAAATATTAATGATGCGCCCTGCACGTTGCTTCATCATTTGACGTGTGACCGCTTTCGTACAAAGGAAAACACCTTTAAGGTTGGTATTTAATACATCGTCCCATTCGTCTTCTTTCATACGCATGATCAAGTTATCTCTTGTAATACCAGCATTATTAACTAAAATATCAAGGGAACCGTATGTTTTCACTGCAGCATCCATTAAAGCTGTAACTTCTTCGGTCTTTGAAACACTAGCTTGCACAGCAATTGCTTCGCCACCGTTTTCTTGAATCATCGCCACTACTTCTTCTGCTTTTGCCTGTGAGCCACTATAGTTCACAACAACCTTAGCACCTTCTTCTGCAAGCTTTAAAGCAATAGCGCGTCCGATTCCTCTTGAAGCTCCCGTTACAACGGCTACTTTTCCTTCTAATTTACGCATTAATTGACCACTCCTTCGACGCTTCTAAAACTGCTTCTAACGAAGCTTCATCATAAACACAATAGGCTGCAACAGAGCGATCAATTTTTTTCAAGAGACCGCTTAATACTTTACCTGGTCCACATTCGATAAAGACGTCAACACCTTGCGCAAGCATTTCGCGCATAGAAGCTTCCCATTGTACAGCACTATATACTTGTTCAACTAGCTCTTGTTGTATTGCTGCTACATCTTTTAATTCCTTCGCCATCACATTGCCAATCACAGGTATTTCAGGTGCGGAAAAAGGAATTTCTGCCAATGCTGCTTGCAGTTTCTCTGAAGATGGTTGCATCAAATCAGAGTGGAAGGGACCACTTACAACTAAAGGTATTGCTCGTTTTGCACCAGCTTCTTTAGCAGCAATGCTTGCTTTATCTACACCTTCTTTCGTACCCGAAATAACAATTTGTCCTGGACAATTCACATTAGCCACCTGAACAGAGTCACCCGATGCCGACACCTGCTCTGTTACCTCGTTCAATGCCTCTAGTTCCATTCCTAAAATTGCCGCCATTGCGCCTTGACCTGCTGGCACAGCTTCATTCATATAAAGACCTCGTTTATGCACGATTGACACAGCATCATCAAATGACATAACGCCTGCTAACACCAATGCACCATATTCTCCAAGTGAATGACCCGCTGCGTAGTGTGGTTGAATACCTGCTGCGCGTAACTTTTCAGCCACCATTACACCAGTAGTAAGTAGCGCTGGCTGTGCATGATATGTCAGTGTTAGCTCTTCTGCTGGACCCTCTAACATTAATTTAGATAATTCAAACTGAAGAGCTTGATCTGCACGATCATAAAACGCTTTACTTTCTACAGCATTTTCAACAAACTCTCGACCCATTCCAACTACCTGCGATCCCTGTCCTGGAAAAATAAATGCTATTTTCGTCATTTGAATAATCCCCTTTGCTTAATCAATTTCTATGTGACGTACTGTCTCCGTAATCGTCGAAATAACGGTATGCTCTACCATCGTATTGGCTTGTCGAATGGCACTGAAAATCGCTTTTGCATTTGATGATCCATGTGCCTTAATAACAGGTGCTTGTAAGCCAAACAATCCTGCGCCACCATACTCTGTATAATCCATTTTATTTTTCAAGTCACGTAAATTATTTTTCATGAGCGCTGCTGAAATTTTCGTTTTCGTTGAAGACATAAAGGCATCTTTTAACATAGAAAATAAAGCACCCGCCGTCCCTTCAATAGACTTCAATACCATATTTCCTGTAAAGCCATCCGTTACAACAACATCAGCTACGCCTTCAAGTAAATCACGTGCTTCTACATTTCCAATAAAATTCAAATCTGCTTCCTTCAATAATTCGAAGGCAGCTTTTGTTAATTCATTCCCTTTTTTATCCTCGGTACCGATATTTAATAAGCCAATACGTGGTTTTTGTATACCTCCAACCTTTTTAGCATAAATATCACCCATAATGGCATATTGCACTAAATGCTCTGGTCGAGCATCTGCATTTGCCCCTAAATCAAGCATTAAAAACCCTTTACCATCTAGCGTTGGTAGCGTTGTAGCTAATGCTGGTCGGGCTATTCCCTCAATGCGACCTACTTTAAATAGGCCACCCGCCATTAAGGCCCCTGTGTTCCCTGCAGAAAGGCAAGCATCTGCTTTACCCTCTTCTACTGCATCCATCATACGCGCCATTGAAGAATCCTTTTTTCTACGAACAGCACGGGCAGGATCATCAGTTCCTTCTACTACTTCCTCACAATGTATAACCTTTAATCGATCGTGTTGTTTTAAAAATGGTTCCAGCTTATCTTGATGACCATATAATTGGATTTCTAAGTTTGGAATTTGCTCTAATGCTAAAAATGCACCTTCAACAACTGATTTTGGTGCGTTGTCTCCACCCATTCCATCAAGCGCTAATTTCATTGTTACTCACCTTTACCTTTCGTGCGGTACATATCAAATTCACCAACAAAAACGGTTTCACCATTAACAGTAGATGTTACCTCGACTTTTGTACGATGTTTTTGTTCATCTCGTCCGATAACAATCGCTTTTGTAATAACACGATTTCCAGCTCGTACAGGTTTCACAAACGTAATATTGGAATGTACGGTTAATGCTAGTTCGTCATCAATTACTGCAACCGCTAATGAATTTGCTTGCGCAAACAAATGATGACCACGTGCGATGCCATTACGCTGAAACACATGCTCTTCTTGTACATCAAAAATCGAGAGTGCTCGATGATCTAATTCAATATCTACAATCTCACCAATGACCTCATCAATCGGGAGAGATTTTACTTCATTTTCATAGCTTTTTGAAGCAACATCTTTAATTCGCTCGCGTAATTCTGGTATTGATAATTCCATACGGTCTAAACGAATTGTTTGGACACTTACCTGAAACTGTGTTGCTAGCTGTTCATCTGTGACGAATGGATTTTCAGCTATCGTTTCAGATAGTAGTCGCTGTCGCTCTTTTTTCGTTCGTCTCAACTTCATCCGCCACCTTTTGAGTTGTTATTAGCACTTGGTACTAATATCAGTATATAGAGTATAAAAAAAGAATGCAAGACTTGTTTTGAAATCAAGTACTTACATTCTTTCTTTGCTAATAAGCTTCACACATTAATCGAAGCGCTCTCCTTGTAAAACGCCAGTATCTTCTAGCATTTTACGCAAGTATTGATAGTCGTCATCCTGCCAAAACGCTTTTGTTTCAAGCATCTCTGCAGCATCTTTTCTAGCAGTCTCCAGAATACGATAATCATGTACTAAATCAGCTACTTTAAAATCTGGTAAACCACTTTGCTTTCTACCAAAAAAGTCTCCTGGTCCCCTTAATTCAAGATCTTTTTCAGCTAAACGGAAACCATCATTTGTTTCCGTCATTGATTGCATACGTTCTTTTCCCTCATCAGACTTAGGGTCAGCAAGTAAAATACAGTATGATTGATGCTCACCACGTCCAACACGGCCTCGAAGCTGATGCAATTGTGCTAAGCCAAAGCGTTCAGCATCATAGACTATCATAAAGGTAGCATTCGGTACATTTACACCTACCTCTACAACGGTTGTAGAAACTAAAACCTGAATAGTCCCTTCACTAAAAGCACGCATAACCGCATCTTTTTCATCAGCTGATAAACGCCCATGCATTAAACCGACATGGTAACGATCTTTAAAATAAGTCGCTAGCTGCTCATAAATTTCCACAGCATTTTGAACATCAAGCTTATCGGATTCCTCGATAAGTGGACAAATCGCATAGGCTTGTCTTCCAGCCGCTAATTCTAATTCTAGTTTAGATAAAACGGAGC
Source organism: Lysinibacillus sp. IITD104 (assembly GCF_036698265.2). NCBI lineage: Bacteria > Bacillati > Bacillota > Bacilli > Caryophanales > Bacillaceae > Lysinibacillus > Lysinibacillus sp. IITD104. Next base: position 3,480,499 of record NZ_JBAHYH020000001.1, read on the forward strand.
CGAATTGCTCTTTCTTCATCCAATGCGTTTCAATCTGTTTACGCCCTGCCGGCATTTCATCAATCATCGATACATCCATTTCCCCAAATGCAGTAATAGCTAATGTTCGTGGTATCGGAGTAGCTGTCATAAAAAGCACATCGGGATTCTCCCCTTTATCACGCAAAATACGTCGTTGCTCCACACCAAAACGGTGCTGTTCATCCGTGATGACAAAGCCTAGCTTATGAAAAACAACATCTGGTTGGATTAACGCATGTGTACCAATAACAATATCAAGCTCTCCATTTGCCAAATCAGCTAATAGGACACGTCGCTCCTTTGTTTTAGTGGACCCAGATAACAGTGCAACACGAACGCCAAATGGTTGGAACCATTCTTGCAAGTTCTCTAAGTGTTGTTCTGCTAATATTTCAGTCGGTGCCATTAAGGCTCCTTGAAAACCTGCTGTTACGGCCGCATATAGCCCTATTGCTGCTACGACCGTTTTACCTGAACCTACATCCCCTTGTAGCAAGCGATTCATTCGGTGTGGTTCCTTCAAATCCTTACAAATTTCATTCACCACACGTTTTTGGGCATTCGTTAATTCATAGGGTAATGAAGCGATAAAATCCCGTAATTTATGCACATCAAATTGAATAACTGTACCGTGTTCACTATCCTTCCTAATTTTCCGCAAAGCTTGAATACGCAATTGAAAGTTTAATAGCTCCTCATAGGCAAAACGTCTTCTTGCTTGTTTAGCATGTCCAGCATCCAACGGAAAATGAATACCCTCCAAGCCCTCTCTTATTGAAACGAGCTTATACGACTCTTGTAAATATTGTGGAATGGTATCTGGCAACATGGCCCCACAGTCATCTAACACTTGTCGCATATATTTACGAAATCTTTTTTGGGGGATCAAACCTTTCAGACTATAGACAGGCTCAAAGTCAACTTGATCCGTTTTAGGACCAAATGTAACTGAAGTGCCATTGATAACTTGTCTACCACGATCCCATTTACCAGTCACCGTAATAATAGAACCAGGTACAAGCTTTTGCTTTAAATAGCCCTGATTGAAAAATACGACTTTCACTAAATGTCTTCCTGCTAAAACAGTTACTTGGAGTCTTGACTTATTGCGGCCTAAAAATAAAATCGTAGGCTCCCGCTCCACCTTACACTCAACTGTAACCCGTTCGTTATGTGGCGTTTGCGTTAAATCTTTTAAACGAAAATCTTCATGTCGATGTGGGAACGTCCATAATAAATCAGCTATTGTATTGATTCCTAGTGATTCAAGATGGGCTGCTGTTTCTTTCCCGACGCCTTTTAATTCATTGACGGGTCCATATAATTCAGTCACCTTATCCCACAACTCCCTTCATTGATTGTTTATGTAGTGTTTATTACCTCTCTATCTAATGTACCATAAATTATTTCCCTAACCCTACACATAAGCAAAAACCCTACCAATGATTGATAGGGTTAAACTACATCATTTATATTTCCTAATAATATCAATAAAGAGCTTTATGGCATCAGGGAAAACATCTTCATCTAAATCAAACCTTGGATGATGATGAGGATATTGGCTTTTCTCACCGCCCATTCCGACAAATATAAATGCACCAGGTTTATGCTTTAGATAATAGGAAAAATCCTCACCACCCATAACTGGATCGACAAGCTCAAATACATCCTTCCCAAATTCTTCACAAATGATAGATTCCACAAAGCGAGATTGCCGAGGATCATTGATAAGTGGAGGTGTCCCTATAATAAAGTCGATTTTCCCCTCCGCTCCAAACGAACGGCAAATCCCTTCTGTTAAACTCACCATCTTCGTTTGAATCGTAGCTACGGTTTCTGGTGTTAATGCCCTAATCGTTCCTATTAATTTTGCTGTGTCTGGAATAATGTTATACGTTGTTCCTGCTTGGATATTGCCTACTGTTATAACGCCAGCATCTAGAGGATTAATAGTTCGACTAATGATACTTTGAAATGCTTGCATTAAATGGCTTGCAATATAGATTGGATCAATCGTTTCATGAGGCATTGAGCCATGTCCACCATGACCTTGAATCTCAATTTCAAAATCATCAACAGAAGCCATCATTGGTCCATGTGTTAATCCAATTTTCCCCTTCTTTAAACCCTGCCATAAATGGATACCAAAAATAGCATCGACACCTTCTAGCACGCCGTTTTGAATTAAGTAATCTGCTCCACTTGGTGTAATTTCCTCAGCTGATTGAAAAATAAGCATTATATTTGGCTCAATTTCTTTCTTATTTCTAGCTATCCATTCTGCAACTGCTAATAAGATGGCTGTATGACCATCATGTCCACACATATGAGCCACTCCTGGCTTTTGGGAGATATATGGCTTATCACCTTCTTCAACTATCGGTAATGCATCTATATCGGCCCGTAAAGCAATCGTCTTTGTACCTTTTGTCCCTTGAACCATAGCTACTACGTTTGGGGAATCATACGCTAATATTTCTATTTGAAGATGTTCTAATCTTTTGCGAATAAATTGACTTGTTTCAAATTCCTGACCAGAAAGCTCTGGATATTGATGAAGATAACGTCGATCTTCTATTGCTTGTTTTGCTAAATATTGCAAATCTATTTCCACTAAAAAAACTCCTTTTATTTTCCTTTAACGCTCTACATAAGAAAAATTCCCCTGAGGTCCTATGCAGATGACTTGCCACTACTATTCCTTGTACTTATTTCATTATACTAAAATCTTTCTTAACGAAATCAACATAAAAACATGCTACCTATTTAGATAGCATGTTTCTTGTTTTTATTGAAGGGCTTTAATACTCTGTAAGCCACCATTTTCAAGAATGGCTTTACTGATCGCCTTACCTGTTGGAGTTGCTGCTAGACCGCCTCGTGCCGTCTCTTTAAGATTAGGACTCATAGATTGTCCGATGCGATACATAGCACCAATTACTTCATCACATGGAATACGACTTGTTACACCAGCAAGTGCCATATCCGCTGCTACAAGAGAATTAGATGCACCCATTGCATTACGTTTAACACAAGGTACTTCAACCAAGCCAGCTACGGGATCACAGACAAGACCTAGCATGTTTTTTAGTGTAATGGCAAATGCTTCTGAACATTGCTGTGGCGTACCTCCAGCCATTTCGACAATAGCAGCAGCAGCCATACCTGCAGCTGACCCAACCTCTGCCTGACATCCGCCAGCAGCTCCAGAAATGGAAGCGTTATTGGCTACCACAAATCCAAATGCTCCTGACGTAAATAAATAACGAATCATTTGCTCACGTGTTGGATTTAGTTTGTTTTTTACAGCAAATAGTGTTCCTGGTACTACACCCGCCGAACCTGCTGTTGGTGTTGCACAGATTGTGCCCATTGCCGCATTTACTTCATTAGTTGCAACCGCTTTACTTACTGCATCTAATAATAAGTCACCTGAAAGTGACTTTCCTTGCGCAATATAATTTTGAAGCAATACGGCATCCCCACCAGTTAGACCTGTTACTGATTGCACACCTTGTAATCCACGTTCAATTGCTTCTTCCATTACCGTCAGATTTCGATCCATTTGCTGGATGATTTCTTCACGCGTTCTACCTGTGATCAATATTTCCTGTTCAATCATAATTTCTGATATTAATTTTTCTTCTTTCTCTGCTCGTTCAACAAGTTCACGAACATTATGAAATAAAACGTCCATCACGGGACACCTCCTTAGTTATTAATTTTTGAGACCTTTGTAATATATGGAATTAAAGATATTTGCTGTAGCACCTTATCCTCAATGTTTTGATCAACTTCAATGACCATTAAAGCAGTTAAACCACGTTCGATACGTGAAACCTCCATATGCCCAATGTTGACTTCATGCATTGCCAAGCAATTGGCTACATTGGCAATACAGCCTGCACGATCATCATGAACAACAAGAATAGCTGGCATGCCACCAGTTAAACGTAACTTAAAGCCATTGACTTCACTAACTTCAATTTTTCCGCCACCAATCGAAATACCGACTACTGACATTTCCCCTTCATCGTCTCCAATGACAAGTCGAGCCGTATTTGGATGCTCCGTATTAGCTGTTTCAGGAATAAATTCGTATGTTAATCCTGCTTTTTTGGCATCTTCAAATGCCGTTTTAATACGATCATCAAATGTATCGTAATTTAATAAGCCTCCTACAATCGCAACATCTGTACCATGCCCTCTATACGTTTCTGCAAATGATCCATATAAATGAATTTTCGCCCATTTAGGTTGTCTACCAAATAAATCCCTTGCAACACGCCCGATGCGAGCTGCTCCTGCCGTATGAGAGGAGGAAGGCCCAATCATGACTGGTCCAATAATATCAAATACTGAAGTAAACTTCATACAAACACCCCTCTATTCTATTCGTATAATAATATTTATTTTTATTTATATCATGCTTGATAGTTACTATAAAAGTAAAGCATTTAATTTATCAACTTTCAGAAAATTACCACTACTATAATTTATAGTAAATATTTATGCTTCTTTATTGTCCGCACCATATATACACAACTATAAAAGCGTTGACATTCCAATATTTCCAAATTTTATATCCTGTGGGTACGTACATTGAATTATTCATATTTAGTACGTTTTTAATAAATTTAATCCAACATTCTCTTTGTAGCATAAACAAAAGCAGTACACGTTTTGTGCACTGCTTTCTTTACGGAATAGCAAAGTAGCATGTAATTATTCTACTGAAATAATATATGGATATAACCCTTGTTTGCCATCAAATAATTCAACTTCTACATCTGGATAATTCTCTTCTATGAAAGCTACCAACTCAGATGCAGCTTGTTCAGTTGTATCTTCACCATAAATGACTGTAACAATCTCAGCATCTTCATCGACTAAATCCTTGATTACTTTTTCAGCTGCATCCTTTAGTGCTGGTGTAGAAAGGACAATTTTACCTTCTGCCAATGCCATAAAATCATCTTTGCGAATTTCAACACCATCAATAGATGTATCACGCACTGCATAGGTAACTTGACCTGTCTTCACATTTGCAAATGCGTCTGACATTGTTTTTTTATTTACATCAACAGCCGCCTCTGGATTAAACGCTAAAATCGCTGCCATTCCTTGAGGAATCGTCTTAGTAGGAACAACTGCTGCATCAATTTCTAATAGTTCAACCGCTTGCTCTGCTGCCATCACTATATTTTTATTATTCGGTAAGATTAATACTTTTTCTGCCCCGATTTCTTGTACAGCTTTCACGATATCTTCAGTTGAAGGATTCATTGTTTGACCACCTTCAATGACATAGGAAGCACCGATAGAGCGCAATAAATCTGCTACACCCTCACCCATAGCAATCGTGACAATAGCATACGGATGCTTTTCTACTTTTTTGGTAGGCGTTGGCGCTTTATGTTCTTCACCCACGATTGCTGAATGCTGCTCACGCATATTATCGACTTTAATTTTTATAAGACTACCGTATTTTTGTCCAATCGATAGGACAGAACCCGGTTGCTCGGAATGGATATGAACCTTCGCAATTTCCTCATCTGAAATCACAAGTAAAGAATCACCTAAAGGATTTAGCTCATTACGGAATTGTTCCTCATTAAAAGGTTCTTTTCCATCTTCTAAGCGTACCATGATTTCTGTACAGTAGCCAAATTCAATATCGGCAGTGTTCATGAAATCTTGCGCTCTATGATGTTCTGCATTGATTAAATCATCAAGTGTCGCATCATTTTTCTCAGGAAGAGCCTCACCTTTCAAGGAAGCTAAAAATCCTTCATACACAAATAATAAGCCTTGACCACCACTATCTACCACACCGACTTCTTTTAAAACAGGTAGTAGGTCAGGTGTACGATCCAACGATGCCTTTGCCTCTGCTGTAAAAGCTTCCATTACGGCAATGATATCGTTTTCAGTTTCTGCTACTTCTACACCTTTTTTCGCAGCTTCACGTGCTACTGTTAATATCGTTCCTTCTACTGGTTTCATAACAGCTTTATATGCCGTATCGACACCTGCTTGGAAGGCTCCAGCAAAGCTCTTTGCATCAATCGTTGACTCTTTTTCAATAAACTTCCCAAAGCCACGGAATAATTGAGATAGAATAACGCCTGAATTTCCGCGCGCTCCCATTAACAAGCCCTTTGATAATGCCTGTGCTGTTTTACCAATATGCTCTGAAGCAGCATGCTCTGTTTCTTTTGCACCAGATGTCATCGATAAGTTCATATTTGTACCTGTATCACCATCTGGAACTGGGAAAACATTTAATGAATCTACATAATTTGCATTTTGGTAAAGGTGATGCGCACCCATTTGTACCATTTCAGCAAACTTTATACCGTCTAAAGACTGCATTCGATTTACTTCCTCCTCTTAATTCGCTACACGAACGCCCTGTACAAAGATATTGACAGATTTTACGCTCATACCTAATGTTTTATCTACTGTATATTTCACTTTCGATTGTACTTGATAAGCCACTTCCGAAATTTTTGTCCCGTAACTAACAATAATGTACATATCTATATGTAAATCGTCGTCCTGTTGTCGAATTACAACACCTTTTGCGAAGTTTTCTTTACGTAAAATATCAGTTAGACCATCACGAATTTGATGTTTAGATGCCATGCCAACAATACCGTAGCATTCTACAGCAGCTCCACCAGCAATTTGTGCAAGTACATCTGTTGAAATATCAATTTGGCCGAATTCATTGTTTAATTCAATTGACATAGAAATGCCCCCTTGGCTCTTTTTGACTAAACTATATTGTAACACTTCCGTTATAATTTAAGCAACCTAAGGGGGTATTGAAAGGCTTCATAGCAACGTTTTCTGACTTTAAATAGACGCATTTGCTTCTTCATCAAATATGGCCATTTTACAATAATAGTTATTTCGTCCGTTTTGCTTTGCCAAATACAACGCTTGGTCAGCTAATTCACAACATGTTTGTACATGCTCATTTTTTGCGATTTTAGCCTGACACATGCCAATACTGACCGTAACTTGTTGGGCAATAGTAGATTGTATATGTGGAATATGAAGTTGTCGAATTCCTTCTAAAATTTCTTCACACACAGGTTCGGCAAACTTGTGAATCTGCTGGCTTATCATAACAAATTCCTCGCCTCCCCAACGGGCAACAAATGCATCATACTTCCCTGCAATTTCTTCCAATAGAGAGGCGACTTTGACAATTGCTGCATCGCCTTGTAAATGTCCATAGTAATCATTAAATTTTTTAAAGCAATCAATATCAATCATTATGACTGTTAAAGGTTGCGTTTGATGAAGTTGCTGTGCTATCTTATTCAATTTTTGATTAAATGCACGTCGATTAGGTAGATTCGTTAAAGAATCTTTTAATGCTTGCTCTGCTAATTCATTATTTTTAATAGCCAACAATTCTGATAGTCGCTTCGTTTTGGTCATTTCCTCATTCAATAAAATATGCTGGATATGGATTTGTTTACGAACCTTATAGGTCTGATATTGAATCATTACACCAATAGGTATTAATAATGACATGGGTAATATAATTTTTATATTTTCACTCGATATTCCAGCACTCATATATGCACTCACAATAATGGCTGATGCAGAAAGCAAAATAATCCAGACAATTTTTCGTAAAGGTAATGCGAATACTGTACAAATAATGATTAAAATAACCTCATACAATGCTGCATGACGGAAAAAGTAAACATCCAATACCGATATCGCAGTAATCAATAGCATTATTGTGTAAATATAAACAACAACCAACCGTTCATACTTCTGTATATTTAAAGGAGTAATATGAATTCGCTTTTCTCTGATAAACAATAATACTGCAACATCTATATAAAACATGGCGATATGAATGGCAATATAGACGGGAACCATGGCTCTTTCCGCCTTCACAAAAAATACCTCTCCATAATGTATTACCGAAATAATGACTGATACATACATGAGTGTCCAAGCAACTATTCTCATCCCTTTTAAATTCGACTGAACCATTTCTTCGCGAATAAAAAAAGCTATTTTTTCTTGATTTTCCATCATGCTCGCTCCTCATGCCCACTTTCAAATAATTATAATGTCCTATATGTATCGTCATGATAATGAAAAATACAAGTCAATCTAAATTTTTTTGATAAATAAAAAAGTTGATACCTTTATAGCATCAACTTTTTACATTGTATTCAATTAAATATCAAAAAATTTATCTAGCTAAAATAGACTTTTAATAAGC
>NZ_JBAHYH020000001.1:3488879-3489183 GCF_036698265.2 Lysinibacillus sp. IITD104
GATTCCGTTAAAGTAGTGGATCTGCTCCACCTCAATATCAAATGTTTGAGCTGTTTGCTTCATTAATTCAATCGACTGTTTCACTAATGGATGGTTGGATGAATTAATGGCTGGATAGTAAGGTGGTGCATATAACAGAACTGTGGCAGGTGCTAATTCCTGACAGCGAATCATGAGCTGATCCACAATACGAATGGATTTTTCACGATCATCCCATGCACGATGCTGCTGAACCTGGTGCTTAATCGCTTGTACTTCCTCAGCTCCTAACTTATGGATCGCATGCTCCAATAAGGCCTCATAG
>NZ_JBAHYH020000001.1:3489283-3512558 GCF_036698265.2 Lysinibacillus sp. IITD104
TGCATTTCTGCCAAGTCCTGCATCATGTAATTCAATCAAGTCTGGGTGCTTCTCAAAATATGGAAGCGTTAACAATTTATCTTTTAGTCGAAAGGCAAATTTATTTTCACCCTCCGTTAATGTACGGCTTTCCCAGCTCACAAGTTCACATAATAGGGCACGTAGTTTTTCGGGTGTATCCCACATAAAAGTATTCATGATTTTTTCTCCTTTTACTCCCATTCGTTAGAGGTACGATTAACGAACTTCTAGTGTTTCTTCACTTTTGCTATCTGTAGCAGCAGTCGCCGCTTTCTTTAATTTAAATTGATAAAAAATCATACAGGCAATAAAGAAGCCAATCCCGTATAGTAAACCAATCCTTTGCGTTGGATCAAACGCTAAAAATACTAAAATTAAAACACAAAAGATTATACAAAATACTGGAATCAACGGGAATAGTGGTGTTTTAAATTTTAGATCAGCCACATTTCCTCCCGACTTCACATAGCGATAACGGAACATTAACTGAGAAGCACATATCCCCATCCATGAAATTGTGACAGATATACCTGCTACCGACATTAGTAATACAAATACAGCATCAGCTTCCATTACACTAGTTAATAAAGATAAGAGTGAGAATACCATCGTAAAAATAAGCGCATTTAAAGGTACTTTATTTTTCGTTAATCGACCAAATAACTTGGGCGCCATCCCCTCTTGTGACATGGAAAATAATAAACGTGTTGATGCATATAAACATGAATTACCGACTGATAAAATAGCTGTCAAAATAACAAAGTTCATGATACCAGCTGCATATGGTACACCAGCTAAATTCATTAACGTGACAAATGGACTTTCCATAAGCCCAAGCTCTGATGCTGGGAATATTGCCGATAATACAATAATGGAAGCAATATAGAAAACGATGATTCTAAATAGAATTGTACGAATCGCTCTAGGAATATTTTTTTCAGGGTTCTCGGTCTCCCCTGCTGCAATACCCACCAGCTCTGATCCCTGATAAGAAAAAATTACATTCATCATTGTGACAAAAATAATCGTAATACCTGCTGGGAATAAACCAGAAGGTGCTAAATTTGTGAGATGTGGAGTAGGACGATCTGCTAATGGAATTAAACCAAAGATTGCTGCTCCACCAATAATGATAAATGCAATCACTGCAACAACTTTTATACTAGCAAACCAGAACTCTGCTTCAGCAAAGCCCTTCGTTGTTAAAGCATTTAAGACAAATAAAAGAACCATAAACACAGCACACCATATCCAAATTGGTACACTTGGAAACCAATGCTGCATTAAAATACCTGCAGCCGTAAATTCAACGCCTGCTGTGGCAGCAGATCCGACAAAATACATCCAACCTAATGAAAAACCGGCTGAAGGACTAATGAAACGTGTTGCATAAGTTTGGAAAGAACCTGTAACAGGCATGTAAACAGCCAATTCCCCAAGACAATTCATGACCATAAACAAAATTAAGCCACCAAATAAGTAACCAATCAGTGCACCGCCGGGTCCTGCCTGGTTAATGGTATAGCCTACATTTAAAAATAAGCCTGTTCCAATAACACCCCCAAGTGAAAGCATTAACAAGTGACGACTTTTCATCGAACGCTTTAATTGATTATTGTGAAGCTGATCCCCTTTATTCAACATCCATCCCTACTTCCCATATAATGTAAAAATATTAAATATTCTGATATTTTAAGAATGAAAGTACCCAATCAATTTTCTCTTTTAAATTGATTGGGTATTGTTAGATTTACTTAAAAACGTAATGATAAACAGCTTAAACCACCATCGTGTTTTCTAAATTCAGACATATCAAGTTCAATAGTTTGATAGCCCAGGTCTAGTAATTTACGATTTGTTTCTGGATAGCCAGCTGGAATAATAATATAATCATTTACTTGAATACAGTTAGCTGAATATTCATCCTCTTTAGGAATCACGATTTTTTCGTAAGATTCAAATGCAGGATGATCGACAAATTCACCAGCTAGCACCATACGATTGTTCCCAACATAGGCAATTCCAGTTTTTAAATGGAAGAATTCTTTTAATGGGATAATAGTTGCTTCATAACCTTCTTGTTCAACAATCTCTTTAAATTGCTGAGCGCCTTCTTCATTTGTGCGTTCTGAGATCCCTACGTAAAACTTTTTCTCTGCTTGTAATACATCTCCACCATCAAGTGTTCCAGAACCTTTAATATAGTAAATTTTTTCATAGAATTGTTTTACAGCTGGTTCGATTTCTTCAATTTCGCGGTTACGAGCCGCTGCTCCAGGATTCGATATAATAGCAAATTCAGCCGTTAATACAGCTGTATCCTCTACAAATGTTGAATCTGGAAATGCTTCATTTGCTGGTAATTGTGTTACTTCAACACCACATTTTTTTAAAGCCTCTACATAGTGTTCATGTTGTTCAAATAATTTTTCTAAAATGGGCTTTCCTAAATCACTAGTCGTTAAACCGTTTACAAAACTATTTCCTGGATTTTTAACAATAACATTTTTAAACATATTCATCTTCTCCTTTATCCTCTTACTACTGGGCAAGTTAGGCAAGTCGGCCCACCTGTTCCTTTAACAGTAATTTCATCGCCTTTATATTCGTACACAGTTGCTCCAGCATCAAGTAGCTGTTGCTTTGTTTCTTTGTTGCCTTGAGGAATTACACAGACCCTTGGTGCAAGCGCTAACACATTACAGCCTAACGAATCGTATTCATCTTTAGGTACTTCTACTAGCTGGATGCCACGCTCAATTAGCAGTTGTCTGAAAAATACTGGCATTAAGCGCGAATGCACAACAGCTAAATCTTGGTCTACCATACTTATGAAAGACATTAAATGTAAACACTCAGCTTCACCAAGATCATGTGGTAGCTGTACAACTATAAATTCATCTACCAAATCGGCTGTCATATCCTTTAACTGACGAATGGCTTCATCATTTGTTCGATAACCTCTGCCCACAACGAGCGTTCGATCATCTAGCCAAACAATATCTCCACCGTCCGAAACTGCCTCTCCTGTTAGTTCACCGATTACGGGAATACCCTTTTGCTGTAAAAAATCCTTGTATACTCCTGCTTCTGGCTGTCTTAATTTTTTGCCCGATTTCAGTATAATGGCACCATTTGGTGTGAATTTAACTGGATCATGTGCGTAGAGAGAATCTAATCCTACTTCTTCTGCTATTGGCAGATAATCAATGGTTTCAACATACTTTTCAAGAATCCCAATAAATTCAGCGTATTCGCTTAGAGCTTCTTCATAATTAGGCTCTGATAAGTAGTTAAATGTTTTCCATTCCTCACTAAGATGTGTTTGGCTTCGAAAAGCATCTTTTGGATCTTTTACAATAACGTGTTTCAAAGGTGCATACATTGATGAACAATAATGCATTCCTTTCACCTCATTTCCGTGTAGTGGAAAACGTTTCCGTTAAGAGGAAAGTTTATATGAAGAATATATTCGTTTTATGCTATACTGTCAATATATTTAGAAAACTTTTATTTTTCTTTTAATCTAAATTGCATTCACTCTTGGAAAAAGAGCTGTATTCGCATTCATTAAAAGAATCCCTTTGAAGCTTTCTTGAATTAAAATACAGTCTTTGTTTAGGCTACAGATTCGTTCGGGAATATTGGAACTAGACGTAGATGGAGAATAAAAATAAAATAGGATGAAGGGAGGTGGGACAAATGCAATTATTAGAGCGGGCAATGACCATTGCCAAGGTTTTAGCTGCCGATGCAAACGACAGTAGCTTGTCCATTTCAGAGCTTTCTACAAAATGCGATTTACCGCTAAGTACTTTACATAGAATTTTAAAAGCCATGATTAAACAAGGGATGATTGAGCAAGATGAGCAGACTAAACATTATCGGCTTGGAACCATATGGATGGAACTTGGCTTACAGGTGTATGATACGATGGATTATATTAGCAAAATTAGACCTGAGTTAGAACGATTAGCCAGAGAGGTTGAAGAAAGCGTCTATTTAAGTAAACCAGCTGGATTAGATACGATTATTATAGAACGGATAGACAGTGCAGCAAATCCGATTCGTATTTATGATCAGCTAGGGATTCGCATACCTATGCATATTGGTGCGGCCAATAAAGCCATACTTGCCTCAATGTCAGCGATACAATCAAAAGAAATACTAGAGCAACTAGTAACTAAAGATGAAATGGCCGAATTAGAGGAACAGCTTCACCAAATTCGACAACAAGGCTATGCAATAAGTCACGGAGAACGAACTGCAGGTACTTCCTCCATTGCCGTCTCTGTTTTAGATGGTTTTGGTGAAGTGATAGGAGCAGTCAGTATTGGTTTTGTAAACTTTAATGTCTCTCAAGATCATATTAATACATTAATTGAGCGATTAGTTGATACTGGTAGACGTGTATCGCTGAAACTTGGTTATCGAGGAAAAGGATAGGAGAACTATTCCCCAATAACTTCTCTACTTTTCATAAACGTTTTATGTCTGTAAAGGTTTTTTTCTTGAAAGGTTATGTGAAAACTGTTGCACTGAACGCCATCGTATGTTAAATTATTATGGTATGTGAAATACCGAACTGAAATAATAATCTTTCAGCATCAACAGTAAGGAGGGAATACAACATGCCAAAACAATGTGTAATCACTGGACGTAAAGCTCGTACTGGTAACAACCGTTCCCACGCTATGAACGCTAACAAACGTACTTGGGGTGCTAACCTTCAAAAAGTTCGTATCTTAGTTGACGGTAAACCAAAACGTGTATGGGTTTCTGCTCGTGCATTAAAATCAGGTAAAATCGAGCGCGTTTAATCGCTGCTTCTAAAAAATCGATTTCGCATTGAGCGCAATCGATTTTTTTCTTGATTAGTATTCTATAAGAAAGTAAAAAATCCGACTAACATTAGTCGGATTTTTTTACTTTCTTATCTTTCTTAAATAGGTTAATACACGTACGCGTGATACTACTCACGAATTTCGGCAATTGGAACGTATATACTTTCAGGACTCTCTCCCCCTTACGCTAATCTATGCTTCTTATCATTAAACATATGCCTTGCGAGAAAGATATAGACCCTGAAGTTCCTATTATTTCATTACTTGTAAATCGAGATGTTCCTAAAGAAATTTCCTCATTCGTTGTTTCATATTTTACTTGTCGTAATGTTACACCTTGAATAGGCTCCTCGTGAGCAAAAAAAGACAAGTATCGGTATCGATTATCTGCATAAATTGTATGTGTGCCTGGCAGTAAAAATTGCAACATATTAGTATGATTGATTATCTTAAGTTCAATTTGAGGATGCTCTTTTTGTAACCGATAAATAGAACGAACAGCTGCCTCATAATGATCTAAACGCCCACCCGTCACACCTGTCAAAACAATTTCTTTTGGTGCAAACGTATAGGCTTTAAGCAAAGCTAAATCCGTGTCTGTTTCATTTTTCTCTTCTTGAAAACGTTGTTGATCATTGGTTTGTGCCATCACCTGTCGATATTCTTCATCTGTTAAAGAATCAAAATCACCAACAATGGCATGGGGAGTAATTCCCTGCTCAATTAAATATAATGCGCCACGATCTGCCCCGATAAACACAACATCCTGTTGCTGCTGAAACGATGAAAATGAACAAAGCTCATTTTTTGGACCACCTGCACAAACAACGACTGTCGTCATCCTTTAATCGCTGCCTCGCCAGCAAGTAAAATCTCTTGAAGAGCAGCTGTTCGATCTTCTTTACTATAGATGGCTGACCCAGCTACAAAAATTGTCGCTCCAGCCTGTGCACATGGCACAATTGTTTCAGCAGTAATACCACCATCAATTTCAATGGCAATATCTAAGCCTCGCTCCTTAATCATTGTTGATAATGCTTCAATTTTAGGTACAACAGAATGGATAAACTTTTGTCCACCGAATCCAGGATTAACAGTCATTAATAATACCATATCAATATCTTCTAAAATGTGTTGAATTGATTCTATCGGTGTATGTGGATTTAATACGACACCAGCTTTTACACCAAAGGAACGGATTAATTGAATTGTGCGATGCAAATGACGGCATGCTTCTACATGTACCGTAATATAATCTGCTCCAGCTTTTGCGAACTGTTCAATATACTGATCTGGATTTTCGATCATTAAATGCACATCTAATGGTAACTTTGTTAAAGGACGGATTGCGTCCAATACAATGGAACCAAATGAGATATTCGGTACAAAGTGACCATCCATTACATCAATATGAATAAGTTGTGCACCTGCTTGCTCTACTTCCTTTACTTCTTCACCTAACTTTGCAAAATTCGCTGCTAATATTGATGGTGCTATTTGTATCATCATTAATACCTCGGCTTTCGATCCATAATTTCTTGCATAAATTGTTCATAATGCTTGTAGCGGTAGTCTCGAATTTCTCCTGATTCGACTGCTGCCTTTACTGCACATTTAGGCTCTTTCAAGTGTAAGCAACCTCTGAATTTACAATCATCCGCCACTCTAGCCATTTCAGGAAAACATACACCTAATTCTTCTTTCTCAATTTCGTCAAAATCAAAGGAACTAAATCCAGGTGTATCTGCCAATAAACCATCACAGACCTCTATCAGTTCAACATGACGAGTGGTATGTTTACCCCGTCCTAAACTTTGGGAGATAATACCCGTTTTTAAGTTCAACTCTGGAATTAGTGTATTAAGCAAAGTTGACTTCCCAACACCCGATTGGCCAGCTAAAACAGTGGTTTTTCCCTTTAAAATAGGACGTAATCGTTCAACTAATTCTTCTTCATCTTTATATGTTTGCAAAACTGTATAGCCCATGCTTTCATAATCTGCTATATAATTTTGTAATTCCTCACGTTCATCTTTTTCTAGCAGATCCATTTTTGTTAAACAAATAATAGGATGTACATGGAAGGATTCTAACACAACTAAAAAACGATCCAGTAAAATGGTATTGAAATTTGGCTCCTTTACGGAAAATACCAAAATACCTTGATCAATATTAGCAATTGGCGGACGTACCAATTCATTTTGACGCTCTAAAATCTTTTGTATAGTCCCATCGGAGCCTTCTGTTTCCATTGTATACTCTACAATATCGCCAACAAGTGGGGATTCGCCACGGTTACGAAATACCCCACGTCCTCGACATTGAATCAGTTGATGTCCATCAAATACATAATAATAACCGCTTAATGCTTTTCTTATTTGGCCTTGCGCCATCCAATTCCTCCTTAATCGACATCATTATAATTAACTTTGCCTTCTAAAATTATTTCTGAGTCACGGATTATTCTATAACTCGCATCTTTGCCATCTTCAATTGTAAGCTGAATGTTGTATGGCGTATCACTTAAAATTTCAAATACTTCCACTGGTTCAGACAATGTATGATTTTTATCTTGAATTTCAACTCGAATGTTTTGGGCTATTCCCTCTTCTGTAGGTTTATACTCAATGACTACAGGTATGAGACGTAGTTTATCAGGCTGTTTCGCTGGTCCTTTACTTATGACAACAGATATCATAGAACCTTCCTCTACCATAGTACCCGCTTTTGTCAATTGCGAAATTACACTGCCAGCTGGGATGGTCTCATGATGTTCTTCACGAGAGATACGCCAATTGAGACCTACTCTTTTCACATAGTCATCCATATCCGCTTTCGTATAATTTACAACGTTTTCAACCCTTACCATCCTAACTCCTTGGCTAACTTTAAACGTGATTGTTTCTTCTTTCGCTACTACCTCAGAATTTGGCGGTATGCTTTGCTCAATGATTCTTCCTTCTGGTTCACGAGAAGGAACATCCTCTTTTATGACATCCTTATACTTACCTTTTATTAAAGCTTCAACTTGACTATAATTTTGTCCTACATAATTATCAACAGTCGTCATCTCTACACCTAAACTAACGATTAAGTCTACCTCTGAGCCTTTTTCACGTAATGCATTTTTTGCAGGGTCTGTTTCAATAACCTTCCCCTTTTCAATTTCCTCGTGATTTCGCTCCTGATGCTCTTCACCAACAACAAATCCATCTGCCTCTAATTTTTTTGTCGCTTCCTCTATTGTTAAATTTGCTACATCTGGTATAGCCACTTTTTTCGGGCTAAATAAATCTTTTGCAAAAATAAAGAATAGGAAAATGACAATCGCTGCAATAAATAGTCCCGCAACATACTTTGGCCAATTTTTCTTCTTTGCCTTAACGGGAACTGGCTTTTCTACAGGCTTTTTAGGCTGTGGTTGAGAAGGAGCTTTAGCTTCCATAATCGGTTCAATAACTCTTGTTTTGGTTAAATCTTCGTCTTTTTTATGCATCTGCTCTTTAATGATGGGAATAGCCTTCGTCACATCATTATCCACAGGGATGACAAATTTGGGATCGTTGATTCGAGACGGTGATAGTACGGTTTCCAAATCCTCATACATTTCTTCCACTGTAGTATAACGATGGGATGAATCTTTGGCAGTAGCCTTTAAAACTACATTTTCCAAGCTTTGAGGAATCGTTGCATCAAAAGCACGGACAGAAGGCGTTTCGGCTTGTAAATGCTTAAGTGCAATTGAAACAGCTGATTCTCCAGAAAATGGAAGTTCGCCTGTTAATAATTCGTATAACACAATACCGAGTGCGTAAATATCTGATTTGTTTGTAGCTGTACCGCCGCGCGCTTGCTCTGGTGATAAATAATGCACTGTACCAAGCACAGAGTTTGTTTGAGTAAACGATGTAGCACTTAACGTCATGGCAATACCGAAATCCGTAATTTTCACATTACCTTCTGCATCCATTAAAATATTTTGCGGTTTAATATCACGGTGGATAATATGGTTTTCATGGGCATTAGCTATGGCAGACGTTAATTGCTTCATAATATGCACACTTCTAGCAGGAGAAATTGGTGCAAATTCTTGTATGTACTGCTTTAATGTTTTTCCTTGAACATATTCCATCACAATATAATGTAGATCCCCATCGTCACCTACATCATAAACACTAACAATATTCGGATGTGTAAGACTTGTAGCAGACAGTGCCTCACGTTGAAAACGTCGATGTAATTCATCCTCATTGGAAAAATCATAGCGTAATATTTTAATGGCTACATCACGATTTAAGATCATATCGTGTGCTAAATAAACATTGGACATACCTCCGCCACCAATGAGTTCTATAATTTTATAACGGTCACTAATTCTTTTACCTACAAGCATTCTTACACCTCCTCATCCTTTTTTGTTAATAGCACGAGGGAGATATTATCTTCTCCCCCGCTGGCATTTGCTAATTCCACAAGTTTACGTCCCTTCTCCTCAATAGAATCTGGATACGTAATTATCGATGCCATTTCATAAACTGTTAGTTTATTGCTTAGTCCATCTGAACAAATGAGTAAATACGATTCTGATGCTAAATCTACTTCATAAAAGTCTGGTTCGATTGTTTCCTCTGTCCCAACCGCTTTTAAGATGAAATTTTTCTTTGGATGTGTCAAAGCCTCTTCTTCGCTTATCTCACCATTTTCAACCAAGACGTTCACATATGAATGATCTCTTGTTATTTGTTGTGCACCATCTTCAAAGAAATAATACACACGACTGTCCCCCACATGTGCAATGAAGCAATGTTGTTCTTCGATTAACACCGCAATAAATGTCGTGCCCATTCCTTTACAGTCTTCATGTGATAAAGAATAGTCATATATTGTTTTATTCAATTGCTGAACTGTTTGTAATAACCATTCTTTTTTTGATGTTGTGGATACAAAATGATGTGTGTCTGCCTGTAAAAAAAAGGATTCCATCTGTTGGATTGCCATATCACTTGCTACATCACCAGCATTATGACCACCCATGCCATCCGCAACAAGTGCTAGTGCAAGCCCATCTGGACGTTTAAAGAATGCAGCACGGTCCTCATTAATGGATCGTTTTAAACCAATATCACTTTCGACTGTGTATTCCAATACTGGTCACCTCGTTTCTTCAGATCTCTCTTGTGCACGTAATTGACCACACGCAGCAGCGATATCTGCACCTTGCTCTCGGCGGATCGTTACGTTAATACCATTTTTCTTTAATGTTTTTTCAAAAGCAAAAATTTGACTACGAGATGTACGAACATAATCACGTTCTGGTACATAGTTTACAGGAATTAGGTTGACATGACATTTAATTCC
Organism: Lysinibacillus sp. IITD104; assembly: GCF_036698265.2. Lineage (NCBI taxonomy): Bacteria > Bacillati > Bacillota > Bacilli > Caryophanales > Bacillaceae > Lysinibacillus > Lysinibacillus sp. IITD104. The sequence goes on from NZ_JBAHYH020000001.1 coordinate 3,499,507, forward strand.
TTTAATTAATGCAGATAGCTCCTCTGCTATTTCTACTGAATCATTTTCGCCAGACATTAATCCATACTCAAAACTCACTCGTCGACCTGTTTTTTTAGTATAGTATCGTACAGCTTCCATTAATTCTTCTAATTTATAAGCACGAGCAATTGGCATTAGCTTTTGACGTGCTTCCTGGTTTGGCGCATGCAGAGAAACAGCAAAGTTAATTTGTAATTGTTCATCTGCAAATTGATAAATTTTCGGAACAATACCAGATGTTGATACTGTAATATGACGTGCACCGATATTTAAACCTTTTTCATGGTTGATCACTTTTAAGAAGTTCATCATTGCATCATAGTTATCAAAAGGTTCGCCAATACCCATAATGACAATATGTGATACTCGCTCACCTAATTCATCTAAAGTTTGCTGCACTTTGACAACTTGCTCAACGATTTCTCCTGCTAATAAATGTCGCTTCAAACCACCTAGAGTGGATGCGCAAAACGTACAGCCAATTCGGCAGCCTACTTGTGTTGTTACACAAACAGAATTTCCATACTCATGGCGCATTAATACCGTTTCTATTGAATACCCATCTTGTAATTGAAATAAAAATTTAATGGTACCATCTTTAGATTCCTGTTTAATAATGGTTGAGAGTGTGGATAATGCAAAATTTGCTGTTAGCTTTTCGCGTAATCCCTTTGAAAGGTTTGACATTTCTTCAAATGTCTTTACACGTTTATTATACAACCAGTCAAAAATTTGAGCAGCGCGGAAAGGCTTTTCACCATTTTCCTTTAGCCATTCTTCTAATTGATGAGGTTGTAAAGAATAAATGGATTCTTTTAAATTTGGCTTTTCTTTTTTTACACGTCGAACGGGCTTTTCTTCTGCTTCTTCGACTAAATCGTTAATACGTTCATTAAATTTCTCTTGATCCACCATTAGTTGGATTCTCCTTTTTTACGAAAGGCGGCGACAAAGAAACCGTCACTGCCAAAGTCTTGTGGAAAGACTTGAAGCATGCCATTAGCTTGCTTTTCCGCTAATTTTGTTGGTAAAGACTCTAGTTGTATAGCTTCCATTTCTGGATGTGCTGTTAAAAAGGCTTGCACTGTACCTTCGTTTTCTTGTATGTCTACTGTACACGTACTGTATACAAGCTTGCCATCAGTTTTCAATACTTTTGTGGCTGCATCGAGTAAAGCTAATTGGATTTTTTGAAGACTTTCTAAATCTTCCTCACGCTTTGTATATTTAATATCTGGCTTACGTCGCATAACCCCTAGTCCACTACATGGTGCATCCACTAAGATAGCATCAAAAGACGCTGCTTGTAAAAATTCAGGCGCTTTCCTTCCATCAATCGGGGCTGTTTCAACAATATCAAGCCCTAGACGCTCTGTATTATGGTCGATTAAATCTAATTTATGTGGATGAAGGTCTGTTGCTAAAATGGAACCTTCATTTTTCATTATTTCGGCTATATGCGTTGTTTTTCCACCAGGTGCCGCGCACATATCCAAGACACGCATACCTGGAGATGGATTTAGCACATTAGCAGGTATCATTGAACTTTCATCCTGAATAGTAATCATACCTTCTTTAAAGGCTTTCGTACGAGCTGGTTGGCCGTTTGTAATGTGTAAGCACTCTGGTATAACATCGCTTTGCTTAGCAGTTAAACCCTCTGAATTTAACTCGGCAATAGCCTGTTCAACGGTTGCTTTTGTTTTATTAACACGAACAGTCTGCACAGGCGGTCTATTATTTTCATGTAACATCTCAGTCGCTACTGCCAGACCATAGTTATCAACAAATCGTTGAACTAACCACACTGGATGACTTGTTTCTATAGAAAGACGCTCAATTGGATCTGCTATGTCATCTGTTGAAGGGACTCCACTGCGTAACACGGATCTTAATATGCCATTGACCATAGAGGCGATTCCACGATGTCCTCGACGCTTGGCAATTTCTACTGCTTCATTTACCGCAGCATGTGGAGGAATACGTGTTAAATAATGGATTTGATACAATGAGATTCTTAATAGCCAGCGAACCCAATGATCAATTGAACCGCGAATAAATGGCTCTAAGTAATAATCAAGTGTCATTTTATGCTGTAAAGTTCCATACGTTATTTCAGTCAATAAAGCACGATCTTTTGCTTCAATTTTATGTCGTTTAATTGTTTCATTTAGCAATAAGTTGCTATAGGCCTGATTTTTATCAACTGCTAATAGAATTGACAATGCGGCATCTCGTACATTGCCATCCCAAATCACTACACTTTTTTTACTCATTTAAATTGGTCCCCAATCTGTAATTTAGAACCTGTCCCACGTAAATATTCCTCTGCGGTCATGCGCTTTTTACCAGCTGGTTGCACATCATATAATGCTAAAGTTGTTCCGTTGCCAGCTGCTACCTCAAAATGATCTTTGTCAATGGCAACCACTGTACCTGGATTAGCCTCATGTTTACTTTTGCCAATCGTTGCCCACCATACTTTAAAATTCCCATCCTCAAAAGTCGTATAAGCAACAGGCCACGGATGAAGACCGCGCACTTGATTGTACAGAGTAGCAGCATCGTTTGTCCAATCGATGCGTTCCTGCTCCCTTGAAATATTACTTGCAAAGGTAACTTGTGCTTCATCTTGAACTGTACGGTTATTTGTACCATTTATAATAGAAGGAAGTGTTTCCTTAAGTAATTCACACCCAACCTTACTTAGCTTATCAAAAAGGCCACCAGTATGATCATCTTCCTCAATAGGGATTGCTTTTTGAGAGATAATATCTCCCGCATCAAGCTTTTCTGCCATATACATGATTGTTACCCCAGTTTCTTTTTCACCATCCATGACGGCTTGGTGAATTGGAGCACCTCCACGATATTTTGGTAATAGTGAGGCATGGACATTAATACAACCAAGAGATGGTGCATCCAATAGCTCTTTTGGTAATATTTGACCAAACGCAGCAGTTATTACTAAATCGGGCTGTAAAGCAAGAATCTGCTGTAATTCCTCAGAGCCACGCAATTTTTCGGGCTGTATAATCGGTATGCCAAGTTCCAATGCCGTTGCCTTTACAGGAGGCGGTGTTAGTACACGCTTACGCCCAACTGGACGATCTGGTTGTGTTACAACTGCCTTAATAGCATATCCTTCATCATGTAGCATACGCAAAATAGGTGCGGAGAAGTCAGGTGTCCCCATAAAAATGATAGATGTCATTTTATTCCTCCTCTTCTGCGTACATTTCTTCTAGCTCTTCTGCAGTAACAATACGCTTGATTTTTGAATCGAAAAGCACGCCATCTAAATGATCAATTTCATGTAAGATCGCACGAGCATCAAAGCCACCTGCCTCTAATTCATAAACACGTCCTTCACGATCACATGCTTCAATTTTGACATAACTAGGACGTTCCACTTCTCCATATAATCCTGGAAAGCTCAAGCATCCTTCAATATCTACTTCTGCTCCGTCTGTTTCAACGACAGTTGGATTAATCATTTCTAAAATATCACGTTCTTCACCTAGTTCAACAATTGCTACGCGTAACCCTACGTCTATTTGTGGTGCCGCAATTCCAACGCCATCATATTCCACCATTGTGTCATATAAATCATCAAGTAATGTAATAATTTCATCATTGATTTCTGTCACTTCAGCACACGGTGTTGATAGTACTTTTGCAGGGTTTTCAATTACTTTTTTTATTGCCATTATGATTTCCTCATTTCTGCTTTAAAGCTAGTGCACTAGCTAATTGATACTTTTATTAATAATCGTGCTATTATTACACGCTAACTATATAGTAGACGGATCTAAATCTACGGTCATTAATATTCCTTGTTTAACCCACTCTGCTCTATACATGGCAAGTAGACGTTGTAACACTGGAATTAGATTTGGTTCAATTTTATATTTTATCAAACATTGATAACGATATCTATTTTGGAGACGAGCAATACTCGCAGTTGTTGGTCCTATAATTGCTACTTGATTCGATAAGTTTCCTCGTAACCAATCAGCCACTCGACCAGCATATTCAGCAGCCATCATGACATCTTCATGGGATAATTGAATAAGAGCTACAAAATAATAAGGTGGATAGTTGGATCGGCGACGTAAAAACATTTCTCGTTCATAAAATGGCTCATAATCCTGAGTTTTAGCTAATTCAATTGCGTAATGCTCAGGTGTATACGTTTGAATGATGACTTCCCCTGGCTTGTCATGTCTCCCAGCCCTGCCACTTACCTGTGTTAATAGCTGAAAGGTCCGCTCTGCTGCACGGTAATCAGGTAAATGTAGGGATGTATCGGCACTAAGTACACCGACTAGTGTTATATTTGGAAAATCCAAGCCCTTTGCGATCATTTGAGTACCCAGCAAAATATCCGCTCGCCCTGCCCCAAAAGTCTCCAATATTTCTTCGTGGGCCCCTTTATGCTTCGTAGTATCTACATCCATACGTATTACTCTTGCCTCAGGAAACAATTTATACAGTTCCTCTTCCACCTTTTGTGTACCAGTACCAAAATAACGAATATGATCACTTTGACATTGCGGACATATTTGAGGAACATGTTCCTCGTATCCACAATAATGACATTTCAATTTTTCAGTTGTTCGATGATAGGTTAAGGAAATATCACAATTTGGACATTGAACGACTGTACCACAATCTCGACAGAGTACAAACGAAGAATAGCCACGACGATTTAAAAACAGCACCATTTGCTCATTTTTCTCAAGTCTTGTACGGATTGCCTCAATCAGTGTTTGAGAAAACATTGAACGATTACCTTGTCTCAGCTCTTCACGCATATCTGCAATAAAGACAGTCGGCAAAGCCTGATGTAAAGCACGGTGTTTTAATGAGAGTAGCGTATACACTCCCTTTTTAGCTCTTGCAAATGACTCTAATGCTGGTGTCGCACTTCCTAAAATAATAGGACATTTATAATATTCACTACGCCAGATGGCTACATCTCTTGCATGATAACGCGGTGAATCTTCTTGCTTATAAGTTGATTCGTGTTCCTCATCCAAAATGATAAGCCCTATATTCGTAAAGGGAGCAAAAATAGCTGAACGAGCGCCAACTACGACCTTCACTTTACCCTGTTGGATTTTACGCCATTCATCATACTTCTCCCCTACAGATAATCCACTATGCATCACAGCAACCATCTCACCAAAGCGACTGCGGAATCGTTCGGTCATTTGTGGAGTTAAAGAGATTTCAGGTACGAGCATAATGGCTTCTTTTCCTTCTTCTAGTACCTTTTGAATGGCCTGCAAATAAACCTCTGTTTTGCCACTTCCTGTTACACCATGTAATAAAAAGGTTTGCGCTATTTGCTGGTCCATAGCAGTAGTAATCGCTTGAAGCGCAACCTGCTGCTCATCTGTTAATTGTAAGGCTTGTGTACGTGAAACTTCCTTCGTAAATGGATCACGAAAGACTTCCTCTTGAATAAATTGAGCAGCTCCTTTGTCAATCACTGCCTCTAATACTGATATAGAGACCCCTGCCTCGTCACAAATTTGTTGTGGAGAAAAAACCTCTCCTAAGTGTTGGCACATCCATTGTAGTAATAGCCGTTGTTTAACTGCTCTGGATGACTGCTCTGAAGCACGTTCAATAAGTTGTGGGTCCGCTGTTATTTGAACCATTCGAATTTCCTTCACATTCCCCTGCTGCTTCACAACATTTTCGATAGTAACAATGTTTTCTGCAACCAATTGCTTTAATAAGGGTAGTAAGCCAGCTCGCTCAAATTCTTTAAAACTTGCTCGTTGACGCTTTCCGAATATAGCCTGTGCCTCTAGTGGCAATTGTTGACCTTGTTGTAACTTAATCGTTTTTTCATACTTGGCTCGAAGTGCAGATGGTAACATCACTTGCAAGGCATCTATTTCATAGCAAATCGTATCGTTCTTCAACCACTTCGCCATTTGTAGCATCTCTTCTGTCAGGACTGGCTCCATATCTAGAATTTGAGTGATTGCCTTTAGTTTATTCAACGGGACATCTGTTTCTTCCTTTAATCCAACGACAAAACCCAAGACATTTCTTGGACCAAATGGCACTTTAACACGACATCCTAATTCGATAACATTCATCCATTCTCCAGGTACTCGATAGTCAAATGGACGGTCTACATGGTAAGTAGAGACATCTACAATGACCTCTGCTATCAAAAAGCTCATTGCTCTTCACCCTTTATAATATAAGACCATAATGTCTGAGCAAAAAACTGTGGGTTAATGGTAGCCAAAAACTGTCCATTAAGCTCCGCTTTTTCACTAAATTCAATCCATCTCTCAGAAAGTATGTTAAGCATTGGTGTACCTTGCACTTTTTGTCCAAAAGTGATTGCTTTTATTCCTTCTACCGAAATAAGCGGTGTTTCCTCCATAGTCGGTACATTTGCTGCATGGATCAATATTGCCTCAGGATATTGAATTTTATAAGCTTCAAGTTGCTGAATAACATCAAACAAATTACTATTTTCTATTTGAATTACATGTGCGCCTAGTTTTCTTGCTTCATGTGCTAAAGCTTGTCCTATGGCTCCATTCGCCTTTGGGCTAATTACATGCTGCTCATCCAACGGTACATGCAAAGCACCTGCTGTCACTATGACTGTTTTTCCTGTTAATCGTTTTGTTTTTCCCGAAAAAAAATCTTGAACAAGTGCAGTGATTTTTTCTGGCTCCTCTAGACGTCCCTTCCCAATATAGCCACATGCTAAAAATCCCTCTGAAGGCTCAATAAATTTATAGCCATCAGCTGATAGCCTATCCAAATTACGTTTTACCGCTGGATGGTCGTACATGTGTACATTCATAGCTGGTGCAATCCATACAGGTGCTGTTGTAGCAAGCAGGGTTGTTGAGACCATATCATCTGCTATACCATTGGCCATTTTGCCTATCATATTTGCCGTAGCGGGCGCTACTAAAATTAAATCAGCCCAGTCTGCTAAGTCTATATGAGCAATCACACTTGAATCTTTTTCATCAAATGTGTCAAAATAAACATCATTTTTGGACATCACTTGAAAACTTAATGGATTTACAAACCGTCTAGCAGAGGCTGTCATGATGACTTTCACATTAGCTCCTGCTTGTGAGAGCTTGCTTACGAGTGCTACAGCCTTATATACGGCAATCCCGCCTGAAACACATAGTAAAATATTTTTATTCATGCTAGGTGTCGTCCTTTCAAATGATAAGCTCCCAAAGAAGGATTCCCTGGGAGCTTTCGGCATTCTGTATAATCAAAATCTACTGCTAACTAGACTAGCATGCATGTAAACAGAGTAAAGCACTTTACATGATGTTAGATTTCGTCCTCATACACAGTTGACTCATCCTGTGATACTTTCGTAAGTACACCTGCCGCTACTTCTTCAAGCGCTTTCCCTACATATTTATGGGAAACATACTTGTGCAAGCGTTCCGTGTCTTGCTCTTCTTGCATTTGGCGAGCACGTTTAGAAGCAAGGCTCACTAATGAATATTTTGAATCGATTTCTTTTTTTAAAGCGTCTACTGATGGGTATAGCATTGTTTTATTCTCCTCTCAACATTGACAAGTATCTTTTTTCAACACGTTCTCTGCGACAATGCTCGGCTTTGATAATCGCATTTATACGATCACAGGCATTCGTCACTTCATCATTTTCCACAACATAATCATACAAGCTCATCATTTCAAGCTCTTCACTTGCAGTAGCGATTCGTTTGGCAATGATATCCTCTGTTTCTGTCCCACGTCCAACTAAACGATCTTTTAATTCCGTTAAACTTGGAGGGGCTAAGAAAATAAATAAGGCATCTGGTGCTTTTTTACGAATTTGTGCTGCACCCTGCACTTCGATTTCTAAAAATACATCACGACCCGCATCTAGTGTTTCATTGACATATGCTAATGGTGTTCCATAATAGTTACCGACAAATTCAGCATGCTCTAATAAGCCACCTTGTTCAATTAACACTTCAAATTCATGACGTGTCTTGAAAAAATAGTCTACACCATCTACTTCACCTTCGCGAGGATTTCGTGTTGTCATCGAGATGGAATACTCATAATTCGTATTCGGCTGAGAAAATAATTCTTTTCGCACTGTCCCTTTACCTACACCAGAGGGGCCAGACAGAACAATTAATAATCCACGTTCTTTTATCATTTATTCTCTATATCTCCCTTAATTTATAACAGACACGTGCAAGTTATTCGATATTTTGCACTTGCTCACGCATCTTTTCTAAAATTGTTTTCGCCTGAACAACAGCAACCGCTGCTTCTGTAGATTGATTTTTTGAACCAATCGTATTAATCTCGCGATGTATTTCCTGCATTAAAAAGTCCAATTTACGTCCAACTGAAATTGTTTCAAGTAATGTTTCCTCCAGTTGGTTGAAGTGACTATCTAATCTGTCTAATTCTTCGGAGATGTCTACTCGCTCTGCAAAAATCGCTACTTCCGCTAGTAAACGATCTTCTAGCAATGTGCCATTTGCAACTTCAGTAATTCGCTCTATTAATCGTGTACGATATTTTTCAACAGCAAGAGAAGAACACAAACGAATCTGATTGACTTGCTCCATTAACTGTTCTTTATATTGTACAACAACCTCTTGCAATTCTTGCCCTTCACGCTCACGCATTTGTACGAGCTGTTCAATCGCTTGTGAAATTGCTTGTTCAACAGCGCTGAGTAAATCCTCTGGTGTAAGCTGAGGCTTTTGCTGCACAAGTGCCTGCTCTAACGATAAAAGCTCTTGCATCGTCCATTTTTCTTCAAGTGGTACTTTACTTGCTAATTGCTCTTTTGCCTTACGATACGCTTCAATTAATGACCAATTAATCTCGATAGATTGCTCTACGTTCTCTAAGTCCTTCACATATACCATCACATCAATTTTGCCGCGTGACAAAGCTTGAGAAATTAATTTCTTTGCAAAAATTTCTGCTTCAAGCCATTCTTTCGGAAATTTTGCGTTAATTTCTAAAAAACGATGGTTGACCGAGCGCATTTCCACGGTTAATTGAAAGTCTCTAGTTGTTGTGACACCTCTGCCAAAACCAGTCATACTACGCACCAAGGTTCGTCACACCTTTCTTTGCATACTGGGATTATTATAACATAAGCTTTGTCGATTATGACGACTCTCCAAAAAAATTTGGATAAAGTAAAAGCTTATTCTACCACAATTGAAGCTATATTTTAATATTCACCTAAAAAATGCTATGATAAACATACAGAAAGTGTATTAGCTGAAGCTAAAAAAGAGTGAATGCAAATGCAACAAGAAAAAATACGAAAGTACCAAGATGCTTGATATCGTTGGAAAGAGGAATTCATATGGCATTTGATGGCTTATTTACTTATTCAATAACTGCCGACCTACAACAGCTGGTCACTGGTCGGATTACAAAAATACATCAACCTAATGCACAAGAGGTTATTTTACATGTGCGTGCAAACGGAAAGAATCATAAATTACTGTTTTCAATCCACTCTTCTTATGCACGTGTTCACCTTACTGAGCACACGATTGAAAATCCAGCAGAGCCCCCAATGTTTTGCATGCTTTTGCGTAAACATTTAGAGGGTGGTTTTATTGCTTCTATAAAACAGCGTGATTTTGATCGCATTATAATAGTAGAAATTGAAAGTAAAAATGAAATTGGAGATCCTATCGTAAGGGAAATACATGCGGAAATTATGGGTAGACATAGTAATCTACTATTGATTGATCAAGAGCAGGGTAAAATTATTGACAGCCTAAAACATTTGCCTCCTTCAGTCAATAGCTTCCGTACTGTGCTACCAGGTCAACCATATATTGTGCCACCCACACAAAACAAATGGAATCCTTTAACAGTGACAGATGAAGAGCTAACAGCATTTTTCGCTGAAGCCAAAACCTCTAAAGAGATCGTGCAACAATTAGCTGGTTTTTCACCTCTTCACGCGGAAGAATTAATATATCGTATGACAACAGCACCAAATCCCCTGGCATGCTTCAAGGATTTTATGACATCCTTTGCAAACGGTGGAATGAAGCCTATGTACGTACTCTTCAATCATAAAACTTACTTCTCCCCTATCGAATTAACGCACTTGCATGATGGGGATATAACAAATTATCCTAATGTCCATGAGCTTCTTGATCGTGTATTCTTTGCACGGGCGGAGCGAGATCGTGTGAAACAGCAAGCTGGAGATTTAGAGCGTTGGCTACAAAATGAAATTGACAAACTAGCTTTAAAAACCAAAAAGCTAAAAAAAGATTATGAACGTGCCTCTAAGCTCGATCAATTCCAACTATATGGTGAACTATTAATGGCCAATATCTATGCCTTTGAAAAAGGAGTCAAGGAAGTTACCGTCACAAATTACTATAGTGAAACTGGCGAAGAAATAACGATTCCAGTAAGTGAACGTAAAACACCGATTGAAAATGCCCAAAGCTATTATACAAAATATACAAAAGCAAAAAATGCATTGGTTATGGTTCAAGAGCAGCTAGAAAAAACGACTGAAGAAATTTCTTACTTCGAAATGCTAGCACAGCAAGTTCAGCAGGCTTCTCCTGGGGATATTGAGGAAATTCGTGAAGAGCTAGCAGAGCAAGGTTACCTAAAACTACGTCACGCAAAGAAAAAGAAAAAACAAGTAAAACCTGAACCTGAGCGCTATGTTTCTTCAACTGGAGTAACAATTTCTGTTGGAAAAAACAATAAACAAAATGATATGCTAACATTTAAACTAGCAAAACGGACTGATATTTGGTTACACACAAAGGATATTCCTGGATCACATGTTGTCATTCATTCAAGTGAGCCAGATGAAACGACATTGCGAGAAGCTGCCACACTAGCCGCCTATTTTTCTAAGGCTCGAGAATCCTCTTCTGTGCCAGTAGATTATACTGAAATACGACAGGTCAAAAAACCAAATGGTGCCAAACCAGGTTTCGTCATCTATTTTGAACAAAAGACACTGTATATTGACCCTGATGAGGCAGTCATTTTACAGTTAAAGAAACAGTCATAAAGGAAGAAACCGATACAAATTGTATCGGTTTCTTCTTTTTTATAACGGGAACACGTAATCCGTACTATAAAACGATGAAAATAGCCTAATCTTGATTGATTATTACAGACAATCTTCCTTATTATAATAACATTATAAAAACATATGAATAATCTGCACTGTTTCCTTCAGCGAATATTGACTTCTACTACTCTAAAAAGCTAAATTAAAGTATAAAAATTTTTGTAGAGCATTTAGGAAAGGGCGTATCAATATGTCTGTAGGTAAAAAATTAAGCTTTGGTTTCTTTGCAATTATTCTCACATTAATCATTTCCTTGTTCATTATGTTCCTGCTATTTTCTAACATTGAAAAAAAGATTGAAAGTGCATTAGAAGGACATGTTGCTCTTGTAGAATTAGCAGATAATATTCAATTTGAAATGGCCATGCAAGGTCTTTTCATTCGTGCCATCATCATCGAAGACAAACCTGCTAACAAAGAGAGTTACTCAAAATATGCAAGTATGCTCGACACACATGTAGAAGAAATCATTGAAAAATCGAATTCAGCTGAAATGGAAACATATGCACAGACATTAAAATCCTATAATGATACTTTTAATAAGGCAGCAACAGAAGCAATAGCTCTATTTGAAGCTGGTAATCTAGAAGGTGCTTTGCAAAAGGTAAATGGTGAAGTACAGCAAGCAAATAAAGGTATACAAGAGGTATCCGATAAAATTGGAAGCTATCAAAAGGAACAACTAAATATTGTGACAAAAGAATCTAAACAGGCTGTATTTAATTCCCAAATTATTTCCATTATCGCAATCATCATTGGTATCGCTCTAGGTATTTTCCTTATTTTCTATATACAACGGACAATCTCACGCCCTTTAAAGTTTATCGTTCTGGCAGCAAACCATGTAGCTAATGGTGAATTAATTCATCCAGATATTACCCATCAATCAAAAGATGAAATTGGTCAGCTTTCAGTAGCTTTTAATGCCATGAAGGGAAATCTGAAAAGTTTATTAACGCATATACAGGACAATGCAGAGCATTTAACAGCTTCAGTAGAGGAACTTTCTGCCTCAACTGAAGAAATTACTGCCACTGCTGATGAAATAACAATACGGATTAATGAAACAGCTGATGCTGCAGTGACAGCTACAGTAGCAGCTAACGAAAGCGCACACGCAATGGATGAAACGGCTGTAGGTGTTCAACGAATAGCTGAAGCAACTCAACAACTCCATCAGAATGCTATAACAACTTCTGAATTAGCGACAAATGGAAATGAGACTGTAGAAGAAGCTCAGCAACAAATGAATGTCATCCATGAATCAACACAAATGATTAATAATCTTGTTCAAAAATTGAGTAAGCAATCGGATGAGATAAGTCAGATCACTGCTGTTATTACTGCCATTACCGATCAAACGAATTTATTGGCACTCAATGCAGCAATTGAAGCAGCTAGAGCTGGAGAGCATGGTAAAGGATTTGCGGTTGTAGCAGATGAAGTTCGTAAGTTAGCCGAGGAATCCAAACAATCAGCCAACCAAATCGTTGCCTTAACGCTAGATATTCAACAGGATACACATAATGTAGAAAAAGCTGTCTTTGATGGACTTCATTCTGTCACAGAAGGCGTCAAAATCATCGGACATGCAGGACAAGCCTTTGAAGGTATTGTGAAAGCAATTAATACGATGACAGATCAGATAGAGGATATATCAGCTACCTCTGAAGAAATTTCAGCTAGCGCTGAACAGGTTGCAGCCTCCGTTGCAGAAATTGCTCATGGTGCTTCAACTAGCGCGGATAATACAAAAATTGTAGCTTCAGCAACAAGAGAACAGTCTATAACAGTACAGCAAGTAAACCAAGTTGCCGCAGATCTAAGCGAAAAGTCCTTAGATTTACAGAATCAAATCAATCAATTTAAACTTTAAATAAAAAACAGTGCATTTTATACA
>NZ_JBAHYH020000001.1:3512658-3615126 GCF_036698265.2 Lysinibacillus sp. IITD104
CATGTGGATGCACTGTTTTTTTATATTTTTTCATGTAACACATTTGAATAGTGGAAGAATTTCCTTCTGAATAGCTATTGATAACGGTTTCATTTGATGAATAAACAGATTTTTAGTAATTATTTGCATTATCAATCCTCTTCAGTAAGACAAATGACATCCTCAAAAAAACAATATTATTAAAACGGTTCTCTTTGGAAGAATACAGGACAAAACGAAGCATTCCGTTTATTTTTTGACTGATGAATAAAACAGTGACTAGCTGCATATATGCATGTATACACATCTAGGTCAAAAATTATTTCAATAAAACTTAATCTCGTAAACTAGCTTCTCACTAAATCCATTTTTTTCTTAGTATGGGTACCTTTTTTCATACAAATGCTCATTTTTTTCTTTTTCTTCCCTACAAATGGATAATCTTAGAAAAATACAAAACAAGTTTCTTATATATCATTAATAGATAAAAATATTCATGTTTCGCGATCATAAATTACAAGAAATTACCTGTAAAAGAAACTAATTCACTGAGTTTTACATAGATTTTCTACAAATCTATACAAATTCCTCAAGGTATTACATCTATGACTTTAGATTCATTTTTCAAATATCGATAATATTATCAAAAAAATAGGAATTTTCCGTATAGTAAATCATTTTTTTATTTTTACTTTATTTTTGATATTCAGAATAAGTAAATATCAAATTCTTATTATATATACACTTTGCCTCTTTAGTGTGATAAATCGGAAAAATTTATTATTCTCCTAAATGTCAGATAATACTATATAAATTCGAATCTTTTTTATTTTGTACACAATGATTTTTTTGGTATATTAAATAGGAGCTTCACAAAAGGCTTAAAAATTGTATAAGGGGGATTCACATGAATAAAAACAAAAAGTTTTTATTACTAACTGTCCTTGCAGTATTTTCTTTAGTACTTGCTGCATGTGGCTTCGGCGGAGATTCGTCTGAAAAATCAAAAGACGATGGAAAAGATTCAGGTTCATCTGAAACTGCTTCATCAGGTGGTGAACTAAACTTAGTAGTAACTTCTGAGCCACCATCATTACATCCAGGATTAGCAACTGATACAACTTCTAGTGCTATTCTTACAAACATATTTGAAAATTTAACAACGCTAGATGCAGATTCAAAACCAGTTGCTGCTGCTGCTTCTGACTGGACAATTAGCGAAGACCAAAAAACTTACACATTCACAATCCGTGATAATAAATGGTCAAATGGAGATCCAGTAACGGCAAAGGACTTTGAATATGCATGGAAATGGGCACTAAACCCAGATAATCTTTCAGAGTATGCTTCTATTTTTTACCCAATTAAAGGTGCTGCAGCGTATAACAACGGTGAAGGTTCTGCTGATGACGTAGGTGTTAAAGCAGAAGATGACAAAACATTAGTCGTAACGTTAGAAAACCCAACACCTTACTTCTTAGAATTAACAGCATTCAAAACATATGCTCCGTTAAATCAAAAAGCAATTGAAGGTAATGATGAGTGGTACACTGATGCTGGTGATGACTATGTAACAAACGGACCATTCACTTTAAATGAATGGAGACACAACGACGCAATCGTATTAAAGAAAAACCCAGAATACTGGGATGCAGATAAAGTTTCTTTAGAGACAATTAATATCGGTATGGTTGAATCTGAAACAACTGCTGCTACAATGTTTAAAGCTGGCGAAATTGACTATCTTGGTGCTCCATACCAATCTGTTGCACTTGATTCAATTGAAGGATTTAAAGCTGATGGTTCATTAAATATTGCTGACCAAGCTTCTGTATATGTCTATAAACTAAATACAAAAGATAAATTTACTGGAAACGCTAACATTCGTAAAGCGTTAACTCTAGCAATCGATCGTCAAGGTTTAATTGACAATATTACTAAAGGTGAGCAAAAACCTGCATTAGGTATGGTGCCAATCGCAGTTAGTGGTTTTGAAGAAGACCGTGGTTACTTCAAAGATAACGATATTGAAGGTGCAAAAGCTGCACTTGAAGCTGGTATGAAAGAACTTGGTATTAAAGATCCATCTGAAATCACTGTAAACATTTCATTCAATACTAGTGAAGCACATGCTGCTATCGCTCAATTTATTCAAGAGGGCTGGACGAAAAACCTTGGTATTAAGGTAGGTCTTGATAACTCTGAATGGCAAGTTTACCTAGAGAAACTTAATCAATTAGACTACCAAGCTGGACGTCTAGGCTGGACTGGTGACTATAATGATGCTTATACATTCTTAGAAATCTATGATACTGCTGCAAACGGTAACAACGATACTGGTTGGGAAAACCCAGAATATAAAAAGTTATTAGATCAATCTAACCTAGAAACTGATCCTGCTAAACGTCTTGAGCTTTTAAAACAAGCAGAGTCAGTTATCATGACTGATTTACCTGTTGCACCTATCTACTACTACACTAACCTTTCTGTAGTACAAGATAACGTGAAAAACATGCATGCAGATGTTCTTGGTAACATTCCACTTAAAGAGGTTGTAGTAGAAGAAAAATAATTATTTATATTATTTTATCTTGCTTTTTTAGCTCTACAGCAAGAGCTGCCTCGTAGCCACTACGGCGCGAGTCAGCTCTTTTTAAAATACGAAGGCATTTATTTGTCTGAAAATTGACAAATAGAAGGAGGAGTTTTATGTGATTAAATATATTTTGAAAAGGCTGATGTATATACTTCTCGCGCTTTTCGTCATCGTAACGGTTACGTTTTTCTTAATGCGTCTCGCTCCTGGTAGTCCTTTCGCGAGTGAACGTAATTTCCCACCTCAAATCGAGGAGAAGTTAAACGAAACGTATGGATTAAATAACCCTTGGTATATACAATATAAAGATTATTTAATCGATACGGCCACTTTCAATTTCGGTGAGTCAATGAAATATAAAGCGCGTTCTACAAATGATATGATTTCTGAAAGTTTCCCTGTTTCTTTAACATTAGGGATTGAGGCTATGCTACTTGCAGTTGGATTGGGTATTTTAATTGGCGTAGTTTCCGCGCTATATCATAATAAGTTCCCGGATTATTTGGCAACGTCCTTTGCGGTGCTATTTATATCAGTACCTTCATTTATCTTAGCTGGTTTAATGCAGTATTTCTTAGCCTATAAGTTAGGTTGGTTCCCAATTAGTGGATGGAAAGGCTTTGTTTATAGTATATTACCTGCCTTTGCAATCGCTTTCTCACACATGGGCTTTATCGCAAAGTTAACACGTTCAAGTATGCTTGAGCAAAACAATAGTGACTATGTAAAAATGGCTCGTGCAAAAGGGATAGGAAAATGGACGATCGTATTCCGACATACTTTACGAAATGCCCTTCTACCAGTCGTAACATACCTTGGTCCATTAACAGCTGGTGTTGTAACAGGTAGTTTCATTGTTGAGCAAATTTTCGCTATTCCTGGACTTGGTAAACACTTCGTTCAAAGTATTACAAACCGTGACTATACAGTCATTATGGGTACGACAGTGTTCTACTCTATCATCCTTTTATTTGCGGTATTAATCGTTGATATTCTTTATAGTGTGATTGATCCGCGTATTAAACTGAAAGGAGCGAAAAAATAATGACACAGCAACAAATTGAAAAAGATAAGTTTAAAATTGTTGGTGGAAATCATGAAGCAACGGAAAAATTAGCTGATAAATCAGTCTCCTTTTGGAAAGAAGTATTTCTCCGTTTCTCTCATAACAAAATGGCCATCATTGGGATAATTATTTTAATCATTGTTATTTTAATGGCTACGTTTGTACCAATTTTTTCTCAATACAAAGCAAGTGATCAGCTAGGTGTTTACAATGCACCACCATCTGCTCAATTTTGGTTTGGAACGGATGATCTTGGTCGTGATATTTTCGTTCGTATTTGGGAAGGCGCTCGTATTTCCCTATTTATCGGAATTGCTGCAGCGATTATTGACTTAATTATCGGTGTTATTTGGGGAAGTATTTCTGGTTTAGCAGGTGGTCGTGTCGATAACATCATGATGCGTATTGCAGACGTTTTAACAGCAGTACCTTATCTATTAGTTGTAATCGTACTATTAGTTGTTATGCAACCTGGTTTAATCCCAATGATTATTGCCCTTTCTATCACTGGATGGATAAACATGGCACGTATCGTTCGTGGGGAAGTATTATCTATTAAAAACCAAGAATATGTTCTTGCTGCTCGTACATTAGGTGCTAGTACAGGCCATTTAATCATTAAACATTTAGTTCCGAATGCTCTTGGTGCAATTTTAGTAACGATGACGTTAACAATTCCATCTGCTATTTTCACTGAATCATTCCTAAGTTACCTAGGTCTTGGGGTTCCTGCTCCAACAGCTTCTTGGGGTACAATGGCCTCTGAAGGAAATAAAGCCATTGCCAATGCTCCATGGCGTTTGATTTTCCCAGCAGTATTTATTTCACTAACAATCTTTGCGTTTAACGCAGTTGGTGACGGCTTACGTGATGCTCTAGATCCAAAACTACGTAAATAAGGAGGTGGCCGAAATGAGTAAAAAAATTCTAGAAGTAAAAGATTTAAGAATTAATTTTAAAACTTATGCAGGGCTTGTCCGTGCTGTACGTGGTGTTAACTTTGATTTAAAGGAGGGTGAAACACTCGCTATAGTAGGTGAATCTGGTTCTGGTAAAAGTGTTACGAGTAATGCGCTAATGAAACTAATTCCCCAGCCACCTGGTATTTATGAGTCAGGACAAATTTTATTCAATGGCCGTGATTTAGTTCCATTAACTGATAAAGAAATGTCTAAAGTACGCGGAAATGAAATTGCTATGATTTTCCAAGATCCAATGACAAGTTTGAATCCAACGATGAAGGTCGGACGTCAAATAACTGAAGTAATTTTGCAACACAAAAAAGTTTCTAAAGACGAAGCAAAAAAACGTGCGATTGAGCTTTTAACACAGGTAGGTATCCCCTTCCCTGAAAAACGCTATAACCAATACCCACATGAGTTTTCAGGTGGTATGCGTCAACGTGTTGTTATTGCCATTGCCCTTGCAGCTGATCCTAAGCTACTAATTGCCGATGAGCCAACAACAGCTCTAGACGTAACAATTCAAGCGCAAATTTTAGAATTAATGAAAGAAATTCAGAAAAACTCGAAAACATCTATCATTTTCATTACACACGATTTAGGTGTAGTGGCGAATATCGCTGACCGTGTAGCAGTAATGTACGCTGGCCAAATCGTAGAATACGGTACTGTAAATGATATTTTCTATAATCCAAAGCATCCTTACACATGGGGTCTACTTGGTTCAATGCCTGATTTAGATAATGATACTGATGAGCTATTACGTACGATTCCAGGCTCACCGCCGGATCTTACGAATCCACCTAAGGGTGATGCATTTGCAGCTCGTAACGAGTATGCTATGGCGATTGATTATGAACAAGAGCCACCAATGTTCCAAGTAAGTGAAACTCATTTTGCAAAGACTTGGTTGTTGCATCCTGATGCACCAAAGATTCCTCTTCCAGATGCGGTTGCTAAACGTATTGAAGGGTATTTAGCAAAGGAGGCACAAGAAAATGACTAAAACTGGTGCGAAAAAAATTCTTGAAATCAAAAATTTAAAGCAGCATTTTGGTTCGCCAAGTAATCCTATCAAAGCTGTAGATGGTATCAGCTTCGATGTTTACGAAGGTGAAACACTTGGTCTTGTGGGTGAATCTGGTTGTGGTAAGTCAACAACTGGTCGTTCAATCATTCGATTATATGATATTACAGGCGGTGAGATTGTTTTCGATGGTGAAAATGTCCATGGAAAAAAATCAAAAAATGAGTTAAAGAAATTTAACCGTCAAATGCAAATGATTTTCCAAGATCCTTATGCTTCTTTAAACCCTCGTATGACAGCTGGGGAGATCATTGGTGAAGCCTTTGATATTCATGGCCTATACAAGGATAAAAAGGAACGTCGTGCGAAAATCCAAGAGTTACTTGAAGCTGTTGGTTTAAACAAAGAGCACGCGAATCGTTACGCACACGAATTCTCAGGTGGTCAACGTCAACGTATTGGGATTGCCCGTGCATTAAGCTTAGATCCTAAGTTTATCATTGCCGATGAGCCAATCTCTGCGCTAGACGTATCCATTCAAGCCCAAGTTGTTAACTTACTAAAACAACTACAAAAAGAACGTGGCTTAACCTATCTTTTCATTGCCCATGACTTATCTATGGTAAAATACATCAGTGACCGTATTGCTGTAATGTACCGTGGTAAAATCATGGAAATCGGTAAGGCAGATGATATCTACAATCACCCTGTTCATCCGTATACAAAATCTTTACTATCAGCTATCCCACTTCCTGATCCAATGTCAGAGAAGCGCCGTCAACGTATTCAGTACAAGCATACAGAGGTTGACGAAAGTGCAACTTACCATGAAGTTGGTGACCAGCATTATGTTTATGGTACTGCTGATCTAGTAAAAACTTGGGTTGCTAATCGATAAAGCCTATAACTCCTGTCGACAGTATAACTACTGTGATGGGAGTTTTTTAATTTACTTCTTTATTACCCAATATCCCCATCAGTGTAAACCTAACTAAACTTACGACTATAATTCCCCTCACTCTTTCAAATATAGTTAATAAATACCATTTTTGTAAAATTAGTTTAAATAATTTAGGGAATATATTATGATTGAGTTAACACAAATAAAGGAGTGTATTCCAATGAAAAAAAGTATGAAACTTCTTCTTGCTACATGTTGTTTTACAATCTTATTAATTAGTGTTGGTTCTTCTACAGCATCTGCCTATCCAGGTCCATGCCACAGTCCAAAGCCTTGTGTGATTAGACCATAATAGTTGCTCTCAAAACATTCTTTTCAAGTCTCTATTTTGTAATGACAATCAATATTACTATGTATTAAACGATTATCCTTTATAAAATTCGGCACCTTTAAATGTGATTACTTTTACATTTAAAGGTGCCCTATTTTCTTGTTACATATTAGATATCCATTTTATGATTACCTTCTAGATTTTGGATTTAATGCATCCTTTAATCCTTCTCCGATAAAATTAATGGACAAAATTACTAGTGTAATAGCTGTCGCAGGAGGCACCCACATCCAAAGCTTCTCCTTTAATACCTCTGAGTTTCTAGCTTCGGACAGCATATTTCCCCAACTTGGTGTATCTGCTGGTACACCCAACCCTAAAAAGCTTAAACCCGATTCAGCAACGATTGTTACAGCCATCAGCAACGTTGCTTGTACAATAATCGTCGAAGCAACATTAGGTAGTAAATGCCTGATAATGATCTTTGATGATTTACAGCCAATTGATTGAGCTGCTAATATATACTCATTTTCCTTTTCAGCAAGCACCCTACTTCGTACAATCCTTGCAACAGATCCCCACATTAACAGCGAGATAACAAAAATCAAAGTCCATAGACCAGATACTTTTCCAATTAGAATTTGATTTAAAACAATGACAAAAATCATAAATGGAAACATTAAGATAAAATCTGTAAATCTCATGAGTATTTGATCTATTTTTCCGCCAAAGTACCCTGAAATGGCACCGACTGTAGTTCCAATTAAAACAATAAAGAACATACAGCTTAATCCTACTGTTAAGGACGATCGACCAGCATAGAGCATTCTTGTAAACACATCTCGACCATTTGTATCTGTTCCTAACCAGTTTTCACTAGATGGTGGTTTACTTATTTGGGTAAAATCAACTCGAACAATATCTTTCGTTGTAATATATGGTGCTAAAAACGATAAGATAATAACGAACAGTAGAAATATAAGGCTAATCAAGGCTAGTTTATTTTTAAAGAACTTTCGTCTCGCAATTACCCATGGCGAGGGGCTTTTCTTTGGCGATTTTGGCGTTAAAACTTCTTGATCTGTTACCAATGTCATATTTCCCCCTCCTTAATCCAATCTAATACGTGGATCTACTACACCATATAATAAATCCGCTACTAAATTCCCAAAAAGTGTTAAAAACGAAAGTAACATTGTGATCGACATCATGACTGCATAATCCCTTCTTCCAACAGATTCAAGGAAGAGAGCACCTATTCCAGGATAAGTAAAGATTGTTTCTGTTATTACCGCACCACTAATTAATGTCGCAATATCAAACCCAAGGAATGTAATAAGAGGAATAATAGAATTTCGTAAAATATGTTTGTTATAAATTTTCGATTCTTTTGTTCCCTTTGCTCTTGCAGTTCTTACAAAATCTTTTCTACTATTTTCAATAATGTCATTTCGCAAAAATTGTGTATAGGATGCTGTTCCCATTAATCCTAATATAAGCGCAGGTAGTAAAACATGGTGAAATCTACTTATATAGTAGTCCAAATTTCCAGGCTCTAGCCCAACGCCCACAGAACCGTTAAATGGGAACCAACCTAACTTGAACGAGAAAAAGTAAATAGCTACAATTCCCGCAACAAATGATGGAATGGCTAAAGCTAGATAATTATACGTTGCAATCAAATTGTCCCCAAGTGTATAGGGTTTTCTACCAGCATACATGCCCATAATAAATGCAAATATGTAGGTAAAAATTAACGATGTTAGAGCTAAAAATATGGTATTAGGTATACGCTGCGCAATAATTTCTACTGCTGGTTTTTTATAAACAGTTGATTTACCAAAATCCCCTTGCATAAAATTAACAATCCATCTACCATATTGCTGGATAATAGGATCGTTATAACCTAATTTTTCTCTCATTTCTTCGATGTATTGTGGATTCGTATTAGAAGGATCAATTTCACCAGCAAATGCATCTCCTGGCATCATTTTCGCTAAAAAGAATACCACCAACGAAATAAGGAGTAACAATGGGATCATGCCAAGTAATCGTCGAAGTGTATATTGAAGCATGTAACGTCTCCTTATCTACAAATTTACTAACTAAGTCCTCTTTTTAAGGACTTAGTTAGCAAGAATTAAAATACAGAAAAGCTTATTCTTTAATATGCCATTTATAAACATCCGTTTGGAAGCCAACAGCGTTAACATGAACACCTTGTAAACGATTATTTATACCATATAAATCTAAGTTTTCCCATAAAGGAAGTGCAGGTAATTCTTCGTTGAAGTATTTTTGCCATTCAACATATGTTGCCATACGTTTGTCTTTGTCAAATGCTTCTTCACTTAAGCCTTTATCTAATAATTCTTGGTTTTTCGGATCTACCCAACGACCATAGTTCCACTCTGCATCATTGCCCCATAATCCTGATGGATCTGGATCAGAACCCATACTCCAAGCACCAAAGAATGCTTCTAATGCTGCATCATCATTGTCTTTCATATCATTATATAAGTTAAACTCAATTAAACTACCTGTCGCTAATTCTGTTTTTACACCAATATCATTCCAAGATTGTACAATTGCTTGTGCACGTCCTTCAAATGCTGCTGAACCTGCATAGTGTCCAAATGAAATTTTAAATGGTTGTCCCTTTGGATCTTCGACAAAACCATCACCATCTTTATCAACATAGCCAGCAGCTGCTAATAGCTCTTTTGCCTTTTCTGGGTTGAATTCATATTGATTTAATTCTGACTCTGGTGCAGCAGTCCAGAAAGTAGTTGGAATCACAGTATTGGCAACTGTTGCTTTTCCTTCTAAGAAAGCATCGATCATTGCTGGACGGTTAATTGCATATAATAATGCTTGACGTAATTCTTTTGCATTAAATTTATCAAAATCTGCCACATTTTTTAACGCCGCTTTATCACGGTGGCCAAAACGAAGTCCGATGTATGAATAGCCCACACCATTAGTTTCTTCAATACGTACATTGCCTAAAGCTTCTAATTCTTTTACGGATTGTGGTCTAATATCCATAATATCAATTTCTCCGTTTTGGAATGCACCAGTTGCTAGTGATGGGTCGATTACTTTTACAATAACACCATCAAGCTGTGGTTTGCCCTTCCAGTAATCATCAAAACGCTCTAATTCAGAATATTCTCCATCTACAACCTTTTTCACTTTAAAAGGCCCTAAGCCAACAGGATTTTCACGAACCTGTTTTGATTCCTCTAAATCTTTTACCGCAATGCCTTCATAATGTTTTTTCGGCATTGGATACTGCCAAAGTTGTTCTAAATTATTAATTTTCACTTGTTCAAAAGTAATTTTTACTGTATGTGGATCTACCACTTCAATACCTTCAATTTTATCAGCTTTGCCTTCTTTTTTAGCTTTTGCCCCTTTAATACCTTCTGCATAATTAAAACGAGGTCCAGCATAATCAGGGTCTGCTAGAGTCTCTAATGCAAATACCCAGTCGTCAACTGTTAACTCTTCACCATTATGCCACTTTACACCCTTTTGGAATGTAAATGTATATGTTAATTTATCTTCACTAATTTCCCAAGAAGCTAAGTTAGGAACATATTCTAAGTTATCATTTACATCATAGATACCTTCTGTTGTGAAATTTTGAATATAGCTATCTACAATACTACCTGAATAAGCTGGATCATATACGCCCTCAGGTGCAACATCTGTACCAAATGTTACGATTCCACCCTCTGTAGAAGGTTTATCTGTTGTTGCCGTTGTATCCCCGCTTGTATCCTTTTCATTTTCCTTCTCTGTTTTTGATGCGTCATTATTACATGCAGCTAAAAATAATGCCATAACTAGCAATAGCATAAATGACCATATTGCTGATTTTTTCATTTTTTTCCCCCCGTAATTTTATTTTTGTCAATAACTATTTTCCGTTTTAGTTTTTAATATAAATGACAAGCAACACTATGCCCTGACTTCACCTCCTTTAAAGCTGGCTTAGATAATGAACATTCGGCCATTGCCTTTGGACATCTTGGATGGAATGGACAGCCTGATGGTGGATTAGCAGGACTCGGTATATCTCCCTCTAAAACAATGCGACTATTTTTCTTTCTCGGATCTGGCACTGGTATTGCAGAGATCAATGCTTGTGTATAAGGATGTAATGGCTCATCGTAAATATGTTCCTTATCAGCTATTTCTACAATATTTCCTAGATACATCACGCCAATTCGATCGCTCATATGCTTGACCACACTTAAATCATGTGCGATAAACAGGAATGTTAGATCAAACTCATCCTGTAGTTCTTTTAATAAATTAAGAACTTGTGATTGTACTGATACATCTAAGGCTGAAACAGGCTCATCTGCTATAATAAGCTTTGGTCTAAGTGCTAGTGCCCGAGCAATACCAATACGCTGGCGCTGACCACCTGAGAACTCATGAGCATATTTATAATAGGCATCTTCAGGTAAGCCTACTTTTCTTAATAGCTCCATTACCTCGCCTTTTAATGATTTCAATGATTTATTACTGAAATTCATAATAGGCTCTGCAACAATGCTCCCTACCATTTGCATCGGGTTTAATGAGGCGTATGGATCTTGGAATACCATCTGAATATCTTTTCGTATATCCCTTAAAGATTTCCCTCTCAGGTTTGTAATATCTTTACCATCAAAGATAATTTTTCCATCCGTTGCGTCTAATAATCTTAAAATTGTGCGTCCAGTTGTCGATTTTCCACAACCCGATTCTCCCACTAGCCCTAATGTCTCGCCATTTTTAATGGTAAAAGAAATATTATCCACTGCTTTCACATGACCGACAGTATGCCTTAAAAAGCCACCTTTGATTGGGTAATATGTCTTTAAATCAATAATTTCTAATAAGTTATTCTTTTCTTGTTTTACGATTGTTTCATTCATACTGTCAGCTCACACCCTTTCTTGTATCACAACTTTCGTAAAGTAAACATGATACCTCATGTCCCTCGCCTATGAAGGAAAGTTGTGGCGTAACCTTGCTACAGTCAGGCATAGCCGAAGGACATCTATCCACAAAACGGCAACCTATTTGGGGCATATTTTTTAACGAAGGTACAATCCCTTGAATGGTTGTTAACTTTTCAACTTCTTCATCGATTCTTGGTATAGAAGCCATTAATAGCTTTGTATAAGGATGCTGAGGGTTGTGGAACAAATTATCTACATTTGTTCTTTCTACAATTTTCCCTGCATACATGATAATTACTTCATCACACATTTCGGCTACGACACCTAAATCATGTGTAATAAGCACGATGGACATATCATTCTTTGCTTGAATTGTCTTTAATAGATCTAGGATTTGAGCTTGTACCGTCACATCAAGAGCCGTAGTAGGTTCATCTGCAATTAATAGTTTAGGTTGACATGCAATGGCAATGGCAATCATAACCCTTTGTCTCATACCACCAGATAATTGGTGTGGATACTCATCAACAATTTGATCCGCTCTCGGTATGCCAACTTGTTTTAATAAGTCTATTGCTTTACTTTTAGCCTCTGCCTTTGAGATTTTAGAGTGATTTAAGATAATCTCTTGTATTTGTGAACCAATTGTAAAAACGGGATTTAATGATGTCATGGGTTCTTGGAAAATCATACTGATATCTTTTCCTCTAATCTTATTCATGTCATCGCTAGAATAATTTTCGATGTTTTTGCCTTCAAACTTAATTTCTCCGCCTGTAATTTTACCAATCCCTTTTGGAAGAAGCTGCATAACTGAAAGGGACATGACACTTTTTCCACATCCAGATTCCCCAACTACCCCAATAATTTGACCTGATTTGACTGAAAAAGAAACATCATCAACAGCATGATAAATCTCCCCATCTATATCAAAACCAGTTTTAAGGTTTTTCACTTCTAACATTAAGCTCATTTAATATCACACCTTTAATTTTTTTACTAAAAATCACTACATCCTTTATGTAAGCAACAGAAACATATGTCTAAAATGTATTCTTTAAGTAAAAGATGTAAAAAGAAATTAGCTTTTGGATTCCCTCATAAGATCCAATATTCCGAAAAATTAGATCATAAGGTGTTAAACCTATTTCAAAATTATATTAGCTAAAAAAAACATCAAATTTTAAAAAGAACATCTTCCTTACATAAAATTGACCCTATTTTCCAAATGTAATAGTAACTGGATCAGTATATAATATTCTGACAATTAGGCGTAATGCTATTTTATCTGGAAATAATACATTTAATCAAGTGAATTTTTACAATTCTCATAATATTACATACAAAATAATCCATACAACTATACCATTTTAAATTAGATGCTTTAGGTTTTGCCATACTGAACATTTGTTCATTTTTAACTTTATTTGCCTAAAGTATCATTTTTTTATTTTACTAAAATAATAACAACCTACTCAATTGACCTATTCATACTACGTTAAAATTTACTTTTATTTGGAAAACATGATTATAAAAGGATTTTTATTGTTTATTTAATTCATAGAATGATACTAAATTTTCCTAATTATTATTAATGAATAATTTTATTTATTAAAGTGCTAAACAAATAAAGTATTTTATATTACATTAGAAAAATAAATTATTTTTACAATATCTTTAATCTATAGACCATACTTCTCTTAAAAGTTAATAAAGTTTATTTTCCTTTGACTACGATGAAAAACACAAAAAAACAACTATCAACAAAAATATCGATAGTTGTTTCTATGCATTTGCTCTCTTTTATATTCCAGTAACTCTATGTTTTACTACTACTTTTACAAGATTTCTAATTATAGCTCTCCAGCTTTTAATTTTCCATGCCACTCTTTTAAGAATGGGATATCTTCTTCTTTGATAGCCCCTGATTCATTTGCTGCTTCAATTAGATAATCAAAATTTGTTAACGATACGTATTGGATGCCAGCCTCATCAAACGCTTGCTCAGCACGTGGAAGATTATATGTGTAAACACATACAACGCCAAGCACCTCACAGCCTGCTGCACGCAATGCTTCTACTGCTGTAATGGAAGAGCCACCTGTAGAGACGATATCCTCCACAACCACTACTTTTTGTCCTGCTGCGTATTTTCCTTCAATTTGATTGCCACGACCATGCTCCTTCGCTTTCGAGCGTACATAAACCATTGGTAATTCTAAAATATCACTTACCCATGCTGCATGTGGGATACCTGCTGTAGCTGTTCCTGCTACAATTTCTGTCGCACCGAAGTTCTCTTTGATGACAGAGGCTAAACCATTTGCTAATTGTTTTCGAATAACTGGATCGGAAATGGTTAAACGTGTATCACAGTATATAGGTGATTTAATACCAGATGCCCATGTAAATAGCTCTGTAGGATTTAATTCTACAGCCCCAACTTTTAACATAGCGTGTGCAATTTTATTTTGTAATGTCATAATTTATGCCTCCCATAATTCACTTACGATTTTATACGCTGCTACTGGATCCTGTGCACCTGTTACAGCACGGCCAACAACGATGAGTGATGAACCATCACGCTTTGCCCCATCAGGTGTTGCTATACGTTTTTGATCGTGTGCAGCACCGCCAGCTAAACGAATTCCAGGTGTGACACGTAGAAATTCATCTCCACACGCCTCAGCAATCGCCTTAGCCTCATGGACAGAGCAAACAACACCTTGTAAGCCAGCTTCCTTTGTGAGCCCTGCGTAGTGTAGGACAGACTCTTGCAATGAAAGAGCAATTTTTTGCTCTGCTTGCATTTGTTCTTCTGTTGTGGATGTTAATTGAGTAACGGCTATTAGTGCAGGACGTACTTTGCCTAATGGCGTTCCCGCTTCAAGTCCTTCTAGAGCAGCTTCCATCATAGGACGTCCGCCTGCAGCATGGACATTAACTAAATCTACCCCTAATTTTGCTAGACCCTTCATCGCAGAGCCTACTGTATTTGGGATATCATGTAATTTTAAATCAAGGAAAATATCATGACCTAAATCCTTTACTTTGCGTACGATATCAGGTCCTTCTTGCATATATAATTCCATTCCAATTTTCACGAAAAGAGGCTCATCGAACTTTTTAAGAAAATCGAATACTTCTTTTTCTCCTGGAAAATCTAGAGCTAGTATAGGTTTCGTATTCATCAACGATGGCTCCTTCCAATAATCTCTGTTATATGTTCTACACCTAATGCATCCAGCTTTGCTGGTAATTCTTCAATAATGTTCGGACAAACGAAATGGTCAACAAAGTTAGCTGTTCCTACTGCTACAGCTGAAGCACCTGCAGACATAAAATCAATGACATCCTGCGCTTCTGTTACACCGCCCATACCAATTATCGGAATATTGACGGCCTTGTATACCTCATAAACCATTCGTATTGCTACAGGTTTTACAGCAGGACCAGATAGTCCACCTGTGCCATTAGCAATGACTGGCTTACCTGTACGCTCGTCTAATCGCATACCAACCAATGTATTAATCATCGTAATACCATCTGCTCCACCTGCTTCAACAGCTAGGGCAATATCAACGATGTTCGTCACGTTTGGTGATAGCTTCACATAGACTGGCACTTCTGACACAGCCTTTACTGCCTTTACAAGCTCACGTGCTGTAGCAGGATCTGTTCCAAATTGAATACCACCACATTTCACATTAGGGCAAGAAATATTCAGCTCCAATGCTTTAACATTTGGTGCTGTTGAAATACGGCGTGCTACTTCTACATAGTCTGCTGTCTCTGTTCCAGCGACATTGGCGATGATAGGCACATCAAAACCCTCTAAAAATTTTAATTCCTCATTCATCACTTTTTCAATGCCTGGATTTTGTAGACCAATGGCATTTAACATCCCCGCTGCTGTTTCGGCAACACGAGGCGTAGGGTTACCCGCACGCGTTTCGACCGTTGTTGCCTTAATCATGATAGCGCCTAGATTAGACAAATCATAAAGCTGTGCATATTCACGACCAAAGCCAAAGCAACCTGAGGCTGGCATAATAGGGTTTTTTAAATCTAAGCCTGGTATTTGAATTGTTAAACGACTCATAGTGCCACCGTTCCTTTCGGGAAAACTGGACCATCAGAGCAAACTTTAACATAGTCCTTTTCAACTTGATCTGTTGTTTTGCATACACATGCAAAGCAAGCTCCAATACCACAGCCCATACGTTCTTCAAATGATAAATAGCCCTCTTTTTCAGGGTAATAGCCTTCTAATGCTCTTAACATTGGTAAGGGTCCACAGGAATAAAAAACATCAAATTCAGGAGCACACGACTCTAAAACCGTGGTTACAAAGCCTTTTGTACCTTTCGAGCCATCCACCGTAACATAATGCGTTTCACCAAGTGCACTAAATTCATCCTCATAAAAGCAGACATCCTCTGTTTGGAAGCCTAGGACATGGATTGTTTTCACACCACGAGCATTCAATTGCTTGGCTAACTCATGTAATGGAGGTACACCAATACCACCTCCAACTAATAGCGCCGTGCCTCCTTCTTGAACTGCATCTACTGGAAATCCATTCCCTATTGGGCCAAGTACATCGACTTGTTGCCCCTCACGATTCGTCGCTAACACTTTCGTACCACGCCCCTCGGCACGATAAATCATCGTAAATTCATTGTTGTCTTGATCAATATTTGCAATACTAATTGGTCGACGTAAAAGCGGCTCCAGTGAATCCGACACCTTTACATGGACAAACTGGCCAGGAGTCATCTCCTGAACCAGTTCACCATGAAGTGTCAGTTCGAAAATGTTTGTCGCAATTTGCTTTTGAGAGACGACCGTCATTTTCTCTTGACGTATCATATTAGTGTACTACCTCCGCTTTTGGCATTTGTTCTGCTGTAAATGTCATAGATTCGATAACACGTACCATTGCTTCTGCTGTATCTAGAGATGTTAGACAAGGTACACCATTTTCTACAGACTCACGACGAATTCGGAAGCCGTCACGAGCTGGTTGCTTGCCTTTTGTTAATGTATTGACAACAAGCTGAGCTTCCCCATTTTGAATAAGGTCAATCAATGTTTGTCCTTTCGCCCCGATCTTACCTACTACATCCGTTCTTACGCCTGCTGCTTCAAATGCTTTTGCTGTACCTTCAGTAGCTACAATGCGATAGCCTACTGTTGAGAAGCGTTTTGCTAATGCAATCGCTTCTTCCTTATCTTTATCAGACACAGTGAATAATACAGTACCTTCTGTTCGTATTTCCATACCTGCTGCAACTAACCCTTTATAAAGAGCTTTTTCTAATGTTGCATCTTTCCCCATTACTTCACCAGTAGATTTCATTTCAGGTCCTAATGTAATGTCTACACGACGTAATTTAGCGAATGAGAACACTGGTACTTTTACAAATACGCCTTTTTGCTCCGCTGCTAAGCCTGTTGGATAGCCTTGCTCTACAATGGATTTGCCAAGGATTGCTTTTGTTGCAATATTAGCCATTGGAATATTTGTAATCTTACTTAGGAACGGTACTGTACGTGATGAACGTGGATTTACCTCGATGACAAATACTTCGTTTTGTGAAATAACATATTGAATGTTCATTAAGCCGATGATGCCTAGCCCCTTCGCAAGACGAGTTGTATAGTCAACTAATGTATCTTTTTGTGCCTGTGTTAATTTTTGCGGTGGGTAAACAGAGATTGAGTCACCAGAGTGAACTCCTGCACGCTCGATATGCTCCATAATTCCTGGAATTAACACATTCTCACCGTCACAGATAGCATCTACTTCAATTTCCTGACCTGTTAAGTAACGGTCTACTAATACTGGATGATCTGGAGATGCCTCTACTGCATTTTCCATATAGTGCTGTAATTCTTCTTGATTATAAACAATTTCCATAGCACGTCCACCAAGTACATAAGAAGGGCGAACAAGCACTGGGAAGCCTAGACGCTCACCAATGGCAAGAGCTTCCTCTGTAGAAACCGCTGTTTCTCCTTGAGGTTGTGGAATATCTAATTCACGTAGCGCCTGCTCAAATTTATCTCGGTTTTCTGCACGGTCAATATCCTCAAGAGATGTACCTAGGATTTTCACGCCATTAGCAGCTAATTTATCAGCAAGGTTGATAGCCGTTTGACCACCAAATTGAACAACAACACCAATTGGTTGTTCTAAGTCGATAATATGCATAACGTCCTCAATTGTTAATGGTTCAAAGTATAACTTATCGGAAATTGAGAAGTCTGTTGACACCGTTTCTGGATTTGAGTTGATGATGATTGCTTCATAACCCGCTTCTTGAATCGCCCATACTGAGTGTACAGTGGCATAGTCAAATTCTACCCCTTGTCCGATACGGATTGGACCTGAACCAAGTACCACAACAGAAGGTTTTTCTGACTTAATCGATTCATTTTCGTCTTCATATGTGCCATAGAAATATGGTGTTTCTGATTCAAATTCTGCTGCACATGTATCCACCATTTTATAGACCGGCATAATGCCATGCTCTTTACGATAAGCGTAAAGATCTTCTGGTGTCGTTTCCCAAAGTTCAGCAATTTTCTTATCTGCAAAGCCTAAACGTTTAGCTGTTCGAAGTACGTCTTTGTCATTCTTATTGTCAGCAAGTGTTTGTTCCATATCCACAATATTTTTAAACTTATTTAAGAAGAATAGATCGATTGCTGACCATTCATGAATTTGTTCAATTGTTACACCTCGACGTAAAGCTTCACCGATGAAGAATAGACGTTCATCCCCAGCCTTGCGAATACGTTTTTCAATCCAAGAATCTGAATTTTCTTCAGCATGTTTTAACTCTAAATGTACTTGACCTGTCTCAAGAGAACGAACCGCTTTTAGCATAGCTTCCTCAAAAGTACGACCTAACGCCATTACTTCACCAGTCGCTTTCATTTGCGTACCAAGATTACGTTTAGCAGATTCGAATTTATCGAATGGCCAGCGAGGAATTTTTGCTACGATATAGTCCAGTGCAGGCTCAAAACAAGCATATGTTGAGCCTGTTACAGGGTTCTTAATTTCATCTAACGTTAAGCCTACTGCAATTTTAGCTGCTAGCTTAGCAATTGGATAACCTGTTGCTTTTGATGCTAATGCAGATGAACGAGAGACACGTGGATTTACTTCAATCACATAGTAATTAAAGCTATATGGATCAAGTGCAAGCTGTACGTTACAGCCACCTTCAATTTTTAATGCGCGAATAATATCGAGTGAAATATTACGTAGCATTTGGTTTTCGCGATCAGATAGTGTTTGCGTTGGTGCAACAACGATTGAGTCACCTGTATGAATCCCTACTGGGTCAACGTTTTCCATGTTACATACAACGATGGCATTGTCAGCTGCATCACGCATTACTTCGTATTCAATCTCTTTATAGCCTGCGATTGATTTCTCTAATAGACATTGCGTTACAGGTGAATATTTTAAACCCGATGTCACAATCTCTTCTAAGTCTTGATCGTTGTAGCAAATACCGCCCCCTGTACCGCCAAGTGTAAAGGCAGGTCGAACAATAACAGGATAGCCAATTTTCGCAACAAATCTTTTCGCTTCATCTAAGTTATGAATAATATCAGATTCAGGAACTGGAGCTCCTAGCTCATACATTAAATTACGGAATAAATCACGGTCCTCTGCTTTATGGATGGCATCTAATTTAGTACCAAGAATTTCAATCCCAAGCTCATCTAGAATACCTGATTTGTCTAATTCGATCGCCATATTTAGGCCCGTTTGACCACCAAGTGTTGGTAAAATCGCGTCTGGGCGTTCTTTACGTAATATACGCGATACAAAATCAAGAGAAATTGGCTCAATATAGACTTTGTCTGCAATTTCTGTATCTGTCATGATTGTAGCAGGGTTTGAGTTGATTAAAATAACGCGGTAGCCCTCTTCTTTTAATGAAAGACATGCTTGTGTTCCTGCATAGTCAAATTCTGCTGCTTGTCCGATAACAATTGGGCCTGAGCCGATTACTAAAATAGTTTCAATATCTGTACGTTTAGGCATGTTGTTTCCCCTTCCCTGCTTCTACTTCCATCATTTCGATGAATTCATCAAATAAGTGGTTTGAATCTTCTGGACCTGGTGATGCTTCTGGGTGATATTGCACAGTGAAAATTGGATATTTTTTATGACGCACACCTTCACATGTTCCATCATTTAACGCGATATGTGTTAATTCTAAATCAGTATCTTTCAATGATTCGATATCGATCGCATAGCCATGGTTCTGAGATGTTAAATCTGTACGACCTGTGCGTAAATCTTTTACTGGATGGTTACCACCACGGTGTCCAAACGGTAATTTAAAGGCTTTCGCACCACTTGCTAAAGAAAAGATTTGATGGCCTAAACAAATACCGAACATTGGCACTTTTCCAATTAAGTTACGTACTGTTTCAATGCCTTCTTGAACATCTTCAGGATTTCCTGGTCCATTCGACAGCATGATGCCATCTGGATGCCAAGCTAAAATTTCCTCAGCTGACGTATTATAAGGTACTACTAGCACATCACAATCACGTTTGTTTAATTCACGTAAAATCCCATGCTTCATACCATAATCAATTAGGACAACTCGTTTACCACGTCCTGGAGATGGGTAGGCCGCTTTTGGTGATACTTCACGAACATGGTGCGTAATGGCTGGCGTTGCTTGTAATTGTGCCACAATTTCATCCACATTTACTTCTTCATCAGCAGCTGTCAAAATCGCTTTTACGGAACCTTTACTACGAATAATACGTGTTAATTTTCGTGTATCAATCCCTTCAATTCCTGGGATATCCTTTGATGTCAAATAGTCATCTAAAGTTAAATCACAGCGGAAATTCGAAGGATTTTTAGCTAATTCACGTACAACAAATCCACGAATGGCTGGCGTAATCGATTCAAAGTCATCACGGTTAATGCCGTAATTACCAACTAAAGGATAAGTTAAAGTGACAATTTGTCCATAGAATGAAGGATCTGAAATCGTTTCCTGATAACCCGTCATCCCTGTTGTGAATACAACCTCACCTTGTGAAGCGCGCTCGCTACCAAATGCTGTACCTGTAAATACTGTGCCATCTTCTAAAACTAGTAAACGTTTTTTCATTACTCTGCCTCCTGATATACGATATTGCCTTCAAAAATCGTTAGTACTGGCCAACCCTTTGCCACCCAGCCATTGAATGGTGTATTACGACCTTTTGATACAAAGCCTTCTGCATCAATCGTTTGTTCTTTTTGAGTATCAATTAAAATCATATCCGCTGAAGCACCCACTTCTAATGTGCCATATGGCAGATCAAAAATCTCAGCTGCTTTCACTGTCATCCAATCAACTAATTGTTTTAACGTCCACTTTCCTGTTTCTACAAACTGTGTATAAAGTAGTGGGAAAGCTGTTTCGAAACCTACAATACCAAATGGTGCGCCAACCATACCGCAGCATTTTTCTTCTACTGTGTGTGGCGCATGATCTGTTGCAATGCAGTCGATTGTGCCATCAAGTAGTGCTGCATGTAGAGAATCTTTATCATCCGCTGCGCGTAATGGTGGATTCATTTTCCAATTCGCATCATCAGATGGAATATCCATCTCTTCTAGTAATAAATGATGTGGACAAACTTCTGCTGTGACACGGATTCCTGCAGCCTTTGCATCTCTGACCGCACGCACTGATTCCTTCGTCGATACGTGACAAACATGGTAACGAGCGCCTGCTGCTTCTGCAAGTAGTACATCTCGTGCAATTTGTACGGATTCACAAATGGAAGGTATTCCTGGGAGGCCTAGCTCTTTATTACGCTTTCCTTCATGCATAACACCATCATAGATTAATGAGTTGTCCTCACAATGTGCTACAACGACCATATCGTGCTGGGCTGCATCTTTCATTTGCTCATACATCGTAGAGGCTAGCTGAATGCCAACACCATCATCTGAGAATGCTACTGCTCCATGTGCTTTTAATTCTTCGATATTTGTTCGAACCTCACCCGATATATCCTTTGTTAGGGAACCATATGGGAGTACTCGAATAACAGCGCTGTCCTTAATGAGCCCATTGATGAGCTGCATGTTTTCAACTGAATCAGGTACTGGCTTTGTATTAGGCATTGCGCAAATTGTTGTAAAGCCACCTTTTGCTGCTGATGCCGAACCTGTTGCAATGGTTTCCTTATGCTCAAATCCTGGCTCTCGTAAATGTGTATGAACATCGATAAAGCCTGGTGCCACGATTAAACCATGTCCTTCAATCAGTTCTGCACCTGCTACAGTTACATCCTGACCAATAGCCGTAATCTTTCCGTCTGCCATTGCAATATTGACTGTCTTCAATTCACCTTGTTCATCTAGCATTTGTACATTTTGAAGTACCTTTGTCATGTTATTCTCTCCCCTTTAAAATGGTTTCCATAATAGCCATCCGTGTGTAAACACCGTTCCGCACCTGTTCAAAAATTCGAGAGCGATCACACTCGACTAACTCAGAAGCAATTTCGACATCACGATTGACGGGTGCTGGATGCATGATAATGGCTGATTCTTTCATTTGCTTTTCTCGTTCAATTGTTAAACCAAACTCTTGATGGTAACCTTCCTTTGAGAAGCTTTTATTTACCTTATGACGTTCATGTTGCACACGTAGTAACATAATGACATCACTTATTTCGATCAGATTATCCCATGAATGGTGCGCTTCAAAACCGCCAGACCATTCTTCCGGACAAAGGAAATGAACATTTGCCCCTAAATTTTGTAATGCTGTTGCATTTGATTTCGCTACTCGACTATGTGAGATATCTCCAGCAATTGTGACATTCAACCCCTCGAAATAGCCAAACTCTTTTTTGATGGTATAAAGATCCAATAAGGATTGTGAAGGGTGCTGTCCAGCACCGTCCCCTGCATTAATAATCGCTACATTAATACCATCCAGCAGCTCATTGTAATACTCATCTTCTGACGCTCGAATGATGACAGCATCTAAACCAATCATTTCTAAAGTTTTGACAGTATCGTACATCGTTTCCCCTTTCGTAACACTCGAAAACCCTGCATCAAAAGGAATAACATGACAGCCAATTTTGTATTCTGCCATTTCAAAGCTTGTTTTTGTACGAGTACTTGGTTCAAAGAATAGATTGGCAACTTTGTATGTTCGAGATAACGATGATGTTTCACCATTTTCAAATGCTTGCGCAAGATCTAGGATTTGGTTAATCTCTTCTGTTGTTAAATGTTCCATCGATAATAAGTTCTTCATCATGTGACCTCCATTAGGTTGTGAATCGTGAACGTCTATGTATGACGTCCTCTGTATATAAAGTAAAAGCCTCGTTGATGTCATCAACGAGGCATGAGGAGGCGTGACAAACTACAGCAAGACATACATCCTACTTCAGCCTGTCCACAACTTCCCTTTTTTTGCCTCTCTGGACAATTCATTAAAAGGTACTACTATGAATCTTTATTTTGATTGTATTGTACGGGTATATCAGCTTCTTTTTTACCTGGTAGAATCGCATTTAATAGCACACCGATAATCGCTGCTAGTGCCATTCCTTCCACACTCAATGATTCTGAGATTACAAACTTGGCACCACCAATACCAATGACTAAAATTACTGAAGCAATTACTAGGTTACGACTGTTACCAAAATCAATATGATTATCTACTAGCATACGTAAGCCACTTGCTGCGATAATTCCGAAGAGTAAGATGGAAACTCCACCAAGTACTGCGGTTGGAATCGTTGCAATTACGGCCATTGCTTTCCCGAAGAATGATAGTAAGATAGCAACCACTGCTGCCCCTGCAATAACATAGATACTGTATACTCGAGTAATGGCTAGGACACCAATATTTTCACCATACGTTGTTTTCGGAGGACCTCCGATTAAAGCACTCACAAATGTACCAAGCCCGTCACCTAGTAGCGAACGGTGTAGTCCTGGCTCTTTAATATAATCCCGATCTACTACTTTTCCTAATACTAGTTGATGACCAATATGTTCCGAAATTGTTACAATTACGATTGGCACCATGATAAGTAGAATTTTTGTTGTTATTTCAAACTCATAATGCACACCTGGTAGTAAGAAATCAGGCATTGCGAAGAATTTTGCTTTAGCAATCGGTGTATAGTCTACTATGTCGATCAGCATGGAGTAAATGTATCCTACAATTAGACCCATCAAAATTGGCATAGTGCTTAAAATTCCTTTAAAGAAAATCGTAAAGATGATAGCTGTAAAGACCGTCACTAAAGCAGCTGAGAAGTGTAAAAAGCTATACTCTCCATTGACATTCATCGCCATATTCACAGCCGTACCAGAAAGTCCAAGCCCAATTACCATAATTACTGGGCCTACCACAATCGGTGGCAAGATTTTCATAATCCACTTATAACCACTTTTCCAAATAATTAAGGATACAATTCCGTACGTAATGCCGACAGCCATGGCACCGATCATGGCATTGCCTGGGTTTACACTTGAACCGTCTTCATTTAAACCACCTGCAGCAAGTAAAATTGGTGCAATAAAGGCGAAGGATGATCCTAAATAAGCGGGTACCTGGAATTTCGTAATTAATAGGAAGAATAATGTAGCAATTCCGCTTGTTAAAAGGGCAATCGCTGGACTAAGTCCTACTAACTGCGGTACTAAAATCGTTGAACCAAACATCGCAAACATATGCTGGAAACTTAATGTCACTAGCTGGAGCGGGGTCGGTTTATCCTTAATATCTAAAACTGCATTTGACATACTGTTTCCTCACTTTATTGTTCGTCTTCTTTGTAAATAATGACGCAATCATCTCCGTCAACTTCCTGTAAATTGACAACAATGCGCTCAGAGCCAGAAGTTGGAACGTTTTTTCCCACATAGTCTGCTCTAATTGGTAGCTCTCGATGTCCTCTATCCACTAGAACGGCAAGCTGAATTTGTGCAGGTCTTCCTAAATCCATTACAGCATCTAGAGCTGCACGTACTGTTCGACCTGTATAAAGTACATCATCTACTAAGATGATCTTTTGATTTTTCACTTGATACTCGATATCAACTTGTTCTACATGTGCTTGTTCGTTTTCATGTTTTGTTGTTAAATCATCTCGGTAAAGTGTAATATCAAGTTCCCCTGTACGAATTGGTTTACCTTCTATTTTTTCAATTCGCTGTGCTAAACGTCTGGCTAGAAAGGCACCTCTTGTTTTAATGCCAACTAAAATACATTCATCAATTCCTTTATTACGTTCAATAATTTCATGGGCAATACGTGTTAATGCTCGTGTCATTGATGGGCCATCTAATAATTCATTTTGTGCCATATTCTTATCCTCCTCTCTTCAATCTAGTGTTGGCCATGTGTCCATAAAAAAACCTCTCGAGGCGAATAGCCTGAGAGGGTTGTATACGTGTCGAAAAAACATGTTGGAAAAATTTGCAGCACAAATTTCCACAACACTATCACATGTCCCTTCTCAGCCTCTCTGGACTGCCATTAAAGGTGAATATTTAGTTAGGTTGTTCATTCACTGTCGTTAGTATAGACTTTCTTTTCGTATACGTCAATGCCTATTTCGTAAATCATTTAATAATTGTTCATAATCAGCAGGAAGTGGTGTTTCAAACTCCAAATATTCTCCAGATGAAGGATGATCAAATCCTAAAGTCGCTGCATGTAAAACTTGTCCACCAAAGTCGATTGTCTTTTTCGGACCATATTTTGGATCTCCAACAAGTGGGAAACCAATATAATTCATATGCACACGAATTTGGTGTGTACGTCCTGTTTCTAAACGGCATTCCACTAGCGTATAGTCACCAAAACGTTCAACAACTTGGAAGTGTGTGACAGCATGTTTACCATTATCAACGACTGCCTGTTTTTGGCGATCTTTTTGATCACGTCCAATTGGCGCATCAATTGTCCCCTTATCATGTGCAATATGCCCGTGGACAAGAGCAATATATTTACGAGTAACTGTTTTATTAACTAATTGATTGACTAATGATTCATGAGCCGTATCGTTTTTAGCAACCATCAATAAGCCCGATGTATCTTTGTCGATACGATGGACAATTCCTGGTCGTAGTACACCATTAATCCCTGATAAGTCCTTACAATGATACATTAACCCATTTACCAGTGTACCTCCCATATGGCCCGGTGCTGGATGTACCACCATACCCTTTGGTTTATTCACAACAAGAACATCTGCATCCTCATAAACAATATCTAAAGCTAAATTTTCTGGGACAACATCCAATTCTTCCACTTCTGGTACATCAATAGCGATGATGTCACCAGCTTTCACCTTATATTTTGCCTTTACAGCATCACCGTTTACTTTAATGACTCCCTCACTAATCCAGTTCCCAATTTGCGTGCGTGACCACTCAGATTGTATGCTGGAAAGTGCTTTATCAATGCGCTCTCCTTGTTGCTGTTCTTCGATTGTATATGTTACTTGCGTCATTGTTTCACCTGTTTCTTCTCTT
Source organism: Lysinibacillus sp. IITD104 (assembly GCF_036698265.2). Classification (NCBI taxonomy): domain Bacteria; kingdom Bacillati; phylum Bacillota; class Bacilli; order Caryophanales; family Bacillaceae; genus Lysinibacillus; species Lysinibacillus sp. IITD104. Next base: position 3,539,045 of record NZ_JBAHYH020000001.1, read on the forward strand.
TTTTATCTTCCATAATTAAGCCAATCATCAGCACAACTACCGCTATTGTTAATGCAGCATCCGCTACATTAAAAATAGGGAAATCATAGTTAATAATTGGAATTAATACATCTACAAAATCGACCACTTCTCCTCTAAATAGACGGTCAATAAAGTTTCCTACTGCACCACCAAGCAAGAGCATTAAGCCGACTTGAAAAACAGGCTTTCCCTTTGCTTCTTTATGATAAAAATAGATAATCGCACAGATAACAGCAACTGTAACAATACTAAACAGCCACATTTGCCCCTCTAACATCCCCCATGCTGCTCCTCTATTTCGATGAGACAAAATACCAAACCATGGGTCCCATACAGCAATGCGTTCAGCATATTCCATATTTTTCACAATTAGCCATTTTGTCCATTGATCCAATAAAACGACAAAAGCGGCTAATCCATAATATTTATACACAGACATTCCTCCGTTCACTCAACATCTTACCTATTCTACCATAACAGTACCATTCACAATAACTAATATCACATCTAAATATGGCTGATTCTAAATCTCTTCAAGAAATATAAAAAGGCTATCCCTATTACGTTTACGCAATAGAAATAGCCATAACTTATTGGTTAGACAGTTTCAGATTCTTTTGAATGTACTCGCTTCATGAAGTCATTTACATCAGCAGGTACTTTACGATCTATTAATGACACAATAATAACAGATAAGAAACCCACAGGCACAGTCACAATACCTGGAATTTTAAACTGCAAGAAGCTTGGTAACGTTCCTGGTAAAAAGATCATCCACATCGACACGCCAAGTCCTATTAATAATCCAGCAATGGCTCCCTTCTCTGTCATGCCTCTCCACCAAATACCTAAAATAAATATTGGTGTAAATGTACTTGCAGCGACAGTAAAGGCGAGCGCCACTAAATGACCAATGGATGCATCTTTTACAAGTAAGCCCAATGCTCCATATAAAATACCTAATAATACAATAGCCACTTTCCCAGCAATCACTCGTTGCTTTTGTGTAATATCCTTTTTCATGATATTGGCATATAAATCATGAGCTAGTGCACCTGAGCTTGTAATAAACAACCCTGAAAGATTGGAGAAGATCGCTGCAAATGCTCCTGCTATAACTAATCCTAGTAGCCATTTGCCCCCTAGTGCAAGGGCTGTAGTAGGAATAACCATATTATTACCACCTAGCACTAAATCACGCATAACTTCCTCACTAGCTGTTCCAGAAATGAAAATAGATCGACCTACAACACCTAAATAAACAGCTAACAAGAAGAATGCACTTGCAATCCCAATGGCCATGAGTGCAGATTTACGTGCTGCTTTAGCACTTGGATTTGTATAAAAGCGCAATAATATATGAGGAAGTCCAATTGTACCTAGCGCTAATCCAATCGTCATACTAATGGTTTGCCAGAACGTCGGGAAATAGAAGCCCGTGCCTGTCCAAGCAGCACCATCAAAATTTATTTCATTGCCATCTAAGGCATACGGTGAAGTGCCTGTGATCGGACCACTAAATGAATGGATGGCTGCTAAAATTTTATCGTAATGCAAACCACCATAAACCGCTGCAATTAACATCACGATAAACGCACCAAGACGAATCCACAACTCTAATGCTTGGTTGATGGTTGTGCCTTTCATACCTCCAATACCTACATAAAAAATCATTACCACACAAGTAAAAATAATGCCAAATTCATAAGAAGTACCAAAAAACATACTTAAAATTTGTGCAGCACCTAATAATTGGGGAGCTGCATAAAAACCAGAAATAGCTAAAACCACTGCCACTGCTACAAGCCGTGCTCGTCTACTGTGAAAACGATAGCCTAAAAAATCTGCAACAGTAAACGCACCAAAGCGTCTTAAAGGACCCGCCACAAAAATCGCTAATAATGTTAACCCAATGGAGAAGCAAAAAGCATAATAAGCACCATCATATCCAAGTTGAAATGTTAAACCTGCGATGCCCAGGAATGTTGCTGCACTTAAGTAATCCCCACCGATAGCAGAACCATTTGTAAACCATCCGAAGCTTCGGCCTCCTACAAAGAAATCCGATGCTGTTGCATTTCTTTTTGTTAAATACGTAATGTATACAATTGTTCCCATTAAAGCAATGGTCATTAACATCTTTGGTTCTAATAGAGCTTCCATCATTCAACATTTCCCCCTTTGTTCCAACTACTTATTTGCTATATCGTATTTTTTTAGACGTTTCTCGTACATGGCTGTGTGAACATATGCAATAATAAATGCCATAGCCATCATTACAATCGTTGTCACAAACCATGTGACTGTCATACCACCCCAGATCTTCTTAAATGCAAATGCTGGCGCAAACCAATTCATAACAGGGATACTAAAAATCAATATAAAATAAAATATCGTTAAACCTAAACCTGTAGTAAATTCATCTTTCATAATTTTGTTTGTTGTCGCATCTAAAGGTGGTAGATCTCTCACATCAATTGTTCCTGCTTCTACATAGTCATAATCATGACTGCCTACTTCCGCCATCAGCAAACTCCCCCTTTTCTGATAAGTGAATAATTGTCTGAAATTTCAAATTATTATTCACTACAATTATTCTATTCTATTTCAACTTCAATATAGATATAAAATATTGCTGTATTAGTACAAAAAATTGCTATTTTAAGTTAAAATATTTTTATCTTTTTATTCGTAGGGAGCTGATAGCATTTTAAAGGTGGTATGGTATATGGAAAGCTCATTTGACAAGCAGCAAATGAGTGAATGGTTAAAAGAAGTTTTACCAAACGCTTTAGAAGAATGTAAAGTGCCAAAGCCAGAAGATGAGGTCATTATTGTCTATGAAGTCAATCGGTTATTTGATTGGGTAAAGATTAATCGATTAAAAAGAAATTATCCTAATAGTATAATTGTCCCGTTTGTTACAGAACACCTTACCTACTCGACTGGTATAGCAATTGAATTAGCTTTACCTGCACTTCTCATAAAACCATTACAAAAATCAAAGTTTTTGCGAATCGTAAAAAAGCTGTATACGTCCTATCAGGAAAAAAAGGCGAGTACACTTACAATGCTTGAGCTATCACAACAAGTATCCCAACAACATACCTCTCCATTCAGGGAAGCATTTTTAAAACGTCTGATCCGCGGAGAAATTGACAATGAACAAGAAATAATACAATCTGCATCATTTTTATCGACAAGCTGTATTCCTAATATTGTATTTTTAATTCAAGGCTATATTGATGGGGATAATAAGAGAGCTCTCCCACATGATGCAAGTAGTCGTATTACAACTGTTTTTCGCCAGCACTTTGCTGATAAGGCCTCAATATCCTTTTTACATTTTGAACGCTATTTATTACTTCTCATGCGAATTCCGTCTGAGTACAACTCTTTTAAACATTGGACAGAGGGTGAAGCCTGTTTATTAGAGGTGATCGAGACACTAAAAAGGGATTATTCTATTCATCTTTTTATGGGGGTTGGGGGTGTATTTCAGGATGCTATGCAAGTGAAGGAATCCTATAGTCAGGCAAGAAAAGCACGTAGAAAACCACCTATTCATAATATACACATCAGATATTACGAAGATTTAACTAAACATGAGCAGCTTCAAAAAGCTATCCAGTATATTGAAGAACATTACGATGAACAATTGACCATTCGTGATGTTGCAAAATATATTAACTTTAGCCCAACTCATTTTAGTAGACTATTTAAAAAAGAAACGGGTCGCAATTTTGTTGACTATGTTGCTTATACACGTATTATCAAAACCTTACCTTTTTTACGCAAGTACGACTACACCATAGAAAAAATCTCCTTCACCTGTGGCTTCAATACACCAAATTACTATAGTTTAACCTTTAAAAAATATGTAGGTATCTCTCCTACGGACTATCGCAATACGACAGAAATTTTATTTAAATAATGGAAAAGAATCTGCAAAACTTCCATGAAAAAAGCAAGCCTCCATCAAGGAGACTTGCACATCCTCTACATTAAAATGCAGATTCTTATTATTTATCGTTTAAACGTAATACTTTTCTACAACGTCTGCACAACGAGCACATACTGTAGGTTGCGCCTCATTTGAACCAACTGTTTCAGAAATTGACCAGCAACGCTCACATTTTTCACCTGTAGCCTTTTCAACAACAATGGAAACATGCTCAAGTGCTAAAGCCTGTGCAGGTGCCTCTTCAATGGCAGCTACCTCAAAAGCTGAAACGATAGAAAGTTGTGCAAAGTCAATGTTCGCATCATTCAATAATGCAACAACATCTTCTTTTGCGTAGACAGTGACTTTTGCTTCAAGTGATTTACCAATTGTTTTCGCATTACGTGCTTCCTCTAATGCTTTTAAAATATCATCGCGTACATCAATAATTTTTTCCCATTTTGTACGTAGGCTATCAAAATTCGCTTGAACATCTACCTCTGGGAAATCTGTTAATTGAACAGAAACTTCTTCTACAATACCTTGAGCATGTAGGTAAGACCACATTTCATCTGTTGTATGTGGGATAATTGGTGTCATGATTTTTACCAATGTCATCAATGTATCATAAATAACTGTTTGCATCGCACGACGATCCTTATTGTCATGACCCTCGATATAGACTACATCTTTTGCAATATCAAGATAGAATGAAGATAACTCCACAGCTACAAAATTATTGACTACATGATAAACAGCAGCAAAATCATAGCGATCATATGCAGCACGCACAGCTTTTAAGACATCCTGTAAGCGCATATACACGTATTGATCCATTTCACGAAGCTCTGCATAAGCTACACGATCTTGCTTTGGATCGAAATCAGCAATATTGCCGTGTAAGAAACGGAACGTGTTACGAATTTTACGGTACACTTCTGACACTTGCTTTAACATATCCATAGAAATACGCACATCAGCTGTATAGTCTACAGAAGCAACCCAAAGTCGAAGAATATCTGCTCCATACTGATCCATTACTTTTTGTGGAATAATGACATTTCCTAATGATTTACTCATTTTACGTCCTTCACCATCAAGAACGAAACCATGTGTTAAAAGTCCTTTATATGGTGCGTAACCATTGATAGCTACAGATGTAATTAGTGATGAGTTAAACCAACCACGGTGTTGGTCAGAGCCTTCTAAATATAAATCAGCTGGATATTTCATGCCTCGTTCAACAAGTACACCTTGGTGAGATGAACCTGAATCGAACCAAACGTCCATAATATCATTTTCTTTTGTAAATTCGCCGTTCGGGCTACCTGGATGTGTAAAGCCTTCTGGTAATAATTCTTTCGCTGTTTTTTGGAACCAAATATTTGATCCATGCTCACGGAATAATGCTGAGACATGACTAATTGTTTCAGGTGTAATAATAGGTTCACCATTTTCAGCATAGAAAATTGGAATTGGCACACCCCACGCACGTTGACGAGAAATTACCCAGTCTCCACGATCACGAATCATATTATAAAGACGAGTTTCTCCCCAAGCTGGTGTAAATGCTGTTGCTTTTACAGCCTCTAATAACTCCCCACGGAATGCTTCAACAGATGCAAACCATTGTGGAGTCGCACGATAAATAACAGGCTTTTTCGTACGCCAGTCATGTGGATAGGAGTGCGTAAAGAAATCAAGCTTTTCTAATGCTCCTACTTCTTTTAGTTTTTCTGTGACTAGTTTATTCGCATCATTATAAAACACGCCTTCAAAGCCAGGTGCTTCGTCTGTATAACAGCCACTATTATCAAGAGGACTAAGAATACCTAAACCATATTGTTTACCAATATGATAATCGTCTTCACCGTGTCCTGGTGCTGTATGAACACAACCTGTACCCGCTTCAGCAGTTACGTGTTCACCTACCATAATAAGAGATTCACGATCATAGAATGGATGTTGCGCTACAATACGATCTAGTGCCTCACCTTTTACTTCTTGTACAACCTCATAGTCTTCCCATCCAAGCGTATTTGCCACTGACTCTAATAATTCTTTGGCAATGATGAATTTTTTATTAGCCACTGCAACTACTACATAGATAAATTCAGGATTCAAAGAAATCCCTAAGTTTGCTGGTAATGTCCATGGTGTTGTTGTCCAAATGATAAATTTTGCATCTTCTGGAACAACGCCCTTCGCATCCTTAATAGCAAAGCTTACATAAATTGATGGGGATTTGATGTCCTTATATTCAATTTCAGCTTCCGCCAAAGCAGATTCAGAAGATGGAGACCAATAAACTGGTTTTAACCCTTTATAGATATACCCTTTTTCCGCCATTTTACCGAATACTTCAATTTGACGTGCTTCAAACTCAGGCTTCAACGTAATATAAGGATTTTCCCAATCACCTCGGATGCCTAGACGTCGGAATTGAGCACGTTGATTGTCAATTTGCTCGTAAGCATACTCTTCACAAAGTTGGCGGAATGCTGCTACTGACATTTCTTTACGTTTTACACCTTTGTTAGTCAATGCTTGCTCAATTGGTAAACCATGTGTATCCCAGCCTGGAATATAGTTGACATGGTAGCCAGTCATTGAACGATGACGTGTAATCATATCCTTCAATACTTTATTTAGAGCATGGCCGATATGGATATCACCATTTGCATAGGGAGGACCATCATGTAGAACAAATTCTGGACGACCTTCCGTACGTTCCATCTGTAATTTGTTAATATCCATACCATTCCATTTTTCTTGCATTTTTGGCTCATTCGCTGGTAAATTTCCACGCATTGGGAAATCAGTTTTTGGCATTAATAAAGTATCTTTGTATTCAACCATTAAAATTCCTCCTTTATTTTACATAAACAGTTAGACATTTTTCTCATAAGACAGTTATTGGCAATTTTATCTAAAACGATTCGGAAACAAACAAAAAAAGCCCTCAATCCCACTAAGGGACGAGAAGCTTCTACTCGCGGTACCACCCTACTTGTAGCACAAAAAATTGCACTACCTCTTAAAAGCACATTTAACGTCGTGCATCACGAAATAACCTACTTTTTTCAGTTATTTAGCTCAGAAGTGATGTTCAATGCTAGTTGTATGTTTGGGCTCTCACTGTCCCCAAATCGCTTAACAACGCCTAACAAATACTGTCTTCGTCTCTGCTTTTATGCATATCTGTTCAAAATAATTACTATTACAAAGTATATGAAATTCACACAATCGCGTCAAGTTTCATTTGTCAATTGCAAAAATTAAAAAGAAAAGTTAAATATCTTCAGCATCCTGTGCTTCATCAACAGATGCTTGAATTTCTGTTAAATCAATATCATATTGCAGCAAATGATCCCAATCATCTGCATTTAGTAAATCTAGCTGTGCTTCTACAAGCATCTTGAAACGATTACGGAATACCTTAGATTGCTTTTTCAGCTCATCAATTTCAATTGTCACCTTACGAGCCTTCGTCAAAGCTTCATTGACAATTCGATCAGCATTTTTTTCAGCTTCTTTTACAATGAGCTTTGCCTCTTTTTGAGAATTTCTTCGCACTTCATCAGCCGCTTCTTGTGCAACGACAATAGACTTCTGCAAAGTTTCTTCTAAGGAGTTAAAATGTCTCGCTTGTTCTAAAGCCATCTCTAATTGCTTATCAACTTCCTTTTTTTCACGAAGCAGAATTTCATAGTCTTTAATAATCTGATCTAAAAATTCATTTACTTCATCTTCAGCATAACCTCTGAAGGCTTTTGTAAACTCCTTATTATGTATATCAATAGGTGATAATGGCATACAATCCTTCTCTCCTTTACATGTACATTCGTAACTCCTATTATACAATTGTTCCGACAACTTAGCAGTAAAAATTAATGAAATTTACTTCACTTTCAGCTTTTTTGGGCCAATCGACCGATTTGAAGACGGATTTTATCTTTTTTTGTTCGGCCTTCAGTCATAATAATTTTCACCCGACCACTTCCTCGTATTGATAATATATCTCCTTCTTGTAATTCAAAAGCAACTGTATCTCGTTCTGTCCAATTAACACGCACTTTTTTTCCAGTAATTAAAGCTTGAGCTTTTTGGCGTGATACATTTAATATAGTCGCAATAATTACATCTAATCGCATCGAAGATACTGTATGAGATTCCTCCAACCATTCTTCCTCATTAATAATAAGGGACTCTGATTCTTTTAAAGACTCGATATGCACCTTTACTTTACCAATACCTGTTAAATGTAACCGAACATATTCTGCTACTTCTTGAGCTACAACAAATTGCACCTGCTGATCATTTACACGTATATCGCCAAATTTGCCACGGTTTAAACCTAATGATAGCAATGCACCTAAAACATCGGGATGTCGTAATTGGACAAATTTCACCGGGTACTGAATCGTAAATGCTACTAACTGAAAGTCTTCATTTGTCGCTTCATAGTAAGTAGGAAAAATGAGCATACGCTGCCTCTCTGCCCCTTCAAATAAACCTGTACAGGCAGTTTTCAGGGTATCATCTTGCCCGATAATCGATGTCACAATAAAACGCTGTCTTGGGTCAAGAAAATCTGTCAGCTTAGGTGCATAACGATCTTCAACCTCACGCTGCCAGTTTATTACCTGTTCAATAAAGGGCTGTTCATCTTTTCGAAAATGCTGTATTAAGTGTTCCATCTTGTTGTCTCCTCTTTCACTCGTTCCTTTTTGCTTTATTAGTTGGAAACTTAGTATTCCCAATTAATGACGTTTGGACGTCATTGTTTTAAAATTTTTTATTAGTCGCTTTAATAGCGGAGATAATTAAAATAAATAAAAAATCCCCACCAAAACGTGAGGATTTATTTCTAAGCGAACATAAAATATATTTTCTGAATGACTATATAAAGCCCTCTTTCTATAAAATTCAGCATAAAGATGGCTACAATTGGCGAAATATCAATCATACCAAGTGGCGGAATGAATTTTCTGAAAATCCCTAAATATGGCTCACACACTTTTTCAAGCATGCGACCAATGGCTGAATTTTGAGCGGCAGGCACCCAAGACATTAAGATATATGCAATTAGCATGAATGAATAAATCTTAAATGCTAATGATACATAACCAAGTATAATAAAAAAAGTCATATAAACTACAATCCTCGCTATTAATTATCGTCTAAAATAAAGTTTGTAATTTCACCAGTCACTTCTACATTATCTGGCGTACAAAGGAAGATATCTTTACCGATACGTTGAATATCTCCAGCAAGAGCATAGACTGTACCACTTAAAAAATCAATAATGCGTTTGCCTTGCTCTCGTTCAATACGTTGTAAATTGACAATTGTTGCGCGTTTATTTTTTAAATGCTCTGCGATATCCTGTGCTTCTGCATAAACTCTCGGTTCTATTAAAACAACTTTTGCTCCCTTAGAACTCATCGCTGCCTGCAAACTGACAATGTTATTAGGAGTTGCTGTGCTTTGTGGCATGATTTCATGAATAGGTGCTTTGCGTTCTTTCATCATTTTTTTTGGCTTAACTGAATGAATCGGTTGCTGTTGTTGTATGGGTTGTTGTTGCTGAATAGGAGCTTGCGTGATTTCTTCTTCTAATTCTTCTTCAAGGTAAAAGAAGTTTTTAATCTTATTTTTCATGCTCATCCTGTTCCCCTCTTTCATTTCCAACAAGAGCCGTTCCGACTCGAACAAAAGTAGCCCCTTCCTCTACCGCAATTTCAAAGTCATTAGACATGCCCATTGATAACTCGGTACAAGGTGCGTGTGCGAATCCTTGCTCGGCTATTTGCTGTTGACATTGTTTTAATTGCTTGAAAACAGAGCGAATAATTGCTTCGTTTTCGGTGTTTGGTGCCATAGTCATTAAACCTACAACTTGAATTTTAGTAAAACCTTTTAATGCTTCTACAAAAGGCAAAACTTCTTCGATAGTTAACCCATGCTTTGATTCTTCACCAGAAACATTTACTTGTACAAAACATTTAACAGGTTGTTCTGCTCTTTTTTCAATTTCTTCTGCCAAACTCAAACGATCTAAGGAGTGCAAATAATCGATGCTGTTTATCACTTGTTTTACTTTACGTGTTTGAAGCGACCCAATGTAATGCCAATGTACATCAGCGTGAATCTCAGTAATTTTGCGATGTAAGCCTTCTGGTCTGTTTTCTCCTAAATGAGTGAGTCCTGCTTCAATTGCTTCTTGCGTTCTTTCAACAGAAACTTCCTTTGTCACGGCAATTATTTGGACTTTCTCGCCCTCACGATTCCCTTTTTTTTCTGCTGCTGTTATTAATTCATTTAGTTTGTTTAAATTTGTTAAGATTTTTGTCACTGTTTTTCCCAACTTTACAACAATAGTTTCTTTTATTGTAACAAGCAATGCTTGATTTATCAATGAATAGCCTGACCTATGTCAGCATACAATCCTCATAATTTTAATAAGCCTACGTCTTAGGAAAGGGCTTTGACTAAAATGACATCCTTGCCAACAACAAGCACATCCTTCATATACACTTTCCTCACAGACTCTTCGCCTTTAAAAAAACCAAGATATTTGCGAGGCTCTGCAATCAAAAATGCTGTCACATAGCCCGTTTCTTTTGATACTTCAGCATCTATTACAAAGCCTATAAATCGTCCATTTCCTGCTTCAATGACTTCTTTTTGTTGTAACATCGAAAAACGCAATGACATACCTCCTCTATTGTTTACTTTCGTATAATCATTTCTACCATCAAACTTTGCTGTTACATTATATTTATGTATTACTTGTTCATTGAATGAAGATAAAATGCGCACCGAATTATACGATGCGCATTTTTTTATTTGTAATCTTTTTGCATTGTTTCAATTGCATTTTTTTCAAGACGTGATATTTGTGCTTGAGAAATCCCAAGTTCTTTGGCAATCTCAGTTTGGGTTTCTCCATAATAAAATCGTTTGGCAACGATCATTTGCTGACGTTCATCTAGCTTTTGCAAGCTTTCCTTTACCGACACATAGGCAACCCATTGATCCTCAGATACATCATCATCACGTAATTGGTCCATCATATAAACAGCATCTCCGCCATCTGAATAAATGGGCTCTTGTAATGAAACTGGATCTTGAATTGCATCTAAAGCAAATAAAACATCTTCCTTTTTCATGTCAATCATTTCAGCAATTTCTTCAATCGTTGGTTCTCGCAAATTATCGGTTATCCATTGCTCTTTTGCCTGCATTGCCTTATAAGCTATATCTCTTAGAGAGCGAGATACACGTAATGCATGATGATCACGCAGATGGCGACGAATTTCACCAATAATCATTGGTACAGCATATGTCGAAAATCGTACATTATGCTTTAAATCAAAATGATCAATGGCTTTCATGAGGCCAATACAGCCCACTTGAAATAAATCATCTGCCTGTTCACCTCTATAGGCAAATCTACCGACAATACTAAGCACTAGCCTTAAATTGCACATCACAAGCTCTTCTCTAATCTCTGTTTCTCCAGCTTGTAACCGGATGAAGAGTTCCTTCATTTCCTCGTGCTTTAGAATTGGCAAAGTCGATGTATCTAAGCCGCAAAGATCTACTTTTGTTCGCATATTCGATTCCTCCGGATGTTATTCTCTGACTAAACCGTGACATCAGTTTGTCCGAGAGAAACAAGAATATGCACAAAAGCTGCGACCAATTTTAGGTAGGTTAAATTTCCCTTTCTAAGAAATTGGTTGATTTAAATTTTCACGTAAATCTTGAATAATTTTCTTTTCTAAACGGGAAATATATGATTGCGATATGCCTAAATGATCTGCAACTTCTTTTTGTGTCATTTCAACTTTTCCATTGAGACCAAAGCGACATTCCATAATATAACGTTCACGCGCACCTAGTAAATTAATAGCGTGGAACATATGCTGACGTTCAATTTTTTTCTCCACATTATCTAAAATAATATGCTCTTCTGTTCCTAAAATATCTGACAGTAATAATTCATTTCCATCTGCATCAGAATTTAGTGGCTCATCTAAGGATACTTCACCCTTCATACGACTTGTTTTTCGTAAATGCATTAAAATTTCATTTTCAATGCAGCGTGATGCGTATGTTGCAAGCTTAATATTTTTATCCGTATTGAACGTCTCAATCGCCTTTATTAAACCAATGGAGCCAATGCTGATTAAGTCTTCGATTGGCGTTCCCGTATTATCAAAACGTCTAGCAATATAAACAACAAGACGTAAATTACGTTCAATTAGTGTGTCTCTAGCTCGTAAATCACCGTTCATAAAGGATGCAATGACTGTAACTTCTTCTTCTCGACTTAATGGCACTGGCAATGAATCATTTCCCCCTATATAGTACGTTTCACGACTCCGAAACTTACTCCATAATTTTTTCAAGCTAGCAAGTAGCCTAAGAAGCAATAGTTCTCCCCCTCTATGAGTTATTTGAAAGCGCTGAAAAATGTAAAATTGCTGCTGTGCTATGTGGAAAATTTTTAGCTTTTTTGGTTAATACAATATATTCATTCATTTTCACTTGTGAAGGCTCCCCCTTTATATGCCACTCATCAAAGCGAAAACCAAGGACAACGGTTTGCTGTTGTACTGTATTGACATGAATAAATCGTATATAACGCTGATAATCTTCTGAAAACATAGATACATTGTACGGATCTGTTTCTTGCCATTCCATTAATGCTTCCCTGAACGCCGAAGGTAAATGTGGTCTCAAAGCAGTATAGGAAACAAAATGAACCGGTTTGCCTGATAATGGCTCAATAGCTTGATTTCCTGTATCTACAAAGGCAGAAAGTGGTATTGTTGCCCCAAAGATTGTTAAAGTTGTATCAAATACAAATTGACCACTTAAGCGTTCTAACTTTACAAAACCCCATTGCTTATAAAATGCAACAAGATTTAAAACTGCCAGCAAAAAGCAAATGATTATGAAATGGATGGCAGAAAGATTTTTTAAAAAAGGTTGTAGTGCTGTTAACAATCCGCCAATAACGATCGTTGCTGTTAACACAATCGGTCCTTGCTTCTGAAAGCTTCGAATCTTAAAATGAAACGCTATACCAATTAATAATATAAAACTAAGAATTGTCGTCCACAGCATTTGACCGCCAATGACAGCTACAAAACTACTACAAATAGAACTCATTAATAATCTTGAATTTTTTACAAGGACTCCTGTTACTCTTGCCGTAAACGTGAGTATCGCTAGATTAAAAAGCGTATTAATGAGCACCAGCCATTCTCCATACATAACAGCCGCCTCCTACTTACAAAGTTAGCACGTTACTCCCACAAATATTGTCAAACAATCGCATCATTTCCTAAAAATGTTTTGACAAAAAACATGGTTTCCTTACACATTTGAACATCATGACAGTCAATATAAAAAGCTCGTATTTTACATATGTAAAATACGAGCTTTTTAGAAGTTAATTAACCACGATTTTTGCGGTTACGTAAAAATGCTGGAACCTCAAGCATGTCATCCTGTGCATAATTTTGCTGATTTTGACGTGGCTGCTCATGTTGCACATGCATTTCTTGTCGTTGTTCACGAATAGGTGCTTGTTGCTGTGGAGCAGATTGTCTGTTCATGTTAAGTGTCGGTTTTGCTGTTGGTCGTTGTTGCTGTAAAGCTTCCTCTGTGAAGCCTGTCGCAATGACTGTAACAATGATTTCATCTTTAAGATTTTCATTAATAACAGAACCGAAAATCATATTTACCTCTTCATCTGACGCAGAAGCTACGATATCTGCCGCTTCTTGTACTTCAAATAAGCTAAGATTTGAACCACCTGTAATGTTCATAAGAACACCTTTTGCACCGTCGATAGACGATTCAAGCAATGGACTTGAAATAGCTTTCTTTGCAGCCTCAGAAGCTCTGTTTTCGCCTGTCGCGATACCAATTCCCATTAAGGCTGAACCTTTGTTGGACATAATCGTTTTCACGTCTGCAAAGTCTAAGTTAATAAGACCCGGTGTAGCAATTAAATCTGAAATACCTTGTACACCTTGACGTAATACATTATCGGCTTCTCTAAATGCTTCTAGCATTGGTGTTGATTTATCAACTATTTGTAGTAGCTTGTCGTTTGGTATCACAATCAGTGTATCTACTGCTTCTTTCATACCGCCAATTCCACCGATTGCTTGTGTTTGACGCTTACGACCTTCAAAAGTAAATGGACGTGTGACAACACCTACTGTAAGGGCTCCCAATTCACGTGCAATTTGTGCAATCACTGGAGCTGCACCCGTACCCGTTCCGCCGCCCATACCAGCAGTCACGAATACCATATCGGCTCCTCGTAAAACCTCTTCTAGCTGTTCTCTGCTTTCTTCTGCAGCTTTTTTCCCTACTTCAGGATTTGCACCTGCACCTAATCCACGCGTTAATTTAGCCCCAATTTGTAGCCTTACTTCTGCTTTGGATAAATTTAATGCCTGTGCATCCGTGTTAACTGCGATAAAATCAACACCCTGCACACCATGTTCTATCATTCGATTGACAGCGTTGTTACCGCCGCCACCAACACCTATGACCTTTATTACTGCAAGTTCATCAACACTTGTATCAAATTCTAACATCTCTTTTTCCTCCCACGGTAACTCGACTCTGTATCATTCATTACGCATTCTAGTTAATCAAAGAACTTATCAAATAATTTTTTTGCTCTCCCAATTACGCTTTCTTTTGGTTCTGAAGGTGCAGAATACTCTTGCTTTTTGCTTATAGCTGGTTGAGCCCCTACAACTGCATATTCAACAGGCTGCGTATTCGTACTTTTACCGTAAAAATCATCTTCTAAATAGGCGTAACGAATAAGTCCAACTGCCGTCGCAAATGAAGGCTCTCTAACCCCGATATAATCGGGTGTATAGATTCTAACACGCGTTTGTAGAATTTGACGTGCTAATTGGGCAATCCCCTCAAGCTTTGCAACACCACCAGTTAAAACCACACCGCCTGGTAAATCTCTAACACCTAAACGCGCTAATTCATCTATAACTAGCTCTAGTAATTCTTCTAATCTAGCACCGATAATCTCCGATATATAACGTTGGCTGTACTGATCAGTAGAATCTGTACCTACGACGGGCACTTCAAAGAGTTCGTCATCTGATGCGTCATCATAAAAGGCATGTCCAAACTGGTGTTTAATTTGTTCTGCTTGTTCTGTTGGTGTTTTTAAAACGATTGAAATATCCTTCGTTATATGATCACCACCAACTGGTATGACACCAGTATGTGTTAATAAACCCTCTTCAAATACTGCGATTGTTGTAGATCCGCCACCTAAGTCAATAAAGGCAGTTCCTTGGTTTTTTTCATCTTCTGTTAAAGCAAAATAGCCCGATGCTAATGGCTGCAAATATATTTCTCGTATACTTAAACCCGCTCGCTCAACACAGCGAAGAACATTGTGTAAAAGCGTTTTGGATGTCGTTATCATTGTTGCATCCATTTCAAGACGAATGCCAATCATACCACGAGGATCTTTAATTTCATCAAGGTTGTCCACAATAAACTGTCTTGGAATGATGTTAACTAATTCACGTTCAGGAGGTATTGACATGACTTGTGCAGATTCTACCACTCTGTCTAAATCATCATCTGTAATTTCTCTATTTTCACTATTTACAGCGACAACACCTTTAACTAGCTGTAACATCGTCTGGTTAGCTGGAACGCCTAAAACGACTTCATGGATTTGATAACCCGTCATTCGTTCGGCCTGTTCTATTGCTTTTCGAATAGATTGTACTGTTGCATCAATATCAACAATTGCACCTTTTCGAACTCCATTCGACTTTACATTTCCGACGCCAATTACATGTAATTGCCCGTCACTCATTTCACCTATTAATACCTTGACAGAGGAGGACCCAATATCAAGGGAAATGTATAAATCTTGCTGATTCAATTCGCTGCACCTCCTTGAAAAATGCTCTTGTTTTCATTCTATTGTAAATTTGGCATAATGTCTAAGCAAATCGAGTATTTTGGTCAATTTTTCTCTCATTCTATGGAAGATTTTTTTCGCTTGTGACGTTTCTCATCTAACCTAGTTAGTAATATACGCCTAATTATTGCTATATTCTGGAACAAACGTACTCCAAAAGCGAAAATCGCTGCTAAATACAAATCTATCCCCAAATTCACTCCTATAAAAGCTAAACCTGCTGCTAGAACTATATTAAAAAAGAATCCTGATACAAAAACTTTATCATCGTAAACTTGCTGCAATTGAGCACGAATACCTCCAAATAATGTATCTAAAGCTGCTAAAACAGCTATTGACAGATAATTTTCATACATAGAGGGGATTTGTATATTTGTTAACAAGCCAAGGGCAAGTCCAAATACCAAACCTAAAAATGGTAGCCACATATATTAATCTCCTTTTTTAACCTCTGCTAAATAATCATTTGTCAACGGCTGATCAAATGCTGGAATTTGTAACTGTTCAATTGGTTCTTCAATTACTAAATTAAAATTATCTAAATAAAATGAGTCTATAAATGTTGAGGCCTGCAAGGAATTATACATTTTCTGCGCTGCTTTATAATCGCTTGTCCCTACAAATATCTCAAAAGAAGGCGAAGACAATGGTATACTGTTTACTGTTGTCTTGCCATTTATATCTCGTATGGCTGTTGTTTGTACTACACGATTACCATCAATCGAGACATTAGTCGCATTGTTCTTAAAAAGGGTATTTAATAATTGAGTTAACAAATCGGGTGAAATTTCTTTAATTTCATAGCCCATTTCTATCAGTTCAGGTGCAGGTTCGACTCGAAGTACAACACCTGGCCCGATAACTTCTGTTAATCCTGCTTGTAGCTTTAAACGATTCAATGTTTCATTTAAGGCTGCTTGCTGATTTACTTTTTCAGATTGCTCATAGCGATCCACTACTTCATGAAGTGAGCGAATTTCTGCCAGTAATGCGGAATGTCTTTGTTTTTCTTGTGCTAATTCCTCTCTTATTGCCCAAATATCTCGTGTATCTCGCTCAGCTGGTTTTTGTATGGTATTGTATTGTACCGCTATCATCAAACCGATAATAAATAGCACGATCGTTATTCGGGTGTACATATTTCTTTTCAAAATAGCCCCTCCTAGACGTATCGTATGCCCCTCAGAATACGACTTTGAATTGTATAATTATCTACAATTGACTATAAAACTGGAGGCTAAATTAAACTTGAAGCTTAAAGTATAGAACTTGTCCTAACTTTCTACTTTTACTTTTGGCATTGTAAGCTTTTGATTTTCTTCAAGTGACACCACAATATTGTCATTTAATAATTGATCCACTACGCCCCCATTTAAATTTAAAGAAGCCATCAATGTATCTGAATCACCAACCGCTTCGATCACAAATGGAGCTGGATGTTGTGTACCATCAATTGTTATTACTGGACCATTACAGCGAATATAAGAACTCGCTAATACACGTTGTCCATTAATAGCAATAGCTTGCGCGCCTGAAATTTTTAGTTCATTTAACAATTTAAAAACATGACTTTCATGGACAATATAGTCATTTGGATTTAAGGATTTTGGATCATAGTCTCCATCCTGAAGGGTTATGCGTATGCCCTTCCCCTCACTCTTTAGTTCACCGAGTAAAAGCCGTAAATCTTCTGCTTGCTCAACAAGCTTCTTATAGTCCTTTTCGTTTGAAGCAAAGGATTTTTCATACTTTCGAATTTGTTCTTGTAAATTATTTAGTTCTTCTGTGAGTTCTTTATTGCGCTCTTGTTGGGTGATTAGCTCCTCCCGATAAGATTCTTCTTGCTCAAAAAGTTCAGAATCAATAGTGCCTGCTTCTCGGTTATCTTTTGCCTGGTTGTATGAATAGCCGATGATAAATCCTGTTGTTACACAAACAATTAGTAATTCAAATTGTTTTCTAGTAAAAAAACTCCCTTTGCTATTCGTCTTCTTGTTGTTCATCATCCGTCACTTCCTGGTTAACCATTTCCCCATCTGCATTCGCTTCCATATCAATACTAATCTTGTTGTATTCCTCGTTAAAAGGACGATAGTATGAACCGACCTCTAAATCAATCACACCTTTTTCTAAGTTGGCAATTTGTGCGACAATAGAGGGGTAGTAATTTAACTTTTCCGCTAGTGTCTGAATAACAGCACGAACTTCATAGCCATCATTCATATAAAGCTTGACTGCATTTGGATTTGCCTCATTACTATTCGTGTTAACCTGAGAAATTAAAGCTAATACTTCTGGCTTTAATTGTGCTAGCTGTTCAACAAGCTTATTTATGGTCTTTTCACCAGTTATCCCGATAAAAACAGGTGCATCAATGGGTGTATCATTTCCTGTTTGTTCAAAGCGCTTGCCGTTTTCTAGCAAAGGATAATAAGTGCCGTCTCCAGCTAAGTACGCAACTTTTTTCCATTCTTTAATATCAATCGTTACGCCTTGTAACCAGTTACGGTTAACATGTGCTTCTTTTACCCATTTATCCTTTAATAAAATCTGCTCAATATCTTCCACTTTGAAACTCCACATTGATTTTCCTGGTGCAAGAGTACTTGCCTCCAAATAATATTGGTCATTTGCTAGCTTTGCACCATTGACTGTGATTTTATTGATGTTACTGTATGGAGATTGAAAATAAAGGAGTACTGCTAACACAATAAAGAAAAGTAATATTAGCACGATAAATTTACGGTTTGTACGCTTTTTTCGTCGCTTTTTTAGCGTAGGTATGCGATCTTCTATATCAATTACTTTCTCCAAAAAGTACTCCTCCTTTATATTTATTTCGCTAATTGATAAATAATACCTATTATTAACCACATTGTTACTAAAGATGTTCCACCATAGCTAATAAAAGGTAATGTGACACCCGTTACTGGCACTAAACCTATTACTACGGCTATATTTAAAAATGCTTGCACCATAAGCATTGTGACAAGCCCGATAATCGCATAATAGGACGTTCGATTTTTAGCCTGTACAGCAAATCTATAGCCTGCATAGATCGTTAGTACAAAAAGCGCTAAAATAACGAGGCCACCAATCAATCCGACTTCCTCTAAAATAATGGCGTAAATAAAATCATTTTGAGGCTCTGGTAAATACAGAAACTTTTGTCTGCTTTGTCCAAAGCCATGCCCAAAAATCCCGGCTGGGCCGATAGCCATTAATGATTGCACCGCTTGGAACCCACTAACCAAGGGATCAGCCCATGGATCAAGAAATGCTTCTATACGCTTTAGACGATATGGCGCTGTCGCTATGAGACCTACTAATCCAGCGACACCAGCTAGCATAATCATGGCGTATAGTTTTAGAGGATAGCCAGCGACAAAAAATAATAAAAATACAGATACAACGAGAATAAATACTGAGCCAAAATCAGGCTGCAACATGATGAGAACAACAGGTAATAACAGGATGAAACCATGTCGCCAGTTAACAACAGGAGTGCCCGTTTTATGTTGGGCTAATATATGGCTCAAGTACACAATGACGGTAATTTTCGTTAGCTCTGCTGGCTGTATTGTTAATGGACCTACACCAATCCAGCTTTGCGAACCATTTCGCACGAGTCCTATACCAGGAATCAGTACGAGAACGAGTAATATTAACGAAAATATATAGGCCATTTTCCAAAAGGACTGCTCTCTCAAAATATTTAATCGAATCGTGATTAAAAATACGACAATGGCTACCACAAAGTATACGCTTTGCTTCATATAAAACGGCATTTTTCCACTATAATGAACGGCACTCCAATAGGTACCTGCAGAATAGACGAAAATAATGCCGATTATTGATAGCATCAAAGTTGTGACGAGCAATAAGTAGCTTTCTTTACCTCTCAGTAATGCCATCCTTCCAAGTCAAGTATATTCTAAAATAGTTACAGGCTCATTACAGCTTCATTACAGCATCAATAAAAACATCTCCACGTATTTCAAAGCTGTCATATTGATCCCAGCTTGCACATGCAGGAGATAGTAAGATAATATCTCCTTCTGCAGACATCGGTGCTGCATATTGAACAGCGTCTTCTACATTTTGAGCAATGACGGTTTGTTGGACACCACACGATTTTGCAAATTCTACAAAGCGTAAGCCAGTTTCTCCAAATGCAACAACACCCTTTACATGACTCATACAAGGGCGAAGTTCTTCAAAAGAATGTCCACGATCTAAGCCACCTGCGAGTAAAATGACAGGAGCTTGGAAAGCATCTAAAGCACTCTTTGTTGCTAAACAATTGGTTGCCTTAGAGTCGTTATAAATCTTTCGACCGTTCCATTCACGTACGAATTGTGTACGGTGTCTAACTCCCCCAAATGTCGCTAAAACCTCTTCCATCTTCTCTTTGTCACAGCCTACTAAAATACAAGCTGCGACGGCTGCCAAGATGTTTTCTAAATTATGCTTGCCAGGCAAGGCAATGTTGGCGCGATCCATATACGGCTCACCTTGCCAATAAATTGTTGTCTCATCTGCACTAATGCCATTTTCAGTACGTCCCTTTGAACTGAATGGAATCTTCTGTGCATGAGATTGTGCTGCATATCCAACCACTATCGGTTGATCGGCATTGTAAATAAAATAATCACTGTCATCTTGATTTCGAGTAACACCAAACTTCGCTTCAGCATAGTTATTAAATGTTCCATGATAGTCTAGATGCGCATCATAAAGGTTTGTCAAAATAGCAATTTTAGGCTTAAACGTTTTGATCCCCATCAATTGGAATGAAGACAATTCTGTTACAATGATGTCATCTTGTTTAGCTTCTTTTGCGACGCCACATGCAACTGTTCCAATATTTCCAGCAATTAACGGATTTTTACTTCCATTATTTAACATGTCGAATATTAAAGTTGTCGTCGTTGTTTTGCCATTCGAGCCCGTTATACCGATAAATGGTGCATCACTAATTAAATAAGCTAGCTCAATCTCTGTCCAGACCGGAATCTCTCGACTAAGGGCATCTGCCACAATTCGATTGCTATAAGGTATACCTGGATTTTTCACCACTAGCTCAAAGCCTTCATCAAGTAGATCTTCAGGATGGCGACCACAGATTACTGTAATCCCCTTTTGTAATAGCCTTTGTGCATCTGGACTTTCATCAAATGGCTTCGAATCATTAACTGTTACGAATGCGCCAAGCTCGTGTAAAATTTCAGCAGCAGCCACACCACTTTTTGCTAGACCTAACACAAGTACTTTTTTATGTTGTAAATCTGTATAGTTTTTCATTAGAACGCCTCCGATAAAACTGCAATTAATGCTACTGCTAAGGCCGTTGACCAGAAGACAAGCACCACTTTCCATTCTGACCAACCTGATAATTCAAAATGATGATGAATAGGGCTCATTTTAAAAATACGCTTTTTTCGAAGCTTAAAGCTACCTACCTGCAAAATAACGGAAAGTGTTTCGATAACAAACACTAAGCCAACTAGTAAAAGCAAGAACTCTTCTTTTACTAAAACAGATACCATAGCCAATGCACCACCTAATGCTAATGACCCCGTATCCCCCATAAATACCTTGGCAGGATTAGCATTAAATAATAAAAAGCCTAATAAAGCACCTGTTACTGCAAACGAAAATAGTGCAATATCTGCTTGACTTTGGAATAGCGCAATAACCCCAAATGCTGCAAAGGCAATCGAAGCAGTACCTGCCACTAGCCCGTCTAGTCCATCCGTCAAATTCACTGCATTAGAGAAGCCTACTAACCAGAAAATTAAAAAGGCTACATAGAATACGTCAAGATCAATTGTCCACTCCGTAAATGGAATGGCTAGCGTTGTATCAAACGATCCTACATGTAGAAGGAAATACGCAAGAATAGCAATAACAATTTGCCCAATCAATTTTTGAAGAGAGGTTAAACCTAGATTTCTTTTAAATACAACCTTTAAACCATCATCTAATAAACCTATTAAGCCGAATCCTGCTAATACTAATAAAAGTACTACGGTCTGTGTCGTTAATAAATCTAAAAAGCTACCTACACCAACAGTTGTAAGGAGGATGGATATTAAGAATATAATTCCTCCCATTGTTGGTGTACCAGCTTTTTTCATATGTGATTTTGGTCCCTCTTCTCGAATACTTTGCCCAAACTTTAGACGACGAAGAAGTGGAATACTTATTGGTGCCAGGATAACTGTTACTAAGAAAGCAAGAGCTAAAATGGTAAGTGTTGTTGCGAGTTTCATTGAAAAATCTCCTTTAAATCTTGTTTCACTTTCTTCTTTAAGAAAAAAGCATTAACTTTCATTTTATTATTACTACCCTTCATAATAATAGTGGTTCTTTCCCATTTTTTAAAGGTAAAGTTATTCTAGTTCTCCAAATATAAATGAATGGTACCATCTTGTTTGATAACACTATCCACTTCAGGTAACTGATTACCAATTTTGGTCCCTTCTCCATGCCATTCAATACGGAATGGGTAAAATTGCTTGGCAATATCATCCTTCGTTTGACCAATGAAATTCGGTACCTTCACAGTAATTGGGTCACCATAACGATAATCCTTTTCAAGTTGTTCCTTCGATTTTTCAATACCTACAAAAGGCGCAACATCCTCAATAATTTGCCCCACTATAGGTGCTGCTACAACACCACCAAACTGGGTAGTCTTTTTCGGATTGTCAACAGCAACATAGACAACAATTTGCGGATTGTCTGCTGGTGCAAAGCCAATAAAGGATACGATGTATTCTCCACTTTTATAACGGCTATTTTCAACTTTTTGTGCTGTTCCAGTTTTACCACCAATTCGCAATCCATCTCGAAAGGCTTGTCGACCTGAACCATTCGCTACTACTGATTCCAAGGCACCTCGAACCTTAGCAGAGGTTTCTTCACGAATTACCTGATTTTTAACAACTGGCTGCGTTTCTTGTATGACTTCCCCTGTATTTGGATTAAATACCTTTTTCACAACATATGGCGTATAAAGCTTGCCTCCATTTATGGCAGCAGCAACTGCTTGAACTTGTTGAATAGGTGTCACGGCTACTCCTTGACCAAATGAAGTGGTTGCCTGCTCGACAGGACCAAAGGCTTCCCTAGAAAATAAAATCCCTGATGCTTCACCAGCTATATTAGATCCTGTCTTTTTTCCAAAACCAAAATCTTTAATATATTGAAGTAGTCGCTCATTGCCTAAACGCTGACCTAATTCTATAAAGCCTGGGTTACAAGAGTTTTCAACTACCTCTAAAAATGTTTCATGACCATGCCCTTCACGTTTCCAACAGCGTAGCTTTGCTCCCGCCACCATTGTATAACCTGGATCATAAAATGTATCATGCTCCAAATCCACTAAGTTTTCTTCCAACGCAGCACTAAGGGTAATAATTTTAAAAGTTGAACCTGGCTCATACGTCATCCATACGGGCAAATTACGATTGTAGATGGCTGGCTCTACTAATTGATATTCAGCTGGATGGAAAGTCGGATAAGAGGCTAATGCCAAGATTTCGCCATTGTTTGGATTCATAGCAATGGCTAATGCTTGGTCAGCTTCATAGCGCTTCATAGCTTGCGATATTTCACGCTCTACGACTTGTTGTACATCGACATCAATTGTTAGCTCGATTGTGGCACCATCCTCTCCTGCTTTCCAAGCACTTGAAACATTAGGCAAATTATTACCCTTTGCATCTGTGAATAGACGGATAGCAGAAGAATTGGCCTGCAGGAATTTATCATATTCATATTCTATTCCAGCTAATCCTTGAGCATCATAGCCCGTAAAACCTAAAAATCGAGATAAGAGCGTGCCGTAAGGATAATCCCTTGAATAATCAACACCACTATACAACCCTTCAATTTGCATACCTTGTAATTCTACCGCTTTTTCATAAGGTATATTTTTGCCTTCAGGCGCTAGTTTCACTAAGTAGGCTTTTTTTTGCATTTTCTCTAATAGCTTCGCTTTATCCACTTCAAGAACTTGCGCAATTTTTTCTGCAGCTCCTTCAATATCATTACTTTGTGAAGGCATGAAATATAATGTAGGCGCTAGCTTATTAGTTACAATACTCTCTCCATCTCGATCTGTTATATGCCCTCGTTCATTCGCGAATGGAATTTCCCTGTCCCAGTTCTCCTCTGCCTTGGTAGTTAGTTCTTTTTGATCTAACACTTGCAAAAAAAACAACCTAACAACAATTGCCACTGCTACACACATAAACAACACATATAAAATACGTAAACGCTTTTTAGAATGGATAGAAATCCACTTCATTCGACATCACACCTTGTTTTTTACAACGTATGAAATAAAGTGGACTTCTATTCAGTATTATTCACCCTCTACTTCTTCAACTTCACCCTCAGAAGCAGACTCAACGTCTTGTACAAAGCTCTCAGCAGGTGTTTTGAGCTTGACGACTATCGGTGAACTATCGGTGATGACGGTTCCAGCTGAAACACTTTGACTTGCTACAAAACCTTCACCGAATATTTCCATCTCTAGTCCAGTCATAGATTTGAAGACTAGTAGATTACGTAATGACCAATTCGTGAAGTCTGGCAATGTTATCTCGCCTTCAGTCTTTAAAAATACAAAACTACCTTTTACGAGTTTTTGAGTGTTTGTTGGATATTGTTCAATAATTTTACCGCCACTACCTACAACGATTGGTTGTAAACCATCATTCGCTAATTCTACCTCAACTGCTTCAGAACTTTGACCTGTATAATCTTGAATGCTGACTTTATTGACATGTTGAACATCGTCTGGATTGATATTAAGGTGCTTTAAGCTATTTAACATAACTGGATTAAAGACTTTTGATACTGGTACGGAGCCAAGCTCATTGTTCAGCTTAGGTTTTTTCACTGAGACATAGACAATTAGCTGTGGATCATCTACAGGAGCCAAGCCTAAAAATGAATAAAGGTATTGGTTTGAAAGATATCCACCGCTAGCTTTTGGAATTTGGGCAGTACCCGTTTTCCCTGCAACCTCATAATCCTCCAATATAAAATCCTTCGCTGTCCCATGTTTTGATGTTAATGTGGAGGCAAGGATTTCTCGTACTTGTTTCGCTGTATCAGCTTTAATTGGTTGCCCTTTTTCAACAGGCTCATGATTTTGAATAATTTTCCCAGTAGAAGAATCAACAATACGGTCGATAACATACGGTTGCATCATTTTGCCATCATTTGCAATAGCAGTCATCGCTTGGATTAACTGAATAGGTGTTACTGTTGAGCCTTGGCCATAAGTTGTTGTTACTCGTTGAATAGGGTACTTTGATAAAATGGTACCCGCTGCTTCATTCGGTAAATCAATACCCGTTTTGTGCCCAAAACCAAAGCGGTCCAGATAATCAATAAATACGTCATCGCCAATCTTAGTTAATAAATGGGCCATACCAGTATTGGCAGAGCGTTGAAAACCTTCTAAATAAGTAATTGGACCCCAGCCATATCTATTGTGATCTCGAATCGTACGGTCAAATACTGTATATGAACCAGACATAAACCAATCATTCGGTGTCCATTTTCCCGTATCAATAGCAGAGGCAAGTGTGAAAGTTTTCATTGTTGAACCAGGCTCAATCGTTTCTTCAATTACCTCGTTTAGCCACTTCATATTTTGACTCTCACGTGTTTCTGGGTTAAATGTAGGACGCTGTGACATTGCTAAAATCTTTCCAGTCTTCGGATCTGCCACAACCGCGGTCATAGACTCAGGATTATATTCCTGTTCAACCTTTGTCATTGCTTCCTCTAAGAAGCTTTGGATTGTTTTATCAAGTGTTAAATAAATGTCGTCCCCATTTTTTGCAGGAGTAATCATTTTCTCACTGTTCGGAAGCAAATAGCGGAAAGCATCTGTCTCATATTCCACTTTGCCATTAACGCCTGTTAGTTCTTTATCATACGTATATTCTAGACCCATTTCTCCCTTGGTTGTAACCGTACCATCTTCATTATCTTTTTTGAGAGCATAGCCAATTAAATGAGAGGCAAATACACCATTTGGATAATACCGTTTTAAGTCACTTACAAAGAGAATTCCCGGTAATTTTTCTTCCTTTATTTTACTCATGACCTCGTGACTAATGCCACGGCCTGCGCTACCAAACTCAACTTGATATAAAGGTTCACCATCACTTCTATATCGATTGTTCAACTTTTTAACAATCTCGTCTTCCTTATCCTTCATCGCTGGTATATATTTCGCTAGTACTTTTGCCGTTTTCTCCGAATCCACTACATGTCGGGGATTCTTAGGATCTGTTGTAGCCTTTTCACTTACAATGGCAATCATGCGATAACTTAATGTATCCTCTGCAATTACTTGTCCATTTTGATCATAAATCTTCCCACGATTAGCTGTAATTACACTTTCCTTACCATACTTAGCTGCTGCTCTCGCTGCAAGCTCTTGTCCTTCTACTTCACCTGTAGCCTGTAATGTCACCATTCTTGTGAATAATAGAAAAAAGAGCCCTCCATAAAAAATTAATAATAGAAAGGCTCCCCATTGGAATCGAAATCTCTTTTTTTTCATTCTCCCGGCACTACCTTTACATTTTTCTCATTTTGAGTTAAACCGAGTTCTTTGGCTTTTTTCCATATGTTTTCGTATGTAGAAAGTTCACTTACACGAACCGTTAAGTCAACATTCTGTTTCGCAATCTCTTCTGCTTCTGATTCGATTTTTTGAATGTCTATACTTGTTGTTTGAATCGCTGCTTGTTTATTTAATACAAGTATTCCTAGTACAGCAATAATGCCAATTAAAACAATTAGCATTGTCTTTTCAAACTTCTGGTTCGTTTTTTTACGACGTATGATAGTGGGTTGTGGACTAGGTGGTGTTATCGGTTGTTGCACTTGTTGATGTTGGTGCTGTTGCCTTACACGAACTGCTGCCATTTACTCACGCCCTTTGTCGTTAATTTTCTCCACCACTCTAAGCTTCGCTGAACGCGCACGATTATTAACTGCCAATTCTTCATCAGAAGGAATAATAGGCTTTCGTGTGATAAGCTTTAAAGTTGGCTTCATGTCATCAGGAATTACAGGTAAATTTGGTGGTAATTCCGGTAATGATGACGCTTCCTTAAAGATTGTCTTGCATAGGCGGTCCTCCAATGAATGGAACGTAATGACACTAATGCGCCCCCCTACGTTAATCATATCAATCGCATCGACTAAAGAATCCTCTGCTGCGCCTAGCTCATCATTAACAGCAATTCGTATTGCTTGGAAAATGCGCTTTGCCGGATGTCCACCTTTTCGGCGTGCCGCTGCTGGAATACCCTCTTTAATTAATTCTACAAGTTGACCAGTTGTTTCAATCGGTGCTGTTTTTCGAGCCTCTTCAATTTTACGGGCAACTTGTTTAGAAAACTTTTCTTCTCCATAACGGAAAAATATACGAACAAGATCCTCGTATGCCCATTGATTAACAACATCTGACGCTGTCAGTGTTGCAGTTTGATCCATACGCATATCAAGTGGTGCATCGTGGTGATAACTAAAGCCTCTCTCAGGTGTATCTAATTGTGGAGAAGATACGCCTAAGTCATATAAAATACCATCAACCTGCTTAATGCCATGAGCTAATAGTTCTTCTTTTAAGTAACGGAAATTCGAATGGATAAATGTAACACGCTGTATATAAGGTGCTAATCGAATTTTCGCATTTTCAATAGCCGTCATATCTTGATCAAAACAAATTAAGCGGCCTTTATCTGATAATTGTTGTACTAGATATTCACTGTGTCCCGCACCACCAAGTGTACAGTCCACATATACACCATCAGGATCTATGTTCAACCCATCAACAGTTTCTTTTAATAACACGGTTGTATGATCGAACATACCACTCGCTCCTCTCAGGCCTTAACCTCATTCAACTATCACGTTGCAATGCCTATTACAAGTTAAAAATCAAAGCCAATCATATTTTCTGCAATTTCATTAAAAGATTGTTCAGACTCACTAAAGTAAGCTTCCCAAGCATCCTTAGCCCAAATCTCTATTCGATTTGAAACACCCAGCACCACACATTCTTTTACTAGATGCGCATGATGCATAAGGGTAGTTGGGATATTGATGCGCCCCTGCTTGTCTATCTCTACCTCTGTTGCTCCAGAAAAGAAAAACCTCGCAAATGCTCGTGTATCTTTTTTGGTCATTGGTAAACCTTTTAATTTCTCTTCGAGTTTTCGCCATTCATTCATAGGATAGCCAAATAGACAGTTATCGAGACCTCTTGTGACAACAAACGTTTCGCCTAAAGCTTCACGAAATTTTGCCGGTACGATTAATCGCCCTTTCGCATCAACGGAGTGTTGATATTCTCCCATGAACATACTACTCACCCCACTTTATTAAATAATGTACCACATCCCCCCACTTTCCTCCACTTTTTTTAAAAAAAACTTGACATTTTATCACTTAATGTGCAATTAGACCTTTAGGAATTTTTTTGACATATGCTAAATGATACAAAAAAAGAGCCACCCCTAGTAGGATAGCTCTTTAAATACTATTTATCTCGACATTATTCATCAAATTCACAGGATATCAAATTACTACTTAGGCAAAAAGTATCTATTTATTAATTTTATAAATAAAGTAAATAGTGGTGTTTACCGATACTATAATTTTGCTTCAGCATTTCAGTAATTAACATAGGTCCAAACTCATTGAAATATTGATACGGATTAAAGGATCTCTCTTGGAAACCATCATTTGGATACAATTCATTTTGTAGCGTCATAAATTTACGAATCGTCGTTTCATGCTTACTCAATACAGTTTGTTCAATTTTTTGCTGCAAATAATCAAATTGCTTCGCATGATTTTCTTGATTTTTCTCAAGAATCTTATCTAATTGGAGATGCTGTTTCTCTAAATAGTAGGCAAGCTCTTCATATTTTTCTGTTAACAACTGCTGCATAGCTTGAATTTGACGTTTGGCTTCACTGTCCTGTACATCTGCAATAAAACGTTCTTTCAATTGTAACGCTTTTCCTTCCCATACGTCAGTAACGGTTAGTTGATGCTCACGTAATAATTGCTCTACATGACGAGTCACAATAGTAATATGTAGGCGTGGAGCAAAAATCGGCATTTGTAAACCTAACTCTGAAAATGCATTTTTCAGTGTTGCCCAATAAGCTAACTCTCCTGGCCCCCCAACAAACGCTAATACTGGCAATGTCATCTCCTGCATCAATGGACGCGTTACTACGTTATTACTTAAACGTTCAGGATGATTATTTGCCACTTCTAATAGTTCTTCTTTTGTAAATTTAAGGTTTGCCGCTAAATTAACAAACAGATCATTTTTTCTTTCTAAAAGATATCGCTCGCCATCTTCTACATAAAATAAATTAGCGGCTTCATATGTTGCTAAAATAGGCTTACCGTAGCCAGCACGTTCAAGCTCCTCTTCCTTTTCCGTTACTACTCTAGCAATTTCTTCATTGGATTGAATGATTTGTGCAAAATATTTATGTTCAAATTGACGGAAATGAAAGTTGGCGGCATCGATTAATAATAAGCCTTCCTCTTTGAATAATTGATTCATTAGACAGGCAAAGAAATCTGTAAATGTTTCACTATTGTTCAATGCGTCAACTAATTGCTTAATCAGCGTTTCTGTATACTCTGTTTCTCCAATATCACGAATAATCGTATTAATTAATTGCGTCATCGACTCTTTGTTTAGGGCTGTTGCAGAAGCCATCGTTTTACGTCTAGAGCGCTCCCCATAAGCTCTTTTTTTCAGCAATTCCCCATGTACCGTATAGGTGTGATTGATTTCTTCTAAGTCATGATCTTCTCCAGCTATCCAGAAAACAGGAATAACAGGCTGTTGAAGCTTCGTACTTTGCTCTTTCGCTAATGCAATAACTGAAATCGCTTTATGAACGGAGTAAAGAGGGCCTGTTAAGATACCTGCTTGTTGTCCACCGACTATTACCATAGCTCCTTGCTCTAGTTGTTCTAAATGTTCATTCGCTTTTTTTGATAACCCCAGCGGCTCCATAAATTGACGGATGATTGTTGTTAATTCTTTTTGATCACGGGAATTTCTCGCTAAATGCTCCGCTCTTTTCTCAAAAGCTTGATCATTGTATTCATACTCAAAAAATTGATGAATGGCAGTATTTGGCGACCAGTAATCTGCTAGTACATGATTTTTTATAGGTACTTGGATTGACTCCAGTTTCATTTAACATAAACTCCTCTACTCACTAAATCATTTCCTTACTCATAACAAGAAATTGAATTTCATTCATACTATGCACATGAGGCTTCCAATGTCGCCTTGACGTTCAAATAGCTCAAAAAAAATCCGCGATCTAGCGGCTTTGAGGTAACAGTGTATCATCAAACACTTTTTGACAATGTTTCAGCAGACATTTCAAACTCATTAAAAAGCATCGATCTCCCTCAAGTAGGATTTTCTATATCCAACTTTGCTTTTGGTACAAAAAACATGTGCTGGTTCACTTCGTCCATGTCACTGAACTAGTTACGAAGGTTTATGAATGCAATCAATATTCTCATCCCCATAGAATGATTTTTATAACTATTTTAATGCTATTATTTTAACGCTTAAAGCTTCAACATGAAAAGAAAATGCTTAGACAACCTGTAAATATTCCATAATGGATTGAATAACACCCACGATACATATCACTAGATAAGCTGTACTAAGTATTAAGAATAAAAAACGCCAAATTTTCTTTAATAACGGCTTTACTTCTATTTCCTTTTTTGTCCGCCAATCAATATATGTAAAAATCATGGCCATCATTATCGCGAGTATCACCAAAAGCGCCCCAACATTCACACGCCAAAGCACACCGATAGCTAATGGAACAGAAAAAAACAAGCACAATGTCGTAACATCAGAGGCTGCTCCAAAAGCATGTGTGCCACGAATTTTAACTTTCCTGCCAACCAGATAAACAATGATGAAAAGAACAATTGGACAAAAAATTATAATACTAATAACTATATGTAAAAGGTCTTTCAACTTCTTTCACCGCTCTCCTCTATTGCAAGCACTTGATGATATAAAGTACGCAAAGTAGGTAAATTATGACCGTTTGCTAAAGCTTTATTTAGAATGACACCAACAATTGTTTCGATTTCACTTTTTCTCCCCTGCAGACGATCTGCTAGCATAGATGAAGTATTGTTGGCCGTTTTCCTACATAAGTCTATCACATCACTAAAAGATATGGTGTGTTCAATCTCTTCAAAAGCTTCCGTAAGCTCTCGATAAATATTCTCTAGCAGTATAAATGCTTGTTGATTAGTCACTAACTCTCCGTTCTTTACTTGCAATACAGCTGTCAATGGATTAATTAAGCTATTAAGTACCGCTTTTGCAAAAAGCATTTGCTCTGCATTACTAGCCAATTCAATAGGAAATGAGGAATGTTGTAATTGTAGTAGCTGTTGAAAAGCCTGGTGTTCTCCTCGTTCTATCGCTATTTTACATAGTCCTACTCCTCTATGCTGAACCGTTGATTGGTCCAACAATTGAGCTCCAAAGGTCACTGAACCAAAGGCGATATTTTTTTGTGGCAAGAGTAGCGCCTCCTCAAAATGCGCTAAGCCGTTTTGCATAAAAAGCAACGGCATATCACTTGAGAATAAGGATAATTGATTGTAGAGCTTTTGCAAATGTCCATATTTAACAGCAATCACTAGTAAATCTTGCTTCGGGAGATTAGCCAAATCCGTAGTAGCAACAATCCTTTGCACAGTTTTAGTCCCATCAACGTTGATACGTGTTAACTTCTTGGCATTTAGTTCATTTACTTGTTCCTGCCTTCTGGCAACCAACGTTACCGGTACACCAGACTCCGCTAAAAAGCTTGCTGTTAATTGACCAACCGCCCCTGCCCCAATTATCGCTACTTTCATTGTCTCCACCCTTTCCATCTTTACTGATCAATGTTACCTCGAGGTCTTTACATCTGGATTGTTCAAAAAAATTGAAACACTCTGGGATACTTTGAAGCAACACGATATTATTCACACCATCAAAGAGGGTTACGCACTTTTTTGCATGCCCTTATATCAGTAGACTTCTAAAACACCCATCTGATGCTTCACCTCTGAATAATACATTCATAAAACTATAAGAATAAGGTGCCTTAGAATACATCTAAGGCACCTTCTACGCAGGTTCTTTTATTATACAGGATAGACTGATTATTGACGATATACAGAAAGGGTTTTATGTCCATAAAAGAAAAGCAATGTAATTCATGTTCCAAAAGCCACGTAAGCATAATTTTAATCTTTCATTAATGAATAACCTTGCTGAAGCCATTTCACTAGCTTATCATGCTCATTTTGCAATTCACGATGCTTCATTTCAAGCGTTTGATAAGCCTCCGTTAATTCGTCAAAACTTGTCAACGCTAATTTCAAATGACTTCGCATAGATTGTTGGGGCTGATTTCGCACAGCTAATAGCGACTGACTATATTGACCACGTAATGTTTTATTCCAGCGGAAACCACATGCTTGTTTTGTACGACCTAGTTCTGCAGCCGCCATTTCAAAGGCTTCTAGCTGCGTTTTACCATTTTGCACATTATGCAAGACAATCTCTGCTAGTCTTTCATCGTCTTCCTTTGTCCATTGATCTTTTCTTTTTTTCAATTCCATAATCTATCACCCTCGCATTTTTTACTACTATATGCAGTAACGAGCAAAATAGAATCATTGCATGAAAAAAGACAGTGATCTTGATTTCCTCTTATCACTGCCTCTATACATTACTTATTATTATTCTTTGTCAAGAAATTATTAACTGCTTGGTGGTGCGCGTCACTTTCCCACAACTTTGCACATGTCCGAACTTCCTCCATTACACGCTCATACATATTGCGTTCACGCCACTTCCGAAGTTCAATTTCTTTATACGCCTTATGAACAGAAGGATGGATTTTACGCATATGTTCAATAAAATCATCCAACGCTTCTTCTTTCGAGCCTTCAAAAACACGCATAGCCCACCCTATCTCATATAATAGCTGTGCGGGATATGGCTTTGCATCTACAAGCATCTTCATCGCACGATCATGGCGTAATCCCCGCTCAAATAAGTATGTACCACCACCCCAACCACTTGTAATCGCTAAGGTCCCTTGAATAAAGCCACACTTCGCATGACTTGCCACTAGACGAAAATCACAGGCTGTAGCAATCTCACAACCACCTCCAACAGCAGTACCATTTATAAGAGCAATAGTCGGCACCGGCAGTGTTGCAAGTTCATATAATATTTTCCCCATCTTACTTAACATACCAAATGCCTCATCTTCTGTTTCTAATGAATGAAACTCAGATAAATCCCCTCCTGAGCAAAACGATTTATCGCCAGCACCAGTCACTACTAAGAAACGCACATCTTCGTGCCCACGAATATATGTAATGACTTCTTGAAGACCGTTCATCACTTCATCATTGACCGCATTCCGTTTCTCTTCTCGGTTAATGGTAAACGTCATAATGCCATCATGATTGTCAATTGTATAAGACATATTACTACCCCCTTTGTCGCAATGAATAAATTGTATCACACAATTATTTCACTATTGTAAAGAACTTCATAATCAACGAAATATTCCGTCTTTTCAAGCAAACAAAAAGGCTAGTAAAGAGCCATGGTCTCTCTACTAGCCTTTTAAGTGAGCAAACACTGTATTATTTGCTTACTACTTCTTTACCTTTGTATTGTCCGCAAGCTTTGCAAACACGGTGTGATAATTTAGCCTCACCACAGTTAGGGCAAGTTACCATACCAGGTACAGATAATTTGAAATGCGTACGACGCTTTCTTTTTGCAGTTTTAGAAGTTCTTCTAAATGGTACAGCCATTGATGGCACCTCCTTACAGATCGTCTATTCGTCTGTTTGATCAAAATACTTAGCTAAAGCAGCTAGTCTTGGATCCACTTTTTGTTCGTCAGCTTTTTTGTGTAGCTCTACGTCTTCATCTGTTGCATAAGACCAGTTTTTACCACCATGCACTTGTCCTTCAGAATCTTCCTTGAACACTTGCATTGGTACCTCAAGCAAAACTAATTCCTCAAGAACTGGTTTCATGTCGATGACTTCACCGTCAATATAGTGAATGTCTCCGTCATCGTCTCCTCGTTTATCTTCGTCAATCCAGCTAAAAATTTCAACTGTCTCAACTTCAATTGGAAACTCAACATCCTCCCATGTGCGAGCACATGGTAGTGTTAACGTTGCTGTCACAGTTAACTGACATGTCATTTGCGATGCACCAAAAGTACATAGCCCTTTTACATGAACGGGCGAAATTGCTCGAATATCCTGGTTTCGCTCCATCACTTCGTCCAGCTGGACAAAGGCATCGATTGGCATCCCGTTTTGGCGGTATTTAGATAATTGATGAATTGACCATTTCATTCGTTTAATCACCTCGAGACAACACTGTTGATTATATAATGTGTAAAAATAGATGTCAAGATAATTTCTTGTCACCACTTTAAAACCCACCTATAATTATATACTATGAGAAGTGTATTTACTCCTAACAGTTTAAAATAAAGACACAAATTATAAGGGGGAGAAGCATGCAAGCAGTTGGAATTGTTGTTGAATATAATCCTTTTCACAACGGACATGCTTATCATTTAGAACAGGCTAAAAAAGCAGCACAGGCAGATCTCGTAATCGCTGTTATGAGCGGCACATTTTTACAACGTGGAGAACCTGCCATGGTAGATAAATGGACACGTACGAAAATGGCACTTTCTGGCGGTGTAGATATTGTTATTGAACTGCCTTATGTCTATAGTACAGCACCTGCCACAGACTTCGCAAAAGGAGCCATTTCCTTATTAAGTGCTGTTGGTTGCAACTCTTTTGCCTTTGGAAGTGAAGACGGCTCTATTCAGCCCTTTCAAAACACTTTTGAGCTGATTGACAGCCACCGTACAGAATATGACCAGTTCATTAAAGACAGCCTTAAAACAGGTGCAAGCTACCCAAAAAGCCTACATTACGCCTATGAACAGCTTTCTCAGATGTACCCTGCTCCATACATCGATCTTGCACAACCAAATAATATATTGGGTTTTCATTATCTTGAAGCAGCAAGGGCACTTAACAGCAACATTAAACCATTAACAATTCCTCGCGTTGCAGCAGGATATCATGATGCATTAAAGGAAGATGCATCGATCGCCAGTGCCACTGGCATACGTAAAGCCCTTGCCTCTACAAATTCTTTACAAAGTGTACAAAATGTTGTTCCTACTGCTACTTTTGATTATTTAACAGACTGGCATACAAAGTATAACCAATTTGCAAGCTGGGAAACCTTTTGGCCGTTATTACAGTTCACCATTATAAGACATACCCCTTCAGAACTTACTCGTTATGCAGAAGTAACAGAGGGCATAGAAAACGCAATTGTAAAAGCAGCAAAAAACAGCTCTACATTTTATAGCTTTATGGAAAAAATAAAATCTAAGCGTTATACTTGGACCCGCCTTCAACGGATGATAACACATATCTATACAGGGTTTACCAAAAAGCAGCTTCAAAGTTTTAACGCACCCTCTTTTATTCGGCTATTGGGTATGAGTTCGACAGGACAAGCTTATTTAGGTCAGCAAAAAAAGAATATAGAATTACCCTTAATCAGTCGAGTTGCAGCTACAAATGATGCGATGTTAGCTATCGATATTCATGCAGCAGAGCTTTATAATTTAAGTATCGAGCAAGGAACAAAGGGGCTTACGCTGCCAAGGGATTATCAAACACCACCTATTCGTTGCTAAAGACATCAAAAGGGATGCTAAAGTCCTCTTAGCATCCCTTTACATTATTTTGGTTGAAGTTGCTTTAAATAATTGATAGCATCGTCAACGCTTTTCACGGGAACGATTTTCATTTTTGTTTTAATCTCTTTGGCCGTTTTGACAGCAGTTGCATAATTCGATTCTAGCTCTGGATACTTCGCTTTCATTTCTTGAGTGATTTCATCATCTGGTGCAAAAAAGATTTCCATACCGTCACGATCAGCGGCAATAACCTTATAATCTATTCCACCAATTCTGCCAACCGATCCATCTATTAGCATTTCACCTGTACCAGCAATTGCATAACCTTTTGTTAAATCTTCATCAAGCAGTTGGTCTAATATTTCAAGTGTAAACATCAGTCCAGCAGAAGGTCCCCCAATATCCTCTGTTTTCATCGTCACTTTCGGATTCGTTTCAATTGATTTGCTTTCTGTATAGGAAATACCTAAACCCGCTCTATGTTCTTGGGCGTTTGGAATTTCCTGTAGTGTAATAGTCTCCTGATGTTGTTCTTCATTACGTATAAATTGAATGGTTACTTTATCGCCAAGCTGCTTAGGTTTTAATAGATCCACAAGCATTTGCTGGCTAGTTATTCTTTGACCATCAACCTCGATAATTTCATCACCAGCTTTTAAAATACCGTCAGAAGCTCCTCCGTCTAATACATTTAATATGAATACACCATTAAAAAGAACCTTTGTCTCTAGTCCTGCTCTTTGGAAGGCTACATATTTGGCATTAAATTGTGAATCAGACATTAACTTTAACTGTCGAATATTATATTCCTCATCATCCTCTAAAGGATTTCGTACTTGCTCAATATCCATTAGCTTTTGATATTTTTGAACTTTCGCCCACAAATACGAAAATGGTGTGGCTTGCTGCATAGCAACTGTCATTAAACTTAAAGACCCCTCACTATCTGCCTCTTTACTATCCACAGTAACGAATTTACTGACATCATAGGCACTTCCAGGTTTCATAATATACGCGTCTAGTCGGTATAACATCATAAAACAAATCACGACTATTAACACTGCATAAATACTAATTTTTTTCTTCACTTGAAAACACCTCCTAGGACGCTTGCAAAACCATACGTTCATGTTTTTGCCTTTCTCACATATATTGATTTTAGCATTTGCCTATGTGAATGACAAAAAGTTGAAACGAGATGATAACATGTTTGCTACAATTCAAATAGTGCTCTGCGTAATTCTAATTCTCTTACTCTTGTTATTCCCACAAACCGCTCACAGTGGTACTGATTTAGGCTTAAATCTTTTCATGGAAGCACTTTTTCCGTACTTATTGCCGTATCTTGTGTTAACACAATGGCTTCTGCGTTTAACAGCCCCTATGCGTACCAAAACTAAAAGGGCTTCTTTATACGTACAAGCCTACATTATTAGTGCTCTTGGAGGCTATCCAACTGGCGCAACCACTATTGTTTATTTGAAAAATAGTGGTCAACTACACCCTAAAGAGGCAAATTTTTTGCTAGCTGTTTGTCATGCCCCCAGTCCACTTTTTGTATTAGGTTTTGTAAGTCTTGATTTACTACACAATAATACATTTGGATGGTTGTTTTTATGTTTACTACATACGTTTAATATTTGTTGCCTAGTAACTGGCTACTTTTTCTTTCGCAAAACTGATTCACCTAATATCTCCGTACACAACACACCACTCTATAGTGCTCCATTTTCGGAAAGTATTAAAGAAACAGCCCCAACAATTCTGCTAGTTGGTACAACCATCATCTTTTTCACAACGATTCAAACCATCGTACAACAAGGCTTAGATCAGCTGATACCAAAGCTTCCCTATACGCTTGAGCTTTCCATAGCAGCTGTTCTGGAGGTAACGAACGGTCTTAAAATGACAGTTACAGCATTTCCAGATCTTCCGTATATCCATTTACTTGTTGTGATTTTGTTAACGATGCAAAGTATAAGTATTCACTTACAAATTTTTGTTATCGCCAAATCTGCAAAACTTTCTGTACGACCTTATATTAAATTCCGCCTCCTTAGCATAATCATTGTACCCACTATTTATGCTCTATTTTTTCTAAAATAACAATCGCTCTAAATATTAAAAAGAGGATGTCGTTGTTCTTTTGACATCCTCTGCATCCTTATTGTGCAAAACCATATTTTTCTTTTAAAGCCTTTACGACACATGTAGGGACTAGCTCGTTAACATCACTACCGTATTTCGCAACCTCTTTTACTATACTAGAACTTAGGAATGAATATTGATTTTTCGTCATGATGAAAAATGTTTCGATTGTTTCATCCAGGAAACGGTTCATCGATGTAATTTGCATCTCATATTCAAAATCTGACACTGCTCGTAAGCCACGAACAATTGCCTTCGCCTTTTTTTCCTTAGCATAATCAATCAATAAGCCTGAAGAACTCTCTATACGAACATTAGGTAAGGTGTTTGTCACTTCAGCCATCAAAGCCATACGTTCCTCTACAGAAAACAAAGGATTCTTTGCTGAATTGTTTAATACTGCTACATATACGATATCAAACACATCCGCCGCACGTTTAATTATATCTAAATGGCCGAATGTTACAGGGTCAAAACTTCCAGGAACTACAGCAATTTTTTCAGACAACTTATTCTCCCTCTTCCTCTGTACAGCGATAAACAGAAATAATTGTTCCGCCATATGTTTCTTGTCTTGTTAAAACAAATTCCCCAAAATTTTGAGGTAATTGTACCTCTTTTGCATGTTCACATAAAATAATACCATCTTGTTGTATTTTACTGTTATCGACCAAAATCTGTACGAGGTCATAATATTCCTGCTGATGGTATGGTGGATCTAAAAAAACGAGTTTAAACGTAATGTCACGTTTTAATAGCGCTTTCACAGCGCGTTTTGCATCTATACGAAAAAGCTCTGTATATTCTTCATAACGGCATTTTTTTATATTTTCTTGTAGCACCTGGAATGCTTTAGGATCTTTCTCAATAAAAACGGCACGCTCCGCCCCTCTGCTTAATGATTCAATCCCCAAGCCACCGCTTCCAGCAAACAGATCTAGCGCGAAACCTCCATCAAAAAACGGCCCAATTATATTAAAAATGGATTCCTTTACTTTGTCAGTTGTAGGCCTTGTCGTATTTCCTGCTATTGCTTTAAGCGGCATTCCTTTGCGCTCTCCTGCTACAACTCTCATATCAATATCTCACCGTGCTTTCGTCTATATAAAGTATTTTGCAGCGAAAGGTTGGCCCTCCGCTGCAAAAGTTATTGTTGCTCTTGTGTTAATATTTGAATACGCTCATCCTTTTTTTGCAGTTCAACTTGGAATAATCGCTGTAACCAAGCTTCTTCTACATAATAATGATCAGCAATCTTAATAATTGGTTCAGAGATTGATGAATATCTACGTTGGTTGAATACATAAAATCCAGGCTCTTTCGGAAAGCGGAATGTCCGATGCTCACTATTTACATAATAGCCATTCTTTCCTTCCTCAGCCGAGTAGCCAAGGTAAGGCAATAATGTATCTGCCGTATATAACACCTGTCCATCATATAGAATAACATGAACATCTTCTTTCAACGTATCATCCACATAGATATCACGTGCATCCTCAAATAAAAGTGGATAGGTTCCATTTTGCTGAGCTGCATTTAAGGCAAAATAAGATGTTTTGGCATCTAATACCTGTGATAAGTACTTGTCCATTGTATCTGGTGAAATCGATTCATCTCCAAGCTTTTTCAATGTTTCCTGCCAAGCTTGTTGTTGACTATCCGTCATGTAATCATTTAATGTCTTGATGATTTTCTTTGTTTTTTCTCCACCAATTGGATCGTTTATTAAATAGGATGCCACAACCTCAGGCAACCATTCTGGAGAATCTACAAAATTATATTGTGATTTTATTTGTGATAAAATTACTTCCTGCTCTACAGCTTGTGCAGTAAGTGTTGGTAAAAATAACAATCTTTCGTCATGAACTGCTACTGGACTTTTTTCTTGAATAATTGCAATATGTTCATCACTTAGAAGCTGTATATTTTCTACTGATTTCAGAAAATCATTAGGGACTTCTTGCTGTGCATAAATTGATAATACAGGTGTTTGCTCTTGCGCTTTAAGCTCCCCAGCTTGCCAATATAAATCTTGAACAGTACCGTTTCCTCTAAACATTGTGTAATTGACAAGTACAAGTTGTTGTTGACCTACTAGGGGTAAACCTGTAACCCATTGTCCTTTCACTTTACTGTCTGTAGAAATCGAAACAATTGAATAGGACGCTTCACCATTTATTAGTGTAGCAAAAACATTTTGAAGGAGCATCTTATTTTTTAAGCCACCTTCAATTGGAATTATGTATGACACAGATTGTGATTTTGTCTCCCCTTTTGCAAAATAAGAGACTTCATCTGATAAACGATCACAGCTTTTTTCATTTTCAATAAAGCAACTAGCGTTTGTTGCTTTTTCAGGCCATTTAATTTTCACCTTTTGATTTGGTAGGTTTTTAAAATGTTGACGAATATCTAAGCTATTTTCGCGATAGACAATTTCTATTTCCTGAGAATAATGAAAATCTCCTATGCCTGTTTCTAAATCAGATGAATAAGCATGGTATTGGAAAAATACCGTTCCTGTAATGATTAGTGCTAAAATAGAAAAAAAGCTTAATGCAAATTTCATGTGCTTGACCTCCCGCAGCATGATACTATGAATATTGGAAAGGATGTGCAATTATTATGCCACAACAATTTATAGAATTAGGTGAAGGCTATGGTGATGTTTACGAGCTACTCGAAATTATTAAAACCAACCAGGAACGTTTTCATCAAGCCTTTTTACTAACATCTACAAAAGAAGACAAGAAGGTGATTTCTTTAGCTGTCGCCCTTAAACCAGTCGGCGAAAGTAAGTTCATGCCTATTTATATTTGTCGAGAGGGCATCCCATACAATGAAGAACAGCCAACACAGCGACAAAAAATGTTTGAAGCACAAATAGAACAACTCGGTCGAAAAGCAGTAGTTGTAGAAATAAAGCACTCATCTATATTTTCGGAATCAAAACTATTTTATCAATACTTAATAGGTATATTAAGACTAAATAACTATATACCTGCATTGACATAAGTTTATAGACCTACTTTATAGTCATATTCCTTTGCTTTATCTGGTTTTGCATTTTCATATTCAGTTTTTACAAATGGACGATAAGACGCCACAACGTCTTTCACAAATGGAAGGCGTTGTAGTTTTGTTGTCATCATGTCAATATCCTCACGATCGCAGTAAAGCACTACGTATTTTTGCCTTCTAGAAATATAAAGAACATGACCATATTTCCGAAGTGACTTCGCATGTTTTAATTGATGGACGTAAACGATTAGCCCTTGTCGTTCGTTCATATTGGATTCCCTCATTTCTTACATAAAAGAATACCATAGACCAGAAAATGATAGCAACAGAGTTTAGCTGACAGAACGCTCAATTTTCCGTTATAATGGAAAAGCATACGACGTTGAACATCGTGAAGATGAATCAGTGGTTTTAATTAAATTCAATTGTAGCATCATTACAGGAACAGAAGAATGCTGAAAGATGATCATGCCACAAATGAACCCTTTACAAGACATTTGCATCTCCATAATGATTGTTTTTCAAATAGGATGGCAAAAATCGGCATAAAAAAAATCATCATTCACTTATACTAGTAACTCATTTAATAGTAGGACACCTGTACTTACTACTATTGATTAAACAATGAATTCACTACTACTTTTTATATGAGGATAATTGTTAAGGAGGACGAATATGGGTAAGAAAACAAAAATTGCGCTTGCAATTGCAGCAGCAAGTGCAGCAGCTTGGGCAGGCAGTAAAGCTATTTCAAAACCACAGCAACGCGAAGGTAAACAAGCATTACAATTCGAACGCCCCATAATTCTTGCACATCGTGGCGGAGCTCTTTTAGCACCAGAACATACAATGGTTGCATTTGAAAAAGCTGCACAGCTAGGTGTTGATGGCTTTGAAATCGACATTCGCCTAACGAAAGATGAGGAAATTATTGTTTTCCATGACGAGACAGTTGAACGTACAACGGACGGCTATGGGCTTATTGCAGATATGACGTTGGCAGAAATCAATGCCTTAAACCACGGCTACCAATTTGAAGATTTAGAAGGAAATTTCCTATATCGAGAGGATAAATTAGATGTCGTCACTTTACGAGAGTTGCTTGAAACCTATCCCAACATGCTAATCAACATTGATATCAAAGATGCTCCTGATACTTACGAAGGGAGTCTAATGCCTTCTAAACTTTGGCGCTTAATTGAAGAGCTTCAAGCTGAACATCGTGTCGTTGTGACAAGCTTTTATGGTGAGCAAATAGATCGCTTTAATTTATATGCGCAAAATCAAGTAGCACTTGGTGCAGGTGAATCAGATGTAAGAAAAGCATTTGCTTCCTTCTCAAGTCAGTTTGGACATTTATATCACCCTAAAGTGGATGTTTTTCAAATTCCTCCAAAGTCAGGGGTTATTGCATTAGATTCTCCTAAATTTATTCAGTTTTTAAATAACCTCAATATTCCAGTCCACTATTGGACAATCAATGACATAGATACGATGAAAAAATTACTCCATAATGGGGCAAAGGGCATTATTACCGATCGTCCTGATATTGCTGTTGAGTTATTACAAGCTCAAGAATCTAAATAAGTCAAGACATAAAAGGGAAGCACACTGAACGAATGTGCTTCCCTTTCATTTAAATGTTAGACCCATTATTACTTTCCATATCATTAAACGTTATGTTAAATAGTTTATGATTGCATCAGTTACTTCTTGTAGTGTGGCAGTTCCACCCAAATCAGGCGTTTTTATATCCTGCGCTAATGTTTGCTCAATAGCATCTAATATCCTTATTCCCATATCTTGATAACCAAGGAAATCGAGCATCATCTTACCTGTCCAAATTTGTCCAATAGGATTGGCGATTCCTTGACCAGCTATATCTGGTGCAGAACCATGGACAGGCTCAAACATTGATGGATATTGCCCTTCAATGTTTAGATTTGCTGCAGGTGCAATACCGATGCTTCCCATAATGGCACCTCCTAGATCTGTCAAAATATCCCCAAATAAATTCGATGCTACGATAACATCAAAGTTTTCTGGTTTCATCACTAAAAATGCCGCTAGAGCGTCAATATGATTAGATGCTTGACCTATCTCTTCATATTCTTTTCCTACTTGAGCAAACACTTCATCCCAAAAAGGCATGCTATATGTAATCCCATTTGATTTTGTAGCACTAGTCACATGTCCATT
The DNA here is from genome assembly GCF_036698265.2 of Lysinibacillus sp. IITD104. NCBI lineage: Bacteria > Bacillati > Bacillota > Bacilli > Caryophanales > Bacillaceae > Lysinibacillus > Lysinibacillus sp. IITD104. The sequence continues at coordinate 3,582,282 of NZ_JBAHYH020000001.1, forward strand.
ACGTGTTTTGGCTAGTTCAAATGCATAGCGCATCGCCCGTTCTGTTCCCTTTCTTGTAAAAACAGCATTTTGGATTGCTACTTCATCTTGACCACTATGTATTCTTCCTCCGCTTTCCGCATATTCCCCTTCGGAATTTTCCCTTACAACAATAAAATCAAAGCCATTTGGTTGTCGTAAAGGTGATGGTAGCCCTTGTAGAAGCTTTGCTGGTCGCACATTAATAGATTGCTGTAGCTCACGTCGAATTTTAATGAGCAGACCCCATAATGATACATGATCTGGAACCAAGTTAGGCATTCCGACTGCACCTAAAAAAATTTGATCATACTGTTTTAACAGCTCAATGCCATTATCAGGCATCATTTTCCCTGTCTCTAAATAGTATTCACAGCCCCAGGGAAAAGTTGTCCATTCAAATTGAAAGCGACCATCTAATAACGCTGCCTGATCTAGAACTTTTATTGCAGCTGGCACAACCTCTTTTCCTATTCCATCCCCAGGTATCACAGCGATACGATATGTTTTCATTCATGCTTCCTCCTTCAATTTAATGATAAAAAAGACTGTAAACTAACTCAGTTGTTGCCTTCGAGTTGTCTACAGTCTAGAAGAGATATGTTATATACACATCCGATTTACGCTGAGCAAGAGCATGAACCGCCTGAGCCGCATCCACCTCCGCAAGATGAACTAGATGCAAAGAATGGATTACTAACAGGAACTTTTACCGCTTCAGAGACTGTTTTTCCTATTAATAAGCTAATCTCATCAAGTAAATCCTGGAAATCGTTTTCAGCAATTTTCAAGGCCGAAACTTTCTCATTTAAGTCAAGGGCCCTTTTCTGTTGGCGAATCGACTTCATAATTGTATGGTAGTCCGGATGATATTTACCGAAACGTTGTACATCTTCGTACTGCTCTTTCATGCGATTAAATGCATATATAGCTTCAACAATTTGTGCATCACTATATACTGCTTCATAAGCTTGTTGTAGCGCCATCGCAGGTTCTGAGGAAAGAATCATCTCACAAAGCGCTTCCGCCTCATCCAAAATGATTACCCAGTCAGAGGTCATCATCATTTTTAATTCCCCCAATCTCTTTCCCATCATAACAGATTTTATGGTAATTTTACATTATTGATAATTTTAATGAAAGAGGTTTTCCAAATGATGACAACATCTAAAGGTCAGATTGAACAATTAGTTGCCGAGATTTTACAAGATAGTACCGAGGAAGATGAAGAAGTTTTATTACATCTTTTAAATGGACTGCGGGAGAAACAGCAAGGCATTCACCGTCGTTATCTTAATGCTACTTTACATATGGTAGGTAAATTTGAGCCTGAGGCCAGTGAGGTTCGTATCCCTATTACACCTGTCATCCACAATACGATAAAGGTGCCACATGGAGGTATTATTGCCACGATTGCTGATGCTGCTATGGGAGGGCTTGCTTCGCGGTCTGTGCCTGAGGGCTATAATGTAGTTACTACGAATATGAATGTATCGTATATTGCTACCACAACCAATAAAGAATTGATTGCACGTGGTCGTTTTGTCCATAAGGGACGCCAAACGCTTGTCATGGAATGTGATATCGAAGATGAAACTGGTCGTAGGCTTGCCATCGCTACAGGATCTTTCTTTGTTATTCAGCGTCGTCTGTAATTAAACTCGCAAAATAGTCTTTAATACATTGTTGATCGGAAAAAGGGAATTTTTGATTTTTAATTTGCTGTGTTTGTTCATGCCCTTTTCCGGCAACAAGGACAATGTCACCTTTTTCTGCCTTTGCTAACGCTTGATGGATAGCGAGTTTGCGATCTAAATAAATTTCATAATATTGTTGCTCTGAAAAACCAGCAATAATACTTTCATTAATCACAATAGGATCTTCATCACGTGGATTATCTGTTGTTAAATAAATAACATCAGCGTATTTACTTGCAACTGCTCCCATTGCAAAGCGTTTCGCCTTATCTCGATTTCCCCCACAACTGAAAACAAGGTAAATTGTTTTGGAGCGATCAAAGGTTTGTAACACCGCTTGTAAAGCTTCTGCTGTATGGGCATAATCTACATATACATCAATACCTAATGGATTTTCAATCTTCTCTAGCCTGCCCTCTGGTAGCCTTAATGACCACATATGTCCAACTATATCTTCCATAGGTACACCTAAGCGCCATACAGCCATTAAAGAAGCTACAGCATTTTGCACATGATATTTTCCGACAAAAGGAATTTCTACAATATGTTCACTCGCTGTAGTCTGTAAACAAAGAACGGTTTTCCCAACTGATTCACTGACGATTTGGATATGTAAATCATTGTGATTATCAAAACCAAATGAGCAAGATTTTTTCTTATCATAAATGCCAACAGAGCGGCAAAAATTATCATCTCCATTTAATACTAGCTTTTTTGATAAATCCGCTAAACGCTTTTTAGCACGTTTATAAGCTTCTAACCCTCCATGATCTTCTAAATGATCTTCTGATAAATTTAAAAATACACCACAGTCAATGTCACAATGATCGAGCCTATGCTGCTGCAACCCCATTGAAGAAGCTTCTAATACAACATGAGTCACACCTTTTCGCACACACTGTTTAAGAATGGGATGTAATTCTTTAGCCTGCAATGTTGTTAATTGCTCATAAGCTGTTTGTTGTTTCTCACCATTGATGAAAAAGCCAACTGTTCCAATAACTGCTGCTTGTTTATGTAGTGCATTTAGTAGCTGACTGACAAAATGACTCACTGTAGTCTTCCCATTTGTACCCGTAATGGCGATAACAGTTAAAGCTTCTGCTGGAAAAGCAGCAAGCTTCGCACTTGCATACGATAAAAATAATGCTGTATTTGGAACCCATACAAAAGGAATTTCTTTATCTATAATTGGCAAAGAAATACTTTCTTCTGAAACGATGGCAGCTGCTCCGCGTGCCAATGCTTCTTTGACAAACCGACTTCCCGATGTTTTTTTACCTTTTCTCACAATAAATATGTCACCAGGCTGTACTGCCTGTGCATAGTCCTCTACACCAGTAATTTCTGTCCGTATAGATCCCCCTGTCACGCTGCATGGCCAGTCTTTTAATAACTCTGCTAATTGCAAACCTCATTCCCCCTCTCAGTTCTCTATCATATGACGGCGTTTGTAACGGTGTGACGAAAAATGTAGAAGCCTCAAAGAAGGAGAAATGCACATAAAAAATGAAGACAAGCCCTTTTGCTGAAAGCTTGTCTTCATTTGAATATTATTCTGTTATGGTGAGGTTTGATCTGATTTCTCTGTAGAATCTTCGCTATCTTGTTTTTCATTTTTTGTCTCTTCATCATCATCTTGCTTTTCTCTTTCCAGTTCTTGCGTAGTAGGTTCAATATATATTTGCGTGTAATAATCTACAAAGACGCCAGAACCAACGCGGGTATATCGATCATTCAAAAGAACTTTTCTGTGTTCAGGAGAATTTGTCCAGCCATGCATGGCTTCAATCGCATCAAAATAGGCAGTTGCCAGGTTTTCATTCGCTTCACTATACTCGATATGTTGCGTCTGTAATCGCTTTTTTAGATCGCCATAGGTTGGAGATTCATGCGCTAAAAAATTTTGCACCTTCATGTCCTCACTATGCATCCTTGCCGCTTCCTCTAACGATTCATCCATTTCTAAAGGAAGTAAATCATGATGGACTCTTGTTACATTTAACAAATCATCTAATTGTTTAGCGCTAGCCACATCAATTTCTTGCTGTAAAAATGAGGAAGGAGGCGTACGTCTTACAAGCTCCCCTTGGTAGCTCATTTCATATGGCTGATGAAGGACAAGTGTTTCACTGTCTGTATATCGTATCCCTTGTAACTCACTCGTCTCTCTATCTATATAAAGCTGTGCATAAAGACCATCAAATTTGATCAGCAGCCTTGTTTGCATATCTTCTTCACTCATCGAGAAAATGAAAATATTTTCGCCTACAGTGGCCGCTACCTCATAATCAATGATTGTCATTCTGTATATTTCATCACGTTTTTGGCCCACTTTAAAAGGAAATGCATCAATTTCTTGTCCTGCTATGTAAATTTGTGTCACAATATTATTATCAATACCAATCATAAAAAAAGTTGACACATCTTTATTGTAGACCCACCATTGATAACCAAATGAAGATGGCTCTTTTCTTGCTGGCTCCCCATATTGTTCTAAAACAGTTTGCGTGCTTTTTCCTATCAATGTGGAGATACCCGTTTGTGGACGTGTCATTGCTCCTATTGCAGGTTCCTGCTTTAGTTGTGTTTGAGGTATGATATTCGAGTTGGTATTTGGGCCTTCTAGTGGCTCATTTTCCTTAGGGGTATTAAAGAACATAAAGCCAATTAATGCAACTGCACCACAAACCATTAAAATGCGGAATAAAGCTTTCATACAGGACTCCTTTTCATCACCATTATTGTAAGTTATTATATCAATTGTAATTGGGTTGACACAATGTTGTCATTGCAACAATGTCGAATATGCTCTATTATAAAAATGAGCGTATACTTTGTACGAGAACCTAAAGGAGGACTATACATGTATTTTGAAAATACTAACCTTGAAAATTTAACAGCTGATCAAGAACTACTTGTCAGCATTATGAAAAAACATGGTTTAAAATGTGATGGCGGCTGGGATTACGAGCGTATGACATTCGATAAACGATTCGATACTCGTGAAGGTCGTTATTACCTACGCGTATTCGCATATGCTATTTCTGGTGACGTAGGTGCACACGATGCCATCCTTACATTAATGAAACCAGTCCTTGGTAAATACTATTATCCACATGGTGTTGAATATGGCGATGACGAAGTTTATCCAGCACACCTTGTAAAAAAATGTGAAGAAATCTTAAAAAAGGTTAAATTAGAATTAGATCAATTCTCAATCGAACCTACAAATAAAAATAACTTTGAACCTGTTAACGCACGCTAATCTTTCGTACATTAAAGTGACTACAAGTAAGTGTAAATAGCTTCATGGTTGTAAAAAGACTGGTGGTCCAGTCTTTTTTATTTTGAGTAAAAAAATTTTTTCTTCTCATACTACCTATATCTATTACAAGATGTAGGTGGGAAAAATGTTATCATTTTTTAATCGTCCTTTTTTTCGTCATCCCATTATTGTTATCGCAATGGGTATACTTATCCTTTGGTCAATCTCTATATCGTTACCAATTTTACTTGCCTACTTAACCGCGTTACTTTTAGAACCAATCATTGTTCGAATGTGCAAACGGTTTAGAAAAAAATGGAAAATCGTTGTTTTCTTCTTTTTTTTATTTTTTCTAAGTATATCTTTATTATTATGTACACTTATCCTCTATATAAGCTGGAAACAATTTTCTTCCTTTATTATTGATATACCAGATTATCTTAATCAATTGTCTGCCCTATGGATACAAATGCAATCTAAGCTCAGCAACTACACCTATCATTTACCTGTAGAGCTAGTTTCACAAATTCAATTCATGATTGCAAAAGCCTTAGCATCCATTGAAAAATTTTCCTTATCCTTAACTAACGTCAATGTTTGGTCCACATTACTAACATATATTCCCACACGACTATTTGATATTTTTGTTTATTGGATTGTGTTGTATATGTTGCTTTTAGAATTACCAACAATTAATCGCAAATTATTAACGCCTGTTCCTTTTCATTACCATCAAAAAATTATCTTTATTGGACAACGTGTTAAGCTAGCCTTATTTGGATTTCTGAAAGCTCAATTACTTGTAGGGATAGGGATCTTTGCCATATCATTCGCTGCGTTTTATTTTTTAAAAACACCTTTTCCTATACTATTAGCACTTTTACTTGTTGTTTTAGACTTTATCCCTTTTCTTGATTCATTTATTTTATTAGTCCCATGGGCAATCTATCAGGTATTTGCTGGCGATTATTTATATGCAGCTATCTTAATTTTATTAACCTTTGGGCAATTTCTAATCCGCCGAATGATCGAGCCCAAAATTATTGGCGATAAAATTGGACTTTCTTCCTTGAATACCTTTATTGCTATGTTTATTGGTTTTAAAATCTTTGGATTTCTTGGGATATTAATTGGTCCATTACTTGTTGTCGTAGTGCTTTCATTATTCCAACCAACTATAAAAAATCTCCCTCCTGCACAGAAATAAGGAGGGAGATTTTTTTTAAAATCCTAAAATGGCTTTAATTACTGATGTTGTTTCACCAGGTTCAAATAAAATATACAATAATAAATAAACTAATACACCTGTTATGGCAACAAAGAACCAAATAATACTTGTAATTGGCCCAATTCGTCTGTGTAATTTAATGTTCATTTTCAAACCTGAAATAATACTAACGATACCAAACACTGCTCCAGATGTCGCTAAAATAATATGGAAAATCAAGAAGAACGTATAATATGGTTTTAAATCTTCTCCACCGCCAAAAGCCGTATTTCCAATAAAGATTGTACGGGACGCATAGATGATAAAGAAAATAAGTGCTGCAACACCTGCAGCAAGCATCACTTTCTTATGTCCCTCTACATTTCTTTTTATAATTAAGCCCCACCCTATTGCTACTAGTACAGCACTAATAACGATAAACGATGTACTAATAGTAGGCAAAATTTGCAATTCCATTGTCAAAACTCCTTACACAAAGTAAATTTCTATTCTTCATTTAATGTTGCTGTTGACTTTCCCACTTCTTTTGGTGGGCAGCTAAAGCGTCAGCAGTGATTTTATCTGGATCTTTTTGCTCAGAACGATACCATCTTGTGAAGATTGTACCAATAAGTACACCAAAAATAAGTTCTTGTAGGATTTTCATTAACACGCCACCTAACTGCTGATCTGCAACGGGTTTCATGTCTGTAAATAGCTCTGGTCCAGATAAAGATAATCCTGACAATGTAGAGGCTGGTACACAAAGCTCCATTGCCTTTAACCATGCATCACCGTTTGTGTATGTCTCATACATTGCATTTGGAGCAAAGATGATTAATCCACAAGCAGGTGTAATTAAAACGGCATTGGCAATAATATACGCCAGTTTATGCAAAGGCTTCATTTGATCACTATTTGGCATATTTTGAATTAAAGGCCAGTACATAAACACTGCTGAAAGAAATAATACAAATGTATAGGTACCATGTAATGTTTCATTTAATTTAATGTAATCCAATACGGACGGTAAATGATAGATAGAAAATAGACCGATAAATACAAAGACTGCAACAACTGGTAATGTTAGCACTTTAAACAACGTTCTAACTACCGGCGCCTCAATAGCCACCTTCCAAACCCACCAAGGAATCCCTTTAATTAGGAAAATAGGAACAAGCAATAACAGAATAGCCATTTGCACCATGTGCATGGTAAACATAATATGAGCCATTAAATCGATAGGTGATCCTTTGATAATATAAATGGTAATCATAGCTAAAACAAAGTAAATAGCTTCACTTTTTTTCAAAGGTTCACTTACTTTAAAATCTTTACGCCACTTTGTTGTGACTAAAAAATAAATGATTGTTATAAAAACAAGAACCCCTATTAAATACGGGCTCCACAATGCTTGGAAACCAAATATACTAAGTGGCATATAGAACGCACTCCTTTAAACTTCAGTACTCCTATTATAAAACGCTTACAGCTATACTGCAATGAACGAAAGGTGAACAAATGTTAAGTTTAACAGCGTTTGCCTCTTTTGATACCTTAATAACTTCAAAACATAAGAAAAGCACGTTCGTACAAAATAACGAACGTGCTTTTTTGGTGATTACCACCAAATGATTGTTAAAAATGCTAAGAAGAATGTAAATGCGATTAAGATTCCCATCCACATGAAGAATCCAATAACGCCACCAAAGTGCGTTTTTTTGTCTTCTAAGTGCATGAAAGAATAAAGTTGAAGTACAACTTGAACGCCAGCCAATAATAATACGAATGGCATAATTAAGTATTTAGAAAAATCAGCTGCAACTACTGCGAATGCGATAAAAGTGAAGAAAATCATAATCGCAAAGTTGATTACTTGTTTACGCATATGAACGGCATTATGATGACGATCATACTCATACTGTGCTTGAGACTTAGCAACTATAGGTGTATCGTGTGAAGACATTATCCGATCACTCCCATCAAGTAAACTACTGTGAAGATAAATACCCAAACTACGTCGATAAAGTGCCAATATAAAGCAGCTACGAAGAATTTAGGTGCATTGTACAGGTTTAATCCACGTTTAGCATTACGGATCATTAAAGTACCAATCCATACAAGACCTAAAGTTACGTGGAAACCGTGTGTACCAACTAAAGAATAGAAAGCTGTTGCGAATGCAGATTGGTTAAATGTAAAACCAAGGTGCACATAGTGGTTGAACTCATAGATTTCAAGTGCTAAGAATCCAAGACCTAAAGCTAATGTAATCGCTAACCAAGTTTGCATACCTTTAAAGTTAAAGTTACGCATATGGTAAATTGCATAAACAGATGTTAATGATGATGTTAATAATAACATCGTCATAGCAAATGCTAATGGTAATTCAAATAAACCTTGAGTTGTGAACTCCATGCCAGCTGGCCCTTTGTTCTTAAGCGCTAAATAAGTAGCGAATAAACTTGCGAAAAGTACAACTTCACAGGCAAGGAAAATCCAGAAACCAACGACTTTATTTTTACCTTCCATCGTAGCTTGTTCAGGATGATCTGGCCAAGTATGAGGAGTAAATTTAGTATTGAAATCCATTATTTATTTCCTCCTTTGCCGTAAAGATGTTCTTCAATTTCAAGAATTTCTTCTTTGTGTAAATGGAAGCCATGATCGTCTTTAACAGAACGGGCAATCATCGCACCAAATGTAATAGCTAAACCAATGATTAATACATAGATAGACCATGGTTTATCTGCGTCTGGATTGTAAAGTGCACCAAATGCTGCAATAAACATACCTAATGAAATAACGAATGGAATCGCTGAGTTATTTGGCATATGGATATCACCTAGTGGCTCAGCAAATGTAACTTCTTTATTACCTTCTTGCTTTTCAATCCACCATGGATCTAAACCACGAACAAGTGGTGTTTGACGGAAGTTATAGAATGGAATTGGTTGTGGAATTGACCATTCTAAAGTACGTCCATCGCCCCATGGGTCGCGTCCTGCTGGTTTGCCCTTAATAGACATTAAGCAGTTGATTACCATTAAGATAACCCCTACACCCATCATTAATGCACCGATTGTAGAGATATAGTTGAATTGATCCCAACCTTGACCTTCCATGTAAGTGAATACACGACGTGGCATACCCATCAAACCTAAGAAATGTTGAAGGAAGAATGTTAAATGGAATCCGATAAAGAATACCCAGAAAGTAATCTTACCAAGCGTTTCGTTTAACATACGGTTGAAGAAAATTGGCCAGTAGAAGTGCGCTGAACCGAATAGTGCTGTAACAATACCACCAACGATTACGTAGTGGAAGTGAGCAACGATAAAGTAAGAATCGTGTAATTGATAGTCAAGAGGTGCAGATGCTTGCATTACCCCTGTAACACCACCCGCAACGAATGACGGGATGAATCCAAGTGCATAAAGCATTGGAGTTGTAACTTTAATTGACCCACCCCAAATAGTTAGGATCCAGTTGAATACTTTCATACCTGTTGGAACCGCAATTGCCATTGTTGCAACAGCGAAAATTGCGTTTGCTGTTGGCCCAAGACCAACTGTAAACATATGGTGAGCCCAAACCATGAACCCTAAGAAACCAATTAAAATTGTAGCGAATACCATTGAAGAGTATCCAAATAGACGTTTACGAGAGAACGCTGGAATGATCTCAGAGAATAAACCAAATGCTGGTAATACTAAGATATAAACCTCTGGGTGTCCGAAGATCCAGAATAAGTGTTCCCAAATTACTGTGTTACCACCCATTGTATGGTCAAAGAAGTTACCACCGAACATACGGTCAAATAACATCATTAATAAACCAATTGTTAATGGAGGGAATGCGAATAAAATTAAGGCACTTGATACAAGAGCAGTCCAAGTGAATAATGGCATACGCATAAATGTCATACCTGGAGCACGCATTGTAATAATCGTAACGATAAAGTTAAGACCTGAAATTAAAGTACCTGCCCCTGAAATTTGTAAACCAAGTACATAGAAATCAATACCATGTCCTGGAGAGTATAAAGATAATGATGCATAAGAAGTCCAGCCCGCATCAGGAGCGCCACCCATAAAGAATGACAGGTGAAGGAATACTGCACCTAGGAAGAATAACCAGAACCCTAATGAGTTAAGGAACGGGAATGCAACGTCACGCGCACCAATTTGTAATGGTACAAGCATGTTCATAAATGCGAATAGTAGTGGCGTAGCAGCTAGGAATAACATTGTTGTTCCGTGCATTGTTAATAATTCATTGAAAAAACCAGCTGATACGAAATCATTATTTGGTTTCATTAATTGAATACGCATTAATAATGCTTCAAAACCAGCGATAGCGAAGAACAATGTACCGGCTAATAAATACATCACTGCTAACTTTTTATGGTCGACAGTAGTGATGTAATCCCAGACAGCTGCTCCAAAGCCCTTTTTCTGTGTGTATGAGCTCACAACTTTTACCTCCCTCAAAATTTGTTACATAGAACGAAAATTATTTTTCTACTGATAAGCCCATGATGTAAGTTGCAAGAGCTTCAATTTCTTCATCAGATAAATTACCGTAAATAGGCGCAGTGCCATCAGAATTCATCATTAAGTTACCTGGTTTAAATTCCTCAGGGTTTTTAATCCAAGCTTTTAAGCTTTCTTCATTATGCTCTAAGAAACCAGCAACACGGTTACGGTCACCAAACGTAGTTAAGTTTGGACCTGGTGTACCGCCTGCTCCTGAACCAGAGATAGCATGACAGCCTAAGCAGCTATTAGCAAAAGTTGCTTCACCAAGATCAGTTGAAGCTTTGTCAGCAGTTTGTCCTTCAGTTGCTTTCATTGCATCAACCCATGCATCAAATGCATCTGGGCTTAATGTTTTTACTTTAAAGTCCATTAAAGCATGTGAAGGTCCACATAATTCAGCACATTTTCCATAAAATACGCCATCTTTAAGATCTTTTGATTCTTTATCGAATACTAAGTAGAATTTGTTTAAGTTTTCCACGTTTGTATCCATTTTACCGCCTACAGCAGGAATCCAGAATGAGTGCTTAACATCGGCAGCTTTTAAATTAAAGTAAACTTTTTCACCTGTTGGTACCACTAGCTCTTGAGCCGTTACGATACCTTGGTTAGGATATTCGAATTCCCACCAGTATAATTTTGCCGTTACATTGATTGTTAGGGCTGTTTTGTTCCCTTCTTCATCTACCTCATCCATTGCAGCAACATCTGCAAATTTATAAGTAGTTGTAACAACTGGTACAGCGATAATTAATAATAAAATAATCGGAATAACTGTCCAAATCACTTCTAAAGTATGACTACCCTCTACTTGCTTAGGGATAACATTTTCACCCACGCGTGCACGACGGTATTTTAGGAATGCAAGTAAATAGATAACGGATACTATTACTACTACTAGCGTCATAATTACAGTAGTTAACAGTAATAAATTCAATTGTTGTTTACCTACTTCTCCAGATGGTTTTAGTGTAGAAAGATAATCTTCACCACAACCTGAAAGGAAAACCATCATCACTGCTAGAAGTGAAAAAAGACGCCATTTTTTAAGCCCTTTCATCATAGCTTAATTAAACCCCTCTTTCTTTGTTGTATTTTCATGTGTACCTAGGACATCAGTTCTGTCTATATGAATTCTTATAAAAAGAAAGAATCCCTAACTTTAGCTAAACACCGCAAATATTATGATGGCTACAAATAGTATGGTCATATGATTCAACGAATAAATAAACATTTTATTTGCCCATTTCATATCATCTTTTGTTGTAAAGCCTTTCAGAGCTAGTATTAACCAACCCAAGTTCAATGCAGTAGCAAGAGTTAAAAAGCCAATTCCAAGCTCTGTTAAAAGGAAAGGTAACGGTAATAATAAAAGAATCCAGAATAACATTGAGTACTTTGTACGTTTAAATCCCTTTATAACAGGTAGCATTGGTATTTTAGCTGCACGATATTCCTCAGTCCGTTTCATGGCAAGCGCATAGAAATGTGGTGGTTGCCATGCAAACATAATAAGGAATAAGGCTAGTGCTCCTGGACCTAAGGCGGGCTCAATCGCTGCGAATCCAATAACAGGAGGAATAGCCCCCGAAATACTACCTACAACCGTGTTACTAACATGCTTCCTCTTTGACCACATTGAATACAGAACGACATAAGCAAATATTCCTACTAGTCCCCACATGCCGGCTGCAAACGATGCCGCAAATAACAAAATTTCACCTACAATTAAAAATGAGAGGGCAATGGTCAACACAAAGTTTGGCTTAAATCTGCCTGTCACTGTCGGTCTTGCCTTTGTTCTTTTCATGATAGGATCTATATCCTGATCTATGAAATTATTCATTGCACCTGAGCCACCAATGATTAATGCCGCACCCAGCATGGTGTAAAATATGACATCAAGCTCTTGCAAGAAATGTCTACTAGTAAACTGAAAAGCCAGCCACATCCCTGTAAACGTTGTGACAAGATTCGAGTTAACGATTCCAATTTTTATTAGTGCTAAGAAATCTTTTACAACAGATGTTGTTTCTGGACCAGGATTTCTAGTAGCCGCCAGTGTACGACCGTTTGACATAATACCTCTCCTTTCATTTTTGTAAGCATATTCCGCTAACAATAACTATAGCGAAATTTGCGATTGATTTCTAGACATTAAGTGAAATTTAGATGAAGTTGTAAAAATTAGCTTTGTCTAGAAATATAATTAAAAACAACATATCTATAGTAAAACATTTTCTAAAATGAATTGTGAAGGTTAAAGCACGAAATTATGAACAATTTGTGAAATGGAATCGACATCTAGTAGTCCCTTCTCTTTACAAGTTGTTTTTTATACGTATTTTCGATATTATCTAGTAGCAGAAACATTACGTTCTTGTAATGTTGATAGATAAAGTAGGTGACTCATTTTATGCAACACAACAGGTATTTGAAGTGGTTTGCTGTTGCCGCTACAGTAGGGATGCTCCTTATATTACTAGGTGGGGCTCTCGTTACCAAAACAGATAGTGGCCTAGGCTGTGGTCGAAACTGGCCTGATTGCAATGGATCTCTTATTCCAAAGGAGATTACACCAGAAGTCCTTATTGAATTCTCACATCGTCTCGTAACAGGAGTTGTATCTATTTCAATTCTTGTGTTAACCGTTTGGACATGGCGTAAGCTCGGACATATTCGTGAAGTAAAGCTATTAGGTTTCTTAGCAATGTTTTTCTTAATCGCGCAAGCTCTTATTGGAGCAGCTCAAGTATTATGGGGGCAAGGTGATTTCATCTTAGCACTACATTTTGGGATATCTCTTATTTCCTTTGCCGCGGTTCTTCTTCTCTCTATGATTGTATTTGAAGTCGATCGGAAATTTGATGCTGATAACGTATTTATCGGTAAAAAGTTACGTTGGCATACAATTGCTGTCACAATTTATTCTTATTTAGTCGTTTATACTGGGGCGCTAGTTCGTCATACAGATTCGAGCTTAATTTGTCCTGATTGGCCATTTTGCTATAATGAAACACCTTTCGCACCGCCGAATAATATGTATGAATGGGTGCAAATGGGACATCGATTAGCAGTTCTTATTATTTTCATTTGGATTGCATACATAACTTGGCATGCTGTAAAGGAATATAAACATCAACGTGTTATATACTATGGATGGATAATTGCCTTTACAATAGTAGTTTTACAAGTTATTGCAGGTATGTTAGTAGTCCTTACTAAACTGAATTTAACGGTAGCTTTACTGCATTCATTATTTATTTCCCTTTTATTCGGTTTATTATGCTATATGATCATGCTAGTCGCTCGAAGTAATTATAATGAGAAAAAGAAATAGCCCATTAAAAAAGATTCGCCACCAACGATGTGTCGAATCTTTTTTCTATGACTATTTTTGTTTCTTCATAGCCTCAGTCCCTATAACTCCAACAATTAAAATAATCATGGATACAAAAGCATAATCTTTAAAAAATGTTGTAAAAGGAATGTCGAAATATCGACAAATTAGCGTTACGAGACGGCCTCCTAATAAAATTAAACCTATGACTAACATCCAGTTAAATAGTGCTTTAAGCATTTTTTGGCCCCTCTACTTTCATTGCTGTCCATATAATATTTGTTACCTCGAGACTGTAATCCTCTGCCGCAATAGCAAGCGGTCCCCCTATAAGCATGTATTCACCAATCGCTCCTTGAATTACTTTTGCCATTACATCGACAGAGCGAACACTAAATGTCCCCTGTTTTTTTCCATCTTCTAAAATATTACATAATGCCTTCAATAGTGGATCTTCCTCTTCATCTGGCAGTTTATAGTAAGGGATGTCTTGTTCAGTTCGAGCGTTGAAGACAATTTCTAATAATGCTGCATTTTCTTTTGGGTGTGTCGCTTGATAAGCAATGCTTGCCTCTATGAAGTTTGCTAATTGTGTGACAGGGTCACTGGCAGTATATGTTTTTGTCAAAATAAAAGTTGTGGATTGCTCAATTAGTGCTAGCAGACTTTGGTTGATTAAATCTTGTCGATCTACAAAATGATAAGAAATTAATGCTGTGCTAATAGAAGCACGTTTAGCAATTTGTGCTAGACTCGCCTTTACATAGCCAATATCATCAAGTGTCGTTATCGTAGCTTCAATAATTTGCTGCTTTCTTGCTTCCTGAATAAAGGTATTTTTACTGCTATCCATAGACCCCTCCTGATTGGTCGAACATTTTTTTGATTAAGTAATCAAATTTTATATGATTTATCGCTTAAACGCAATAAAAAAGGTTATGTAGATATTACTAATAAAAGTATCTAATAACCTTTTTTTACGACTATCTATTCAATTTCAATTAATAGATCCCCTGTTGAAATGGCATCTCCTGCACTTGCATATACCTCTTTTACAATGCCGTCTTTAGGTGCTTGGACAGTTGTTTCCATTTTCATCGCTTCTGTAATTAACAGGTGATCCCCACGTTTAACAGGACTACCTTTAGAAACAACAACTTTCAACACAGTACCTGGCATTGTAGCACCGATTTGGTTTGGATTGCTTGGATCGGCTTTTAATGCTAAATTGCCATCAACCTCAACAGTCATATCTTGAATCACCAATTCACGCGATTGTCCATTGAGCTCAAAGTAAAGGACACGTGTTCCATTGTGTTGCGGTTCCCCGATTGAAACGAGTTTAATAATCAATGTTTTCCCTTTTTCTATTTCGACTTCAATAATTTCCCCAAGCTTTAAGCCATATAAGAATGTTGGTGTGTCAAGAACTGAAATATTACCGAAGGATTCTGCTGTTTTCGCATACTCCTCAAAGACTTTTGGATAAAGAGCATAAGCCAGAACATCCTTTTTCGTAACAGGACGATTTAACTTTTCCTCTAGCACAGCCTCTAATTGATCAAACTGAATAGGCTCTAATAATTCTCCTGGACGAACTGTAATTGCTTCGCGATCTTTTAACACTACTTGTTGTAATGCCTCTGGGAACCCGCCATGTGGCTGTCCAAGATACCCTTGGAAGAATTCAATTACAGAATCTGGGAAGTCAATTGTTTTCCCTCTTGTTAAGACCGTATTTTCGTCTAAGTCATTTTGCACCATAAATAAAGCCATATCTCCTACCACCTTGGAGGATGGTGTCACTTTGACAATATCACCAAACAGTAGATTTACACGGGAATACATGCGTTTTACTTCTTCCCAACGATCACCAAGCCCTACCGCTTTTGCTTGCTGCTGTAAGTTACTATATTGGCCACCAGGCATCTCATGCACGTAAATCTCAGAATGTGGGCTAATCATGCCACTTTCGAAATCTTTATAGTATTTACGAACATCTTCCCAGTAGTACGATAATTTTTCCAAAGAATCAATATCCGCACGTACTTCTCGTTTACTCCCCTTCATCGCATAGTACAAGGAATTTGCACTTGGCTGAGATGTTAAGCCCGCCATAGATCCAAGCGCTGTATCGATAATATCTACACCTGCTTCAATGGCTTTAGCATATAAGTAAATCCCATTGCCGCTTGTATCATGCGTATGCAAATGGATTGGCAGACTTGTCGTCTCTTTTAACTCGGAAATTAAACGATAGGCCGCTTCTGGCTTCAGTAAACCAGCCATATCTTTAATCGCTAAAATATGTGCACCAGCTAGCTCTAGCTCCTTCGCCATATCCTTATAATATTGCACCGAATATTTCGCTCGACTATCATCCAAAATGTCACCTGTATAACAGATGGCCGCTTCAGCAATTTTTCCAGATTGACGCACTGCATCAATCGCCACTTCCATACCTTTAATCCAGTTTAAACTATCGAAAATACGGAATACATCAATTCCTGATGAAGCCGATTCAGCGATAAATTCTCGGATTAGATTATCAGGGTAATTCGTGTAACCAACGGCATTAGCTCCACGCAGTAACATTTGGAACAAGACATTTGGTACTTGCTCGCGCAGTTTTTCTAGGCGCTCCCATGGGTCCTCTTTTAAGAAACGATAGGCTACGTCAAATGTTGCACCGCCCCACATTTCCAGCGAGAATAACTGATGCATCATGCGAGCTGTTGCATCTGCAATCTGATACATATCCTGTGAACGAACACGTGTTGCAAGGAGAGATTGGTGGGCATCGCGGAATGTAGTATCTGTTAGTAGTACGTCTTCCTGTGCTAAAATCCACTGCACTAAGCCATCTGCTCCCTGTGTATCTAAAATCTGCTTCGTACCTGCTGGTGGTACAATTAAAGGATCAATTTTAGGTTGGTTCGGCTGAGCAAAGATAGGTTTTGACTTCTTCTCTACACCTGGGAAGCCATTTAAGGTCACATTCCCTATATAGCTTAACAGCTTTGTTCCACGGTCTTTACGCACAGGGAACTCGAAAAGCTCTGGCGTTGTATCAATAAAGCTAGTATCAAAGGCACCTGATAAAAATTTCTCATGTGTAACAACATTGTTTAAAAAAGGGATATTCGTTTTAACGCCACGAATACGGAATTCTTTCAAATTACGATCCATTTTCGCTGCAGCTTCTTTAAAGTTCATGCCCGATGTTGAAATCTTTACTAACAAAGAGTCATAGTATGGTGTTACAACAGCGCCTTGGAATCCATTTCCAGCATCTAACCGCACGCCAAAACCACCACTTGAACGGTAAACCATTAACTTTCCAGTATCTGGCATAAAATCATTTGCAGGGTCTTCTGTTGTCACACGGGCCTGAATGGCATAGCCAATCATTGGCATATCGTCTTGCTTTGGCATATGAATTTCTTCACTGTGTAGCCCATAGCCTGCCGCTACCTTAATTTGGGCATGGACGATATCGACACCTGTAATCATTTCTGTAATTGTATGTTCTACTTGGATGCGAGGGTTTACCTCGATGAAATAAAAATCGTCTCCTGCGACTAAAAATTCCACTGTCCCTGCATTTATGTACGAGACATTCTTCATTAATTTCACAGCAGCATCGCAAATACGATTTCTTAACTCTTGTGAAATCGAATGAGATGGCGCAATCTCCACCACTTTTTGATGACGACGCTGAATTGAGCAATCACGCTCATATAAATGCACAATATTGCCATGTTTATCGCCAATAATTTGTACTTCAATGTGTTTTGGCTTTATGATTGCTTTTTCTACATACACTTCATCGGAACCAAAAGCAGCCTTTGCCTCTGATTTTGCTCTTTCATAGGAAGAAGCAAGATCCTCTGGCGCATGGACTAGACGCATCCCTCGACCACCACCGCCAAGTGCTGCCTTAATCATAACTGGATAGCCATAATTGCTAGCAAATGTCTCTACCTCTGCTAGATCGGCTACTGGGCCATCTGTACCAGGAATAACCGGAATCTCAGCCGCAATGGCTTGAGAGCGTGCTTTGACCTTATCTCCAAACATATCTAAATGCTGAGAAGTTGGTCCGATAAAGACAATGCCCTCTTCCTCACAGCGACGTGCAAATTCCACGTTTTCTGATAAAAAACCATACCCTGGATGAATCGCATCAACATCTGCATCTTTTGCGATGGCAATAATACCTTCAATATCTAAATAAGCATCGATTGGTTTCTTGCCAGCTCCCACTAAATAAGCTTCATCTGCTTTAAAGCGATGAAAAGCACCACTATCTTCTCTTGAATAGATGGCAACAGTCTGGATATTCAGCTCCGTACAGGCACGGAAAATACGAATTGCAATTTCTCCTCGATTGGCTACGAGAATTTTGTTGATTGATTCCATAGGTATCCCCCTTTATGATTGTGTTTTTTTCCTCTCTACCTTTTCAAACATAGAAACATTGATCAATATTCCCATCGCTAAAGATAGAATGATTATAGATGTACCGCCATAGCTTATAAAAGGTAACGTTACACCGGTTAACGGGATTAACCCGGTTACACCCCCAAGATTAATAAACGATTGCCAGCCTATCCAGCTCGCAATGCCAGCCGCAATCATGCGTGCCAATGGATCTTTTGTTCGCAATGCAATAGAAAAACCTTTATATACAATAAATCCTAAACCACATAGGACAATTAAAACACCCCAAATCCCTAGCTCTTCCATTATGATTGCCATAATAAAATCTGTTTGTGGTTCAGGCAAGTATCCTAATTTTTGAATGGATTGACCAAGGCCACGCCCTTCTAAGCCGCCTCCGCCAATGGCATAATAACTATTCACCACTTGGTGACCACTACCATCCTCATACTCAAACGGATTTAAGTAAGACAATATCCGTCCTTTTCGATTTCCTGTTAGTAGCTCTCCCTTAAATATCCATAGAATACCAAGAATGGCTGTACCAAATGCACCCAATACACCAAAAAACTTCCAAAATGTTTTAAATGGAATACCACTTGAAGCAACAACTGAAACAGCAATACCACATAGAATAATCACTGCTCCTAAGTCTGTTTCAAAGGCTACCCCAGCAACCACTAAAATCCATAGAAAAATTGGGTAAAAAATTTCAGTAGGTTGTAGCTTTTCAAACGTATATTTTTGCGCTTTTCGATAAAAAGCAGCTGCAAAATATAAAATTATAAATAGTTTCGCATACTCTGAAGGTTGAAAATTCCCTAAACCTGGAATAGCAATCCAACTTTGAGAACCTACTTCCTCTGCCCCATTACCTGCTACTTTTACCCATGTAAATAACACAACTAACACAACAGTTAGCAATAACATAATATTCTTATTCGCATAATGCTTATATGGGAAAAATGCTGTAAGGATAAAGCCAAGAAATGCCACCATTAAATTGGTCACTTGCTTTTGATAAAAATAATCAGGTGCTTGACCTTTTTGAACAATAGCAACCATCATACTTGAACTGTAAATCATAATTAATCCAAATAAACTTAATAATAGGACCGTAAAAAATAAGGGGTAATCAAAATTTTGTGCATAACGTTTTAAGTATTGTCTCATTGGAAAACCTCGTTCTAGTAAAAAAACTCAAAGCGCAAAAAAGCGTTTGAGTTTTTCTTTTTATTTGTCTGTATACGCGTCGTGTAGTACAGAAAGTTCCTTCTCGAGTGAATCGAGAATTTCTTTGCCTTTTTCACGTTCAATTAATCCAAGCTTCACAGCAAAGTCAATTTCACGTGACAGGCCGAACATTTGTGTATCTAATACTTCCTCATATAAAGGGCATTGTGGCATTGTTAAATGATCCATTTGTACTCGAATAAGGCGAGCAATCTTATCTGCATCAGCAACTAATAGCTCCAAAGCCTTCTCTTGAAAAGAAGTTTGTGATTTCGTATCCATGAGGACGCCCCCATTATCTGATATTTCTTCGATTCTATCTTAATAAAGTTTATCTTTTAGTCGATAAAAATGCAAGTGTCTTCATTGGAAAATAGAGAATTCGAATTATATTTCTTTATTATCTCTAGGCATTAGCGTTATACTATGTCATGGATATACAAGATTTGAGGAGGATTTCTATTATGGAAACAATAATTCCTATCACAGGTGCAGTCACATACCAACTAACATTAGATCCTACTGTGTGGATTTTTGATGATCGTAAATTAGATTTAAACACTTACTTCACTACTCAAAATGTTGAGGAAGATGCTGACGTCAAATATATGCGTGAAGTAGGGGCACACTGGTCACGTGAAATTATGGAAGGAGCAACATTCCCACCTACATTAAAATCAGAGAGGAAATTTGACCGTAAAGGCATGGAGACAGGTACATTTGGTATCGAATTAAGTCATTTCTTGAAGAATGCTGAAATTAAACCTGAAGCGACAAAAATCGTCTTAACTTGCAAAGATGGTCAAGAATATCCTTTCACAATTGAAGAAGCTTTTACACTTATTTTAAAATATAGCCAAGACGGGAAGCCTCTTTTAGAAGACGGTCCAATCCATGTATTACTAAGAGACGGTTCAAATATTGACAATCCTATTAAAAACGTATCAGCCATCCGCGCTGAATAGGAGGGAATGCAATGCGCGTTAAATGCGTTATTTGCGATACGATTCATAATTTAGATGATAATTTACCTTTAGCAAAAAAATTGCGTAATCGACCAATTCATACTTATATGTGCGATATTTGTCATGATCGCATTTCGGAAAATACTGTCGCACGAATGGAAACAGGCAATTTCCGTTTTTATCGTACGTCACCACAGATGGATAAAGAATTTTAACTAAAGAACAGCTTTAAAAGAGGTGCCTCTATTTTGAGACACCTCTTTTTTTCTACTATCCATTATTTTTAATAATCGTTTTTTCAACTAATTCTACAACTTGATACATAATAGTAGCAAAAAAGGCAATGATCAGAAGTGACATAAGGACAAGGTTAAAATTAAATACTTGGAAGCCATAGATAATTAAATAGCCAAGTCCTTTTGAAGCTACTAAAAATTCCCCTACAATAACCCCTACCCATGATAAGCCAACATTCACTTTCAGGGTTGAAATGATCGTAGGAAATGATGCTGGCAAAATGACCTCACGAAAGATTTGCCATCTGGTCGCTCCAAATGTTTGTAAAACCTTACTATAATTTGGATCGACTCCTTTAAATGCCGTATATACTACAATTGTTGTAATGATGATGGATATTAATGCACCCATCGCTATGATGGAAAAGTAGCCTGGGCCAAGTGCAACAATCAAAATCGGACCTAGTGCAACTTTTGGCATCGCGTTTAAAATTACTAAATATGGATCAAGTACTTTTGATAGTAACGGGGACCACCACAAGACAATAGCTATCAATGTTCCTAATAAGGTCCCCGCTAAAAAGCCAATTACGGTCTCCATTAATGTAACACTTACATGCAATGTTAAAGAACCATCACTTACTTTTTCAATAAATGTATGCCATACATGCGTTGGCGAGCTAAAAATTAAACGATCAATCCATTCTAATCGTGAAAGCAGCTCCCATCCTCCAAAGAATAGTAGTAAAATAATAAGCTGATATACTCGAACATAGCGTTTTTCTCTTTTTAACAATTGCTGATATTGCTTAAATAATGTATTATCCAAGGCTCTCCAGCTCCTTCCAAATCGTTTGGAAAATATCTGCATAGGCTGGATGCTGTCTTACATCAAAAGGTGATAGCTCACTAAGAGCTTTAGGTATTTCAAACACCTTGTGAACTGTCCCTGGGTTTGCAGAAAATAGAACTACACGCTCACTCATCGCGATTGCCTCGCCAATATCATGTGTCACAAGAATAGCAGTCTTTTTATAAGTTTTTAATGTTTCCACCACTAAATCCTCAAGCTTTAATTTCGACTGATAATCTAATGCAGAAAATGGTTCATCTAATAATAAAATTTTAGGATTTACAGCTAAGGTACGAGCAAGGGCGACACGTTGCCGCATACCTCCTGATAATTCTCGAGGATAATTTTTCCCCACATGCGGTAATCCTACTTCCTGTAATAATGCGTTGGCCGTTACTTTATGTGTTTTATGACTTTTCTCCATTATCTTCAAGCCAATTGTGACATTTTCCTCAATGGTCTTCCAAGGAAATAAATAGTCCTGCTGAAGCATATAGCCAATGCTAGATTGATTATTTGCTGATAGCTTTTCACCATCTATATAAACATTGCCTTCAGTGGCAGGGAATAATCCTGCAATAATTGATAATAATGTGGTTTTTCCGCAGCCACTCGGACCAATAAACGAAACAAACTCTCCTTCATGAATGGCTAAACTGATATCACGTAATACTTCCTTTGCCTGTGTACTTGAAAAATAACTATGGTGAATATTCTCTAGCTGTAAAAATTCCATATTACTCAGCAGCCTTTTTAGCAAAGGTAGTATTCACAAGTTTTTCATACTCCACTCGTTGAGGAAGTTCACCTGCTTCCTCCATAATTGTTTGCAAGTTATCCCACTCTCCTTCATCAAGGATTGGGTCAGTAGCATAAGAGCCTTGTGCTTTATATCGCTCAATTACAGTTTCAATTATCTCTATATCTACATTTTCAAAATATGGTTGAATAATTTTTGCTACTTCAGCAGCACTCTCATTTTGCACATAATCCTGTGCTCGTTGTAATGCATTTGTAAAAGCTTGAACAGTTGAAGCTTCATCCTTTAAATAACTACTTTTTGCCATAAAGGACGTGTAAGGAAGATTACCAGACTCCGTTCCAAATGAAGCTACAATATAACCTTTCCCTTCTTTCTCGAAGACACTCGCAGTAGGTTCAAATAATTGTACATAGTCACCAGTGCCTGATGCAAAAGCAGTTGCAATGTTGGCAAAATCAATATTTTGAATGAGCGTTAAATCATTTACAGGGTCGATGCCATGTTTTTTCAGCACGAATTCACCTGCCATTTGTGGCATACCACCTTTACGTTGCCCCAAAAACGTTGAGCCCTTCAATTGATCCCACGAAAAATTATCCATCTTATCTCTTGCCACTAAAAAGGTTCCATCCGTTTGGGTTAACTGTGCAAAATTTTGAATAGGATCATTTGCACCTTGTAAAGTGACATAAATAGACGTCTCCGATCCAACTAAAGCTATATCAATTCCATCTGACAGTAACGCCGTCATCGTTTTATCGCCACCTGCAATCGTTTGTAGCTCCACAGAAAGACCCTCCTCCTCGAAGAATCCTTTCTCAAGTGCTACATATTGAGGCGCATAGAATATTGAACGAGTTACTTCTCCTACTTTGACTTTTTCTAGCTCTGCTTTATTACATGCCGTCAAAGAAAGGAGTAACAAAGCAATGACACCTAACAATAAACCTTTTGTAAGCCAACGCATTCCCTTTCCTCCTTGATGTGTTGAAAATAAGCCTATCGACATTAACTTATTCACATAAGAAGATTTCGGTGCCTATCATTTTTTAATTTGTGTAGAGTGCGGGTGTTTTCCTCAGCTTGACTACAGGGGGAAACATACAAAAAAACAGCCTTAGCATTAAAACCGCTAAGACTGTTTATAACAGATAAAAAGTTCTTATTATAAAGTTCGTAATTGTTACTGATTGGTAGCTTGTTGCTCTTCTCTTTTTTCACGCCATAATCTTGTTTTATAGACAATTAGAATTAAGGCCGCTACAATCAGACCTTCAATCATTGGTAAGAATAGGGCAAAGAACGTAAGCATAATACACCCTAAAAATAGGAACGCATAAATAATAATATTTTGAGATAACTTTAATTTCTTGGCAAAGCCTAGCTTATAGACAATGGCAGAAAGTGCAAATACAAGAAGAAATACAACATAACCTGCTATTTCATAGCTTGGTAAATTTTCATATAAAAATCTAGTTATACCAGCCATTCTTCCATAAACTCGTGTTGTTTCATCTGTACCTGTCTGTGCAGCAACTTGAATAACATTTAGTTCACCCAATAAAGCGGACTTCAGATCCAAGACTCCTCTTCCTTTCGTGGAAGCAAAAAATTATTGTTCAGCGTTTTTTAATTTTTTCGCTATTCTTTCACGTTCATTTTTATCTAGAATTTGTTTACGAAGGCGAATAGATTCTGGTGTGATTTCTAAATACTCATCATCATTTAAGAATTCTAACGCTTCTTCTAGTGTTAATAAACGTGGCTTTTTAATAACGTTTGTTGCATCTTTTGTCGCAGAACGAACATTCGTTTTTTGCTTCATTTTTGTTATGTTTACAGTGATATCATTATCACGTGTATTTTCACCAACGATCATACCTTCATAAATTTCAGTACCTGGTTCTACAAAGAGTGTACCACGGTCCTCTACTTGCATCATACCATAAGTTGTGGATTTACCAGTTTCCATTGATACAAGAACACCTTGATGACGTCCACCAATACGTCCTGGAATATATGGTTGGTAGCAATCGAATGTATGGTTAATGATACCAAAACCTTTAGTCATAGACATGAATTCTGTTGTATATCCAATTAAACCACGAGCTGGAACAAGGAAAGTTAAACGAACTTGGCCATTGCCATTGTTCACCATATCTAACATTTCACCTTTACGCGTACCAATCGATTCAATAACCGAACCTACATTTTCTTCTGGCACATCAATTTGTACACGTTCAAACGGTTCACATTTTACACCATCAATTTCACGAATGATAACTTGAGGTTTTGATACTTGTAGCTCAAAGCCTTCACGGCGCATATTTTCAATAAGAATTGATAAATGTAGCTCACCACGTCCAGAAACCGTCCATGCATCTGGTGAATCTGTATCTTCTACACGTAGAGATACGTCCGTTTGAAGTTGTGAACGTAAACGCTCTTCTACTTTACGAGCAGTTACCCATTTCCCTTCACGACCTGCAAACGGTGAATTATTCACTAAGAAAGTCATTTGTAATGTTGGCTCGTCTATACGTAATGGTGTTAAAGCTTCTTGATGTTCAACTGGACAAACTGTTTCTCCAACGTTGATGTCTTCCATACCTGAAACAGCAATTAAGTCACCAGCTTTTGCTGATTGGATTTCTTCACGTTTTAAACCAAAGAAACCAAATAGTTTCGTTACACGGAATTGTTTCACAGTCCCATCTAACTTCATTAAAGCAACTTGTTGTCCTACTTCAATTGTTCCGCGGAATACGCGTCCAATCCCAATACGACCAACATAATCATTGTAGTCAAGTAATGCCACTTGGAATTGTAATGGATCTGCTGAGTTGTCTACTGGTGCAGGAATTGCTTCAATTACCTTTTCAAATAGACATTGCATATTTTCTTCTTGTTTTGTTGGATCAGCATCAAGAGAAGCTGTACCGTTTACACCTGATGCATACACAACAGGGAAATCTAATTGATCATCATCAGCACCTAGCTCGATGAATAATTCTAATACTTCATCAACCACTTCTAATGGACGAGCTGAGTCTTTATCAACTTTGTTTACAACTACAATCGGTGTTAACTTTTGTTCTAACGCTTTTTTCAGTACAAAGCGTGTTTGCGGCATACAACCCTCATACGCATCGACAACTAGTAAAACGCCATCTACCATTTTTAAAATACGTTCTACCTCACCACCGAAGTCGGCGTGTCCAGGCGTATCAAGGATGTTAATACGAGTTCCGTTATAGTTTACTGCAGTATTTTTTGCTAAAATTGTAATACCACGTTCGCGTTCAATATCATTAGAGTCCATTGCACGTTCTTCAACATGTTCGTTTGAACGGAATGTACCTGATTGTTTTAATAGTTGGTCGACTAAAGTAGTTTTACCATGGTCAACGTGGGCGATAATTGCGATATTGCGAAGATCTTGACGTAAGTTTGTCATTATTCCACTCCATATTCTTTTTTCGAATGTTTAACTGTGATATTATAGCACAAGAAGGATAGAAATGTCCTTATTAGAATTTCCATCATTCTAAAAAATATATTTGATCGACAAATTTTTTATATAGGAGGCTAGGCTAGGCTATGAATCGTGCAAAAATCGTAATGGCCATCTATGCA
Source organism: Lysinibacillus sp. IITD104 (assembly GCF_036698265.2). Taxonomy (NCBI): domain Bacteria; kingdom Bacillati; phylum Bacillota; class Bacilli; order Caryophanales; family Bacillaceae; genus Lysinibacillus; species Lysinibacillus sp. IITD104. The sequence goes on from NZ_JBAHYH020000001.1 coordinate 3,608,482, forward strand.
TTGGCAGCTGTATTAGCAATGTGCTCTATCGGCTACTCTGTTGCAGCTAGTAGTATATTTGGTGTAATAGCTGGTATTGTGGCTACTTGTGTCATTTTCATGACAGCCTTTAAAATGAAGCGTAAACTACGTGCGCAAGGATTACTTTAAAGAACATAAAAAGGAGCTGTCTAGTAAATAGACTGCTCCTTTTTATTCATATGGCACAATATATTTTTCTAATAACTCTTTATGAATAGCGGGATTGGCAATAATAAATGTATCCTGATGAAGGAAATCAAAGCCTTCACCATGTAGATTTGTAGCAACTGCTCCAACTTCCTGAGCAATGATGGTCCCTCCTGCAATATCCCATGGTGCTAAACGCATAGAGACATAGGCATCTAATTTGCCGCTAACAACAAATGCAATTTCCATTGCCGCAGAGCCATAAGACCGTGTACCGCGAACTTTACGAACCATATCTATCACCTTTTCATGGTGAATATGTCGATTAGGTGCGACCCAATGTGCATTGATGCCAATGACAGACTCTTCCATTGTAACAGACTGTAGTTTTCGCAATGGTGAATCATTATACCATGCCCCTTGACCCTCAATGGCACTAAATAAATCCTCTCGCATGACATCAAATATGTAACCTAATTTTCCTACGCCATTGACAAAAATACCTATAGAAATCATAAAATGACGATGCTGTTTGACAAAATTCATCGTGCCATCAATTGGATCAATAATCCAAACTACACCATCTAGCGATTTAACCTGTTCGCCCATTCCTTCTTCCCCTAGGATTTTGTGGGTTGGATCAAAAGCTTTAATTTGCTCAATAAAGAATAACTCAGTCTCTCGATCAATATTGGTAACGAGGTCATTTGCACCTGATTTTGTCTCTATTACTAGATTATACGAAAAAGCCTCCCGAATACGTCGCCCAGCTTCAAAAATAATATCTTTTGCAAATTTATCAATTTGTTGTAAATCCACTCATAACCCACCCTTCGAATATAAGAAAAGGCCATCTATGTTGGTCGCTCTCGTATGTTTATGATACCTTTTCCCACTACTTCATAACTTTTGCTATATAAAAGCTAATATTACCTTATGATATAATTTCTATTTTACCCTTTGTCACAATAAAAATCACCTGCTGTCGGAATATTCAGCAAGTGATTTTTTAAATGGGTATTAGATTTTGACTACGCATAGGCGTGCAAACTTTCAAGTTCCATCTGAATTTCTGCCAGACGTTTTTTACTTTTTTCAATTTCAATGTCATTTTTTTCATTCATTGCTGCAAAAAGTGAAGCTAATTCATAATCTAATTCTAATTGTAATATGTGCTCATATTGCTTTTCAATGTCAACTTTACGTATAATTTTTACGAACGGTTTCATAAAAAACACTTCCTTTTTTTATTTTTTTTACAAAAACTTCGCTCATTTGATAAAGTTCTTGTTATAAGATTTTTTCCCAAATTCAGCGTAAAATAAACCTTATAAAACGAAAGGAGTAAAATAAAATTGCCAAAAATAAAGTGGACAAACAAAGACTTTAAGGTTTTTACAATAGACGGTTTAGAACAGAGAATGGATGCTTTAAATTTACATGTACGTCCAAAATTTAATCAGCTAGGGGAAGATTTCTCTTCATACTTCTCTAGCCAATTAGGTGAAGAATTCTTCCCTCATGTGGCTAAACATGCTCGAAGAACTGTTAACCCCCCAAAAGATAGCTGGGTTGCCTTCGCCCCTTATAAAAGAGGCTATAAATCATTGCCTCACTTTCAGATTGGTCTATGGCACACACATTTATTCATCGTCTTAGCTATTATTTATGAAGCGCCTCAAAAAAATGTTATGGCTGAGCGTTTACTAGCTCATAAATCATTAATTGAGCAGCTTCCAGATGATTTTATTGTGTCAGGAGATCATATGTCCCCTGAGGCCGTTTCTCTGGAAGTAGCAAAAGAAGACAAGCTTGAAGAACTACTTATTCGCCTACGTGATGTCAAAAAAGGTGAATTCTTAATTGGCCGTCATATTCCAAAAGAGCAAGCAACAAAGCTAACAGCAAGCGAATTACATCAATTAATAGAGGACACATTTAACAGCTTACTTCCTCTTTACAACGTTATTGTGGGAAAATAGGATTAGCTATTAAAGCTTTTTATTGATGTAGTTTATGCAAAATGTCGTTTTCTAACACAAAAAATAAAGAGTGGATGTGAGATTAACTCACATCCACTCTTTTAACGACCATTTTTAGGGGTAACTTTTATGATCATCCCATCTTCTGCTTCCTTTGTTTGTTTTACAACAGGATAGCTAATGTAGCCACTCGCCTCTTCAAATTCGCGAAAAATTGATTTTTCCTCTGCTTGGGAAGGAACAATCTCTTTAAAGCGTCGATATTTAGCTAGCATAACTTCACGCTTGATGCCCTTTTCATAAGCTTTCTCAATTCCCTCGAAGAATTGAATAACATCCACGATCTCCTCTGTGGACCAATCAGTTGAAAACGGATAAGAGTATTCCATTCGACAAAACCACCTTTACGTTATTGCCCCCATTTTAACCGTATACTTTCAGCTTCTGCAACCATTCGCTTAATAAGGTCTTCAACCGTTGGGATATCGTGAATCATTCCAGTCACTTGTCCAGCCCAGCCAAAGCCCTGATCCTTGTCACCATCGTAAATAAAACGTTTATTCACTGAGCCACTAATATATTCTTTTAATGCCTCATATGTTGGCGTTTTTTCCTCGATCTCCAAAATCTTTGCAGTAAAATCATTGCGTAAGGCACGAGCTGGTGCACCAATTGAGCGCTTAATAATGGTTGTATCTGCCTCAGTACTCGCAATTAGCGCCTCTTTGTAAGCCTCTGAAGCATCAACACACTCTTTTGTTGCTATAAAACGAGTGCCCATTTCAATGCCTTCAGCTCCCAAGGCTTGAGCAGCCATCCAGCCACGTCCATCGCCAATTCCGCCAGAAGCAATGACAGGAATACTTACGCTATCAACCACTTGTGGAACAAGAACCATTGTGCCGACATCATCACGACCAAGATGACCACCGCCCTCTTGACCCACGACCATCACAGCATCTGCTCCAAGCTGTTCAGCCTTTTGAGCTTGTCTACGAGCAGCTACAAGGACTAATTTTTTTATATCCGTGCCTGCCAGTAAATTAAATATAGGCGCTGGATTTCCCCCCGTCATTGTAACAACCGGCACTGCTTCTTCGATTGCCACACGCACCATATCCTCATAGCCTGTACCATGCATGCCAATCGCAAAATTTACGCCAAATGGTTTATTTGTTAATGTTCGGACTTTATGGATCTCTGCTCGTAACAATTCAGGATCTCGTAAACTCATAGCTGTTATTTGCCCTAAACCACCAGCATTCGACACAGCTGCAGCTAAATCAGCATATGCTAAATAGGCTAATCCCCCTTGAATAATTGGATATTTAACCTGTAATAGGTCCGTCACACGTGTATTCCAATTCATAGTACCTCCCCTTTCGTTCAATACTATTTTCTCGATATCCTGAAAAAAATCCTTTTATTTTTTAGGAAAAGCCTATTTTTTCGTGTCGTTAGGTGCTATAATTCATTTGTTTTCTTAGATATTATAAAGTGAGGTGGTACCTGCGTTGTCACAATTAGAGACTCCATTGTTCGACGTATTATTAAAACATCGGAACAGACATCCCATTCAGTTCCATATTCCAGGCCATAAGAAAGGGCAAGGGATGGATCCTGCTTTCCGAGAATTCGTCGGCGACAACGTTTTATCAATTGATTTAATTAATATTGCTCCACTAGACGATTTACATTCACCAAAGGGTGCTATAAAAGAAGCGCAAAACTTAGCAGCTGAAGCCTTTGGTGCTGATCATACATTCTTTTCCGTTCAAGGTACTAGTGGCGCCATCATGACGATGATTCTAACCGTCGTCGGTCCAGGTGATAAAATTCTAGTACCACGGAATGTCCATAAATCTATTATGTCAGCGATTGTATTCGCTGGTGCCATTCCAATTTTTATTCATCCTGAAGTCGACAGCGAATATGGGATTTCTCATGGCATATCCCCTGAAGCTGTGGAAAAAGCATTAAATGCTTATCCAGATACAAAGGCAGTACTTGTTATTAATCCAACATATTTTGGCTTTACAGCTGATTTAAAGCGCATTGTTGAGATTGCTCATGACCGTAATATTCCGGTAGTAGTAGATGAAGCGCATGGCGTACACATAAAATTCCATGATGACCTTCCATATTCAGCTATGGAAGCAGGTGCTGACATGGCAGCTACAAGCGTGCATAAGCTTGGTGGCTCCATGACACAAACGTCTATTTTAAATGTACGTGAAGGTCTTGTTTCTGCAAAACGTGTACAAGCTGTATTTTCTATGTTAACAACAACTTCGACATCCTATCCATTACTTGCTTCACTTGACACAGCGCGACGTCAGCTAGCCATTCATGGATACGATTTAATTGACGATGCATTACGTTTAGCAAAGGATGCTCGTAAACGCATTAATCAAATACCACATTTAAAGTGTGCAGGTAAGGAAAAGTTACATTCATCTGCAACTTATGATATGGACCCATTAAAACTTCTGATTAGTGTGAAAGATTTAGGTATTTCTGGTCATCGAGCTGAGGAATGGTTGAGGTATAATGCCAATATTGAAGTAGAACTGTCTGACCTTTATAATATCTTATGTTTAGTGACTTTAGGAGATACAAAAAAGGAAATTAACCTTTTAGTAAATGCCTTAACTCGTATGTCAAAAGCATTTGATTCTGAAGCAGCTATAACAGAGGCCTTGGTGAATGTGCCAGAAATTCCAGCACTTGCCATGTCCCCACGTGATGCTTTTTATGCAGATACAGAAGTCGTTCCTCTTGCCGAAGCAGATAACTGTATTTGTGCAGAGTTTATTATGGTGTATCCTCCTGGGATTCCTATTTTTATTCCCGGGGAAATAATTACACAAGAAAATATTCATTATATTCAAATGAATATTGAAGCAGGTTTACCAGTTCAAGGACCAGAAGATACAACATTAAAAACAATTCGTGTTATCAAAGAACGTAAGCCAATTTTCTAAAAAATAAAAGCTAGCTCTTCAAAAAGTGAACTGAACCCCGAATAGTAGACACTTAAAAAAAAGTGCCCTATTCGGGGTTTTTTCTATGGGAAAAGCCCGTTATACTTAACATAATTAATTTGAACGGGAGTTATCTTATGAGTAAAATCTATTTTAATGAACATCAACGTCAACTATTAGAAGCCAATCCCAATGTTGCTTCAGTATCTGACCGAGCGATTCAATATACACCTGAATTTAAAATTAAAGCAGTAAATGAGAACTTAGCTGGGAAAGGACCTACTCAAATCTTTATAGAAAATGGGTTTGATCTTGAAATGATTGGCCCTAAAAAAGCTAAATCAGCTTTGAAGCGTTGGAGAAATACTTTTAATCAATATGGAGAAAATGGTTTTTTGGAAGAACGTCGAGGAAAAGGAAGTACGGGAAGACCAACAACTAGTGAGTTATCCGCTGATAAGAAGCTAGAAAAAGCAGAGGCTCGTATTCGTTATCTCGAAGCTGAAATTGAATTACTAAAAAAGCTAGAGGAACTCGAAAGGAAGGCGAAGAAACACAAGTAGCTCCACATGAAAAATACGCAGTCATCAATGAAGTAATTCGTAAATATCAACTAATCAATAGTGTCTCTGAGCTATGTACTGTCGCACATGTTAGTCGCAGTGGTTATTATGCATGGCTGCGGAATACTGAAAAACATGCCATTCGAGAGAACAATGATTATGAGGATTATCTCTTTTTAAAGTGCATCTATGATGCATTCAAAGGGAAAGTTGGCTATCGTGGACTTTATATGAAAGTATGTGAATTACTTGAAAACCCAATGAACCCAAAGAAAATACGCCGTCTAATGCGCAAGTATAATTTCTTTGCGAAAGTGCGACGTGCAAACCCATATAAAAATATTGCAAAAGCTACTCAAGAACATAAGACATTACCAAATAGATTAAACCGTGAATTTACACAAGACGAGCCGGAAAAAGTATTTTTAACTGACATTACCTATTTAAAGTATCGAGGAAAAACAGCCTATCTATCCTGTGTTAAGGATGTCGCTACACGTGAAATAGTGGCATATGAATTATCACAAACATTGAAAATGTCGATTGTTTACAATACTCTAGCAAAATTAGAAGAGAAATTAGGGAATAATATACATCCAGAAGCCATGATACACTCTGATCAAGGTTTCCATTACACGCATCCAGAATTTCAAAAAAGGGTGAAACAGATGAATTTGAAACAATCTATGTCACGTAGAGGGAACTGTATCGATAATGCACCAATGGAATCCTTCTTTGGACATATGAAAGATGAAATGGACTATAAAGAAGTTCATACATTTGAAGAACTAAAACAATTAGTTAATCAATATATGATTTTCTATAATGCATCAAGAAGACAATGGAATTTAAAAAAGATGACTCCGGCAGAATACCGAAGTCATCTAATCGCTGCTTAAATAGCAGGGTTACTTTTATTAAACTGTCCGAAATTTAGGGCGCAGTTCA
>NZ_JBAHYH020000001.1:3615226-3697679 GCF_036698265.2 Lysinibacillus sp. IITD104
CCCTACTTTATGTAGGGCTTTGTCGTCTTTATTCATGTCTTAAGAATAATTTCTTGTGCTTTCACATCTTGCTTCATGCAGCACCTGGATTATCATTATTTAAAAGTTTAAATACTTACTTTTTCCTCTTTTGCCCGATTAACAACGTAATTTGTGCCATTGTGAACGGTAATGAGGATTTCTTCCGATACGCTACATACTTTGGTACCCAAAAATCCGCATATTTTAGCTTAAAGTTTTTTAATCCTTTAAAATGATAGAAATGCTGCCCATGTAGAAAGATTTGTGCAGCTATTTTTTCACTTAAAAAGGAATATCTAGACTGTCCGACATTGGATAAAGGCGACATCCCCATGTTAAAGACACGATAGCCTTCCGATTTTGCCCATTCAAATAATGATAGGAAAATGAAATCCATTGTTCCAGATGGCGAACCAGGCTTAAACCTCATAAGATCCACAGAAACTCTTTCGCCTCGATCATACATCGGCATAATACTAGCAAAGCCAAACGTTCCTTGTGCGCCACGTAAAATGGCAATATTTGAAGTGCTTAAATAATGTTCATCAAAAAAACCGAGCGAAAAACCTTTCTCTGCTCTTCCCTGCAACCATTTTGTTGATACCTCTTTCAATTCCTTCATGACTTCCTGAGAATAAGGAGGACTCAGTATTTCTACTATATAATTTTCTCGTTCAAACTTATTTTTTATCGCTCGACTTCCCTTCATTTCTTTACCTGTGAGTGTAAATTTCTCTAGATCTACAAATGCCTCCTCACCAAGCTTAAAGAAACTATATCCATTCTCATGTAATGCAGAGAAAATTTTATTGTTTATCTCATAAAAGACAGGTGTATAACCATGCCGATCTGCCAATTCTAAAAATTCTTGGATAGCAGATAAAAAATCAGATTCATTTCCAACTGGATCTCCAAGAACGATAATCTTATCTGCATAAATTTGATAAGAGAATAAAACAGTTCCTTTTCCATTCCAATGTACAAATTTATCATGCAAAAAAATCAGATGTGAATACTCCGTTCCCTTATAGGTCATCAAATGATTTTTAATAGCTTCCTCATGCTCAATAGATAAAAGATTTACCATTTTCTTAGGTGTACGTATAAAATAACCTATATAAAAAATAACAATGGCGATAAGAATACCGATGACAGCACTATAAAAGAGGTCATGATAATCGGTTATAATATAGTCCTGTAGGGCACTAGGAAAATGAATTTTAGCAGAGGGTAAATTGACATAACCAATCATCACATACATAGCTGTAATAACTGTTACTATCGCAAGGTCAAGTATGACAATTCCCCATGTCAAAACATAACTTTCTCGATAAAACTGCTTTTTGGATACCATTAATAACACTGTGACAATTGCTAAAAAAATAGCTTCCTCATAATCAAGACCTTTAAAAATAGAAAATATCGCCGAACTACTTAGCACTACTATTGCGAGCTGATATGCCCTTTTTACTTTATATTTTATCCCCCTACATAACCCTAAGAGGATAAAGCCCGCCGCTACCGTCATTTGGTGTGAGACATTCATTATTGGTGAGGATAAAAATTCCTGAGCAATTTTTATACGACTTAGCACCCCTGGCATTGCTGCAGATAGCAATAAAATAATGCCAGAAATAAACACCAATAATGTTAATAGCAAATGGCTTAGTTTTTGAAAAATAATATTAGGTAAGTCATCCCAAGATTGATTCCACCGCATCCAATATTCTTTAATAAATAAGAATGCGGAAACCAAAAATGGTAGAACAAAATAGCCAATACGGTACAAAATTAATAGAAACAACACTTTTTCATCAGCAATTCCTATACTTTGTGTTCCCCACAAAAAAACGAGATCAAAGGAGCCAACTCCGCCAGGTATCATACTGACTATTCCTGCACTAGAAGCAATTAAAAATATAGGAATTAATGCGGATAATTCTATTGGAATCTTCAAAATAAACGTTAAAGCCCAAATTACGAAAAATACAGCAAGCCACTCAGCTATTGAAGTGGCCATCAATTGAAGTGATATTTTTGGTTTTAAAGAACTTTCCTTTTTATATCGAATCATATACATCGCCCAAAAAGCTGGTACATATAGGCTGACAAGAACAACTGCAATCGATAACCACCGTTCTTCTTTTAGCAATGGGAAATCCCAAAAGAATATATACATAATCCACGTTAACAAAGAAATCCCTGTTAAATAGAACAGGGTGACCGAAGCAATACTTCTGATCATGCCTTCCTTATCTTCTTTATATTTGGAATAAAAGTAATCACGTAAGAATATACCAACTAACCCTCCAAAGCCAATAAGGTTTGAAAAGGTATTTACGATAAATGAATGATTGAGCAAATTACGTCTATTGATGTTGATACCTAATATATTTGCTAAAATAACATCGTAAAAAATCATTGGTGTAATTGCGAAAAAAGTGATTAGAAAAATCAATAAAAGCTCCCATAGCTGAAGCTCATTCACTTCTTTTCGTAGTAAATGAACATCTATCCCACTCACTGATTGTTGGATTTCATAAATAGCTACTACCAAAAGTAATATTGGTAATAGAATCTTCAAAAATTTCAATAGTGTCTCTTTTCGGACGTTAAACATATGCCTAACCTACTTCCCATGAGCTAAATTAGAACTTCTATTACCTAAATCATTTTATTTTTTTAGGTAACGGACTATTTCCATATTGTAACGTATTCTTTGCTATATGTATTGTCAAAGTAAAGTACTACTATTCATACTATTAACAAACAATCGAACAATTTTCCTTACCTGCCTACGCCTACTACATCACCTTAAAAAAGACATTTTCATTTCCCGTATATAGTAGAGAAATAAAAATGTCCATATTCAATAAAGTTAACAATTTTACAAGCATATCTGGATTTGAAAACTCATCCCTACTCCTTACTATTCGAATTTACATGCTGCCTTATATGTATGGGGAGATCGGGCTTCTTGCACTCCTTTATAATGAAGCTTTTAGAACGCCTCCTAAATTGGCTCTGTCTTGTATCAGTACATATAACTAATCATTAAATATAATAACGATGAATAGGACGTCCTACGTTTCCATATTGTATATCTACTTTTAATAGTTTCTGCTTTTCTAAAAAGTCTAGATAGCGTCTAGCTGTTACACGTGCTGTACCTATATAAGTTGATACCTCCTCTGCTGATACTGCCTCGCCACTTTTTTTTATATATGCAAGTACCTTATCTAAGGTAGCTCGATTAAACCCTTTTGGGAGTTCTTCTATAAGAATGGCGTCCATTCCTGTAGTTTCTACTACAATTTGTTCAGGAAGACGCTGTTGCATTAAATGATCGACATCATGCTGAGTTAAATCTTGCATACCGCTTATTTTTCTTCTATAGCTTTGATAATTTTTTAAAGTCTGCTCAATCCGCTCAAACGTAAAAGGTTTCATAATATAATCATAGACACCTAAGTGTAAAATTCGCTGCACAGTAGGCATATCATTCGCAGCTGTTACAGCAATAACATCAACAGGAAGATGCTCTTCTCGGATTTTCCCTAACGTAATAATGCCATCTTGCTCTGGCATAAAAATGTCCATAAAGACAAGCTCTGGGGTTATTTGTTTAATTTTTTGAATTCCCTCAATTCCATTGCTAGCATAGCCAACTAATGAAAAACCTTTGATTTGTTCAATAAATTGTCTGTTCACTTCTCGTACCATTGGATCATCTTCTATTAATAAGACATTTATTACATCCATCTATACTTCTCCTAACTCAAATAAAATTAAGAAACTTGTTCCTTTCATAAATTCACTTGTTACTTCAATATCTCCATTGCCTTTTCTTACAATTTCATAGACTAAATGCAAGCCAATGCCTCGATTTTCACTAGCCTTTGACGAAAATCCATTTTCAAACATACGATCCTGCACCTCTTTGGTCATGCCAATACCGTTATCGGTAACTGCAATCGCTAAGACGCCATCATGCTCGTCTACAGAGATGGCTACATATTTATCTTCCTTAGAAAGTACATTTAATGCCTCAAAAGCATTTTCAATTAAATTGCCAAACAACACAACAAAATCATGATGATCTAATAGAGGTGGAAAGCGTTTAAAATGACTTTTTCGATCAATTTCAACCTCGATACCCAGTTCTTTTCCATAACTTACTTTACTTAATAACAAACCTGAAATATTTTCATTATGAAAGCGTTCATTTAAAAACTTCGTTAATGAGGCTTCATTTTCAGTAGTAACGGTAACATATTCAAGTGCTTGCTTTGTATGTCCCAATTGCAGTAGTCCCGCAATCGTATGAATCTTATTTTTATGCTCATGGGTTTGTACACGTAATGCTTGAACAAAGGCCTTTACACCTGTTACTTCCTCCGCAAGCTTTTTCACAGCTGTTAAATCTTTAAACATAGCAACTGCACCAACCAGCTCTCCATTCACAATAATAGGTACACGATTACTTAAGATACTATGATGATTAATGTAAAGCTCTTGATCATAAACAGGTGTTGCTGTTTCAACAATTTCAGGCAGACGGGTATCAGGCAAAACGTCATAAATCTTTTGTCCAATACAGTCCTCTATTTTCCTAGTAACACCTAAAATATCGGCCGCTTTTTCATTAAAAATGGTGATATTCATTTCCTTATCTACCGCTATTATTCCCTCATGCATGGCATTAAAGGTTTCTGTTCTTTCCACATACATTTTTGCAATTTCATGAGGTTCAAGCCCAAACATTTGTTTTTTTATATGTCGTCCTAGTGTATAGGCACCGAAAATACTGAAAATCAGTGATATAACAATAGTTATCATAATTTCTCGCTCATAACTTTGTAACATTTCCAGAAAATCTGGTAATGAATAGCCAACGACTACAATGCCCACTTGTTCCCTTTTATCATTAATAATTGGCACGAAAGCCCGTATCATAACACCCGATTCTCCACGTGCCTTTGATACATAATAATGTTCACTAAATGCGGCGTTTAAATCCTGCGACTCACTGCGTTTTCCTATTTCCTTACTTACTGGGTGTGATAGTTTAATACGCTCCATATTCATTACAACAATATACTCGGCCTTATGAATCACTCTAATGCCATCTACAATTTTATTAATATTTTTTGCAGATTCTTTTATATTGGCATTTTCCAGATGTACACTAAGCTCTGGTACATTTGATACAGTTCTTGCCACAAGCATTGCTCGCTGTCCAAAATCTTTTTCCTGTTCAGATAATAGGTTACCGAGTAAAAAAATACCACCTAGTAAAAAGGAGAGTGCAATGATTAAAAATGTCACTAACAGTATTTTGCCGTTCACAGGCATTTTCATCATTAAAAAATTCCTTCCTTTCAAATTTGCATTCTCATAATCAGTGGCACACATATTTAGTTTTAAGATTATCTGCAAAAAAATCTTTTGACAACATATTTAGTCGATATAAGTAGCAGAAAATATTGAATTTAATGAACAATATTATAAACTGATAATTTAAAAAGAACTTAATTATCACTCTATGTTTTTGTATTATAACAATAATTAATTAACTATAGCGTACCATAACAGAGATAGTTATTGATATTACTATATTTATATGTAAATGTAAGTAAATGTACTTAATGAACGATATGTTTCTTATTTTCTAAATCTCTTTTTTAAAGAAATATTCGCTATGATACTTTTAGTGAAAGCGATATCAAAGAGAAAATTTAGAAAAGAGGTAGCAAAAAATGAAGTTACTGAAAAATTTGACTATTCAGGTTATAGTGGCTATCATACTTGGGATTATTGTCGGAGCCATTTTCCCCGAGTTCGGTGCCAGCTTGAAAATCTTAGCAGATTTATTCATCAAATTAATTAAAATGTTAATTGCTCCTATTATTTTCCTAACAGTTGTTATTGGAATCGGCAGTATGGGAGATATGAAAAAGGTCGGGAAAATCGGAGGTAAGGCATTGCTTTACTTCGAAATAGTTTCCACAATTGCATTAGCAATCGGAATTGCTGTTGCTTTAATCGTAAGTCCTGGTACGGGCTTGGATACATCAGGTGCATCTGATGCTGATATTTCAAAATATACAACTGCTGCAGCTGAATCTGAGCAAGGCTTGGGTGCCTTCATTTCTAGTATTATTCCAGAAAATGTAGTTGGTGCATTGGCAACTGGTCAATTATTACCAGTCCTATTCTCTGCTGTTTTATTTGGCTTAGCAGCTGCCTCAATCGGTGCACCCGCAAAACCAGTTATCACATTCTTTGAGCAAGTAGCAGAGATATTCTTCAAGATTGTAAGTATGGTTATGAAAATATCACCAATCGGAGCTTTTGGTGCAATGGCCTATACAATTGGAAATTTTGGTTTAAAATCTTTAGGTAATCTAGGTTTATTAATGGCTGCCGTATATATAACAATGTTTTTATTTGTTGTCTTTATTTTAGGTGCCATTGCAAAGTTCTTTGGATTCAACATCTTTAAATTTATCGCTTATATCAAAGATGAGATTTTCTTAGTAATCGGGACTTCCTCTTCTGAATCAGCTCTGCCATCTATGATGCGAAAGCTTGAGAACTATGGTTGCTCGAAGCAGGTTGTAGGTTTAGTCGTTCCTACAGGGTACTCCTTCAATCTAGATGGGACTTCCATCTACCTGTCCATGGCTGCATTGTTTATCGCACAAGCATATGGAATGGAACTAACTTGGATTCAAATCATTACACTGCTCGGAATTTTAATGATTACTTCTAAAGGTGCAGCAGGTGTAACAGGCTCAGGATTTATTACATTAGCAGCAACTTTGGCGGCATTCCCAATGATACCAGTGGAAGGAATAGCGCTGTTAATCGGGGTAGATCGCTTTATGTCTGAGGCTCGTGCTGTAACAAATTTAATTGGTAATGGGGTAGCTTGTGTGGTCGTGTCAAAATCTGAAAAAGAGTTTGATATAGCTATGGAAGAACGTGCACTTCAAGGAAAGACCACTATTTCTTCCTAAAAAATGGTAGAAATGATAGCCATCTCTGTTTCACTACACTCTTTTTCATTCTAGTAAAAGCTATGAACTTATGGATTGACGCTGACAACCAACAGCTTACACTATCACCCAAAATAAAATGTTTACACTCTAGTAAAAAAGTGAAAGTTAATAGTAAGAGGTGATAGTGAATGAATGATAAAAAACAGGCGAAAACACGTAATACGAATAACCCTGATGTATTGGATACAGATAAAGAAAGTATTTTTGATAAACACGAGGACATGAAAACCGTTGATCCAATACCTGTCGAAGAATTGAATGAAAAAGTGAAAGATGAACAACATAAATCCAAAACTAAGGATTCCTCAGCAACAGATAAGCGCTATCGATAATGTGAAGGTAGAATTTTTAATTATAGTGCTGCAAAAATGGATAAATATAAAAAGTCGACCTAATTCATTATTATGGGTCGACTTTTTTGATACTATTTGTTAAAGGGAGTAAATCATGAGTAAAATACCAATTATGAAAACGGAAAGGTTACTATTGAGACCTATTACACATGAGGATTTAGAAGCAATGTATGACTACTCTTCCCGTGAAAATGTGGCGCGTTATGTGACATGGCAAGCACACACGAGCTTAGAGGATACAAAGGCTTTTATGGCATTAATTTTTAATGGTTATCAGCAAGGCAATTTGATGCTATGGGGTATTGAATATGCAGGCACAATTATTGGAACGATTGATTTTGTCACGATTAATGACACACATAAATACGCGGAAATTGGCTATGTGCTTTCTGAGGATTTTTGGAATAAGGGATTCACAACTGAAGCAACAAAAAAACTCATTGAATTCGGTTTTAATGAATTAGATTTAGTACGTATCCAAGCACGATGCTTTGAAGAAAACATTGGCTCCCAAAAGGTTATGGAGAAGTCAGGTATGCAGTTTGAAGGGTTATTACGGAAAAGTATGCTTGTTAAGGGACAATACCAAAATGTAAAAATGTACGCTATAACTGATGATGATTATCGAAACCTCTAGCAAATAGAGCCTTGCTACGTTTGCAAGGCTTTATCATTACAACCATCTCTCTATACAGTATATCTTTTTAGCTGTGGCATCTAGCTTTACTCGTTTGCCTATCGCTATCGGATGCATAGGGTGTGTATGACAAATATCCACCTCTGCTAATATAGGAATCTCTATTCCATCCAACTGTTCAAGTAGAATATCATATGGCTGTCGACCCGTTCCTAAATCATTATAGCATTCATGTTTCCCCAAAATGATTCCACTAACTTTGTTAAAGACACCATGCAATTTTAGCATTGCAAAATTCTTTTCAACAACAGCAGCATTTTTTAAGCAGTCCTCCACTAATAAAATATCACCTTCCACAATTTCAGGGAAATACGGCGTACCAATAAATCCATACATGGCATTGACATTCCCACCAATTAATCTCCCTTCCGCAACCCCTCCCTGAATCGCTAACCATTCATTCTTCTTGAGTTTCTTATCCACTGTCTTCTCAAGCCAATTAACAGGCTCATCCGACCAATAAGGAGGCATTGGAATTTCGTATGGTATTGCTTGCGGCTTAAAGAAATAATGCTCAAAAAATTTGAAGGTATCATTTACTAATGGTTCAAACTCGCCAAAGGAAGGTATGAGGGCCGGACCATAAAAAGTTGATATTCCCGTTTTTGCATAAAGTGCCAACAGTACGGCCGTTGCATCCGAATAACCTACGACCAATTTTGGATGTCGACGAAAAGCCTCATAATCAATATAAGGTAGCATACTATTAGCATTGGTGCCCCCGATGGTAGACATAATCATATCCACATTCGGATTGCGTAGTAACTCATTCAATTCTTCGGCTCTTTCCTTTGGCGAACCTGAACGATAATAATCGGATTTACCAGTTAGAGAACCTGTCACGATTTGAAAATTTTTATTCTCGAGAAATGCTTTAGCACGTTCATATCGTTCCAAAGCCGTCACGGTTGCTGGGGAGGACGGTGAATAGATGCCGATGTTTATTTTTGAAGTCATATGTTAAGTCCTTTCCCAATCAATAGTTTTGACATGTAGTATTCATTAATATATTGTCCATCTACATACAGCGAAGCCCGCTTCGTTCCCTCGATATCAAAGCCCATTTTCTTATACAAAGCAACCCCAGCCTCATTATTTTCCATAACGGTTAATTCTAGTCGATGTACACCATTCTCCATTGCCCAATTTTCTACGTGATGAAATAAAGCCGTTCCAATTTTCCTCCCTCTATAGTCACTATGTATGCCTATGACAAGATAAGCACGGTGAGCAATTCTTTTCAGCTCATTGCCCTGTACAATTAAGTACCCCACAATCCGCTCATCCGTTTCAGCTACGAACAAAGCTGAGTGGTGACTATTCTGTAGCTTGTCTATATACTCCCCAAATGGTTTAGGTGTTAAATTGCGCTCACCTGGTCCAAATAACATAAAATTAGATGCCTCTGCATTTGTCATAACAGCTATCATTTGTTCACTGTCATGTCGGGTTGCTTCTCGTATGACCATGTTTAGCACGCTCTCTTTCTAAAATATAGATACCTGAATCCTCAATTCTTTTGTATTTATATGGACATTGCCACCAAAGTATCTCATCACCCAGTGTTAGTTTTGCTGGAATTCTCATACTTTCTTCGTCCCTTCTAATAGGTTTGAATTTTAGCTACTAACTTTTCATTCCTAAAATGGAGTGTCTCAGTATCTATGAGTGTGTAAGCTTGTAATGTGGGATGATTTTCTATCCAGCGATCAAATGCCCATCTTCTCTCTTGATCATTATAATGAGGACAATAGGTACCTGATAATAGCCCTAAGCCATTCCATTCCTCAAAATCATTCTCGGTATTTTCACTATAGCATTTTTCAAACCAACACATTGCCCCAGCACTGATACCAGCTAATAGAACCCCTTTTTGATAAGCTTCCTTTAACAATTCATGAAAACCATATTCTCGCCACTTTTCAAGAAGATAACCTGTATTTCCCCCGCCCACATAGATAATATGCTGTGCTAGTACTGTTTCTCGAATATTATTATCAAGCATATCCTTTAGCAGAATATGTGTTGCTTCACAATGATGAAAAGCTGCATAAAACTTCTCGATATACCCTTGTGCATCATTACTTGCGGTGGGAATAAAACAAATTTTAACTCGTTCATTTGTCTGAGCTTGTTGTAAAATATACTCATCGATAAATGAAGGATTCTGTTGAGAAAATCCGCCGCCTGATAGGGCAATGATTTGTCTTGTCGGTTCATTATTTTTTCTTAATTCATATACAGCTTGTTCCTGCCCAAATCTTTCTAACATCTGTACTTTCTTCATTCCTAACTTTTCGAGCAAGCGACACGATGCCTTGTTAGCTGTTTGTGTTTCCGCCACAATAGATGCTATATTTAGATAATTTAAACCCTCCTCAATTACCTGTGTAAGTACTTCAAAAGCTAGCCCCCTCCCCCAAAACTGAGGTAAAAATTGATAGGAAAGCTCATATAACTCCTTATCATGGTATTCATCGATTGAGACAAGACCGATAAATTCACCTGTCTCCTTTAAAGTGATAGATAAATATGTATTAGGAAATGGCGCTTCTAGCATGCCTTTAAAAGATGCTTCTATATAGCTGTTTGATGGAACACCACCGAGGTAAGTTCGAACCTGTTTATTAGAGTAGAGTTTATGTATATCTGTAAAATGTTCTAGTTGTAATTGTTCGATTACACAATTAGTTGACATGATTTTCATTACATCTAGCCCCCTTCGTTATGTCAAAGTTTAATCTAACTCTCTCGTTAAAATCAAATATTTTTTCCATTTTTTTCTTACAGATATAAAAAAGTAGTGACCAGCATGAATTGCTGTATCACTACCTGCATTATTGCCCGTATTGTTCAAGTAACCGTTGCGTATTGGTTGATTGTTCAAGTACCTTTTTCTCCTTTGCCCAATAGACCAAATATTGTGCATCATCCAAACGAAAAACCATTTGCTGCAACTCTTCATCAAGTTCAGAACTAATAGCCACTTTTAATATTTCCACCTCATAAAGAGGCTTATCCTTCATTTTATAAACGATATGATATGCTGGCTTTTCTTCAAAAATAGTTCTTTCCTTTTTGGAAAGCTTCCTTACATGACTCAATGGATATTTCTCAATAAAGTCTTGTGCCTCATCGCCTGTAGCACGAAATAGAGATCGATCTCCTTGAAATAATTCAATGTCATCAATTTCTGTAGCATGATCTAGAACAAGAGAGATTGCCTCATCTTCACTTTTTTCTCTGTTTTGCATAATAAAAGCACCAATTAGTAAAATACCAGCAAATATAACAAGTCTCCATCTGCGTTTCGTCATCTGCTCTTACCCGTTCAATGCCTTTTTAACAAAACGATTTATATCAACATCAGCGCCTATAACAAGCATAATATCTCCTAATAAAATCTTGTCACTTGCCTGTGGAGATACAATGATATCAGCCCCACGCTTTATTCCCACAATGTTGATGCCATATTTAGCGCGAATATCCAAATCCATAATGGAATATCCAGCAATCGCATCATTGGCCTTTAATTCCATAATTGAATGTTCATCTGATAGCTCTAAATAATCTAGAACAGTATTCGATAACATATTATTAGCAATACGAATACCCATATCCCGCTCAGGATGGACGACAAAATCTGCGCCAATTTTACGTAAAACCTTTTCATGGTAATCGTTCTGAGCCTTTACTGTTATTTGCTCAACACCAATTTCCTTTAAAATAATGGTTGTTAATATACTTGCCTGAATATCTTCCCCAATTGCTACAATTACGTGCTCAAAATTACGAATACCTAATGAATTCAATACCGATTCGTCGGTTGAATCTGCAATAACAGCTTGTGTAGCAATGGAAGCAAACTCATCTACACGCTCTGAAGAATGGTCAATCGCCATTACCTGTGCGCCCTGACTCATTAATTCACGAACAATACTCCCTCCAAAACGTCCAAGCCCTATGACTGCAAACTCTTTTTTCATCATAAAAATCCCTCCGAAAACTACTATACCACCATTGTAGCGTATTCTTTGCAATATGTATTGTCAAAACAAGAGCCCATTCGTCAATGTTGGACAGCAAAAAAGACGAGGATCTATATCCCCGCCTTCTAAATATCGTTATTATTCAGCGTTTCGCATCTCATCTAGCACACGGTTTACACGCTTTTCTAGCATTTTCATACCACTACCACCAGCTTGCATATGACGCAGCTGACCATCTTTATCGAACACAAAATATGCTGGCACATATTGGTTTTCAAAAGCATCCGTTAGCTTCATTTCACTGTCTACAAAGATTGGTTGCACAATATCATGCTCTGCTGCTACTGCTTTAATTGTATCTAAATCAGTATCTGCCTCAGAACGTGGCATATGTACTGCTACAACATTTAATTCATCTTTATATTGATCGCGGAAATTGTTTACGTCTGGCATTGCCTCTTTACATAAGTGGCAGCTTACTGACCAGAAGTGGATTAATGTTGGTTTTTTGCCTACTAATTCTGCTTTTGTTACTTCACCATTTAACCAAGTCGTAGCGCCAACTAATTCAGGCATTTGTTCACGAAGTTTCATAAAAATCCTCCTCTAATAGATTGTTTGTCTTCAATATTTAGATAACGGTCTAAAAACTCTTTCCAATAATAAAAGTTCAGTTAAAAGTCCCCACAAGCTTGTCGTGGGGACTGTTAATTTGTTGCATAATGCCTGGACTCTATTTAAATTATAGAGTTGCTTGGCCTGGACGCCAGTTAGCTGGGCAAAGACCACCAGTTTGTAGTGCTTGAAGTACACGTAGTGTTTCATCAACATCACGGCCGATGTTGTTATCAAATACTGTTTGGTATTTTAATTCGCCTTCTGGGTTGATGATGAATAAACCACGTAATGCGATACCTTCTTCTTCAATTAATACGCCATATTCTTTAGATACTTGATGGTTTGTATCAGCAGCTAATGGGTATTTTAATTCACCAAGACCATTTTGCGTACGGTCTGTGTTAATCCATGCTAAGTGTGTGTGGATTGTGTCAGTAGAAACACCGATTACTTCTGCATCTAAGTCTTCGAACTCGTCATAACGATCGCTCATTGCAGTGATTTCAGTTGGACATACAAATGTAAAGTCCATTGGATAGAAGAAAAGAACTGTCCATTTATCTTGTGCTTTAATATCTTCTAATGATACTTTACCAAACGATTTGTCTGAAAGTACTGCTTCCATTGTAAAGTCAGGTGCTTGTTTACCTACCATGCGTTCTGCCATAATAAATCCCTCCGAATAAATATGTAGTTTATATATTCCATTCGCACTAGCGAACTCGTCTTCTACGATAGCAGAGTAACCGCAGTTTTTCAAACAAGTAAACTCCGCCCGTTCGGATGATTGAAATGGATTGACAAAAATTCGTCAAATCCATCACTGGAATTATCACTAATGTCTTTCTATTAGCTATTTTTAACAAAAATATTCTACACTATACAAAATTTTTCTCACTTTCATTTATACCTCATTTTTTAACTTTTTATAGCTATTTTTTTCACGAAAAACGATTGCAAATTTTTTATTATTATGTATAATTGTAATGGTTTTAGTAAACTAAAAGTTTCGTTAAAGTAAACTTCATATTTCAAAAGTTTATCATTGCTAAACTTCTCTTAGGAGGGAAAAGATGCAAATAGGAGCAAAAATTAAAGCGCTTCGTTTAAAAAAAGGTCTTACCCAAGAGGAACTTGGAGAACGTACAGATTTAAGTAAAGGCTATATTTCCCAATTAGAACGTGATCTAAACTCACCTTCAATTGAAACATTATTTTCAATATTAGAAGTTTTAGGGTCGAGACCTAAAGACTTTTTTGATGATGAATCACCTGAACAGAAGGTTGTTTATACAGAGGAAGATCAATCTACCTATACCGATGAAGAAAAAAAATATGAAATTCAATGGCTGATTCCTACTTCGAATGAGAAAGAGATGGAACCCATTTTCTTAACCTTTGCGGCAGATGGCGAGTTCAAACAGTTTGAGCCTTCGCTCTCGGAAACATTTATTTATGTGGTTAAAGGGCGTATTCGTCTCGTTTTAGGGAATGAACAGTATATCGCAAGTGAAGGCAACGCACTTTATTATGACGCGACAGACCATCATCAGATTTTTAATGCACATGATGATGAAACAAAAATTTTACTTGTCGCAACAGATTCTTATTTATAGCTTAAGGAGGCGCATCCATGACAACCAATTCAATTATCCGCTTTGAAAATGTTTCAAAGTCATATAGTGACGGTACCGTCGTTTTAAAAAATATCAATTTGGAGCTTGAAAAAGGGAAATTTTACACACTCCTAGGTCCATCAGGTTGTGGTAAAACAACCATTTTACGAATTATCGCAGGATTTACCGAACCTACAACAGGAAATGTATTTTTCCATGATAAAAAGATTAATGCAGTTCCTGCCAATGAACGTCAAGTTAATACTGTTTTTCAGGATTATGCGCTATTCCCTCATTTAAATGTTTTTGAAAATGTCGCATTTGGCCTCCGCATTAAAAAGCTTCCTGAAAAGGACATAAAAGAACGTGTGGCTGAAGCCTTAAAGTTTGTCAATTTGGCAGGCTATGGTAACCGCGAAATATCTGAAATGTCTGGAGGACAACGACAACGTGTCGCGATTGCGCGTGCCATTGTCAATGATCCTGAAGTGATTTTACTGGATGAGCCACTTTCAGCTTTAGACTTAAAGCTACGTACAGAAATGCAATATGAGCTACGTGAATTACAGCAACGTCTTGGCAAAACATTTGTCTTTGTTACACATGATCAAGAAGAAGCACTTGCCATGAGTGACGAAATTTTTGTCTTAAGTGAAGGTCAAATTCAGCAATCAGGTACACCTGTGGATATTTATGATGAACCAATTAACCGCTTTGTTGCTGACTTTATTGGTGAATCCAATATTGTACCTGGTGTGATGATTGAGGACTTTAAGGTTGCATTTGCTGGCAAAGTTTTTGAATGTGTCGATCAAGGAATGAAGCCAAACGAAAAAATAGACATTGTTATTCGACCTGAAGATTTAGAAATGACAACAATTGATAAAGGCAAACTTGTAGTAAAAGTGGATACACAATTATTCCGAGGGGTACATTATGAATTATCCACATACGATAAAGATGGTAATGAGTGGCTAGTCCATTCATTAAAGAAAGCAGAAGTAGGGACAGAAATTGGCTTAGACTTTGATCCTGAGGCGATTCATGTAATGCGCTTAAATGAAACAGAGGAAGAGTTTGATAAACGATTAGAATCATATGGAGACGATGAAGATGCAAACTAAAACATCGAAATCAGCGTTATTTCCATATGTGTTATGGATTGCCTTTTTCGTTATCGCGCCAATTGTACTTGTTGTTTATTATTCCCTACTCGATTTACATGGCAACTTTACGCTCGATAACTATAAAGCGTTCTTTTCTTCAGTTTACTTAAAGATGACATTGAGCTCGTTTTGGTATGCATTTTTAATTACACTCTTTACACTATTAATTTCATATCCAACTGCTTATTTTTTAACGAAGACAAAGCATAAACAACTTTGGCTTCTACTTATTATTATTCCATCATGGATTAATCTTTTGTTAAAAACATATGCCTTTATCGGCATCTTTGGGTTATACGGACCTATTAATGCATTTATCGAAGTATTTGGCTTCGATCCAAAGCAAATGCTCTTTACTGATATTAGCTTTGTCTTTGTGTCAGTCTATATTTTTATTCCATTTATGATTTTACCGATCTTCAATTCTTTAGATCGTTTAAACCCAACGCTCATTTATGCAGCACGTGATTTAGGTGCTTCGGCTTTTACTACCTTCCGTCGTGTTGTTTTACCATTGACAATGGATGGCGTTAAATCTGGTATTCAAGTCGTCTTTATTCCTGCTCTATCCCTGTTCATGATTACTCGCTTAATTGCTGGGAACCGTGTCATTACTCTAGGTACAGCTATTGAACAGCAATTCCTTGTGACACAAAACTGGGGTATGGGTTCCACTATTGCTGTATTCTTAATTTTATTTATGGTGATTATTATGCTAGTTACGGGGCAAAAGGATAAAGGAGGTCGCGTACGATGAACAAACTATCTGCATCAGCCAAAGTCTATTTAACAATTGTTTTTATCGTTCTCTATGCTCCGATCTTCTATTTAATCTTTTACTCATTCAATAGTGGCGGTTCCATGAATAATTTTAAATCCTTTACTTTGGAGCATTATCAGGCGGTTTTTGAAGATTCACGTCTTCTTGTTATATTAATAAATACGGTTATCGTGGCACTTCTTTCCGCTCTCATTTCCACTATTATTGGTACCCTAGGAGCTATTGGAATTGTGACGGTTAAGGATTCAAAAATGCGTAATACTTTATTATCCTTAAACAATGTCTTAATCGTCAGCCCAGACGTTATTATCGGGGCTAGCTTTTTAATTTTATTTACACTGGTAGGTATTAAACTGGGCTTTGCATCTGTTTTATTAGCGCATGTTGCATTTAGTGTACCGATTGTTGTATTAATGGTTTTACCAAAGCTACTAGAAATGAATAACTCATTAATCGATGCAGCATTAGATTTAGGGGCAACGAAAAAGGACGTTATGATGCGTGTCATTCTTCCTTATATTCAACCAGGTATTTTTGCAGGCTTCTTCCTTGCCCTTACGTATTCATTAGATGATTTTGCCGTGACATTCTTTGTAACAGGTAATGGCTTTAGTACTTTATCAGTAGAAATTTATTCCATGGCCCGCGCAGGAATTTCTCTAACGGTGAATGCGATTTCTGGTTTAGTATTCTTTGTTACGGTGTTAGTTGTTGTTGGTTATTATTTCATTACAAGTCGTACGAATAAAAGAATGGAGGGACAACGATGAAGTCACTAATTCAAGCAACCATCGCCATCCTTGTCGTTTCAGCCCTTTTATTCTATGCGGCTGATGCCTTAAGTGCAGGTGGCGGTAAAAGTGGAAAAGATACGTTAACCATCTTTAACTGGGGAGAATATATTGATCCTGATTTGTTAAAAGAATTTGAAAAAGAAACAGGCATTCATGTCATTTATGAAACATTCGATTCCAATGAAGCTATGATGACAAAGATTCAACAAGGCGGAACAGCTTATGATATTGCTGTCCCTTCTGAGTATATGATCGAAAAAATGAAGGAAGAAAATTTATTGATTCCTTTAGATAAAACGAAAATCCCTAATTTAAAAAATATTGATCCTTACTTTTTAGATTTACCATTCGATGATAACAATAAATACTCTGTCCCTTATTTTTGGGGAACTGTCGGTATAGTCTATAATCCAAGCCTAGTTGGTGACTTAGACTTCTCTTCTTGGGACGATTTATGGGACCCTTCTTTAAAACGAAAAGTCTTTTTAGTAGATGGTGCTCGTGAAGTCATTGGCATGGGCTTAAACAGTCTTGGCTATTCTCTGAATTCACTAGATGATCAGGAACTTCGCGAAGCTACTGATAAATTAATCACACTCGCACCAAATGTAAAAGCGATCCTTGGAGATGAAATTACACCGTTAATGATCAATAATGAGGCAACAGTTGCCCTTACTTGGTCTGGTCAAGCTGCTGACATGATGTATGAAAATGAAGAGCTAGACTTTGCTGTACCTGAGGAAGGCTCAAACTTATGGTTTGATAATATGGTCATCCCAAAAACATCAAAAAATATTGATGGTGCCCATGCCTTTATCAACTTCATGCTAAGTGCTGAATCTGGTGCTCAAAATGCCGATTTTGTAGGCTACTCAACACCTAATATTGCAGCTATGGACTTAATGGACGAAGAAGTTGTTTCTGACGAACGTTACTATCCTTCTGAAGAACAACGTGACACATTAGAGGTCTACAAAAATTTAGGACCTGATTATTTAGGGAAATACAATGAATTATTCTTAGAATTTAAAATGAGTATTCGATAATTCAGCTAGCGAATTGGTTTCACACCAATTCGCTAGTTTTTTCTCTGCTTATCTAACTTTCTATTAAATTAAGAACATTATCCATCAACTATTTGTATTATTATATTTAGAAAATAATTTAACTAGAATTTGAAGATTCCCCACATCTTCTGTTATGAAAAAACCTCGCATATAGATACTTGTCACCTATCCTGCACAAATTATTTTATCAATAAGCAAGCCATAAAAATGTACTTTTAGTATTACATAACCTTCACTCATTACTTCTGAACATAGTTAAACTTTATGCCATTACAGACAAACCCACAAATTTCACAAGCGAAGTCCATCCACTTTTATTACAAAAATGGATTATTTTACAATTCATAAGTGCCCCGACGAAAACTTTTGTGGAAAACCATTCTAAATATAGAACCAGTACTATAATCTTAACTATTAGCCAAGCAATAATTCTTTATGATAGACTGTACTATATTTGATTACAAAAAGGGGGTTCATTCGATGACCCAGCAGAAGTCCAATAAGGCGGCTTTGTATATTTTAATGTTTAATATGTTTATCGCAATGGGGAGTATCGGCATAATTATTCCTGTCATGCCAGAGTATTTAAAAATATTTGGTGCAGCAGGACAAGTTCTAGGTATGCTAATTGCAACGTTCGCCTTAGCTCAATTCGTATTTTCTCCAATTGCTGGGAATCTTTCAGATCAGTACGGTCGAAAAAATTTAATTATTTTCGGTCTTATCGTAACAGGTCTTGCTCAAATCGGTTTCGGCCTTGCTACAGATGTATGGATGCTCTTTTTAGCACGCTTTTTAGGTGGTCTAGGTTCCGCATTTGTTGCACCTCCTATTATGGCTTTTGTTGCTGACGTCACAACCTATGAAGAACGTGGGAAAGGTATGGGGATGTTGGGTGCCGCTATGTCTCTTGGCTTTATGATTGGGCCAGGAATCGGTGGTTTCTTAGCAAAGGTAAGCTTACATTTTCCATTTTTCACCGCTGGAGCTGCAGCCATCCTAGCTTCTATTTTATCTTATTTCTTATTACCATCTACCAAACCAAACACTGCTCAAAAGAAACAAAAGCAAGACAATCTGGCGAAGCAAATGGCTCGTTCCATACATATGCCTTATTTTGTAATGCTTATTATTATGCTGGTGTTCTCATTCGGAATTGCAAATTTCCAAACGACATTATCATTATTTGTGACAGAAAAGTTTAATTACACACCTGTGGATATAGCAATTATATTAGTTGTTGGTGGTGCTTTTGGAGTAGTAGTACAAATGTTTATCATTACACCGCTGTTCAATCGCTTCGGTGAAATGAAAGTAGTACTTGTCAATTTATTTATTGCAGCTGTTGCTATTTTCTTAATATTATTTGTTTCTGGCTTTGCCCTTATATTAGTTGTAGCAACGATTTTCTCTACAGCAACGACATTAATTCGTCCAGCTGTTAATACACTTATCTCAAAGCTTGCAGAGAAAGAGCAAGGATTTGCTGCGGGCTTGAATAATGCCTATATGAGCCTTGGGAATATGATTGGACCTGCTTTAGCTGGTCTATTATTTGACTGGAATATGAATAGCCCCTATATTTTCGGTTCTATCATATTATTAGCATGTTTCTTCCTAGCGCTCATCTGGACAGTGAAAAAAGCACCTCATTTAATGCATCCCGATACAAAATAGTCTGAAAAATCATTGACTATTTTTTGCAGTATGTTACATTATTGTTGATTCACAAAATTGAATGATTTTAACCACTAGGGGAGTCTTTAAAAGGCTGAGACGTATATGGTAATATACGGACCCTTTGAACCTGATCTAGTTCACACTAGCGGAGGGAAGTGGCGCTACTTGCTGTTGTCACTATACACACACAAGGCCGCTTCCTATTGTTTAAAGGGGGTGGCCTTTTTATTTTTCCTCACGAACTTTACCAAAAGGAGTGAACTTTATGTCAATTCGTAAATTAACAGTCATGGCTTTATTAGTAGCCGTTGCTGTTGCAGGCTCTACTTTCGTATCCATCCCAACAGGAATCGCACGTGCTTACCCAGTTCAGCATGCTATTAATGTGATAGGAGCCATTATACTTGGACCCGTACCAACAGTTATAGTTGCCTTTGTCACTGCCATCATTCGTATCCTTACTGGAACAGGCTCTCTACTAGCTATCCCTGGTAGTATCATCGGTGCGTTCTGTGCTGCCCTTGCCTATAAATATAGCAATAAAATGTGGTTAGCTGGTATCGGAGAAGTTATCGGAACGGGCATTCTGGCTTCACTTATTGCCGTCCCTTATGCAAAATTATTCATGGGAACATCTGTAGCAGCATTCTTCTTCCTACCAGCCTTTTTAACATCAAGTACGATCGGTGCTATTTTAGGTGTAATGGTTGCGAGTAGCTTGCGTAAAACAGAGCTAGTAAAGAGGTTTAATTCTTCTCTTTATTGAGAGAAATTGAATTATGAGCATTCATTGAGCTGGGGTAGGGTAGTCCAATTTGGATCGCTTTTTTTCTCTTTATGAGCAAAGAGCCCACTTTTTAGATCACCTTGCCGCTCTCTACAAAGGGAGCAACTCTCTATTCAAACAATACAAAAAAAGCAGTGCAAACCTATTAAAGTTTGCACTGCCTCCTCCATTTTAAGATCTCTTTTTCATGCCTTTTAATAACTGTGCTACATTTGTATTCTCTGCCTGTACAGGTTTTTCCTCAACCAGCGGCTCTTTCTTCTTCGCGTTCGTTAGGAAATTCCAACCAAAACGTCTTATGGTAATATCAATAAAGAATAGGAGCATACTCGCTAAGAGCAGCCATGTGGCAATATTTTGCCGATCTGCTCCTTTTGTCGTAAAGTCACGGAAGACATCTTGTGGTTCCTTTAAAACAGTGCCTCCTGTTTGTTGAGTCAACTCTTCTATCAGTTGATTATTTACAGGGAGTAGTTCGTATTCGGCACTATAAGGAACACTTAGACCTGCCTGGTAAATGGCCTGCTTTTCATCTGCTACACGGAAGAAAATTAATCCAGGTTCAGCTTGTACTACAGCTCGAACTTGAGATGCGGAAATGGTTTCAAGTTGTGTTTCTAGCTCCTCCCCTGCTTCATTTACCGCTACAATATCTAAAAATGCGGCTTCATTTGTAGGGTCTGTAATCATAAAGGAACCATCTGCTTCCAATCTTACATCATAGGCTACATCATTGTAGCTTGGTAGCATTTGAGAAATAAGTGTTTGCCAAAATGCTCCCCAATTCTGCCATCTTGCCCAATCTCCTGTCCATTTACCCGTTGAATCAGATGTAAAGGCAAATGTTTTACCAAGACCATATTGCCACTGGGCTAACACAGGATCTTCCTTCTCGCTTTCTGCCACAACAGTAGCCCCCTGTTTTGCCGTTGTCCCAATGTATGCATTCATTTGTGGGACACCATTAGCAAACAGTGAATTCCATCCTGGTGCATTATAAATTGCCGGATAGAATGGATTGTCCTCAATATACGTTCGGGAAATCATAGCTGTTTCACGAGATAAAATAGAAGGAATGGTTTGCTCATCTATCACATCATAGAAACGTCCACTGCCCATGTCACTAAGCGCTTCTAATAAGTTCGCATCGGCATCTTGTCCAATCGCTACTGTCGATAAGGTTATACCCTCTTCTTTTCCTTCAGCAATTAAATCCTCATAGTTCCCTGCCTGTGATTGCCCATCTGTTAAGAGAATAATATGCTTACGTTGGAGCTTTAAATCAGCAAGGTTCTCGTAGGCTTTAGCTAGTGAACTATAGATTTCTGTTCCACCACCAGGTGTTACTGATAAAATAGTATCTACAGCCTCTTCTTTACTGCTAAGAGGCCCTGTCTCTATAATCTCCCAAGGACGATCATCAAAGGCGATGAATCCTAATGTATCCTCGTCTCGCAACATCTCAACAGAACGTGCCGCTGCTTCCTTAGCAAGCTCAAGCTTCGAGCCTTGCATACTGCCAGAACGGTCAAGTACAATCACTAATCCTAAGGAAGGTAATTGCTCTTTGCCCTTAATTTCCATTTCCACTGGCAATAAGGTTTCAATCGGTGTTTTAAAATAGCCGCCTAGACCAAAACTATTTTCTCCACCAACCATTGTAAAACCAACACCAAAGTTTTTGACTGCTTGCTCTATAACACTCATTTTTGCTTCACCCACTAAATGACCTGGCACATTGTCGAAAATAATAGCATTATATTGCAAATAGCTGGATAGTTCATTTGGTAGACTGTCGGGCGCTACAACATCATAGGCAATCGATTGACTACCAAGTGCTGCTCCGATTGGTGAAGCTGTTTCATAACCATTCACGATTAATAAATGTGGTTCACTTTGAACCATTGTGACACTAGTTAGCTTATTGTTTTCAAAAATAGCATCCTGACCAACTTGAACAACGGCTTCATATTTTACAAGCCCTTCAGCTGTTGCTGCATGTTTATAGGTAAACACATTCGTGCCTTCAGTCAGCTCAATGGCCTCTCGATGAATAAGCTCATCATTTTCATATAATAACAACTCACCTTGGGCCGCTGATGTTGCATGTATGTCTGTCACTAATTGTTGCTGCTCTCCAACATAAGCAACCTGAGGGGATACAAAGCTTTTTAATGACACATCATTGACAACTGGCTGACTAAAAGTCTTAACATCCACACTAATATTGGAGCCTTTCAACTTCGAAGCAAATTCTAAAGCATCTCCCTTTGTCTCATTACCATCTGTTAATAGCACAAGACGAGTTGCCTTTTTAGGATCTATAATACCTGTGGCAAGTTGTAGACTTTGTTCTATATTCGTTTGATCGGTAGCTTTGATTTCAGTCAGTTTTGGTACTTCCTTTAAGGTTTTAGACAAAATGGCTTCTGTTTGTAAAGTGGAGGAAAATGAATAAATGCCCGCAAGCTGTGGTTCTTTTTTTGATAGTAGGCTTTCCTGAATAAACTGAACCATCTCATCTTCCGTACCATTCATAGATGCAGAACGGTCTACTAAATAAACAATTTGTTCTTCTTTTATTGGTAATAATAGATACGGTCCTGCAAGTGCAAAAACTAAACAGCCTGCTGCCACTATGCGAATAGTAAGTACAACAATATGACTTCTTTTGAGTCGCTGCCGCTCATGAAAGTATGTCCATCCAAAATACAAGAATAATGGAAGGAGTAACAACAATACTAACGGCATATCAATTCGTAAATCCACGACGTCGTTGCACCTCCCACTCTGAAACAAGCAATAGTAAAATAATGACAATTAGCCAAGGTACGAAAGAGGTCATTGATACTTCTTCCTTCCCGTTGTCTGAGATATCACCTAATGTAAAGCTTGTTCCTTGTTCAATAACACGTTCTTGGGCTTGCAATTGGACAATCAATTGTTTTTCCTCATTATTTGAACGTACCATATAAATGCCCGGCTCTTTTGGCGCAGTTAACATCCCCTTCGTAACAGACGAAAGAAACTCGTCTTCTTGCGAATAAACATTCCAGTCTCCTTGCGCTAAAGCTACTGCACGCTGTTCATTGGGTGAAAAAATCCCAAGTGAACCAACTGATTCTGTTAGCTGCTGCTCAGTACTCCATAGAAATAGTGGAAATGATGGATGTAAGGGCCAGTCAGTATCGGCAATATCCGCTAAAATAACAATATCTCCTTTAGGGGAGCGTTGTATGAACGGCTCTTCTCCAACAGAAGCAATCGTTTCATAGTCCGCAAAGCCAGGATAAATAGCACTAACATAAACATCCTTTAGTTCACTAAAAGCAAACAATGCATCACTCCTAGTGCTTACCGTCCCACTTGCTTTTATTTTCTCTGCATCATCACGACCAAATAATACAAGCGGTTTATCCATCTTTTCTAATAAGGCTGTTTGATTTGTGATTACTGTAGCATCTTGATTGTCAGCTACTTGCGATGAAGGAACGATTTTCACACCACTACTAACCGTTTGAAAACCTTTTTGTATCAGTTGATGCATGCTTTGGTCCACAACAATTTTTGAAGAAGTCGTTTGTAGTAAAACAGTTTGTTGATTATCTACAGCATAATCATCTTTTGCATCGATAGTAGCTGTCATCGATTTTGCAATAGGCAAATCTTTGAATGTTTTCGTAATGGCTTCATTTGGAGGCACAACGACACTTTCTGCTACCAGCTCCTCACCCTTTGCATTTTTCAATGCGAGTGTTATCTTTTGCTCGGTATTTGTATCATTATGAAGTTGGATAAGCGCCAGCGTAACTTGTCCATCTGTCGTAGCAGCAAAGCGTGTAATTGCAATATTTGTTAAGTCTTTAGTAGCGCCTCTTACTAGCCATTTAACAGAATCCTTGTCCATCGGTAATTGCTTTTTATCAAGTGTATCTGTAAAAACATAGATAGAAGTTGGTGTATCGCCCACAAATGCCTGTGCTACATCCAGTGCCTTATTCATTTCAGCAGTTTCATAGGTTACTTGTAAATCTTGAATAGCTTTTTTTATTTCATTTGTGTTTGTTTCTTGCTGTAAAACAGCTTTTGGGGCTGCGCCAGTTGTAATTAATGTGACAGGTCGACCATTCAATTCATCCATCAAGTTCAGCATTTCCTGTTTATGAGCGTCAAAGGTTGATTGCTCTTTGCCTGCCAGCATTGTGGCTGAAGTATCTACAATAAATATAGTTTGTGCACCAACAATGGTTGATTTTTTTATATAAGGATTCATCAATGCCAAAACAAGTAGCAGTAAAGCAAGAAGCTGTAAATATAGTAGGGCATTTTTTTGCAAATGCTTTAAATAAGGCGATACACGCGTTTCCTGCATAATCTCCGACCAAAAAAGTGTCGAAGAAACAGTTTGATCTGTATATTTTTTTCGAAAAAAATAATAAAGTAGGACAATGACCGGGATGATGGCCGTCCAGCTAAATATAATTTGACTAAAGCCCAATACGGCTCACCTCACCTAATCCAATGTGCTTTTAATAATTGCTGGAAAATCGCATATTGCAATCCATCTTCCACTTTCAATTGTAATTGTCGAACACCAAAGCGACGGCAAATGGCTTCAAATTCTTCTTCATGTAGTATACGTCTTGCATGGTAGGACTCCAGTACTCTAGAGGACATCGTCACATTCACATCATTACCTGTTTCACGATCAAGGAGACGTACATCACCCGAGTAATTTGGTGACAGTTCTTCTTGCGTTACAATTTGCAAAATGCGAACATCTCCAGCGTAGCGTGGTAGCCTTTTTAATAGCTGTTCCCATTCTTCAATTGGCTCTAATCCATCAGTAACGATGAATAATACGGTACTATCTTTAGGCAAAGCTTTAAGTGCATCCTTGGCAAAACGATGAGAGTAATTAGCTTCCTCTATATCTGTTACTAGCTGTAAAAAAGCTCGGCGATACATGGTACCCTTCCGTCGAAATGGTGGCTTCACTTCATCTTGAACAATAGAAAAGGAAAGACGATCATCTCGACCTAATACCATTAGACCGAGGGAGGCCACAATTTGACGAGCAAATAGCCACTTAGCATGTTCTCCCATTGATTTGGTCGCATCTAGTAAAATATGTACACGCATCTCTTGCTCATCTAAAAACCTTTTAATAAAGTATTTATCTGTACGAGCAAAGACGTTCCAATCCACTTGGCGTACATCATCTCCTAAATGGTATTCTCGAAAATCTGAGAAATCGAGGGATGCCCCGAAGCGTTGAGAACGGTGCGAGCCCTTATGTTGCCCGCGTAGTTTGGAGGCCGTCGCTATTTGAAAGCGACTGATTTTCGCTAACCAGTCTTCGGGCAATAAGTATTTAGCTGTCACTTGCTAATACCTTGCTGAACCTTTTCTAAAATTACATCAATCACATCGTCTGCCGTTTTTCCTGAAGCCTCCCCTTCATAATTCAACAGCATTCGATGACGTAAAACAGGCTTAGCAACAGATTTAATATCCGCTACAGAAACATGAAAACGACCATTCATTAAAGCTCTTGCCTTTGCCAATTTGATTAAGCTCTGCAAACCACGTGGACCACTTCCATACATTG
The DNA here is from genome assembly GCF_036698265.2 of Lysinibacillus sp. IITD104. Lineage (NCBI taxonomy): Bacteria > Bacillati > Bacillota > Bacilli > Caryophanales > Bacillaceae > Lysinibacillus > Lysinibacillus sp. IITD104. Next base: position 3,641,471 of record NZ_JBAHYH020000001.1, read on the forward strand.
CATATTGTTTAACCTCATCAAGCGCATCTATTCTTTCAGGATGCGTAGCCACCACTAGATCCGTTGCATACTCCAGCATTTCATCAGCAACCATCACTTCTTTTACCATTTGCTGAGCTTCAATAAGAGCATCCGTATCCATTTGCTTCTGTAAACCAATTTCCTGGGCTCCTGTCGTTCGCTTCATAATTTCCATAAGTTCGCTTTTTTCAGGATAGGGTACAAGAATTTTACAAAGGAAACGGTCCATCTGCGCTTCTGGTAATGGGTATGTTCCTTCCATTTCAATAGGGTTTTGAGTGGCCAACACGAAAAATGGTTTCGCCATTTTTTTTGTATCCCCCAATATTGTTACCGTTTTTTCCCCCATTGCTTCCAACAAGGCACTTTGGGTTTTTGGTGTGGCGCGATTTATCTCATCAGCCAATACCATTTGGCTAAAGATTGGCCCAGGTTGAAACGTAAATTGCTGCTTCCCATCGGGTGTACGTTCAATCATGCTTGTTCCCGTTATATCTGCTGGCATAAGATCTGGTGTAAATTGAATACGTGAAAACGACAGATCCAGTACCTCTGAAATCGTACGAATCAACATCGTTTTTCCTAAACCAGGTAAACCTTCTAACAATGCATGACCATCCGCTAATACTGCATATAGGGTGTAATCAATTGCTTCTTCCTGTCCAACAATGAAGCGATGAATTTCTTCTTTAACTCGTTGTAATTTCGTACTCATATCTACATATTGTTGCTCTGTAAAGGCCATTTCTTTTCCTCCTACTGCGACTCAATTGACGTGAAATAAGATTGCACGACATTTTGTAAATCCTTCGGTAATTGTAAACGCTCTGAACTCTCTAAATAGCTGTCTTTGTATGATCCAATTACTTCTTCATAAGGTCGAATAGAACCTTTTGTGATCGGACCATTTCCTTGTTGCTCAGATACATGGGAACCATCACCTAATGCGCCACCATCTACTGATGTCTCAGTTGACCCACCAATTCGATTCGGTGTCGTTAACAAATTCCTTCCGCCTTGGCCACTTCCTGCTCCTTGACCACCTTGGCCTTGTCCCTGTCCCTGTCCTTGGCCTTGCCCCTGTCCTTGACCTTGACCCTGTCCTTGACCTTGGCCCTGTCCTTGGCCTTGACCCTGTCCTTGGCCTTGACCCTGTCCTGGACCTTTGCTCTGGCTATTACCATTTTGCTGTTGAGAACCACTTTGAGCATTATTTTGACTAGATTGGCCTTGTTGATTACTTGGTTGGGAATTACCAGATGACTGTTGACTATTTTGATTGTGGCTGCTTGCATTATTGGCACTCGCAATTGCATTTTGTAAGGAATTACTTGCTGGTTTACCAAGTTTACTCATAGCAGTTTGTGTGGCATTTGCATTTTCTGTAAGCCCTTGCTGCATTTGGGCAAGCTCTTTTAGCTGCTCAACCTCTTCCTTCGATAATCCTTGGCCTTCTGTTGTGCCATCTTGACTAGCCGATTGTTTATCCTTTAATTGCTGCTCCTTTAATGCTAGCTCCTTTTGTTTTTTGACAACTTCTCGTAAAGCTTCTTCTGCTGTTTCAGCTTCTTTTAAAGTATTTTGAAGTTCTTGCAATTGCTCTTTTACTTCTTTTGTTTCCGCCTTTTTCTCTAATTCAGCAACTTCCTTCTTTATATCTTGGATAACTGCCTGCTCCTTTTCAACCTCTATTGCTTCAATTTGCGTAGCTGCTGGGAACATGTAAAGAATGGCTAGTACAACTGTTGTAATAAACAATCCGATAAACGCCTTTGGACGAAATAGATTTTTCTTTCGAGCCTTAAAGTCTGCGAATGCTTTTTCAGCATTTTGCATTGCTTTCGATAATAATGATTGAACAAGAGGATCCTGATCATCTTTAAATGATAAAGCTGTCACTAATTCATTATGTGAGAAATAATGATCCAGTTTATGCAATGCCTCTCGCTCTTTGACCCTTTTCCACCACATATAAGCAATGGTTGCAATAATAACAGTAATAAAGGCTCCTAATGCTATTTGGCGATAATATGGCCAGACAAATAGTCGGGAAATAAGTACGAGAGAAGCACTCGAAAGCAATGCCAAAAACAAACCATATTGTGCAATGGGAATGCTTCTTTCAAGAGTTAATCTCGATTTTGCACGCTGAATATATTTTCGTAATTGCTTACGACGCTCCATACAAATTCCTCCTCATCGGTTACTTTTCATGTTGGCACGCAATTTTTTAATCGCAATCGTTAAACAAAGTACAATGATGAATACATAAGCAATTAAATAAGTAATCCATACAGGTAGTTCTACACCAGAAAGCTCTGCTAACGCATCCCCCATCTCTGGAGAAATAAGTGTCAGCATCAAGGCACCTGGATTAATTGACGCCCAGAAATAGGTCATAAAGGAGGCACCTGTTCCAATGGCGTTGCCCATTTGATGAAAGGCCATTGTTAAAAAGAAGAAGAATGCAGTAATACCTCCTAAGAAAATAATTGAGCCGTATGTGGCAATCATGGCAACAATGGTTCTCTTGGTAATCGTAGAAAACATCACGCCTATACTACCTATCGCTACTACAGTGACTAAATAAAATAAAAATATAGAAATAAGCTGTGAAGGCGACACACCACCAAACAGAAACACTAGGCTATATAGTGGTAAGCCTGCTACCAGCATCAATACTAGAAATGCTACGGAAGATAGTAATTTTCCAATAACTATTTGTGTAGAACTTTGTGTTGTTGTTAATAAAATATTTAATGTTTGCTTTTCGCGCTCACTACTGATAGCACCTGCAGTTAAACTTGGTGTAATGAAAAGAACTAATGCCATTTGTAAAATGGTAAGCACAGCAAACATCATAAAGCTTGTCTCAGGTCTAAAGAAGCCTCTGCCAGTAAATTCAGTTGTAAGCAATAAAAAACCTGCAATGAAAATACAAAGTACAGCTAAATAAAACATTAAACCTGAAAAGCTTTTAAAAGAACGGAAGCGTAACTTCAATTCTTTAACAAATACTGGATTATAAAAGCGTTCCATCATTGATTGTCCGCTCCCTTCGTAATCGCCATAAAGACATCCTCTAAATCTTTCTCTTCTTCACTTAAAGCATAGATCGGTAAATCTGCAAGCATCGCCTTTTTCAGCAATGCCACCTGCTCTGCGTCTGTTCCTCGATAGTTAAAGGCTATTTCTAAACGATTGTCGATGACATCAATTGATGATATATGCGGATCTTCCTCTAAAAATGCTCGTACCTCGTCTAAACGATCTGTTATTTTAAGCACAATACGCTTTTCCCCTTGTAGTTGTGCTTGGATGGCAGCTACATTGCCATGTGCAATTAATTTACCATTATCTATAACACCGATTTCATCACACATTTCAGCCAACTCTGGCAAAATGTGTGACGATATTAAAATTGTTTTCCCCATGGACTTTAAATTTCGTAAAATATCTCGCATTTCCACACGAGCACGTGGATCTAGTCCTGATGCAGGCTCATCTAAAATCAGTACCTTTGGATCATGGATAAGTGCACGAGCTAAACATAAGCGTTGCTTCATCCCACGTGATAATAAATCAACATATTCATAGCGTTTATTTGTTAAATTTACGAGTTCTAATAGTTGTGGAATTAACACTTGGCGCTCTGCTAACTGAATACCGTAGCTCGCTCCATAAAAATCTAAATATTCATCTACTTTTAGCTGATCGTATACACCAAAGAAATCGGGCATATAACCAATTTGCTTTCGAACTTCCTTTGGTTCCTTCACAACACTTTTGCCATTTATCAGAGCATCCCCAGAAGTCGGTGACAATAGTGTAGCTAAAATAGAGAATGTTGTTGATTTACCTGCTCCATTGGCGCCAACAAATCCAAATACAACGCCTTCTTCCAAAGATAAGTTTAAATGATCTAATGCTGTAAAGGAGCCATATCGTTTCGTTAAATCACGAATTTCAATCATTATTTTGCCACTCCTTTCAGCTCTATGTCTGGTAACTTTGTTTGTTCTCCTGATGGATCAGGACCATATTTGATTTCAATTCGAAGCTCTCCATCTTGATTAAAGTATGTTGAAACTTTGTCTGTAAACACTTGCTTTGTATCGACTAAAGGCTCATATATATTCGTTTCATTATTCCAAATGGATAGCTGCATACGTGAGACATCCTTATTAGAAATTGTGAGCTCATTAAGTGATTCAACGGCATCCATAAATTGATCCGGCATGGCCATCGTTACTTCGTACAACCCTTCAGATAGGTACCATTTATTCAATTCTTCCTCGATCTTTTCATAATACCCATTTGCTGATAGCGGCTCTACTGAATACGAGAAGTTATTACGCTTCATTGTAAATGGACCTGTTAGCTCAACTTTTCCTTTAAATGGTTGAACAAGCATCGTAATTGGTGACATATTAGCACTTGTTTCTAGTTCAACACCTACCACAGCTTGATCTGTCCAAGCTGTAAGTATTGGCTGGTTATCCTTTTCGACAAGCGGCAATGCTAATGTTTTCATTCTTTCAATACGCATTGGGTCTACCTCATCCTTTTTCGATGGGTAACTATAATTATAATTATTGAAGATAGATGGTTTTTGAAGAACCGTTGTTTTCAGTTCTTTATTTACCTGTAATGTTCCGTTTGCTTCAATATCACCCAGTTTCACTTCTTTCACACCGGAGATTAATGTGACATCTTTTAATGCAAATGGGAAATTATTTTTAACCGTTCCTGTTAGTTTTTCATTTTTCAGTGTAATATCAATATCCATCTTCCCAATATTTTGCGCTGATGTTTTTCCACCAAAGGATTGCACAGACCAGTAGCTTAAATCACGTAATGTTAGTGTTGAACCGCTAGCATTTTCTTTTATATAAGAAGATTCATGTAATGGTCCCATTGTGCCTGTGAAGTTATTATAATTTCTTAATGCAACGGCCGTTGTATTTTGGTCAGCATTGACCACAAAGTCCCCACTGCGATTCGTTAGAATGGACTCTACATAGTAGCCATTTACACTATTGTCTTCATTTACTTTATAGAATGCCGATTGTTGAACTTGTGGCTGAACAATACGATCCTTCGCTCCGACAATAAAGAGAACAATGGAAAGAACAACAGAGATAGATGGTATAATCCACCATGCATGCTCGCGCTTGTCCGCTTTTTTCAAGATAAAATAAAGGATTGGCCCGATAATTAAAATATAAAGAATAATGACAATTAGCATATAGCTCACTGATACTTCGAAGGATGGAAATAATTCGTTTATGTTACGAAGTTCATAAGATATTTGATCGAGAGGAGATTGTCCCTGTCTCATTATTCCTTGCTGTGAAATACTTTGAATATTTATCACTTTGGCTAAAAGTGCTCCGTAGCCGTCCATAGAAGCAAGTGGTTGATCACCTAAAGAGAAGGTAGTTTGAATCACTTCCCCGCTACCCACTTTTTTCTTTGCTGCTAACACTGTATTATTTTCTGTTAATACAGGTAAACTTCCTTCACTACTAGTAGCTGAGTAAACTGAAATCGGCTGTGTAAAAATGCCGCCTCCTGACATTTTAGTTAAAGCTTCTGCAGAAATCGCAGTCATTTCTTGTGATAATGACAAAGGTAAATACTCTTTAAAAATGCCTGCTGTAGCATTAATTTGGTCAGCAGCACCTAGAAGTAAGGTACCTCCATCTTGCACCCATTTTAATAATGCTTCTTGTTGCTTCTGAGTTAAATCAGCAATAGCCACTTCATCTACAACAATGACATTGGCCATTGCAAGTCCCTGCGAATCTTCTGGAAGTGTATAATCTTTTAATTGATTGATATTAAATACTTCCACATTGCTTTGAGCTACAAATGTTGATAAACGTAATAGTGCTGAAAGTCGATCACTTTTATCTGTTAGTGTATAAATGAATGTTGATGAGGGATCTAAAAAGTTTGATTGCAGACGTTTTGTTCCCTTATAGGCAATCTTTTTTCCTTTTTCAATGTTCCCCTCATAAAAGGCAAATAAATCTGTGTCCGAATAACTATAGTCAGCTAAACCATCAAGATAGAAAGTAAATGTCTTTTCCTCTCCTGCTGCTATATCAATTGGCACGACGAGTGCTGAAGCTGCCTCATAAGAATTTGATGAATTAATCGCCATATCTCCTGAGAAGTCAGCTCCATTATTTTTCACTGTAACTTGTAGTGGTACTACTGATTGATATTTCGCTTTACCAGAAATACCTGCTGTTGCTTTCACCTCTAGCGTAGCAGCCGCACTCGCCTCTGTTGCAGGCAAGATAAAGCTCATTACAAGCATGACTAGTAAGGTCAGTGCCGTCCATTTTGTCTTTTTCAAAAGCTCAACCCCTTTTTATGTAAATAGATGGTTACATAATTATACGATTTAGATTGCATTTTGTTCCATTTCTTATGATATCTTCATGAATATTCATAAACTCTTAAGATTTCTACAATGTCAAAAGGCAACTCCAAAACAACTTGGAGCTGCCTGATTTTCTATTTAGTATAGTCAAACAAACACCGCGCATGATCCTGCACCACTTCAACAAACGCCTCTACCTGCCTTAATTCAAAAGAGGATTCATAACCAATTAGCCAAGTATCGCGTGTAAGACCAAACTCTTTTTCATCATTTGATAGAGGGATTTTGTGAATGGCATCGTGGTCATTTAACGTAATAGAAGGCAAGATTGCATAACCGATACCATTTAATGCCATTTGCTTGCAAATTTCAATTTGATCCACTAAAATTTGTTTTCTTGGATTCGAGGCAAAATGCTGCTGCCACCATTGCTGAATTTCTTGATAATAGTTGGAATCACTCTTATATTGAATAAATGGACGGTCTGTTTTTAACACATCTTCAATTGTTTTAACCTCTTTGTCCACTAAATAAAGAGTATCTCTGAAAAGGTGGATCTTTTCTCCTTTCCAGTCAACTTGGCCTCGTACAATGCCTACATGGGCCTCGCCCTCGTAAAGAGCCTTCACAATTTCAGAACTCCAGCCCGTCATCAGTGATATTTTAGCCTCTGGATATTTTGACACAAACTCCTTCAAGATTTTTGGTAGCCAGTTCTGACCAACAATGGAAGCACAAGCAATTTTCAATGTCCCGTTTACCTTTGTCGTTAAGGATTGAATCGTTTCAAATATTTCTTCCTTTTTGGCTAGCATTTCCTTTGCATAAGCAATAACTTGTTCACCAGCAGGTGTTGCTGTTAAACCTTTTTGTGAACGAATAAATAATTGTGCACCCCAGTCTTTCTCAATCGTTTGCAATCGTTGTGAAAGGGCTGGTTGGGATAAAAATAGACGTTCTGCTGCTTTCCGCATATTGCGTTCTTCAGCTAAGATTTTTAAAATTTCTGCCTCTGTTGCCATCAATCTGTAAACCTCCAATACAAGCAAAGAGGGCCTCATGATTTTCATCTGAGTTCCCTCTTAAGCTACTACTCTTTTTGATAAATATATTTTTTCAATTGCTTTAAAATAACACGTCTTGTTAATATCCCTGCGAATGTACCATCTTCGTCCACTACACATAAAAAGGCGTGGTTAATAACTAAATCCAAAGCACGCTGGAAAGTATCCGTCAGCTTCAATACAGCGATCTCTTTTTCCATAATAGAGTCAACCTTAATATCAGGTAGCTTTTCATATTCAATATGCTCAAGTCCAAGAATCGATTCGGTAATCATTTTCATGCTAAGTAAACCTTGAAGTCGATATTTCAAATCTAATACAGGTATGGACGAGTACCCTGTACGTGTTAGTACAAGGAGTGCATGTTCTGCACTATTTCCACTTTGTACATGCGCAACTTTTTCAGAGGAAATGATAAAATCACTAATTGGCATTGCTAATAAGTCTTTGCTGTTAGTTGAAATCATGAACTTCTTCTCCTTTTCTGTCCTCACTGTGTAGAACAGTCCTTCCCTTTCATCATATCACAACTTTTCTATGTATGACCACGACAAGGCCAAGAAGAGTTTTTCATGAACAATGAATTATTTTAACCCTTACAGCAAAAACTTAGTATATCTTCATTCAGTCCAGTTTTTCGTGACTGAATGAAGATGGTTCCTATCTAATAGCCAGTCTTACTCCAGTAATAAAAAATCATGATTCCTAAAAAAAGCAAAAAAATTGCATAGACCCAAACAATTGGGTTCAACATCGTTGCATACTCTTCAACTGTTTCAGAAATCGGAGTATCATTTTCAGATTTCCGTTCAGAAGTCATTTTGGCTATTTTTAGCGTATAGACAAACGAAATAGCAGAAATGATTACAATGGCAATAATTGCTGGTATTAACCACATACCCATCGGCAAAACTCCTTTCTTTACCCTTAGTATGCGTCAACCCAGCTATTCGTTATGCAAACATTTTTAGAATGGATATTGATTGAGCCACTGCCCACCATCCAAAGTTACACATTCTCCATTCATATAACTTGCTTTGTTAGACATCATAAACGTAGCTAAATCAGCAATTTCTTCTGGTGTTCCTATACGGCCTAGTGGAACAGAATCTAGTGTACGAGCTGCCGCTGCTTCTGATTCCCAAAGCTTATCGGCTCCACCAGTACGCTCGATTGGACCTGGTGCAATAGCATTAACGCGAATTCCATACTGTTTCCCCCACTCAACAGCTAGCGTTCTCGTCAATGAAAGTACCCCTGCTTTTGCTGCAGCAGAATGGATCACACCTGCTCCTGCATTCCAAGCATACGTCGCTACCATATTTAATATAGACCCTTTAATCTTATGTTCAATCCAATACTTGCCTACTACTGAAGAACAATAGAATGTACCATTTAATACAATATCCACGACAGCCTTCCAGCCATTCGGGGATAAATCCTCTGCACGTACAATAAAGTTACCTGCTGCATTATTCACAAGCCCATCCACTTGACCAAATTTTTCAATAGCAAATGCGAGCATAGCCTCAGCATGCTCAGGTACACGTACATCCATTTGGAATGTCTCAATAGAGGGACCAGCCTCCGCTATAAATTTTTTTGCCTCTGCTAATCGTTCTTCGTTACGACCTGTTATAACAACATTAGCTCCCTCAGTCACGAATTGCTTTGCCATATACAGGCCCATGCCACTTGATCCACCCGTAATAATAATCGTTTTCCCTTGCAACATTCCATTTCCCCCTTTGTTAAAAATGAATGATGATTCACTAAAATTTTACTATATATTCTCGAATATGTCATATTAATTCTATAGAATGTGAGTTTATTTTCTAAAAAAATATAAAAGAGCCATTCATTAGTCTGAATAGCTCTTCAATATAATTAAAACTCATACGTATAGGCAATTTTATATAACTCCATTAACTCTTGTAAGGTTGGTATCTTCGGATTGTTGCCTGGGCTTCCACTTGCAAGCGCATCCTCAGCCATTTTAGGAATGGCCTGATAATAAGCATGCTCCTCTATTCCCCATTGTTTTAAATTGCCAATTTTCATATGCTTACACATATTTTTAATGGAAGTAATAGCAAGCTGAGCAAGCTCCTCTTGTGATAGACTTTCTTTTGTTTTATTAAAAAATTGTCCTAAATCTGCCAATCGATCTATACAAGTATCTTTTGAATAGTCTAGTACAGCTGGTAAAAGCATCGCGTTGGAGATACCATGAGGAACATGGAAAAGAGCACCAATCGGACGCGACATTCCATGCACAAGGGCAACAGAAGCATTTGAAAATGACAGCCCTGCCTGCATCGAGCCCAATGACATCGCTTCTCTAGCATCAACATCATCGCCATGTTCATAAACCTTTATGATGTTATTCACAATTAATTCCATAGCAGATAAGGCGAGCACATTCGAATAAGGATGAGCTAAGCGCGATAAATAGCTCTCAATGGCATGGCTCAATGCATCTATTCCTGTTGCTGCGGTAATGGCAGGAGGTGAAGTAATGGTTAAAATAGGATCAACAATCGCAACAGTTGGCATAAAAGCTGGTTGCTTAATCATCATTTTCACATCATTTATCGTGTTGGTAATAACGGTTGCATCTGTTGCTTCAGAGCCTGTACCCGCTGTCGTTGGTATCGCTATGTGTGGGATTGGTACAGAAGCTGCTACCTTTGCCATTTTCATATAATCCCCTATATAGCCACCGTTTGTAGCCACTACTGCAATCGCCTTTGCCGTATCAATACAGCTACCACCACCAACAGATATAATGACATCACAGTTTTCCTTCTGCAAAAGCTGCAATCCCTCTGCTACATACGTATCATCTGGCTCTGTTGTCACCCCTAAATATGAAACGACTTCTAGCCCTTGGTTCTTTAACAGTGTATGGCATTGCTTGACAAAGCCTAAACTGTCCATGATTGGATCACTAATAATTAATGCCTTAGAGCCTAGTTTTTTAGCATACTCTCCTACTTCTTCAAATGAATCACGACCATATACAATCGTTCCTGGTGAATGAACGGTAAAGATGGTTTTTGTTTGAATCATATTTTCCCTCCTAAGCTATTGAGCTGTATAGCCACCATCTAATAGAATGGCCTGACCGGTTAACCCCTTTGCTACATCACTTGCTAAATATAATGCAAGTCCAGTAATTTCCGAGACATCAAGTAAACGTTTTTGTGGGACAAGTGGATATAACACTTGTTCAAGTACTTCTTCCACTTGAATACCCCGTGTCTTTGCTAAATCCATAAACTGATTACGTACTAATTCCGTATCAACATACCCTGGACAAATGGCATTTACCGTAATTCCATTTGTCGCCACCTCTAGTGCGGTTACCTTAGTGAGCCCAATCACACCATGCTTTGCTGCATTGTAACCAGCCTTACCAGCAAACCCAATAACGCCATTGATGGATGCCATATTAATAATGCGACCAAATTGATTTTTCTTCATATATGGTAACGCATACTTCATCGCCACAAAGGGAGCAACGACCATCACTTTTTGCATTGCCTCGAAAATTTCTGTCTTAAAATCCTCAATATGCGATACATGTTGAAATCCTGCATTATTGATTAAAATATCTAATGTTGAGAATTTATTAATTGTAAAATCAATGGCTTCTCTTATGGCTTGTTCTTCTGTCACATCACATATAAAGGAAGTTAAAGAGGGGTTTTGTGCGACAGCTTCTTCTAAAAGCTGTTCATTTTTATCCGTAATCACAACATTAGCCCCTTGCTCATCAAATGCTTGTGCCATGGCAAGGCCAATACCACGAGCTGCTCCTGTAATAAAAACCGTTTTTCCTTGCATACTACATCCCTCCTACATCCCTAATAAGAATAATATGATCGCAAGTATTGTACCTATGATGGGGATAATAACCGTCAAAGCTCCAAATGGCATATATGCATCCTTCTGCTTTTCATTACAAACTGAATTGATGGTTGTCACAACATATCCACCGTGTGGCAATGAATCTAGGGAACCAAATGCTATAGCGATTGTTCGATGTAACGTGCCTCTGTATCTACACCCATCTCGATATAATGCGGTGCAAGTAAGGGCATTGGAATCGTTTGTCCCCCTGATGCTGAACCTGTTAAACCAGCAATAACAGCTATTGCTAAGGCTCCTCCAATCAGCGGACTACCAGGAATATTGGTCATTACATCTACTGTTGCAACAAAGGATGGCGTTGCTTTTACTACGCCTTCAAAGCCGACAACAGCCGCCGTATTGGCAATGGCAATGATCGCACCTATTGCACCTGCTGCTAATGTTGCGCCAACTGACTTTGCATATTTGTAGCTCACTAAATAAGCCACGAGACAGCCACTAGTTAAGGCTACAATTAAAAGTTAGGAAGTTGGCCTGATTTTCATTAGCTGTTTGAGGAAAAAATGCGAGACCATTTGTTAAGGCTGCTAACAGCGCAGTTAACGGTGCTGAAATAAGTAGATTTATACCCCCTCTTTGTTAAATAAACTACCAAAAAGACCGATATACTCTAACATTTACACCTCACCCATCCCCTTTTTTAGAAAAAGAGCTGTATGTCTCTACAGCTCTAGGTTTTATTAGTCGTTATTGCTTGGGAATGCAAATGTGGATGCTGCGGAGGCGTTACCAGCCATCCAACGCTCTGAAATTGTCTTTGTTTTTGTAAAAAAACGTGCTTGATCTGGTCCAAACATATGCCCCTCACCAAAACGAGAGCCTTTAAAGCCAGCAAAGTTATGATAGCCAACGGGAATTGGAATTGGTACATTGACACCAACCATGCCAACATCAATTTCTGTCGTAAATTTGCGAGCTGCTAATCCATCATTCGTAAAAATTGTGACGCCATTACCTAGCTCATGCTTATTTATAAGTGTTATAGCTTCCTCTAATGAATCTACACGAACTACATTGCGAGCTGGACCAAATATTTCTTGCTCATAAACTTCCATGCCTGGCTTTACATGATCTAATAATGTAGGTCCTACATAAAACCCTTTAGACTCTTTAACAATGTCAAGTTCCCGTCCGTCACAGATTACTGAAGCTCCTTCTGCTTCTCCTCGATCAATTGCAGTAAGTATTGCTTCTTTTGATTGTTGAGAAATAACAGGGCCGAAATCTGAATCAGGGTTTGTATAAGGGCCGACCTTAAGATTAGAGATTTTTTCCTTCAGAATCTCCACTAGACGATCTGCAGTATCCTTTCCTACAGGCATAATAGTAGATATCGCCATACAGCGTTGAGAGGCTGCCCCATATGCTGCTCCAATAAAGGCATTAGCTACCTGTTCAAGATCGGCATCTGGCATTACAACCATATTATTTTTACCCCCGCCTAGTGCCGTAACGCGTTTTCCGTATTTTGATCCAGTTTCATAAATATACTTTGCCACTGGTGTTGATCCAACAAATGAAATCGCTTGCACAGTTGGGTTTTCTAAAAGTTCATTGACCGCATCTTTATCACCATTGACCACTGTCCAAATACCATCAGGCAACCCTGCCTTCTTCCAAAGCTCACTAACATACAATGCAGTCATCGGCACACGTTCGGATGCTTTTAAAATCACCGCGTTTCCTACAGCAAGGGCCATACTCGTTTGCGCTAGAGGCACCATGATGGGGAAATTAAATGGAGAAATTGCCGCCACAACCCCTAATGGATATTTTGCAGAATAAGCATTTATTTGACCTCCAACATTTACAGAGTATTCTCCTTTCATTAAGTGGGGCGCACCAATGGCTAAATCAACAGATTCAAGTCCTCGTGTAATTTCACCTTTGGCATCTTCAATCGTTTTACCGCTTTCAGTACAAATGATCTGTAATAGCTCCTCCATATTGTCAGTGATAAGGTTACGGAACTTTAGTACAATTTCTGCACGCTTCGCTACTGATGTATCACGCCAAGCTGGAAATGCTGCTTGAGCTTGCTCGATAGCATCTCGTGTTTCCTCTACTGTTGCAAGGGGTACCTTAGCAATGACTTCACCTGTTGTTGGATTAAACACCGACCCAAATCGCCCACTTTTCCCTTCAACCATTTTGCCACCAATAAAATGTGTTAATGTTTTAACCACTTGTGCTGTTGTCATATCCATATCCTCCTCTTAAAATTGTTCTAGTTTACATTTTTCTTTTAAGCTTAAATAAGCTGCAGACATATCATTTTCTCCATAGCCCTGCTGCACAATCTCACTGTAAAGATCCACCAGCTTTTCACCGATTCGCAGAGATACGCCTGCTTCATCTGCCATTTCCTTAGCTAATTTCAAATCTTTTACTAATAGATTTGTCGAAAAGCCTGGCTCATAATTATCATTTTTCATATACTCCATATAATTGCGTTCATAAATACGGCTTTGCCCATAACTATTACTTAATACCTCATACAGCGTGTCTGCCTGAATACCCATTTTTTCTCCAAGTAAAATAGTTTCAGCGACTGCCTCTGTGTAAAAGCCAATCATTAAGTTATTGAGTAATTTAATTCGCGTTCCTACACTTGGAGATGTGCCCAGGTGATAAACGTTTTTCCCCACTATTCCGAATATTTCTGTAGCACTTTTATAATCAGCTGTGTCACCACCAACCATAATGGTTAATGTCGCATTGACAGCCCCAATTACACCCCCACTGACAGGTGCGCCCAAATAACGTAATCCCAAAGCTTTAGCTTCTGTATGTAACGTATCATTCAATTCGGGATTAACAGTACTGAAATCAATCAGCAGGCATCCTTTCTTTGCATGTTGTAAAATTCCTTGTTCTGACTGATAAACCAATTCTACAACGTGAGGGGTAGGCAAACTTGTCATAATAACATCACATTGTTTCGCAATATCTATTGCTGTCTCAAGACCGATACCACCTGCTGCGACGAATTGTTCCATTGTTTTCGCATTCGTATCGAAACCAAACACCTCATAATCTGCTCTTAATAAGTTAATAGACATCGGTAAACCCATATTCCCTAAGCCAATAAAACCTAATTTTTCCTTCATTGTGACCTCCTCATACCTTGAAAATACACCAGGAAAACTTGATGATATACTAGCCAACTTTCATTTTTTAAAGTAACATTAATAACGAGATAATTTCACTGACCACAGTCATTGACCTTGGTCATTTAAATCATAATCAATCGAAATCCATCTCGTCAATTAAAAATTTGATATTTTCAGAATATTTTTTACAGAAGATATTTTACAATATTTTATATAGGGGGTATTAGCTACCTATGGAAGCACTCACAAGCAGACAGAAAAAGGCATTAGAAACACGTGAAAAATTATTGAAAACTTCTTTAGACTTATTTAACAAACATGGTTATGAACATGTTTCTGTTGAACAAATTACGAAGGCATGCAATGTTTCGAAGGGTACCTTTTATACACATTTCCCATCTAAATACGATGTTATTTTAGAAAAATTTAAGGAACTTGATAATTTTTATAGTACAGTTGAAAAAAATATTGATGCCACATTACCAGCTAGTGAAAAAATACTATTAGTGTTTCAAGAGCAAATGAACTATTTAACAAAAATTGTAGGAAAGGATTTATTGCGTACAGTATATACGGCTGCTATGACAAACCAAGTAGAACAGGATCATTATTTAATCAATCCACAACGAAAGATTTTTCAGATAATGAATACCTATATCGCGGAAGGTATTCAACAAGGGGAATTTAGACAGGATCTATCTGCTACTACCATACAAACACTTATTCAGCGCTGTATGCGTGCGAATGTCTATGATTGGTTAATACATAGTGAAGATTTTGACCTAACCTCCGAGATGTCCCAATTTACAGCAATTGTTTTAAAAGGTCTTAAAAACGACAAATTAAAAAGTAGCACTTCATCTATTTTATGATGTAAGTGCTACCCGTTTTCTAGCTAACAAAATATTGTTGTACAATCGTTTCAACTGGTAATGGTTTATTATACAAATAGCCTTGCCCTTTTTGACAACGATGGCGTTTGAGAAAATCGACTTGTGTGGGTTCTTCAATTCCCTCTGCAATGACCTCTAACCCTAAATTATGAGACATCGAGATAATGGCTTTTATGATGGCTTCATTTTTGTCATCCTTTGCTATATCTGCAATAAATGACTGATCAATTTTTATAATATCAATCGGATAACGCTTGAGATAACTTAATGATGAATAGCCTGTCCCAAAGTCATCCACAGACACATAAACACCTAATTGCTTCAGTTCTGTAAGAATCGAAAATGTTTCATGTACATTTGTCATGGAACTTTCGGTAATTTCTACTTCTAATAATTCAGGTGGTACACCATATTTCTTTAAAGCTGTTTTAATTTTCCGGGCAAAATTTTCTTTTCTAAACTGTTTTGGTGATATATTGACTGCAATCCGTACAGGACGATATCCTTTCGATTGCCATTCTTTTTGGTAACGACATACCTCATCAATAATCCAATCACCGATTTCAATAATCAACCCTGAGGCTTCCGCAATAGGAATAAATTGCGCTGGTGATACAAAACCAAATTTACGGTTATTCCATCGTAATAATGCTTCAAAGCTATTGATGCTATTATTTGCTAAATCCATTTGCGGTTGTAGATGAAGACTTAGCTCATTAAATTCAATTGCTCGACGTAAATGTGCCTCCATTAATGCTTCGTTTGGAAAAATGGCCGTCATATCTTCACGGTAGTAGCGATAATGTGAACGACCATGTTCTTTAACAGAAAATAAAGCTTTATCTGCTTTCCGTACAAGTGTCTCGATATCTTTACCATCTGCTGGGCTAAGTGAAATCCCAATCGATACGCTAATAAAATATTCCTGTCCATCTATCATAAATGGCTGTTTTAATACGTCCATAATCAAGTTTGCAGTTCGTTCAATTTTTTGGATGGTTGCATCTTTTAGCACAAAAATAAACTCATCACTATTATATCGATATAGCGAACACTTTGAGTAGCAAAGCTCCCGTAACCTATGACTAAACATACGCATCAAATCATCTCCCTTGCTCTCGCCAAGGGATTCATTAAACTTTTTAAAACGGTCAATGTCAACTAAAATAAGAGCGGCTTGCTTATGCTCTTGCTTTTTATCATTTAAATGCTGTAGCCAATGCTCCTTAAAAGCTTTTCGATTCCAAATACCTGTTAATTCATCCATTAGTGCTAGGTAATAGAATGCTTCATGATCATTCATAAATGAATTAGCATCTTTAACAAATAGGTGGACACCCACAACTTCTCCATTATAATAGGTTGGATGCGTTCTTAAATAAAAGGGCTCTTTGCTTAGTAAATCACCTTTCAATAAGCATTTAGGCATGCCAAACGCTGAACCTTCGATTGTTTTGGTAAATAATAGTTTAAACTCATTGAGATATTTACTTTCGAGTAATGAAAAAATATCTAGTCCAATTAGACTGTGCTGCTCTCTCGATAGTGTAGCAGTAGCAGCAATATTTTGATGAATTATTCGACCTTGTAAATCTGTCGTTAACACTGGACTTATATGTTGTTCAATGAACTGTAAATAGGGATTTTCTTCAAATTGTGTCGCTCGAAGAATAATGGCAACTATTGATTCAGAAAAGTGCTGAACATGAAGCATAAATGTTTTCTCTTGAAGACCGTTACCTAATTTTAGAGTATGCTGTTTATTGATTTCTTGAATTAGAAATCCCGACAATTGCAGCCAGCATTGCTTAGTAAAAAAGTTCTCAGCGTTTTTGGCTGTTATATCCTCCAGCTCAATCATTGACGATAGCTTTTCATTAAATTCAACGACCTCAAACACTGTCTTATCAACTTGTCTCAAACAAATGATTGCATCAAATGGATTCAGTTGCATGAGCTGTTGATATTCTGCAAATGGCGCTACATTTTCTCTACATTTTTTCATTCTATCCCTCACTAAGTAGCGTGTTTGCTCTATTCTTCGTCTAGCGTAGGCTTTAATGCATCCTTCAAGAAAATTTCCTGGCTATTTAATGGATCTTCGCTACGATCAAACTCTTTATAATGATACTTACCATTAGAGTCTTGAATACGTGCTTTGGCAGTATCCATTAATTGTGCATTCATTATGTCAATAATACGAGTTTTTGCTTCACTTGCATATACAGGGAATAAAATTTCTACACGTTTAATCATATTGCGTGTCATCATATCTGCAGAGGATAAATAGACTTTATTTTCCCCATTATGATGGAACCAATAAATACGAGAATGTTCAAGGAAACGACCAACAATACTTGTTACAGTAATGTTCTCACTAATACCTGGGATTCCTGGTCTAATACAGCATATACCACGAATAATAAGCTCGACCTTTACACCCGCAATCGATGCCTCATAAAGCTTCATCATTAAATCTTTGTCTGTCAATGAATTCATTTTTGCACGAATAAAACCATTTCCATATTTTTTATGACAGGCAATTTCCTCATCCATTAAACGAATAAACTCATCTCGTATATCAAATGGTGCCACGACTAAATGATTAAAAGTAGGCTTTTCTGTATAGCCACTTAAGTAGTTAAAGAAATTTGTCGCATCAATGCCAAACTCTTTATCTGTCGTTATTATGCCCATATCCGTATAGATTTTTGCAGTAGCATCATTATAATTTCCTGTACCCAAATGGACAAAGCGTTCAATTTTGCCGTTACGACGACTAACGACTAGCGTGATTTTGGAGTGTGTTTTTAAATTATTCATCCCATAAATCACAAGACAACCTGCTTGTTCTAATTGTTTTGCCCAGTGCACATTATTTTCTTCGTCGAAGCGAGCCTTTAGCTCAACTAATACCGTGACTTGTTTACCGTTTTCAGCGGCAAGCTTTAACGCTTGAATAATCGGTGAATTCCCGCTTACTCGATATAATGTCTGTTTTATAGCCAATACATTCGGGTTAACAGCGGCCTCAGAAATAAAATCAACAATAGGGGCAAAAGATTCATATGGATGATGGAAAAATATATCCTGTTGAAGTGCTTTTTCGAAAATATTTTCGTCAGACTGTAAATCTAAAGGTGGCTGTGGGATAAAGCTTTCATATTCTAAATGCTCACGACCTACAGAAATACCTTTCACAAAAGAGAACATAAACGTTAAATCCAATGGACCATCAATATGGAATACATCGGATTCTTCTATTTCAAATTCATCTAGTAAGTATCTCAGCACTTCCTCATTCATTTCTCCAACTCGAACTTCTAAACGGCTTCCTACTCCCCATTTTCGCTTTTTCAGCTCTTTTTCGATCTCCACGAGAAGATCTCGAGCCCCTTCTTCATGGATCGTTAAATCCGCATTTCTTGTTAAACGGAAGGCTTGTGCTGATTTTACGCTATAGCCATAAAACAGCTTTTCTATATGCGCTACTATCACATCCTCCAATAAAACGACAACTGTCTTTCCTTCTTCTGACGGTACTTTTATATAGCGATCTAACACAGATGGAACCTGGACAATTGCCACTTTTTCACGACTTTCAAGATCTGACTCATCCTGCTCTAACAGTACTAGTAAATTCAAGGTTTTACCAAGTAAGGTTGGGAAAGGACGATATGCATCCACTGCAACAGGTGTTAAAACAGGGAAGATAGTTTCTGCAAACATTTCATTGATAAATGATTTTTGTGTGCTATTTAAATCTTTCATGTCCGCAATATGTACATTATGTTGTGGCAGTAAATCATAGATTAAATGTCGATATACCTCGGTTTGTCGACGAACTAATGCTTGTGTGCGTTCTGCGATTTTGGCCAACTGTTCCTTTGGCGTTAAGCCAGATTTGTTTTCGGGCTTATGAAAACCAGCGCGTACCTGGTCCTGTAATCCTGCAACACGCACCATAAAAAATTCATCTAAATTTGAACTAAATATAGCCAAAAATTTTAAACGCTCTAGCAGAGGATTATTAATATCCTCTGCTTCTTCTAATACTCGCTCATTAAAGGCAAGCCAGCTTAATTCCCGATTATTATAATATTGAGGCTTTGCAATTTCCTCCAACAATAGATTGTAGTTTTCGGAAAACTCTTCCTCGTATAGCTCGTTTTTCGTTACTTCAGTTGTCATCCATTGTTCCACCCTTCTTCAATAAAATTGATTTTCATTGGGATTTTTAATGCACGTTCTAAATGTTTTCTATGTCGATTGGCTTGATATTTTTCAGCCGCAGCATTCTTTTTAACATAAATATCAAGCTGAACATGATCTTCTTCGGTGTGCATTTCAATAGCGTGTACAATATTGCGCTTTGAAACATTTAATGCATAGACAAATTTTAATAACGCTCCGAAATCTCGTATTTTACGATGTTCCTCCCGACTCATCCATGTAGCAAATGGAGCAGCAAATCGTTCGAAATAATCTTTATTTTTATAGGAGGCAAGAAGTGCTAGTTTTACTCGTTCTAAATGATTTAAACCATCAATGGATTGATTTGCAATTAAATAAAAAGTATGTTGGCTTGAAGAGCTTAATTCGATATACTCTCCTATATTAAAAACCTTCGCCGCTTTTGCTAATAAATGCAAATCTTCTGGATTATATTGCAAGTAGCCTAAATGACAACATTCACGATACAATTGATCTGCTAAATGCATTAAATAATCTACTTCCATTTCACTCCGACCATACTGACGTGCTAATCTTCTAGCATTTCCTTCAAATACATTATATTTATCAAAGGCTTGTGTGTCTGTTTGCAAAATCCGTTGAAAAATGAGTCCCTCACGTAAACCTCGTTTTGTCAGTTGGAAGGACTCACTACCAACTACCTCCATCAACACTCTAAATACCTCTAATGCAGGAACAATGATATCTGCACGGTCTGATGAAAGACCGTCCAATTGTTTCAATTCCTGAAAGCTTAATTGCCCTAAAAATAAGCTTAAATCATCCAAATCTCCCTTTGTCATTTCGTAGCCATGAACGCTGGCAATAGGATAATCATGCTTTTGTTGATGTATTTGAGCAATATTGCGCGCACTACCACCAATTGCGATAATAGGTAGAGCAATATTTTTTATCCAAGGGAGAGTTTGGAACTGCTCTTTTACAAAGGTAAGAAGCTCTTTTTTCTCACTACTATTGATAATGTCACCTTTTACAAAACGTTGCTTTAAAGAAACTGTCCCAAAAGGAAAGCTATGTGATTGCTGAATTTCTTTATTTTCAAACAGCGTAATTTCGGTACTACCACCACCGATATCTATCGTCACAGCCGATTTCGTACCCATGGAATAAGCAACAGCAACGTAGCCAAAATAGGCTTCTTCCTCTTCTGATAAAAGCTCTATTTGGATACCTGTTCGTTCTTTCATTACCTCAATAATTTTGTCACGATTAGTGGCTTGTCGGATGGCAGCAGTCGCAGCAGCTTTTACATCTGTTACTTCAAAATCCTCAAGCATTGCTTTAAATGTTAATAAAGTTTCTGATAACAATTGAATACCTTCATCAGACATCTCCCCTGAGGGCTGTATATATGTACGCAATCGTGCTACCGTTTTGATATTTCCAAGCTCACGAAGTCCCTCTTCATTATCATATTGATATAATACTAATCGAATAGTATTGGAGCCGATATCAATAATCGCTGTTTTTAATTCATTCAAATAATCACATCCTTCAAGCGTCTACAATTTATTTTGTTCATAATATTTGGACATATACAAAAAAAGTCGGTCCCTCTTAATTAAGGCATCCGACTTTTCTTTCATTTATTTTTACTTGCAGGATACCAATTATTAAAATTGAGAAGTATCATGTAAGCCATGGTGATTACAGAATTAGTTGGTCAACACGTAAAATGAGCTCTGCAATTTCTGGCTTACTTATTTGATCCTCAGCCCCTACTTGATCACCTTTATGACGTAGGTCATCTGTAATGAGACTTGAGAAAATGATAACAGGAAGCTTTTGAAGATCGGGATGCTCTTTGATTTTTCGTGTCAAATGATGGCCATCCATTTGTGGCATTTCAATATCCGTTACTACCAATTGAATATGCTCTGCTATATCACTACCACTCTTCACAATTCCCTCTAAGTATTCATAAGCATCGCGGCCATTTTCAAAGAATTCAACATTGTCATAACCAGCTTCACTCATTGTATCGAATAGTAATTTACGTAATAACGGTGAATCTTCCGCAATTAAAATTCGCTTACCAGATCGCTCACGTTTGCCGAGCTTTTTAACAGATTCCACACTAATTCCTGATGCAGGATTGATATCCACCATAATTCTTTCGAAATCTAGTAATAGAATCATTTGCTCATTCTGTTTAATGACACCAATTACTTGTGATGTACCTCCTTGATACATATCTGAAGGCTTTTCAATTTGATTCCAAGAAATACGATGAATCTGTGTGACATTATCTACATGGAAAACCACACGTTGTTTATTAAACTCTGCTACAATATATTTTTGTTGTGGATTTCGCTCAGCACCTTGAATCCCTAATACTCGTAGCATATCTACAACAGGTAATACCTCACCTCGTAATTGAATGATTCCTTCTACATGCGGGTGCGCGTGTGGGATAAATGTTACTGGGATCGGTTGAATAATTTCTTTTACTTTAATAACATTGATGCCGAATTTATTGTTTGCTACTTCAAATTCAACGATCTCTAGCTCATTTGTGCCACTTTCTAATAATATTCCTTTATGTTCCAATGCAACCCCGCTCCTTTCTCTACATCTGTTTATAATTCAATTGTATCATAGGCAATACATTTCTCCTACTTGCTATTTCCATTTTTATCATTAACTTTTAGATGTACCAGTAGACCAACGACAGTCATAACAATCAACGTTGATAGTGCTACACGACTAGCGAGAGTACCATAATCCTTCATCCACAATGTAACAGTTCCATATACGGCTGGACCGATAATGGATGATACCTTACCTGAAAAAGCAAACAACCCAAAAAATTGACCGCGTTTTTCATTTGGTGATAATTCAATTATATATGTCCTAGATGTCACCCACATTGAGCCAAGTGAGATACCAAAAAGACTACCAGCAAGCCAGAACATCCATTGTGCTGAGGCAAAAACAGCGAATACCAACGCAACTATCATAATAAGTGCAACAATTGTAATGGCACGTTTAGCTCCTATTGATTTCGTAATATACCCAAATGCAAGTGATCCAAGGATTGTTGAAACTGTAGAGACCAAATAAAGAACGATAAATTGTCCAGAACTAAAGCCGACAATTGTTGTCGCATAAACAGCCATCATTGCAATCGTTGTAGCAATGGCATCATTTAAAAAGAAATAAGCAATCATAAAGGTAAAGATTGCTTTATATTGCCTCATATCTTTAAATGTTTGAATGATTTCCTTATAACCATCTAAAAACTTTAAGGACTTCCGCTGTGATTTTGGAATCGGTGTATCTTTATTAATTAAGAATAATGGCAATGAAAAGAGTAGATACAGGATAGCTGTTGGAATAAATGCTCGATGAAAATCGCTATTACCAACATACAAGTAAACAAGTAATCCAAAAAGTGTACCAAGATACCCGATTGCAACTCCATACCCTGAGATGAGTGGCATTTCTTCTTTTGTCCCTAGATCACCCATCATAGAATCGTAAAATACTAAACTAGAATTAAAGAAAAATTTTGCTATGACAAAACTTGCAACAACCAAAAACAAACTAAGAGGTACACCAGAGTAATTGACAGTGGTTTGTATATTCGCAAACATTCCCATCATAAACGTAAACAGAATAGATATGGATGCAAACCATACAATAAATCTTTTTTTATAACCTGTGTTATCAATCCAAACACCGAAAAGCGGTGAAAAGATAACGAGCAACAAGCTTGCAATCGCATTTGCATACGATATAAAGGTGCTCGCAACTTGTTGCATGACTTCATTTGTACCTAAAACCTCATCCATGTAAAACGGGAAAAATATTGTATTTATATTTGAAGAAAAAATTGTATTCGCAAAATCATAGAATGCCCATGAAAGTATCGGCAATGATAAATAAATGGCTAATTGACTTCGATGTTGTACGTCTATAGCTGTACTCTTCTTCATAAAACCCTCCCCTCCATTCTCTATAATAATCAATTAATTTCTCTCTGTAATAAAAAATACCTTTTTTTAAAGAAAATTAATATTATTTACAATATAACAGTAAATTCACTGAAAAATAACTGCCAATTGGCCGATAATTGAATACTCATTTTCCTTGTGAATCAAAAAAGGTATTCAAGCCCCTAAGAAGGGCTAGCTTTTATATTTATACAACACAGAAATGAAGATATCCTTCGTGTTGAACACAAGCAGAAAAACATTCTCTTCATTACAAAATAGATATAATAGAATATTATCAGAAGTATTTTTAATTTCATTTTCATAACGATAAATTGCTTATGCATATCACCATCTATAAAAATAAATAAACAAATAAAGGGCAGAAGAATGCTCCGATAACAGCCGTTAAACCCATTGATAAGGAACCAACTGATAATTCCTGTTCCCCATATTCTCTTAATTTCACAAGACCTACCCCGTGTGAAGCACTTCCTACTGCCACTCCTCTACTCACAGCAGAGTCGATTTTGCCATACTTAATGACTAATGGTCCGATAATGGCCCCTACAAACCCTGCAATCATGACGAAAACAGCGGTTAAAGGAGGAATGCCACCAATCGTTTCGCTCACCTGCATTCCAACAGGCGTTGTTAACGATTTAGGTAATGCTGTGAGCATCCAGCCAGGTTCTACACCAATCCATTTTAGTAACACAAAAATTGTCACTAAGCCTGTTATCATGCCGATTAGGAGTCCTGATAAAATAGAGTACTTATATTTCATAATAATTGCTCGTTGATTATAGAGAGGATATGCAAGTGCCACCACAGCTGGCCCTAGCATTTTCTGAAGCCATTCCCCACCTTCCATATAAGTTGAATACGGAATATCAAACACAAGTAAAATCACTGCACTGACAATCGTAGTAGTGACCAAGGGAATCATGATAGGATGGGGAAAGCGTTGATAGAGCTTTGTAAATAAAATAAACATGATAATGGTACTAAGGACAACAGTTACTTCAATCAACAGTTAATTCCCCCTTTCCTTCTTCCACAGTAGTCTTCGAGCTTTCTTTTTTGGCCAATTCTCTTTTCTCAATAAGTTGTGTCAGCAATCCTGTTACATAAATAGAGATTAATGTACTAGCAATAACTGCTAAAATAATGAGCAGACCAGTGATTGACATGAGTTCTGGATAATCAATAACACCAACAGTTGCTGGAATGAAAAACAACGTTAAGATGCCAATTAAAAAACCTGCTCCGTCTTGTATATATTCAACCTTAATTATTTTAAAATTGAGTGAAAGTGCTAATAAAAGTAATCCAATGACGCTTCCTGGAAGAGGGATATGCAAGTAAGAAACAATGCCAACCCCCATGTAATAGAAAATAGTAAGTATCCCAATTTGCACAATAATCCGAACAACACGTAACAACAACGCAGCAAAATTTTCGTTCAACATTTCGCCACTTTTCACCCCCTATATCGTTCATTCTACATCTGCAGGAATTTTCTGTCTATTATAATTTTAGAAAAATAATGAGCAGTTACAGAAAAACCAACCCTTTCTATGGTACACTATTAAAATTCTTTTCCCTTTATAAATCACGATTTTACATATGTAAAATGTATTGTTGTTTTGTGATCCTCTTATACACTGACCGTTAAAATAACTTCCTTCTCTTGTTATTTTCAGCATCCTTGGCTCATTAGAAGCATTTCATTATATATTTTAATCACTATCTAGCAAATTTTTAAAATTTTCTATATAATCGAAAATTACACAAGATACTAGTTTGTATACTATTAAAATTTCTAAGGTGGGATTTTCGATTTTCTTTAAAACATTAAAACTCCAAACTCGCTTTGCCTATTACAGTAGTTTTTTAATTTTTATTATCGTCACTTTAGCTGGTCTACTTTTTTATGTAACCATTTCGGATGCATTACAAACACAAATTGGTAACAGAGCGCTATATTTGGCGGAAACAACAGCTAGTAGAGGCGATGTTATAGCAGCTTTTCACACAGACAACCCATCCGAGGTTCTGCAAAAAATTAGCAATGACATCATGCATGCTGCAAAAGCGACTTACGTGGTCATAGGAGATAAAGAAGGGATACGCTACACCCATCCGCTTGCTGATCGTATTGGCAAATCCATGGTGGGTGATGATAATGACAGGGCATTGAAAAAAGGTGAATCTTATATTTCAATTGCAAATGGTTCAATGGGACAATCAATTCGAGGCAAAGCACCTATTTTTGATACAAATGGCTCGATTATAGGTGTTGTGTCAATTGGCTACTTAACAAGTGAATTAGATCACTTATACCTTTTATACCTGGATAATATTTTTTATACGATGGTAATTGCACTAAGTATTGGTATTATCGGTTCTATATTTTTGTCCCGAAATATTAAAAAGCAAATTTTTAATTTGGAGCCAAATGAAATTGCAAATCTGTTAACAGAAAAAAATGTTTTAATTGAATCAGTTCGTGAAGCTATTATTACCGTAAATGATAAAGGTGAAATTACAACATTGAATAATGCTGCAGCCAATATCTTAAATCTTGCAAACAATACGACTATCATTGGTGATAATATCGAGCAACATATACCAAATACACATCTTCTTAATGTGTTAATGAACGGTGAAAAACAGTTAGATAAATTAATGAATATCAACGGTCATGAAATTATTGTAAATCGTGTTCCTATGAAGGTGAATGGTAAAATTGTCGGTGCTGTTGCAAGCTTCCGTTTACAATCAGAAATTGAGCAAATGGCTATCGAATTATCACAAGTAAAACAATACACGGAATCCTTACGTGCCCAAACACATGAATTTAAAAATGTCCTTTATACAATTTCAGGCCTTATTCAATTAAATGCATCCGAAGAAGCCCTATCTATTATTCATAAATAAGTACAAGGACATTCCTCTCTAACACAATTTATTACAAATCGTGTGAAAGACCCATTTTTAAATGGTTTAATTATTGGATTTTTTAACCGTGCTCGTGAATTAAAGATTCAATTGATTTTTGATGAGGATAGTTATTTAGAAAATTTTCCTGAAAATATCGAAAAAAGTCTGATCATTTCAATTATGGGTAATTTATTAACCAATGCTTTTGAAGAGGTTGAAAAAAATAAAGAGCAACAACGAATCGTCAGACTCTTTATCTTGGATAATGGCGAGGAAATCATCTTTGAAGTCGAGGACTCTGGTAATGGTTTAGCACAAGAAAAACTAGATGTACTATTTTCAGAAAATATTTCTACAAAAGATACTAAGCTCCGAGGCTACGGATTAAGGAAAGTAATTTCCAGCATCCATGATTTAAACGGCTCACTCGCTCTTGGAGAAGGCGATTTAGGCGGTGCCCTATTCATTGTATCTATTAGCAAAAGGGGGATTATCATTAATGAATGATATTGAAGTGCTAGTCATTGAAGACGATGTACGGGTAGCAGACGTACATTGTCGTTTTTTAGAGAAAATTGAAGGTTTCACAGTAATTGCGCGTGCCAACACTGGGGAAGAAGCTATAGACTGGCTTCAATCATTTTCACCACATCTTATATTACTGGATGTATTTTTACCAGATATTCTTGGAGTTGATTTAATAGATAAAATCAATGAATTAAGTCCAACAAGTAGCATCATTTTAATTACCGCAGCTACAGAGGCACATATTGTTCAAAAAGCTTATCTGAAAAATGTTACGGACTATATTTTAAAGCCATTTACATTCGATCAACTAAAAGAAAGTATAGAAAAATTCCGTTACAAGCATTTATTGCTGCAAAAGAACGAGAAATTTACACAAGAAAAAATTCAATATTTATGGCCAAAAGCAACTTTAACTATTCCTCAAGATACACCACTACTACCGAAAGGCATTGATTCAACAACAATGAATCATGTTATCAATTATTTAAGTACGATGGAAGATGGTAGTACAGCTGAACTATTAGGAAGAAATATCGGTGTTAGTCGTTCCACCGCTCGCCGCTATTTAGAATTTTTAGTTACACAAAAGCAGGCATACACTGAACTCACCTATGGTACAGTTGGTCGTCCTGAGCGACGATACTTTATTTCCAAATAAACTTTATGAACAAAATGATATTAATCCACATTATTAACACAATATTTAAACAATTCTGATATACGTTATAGTATTGGTAGCGCTAGATTGATAGCGCTACCATTTTATTTTTAAGGGGGATTTTTATGTGGAGGAAAATATCAAAAATAATGGTAGCTGGCTTACTATTTACTAGTTTGGTTGGCTGTTCAGCATCAAATGGAGAAACAACAGAAGGAAAGAAAACAAGTGATTATCCGAAAAGTAATATTACTATTGTTGCTCCATCTGGGGCTGGCGGTGGATGGGATTTAACAGCTCGTGCAATAGCAAAAACAATGAATGATACAGGTTTAATTGATAAGGCAATCCAAGTTGAGAACAAACCAGGCGGTGGTGGGGCTGCCTTTATGGCAACATTCGCTACAAAGGAAGTAAATAATGATTATATGTTGATGGTTAAATCGCCTCCTATTCTTATTAATCATGAAAAGGCTGAAGGAAATAGTAAATTTGGCTACAAAGACACTACACCTTTAGCGCAATTAACGCGCGACTATGGTGCAATCGTTGTTAAACAGGATTCTCCATTCCAAACGCTTGAAGATGTATTAAATGCACTGAAAACTTCGCCCAAAGATGTCACATTAGCAGGCGGCTCTGCACCAGGCTCTATGGATCATCTAGTGGGAATTATTCCAGCTTATAAATCAGGCATTGATTTAAAAACAATCAAATATGTTTCCTATGATGGGGGCGGTGAGGCCGTAACAGCTTTACTCGGAGGGAATGCAGATGTGATTGCAACAGATGCTTCTACAATTGCTACGTATGTTAAATCTGGAGATGTCCGTGTATTAGCTGTAAGTTCATCTGAACGCTTAGAGGGTGAGCTAGCTGAAGTTCCAACATTTAAAGAGGCTGGTATTGATGAAGAATTTACAATCTGGCGTGGTATTTTTGGTCCGAAAAATATGAGTGAAAATGCAGTTGCTTATTGGTCTGAAAAATTACAAGCAATGTCTGAATCAGAAGAATGGCAAGCTGAAGTAACACGTAATGGCTGGCAAGCCGAATACCGCAACGCTGAAGAATTTACAACCTACCTAGATAATCAAAATAAAATAATTGTTGAACTGTTAACAGCTCTTGGTATGCAAAAAAAGGAATAATATTTGTCAAGAAAAGGGACACAAGTATTTCAAAGAAATATAGAACTACTTGTGTAACCTTCTATTATTCTCTATGGAGGTGAAAACGATTGAACCACACATTTGATAAAGTATTTAGCATTATCTTACTCACACTAAGTATTTTATTTGTCTTTCAAGCAACACAAATTTCTGATAGTGCTTATGGATCTACTGTCGGTCCTAAAATATTTCCACTATGTTTAGGCATTATTTTAGGTTTATTAAGTCTTCAATTATTTTATGAATCGTGGAAAAATGCTGTGAGAGAACGAATCACAAGAGGACCAACACCATCTTCTAAAACCTCCTCTACAGAGCTTAAAAAGTTCTTAATCATTTTTGGAAGTGCTATTGCCTATGTATTTTTCCTTGAAAAAATAGGATATATGATTACTACATTTTTATTTTTGTGCATCAGTTTCCAAATGATGGAACGATCAAAACTGATCTATTCAATCATTATTGCAGCTGGTTTTTCACTGGGTGTCTATTATGTATTTACAGGTTTACTAGGAGGGTCTCTGCCTAGTTTTCCAACTTTTTAGTATAAAGGAGTGAACATATGTCAACATTGCAATTTTTAGTTGATGGATTTGCCATTGCCTTCCAATGGCAAAATCTTCTATTCGCTCTTGTTGGTGTTATAATTGGAACAGCAGTTGGTGTACTTCCGGGGATCGGTCCCATGAGTGGTGTTGCTTTATTAATCCCTGTTACAGCAACCATTACAGCTGGCTTACCAACGGAAGCGGCAGCTACAAGCTCAATTATTTTACTTGCAGGAGTATATTATGGAGCCATGTATGGTGGCTCAACTACTTCTATTTTGTTAAATACGCCTGGTGAATCCTCATCCGTTGTCACAACATTGGATGGCTATCAAATGGCGAAGCAAGGCCGTGCTGGAAGTGCTCTTTCTATCGCAGCCATCGGTTCATTTTGTGCTGGGGTAGTAGCGTTACTAGGTCTGATATTATTAGCGAACCCCCTTTCAAAATTAGCATTAAAATTCGGACCAGCAGAATACTTTTCGTTAATGTTACTAGGGCTGGCGGCAGTAAGTGGACTTGCAGGACGCTCTATAACAAAAGCTTTAATTATGACTGCCTTAGGACTTATGCTCGGCACAGTAGGTATCGATGCAGTATCCGGTATCGAACGTTTTACATTTGGTCAGCCGATGCTATTCTCTGGTATTGAATTTTTAACGATTGCTGTTGGTTTATTTGCGTTAGGTGAAGTGTTTAAAACGATTCTTGAAAAAGACGAAGAAGATGGTCAAATAGCAAAAATTAATCGTGTATTACCAACAAAGCAAGATTTAAAAGATAGTGCTGTTCCGATTGCCCGTGGCTCATTATTAGGTTTTTTCATTGGTGTATTGCCTGGCGCGGGCGCAACCCTTGCCTCATTCTTTTCTTATATTACCGAAAAAAAATTCAGTAAAACACCTGAGCAATTCGGAAAAGGCCATATTGCTGGTGTAGCTGGACCTGAATCAGCTAACAATGCGGCATCAGGCGGTGCAATGATTCCATTGCTAACATTAGGAATTCCTGGTTCAGGTACTACAGCTATTTTAATGGGTGCACTTATTATGTACAATATCCAGCCAGGTCCCCTATTATTCGAAGAGCATCCTCAAGTTGCTTGGGGATTGATTGCTAGTATGTTTATTGGGAATTTAATGTTATTAGCATTAAACATGCCATTGGTCCGTATTTTTGCAAAAATCATAGAAACACCTAAAAAATATTTATTGCCAATTATTATCGCCATTTCAATTTTTGGTGTTTATGCTGTACAATTCGCTACTTTTGATTTGTATCTATTACTAGCTTGTGGTGTACTTGGTTATTTATTTGCTAAAAATGATTATCCAGTAGCACCATTAGTCCTTGCACTTGTACTAGGGCCGATGATTGAAAATAATATGCGCCGTGCATTAACTATCTCTAATGGAGATTTTTCTATTTTTGTATCAAAGCCTTTATCTCTCACATTTTTAGTAGTAGCGATTTCTTGGTTACTTATACCACTGTTCATGAAAATGCGTGGAAAAAATGTTCTTATTAACGAAGAAGGTTAAAATATATAAAATCCACTATACATAATTCCCATATAGTGGATTTTTATTTTTTCCTATAATGCGTGACCAGAGCCGCCATCAATATTAATAGCTGTTCCTGTAACATAGCTTGCCGCATCAGATACTAAAAAAGTGATAACGTTTGCTGCTTCTTGCGTATCACCTACACGACCAAGCGGAATTGCTTGCCCCACTTTACGAGAATATTCTTCCCACGATAAATTGGGTTCTTCCTTTTTCCATTTCTTTTCAATTTGATCACTACGAATCAGTCCTATACATACAGAGTTTACTCGAATATTATTCTTCCCTAAATCCTTGCTCATCGCTTTTGTCAAGGCAAGACCAGCAGCACGACTTACAGTAGTAGGAAGTGAGCTTGCAGGTGGCGTTTTCGCCATCACCGCTGTCACATTAACGATTGCACCGCCCCCAGCCTTACGCATATATGGAGCTGCATATTTTGAACAATGAATAGCTCCAAATACCTTTAGATCTAAATCTGCCTGCCACAGCTCACTACTCACCGTTTCAAAGGGATTCGCTGAAGCTGTACCTGCATTATTAATAAGAATATCAACACGTCCATAATGTTCTACAGTACGCTCGATTAGATATTTACAATCTTTTTCTTTTGTAATGTCAGTTGGAACAATTAAAACATCTACGCCTGTTTCATTTTTTATGCATCCAGCAGCCACTTGTAGTTGTTTTTCACCACGAGCGCAAAGTACAACCTTTGCACCCTCTTTAACAAGCTGCATGGCTGTATAATAGCCAATCCCTTTACTCGATCCTGTTATAATTGCTACTTTCCCTGTTAAATTAAGCTCCATTATTAAATCCTCCTTACTTTCTACAATGCTATCATTATAGCATTTATCGATTATTCAGAATAATCAAAGGAACTTGTAAATGATAGAATAAATATTTGATGGCAATAGTGTTACGGAATTTTTTCCATAAGGAGCTACTTTTTACTTATCATTGTGTTTTCTAACTACATGCTAACTATTATTTCGTTCTTATTTTTCTGCACCTAATGCACGAGGCACCATCGTTTCTACTAATCGTTTTCATCCTCATATAGTATTTTTTAGCTCTATACCAAAAAACGACTGTATTCTCTCCTCTGACATTATTTCATGTACAGTACCCTATACAACATCCTTATCCTTTGCCGTCATCAAAACCCGACCAGCTATAAAAAGGTATGATTAGGACAATACGTGTAAATAATTGAACCAGAGCTAATAAAAAGGAGTGTAGTTAAGTGAATGATCCATCCGCTTTAACTACACTCCTTTATTCAAATTATTTTTTTGCTACAATGTGGATTGGGTTGCCAAGTAATACTTCAGCAGTTTCCATTGTAATTTCACCTAATGTTGGGTGAGCGTGAATTGTTAATGCAATATCCTCAGCAGTCATGCCGCCTTCAATCGCTAAGCCCATTTCAGCGATCATATCAGATGCACCAGCACCTACGATTTGAGCACCAATTAATAAGCCATCTTCTTTACGAGCAACAAGCTTCACGAAACCTTCTGATTGGTTTAATGCAAGAGCACGACCATTTGCTGCGAATGGGAATTTCGCTGCAGTGTATTCGATGCCTTCTGCTTTTGCTTGTTCTTCGTTGTAACCAACTGTCGCCATTTCTGGATCTGTGAAACATACAGCAGGTACAGCAAGATAATCAACTACTGATTTTTCACCAGCAATTGCTTCAGCAGCAACTTTACCTTCGTAAGATGCTTTATGTGCAAGTTGAGGACCTGCAACGATATCACCAATTGCATAGATGTTTGGAATATTTGTACGACATTGTTTGTCAACATTGATTAGACCACGTTCACCGAATTCAACTCCGATTTCAGCAAGGCCCATTTCATCTGTATTTGGACGACGACCTACAGTTACTAATACATAATCAGCTTCAACTTTTTTCTCTTCTCCGCCAACTTCATAAGTTACTACAACGCCGTTTTCAGTTTCTTCTACGCCTTTTGCAGATGCGTTAACTTCAATTTCAACGCCTTTCTTTTTAAGGCCTTTTTTCACGATTTGTGTCATTTGTTTTTCGAAGCCAGCTAAAATATCTTTTCCGCCTTCAATAATTGTTACTTGAGAGCCAAGGTTTGCGTAAGCAGATCCTAACTCTGTACCAATATAACCGCCACCGATAACAACTAATTTACCAGGAACTTCCTGTAAAGAAAGTGCACCAGTAGAATTTAATACGTGATCAGTGAATTTGAATGTTGGAATTTCAACTGGACGAGAACCTGTTGCAATAATGACATTGTTAAATGTGTAAGTTTGAGCAGATTCACCATTGATGATACGCACTGAATGAGCGTCAACGAAATAAGCTTCACCTTGTACAATTTCAACTTTGTTCCCTTTAAGTAAGCCTTCAACACCGCCAGTTAATTTTTTAACAACGCTGTCTTTAAATGCTTGTGCTTTTGAGAAGTCTAATTTCACATCAGAAGCGATGATTCCCATGTCATCTGAATGTTTAGCTTGCTCAAAACGGTGACCTACTGAAATTAATGCTTTTGATGGGATACAACCTACATTTAAGCACACACCACCAAGTACATTTTTTTCAACGATTGTTACTTTTTGGCCAGTTTGAGCTGCACGAATTGCTGCTACATATCCTCCAGGACCTGAACCAATGACAAGAGTATCTGTTTCGATTGGGAAATCTCCTACTACCATTTTTGTTACGCCTCCATTAATAATAATTCTGGCTCACTTAACAAACGCTTTAAGTGATTTAAAGCATTTTGCGCAGTGGCTCCATCGATCATACGATGATCAAAGCTCAATGATAATGCTAACACAGGTGCGGCTACAATTTCACCATTTTTTATTACAGGTTTTTCTGAAATTCGACCAATACCTAGAATTGCTACTTCAGGATGGTTAATTACTGGTGTGAACCATTGTCCTCCTGCAGAGCCGATATTCGTAATGGACATGGAAGCACCTTTCATTTCATGTGGTGCTAGCTTCCCTTCACGGGCTTTCGTCGCTAATTCATTGATTTCATTAGACACTGCAAATACAGATTTACGATCTGCATGCTTAATAACCGGTACTAGTAAGCCTCTTTCAGTATCTGCAGCAATACCAATGTTATAGTAATGCTTTTGGATAATTTCTTGTGTTGCATCATCTAAAGAGCGATTAAATTCTGGGAACTCGCGTAAAGTTGAAATAAGTGCTTTCACTACATATGGTAAGTATGTTAATTTAACACCTTTTTCAGCAGCGATATCTTTGAATTTTTTACGATGTGCTACAAGAGCTGTTACATCGACTTCATCCATTAGTGTAACATGAGGAGCCGTTTGTTTCGAGTGTACCATTGCTTTTGCAATCGCTTTTCGAATACCTGACATTTTCTCACGAGTCTCTGGGAAATCCCCTTCAAGAACTACTGGTGCTGCTGGTGCAGACGTTTCTTGTTGAACTGTTTCTTCTGATGCTTCGATAGTTGCAGTTTCGGCCTCTACAGTGCCGCCACCTTTTAAGAAGTTTTCAATATCTTCTTTAAGGATTCGACCGTTTTTGCCTGTACCCTTCACTTCACGGATATTTACATCGTTATCACGGGCAAATTTACGTACAGAAGGCATCGCAATCACACGTTTAGTTTCATCAACTACTGTCTCCACTTTTTCTGTAGCTTTTTCAGGAGCGTTTTCTGGTGCCTTTTCCTCTTTAGCAGGAGCTTTCTCTACGTTCTGACCAGATTCAGCAGTTGCTTGAACTTGTGCCTCTGTTTTTGCTTCAGCATGATCGTCACCTTTTAGCTTTAAGTCTTCATAGCCAGGTGCGTCAAATCGGATTAAAACATCACCAACAACGGCAACTGTTCCTTCTCCTACTAAAACTTCCTCTACTGTTCCTTCAACTGGTGAAGGGATTTCTACTACCGCTTTATCATTTTGTACTTCACAAAGAATATCGTCTTCTTTTACTGTATCTCCAGCTTTAACGAACCATTTCACAATCTCGCCTTCGTGAATACCCTCGCCAATATCCGGTAATCTGAATTCAAATGCCATGTGTACCCATCCTTTCTATTTACTGTTGTTCAAGTTTAGAAGCTTTATTAGAATGTTAAAACTTTTTTCGCTGTTTCCATTACATCTTTGTAGTTTGGTAACCAAACACCTTCAGCTTGTGGGAATGGGTACACAGTATCTGGTGCAGCCACACGAAGAACAGGAGCCTCTAAGCTTAAAATTGCACGCTCTGTAATTTCTGCTACTACGTTTGCAGCGATCCCTGCTTGTTTTTGAGCTTCTTGGACAACGATTGCACGACCTGTTTTTTCAACTGATGCAATAATAGTTTCAACATCGATTGGTTGAATTGTACGTAAGTCGATTACTTCTACAGAATGTCCTTCTTTTTCAAGTTCTTCTGCAGCCTTTAAGCTTTCATGAACCATTAAACCGTAAGCAACAATTGTTAAATCAGTACCTTCACGTTTTACATCCGCTTTTCCTAGTGGAATTTCGTATGCTTCCTCAGGCACTTCTTCACGGAATGAACGGTATAGTTTTAAATGCTCTAAGAAAATAACTGGGTTGTCATTACGAATAGAAGAAATAAGTAAACCTTTTGCATCATATGGTGTTGATGGAACAACAACTGTTAATCCTGGTTGTGCTGTCATTAAGCTTTCTAAGCTATCTGAGTGCATCTCAGGTGTATGCACACCACCACCAAATGGTGAACGGATTGTTACTGGTGCATTGTATACGCCACCACTACGGTAGCTCATACGTGCTAGCTGGCCACTGATTGAATCCATTACTTCATAAACGAATCCGAAGAATTGAATTTCAGGAACTGGACGGAATCCTTGAAGAGAAAGGCCAACTGCTAAGCCACCAATACCTGATTCTGCTAATGGTGTATCAAAAACGCGGTCTACCCCAAATTCTTTTTGTAGGCCTTCTGTCGCGCGGAATACCCCACCGTTGACACCTACATCTTCCCCGAATACAAGAACGTTTTCATCATTCTTTAATTCTGTGCGAAGTGCATCTGTAATTGCTTGAATCATCGTCATTTGTGCCATAGGTTATTTCGACTCCTTCTCTTTATAGATTTCATACTGTTCTTTTAGATTAGATGGCATTTCGCCTTTATACATATTTTCCATTAACTCTGTTACTTTTTGTTTTGGAGCAGCATCTGCTTTTTTGATTGCTTCTTTAATTTCTTCTTTTGCTCGCTCAATAACTGCTTCTTCTTTTTTCTCATCCCATATACCTTTTGCTTCTAGGTATTTACGGAAGCGAACTAGAGGATCTTTTTGAGCCCATTCATTATCTGTATCAGAAGTACGGTAACGAGTTGGGTCATCCCCAGCCATTGTATGAGGACCATAACGGTAACACATTGTTTCAATTAATGTTGGGCCTTCACCATTAACCGCGCGCTCACGAGCATCACGAGTTGCTACATAAACTGCAAGCGCATCCATTCCATCTACTAAAATACTTGGTAAACCTGCTGCTACACCTTTTTGTGCAATTGTTTTAGCAGCTGTTTGCAATTCACGAGGTGTTGAGATTGCATATTGGTTATTTTGTACGATGAAGATTGCTGGAGATTTAAATGCACCTGCAAAGTTAATGCCTTCATAGAAGTCCCCTTGAGAAGATCCACCGTCACCTGTATAAGTTACTGCAACAGCTTTTTTCCCACGTTTTTTAATACCAAGTGCCACCCCAGCAGCTTGAATATACTGTGCACCGATAATAATTTGTGGAGCTAAAACGTTTACACCTTCAGGAACCTGGTTCCCAATGAAGTGACCACGTGAGAATAAAAATGCTTTTTCAAGAGGTAAGCCATGCCATACAATTTGCGGTACATCACGATAACCTGGTAAAATCCAATCTTCTTGTTCTAATGCAAAGTGAGAAGCAAGTTGTGAAGCTTCTTGACCAGCAGTCGGTGCATAGAAGCCTAAACGGCCTTGACGATTTAATGAGATTGAACGTTGATCTAAAATACGTGTGTAAACCATACGCGTCATTAACTCAACAAGTTCCTCATCTGATAATTTCGGATCTGCCTCTTTATTTATAATTTCGCCTTCTTCATTCAAAATTTGAAACATTTCAAACTTATCTTCGATTTCAGTTAGCGTTTGTTTAGCATCAAAAATATTATTGTTTTTCTTGCTCATTTGTCACATCTCCCTTTCAGCTGTATTAAAATAAATCACCTTTTTAACTAGTACAACTTATTCTTGACACTCAGTATACTGAATAAAATACTGTCGGTCAATCATCTATTACTGCTATATACAAAGATTTTTTCTAGAATAACAATCAAACGCCGCTGTCCTATACTGTATTACTAATATTCAAATTCTGTATTACAACACCTTGCTCACACCATACAACTGTTACGTTTTCCAATAGGTTTTCCCCTAGTAGAATACCCCATTCTCGAAAATCTAATAGCATTAGAAAAATTTTTTGAGTATATTCAAATAAGGTCTTTTTTCATGGGATTGTACGAAAACGTGATGTATACTTATTAATAAGCACTACAAAGTTGAAAGGAAGATTACTATATGATTTTAATGGATGATATTATCCGCGAAGGTCATCCGACTTTACGCACAAAAGCAGAGGAAGTTAAATTCCCTTTAACTGATGAAACAAGAAAGCTTGCTGAGGATATGCTTCAATATTTAATCAACAGCCAAGACCCTGAAGTGGCAGAAAAATACAATTTACGTAGTGGAATTGGTTTGGCTGCTAATCAGGTAAATAGCTTACAGCGTATGTTTGCCCTTCATTTAAAAGATGAGGCTGGTGAACAATTAAGCTTTGTAGCCATTAATCCAAAGATCGTTAGCCACTCTGTTGAAAACACATACCTATCAGCAGGAGAAGGATGTCTTTCTGTTGATCGTAATATTCCTGGGTATGTACCTCGCCATGCACGCATCACAGTAAAATTTAAAACAATTGATGGTGAAGAGAAAAAAATGCGCCTTAAGGGCTTGCCAGCTATTGCCTTTCAGCATGAATTAGATCATCTAAACGGCGTTATGTTTTATGACCGCATCAATGAAAAGAATCCGTTTGCGGAAATACCAGATTCAATCCCATATGAGCGCGACTAAAAACAACCTCGGCAGTTAGTACTATCTGCCGAGGTTATTTTTTATTTATATTCTAATTGTCTATCCACATTTAAACGAGCATTGATCGTCTCAATTAACGCTGGCAACTCCTCCATTGTTTCAATTGTATAATGAGCGCCAGTTTCTTCAAAAATACATTTTGTTTTCGTTATGATTTGTTGCTGCTCTTCTGAAGATAGAGAACGGAATTCTTCTTCGGAAAGGCCCATTTCAGAGCTTCCAATAATTACGCCAACAGCCCAAACACCTGCATTCAAGGCTTCTTTTATATCAGATGTTGTATCGCCAACCTTCACAACTTGCTTCGTCGCTTGCGATCCTAACGCCTCCATATTTTTAAAAATCATATATGGATATGGTCGCCCTTTATCGCCTACCTGTGTAGGTGTTACAAGAAAATCAGGTTGATAGCCCTTGTCAGCCGCATGCTTTGTCACTACTTCCATCATTGCAGTTGTGTAGCCAGTTGTAGAGCCTATATGAATACCTGCTTTTCTTAATTGCTGTACTGTTGTTTTCACATGCTGGATAGGATCTGTATAAGTCGCTAAAGACTCCATTAATTTTGTTTCGAAATGACTATACAATACATGCACGTCTTCTTCCGTAAAGGGTTGTCCATGTACACGGTGCCATTCTTCTTTAATTCTTGGCATTTCTAGCATAGTGCGGATATGATCAATTTTCAGCATACCCATTGGTTTACGAGCCTCTTCTAGTGTAACTGTAACACCAGCGTCCTCAAAAATTGTTAAAAAAACTTTTACAGGAGCAAAGCAACCAAAGTCAACTGCTGTGCCTGCCCAGTCCAAAATTACCGTCTCAATTTTCATTGTTTTTCACCACCATATAATTTTCAATAACCTCACATAATGCAAGCATATCATCCTCATGAATATCACCAATATTGCCAACTCGGAATGTATCGACATCCGTAAGCTTACCTGGATAGATAACGAAACCTGCCTTTTTCATTTCTTGATAAAAATGCTCAAAAGAAAACTCTTTATGCGGGAATAAAAATGTTGTGATAATTGGTGATTGAAGCTCCTCCGAAATATACGCTTTCAATCCTAGCTCTGATAAGCGAGAGCGAAGTAGATGATTATTATACGCATAGCGCTTATAGCGAGCATGAATGCCACCTTCTTCAATTAATTCTTCAAGTGCCTTCGCA
The DNA here is from genome assembly GCF_036698265.2 of Lysinibacillus sp. IITD104. Classification (NCBI taxonomy): domain Bacteria; kingdom Bacillati; phylum Bacillota; class Bacilli; order Caryophanales; family Bacillaceae; genus Lysinibacillus; species Lysinibacillus sp. IITD104. The sequence goes on from NZ_JBAHYH020000001.1 coordinate 3,680,852, forward strand.
AAAGCAGCCACTACATGTGTAGGTGAAGTGAAACGCCATTTCCCGTCTTGCTTCATCACCTCCCATTGATTATACAAATCTAATGCAACACTTCGAGCTTGTCCCTTACATTTTTCTAGAGCTCTTGTATTCGCAATAACAAATCCAAACCCTGGAACACCTTGAATACATTTATTGGCACTACTAATGCAAAAATCAATATGCAAGCTTGATAAATCCATTGGTACGCCTCCAAAGCTACTCATGGCATCCACAATAAACGTTTTGTTGAACGAATGAACAACTTCCCCAATTTCTTTAATAGGATTTAAAATACCAGTAGTCGTCTCACAATGTACGAGAGCTACATGAGTAATACTCCTATCTCTTTCAAGGAAGGATTGAACTTCTAACAAGGAGGGCTGTTCATCATAAGGAGCACTATAAACAACATGCTGTAACTTTAAGGCTTTGGCCATTTCAACAATTCTTTCACCATAAGCACCATTTGTTAGTATCAGCACCTTATCATTTTCACCAATTGCTGTTGTTAGTACAGACTCTACTACAAAGCTTCCACTTCCTTGCATTAGTACCGTAGTGTAATCAGCTTCATCAACTTTTGCTAATTTTAAGAGTTGCTTACGAATCACTTGTGTCACATTTTTATAATCGTCATCCCATGTACAACGATCTTTTAACATTTCTCGTTTCACTGCTTCAGTTGTTGTCAGTGGACCTGGCGTCAATAATTTATGGTTACTCATCTGCTATAACTCCTTATCGCTGTGCTTCTTTAAAGAAGGCTTGGTGTTTTTCTAATAAATCTACGGTTAAGGTAGTATCCCATTTTTTCAAATAGGTAGGAACGTGCTCGTCCTTTACTTGTTCTCCTTCATATAGAGCTACAGGATATTGCTCTAGAAGACCATCACGAGCCTCTGTTGCAATTACCTTTGCAATTTCTTTTGCTAATGCTTCCTCACCTTCTTTGTCTACAACAGCTACAGATTCCGTTAAAGTGAAATTTCCTTCTGTCGGGTCAATATAATCAATCGGTAACCCTTCGTTTTTGGCATCAATAGCTTGGATACGTAAACCAAAGCCTGCAGCAACTTCTCCTGTTTTCACCTTTTTAATAGGGCCAGAGCCTGAACTTTCAATATGTGGTCCTGCATTTTTAATTAACTCTGCTAGAACTTTTTTCCCTTCCTCTTCACCATATTCCTTTATAATAGCTTGTACTAGAAGCCACCCTGTTGAGGAGTCCATAATGTTTGGGAATGACACTAAATCCTTATAAGCAGGGTCTGTCAAATCTTTAATGGATTTCGGAATAGATAGCCCCTTTTGTTGTAATACCTCTGTATTAATAAAGATAGAGCCTACATTGCCTAAAATCGGTAATGCATACGTAACACTCCCATCAAGAGGCTTTAAGTCTGAAGAAATATCCACAAACATGGATTTTGAGGTTTGTGCACTTTCTATAAAATAAGAAGCCATTGTTACAACATCTGCTTCAATATCTGTCCCTTCCGCCATCATTTTGCCACCTAACTCAGAAGTACCAAACGACTGGATTAAATACTTACCTTTATAGCCTTTATCATCTAATGTAGTTTCCATCACTTCAATAGCTTCATCATCAGCATTTGAATAAATGATGACTTGCTCTTTGGAATCTGCTGCTACTCCTCCACATGCAGCTAAAACGACTGCTGCTGCACTTACTGTCCCTAACATCCTGCCTGTTGACTTCTTCATTTTGTAATCTCCTCCGTTTTTTCTTTATGTGCTGCTATATAATCACAACCTAATTTCACAATGAGGTTTGTACATAAAATGAATATCGATAAAACAAAAATATCGGTGTACTTTGCGAAATGCTGTAGCTCTTTTATCCTTGTCGATACAAGCATTGTCTTTGTGCTGACAAGAAAAATAACACCGCTGACTGTAACCATCGCATTTAAAAAATAGTAGCTAAACATTTGATAAATCGTTGGCCTAATATTCGGTAAAATAATTCGTATCACGGTTTTTAACCACGAATCCTTTAACAGCTCAGCTGTCACTTCCCACGTAGGATCCATTTTTTGCAATGAATTTTTCGCCATTAAATAAGGTGTCGTAAAAAAATGCACGATATTACATGCGATAATGATAAGAAAAGTACCCTTTAAAGAACTTCCATTAAAGAAAAATAAGTAGGATAATCCAAGTACCATACCTGGAACTGTATTTGTCATCATAGAAGTTACATCTAAGCTTTTTCTTCCCTTTAATGGTGTCCTTGTATTAAGAAGCGCCGACATAAATGTTATGCCCACACCTAATATTGCTGTTAGAACCGCTACGATGAGAGAATTGATGTAAACCTTTGTTAAATCTTTCTCTGCGAGTACATTTTGAACATGCTCTAATGTAAAGCTGAAATCGTACGGATAGCCTTTGGTAAAAGGCACAATAAACATGGTTGAAAAAATAATACATACAGCTGTTACACAGAGAATTGAATAAATTGTAAATAGCGCGTCTCGTAAACGATGCTTTACAAGTTCACTTTGCCCAACCTGTTTATATTGAAAATTGAAGCGCTCTAAAATCGTTAGCATGACAACACCTAATATAGCAGGTACTAGCATTAACACTGAAATGACTGCTCCACGTTCAAAATGCACAATGGAACCTAACATAGCTTGGTAAAGTTCAGTAGCTATTACCCTGTAATTGCCACCAACCGATGCAGGGATTCCAAAGTCTGTGAAGCTTAAAACAAATGTTAAAATAAATGCCCCGCCAATTGTCCCAACCATAGGACGGTATACGGTATGATAAAAACGACGCATTGGCTGATCATGCATTAATATTGAAACAAGTAAAAAACGTTTATCGATATATTGCATGGAGTTTTGCATTAATATAAAAGCAACTGGTAATGTGTATAAGACGTAACCGATCACCAAGCCGTTATACCCATAGATTGTAAAAAGAGGCTGCCCCACTAGTTTTGTTAGAATTCCTTGATTCCCAAATGTATAAATCAATACAAAGCCATAGGTGATGGTTGGCAGTAGCATCGGCAAGGTAATTCCAATTTGAACTAGCTTTTTTGTATGGAGATGCATCGTAGTAAAATGAACAGCATAGGCCAACCAAAAGGCTAAAATGGTTGTAATCACTGATGCTACAAAAGAAACTTTAAAACTATTCGTAAAAGCTTCACGAATTTCGATATTCCGTAAAGCTTCTATATAATTTTGAGTGGTAACGACATTGCCTATTTTGAATGACTGCCAAAACATATAAAGCAATGGCACAATTAAAAAGAATAGAAAAAATAGTAGAATCGGTAGAAAAATTAATTTCATTATTTTATTCGTTTTAAGCATATGTTTCTCCAAACAATTGATAGATGTTATGTCGCTTAATATGAAGCTGCCTTAAGATAAAATCTTCTACAAATTGATTTTTTGGCGCTGTAACAATTTCATGAGGTGTGCCAAATTGAGCAACTGTACCTTCATTAATAATGATGACTTTATCCGATAAGGTAAGGGCTTCTTCCGGATCATGTGTCACGATAATCGTCGTCAAATTAAATTCACGGGCGATGGATTTAATACGTTCCTTTATAGATTCCTTTATAACGCCATCTAGTGCACTTAGTGGTTCGTCTAATAATAGAATTTTAGGTTGCATCACGAGTGTTCTTGCAATGGAAACGCGTTGTTTTTGCCCACCAGACAATTCATGAATCTTCTTATGCAAATGAGGAGCTAGCTCTAAAAAATCAATGTATTCTTGTATCTCCTCTTTGGACATTTTCACATTTTTATTTTTTAATCCATAAATGATATTGTCGTATGCATTTAAATGAGGAAATAACGCAAAATCCTGAAACACTATATTAAATCCTCTTTCTTGCATTGATTGCTTGGAAATATCTTGTCCATTGTAGACAAGCTGACCAGCAGTTGGATCTACAAGTCCTAAAATGATATTAAGCAAAGTAGTTTTACCGCAGCCACTCGGTCCTAGCAAAGAAATAATCTCACCTGATTCGACGGTTACATTGATATCTACTAAAACTTTTTTATTTTTATAGCTTTTTGAGATATTTTTTAGCTCTAACAAATTGGGTCACCTCACTCAGTTCTTAGCTTCAGTATAGAGACTATTTGTAAAGGAAAATGCTTATTTGTGTAAATGTTGAGTAAATTCTGACCAACTGTTGACAAAGTTATGATTATTTTGAGTAAATATCTAGTAGAGGTGATGAAATGTATATGATAGAAAGGCAACACCAAATTTTGCAGTTTATACGTCAACATAAGGTAGTAAAATTAGTAACACTTACAAAAGAGTTTAACGTTTCAATGGAAACGATCCGTCGTGATGTCCAACAGTTGATGCAAGACAAAAAAATTGAAAAATTTTATGGGGGCGTTAAATATATTGAGCCAGTAGAAGGACTAATTGATCACCGACTTCACGAACAGTTAACAGAGAAAATCGCCATTGCCAGAGCATGTGCTTCGCTCGTTCAAGATGGGGAATGTATTTTCATTGATAGCGGAACAACTACCTATCAAATGACACCATTTTTATTGGACAAGGAAAAACTAACAGTGGTGACAAATTCACTACCTGTAGCATTTGATCTAATCGGCTCTAACATTGAGGTTATACTGCTTGGGGGTAAAGTACGCCATTCTGAAAAATCAGTGACATCAAATGAATTTTTATTTCGCTTCGAGCATCTTAATATCAATAAAGCTTTTATTTGCGCTAGTGGCGTTTCAATTGAAAAAGGCATATCTGATTTTAGCTTGGATGAAGCGATTACTAGAAAGCAAATTATTTCCATCTCTCAAAAAGTCTACGTAGCTACAGATTCCTCAAAATTTAATAAAGATGTAGCGATTCAAGTTTGTCCAGTGGATGACGTAGATGTCATTATCACAGATGACGCACTATCCAAAAAGACGATTCAACATTTTTCGGAAAAAGGTGTTCAAATAAAAACCGTCAATATGGCATAGACCATTAATCAATAAAAAACAACTAGTTGTAAATTTCACAACTAGTTGTTTTTCATTTTTAAATAATGGATAGCTTACGCATTATTTTAGAGAGACCATCCTCGTCTACATGGTCTGCAATATGATGAGCAACTGCCTTCACTCGCTCATGGCCATTTCCCATAGCAACACTTGTCCCAACTGCCTGTAGCATCTCAATATCATTTATGCCATCGCCAAAAGCAAAGGCATCTTGTAAAGTGATGCCCATTTTTTCAAGCACCTTTTCAATACCAGCAGCCTTCGAACCTCCCTTTGGCAAAATATCACAAGAATAACGATGCCAACGTACAAATTGAACATTTGGGAATGTTTCATTATATAAAGGTTCATCTTTTTCTTCCATAAAAATAAGTGTTTGATATACATTGTTCTGCATATAATAAGATGAGTCTAATTCTGGATACGGATATTTAAGAGTATCTAAGCTTTCAGCTACCATACGATGATCGCCAACTGAGGCAATCATCCGTTTATCATCTAAAAACACTACCGGTTCGTTACGCGCCTCACCAAAGGCAATAATTTTAGCTAGTTCATCTTTCGCAATCCCATTTGTATAGACAACCTCACCTTTATAGACAACATATTGGCCATTGAAGGTAACATACGTATCGATCTCTAATTCTTCTAGCAATGACTCAATCATAAATGGTGCTCGACCAGTAGCAATTGCCAATTCATAACCATTACGTCGTGCTGTCAAAAGTGCCTCTTTTGCAGATGAAGGTAACTTTTTTTCACTGTTATAGAGAGTACCATCGACATCAAAAAATAAAATTTTGTTCATTCTATTAACCCTTTCCATAAATATTATCCTTTCAAGCTAAATGACTTTACATAGACAATAATTTTAATTATAATGATCCTAAGGAGTGATGTGCCATGCTGAAGAAACTCAAACGAAAATTATTGAAGCAACTTCGCGGCGTACTCGGAAAAAAATCAATTGCCTAACATTTGCCCTTCATTATTTGAAGGGCTTTTCTTTATTTTAGAGGAAGTGCGTGATAATATAAAGGAAATGCATTTATTTGGCTATACGCAACCACTGTCTCACTACTTCCTATACAATTTTATAACATAGTGCACATCTGAAGCATTGAGATACAAGTATTACAAACGTACATTTCTTCAATAAAAGAAATTCGTTGTTTTCTTGTAGCACGTGTGTGGTAGTAGTCAAAGGTGCAAGAAAATTGTACGCAATTAAAGGAGAGCAAACTATGATTTACAAAGTTTATTATCAAGAAAATGCAAATGAGATTCCAGTTCGCGAAAATACTAAAAGTCTATACCTAGAAGCTACTTCAGAACGTGAAGTACGTGAAAAGCTAAAAGACCGAAACTATAACATCGAGTTCATTCAACTGCTTGAGGGTAACTACTTAGAGTACGAACAAGCAAGCCCGAACTTCGTCTTGGAGGAAATTTAACAAACATGAAGTTTGTTAAAAATGACCAAGCAGCTGTTTTCGCGCTCGGCGGACTGGGCGAAATCGGCAAAAACACTTATGGCGTTCAATTTCAAGATGAAATTATCTTAATTGACGCCGGTATAAAATTTCCAGAAGACGACTTACTGGGCATTGACTATGTTATTCCTGATTACACGTACTTAGTACGTAATGTCGATAAAATCAAAGGACTGTTTATTACCCATGGGCATGAGGATCATATTGGGGGTATTCCATACCTTTTACGTCAAGTAAATATCCCTGTCTATGGCGGTAAGCTTGCACTTGGCTTATTACGTAATAAATTAGAAGAACATGGCTTGCTACGTACAACAAAACTCATTGAAATTAAAGAAGAGGATGTTATTAAATTCAGAAAAACATCTGTTAGCTTCTTTAGAACAACACATAGTATTCCTGATGCTTATGGAATTGTTGTTAAAACACCACCTGGTAATATCGTTCACACAGGTGACTTTAAATTTGACTTTACACCAGTGGGTGAACCAGCCAACCTAACAAAGATGGCTGAAATCGGACGTGATGGCGTACTTTGCTTACTATCTGATAGTACTAACGCTGAAAAGCCTAATTTCACAATGTCAGAGCGCACAGTTGGAAAAAGTATCGACGAGATTTTCCGTAAGGTGGATAGCCGTATTATTTTTGCTACCTTTGCATCAAATATTCACCGTTTACAGCAAGCCACAGACGCAGCCGTAAAATACGGAAGAAAGATTGCTGTCTTTGGTCGCTCAATGGACAATGCTATTACGATTGGTCGTGAGCTAGGTTACATTACTGCTCCAAAGGATACATTTATTGATGCTCAAAGCATCAATCGACTTCCTGCAAACGAAGTGATGATTTTATGTACAGGCTCTCAAGGTGAACCAATGGCTGCCTTGTCACGTATTGCCAACGGGACACATCGTCAGATTCAAATACAGCCTGGCGATACAGTTATCTTTTCTTCTTCACCAGTACCAGGTAATACCGTGAGTGTTAATAAAATCATTAATTTATTGTTCCGTGCAGGTGCAGAAGTCATTCATGGTGCATTAAACAATATTCATACATCTGGTCACGGATCTCAAGAAGAACAAAAACTGATGCTTCGTTTAATGAAGCCTAAGTTCTTTATGCCTATCCATGGTGAATTCCGTATGTTAAAAATGCATACACACCTAGCTGAAGATTGCGATGTTCCACTAGACAATACATTTGTTATGGAAAATGGTGATGTTCTAGCACTAAGTGCCAATGAAGCACATGTAGCTGGCCGTATTCCTTCAGGAGATGTTTACATTGATGGCAATGGTATTGGCGATATCGGTAATATCGTGTTACGTGATCGCCGTATTCTTTCTGAAGAAGGTTTAGTGATTGTAGTTGTAAGTGTTGATATGGAAAACCAAAAAATTGTTTCTGGCCCTGACATCATCTCACGTGGATTTGTCTATATGCGTGAATCAGGTACGATGATCAATGAGGCACAAAAAATGTTAAACCGTCATCTGAATGAAACAATTCAAAGCAAGACTCCTCAATGGACAGAATTGAAGAATGAAATTACAGACGTTTTGGGACCTTATCTATTCGAAAAAACAAAACGCCGTCCAATGATCTTACCGATTATTATGGAGGTTTAACCTCGTAAAGAAACTATGTAAATTTTACATAGTTTCTTTTTTATTTTTGAAACCTCCTTTTTATTTTTGCGTATATAGTAATAACAACATCAAAAAGGAGCGTTTTTATGCTAGATAAAATTCTTCATTCCTTACTTAATAGTAAATCCAAACGCCATCATTCTTCATCAAGTAGCCGTAGCAGATATTCAAAGCGACATAATTATTATGGTCACAAGCATTATAAGCGTAGCTCTCGTAAAAGCTCACGCAGTTTTTTCAGCTCTATGAGTTTCTTTAGTAGCTAATGTGGTGGAAACGAATTTCCGAAAAAAGTTTTGACCAGGCTGTAGAACTTTACATAGCCGAACATCCCGATTTTTCTTTTAAAAAATTCCTTGGCTATGGCTCATATGGTCGTACGTATTTAATTGAGAATTGCTCGTCAGCAAGTCTATTTGTTTTAAAATGCTTGCGACCCAAACATCGTCACCACCAGAAAACCATTCATAAATTTCAACAAGAAATTCACATACTCCAGCAACTTTCACTACCCTATGTTCCTACCATCCATTCAGCAGGAACAATTTCAGACAGTCCATTTTTTATCATGGACTATGTCAATGGGCAAACTTTTGAGGAGCTTATTTTTCAGAATGGTGCCAAATTTACAATTGCTCAATCCCTTGCTATTACAAAGCAATTATTAGAGCAAATTGTACAGTTACACAATTATGGTATTGTACATCGCGATTTACGGATTCCGAATATATTGTTAGTAGGTCAGCAATTGCATATTATTGACTTTGGTCTAGCTACCACTTATCAAAAGCTAATCGATATCTCTACGATTGAAAATCCAAAACGTGCCGAAAATCATATTAGTGATCTTTATTTTGTCGGCCATTTTTTATTATTTTTACTATACTCAGACTACAAGCCAAGCAAGAAAAAAGAGAAAGCTTGGCAGCAGGAATTAAAATTACCAATCGAAGTCCAAGATTTTCTTGAGCGCCTATTATGGATTCAAGAACCCTTTGCAAGTGCGTTAGAGGCCTTGCAATCTATGCCTCCATCCATAGATAAAAACCATTAAAAATAGAATTGTTCACCGCCAAACGTGAACAATTCTATCCTAGAGTTCAAATATTAAAGTATTTTGCAGTTACATATGCAATCCAATGATACGCTGGGTCTAAACGTAGATTTTCAATTAGCCCCTTAATGATTGCTTTACCATAAGTAGGATTTTCTATTTCTTGCTTTAACAACTCAATGGATTCTTTTTCTATAGAATCCTCAGTATGATTTATATTTTGCTCCAATAATTGTAGTAAAGCATCTTTTGACACGTCTTCCTCACACGGCTTTGCAATAAACGGCACAAGATCTGCTGTAATAAATGGAATGGTTGTATGATGGGCAATAATATCTGTCTTTTCTGCTAAAGATTTAGCTAATTGCTCTAAATCAAGTGGCATATCTGAAAAAATAAAAAGCTCAGCATAGCTCTTCATAAATCCTTTTATGCAGTACATTACATCATATTTCATTTCTTTTAATTGATCCTGATAAAGCTGCTCAAGCATATAGAGAATTGATTTCGACATTTCTGCTTCATACGCTGTTATTTTATGAAATAGCTCTTTTTTTGTTAAAAAGACCTTTTCATTAAAGAATACACGTGCAGATGCAGAATGGTCTTTGAATGCTTGAAAAATACTTTTATAAAATTCAACCAAAACAGTTTCTTTGTTATACGTTCCTCTGACTACTTGGTCAACATCTGTAATAAACTGCTGTAAATAGTAATCAACCATAGATATAACAAGCTCATCTTTGGTTTTGAAGGATAAATAAAATGCACCTTTAGAAATCCCGCAGCGTTCTGTGATTTGTTGTACTGACGTAGCTTCAAAACCCTGTTCAGAAAACAGTTCTAACGCTTTCTCCATAATTAATTGCTTTTTTAACATATTTTTAACTCTCTCCTAATGCATTTCGTTGACAAATGACCGATTAGTCATTAGTATAAATAATTGAATTTAGATAGTCAATAAAGGGTAGGTGTGAAGGTGAAAAGTTTAGTTAATTTCGTATTAAAGAACAAATTGGCAGTGTGGTTATTAACAATTATCATCACTGTCTCTGGTATTTATTCGGGTACTAGGATGAAAATGGAATCGATACCCGATATTTCGATCCCGTATTTAATTGTCATGGGCGTATATCCTGGCGCAACGCCTGAACAAGTCATGAATGAACTTTCCATTCCGTTCGAAAAATCCATAGAAAGTTTAGAAGATGTGAAGGCTGTTTACTCAACTTCCTCTTCCAACGTAGCACAAGTTCAAGTGGAATACGACTATGGAATTGATATGGATGAGAAAAAACGTCAATTAGAAGCAGCTTTAGATAATCTTAAACTACCTGAAGGTGCTCAAGAGCCTACTATTATGGCAATCAGCATGAACATGATGCCCGTAGTCGCTTTATCTGTAAGTAGCTCTAAGGAAGATATTGTTGATTTAACTTCAACAGTAGAAGAAGTTTTACTGCCTAAAATCGAAAAGATTGATGGTGTTGCATCTGCTACCATAACAGGTCAGCATATTGAACAAGTATCGTTTAAATACGATGAAGAAAAAATGGCAGCACTTGGTTTAACAGAGGAAACTGTTAAACAAATGATTCAGGCAAGTGATATGTCACTGTCACTTGGTTTATATCAATTTACTGTCGGGGAACAAGCCGTTTCAGTAGATGGTAAGGTAAAATCAGTGGATGAACTGAAAGACTTATTAATTCCAGTTACACCTTCAGCTACAAATCCTTCACCTTTCGTTCGTCTAGGTGATATTGCAAAAATTGAAGTAGAAGGTAAAGTGCAATCTGTTTCACGTACAAATGGTCAAGATGCCATTGCTATTCAAATCGTAAAAGGCCAAGATGCGAATACGGTAACAGTTGTTAATGCAGTAAAAGACCTTATGAAGGATGAGGAAAAACGATTAGACGGCTTAAACGTAGAGATCTCTCTTGACCAAGGTGCCCCAATTGAAGATTCTGTATTTACAATGATCGAAAAAGCAGTCTTTGGCGGCGCAATTGCCGTATTAATCATTTTACTATTCTTACGTGATTTCAAATCAACGATTATTTCAATTATTTCTATCCCAGTTTCTATCTTCATGGCATTACTCCTATTAAACTGGATGGATATTACTTTAAACATCATGACCCTCGGCGCGATTACCGTCGCAATCGGTCGTGTTATCGATGACTCAATCGTAGTTGTAGAAAATATTTACCGACGAATTCACTTAAAACAAGAAAAACTTACAGGTCGTGCCCTAATTCGCGAAGCAACAATTGAAATGTTCAAACCAATTCTTTCTTCAACATTGGTAACGGTCGCTGTATTCGCTCCTCTTATTTTCGTAGGTGGTATGGTAGGCGAATTATTCATGCCATTTGCCCTTACAATGACATTTGCATTAGGTGCATCGTTATTAGTTGCGATCACAATCGTACCTGCTTTATCTCACTTCTTATTCCGTAAAAAGTTATACGGTGAGAAGACTGAAAGCCAACATAAAGAAGTTGGTAAACTTGCTACCTGGTACAAAGGTGTCTTAGAAAAAGTATTAAATCACAAAATTATTACATCTGTCCTTGCGATTCTTTTACTTGTTGGTTCTCTTGCATTAACACCACTTATTGGTTTTAGTTTTATGGGCTCACAAGAAGAAAAAGTTATGTACTTAACGTATACGCCTGCAACGGGAGAGCTGGCTGACGAAACGGCAGCAAATGTTGAAAAAGTAGAAAAAGAATTAATGAAACGTAAAGATGTTGATATTTTACAAGTTTCCATTACAGATGCGAAGAATGTCGATCCATCAGCAATGATGATGGGTGGAGGTGCTGGCGGTGCCTTAATGTACCTTATCTTTGATCCGGATATGGAAGACTTCCCTAAAGCTCGTGATGAGGTTGAAGACTATGTATTTAACATCGGGCAATCAGGAGAATGGAAGTCTCAAAACTTCACTTCTATGTCGATGTCATCAAACGAAGTCAGCTATACACTGTATAGTGATGATTTAGATAAACTTCGAGATGCTGTGAAGCAAGTAGAGGGCGCTCTAAAAGAAGTGGATGGCTTAGAAGATATTAAATCTGATAATGAAGATCCATATGTAGAGCATGTGCTAAAAGTTGAACAAAAAAATGTCCTTCAATACGGGTTAACGACAGCTCAAATCGTGATGGCATTAAATTCAAATACATCACAAGAAATATTAACTACCGTGAAAAACGATGGTAAAGATATCGATGTCATCGTTCAACGCGATGCTAAAGCAGCTGCGACTTCACTTGATGATGTCTTAGCCACTGAAATTAAAACAGCATTGGGTACAACAATGACTATCGGAGAATTAGTAGATGTTGAGGAAGGTACAACACTTAACTCATTATCTCGTTCAAAAGGTGAATATTTTGCAACAGTATCTGGTACGATTATCGGTGACGATATTTCAAAAGCCACTACTGCTGCTGATAAAAAAATTGATAAATTAGATTTACAAAAAGGTGTAACACTTGGTGTTGCTGGTGTTGCTGCAGATATGCAAGAAACATTCACTAAGCTTGGTATTGCGATGTTAGCAGCCATTGCCATTGTTTACTTCATTTTAGTGGTAACATTCGGAGAAGGTTTAGCTCCGTTCGCTATTCTTTTCTCACTACCGTTCGCAGTAATTGGTGCATTCATTGGTTTATTCGTTACAGGGCAAACTATTTCTGTATCTGTCATGATGGGTCTATTGATGTTGATTGGTATCGTTGTAACAAATGCCATCGTATTAGTTGACCGTATCATTCATATGGAACATGATGGTCTTGCCATGCGTGAAGCAATCCTTGAAGCTGGAGCAACACGTTTACGTCCTATCCTGATGACAGCCATCGCTACTATTGGTGCTATGATTCCAATGGCACTTGGTACTGGCGGTAGTGGATTAATTTCCAAAGACTTAGCTATTACTGTAATTGGCGGTTTATTATCTTCTACCCTATTAACACTCGTTGTTGTACCAATTGTTTATGAAATGCTATCTAAAATGTTAAAGAAAAACCGTAAAGATATTGAAGAAAATTAATAAAAAAACAGCCATTCATGCAGTCATTGCATGTGAGTGGCTGTTTTTTTTATTAATCTTCTTTCACTACAAAAGCTTCCTTGCTTTCCACACCTGTAGCAGATACAGCCTTAATGCCGTATGTATAGCTATGCTTAGCAAGAGCTGACTTGTCCACAAATTTAGTGAATCCATCCATATTATAAACAACATCCACTATATTTCGAGGGTCATCATAAGAGCCTTCTTTGTTTCCTGTAAAACGATAAATGACATACTTGCGTGGTTGTGTTTCATTTTCGTCTATAATCTCTATCTTACGACCTGCCGCTTCCTTTGTCACTTGCACAAAAGTCGGCACGTTCGGCACTGTGTCATCATCCCAAGTTGTTTCTGGTGTCAGTGCTGTGTAATTATATAATTGTTGACTAACAATCGTTGCATAGCCTAGTTTATTGTTTTGAAAGCTTCTTAAGGAGAAATGCATTTGCCCCTCAGCCGCTACCTTTTCCGAACGATTCGCTAGTATTTGACTAGGTAGCTCCATTTTATTTTTCCATGCTGCATCACTATCATTGCCAACTTTGTAATCAGCAAGCCCAATGTATAGATGCACAGGGTGTGTTGTTGCGTAGGTTTGCACTTCATGGCTCCACCAATCTAACAACGTTCCATATTTCGCAACAGATAATGTTCTTGACCAATAAATTTGTGGTGTAATGTAATCAATTGTGCCATTTTGAATCCATGTTCTGACGTCTGCATATAAATCATCGTAATTATTAACACCAGCCCTTGTATCGCTTCCTGTTTTATCTAGTGATTTATTGCGCCATACACCAAATGGTGAAATACCAAATTGGACATATGGCTTTGTGTCTTTAATGGCCGTGTAAAGATTTTCTACAAGACGGTTGACATTATCTCGTCGCCAATCCTCCACCTTTTTAAAGGAAGCACCATAGTTTTTAAAAGCTGCTTGATCTGGAAAAACTTCATTAGCAACTTTATATGGATAAAAATAATCATCCATATGCACTGCGTCAATATCATAATTAGCTACTAGCTCTCTTACTACGTCAACTAAATAGTCTTGTACTTCTGGTAAACCAGGATTTAAATAATATTGCTTACCGTATTTGATAACCCAATTTGGATGTGTTCTAGCCACATTATCAGCAGCAAGGTCTGTCAGTTTTTGTCCAGACATTGTTACACGATAAGGATTCATCCATGCATGCAGCTCCATACCCCGTTTATGACTTTCCTCTATCATGATCGCAAGAGGATCGTAGCCTGGATTCGTGCCTTGCTTTTTGCCTGTTATGTAAGATGACCATGGCGCTAGATCAGAGGCATACATTGCATCATTTGTTGGTCTTACTTGATAAATAACAGTATTGAATTTATTGGCTTTTAGTTGATCCAAAGTTTGGCGTGTCCAAGCCGTGTACTGCTCCTTCGTCATACCTGCTTTCATATCAAGATTAAGAACGGTTGAAATCCAGACAGCCCTCATCTCCCTTTTTGGCTGTGTCGTGCTTGCCATGGCAGTCTTTGTAGGGATTGTCGATAGGCATAACACAAAAATCATCGCGACTAAAGTTAAGATCTTCCATTTACTATTTTTCTTTCTCATATTTCCTCCATTTGCTATTTTTCTATTTTAGTATATGACAAGTACTCGCTATATGCACGTCTCCGAAGCAACTTTATCGGAATCAATGCAAGCAGATAATAAGTTTCACCTCTAACAAACGTTCCCGATAGTTTCAAAATATGTATAAAAAACTACTGAAAAGACGATGAATAGTACTTTTCCTTTAAAGAAATCGATAAATATAGATGCATGGCGTTTCATTTTATGAGATTCATTTCACAATTTCCATATTTTTAAATTCAACCTATTTTTTGCTTATTTCATTCTTTACGCATCGATGAACTTTATGCTACAATCAACACAACTTATATAGAACGGAGGGTATTCCAAATGACAGCTTCAATTAGACTACGATTTCACCTTATTAATTAAATATGTGTACACTTTGCCTGCTGTGCAAGGGAAATGGAATTAGGTCTAGTCTGTTTTAGGAATACTGGAAAAGAGGGGACTTCTACTCCCCTCTTTTTTTGTGTTGTCTTTTACTTTCCACACAGGCACTACTGTTAGAAAGGGATGACGAAATTGGAACATTGGAAACGTAACACAATACTTTTTTTAAGTAGTCAAACGATTTCACTTTTTGGCTCTGCTCTTGTGCAATATGCCATTACATGGTATATCACACTTACAACACAATCAGGCAGCATGATGACCATCGCGATCATTTGCGGCTTTTTACCAACCTTCTTCTTAGCACCTATTGCTGGTGTCTGGGCAGATCGCTATAACCGTAAATGGCTTATTATTTTAGCAGATGGAATGATTGCCTTATCTACGCTGATTCTAGCTATTTTATTTTTAATCGGCTATGATGAGCTCTGGCTACTATTTGTTATATCAGCCGTACGCGCAGTTGGTGCAGGTATTCAAACACCAGCAGTGGGCGCAATTTTGCCACAATTTGTGCCTGAAGAGCATTTAATGAAGGTCAATGGTGCAAATAGTAGTATTCAAGCCTTCATCATGATTCTTGCACCTATGGCAAGTGGTGCATTGTTAACGATGGCTTCTATTGAATCCATTTTCTTTATTGATGTGACAACAGCGGCTATTGCCATCGCTATCTTCTTATTATTTCTGCATATCCCTGCACATGCAAAAGCTAATCAGCCACAAACAACAGGCTATTTTAGTGATATGAAACAAGGCTTCATCTATATTAAAGAGCATGCTTTCTTGAAACAATTATTCTTGTTCTTTGCCTTTTTCATGCTGCTTGCTGCACCTGCTGCCTTTTTAACGCCTTTACAAGTTACACGAACTTTTGGCAATGATGTATGGCGTTTGACTGCCATCGAAATGGCCTTTGCCATTGGGATGTTAATCGGTGGTATCGCAATCGCAACATGGGGTGGCTTTAAAAATAAAGTGCATACAATGACATTATCTGCTTTGTTATTTGGTCTTTGTACAATGGCTCTCGGCGTCATTCCTATTTTTTGGTTGTACCTCGGAATCATGGCCATTACTGGCATAGCCATGCCAATCTTTAATACACCTGCAACGGTGTTATTACAAGAAAAAGTGGAAAGTGACTATATGGGAAGAGTATTTGGCATTCTTAGTATGATATCTACCTCTATGATGCCTTTAGGAATGCTAATTTTCGGGCCAATAGCTGATATTATTGCTATTGAGTGGCTACTCATCGGTACAGGACTATTACTCTTCATCCAAGGATTTTTCCTTCTAGGCAGTAAAGTCTTATTAAAAGCTGGTAAACCTACTGCTGAGCATGTTGACTCGCTAGAAAAAAAGTGAAGATTTTATTTCAGATAATTGTTGAGGATAAAATAACAATTAAAATTTAGCTTATAAACAATCATAAACGCATCTTGACGCTAAAAAAGCCCTACTTTATGTAGGG
>NZ_JBAHYH020000001.1:3697779-3706217 GCF_036698265.2 Lysinibacillus sp. IITD104
CCTCGCTTGAATACCTTTTTATCATTCTATATCTATGGTTACCCATTCAGAGGACCATTGCTCAATCGCTTTTAGCACAGGTGCAATAGCATAACCCTTTTCCGTTAGTTCATACTCAATGACAACTGGTGTTGATGGAATTACTGTACGTAGCACTATTTGCTCAGTCTCTAACTCCTTTAAACGTTCTGTTAATACACGACTACTAATATTCAACTGATTTTTAATGGTCGAATACCTTTGCGGACCATCTAATAGCTGATAAATAAGTAGCGTATTCCAACGATGATTTAATATCATGAGTGCTTTTTCAAATCGCGGACAAATATTTTTTTGATCCAAATGACTTCCCCCCTTTGTATATTAGTTCCTATTTAAGAGTATATCACTTTTTAAAAAAACTTGTTCTAAAAACACATTAAGTTACTTGACAAAAGTTGTTTTTAAAAATAAACTAAGTTACGAATTGTAAGCAAAAAAAGATAAGGAGTTACTTTATTATGCAAAATATTGGTTCAACAATTTTACGTATCGTTCTAGGCGTTATTTTTGCAGTGCATGGTTTTCAAAAATTTCAAGGTGGCATTAGCTATACAGCTGACTTCTTTGATAGCCTAGGTATACCAGGATTTATGGCGTATATCGTGGCAATTATTGAATTAGTTGGTGGAATTGCAATTATTTTAGGTTTAGCAACAAGAATATTTGGTGCTTTATTAACCATTACAATGATTGTGGCGATCTTTACAGCAAAACTTAGCATCGGCTTTATCGGGGCAGATGGATTGGCTGGTTATGAATTAGATTTAGCTTTAGGTGCAATAGCTCTTTACTTTACTCTCGCAGGCGCATCCAGCTTCTCACTGGATTCTCAACTTTTCGGGAAAGAGTAAAACAAAAAAACCTGAAGGTCTCCCATTTAAGGAGCCTTCAGGTTTCCTATTCAGAATCCCATCGCGAATTATTTATAATACTTTAAGAGTGCTTGTGTACCATTATCACCATAGCCTGCTGCGATTAATTTCTCATACATTTCATAGGCTAATGCAAGTCCTGGTAATGTTATGCCCATTTTGTTTGACTCGTCTAAAGCTATTTTCATATCCTTTACAAAATGTTTAATATAAAAGCCTGGTGCAAAATCTTCTTTTATCATACGTGGGGCTAAATTGCTTAAAGACCATGAACCTGCTGCACCTGAAGAGATCGATTGTAAAACGGTAGGTAAATCTAATCCTGCCTTTAGTCCATAAGCTAGTGATTCACACACGCCAATCATACCAGAGGCAATAACAATTTGATTGCACATCTTTGCATGCTGCCCAGCTCCTGCTTCACCCTGATAAATTATATTTTCTCCAAATTGCTTCATAATTGGCAATACCTTGTCGTATGTGACCTGATCGCCACCAATCATGATAGACAAAGTGCCATTTTGAGCACCAATATCCCCACCTGAAACAGGGGCGTCTAAAGCCTCTACACCGATGGATTGAGCATACATATAAATTTTCTTTGCTAAAGATGGCTCTGAAGTCGTCATATCAATGACAATATTGCCTTGTTCTGCTGTTTGGAAGAGGCCATTTTCCCCAAAATATACTTCCTCTACATCTGAAGGATAGCCAACCATTGTAAAGGCAATTTCATGATTTTTAAATGCTTCAGCAGGTGAGCTTGCCCATGACGCCCCTAAGGCAACAAGAGGCTCTGCTTTTTCTTGCGTACGAGTATAGACGGTTACTTCATGACCATTTTTTAGTAAATGCTTAATAATACTAGCACCCATTACTCCAGTTCCAATAAATGCAATACGTTTCTTTGTCATATGTACATGCTCCTTTGTTCTAGAATGTCTGTACTCTCCGTGAGAGTCCAACTCTATATCTTTTCAGTTTAGGTGAAGGAATGAAATAATTCAAACTCTTCCCACAACTTGTACTAAAATTTATATGTAGGGCATATATACCGAATAAGCAAAAAAAAGAGAGCAAGTGATTGGGGGATCACTGCTCTAAAGGGGGAAATGAGAATGTTGCTGTGTTCATAGTAAGTTATTCCCCATTGAAATGCATTTTAAACATATATGTTAAAATGTTTTTTACTCTGAATACTGGAACAATCTTTTTTAGTCTTCTTGATCTTTTTCTTCTTCAAATGCCATCTGTCTATAATAAGTATTCATTAACTGATCTAATCTGCGACTCAGTTGAATGGTTTTTGCATTTTGTAACCCGTTTTCTACACCTGAGCGAATCATCATCTCACGAGTTTGTTCCATTTGTTTCAAGAGTAGATTGACCATTCATACAACCCTCCACACACAAATAATCATACCATTATTATACATTTATATTTCATTTCTTACAGCATTAACTTACGACAATGTTCGACAAATTAACTTCTAGGTGTTTCAGTATAAGTATAGATAATTCGCCCATTTTGCTTGGCCTCACCTCTATAATGTTTAAATAATGGGTGTTTTACAAGAATTTCACGAAATTCGTAAAATTCTTCCTTTTGAATTTCAATACTTTCTCTTTCCCCATTTTGTAATTGTTTAAGCATATTTTCGTATTTTTCCATGAACTTTATTCCTCTCTTTGCCTCATTTGTGTAATAAATTATGAATTATTTAAAAAAAGCTTTACGTTTACCAATTTTTCATGCAAACTGTATATTATTAGTCGATGAAGGAGCTGACTGTCTGTGAAAATAGCTGAAGTTGGAAATATTATCGAGTTTAAAAATGGTCTCCAAGGTATTGTAGAAAAGGTAAATGAAAATTCGGTGATCGTTAACTTAACATATATGGAGAATTTTGATTCCCTTGAAATTGAAGAAAAAACGGTCGTCAATCATAAACGATATAAAATTTTATATACTAATGAAGCTTAATAGTCTGAATAGTCCCTATTTGTCTTAATAGATGATAAGGGACTATTTTTTTGATAAGATTAGGGTATGGAGGTCGAATATGCTAACAAATTCGAAACAAACAATACTATTTCTCCTTTCTTTATTATTCGTTTATGGCATGCTTGCTTTTACCTTTGCTAACCAAGCGGTATTTTGGTACATGTATGCATTCACTCTACTAGTATGTATTGCCATTGCCATTTTAGCTGGCTCCATCGAAGATCAATTACCTACATGGCAATTTTTACTCTTTGGTATTGGATACGGTACCATCACATATGGTATTATTCGCTTTGGTTACTGGCTCGCTCCATATATTAATAATAACTTAGTACAATCCGTTCAAAAATTTTTAGCAAGCTACGGACCACAAAATATTTGGCACTATGTTTTACTCGTATTTATCGTTTCCATAGGTGAAGAATTATTTTGGCGTGGTTATATCCAACAACAGTTAAAACGCTTTATGCGCCCAACTTTGGCTGTCATAGTTACCGCAGTATTATGTGCTGTCTCAATTGCCCTAAGCGGATTTATGCTTGGTGTCATTGCTGCACTGGTAACAAGCATTATTTGGGGCTTCTTATATGAATGGCGTAAAAGTATGCCACTTGTTATTGTAGCTCATGTCGTTTTTGTACTATTATTATTTTTAGTGTTGCCTTTAACATCATAACATTAATATTTGGAAACATTTTATCTTTACTAACGTTTAATTTAGAAAAGGAGGGTTTTTTATGCAAAAAAAATTAGTTTCTATTCTTGCATTATTACTAACAGCCGTATTAGTTGTAGGTTGTAATACATCTGATAAAACAGGGGATTCAGATGCTCAACAAAATGAGCCATCAAATACTGCTGCCGATCAAAAACCATCTGGAGATGATACAGCAGGTGAATCAAATGAGGAAGAAGATACACCTGCAGCAAATGATACAAATACAGAGGATGCTAAACAGCCTCAACAAGATGTGAAATACGTCCAAAAGGGTGTAGATAAAACAGAAAAGGCAACTGAATCAGCAAGTGTTGATCAAAGCTATAAACTACAACAGCTTCCTGGATTTACACTGACACAAGAAGAACCTGGTAAAGACATGTTAGTGTCAAATGATGATGATGAAGTGTTTATGCGTATTGAAACAATTGAAGCTTCACAATCGAGCTTTGAAGAAGTAAAAACAACTATGCAAGATTATATGAACGCAGTGGGAGAAACAGTAGCTCTAACAGCTGAGGAATTAGCAGCATTTAAAGATGTTCAAAATATCGAGGGTTATGTTGTGGACTTCGACACTGAGAAAGTAATTGGGGTTGTATTTGAGAAAGATGGTCTCATTACGAAATTAACTATTCATGATAATGATGAACAAGATTTAACAGATGCTATGCTTAATATGGCAGCAACTATATCTAAAAAATAATAAAATACTAAGGACGATAGACTATTGTCTATCGTCCTTACCTTTTCATCACAAAAAAGTTGTCTCAAATCAATGAGACAACTTTTTTAATAAGATAGGTCCTTTATAGAAAGGCCTATTTTCTTCAATAGCGTAATAGCTTGTTCTTTTTCTTCTGATGAAAGTACACTCATTAATTCATGCAAATGCTGCTCGTGTTTTGGGAACAGCTCACCCATAAAGGCTTCACCTTCCGAGGTGATTTCTGCATACGTAACACGACGATCAGCAGGACAAGATACTCGTAATAAGTAACCTCTCTTCTCCAGCTTATCAATGACATACGTAATAGACCCACTGGCTAATAAAATTTTATTGCCAATTTGCTGTAATGGCTGTCTTCCTTTATGATAGAGAAGTTCTAGAACAGCAAATTCAGTTGGGTTTAAACCATTATCCTGAAATAATTGATGTGTTGTTTCATTAATTGCTTTTAGTGCACGTGACAATACAATATATAATTTTAAAGATTGTTTTAGATCTTCTGACGGCATATTCTTTTCCTCTCACTTCGCTCTTTATACATGACATTATAGCGACATTAGAAAAGCATTGTCAAAAGCAATATATGATTTAGAAGGTTTTGTTGTTCATTATGCAACCATTTTTACTCTCTTTATGTTACTAAATAAGCAGAATCTTTTGTGGATACTTCCATTGTATCCAGCTGATTGAATGTGTAAATTGGAAACTGCAGATGGAAGCATGTCCCCTTCTGTAATTCGCTACTAACACCGATTACACCTTCATGCTCTTCAATCACCTTTTTCACGAAAGCAAGGCCCAGTCCTGTCCCTGATGATTTTGTCGTGTAAAAAGGCTGGAATAGGTTTTGAAGTGTCGTGCTGTCCATGCCAACACCTTCATCTTTAATCATAAGTTCGACAATCGCACAGTCATTTGTTGCCATTTCGACGGTAATCGTTCCACCATTATTCATGGATTCCATTGCATTTTTAATTAAATTCATCAGCACTTGTTTTAATCGATTCTCGTTGCCGCCAATATATACTTGATTAGAAGTTGAAATATACTGAATCATAATATTTTTCATGAGTGCATCAGGTAGCATAAACTCAATGACTTGCTTTACAATATGATCCAGTTCTAATAATTCCACTTTCATCGTTGTTGGCTTTGACAATACTAATAATTCGGATAAGATTTGTTCCATCCGTTGAAGCTCACTGTCAATAACAGAGAGATACATGCGTGATTCATCATCAGCATTTAACTTTAGTAATTCAGTAAAACCCTTTAAAGAAGTTAATGGGTTACGAATTTCATGCGCAATGCTCGCAGCCATCTGTCCAACAACGTTTAATGCTTGCTGATGCTCAACTTTATGCTGAAGTTGCTTTTTCTCTGTTTCATCATTGATAACAGTGACAATAATATTATTGTATTCATCAAAAATACTTGAAATTTCATAATAGCAAGTTCTGCTTACTTGTGTTTCGTCGACTACATGAATGCTTGCATGTTTTTCACCCATTAGCTTAGAAAGGTAGGTTGTAATTTGCCCTTTTTTCAATGTAAAAGAATCAAATATATGCTGATGCGCTTTATGAAGGAGCTGTGAATTTTCAACTTTCAGAAACATTTCGGCATACTTATTAAGCCCAAGAATAATACCACTAGCGTCACTAACAATAACAGCATAAGGTAAGTAATCGTAGGCATTAAAAGATTGCGCTCTCTCATGTGCTTGACTAATATATAATTTATGGGCAACATCATCATTCAATGTTGAAATTTGCGCAACAATTTCCTCTGTATTGGGATCGTAAAAACATTTGAAAGATAACATTTCGTAGTCATTTCCAACTGTGCGAATATTGAAAATTTCCTCTGAACGTAAATCATTTTGTAACTGTTTGACGAACTTAGTCCATTTAAAATTAGATGGCTCGTCCATAGCTAAATAGCCAATATAGGTTAAATTAAGATTGAAAAGCTTGATAGCAGCCTCATTGACGTTCAAAATTTTCCCTGCTTTATTGAGTATAAGTGTTGGTGACGAAGTACTTTTCATAAGATTTCCAAAACATTGATTAATATCATTTTGCTTCAACTTTCTCACCGAACCTTTCAAAAGAGTAAAAAACCTCTAAATCGAATTTTGAGCCTTTACTATACTTTATGACAGCACGATTCTATTATTACAAAATTTAGTAAATTTAAGTATTTTAAATTATTTCACGAACTGTTCACAAAATAAATAGGTAAAAAGAATTATATTGTATGTCAGATACTTGACTGATACAATAGGATGTTGAAAGGAAGATTATTGCATGAATACTATTTTAACTACTTTAAATGCAAAGTATATTCACACAAATTTAGCATTGCGCTATTTGAAAGGCGCAGCTTTACCGGAGTTTAATCCAATTATAGCAGAGTATACTATTAAAGACCCTGCTTTTAATATTGTATCAGATTTATTCCAAAAAAAACCTCATATCGTTGGATTTAGTTGCTATATCTGGAACATCGAAGAAACAATTCACGTGATTAAAATGTTAAAAACTGTCTGTCCAAATGTTAAAATTTTGCTCGGGGGACCTGAGGTATCTTATGATTGTCACCATTGGTTACGTCGAATACCTGAGGTAGATTTCATTGTGATGGGTGAAGGAGAAACTTCATTTAAACAATTACTGCGCTACTTCCACGGTGAAATATTGTTAGAAGATGTTCCTGGTATTTGTTATTTAGAGGATGAGAAAGTCAAGATTCACGCTATGCCGCCTAAAATTGATTTGCGTGAATTACCAAGTCCATTCCGTTTTGAGGAGGATCTTCCCCATCTAGGTAAACGAATTCAATATATTGAAACAAGCCGAGGCTGCCCATTTAGCTGCCAATTTTGTTTATCTTCTATTGAAGTTGGTGTCCGATACTTTAACCGTGAAAAAATAAAAGAGGATATTCGTTTCTTAATGGATAACGGAGCTCGAACAATTAAATTCGTGGATCGTACCTTCAACATCAGTCGTAGCTATGCAATGGAAATGTTCCAATTTTTAATTGATGAACACAAACCTGGCGTGGTATTCCAATTTGAAATCACGGCTGATATAATGCGCCCTGAAGTCATTCAATTCTTAAATGACAATGCACCAAAAGGTTTGTTCCGATTCGAAATAGGTGTTCAATCAACAAACGATTTAACAAATACTCTTGTAAAACGTCGTCAAAACTTTGAAAAGTTAAAGCGAACAGTAACCATGGTGAAAGATGGCGGAAAAATAGATCAACATTTAGATTTAATTGCTGGTTTACCAGAGGAAGATTACGCTAGCTTCCGTCAAACATTTAATGATGTTTTTGCAATGCGACCAGAGGAATTACAGCTTGGCTTTTTGAAACTTTTACGCGGCACAGGACTTCGATTAGAAGCCGAAAAGTTTGGCTATACCTATGTGGATCTATCACCTTACGAAATCTTTTCAAATAATGTACTAACTTTTGATGATATCGTTCGCATTAAACATGCAGAGGATGTTCTTGAGAAGTATTGGAATGATCACCGTATGGATCATACGATTGAATACTTAGTTACAGAGGTCTTTGATACACCATTTGATTTCTTCCAAAATTTCGGAACATATTGGGAAACAAAAGGTTGGTCTCGTATTGGCCATCAACTGGAGGATTTATTCCGCCGTTTATTAATGTTTTTAGAAACGATAGATAATGTGAATTTAAACATTGTCCAGAGTTTAATGCAGCTAGATTACTTAATGGCTCAGCAGTTCCAACCACGGAAGCTGTGGTGGAATGAGCGTCCTACTGAGGAGCAGCAAAAAACTCTTTACCATGCTTTACGAGAAAATCCAGCTATCGCAGGCGAGGAATTTGCTAACTTTAAGTTAACTGAAAAAGAGTTGTTTAAGCATACCTTGATTATCCCTCATGCACTTGACTACCAAGAGTTTGCAAATGGCAAAATTGTACAAAAAAATGGCTATCTGTTAACCTATTTCCGTCATGGCCAAGCGCCTTATTTTGCAACAATCTACTCTAACTAATAAGAAAAGCTAGTCCTGTAAT
>NZ_JBAHYH020000001.1:3706317-3731930 GCF_036698265.2 Lysinibacillus sp. IITD104
GGTTCTAAGTCAAATGTTGGGGTGGTGTAATCTTTTAACACATTAACCCAGATGAACTCCGATTTCTTTATACTTTAAATTTAATAAGATTTTTGCTCGAAAGTGATCGAAACGCTGAAAGCCATATGCATTCCGTTTCATCACTTTTGTTTTATTATTAATGCCTTCCAAGAAGCCATTGGAATAACCAAAACTAAAGCTATTTAAGATTTCTACTTGCCAGTTCTTCAATGTTTGAATGGCTTTTAAGAAAGCTGGTAATTTTGTCTCTTCTACCTTACGGTAAAAAGCTAGTAATCGCTTCTTCACTTCTACAACATCATTTTTTGTCTTTGCCCAATCAAACCATTCACAATAGGCTTCCTTTAATTCATGAGCTACTTTTAATGTTTCAGACATTTCTGTATAACGCTGTAAGTACCACTGTTGTTTCGGTGATAATTTAGATGCACGTTTATACAATACATGACGCATACGTTTACACTTTGTACGATTGTATTTGTCCCATTCTTTTTGTACTTGTCGGCGCACTTCATCCATTGCCCAATAGATATAACGGCTAAAATGAAACCGGTCTGCCACAATAACAGGTCGACCTAGCGCTTGACGAACAGCTGCTTTAAAACTTGGATTCATATCCATGACCACTATCTCAACATCTGCTCCATACTGACTTAGGTAATTTTTTATGGTTTCTTTTTTACGATTCGGTAAAATATCAATCGGTTCGCGCGTCTCCGCATTCGCAATGATTAACTGATACGTACCTGCATCTGTATCGCCTTTATACTCATCAATCGCAATTGCTTTTGGTAAACGTACACCCTCTACTAATTGTTTTTTCGCTACCTTTTTAAAACGGCGAATAACCGTCGTGGTTGATGTACCTAGCACTTCTGCAGCTTCTTTAAATGTTTTAGCTTTAATAGCACGTATACTCACTACTTGATTCCATTCCTTTGAGTAACGTTGATATTTATCTACGAAGGGGGATTTTTCAGAGAAACGCTTTCCACAATCACAAACATAACGACGACGTTTATAGAAAAGAATAGTTAAACGTTCAAACCATTTTAAATGATTGATCTTTTGTATACGGTAATCGTGAACCTTCGATGTTTTTTTTTCACAAACTGGACATGGATGCGTGCACTTAGGCAATTGCACATACAATGCGATTCGATCGCCTACTTCTTCTACTTTCGTAATCTCTACATCTTTTAATCCTGGGATATTCATGTTAAAATTCATTTGCACAGTTCACCTTTCTATTACTTGTTTCTCGACAATTCAAGTATATATAAATCAGTGAATAATAACTATCAGGACTAGCTTTTTTTCTTACTTAAACGATTCTTAAATCCTTAAAGCAACAATAAATACCGCTTAATTTGTACTTTCTGCACGTCAGTCATTCGGTTAGTTAAGTATTCACAGTCACCCTCGTTAATATAGGTCAAATTCCTTAAACAAAGATTGATAGAACTTTGTAAAAAATGCCCAAAAAGTATTCAATCCAATCAGGAAATAAAAGTTTAAATTTTATGAATATTTTATGACAAGATAATAATTTCTTACTTTTATAGAGGTATACGTTGGAATTATTCCTTACTTAATGCCCGTATACTTTAAAAATTTAACCAATAATTACTCGTTCCTTCGGATAATGGAAGCCTGATTTCTTTCCTCTTCCGCCTCCTCCAAGTGTATAAAGGAATGAAATTAATCCAACTCGACCAATAAACATTAAAATAATGATAATGATTTTACCAACCACTGATAAATCAGATGTTATGCCTAACGACATACCACATGTACCGAACGCTGAAGTAATTTCAAAAATAATTTGGATAAGAGATGCTTGTGGCTCTGTTATAAGCAAGATCAGGGTTGCTACTAATACCATGAAAAAGGCTAATAAAATGACGACAAATGACCGGAAGACATCAATCAAATGAATTTCTCGTCCAAATACTTGAATATCCTCTCTTCCTCTAGCAAAGGTAATTAAGAATAAAATGGCCAAGGCAAACGTTGTGGTACGAATCCCTCCACCTACTGAACTTGGCGAAGAGCCGATGAACATCAGGAAGCTCATGAATATATCTGTAGCTTCACTAAAAGTCGTGACATCGTAAGTAGTCAGTCCAGCTGATCGCGTTGATACGGAATGGAACATTGCTGAAAATAATGCCTCATGCCAAGACATTTCCTTAAAAGAATGGAATGATTCAAGGAGTAAAATGACAAGCGCACCAACTATAAATAAAATGGCGTATGTTGAAGTAGTGATTTTAGTAAATAAACTAAAACGGAAATTCTCGCGTCGATTAAGCAAAAAAGTCTTCAATTCAATTAATACCGGAAATCCGATAGCACCTAATACAATCAGTACCATGGTAACCATTTGTACAAAATAATCATCATGGAATGGGAGTAAGCTCATGCCCGTAATATCGAAACCACCATTTGTTGTAGCAGAAATAGAAGCAAAAATTCCATGTAAAAAGGCTTCTTCTAATGTGTCAAAATAATTCGTAAAATGTAGCGTCAAAATAATGGTACCTGTTAATTCTATGCCAAATAAAATTTTTAAAATTTCGCGGATTAATTTAACAACACCAGAGACACTATACTGGTTATGATCAATCATGATTAACTGACGCTCACGCATCCCTATTTTTTTCCCAACAAGAAGCCACACAAAGGTACCAAGTGACATAATACCAATGGCGCCTAACTGTAAAATAACAAGAATCATTACAAGCCCAAAGGTTGTATAGGTTTCCGAAATATTAATCGTTGTTAACCCTGTAACACTTACTGCACTTACTGCCGTAAACAAGCTATCTAAAAAAGAGACTTTTACTCCTTCTTGATGAACGCCTGGAAGCCGTAATAACAGGAAGGAAATCGCTATCGCTATAAAATAATAAGAAACAAGTACCTGAAATGGTGTGACTAGTTTATTTGATGATTTTTTCCAAGGCACTTTAACAACTCCTCCCACATATGATGCCCAACTAGATAGATTATAGTATAGAAAAAATACATAAAAAAAGAAAGAGGAATAGTGATAACTATTCCTCCAACGTTCATCTACTTATTTTTTCTTTCTTACACCGACTAAATAGCCGACAAAAGCAATACCTACTAGGACAATCCAGAATGTTAACTCCCATGCCGTGGAATGTGGAAATTCTTTAGGCAATATTCCCACCTTCTCATGGGCCAATGTTAAGACTACTAGCTTCACGCCTACCCAGCCAACGATAAGAAATGCTGCTGTTTCAAGTGACGGGTAATCATTTAATATTTTTACAAACCATTGCGCAGCAAAACGCATCATAATAACACCAATAAATCCACCAAGGAGCATCACAATAAACTGCCCGCCATTGATACCACCAATATCAAATTCGCCTAAGTGTGGTAATGTTACAGCAATTGCAACGGCTGCAAGCATCGAATCAATAGCAAATGCTATATCGGCCGCCTCTACCTTTAGAACGGTGAACCAGAAACCAGAACCTTTTTTTCCAGCATTTTCAGTTGCCTCTTCTTCTTCATCCTTATGTTTCCGCAAATCATAAATATTTTTCGCAGACATAAATAATAGATAAGCAGCACCGACTGCTTGAATTTGCCAATAATTAACCAAAACTGTAATAACAAATAGTGCGGAGAATCGGAATATCAATGCTCCAAATAGTCCATAAAATAATGCCTTTTTTTGCTGCTCTTGTGGTAAATGCTTCACCATAACAGCCATTACTACCGCGTTATCGGCTGCAAGTAATCCCTCTAATACCACAAGGACAATTAACACCCAGCCATATTGTAATAAAATCGCTTCCATTCTAGTGCCTCCTCTAAGCTCTCTATACCCTCAATGACCATGTCATCCAAGTATAAAAGAAAAAAACCCCTGCCCTAATTCAGGCAAAGGTCTCGCTAAGTAAATTCGTACCCTTTCTATTTATGGTACTTCAATCTACACGTCATACGTATAGAGCCATTCACTATCACACCCGATGGTAGTACCATGTCTTGACGGATGTGAAACCAGGTAAAGTTAGTTGCCTGTTAGCTACTCCCCTTTGACAAATTGTCGAAGGTATCTTCTTTCAAATATTATAGCACTATCATTTACAGCTGACAAAAATATCTATATGTTTTTTTCGTTACTTAATCTGAATTTGATAGCTCTTGTCTTCCTTATGTGCTAAATAAAACTCAATCATTTTTGGCATCGTTTGTATAAAATCAGGGCATGTAATACCTCCTTTTTGTAAAATATGATGTGCTTCAGCCGTATCAAATGTGGCATTCCATGTTAAATAATCTAATGTTTCTAGTTCGACACCTAATTTCCTTCGAATAAAAGGTATCTGTAATGATAGCTTTGCCACTATAAATGGTAAACGTCCTTTTGGATAAGAATTTGTAACTAGTTTCACCATTGTACGGTACACCTCCTGTACTGGGTGAGGATTAGGGTCAGTTAAATGAAGTGTCTTCCCTTCTGCATGCTGTTCACTAACCAGGAAAGTAGAAGCATTTATAATATAATCAATTGGCACCACATTAATCGTCGAGGTAGTTTGACCAATATACGGAATAAAAGGTAAACCTTTTAAACGTTCCACTAAGTTTAAAAAGAAATAAGGACCATCAAATTTAATGGTTTCACCAGTTTGTGAATGGCCACGAACAATGCCAGGTCTAATAATTGTCAATGGTATTTCCGATTTTAAATCTTCTACTCGATGCTCAGCCTCATATTTGGTTTCCTCATAATGGTTTTTAAATGCTCTTGGTCGAATCAGTTCATTTTCACGCAGTACTCCCTCTCGTGTACCAGCCACATAGGCAGTGCTAAAATACATATAGCGTTGTAAATTTGGTAAGGTACGGACAAAATCATTGACCATTGTTGTGCCATGAACATTTACTTTCCAGGCAATATCACGTGGCACAGCTAAATCGTAGATTGCAGCTAAATGCCAAAGCACTTCGATTTGCGGTACAATTTCTTTGAGGTTCTGATTGTCTAATCCAAGGTTTGGTAGTGTTATATCGCCTTCCACTATTCGAATCGAACAGTCAGGAAAATCCTCTAATATTTTGTCTCTTTCCTTATGTGCCTTTATGATTTCACCTGCCAACACAATTGCAATAACTTGTTGTGTTTGTTTCTTTTGAAATAACGCTCGAATTAGTTGACTCGAAATGAAACCAGGAAAACCTGTAAAAAAATGAACCTTCATTTCCCATTCCCCCTTGAACCTAGTGCATCTTTCTTGTTTCTTTATCCATTAAACTGTAAATAATCGGTACAATATACAGCGTCAGTAAAGTTGAGGTTACAAGCCCTCCGATAACAGCAATCCCCATTGGCTGATTCATCTCGGTCCCTTCTCCAATGCCAAGTGCGAGTGGTAATAGCCCTAAAATAGTTGTTAAGGCTGTCATTAAAATGGGACGAAGCCGATCTTGGGTAGCAAGTAAAATTGCCTCATAAGCTGGCATGCCCATTGCCTTTTGCTGATTAATATAATCTACTAGTACAATGCCGTTATTTACGACTATGCCAACTAGCACTAAGATACCGATAACAGAGGTTACACCAATTAAAGTATTTGTAACGAACATAGCGATTGCCACACCAATGATCATTAATGGAACAGTAAACATGATAACAAACGGATATTTAAATGACTCAAATTGAGCTGCCATCACAATATATACAAGCACGATTGCTAGCATCACAGCTAGAAGCATATCATCGATTGCACTATCATAGAGCTCTCGATCCCCGCTGAACACAACTTGAGTAGTTGATGGTAAATTAACTTGCTCTAATGCCTTATCTACCTTTGCAGAAATTCCCCCCAGCGATTCCTTTGTTTCATAGTCTACAAAAAATGCCACTGCTGCTGCTTGATCAGAACGACGAATGGATACTGGCCCCTCTTGCATAGAAACCGTAGCCACGTCCTCTAATTTCACAAATAATCCTGCTGGCGAACGAAGCTGCATAGCTTTTAAAGCATCTATACTAGTGTTAAATGACTGTCCAAAGCCTGTATAAACAGGTAATACTGCCCCATCCTCAGCAATCAATTGGGACGTTAATTGACCCTTTGTCATTTGATTTACAGTTTGAGCGATTTGTGCTGGAACAAAACCATAGTCTTTTGCTTTTTCTCGATCAACTTCAATTTGAATCTCTTGAACAGTATTATCTAAATCCGTAGAAACATTTGTCACTTGCTGAAT
Source organism: Lysinibacillus sp. IITD104 (assembly GCF_036698265.2). NCBI lineage: Bacteria > Bacillati > Bacillota > Bacilli > Caryophanales > Bacillaceae > Lysinibacillus > Lysinibacillus sp. IITD104. The sequence goes on from NZ_JBAHYH020000001.1 coordinate 3,712,600, forward strand.
CGCTAGTAGTTTCTGCTGCACTTTCTTAACCGTTTGCTGTAGCCTCTGTTCATCAGAGTCTGTTAAGCGGAATGTTAAAGTGTGTGGTGACGAGCCTGTAGCTGTCGATACATTAAAAGTAATTTCAGCTTGCTCTCCAAATTCACCCTGTATATCTTGTTCTAGTTCTTCCACAAATTCAAAAATGGAACGCTTTCTTTCTGCTAGTGGGACAAGTTTTACATACATTTCAGCTTGATTGGCACTAGTTTGTCCACGTGCTTGGGATTGTTGCGTACCACCAACGAAACTAACATACACATCTACATCTTTTTCCTGCTTTAAACGTTCCTCAATTTGCTTAACAATCTTTTCTGTTTCTGATACAGCGACACCTTTTTCAAGATTGACACTTATAGAGGTGAACCCCTCATCTGTAGGCGGTAAAAATTCAGTACCTATTCTAGTCAGTCCAAACAAAGAAAGACTAAAGCAAACCACTGTAAAAAGCAGTATAAGCATTCGATGCTTTAGTACCCATACAATTGACGCCTTGTAATGCCTATAAAAACGTGATTTACTGCGTTGTACATAAAAATTATTGTTTTTCATTTTTAAAAGTCGACTTGCTAGCATCGGAACGACTGTAAGCGCAACTACTAAAGATGCAATTAAGCTGAATGAGATTGTTAAGGCAAACTCTGTAAATATTTGACCAATCAATCCTTCGATGAACATAACAGGAATGAATACTGCTATTGTGGTTAAAGTGGAAGCTGTAATGGCAAGGGCTACTTCCTTTGTTCCTTCCTTTGCTGCAGTTATCGGGTCTTTTTCTAGTCCTAGATGTCTTTCTATATTCTCAATAACGACTATGGCATTATCCACAAGCATACCAATTCCAAGTGCCAGAGCACCTAATGTCATAATATTGAGAGAAAAATCCGCAAAAAACATCAAAACAAATGTGACAATAACGGAGTAAGGAATCGCAATACCAATAATGATCGGACTCTTTACACTACGTAAAAAAACAAATAGGATGAACATCGCAAATAATCCACCTAAAAGTAAGGAAGAGCCAATATTACTAATCGCTAAATCCACATAATTACCTTGATCAATTAAAATATCTGCTGTGATACCTTTATACTGATCTTTCTTTAGTAATGTCTCTAAGGCCTTCTGGAAATCCTTAGAAACCTCTGCCGTATTTGCACCAGATTCCTGTAATACAGACATAAGAACAGCTGGATGCTCATTTGCTCGTGTTGTGGTAATAGATTGTTGTTCTGTCCTCTCAACGGTTGCAAGATCACCAATGGTTAATGATTTGCCCGTTAAAGGGTCCACCGAAACAATTAAATTGGCAATGCTTTCCGGAGAAGATAATGTGCTAACTATACGTGTTGTTAGCATTTTGCCATCATCTGTTGAAACAGGCTCACCAGGAAGAGACACATTATTCGCTTGAACTATTTGCATCACGTCTGTCTGAGTCAAGCCTTTTTCAACTAGCTTTGCTTCATCCAATTCTATTTGGATTTCATCAATCAATTTGCCAGAAACATTCACACTGGCAACACCCTCTGTCCGTAGCAGTTCCTTCTCTAAGTGCTCTGCTAATACACGTACATCTACTTGATTATTTTCCGCACGTAAAGACAGCTGAATAATAGGAAATTGAGACGGATCAAATTTTAGGAAACTAGGCTTGCCAGCATCATTAGGCAATGGGGTCATATCAATTCGCTGTAAAATATCAAGTTGGGCAACATCCATATTTGTGGACCAGTTGAACTCAAGCACAATTAAATTGGAGCCTTCCTGGGAGGTTGACTGGATTTTTTTGATACCAGGTAAGGTGGCAAGTGTAGCCTCTAATGGCTTCGTTATCTTTTCATTTACCTCCGTCGGGCTTGCCCCAGGATAAGAGGTGACAACCACTCCAATAGGAGGATTTAACTCTGGAATTAACGTAATCGGTATTTTTAATAAAGATACACCGCCTAGTATGATGACAAAAAGCATAGTAACAATCGTAAAGACAGGTCTTTTAATAGAAAAATGACTAATATTCATATAAACAAACTCCTTTTCTACCTCTTCCTTTCTATGATAGCCGAAAAGGAGATTATTTTATAAATAAGCTCCCGTTATTGAGATACTATCTCTAAGGAAACTTATATTTCCTAATAATGTATATATTCTACAAACAGTGTCATTTTTCCTTGCAAAAAAACACGAATCGCAAAATTGTCGATTCGTGTTTTATAATTATAAAAGGCTATAAAGTTTAATGTTTTCGTTTTTATCTGCAAACCAACGCATAGCGAACTCATTTTCAAATAGGAAAACAAGATTGTCAAAACGGTCTTTTACAAGCATTGATCGACCTGATGACATTGATTCTTTGACATCCTCTTCATTTTCAATCCAGCGTGCGATTTTCGAACCAATTGGCTCCATTTTTACTTCCACATTGTATTCATTTTTCATACGATGTTCAAATACTTCAAATTGTAATTGACCAACTGCTCCAAGTATAACTTCCTCTGTATGCAGCGTTTTATAGTATTGAATAGCACCCTCTTGCACTAATTGTAAAATCCCTTTATGGAATTGCTTTGATTTCATAACGTTCTTCGCCGTGACACGGACGAATAATTCTGGTGTAAACTGTGGTAATTTTTCAAATTGGAATGTTTTCTTGCCACCTACAACAGTGTCTCCAATTTGGTATGTTCCTGTATCATATAAACCAATAATATCGCCAGCAACTGCTTCATCTACTGTCTCACGATCATCTGCAAGGAACTGTGTAGATTGTGTGACTTTAAATGACTTCCCTGTACGAGATAACGTCATATTCATTCCACGTTCAAATTTACCAGAAACAATACGTACAAAGGCAATACGATCACGGTGTGCTGGATTCATATTGGCCTGAATCTTAAAAATAAAACCTGAAAACTCATCATGCTCCACAGGATCAATAAACTGCTCATCTTCAGTAATTCTTGGCTGCGGCGTCGGTGCGAATTGTAAATAGGTTTCCAGGAAAGTTTGAACACCAAAGTTCGTTAATGCTGAACCAAAGAATACAGGTGTTAATTCCCCACGACGAATTTTTTCCTCAGAATATGCATTTCCCGCTTCATCTAAAAGTAAAATATCGTCCATTGCTTGTGAGTAATAAGAAGTCACCTTCATTGGATGCTCCACAGCAAGCTCCCCATTGTCGTCAATTGGTAAGAAACGTTCCGCTTCATCTGTACGGAATTGCTCAATGCGTTTATTGTAACGATCATAAATACCAAGGAACTCTTTACCCATACCGATTGGCCAGTTCATAGGATATGCATTGATACCTAATACCTCTTCAAGCTCTTCGATCAATTCAAGCGGCTCTTTCCCTTGACGGTCTAACTTATTAATAAATGTAAAAATAGGAATACCACGCATTTTACAAACTTTAAATAGCTTTAAAGTCTGTGCCTCGATCCCTTTGGCAGCATCCACTACCATGACGGCACTATCTACAGCCATCAATGTACGATATGTGTCTTCCGAGAAATCTTGGTGACCAGGGGTATCCAAAATATTCACACGAGAGCCATTATAATCGAATTGCATGACAGATGAAGTAACCGAAATCCCACGTTGTTTTTCGATCTCCATCCAGTCCGATGTTGCAAATTTACCTGTTTTTTTACCTTTTACTGTACCTGCATCACGAATGGCACCACCAAAAAGTAAAAGCTTTTCTGTAATCGTCGTTTTCCCAGCATCAGGGTGACTGATAATGGCAAAAGTACGACGCGATAGTATATCTTGTTCTAAATTTGAATTCATCTCGTCATTCTCCTTTTTTCATACTTAATAATAATAAAAGAAGACTTGCCTTTCGTACAACCTTTTTACATGAAATCTCAAAAAAGAAAACCCTTTAGTTACAACTAAAAGGGTTTCCTAAGAATTTAGCTTTCATCACACGAATTTTAATCGGCCTGCTTCTATCGCAATTTCTGCATCACTATGTGGAAATTTGGTATTTTCGATAATTTGATAATCCTCATGGCCTTTACCAGCAAAAATAATCATGTCACCTGGTTCAGCAATTTCAATCGCATGGCGCACTGCCTCTGCACGATCTCCAATACAAGCATAATTATCATGAAGCATACCTTTAGCAAGGTCGTCTGTAATACTATCGTAGTCTTCATAGCGTGGATCATCTGTCGTTAAAATAACATATTCCGCAGCAGACGCTTTTTCAGCCATGGCAGGACGCTTCGATTTATCACGATTGCCACCTGTTCCAACTAAGAAAATCAACTTGCCCTTTTTATAAGGTTGCGCTGCTTGAATTGCCTTTTCAATTGCATCTGGAGTATGGGCATAATCAATAAAAATTTGCACAGGTAGATCTGAACATACTTTCTCCATACGACCCTTGACTGGCGGTAGTTGCTCGATTTGTTCAATAATGGACTCCATTGAATAGCCCCTACCATAAAACGCAATCATGGCTGCCAATACATTATAAATATTAAATTCCCCAAGCAAATTCATTTTTACACGATAAATTCCTTCAGGCATTTCCACGTCAAATGATGTCATATAGTCGTGATATTCACAGTTAATGGCGCGGAAATCAGCATTTTCATTTTTTAAACCATATGTCCACACTGGAAATGGTGTCATTGCAGCATATCTCTCTGACCAAGCATCGTCTGCATTCAACACAACAAATTTATTTTTTTCTAAATCTTGTCCAAGTTGGGAAAATAATAAGCCTTTTGCATGGCCATATTCCTCCATCGTACCATGGAAATCAAGATGATCGTGCGTTAGATTCGTAAAAATAGCGATATCATAATCAACACCTGCTAAACGTCCAAGTGCTAACCCGTGTGATGAAACTTCCATTGTCATTAATCGACAGCCTTCCATTTTTGCACGGAAAATCATTTGTTGTGTCGATAACGCATCACTCGTTGTATTAGCTGATTCATATAAAATTCCATTTAAATTAAAGCCAATTGTGCCGGATAAAGCCGATTTCTCGCCCATACCATGCATTATATTTTGAATAATTCCTGTTACGGATGTTTTACCATTCGTTCCCGTTACACCAATCATCGTTATGTCCTTTGAAGGATAATCAAAGAACTTTGCAGCTAGTAAACCTACTGCACGATCTGTATCTTTCACAATCACTTGTGCGATTGTCTCTCCTAGCGGTAATTCTCGCTCCGTCACAACAATTGTTGCGCCACCATCTACAGCCTTTTGCGCATAATCATGCCCATCTACTGTATACCCTTTGATACAAACAAACATGCTATTTGGTTGCACACTTCTTGAATCTACTACGATATCGCTAACCTGATCTGGCAGCACGCCAATTATTTTTTTCAAAGGTAATGCGCTTAACAATTCCTCTGCATACATTTCATAATCCTCCAATCAATCTCTACACTCATGTCATCATTCTTAATAATCGACAAAAAACGACAATATGAAATCCCCCACGTTCTATTGAACTTATTTTACTACTTATTTCATGATAAATAAAATGCCTCTCTAGTGTTTTTTCAACGAAACCGCTTTCATTTGAGGAAAAAATCATGTTTTCTTCAAATTTTCATTTATAATCACCAATCGGCATTTTTCGACATAACGAGAAAAGGTTATTTAGAGAACACTTGTCTATGCATGGTAAGCTTATAGTTACAATGGAGGCATCAAGAAGATACCTCCATTGTTAAACTATTTCATAATTGAGCGCACAATTTTCACTTTCTGTTTATATGGCGGGAACAACACATTTGTCTCCAGCTTGGAAGATTTCTTCAAGATAGATTTCGGGTGAGTAAAGTTTTCAAAGCTCGCTTTGCCATGGTATGCTTTCACACCTGATGGACCTACACCACCAAATGGTAAATGTAAATTTCCAACATGTGTGATGGTGTCGTTAATACATCCCCCACCAAATGGTAATTCTTCTAAAAAGTATTGCATGGCTTTTTCATGTTCTGAGAAGAAGTATGCCGCTAAAGGCTTTGGTAATTGCCGGATTTGATGAATGGCAAGTGGCAAATCATTATACATCATAACAGGTAAGATAGGACCAAATAGTTCTTCCTGCATGGATGGACTTGTCCATTTTACATATTCAACTATTGTAGGTTCAATATATAAATCATCCCGATCTATTCGTCCACCATATGTAATGGCATCACGTTCGTCCACAATTATTTGCTGTAAACGATCAAATTGTTTTAAATTAACGATACGTCCATAATCAGGGCTTTTTAAAGGATTTTTGCCATAAAACGAACGGATTGTTTCTTTTAATATTTTCATAAAACGGTCATAAACGTCTTTGTGTACAAGCAGATAATCAGGGGCCACACATGTCTGTCCAGTATTAGTAAATTTACCCCACACAATCCGCTTTGCTGCTACCTCTAGATTTGCTGTTTGATCGACAATTGCTGGACTTTTGCCACCAAGCTCTAACGCAACTGGTGTCAAACGTTCTGCAGCAGCTTTTGCTACTACTTTACCAACGGCTACACTACCTGTAAAAAAGATATAATCGAAGGAAGCATGAATAAGAGCCGTAACCTCTTCCTTTTCGCCTTCCACGACACGTACATATGAAGACGGGAATGTTTCCTCAATGATTTTTTTCACAATGACTGCTGTGTGTACAGAGGTTTCTGATGGTTTGACGATTGCTGTGTTTCCTCCAACTATGGCGCCAATCAGTGGCTCCATTACAAGTTGGAATGGATAATTAAATGGCCCAATAATTAACGTTACGCCATAGGGCTCACGAACAATAAAGCTCTTGCCCATTTGATATTGTATTGGTGTTTTGACTGCTTCTGGTTCCATCCATTCTTCTACATGTTTTACCATATATGAAATACTATCTAATACAATGCCAATTTCTGTTGCATACGCTTCAAATTCACTTTTACGAAGGTCTAAGTAAAGCGCATTTAATATTTCCTTCTCATATTTCAAAATTGAAGTTTTTAATTTCTTTAATTGCTCTTTTCTAAATTTCACACTTTTTGTAGCACGTGAAAAATAAAATTGACGTTGCTCTGTAATCATATTTTCCACATCTTTTGACGTAAAATTCATCAATAAAGCACCCCTTTTTTTAAAATGGCATACATAGTTTTTTCATTTTGAAACAAACTATCTTTGTCTATACGATACAACATCGAGAGGCAAAAATCCTCTTTCTACATCGAGGGGGTGAAATAGCAATATGTGAAATGAAATGTTTTAGTTTTTTCATCTCGGGAAATATACAACTACATATTAAAACCGAAACGGGGGCGTAGATGAATGACAACAACAACAGGAACATGGTGGGAGTCCATTTTTTCTGGACCATTATCGCATGGAATTTGTGAAGAAAAAATATTGCTATTGCAAGATGAGGCTTTCTTATATCTCTCTACAATACCTGTGGAGAATGAAGAAAATCCAGAAGGAAATTAAAAAATAACGCATTATAGGATGCCCCTATAATGCGTTTTTATTTATTCTAATTAACAATGAATGCTTGCTGCAACTGATTTAATTGTGCTTCAAGTCTACTGATAGCCTCTTCTTCTATCGCAAAGCCGCCCTCTTCCAAACGTATAATTTGTTTATCTACAATGTAAACAGAATTGGTAATGGAAGTGGCTCCTAGTACAGCTAATACTGGCTTTAATGCATATTCCAATGCCAACAAATGACTAATCGAACCTCCTACAGCAATGGGGAGTATAGCCTTATCGAGCAAGGCTTTTTGCGGTAGTAGATCCAAGTAAGTCTTCAAAATACCTGTATAGGATGCTTTATAAATTGGTGTAAGGATGACAATAAAATCTGCTTCCTTAACATGCTCATTTTCAGACTGTATTTGCTTACTAGAAAAATTCGCTGTTAATAAATCTGTAGCTGGGAGCTCATGTATATAATTTGAGTGAACCTCTACTCCTTGTGCAATAAAATGATTCTCCACCTTTTCATGAATGGCGGTAACTCTAGAATTTTTCGAATTACTTCCATTAATAATGACTGCTTTTGTCATCTTGCCCACTCCTTTTAGCAATGTTATAAAAAAGGCCCCTATTCTACAAATCGATGAAACACCGTTTTGTAAAATAGAAGCCTCTAGATGTCTAGTTAACTTAAATTCCTAGTATTCTTATAAAATTAATTTAACATAAATTTCTAGAATGTCAACAGCTTTTTATTGGTGTATTGCTTTCCCAAACACAGCTTTAGCCACATCTCCAATATGCTCCGATACAGTAGGATGTGGAAAAATCATATGTGCAAGTGTTCGAGCTGTACCCCCAGCATTTTTTGTTGCTAATAGTGCATTAAGTATTTCTGTTGCACCATCAGCTACTACACAAGCCCCTAAAATTTGCCCATTATCCTTAGATGAAATTAGCTTGACAAAGCCTTCAGTATTCCCCTCCATTAATGCCTTTGGGTTTGTTTGTAGTGGCATTTTCGTTACAATGTACGGTGCCTTGACTTGCTCTTCTAGTAAACCAAATGTAGCAATTTCAGGGTTTGTATAAACACAACGTGGAATGCTTGTTTGATCAATTGGTATTGGTTGATTTCCTACAATATAATCGACAACGTAAATTCCTTCAGCACTGGCAGAATGTGCAAGTTGATAACCACCCACTAAGTCACCTATCGCATAAATATTCGGCAGGCTTGTTTCAAAATGCTCATTAACAGCGATTAATCGACCATCAAAAGCTAATCCTAGTTGCTCAGCAATTTCTATATTGGGACGACGTCCAGTAGCAAATAAAAGGTTTTCATATGTATAAGATCCTTTAGATGTATGAATGATATTACCTTCAAATTTTTCAAAATGAAAATCTGTCACAAGTTCAATACCAAATTTCTTCATCTTTTCTCGAATCAGCGGTCTTGCTTCCGCCTCTTCCGTTTGTAAAATATCCTCGCTATGATTAAGCACTGTTACCTTTGTACCAAGTGGTGCTAAACTAAACGCCATTTCAATGGCAATTACGCCCCCGCCAATGATTGTTAGCTGTGCTGGAAGCTTGTCTATCTCAAAAAATGTGTCCGTCGTATGGTAGGTGGATGTCTCTAACCCTTCGAATCGTGGAACAAAGGGTTTACTACCTGTCGCTAAAATTATATCTGATGCCATTATCGTCTCATTCCCGATAGTTATCGTTAAGTCCTTTACGACTGAAGCTTCACCACGATATAAAGTTATATGATTATTGATAATATATTGCTCAAGGTTTGTTAGTAGTTCATGAATAATTGTATCTTTCCGTTGCATTAGTCGAGGAAAATTAATTTCCACTTTAGGCACTTCTATTCCCCAGCTATTCCCTCTTTTTATTTCCTGCACAAGTTTACTATGCTCCAATAAAATCTTTGATGGAATGCAGCCAACATTATAGCAGGCTCCTCCCAATTTATCTCGTTCGATGAGTGCTACTTTTTTGCCATTCTTGGCTGCATGTATGGCAGCCACATAGCCACCTGGTCCCGCTCCAATAATAGCAATATCAAAATTTTCCATAATTTTCACCTCATGTACCACCATATCATTTGCAAATTTTGAATGCAATGACAGACATAGTAAAAGCCTTTCATTACAATGAAAGGCCTTTTGACTTATTTATATACGTTTATGAGCATTCGTTTCTCTTTCGCAGGTATAAGGCTTTCTCTCCGCGGGTATTTGCTTCTCTTTCATGAGTATTCGACGCTCATTGATCTTTTTAATAAATATTTCGTTGCCAAAATCGTTGCTGGGCAATGGCAGCTACAAACTTTTTCGGAAAATCTTTATTACCTGTAGCTAAAACGATTCCTGGCCCTACATTGGCATTCGACATATTGAAGAAGGTTGTGCCAGTTGCAGCAAATCCTATAGGCTTAAAGTGGCGATATGCTTCATTTATATAATTGACGATATAAGTATTGAATTTCGCCTGATTACTTGCCTTTACTCCAACAACATATAATGAGTCAAATAATACAGCATCGGTTGTAATAAATGTGTCAGTAGCCGTTAATTGCACACCATTATTCCCTATTACCACACCTAGTCGATCAGAGATTATGCTATAGCGAACACCTTGTCTTGTTAAATATTTCAATACTTCCCCGACTTCATTTGCATCAAAGCCATCACCAATTAAGACGCCTACTTTCAACGTATAGGGTAATTTAACGGTATTGGCTTGACTTAGTGCAGGTGAAGAGGCCGTTACTTTAGACTGCTCGCCATTAGGTCGATTAACACCAACGTTGTCTGCCACTGTGGTAGCCATTACTTTATCCACATGAACAAACATATCCACTACTTGCTGTCGAACAGATTTACTTTTCACTTTTCCTACTTCGAAGCTAAAGGCATCGATAATGTGTTGTTTTTCAGGTGGAGACATGCTGTTCCAAAATAGCCTTGCTTGTGAAAAGTGATCGTCAAAGGATTTACTACGTGCTCTTGTGATTCGTCCCTCAACCTTTTCTTCATAATGAACATAACCGCCTTCTTTTGCAGTAGAAGTAGCTGGTGTATTATTTGCTAATGAATTTTTATGATAGCTTACCCTGCCTAAATTAATGGTCTGTCGACTAAAGCCATTACGTTGATTGTTATGCACTGGGCAAATCGGGCGATTAATAGGGATTTCTGCAAAATTTGGTCCACCTAAGCGAATCAATTGTGTATCTAAATAGGAAAACAATCGACCTTGTAGTAGAGGATCATTCGTAAAATCTATGCCAGGTACAACATTACCTGGATGGAAGGCAACTTGCTCTGTTTCAGCAAAGACATTATCCACATTGCGATTTAAGGTCATCTTTCCAATTTTCTTTACAGGCACTAGCTCCTCTGGCCATAGCTTTGTCGCATCTAAAATATCAAAATCAAATTTAAATTCATCCTCAGGTTCTAGTATTTGTATACCTAACTCAAACTCTGGATAATCTCCAATTTCGATGGCTTCCCATAAATCTCTACGTTGAAAATCGGGATCCTTCCCTGCAATTATTTGAGCTTCATCCCACACAAGAGAATGCACTCCTAACACAGGCTTCCAATGGAATTTAACAAATCTTGATCTACCTTTGTCATTGACGAAACGGAACGTATGCACACCGAAGCCTTCCATCATACGAAAGCTTCTAGGAATTGTTCGATCAGACATATGCCACATAATCATATGAGCAATCTCTTGGTTATTCGCTACAAAATCCCAAAACGTATCATGAGCTGAGGCTGCTTGTGGCATATCATTGTGTGGCTCAGGCTTTACGGCATGAATCAAATCGGGAAATTTAATGGCATCCTGAATAAAAAAGACAGGGATATTATTACCGACTAAATCATAGTTCCCCTCATCCGTATAAAATTTCGTTGCAAACCCACGTACATCACGAGCTGTGTCCATCGAACCTAAGCTCCCTACCACTGTCGAAAATCTGACAAACACCGGTGTTTTCTTTTTCGGGTCCTGTAAAAATTTCGCCTTCGTATACTCTGACATGGATTCATATAGTTCAAACTCGCCATGTGCTGCAAAACCTCTGGCATGTACAACACGCTCTGGAATACGCTCATGATCAAAATGGGTGATTTTTTCTCTAAGATGAAAATCCTCCATAATTGTCGGGCCACGAACACCTGCCTTTAACGAATCTTCATCATTGGACACCCTTAGTCCCTGATTCGTTGTCATTTTCGTGCCCTCATTCTCGACACGAAACGGCTCAAGTTGATGATCCTTTGCGTTTCCTTCTACATTTTTGGATTGATTCGACTTTGAGTTATCCACGCAATCCCCTTTCATACATGTACTGAATTTCGCTCCATATACACTATATGTTTTTGAAAAAGAAACATGCCTTCATTTAGACAAAGCCTTATGTAAAGATAAAAACAGGCTTCTATTTGTTAATAGAAAACCTGCTCCATTTTAAAATATGTATCGTATCATTTCATGTATGTTACAGTATGGGTTGTCACGGCTCTCTGTCTCTCGGAGGGCCATCATATCTGTGCAATTTTTAATTGCTACCTCATGTCGTAATGCAATGGGGGCTATGATGGATTCATCAGCCTTATGCCGAAAATAACGACTCACACCAAGATGCTGTTCCATTTTGTCATTTAGGACAGCCCGGGGGTATTTTTCTGTACTGTCGACTTCCTCAAAATGCAAGAGTAACCACAATTCAAATGCTTCATTTGTATAGGCAATATGAATATTTTTTTCCTCACAAAATTGATTTACTTCCTCTAATTGCTTTTCGGTTAGATCATCCTTATCAAAAACAATCCAAACCTCATCAAAGTATTGATAGCTGGAATCTCTATAAGCATGTTGGGCCAGTTTGATCGCTGAACGTTTAACGTTTTTTATTTTGACGCTAACCATCTTAGAGCGCTTTAAAATACGCATTTGTTCAAAATAGATGCGTTCTGTTTCACCTTCACAATAAATTAAAATGGTTTTACGCAGTGTTCGGCTCCCTTGTTGACGTACTCTCACTGCTCAGATACCTCCGCTTCTTCTAAGTATTGTTCAGATAAATACTCATTAATAACAGGTGTTGCACCAAATTCCCCTTTCATATAGCGTTTCGCATAAGAAAGATCTCCACGTTTCTTTTGTAAATCTGCAAAATCAAATAAGGAGTATAATTCCGATTCATTTTTAAAACTTTTATTAACAAACCAAATTTGATCGGAGCGTAATGGCTGATCAAGTAATTCTATTTCATGACTCGTCACGACGAATTGATTACTGCTATTGCGTTTACTATTCATAATAGCCATTAAAAACTCACAAATCGATACATGGAATGCTGTGTCGAATTCGTCTATAAAAATAGTTTTTCCTTTATTATAAGCATCTACCATCACACAGGCTAAATGCAGCATTCGCACTGTCCCCTTAGAGTCCATTGTCCAATTAATTGTTTCTGTCCCTATCGGTGCACCTGCTTCATCAAACGATAAATAATGTAGATCAATATCTACTTCTTGAATCACTTCAGATGAATCAAACTCATAGCCAATTGTATTTTTCTCTCTGCGTTCCACACGTCTAGCAGTGACATCTTGAATGGAGAGGTCTGCAATCTTTAGAAGTTTAATCACTTCCTTTTTAAAGGGCTCCTCTTCAAGTTTACGAATAAGAGGATGATTTGATAACCGATTTGCTTCATCTAGGAAAAGAATTTTATGTAAAAACCAATCGAATATCTTTAAAGCGTCTGGATCATTAAAAACATGTAATACTGATAGAAAGGCTGTATTATTACGTGTATATTTTGTCAATTCCTGTGAAGCTGTTTGAAATGTTTCATAAGAATATTCTGTACCATCCCATTGTCTGACAAATAGTTCTTCCTTCAGTGACTTGTTCGTTTTCACAAGACGTTCATAGAGAACTTGAGAAGCATTATACTGTATTTCATAATCATATAAAGCGCCGTCCAAAAAAAGCGATATCATAAACTCGGTTGGTTTGTCTTGCTGACTTCCTAACTTAAACGGTTGATAGGGTAAACGTAACTGCTTTACATTATTTAAGTTTTCAAAATTAAAAAGCAAGGATCGTAATACTTTAATAGCCGTAAAAAGATTAGATTTTCCGCTTCCATTTGGGCCAAAAATAAATGCACTTTTTACAAGACGTAGTGTATCAAACTGAATTGTATGGGTGTCCTTCCATTTTCGTAGGCGACTTCCCGCTACCATTGAAAACAACGTATCATCTTTATAACTTAAGCAATTTTTTACTCTAAAATCTACAAGCATATGTAAGCCTCCGTCCACAACCATTTCTTTAATGAATTATTATACTATAGACATAGAAAAAGACATATTACGCAATGTAATACTAATTGAATGCAAAACATCGCTTTAAATACCTTAAATTCAGTTATATCAAGGGTTTCCAACTTATATATGTTAAAATAATTATGCAGAATAAAGCATAATGGAGTATGCTTTTGGGGCTAAGTGGGGCTAGATTGGGACCAATGAATTCAATAATGGCGGTTAATGAGTAGGGCTAGATAAATGTAAAAACTTGGATTAAAAATATACGACGAACATGCGTACAAAAATGTCTGAGTTGGATTGGGGTTAATAAACTGTACCCTATAAGATAGACACTTAAAAAAGGTCATCTTATAGGGCATTTTTGTTTATTATGACCGTGACCTTTATTTATTTTTTACTTTGCTTTTAACTTCAAGATACATAATCATAGAAATAACTATTACAAATATAGTTAAAATCACTAGCGCAAGATATTTAATTTTTTCTATGTTTGAATCTAAAGGTAATGAAAATCCATCCATTTTTAATAAAGTAAGATAAGAAAAAAGAGTAGAAAGCCCTGCTAATAATAAGCTAACCATTCTGCTATATGTCCTAGTATTCTCTTCTTCTTTCAATTTATAATTAGCTATTTCCGTATTATCAATTTCGTCATTTATAAAATGATACTTTACTTTTTCAATTTCTTTAGAATAGTTCTCCTTATCATCTTTTGGTAAAAAACTTGAATCTAAAATTTCTTTAATCAACATATCTAATATACTTACTATATCATCTGCATCTTTTAATTCTACTTTATGCTTTGTGCATGTTGCTAAATAATAAGATCTCATTATACTTAAAACTTCTTTTGTAACTTGTCTTATATTTTTCTGATAGTCTTTATTATTTTTAATTTATTCATCCAATTTGTTATAAAGTATACTATCACGCCTGTTACAATACTTATTACCCATGCATTGTTAAATACCATCAATATTGTTTTCATTTTTTCCTCCAGAGAATATTATAATGAATGGAGTTATATGTAAATGGTAGAATTATGAGGAAATTTAAAAAGCCACATCTGGTTATTGTGACTACGTATTACTTATTCTTCCTCTATTCCGAAACCTATTTTACATTAAAAACGCTATAACCTTGGGGTTGCAATAGGAGCAATGTCTGGATGTCCCACAGGAGCTTTCTCGAGCATAATAAAAGGACTTACAGTTATGAAGAATAATCACATTGCAAGTCCTATCATATTAAACTATAGCTCAGTTACTTTAATAACAATTTTAATTTTATTTACGAAATGAACAATTTGATAAAGTAAAGATTACTTTATTCATATTTTGCTCTAATTTTTTTGTGTAATTCTTCAAATTCCGAGCCAGCTTCTAAGTTGGTTGAAAATTCCTTGCTCGGTTTAATCATTGCTTTTCCCTGATCTTTTCCTGCAATCATGAACTTTCCATCTTCGCGCTCTACTAAAAACATGATGTATTCTTCTTCATCAGCCATCTTGGTATATTGTTCGGAAATAACCTCGAGCTTCCCAATAGTCTTATTTTCGCCAATTGCATATGGCTCAAGGACAGTTAACTTATCACCAATCTTTACTTCCCCCTTTATGGGTTTCGTAATTATAACCTCACGTTCGGTCCAATACCACAGTGGTAATCCATCATTGTCATATTCCATATGATTTATTACGTTTGGTGTTACACGGACAGTTGCGATAACATCTGAATCATTTTCTATTTCAGAAACCTCTTGGTATATCTGCATATCAGAACGGGATATGATGGTACTTTTTAAAGTATTGTCGAGATAGACAAACGTAGCATAGCCGACAGCGATTATAGCTAATAATACAATTAATCCATATTTAGTTTTTTTGTTTACCATTAAAATATTCCCCCTGTCTATTTCCCATATATGGCTTTTAGGCCATTTTTGTCATCCGTCTGGGTTACACTATAATCAAGATCTCCTTGAAGCATGATGGCTGGTGATGTATTAGAGTGATCTAATCCAAGAGAATGACCAAACTCATGTCCTGGTGCCTTGTATTGCCATTTTTCAGATATATTTTTATATACTGGTTGATTAATCCTTATTCTTGACATTTCATAAGTGCAATCCCAACATGCAACATAGTTTCCAAAGAAATCAGTTTTGTAGTTTAGGGCATCAGCTACACTTGTATCCCCTGTGTCACCTGCATAAATTTTTATATCTACATAACCCGATGTAACAGGTGTAAGTTTCACCTTTGTCGATACATTATTCCATTGAGTGGCCCCATAATCAACGCGACCTCCATAACCATAACTACCAACAGAAGCATCTTTCCAATAAGTTAAATTAGCTGCACTAACGGCACTCCATTTACCATTGGGGCCATTTCGAACATAAGCATATGCTTGTGTTGCAGAGATAATAACAAATAATGTTGTAATAAAAACGACCAATATACTTCTATTCTTCTTCGTTAAAATTGTAAACATCCCCCATATATGTTAGTAAAATAAAGATATTAATATACTAATTTATTATTGTTTTATAGTAAATGGGTAATAAGTATTTAAATAACAGTATCCTTAAACCATTACAAAGAATCGTGTTAATAGACACTTGTTTGGGTCAAGACTTCAATAAATTATTGTGATTGTTCTCCCACTATCTTTCACTTTGAGAACACCCCTTCTCCACCAAGTCTTTTCTCCCTCTTATGCTGCTGCATATCTAGGAGATACGCTGTTCTCATGAAAAAGAGACTACCAATTTAGTAGTCTCAATTGCTTGTTTCTTCACAAGACGTACAAGCGAACGTACAAATGCTTGTTTCTGACATACACGTACAATTAATGGATATAAAAAAACACCTACCGAAGTAAGTGTTTTATGGCTATCTTATATTAATGGGGTAACCTTATTTAACTCTAGTTGTTTTTTATAAATAGTTCTATCAGTATTTGCTAAAAGTAGTTCTACTTTTAGCCTTGAAATTTCATCCTGTAGGTCTAGATACTTTTGCTCTCAAACATCCGTTGTAGAACTATATTGAACGTGTATCTGTGCCCTTTTAATGGGTTATAGCGATGTACTCCCCTTACACAATGCATAAGCGTCACGTAAAGCTTAGGAAAGCTGTAGTGCTTGTAAAATTTGTGGATTGGTCTGTGATTTCATTTTAATTCTCGCTTGAAAATCTTGAAGGTATTTTCGATGTACTTCTTTTTCATTCAATTAATTACACCTCCCTATGTTTGGAATCGCTTCCTAAAATAACTGTACATGGTTTACGTCATACACACTGTACCGTTTTGTTGAATAGAGGAGTAAATGTGAAGGTAATAGCTGAAAGATTGGGTAACACGCCTGATATGGTTTATAAAGTATATGGACATGTTTTGAAAGAAATGGAGACTGAATCTGTATCTTTATTTAGTCAAAGTTTACAAACAAGTGGGGCTAAAAGTGGGGCCAATCAATAAAAAAACAGGCTAGAAACATTCATACAACAAGGTTTCTAGCCCATGCAACATATTACGCAATGTAATATGCCTTTAAACTTTATCCACTTTTTTGTTGAATTTCTGCTAATGTTTCATTTTGTAGCGCGTGCAGTGTACGTTCAATGCCTTCTGCAAAAGAAATTTTAGGCTTCCAACCAATTGCATTCGCTAATTTATCATTATTTAAAAATGAATGCTCAATATCTCCTTCTCGTGCTGGGGCATATTGAATTTCTAGTGGATGATTTAAATGTTGGAGCAGTAAGATGACTTGGTGAATAGACCAAGCCTCATTAGTGGATACATTATACGTACCTTGTAAACGCGCTGATACACCTGCATAAATAGCATCAGCAATATCATCTACATAAATAAAATCACGCGTTTGTTCACCATCACCGTAAATTGTAAATGGTTTACCTGCTATACTGCTTTTTAACATACTTGGAATCACGGCCGCTTCACCTTGCATTTGCTGTCCTGGACCGAAAACATTGGCAAACCTATATATGAGAACGGGCAAACGATAATCTTTTTGCCATTTCTCACAGTAGGTTTCGCCAATGCTCTTATTTAATCCGTACATAGATATTGGTTCACAGACATCGGATTCTTCTAATGGTGGATAGTGACTATCTCCATAAACAGCTGCTGAGGAGGCAAAGACAAAGTGCTGTACCTTATACTTAGATGATAAAAAGAGCATTTGGCTAAGCCCAACGATATTTGTCAAAATATCCTTTACTGGCTCCTGGATAGATTGCTGCACGCTCGTTTGCGCTGCACAATGGACGACCACATCAAAGTTTATTTCCTTAAAAAGATGCTCGCAAACCTCATCTTCAACATTTAAAAGATAGGATTTATGCTCAAAGTCAACATTCCGTAAATGCCCCGTACTTAAATTATCAATAATATAAATCGTCGCATCTTCTTCAAAAAAGCGCCTACCTACTGCACTACCAATAAAACCATAGCCACCTGTCACTAATACATTCATCCTATCGCCCCCAAAAACAATATGATGATTTATATGCAGTAATTACTAAAAATATGCAAGAAACTTATTTGTTGGTAATTTTTCTCAAATTCTTTTTACTAGTTTACAAGTATCTATTTTAAGCTATATAAAAAGCATGTTTGAAAATTATTTCAAACATGCCCTAGCTATCTATTTTTAAGCTGGATTAATTTCTAATTCAACCGTTATTTTAATATCTTTCCCAACAAGGACCCCACCAGTTTCTAATGCCGCATTCCAAGTTAGACCAAAGTCTTCACGATTAATTGTTGTTTCAGCTTCAAAGCCGTATACTTCTTGACCCCATGGATTTGTGCCTTTTCCATTAAATTCTGTATCAAACGTTACTGATTTTGTAACGTCTTTGATTGTTAAATCACCAGTTACTGCATATTCATCGCCTGCTTTTTTAGCAATGTTTGTAGATTTAAACGTAATCGTTGGATATTTTTCTGCATCAAAGAAATCTGCTGCTTTTAAATGATTATCACGATCTTCGCTACGTGTATTAATGCTTGCTGGGTCGATTGTAAAGCTAATGTTAGCAGTTGTTAAATCTGCAAGATCTGCTGCCTCAATATCTGCTGAGTAACTGTCAAATACACCCTTAACTTTTGATACCATCATGTGTTTTACTTGAAAGTTAATTGCTGAGTGTCCTAAATCAATGTTCCATTTTGCCATTATAAATTCCTCCAATTGGTTGATTTTATCTCGATTTCGAGATATATTTTAAAATATGAAGCAACTACATCTTTTATGTTACCCAAAATGGGATAGGATAAACATTTGTAGTTACTTATTTGTTTACATCTTAGCTTATGAAAAGTTTTTAATTACTTTCTGTAACTTACTATATATTAATAATTTAGTTACGTCAAGTAATTAAAAGTAAATTTTTAAAATATAAAAAAGGATGTACGAGTTA
>NZ_JBAHYH020000001.1:3732030-3865267 GCF_036698265.2 Lysinibacillus sp. IITD104
TTATCGGTACATCCCTATCTATTCTCCCCTCCACGTTTTACTAACTTGCCTTACATAACAATGCGATAATCGTCACTCATCACAGCATCCTTACATGTCGATAAAGTAAGAATTTTATCCTCTGGACTTAAATCAACATCCATCTGAATAGCAGACCGCTCCTGTTCATAGCCCTCATATAAGGTATCGAGGTATAGGATTGGATGTTTATCCACATAGCCTTGCTTAAAGTAATTTTTAAGATTACCAAACATTGTATTATTCTTCATAGCATGTCCATATAAAACCGTGTTTTTGTCCATACTCAGTATATTATTTCGGTAATCCATAAACACACTTCCAGCCCGACTCTCCTGATCTTTAAAGTTTTAAATAATAGTCATTGGTATCAGCTTGTAATATCGGATTATTAAGTTTTGTCCCATCCACTAAAATCCACCCAACAATATGAGGGTGCGAAACGTTTCCCTATAAATGCGTACGCATGAAATGGGAGGGCTGTCATAACAGTCACAACTGATTAACTGAAATTCGGAATGAAAGCCGTCATGTTGAGCTGAAACGAATTATCTGATACTCCTACATGCATGAACTGGTAATAGACAAGACATGTATGAAGCTAGGTGAAGTCGACTGAAGATTACCTAAGTTGCTCAGAAAGAATAGGGTTCTTGATAGGTCGGGATGCTACAAAATGTCTAAGGTGAGAATGCCCTTCAGGGCTGACAAACTTGCGAACGTACGGGTCTAAAATTGTATTATTTCTGAAAAGGATAAACTGCACAAGCAGGGTTCATTATCGAAGAGTACAAATCCTCATTAGGAAATTCGAGATACTCGACAATGAGAGTATAAATGAACAGGTTCATAGTAAGCACCTAAGGATATATGTACAGCTAGGTTAATCGGAACGTTGTAAGCAAGGAACATCCATTCAAACGCCTATTATCGGGATGGTGGACATAAGGCATATGCCGAAATTTCTTTATCCTTGTGAAAGTAGGGGTACAGTACCGATGAAGCGAGTAACGACCGTAGAGGGATAGCCCCAAGTCTTGTTCTTTGAAAACTAAAACAACTAAATGAAACTCACAAGGTCGAGTAAGATGATGGGACTTTTCTTATGAAAGGGGCGACACACCATCGGTGAGTACAACACTACGACATGCAGAATATTATGATATGCAATGTATATATGACGACCTTTACGAAAGAAGTAAGAATAATGCAACTAAAGGTTTAAATTTATACGAACATATCATATCCAAAAATAATATTCTATTAGCCTATCGCAATATCAAGGCTAACACAGGCTCAAAAACTTCTGGTACAGATGGTATCACCATTGAGCAATATAAAATAGAAGATGTTGAAACTTTTGTTGATGAAATAAGAAAAGCATTAAAAAACTATAAACCTCAAACGGTTAAAAGAGTAGAAATACCAAAACCAAATGGGAAAACTAGACCATTAGGTATCCCAACCATGAGAGATAGATTAATACAACAAATGTTTAAACAAATACTAGAACCCATCTGTGAGGCTAGGTTCTATAATCATTCGTATGGTTTTAGACCAAATAGGTCAACTCATCATGCAATGGCAAGATGCCAACACCTTGCTAATCTTACAAACAATCATCACGTAGTAGACATAGATATTCAAGGTTTCTTTGACAATGTAAGCCACTCAAAGCTGTTAAAACAAATGTACAGTATAGGAATTTGTGACAAAAGGGTACTAAATGTAGTGTCAAAAATGCTTAAAGCCCCAATAAAAGGTATAGGAATACCAACCAAGGGGACTCCGCAAGGAGGGATTCTTTCACCTCTCCTATCCAATATTGTATTAAATGAATTAGATTGGTGGATTAGTAACCAATGGGAAAATATGAAGACCAAATTCAAATATAAAGAAAAAAAAATCAAAGTTAGAATGATTAAGAAAACAACCACCTTAAAGGAAATGTATATTGTGAGATATGCAGATGACTTCAAGATATTCACAAATTCCCATAAAAACGCCATCAAAATCTATCATGCAGTTAAGGGTTATCTCAAGTATCAATTACATCTTGACATATCAAATGAAAAATCACAGATTACTAATTTAAGAAAAAAGGCATCCGATTTCCTAGGATTCTCCATCAAAGTAGTAAGGAAGCGAAAGAAATATGTAGCTAACACGCATGTTATGGATAATAAAATGAAAACAATTCTACAAAAAGCTAGAAAGTTAATTCATGAAATCCAAAAAAGTCCAACAGCTAAAACGGCTACAAGTTATAACGTATATATTCTCGGTATTAAAAACTATTACAAGTTTGCAACGCATGTGAACATTGACTTTACAAAGATAGCCTATCGGCTCTCTCGAACCTTATACAATCGAATCAAATCTATTGGAAAATACGGAATACCTATACGACCGTCAGAAACATTTAAAAGGTTTAACAAAGGTAATTTCAAGACATTTGAAATTGCTGGTATCCACCTTTTTCCTTTAGCGGACATAAAATCTGTGAACTGTAAAAATTTTAGTCAAGATTTATGCAACTATACGAAAGAAGGAAGGTTAAAGCTACATAAACAGTTAAAGAACGATGTAGTTATTCAAATAAATAGACTGTTAAAAACAATCTTCTATAACGATAACCTTGAATACGCTGATAACCGAATTTCAAGATACTCCATGCAATCAGGGAAATGTGCGATAACAGGAGAATTCTTAGTAGCTGAAGAAGTCCATTGTCATCACAGAATCCCTCGCCATATGGGAGGTTCAGATGAATTCAAGAATCTCGTAATAGTGCATAGGAATGTTCATAAACTAATCCATGCTACAGAAACAGAAACGATTGAACGATATAAGAGCCTTCTCCAATTGGATGGTAAACAATTGGAGAAATTAAACCAATTTCGTAAGAAATGTAATTTAGTTGCTTTAGTCTAAAAGGATAAGATGGAACGCCTAATGCGGTGAAAGCTGCACGTTGGGTGTGGAGCAGGGGAAAAGATGGAGATAACTTCAAAATTTTACCTATTGCTATATTAATCGCTAATAAATCATGAAATTGTGGTCGTATAGGTTCCTCTACCAGTGTATGTCAACACTAATCCAAATTCGACCTCAATATGTCAAATTTCCCTCCTAACAAAAAGAATATCACCAAAATTTGGTGATATTTAGCACAGCATATATTATTTTGCAAAAATCTCAAAAATACCAATCATAATTAGTAGCCATCCTGATATTGCAGTAGAATGCCTGCCAATAAACGTTTTTCCTAGTAAAGAGCCACATCTACTTCCCACCCCAACTGTGATAAAGGAAAATACCCCGATGGAAATAACTGTCCAAAGGGCCGAGATGCCATTTGCGCCTATTGCAATACCCCCTGCTAAACAGTTCGCTGACAATACGAAGCCTAGTGCCATTGCTTCTCTTGTTGAAATCACTAGATTTTTATCTTCATCAAATAATTCAGGATTTCTTGCTATCCGCTGATTAGAAAGATTATTGGACATCAAAGTCCATAGACCAATTACACACAGTAGTAAACTCCCTAATAAATTGGCAGTATGCGGTGAAATATACTCAACAACTGTGCTACCTGCTGTTACTGCGACATATGTGACAATCATCGACATAATCGCAATCACAGCATTCGATAAAATCGGGATTTTAACTTGTTTGACGCCATAAGCTAGGCCAATCCCCAAGTTATCTAAATTCGCAGCAATTCCTATTAGAATAATTGTAATCCAATGCATACTAAGCCTCCTCAAATCTCCATCTCTCCATTTTCACCTATCGTATGTCACCAATAAAAAAATTTATGGGCACAGGAAAGTTTAGTTGACTATTTACCATCTTTTTCGACTGTTTGAATAAACCATCAATTTGACAAAAGTAACAACTTGTTTATAAAATTAAGTTGTTACTTGTAAATATATTTACTTATATGTAAGAAATAATAGAAAGGAGATGTAATATGAGAATCATAAAATTATTGAAAATAGGTATAGTATTTATATGCATTTTAGTGTTAACTGCATGTGGTTCAGAAAAAGAGGATACAAAGAATAATGATAAAGGTGAAATCAATTTAGCATATGTTGAATGGGATACTGAGGTTGCTTCTACACATGTAGTAGGACAAGTATTAGAGGAATTAGGATATAAGGTAACATTGACGCCTTTAGACAATGGGATCATGTGGGAGGCACTTGCAAACGGAGAGGTAGACGGTATGGTATCTGCCTGGTTACCGCAAACACATGCCCCACAAGTAGAGAAATACAAAGATAAAATAGAGAATTTAGGTGAAAATCTAACGGGTGCTAAGATTGGTTTAGTCGTTCCAAGTTATATGGATGTCGATTCTATTGAAGATTTAACAAACCAAGCTAATCAAACCATTACTGGGATAGAACCAGGAGCCAATATGATGGCTACGACTGAAAATGCCTATAAGGAATATAAGAATCTGGAAGGTTGGAATGTATTGACCTCGTCTGCTGGTGCAATGACCGCAGCCCTTAGCCAAGCCATTTCCAATAATGAAGAAATCATCATTACAGGCTGGTCACCACACTGGATCTTTAATGCCTATGATTTAAAGTATTTAGATGACCCGAAAGGCTTATATGGAGCAGAAGAATATATTGGCACTTTTGCGCGAAATGGTTTAAAAGAGGATGCCCCTGAAGCCTATCGTGTCCTTGACCGTTTCAACTGGAGTGCCGACGATATAGAAAGTGTAATGTTTGATATTATGGAAGGTATGAGTGCCACAGAAGCTGCGAAAAAATGGATTGATAACAATCCAGATAAAGTAGCCGAATGGACGAAAGATGTGGATGCATAAAAAGAGAATCCATTTACTACTCATTAGTAAATGGATTCAGACTGTAGACGGCTCATTCTATAATAGAATGAGCCGTCTACAATTTTTAACGTTCCCAAAAATGAGGAGGTTCAGGAGCGTAATTATGAACTAGCACCCCAACATTAGATTTTTAATTCCAATATTTTGAGTGTACGGCTTATCGGACGCCCTCTCACCTTGTCAAAAGTTTCTGCGAATGAAATCGTCATATTTCAACATAGAAGCTACTGCCTAGCAGCTATTAAAAAATTATCCTTTAAAAAGCGTATAGTAAAGGGGTAGATTATTGAACTACTTCAGGATGGAAACCATCGTTTTGGAAGTAGTCATCATGTGACCAAATATTTAATTTTGCATTCTGAGCTTTTTGTTGAATAGCTCTAAAGGCATCTTCGAATGTGTTGTTTGGCTTATGAATATAACGTACAACTGCAAGTCCTTCGTTTAATAAAGATTCTTGCAATAATACATCATCTACAAACACATAGGCTAGAAGACGATCATAATTGTCTGTTTCTGGTCCAACATCATAGACCGCTTCAATTTTTTTAGCCTTTTCCATTAAATTGATCGTATACTCTTTTGCTTGTTCAGCATATGGTTGGGCGCCACCTTTGTTGTAATTCATTTCAGGTGTATCCACCATTAACAGACGAATTTTTCGTTTCTCACCATTAATTGTCGCCTGAATCGTATCTCCATCATATGCTTTAATATAGTCTAGCTCAAAGCGTTTATTTCCTGTTTTTTCTTCCACCTGTTCAATGGATATAGTACCTTGCTGATCTGTAACTGATTTAGTATCTTGATCTTCCGCAGGTGATCTGCCAAATATCATGTACAATGCTACAGCCAAAATAATCGTACCACTTGTTATTAATGTTTTTATATCTTGCATTTTCATGTAGTAGGCCCCTCACAACTAATCATCATTTCTTATACGAGCGGTTCGTATAAGGTGTGTACCTCATTATCACGAAGATAACAAGTTACACGATGTTTCTATTGTAAAATATCAAGCTACTACATTCAAGCTATCATCGAGTCACAGCTACCCAATGATTAGGAGAAACCTCTACTAGTTGACTATTTTCTACCTCATAACGTATTTTCACATCTTCTGCATGTTCAGCCTCACTATACTTCTGTTTCTCTATTGCAGGATCTGGAATAGGAATGGAGCGTAATAATGCACGTGTATATGGATGTTGTGGGTTAGCATATAGCTCTTCACTTTCTGCCAGTTCTACAATTTTCCCACCATACATGACGGCTACACGATCGCTGATATGCTTCACCATGGATAAATCATGAGCAATAAATAAATACGTCAATCCAAGCTTTTGTTGTAATTCTTTTAATAAATCAACAATCTGCCTTTGAATGGAAACATCCAGTGCTGATAATGGTTCATCACAAACAATAAAGTTTGGCTCAACTGCTAACGCTCTCGCAATACCTATTCGTTGACGCTGACCTCCTGAAAATTCATGAGGATACCGCATGGCATGCTCTTTCTTCAAACCGACAAGTTCAAGCAATTCCTCTACCCGTTGTCGCCTCTCTTCATGTGTCTTCACCAGACCATGAATATCAAGAGCCTCGCCAATAATGTCTAAGATTTTTTTGCGAGGATTTAACGATGAATAGGGATCTTGGAAAATAATTTGCATATGGCGACGCATTGCCTTTAGCTGTTTTTTCGATAACCTTGTTACAGGTATTCCTTGATATAGTACCTCTCCATTTGTAGGCTGATGAAGCTGAAGAATCGTCCTACCTGTAGTCGATTTACCTGAACCAGATTCACCAACCAAGCCCAATGTTTCACCAGGATATATATAGAATGATAAATCGTTCACTGCTTTCAACGTTTGACCACGGCCTAATGGAAATTCTTTGGACAGATTGGTTACTTCGATTAACGGCTTATGTCGATCGATACCTGGCTGAATTGTAGCAATCTCTTTTGGTTGCTTTTTCTCATGCAGCTTTGGTAACGCATTTAATAATTTCTTGGTATACGGATGCTGGGCATTTGCAAAAATTTCTTCTGTTGTGCCCTGTTCAACTATTTCTCCTTCTTTCATCACGATGATGCGATCACACATACCTGCAACTACACCTAAATCGTGTGTAATTAAAATAATAGACGTTCCCATTTTCTTTTGCATATCGCGCATTAATTTTAGGATTTGAGCTTGAATCGTAACGTCCAATGCTGTTGTTGGTTCATCTGCAATAAGCAGCGAGGGATTACAAGCAAGCGCCATTGCAATCATTACGCGTTGACGCATACCACCTGAAAATTCATGAGGGTATTGTCGATACCGTTCTTCTGCGTCTCTAATACCTACCAGTTTTAATAATTCTATTGTTTGTTGATAAGCCTCAGTTTTTGACATTGACTGATGCTTGATTAAACTTTCAGCCACTTGATCACCTATTCGTATAGTAGGGTTTGTGGATGTCATTGGATCTTGGAAAATCATACTAATATCTTGTCCACGTATCCCTTCCATTTGTTTTTCACTAAATTCAGTGAGTTCTTGCCCTTTAAACACAATAGTGCCAGATTTCAAAAATGAAGGTGGCGATGGTAATAAACGCATAATGGAGCGAGCCGTTACACTTTTCCCGCTACCAGACTCTCCTACAATTCCGAGTGTTTCACCTTTATTTAGATGGAAGCTAACGTCCTTAACTGCTTCAAATTCTGTCTCCCCTGTGATAAAGGATACGCGAAGATTATTGATTTCTAAAAGCTTTTCACTCATTCGACCCATCCTTTTTAAAATTTGTGATTGACTTACTTTCAAGTATAATCCATACTTTACAATACTGATAGGAATTATACAATATGATGCTGAATATTTTATTTACGTTTGGAGGAAATGCATGGTTACTTCAAAAATTTATTTAAAACCCGAGAAATTTATTTTCTTTTCTACGGTTTATCAAAAACTAGTGCATCAAAAGCCTTATCATCTACTTCTTTTTCTTTTTAGTATTTTAGTCCACCCTTTTACATACTTTATCTATCGGAAAAGAAATCATTCAAACACTTATGATCAGGCTTTTGCATTGCGTAGTCAGTACTATATAGAGCATGGATTGGTAGCCCAATGGCAAAAGGAATTTGGGCAACAAGAAATTGCAAAAGCTACATTTTTTAAAGAGGCTGTATTGGAGTCACAAATTCAGTCCACAGCCAAGCAATTAGCTCAAAGAAAACTCCAACAGCAAGTGGATCAGGATTTACAAAAAGAGGGCATACAACAACTATCCTATGACCAATTTTTTAATCAGCAATTAACTAACAAACGTTTTGTGGCTCTTACCTTTCTACCAGCTGTTTTATTTTATGTAGTACTTATCTTATTTGCGAATCCATTTCTGCAATTTATCATTGAACGTATTTTACAAAGCTTTATTGTGATTGTTGGTGTGGCTACATTAGTGTTTACCATTTTATATTTATCACCATTTGATCCAGCAAGAAATCTACTCGGAGTTGAAGCAACACCCGAGCAAATAGTGAACTTTAATCGCATTCATGGTTTAGATCAACCTTATTTATCACAACTATGGAACGCATTATCTGGCCTATTTACATTTGATTTAGGTACATCCTTTGCAGGTAAAGAAGATATCACACACAGCATTGCTACTAAATTTCCTGTCACTCTTGAAATCGCCGTATTGTCGTTGCTAATGGCTATTGCTATTGCCATTCCAGTCGGTATTATTTCAGCTGTTCGTCCAAATTCATATTTGGATTATACATTTATGTTTATTGCTTTAATCGGTTTATCCATTCCGAGCTTTTGGCAAGGTTTAATTTTTATTTTGACATTTGCTTTAAAGCTACAATGGTTTCCAGCTACCTATAACCCTCATAATTGGCTATCGCTCATCATGCCAATTGTCGTTTTGGGAACATCCATTACGGCATCTATTGCTAGGATGACAAGGTCAAGTATGCTTGAGGTGATTCATGAGGATTACATTATTACAGCAAAAGCAAAGGGCTTAAATGAATTCAAAGTGATTTCAAAACATGCCATTCGCAATGCTATGATTCCGATTATTACGGTGATTGGACTTCTTTTTGGAGGTATGTTGGGAGGCGCATCTGTAACAGAAAAGGTATTCAACATTAGTGGGATAGGTAGCTATATCGTCGATAAACAATTTATCCCTGATATTCCGGCCATTCTTGGGGGCGTTGTTTATATCGCCATCACCATTTCAATTGTCAATTTATTCATTGATATCATGTATGCCTTTTTTGATCCACGCATTCGCTCGAAAATGAAGAAGTCTTAAAGGAGGATCGCCTGTGAAAAACATCTTACATGTCAAACTACTCTTGAAGATTACACAGGAATATGTCAATTCTCATTTTACCTTTGTCTTTTCCTTACTGTTTTCTTTACTATTTCTAGCCTATAGCTATAATTTTTCCAGCAATAGCTGGCGACCTGTTGTTCTGCTCTTTTTTATTATTTATGCCATTACCACGGCATATGTTGCCTTCGTGAATTTGCGAATTAAAAAGGATTTAGCCAAGTATGGTGACATTCAAAAAAGCACTCGAATGTTTGGCTATCCCCTTTTAATAACGATACTGTCAGGCAATATTTTTTCGACATCCTTTGCATTTATGCTTGTGTCAAAAAGAAAGACTGCAGAATATACTTTTGCTGCCTATGCCTTTATAACACAACTATTCATCTTAGGTATTGCAGCATTAAATTTATTTAAGCCATATGTAACAGATACCTTTTTACTGGCAATGGGCGTTTTCTTAGTACTCTCACTTCTTTATATCGTGATGGCCATTTTATGTACAAAATACGTCACAGCAACTGAGGCACCTAAATGGATGCTCATTCCAGGTATTGTCCTACTATTGGCGACTTTCACTGGTAATCTATTTGCGACTTTACTAGGATATAGCCTTATTCAAAAGGCTCGAAAGGCAAATCCATCTTCTATTGAGAAATGGCAAAAAATATGGGAGAAGATTTTACGCAATACGATGGCTGTATTCGGTTTATTCTTTATCATTTTCATGTTCTCATTGTCCGTTACAAGCTCTTGGACTTTCGACTATGATTTCGCTACGGAAAATAATTATGGAGCATTGCTACAAACACCGACATTAGAATACCCATTAGGTACAGATAATTATGGCCGAGACTTATTTTCTCGTATAGTATTCGGGGCACAAATATCGTTAATCGTCGGATTTTTCTCCACGATTATCCCCGCAGTTATTGGCGGGGCATTAGGAGCTTTTTCAGGCTATTACGGTAAGTCCACTGATAATATCATCATGCGAAGTCTCGATATTTTATATGCCATTCCTGGAATATTGTTAGCCATTGCTATTATCGCCGCATTTGGTGCTAATACTGTGAATCTTATTATTGCACTTAGTGTTGGAGCAATTCCAACCTATGCCCGTACAATGCGGGCAAATGTTATGCAGCTTGCTAATTATGAGTTTGTAGAATCGGCTAGAGCTTTAGGTGCATCTGATGCAGCTATTATTTTCAAGCACATTGTCCCCAATTCTTTAGCACCAATGATTGTGAAAGCAACATTAACGATTGGTGGAGCTGTTATTTCAACGAGTAGTTTAAGTTTTTTAGGGCTTGGTATTGAGCCGCATATTCCCGAATGGGGCAATATTTTAAAAGTTGGTAGTACGTACCTGGAAACACATTCATATGTCGCAATTTTCCCAGGTCTTTGTATTATGCTTCTTGTCCTCTCCTTTAACTTCTTAGGAGATGGTTTACGAGATGCTTTAGATCCAAAAACAAATTAATCGGAGGTAACTATGAAGAAATTACTTGTATTTTTATTCGTTGCAGTACTAGCTTTGGCTGGCTGTGTACAAACAAAAACTGACGTAGAAGGCAGTAAAGATTCAAAAGATAGTGACAAGAGCAATGGCAAGATTGCCATTGAAGTATTAGGCATGGCAGCTTCTGAAGAAGACATGAACATTGTACGTGACCAATTAGTGAAAAATGGTTTTGATGTAAAACTTAACATTCAACCAGATTACGGTTCTTTCTCTGCTCAAAAAGAAGCAGGTAACTATGATCTTGCTCTTTCAAGTTGGACGACAGTTACAGGGAACCCTGACTATGCTGTTCGTGGTTTATTTAAAACTGGCGGTGACTACAGTGTGGTGGCAGATTCAAAACTAGATGCGTTGATTGATGAAGCGAGCACATTGACTGGTGAAGAAGCTGCAGCTAAATATAAAGATTTAGAGCAATTATTAGTATTCGATCAGGCTTATATTGCGCCTTTATATATTTCCAATAAGTATCAAGGTATCTACTCTGAACTTGTTAACCCTAAAACAGTTCTTTTACCAAAATCTCGTGCACAAGTATGGGAAAAAATCGAATTTAATGATCCATCTAAAAATGCAACAGAACCTTTAATTTTGCACCAAACAATCAATTCTCTTACTTCACTTGATCCGATTAAAGGGAATGATGGTTCAATCAACACATTAAACACGAATATGTATGTTCGTCTTGTTAACTTAACAGACACAGATGAAGTTGTGTCAGATGGTTCATTATCTTATAACCATGTAATGGCTGAAGGTAATCAAGAATATTACTTCATTTTACGCGATGATATCAATTTTGCTGCTGTGAAAGATGGTGCAGCTGTTGATACAGGTGAATTAGTATCGGCTGAGGATGTAGTCTTCTCACTAAACCGTGCAAAAGATGCTAATTCAGTACCGGATCATCGTACTTACAGCATTCATGAAAATATTGAAACAGTCGAAATCGTTTCTGATTTATCCGAATTACAAAATAAAAAAGTAGCAGGCTCTGAGCAATCCGTTTTAGAAGCATTATCACAAAACCTACCTGCTTCTGTAGCGCAATTAGCAAAAGATAAAGGTGCTGTTAATAATGCATCAGGTGCATACCAAGTTGTTAAAATTACAACACCTACACCTTTCCCACAAGTATTAAATTACTTAGCACACCAATCTGGTGGTATCGTATCTGAAAAACAAGTAACAAGTATTAATACGTATGATGTAGCTAGTTATAATCCTGACAAAGACATTGCCTATGGTGATCAAGCTACTGTAACGGAAGGTTCAGCAACATTCAATAACCAGCTATATGCAAGTGGTCCTTACATTTTGGTGAAAAAAAATGATTATGAAGCACAGTTTGTGAAAAACCCTGCATATCGTTCTGGCAGCGAATACGAGCCGAAAATTGCTAAAATCAATGTTCGTTTTATCTCTGATGTTGATAGTGCCCTATCTGCATTACGTAATGGTGAAATTCATGTTCTTCAAACAGTACCAGAAACGAAACTGGATATTGTCAAATCAGATACGAAATTAACATTAAATACGGCAGATAGTAATGCTGTGTCCTACCTACAAATGAATACATCTGGCCGTGCAGTTTCTGATTCAGCAGATTTACGTAAAGCAATTCTATACTCTATTAACCAAGATGAATTCATTAGCTATTATCAAGGCAATAAAAAACCAGCTGTATCTACAGTCTCTCCATTAATTGATACTGGTTTAAAACTTCAAGCAGATAGCGAAAAAGTAAAAGAATTTGTAAAAGCATATAACGATAAAAAGTAAAATAAATTAGAGCCTTCTCAAAATTTGAGAAGGCTCTATTAGTATTGAAAAACAAAACATTCAATTGAAAGAATTGGATTTCCGTTGCAGGCTACTTGCTTTCCTGTGGGCTAGCTATTCCATGAGAGTCAAGTAGCCTTCTACTCCAACCTACAAAAGTGTTACCTTTTTAGCAAAGGTCTTCACTACTTTTTATGGAGAGGTGTTGTCACGCATCACTTCTCCATATTGAAAATAAAAATCCCATCCCCCTAAGAATACAGATATTGGACTATTTGATTGCTATGCTAGCATGAGAAAAGTAAAGACATTTTGGTTGGAGTGGAGTTAGGTCACTCCAAGGGGATTTAGCGTCACAGATGAGACCCTGGAGCGAACGGAAGTGAGTGAAGCGGCTCATCGGACGCCCCCTGGAAAGGACGCTGGCGGAACGGAAATCAACCCCTCACCTTGCAAAGTTGCTTTTTCTTCCTTTGACATTATCTTTTTTCAACAACATGAGAGCCTTCTCAAAATTTGAGAAGGCTCTTTTTAATAGAAGAAACTCATTTTATATTTCATTATGTGATTTTGGTTTTGGTCCTAGCTCTTCAGGTTCGATATCAGCGAATGTTTCGCCTTCTTCTTCTAGGTCACGCATACGATGTGCAATACGTGAAGCCGCTGAAGCTGCTATACTACCAACCAAATCATCTAAGAACGTGTTGACATGATGTCCGGGTTCCGTATCCAGTTTTTTTATAATCCCTATTTTTTGCTTGTCTAAGTGACCAAAAGTAGTAACGGCAATGCTGCCATATGTAAATACAGATCCTAGTGCGATTGTTTCGTCTACGCCGAATAAACCTTCATCTGATTCGATAATTTGTTGTAGTGGTGAAGATAATAATTTTTTCTCTGCTAATTCATCTAATTCAATTCCTACTAATAAAGCATGTTGCACTTCTCGCTTACGCAATACACGTTCAACAGAATGAACACAATGCTCTAGTGTCAAACCTTCATTATAGGTTTTTTGCATTTCGTAAACAATTTGCGCGATATCCTCTATCGCTACACCTCTACGAATTAACGCGGCTTGAGCTGCCTTTGCTACTTCGTCAGAGTGCACACGAATACTTTTATTATGCATAATTAACCCTCATTTCGATTTTTATTGCTAGTATAATGCTAGCCCAACCTATTATACCTTTACTTACGTAATATGGTACAATTTTGTTACAAACACAAGAAGGAGTGTCATCATTGGATAAGGGAACAGTACAGGATTTAACATTTTACAGTGAGTCATTACAGGAAGAATTACAGCTTTATATTTATGTTCCTGCAAATTATTCTCCACTATATAAATACAACATTTTGATCGCATCAGATGGTAAAGATTATTTCCAACTTGGCGGTATTACAAAGCTAGCTGATGAACTGATTGATGATTATGAAATCGAAAATTTAATTATTGCATTTGTTCCTTACAAAGACATAAAAGATCGACGTCATAAATATATTCCGAGCGGTGAGCAACATGAAGCCTATCTTCGCTTTTTAGCACATGAGCTAGTACCGTATTTAGATCGTGAGTATGCCACTTACCAAATGGGTATGAGTCGTGGGGTAATTGGTGACTCTATGGCTGCTACTGCTTCCTTAATGGCTGCTTTAAAGTACCCAAGCATCTTTGGCAAAGTCATTCTACAATCACCTTATGTAGATGCTGATGTATTAAAGGCCGTGGAAAATTTTAAAGATCCAGGATCTATTTCTATTTACCATATCGTAGGCAAAGGCGAGGATCGGGTTGTGACAATGGATAAAACCATCAAAGATTTTTTAACACCTAATCGTCAATTGCATGATCTCATGATAAATAAAGGGTTTACTACATTTTATGACGAGTTCGATGGTAATCATACATGGAAATATTGGAAACCAGACCTTCGACGTGCATTAATTGAAAATTTCAATTAATATGAAGCGATTCAAATTACGAAAACTGAAATTTCTGTTATACTTAATTAGAAAAATTGTTTATTTTCGGGAGGTAATGGACTATGAAGTACGGTATTGTGGCATTTC
The DNA here is from genome assembly GCF_036698265.2 of Lysinibacillus sp. IITD104. Lineage (NCBI taxonomy): Bacteria > Bacillati > Bacillota > Bacilli > Caryophanales > Bacillaceae > Lysinibacillus > Lysinibacillus sp. IITD104. The sequence goes on from NZ_JBAHYH020000001.1 coordinate 3,746,658, forward strand.
CATCAAAAAAATTGCAAGATTTAGCGAATACTTATCGTAAACGATACGATCCTCATTATGCAAAGATTACACCGCATATGACATTAAAGGACAGCTTCGATGCGTCTGAAGAAGAGATTCAAACCATCGTCAAGCAATTAGATGAACTTGCTGCCAAATATGCACCTTTAAACATTCATGCATCTCGCATTAGTTCGTTTTTCCCTACAACAAATGCGATTTACTTCCGCATTGAACCAACAGAACAATTAGCAGCATTCCAACATGAGCTTCAAGAAAAAATCCCTCATGGGGAAATGAAACATGTATTTGTTCCACATATTACAATCGCTCAAAAAATGACAGACTCAGAGCATGATGACATTTTTGGTCAATTACGCATGACGGGCGTTGATGAAAAAGATACAATTGATCGCATTCATCTTTTATATCAATTAGAAGATGGTTCATGGACAACATACGAAACATTCCGTTTGTCTGGAGCTGAGTGATTGTTGTATACCGTTAAAATTGTTGAAACAAAGCAAGAACACGATGATGCCTTTGCCATTCGCAAAAAAGTATTTGTTGAAGAGCAAGGTGTTCCGCTTCATCTAGAATGTGATGCTGAAGATGCAACTGCAACACATTTTATTATGTATGATAACGATGAGCCTGTTGGAGCAGCACGTTTACGCAGTATTGACAACAATACAGCTAAAATTGAGCGTGTTTGTATTTTACAATCCCAACGTGGCAAAAAGTTAGGCGCATTAATCATGAAGGAAATGGAGAAGCACGCTATTTCCATTAATAAAAAAACCTTAAAACTTCATGCACAAAGCTATGCTATTCCCTTCTACGAAAAGCTAGGCTTTACAGTTACCTCACCCGAGTTTATGGATGCAGGTATTCCACACCGTGCTATGGAGAAGAACATTTAATGAAAGGGTGTTACGATATTTATAATGTCGTAACACCCCTTTTTTATGAGACGAATTCGCTTGCCACCATTTATCTACTCTATCGTAACAAGCTGCATTGCCAAGTAGATATGCCATGCGCTACTTCATCATTCTAGTGATTTTATCGAAATCTAGTGATGCTCCATCTTGAATAATAGATTGTACTAATTTATCTTCTAACTCTTGCGTAATCGATCTGTTAGATATTTTAGCAACTCGTCGTACAATTTTTCTTACTTGCTTTTCACTGGTAAAATCCGCATGTTGAATGGCATTGGCTAATGCGAAGATTTCATCCATCGATACACCTGTTTTTTGCTCAATCGAATTAAAAAACGAGCGATGCATGTTTTCCCTCCTATCATTAAAACTCAAAATGACCTTGCGTCTTGCACGAAACATTTCGCAAATGGTGGAGGCCTTAACTTTATTTAGATTTTCCTAAATAAAAGCTAAAGCCTTTATTATGTTCATCAAATTAGATGTAAGTAGCGCCAACAATAATTAATAAAATGAATAGTACAACAATTAGAACAAATGTAGAACCATAACCATAGTTGTTGCCTCCAGAGTAACCTCCGCAGTAGCTATTGTTCCACCCACCAACGTTATTTCCATACGGTTGTGAGCCCCAGCCTTGGTATCCCATAAAAGCACCCCTCCCTTCTACAACCTATAATATGTTTCGGTCGTAAAAATGGGAGGGGTATTCGTCTAGTCAATATTTCCTTTTGGTCTAAATATTAATGCACCAATAAAGCCGAACACAATAGCAGCACTGATTCCTGAGCTTGTTACCTCGAACATGCCTGTTAATACGCCTACAAGTCCATGTTTTTCTGCCTCTGCCAGAGCACCATGTGTTAATGAATTCCCGAAGGATGTAATGGGTACTGTCGCACCTGCTCCAGCAAAATTAATTAATGGCTCATATAAGCCCATACCATCCAATATAGCGCCTACAACTACTAACGTACTTAATGTATGTGCTGGTGTTAAATTGCCAACGTCCATTAATAATTGGCCTATGACGCAAATAATGCCTCCAACAATAAATGCAAATATAAAAGTCATAACCATGTTTTTTGCCTCATTTCATCGTAATTTCTATTGCATGTGCCGTACATGGAATCGTCTCGCCTTGCTGATAGGATAGCGGGGATAATAGCGCCCCCGTTGCTACTAGTAATACTCGCTTATAGCTCCCTGCACGCATTTGTTGAATAACATAACTAAAAAAAACAGCTGCCGAACAGCCTGCTCCACTTGCACCAGATTGGAATGCTTCATCCTGTCCATAAAATTCAGCACCTGCATCACGTAATAACGTGAGCTCTTCATTTTTCACGCCATTTTCTACAAGCATTCCTTTTAATAGCTTTAAGCCAAGCTGGCCCAAATCGCCTGTTAAAATTAAATCATAATGATAAATTTTTTGGTTTCTCTGTTGTAAATGAGATTGAATCGTCTGAAAAGCTGCAGGTGCCATTGCAGCACCCATATGGAAAGGATCATCCATACCATAGTCAACGGACTTCCCAATTGTTGCTGCTTCTATAGATGGATACTCCTCGCGATGTTTCCCAATTAGCGCATAACCAGCAGCAGTTACAGTCCATTGAGCTGTTTGTGGTTTTTGTGCTCCATAATTGATCGGGTAACGAAACTGGCGTTCAATTGCATTATGTTGACTAGAGGCACCTGCTAATGAAAAATTAGCAGCACCTAACTCTGTTAATAGGCATGCAATAATTACTGAAGAAACGGAAGTGGCACATGCAGAAAATAGTCCAATAAAAGGAATTTCTAAATCTCTAGCAGCAAAATTAGTCGGTGTCATTTGATTGACTAAATCTCCGCCCATCAAATAATCGATATCACCTTTTTGTACACCCATTTTTTTCATAGCATATTCACAGGCCTCTTCAATCATTTTGCGATGACCCTGTTCATTTGTTTTCATTTGCCAACGTTCATCATCATAAACGGAGTCAAAATACTGACTAAAAACACTCCGATTCTCTAAAGGACCCGCTACCACTCCACCAGCTAAAAGAGAGGGCTTCGTTTGAAATAAAATTACCATGAAACCACTCCTATCGTTACGAGGATATACTTAATGAGTGCTACAAAAAACGCAGACACTACACCAAATAATACAACCGATCCTGCTAATTTAAATAAATTTCCGCCGACTCCCAATACTAACCCTTCAGAACGATGCTCAATAGCTGCCGAAACAACAGCATTACCAAAGCCTGTTACTGGTACTGCCGATCCAGCCCCAGCAAATTGACCAATTCTTTTATAAAGGCCAAGACCTGTTAAAATCATGGAAAAAAACACCACTGTTGCAACAGTTGGATTTCCTGCTGTCGCCTCTGTAAAATTGAAGAAAATAATATAAAAAAGAGACACAGCTTGACCAATTGCACAAATAAAACCACCAACGAAAAAGGCCTTTGCTACATTCTTTAAATAAGGGGGCTTTGGTGTAACATTTTGCTCTAACTGTTGATATTGCTCTTTTTCCATTTATGTCTCCTCCTTTGCAAGTTCTTTTAGTTCTGTAATTTTATCGCTTAATTTAGTATCTTCCATCTGATCCTTTTTTATTTTATTGGCTTCATAAAAAATTTTGTAATCAGCGGAGACAAACACATCCTTGTTTGGATATTTCTTTTCAAATTTCTGTTGCAACTTTTTCTCTAACTTAGTTTTTTTCCACTTCTCCCATGGTTTAATTTGTACTGCAACAAGCATACTATCGTCATATTGGATAACCGTTGAACGATCAACATAGTCTTCTTCTTTTATAAGGGCTTCGACTTCACTTTCATTTTGTGTAGACCCATAGACGATAAATTTTTCCTTTTCAGCACAACCATTTAACAGCGATAAAACAACTAAGAGAGGTAACGTCATTCCTAATAGCCTCAAGTTTTACCCTCCTTTTCTTTACAGTTTCTCCACACATAAAAAAACTATTCATTCAAAGAAATACACAAAAGCCCGAGTCCAGTTTTCTAAAGTACATATTGTAGAAGTAGTAACAAGGAAAGGGGGTGACAATATGGGTTGTGGTAAGCCAACAAATCCTATTGGACCAATCCATTCAGCAGGCTGCGTTTGTGACGTAGTTCGCGCTATTTTAGATATTCAAAATCAAGCGGTGCGAGATGAGTGTTCTCCATGTACAGCAAACTGTTTCTTAGAACCACTAGGCGGGATTGTTAGTCCTGCACGCTCACAAGCAGATACACGTGTCTTCATGTTAATTACAAAAGATGGTACTCCTTTCAAAGCATTCTTTAACTCTCCAACAGCAGATCCTTGTATTTGTACATCCGTATTCTTCCGTGTAGAAGATATGTTTGATGAATGCTGTGCTACTTTACGTGTTTTAGAGCCATTATGTACATTTGACTCTAGTGAAAGTACAGTAGACTTACTAAGCAAAGATGGTTGTTGTATCAACATGAAGAAAATCTGTAAAGTAGATGACTGGAGCTCAACAGATAGCTGTATTACTGTGGATTTATCTTGCTTCTGCGCTGTACAATGTATCGCTGATGTTGACTTAGGGATTTGTGACTAATTCTTTCACCTTTGACACACACACATAAAAAAAGTGTACAGCATCCTCTGCTGTACACTTTTTTTATAATGTTGGCAATTTTCTTCCACGCCAAAGTATTTGCTGTATATCTTCAAAATGAATAGTTTCCTGTATTTTTAATTCTAATGATGTAAGCATTAAGGAATCACTCTGTACGTCTGAAGCTGTCCCAGTTAATTTTCTACCATCCTTTAAACAAACTAATAGTGGCTGATAGGCTCTCTGACGAAATGGTTTTTCTAAAAATTGGAGCTGTTTCAGTAAATAAGGATCTATTTGTACATCATCTATTGGATCATTTTTTTCTTCAGCTATTTGCTCATCGAACATATTGTCCTTTACATAGACAGATGTACTTTCATCCAAATCAAGTTCATGTAACACCTTAGAAATATTTAAAAAATAAGATGGTGATTTTATAAACAAGCGTGGTTCTTGATCCACTTTACTCACTTCCCTTTTTTCCATACAATATGCGAAAGTAAGCAAATTGGTTCTTAGCCTATTTGGCTTAAGAAAACTGTCGCTAAGCCCAAATAAATTAAAATACTTGTAATATCATTTAATGTAGTAATAAAGGGTCCTGATGCAACAGCAGGGTCAATTTTTAGTCGATGCATTAACAATGGAATAAATGAACCAGCTAATGTTGCCACTAAAATAGAACCACAAAGCGCTGCCCCTACTAACATACCTAGGACAAGTTCATGTTTCCAAAAATAAACGATCCCAATAACAATTAATCCACAAACAATGCCTGACATTAAGCCAGTACCTGCTTCACGTAATAGTAACTTGAATTTACTATGTTCTTCTACATCGCCTGTTGCAATCCCTCGAATCGCCACGGCTAATGCCTGTGTTCCACTATTCCCTGACGTTCCAGAAATTAATGGAATAAAGACGGCTAGTAAGGCTACCTTATCTAAAGTATCTTCAAATTGCCCCATTAGGTTAGCTGTTAACATACCTAAAAACAGTAGAACCACTAGCCAAGGCAAACGTTTTCTAGCCGCTTGGAATGGTGTTACATCAAATTTATCCATATCCGAAATACCAGCTAATTTAGAGTAATCCTCAGAAGCCTCTTCATCAATAACATCAATAATATCGTCAACCGTGATAATACCAAGTAATTCTCCTTTATCATCAATAACAGGTGTCGCTAAGAAATTATAATCCTTCATAATTTGTGCGACTTCTTCTTGGTCATCCCCTACATGTACCATCACGACACGTTCATTCATAATTGAACGAATAAGTGTATCCTCGTCAGCAATGATTAAATCTCGTAAAGATATAACACCCGTCAGACGATGTTCTTCATCCACTACAAAAATATAATAAACAGTTTCTGCATCTGGTGCCTCTTTACGCAAAATGGCCATTGCTGAACGTACTGTTGAATTTTCTGGTATAGCGACATATTCAGTTGTCATGATAGAACCGGCTGTATATTCATCGTATCTTAGTAGCTCATTAATATCTTCAGCCGCTTCTTCATCCATCATTTCTAAATAGCTTTCACGCTGTGCCGTATCCAGTTCATTTAAGACATCTGCCGCATCATCCGCATACATATGAGAAAGCATTTCTGCACCATATGATGGATCCATTTCAGCAAGATATGCTTTATATTCATCATCTTCAATATCGATTGCCTCAAAAATATCAGCCATTTCTGTCGGAGACAAGAACGAATAGATGATTTTCCTTATATCAGGTTCCACCTTTTCATAAAACGTTGCCTGATCATATGGATGAAGTTCTAAAAACTCATCACGGAATGCGTCAATATTATGTGCTTCTAGCATTTCTCGTAGATGTGCCTCATCAAATTGCACATCATCCTTTTCATTTCTTTCCTCTATCATGCTTGTCCCCTCCTTCCGAGCTTTCAATCATTTTACGGGCAATGCCGTAAATCTACCTTCTATATAATAGAGTGTATTGTACCTTTTCTGCAAACTCTTTTTTAAGTTATTTTTATGAGTAGTTGAGCAGATTTTTATAAAATTCAATATTACGCCTAAAATCATGACGATTCTATTTTACTATACCTTACCTTTGTCACTTTGTTATGAATAAGGTGTAAAAATAATCTACTTCTCTAACATACCCCCTGGTTAATGGTCGTTAACGCGCAGAAAAACAATACGTTTTCATGCATACGATCTGGAATAGCTGTTAACAATCGCCCTCCAGAAGAATTCGCCAGTTTAACCTTAATCAAAAAATGATAAGGAGATGCTCGTTTGTGCGAACATCTCCTTCTAAAATTTATGCAGAAGATTCCTTCAGTAACCTTTGCATGTCTTCATTTAGCATACTTGTAAAATGTAATGGCACACTTGTTAAAGGATGTTCCATACTTAAAGATACACAATGGAGTGCTTGTCGATCAATCTGAAGACGGCTACCCCCATAAAGGTCATCACCAACAAGTGGATGTCCGAGATGCGACATGTGCACACGAATTTGATGTGTACGCCCTGTATGCAGTTGAAGTCGTACATGTGTCATTGGTTCAGCACCTAGTAAAAAGCGCTTCAGAACCTTTACATCTGTATGTGCATATTGCCCATCTTCTCGTACTTCTCTTTCAATAATACTAGCTTCTTTACGACCAATCGGCGCTATAATCGATTGAAAATTTTGTTCGATATGTCCATGTACAATGGCTTCATATTGTCTTGAAATCTCCCTACTACGCTGAGCAAGCCCTGTTAAATGATGAATATGAGCATGCTTAGCTATACAGAGTAAACCTGATGTATCACGGTCCAGCCTTGTAACAATATGAGCCGTAGAATCCAATCCTTGTTGCTGGAAATAGCCACAAACTAAATTAGCAATGCTGTTCGTTGGATGCTCTCGTGAGGGGATCGTGCTTTGGTGAGCTGGTTTGTTGAGCACTAAGATGGCATCGTCTTCGTAGACAATGGTCAAATCGCCATGCTCGATAGCAAGCCCTTCACTTTTTTCTTCAGGAGGAAACGTTACTTTCACACAATCACCAGCTTGCAGGATATGCCTTACATTACGTTCGACATCATTCACAGTCAACATACCACCATCGAATTTAATAGCGGTTAGAGCTCGCTTAGAAATACGCCACTCTTGAAGGGCTTCTCGTAATAGTTGGCCATTTTTCTTCGCCACAAATTGCAATGTAAATCGTGTATCCATATTATTCATTTGCAACAAAGGATTCATGCACTCGCTCCCAAAATGGGAATGGTCGGAAACGGGCAAAACGTACTTTTTCATTTGCTACATTAAACGCTATCGCTTTGACATCACCTTGTGTAATTTGCAAGTGATCAACAGTCATATTAAAATTTTGTTCATTTACAGGACGCAATACACAATGATGGTGCGCTGGCAAAATTAATGGTGATCCTACTGTTCTGAACACACGGTTATTAATTGAGGCAATTTCAGTAACTTGAAGTGCTGCAAGTGTAGGATGTATGATGGCCCCACCTAGTGCTTTATTATAAGCCGTACTACCCGACGGAGTGGATACACAGAGGCCATCTCCACGGAAACGTTCAAACTGATTGCCATTTAACTCAACATCCATTACAAGTGTAACATCTGGCGATTTGACTGTTGCTTCATTTAAAGCTAGATACGTATTTGATTCTGCATTATGATGCTCTACCTTTACTTCCAGCAGTGGATATTCCACAACATTAAAATCCTTTTTAGCAATGGATAAAACTAATTTTTCTAATTCAGATGGTTTCCAATCCGCATAAAATCCTAAATGCCCAGTATGGATACCAACGAATGCTACTTGGTCTAATAAATGAGCGTATCGATGAAAGGCATGCAATAGCGTGCCATCTCCTCCAATTGAAACAACAATTTCTGGCGTCTCTTCATCATAGGTTAAGCCAAAATCCTGTAAATAGGTTTTTGCAAGTTCCATCAGCTCATTGGATTGTGCATCTCTACGTGATTGAATCGAAAATTTCATTGTGCGTCACGCTCCTTCTCCGTTAGTAAATTAGGATTCGATGCTTCTTTATATTCGCTAAAGTAGGCCTGTGCCTCTTGAATTTCACTACGAATGGATGACATTTCCTCATCCAACCGAAATGCCGCCTCGGCAGCACTTTGCAAGCGATTCTTAATTTCTTCTGGGAACATGCCTTTATATTTATAATTTAAAGAATGCTCTATTGAAGCCCAGAAATTCATGGCCAGTGTACGGATTTGTATTTCCGCTAATACTACTTTTTTTCCTTGAATAGTTTCAACAGGATACTCCACAATCATATGGTAGGAGCGATAACCACTAGGCTTATTATGTGTAATATAATCGCGTTCTTCCACTACACGCATATCTTTTCGCTGTCGAATAAGCTCAGTTACCGTTGAGATATCATCAACAAATTGACACATAATCCGAAGGCCAGCAATATCGCCAAGTTCATCACCAAGTTGTTTAGAAGGCTCAAAAGCTAATCCTTTTTCTAACGTTTTGTCATATATACTTGCTAAAGGCTTGACACGTCCTGTGACAAATTCAATTGGCGAATTGGCATTTACAATACCAAATTGCGAACGCATGCCCTTTAATTTTACTTTTAATTCGTCTACTGCTTGTTTATAAGGACTTAAAAATATTTCCCATTGTCCCATTGTAAAAACCTCCCGACAATCGGTATCGAACACCACCGTCTGTTCGTTTTGTCTTTCTATTCAGCGAGAATAGCCTTGAAGTGTTGCTCCACTGCTTGGACAAATTCTGCCCCATAATTGTAATTTCCTTCAATATTATACACGAGCATTTCCAATTCCTCGTAGAAATTTGTCAGCTCAATCACTTCTTCACCTATTCGTAGCAATGGATTTTTCCCTTTTTGTAAAATATGTACAAGATTCTCCCAACTACTCGGTGGAAAACGCAAGTAATGATAGTCGTCACCTGCATCAAGTAAATAAATAAATGCAAAATCATCTGAATCTGCAATGAGTTGTCCAGCAGGTTTTAACTGTAAATTTACTTCATTGTCGTTTAAACTAAAATGAAGTTGATCTTGTTCAAAATTCGATGTATCTATTGTATAAATTTTACGCACATGCGGTTCCCCTTTTCGTTGTACTCTTCCTCTTATTTTAGCACACAGGGTAAATAGTTGCAGTGTGTAAATATTAATTCGAGCGAAACAACGGATGAAAAATAAAAAATAATTAGGTGATAATAAATGACACAAGAAATTGAGATTGAATTTAAAAATCTATTAACAAAACAACAATACGAGCAATTATTACAAGAGTTCCACATTAGCCAAAATGCTATTCATCGTCAAACAAATCATTATTTTGACACACCTAATCAAGCAATTCGCAAACTACAAAGTGGTCTTCGTATTAGACAAATTGGTAATTATTACGAATGTACGCTCAAAGAGAAAAATGCTGAGCATGCTCACCTTGAAACAACGGATAAGATAACAGCAATAGAGGCGCAACAAATGTTAGATGGCAAAGGATTTTATGCCCAAGAGGTAGCTAAAAGATTAGCTCTCCATCATATTCCTTTAGAACAATTGCATGTATTTGGTTCGCTCACTACAGATCGTGTCGAAATTCCATACAAAGAGGGACTTCTTGTTTTCGATCATTCTTTCTATTTGCAGTGCGACGATTATGAGGTAGAATATGAAGCAAAAGATGCAATAAAAGGAAATATAATATTCGACAGTTTTTTACAACAATATGGTATTGATAAGCGACCAACTGATAAAAAAATCGCCCGTTTTATGAAAGCACTAAAAGCACAAAATTTATAAAATTATAAAAAGGAAGGTGTCTGACTCCTTGGATATTCAATCAATAAAATCTTTACTAGAAATTCAGGCATTGCAAACACTTGGATCTAGCGAAAGTTCATCCACAGACAATGAGTCTATTTTTTCAGACATGATTAACGAATTATTAGGAGAAACGTCGACAGCAAGGAATGCTAAATTATCAAGCTTGCTTGCTACAGGCACATCAAATAATTCAAATTTCATCAATCAGCTGGCTACTTCTGAGCAAAGTCCATTAGAATCATTTCTTTACAAAGGCTCTAATGCCGTGTTCATACCTGAATCAGTCAAACAAGCTTTAGCAAACACATATGCTACTAACAAACTTGAATCCTATGTTTCAGACGATGTAATAGGTTCTACAGCATATGCCAATTCACTAGCAGGAGCAAATGAATATACGGCCATTATTGAAAAAGCGGCCGCTACTTATCAGATACCTGCAAAGCTTATTGCAGCAGTTATTAAACAAGAATCTAATTTTAATCCAACTGTAGTAAGCCATGCAGGGGCGCAAGGTTTAATGCAACTTATGCCCACAACAGCACAATATTTAGGTGTGACTAACGCTTTTGATCCAGAGCAGAATATTATGGCTGGAGCAAAATATTTGCGTCAAATGCTGGATAAGTTTAATAATGACCCTACATTAGCATTAGCAGCCTATAATGCTGGCGCATCTCGTGTTACAAAATATGGAGGAATTCCTCCTTTTAAAGAAACACAGAATTATGTCAAAAAAGTGATGAATTACTTTACAGTGTAATCGCATTTTTCCCGTTTTCTATGTCATTTCCAACAAATTTCACCCATAGTGGTGAAATTTGTGCTTTTATAGCGAACAGCAATTCGAAAGAGCTCTTTGTTTGTGTTAACGAAAAGACGTTGATAGAATGAAGGTAGTCACAAGAATTTCACATTTTGATGAGGATGAAGTATACAATATGGTACTTTACGATATAAAGAATTAAAGGAGCATATAACTTATGAGTCGAAAATACACTGTTCCTTATGAGGAGCTGGGAGCTGAAAAACTGTCAGAACTCATTCATGCGTTCTATAAAAGAGTTGCTCAGCATCCTGATCTTATTCCAATCTTTCCAAAGGATTTAACAGAAACAGCCCGTAAACAAATTCAATTTCAAACACAGTATTTAGGGGGTCCAAATCTTTTTACTGAAGAACATGGTCATCCAATGATGCGTGCACGTCACATGAATTTTCCTATTACACCTGACCGCGCTCAAGCTTGGCTAGAGTGTATGTCAGAAGCAATGGATGAGGTAGGTTTGGAAGGGAAGTTCCGTGAAACTTATTATCAACGTTTAGTATTAACAGCTCATCACATGGTTAATACGCCAAATGACGATGAGGGGGAATTGTTACGTGAATAATATTCAAATGTTGCAAGAGCCAACGCCAACGATTTCTACTGCAAACAAGCCAATTGAATTGTATATTTTCGTAGATCCACTTTGCCCTGAAGCTTTCAGCATGCAAGCAACTCTTCGTAAATTACAGCTTGAATACAACCATTACTTCACATGGCGCTTTGTTTTAAGCACAGAACTTACTTCTTTAAACTGCTTAAGTAAACGTGTCAAAGGTTGTATTTCAGGAATCGAACTTGATATTAATCACCCTGTTTTACCTTCTATCGCTATTAAAGCCGCTGAATTACAGGGGAAGCGTGCAGGTGCACGTTATTTATCAAAACTACAAGAATATGTATTATTAAGTCATCAAGATGTAAACTCCTATGCAACGCTTTTAAAAATAGCTGAGGATGTTCAACTCGATATGAATGAGTTTACTGTTGACTTTGGTTCTAAGGAGGCAGCACGTGCTTTCCAATGCGATTTATATATTAAACGCGAAATGGAAGTGGAAGAAGTACCAAGTATCGTATTTTTCAATGAATGTATTGAAGATGAGGGACTAAAAGTTAGTGGTAGCTATTCCTATGAAGTTTATGAACATATTTTACAAGAAATGCTGAATGAACAGCTTGTTCGTCAGCCATTACCATCAATAGAGGACTTATTTTCTAAATTCCATACTCTTTCTACTAATGAAATAGCTTTTATCTATTCATTAACAGAGCAAGCAGCAGAGCGTGAACTAAAGAAACGTATGCTGCAACAAAAGATCGAACGAATCCAGACTACTCACGCTACGTTATGGCGTCTTAAATAATACAATAAACCAAAGGGACTCCAGTCATCATGATGGAGTCCCTTTTTAAGATAACGCAAAATACAAAGAAGCGCCTCTATCCTCGACCGATAGAGACGCTTCTTTTTCACAAAGGGGATGGGAGAAATGTTCACGTTCAAACAAAGGGGTGTATGTTTGTTTTGTGATTTATTTCACAAGAATTACTCTATCACGGAATAATATATTTAGCAATGAAACCAATACTAGATTCACAAATTTGTCAAATAGAAAGCGATTACAAACAGTATTTTTCCAAGATGCACACTTTAAACCTATTTATAAATCAAAAAAAATCATTATTCTTTCCTTTTCAATTATGCTGTTATAAAAAAAACGGGCTATAGGAACATTCCTATAGCCCAATCAATTAGTTATTCAACAATAATTTCTCCAGTTCGTTTAAACGTTCTTCAAATACTTTACATGCATCTTCGATTGGCTTAGCCTCGTTCATATCAACGCCTGCTGCCTTTAATACTTCAATAGGGAAATCAGAGCATCCTGCTTTTAAGAAGTTATTAATATAACGTTCTACAGCTGGTGCACCCTCCTCTAAAATTTGTTTACTCAATGCTGTAGCGGCGGATTTACCCGTCGCATACTGATAAACATAGTAATTATAGTAGAAGTGTGGGATACGAGCCCATTCTAAGCCAATTTCCTCATCCACTACCATATCATCACCGAAGTACTTTTTGTTTAATTCATAATAAACTTCTGTTAAACGATCTGCTGTCAACGACTCACCGTTCTTATCCATTTCATGAATAAGATGTTCAAACTCTGCAAACATTGTTTGTCTGAATACCGTACTTCTAAAACCATCTAACCAATGATTTAATAAGTAGATCTTTTGTTGTGGGTCATCAATTGTTTTCAGTAAATAGTCATTTAATAACTCTTCATTACAAGTAGACGCTACCTCTGCCACAAAAATAGAATAATCTCCATAAACAAATGGCTGGTTGTTTCGTGAATAATAACTATGAACACTGTGGCCGAATTCATGTGCTAATGTAAATAAATTGTTCACATTGTCTTGCCAATTCATTAAAATATACGGATTCGTACCATATGCGCCTGATGAATAGGCTCCACTACGCTTCCCTTTATTTTCTAAAACATCGACCCAACGGTTATCCAGTCCGTTTTGAACGATGCTTTGATATTCCTCCCCTAATGGAGCTAAAGCTTTTACTAAAATATCTTTCGCCTCATCATAGGAAACCTTCATTTCCACCTCTTTAACAAGTGGCGCAAATAAATCCCACATATGCAATTCGTCTACGCCCAATAATTTCTTACGCAACGAAATATAACGTTGCATAGCTGGTAAATACTTATGAATTGTTTCCACAAGTTGATCATAGACAGTTTCCGGGATGAAGTTATTAGACATGGCAGCGTGGCGTGCAGATTCATAATGACGAATTCGAGCACTTACATTATGCTTCTTCACATTACCAGTTAGCGTAGCCGAGAACGTATTTTTAAACTTGCCATACGTTTCGTACATCGCTTTAAATGCGCCTTCACGTACAGAGCGATCCTTGCTCTCTAAAAACTTGATATAGTTACCATGTGTAAGTTGTACTTCTTCCCCCTCTTCATTTTTCACATGAGGGAATACCATGTCGGCATTATTTAACATGCTAAACGTATTAGATGCTGAACCCGTTACCTCAGACATTTGTGCTAGTAATGCCTCCTGTTCAGCTGGTAACACATGTGGACGTGCCATCGTAATTTCTTTTAAAGATTGCTTATATAGTTGTAGGTCTTGATTTTCTGCTAAGTAGCCCTCAATCGTTTCTTCATTTAATGACAGGATTTCTGGCGTTAAATAGGAAAGGCCAGCTGAGATACTCGTTGCCAATGTTTGTATACGGCTGTTCATATCTTGATAAAAGCTATTAGTCGTATCTTGATCATAACGCATATGAGCATATGTGTAGAGCTTCATTGCACGTTCATATATATGATCATGATACTGCAAAGCTGCTAATAATGCTTCTGCCCCATTATTTAAAGTACCTGCATAGCTAGGTGCTTGTTTAGCAAGCTCTGCAACCTCCTTCAATTCTTCTTCCCAAGCTGCATCTGTTGCAAAGATATCCTCTAAGCGCCATGTTAATTCTTCTGGTACTTCTTTTCTAACCAAAACCTGATTACTGTTACTAGCCATTATGCCAGCCCCCTTTATATGTGCTTTTTTCCTTTTACTCTCATATTTTCTCAGTATATTGTGGCAATTGCAAATAAATGTACATAGACTTGCTCACAATTATCTAGTAAATCATCTTCATGGTTCATACGCTTAAGTAGATGCCCATAATTTTGAATAGCCCTTACTGCTTGTTCGGTTACTTCTAGCTGATGCTGACATAAAAAATTTTCCATCTGTCCCCTTGTTAATTCAAATGGTTGACGTCCTAATTGTTTACTAAAATATACTAGCATCGTTTGCCATTCACTCGTGAACAAAGAGATAGATGCTCCTTCTCTCACTGGAATCCCAATGTAAGGCGGCATCGCAGTAAGAGAAAGATTTAATTCATAGCAATTACGTAAAAATGGATCTTGTGCTCCCTTCTTGCTATGTAAAAGACGATTAGACGCAAATTGCCTACAACTCTGTTTATAGAGCTGCCAATAGCGTTGAAATTCTTCTTGAGTAATACGTTGAGGTATATAAAAAGGAAAAAGTTGTTGATCGATCGGAATTTTCTGTACTTTACCTATGAAAGTATGCCCGTGAACATGAAGAAGATTCGTCCAATAAATAAATTGGGCTGTCCCCGCGTTGTATGTTAGTAAATAAGGCAAGCCTGTTGTCGTTGTTATAAACGCTTTTTGAAGCAATGGAGAGATTCTAATTTTTCTGATGCCGTTGGTGGATTCTTTGCTTTGTGGAGTTTGAAATAGCCAAATTGCTTGTATATCGTTTCTTTCATAGCCCATTGTTCGTTGTCGCCATTTTTCATGAGAGATTGAACTACATTGAAATTCAACTGCGAACTGCTCCTCATCTATCGTAACGAGCAAATCAGGTCGCTGAGAAAGCTCTTTTAAATAGGGCTCTAATTTCACCTGATGTCCATGCTTTTTGAGCCATTCATATAATTGTATTTTACCTTGTAAATGTAATGTAGATTCACCTTCTGCGAATAGCTGTGAACATTGGTTTTTTGTGAAGTGCGCAAAATGAGGAATGTTATAGTTACCTATTTTCAATTGAACTTGTTCTAAACATTGAGGGCAAAAAAATTTCATCTGCCGCCTATATCGCTGCAAAGCTTTCCTCGTATATTGATATGGGAGAAATAGTTGCTGTTGATTGTTATAGGCAATAAGCATATAATCAGCTCCTTTTTTAACAACTATAATGGAATGGATTTTCACTAACAAAAATAAAGCAGTTTTTTCTTGAAATTTTAAAAATGCGATGTTATTTCTGTGATGTTGAAAGCATAAAAAAAGGACTGTAGTGAACTCGATTCATCTACGAGTTTCACTACAGTCTAAAATAATTAGTGGTTCATTGCCTATGCAAAGTATTTTCGCACTGTTTCAAAGCAATTGAATTCCATAATCTTTTCACCGTACTCCTCTAGACGATGAATTGTAAAATTGGATGGTGTTAAAAATTCCTTGATAACTGCATTTCTATCATGACGATTTAAATCCTCATCTGCGTTTCCGAAATCAACAACTAGATAGTACCAATTTTCATATTTGAATAATGAGGAATCCACTAATTCATCTGTCATTCGTTTTGCGACAGGGATTAACTCATCAATATCTTTAAATTTATAAACATAAATGTCTGTATCCATAAATAATTCTGACTCATCCATGTCACCAAATTGAGTTAGTTGGCTAAGAAGATCCTCTCCAACTTCATCGAATGGCGCAAACATATCTTTGTGTTCATCAAAATTCGAATGACCATCTAATGTTTCACCGTCTTTTAAAATATGTGCACGTGTGACAATGATTTCTAAGCCTACTTCAGAAGCATTGATATGAATCCAAATCGGACCCTCTACATCAAAATAATCCTCCGTGTTTACTTCATCAATCATATCCCAAAAAAGTTGTTCACCCTTTGCTCGATTGTACCAAATTTCTTCACGACTATAGCCGCGATCCTCTATATCATTGTACGTAATAAAGAGCTTGAGTGTATTTTCATTTACACGTTCGATGTCCACTAGACCTCATCTCCCTTCACTGTCATATGTCGAAAAACAGTTTTGTTTCATTAGTATGCTTTTATTCTTTGTTTTTAACCTTCATACTGCATTTGTTTTTCAACCTTTGACCACACTACAGTAAAACCATCGAGTAACCATAAACATGAGTTTTTGTGTTCACAGTTGTCTCTAACTCTATTGTATGCTGTTCTGTCATAAAATGAAAAGGATATACACCGTTTCACAGAAGATATTTGAATTATTGAAATTGTAGTAAACTATTTAACTTAAATCAAGTTTAACATACTTTTACGGAAATATATGACTTTTCCCTATTAATTATTATACTTCATATAGAAGGTTTTACAGAAGTAAAACATAAAAAAAAGATGTCACAACATGTATTCCACATTTGTAACATCTATTACATATATTATTCAGAAAAGAAAGGTTTAATTCACCATTCGTTGCGCTTCTTGTAATTGATATGCTCGAACTTTTCGAGGTAAGAAACGACGAATTTCATCTTCATTGTAGCCAACCTGCAGACGTTTTTCATCTAAAATGATTGGTCTACGTAATAATCCAGGATATTCCTGAATTAATTCATATAAACGCTGTAATGGTAAACTTTCAACGTCCACATTTAATTTTTGGAATATTTTCGAACGAGTAGAAATAATTTCATCTGTTCCGTCTTCTGTCATACGTAAAATTTTTTTTATTTCACTAATGCTGAGTGGTTCAGAAAATATATTACGTTCTGTATATGGAATTTCGTGCTCCTCTAACCAAGCTTTCGCTTTACGACAAGAGGTACAACTTGGTGATGTAAATAGGGTTACGATCATTCTGACACATCCTTTCATTTCAAAATCATTATCTATAAACCAGAACCAGTGTGTTAAATTAGAATTAATGTAATGTAAAATACACAGTACCATTATACAGTACTCTGCTGTATTTGAATATAGTTCCAATAAAAAAAGTCTGAACCTATCCCTAAATATTCTGTCTATTTATACAGCTTTTTAATGTAGTGTATTTTCTTCAAGCTTATGTGCTACTACTACCATTCCCACTTTTAGAGCATTTTAAACATCCAAACATCTATCTTAGTTGTTCTCATTTAAGAAAAATAAACGAGAAAATTGTCATTCCGACGTGTACACCTCAATAATTTTTTAATAAAAAAATATAAATTTATAACAAAATTACATAACAAAAAAAGCATATAATTTTTTCTCGAAAAAAAACACCGTCAAAAGTCTGACTTTACACAAAGGAATCTTTATAATATAATTTTTTGCAATCAAATCAATTTGAACAATTTAAATTGAGAAAAACGCTGACGAAGAGTAGTACATATGCTAATTCACGTATAGAGAGTCTGTGGTTGCTGCAAACAGATCGTGGATGCATGTGGAATGGACTTCCGAGTTAGCTTTGTGAACGCTACTTGAAGCTATTAGCAAAGCTCGTCCCTTCACGTTACGAAGCTGAGTGGCCTTTTTAGGCAAGCTGGGTGGTACCGCGGATTCAAACATCATTCGTCCCTTCATTAGAAAAAATCTAATGAGGACGCATGATGTTTTTTTGTCTTCATCACCAAGTTGAAAGGTGAAGACAACGCTGTGACACAAGTTACAGCAATTGAATTCGAGGAGGAATTTTTTAATGACAACTATTTTTTCTGGCGTACAGCCTACAGGTATCGTAACATTAGGGAACTATTTAGGAGCATTCAAGCAGTTCCCGGCACTACAAGATGAAGGAAACGCTATTTATTGTATCGTTGATCAACATGCCATCACTGTTGCACAAGATCCTAAAGAATTACGAGAAAGTATTCGTAAGCTTGCTGCTACCTACATTGCTACTGGCATTGACCCTAAAAAATCGACATTATTTATTCAATCAGAGGTGCCAGCGCATGCTCAGGCAGGATGGATGTTACAATGTGTTGCGTCTATCGGTGAGCTAGAACGTATGACACAATTCAAAGATAAATCACATGGTAAGGAAAGCGTATCTGCTGCTCTTTTAACATATCCACCGCTAATGGCTGCAGACATTCTACTTTATAACACAAATATTGTCCCTGTCGGCGATGATCAGAAGCAGCATATTGAGCTAACTCGTGACCTTGCAGAACGCTTTAACAAACGCTTTGGCGATGTTTTAACGATTCCAGAAATTCAATTACCAAAAGCAGGTGCACGCATTAAATCCTTACAAGAGCCAACAAAGAAAATGAGTAAATCAGATCCAAATACGAAAGCGACAATTCGCTTATTAGATACTGCGAAAGACATTGAGAAAAAAATTAAATCAGCTGTAACTGACTCTGACGGCATCGTTGCATTTGATGTGGAAAATAAACCAGGTGTTTCAAATTTATTGACAATCGAATCAGCTATTTCAGGGGTAGCCGTTGAAGATTTAGTCAAAAAATATGAGGGAATTGGTTATGGTGGATTCAAGCAGGGTGTAGCAACAGCAGTAATTGAACACCTAACACCTATTCAAGAGAAATTCTATCATCTAGTAGAATCATCAGAATTAGATGTCATTCTAGATGAAGGTGCTGAAAAGGCGAATGCGATTGCTAGTACTACATTAAAACGTATGGAAGATGCTATGGGTCTTGGTCGCGCACGTAGCTAAACTTACGGCTTGTCTGAGGATCGATCAAAGCCCAAATCAAGCACAACTGCGCAGATGATGATACAGGCTCCTACCGCCATATAAAATTCTGTTGTTTGAAAAATAAATTTGAAAACAACCTTCCATGAATAACCTAGTGTGCGGTAATTTAAATACAATATGAGATTCCCTACAGAGAGGATCATTAAGCCATAACTTACTAAAAATAAAAAGAGACGAAACATAGTAATGGCATCCTTTCTATTTCTTCTTACTTATCATTTATTCACAAAACTATAAAAAAAGACGTCAGCCATTTAAATTTGGCTGACGTTTTTTTATGTTTATCTATTATGCTTCATATTTTTTGAATAGGAGACTTGCATTATGACCACCAAAACCAAGAGAATTACTCATTGCATATTGAATATTTGCTTCTCTTGCTTCGTTTGGAACATAATCTAAATCACATTCAGGATCAGGATCTTTTAAATTGATTGTAGGTGGTAAAATCCCTTCTTTAAGGGCTAATGCTGTGAAAATAGCTTCCACACCACCTGCTGCTCCTAATAAGTGACCCGTCATAGATTTTGTTGAGCTCATTGCAAGGTTATACGCATGATCACCAAAAGCAGTTTTCACAGCTTGTGTTTCGAATAAATCGTTATATGGCGTACTTGTACCATGGGCATTAATATAATCAACTTGTGATGGCTCTACGCCACCATCTGTTAATGCTTGCGTCATCGCACGTGCTGCACCTTCACCCTCTGGAGCTGGAGCCGTAATGTGATGCGCATCCCCAGTTGCACCATAACCTAAAACTTCAGCATAGATTTTGGCACCACGAGCTTTTGCATGTTCATATTCTTCTAAAATGACAATACCCGCTCCTTCTCCGATAATAAAGCCATCTCGGTTTTTATCGAATGGGCGACATGCAGCTTGTGGATCTTGATTTAATGATAGTGCTGTATTGGCACAAAAACCTGCAACCGCCATTGTTACGATTGGTGATTCAGCACCACCAGAAATCATAACATCAGCATCTCCACGCTCAATTACTTTAAAGGCATCACCAATAGAGTTTGTGCCTGAAGCACATGCCGTTACAGAACAAGAATTAATCCCCTTTGCACCAAAGTGAATAGAGACTTGGCCCGATGCCATATCAGGAATCATCATTGGGATAAAGAAAGGACTAACACGTCTTGCGCCACGCTCTTGGAATGTTAAAAATTGTTGTTCATATGTTTCCATCCCACCGATACCAGAACCAATCCATACACCTGCACGTGGAGCTAGCTCTTCATCAATTGTTAGCTGTGCATCTTCCATTGCCATAATAGAAGCCGCTAATGCGTATTGTGTGAAGCGATCCATTTTACGTGCTTCCTTACGATCAATGTATTTTTCAATATCAAAGTCCTTTACTTCTGCGGCGATTTTTGCGGCAAAAAGATCTTTATTTAAACGTGTCAGCTCACCAATGCCAGATTTACCAGCTTTAATGTTTGCCCATGTTTCTTCGATGCTATTTCCTAGTGGTGTAACTGCGCCAATTCCTGTAATTACTACTCGTCTTTTACTCATTGTCTTACTCCCCTCAAGCATTTTTCCTACTTATTTTCCCCATCTCATGGCTACGGCACCCCATGTTAAGCCGCCACCAAAACCTACAAGGACTAATAAATCATCCTCTTTAATCTTACCTGCTTCGAGCTCATCTACCAAGGAAATACCAATAGATGCTGCTGAAGTATTTCCGTATTTATGAATCGTTTTTGACATTTTTTCTGGTGGTAGCTCTAAACGCTCACGTGCAGATTCCATAATACGTATATTTGCCTGATGTGGCACTAGGAAATCAACGTCTTCTTTTGTTAATCCCGCTTTCTCTAATACATTAACAGCCGATTCACCCATTTGTCGAACAGCAAATTTAAACACTTCACGACCATTCATCGCAATTGTATCTTGCTTTGTTAAATAAAGATTCTTTCCGCCTGTACCATCTGCACCAAGTTCAAAGGATAGAATACCTCTACCTTCAGAGACTTGCCCAATGATAGCTGCACTGGCACCATCGCCAAATAATACAGCTGTATTGCGATCTTCCCAATCAACGACTTTAGACAGCTTTTCAACACCTACTACTAAGACATATTTATAAGCATTTGCCTCAACAAAGTGCTTTGCTGTCACTAAACTATATATAAATCCTGCACATGCTGCTGCTTGATCCATTGCTGCAGCATTTACTGCTCCGATTTGTTCCTGAATCATACAAGCTACACTTGGAAAAGTTTGATCCTGTGTGACAGTTGCTACAAGAATTAAACCAATTTCCTCAGGCGTAATACCCGCATTTGCAATAGCTTCTTTTGCAGCAGCTACTGCCAAATCTGAAGTTTCCTGATCATCTGCCGCAAAATGACGTTCTTCAATGCCTGTTCGAGTACGAATCCATTCATCAGAAGTATCCATGATTTTTTCCAAATCAAAATTTGTAACGACCTTCTCAGGAACATATTTGCCTATTCCTATAATACCTGCGTTCATATAGCAACCCCTCAGCTTTCTTACTATCAATTATTAGTAACTGGTCATAATTATAACGCATATAAAAGGAATGACGCAAGATGATTTAAAATTTATGCGGCTGAGGGTAGTGTTCTTTGAATATAGAAGTGAAGAATTTTATGGAATGAGGTTTTTCTGTTTAGAGCTTTATCTATCGTACTTTGTTGAGCTTGTTCATTATTTTTCAAAGCACCTTGCATCATGTATGAGCGGTGTTCTTCCCTTTTGGAGCACTTTTCACCCGCTTAGGAGCGCATTCCCCTATTTCAGAGCTGTTCCTAAATACTTTACATTACCAAACATAAAATACTAAATCTCATATTTGTTGTGACAAAATCGCCATGTTTCACATAAATCGTTCATTTTTTTTTGATTTATGTTATGATATGATAATGAATATGAGTAAAACCTTATGATGAAAAAAGTTCGGTTGAGGTGAAATTAATGCAATATATCGTAACGTTCATATGGTCATTCCTACTAGTTTCTATGTTAAACTACGTAGTCAGCTCTGTACTTGGTGTACCATTTGATTTCAAAACTGGAGCAATCGTTTCTGTTGTATTCTCCATCCTTATCTTTATTATTGGAGCAATCATTCCAAACGACCCTACACCAGAAGCTGCAGACCATCATTAATTCAGCTAGAAAAAACCTGTTCAGCTTCATGCCGAACAGGTTTTTTCTGTTATTTTTCCACAACACATTGACCCTCATGCATTTTCACATGCAACGTCTCCCCTGGTAAAACTTCTCCGCGTAATAGTTCTTTAGCAACGGCTGTTTCGATATGTCGCTGTACAAAGCGTTTTAGTGGTCTTGCCCCAAATTGGGCATCTGCACCTTGCTCTACTACCCAATCAATGACATCTTGCTCGACAGATAAAGTAATTTCTTGCTCTGCTACACGTTTAATCAATTGCTCCACATACTTCCAGGCAATCGCAGTAAAATGTTTAGTAGATAATGCATGGAAGAAGATGATATCATCCATTCTGTTTAATAGCTCAGGTTTAAAATGTTGTCGTAGGGCTGACATGACTAAGTCCTCCACAGCCTCATCATTTTCCTTTGCCTCCATTAAATAACTTGATCCGATATTCGAAGTTAAAATGACTACTGTATTTGTAAAATTCACCATTCGTCCCTGACTATCTGTAATGCGCCCATCATCTAAAATTTGCAATAAAATGTTCGCCACATCAGGATGAGCTTTTTCAATCTCGTCTAGTAGCACCACAGAATAAGGATTTCGGCGAACTGCTTCCGTTAGTTGTCCACCTTCCTCATAGCCCACATAGCCTGGAGGAGCCCCAACAAGTCGAGACACACTATGTTTCTCCATGTATTCACTCATATCAATCCGAATAAAGTGATCTTCTGAATCAAATAACTGTGCAGCAAGTGCCTTGGCAAGTTCTGTTTTACCTACACCAGTTGGACCTAAAAATAAAAAGCTACCAATAGGTCGGTGTGGATCTTTGATACCTGCACGTGCACGCCATACCGCTTCTGTCACTAATTGAACTGCTGTATCTTGTCCAACCACACGTTCATGTAATGTATCCTTTAAACGTAATAGTTTTTCACGCTCACCCTCTACTAATTTTGTTACAGGGATTCCTGTCCAACGTGAAACAATTGCAGCGATTTCATCTGCTGTTACCTCTTCACGTAAAATACGAGATTCTGCACCGTTCTCTAATTCCTTTTCAAGTACCTGAATGTCTTTTTCAAGTGTTGGAATTTTACCATGACGTAATTCAGCAGCTTTATTTAGATCATATTTACTTTCTGCCTCATCTAGATCACGACGATATTTATCCAATGTTTCACGTTTTTTCTGAATATCGTGTAGTTTTTCTTTTTCTGCTTCCCATTGTTGTCGCATGCCCTTAGATGATTCTTTTAACTTAGTTAATTCTTCGCGTAATTGCTCCAGACGTTTTTTACTTGCCTCGTCCTTTTCCTTACGCAATGCCTGTTCCTCAATTTCAAGCTGCATAATACGACGTGTGACTGCGTCTAATTCCTGTGGCATTGAATCAATTTCTGTACGAATCATTGCACAAGCCTCATCAATTAAATCAATGGCCTTATCAGGTAAAAATCGTTCTGTAATATAGCGATTGGATAGTTCTGCTGCCGCAACAATTGCTCTGTCATGAATACGTACTGCGTGATGTAATTCAAAGCGTTCCTTTAAACCACGTAAAATGGATACCGTATCCTCTATAGATGGCTCACGTACTAGTACTTGCTGGAATCGACGTTCTAAGGCAGGATCCTTTTCAATGTAAATACGATATTCGTCTAAGGTAGTAGCACCAATACAGTGTAATTCACCACGTGCTAGCATAGGTTTTAGCATATTTCCTGCATCCATAGCGCCATCTGTTTTTCCTGCACCTACGATCGTATGAATTTCATCAATAAATAGAATGATTTGTCCTTCTGATTCTTTTACTTCTTTTAGCACACCTTTTAAGCGTTCTTCAAATTGTCCACGATAACTTGCACCAGCGATTAACGCACTCATATCTAATTCATATAATACACATTCTTTCAAGCCTTCTGGTACATCACCTTTAACAATACGCTGTGCTAAACCTTCCACAATTGCCGTTTTACCAACTCCTGGTTCACCGATTAATACAGGATTATTTTTTGTTTTACGTGTTAGAATACGAATTACATTTCGAATTTCTTCATCACGCCCGATAACAGGATCCATCTTGCCATTTTTTACTTCTTCAATTAAATTGCGTCCAAATTGTTCTAATGGTTTTTTATTGTCTGTTTGTTGAAATTGCATAGCTAGCACTCCTTTTATTCATATTTCTCATTATTTATATACCCATTCTTATTCATTAGAAAAAAAGTTTGACCTTTTTTGACTAACTTTATTTTACATCACTCGACAATGCTTAGCAAAGAAATCGCCCTAAAATTTTTTCACTAATTATGGAAGTTTACGTTATAATAATGGTATGTTTCTATGTTTTAGTATCGAAATCCACTATCCTTTTGTAATAATCGCCATTTATTACAAAAAGAAAGCGATGTGTTGGAGATATGGTTTTAATGGATAATATGTTTGAAAAAATTAAAGATCTTTTTCAAAACCACGGTGTTTTTATCAAAGTGAATAAAGGAAATAAAATTTTTCTAGAGGGTGAACGGGCAAAAGAAATTTATTACATCCAATCAGGTGTTATTTCGATTAGCCAAGAATCCGAGACGGGTAAGGAATTAACCATTCGTATTTGTGGCCCTGACAGCATAATAGGAGAAGGTTCGTTATTTTGTAATCTCGTCTATAATTCGATGACTGCCAAAGTTTTAGAACCCTCTACGTTGTATGTTTTGAGTCGTAAATCTTTGGAGCATTTACTAGAAGAGCAGCCGACAGTTATGGTGGAATACATGAAGTGGCTACAAACAGAAAACTTAAAGCATCAGAGTCGTTTGCGCGATTTAGTGTTAAACGGAAAAAAAGGTGCTCTATTTTCAACGCTCATTCGGCTGTCCAATACGTATGGTAAACCTGTAGAAAATGACTCGATTTTTATTGATTTTCAGCTAACAAATACAGAAATTGCAAATCTGTGTGCGACAAGTCGGGAAATGATTAATCGTATGCTGAATGATTTAAAAAAACATGAGATTATCACTTTTGATAAAGGATTTATTACCATTCATGATTTACAATTTTTAAAAAATGAAATTGCCTGTGAAAATTGTCCATTACAAATATGCCGTATCGATTAGTTTCGTTACAAGCAAAAACCCTGCTTATTTTTCAATAAGCAGGGTTTTAAATAAGCCATTTTAACGTACGCCCAATGCCATTTTGGCATAGCGTGACATTTTATCTTTCGACCAAGGTGGATTCCATACAATATTAACATTTGTACTTTTCACTTCTGGAAGTTCACCTAACGCCGTATTCACTTGATCCACAATGACTGGACCAAGTGGGCAGCCCATAGATGTTAGTGTCATCGTAACAGTTGCAACACCTTCATCATCTAAATCCACATCATATACTAAACCTAAGTTGACAATATCAATGCCAAGCTCAGGATCAATTACGTTTTCTAAAGCACCTAACATGCTATCTTTCATATCCTGATCCATTCGTATTTCTCCTTCCATCATAGTGTTAACCTTATCATAGCAGATGCACCCTATTATGCCAAATGCTGTGCAAGCCATGCTGTAGCTGCTAGCATACCGTCACGTGGTACAGCATGTCCAGCCCGTTTGTTAACCATGAACTTTAAATATTCAGGGTTTGCTTCATAGTATTCCCGTAATGTTTCATAAAATTTATACGTTTCATGAAAAGGAACTGTTTTATCTAATTCTCCATGCCAAAAGAATACAGGGCGGCCCGCGAATTTTTCTGGTGTTAAACTGACATCATATTTAGCAAGGGCTTCATTAATTTTTTCAACGTCTTCCTCTGACATCGGCCAGTTAACTCCGCTTTTAGCAAATTGTTGCAATTGGTATTCACCCAATTTTATAAAACCAGGTGCACCCATGCATATTGCAGCTGTTTGTATCCAATCATAAAGTTTCAGACAGCCTGATGTCACGATGCCACCCATTGAAGTGCCTCCTATGCCAATTTTATGACTAGCTAATAAATTTTTATTCTTTAATTCATCATATAATTGTTGTACTTCATGAATAGAATTTAAAACAATGTCCCAAAAATTTAAATTCATTTGCATTTCCGTTAGGCCTTCGCTACGCTCACCATGAAATTTTGCATCTGGCAATAGGACACGCACCCCTTTATGCACCAATTGGTATGCATAGTGTAAGTTATGTTCTTTTGCACTCATAAAGCCATGCAAAAAAATGACTACCGGGGTTTCTTCATTCATATTGTCTGTATGTATATGTAATAAAGGAATATTTCCCCACACTTCTTTTTCTACAAACATTATTGTCACTCCCAACTATTCTCTCATCTTTATGTTAGCAAACTTTTTTCACTGTGACAAAATTTTGACGAATGTAAGACAAAGAGATACTATTCAAACTATAGGAAAGGGGCAACGAGCTATGAAACCGCATTTAATCGTATTAGACTTAGATGGAACTTTATTAACAGATCAACAGCAAATTTCTGCAAAAACGAAAAAAACATTATTGCAGGCTAAGGAACAAGGGCATCAAGTGATGATTGCGACAGGACGTCCTTACCGAGCAAGTACTTTTTATTATCAAGAACTTGGGCTCACTACACCCATTGTTAATTTTAATGGCGCATATGTGCATCATCCTAAAAATGTCTCTTGGCAACATATGCACACACCAATTGATTTAAGTGTCGTACATGATGTCGTTGATTCTATTAACAGTTATGAATACGAAAATATTATCGCTGAGGTAAAAGATGAAGTTTATGTTCACACAGAGGACGATCGTATCTTAAATATCTTTAATATGGGTAACCCAAAAATTACACTTGGCGATTTATACACACACCTCTTGGAAAATCCTACAAGTTTGCTGATTCAGGCAAATGAAGCCAATTCGGTTATTATACGTGATCATTTACAGGCAGTGCATGCTGAAGTCATTGAACATCGTCGATGGGGCGCGCCACTTCATATTATTGAAATTGTGCGTCGCGGCTTAAATAAAGCTGTGGGTATTGCACATGTGGCAAAAGATTTAGGTATTCCTCGTGAGCGCATCATCGCATTTGGTGATGAAGACAATGATTTAGAAATGATCGAATATGCTGGACTTGGTGTAGCGATGGGGAACGGTATTTCAAGTCTTAAAAACATTGCCAATGAAATTACGACAACGAATAATGATGATGGAATTGCAAAAATACTCATTGAACGCTTGAAATTATCATAGTTAAGTAGTAAGTTCAAGTTAACATTCCATTTTTACCAGTTTAACTTTATTCAGTGGTACCCCTTCCATTTATCTAAAGTGAGTATCTACTGAATAAAGTTAAAAAGCTTTAAAAGTAAGTTGAAATTAGGGGGACAAGAGAATGAAGATTTTTACGGATAGTGGATGTGATCTACCAAAATCTTACTATGAAGAAAATGATGTCGTGCTACTCCCTTTACGAGTGCAATTGAACAACAAAGAATATGAAGATGTGATTTCAATTGATTCCAAAGAGATCTATGATGCAATACGCCAAGGTGGTCAGCCAAAAACATCACAAGTGTCACCTGAGCTCTTTTTGAAGCATTTTGAGGAGCTAGCCAAAAATGATGAAGAAGGTATTTATATCGCTTTTTCATCAGAATTATCAGGCACATATAGTACTGCTCAAATGATTCGCAATCAGGTACTTGAGCAGTATCCTTCCTTAAAACTAGTCATTATCGACTCTAAATGCGCATCACTAGGCCATGGCCTTGTCGTGGAAGAAGCTGTACGACTGCGAAATATAGGAGTATCCTTAGAAGACATGGCCTCTAAAATAAACACCCTTGCACCTCAGGTCGAGCATTTATTTACTGTAGAAGACTTAGATTACCTTGCAAAAGGTGGTCGTGTATCAAAAGCTAGTGCATTTTTAGGTGGCCTTCTTAGTATTAAGCCTATTTTAAATGTAGAAGATGGCAAACTTGTACCGATTGAAAAGTCACGCGGTCGAAAAAAAGCACTTAATCGTATGTTAGATTTAATGCAGGAGCGTGGTGGCAGCTTTACAAATAAAATCGTAGGTATTAGCCATAGTGACGACGCTGCCTTTGCGAATGAAGCAAAAGCCTCTATCCAGGAGCGTTTTTCACCTCAAGCTGTGCAAATTACCATGATAGGTTCCGCGATCGGCTCACATGTCGGACCTGGGACTATTGCAATTTTCTTCACAAATAAAAGCTTTGAAGGCTAATAAAAAGCATGCTAGGATGGCTCCTGGCATGCTTTTTTGTCGTGTTATTATTATTGGACGTCTTGCTCCTGACGACGAACTTTCCCTCGTTTAATGATGATGACAACAAAGCCAATAAAGATCACCCATACTAAGCCAAGAGCCACCATATAAGGAGTGTTTAAGCCTTCATCATTGCGAACTTGATAAATTTCAACCATTTCTCGGTCTAAAATAACAGGATAGACTTCTTTTTCATTTATGCGAACTTTTTCCTCATGTAAAATACCGTTCAGCATTTTCCCTTCACCAAGTTGTTCAGGTGTTAAGTCGACGCGTTGTGTTTTACCAGTATTATTAACCATGATTACCCACTTTTCTTCGTCAGAAGAACGTGTAAAGACAAGAAGGCCATTTTCATTTGTAATGACTTCAAAATCACCATTACGTAAAGTAGCTGATTGATTACGTAAAGATTGAACATTTTTAATATAATCTATCAGTTCCTCGTCTGTTTTAAAGTTATAAAGCTGGTGTGTATCTGGTTTTGCTTCCCCATTCATAGCAATTTCTGTCCCGTATTGTACGACAGGAATTCCTGGTAGCATAAATAAAGCACCCATCGCCATTTTTAAGCGGGTAGGTGGGAACATATTTTCATTAGCAGAGTCAAATGTAAAACGATGAGTTTCAAGTGAATCCACCATAATTTGTGTCGGTTTTTCTCCTGCGAAGGGTTCCATTAATTTAGAAGAATCCATATCCACGTTTTTAAATATATTACGATACATATCTGCCGTTACAGGTGAGAAAGTTGCATCAAAGTCAGCATCGCTTTCTTCATTTGCTATCACATAAAGTGATGTTTTTGTCTCTTTTAATGCAGCTATTACTGCATTGATAAACGCTGTATCAGCCCCTGCGATATTTGTTAAACGAATACCACCGATGTCATATGTAGAAACAAATTCAGTTACTGCTTGAATAAGTGCTTCTTGCACATCCTTATTCGATAAATCCCACTGTACTTGTCCATTATTGGTAGATGCAATCCAATCCGCTTTCGATGCATCCTTTGCCCACTCATGATTTGGACTCACATTTGTAAGTGGAAAATCCACCATAATGGACATATTTTTAGCTTTGTAGGCCTCTACAGTACTTTGGAATTCTTCCGTTGTTCCAAAATGACGTTCTATTGTAGTATAGCTTGTGGGCATTGATCCATCATACTTCTCTGTAGAAAAAATAGGCCCAATGGAAACAATTGTATAGCCCATCTCACCGATAAATTTCAGTTTATCCTGTAAACCTGTAAAATCGCCCCCCGCAAATTTCGAAGGGTCCTGCGTATTTGTATCAAAATCGTTTGTGCCCGAGCCATTAAAGAAACGGTCAACGAGTAAATCATAGATGCTTTCTTCTGCTATTGTTCTAGTCGCTGATTCATCCGCATGTGCTACTGGTATAGTACTTACTAATGAAGTTGCTAATAAAAGTGATGCAGCCGTCGCACTTATCCACTTCTTAAATTTCACTGTTATTCCCTCTCTTTCAAACCAATCAACGTCATTTTACCAAATAACTCTGTCACGTCGCTATCTTTTCCAAAGATTTTGCGTAAAAGCGAAATGAATTACGACAAAAAGGTGTCAATTCCGTCTTCCGTTTTCGTTTACAAAATAAAAGCCGTGAAGCAACTACTTCACGACTTTTAAATCATTATGCTAAGAAATCTTGACCCATTGGCAGTTTAAATCCTAGGAACAAAGTGATTAATAGGAATACTGCAAATAAAATCCAAAACATAGCTGTTGGTTTATTTTTCTTTTGACGTACTAATACCATTTCCATCATGCCAATTACAAGTATGCCACCTAAGAACTTAAATCCGTAAAGCATACCTTTACCATAGTCCATTGCCTCGATAAATAATGCCCCACCTGTGATGATTATTAGTACATAAAACAGACGTAATGTCATATGTAAGCCTTTTGATTGCTTGCCCATTAGTGCCGCAATTAAAAAGATGACAATACCTACTACCCACGTAGTAATATGCAAATGCGTTTGGCTAGTTAAAAAACTCATGTTTGTCCCCCTCATTCTTTTTCTATCAAACTCTATCCTACCATGCGATGGAAAGGGTTTCAAATATTACAATAGTGTTCACATAATTTACATCATTTAAAACTTGGAATCCTTGCATTTCATAGTTTTTACATCTGTTACTATGCCTTAAAGCAGTAAAAAATCCGCGGAGTATAGACTCACGCGGATTGATATCATCATTATTCAAAATGGTTGACTAAAGTACCAATTCCTTGAATAGAAACTTTTACTGTATCTCCAGCTTTTAAGAATTGTGGCGGGTTCATCCCTTTGCCAACACCAGCTGGCGTACCTGTTAAAATCACATCTCCTGGCTCTAATGTTACATGCTGAGATAGGATGGATACTAACGTTTCAACAGAGAACATCATATCTTTCGTAGAGCCATTTTGACGTACTTCATCATTGACCTTTGTGACTACTGTTAAGTCTTGTGGATTTGGGATCTCATCCTTTGTCACAAGGTATGGTCCAAGAGGGCAAGTACCGTCCAAGCTTTTACCCAAGAAGAATTGTTTATGTTTCTCTTGTAAATCACGAGCTGTTACATCATTGGCAATAGTATAACCAAATACATAATCAAACGCTAAGTTTTTAGGAATGTTTTTGCCACGTTTACCAATAACGATAGCTAGCTCACCTTCATAATCCATTTTTGAAGAAAGATCTGCATGTATGGAAATTGTTTGTCCATCTGCAGCAATTGCAGTTGGTGATTTTGTGAATACCATTAAATCCGTTGGTGCTGCCTCTGCACCCATTTCCTTTGCATGTTCATCATAGTTTTTACCAATACACATAATATTTTTAGGTGTACGTGGAATTGGTGAAAGCCATTCGATCTCTGTAAATTCACGTTTAAAACTATTAGCATTATCTGATTTTTCTGCTGCTTCTACTAATTTACGAATCTGTTCCACAAAATCAAAGCCTAAAGCAATGCCATCCACGATTGAACTTGAAAAAGAAGGGAGAACTTGAAGTTCACTTTGAATAGCGAGTACATCCCATACCGCTTCTTCTTTTTTTACTTTTGGTCCAAAGCTTACATGTCCACCTAATTTGAATGATAAAATTTTCATGATTGAAAGAGCTCCTTCTTTTTTCTACATAATACAACAATATGATAGAAATTACCTCATTTTTGCGACAACATTTTTATAAGTTGTTATATCTTCATAAAATATGCATGTGAAGAGGAATATATTAACGCACTTCTACTTTTTGCTTATATGTTAATTTACGCCATATTGTTTCTAACGGTCCTTGTTTCCACTTAGATAACCAGATTTCTGCTATGATCATTTGCACAACAATAATGCCGACAGCAATTAATACCCCTGTTTCTACACTTACTTTACCATACCAGCCAAAGCCAAATTGGTAGAATAAACAAGTACCTATAATAGATTGAAGAATATACATCGTTAATGACATGCGTCCGATTTTAGCAAAAGGACTAAGTAGTTTTGGCATTATTGGCACTAAGCAAAGTAACACAATGACCCCAATATAGCCCACCGATAGAACTGGGCCCCCTATGTATACCTTTAAATAATCTAGTAAATATGTTCTTGTAAACATAATAGATAAGCTTTTTATACCAATACCGATGACCAATCCAGCAATTGCAAACGTCAGCCAGAGCCACTTCAATTCTTTAGCCCGTTCTACTAAACGCCATTTAGAGGCAGCGGCACCTATTAACATATACGGTAAAATCGTGAACAGTGCGACAAACCACATCTCGATGCCTGCCTGCGTCGATAAATCTGTTAAGCGTTGCAAAAAGGCATCTACCCAGTTTCCTGTCCCATAAGCCGTGATGGCCTTCTCTACTGAAACGATATCTAAGTAATCATCTACTTTTGTATTAAAATTTACAATCCCTACTACAAAGAGCATAAAAGCT
This sequence comes from Lysinibacillus sp. IITD104, assembly GCF_036698265.2. Taxonomy (NCBI): domain Bacteria; kingdom Bacillati; phylum Bacillota; class Bacilli; order Caryophanales; family Bacillaceae; genus Lysinibacillus; species Lysinibacillus sp. IITD104. The sequence goes on from NZ_JBAHYH020000001.1 coordinate 3,779,583, forward strand.
TGCATCAAGCCATTAATAATCAAAGCACTCGCTAATAGCCAGATGGGACTCAATCGTAGTAAAAGCACTAAGAAAACGCCACAAAATGCATACATCATTAATATGTCGCCCCACCAAATTAGCACAGCATGGATAAAACCAAAAGCAAACAGGATGGACAGTCTACGAAGCCCCAGCGTATAAAAGTTTTGTTGACGACTTTGAGCCTTTTGCCACTGCATGGCTAGCCCATAACCAAATAGCATGGCAAAAAGCGGGTAAAAGCTGCCTTGCACATAAATATCTATATTTTTCTGCCAAACAATATCTGATGGGGTTGTAAACCATGATGCCAAATCAATATGCGGCATTGGCAAATAAAAGGTATACATATTTACAAGTAAGATCCCTACTAAACTAATACCTCGTAAAATATCTAATGTTGCTATTCGTTCATGCAACATTGTTGGTTTTAACTCCACAAAATAGCCTCCTCTTGACTAGCAGCTATGGTGAAAGCAGGGCAAGAAAAAACTTTGCCCCACTTTGCCCGTAACAAGTTCTTTATGCGTGTATGGTCTGTTCATTATCGAATAAAAATAATACTTTATCGTTCACCTTGATGTGTAAGATGGATTCAATGGCTTCGCTATAAACACGAAGCTGTACGGCATAACGACCTAGTATTTCCTTTGACAAGGCTGGCTCCTGCGCAAAATGAGATTGTATACGATCCGTTTTATAATCCAACAAGACCCAATTACCGTATTCATCCTCAAATAGGCAGTCAATGATCCCTTGCACAATTTGAGCATCACCATCTTCATCGATTCTACTAATTGTAAACGGCATTTCTCTACGTATCTGCCTTGCGCGTTGAAAGCGTTGCCCTATTTCTGTCTCAAAAAAACGATAAATTTTCGCTTGCGGAACTACTTTGCCCTCCGCCTCTGTTAAAAGCTGTCTTGCCATTAAATCCTCCACAAAGTCCCTTACAGCATCGATATGACTAAAGCCATATTGAGGAACATGCTGCATCACTGTGTGCACAGCTGTACCAATTTCAGCACCAGTTAGCTGTTGCTCCTGTAAAAAAGCGGGTCGAGGTGCAATGGACGAAGCCTTTTGCGTGATAGGAGAGGCAAAATAAAATTCAGGTTCCTCCTGGCGCTGTAAATTTTCTAATCGCTTTATTTCACTAACAGATGTTTTGGAGCGCTTTCTTGTAGATTTTTGATAGACATACTGCGCTTGAAAGCGGGTAGTGATTTCAGCCAGCAAGTCCTCATCCTCTTGCATCGCAAGCACTTGCTGTACTTCATCGCCCATCGCCTCTATCTCATATGAATAATGCTTTGTATCGATGGCTTGAACCCACCAATGTGATTGATCCTCCACTTCTTTATAAGATGTGCTTGCTACTACTGCAAAATCTGCATGTCTTGCTACTGCTGGGCCAACCCAGTCCAAATAGCTGTTAGCTCTTGCACGTAAATATTCTTGAAGCGGTGCATCCATTGGTAAACTTTGTGCGTCCTGCCAGTTGTCGCGTGTTTTCTCCCAGTTCTTCACTGAGCCTACTAAAATCAAACGCTCCTTCGCACGAGTCATCGCAACATATAAGACACGCATTTCTTCTGCACGCATCTCCAGTTCTTTTTTCTCCTTCAATGCTAAAAACGGTAACGATGTATAGGTGATACGATTTTCGGGATCAATGGCCTTAACAGCTAGTCCAAAATCTTGATCAAACAAATAGGGTTGATGAAAATCCATTTTATTAAACGGACGTCCCATTCCTGCAACAAAGACGACTGGATATTCTAACCCCTTGGAAGAGTGTATTGTCACCAGACGTACTACATCATCCTTTTCGCCAATTGATTTGGCCGTACCTAAATCATCGCCACGCGTACGCATACGATCAATAAAGCGTAAAAAACGGAATAGCCCACGAAATGCTGTTTTTTCATACATTAATGCACGATCATGTAATACGCGTAGATTTGCTTGACGCTGTTTGCCATTCGGCATTGCCCCAACCATTTCATAATAATGTGTATCTAAATAAATTTTCCAAATTAAATTTGATAATGATCCACGACGTGCTAAATCACGCCAATTTTCAAAGGCTAGCATAAAGCGTTGCAACTTCTCAAATGTAGTGGTTTGCACACCATGTCCTTCACTACGAATAAATTGTCGTAAAGCATCATAAAAAGGTACCTTTTGATCGGCTAAACGAATTTTCGCCAGCTCATTTTCCGTTAAACCAACAAACGGTGCGCGCAGTACAGAGGCTAAGGGGATATCCTGATAGGGATTATCGACTACCTTCAGGACATTTAACATAATCATTACTTCGAGTGCGTCAAAATAGCCTTTAGATGATTCTGCATAGAGTGGAATCCCTGCCAGCTTAAATTCCTCTACTAAGTCTGTTGACCATGTCATCGAGCGCATTAAAATCACAATATCACTATACTTTAATGGTCGCTCTGTTTTTGTTTTCGTATCGTATACGGTTGTTCCATCTTCCATCATTTGACGTATACGATCGATAATAAATCGTGCCTCGTATTGTGATTTTTTTAATTCCTCTAGCTCCGTTGCCTCATTGCTTAGTTCTTCCAGTTCTTCTGGTGTTTCCTCTTCCTGTGGTGGATGCAGTACGACCAGCTCAACAGGTATTTCTTTATCATCATAGGGCGCAGCAGGCTTTAGTGACGCATTGTCATCATACGAAATCTCACCGACACGCTCACCCATAATTTGTGCAAAAACATAATTTGTAGCATTTAATACTTCTTTTCGACTTCGGAAGTTAGCGTTTAAATCAATTCGCATCCCCGTTACATCAGGTGACTCCAAGTATTCACTATATTTTCTCATAAAAAGCTTTGGCTCAGCTAATCGGAAACGGTATATACTTTGTTTAACATCCCCAACCATAAAAAGGTTGCCGTCTTGTTCTTCACCCGTTTTGACAAGCTGTAAGATGGTTTCCTGTAGCATATTGGTATCCTGATATTCATCCACAAGTACTTCTTTAAAACGCTTTTTCATATCTAGTGCAACCGGTGATGGATGAAGTGCACCATCTATCTCTACCGTTAAAATTTGAAGTGCATAATGCTCTAAATCTGAAAAGTCAATGATTCCCCGTTCTAACTTGGCTAGTCGAAATTGTTCACTAAATGTAGTGGTCAATTCAACTAGCGTAGTAATGGTCGGTGCCATTAACCTTATTTCCTCAAGTAGCCGTGCAGGCGTACGAACAAAATATGTCTCCTTGATTTTATTCATCATTTTTTTGGCTGCTTCTCGTTTTTTCTTCGCAAGCTCCTGTAGCTCTACATTAACTAGTGCATCCTTCGATACCCGCTTTAAGGTAGACCATTTAACCGTTGCAAAATAATCAAATAGCTCCTGCCATGTCCCACTTTGACTAATGCGTATCCCTTCCTGAATCATAGCAAAATCTACCTCTGCCGTTTCTGCATAGGGTGCAGGTCCATCTGGCTGTAATGTAATTGTGCGCATTTCAGAAATTAGCATAAACGCCTCTTCCAGGCTATGACGTACGGTTAATTTGACGTATTGAGATAGCTCTAAATCATCGATTGTCACTTCCTCAGCTAATTCATATGCTTTCGGCAGGCTCCAAAGCCATTTTTGAGGCTCTGCATGGACACGAGACGTATCATAAAGTTTACTAATCAGCGTTTCGATGGCTTGATCATCACGATCTGAGGTAAAGCTATCGACAAGACGATAGATGGCTTGTACGTGAGCCTCATCCTCAGCATCGTATGCATCTTCTAAAACTTCTGCTAAAACATCATCTCGCAATAATGCTATTTCTGCTTCATTGGCAATACGGAAGCCTGGGTCTATATCAAGTAAGTACGCATATTGCTTCACAATTGCTAAACAGAATGAATGTAGCGTAGAAATTTGTGCTTTATTCACAAGACTTAGCTGCCGTCTTAAATGATTAGATGTTGGATTTTCTGCTATCGCCTTTTCTAATGCCTCAGACATACGATGGCGCATTTCAGCGGCTGAGGCATTTGTAAAGGTCACTACCAATAGTTCATCTACATTGATCGGGTTTTCAGTAGCAATGACTTTTTCAATCATACGATTGATCAGAACCGCTGTTTTCCCCGACCCTGCTGCAGCCGAAACGAGTGTATCTTGACCGCTAGCATAAATGGCCTTCCACTGATCGTCTGTCCATGTGACATCTACTGGCTTAACAGGAATTGTTTGTACCATGCTATTCTATCTCCTTCCGAATTTTATCGACAATATCATTCGGCTTTGCTTGCATTAATTGACGATAGTTTTGTTTACCATCTGATGGATCAAATTGGCAAACCGCAGCAAATTGACAATAATCACATGCCGTTTTGGCTTTTAATTTATAGGGGCTAATGGCCGTATCACCAGATAAGATACCATTCCCTGCCTCCTGATGTTTACGACGAACAAAATGCTGCAACTTTTTCATATCATTGACAGGAACTATACGCGATTGTGACTCAGACGGTGTCCCATCTTTTTTCATATAGACAGGAATGATTTTTGAATGTCCGCTACTTTCTTCCAATTGCTCGTCCATCGATAAAATCGCTTCAGCATTTTCAGATAGCAAACCTTTCATTTTATACTGCTTTAAACGATCCTCTTCTATTTCACTGTCCGTCAAATCTTTATCCAGCTTCAGCATCGGATTATGGACATGGACATACAGTACCCCTGCTGGCTCTGCTTCACCTGATAGCCAGTATGAACTATTTTCCATTGCCACATCTAAATACGTTAGGACCTGTAAGGATAATCCATAATAAACCTCATTTAAATCAAGGTCACGAGCTGAGGATTTATAGTCGACAATCCGCAAATAAGAGCGGTCATCTATCGTTGCACTATCCACTCTATCAATACGTCCACGCATAAACATTTTCTTACCACCAGTCAAATCAATCTCTAATGGTGGTAGCTGTTCATGTTGTCCAGGACCAAACGATGCCTCAATTGCAATTGGTTTGAAGTGTGATACATTTGCATGCTGTGTCAGTGCTGTCATTGTACGCTCAACAATTCGAATTAGCTTACGCTGAATATAGCGATAGCGGGCACTGGATAATAGGATTTGATGGGAAAAGACTGGAACAATTTGTTCTACTGCTTGACGTGCTAATTGTTTAATTTGCTTTGTTGTTAAACGAATCCAAGATAATTGCTGACGATGTGTTTCCTCTGTAATCCACTTTAATGCCTCATGGAATAAGTCACCCATTGCAAACGTTTCTAGCCGATACTCAGCTCGTTCTTCAAGACGTAGACCATACGTAGTGAAATGAGAAAAAGGACATCTGAAGTATTTCTCAATTCGCGACACACTGGATGTTAGCTTCTGACCATATAATTCCTGTGTAATATAGGTTTCAAGTGGCTCAGCCTCATTTTTATGGGTAATTGGATAAAGTACGCGGTCGAAAATGAGTGCCCAATACGGATCTTGTGTATAAAATCTTTGTAAAGCTAGCCATTCTGGCGCTAGTTCACGGCTATGTTCAGCTTGACGTAGCTGTACCATTAGATGTGCCAATGCAGTCCTTGGATGGCGTAAATATGGTAAAACATCCCTATCTAATAATTCAATTGGATCGACTACCACTCGTTCTATCGAAACACCACTTAATAAGCCAGCCTTTTTGTCATTTCCTATTATTTTCTTAATATAAAGTGAGGCTAGAAGTGCCTTGCCTTCCTCATCCGCCGTAGGATAGGTCATATACAATTTGTTAGATGGCGTTGTAATAGCGCGATAGAACAAGAAATTTTCCTGTAATAAACGATTAGTAGAGGTAGGAGCAAGCTCATAGCCAATTTGACTAAACCATTCACGTTCGATATCTGACAACAAGCCCTCATACTCCATCCGAGTTGGATAAACACCATCATTCATTCCTATTACAAAAGCGACTTTGATATTGGATAAACGAGCTAAATCAACAGTAGCCACCATTACTTCATCAAGGGTTGGCGGAATTCTTGAAAATTCTAATGTATCAAAGCCTTCATCAAGAATTTTGGCTGCTTGCTCTACAGACATCTCCTGCTCTCCAAACATATAAACGAATTGGTCAAGAACAGCAATCCATTCATTCCAAGCTTGTTCATGTTCACTTGCAGCTAATGCGTCACCTCGCTCTAGCTCACGATCTTTCATGGCTTGCAGTTTATCATATACCTGTAATGACTCTATAAGTTCAAATAAAGCAGTCGCAATATCTCTGCCATTCTTGGCGCTATCAAGCTTGTCTTGTAAAAGTTTTAGAGGTTGGCGAATTTCATCTCGAATGGCCTCGATTTCTGCCTGCATTGCACGCTCTTCATCTGTTTGTACACGCGAATGGAATTCTAGACCTCGATATTTTTTATAAAACCAACGTGCCTCCTCAAACCATCGTTCACCATAGATGCCTTGTGCCAAGCAATAATTTTCTAATCGATCTGCTCGCTCACGCCAAATTGTTAGCTCAGCTTGTAATGGGAAAAACAAATCGGTTTTGACACTACGAAAAACTGGCTCATATTTCCAATTCGAGGTCATAACCTCCAAGGCTGAACGACTTAGCTCTATTAATGGATGATGTAGCATTGTCTTTTTTGTATTTGTAAAAATAGGAATTTCATATTGTTGGAAAATACTTGTAATAAGTGGATCGTAGAGATCTGCTTGTCTGTACAAAAGTACGATATCCTGATAGCGAAAACCGTCTTCTCTTGTCAGTTTTGTTATTTCCCGGGCAATCGCATGTATCTCTGCTCGACGATTTGATGCTTCAAGCACGGTTACATCTCCTGAGGTTTTTATCGTTTGAGGCTCCAAATCAGCAAACTTTGCCTCCACATGCTGTAAATCTTTAGAATGAAATCTTTGAGTCTTATAAAAATGTAATGGTAATTCAACATCAATGCCCTCTTCTTTTGCTATATCATGAAGACGTTGATTCGTTAACGCTGCTTCATGGAATAAAGCTTGTTCATCAAAGGCTTCATCCATATGATCAAAGGGAAGGACGACAGTTACTTGCTTCGTCACCTTTAACAATTCACGAACCAGTTCTAACTCTCGCACAGTGAAGGCGGTGAAACCATCAATATAGATGGTCGCTTGCTTCATCGTTTCTGCATACTTCAGTTGCTCCGTTAAAATCGGATAATAGCCCTCGCTGTCAACATAGGTCGTACCAAGTCGTTCCTCCAATGCCTGCAAAACGACATGTAAATCATTCGCTTTCGCCTGCAATGTATTAGGTGCATCTATTGCCTTTAACGATTCCGTTACCTCTGCCAAGACTGAGCTATTGACGCTATAGCGACTAAATTCTCTTAAAAGGGTTTCAATTTCCTCCGTAAAGCCACGTTTTCCTGCTGCTTGTCGAAATAAGGAAAACTCGCTTTTTTGTTCCTCCAAAAGTTTACGTATAAGCATTCGATAGCCATAGCCATTCACTTCTTTACGAGCAATACCTCCTGTTTCCTGTAAAACCAACCATGCTAAACGTTTAAACGTCATCACCTGTGCTCGAATCAAGCCTTGTAAACCATGCTTATTTGTCAGCTCATATTCCGTAGAATAAGACATTTGGTCAGGCACTATAATGAAAATTGGATGTCCCAATGGATCTGTCTTTAATTGCTCAACAATTTCCTGATGAATAAATGCTGATTTTCCTGTTCCCGAACGTCCTGAAACAATACGCAATGTCATTTACTTTCCCCCTCCTCATTAACTTGCTGTTGCGGGTGTCTCTTTTAATGAAATAAAAATTTGTACTTTTATTTGAGCGATTCTTTCACTGAATTGATTACTTCTCATCTATTTTGGAGCGGCTTCTCCAGACTATTGATTGCTTCTCATCTATGGTGGAGCAGTTTTCTCAGCCTACTAAAAACAACATAAATCATCTATCTTAAATTCTATCGAAAAAAACTAGTAAATACTATCTATCAACCTTCACCTACCTATAAAAAGGTTAATTTATTACACAAAAAAGCAGCCTCTTCACATAATGAAAGAGGCTACAGTTTATTTACTTAACTGGCATGGTGGTCCTGCTTTTTCGTCAAATTTCGCGCTTGCTTTAAATCTCTTTCTACACGGGCATTCAAACGCTTCTCTATCAACTTCCCAACCCACCATAAAATAACAATGGCCACAGCTGCAATTATCAATCTCACTGGGCTTGTCAAGAGCGATTTTAAATCATAGCCCAATACACTCATACCTAAAATCATGACAAACTTTCCTGCAAGCAAAACGATTAAGTAAAATTTTTTATGGATATGTGACAATCCCGCTACAATATTGACAATCACAGATGGTGTAAAAGGGAAGCAGAGGAGGACAAAAAGAGGGCTGATGCCATTCATATCCACCCATTTAATAAGCTTCTGTACTTTTTTACTACCTGTTAAAAATTGTAATCTTGGATGTTTGCCAAAATGACGCACAAGTAAGAAAACCGCATAGGAGCCAGCTACAGAGCCTAGCCAAGATAATAGAAATCCTAGCCATAAGCCGAATGCACTGGCATTCGCCACAACGAATACGACTAATGGTAGGAATGGTAAAAACGCCTCTAAAAACGGGAGCAGTAAACCAATGATTGGGCCGAACGTTCGATACTGTGCCGCAACCTGTTCAATATTTTCTACAGTAAACCATTCATTCAATATCGACACCTCTATTTATACTGTAAAATTAAATGAAAAATTGTTAACCCTTCTGAAGTATTGCGATATTCATGGGGTTGATGCCCTGAGAATACTAGTGTATCCCCTTCATCTAGTAATTCATGCATGTCTCCAGCAGAAATAACTGCTTGTCCTTTAATAACCATTACAGTTTCCTCTACCCCTTCTGTATGGGCTTCACTCCTACTAACTGCCCCTGGCTCCATTTCAACCTTATAAAACTCCCAGCCTCGCTCTGGATTATACGGAATTATGGAGTAAACACGATAGCGTCCCTCATCCTCATCGACATGTGGTACATCTTTACTGCTATAACGCATGTAATGGGCAGTTGGTGGCTGTAATAATGAAGAGAATGACATACGCATACCCGCTGCAATTTTCCAAATTGTTGAAACAGTTGGATTGGCCTCTCCTTTTTCGATTTGTGCAAGCTGTGCTTTACTGACACCTGTCGCTTTGGCCACATCATCGAGACTTAAATGACGTTGCTGTCTAATTTTCTTTAATTGAAATGCTAAATTTCGACTCATTTGTTCCATCTTTACTCACCAATTTCTATTGTTTATTTTATCAGACATATGTATACTTTAATAAACATCAAGAACTATCAAACAATTCCATCAATAGTATACATGGAAATTATCAAGAAAGGATGACCTATTTATGACAAGTACAACAGAGCTTCAACATGATGACACAACAAGCTCTTCCAATGACAGTTTTTTACAAGGCGTGAAAGATTGCGTGCCTACATTACTCGGTTATATTAGTATAGGACTTGCATTTGGGGTTGTAGGTTCCGCTTCAGGGTTATCTGTCCTTGAAATTGCGCTATTAACAATACTGATTTACGCAGGTTCTGCACAATTTATTTTTTGTGCACTTCTTTTAACAAGTAGCCCTGCCTCTGCTATCATTGTAACCATTTTCGTAGTGAATCTACGTCATTTATTAATGAGTTTAACATTAGCACCTCACTTTACGCGCTACTCCATGCTTAGAAATGTTGGCTTTGGTACATTATTAACGGATGAAACCTTTGGTGTAGCAGTCACAAAGCAAATGCAAACAGGTAAATTATATGGTAAATGGATGGATGGGTTAAATATAACAGCCTATATCTTCTGGATTCTTTCCTGTGTTACGGGTGCCTTTTTAGGACAGTGGGTAGCAAATCCTGAAAAATGGGGTTTAGATTTTGCCTTGGTTGCCATGTTTGTTGCACTTTTAGTTTTGCAATTGAGCAGTGTTGGTAAAAGTAAAATCATGCATTATATCAAGTTAATTGGCTATATGGCGGTTATTATGTACGGTCTTTCTTATGTAGTCCCTTCACATGTGGCTGTGCTACTGGCAACCGTGATTGTCGCAACAATTGGGGTGGTGACAGATAAATGACAACAACTTCTTATATGGTCTGGCTTATTATCGGCTGCGCACTTGTAACATGGCTACCGCGTGTCATTCCATTTATTTTTGTGCGTAGTGTAACACTACCTGATGTTGTGCTAAAATGGCTTAGTTTTATTCCTGTTTGTATATTAAGTGCTCTTGTCATTGAAAATTTAATAGATACTGAAAGCGGCAAAGTAGTGACACTTGATTGGCCAGTCTTTATTACATTTGTTCCTACTCTTATTATTGCCCTTGTCACAAAAAGCTTATCGATTACAGTAGTTGCAGGAGTAATCATTATGGCAGCAGTGCGATTTTTCATGTAAAAAGGTCAGTCCTATTGTAAAGTGTACCCTTTGTAAAGGACATTTTGAAAAAGGTTAGGCAACTTCTTGAAGCTGCAGTCTGTATTTTACAGGCGGCAGCTTTTTTAAATCCCACTGATTGCCTGGACTGACCTTTCTTATTTATTCATTTTACTTGCTAGCCAAAAGCCTACTGTTAATGAAAATGCATCAATAACGAAAATAATAGGTGGGGATGTATAGCCTGCATATACTGAGGCGGCAATAAGTGCAATGGCTAATAACAATGCAACATAGCGATTATAGGTAATTCTGGTGAATAATAATACCAATATAGCTGGTATGAATAATGCTAACATCATTTTCCCAAAAACGTCCATTATACTTCCCTCGGCTCAGCTAATAATAGTCCAATACGGTAATGATCATTACTATAAATCACATGTTGCGTTAAACGTAATTCATTGTTTCGGTCTAAAACCTCTAGACGACAATGAGCGGCATTTAATTGCAGTGCTTCGTATAACTCATTTTCTGTAAAAATTGACACACCATTTACCTTGCGAATACATTCCCCAGCAAGTAAGCCCATTTTCTCAGCAGGTGAATCAGGAAGAACGGCTGCAATAATAGCACCCTTCGTACTTGGCGCAACTGCATAATGATCTGTTTTTTCCTGCTGTGCAAAGTAGATAGCAATTATAATACGGATAATTACACCAACAGCAAGTGTAATGAACCCAATCACTGGCTCAAAATATGCAGCCAATCCTCCTATTAAAATAAGCTGCCCTAGTAAAAAGACAGGTCGGCCAATTTTTGGATACATTAATGCTGGTAATTCCTTTCTTGTCAGTTTAGTAAAGCCAATGACAAGTGGAAATAACACAAGCGCAAAGCTATTATGACCTATCGTAAACTGAGGCCAATATGGGAACATCGCCGAAATCGCCTCGCCAGGAATAACAAAGAAAATAGGTAATACCCACACATTTCTTGAACGATAGACAATTGCCTGCATACCCCTCTTCGTTTTCTCAATACACGGTGTTGACACCTTCATCGCCATACGTCGAATTAATAGCCCTTCTGCAATGACACAAAGGCCCGCAAGAATGGTAATTGTCACAATTGCGCCATTCTCTAAATGGACAGTCCCTAATGAAATTTTCCACCAGGAAAATGACCAATTGTAATAGGACATACCCCATATGGCAAGTGTGGCAATCCCCATTGTCAAAATAGGTGACATTGCATTCATGACAAATAAGATAAGTGCCACTATAGAAACTGCCGTTAAAATGATTAAAAATTCCTTTGGGACAGTTAGACCTGCTCCAATACTAATGACAGAAATAATTAGTGCATAGAGCCACCCATCTTTCCATTGTCCGATTAACTCCGTCCAGCCCCAAATAATACGTCTATTAAAGAATTTACGCTCCTGTTTTACTCGACGATAACCTAAAATAATAGCAAATATTATGACTATATACAGTAATGGGTTGAGTAAAAAGCGGCCAATCGCTGTTACTATTTCTATTAATATCTCACTAACCATACGAACACCCGCCATTTCTATCTTGAATACTATGAATTTATTGTATCAAAGGACTACACGCTTGCGTAGTACAAACTCATAGAAAGCTTTGTATTATGGTATTTTTGTTCTGTCAGCAAGTTTTATTGTTCAATCGTATGCAGTAAAAAACTAGTGGCCATTTGGAATTGCTGGTCATTTTGACGATCGGCTTTAAAATCCTTTAATGTTTCGTTTAAACTATTAAAGAATGTCGTATCCATATAAAATTCATCTTCTGCTAGCTTTAATTTTTTCTGTTTACGATAAAGGTTAACGGCCTCTGCAGTCGTTTCATCCATATAGCCATCTAAACGATCGATTTGATAACCTAGTTTCTGTAAGGCATTTTGTGAATAGGAAATCTCTTCACTCATATCGCCCACTTTAAACTTACCTGTTAGTGGATGAAGTTGAAAAGCAAATAATTCATTTTGCTCGATCATTAAACTGGCTTCAATGCCCTGCCCATGAATCCATTCGCGCTTTGGTGTTAGCCATTTATTGGTTGATAATTTAAGCTCCCCACCATTGGAAAGCTCCCAAGATTCTTGTACAGTCCCTTTTCCAAAGCTCTTAACCCCAACAAGTGAAGCGCGTCCCCAGCCTTTTAAAGCACCGCTTAATACTTCACTAGCAGACGCACTACCTTGATTTTGTAACACAACAATGGGAATTTTATTCATCGTTTCTATATATTTTTGATCGAAGCCTTTTGTTTGTGTTTTTAATGGTTCCATAGCACCTTCCGCATTTTGCATATATGCAAATACTTTGCCATTGTCCAATACTGTGCTCAGTAGCGCTGCGACGCTATGTAAATAACCACCTGGATTATCCCGTACATCGATTACAATTCCTTCCACATCTTTACGAAGTAATTTACTCGTTTCAGCCACCCATTCATTAGCGGTTTTTTCACCGAATAAGGAGATCACCACATAGCCAATAGCTGTATCTTCTACCTTCACAACCTCACTGGTAACCGTTTTATTAGAAATGGCTGCGCGCTCCATCGTCATCTTAATATGCTTATCTTCACTTGGACGATAGACAACAATGGTTACTTTCGTTCCCTTTTCACCTTGAATTAAATGCATTAATTCACTCATCGTTTTTCCATCTATTCGTACCCCATCAACTTGTACAATTTCATCGAGTGAACGCATCCCTGCTTTCTCTGCTGGGGATGAACGAACAGGTGACACAACGATAAACTTTCCTTTATTTTCCGTCAGTTCAATACCGATGCCTACTCGTTCCTCAGCCAACATTTGCCGATGTTGCTCAGCCTCTTCCTTGGAGTAATACGTGCTATAAGGATCTTTAATGGCATCAGCCATACCACGAAGAGCCCCCTCCACCAATGCATCCTTTTTTGTACTATATACTGATTTCTCTTCAATGAGTGTCATAGCCTCACCAATAGTATCAACCTCCGTAACAGGCTCCTTTTTATCGCCAATATTAAACCAATCAAAGTAAATACCACTGCCCACCACCAAACTACTAAGTAGGACTCCGACACCGGCTGTTAATTTGCGCAAATCTTCCCTCCTCCGTCTCTTTTACTGTATGACTCTATTTTTTCAAACATACAAAATTACCTTTCAAATTTATAAAGAGAGAATATTTCACTTTACACATGCATGATGATTGCTGATTCGCAGGAATGTACTTTGACTTCGAGGGTATTCAACATGCTTCCGCGAGTACTCACCTTGACTTCATAGAAAATAAAAAAATCTGCTCGTTTCTACTATAGAAAACGAGCAGATTTTTATGAATCAATCTAGTGCATCTACATAATCATTTAACATATCCACATCCATTGGTCCTCTGATGGCGCGTTGAATGTAGCCGTTTGAATCAATAAAATAAGTGGTTGGAATTGTGATGACTTGATAATTTAAGCCAGCTTCATTGTCTGGGTCCAGTAAGATGGGGAACGTTAGCTCAAAGCTATCTCTAAATGTCATCACTGTATCCACTTTGGCATCAGCGGTCACATCACGTTCAGCATCTGTTAAATTGACCGCTATAATTTCAACATTTTTCTCTTTTGCATACTCATCATAGAAGCTTTGCATATGTGGCATTTCCGCCTTACAAGGTGGGCACCATGTCGCCCAGAAATTTAAAACAACTTTTTTTCCACGAAGGTCACTTAATGTGATATCTTCCCCATCTAAGCTTGTTAAGGTGAAATCAGGCGGTATATTGCCTTTACCTAAGCCGGTTTCTGACTCCTCCATATCCTTACCTAGAGCCGATTTATCAATGGCACGTTCTTCGTCAATTTGTTGTTTTACATATGTACCAATCATCGCAACCACTAATAGCACAACGATCAGCAGCCCAATATTTTTTTTCATTTCTTACCTCCCACATTGATTCGTTCATGCTGAATGATTAAACCCAAACTAAGTAGTATTAAACTAACAGCCACAGCTGTTTGCCATATACCAAGTGGCTGTAAGAAAGCCACTATCAAATAGCTTAATGTATAGAGAAATAAAGCTTGTTTCACTGCTATTAGTTTCCATAATATGAGGAGTGTGACCACACTTAGCACAGCTAATGTTATAACTTCACTCGATGTGTTATTGTCATTAAGTAGCACAGCAAGCATTTGATAAATGGATTGGGTTAAAATAATAGCCCAGCTACCAGCTAGCATCTCTTGTTCCTCAAGCTGTAGACGCTGTCGCTTTCTCCATATTTGTAAGGATGCTACGATAACACCAAGATAAACACCCATTGTTCCGCCATTAAAATAAAGCAATGTGATTGGATTGCTTATAACCGTTCTGAAATCTGTTACAAGCAAACTTAACTTCCAAACAATAATAAACGTGAAAATGGCGTCACTATATAACTCAGACAACCTTTTAGAAAATTGTAAGCGCAGGATCAGCCATACAATAAAAAAAGTAATAAGTAAAGCGACTGCAGTAGCTGGTAAAGTTAATGTTCGGATCGAGTACCACTCTGTATTTATCATTCCAACGAATCCTCCTCCGAAAGCATAGCATAGAACCTTTTTAAAAAAGAATATTTCACATTGTTTTAAGAAAATCTTCAGAAATAACAACAATAAAAATACCCCACTATGTATATATTCATCATAACATTAATTAGAATCTTATAATAGCGATGAAACTTTCATTGGAATATTTCGTAAAATAATAAAAGCGGAGAGGGAGATATGCTTTCAAAGCGACTTATACTATGGATTGCCGCCATTTTTCTCGGCATTAGTATTCTGATGCTGTATTCAGAGTATCAAACGAAGAATTTGCTACAAGATTTTTTTCCTAATAAGGATCTTGAAGAAATAGTAAATAAGATGACAATTTGGGAAGTTGGCAATGGTACCAATAAAAGCTTGGCTATTATCAATCGTGACGATCCACGATTAGAGGATATGCGTTTAGCCTTAAGTACTTGGGAAGTAAAAAGAACCTTATTAAATAACAAAAAAGCTGATGTTGTCTATCAATTGGACATTACTTACTATGACTATACATTAAAAATATTTTTCTACAATAATGGCTTATTGGCGATAGATGGGCAAACCTATAAACTGGTGAATGGTGAAACATTCGATGAAATATTAAAAGCTATACACTAGAAAACGCTAGTGTATAGCTTTTATGTTTACAATGGAATATATTTCAGTGGATTAACACTGCCGACTGCTTGTCCTTTCCAAGGTCCAATATGCACTTCGAAGTGTAAGTGTGGGCCAGTAGAGCGACCTGTACTACCCATCGCTGCTATTTGCTGACCTTGTGTTACTTCTTGTCCTACACTAACATTAAATGCACTTAAATGTGCATAAACGGTTGTATAAATTTGTCCATCGATTGAGTGCGTCACAATGACAACATTACCATACGAACTAAGTGGGGCTGCGTAAGAAACAACGCCATCTGCTGCTGCCCATATTGGTGTTCCTGTTGCATTTGCAAGATCGACACCATAATGGAATTCAGGTCCTGCTCCAAGATTTCGCCAACCATATGGTGATGTTAAGCGACCATTCGTTGGTTTAATCCATGTTCCGTTTGATTGAGGTGCATGGACTGTACCACCAGATGATCCGCCACCATTGTTAGCAGCAGCAGCTGCTGCCGCGGCCGCTGCTTTACGTTTCGCCTCTTGTTGACGCGCAATTTCAGCCAAACGATTTTGTTCAGCAATAATTTGATCTTGCAATTCCTGACTTACTTCTAAAGCCTCTGAGTACTCTTTTTCAAGTAATACTTTTTCTGATTTCAGCTTTTCTTGCTCTTTTTCTAATTGGTCGACTAGTTTATTTTTCTCAGCTTTTTGACTATCTAATGATGCTTTTAATCGTTCAAGCTCAGCTTTTTTATCTTCTAAGTTTTTACGCTTCTCTTCTACAATTTGCTTTTGCTCTTCTAATTTTTGTTTATCATCTTTTTGATCTTGAATAATTTGACGATCCGCTTCCAATAATGCATTAACTGCAGAGAAACGATCAATAAAGTCTACAAAACTATTAGAGCCAAGCAATACATCTAAATAACTAACAGAGCCCCCTGCTTGAATCGCACGTGCACGTTCTTGTAACAATAAATCGCGCTCTTCAATTTTATGCAAAAGCTCTTCGATAGACGCTTCTAACTTTTTAATTTCCTCATTTGTTGCCCGAATATCTGCTTGTACTTTTTTAATATTACTATTAGTTTTGTCGATTTCAGCGTTCAATGCTTGAATTTGATCTAAGATTTGTTGTTGCTTTTCTTGATTAGCTGTAATTGCATTTGATTTATTGCTGATAGATGAATTTAACTGATTCTTCTTTGTTTCAACTTGTTTCTTTTCTTCTTTTAAATCCGATAAACTTGTTGCATATGCTGATGGAGTTTGGATAAAAAGAATTAGAGCAGATGCTGCTGCAAGTGTTTTTAATATGTTTTTCGCCTTACTTTTCACCGATTGAACTCCCCTTCGACTATTCTTTTCTTTTTCACAAATATCCGTTGTGACTAAATTTTTAAAAACTTACGTACTGACATGAAACTTCCCCAAATACCGATCAGTACACCAATGAGTAACAGAAGACCGCTTACCTGATACACAAGTGGAGAAAAATCTAGTAATTGAACAAGCTCTCCTTGTAAACGTGGTGCAATAATTTTATATATATTGTGGTAAAGGGTCGTGACAACCGCAATCGGAATAATTGAACCTAAAATTCCAAGCCACATACCTTCTAATAAGAATGGGATACGCACGAATGAATTTGTAGCCCCTACAAGTTTCATAATTTCTATTTCATCACGTCGAGCTATAATCGTTATACGAATTGTATTCGAAATTAAGAAAATTGCCGTAAATAATAACCCTAAAATAAGTACGATTCCTACATTACGACTAATATTTAAGAAGTTAAATAGTTTTTCAACTTTTCCTTCGCCATACATTACATCATATGTATACTCATATTTATCAATGGTTTTCGCAACTTTTGCTGTTTGCTGTGGATCAGCAGCTTTTACATAAATAACGTTACGTAAAGGGTTACTTTGTTCAAATAGTTTAAAATCATCACCGAAGTCTTTTACTAGCTTGGTTAACTCATCTTCCTTAGTGGAATACGTCATCTCGGAGACACCAGGCAATTTTTTGACTTTTTCGATGAGTGCTTTTTCAGCAGCTTCATCTGCTGTTTCATCAATTAACACTTTAATTTCGACATCATTTTCTAAATCCGTTGCTACTTTATTTAAATTCATCATAATAAGCGCAAAAACACCTACTAGAATGAGCGTAACGGTAACGGCACTGACAGAGGCAATGGTCATCCAGCTATTTCGACCAAGTGATTTGATACTTTCCCGGAAGTGGCGCTTTACTGTACTAAATTTCATAGCCGTATTCACCTCCGTGTTCATCACGGACAATTAAGCCGCCTTCAATTGCAATAACACGACGTCGAATCGTATTTACAATTTCACGGTTGTGGGTTGCCATTACAATCGTTGTCCCACGTGCATTAATTTCCTCAAATAAATTCATAATTTCCCATGATGTTTCAGGGTCAAGATTCCCTGTAGGTTCATCTGCAATCACCACTTTTGGGACATTGACGATTGAACGAGCAATCGATACTCGTTGCTGCTCTCCTCCTGAAAGTTCATTTGGAAACATTCTTGCTTTATGCTTCAATCCAACTAGTTCTAGCACTTCCATAACACGACGTCGGATTTCATCTGGCTTTTCCTCTATTACTTCAAGCGCAAACGCTACATTCTCATAGACATTCAAACGAGGTAGCAATTTGAAATCTTGGAAAACTACACCAAGTTGACGGCGCAAAAAAGGGACCTTCTTATTCTTTAAAGTTGCTAAATCAATACCATTTACAATTATTTGTCCTGATGTTGCTTTTTCTTCACGGTACATCAATTTAATAAATGTGGATTTCCCTGCCCCACTTGGGCCAACTACATACACAAATTCGCCTTGCTTTATATTAACGGAAATACCATTTGTCGCAACAACACCGTTTGGGTATTTCTTTGTCACATTTTTCATTTCTATCATGATTAAACCACCTAAAACTCTCATCTATGTAAGAGGTATTTCTTTTACTATTATAGCACTCTATTTCTGTTTTTTTATTACAGTTTCATTTCAATCCGTGGCAGTTCCTTCTATTTCATTCTTTCCTTGCCATTATCCTTAAAAATATGACAAAAATAAAACAAGATTCGCCTCTATGTGCTAGGTCGAATCCTGTTTGAAAAGAAAAAGCATTCAAGCTTTACCTTGAATGCTTCTACTGTTAAATTTGTTGTTCATCTGTTGTTGTGTAGCGCACTAAAACAGCACCAGTTTTCGATTCACCTTCTATAAATAGGCGATTCGCATTTTCAACTTCTTTGTCGAAACGGACTACTTTGGATAAGAATTGATCTTGTGACTCCATTTTAGAAACATCCTGGATACCCACATCCACTTTACCGAAATTCGTTACGACTTTACCGCTCAATGAAATTGTTCGTGGGACATATAATTCCACTGCTCCAGCAACTGTTTGAGCTTTAATTTTAGAAGAATTTGTCGAGCATGTTGTTACGACTACATGTCCATTGACAGACTTAGCTTCAACTTCATCCAATGCACCATCCAAATAAACACGCCCATTCAATGTTTCAGCCTCTAAATCCTTACCTCGAACATTCGTTAATTCAATGGAACCATTAGAAGAATCCACTTCAGCTTTTCCAAAATTAAATTTCGTACCTTTAATGGCACCGTTTAACGTTTTCACTTTTAATTCTTCAAATTCTGTATCCTGTAATGAAACACTACCATTCATTAGACGAACAGATAATTTTTCAAGTTTATCCTTTGGTACTAGCACCTTCACATTGACTTGAACAAGCTTTAATTGGCTCAAAATACGAAGTGATTGCGCTTCCTCTTTCACAACAAATTGCTCTAAAAAGTGATTGCGAGTTTCTTCTTCACTATCGTTCATCAAAGGTGCCTTTACCTTGCAGATCACTTGAATAGTATCGCCTTCACCGGATTCCAATGAGAAGTTACCATTAGGTAATTCAACGATAATCTTGTCTACATTAGCAGCAGCCACTTCTTCTGTATGGGTAAATTCAATTTTATCTCCGAATGGAGAAGCAACATCGAATTCCTTCACTTTTTTAACAGCCGTATTCATCATATCCATAAAAAGAGAACCGATTTGCGTTAAATCCTTACGAAAATCTTGCATTTCATCTTGGAAGTATTTCATAAAATCATCTTTTTTCTTGTCACCATCTTTTGATTTTTCTTCAAATAATGGCTCTTTTTCACTTGAAAAGGATTGCGTCTCTTTCGACACATCATTCATAACATGTTGAGTAGACTTGCCAGGTTGCTCTAATGCTTCTAATAATGTAATCGCCTCTTGTGCCGAAATTGTTCCTTTTTCTACAAGTTCTAAAATTCGTTGACGTTCATTTTGCATAAATAAATAGCCTCCCTCAGTTCGTTATACTATTTATACGATTCATCATGTGAAAAGTTTCACTGCAAAATTGAATAAATTGGGTCTTTTCATTACAACATCGTCAGGCTTTTACCTATGAAGATTTTATTGCTCGTTTTTTAGATTAGTTGGATCACTTCCGGCCTCTGTTTAAGCTGGTTCTTCCCATTTCGGATCATTTTCAATCTGGATTAAGCGACTTTCTCCACTTTAAGATCACCCTTCAATCCAGATTGATCATTTCCGTTCAAATGTAAATCCATTAAGATTTAGAAGCTTCTGCTAGCAATGCATCCATTCTCATACGATCACGTTCCAGGATTGGTTTTAAGTATTTGCCTGTATAGGAGCCAGCTACTTCTACTACCTCTTCAGGTGTACCAGTTGCAACAATCGTACCACCTTTGTCTCCACCTTCTGGACCTAAGTCGATGATATAATCAGCTGTTTTAATCACATCTAAGTTATGCTCAATAACTAATACTGAATCACCGTTTTCAACAAGACGCTGCAACACGACAAGTAAACGAGCAATATCATCGGCATGTAATCCTGTTGTTGGTTCATCTAAAATATAGAAGGATTTCCCTGTTGAGCGTCGATGTAACTCAGAGGCTAGTTTTACACGCTGTGCCTCTCCACCCGATAAGGTTGTGGCTGGTTGACCTAATTTCATATAGCCCAGCCCAACATCAACAATCGTTTGTAGCTTACGCTGGATCTTTGGAATATTTTCAAAGAACACTACTGCATTCTCAATCGTCATATCGAGAATATCTGCAATACTCTTATCTTTATACTTCACTTCAAGTGTTTCACGGTTATACCGTTTGCCGTGACATACTTCACATGGTACATAAACATCTGGAAGGAAATGCATTTCAATTTTAATAATGCCGTCGCCACGACATGCTTCACAGCGACCGCCCTTGACATTAAAGCTAAAGCGTCCTTTTTTGTAGCCTCGTACCTTTGCTTCATTTGTTGCTGCGAAAACATCGCGAATATCATCAAAAACACCTGTATAAGTTGCTGGGTTTGAACGAGGTGTACGCCCAATTGGCGATTGATCAATATCAATTACCTTTTCAAGCTCATCGATGCCTGTCACTTCTTTATGCTCACCAGGCTTAACCTTTGAACGATTCAGCTTCTGTGCCAAAGATTTATATAAAATTTCATTTATCAGTGTAGATTTCCCTGAACCAGACACTCCTGTCACTGCTACAAATAAGCCTAATGGAACATCTACTTTAACATTGCGTAAATTATTTTCCTTGGCACCTTTAATGGAGAGCTTTCGGCCATTAGGTTGGCGTCTTTCAATTGGTAAAGGAATAAACTTTCTACCACTTAAATATTGTCCAGTTAAGGATTTTTCATTATTCATAACTTCCTGTGGTGTACCTGCTGCCACAATTTGCCCGCCATGGACGCCTGCTCCAGGTCCTACATCGATGAGATAATCTGCAGCAAGCATCGTATCTTCATCATGCTCTACCACAATCAGCGTATTTCCAATGTCACGCATATTTTGTAATGTGCTAATCAGTCGATCATTATCTCGCTGATGCAAACCAATCGAAGGCTCATCTAAAATATAGAGGACTCCCGTTAATCGTGAACCAATTTGTGTAGCAAGGCGAATACGTTGTGCCTCTCCACCAGATAATGTACCTGCTGCACGACTCAATGTTAAATAGTCTAAACCAACATTCACAAGGAAGCCCAATCGTTCTTCGATTTCTCGTAAAACTAATCGAGCAATTTGCATATCCTTTTCAGAGAGATCAAGCTCTTTGAAGAATGTGTCTGCTTCCTGAATCGAATATTGGGTAACCTCACCAATATGCTTATCGGCTACTTTCACTGCTAACGTTTCAGGTTTTAAACGATACCCTTTACATGAAGGGCAAGCCTGCTGTGCCATGTATTTTTCCATCTGCTCACGCACATAATCGGATGTCGTCTCTTTAAAACGACGCTCAACATTGCGCACCACACCCTCAAATTCGATCATCTGATCTCGCACATTGCCAAACTCATTTTCATAATGGAAGTGTATCTTATCTTTTCCAGAGCCATATAAAACTTTATCCATCTTTTCCTTTGGCAAATCCTTTACAGGCACGTCCATTGGAATATCGTAATGATCACATACAGCTTTTAGTAATTGTGGGTAGTACTGCGAACTTGTTGGTTCCCATGGTGCGATGGCATGCTCTAACAAGGAACGATCCCAATCAGGCACCACTAAATCTAAATCTACCTCTTGTGTTGAACCTAAGCCATCACAGCTTGGACAAGCACCAAACGGACTATTAAATGAAAACATACGAGGCTCTAACTCACCAATAGAAAAACCACATAATGGGCAGGCATGATGCTCACTAAATAGTAACTCTTCATGTTCCATCACATCGACAAGCACACGTCCATCTGCCAGGCGTAAAGCCGTTTCTAAAGAATCACTCAGACGAGCAGCAATCCCTTCCTTCATAACAACACGGTCCACTACTACTTCGATGGAATGCTTTTTATTTTTATCAAGTTCGATAGCATCATCTAAATCACGCAATTCCCCATCAATTCGTACACGAACAAACCCCTGCTTTTTTAAATCTTCTAGCAGCTTAACATGGGTACCCTTACGTCCAGAAACCATTGGTGCAAGGAGCTGCATCTTAGTTCTCTCAGGATAGGTTAATAAACGATCCACCATTTGCTCAATCGTTTGGGAAGTGATTTCTATGCCATGATTTGGACAAATCGGTTTACCAATACGTGCATAAAGTAAACGTAGGTAATCATAGATTTCCGTTACCGTACCGACAGTAGATCGTGGGTTACGACTTGTCGTTTTTTGGTCAATGGAAATAGCAGGCGATAAACCTTCTATCGCATCGACATCTGGCTTATCCATTTGTCCAAGAAATTGACGGGCATAGGCGGAAAGGGACTCAACGTAACGACGCTGGCCCTCCGCATAAATTGTGTCAAATGCTAGAGAAGACTTTCCAGAGCCCGATAATCCTGTTAAAACGACTAATTGGTCACGTGGAATTGTGACATTAATATTTTTTAAATTATGAGCACGTGCACCTTGCACGACGATTTCAGTATTTTTCACAAGTCATTCACCTTCTACCTTCAATTCAAATATTGTATCTCGTAACTCAGCCGCACGTTCAAAGTCAAGCGCTTTTGCTGCTTCCTTCATTTCGACTTCTAGGGAAGCTAAGAGCTGTTCTCTTTCCGCCTTTGTCAGCTTTTTGCCTTTTGTTGCCTTTGTTACATACGATTCCTCTTCTTCTGCTACTTGTGTTGCGCGAATCACATCTGGGATTTTCTTAATGATCGTTTGAGGTGTTATGCCATGCTCCTCGTTATAAGCCATTTGTAACGCACGACGACGTTTCGTTTCATCAATCGCCTTTTTCATCGAGTCTGTTACATGGTCTGCATACATAATGACATGACCATTCGCGTTTCGAGCAGCACGACCAATGGTTTGAATCAATGAACGCTCTGAACGTAAAAATCCTTCTTTATCAGCATCTAAAATTGCCACAAGGGACACTTCAGGGATATCAAGACCTTCACGCAATAGATTAATACCTATTAGCACATCATACGTTCCTTTGCGTAGCTCACGGATAATTTCAATACGTTCTAGTGTCTTAATTTCTGAATGTAAGTATTCAACTTTTAAGCCCATTTCCTTCAGGTAAGCCGTTAAATCCTCAGACATTTTCTTCGTTAGCGTTGTCACTAAAACTCGCTCATCACGCGCAATTCGATCTTGTATTTCATCAATTAAATTATCAATTTGACCTTCAATAGGACGTACATCAATTAATGGATCTAATAATCCAGTTGGACGGATAATTTGCTCTACCATTTCTGGTGTATGCTCCAGTTCATAAGGACCTGGTGTGGCTGATACATAAATCGCTTGATGTACGCGGTTTTCATACTCTTCAAAACGTAATGGACGGTTATCTAGAGCAGATGGCAATCGGAAGCCATGTTCTACGAGCACTCCTTTACGTGCTTGGTCACCATTGTACATTCCTCGAACCTGTGGAAGTGTTACGTGACTTTCATCAACCACAAGTAAAAAGTCTTCGGGGAAATAATCTAGCAAAGTATATGGAGTAGCACCTGCTTCACGCAATGTTAAATGACGTGAATAGTTTTCAATCCCAGAGCAAAAGCCCATTTCACGCATCATCTCTAAATCATAGCGTGTACGCTGTTCTAAACGCTGTGCCTCTAGTAATTTATCTTCTGCACGTAATAATGCAAGTCGTTCCTCTAATTCTTTTTCAATATTTTCAATCGCTTTACGCATTTTCTCTTCTCGTGTAACGAAGTGGGATGCTGGGAAAATAGCCACATGCTCTCGATCCGATAAAATCTCTCCAGTTAGTGCATCTACTTCACGAATGCGATCAATTTCATCACCGAAAAATTCCACCCGAATACAATGCTCATCACGAGAGGCTGGGAAGATTTCCACTACATCTCCACGTACCCGAAATGTTCCGCGAGTAAAACTAACATCATTACGCTCATACTGAACGTCTACAAGCTTGCGCAGTAGCTGATTACGTTCAATTTCCATACCTGTACGAATGGAAACAACCATTTCTCGATATTCTTCAGGAGAACCTAAACCATAAATGCAGGACACAGATGCAATAATAATGACATCCTCACGCTCAAACAATGCAGAGGTAGCAGAGTGACGCAGCTTATCAATTTCATCGTTAATGCTAGAGTCTTTTTCTATATAGGTATCTGTCTGCGGTACATAAGCTTCTGGCTGGTAGTAATCATAGTAGCTGACAAAATATTCAACGGCGTTATTTGGGAAGAACTCTTTAAATTCACTATATAGCTGGCCAGCTAACGTTTTATTGTGTGCCATGATTAGTGTTGGTTTTTTGACTTGCTGGATGACATTCGAAATGGTAAACGTCTTACCTGTTCCAGTAGCACCAAGCAATGTTTGATGACGTTTGCCTGCTTTCACACCCTCCACTAATTCCGCAATGGCCTGTGGCTGATCCCCGTTAGGCTGATATGGCGCTTGTAAATCAAATGTTTGCACTCATGTCCCCATCCTTTCCTTCCAATTTGTACATATATTTTAGCATAGCGATATTAAAATTTCGAACATTTAACGAACGAATGTTTGTAAAAAATTTTTTCATCTCTAAAATTTTTAATATATAACAAGGCGTTCAATTTAACTTTTTACTCTTATAATAGCCGTTTTATCAGGTTTTCAAGCTTCATCGGTGGATGATTTCCCCTGTTCAGAGTGATGGTTATTGCTTTTGGAGCGAGGTCACTTCTTTTTGAGCGGTTATCTCACTGTTATGATCGGAAGACTTTACTTTCCGAGCAGCTTTCACTCTTTTATGAGCGGGTCCTCTACTTTTGGAGTGAAGTCTACATTCCCGCAAATATTTTCAAAATCAAAAAAATCCCACTCTCCAATAGATATGGAGAGCGGGTTCGTCAATATGATTCATCTTCTGTTTGCTGTAAGGAAGTTAGTTCGGATGCGTATTGATAAAATGCGTTTTCATCTTTTTCATCGAGTGCTCTATCTATCAGAACCATGAGCTGCTCTTGCCGATGCATACGCTGGATACGATTTAAAAATAAATCTAAATAAATCTCGTTTAATAATTTCTCTGCCTCATCAACTTTTTTCGACTGACCAACGGCTTTCAGAAAATCTGTATACGAATAATATTTATCCAACGATCTCACCTCGATCCTTTTCTAAATTATATGAAAATTGAATTTAAAAAGCAATGCTTACGATTCGAAAATATCTTGGATTAGCTATTAATCCATTTATATTTAGAGCAAATTCTCTAAGCATTTCGTGCTTTTCTGAACGATTTTCAACTATTTCATCCAATTTAAGAAAGTCATATTCTGTTTTACACTACCGTTATCACTAGAAAAAAGGAGGCACTCCCTATATGACAACTAACTTTGTAAACGGCTACTTAATTTCATTCAATACTTATTTGCTGCAACCTATTCAGCATGACTCCAAAGTCTTCACGCATGTGATTGATAAGCATAATGAGCTGATTGTTACACGCAAACCGATGCATGTCCTTCGAAAATCCTGTCTCTCATTAGGATCAACCTATGAAGCCGCAAAACAATCGGCTAAACGTTTTTTTGGCAATCAACACAAGCTACCAATCGTCGTGGCCTTTGATTACGGTTATCCCTGTATTTTTCTGCCCACTTTTTCACCCAGCTCCATTCACAATATATGGATAGGGCTTCATGCAATTATTAATATTACACCTAGTGAAATGGGGTGTATTGTAACATTAAAAAATAATAAACAAATTGAATTGCCTATCCGATATGCATCCATTAGTAAACAGTTTCTTAACGCTTCTATGCTGTATAAATATTACATGAGTGAACGAAAACAGCTGAGCCAAGATGCACCCTATCATCCACCCTTTTAACAAAAATCCCCCAAGAGCTTCTTACTCTTGGGGGAATCTTCGATTAATTTATTTTTGAACGTAGATAGGCATTTATAAATGGATCTAAATCGCCATCCATCACTGCACCCACATTACCTGTTTCTTCATTTGTACGATGATCCTTAACCATCGAGTAAGGGTGGAAGACATACGAACGAATTTGGGAGCCCCAGCCTATTTCTTTTTGCTCACCGCGTATTTCATCTAATTGTGCTTGCTGTTTATCAAGTTCTAATTGATATAGCTTCCCTTTTAACATCGTCATCGCTTTTTCACGGTTTTTAATCTGGGAGCGCTCAGCCTGACATTGTACAATCGTACCAGTAGGAATATGCGTTATACGAACGGCAGAATCTGTCGTATTAATATGCTGACCACCTGCCCCTGTTGCACGATACGTATCAATTTTTAAATCCTCTGTACGAATATCGATTTCAATATTGTCGTCAAACTCTGGCATAACATCACAGGAAACGAAAGACGTATGACGGCGGCCAGACGAATCGAATGGGGAAATACGTACTAGACGATGGACACCCTTTTCCGCTTGTAAATAACCGAAAGCATTGTGACCTTTAATCGACAATGTTACAGATTTAATCCCAGCTTCATCTCCTGGTAGATAGTCCACTGTTTCCACTTTAAATCCACGCTTCTCTGCCCATCGTGTATACATACGTAATAGCATTGAGCCCCAGTCCTGTGATTCCGTACCACCAGCACCAGGATGTAGCTCTAAAATGGCATTGTTTTGATCGTATGGGCCACTTAGCAGTAATTGTAGCTCGAAATCAGCCATCTTTTGTTGGAATTCTGCTAGTTCTTTGCCTAGCTCTTCTTGTAATTCTTCGTCTGGTTCTTCACGTAAAAGTTCCAGTGTCATATCTAAATTTTCATGTGTTTCCACTAAATCTTTATATTCATTGACAATTGCTTTTAAGCCATTTCCTTCATTGATAATCACCTGAGCACCTTGCTGATCATCCCAAAAGCCTGGCTCTAGCATCATTTCATCTAGCTCCTGAATACGTGCCTCTTTGTTCTCTAAGTCAAAGAGACCCCCTAAAGTCCGCCAATTTTTTGGCTGTAGTGTCTAACACATTGCGTACATCTGCTAATTCAATCATCGTTAAATCCTCCGAACGTTAGTCATGGAGCTAACACTTTATCCATAAAGCCCCGTATCTTTTTATTATAACGTTTTTATAAAGGAAAACATACTATCTAGCAGATGTTTTGTGGTAGTAAGTTAACTATCCTGCGTCTCGTCCTCAAACATATTCTTGGCAAGACGTTGAAATACTTTCACACGATCATACTGAACAAGTAAATATTTTGTTCGTTTCTCTAGTCTATATTTTAATAAAAAAGCTCTTTGAATCCGAGACTCTAACGCATTGACACTGACATCCACAATAAATTCCATGCCATTCATAAAGGTAACCTTTGTCCTCTTTTTATCCACAGCGACATAGTCATCTATATGATGGACAGCGAACCAGATACAGTCAGGATGTAGAGGAGACCTACTAGGGAACCATAAAATATTACAACGCTCGTGCACGACAATAGGATTTTTATTAAGCTTGCCTAGGATCATTTTCGAACCATCGAACGCTCCTCTTAAACTAGAACCAAAATAACGCAGATTAAAGTCCAATAATTTCGTTGGTGATAGCGTAGAAATATACTCATTATTTTTCTCATACACCTGCGTACATAAATTTCCAAAGGAATCATACACAGGCATATACATCATTGTTTCACTATTCATAATATCTTTTTTATGCATCTATAGTCCCCCTTTATACATTTTATGTTGCTTCCAGTCAAAATAAAAAGGAATATACAAATATGCGTACATTCCCGCTATTTTCAATGAGTAAGATTGCTTGAAAATTCCGATCCTCCTTAAGACTTAGTATCACCATCAAAAATTCAGGATAATAACAGGATAAATAACTTGTACTAT
Organism: Lysinibacillus sp. IITD104; assembly: GCF_036698265.2. Taxonomy (NCBI): domain Bacteria; kingdom Bacillati; phylum Bacillota; class Bacilli; order Caryophanales; family Bacillaceae; genus Lysinibacillus; species Lysinibacillus sp. IITD104. The sequence continues at coordinate 3,808,159 of NZ_JBAHYH020000001.1, forward strand.
ATACCTATTATTACAGCTATTGTATACCCATATTTTTCAATTGTCTATAAATTCTGACTTTTTATACTAAAATTTCTTCATTTTTGAGTAATTTTAAAAAGAAAAAATCATTTTAACACGTAGTTAAAATGATTTTTTCACCTAGATATTATTGAGCTGTGCCATGACAGTTTTTAAATTTCTTGCCGCTACCACATGGACATAAATCATTACGGCCAATGTTTTCAGCTTTACGTACTGGTTGCTTTTTCGGCGCAGTGCCACCTTCTTCTTTTGGATTAACAGCCTGCCCCTTTGCCACCTCTTCACGCTCCAGATTATTGCGGATTTCTGCTTTCATCGCATATTTCGCAACATCCTCGCGAATAGAGGCTACCATATCCTCAAACATCGCAAAGCCTTCTTGTTGATATTCACGAAGTGGATCGTTTTGACCATAAGCACGCAGATGGATACCTTGACGTAGTTGATCCATTGCATCAATATGATCAATCCATTTTGTATCGATTGATCGTAATAAAATAACCTTTTCAAACTCACGCATACGCTCTGGTGTCAGTTCTGCCTCTTTTTCATCATAACGAACATGAACAGCATCAGAGATTAGCTGATTAATATCTTCAGCAGACTTGCCTTGGAAATCAGATACTTTAAGTTGACCTTCCTCTAAAAGATTAGCCGCTACAAAGTCTTCAATAGCCTTTAGGTTCCAATCCTTCTGTTCACCTTGAGTATACAGGCTAACAACATTATCAATTGTTTCTTGAATCATAGACTCAACAAGCACACGCATATTTTCTGTTTCTAGTACATCATAACGCTCTTTATAAATAATCTCACGCTGCTGACGTAGTACATCGTCATATTGTAATAAGCGTTTACGCGCATCAAAGTTATTACCCTCGACACGTTTCTGCGCTGATTCTACAGCTCTCGACACAACTTTAGATTGCAATGGCTGGGAATCATCCATACCTAAGCGCATCATCATCGACTTCATATTATCAGAGCCAAAACGACGCATTAAATCATCCTCTAAGGATAGGTAGAATTGTGTAACCCCTGGATTCCCTTGACGACCAGAACGTCCACGAAGCTGATTATCAATACGACGTGATTCATGTCGCTCTGTACCGATTACCGCTAAACCGCCAATTTCGAGTACTCCTTCGCCAGGTTTAATATCTGTACCACGTCCAGCCATGTTTGTTGCAATTGTCACTGCACCCTTTGTACCAGCGTTCGCAATGATTTCAGCTTCACGTTCATGATTTTTCGCATTTAATACATTATGAGGAATTTTATGTTTATCCAATAGTTTAGAAATAATCTCAGACGTTTCAATAGCAACTGTACCAACAAGAACAGGTTGACCAGCTCTATGACGCTCTGCGATATCAGCAGCAACTGCTTTATATTTCCCTTCCATCGTTGCAAAAATCAAGTCAGCACGATCATCACGAGCAATCGGTTTATTCGTCGGAATAGCGACAACATTCATATTGTAAATATTACGGAATTCCTCTTCCTCTGTTTTCGCTGTACCTGTCATCCCTGCAAGCTTTTGATACATACGGAAGTAGTTTTGGAAGGTAATTGTCGCCATTGTCATCGATTCATTTTGAATCTCAACGCCTTCTTTAGCCTCAATCGCTTGGTGTAAGCCATCAGAATAACGACGACCCTTCATCAAACGACCAGTAAAGCCATCAACGATCACAATTTCGCCATCCTGCACAACATAATCGACATCATTATGCATACTGACATGCGCCTTTAATGATTGATTGATCGCATGATTTAAACGAACATGTGTCAAATCAAATAGATTATCGATGCCAAATGCTTTTTCTGCCTTTTCCACACCTGCATCTGTTAACGTAACACCTTTTGTTGACTCTTCATACGTATAGTCTGTCTCTGCATTTAACATACGTACAAAGGCATTCGATTGTTTATAAAGCTGTGCTGATTTCCCAGCCTGACCCGAAATAATTAATGGTGTACGCGCTTCATCAATTAAGATCGAGTCCACCTCATCAATGACAGCATAGTGTAATGGACGTTGTACACGTTCCTCTTTGTAAAGCACCATGTTATCACGTAAGTAGTCAAATCCTAGCTCATTGTTTGTACTATACGTAATATCAGCCTCATAAGCAGTTCGTTTTTCATCTTTTGAAAGGCTATTCAGGTTAAGCCCAACAGATAAGCCTAAGAAATTATAAAGTTGTCCCATTTCAGCAGCATCACGACTCGCTAGGTATTCGTTGACTGTAACAACATGTACACCTTTACCAGTGATGGCATTTAAATAAACAGCCATTGTCGCTGTTAAAGTTTTACCTTCCCCGGTTTTCATCTCCGCAATATTCCCCTCATCAAGAGCGGCTGCCCCCATGATTTGAACGCGGAATGGGTACATCTCTAATACACGTTTTGCCGCTTCTCGACAAACAGCAAACGCTTCCGCACGAATCGACTCTAAATGCTCACCCTCAGCATAGCGCTTTTTAAATTCATCTGTTTTCGCTTGTAGTTGATCATCTGAAAGCTGTTCCATTTGAGAAGCGAAACGCTCAACTTGGTCAGCGATTTTTTCTAATTTTTTTAGCTCACGTTTATTGAAATCAAATAATTTATTTAATAGGTTTGCCATGAATGTTTTTCACTTCCTATATAGATTCAACTTTCATTTTACCATTGTGTTACAGTTTCATGCAAACTGTCACCCCGGCTACATATGATTGTCATACAAAAAAAGACCCTCGCCATCGCGAGAGCCTTTGTCATCATGAAGTTTTAAGTTGTTTCAATTAAGCCATATTTTCCATCTTTACGTTTATACACAATATTTGTGCCGTTCGATTCAGCATCTGTAAAGACATAGAAATCATGTCCAAGCATATTCATTTGTAGAACTGCCTCTTCTTGATCCATAGGCTTTAAATCAAATTGCTTTGTACGAACAATTGAATATTCTTCTTCCTCTGACACAGCATCTGCGGCTGCTTGAGTAGTAGCAAAATAAAGGCCTGCACCTTCACGCTCGCGGAATTTACGGTTTACTTTTGTTTTATGCTTGCGGATCTGACGCTCTAATTTATCAACAATTAGATCAACAGCAGCATACATATCATTATGACGCTCTTCAGCACGAAGAGTTAGATTCTTCATTGGAATAGTGACTTCCACTTTCGTTTGTTTGTCATTGTAAACCTTTAAATTGACATTAGCGTTGGCATTAACATCTTCGTTAAAATAGCGTTCAACTTTATCGATTTTGTTCTCAACATACTCTCGAATAGCTGGAGTTACCTCAATATTTTCACCACGAATGTTAAAGTTTAACATGTAAACTCCTCCTTTATAACTGCTATACTATCTATTTCTACACAAGTGTGTGAAATTCCTCTAAAATCATTCTTTTTTTTACAAAAATTTTTATGAATTATTATTTTGTTTTTTCGCTTCCGCTGCTTCCTTTTTTCGCCGAAGCTTTAGTTCTCCAACAATCAAATCTTCCACTGGTCCTTGATTATTAAAATAAATGCCGTATTGCTTGCCGCTCCCAAATGGACGACTCCAAATCACTTCTCCATAAGCGCGAACTTCTTGTGTATCAAGCACAAAATGGATATCTAATGGAGGAGGGTTTATACCTAAATCCACTTCCGTAAACATCTTTAATCCACGTGGACTAATATCCAACAAGTCAGCCATAGCGGTTTGTCCATGATTGACCTTTCCATTCTCATAAATAGCAAAAGTTATTTGAATAGGCTCCTTAAATTTAAAACGGAAACCTTCTTGACGCTTAAAGATCATATTCCCACCCCAGTACTCTTTTAAACATGTTTATTGCTTTGATAATGCCATGATGCCCAACTTACAGCTACAGGGAATAAGTAACATATTTTACCGTTGAATAGCCTAATTTATGACTATTTCGTGATAAAAACGATTTAACAAAAAAGAGACCATCTCTTTCGATGGTCTCTAATTGTGTCTAAATTTGTCCGCTGTTTCCCTGACCAAATTGCTGTTGTCGATTAATGCGAATAACTTCCTTCCACGTATCGCGAAACTCCGTCACCAATCCTTCTACTTCCTCAATAATGGCTACATCATTTTGAATGTTGGCTTCTACTAAACGATGATTCATATATTCGTAAAGAGGTAGCATTTGTTTCGAAATCTCAATATCCATATTGAGTGTAGACATCAGTTCACTAATAATCGCCTGAGCTTTTTGAATGTTTGTATTTTTCTCTTGAATATTTTTATCTTGGATAGCTTGTTTCGCCTTATGCAAGAATTTCAAGCATCCATTATAAAGCATTAATGTCAGTTCGCCAGGTGAAGCTGTAGTCACACTATTTTGTTTATACGCGTTTTGTGCTGTTAAATTTGCTGCCAATAAAGGACAACTCCTTTGAAAGGTTACTTATTTACTAGTTTAAACCATTTTCCGAAGAAAAGCTATTTACGTCTCAGCGTAAATTTGTCTGGATTTTGAATTGTATGATCACAATTCACTCCTTTTAAAAAATCTATGACAGCTGCCAAAGCTTTATCTTCATTCAGCTAGCAACTTCCACCACGATGAATGAAGATAAACTATTAATTCTTTTTGTCATAATACATACCATCCATTACGCGAACATTCGAGTAAGGATTGTAATATTGCTGTTCACTTTTCTTCGTTTTTTGTAGGTTTGCCATGTCTTGTTTAACTGCATCCATTACATCTGCTAAACGCCTTTTAATACCATTATCTAATTCTAGCAATGTTCGATGAATGCGATTTTGTTCATCATAACGAAATCCCTCATCCATTATGCCTTTAATAATCACACCACGCTTGTCCAACATATTGTTAATAGTGTTGATATATTCATCTCGGTCTTCACCTTTAGGAGTTTCACCCAAATGCTTAAATAAATTTGCTGAAGCTTGCAATAGTTGATCTATTTGCTGCATATGTTTCCCCTACCTTATTTAGAAGCCTCCGCCTTGTTGCATGAACATTCCAGATTGCTGATTAGCCTTATTAATGGCTTGCTCCATCGCCGAGAATTGTTTCCAGTAACGTGCTTCAATATCTTTTAGCTTATTTTGCCATGTGGAAATACGCTTTTCTGTATCAAATAAGTTTTTACCAATCGTATATTGTTGATCTGTCATTGTAGCACGGCCAGCTTTTTGTTCAATTGAAATTTTAAACTCATCCATTGATCCACGTAACCTTGCAAGATAGCCACGCGTATCAACAACCTTACCATCTACCACATCTTTGTCTTTACCACCATCATTTTTAAATAGACGTGCCACTGCATCAGGGTCCGCCTCTAATGCTTCCCGTAATTTCTTTTCATCAATCTCTAGTGTGCCACCATCATTATAATTTTTCGTAGTCGTTATACCGATACTGAATAATGTATTGAATTTTGAGTCTTCAAGCCCAGGCACAGCTTCATAAACAAGTGAGCGCATTTTAGAAAGTCCGTCACGAAGAAGTGAATCGTTACGAAGCAGGCCACTTTTCGCTTTTTCTTCCCATAGCTTAATTTCACTTTCCTTCATATCTTTCTTTTGATCTTCTGTTAGCGGAGCATAATCACGATATTTTGTTTGTGTCGTTTGCTCTTTTAAATCTTTAATGAATGAATTGTACATATTCACAAAGTCTTTAATTTTATTCATCATGTCATCAACATTTGTTGTTGATGTTAATGTAACAGCAGCTTCAGTTGTATCTGTAGGTAACCCTGCTTTAATATCCTCAGTTCCTTCTTCTAATATCCCTGCGGCCTCAGCTTCTGTCTTTGCTGATTCAAATGCGGCAGTTGCATTTGTCAAACGAGCTATCCCAGCAGTAAGTGCAGCATCTGCTGAGTTTTTAGCAGCTCTTTTCTCATCATGTACAATTTGTAATTGTGCAAGTTCGGAGTAGGATGTTAAATCTTCTTTGGTAACTGTATCTAATTTCTCTTTTTGTGCCGTAGATAAACTATCTAATTTTGCTTGAACGCTTGCTTGTAAATCAGCATCTAGGCTTAGCCCTTCAAATGGATCGTCTTTGGATAAATCAAGGCTAGCAATCACACTAATTTCATCAGTAGTTAATCCACTTAAAAAAGACTTATTTAAACTAGCATAGTCAACCTCTCTACTTGCTTCTGCACGGAATTTCTTTAAAGCTGTTGCATCTAAATCTTTCAATGTTTCTAACTGTTCCTTTGAAGATAAAGAAGTGTGTAGCTTTTCCTTTAAATCTTCTGAAATCGTACTATCATCTGAGATTTTAACTAGCATATCTTCAAATGTATCATCTTTATCAAATACAGGAAGATTACCTAGTTCTAAAATCTCATCATCTGTTAGATTAGCTAAAAATGACTGATTAAAGCTGTTATAAGCTGCCTTCTCTGTATCATCAAATCCAACTTTAAATACATCATTAAGCTTATCTTGATATGCAAGTGAAGCTGTATTAAATGCCTGATTTGCAGTTGTAGCTTTTGTATCTAAATCAGCCTTAGCTGCTTTAGCATTAGTAAATTCTGTTTGTGCAGCAAGATATTTTTTTACATTTGTAGCTGTATCATTAAATGTCCTTTTTAAGGTAATGTTATAACCATTAAGTGTCAATGTGTTTGAATTACGCTCTGTGGCAATACCATTTACTTGGAAAATAGAATTTTTCCCTTCAGTTACTGTTGCACCTTCACCCTCTTGTAACTTCAATTTACTTATATCCGTATTTGTGCCCTTAGCATTAACACCATTAACAGTGATATCGCCTTTACCGGTATTTTGAGCTGTGAAAGAGAAGCGTCCGTTTTCAAAAATTGCTGAAACACCTGCATTACTTTCGTTCACTTTTTCAATAAAGGAATCTACTGTCATATTGGATGTAATTGGAACTTTTACACTTGTTGGATTTGAACCATCAGCTGTAGGAGCTGTGAATTCAATAAATTCCGTATCACTTCCCACTAACTCACTCATTTTTGTTGAACCAGTACCATCAATTTGTCCACTTGTTGTACGTGCTGCAGATGCTAATTGTGAAACTCCCTCAATAGAAAGTGTTCCTGTAGCCTTACTAGTAGCAATAGCTGATACTAAATCTGAATTTGAGCTACTTGCTGTTTTTGAGCTTAAGTTTTTTATCACTAAGTTATCTGAAATGTACGTATCAAATGTTTTTAATTTTGTATTGACATCCCGATAAGCATCACGCTGCCATTCATATCTTTGTTTATTTTGTAAAAGCTTATTTAATGGCGCTCTTTCTGCAGTCATTAATTTTTCTACTAAAGCATCTATGTCCATCCCTGATGCTAATCCACCTATTCGCATTACCATAAATAGTCCTCCATTTTAAAATATAATTATATTTTTTCGTCTACAATCATCCCAAACAGCTTTTGCATTTCATAAAAAGCGTCTAGTAACTTTTTCGGTGGGATTTCTTTTAATACCTCATCAGTAGCACTATCTACTACAGTTACATAATAACGATCTAAACCCTCATGATACTTAAACTTTGCAGCGCTCTGATTTACTTCTAGCATTTTATTCATTTTATCGACAACTTCTTGTACTTTTGCTTTTGTTTCCTCATCATTGCTAAGTTGTTGTATTTGTTCAACAATTGGTGTAGCACTTTTCATTGTAGTGTCGCTTCCTTGCGTACCTACTTTCTCCACTGCTGTTGCATTAGAGGAGACTTGCTGTTGGATAGTTGCTGCACCAGTATCTGCATTTCCTGAAATTCGCATAATTTCATCCTCCTTGAATCTAATACAGATATGATTGTTACTAATATCGGATAAAAAGAAGAGAATTTCAGTTTTTTTAAAACAATACAGATAATAATAGAAGAAAGTTTGAAATTTTTCACATGGACAAGAGTAGACATTATCATATGGTAACTGTAGTTAGGTAATATGAAGAATGAATTTCTAACAAAAATTCGTTCTTTCTTCTAAAATTGGATAAAACGTTGGCTATGATACTCGAATTTGCTCGATCGACTTTAATTAAAGCTAATAATTTCTTTTTCTCAGGCAATATCAAAACATCGGTACTCACACCTCTCACTTCTAATAAAGCTCATTTCCCAACACTATTTGCACCGATATACCAGTTTGTAAATTAAAATTTAAAAGTTTTAGAAATCTTATAACAAGTATTTGAATGTACTTTATAACCTTTATGGTTCTCTAAAATATCCACATGCTTTTTCTTCGGATAGCCTCTACTTTTCTTACGATTTACGCAGGCAATCGCTTCACTGCAATGTACACTTCTGTCTGGTAAAGCAACACCTTCTACAGCTGCGCCGTGATGTGGCACGACAATTGTATTATAGAGTTTCATAAAAAGTTGCGGGAACTCTATGTATTCGCAGTCGCCAGGCAATAACATTGAATGCCCATTGTTTTTCACTTCTAATATTAGCCCTAAATTATTTAAATTATTGTACTTTGTTTTCCAGCTATAAGTATTTCCAATTGTCATCTTTTTTCCTGATTGATTCCCTTGTCCTTTTCCTAATACAAAATAATCGCTCTTAAAAATGACTGTTCCATTAAATGTATCTGCAGCAAAAACGGCATTAATATTGCTTTCTTTTGCTATATAAACTGCTAATCGTTTAGAAGATTCACTCGCAGTATCAATAATTTGTGGGACAATCCATGTTTTCTCATAATCGATATTACTGAATTTAGAAACACCTAAAATATGATCTAAATCCCAATGGGAGAGCATGATTAAATTTGATTTTTTAGCCTCTAATGCCGCCTGTTTTATCGCATCCTCATAAAGGGTACTTGTTTCAGTGATAGTAAATCCAATATCGAAGCACAATGAAAATATTTCATTCCCTTTGTCCATACCTTCCACTTGAATCCAATTGCCTTGACCTACTGAATAGATAATAACATTTATTTCTAAATCATTATATTGTGATAAATTTAAAGCTTGTTCAAATTGTTCCTTTACTTCATCCCCATTATTCACTATCCAGTTTTCCTGTTCTTGACTTAACAATTGATTAAAATGCTGTTCAATATCTGTAGAAGCCTTTTCTCCAAATATTAGTCGCCGTCCTTTACGTATGATAGGAGAAGCACTAAAAAGAAGTGTACCTTTAATCGTTTTTTCGTTAAATTCCCCCTGAACAGATGCATCAGTATAAAGACTTACGTTATACCATTTATTTCTCTCTAGCCCCAATTGTTCTATTTTTTTATCTGTTAAATGGAGTGGGATAAATTCATAAAAATATGGTCGATAATTCGGTAAGCGTGCATCATATTCGCCTAATAAATAACCAATATCCACTTGAAGCATCTTTTCGTTCGTTAAAGTAACAAAAATTTCCCCATCCTCTTCAACAATTTTGCCGTATGTTTTTTGATTTTGAATAGTGTCATTGCCGTATAAAACGACTTCCTTAAAGTCATTTACAATGCGATATGTTTCCAGAAAGAAATCCTTTGTATTGTCTACAATAGGAGTAGCATATGGATAATTATCATCTTTTGTCTGGAATAAAGAATATTTAACATCACCAACATACTTCCGCTTACTCTTTGCAAATAAATACTTTAAATGTTCTTCAGGCATTTCTGTTAGGTTAGATATTTTAATTGCAAAAGTAAACATTTTATCTATTAAATCTGGGAAGTGCTCCGTAAACTCATTTTTAGGGTAAAATTTTAGTATTTTACCGTAATGTAATGTTTTATTATAATAAAGAAAAACATATCTTGGTTCTTCTTTACAGGTCTGGGTTGTTTTTTCAGAAAGTAATAGATTGACCAGTACATACTGTACTGTTTGCTTTAACTGATTTTCACTTAATTTAACAATTCCCCCTCGATCATCTAGAAAACTATGGTAATTCTTAATAAATAAATGTTCCATCTTCCACCATCTACCTTTGCCCATATATTTACCTCATTATACTACGCAAAAAAGTTACAAATAAAAAGGGATATTGGATAAACCAACTCCCTCTAAAAATAACTAACTGTACTATATTGAAAAGCAATATCTTTATAAACGTTCTATCGAATTCATTTATTTGACTTAACATTAGCAAAAAATGGAAATATCTCTAATTGAAATTCTTTCATCTTTTGGAGTAGCGTGCTGTAATATTATGTGCACCTGCATACATTGTTGATAAGTAACCTCTGTGTGATCAAATATACTTTGAGCTTCTCATCTGTAGGTGATTCTGTTTGTAAATATAGAAAAGTTAATTTACAACATTTTAATTACTTATATGTATTTTGGCACCATAATCTGTTGTTCTAACGTGGCAATTATCCCCCCAATCCCCTCCAATTCCTAAATAAGCTTAATAGCACGATAAACACCAATTAAATAATTAAATAATGTCATCTAGCCATTTAAATCTGAACTTTTTTAAACGTCCATTCAGAAGCACTAGCAAAAAGTGGAGCAATCTCATTTGAAAATAAATCTGTTAATGCTTCTATATCACCTTTTTCCAATAGCCCATTTAAAATTGTTAGTCGTTCGATAACTTCCTGTATACGGCTATTAATAACGTAATGATTAGCTTGCATATGTTGCTGTACTGTTACTAACCATTCGAGCCCTTCACTAAAATCTGCAATCATTTGAAAGGCTTGTTCTAGATTGAAAAGGCTTGCAATCATTGGCAGCCGTCTTGTACTTTTACAACATAATCATAGTAAGATCAATGTGTATCTAGTAATAATTCATTCATTATTTTATCTCTCCCTTCACATTAAAATAGTGGCTATCCAGAAATATTCTTTCCCAGATATGGTACTTTTTTTTTCATGCAAAAGTTTTTCCCTCTAACTCTTTTTAATATCAACTAATGCTTCACTTTTATCGTCATTGTTTTCATTTTCATCCATTGGCTTTGGAAATAGTGAAATAAAGCGAGCTAGGGAAATAAGCGTCATAAAGACACCCATTAATGCTTGACTCTGTAAAACAATTAGCGTGAATATTGACCTTTAGTTAAGCTATACGTCACCACATGTGTAAAACTTCATATATGGTATCGTATGGTGTCATATCATTAATAAAATGGAATCAATACTTCACAATTATATTCTCATTATCAACATAGCTAATTACTACGAAGGTGAATGCTAAAAATGTATGCGTAATAACCCGAATGTCCCTTGTTGAGTTATTTTTTCTGGAATACATTTCTCCACTATAGTAAAAACACTTATCTACTTTAAAAATTCCAAAATAAATACCCAGTTTTCTACTAATAAAGACCTCTTTTAGCTACCGTTTTTATCCATTCATTTTAATATACGCAAATAAAAATGCTATCGTCTCCATATTAGATTCTTTAATTTTTTGACGTAATATGCCATAACTCTTATTATTATGAGCTACAGCCTTTGTATAGCTTTGAATCGCGAGCACTGCATCATCAGTCGTTAATTTTCCATTATAGGAGGCAATACCCATTAATAAAGCTTTAATCAGCTGATAATTAATAACAACATCTTCATATGCCTCCAATATTGTTTTGCCATTATACGGAAATACATTGGTAAAAATATAATGTACTACATAATTTTCTAAAATATAATGATGCTCTTGAATAAATTGCATGTAAACAGCTTGTGCAGCTATATATTTTTGTAAAGTTTCTTCTGCAATTTCCTTGTTCTCTAATGGACCTGTTTTTAAACCCCTAATAAATTGATTTACCACTCCCACATACCGTACATTAAACGAAAGCTCTTCTACCGTTGTACGAAGTAACTCTTTATGCATTTGGAGTTGAACTAGTTCATTTCCTTTTATTTGCATCACGGCTTCAATATATTGCGGTGTTAAAAAGCGTTGTTGCATCATCTGGATAATTTTCTCTGTATGTTCTAACGTTTTTGGCTGCTCATTTAGCTTTTCTGCTAATAAACCAAGTAACATCATACGTACATCCAATGAAATGCCCCGTTCCTGCAATAATGTAATCACAAATGTTCGAATAACCCATAAAATATCAACATGTTCTCCAGTTAAAATCGCTTTACTTTGAATACGCTCTGATGGTTTAGCTAATACTTCTTCAAATTCTATCCCTTCTTTTTGCAATAACAATGAGCGTACAGCTTCGGGACATGATAAGGTTAATGATTTCTCGATATACTGACCAATTTCTCGATGCTCCCTTGGATAAATAGCACATGTATTACATAAAGCACTTTCACCTAGCTCCTTATGAATTAAGCACCATTTGTTTTCATCTAAAAAGTGACATTCTTTTTGTTCATTCATTTTCATTCGCCCGTAGTTAGTAGCACCTGTTGCCTTTGAATTTTTTTGATAAGCCTTTTTGGCTAACGGTTTAATAACAGTGTTACTAGATGTTGTGACTTTCATAAAGCCTACACGGTCAATATCAACATTCCATATTCGACAACATGAATCCCCACAAGCTGCCCCTATACATTGAAATTGCTCTGTCCCTTTAGGAACTAACATTACTTTTTCCATTTCACCCCTCCTTCATAAAAAAAGCTTGAAGGTAAATACCTTCAAGCTCCTTGGTTAGGAATTAACCTAATAATTGTAATACGCCTTGTGGTTGTTGGTTTGCTTGCGCTAACATAGATTGAGCTGCTTGCATTAAGATATTGTTCTTAGTGAACTCCATCATTTCTTTTGCCATATCTGTATCACGGATACGAGATTCAGCAGCTGTTAAGTTTTCAGAAGCAGCACCTAAGTTATTAATTGTGTGTTCTAAACGGTTTTGAACCGCACCTAATGAAGATCGTTGTTCAGAAACTTGTTTAATTGCTGCATCAACAGCAGTAATAGTTCCCTTTGCCTGGTCACGAGTTGATACATCTACACCACCAACAATAAATTTAGATTTATCAGCTAATGCCTCTCCTAAACCTAAATCATTAGCTACTAATTCTAATGTTTCTTTATTACCGTCTTTATCAATTACATCAATTTTTACTTTTTTACCAGTTGTATCAAATTCGCCGACTTTCACACCATCTTTAAGAACATTTGTACCACTTACTTCATAAGTACCAGCAGCTAATTTTTTCACATCATCTGATGCTGCTTTACGTAACTCAGCTTTGCCGTCTTTTACAATAATTGTATCACCAGCTGCTAAGTCTTTCACTGCTGTAGCACTCTTATTGATATCAGTAAATGCAATTTCTGTTGTAGTCGTATGTCCTAAAGTAACTTTATTAGTACTAACTTTACCTACGACTTGACCATTTGCATCCACTAAATCTGTACCTTTTACTGTATAAGTACCATCGTTCAAACCTGTAGCACTAATATCTTTAGAAACTACTGTAGTATTAGTTAAGCCTAAAGCTGCTGCATTCATATTACCAATGTTCATAGCCATATCTTGGTTTTCATTCGCACCAATTTGGAATTTACCTGAGAATGAACCATCAAGTAATTTTTGAGTATTAAACTCAGTTGTATTTGAAATACGATCAATTTCTTTTGTTAATTGCTCAATTTCTTGTTGGATTGCATCACGGTCAAGGTTAACGTTTGTATCACTTGAAGATTGAACTGCTAATTCACGCATACGTTGTAGAATTGAGTGTGTTTCGTTTAATGCACCCTCAGCAGTTTGGATTAAAGAAATTGCATCTTGAGAGTTTTTCGTAGCCATGTCAAGACCACGGATTTGTCCGCGCATTTTTTCAGAGATTGCTAAACCAGCAGCATCGTCACCAGCACGGTTGATTTTGAAACCAGAAGATAATTTCTCAAGGTTTTTTGAAGCTTGAGTGTTGTTTGCACCTAAGTTACGGTGTGCATTTAATGCAGAAATGTTGTGTTGAATTCTCATTTGGAATTCCTCCTTGAATTGTTTTTTGTATCACCCACGTCCTTGTGGGAGAGTTTGGTATCAGTAGTTATATACTACTTCTGCCTTACACCTTATATATCGTAAGGCGTTTTAAATGTTTAATAGTTTTTATAAACTTTTTTATTTTTATTTTTTACTATTTTAAGTGTTTTCAAATTGTAACAAACACTGGGGTGGTAAGGTTTTTGACGTTATTCTCTACTTTTAAGCTGATTATTATTTGTCCAAACTGTGAAAATGGTATAAAACTATCGAGTAGTTCTATGCACTATTCGTCTAATAAACTTGTTAGAAAGTTTCTAAGTTGTGATTGGCTGTGGGATTCAGTTGTTTTAGCACTAATCCATTCGTTGTCTTGAATTGATACTTGATTTGCTTTTCCAGGCTTTAGTGCATTTGCCATAACACCAAATAATACTTTTGGTTCACTTGATATTTTCCATCGTTTGCGATAAGTTGATGAAATACTGTCTACATATGCTTGGGCATTTTCCATTAGATCTGGATAAACAATGCTTCCACCCTCTAATAATAAATTTTCCAATGTACCCTCATGTTCATTATTAGGGAATATATAGACACCGAAAGCAGGATTTTCAGTCGTCACTTCTCCAAATTTAGCAGTCTTAAAAATAAAATGATATTCTTCATCGACCTCAGTTATTAGGCGTTGCTTCAAGTGATCGAAGCAATCCTTTGCTGTTTTTGTATCAGCATCACAAAAAATAGCGATACCTGCTAATTGTTCGTACTCAAGGTTTAAAAGGCTATCAAAAGCTTTTGTAATGCCTGAATCACCCCCAGCTGTTTGGATAGCAATAGCATAATCATCATTTTCATAAAACATTGGCACAGGCATGCGCATCAATAAATCACCGTTAAACGGAAAACTTCTAGGAATAAGCCTCTGCCAATATGAATCTACTTGTTCTATATTCCGAATGAGTGGAATATTTCTTTCTAGTAGGTAACGCCCTAAAGCTGCTGAATCATGGACACCCTCAACAATAAAATAGTAATATTTTTTCATGTTAACGCACATCCTGTCCAAGCTCGTATCTTAATACTTTTAACTTTTCACCTGAGAAATATTTTACTTGCTTTTTATTATTAGCTTCGCCTAAACGATACACAGATAATTGATTGGAATCTCCTTCAGTCGCCTTTAACATTCCGTCTAATGCCTCTAAACTATGGGTTGTAGCAAATAATTGCACATCATGCTTGTAACATATTTGAGCTAACCAAGTAAAAAACACTGGAATCATTTTTGTGTGAATGCCTGTTTCGATTTCATCAATTAGCAGAACGCCACCTTTGAAGCGAATGATCTGTGAAGCAATAATAAGTGCCTTTCTCACACCATCGCCAAATATTGAAATTGGCACTAAACCAAGATCGTCGTGTTGAATATAAGGGATTGGCTTCGGAGACTTCTGTGAGCCATTTTGCATTAGCAACTCAATACCTTTAATATTGTTATCAAACTGACGTAGAGCCTCAATTAACGCGGGACGTTCTCCGCCTTTCACAAGATCATCAATTATATATGGGGACAACGGTTCAACACGATGATGAATAGCTGAGATAAAATGACAATCAAATAAATTTTTTTGTTTTTCTAAAACTTCTGTTGTTTTATCAGTTGAATTAATAAACTCATGTTGAATATTCACTTTCTCCTGCTTGTTGCCAGTCTCTTCTATTTTAATAAACTGATCCTTCACTACTCGTTCTTTTATATCATACTCATCGGAACTTCCACTCAATACAATATACTCTTTTTCCTCTAAGGAACATTGAATACTTTTATTAGCACCATCTAAACTGTAGCTTATGTTAATTGGCTCTGTTGTTTTGTTAAATAGCCAACTAATTAATTCTTCTGTAGAAGTTGCACGCTCCATAATATATTGCTCGCGCATTTTTGCTAATCGTAAAAAACCTTGTTTTGTTGAGTAATTAGCAAGTAAATAAATGGCTTCAAGCAAAGATGTTTTCCCCGTGTTATTTTCCCCTACAAATAAATTGATTTTAGAAAAATTTTTAAGCGAAATATCTGACAATCCTCGAAAACTGAGTATCTGCATAGCATTTAACTTACTCATATTGATCTCCCCCTTTACATGAGTATTTTTCAGTCTAACCTTCTTTTTATAACTATACACTTTCTTTTCATGTTCTAAAACCAATTAAAAAGATGTCTATAAACTATCTAGACACCTTCTAACCGTTATTTCCGTTTTAGTTTTTCTAATAAATCTTTTGGGGTAGCAAGCGCTTCTCTATTTTGCTCCTGTATTGCCTTGAATACTTCCGAACGATGAACTTTGACGGATCTTGGTGCCACGATGCCAAGCTTTATTTGATCACCCTCGACCGCAAGTATCTTGACTTCAATTTGGTCGCCAACCATGATGGATTCGCCTTTTTTTCTAGATAATACAAGCATTACTTGGCACTTCCTTCCGCAGCACCGATTGGATAGCGTAATGGATAGCTTGCACTATCTTGTAACACAATTTGTTTTCCAAGTTTTTTTACTGTATTTATGACAACTGGAGCTAGTAAATTCATTGTAGATTCTTGGAACGTTTCTTTTAATGTCAAAATTGTGTATGGTACAATATCATCTTCTTTTTCGATTTGCAAATCCTCTTTAACTTCCTCATCAATTTCGAATTCATAGTCCTTTTTAAAGGCAAATGGATAAGCGAGCACAAAGCCAAGTTCTTGTTGTTCAACAGATTGCAAGACTACTAATGGTAAATCCGCATCGAGAGGTAACAAGACGAATTTACGAGCATTTTGGAAGCCTGGCAGTCCTGTTTCAAATGTTAAGATGTCTTGTTCATTAATTTCAACTGTTCCTAAAAATTTTGTTTCAATCTCCATTTAGATTACTCTCTCCTTTAACCAATTACATCAATGTCAACATTTGGTCTTTGTACCATTGTACCAGTTACTTTCCCTGGTGTGTATTCGTAGATTGGTTTGTTCACCTTTGCGTCAATTATTGGCTCTCTCCGCTCAATATTGACATCTGTTGTACCAGGAGTATAGTCGATTTTTACAGAGCCTATGGATGGTACGAATTTGATATTGAACGGTACACGATGGGGCCCATGATTTTGTTTAGCAATATTTTGCATAATAGCTCGTCCTTGACCTTTCCCAGCTGACATCATTATTTGTCGCCCTTCATTTACTCGTCTCTCAATACCACTTAGAGCAGTCTGTTGACCTTCTTTAGCAGCATTTTTAGTCGCTTCAATTGGTCCAATTAACCCTAAATCTCTCCTCGCTTGTGAGGAATCTATTTTTAAAACTCCTCTTGTTGTATGAATCTCCAAGATAGCGGCTGGTTGTTCAATATGCAGAGTAGCCTCTGGTTGTTCAATGTGTTGTTGTGGTTTTCCTATATGAAGGTCTAATTTGGCATCTGTTGTACGAATTTGAATTTGAGGGAGTCTCATTTTACCTCTCCTTTCAATAAAAGCGTCTGAACGAATTGTCCAAACGCTTTCCTTCTTCATTTATAAAATTTGTTCGCTATACCTATATCACTTTGTTTTTCCCTATAATCTCTTGATTTTCAGATTATGACTAGTGAGTATTATCTAATAAAATCTACTAGAGTTTGCTGAATAATTCTTGCGCCTACAGATAATGCGGCCTGATGAATAGACTCTGAAGTGACCATTTCCGTTATCGCTTTTGAATAATCAACATCTTCATTGTTTGATAATTGTTTAGTTACGCTAATTTCCCGAAGCGACAAGCGGTTTTCCATTAATTCAACACGATTTTGGCGTGCCCCCATATCGGCCTGCGTCTCCAGGATTTTATTGTGTATATTTGTTATATCATCCGATTTACTATTGGAAGTAAAACCACCTAATGCTTTACTAATTTCTTCGCTAGTCGCTGGTCCAGGTACTCTTTCAGGATCCAATAAGTTTGATATTTTCCCCATTAATGAATCAATATTGCCAAATAAATCAGCACCAGGTGCATTCACCTGCAATTGAATCCCATCATAGACCTCAATTTGTACATCAGCATTCGGTGCTGTTAATTTATCAGCAGCAGTAGAAATAATATTTGTTCCATCGTAAAGTTGATAATCCGCATTAATTATTTTTGAACCATCAGCATTTGGGGGAGTCGCATCTACAAATAAAGGTTTATCCGTATTCGTACCACTGAAAATATAACGGTCACCAATTTTTGTATTCGACACATCCTGAATCTGTTGGCGAATTTGATCAATTTCTGTCTTAATTTTTGCACGCTCATCAGGTGTATTTGTATCATTGGCTGCTTGAATCACAAGTTCACGAACACGCTTCATTTGTTCACCTACTTGGTTCAGTGACTCATCGGTTGTATCTATCCAGTTATTGACCTCATTCATATTTCGTGTATATTGTTCAACTCGTCCCAAATCCCGACGATAGCCCATTCCCTTTACAGCAATAACAGGATCATCAGAGGGTCTAGTAATTTTTGTACCTGAATTAATTTGGTCTTGTAGTTTAGACATTCTGCCATAGCTTCTGTTTAGGTTAAGCAGCATGTTATTTGATAGCATCGTTTGTGTCACACGCATGTTAGGAAAAACCCCTTTCTAGTAATTTTATAGTCCAACACGGCCCATACCATTGATAATTTTATCTAAAGTTTCATCGACAACTGTAATCATACGCGCATTTGCATTGTACGCCTGTTGGAACGTAATCATATTCGTCATTTCTTCATCTAAGGACACCGAGCTGACAGATGCGCGGTTATAAGTTATTGATAATAAAAGGTTTTCAGAGGTTTTATTTAATTGATAGGCTTCTTCACCGTCTGTACCCAATTTTCCAATCATTCCTTGATAGAAAGAGTTGAAAGTTGCGCTATCAAGATGCTCTGTTGAAGGTGGAACTACAACAGTATTTGCACCAACTGTAATTGTAAATCCTCCAGCACCAATTGCTTTTGATTGTAAATTGGCTAGCTCAATTGCCCATTTACCATTACCTACTTCATTAGGAGCAGAAGAAGCAGCTAGTTTCGAAGAATCTTTCGTAAATTCTTCATTGATTTTAATATTGCTAGCATTAATTGTTGTAGAGCCATCCATCGTTTCAAAGAAGTTTAATCCATTTTGTACACCTGTCAAATCATAGCCTGCCTTATGTACTGCGTTAAATGTATTAGCAAAGGTAGAAGCTAGTTTATCCAAATTTGCTAATGCTTCTGGATAGTAACCTTTTATACCTGAAAAAGCACCTCCCGCGTCATATTCAGCATATCCGTACGAATTAATAAGTGATAGTAGTTTACCTTTTCCAGGCTCAAGTTCATTATATTTAATTGATTCCAATCCTACAGCATCAGCAGCAGGCTTTGTTGGTGGTTCACCTAGCTTGGAAATTTTTATTTCCTGAAAAACCTTTGTTAAATCATTGCCATCAATACTTGCTACAGTACCTGTTGTATCTGTTCCCGTAGTAGTTAATGCTGCATATTCTCTACCATTAACTAATTCTATTGGCGTACCTGATGGATACGGCTTAAACTTTATTGTTAGACTACCCTCAGCCACCTCACTAGCAATCCCACCTGAAGGAACACGTTCAATCGTTACTGGTATATAGCTATTTAGTTCATCAATTAACACATCACGCGCATCATACAAATCATTAGGAACATGCCCATTTGGCTCAACCTCTTGTATTTGCTTATTAATCGATGCAATTCTCTTTAATATAGAATTAATACGATCTGTAGATACATTAATTTCGTTTCCTAAATTACCTTGTATTGTTTTTATCTGCGTGTCCATATAATTAAATGATTGTGCAAGATGTTTTGCTCGTTCAATCGCTACTTTTCTGGAAGAAGCATTTTCTGGATTAGTACTAACATCCTCTAGCCCCTTCCAAAATTGCTCTAATGCTGCATTTAAGCCAAATTGGGATGGCTCATCCATAATATCTTCCATTTGTGAAATCGCATTGGAACGGGCTTCCCAATAGCCAAATTTATTCGTTTCTTGACGATATTGACGATCAATAAATTCATCGCGTATACGTTGAATTGAGCCTGCTTCTACACCTGTTCCAAGATGTCCAGGATAAGTGGGCTGATTTAATCCAGCCGTTGGGAAACCTGGTGTTGCCTGCATATTTACTCGTTGACGAGAGTAGCCTAGTGTGTTGGCGTTGGAAATATTATGACCAGTTGTGTATAAAGCAGTTTGCTGTGTGAAGAGGCCACGTTTACTAGCTTCTAAGCCCATAAATGTTGAGCGCATTTTTCTTCCTCCCTTGTTATGCTTGTGAATCGAAATATGATTTTTTAGCTATGGTATTAGTTCCACGTACTTCGTTGCTGGAATAGTTCATTTGCTCTGTACGGGGTCTTACTGCATCTAATGTTAGGTTGACGATTTGTAATGATTGGAAAACGAGTTTTTGATTTAGATCATTTTGTTTTCGTAGGTCATTGATAATTTGCATTAAACGTTCGCGAACTGCTGAAAGTGTTGCTTTGTCTGCTTGTTGTTCAGCAGCCTCGATGACATCCGCGACAGTTGTTTTGTCAGATGAAGCAAGTCCCTTTGCTTCAAGGTAGTCCGTTACCTGTTTCTGACGCTGTTGCTCGAGCTTATCGATGGCCGCTACATGTGCCTGCTCGTCCTTGAGCAATTGGTCTAAAGCTTCGATATCGCCACTTTTAATAATTTCTGTTTTTTTAAAGGCTAGTTCGAGTAAGCTTTTATGCATTCTCTCTAGCATTGTTAGTGTAGAACTAATTGCTTCTACAGACATATCGTTATACACCCTTTCTGCTATTCCCTAGAAACGATAATATTTCAGCATATCCTCTGCCACTTTACGAGCGTCTACT
The DNA here is from genome assembly GCF_036698265.2 of Lysinibacillus sp. IITD104. Taxonomy (NCBI): domain Bacteria; kingdom Bacillati; phylum Bacillota; class Bacilli; order Caryophanales; family Bacillaceae; genus Lysinibacillus; species Lysinibacillus sp. IITD104. Next base: position 3,828,974 of record NZ_JBAHYH020000001.1, read on the forward strand.
TTGTATTCACCAGAAGCGATATCCTTTTTCAATTGTTGAACATGGTTTGCTCGCTCTGTACTGTATGTTGAAACCCCTTGCATTTCCTGCGCAGCCTTTGAAATTTCAATTTTATCGGCGAAAGATGCCTTGTTTGTATTTGATTTTGCATTGCGTACTTGGTTTTTATAGGCGTTTACTGCATTAACTCCATAAGATGTAATTTTCATTTCAATACCCCCCATCTCTAAATCCTATCTTACTATTATTTCGGATTGTCTCACATAATGTTAAGTTTTCACATAGAAAAAAGTGTGCTAATTTTGTTTAAAATTAACACACTTAGCGTAATTAACGTTTACGTTCTGAGTGATAGGTTACACGGTCACGTTCTTCAACACTTTGGCGAAACTCTTTGGCAGCTTCAAATGTCCGTAAGTCTGCTTTTAATTCATCTTGACATTTCGAGCAGAGCTTTCCTGTAGTCGTTAGATGACCACAGTTATCACATGGATAGCCTAGGTTTGGAAACATAGCTGGCTGTAAACGGCCTTTACGAACCCATTTAAACAGTAAGTCTTTATCTGCCCCCGTTGCTTCCACAATTCGTTCTACTGTTGCCGCACGGTTTTCACGTTTACGTAAGAAACGATAAACGATTTGATAAAGCTCCTCCTCTGATTGTGCACACTTATGACACACTTCTCGGACTCCCGTATAATTAAAAAATTCATTACATTTCGGACAATTACGAACCTCTGCCATTGGCCTTCCTCCTCTTTCTAGAAAACTTATCTACGAATGCTGTCTCATTAACTATTATACATAATGTATTGGTATTTTCATCCTTCAATTAATGTGAAGTATTGGACATTTTTAGCACCCGATTGCATTAAAACATGTTCAGCATGCTGTAAAGTTGTCCCCGTAGTTTTTATATCGTCAAAAAGAAGATAATTTTTATGTTCGACTTGTGCACCCTCCTTTAAGCGAAAAAGTGGAGCTGCTTGTATACGTTGCTCTCTATTTTTGGAGCTTTGGGTTTCTGTCGTTGTCTTTTCTAATAATTGTATAAAAGGAATATGCGCTGCCTTTAATAGTTCATCAGTATGCGAGAATGTACGCTCCTGTTGTTTGAGAGGGTGCATTGGAATGGGTAGAATTATCGCTTTTTCTTTGGTGAGACGATTATGAAGCTCCTGCCGAAATACCTTTGCAAGAGCCACATCTTGAAGAAACTTTAACTGGTGTAAGTAATCCTTCATCGCCTCATTATATTGATAAAGGGATGTAGCAGATTGAGAAGGCACAAAACGAGCAGCACATCTTTCACATATAGTCTGCGAGAATTGCTTGGTTAGAATCATTTTCCAGGAAATAGTTATTTTTAACGGCTGGGTGCACATTAAACAATGAGATTCTATTTTATTCATTCAGAAAATCCCTTCTTATTATAAAATTGAATTTTTGCGCATGCCTCATCCATCTCTGCCGTGATGCCGTGATGAAAGAATAAGACCTCCCCATCTGGAAATTGAACATCTCGTCCAACTCGGCCTGCAATCTGAATGAGGGCATTGGCGGTAAATATCAATGATTCTGCCCCAATAACAGCCACCTGTACTTTGCTGATTGTAATGCCTCTTTCTAATATCGTAGTGGTTAATAAGCCCGGAACTTCTTTATTTCGTAGCTTTAACACCTTCTCCTTCCGCTCAGGGTCAGCTGCATGTACAGCTAATATGTCTTCATTTAACTCTTGAACAAGAGGTGTTGCACGTTTCATTAAATCAATTGTCGGGAAAAATAGTAAAAAGGGGTCCTTTTGATGTAAGCGCTCCTCCACCCACTTTTTTAACCTTTTAGGGATTTTACCTCGCTTGAAGCATTTTTCATAGCCCCATAAAGAACGCACTTGTGGGACTGGTAATGGATGATTATGATAGCGTTTTGGAATAAAAGAGTAGCTTTCTTGCTGGAAAGTATGGCGTAATGCTGCTGATGGGGTTGCTGTCACAAATACCAGAGGAGCCTTTTCCTTTTTAGCCTTTTCTACTGCTCTTTGAAGGGTTTCATCAAATGTATAAGGAAAAGCATCTGCCTCATCTACAATAATGACATCAAATGCCTTCTCAAATCGATAGAGCTGATGGGTTGTTGCTATAACAAGCTGTGCATAGCCATTTTGGTAAGGTGCTCCACCGTATAAAGCATGAATGGTTGTTTCAGGAAAAGCCTGTTGAAAGCGTGGATACAGTTCTAACACTACATCTGTCCGTGGTGTAGCAATACAAACTCGTAGCCCTCGCTTTAATGCATCATACACAGATGGGAAAAGTAGCTCTGTTTTGCCTGCACCGCAAACTGCATGAATTAAATGCGAGCGTTTTGCTTTCACACTTGTTAAGGTTTCATTTGCTGCCTGTTGCTGGAGTTCGGTGTATTGTCCTGCCCATTTTAATGAATGCTTGTTAAATTTTATCGCCTTGGGGCCTGTCCAAATCATCAATTGTGTACAGCTACTGACTCTCCCCATCTTTATACAGTGTCGGCAGTAGACACATTGTTGCTGACATTTTGAGCAATCGAATTGTGTGAATAAATGTGGGACTGTATTGTGACAACGATTGCATTTTATAGCTGGCTTCATTTGAATTCCTTCTATTATACTGACGTATTTTCGCTGTATCGCTTTCTCAAGATCTACGGATGAAAATGGAGAATGATCTTTTAACCAAATACGCCCTTCATGAAAATCACGTAATGCTGGTGGTAACAACCAACCCCTATACCTCATTACATTCTCTCCCTTCATAGAAAAAAGTCTCTACTTTGGCTGTAGAGACTTCTGACAATTCGTTATTTTTTTGTCCATCCTAAGCCCATCGACCCTTCACCTAAATGAGTACCGATAACAGGGCCAAAATAGCTCAATTTAAAGTTCACGTTCGGGTACGTTGCGGCTAATTGCTCTAGCCATTCTTGCGCTTCAGCAGGGCAATTGCCGTGAATGACAACAGCGTCCATCGCTTCATACTTTTTGGCATCCTCTGCTAGCAATTCTTCAGCACGCTTTAATGCCTTTTTACGTGTTCGGATTTTTTCGAAAGGTACAATTACCTTGTCCACGAAATGTAAAACAGGCTTTACTTGCAATAAACCACCAATTAATGCTGCGGCAGAAGATAAACGCCCACCACGCTGTAAATGTGCTAAGTCGTCTACGATGAAGTAAGCTCTGATATACTGTTGCATGTCCGCTAATGCTGCAAGTATGTCTTTCGCTGAATAGCCCTCTTTCGCCATTTCAGCCGCTTTTAAAACGTAAAAGCCTTGAACAGCACAGGATATTTCACTGTCGAAGGTATAAACATTAATGCCTTCCACCATTTCACCAGCCTGTACTGCACCTTGGTATGTTCCACTAATACCGCTCGATAAATGGATAGAAATTACCTCATCGTAATCCTTTGCTAGCTCATCAAAAAGAGCGACAAATTCTCCGATTGGAGGCTGTGTTGTTTTGGGGAATTCTTTGGCACCACGCACCTTATCATAAAATTCAGATGCTGTAATATCTACCTCTTCTGCAAATAATTGACCTGAGATATTGACACTTAAAGGTATCATGTGAATGTTTAAGCGTGCACGTTCCTCAGCTGTAATATATGCAGTACTATCTGTTACGATTGCCGTCCTCATCCATGTCCACTCTCCTATGATTCTTAGTTTACAATCTATTTCTTATTGGTGCAATTGTTGTTGCCATCACTTTGCTTTCACACAAACTACGAAAAACAAAAAGAAATGAATGTGAAATGAATGACGAACGCCGAATTCACGTTCTCGCCCTTCTAGAGTTGTGCTAGTAAGCTAGCTTCCATTTCACATTCATTGTCTATGTATAATAGGCATATCTTCACTCAATTCTTATGTTGAATGAAGATAGCTCCTGTTAATTTCCTGTACTTGACTGTGAGTCATCACCAATATAAAAGACACTTGTCACTTTCCAATCATTGTCCTCTTTCACAAAGACTGTTACCTGACGTCCTGCACTTTCATGTTCGACATTTGTCTCAAGCTGAAGTGAGTGCATTTTCATGTTGGCAAATACTTGTGCCTCTTTTGATTCATACTTTGCAATTGTTACATTCTCTACTTCACGCTTAATATCAAATTGTTCAAATACTTCTGTTGCATATGTTTTTTCTTCATCGTATTTAAAACCCTTTGGATTTTTCGAGATAGTATTCATATAACGATCAATTTCTTCAGCATTTAATGCAGCAATATACTCATCAAAAGATGCTAAAATAGCCTTTTCATCTTCCGCTGGTACATTATCAGCCTTTTCTACGTTTCCACCCATCATTTCAAAGCCAACTGTACCATCCTCTATTACTTTATCTCGTTCTTCATCACTCATCTTCTCATCTTTATTACCACAGGCAGTTAACACTAATAAGATTAGAACTGCTAGAAAACTTTTCTTTAACATCAAAAAACCTCCCGCGCATATTGTAGCATATAAATGCTTTCGTAGGAATTTTGTTGTGCATTTTCAACATTTAGGTGCTACATCTTCCTTATGACGCATTAGGCTGTAAAATGTTGCATGATCTGCTAGTTATCATGTTCATACAAATGAATAGTAATGTTACAAAATTGTGAATGACCTATTCATCATTGTGTAGGCTCAATGCAAATTATTACCAAAAAATAATAAAAAACTGTTTTAAAAACTACTTCAATAAAAAGTAGCTTTTAAAAACAGTTTTAGCAATTAGCGTACTTCAACCCAGCCATTTTTGATAGCTGTTACAACTGCTTGTGTACGGTCATTAACATTCATTTTTTGTAGAATACTTGATACGTGGTTTTTAACTGTTTTTTCAGAGATAAACAGTGTCTCACCGATTGTACGGTTTGATTGGCCATCCGTTAATAATTGCAGCACTTCACATTCACGCTTAGTTAGCAAATGGAATGGACGACGAATTTCCGTTTGATGGAAATTCCCTTTATTTTCATGTTCTGAAAGTCTTTTAAATTCTGCTACTAGATTTTTCGTTACTTTTGGATGTAAATAAGAGCCACCGTTGGCAACAACTTTAATCGCCTCAACGATTTCATCTGCATCCATCTCTTTTAACATATAGCCAAGAGCACCTGATTTTAATGCATGTGTAACATATGTTTCATCATCATGTATAGATAGCATAATCACTTTTGCATCTGGAAATTCAGTAATTAACTCTGCCGTTGCTTCTACTCCATTTTTGCCTGGCATGTTAATATCCATAAGCACTACGTCTGGTTCGTTTTCAGCATATAACGTAACCACATCTGTACCATCGTCACCTTCTGCTACTACATCAAACGTATCTTCAAAATCTAAAATGCGTTTTACTCCTTCACGGAATAGCTGGTGATCGTCTACAATAATAATCTTTGTCATTTGTCCTTTACCCCCTAAATTTCTGCAACAGTTACATCATTCAGCTTCTAACGGTATTTTAAATAACACCGTCGTACCTCGATTGATCTCACTATTAATGGTAATGGTACCATTTAATATTTCAATCCGTTCTTTCATTCCTAAAATCCCAAAGGAATGGTCTTTCACTACTTGTGGGTCAAAGCCTATTCCATCATCTTTTACAACAATGTTAACGGCATCTTTTAACCATTCAAGCTTCACCCAAATGTCTTTACACTTTCCATGCTTCATGGCATTTGTTACACATTCTTGCACTAAACGGAAAATGGATACTTCATAATTTGATGGTATACGTTTTTCTGTACTTCTCGATTGGAAATGAATTTCAACACCTGGATTATATTCAGTTACTGTCGATAAATACTTCTTTAATGTCGGAATAATTCCCAAATCATCAAGTGCCATTGGTCGTAGATCATAAATAATACGTCGCACTTCAGATAAAGCATTACGTACCGTTTTCTTTAAATCGGCAATTTCAGCCAAAGCCTTTTCAATACCTTTTTCACGATACGTTCTATCTATTAAATCAGTGCGCATGAGTACATTTGCAAGCATTTGGGCAGGTCCATCATGGATCTCTCGCGATAAACGCTTACGCTCTTCTTCTTGAGCTGCAATAATACGTATCCCAAAATCCTGCTTCATTTTTGCTTGTTCAAGGGCTAAACCAACATTTCTTAAATCTGAAGTTAAGTAATTCAAAACGACATTTACCTGATTGACAATATGATCAGCACGTTCAATCGTATCGAGTAATCCTCTTAATCTTCTCTCTAGATCATCTCTTTTATCCCGTAGCTGTTTTTCTTGTGTTCTAATAACGGAGAGCTTTACTTGAAAATCATGTGCAGTTTCATATGCTTCTCTAACTTGTTCTTCGGTATAATTATCAAAAGCTTTACTTACTAATACAAGTCGTTGTTTAGCAAGCTGCGTACTTTTTTCCAATGCATCGCCATCATCAATTACGATTGATATTTGTTTTCGAACAATTTCTAGCTCTTTTTGCATATCTTCAAAGCTTCTGCGGCTTTGTTCACTTATAATAAAGATATCATCCTTTGAGCTCATGATTGTATCTAACATTCGATTGAAAATGTCATCAAGCGACTTTAAATCGAAGGTATCATTTGAAAACATAGTATACTCCCCAGTCTAATGTCTTATGATTACTTACTAATTTAATAGACTAAAATCACATATTCCATAGTCTACACCTATTATAGCATTACCATGCTAAAATTTAATGCTTTTTCTTCATGAAAATTATAGAATAGAACTCTAGTTAAAAGGAGATTGATACAAATGAGAGAAAACTATTTAACAGTAAAAGGATATGGTGAAAGCGAAATTGTCATTTCCAAATCTCGCTTTCTCACTTATATAGAACGTGCAGAAACGGAAGAGGATGCAATTTCTTTTATAGATGGTATAAAAAAATTACATCATAATGCAACTCATAACTGCTCCGCTTATATTATTGGAGAGCATGATCATATTCAAAAGGCAAATGATGATGGGGAACCTAGCGGTACTGCAGGCGTCCCTATGTTAGAGGTCTTAAAAAAACAAGGATTAAAAGATACGGTCGTTGTTGTGACTCGCTATTTTGGAGGTATTAAGCTCGGCGGTGGTGGTCTTATTCGTGCATACGGAAAAGCAACTACAGAGGGATTGATTGCTGCACAGGTAGTTGAACGTAAATTGCATCATTTCATGAAAGTGGCTATTGATTATACATGGCTAGGAAAAGTTGAAAATGAAATAAGAAGTTCATCATATACTCTAGAGGAAATACGTTATTTGGAGGGTGTTGAAATCATTGTTTCTGTGCTAAAAGAGGAAGAGGAACAGTTCAGAAGTTGGATAACTGAACTGACTAATGGACAGGCTTCTATCACTTTCGAAGATGCTCAATTTGTAGAATTTATTGTCAATTAAATAGTTTTAATTGTCGAAACTAAATATGCATAGTATAATTTTTTTGTTAGGCTATTTTATTGTCCACACAATTACTTAGTTAAAATTGAATAAAATTTAGCTTCATCGCATTATTATTCCCAATAATTAGAGGAGAATATATCTATTATGAAAAAAAGATCTGTTGGTCCAAATAAAAAGAGGTCTTCTAAAGCTTCCTTAATTATAAAAGTTACACTACTCCTAGTAGCAAGCTTGGTGATCTGTGTAACGGCTTATGCTGTTTACCTTACAAAACAGGTAGAGCATGCTGCAGACTCAGCATATGAGGAATTAGAAGGGCGTCAGGTTTCTGCAAAACGCGAAGAAAGTGTAGAGCCAGTACACGATAATGTATCTATTTTATTTGTCGGAGTTGATGATAGTGATAATCGAGGACAGGGATCAGACCATTCACGTTCTGATGCACTCGTTTTAGCTACATTAAATAATAAAACTCATACAATTAAAATGCTAAGCATTCCTCGTGATTCATACGTTTATATTCCTAAAGTAGGTTATAAAGATAAAATTACTCATGCACATGCTATGGGTGGAACACTTACTACTATTGAAACAGTAGAGGAACTATTTGATATTCCAATCAATTACTATGTACGTATGAATTTCAATGCCTTTATTGATGTAGTCGATGCTTTAGGTGGTATTGAAGCTGAAGTACCTTATGCTTTACATGAATTAGATGAGTTTGATAAGTTTACAATTAACTTACAGCCAGGCTTACAGCATTTAAATGGTAGTCAGGCACTTGCACTCGCAAGAACACGTAAACAAGATAATGATATTGAGCGTGGTAAACGTCAACAGGAAATTCTATCTGCGATTATTAAAAAAGTCGCTTCTGTTAAGTCCGTTACGAAATATGATGATGTCATTAAAGCTCTTGGTGATAATATGAAAACAGATATGACATTCACTGAAATGAAGTCCTTCTTATCTTATTTATCTAAAGGCGCACCACGTATCGATTCCTTAACATTAGATGGCACGGATGATACATCTACTGGTATTTATTATTACCAGTTAAATCAAGATTCTGTTGAAGAAACAAAAGAGATTTTCAAAAACCATCTTGGCCAAAATGAACAATCATCGAGCCTGACTAGTGGCAATACAGGAACAGACAGCGCGGCTAGCAGCGATGACAATTCAGCTATTGAATAAGACCTTTCAGACCATAGACAAATAACTTGTCTATGGTCTTTTTACGTGACTTTTTCATTGATTGACCCCCCTTTCTATTTACCCCTCCTTGTAATCGATAAACTGCTTATTTAAGTTTCCCTTCTCTTCCATTCCTTATACATAAAAAACGGTTTAGAAAGAGCTTCTCATTGTCTAACGACTCACAAATTTAACAATAAAAAATCATTCAAATTCGGATTTCTCACTAATTGAAGCTAGTTATGTCCCAGCCTCTTATATTTTATTTACTAAATATCCGTACAAAATTTAATAATGGTTTGTAGTTTTTACCAGCCAACCCGATAACCTCTACAAAGATTTCAATAGCTGTTAGGATGACCGCTACAAGTAATATAGCTCCCCACACCTTTGCCATAGAGAAAATGATAGCTGCTAATCCAAACATCACTGCAATTCCGTAAATGATTAGGACTGTTTGTCGATGAGTAAAGCCCATATCGAGTAATCGATGGTGTAAATGTGATTTATCTGGGTCAGACCACTTCTTTTTCATACGAACACGACGAACAATCGCAAAGAATGTATCTGAAATCGGAACACCAAGGATAATAATTGGGATGATTAAAGCTACGAATGTAATATTTTTAAAACCAAGTAACGCTAACACAGAAATCATAAATCCAAGGAACAATGCTCCTGTATCACCCATAAAGATTTTAGCTGGGTGGAAATTATAAAATAAGAAACCAAGTGAAGCTACAGCTAAAATGGCTGCTAACGCTAAAACAAACATATTGCTCATAATAAATGCCATGACGGCTAATGTAATCAGTGCAATTGTAGAAACACCTGCAGCTAAACCATCTAAGCCATCAATTAAATTAATGGCATTTGTAATACCGATGATCCAAATAATCGTTAATGGAATACTCAGTAAACCAAAGTCTAATGTACCTAAGAACGGTAGATTAACCATTTCAATTTCAATACCGCCTACAAAAACAACGATCAGTGCTGCAACTAGCTGACCTAGCATTTTTGCTTTAGCGGAAATCTCACGCATATCATCAATAACACCCGTGATCACGATTATACAAGCACCAATAATGATAGCTAATAAAGCCTCGTTACTACCATGTTTCGTATGGACTAAAAATGAGTATAAAATCGTCACGCCAATAATAAAGGCAAGGAAAATGGCTAAACCGCCAAGTCTTGGCATAATTCGAGCATGTACTTTTCGATAGTTTGGTGCATCAACTGCACCTATTCTAAACGCTAAACGTTTCACTAATGGAGTTAACAAAATGGATGCAACGAATGCTGCTATTAAAGACACGTAAAGCATGTCTCTCCTCCTCAAATAAATAATCTACATTGAAATCCAAATTGATTATAGCATGAACAAGCATTGAAATATACTTTTTCTAAACATTTTCCACGATTTCACAAATATTTTGTACATTTTAGCATTAATAGATTCCTATACAGTCAATTGTAGTCATCATACGCAAAATTTGATAGAATAATGGAGTGTCTAGCATGTAGACAACTTTAAAGGAGCGTATATTTCATGTTCTCAATTTTCAAAAGTAACAAAGAGCAAACTAGTGCTCGTCAATTAAAACGCTACTACAAAATAGTAGATCAAATTAACAATCTTGAAGAAAAATATGTTAACAAGTCAGATGCTGAATTACGAGAAATGACTTTTATTTTCAAAGATCAATTAGAACAAGGTGAGCCTATTACATCAATCATCCCAGACGCATTTGCTGTAGTACGCGAAGCCTCAAAGCGTGTATTAGGAATGCGTCATTTTGATGTGCAGCTTATCGGTGGTCTAGTATTAACTGAAGGTAATATTGCTGAAATGCCTACTGGTGAAGGTAAGACACTTGTTGCTTCTCTTCCCTCTTATGTGCGTGCATTAGAAGGTAAAGGTGTTCATGTCATTACTGTTAATGATTACCTAGCGAAACGTGACTATGAGCTAGTCGGTCAAATCCATCGTTTCCTTGGCTTAACTGTCGGTTTAAATGTACCGATGATGGAACCAAGTGAAAAGAAAGAAGCCTACAATGCAGATATTACATACGGTGTGGGTACTGAGTTTGGCTTCGACTATTTACGTGACAATATGGCTTATAGCTTAGCAGATAAAGTACAGCGTCCTTATCACTTCGCTATTATCGATGAAGTGGATAGTGTATTAATCGATGAAGCAAAAACACCGTTAATTATCGCAGGTAAAATGCCTTCTAACGATGAATTGCATCGTATTGCTGCTATGTTAGCGAAACGCTTTAAAGCAGACGAAGATTATGATTTCGATGAAGAAACAAAGGCGACTTCTCTTACAGATAAAGGTATAGAAAAGGTTGAGGCAGCCTTCAATGTAGACAATCTTTATGACTTAGAACATCAAACACTTTTCCATTATGTAATCCAAGCTGTGCGTGCACATGTTATGTTTAAACGCGATGTTGATTACATTGTGAAAGAAGACAAAATTGAGCTTGTTGACATGTTTACTGGTCGTATTTTAGAAGGTCGTTCACTTTCTGATGGCTTACATCAAGCAATTGAAGCTAAAGAAGGCGTAGCCATTACGGATGAAAATAAATCTCAAGCGCAAATTACTATTCAAAACTATTTCCGTATGTATCCTAAGCTTTCTGGGATGACAGGTACAGCGAAAACGCAGGAAAAGGAAATTCGTGAAGTGTACGGCATGGAGGTTATCCAAATTCCAACAAACCGTCCACGTCAACGTGTTGATCAGCCTGATATTATTTTTAGCACACAAGAAGCAAAATATAAGTATGTTGCAGCCGAGGTGAAAAAGCGCCACGAAAAAGGCCAGCCAATTCTTATTGGAACAACATCGATACTACAGTCTGAAACTGTAGCTGAGTATCTAAAAAAGGAAAAATTAACATTCCAATTACTTAATGCAAAAACAGTTGAACAAGAAGTTGAACTTATTTCACAGGCAGGTCAAAAGGGTCGTATTACTGTAGCGACAAACATGGCTGGTCGTGGTACAGATATCATGCTAGGTGATGATGTCCATGAACTTGGTGGTTTATATGTAATTGGGACTGAAAAACATGAAAGCCGCCGTGTAGACAATCAGTTACGTGGACGTTCAGGTCGTCAAGGTGATATAGGTGAAAGCCGCTTCATTCTCTCTATTGAAGATGATATGTTCCGCCGCTACGCAAAAGAAGAAGTAGAAAAATTCTCTGCAAAAATGATTGTAGATGATAAGGGTATTATTCAAAATAAAGAGGTACAAGAGCTTATAGACCGTACACAGCGTATTGTTGAAGGTTCACAGTACGGCATGCGTGAATACAACCTAAAGCTAGACGATGTCATTAATGACCAGCGCACGGTTCTTTATGGCTTACGCGACAAAATTTTAGCTGGTGAAGACTTGATGGGTGAGCTAAAAAAAATGCTTCGTGAAACCGTTGAATTCGCTGTTCATGACGCCGCACCAGAAGATGTATCTTCTATTGATTGGGATTATGATCAAATGGAGTACGCACTTAACTCCCTGTTCATCACACCAGTGACAATCGATCGCGAAGTTGGAAAAGTAAAGCAAATTTTAATGGATGTTCAGCCTTCTGAACAAGAACTGTTAAGTCATATGGAGAAATTTGCTGAAAACGAAAGAGTAATGGAAGTACTTCCACAAATCATGCTTAGCCATATTGATAGCGGTTGGGTAAAGCATTTAGAGGCAATGAGTCATTTAAAAGAAGGAATCGGTTTACGTCACTATCAGCAAGAAGATCCAATGCGTATTTACCAACGCGAAGGACTTGAATTATTCGGTAAAAACTTCCAAGAATTACGTCGTTCAATAATCATTGAAATTACAGGCTTCATGAAAACAGTTGAGGCACAACAGGAGGCACAATAATGGGCTTATTCTCATTCTTTAAAAAATCAGATAAAGTTGTTCAGGAAAACACAATTGATTCAAAAGATTTATTGGGAAATACTGCAAAAAACACTGGTGATAATCGTGATGTAGAAACAAAATTATCTTTCCATCCTGAGTGGGATGTGCCACAAGAACAAAAATACATTTTTAACTTTCTAGCGAATGAGCTAGAACCATTGAAACCAAATCAATTATCACTATCTTCTATTAGTATTGAAGAAGACATACTCACTCGTAAATGGCTTGTTCGTGCATTTTTCCGTTCATCCTTATCCCAAGCAATTGAACTAGGAGAAATTGAACTTTTCATCTTGGATAAAAACGATGAGCTTGTAGCATCTAAAAAATTCGATTTTAAAGCACTAGGTACAATTCCAGCAGAAAGTGCCCGTCCATGGGTGTTTGAGTTTGAAAATGCTACGATTAAAGCCGATGAAGTGCCAGAAGATGGTTGGAAAATTGCCTTTAACCTCGTTTCCCTTCGTGGTCATCAATTAGAATTAGATCCATCATGGGAAGAACAATTACCAGAGGCACAAAAAGAAGAGCTTGCGAAAATCGTCAAAACTCTACCAGAGTTAGGCGAAACAGAGGTAAACTTCACTGGTTTACAAGCAAAACTAGCTGACAATGGTAATTTAAATGCAACCATTTTTATCCGCAATGGACATAAGAAAGCAATCAATTTAGAGCAATTACCGTTAGAAATTATTGATGCAACAGGAAAACAAATTGCAAAAGGTTCATTTAAAATGAATCCAATTTTAACTGTCCAACCAAACTCTACAAAGCCTTGGACATTCATATTCCCAGCAGAGCTTGTTGATGCAAAAGACGCTGACCTCTCTCGTTGGACAGCTCGTGTAACACAATAGCCTAAACCCCCCCTTCTCTTTTAACAGAAGGGGGTTTTGCTAAAATTAAAAGCGATTTTTGCCTAGGCAAAAATCGCTACTTTTTATTTCACATTGTCAAATCGTTTGTAGGCTACTAATTTAGAAGACCAATAAGAGTACGTAACATCTGAAATTTCTACACCATCTGTACCTGCATGAATGAATTTATTATCACCGAGATAAATTCCCATATGAGAAATACCTTCTTTATACGTATTCTCGAAGAATACTAAATCACCAGGTACCGGATTTTCTACATGCGTTGTATTTCCATAAAAATAACCTTCACTGCTTGCTCTTCCTATTTTTAAACCACCCTGATTAAAGGCATAAAAAATAAAACCACTACAATCTAGGCCTACAGGTGTATTTCCACCGTATAGATAGGGTGTTCCAACTAAAGTATTGGCAACTTCAACTGTTTTGTTATAAATCGCTTGTCCATTAGCTGTAGGATCTTTTGAGGTTACTTTTGATGGGGTGCCCGTACCTGAAGTCACATTATTATGTATAGTATCACCATCGGGTATCACTGCGCCTGGAGAAACCTTCAAGACTTGTCCAATAAAAATTGTGTCCTTTTCAAGCTTATTCCAATCCATAATATCCTTAATTGTCACATTATACAGCTTTGCGATTTTTGATAATGTGTCACCTTTCGCTACTGTATGTGAGCTAGTTGTTGGCTTTACAGATGTTGATGGAGTGGAGGGCTTTACTCCCTCATTCTTTGATTGCTTTTGTATCTCAAGCTTTTGAGCTACATAAATCGTATCTTTCGATAGATTATTCCACTTCATAATATCCCCAATCGTGACTTGATGATTTTGGGCGATTTTCGTTAAAGTATCTCCTTTTTGTACAGTATATGTTGCTGCTTCCGCTGTTTGTAATGCTAAAAATGAAGTTGCTAAAGTACTTAGAACAAGAATTCTCCATTTTTTTGTCTTTTGCATACCAAAGTGCCTCCGTTCGTGCTAGAATATTCCCTTGTGTGTCTATCATACTAGATAACTATGGCATGAAAAATCGGAAAAACTGACTATTTTTCAAACATTATAGGAAACTTATAGAATACGACGAAATCCGACTATATTGAAATACTATTTTCGTTGCAAGATTAGTGTTCCTATGATAACATACACTTCTGTATTTAAAATTTTTAGAAAGTTTTAGCTTTTCAATCTTAAAGGAGTTATTATACTTATGAAAAACATCTTGCATTTCATCAAAGGAAATTTAGCAGTAGGATTACTACTATTTGCCTTGTTCTTGGGTGCTGGTAATATTATTTTCCCACCATTATTAGGCCAACAAGCAGGTGAAAACATCACTGTAGCTATGATTGGTTTCCTTATAACAGGTGTTGGTCTACCATTATTAGCGATTGTTGCTGTTGCCAAAGCAGGAGGCGACTTACAACTGCTTGCTAACCGTGTTAGCCCTGCTTTTGGGGTGATTTTCACCTCCATTGTCTACTTAGCAATTGGACCATTCTTTGCTGTACCACGAACAGGATCTGTGTCCTATGAAATAGGCATTGCTCCGTTTCTCTCAGAAGCTATGAGGGATCATTGGGCGCCACTTTTCATCACATCTATTTTGTTTTTTACTTTAATTTTATATTTATCTATTAATCCTTCGAAGCTCGTCGATCGAGTAGGTAAAATTTTAACACCTGCCCTGCTTTTCGTTATTTTATTGCTTGCTGTTAAAAGTTTTATTTCTCCAATGGGAGAACCAGGAGAAGCTGTTGGCAACTATAAAGTGTCACCTTTAGCTGAAGGCTTTGTACAAGGTTACTTAACGATGGATGTTCTAAGTGCTCTTGTTTTTGGTATCGTCATTTTACAGGCCCTGCGTGATATGGGGATGAAGGATACAAGAAAACAAGTAAAAACTACGATTTTTGCGGGTGTCGTTGCCGCTATTGGTTTATCCTTTGTTTATATCTCTCTAGGGCATATTGGTAACACAAGTATCACTGCAATTGGTATCTCTGATAATGGCGGAAATATTATTGCAAAATCAGCTGAGGTACTCTTTGGTAGCCTTGGAAGTATTATTTTGTCTGCGACTATTTTACTAGCATGTATATCAACGGCTGTTGGTTTATTAACTGCTAATGCACAATTTTTCCATAAACTCTTCCCTCAAATTTCATACAAAACGTTTTTAGTGGTCTTCACTATTTTTAGTGCAGCTATTACAAATGTGGGACTTTCAACAATAATTAGTGCATCACTACCTGTGCTATTAATCATTTATCCTTTAGCTATGGTGTTAATGGTCTTGTCACTAGCAGATCACTTCTTTAAAGGTGGACAAATTGTTTATATTTTAGCGCTCGTTCCAACTTTCCTTGTCAGTCTATATGATGGCTTAAAACAAATGAAAGTTGAAATTACGCCTTATGAAACTATCCTGAAAGCATTGCCAATGTATGAACAAAATTTAGGGTGGCTTTTACCAGCTATTGTGGGCGCAGTAATCGGTTTTATTATTCATAAATTGAAAAATAAATAATTTATAAGAATCTACTTGCCTATAGCGACAAGTAGATTCTTTTTCTAGTCCACCACGATAGCTATAGCTTCATGTATAATAAAAATCAGATACTCAATTGCATAATGTAACCATCCAATTAATACCATAAAATGCTACATTTTATTTTGAGTTCTAGAAAAGAGGTGTCCAATGAAAAAGTTAATATGGTCATTCGCATTTGTTCTAGGCTTCTTCCTTCTCCCTTTTACAAGCACTCAAGCGGCTGAAAATGATCAACAGCTTATCAAGGAGATTAAGGAGATTGTTAAAGATACTTATGTTGGAACAATTGATGGAAACTTAGAGAAGGCTACATCCATCTCAGAAATCATGGATATGCTTGATCCTTACTCAACCTACTTCACTAAACAAGAATTTGAAAATTATATGAATAGCATTAACCTATCTACTATAGGTATAGGTGTGGTGATTGAAGAACACGAAGATGGCATTCATATTTTACAAGTAATCGAAGGCAGTGGCGCATTTGAGGCTGGGGTTCAGGCTGGAGATATTATCATTGGCGTTAATGGTGAATCCATTATCGGGCGTTCTACACAAGAGACCTCCTCCCTTTTAATCGGTAATGAAGGGACTAAGGTAGAAGTTACATTAAAGAATAGTGATGGTTCAAAAACTACTAAAACTATTACACGTAAAAAATTCACATTACCGAATGTACAAACTGATCTGCTATTTGGAAATGTGGGCTATATTTCGTTGGCTTCCTTTTCAGAGGATGGTGCACAGCTTGTCAAAAATGCGCTGATAGACTTAAAAAAACGTGGTGCAACATCGTTTATCTTAGATTTACAAAATAATGGTGGCGGTTATGTGACAACAGCTGAAGAACTTACAGGATTATTTCCATCTGCTAAAGTTGCCTATTTATTAGAAGAAGCACACGCCTCTTATACCATACCAGCAGTTCAACAAGATACAAAGTTTCCTAAAGATACCCGTATTCTTGTAAACCGCTATAGTGCAAGTGCTTCTGAAATGCTTTCCGCATCACTAAAAGACCAGAAAGCTGCTATTTTATACGGAGAAACAACCTATGGGAAAGGTGCTATGCAAGGTTTTTACACATTACAGGATGGAAGCTATTTAAAGCTTACAGTTGGTAAATTTACGGGTCCTGCGGGTCATACTATTCATGAAGTCGGCGTTAAGCCAAATGTTCAAACCACAACAGCACCTATTTTCCAGGCACATTATGATGCATTGAAGGAGAAATATCCTAAATATAAACAACTTACCACGGTAAAAAATATAGCTGATACACAAAAATTTACAGTGAAAATTCCTACAGGGCTTACTTCACAAATCGCTAAGAGCAACATTCAACTGGCCGCTTTAGGAGCTAGGGAAGTACCTGTAGCAGTTAAATTGGAAGGGCGTTCAATAACGGTTACACCTAAGACAGCTTTATCACCGAACCAGGAATATATGCTACTTATCCATCCAAAGAGCAAAGGTCAAAAAGGCTACTATCAGCATATAAAAATAAGCAATTAAAAAAACTGTCATCGATAGTAAGTATCGATGACAGTTTTTTAAATCACTTCTTTGGTTTTCCAAAAATATAATTGTACAATATCATTTGCAAGTTCTGCAGGTAACCTCTTTTCTTCTAATAAATTTGTGATGATGAGTCTTTCTATTGAGCCTACTAAACTATCTATCATGATTTTTATATCCACACTATACAATTGTAGATCTTTGTCACAATCATGCAGATAAATAAGGTGAATCAATTGCTGTGTCATTTGGTTTTTCACCAAATGTGCTTGCTTGGATTCAATAAAACCTATTTTTGTTAATTCAGGATTTTCCATTATGTATACGAACAAGTTCAATAACTTTTGCTCTAATAGCGTGATAAAACCCTGTAATCCATATTCAATAATGTCAGTTGACTTACTATTCATTACTGCCAAGAATCCGCTTTGAAATTGCGCATTCAAATCGTTATAAAGAGCATCCTTGCTTTTAAAATAGAGATAAAAAGTAGGCTGAGTTACATTGGCAGCCTTTACAATGTCACTAATTTTTGTGTGATGATAACCTTTATCAGAAAATAGCTCTATCGCTTTTTCAAGTAATAGTTGTTTACTTTGTTCGCCATTTGAATTAAATTTTCTGCCTCTTGCCATACTTTCCACCTTATCTTAGTTTAGAGTAGTCATATTCCCTTTTGTATTGCTTATATAGACACACTATTCTAAATCAAAAGTAACTATAAATTCACAAAACGTACATAATTTAATCTTGATTATATACCATTTTATTATAATACACCCTGTTTTTTTTTACTATAAACTACTATTAATATGATATTTATATTGAAAAATGAAAAAGTGGATATCTAAGAATCACTTCAAAGAATACCCACTAATAAATTATATTAAAATAATAATTATATATTTTAAGTCCTAAATACCATCATGCCTATGGGCAAATTAAGACATATACTAATTAACATAAAGCAAATCTTTTATTTTGAAAAGTCCTTTTTTTTGAAAAAAATTTTTAATTTTTATTTTTTTCATGAAAAAGTCAATGACTGCAATAGTTTTATCTCACTAACTGGCTTTGAAAAATATTTTTTCTGAAAATCAAACCATTTTACTTTTCAAAAAAAGTGTTATAATCGCCAAGAATTTAAAATTTTCATTCTTGGAGGCATATGATGGTATTACGTGACTTTTTCATTTACTTATCAGAGAACAAATTGTTAAACAGCGCTGCACAAAAGTATGGTTTAAAAATGGGTGCCCAAAGTGTTGTTGCTGGCACAAGTTTACCAGAAGTTGTGCAATCGATTAAAGAATTAAACAAGGCTAATATTTCTTGTACAGTCGATAATCTAGGCGAGTTCGTCTACGAAAAATCAGAGGCAACTGCTGCCAAAAATAATATTTTAGCTGTTGTACAAGCTATTCATGATGAACAGCTTGATGCACATATATCACTTAAACCTTCACAATTAGGTTTAGATATTGATTACGCATTTTGCTATGAAAACTTAAAAGAAATTGTGGCTCTTGCACATCAATATAATATTTTCGTGAATTTTGATATGGAAAACTACGAGCGTTTACATAGCTCTTTTGAATTATTAGAGGAATTACACAAAGAGTATGATAACGTAGGAACAGTTATTCAAGCTTACTTCTTCGAATCAGAGGAAAATATTGAGAAATACAAAAACTTCCGCTTACGTATTGTAAAAGGTGCTTATAAAGAACCTGAAAATGTGGCTTATCAATCAAAAACTGATATTGACCATAATTACTTAAAACTAATTGAATATCATTTGCTACATGGTAAATTCACTTCGATTGCGACACACGACCATAATGTGATCAACCATGTAAAGCAATTTGTGAAACAACACAATATTCCAAATGAAAAATTCGAATTCCAAATGCTATACGGTTTCCGTAAAGAAATGCAGCTAGATCTTGCACGTGAGGGTTATAACTTCTGCACATATCTTCCATTCGGTAACGATTGGTACGGTTACTTTATGCGTCGTTTAGCAGAGCGCCCACAAAATGTAGCACTTGTAACAAAACAGGTATTTAACAAAAAAACGAACATGGCAATTGGCTTAGGAGCAGCAGCATTTGCCCTTGGTCGCCTTTCAAAAAAAGGGAAATAATTACACAAGCTAGAGACTATTCATCAGTTTAGTTTTGGGAACCTATCCAAAAAAGCGAAAACATCGTTAATCAATGTTTTCGCTTTTTTTATTGAGCTTATAGTTTTTAACACGATATTGGAGACTTTGTCGACGAATCCCCAATGCAGCAGCCGTTTTAGAAATATTTCCTTGATGAAAATCTAATGCCTTTGAAATATAGTACTCCTCTACCTCTTTCATATAGACATCTAATGGTCGAATATCCTGTTGATTTTTAATGACAAACAAATCACTCGTAGAAACCTCTTTTTCCGTCTCCTCACAAGCGCTTTGGATTTTCCATTTAAAATGCACGGGCAGCATATGTGATTCCACTATCGTTTCATTGGTGATCAATGAGGTAATTTCATCCAGCAAGACTTCTAATTCCTTTAAATTTCCCGGCCAATCGTATTTTAAAAAAGTATCTCGCACTTCATCTGAAAGCCCTTGAATAGATGAGCCAAAGCTATCACGATGCCTTTTGAAATAATCATCGATAAAAGGCATAATATCCTCTTTTCTTTCTCGTAAAGGAGGCACATAAATCGTAATACCAGAAAAAAGACGGTAAAGCTTTTTGGATAGCTCATGCTTTTGAATTAAATCAATTGGATCTTTGCCAACACTAGCAATTAAAACATGCTGATGATTAGGATGATTATTTAAAAGTTCAACAATCTTTTCTTGTGCCTCTAGAGATAAATATTCAATGCGCTCAGCAAAGAAGGTTATTTTCTCCTTTTCCACAATATATTTTTCAAATTGCTTTAATACTGTTTTCTCATCTCGACGGCAAATTAAAGCAATAAACATATCATTTTGCACCTTTAGGTCATGATGTATTCCCTCAGCAACCATATCAATCCCAGTACCTGATTCCCCTATCAACACAACAGGCATTCTACTTAGCGCCACAATTTTTGCTTTTTCAATGACATCCTTCATGACGGGTGACACAGCCGTGATGATGTCAAATGTCAATGGTGCGCCATATCTTCTTAGAGGCTGATACATCATGTATTCAAGCTGTGTTATATCTCGGGCAAATTCCACAGCGCCTATTAAAGAGCCTTCATAGTGCAACGGATAAATATTGCTTATGTAGGTCACTTCTTGATTTTTTTTATTCCAATACGTTTTTTTTATATTGTGCACTGGCGTTTCAGAGCTGAGGACCTTATAAATATCACTTTTTTCGATTTCAAAATCAATAATCTCTAAGGCTCGCCTCTCCTCAAACTCATCCTCATTGACGCCTTCCAATTCTCTCATTTTTTTATTGTATATAAGCAATTTACCCTCTGTGTCTACCACACAAATGCCCATATCGCCTTTTTCAATGACGTATTTATAAATACTTAGTAGTACCTTGTTATCCATTTTGTCCTCCTGTAATCCATTAAGCTTATTCTAACACCAATATGAAAAGCAGATGCAAAAATTAAAAAAGTTTTAAAATTTGAGTTGATTAATGCCAAATTATATTGCATTATATAATTAACACAATCTTAAGAGGTGCATAATCATTTGGCACCATTTATCCATGGGGAGGAAACTGACATGATTCCATACAAACACGAACCATTCACAGATTTTTCACAAGAGGCAAACTACAATGCTTATGTAGAGGCTTTAAATAAAGTTGAAGGTTACTTAGGTCAAGACTATCCACTCATTATCGGTGGCGAGCGCATTACAACAGAAGATAAAATCGTTTCGTACAATCCTGCAAAGAAAACAGAAGTCATTGGTCGCGTGTCAAAAGCGAGCAAAGATTTAGCTGAAAAAGCGATGCAAGCGGCAGATGAAACATTCAAAACGTGGAAAAAAGTTGATCCAGCGATTCGTGCGGACGTTCTATTCAAAGCGGCAGCAATCGTACGTCGTCGTAAACATGAATTCTCAGCTTTATTAACAAAAGAAGCTGGTAAACCATGGGCAGAGGCTGATGCAGATACAGCAGAAGCAATCGACTTCATGGAATACTACGGTCGCCAAATGCTACGCATTAAAGACGGGCAACCAGTCGAAAGTCGTCCAGGCGAATACAACCGTTATGACTACATTCCATTAGGAATCGGTATCGTGATTTCCCCTTGGAACTTCCCATTTGCCATCATGGCTGGTACAACAGTCGCTGCTTTAGTAACAGGGAATACAGTGTTATTAAAACCAGCTTCAACAACGCCAGTTGTAGCATATAAATTTATCGAAGTATTAGAAGAAGCGGGTCTTCCAGCAGGAGCGGTGAACTTCGTACCAGGTTCTGGTGCTGAAGTAGGTGACTACTTAGTTGATCATCCTAAAACACGCTTCATCAGCTTCACAGGTTCACGTGATGTCGGCTTACGTATCAACCAACGTGCATCTGTATTAAACGAAGGCCAAATTTGGATTAAACGTGTCATCGCTGAAATGGGCGGTAAAGATACAATCGTAGTGGATAAAGAAGCAGATTTAGAATTAGCTGCACAATCCATCGTGAAATCAGCATTTGGTTTCTCAGGTCAAAAATGTTCAGCATGTTCTCGTGCTGTCATCGTAGAAGATGTGTATGAGCAAGTGGTAAATCGCGTAGAAGAGTTAACAAACGCTTTAACAGTGGGTGACCCAACTGATTACAGCAACTTCATGGCAACAGTAATTGACCAAGCAGCATTCAATAAAATTACAGAGTACATTGAAATCGGTAAAGGCGAAGGTCGTTTAGTAGCTGGTGGTACAGCAGATGATTCAGTCGGCTACTTCGTACAACCAACTGTATTCGCGGACGTAGATCCTTCTGCTCGTATTATGAAGGAAGAAATCTTCGGACCAGTGGTAGCCATTGCAAAAGCAAAAGATTTCGACCATGCGATTGAAATTGCAAACGATACAGAATACGGTTTAACAGGCGCTGTTATCACAACAAACCGTATGAACCTAGAAAAAGCACGTGAAGAATTCCATGTAGGAAACCTTTACTTCAACCGTGGCTGTACAGGTGCAATCGTAGGTTACCAACCATTTGGTGGCTTCAACATGTCAGGTACAGATTCAAAAGCAGGTGGCCCAGACTACCTACAACTGCATATGCAAGCAAAAACAACTTCAGAAATGCTTTAATTTTTACTTCAATAAAATGCCGTACATTGTTTCTTAGTAAGCAATGTACGGCATTATTTTTTGGGGATAAAACAAATGACATATATAATAGAAGAAACTCATGTGAATTTCGGTTCACTTTCCTTCCCCTATTTAAAACTAACTTTCACACCAAATTACAAAAGCATACTTATTGCCTATAAAACGCTGGTATATTTTATGGCATTTCTAACATTTGACCCTTATCTTGATTGTGTAACTTTGTTAAAATGATATCAGTTTAGGAGGGTAAAACTATGAAAAAACTATCAATTTTTATGTTGCTCATGATGCTTGTTAGTCTAGTCATTTGGCAGCCTCAATCTGTCTATGCAGACGAGCTATCAGGACATATGCATGAAAGTGGTCTACGCTATTTAATTCAGAAAGATGCATTACTAAAGGATGCAAATGGAAGCTATCGTCCAAATGCTACGGTTACACGCGGTGAATTCGCCACATACATAGCAAAAGCATTAAATTTGGACACAAAGAACGAGATAACGTTTACAGATGTGTCAGACACGTATTTATTTGCAAATGAAATTAAGCTTGCCGCTACTGCCGGAATTATTACTGGCTATACGGATGGCTCATTTAAGCCAGATGACCGTATTTCAAGAGAGCATATGGCAGTGATGCTAATCAGAGCAGTTGATTATTTAAAAATACCAAAAGGTACTTCTTCTATTACCTTCAAAGACAATGCAACTATTTTTAAAGATTTCCGTCAGGATGTTGCAATCGGTGCACAATTAGGACTTATTAAAGGAAGCTCCAATGGCATGTTTTTACCAAGAGACAATGCCACAATTGGTGAGGCATCGACATTTATTCTACGATTAATTCTTCTTGCTGATCAGCTTGAAGCTGGTAAAAATGAAAACAATGGTAACTCCGAAAATAATGGTAATACTAATAATAATGGGAACAACAATAATACTGGTAATAACGGTAATACTACTGCATATATCGTCAAAGAAGTTTCCAATGGTAACTTGGTAGACAAACAAACCTTTACTAGCTTTGAAGCAGCTGAAAAGGCGATGACGACTAGTTCCTTAGTGATTACTCAAAATGATAAAATTATTAAAATGACTTCAGGTTATGTTGTAACGAATAATTATGTTGCTCTAAATTCTGAAACGATTAAGGATCAAATCGCAGTTGCGGGTAATACAGAAATGGAGTATCTAGGTAGTGATGCCACACAAGTAAAAGTACGCTTAGCTGGTCATACTGGCTATTTAAAGCAGGCTGACGTTACCTTAATTCCTTCTGCTTTAGTGAAAGGCCGTTCTTATTACACAAATGAGTACGGTGAAATAAAACATACTTTATATGATTATAAAACTAATAAATATTCTGCTAGTTACGTGTATGGCAAGGCACCTAGCTTTATGAAGCAGGGTGAGAAATACTTTAGCTGGGATGGCATCAACTTTACCAATGCTGATGGTTCTTCAAAGGGAGAAGCCTATAACTACTATCAGTTCTTACCAGCTCGTGCAGCAACTCAATATACAGCAGATGAGCTAGATCAATATATTGTGGGAAAATTAGCAGAGGTTGAAAGCTCAGGTGCTTCGATTTATAAAAATGCCACAACTAAAAGTAAACTACTTGGTTTAGGCTCTGTATTAAAAGAAGTGGAAGCCAATTCTCATATCAATGCTATGCTTATTTTATCTCTAGCACAGCATGAGAGTGCCTATGGTATGAGTGATCACGCGCAAAACCTAAACAATCTATTTGGATTATATGTCTATGATACGAATCCTCTGAACAAGAAGTTTGATAGTGTCGAAGCCAATATTTATGAGTTGGTTGAAAAATTCTTACAGCCAAATTATATTACGCCAGGTGGACGTTATACCAATGGCGCAGTTGTTGGCTCTAAGGCTATCGGCTTCAATGTAAAATACGCTTCAGATCCATTCTGGGGCGCAAAAATTGCAGGACATTACTATCGTGCAGAAAAAGCTTTAGGCTTTAAAGATGCAAATAATCCTTATAAAATCGCTCTCACAACAACTGCTGGACTAAATGTTCGTGCAGATGCATCAACAAGTCAAAGTCCACTTTTCACATTTAGTAAAAGTAATATGCCTGTCATCGTTACAGATACAAGCTCAAATGGTTGGTATCAAATTGTTTCAGATAAACTAAACACTGAACCTGGATATATAAGTAAGGATTATATTAAATTCATCAATACCGTGAAATAACGTAAATGGCTGTCTCTTAATAAATGAGACAGCCATTTACTGTTGTTGAAAAAAGATAAAGTTACTGGCAAAAAGGCCTTTTTATAAGGCAGGAGGTTGATTTCCGTTTCGCCAGGGTCTCATCTGTGACGCTAGCGCGTTGGCTCCTCTCCAATCACCCATGTGCAAAAGTGTCTTTTCCTTATCTTTCATACTAGCTAGCTAGCAAGCAATCTAATTAGCTTTTATTTGTATGATTAGAGAAAATTTTATGGCCATTTTATCAATTAGTTTGTATTTTTCTTATATGGGTATATAGAGAATAAGAAAAACGATTCCAAAGGCTAGCACATCTTTGGAATCGTCTCTTAATCAATTATTGTTTTTTATAATATTGCAAAATACCATTATAAATAGATTCTGCAAATAATTTAACGTATTGATCATTTGTCATTTTACTGTTATCCTCTGCATTCGTTAAGAAACCAAGTTCTACTAGAATAGAAGGGATCACCATATTACGAATTACGTAGTATTGCTCTTGCTTGACACCACGATTTTTCATATTTAAATTGTTGACAATTTGATTATTAACAAATGTCGCTAAATCAATGTCTTCCTGATACATATCTCCTGTAGATATTGCATAATATGTTTCAGTACCAGACGCTGACGTATTAGCAGCAGAGTTGACATGAACACTTACAAAAATTTCACCATAGTTTGCTTGTGTAAAGTCTACGCGATCTTGTAAGGATGGATACGTATCACCAGTACGTGTCATATAAACTTTTGCACCAGCATTCTCTAGTAATTGTTTCACTTGTATGCTGACTTTTAATGTAATGTTCTTTTCAGAAGCAGAGCCCTTTACTGTACCTGGATCTTTACCACCATGACCTGGGTCTAGGATGATAATACGATTTTGTAAAGGTTTAGCTGTTTGATTTAATAGTTTCAAATAAGACTTGTGAACATAGCCTGATTGGCCATTATAGGTGATTTCTGCCCAGTAACCATTGATGTTATTAACTTGGACATACTCTCCTTTATTCAGCTTAAATAACACGGCTGATGTAGAGTTACTTTGACTGCGAACATTTAAATTAGCTACCGTTACTCTTCCTAGCACATCACCAGAAGCTGGTGGTGTTGGATTTGGATTTGGATTTGGCTTTTCTTCCTCCACAATATCCGTAGTGCTATTCGCTACAATATAACCTGGTAAACCATTTACTTGTGTTAAGTAGTAGCCACCTGTTGTTTTGTAAACGGGAAGCTTTTCGTTCGCTTTAATCGATGAAATTACTTTTGCTGAAGATGTAGGCTTCACATATAAATTGACAGCATTTTTTGTCGTTACTTCTTTTTCGACTGTTCCTAACGCATTACCATCTGCATCTACAAATTCTGCATATTGCTTATAGATGTAGGCATATGCGCCTTTATAAGTAACCTTTAGCCAATTACTTTCAACAGCGTAGACTGATAATTTACCGCCTGTATTGACTTTGCCTACAATGTTCGTGCTTGAAGTAGAATCTTTTGTCTTACGGATGTTTAACCCATCTGTAGTGACCTTCACTAAGCCAATAACTTGTGATGTATCTGGAACTTGTACACCTTTTACAGGAAGCTCTAATCGATATTTTTCACTGTTTGCACGTGCAACGAATAATGAAAATTGAGAACGTGTTACAGTGCTATTCGGTAAATACGTATTACCTGTTCCGTTGGTAATGCCATTATAATAGATTGTATTGATGTATTTCACATATTCATGTGTAATTCCTACATCTGTAAAAGGTGAGTCGATCCCCTCATACTCACTAGTATCTAAATTAAAAGCCTTTGTTAATACATAACTCATTTCTCCACGAGTTAGAGGCTTATTTGGTAAGAATTGACCTTTTATATTTTTGTCGAAAAATCCTAGCTGTACAGCACGTTCTATATAACCTGACATTTCAGTGCCGACTGTAACATCTGAAAAGCTAGATTTATTTACAACTAATGGTTTATTACCAGAGGCAACAACAACCATTTTAGCTGCTTGTCCTCTTGTAACACTATTATTTGGGCCAAAGACTCTCTTACCATTCACAAAGTAACCTTGAATTACCCCCAAATTTACTAAATAATTAATTTCTTCATAGGCTGGGTGATTTTTAGTAACATCTTCAAATGTTATATTTGAATTGTTAGCTGCACTGACACTTGCACTATGTATCGTAAACATAGAAGCCGAAATGAATAAGACGCACAAGATAAGACTAATTTTTTTGATGTTCAATGTCTTATTTCCTCCCTTCTTGTTCTCTTAACGTGTCCATTTTAACAAAATTAGCTAAATAAAGCATCATACAATAGAACTGTTAAAATTTAATTTTCCAATTCACATCCTTTCCTACAAAATTATCATAAAAATAGAAGAGTCTGCTATTGCAAACCCTTCTTCCATTATACGCTATTCAAAAGATCATTTCTTGCAATCTATGACACAATTAAAGTGTTAACTATGAACTTATTGTTGAATTCTTTCAATAAATACTTTTAATTGTTCGATTTTTAGTAATTCATCAGAACCGAAGCTACCGTCTCCGTCACCATTTGTAATGCCATTTGACGCTAGAGTAGAAACATATTCATTAGCCCAGCTCTTTTGAGGCACATCACTAAAAGCTACACTTCCACCATTATTTTCAAGACCAAATGCTAGCACTAATACTTTAGCAATTTGTGCACGCGTAATTGGTGAAGACGGGTTGAATTTACCATTTGCATCGCCTTCAAAGATACCTAATTTTGCTACAGCTGCAATAGCACCTGCATGAGCATATGTAGGTTTTACATCTACGAAACTAGTAGTAGTATCAGATGTATCTAAGTTTAAAGCTTTTGCAATTTGTACTGCTACCTCTGCACGAGAAGCATATACGGAAAAGTCAATAGCTGCTTGTTTTACTTCAGCCTGTTGTTGAGCATCAAATGTTGCTACACGTTTAGCACCTACATAACGATCGCCCCAATAATATGGGTCATTAACATTTGAATAGCTTACACCTTGACCAGTTTGAGAGTGGATCATTTTACCATCACCTATGTATATCCCCACATGTGAAATACCACTACCACTTGTATTGAAAAATACTAAATCGCCAACTTGAAGATCACTCTTGGCAACTGCAGTACCTTGTTGATATTGAGATCCCGACGTACGGTTTAATTGAATGCCTAAGTCTGAAAATACTTTAGAAGTAAAGCCAGAGCAATCAAAACCGCTTGTTGTTGTACCGCCGTATTTATATGGAACACCTAAATATTTAGAAGCTGTATCAGTTAAATCTGCTTTAGACGCTGCTTCAGCAGTATTAATATTAGTAGTTGAAAATAACATAAATGATGCAAAAATCGGTAATAACCATTTCTTATTCATACTTTTGTTATACCCCTCTCAAAACTTTTTTGCCTATACATAGACTATCACAAAAGAGGCGAATGTTATTTTTCAATTGTGTAACGGTTTTAGACAGCAAAAAAACGCTGTAATACCAACGTTTGGTGGTATTTCCAGCGTTAAAAAGGGGATTTTTTTATCGTAATTTGGAACTTTCGTAACATTTCTGTAATATTAGCGATTCTTTGTTACACAACAACTTATTGACTAGAGAACATTTGGACCCAATAGTAATTTCCTTTGCTATCCTGTGCAATTGCAACACCTGTGTTCGTATAGTGCTCTTTTAAAATATTATCTCGATGGCTAGGTGAAGCCATCCATGCCTTAACAGCAATTTCAGGTGTTTTAATATTTCTAGCAATATTCTCTCCAAAACTTGTATAATTGTAATCAAATAATGTCGCTAAATCCCAGGGTGCCCCATAAAATGGAGAAACGTGTTCAAAATAATGGCGATTTACCATGTCCTGCGCTTTAATAATGGCAATTTGTGTAAGTTTCGAATCATAAGCAACAGGTTCTAGCTTATTCTTCTGTCTTTCAACATTTATTAATTCAATCACCTTTTTTGACCACTCAGAAGAAAGGTTTACAGTTGGGATATAATCCTTTGCTAGATAGTCATAGGCTACTTCCAATGCCTTAATTTTTTGTTGAAAAATCATGCTTCGCTCAACAAAAACAGCAAACTGTGCACGTGTTACCAATTGGTCAGGTGCAAAATGTTTAGCATCCACCCCACCAATAATGCCGATATCTGCTAAGGATTCGATATAATCTTTTGCCCAATGAGTACGCGTAATATCCGCAAACTGGCTATTATTTTTGCTATCTACTTTAATTTGGTAAGCTAGTGCTAGCATTTTTGCCACCTGCATACGCTTTAAAGGCTCTTCTGGATGAAAGGCCTCACTCTTTTGAATGACTCCCAGTTTAACAAGCTGGCAAATTTCCTTGTAATATGGATGCGTTATAGGAACATCCTTGAATTTAACAGGGTTCTCAATGTCAATGTTAGTTTGAAGAGAGCGAGCAATGGCAGCGGCAGCCTCTGCCCTTGTAATAGCTTGCTCTGGCTTAAAAGTGTTGTCGTGATATGTAGTCATATATTGTTTTGTGAGCATATGTTGAATCGAGGCATTTGCCCAGTATGAATTTGTCACATCTACTGCCTTAGCAGACGCTGCTTCTACTTGACTAAAACTAGTTAAACTTCCTACGGTTGCAGCTATTGAAAGTACCATTATACTCAATAATTTTTTCAACAGGGCGACCTCCTCACGTTGGCAAAATGAAAATGTATCAAATGGTACCTCCCAATCAAAGCGACCATTTATACTATAAGATACGAATTTCAGATGATATAGTTTCACTTTTTTGGAAATTAATATTAGGATTCATTTTTTCTTACTTATAAAAGGAGTTTTCCCGTTATATTGATTGGGAAAACTCCTTTTTTATCATACTATTGAATCATTTTAAGATAGTCTTCTAGAATGCGGTAATTATACACTAAGCCCTGTTGCTCAATTGACAAATTACTATAATCTTTTTGAGCAGCTAACACTTTTTTCTCGAATGAGGAGCTGTCTGGATCAATATTTCCAATCGCTTGAACAACTTTGAGAACGGCAGCCACATCTTTTTCTGCCTGCTTTAAGACATCCTCATTAATGACCTGTCCTTTAATTTTAGAGTCCAATGCCTTATAGGCAGCAACGGCATTCGCCACATCTTCAATATACGTTGAAGAGCTTGGAGACAGTCCCGCTATGATCTCCACAACCTTCTTCACATCAGCTAAACTTTTCTCTGCTTCGAGTAAAAGAGCATAATTGGAGATACGTTGTTTATCTGTCGTATTCAAACTATCATATTCTTTACGCGCCGCTTCCACCATGCCAAAGTAATATTTATCCTTTGGATTCAATTTAGCAATATTATTATAAACCTTTATAACATTATCTAGCGAAAGCAATAGCTGGTCGTTATAAACATAGCGACGTTGTTCCGCATTGAGCTTATCATAGGCTTTTAAAATCTTTTGGTATTGGCTATTCATATCTTTTGCCGTTAGCAATCGGTCTATATCTTCTACAATACTCATTACAGGCTTTATTAGCTTTTCCTGATCTTGTAGCACTTTATAATTTTGAACAGCCCGTTGCTGATCCTTTGGTAAAGCATTGTAAGCAGCACGGATTTCTTGAATACGTTTCACATATTGCTTTGGATCAACGGATGGTAAGTCATCAATCATTTGCATGACATTACCAGCCCCTAAAATACTAGACTCCGCTGCTTGCAATAAGTAGTAGTTTGTCACATATTGCTTCATATCGTCAGGTAGTGCATCGTAAAGTGAGCGTGCTCGTGATGTATCTTGAAGGAATGTGTTACTTGAAGATTTAAGTTTACTAATCAATTCCATTACATTAGAGACAGGCTCGAATTTTAAGAGAATATTAATATTATCGATGTATTTTTTTTGATCTTTCGATAATTTATCATACGCTTTACGTGCTGAGTTTACCTTACTAACAAAGTTTGTTGATTCTGGATCTAGTTCATTAATTTGAACCATCACACTTAAAATTGGTTTCACTGCTTTTTCACGTGTTGTTAAATCTTTAATATTCGTCACTAATTTCTTTTGGTCAGATGACAGCTTATCGTATGCTACACGCGCATTCATCAGCTTCGTTAAATAGTCAGCATCTTGCACTTCTGTTAATTTAATTAGCTCGACTACACTCTGTGCTAATCCTTGTTCATTCTCTGCTGCTACCAGTGCATCATAGTTTACGATCGCTTGCTGCTTCTCTGCTGGCAAGGCATCATAAAGCTCACGCGCTGTTTTCATATCTTGATAGAAAGTTTTACTTGTTGGCTTTAACGACGCAATAAGACCAATCAAGGAAGCAACATCCTCTACAGCTGTGAGATTAGCATAGTTTGTTACACGTTTTTGGGAAACTTGATCAAGTGCATTATAGGCTTTACGTGCATCAAGAACCTTTTTTGTATAATCCTTATTTGTTGGGTTTAAGGCATCGATCATTTGAATCACCTTGATTACCGCCTTATTATCCTTTTCGTAGGAGCTTAACACTTTGGCTTGCTCCACTAGCTTCTGCGCGTTCTTATCCATTGCTTTATATTCTAATGTAAGTTCTGCTACCTTTTTGACAAATGTGTCAGGGCCTTCATTTGCTAAGGCTAGAATACGGTCATCAAATGCTTTGGCCGTATTGATATAGCCTTGTGCGTTTGTTAGGTCCTGGCTATTTACTACCTTTGCCTTAAGAGATTCACCCAATTTATTAAACGCTTCTTGTGCTTTTACCACATCATCTTTATACGTTTTTTTAGAAGGGCTTAATGCACTAATTTGTACCATTACATCAATCGCAGGAATTAGATCTTTTAAATCTTTATAATTTTGGACAAACGTCTTATTCTTATCATCTAGCTTCGCGTAAGCCGTATAAGCTGACTTTGCTTTAGAAATATAGCTTTTTGAATTAGAATCTAGTTTTTCAAAGAGAGAGATAACATTAACGACTGATTTATAGGATTTCTCTAAATCTGTTAACACTTTAATATTTGTTACACGCTTTTTAGCTGTTGATGATAACGCATTATAGTGAGCTCGTGCATCCAATATTTTTTCAATAGCTATATTGCTATTTAACAGATCAATTTCCGTTGTAACAGCCTGTACCGCTTCTTCCTCTTTAACTAAAGCATCTATTTTGTTTTGCAGCTGTGTTTTCAAATTAGTAAGAGCTGTTTCATGCCCTTGCAAAGTCGTATCTAATTTCTCCACTGTCTCTTTCAACTTGGTAAGCTGTGTACCGTAGTCAGTTGTCGGCTTTAATGTATTAATCGTTTTCGATGCTTCTGCGTATGTTTGAAACAGCATTAGCTTTGTCGCTCCCTGCACTAGCTTCTGATCATTTTCAGTGAGCTTATTAAAGGCAGTCCACGCAGATAAAGTTTTACTTTCAAATGTTTTGGCGGCAGGATCAAGGCTATCAATTAACTTATCTACCTTTAAGGCAGCACCTAAATTTTTCTCCCACGCTGTGAGCTCTGCTAGATTATTGACGATTTTTTTCACATTGGACG
This sequence comes from Lysinibacillus sp. IITD104, assembly GCF_036698265.2. Lineage (NCBI taxonomy): Bacteria > Bacillati > Bacillota > Bacilli > Caryophanales > Bacillaceae > Lysinibacillus > Lysinibacillus sp. IITD104. Next base: position 3,861,601 of record NZ_JBAHYH020000001.1, read on the forward strand.
CATTGATATTTGTGCCTGAAGGATTATTATAGGCTTCGCGTGCAGCTTTAATAGCAGCTACTTTATTAGCTTCTTCTACAACATTAATGGCTTTAATCTTTCCTTCAATATCCTCTGCATATGCAATATTTGCTAACGCCAGATCTAGGTCTCCTATGTTTTTAACAAAACCTTTACCTTCCGTTAAGAGATCGTATTCCGCTTTTATGTCTTTGACTGTTGTACGGTATACATCTTCTTTGGATACACGCAACCCTGAAATGCTTTTCGAAATATTTGCTGCTTTAAGATATTGTGCAATACTTTCATATTCCGTTTTTAATAATTGTTTGGAGGCTGCATCCAGACTATTGTAGGCTTTCTCAATAGCCGTCACAGCACTAATAAAGCTTGAGGCTGAAGTGAAATCTGCAGGTTGCTTACCTTTTAACTGTACAATGCTGGAAGTCACTTTATCTAAAGCAGATAAACCTGACAAGGCATCCTTATACTTCTTAAAAGGTGTGATTTTATCATCATTTGGATTATAAGCTTCGACCACTTTCTTTTGCTCTGCTGTCAGCGCATTATAATTCGTGGTAAAACTATTCATTCCAGGAGAAATAGCTGAATAATCCGTAGATTTCTCCAATAACTCAACTAACTGATCTAATTCTGTAATGACCGGTTCTACTTTTGCTACGTCCACTTTCAGCTTACTTAACTTGTCAACATCCATTCCCTTGCCTTTAAAATAGACATTGCGTGCTATTTCATCATAGCCATATTGCAACACTGTGCCACGAACTGTTGAGGCAATATCCTTCGCCCCATTATTAAGTGCAGCAAGAACAACTTGGTTGAATTGGTCTTGCACATATTGATAGGATGTCGCTGTTGATTCATCTCCTAAAAATGTTTCATATTGGCTTTGTACATTTTTCACATCGTTAATAAATGTTTTGCTGGTATATGAAATAGTACCCATCTTATCGCTAATTTCCTTAAGCTTCTTTAACAGTAGTCGTTGCTTAACTACATAGTCATATTTCGCTTGTATAAAAGCTTTTTCATCGGCATTAAAATCAGCTGAATTTTGTACAATCGTTATATCACCATCTGCAATAACCATTTCATTATCTGATGAATTCTCTGATAGCTTGCCAAATTGTGCAATAAGTTGTTCCCTTGCTATAGTTGCTGCAACCTCATTTGCATAAGCTACCTTTTCTGATTGTATTGAGATGTGCTCCTGTCCTTCGTTGTCCTGTGCGTGTGCGTTCGCTATAGCCGTAGGTGCCAATAAAAGACCCGTTATGACCCCTGCTGTCAATTTTCGATTCAATCGAACCACCCTTTCATCGTTTATGTATAGGAAAATGATTGTATTCATTTTCATTTAGAATTTATGACTTTAGTATCGGTAAAAATTGCTTGATTTCAAGCCATTCTAATATATTTACAAAATGAGACATATCAAAAGTAATTTTTCTAAATTACTAGCTAGAAAAACAGGAAGTTATTTCAATTATACTATACAATGGTGTTATATAAGGTTTTCATCAATTGACATATAATAAGAGATTATGTTTTTTCAATGAATTTATTGGAAAAAAACAGCTATTTTCATATGTCATAATATCTTTACAAGGTGTATACTACAACTTTGATATCCTATTTTGGAAGAAAGGACGCTGTTTTATGTTTTACCATTATAAGTTCTGGCATAGCTTAAAAAATCCTACCTACTTTACTAGCATCGTAGAGGAAGGCAAGGTCATCGGATATAAAAAACGAGTACTAACGGTGTTCATTCTTTTCATCCTGTTGTTTGCTGCTCGCGAATATTGGGGAATGGGGACAGAAAATTTAACGTCCTTATTCGCAAAGGATTTACAAAATGAATACTATGTAGCACGTATACTTTCGATGCTTGGTGCCATTTTATGGGCAATCATCTATTTTTGCTTCCACTATTATGGTGTTACCTATCTTTTACATCTATTAACGGACATTCCTTATACTTGGATAAAAAGAGTACAGCTTTATGTTGTAGCCTTTCTATTAATTGAAAAAGCAATCCTCTTTGCTGTTTTCTATGCTGTAGGCTATACAACCATGTTTTCTTTCTTCTCCTTAGCTCCTGCTGCCTTACAGGTGATTGAAACAGATTTCGTGTTATTTACCCTCAATCAATTGACGGTAACTACTGTTTTAATCATTATTGTACAGTACCTCTTCCTATCAAAATGGGAGGAAGAGGCTAGTAGAAAAATGTTAGTAGTCAAATTGATTGGTATACAGCTATTTATGGCCATATTTGTTGGTTTGATTAGTGTACTACCAATTAAAGAATGGATTGCTAGGGGGTTAGGATGATGGCATTTATCAAAACAAGACCATGGACAACTACGACCATCGTGTTAGCAATGCTAGTAATCGGCATAAATGCTTATTTTGTCTTTAAAGATAATAGCAACGTGACACGATCCTACTTTATCGATGAATTTCAAAAAGCTTATATCGGCACGAATACAGAGCGTGTTCATAAAGAAACTATTGTAGCACCTGCTGAGACATACACGATCACTGCTGATGCAACTAGCTTATCAGCTGTGAATGTAAAGCGTGGCCAAGAAGTGATGATGAATGATGTACTTGCTACCTATAAAACAGATGAGGTGGATGAGGAGTTAACAAAGCTTGAATCTGAACGCACAGCCTATGAAACAGAATTACAAGATTTACAGGATGCACTTGATCAAATTGAGGATGAATATGGTGATGATTCTAATCCAAAAAGCTCCATTAATACGGATCAAATCAATGACAAGCTATCTGTAACGCTAAAATTAGAGCTTGCTCAACAAAATTCAGCATCTACAGCGGTTGCCCTGTTAAATCGACATATTGCTGAAACAAATCGTCAAATTGCGTTACTTGAAGCCCAAATTACACAAATTCAATCTCGTCAGGGTATTGTCAGCCCTATTGATGGTGTTGTGGCAGCGATTAAGGAAGAAGCTGGTGCGCTAACTTTTGAAATCTATTCGAATGAAAAAGCAATGTATGCCTATTTATCAGAAAAGGAATGGCAAAAGGTGGAGGAAGGGCAAACTGTAGATTTCGAGGTGAAACATGTCAAGGATGATCTATCTGGCATCGTATTAGAAAAACAAACGATTGCTACTGACGATCAGACAGTTTGGGCAAATGAGTTAGCCAAAACGGCTGCCTTGCCACAACCAACTAATTATGAAGTGACCTTACAGCAAGATGCCCCACTCGAGGACATTCCATTTTCGACAACTGGCAAAGCCTCTATTATTGTCAACGAGGCATTCGATTCTTATAAAGTCGATAAATCGTGGCTAGCCACAGCTAAAAAAGGGAACAAAAAGCTTTATATTATCAATCAGGACGGTAAAATTCAGCTAATTGATGTCAATGTGCAATTTAAAACGGCTAAATCAGCTATTTTTATGGATTATCTTGATGAAGGTACGCCAATGCTCTCGAATGAGAAACGTAATACCGAAGCCTATACCTTCAGAACATTACCTGTTGAGAAAATCCAATGGAGCCATTTTAAAGAGCTAACTTGGAAGCAATATGTGAAATATATCGTTTTCTAATCTAAATCCGCCTTGTCTTTTTATGGACAAGGTGGTTTTTTTTACAAAAGAAA
>NZ_JBAHYH020000001.1:3865367-3943551 GCF_036698265.2 Lysinibacillus sp. IITD104
TTCGTCATTTTTATTTTAATGATAAGCATCTATTTAAGAAGCTTGCAAATTGAGCACGTGTAATTTGTGCATCTGGTCTAAATGTGTTATCTGGGAAGCCTCCAGTTAAATCATTTGCGACAAGTGCTTGGATATGGCTGTATGCCCAATGTGTTGATTTCACATCTGAGAAGCTTACTTTGCTTGTACCTGTTAATTTATAGGCTCTTGTTAAAATGGCAGACATTTCAGCACGTGAAAGCTGTCCGTTTGGATTAAACTTTCCTGCCTCTTGCCCTTTAATAATGCCAGCCTGCTCAACTGCGGCAATGGCACTGTATGCATAATGACTCTTACTTACATCTTTAAAGCTAGAATCCTTCGTAGTCGTTAGATTCAGCGCTCTGGCAATAATCGTAGCTGCCTCTGCACGTGTAATGGATGCCTCTGGTTTGAACGTTCCATTTGAGTATCCTTTAATAAGGGATTGATCGTATAGACTTTGGATTTCTGAAAATGCCCAATGCCCTTTTGTCACATCTGTATAAACTAATTCCTCATGATTGTCTTTATAAACTGCTTGTAACTGATCGAAATACAGCTGACCTTTCTTCTGAAGAGAAGCTGTTGGCTGAGCAACATACATACGCTCGAATTTCAATGGCAGAGGTAAGTCACTCGGAATATTCGCCGTTACGTACTTCCAACCACTCCAGTCTAAACCACCCTGGCTTGTAAAATCAATTGTATGCTTAGCTCCAGTACCATCAATGACAACGCCTCTTAGCCAATGCTTACCAGCATCGCCAAATACCCAAAGACCGATATTTTTAGGCTGCCCTGAAATAGCAATTGGTGTTTTCGTAACCATATAGGCTGCTTTTGTGCCTGTGCCTGCTGTTGTGAAATCATAGTTTAATTGTAAGCTAGCAGCTCCCTGTCTTGCATACTCTTTAGAGCTTGCTAATGAAGCATTAGCTTTCGCCACTTCTGTTGTCCAAGATGACGTATTATCAAAGCTATCTAGTACAATAGGTTTTTCTGCTAGATCTACTACTTTCACAGCTGTAGACGTACGAATACCTTCATACTCTCCAATAATTTTCCCTTCACCCTTTTGTGTTGCTGTGAAGGTTGCACCGTCCATCTTGCCAATATTACCTTCAACTGACCAGTTCATATTTGCTGGGTTGATGGTCATTGGATTCAAGTATTGATCATAGGCACTTACAACCTGCATATCTACAGAAGAACCTTTCATTACTTGACCAACGCTACTTAACGTAATGGATTTTACTTTCCCTGGTGGCGCTGTATTCACAACCTGTAAAATCGCTGACACACGACGCTCACTGCCCTCTGATGGTCTATTTACGAGATTGGCGAAATAACCCCCTGGATTACGCACGACCATTGCTGTAGAGCCGCCTCCATCTAGGTTAATAGCCGACGTAGCACCCACCGAAATTAAATGAGCAGCTAAATCTGATAAATTAACACCATTACTATGACCACTTATGCGACCATCAATAGTTACAAGAGATACCTTTGTACCTGTAGCATCGATAGCTACTGCTGTACGTGGGCTACGTGTGGAAGCAAACCCTGAATTCGTTGGCATAGAAATATCCACTTTGCCGTTACGCACAAGCATTGGTCCAGCAGCTAAAATGAACTGTGCATCCATCCATTTTTGATCGATCGATAAGCTGACATCCACGCTTGTACCTGCTGTAATACTACTTAATTCAGCAGCTAATTCTTTATTTTGTACAGAGATAACAAAGCCATCTGCTGGTACAGTCGAGTTACCTTCTGCTCCATAGGCTGTTACATGAGATACTGTGCCTGAGAACTGGTCACCAAAATGCAAGGTGCTTGTATCTTGGCTAGCGCCCGACACAACAAGTTCTACACCCCATGTATTTGTCCCTGTTGATCTTTTATCAGGTGTATATAAAACGTTTTTATTTGTTCCTCGTTCACTATTAATAAGATCAATAGGATAGCTTTTGCCATTCACTTGGAAAGTTAGATTCGTAGAATAATAGTCTGCTATCGCTTTCCCTGATTTCGATAAACCAAATGCAACTGGCTTTTGTGTTGGGCTATCATATGTATCTCCCAAAATACCATAGTTCACAATTTCATTATTTTCTGCTAACAAGTTCGCAGGCATACCATTTCCTAAAAAGTAAGAGGCATTAACAGCTCCAACAACGCGGTGCCCATCAAAGGTGTTTTGCTTAGCCATCGCTGATGTTGTCTTTAATGAATTAATAGGATTAGGCATACCAATTTCTAGTTTTGTATATGTATTATTTAAATTGACATCTAAAACATTTACAAACTGACGTATAGAACCTGACGTATAGTTTTGCTGTGAATGGATTACCTGTGGTGAAACCTCTGTTTTAACTTCACTGACTTTATTGCCTAAACCAGCAGCTTGTCCATTAATGGGGCTAACTGTTAGTGTAAGCATGAATAGGACAACAATAATCGTTATTAGTTTTCTTGCCATTTTTCACTCCGAATTAATTCAAAGTATGGCACGTACCATGTCACAAGGCCCGTGCCAGTGACTTTTTTATTTTGTTTCTACATAGATCGCTACTGGAAGATTGACACCACCAGCATGCATTAGTTCTAATTCAATCGTATCTTTCGAACCCTTCATCTTGAAATCTGGTAATTCAACATACTCTGCCCCTACTCTTAAAGAAGGCACTAAATACACTTTGCCATTCACCTTAATCGCTCCGCTGTATAATCCTCCTCGACCAGCTAGTTTCAGCTTAATCGTTTTTGTAGAGCCTGTTGGATTGACAACTGGAATGGAAACTTTGTAGTTCATACCGAAGTGACCTGGGTTTCCTACAGCACCATTAATCTGAGAAAGTGAATTTTCAGCCGTTTGTAGATGGTCTGTACGGCCATTAGAAATGTTATAGCCTACCTCAGGAGTATCTACTGTATAGGCTGGTAGCTCTGCTAGAATTGTAGCACTTGGCCACGCACCTCTTGGATGTTTCGCATACTCATCCACCGCAACCTGGTCCGATTTGATTGTTGTTAAATCCGTATTATCCTTTGAAAGCACTGTACGTATTGTATACTCAGGTTTTCCACCATTGACTGCTTGAATATCTAAATCATGTAAAAAGCCGATAATATAATCATAGTGTAGGTCATATGTTTCAATTAGCTTCGTTTCACCTGGTGCGATAACAATGCCACTACTCTCTGATTTTTTTAGTTTATTATTTAATACAGCATCCGCAATTGTTAAACCAATATCATGACCTACCCAGCTATTACCAGTTTTTTGGTTAATGCCTTTCGAGTCAGTCACTTTAATGCTCTCTGTCATAGACTTGTTTTGGACAGTAATGCCAATATTGACATCTGTTCCTAGCGTGTTATAGTGCCAGCCAAAGACACGGTGCTTATTCATTGCTGTCGTTGGTTTTACGTCGTATTGTGCAAGTGTTACATTATTTATTGGTACAAGCTTGCGTGTTAATGTTTCTGGATTATCACTAATAAATAGATCACGATCCCCTTCTAAACGAGCAGAAGGAACAACCTCTGGCGATGACGTAGTGCCGTATGATTTTTCAAGGAAAGAGCTTGTATACATATAACGATATACATAAATATACATTTCTTTCTTTTCTGTGATATAACGCAAATTCCCGCCTAATGCATCCACAAGAAACTTAGCAGGAACATACATTTTGCCCTTTTGTATAAATGGCTTTTCGATCATTGTCACTGCCTCATTGTTAATCAGAGCCTGATTGCTGTTATCATTGAAAATAAAGCTCATCCCACCAATTAACAATTCAAAGGAACCATCAGGTTGCCAAGTGCCAGATGAATCATCTAAATAATCATAAATATAGCTAGCAGGTAAATAGGTTCTTCCATCCTTTGAAACAATCGGATCTTTCATGACAATACGTTTATTATTGATATGTAAGATATATGGGTCTTCCTGCGGTGGTGCTGTTGTTTCATCTGATAATGTAATATCTACCGATTGGGTAGCCTCATCCCAATTCACAACACCATCAAAGTTTTCACTGACGAAACGTAATGGCATATAAGTACGATCCTTATACATAAATGGCGCAACATCCATTGCTACCTCTTGACCATCTACTAAAGCCGTCTTTGAATCGATCGTTAAATCAACCATCTTACCATTGCGAATCGCCGATGCAGTCAACGTTTCCTTATCCCAATCCACACTTGCACCAACCGCTTCATATAATGCACGCATTGGTAATAATAAGAAGTCCGACTTGTTTAAAATAGGATCATTAACATTGATTGCTTCTCCATTAATCGTAATCGAAACATTATTTTTTATCTGAATTCCCTTGTTACTAGTAGCTGATGCAGACGCTTGTCCTGGCAAAATCGTAGCCAACGCAACTGCTGATACAATACATGTAGTCTTTAGTTTTCTAAACATCTCAATCTCCTTTTTTCCTCTTAAAATCGTCTCTACCATCTTAACATGAACAAAGCCCAAAATGTGGGATTTTTATCGAATAAAGTAGAATTCGGTACTAGAGTGCTAGCCTTTCTCCTTCAAAAGCTTCATGTAGAACAAATGATATTCTAAAATACCATGAATATTTTCTATAAAACTTATTGTGGTTGGTTTCACACTATTAGAACATCCCTTTTAAGTAGACTTGTCATCCCCTCAATAAGTTACATAATTATTAATTTCCTTTTAAGAAATTAAAGATTGCGTCTTATTGCAGTGTTTAAAATACCATCTTCTGAATACTTCAAACGACTGTAAACTACAAGCTCATTACATAAAAAAATAAGAACTTCGTGACTCATTCGGCCACGAAACTCTTATTTTTGTTCTCTCTTAATTCAATCATTTTTGATAGTTAAATTGTAAATGGATGCCTTTATCCAACGTTTGATTATTTACGTTTTTCAATTTTGAATTGATGACAAGCGTGTAGGGGATACCTTCTATATAATTGTTTGTTGGCGTCACCGTAATCTTTTTGCCATCTACCCGAACAGAAATATCTATTGAGTCGCCAAACATATCAAGTAATACAATGTGCTTTAGGTTTTCAGGTGTGTTTAACACTTCTTGACTTAACTGAATTGTCCAAGGCTTCTTGACATCATTCACCTTCGGCACAGATGTCCAAGCTGTTGAGTCATTAAAGGTAAGTGACTCCATTTTTTGATATTTCTCTCGTATGAGCTTAATGTGCTGCTGTACTCCATTTGATAGTCGTAATTGCTCAGCTAGTGAGAGACTATCAAATAATGAAAATAGTTGCTCTGCCTTCGATTTAAAATCTTTACTTAGAAATACGACTTGATTCGACAATTCTGTAACTTGGTTAATTTTCGTATCATCAATAGGATTCTCTTGAAGAGTTTCACGATAGATTTCAACATTGTTATTATAAGCTACTAAATCGCTACCCTCTCGTGTGATCTTTGTCACTCGTTTGTTTGCAAGCATCGTACTATTTGAGCCATTAGCCTTCATTTTATAGAGATATCCACCATTCGAATAGTTACTAAAATATAACCAGTCATTTGCATAAAACAAATGTTGTACACGCGTATCGGATACCTTCTCTTCTTGTAAATTCATATTCCTTAAATCGAGCTTATATAATTTCTGGTTGTCAGAGCCATTTGGATAATATAAAACTTTATTAATTTGTATTGGGCTTTCCACGTTTCTCATTGCCACAAAACGCTCACTTGTTGCATTTGGATAGCCTAGATCATCAATTTGATGGTCTTGAAAAATAGCATTATCTGAAATTAAAAAGTATTTATAGCTAACATAATCAGACATGTCTCCCGCACTTGCAGAGAATACTGGATCATTCCAAGTTGTATCTAGATGATACCATTGGCCATCTACCTTTACGATATTCCATGCATGTGCCTCGCCAGCCCAGCCAGTAACATAGCGTACTTCCATTCCAGCCTCTTGCAATAAACGATAGGCTAGTAGAGCATATGCCTGACATACCCCTTTTCCTTCATTAAGAATGGCATAGGCTGCATGCGGTGTTGTTGATGAATTATAGGAGTATGTGGAGTTTAACACAATATAATCATTGATAGCCTTTACTTTTTCAAAATCAGACATTGACGGATTAATTTCTTCTTGTACAATCCGTCTCACCTCTGACTGAATAAAGGCCTCCTGCTCTGCTGTCGTATGATAGTTGAAATTTATACTAATGACTACATTATTAGCAGTTCCCTTATAGCCATATTTCCAACTTGCAACTGTTCCATTTAAATAATCATTGTTACGTAGGTTGTTTTTTATAATGCTATTGATTTGTTCCATAATGATTGAGCTATCGCCTGTGTATTGGATAGACATATTTGTCTGAAATTGATTCATTCCACTCTCAATAAGTGCGCTTAGTTCCTGAACTGTCGTTGCTGTTAAAGTCGGTACACTTTCAGCTAATACTTGTACATCGCTATAAACATTAACGTTAACACCATTCATGTCAGGATTTGCGATTACTTCACTTTCTTCATTAACCCAATCCTGATTTTCCGCAAGACTCTCTATAGGATGAACAACTGATACTGCTACAATTGGTACAGTCATAAAGGCAGACAATGCTAATTTTCGTTTGTTCAATGGAAGATCCTCCTTTTAAGTTACAAAGCTGAATTTTCTGAAATTTGATAATGATTGATCTATCTATTCTTACTTTTATTATCGGTAAATCTATTAAGTAATTAAAATGATTCACCAGCTTATTTAATCAGAGTTGTATGATAAGTAATATTAAGGTACTTATAACAAATTACTAAAAGGGTGGCAATTTAAATATGCACACCCTTCATTGACTTTACACTATTCTGCCAATTAATCTAACTCTACACTTGTGATTTCTTTTCCATCACGGATAATGGTAATGACTACTGAGAGATTGGGATATTCTTTTTTCAATTGTTCCGAATATTTTTCTGCAAGATGTTTTGCCTCGTCGTCTTTTACTTCTTTCCCTACAACAAATTTCCCACCTGCTATATCTAATTTTTCCATAATAAATAGCTGGTGCTCTATTATCGCCTTTTCATTCTCCACTTGCGATTCAAGTGTTTCATTTTTAGTAGTTTCTAATTGTTCTAGAAACTCTTCAGCTTCTTTTTCCTGCTTCTGTGGTGTTTTATCATCTGTGCATCCTACTGTTAATAGGACCACCATCATGAGGGCACTCATCAATTTCAATTTCACTTTTAAAACTTCCTATCTCTATATGGTCTACATCAATTCATTTCACCAAGATGAAATAACCAGTTGAAGATTTTCTCCTCAACTGGTCTCAAATTATTACTCAATTGATTCTACTTTAAATTCTGAGGTCTGCCCTCCGCCAATTATGTTTAAATATTCGGCTACAGTAATTTTAGAACTTTCTAACTGCTTATCATTCATTGTAAAAATATTTTTGGCTTCAACAAGTTGTTTCCCTAAAGAAACATAAACCCCATTCTTCATAAGTAACTTAGCTTTATCAGCAGTCTTTAACTTTTTAAAGTCTGCAAATTTAATATGATACTTCCCATCAACGTAAATACCAACCTCTAACGTATCACTTGCAGCAGAAGCGGTATTACTAGTAGGTAAAAGAATCGTAGTAAGCATGAAAATCGCTAAAAATAGTACACCTATATTTTTCTTCATACGTATCCTCCTGCTAATCTATTTCTTACTGATATTGTATATTTTAAACGATATTCTCTCTCTCCACAAGAACAGTATTGGCTAAATAATGAAATAACATTAAATTATGGTTGGTATATTAGTGTAAAAAATATACCATTTCAAAAAGGAATGATTGAGAGATTAACAAGCAACCTTATTCTTCTACTTTAATCGTAAAGTAATGGTAGACGTAAGGGTCCCAATAGTAAGATACACTTATACTTTGCTCTCCTGCCTTATTACCAGTGATATTGCCCATTTCATCGATAGAAATGATATTTTTCTTAGCGTAATCGGAATAGGTATAACTTAAGCCAATTTCGGAATACGTTAAATTGGAATCTATTGGAGTGTCAAAGGCAAATTGAACTTGTTCACCCTTTTTAATCTTGATAACTTTGTTGGTATCTTCATATGCGATATATTTACCTGTAGTTGGATCAATCACATAAACTTTCTTTATGGGCTGATCCGTTACAAAGTTGTAATCATCATTTTTAGGATACCAATGAAAATCCCTAGAGGTATTGATAGTATCATAACCATCACCATAAAAATTTTTCCAACTTAGAAAAGGTACACTCCAATAGCCAACTTGTAAGTTAGGATATTTATAACCACCCTGATAATAGCCACCCTCGATTGCTGCATTTGGAAAAACAGCCATCGCAATTGTCGCTACTTCTCGTTGGAAGTCTCGCAACTGCTTCTTCACCAAGGTAGCTTCTTCATTAGTGATCGGTCTGCCATACTCCAAAGCTTCTAGCTCATCATCATCATCATAATGCAAGGTATAAGGTGAACCACCTTGCCAACTCGTGACAATCCTTAATTTACTGTTCGGTGATCCTGATGATGTAAATTTCATTCCCCATTTTCCTACCGTAGTATCGAGCACTGAATAATGAGCATTTAGATAATTAGACAATTCTTCAGCTGTATGTATATTACCTATTTCACCTATGGTTGGATTGTCTATCGTTTTAAATTTTAAGACGGTAGGTTTATTCAGACTATTTCCGTTCTTGTCTTTTAGATTCTGTGTGAGATGCAATAAGTATTCAGTGGAATAGGTATATCCACTGGTACTAGATATCTTCACTTGATTTTTAGGTGTATTCATTTCATTCCCGAAAAAAGTACTGATTTTATTCCCGTAACGATCCGTTACATAAATGTTTTCGTTATTGACTGTCGAAAAATCAACCTCTTGATTAAACGTAATGGTCCACACTTTATCTAATGGAACATTCTCTTTTATAAAGGTCGGTTCACTTGCAAAAATAGTATGCGGATTCATAACAAAGAACAAGAACAAGCAACTTAATAACACAAATTTCCTCAAACACTCACCTCATTGATCATTTCTATTTGACAACATTATATGTAATTTTTACATAATCATAATTAAAATACAATCAGTTCCATGTAATATATAGTAAATTAATTAATTATTATACTTTTCAATCTTGCAATAAGAGATACATAAATTAGTTTTGTATATAAAAGGAGAAATTCATAAGTGATATCTTTTATTGTTTAACCTCTATCATTCCTTTTTCTACGGACTTCTTTCTATACTATAAATTCATTTACTATCTCAGACATCACCAGTTAATTTCTAAATTAAATAATAATTCAAAATGTGTTTGCAAAATAAAAAAAGCTCAATTGACCATTAGTAAATCATTTGAGCTAATTCAAGAAACGAGAAATATTTTTTGGATTCTAACCATTATATTATTTTTGTACATCTATCTCTGTCCTATCACCATTTACTAACTTCTTTACAAAAAAGTATGCTCAACACCACCTACTTTAAGTGAACATTTTATCATGAACAAAAGAAGTATCTACATTTATTCTAAAGACAGATTTGAATATATAAAGACTAGTCTTTCATTGACTCTTTGTATATTCCAACAAATCATTCAAAGAAGTAATCAAATCTATAACTAATTCTACCATCCTTTCGTACAATAAACATTTACCTACAATCTTTATTGGTAATAAGAACCTATAAGACCAACATTTACGCGGTTACAGATTCAAAAAATTATATTAAAATATAATAAGATATATAGAAGAACGTTTTAATTAAATTTATATATTGGATACTAAATGTTCATTAATACATTATTGCTCTACTATACATCTTATTTAATATTGTATTTCTATATTAATCGAAGATTTTGTATCGATACCTTAATAATATCATAATATTTTTGGAGTACGGCATATTTGAGAATTGAATAGTATAAAGAAAAAGCATCGAGGTTAACCTCAATGCTTTCAATAAATAATATATAATTATTTAGTAACTATAATATCTTTAAAGTCTAAGTCGTTGCCTGCTACATCTTTTACAGTGTTAGTTGATCCTTTTTTAACTGTAATAGTTTTAGCAAGATCGGCTTCTGTTAATTCTGTTGTTAATGTAACAACTACTTTTTTAGCTCCAGGAGAAGCTACAGCCGCTGTAGTATGAGCTGCTGTCGTTGTAGCATCACCAATGAAAATACCAAATTCATTAGCTCCACCAGTAATTTCAACATTTTCAGAGAATGTAATTTCAATTTTATCTGTTTCAATTACTTTTGCTGCTGTAACAGTAGGTTTAACGTTTTCTGTTAAGTTTACTACATCGTTAAACTCATCCATTGCAACTCCAGCTTTTGATTTAACTCCAGAAATTGAAATTGCGCGAGCACCTGATTGTTCATTTTTACCAATTGTTAATGTAACAGATTGTTTACCAGCAGTTACTGGTGATAGAACTGCCTTTTCAACTGTTAAGCCTGCAATTTTATAGTTTGCTACATTAGTAGCTGATGCACCATCAAGCTCTTTATCAAATTCTAGAGTAATAGTGTCCTGACCAGTACCAGTAATTGAAACTGGAGTTACTAAAGCAGGTTTGTCAGAGTTTGCTGCTGCATTGTATGTGAAGTTTACACTAATTGCATCAGATTTATTATTAGCTGCGTCTGTTGCTTCTACTTTGAATGTATATTCAGTACCATCTTTTAAAGCAGCTGCATCAAATTGAACTTCAGATAATTTCGCTTTAATACCTTTTTTATCCTCAGTAAGTGCTACAGAAGCCCCTAATGTAATATTTTTATTATTTACTGTTACATAATCTTTGAAAGAAGTTGCAGATCCGACAACTGGAGCCACCGCTGTTCCAACAGTTGCATGTAGTTCCTCGTCAAAGCCTAATACTAACCACTGCACACCAGCTTCTTCAATTATTTTAGTAGATACATGTTTTGGTGCTACTGTATCCTTCTTAATTGTTACAATTGCAGTATAGTCATCTGCCATTGCTTCGCCAGAAAGGTCAGTAATATTCGTTTTTACAATTTTTAAATTTGCAACTGCTGAATTAACACCAGCTTTTAATGCTGACTTATCTAATTTAATGATATATTTCTTTTTATCTTTTTTATCTTGAGTAATTGTATCAGCAACAGCGCCATCAAGTAAAGCTGCATCACCTGTCAAAGTAATATCCGCTTTATTTGCTGTGTTAAATCCTTGTACTTCTTCTGAGAAAACTACTTCAATTTCCGTGTCACTATTTGCCTTTACTGATGCAATAGTAGGTGCTACGCCATCTTTATCACCAACTTGGAATTCAAATGTTGATGGATTTGGACTGATAAGGTTACCAGCATGATCTTTTGCACCTAGTACTGTTGCTGTGATTTTCTTACCTGCGTATTTAGCTGTAGGAGCTTCAACAGTAATTGATTTATTATCAGTACCTGGAGTTACAGTAATATCACTAGAAGGAACTACTGTGCCATCTGCTAATTTATATGTGAATGTCACTTCAGATGCTGTACCTAAGTTTGCAATTGCTTCTGAGAAAGTCACTTTACTTGCTGACGCATTAACTTTTTCAACTGATACAATTGTAGGTGCAGTTTTATCTTTACCTAAGTTCAATACTTCATCATATTTAGGTAATTTTACTGATTTTGTTGATTCAACGTTATTAATTATTACTTGATAACGACCTTGGAATATTTCAGTAGTTTGAGGTGTAATTGTTAGAGTCTTACCATCTTCACTTAATACTGCATCAGCAGAAGCACCTGTGATAGTTTGTGCAGGATCTTCTAGAGTGTTGAATACAACATTAGTTGCATTTAATTTCCCTCCAGTTACTACAGTTGATTCTTTTACAGGCTGTGTAAATTTCACAACTGCCGTTTTACCATTAATCGCATTTACAGATTCTACTTTAAGTTCCCCAGTTTGATTTTCTCCACCAATTGGTTGACCTGAAACTAATTTGTTATCATTAGCTGCATTATAAGCATCAACAGTAACTGCAGAAGCATCTAATTGTGTATCATTTAGGCTAAGTACGTTAGCACCAGTGTAAACTTTACCAGCAACAACGATTACTGCACCTTCAGATGTTAAAGCTGCTGCTTTAGCTGTGCCTGAAAGTTTTTTGAAAGCGTCAAGTGAGTAAAAGTTTGTAGTTGTATAAACACCGTTTTCTACAGTGTTTTCTGCTGCGAATGCTGCAACTGGCGTTAATGCCGAGATAGCTAATGCTGCAGCTGTTACCGCTTTAAATCCTTTTTTCATTACTATGTCCTCCTATAATTAGGCAATTTTTATTAAAAATAAAGATATAAACCTAAAGTGGTTTATATCTTTATTCAATTATGATAATTAAGGTTGTACTTTTACTGTAACAGCTTTGTCAGCAGTAGCTTTGCCACCAACTTGAGCTTTTACTGATTTAACAGTACCAGTTGATACTGGTAATGCATCAGTGAATGCACCGTTTGTTACTGTTACTGTACGAGCTGGAACAGTAGTACCATCTTCTAATGTGTAAACAAGTTCAACAGAAGTGATAGCAGCGTCAGCTACAGTACCTGCTACAGCGTACTCAGAGTAGATACCTAATGCAGCAGCAACTGAGTTAGCAGCTTTTGCTTCGAATGAAGTAATTACTACTGATGTTAATTCACCTGTTTGTACAGTTAAGTTAGCACGTGCAGTGTTTAAAGCATCTTTAGCAGCAAGTTTTTGTGCGTCAGTTGAAGCACTGTTGCTAGCGATTGCTTTAGCATTTGTTAATGCAGCTTGGAATGCATCCCAAGAAGCTTGAGTGTATCCAGTGTTTGTTACAGCATCAGCAGCTTGGATAGCTTTTGCTAATTCTGAAGTTGCTGTAGCACCAGTTTCAACTGGTTTGTTACCTGTTGTAGCAATGCTGTAGATGTAGAATGTAGTTACGCCATCTTTTACTTCATAAGTAACTTGAACAGTACCAGTAGCGTTTTCTAATGCTTTTACGAAGTCATCAGCAGTTGCGATTGGTGTGTTGTTAAGACCGCGGTAGTATACTTTCTCACCAACATAAGATACTGAATCTTTACCAGCAAATTTAAGAGTTTGTTTGATAGAATCAAATGATTCTACTACACCAGTGTAAAGTGCAGGAACAACTGTTGAATTTGTGAATGAAACAGAAGCAGTTTGAGTTGGTAGGATGTTGCTAGCACCTGTTACGTTTACACTTACTGTATCAGCAGTGTCAGATGTAACACGTACAATTGCTTTACCATATGCATCTGATTTCACTTGGTAAGTTTTAGTGTTACCTAAGTTTTGAGATGGGTTTAATACTGTACCAGCAGCATTTGTTACTTTTGCATTACCGAATGTAGAAGTTACATCGAATGCTAAAGCATATTCGTAAACAGTGTTACCTGGGTTAGTGATAACTTCTTGTACCCATACGATTGTACCATCTGGTTGAGTAACTGGTTTCCAAACGATTTGAGTTGTTTGACCAGTTGAGTTGTAACCATTTGGACGGTAGTCGAATCCGTTTTGATCTACAGATTGGTAAGTGAAGATTGCATCTTTACCAGCAGTTGTAGATGTAATTGTACGGCCATACTCATCAGTAACTTTTAATGTTGCATTTGTTACTTCTGGAGCTTTGAAGTAAGTTACTTCAGCTACAGCTTGAACGTCAGCTTTGTCAAGCTCTACAGGAGCAGTTTTACCAGCTGTGTTTAAGAATACTGTTGGTTTTGCGAAAGCAGTAGAACCTTTACCAGCTACGCGGAATTGAGCTTTACCTTCTTTACCTACAGTTACTTTGTAAACTGTACCAGCTGTTACTTTAACAAAGTTTTCTTTAGCTGTTGAGAAGTAAACTGCATCAGTAGTGATAGAAGAAAGGTTTTCTTTATCAAATGTTACATAAGCAGCTGTACCTTCTGGAGCTAATTTACCATCTTTGTCAGTTACAGTTACAGTATAGTTACGTCCACCAACAGAGTTTTGGTCGTAAGCTACTGGTGTGTTTAAGAATTCTGCAGAATCTGCTTTACCTTCAGCAGCAACAGTAATCGCTAATTTATCGATTTTTGAGAATTTAACTGCTGGTGCTTCAGCTTGTAATGCAAGCTTAGAGTAAGAGAAATCAGTTGCAGTTTTGTTTACTGATGATGGTAAGTAAACGATTGGTGTTGCAGTTAAGTCAGAACCGTAAACAGTAAATGTTGCTTCACCGTTAGCGTTTGTTTGAACTTTTGCAAATTTCTCAGAACCAGTTGTTAATTCGTAAGGAATTACAAAGTTGTTTGAGTTTGCATGATCTTGTACATAAAGGTTTGTGATTTTATCTGGGTTTACATCAATGTTTTCTTTAACTGCTACATAGTAAGTTGTGTTTTTAGCGCCAACTACTTTGTATGATTTTTTAGTATTGTTAGCTAATTCATTACCAGTTGTGATTTCAGAAACTGCTAATTGAATTTTGTTAGCCCAGTATACTTTACCAGTAGAAGAAACTGAAGATTTGCTAGTAGCGTAAGCTGCTACGTTATCGTTGTGCTCGTAGTAACGAGTGTAAGAGTAAGTAGCTACACCATTTTCATCAGTTAAAGCTTCAACTTCGATTTTAGCGTTAACGTTAGCGTTATCGCTTACGATGTTGAATGTTACTGGGATACCAGCTTTAGATTGACCGTCAGCTACAGTAACTTGAGCTTTAAGAGTTACTTCTTTACCAATAACTCCTTGTACTGATGCAGTTGTTACATCGATTTTCGTAGGGATTACAGCTGCAATACCTTTGAATTTACCGATTTCTTCATCTTTGTAAGATAAAACGTATTCTTTATCAGCAGTTTGAGCTTCAGTAGTTAAAACAACCACTTTTTTGTTTGTTTGTTTAACAGAAGCGTTTTTCACTTCTAAACCAGCGATTTTGAAGTTAGCTGCTTTTACATCGTCAACGTTTACTTCTTCATCAAATGTTACTTCAACAGTTGTGTTG
Organism: Lysinibacillus sp. IITD104; assembly: GCF_036698265.2. Taxonomy (NCBI): domain Bacteria; kingdom Bacillati; phylum Bacillota; class Bacilli; order Caryophanales; family Bacillaceae; genus Lysinibacillus; species Lysinibacillus sp. IITD104. Next base: position 3,880,424 of record NZ_JBAHYH020000001.1, read on the forward strand.
TTGATTGCTTTGATAGAAGCATCTACTGGAGTTTCAGCGTCAACTAGGTCAAGAGTACGTGCAAATACTACAGCAAAGTCTTGACGAGTGATTGAAGCGTTAGGGTTAAGATTTAATTTACCGTTTGTTTCAGAACCAGTGAAGATTCCGTTAGCTACAGCTGTTTCTAGGTAAGATTTAGCCCATGGTTTTACTGAAGAAGCATCAGCGAATTGGCTTAGGCTTTCGCTACCTTCTAAACCGAAAGCGTCAACTAGGATTTTAGCTGCTTCTGAACGAGTTAATGATTTGTTAGGTGCAAATTCAGTTGCACTAACACCTTCAAAAATTCCGTTTGATACAGCTGCTGCGATTGCATCGTAGTACCAAGCGCCAGCTTTAACGTCTTTGAAATTTACAGATCCATCAGCTTCTAATTCTAATGCTTTTGTGAAGATTGTTGCAGCTTCTGCACGAGAAATAGTTTTTAGTGGGTTGAAGTTTCCGTTAGCATCACCTTGGATTACGCCGCTGTCAACTAGTGATTGAACCGCTTCTTTCGCGTAACCTGAGATTTTGTTGTAGTCATTTAATTGAGCAGCAGATGCTACAGGAACGATTGCTGATGCAACTAATGCAGCTGTTGCTGATGCCGCGAAAAACTTACGGCCTTTGTTTTGCTTTGCCATTAATGTATTCCTCCCTAAAATTCCTTAAATTGATATTAATCCAACGAAAACTATAGTACCGCCTTATTAGTTACCTAAATGTATGTATTATAGCTTTCTTGAATAATACAAAACTAAAGCAAATTTGTTAGTAAATTTACTAGAAAAAGAGTAGTAGAATACCATTCTAGTAAGTTTATTCACTTTCTACAATAATATAACACTAACTTTTCCTAAATTCAAGCACTGGGACATAAATTTAGTTATGAAAGCTTATTTTACCATACCTATTAAGGTATTTAATAGATTCCAATAAGCTACCATCTATTTATTGCCTAAAATGTATTGGTAACATATAGTTCCGTTACCTATTATACCTTACTCTCAATAATAACCAAGCATTTTCTGGAATGGTTACTAAATTGTCAAAAATTAAAGACTCCCGTAATATTTTAGTTATAATTGTAAAGAAACAGAAATATAGAAGGCGTTTCTTAGCGAATTCTGCCTCTTTCCCACCGACTTTATGAGTTTCTTCTTTATTAAGTAAATAATGTCCCCATGTTGTAATAATAGATTGCCACTTTTTATGCTACACTTTTGATAGTTTGATAGAACATATCAGCTATTGAAGGGAGCTTAAAAAATGAAACGTAAATTTCCTCTTTATGGGGCCGTGCTGGCAGGCATGTTATATCTTGCGCCAACTTCCGCTTTAGCAGAAGATATTTCAAAGCACTGGGCCTACCATGAAATGAACTATCTTATTACCAACGATTTAATGAAGGGTGATGAATTCGGCAATTATCGTCCGAATGATGCTGTCACTCGTGCTGAATTTGCAGCCTTTCTTGTTAGAACACTGAACTTGCCAGCGGCTTCTAGTCAGGCAACCTTTACAGATGTTAAAAAAGGTGACTGGTATTACGGAGTAGTCGAGCAAGCAAGCTATCACGGGCTAATTAAAGGTGATGAGCAAGGCAAATTCCATCCGAATAATCACATTAATCGTCAGGAAATGGCGGCTATGTTAAAAAGAGCTCTTACTTATCAAAACATCAATACTTCTTCCTCCCCTATTGCTTTTAGTGATAATGCGCGCATTGCCAAATGGGCCTATGCAGATGTACAAGCTGTCGTCACAACAGGACTACTTGTTGGGAAGCCAAATAATCAATTTGCACCTCTTGCTCAAACAACTCGTGCTGAGGCAGCTACCGTGCTCTATCGTTTAATCCATCTAGAGGCGCCTGGGGCAGGTGGTAAGCAATACATGACGACGAATTACTCACATGATTACTCTTCTGTAGTGAGTAAACAAACAATGAATAATCCAAAGGTCGATGGTGCTGGCATTTTCACGGCTAGCGAGGCACTAGTGTCATACTATGTACACCCAAAAAGCTTTATGCAGGATAGCCCATCTTATTATCAATTCCTAAAATTATCTACTGTCGTTAATAACCTGAGTGCAAAAGAGCTGAACGATAAAGTACTTGCGAATAAAGGTAGCTTAGCAGGTACAGCGGATGCCTTTATCCAGGCTGGTGTAGACAATAAGATCAATGCTATTTATTTAGTCTCCCATGCCTTGCATGAAACAGCCAATGGGGCTTCTGCACTTATTAAAGGGATCGAGGTTGGCTTAGATACAAATGGCAAACCGATGATGGCGACACCAGAAAATCGCGATAAATTAACTGCTATTAAGACAACCTACAATGCTTACGGTATTGGCGCTATTGATGCTGATGCTAATAAGTATGGTGCGGAGCGTGCTTATACAAATGGATGGTTTACTGTTCAGGATGCTATTATCGGAGGTGCCCAATTTGTAAAGGATCAGTATATTAGCAAGGGTCAGGATACGCTTTATAAAATGCGTTGGAATCCTGATAATCCGACAGTCCACCAGTATGCAACACATGTGATGTGGGCTGTCATTCAAGCGAAGAAGATCTATGATATTTATGAATTAATTGGTGCTCATACGACAACTAACCTAGTGTTTGATGTGCCTGCATATCAAAGTCAATCTTCCGCTCCTTCATTACCGAGTCCATCGAAGCAATACGCATTGGATTTAGGGTTAGCTGGAGCAGCAGGTAAAACGACGATTAATCTCAATATGAGAACGTATCCGAATACAGCAGATAATGCTTCGATTATTACGAATTTGCCAAAGGATACCTCCTTTAAAGTTCTTGGTGAAAATGGTGGTTGGTTGAAAGTAAGTGTCAATGGACAAGAGGGCTGGGTGCTTGATGATTATGTGAGTCTTGAAAATGGCTTACAAATTGTCAATATGAACATTACACTCAATGTTCGAAGCGAACCATCTACTACAAGTGCTATTTTAGGTACTGTTAAACCAAATGGCTTTATTATCGGTGTTGTAGACGATAAAGGTGAGTTTATAAAAAATGGTGCCTGGTATCAGGTGCTTTACAACGGAAAAACAGGCTGGGTCCATGGCGATTATATTGTAAAAAAATGATTTTAATAGGATGCGCAAAACAAGAGTGCGATGATGATTCGCACTCTTTTTGTTAGTCATTTTTTATCACCTAGATGAAAGCGCTATATAATAGAAGAAACTCGAAATTTTAGGATATAATTTTCAAACTATCCTCCTAAAATTTAGTAGTTATCTACGTCAAAATAGTGTCCTAAAAAAGCTTAATAGGCGTGTGCTATTTCCTTTAACATTCGTTCAGTTATTAACGCTATACCCTAGTTAGTCCCCGTTAAACCCATTATCGAAAATTTCCTGTCAATATTGCTTTTATGGTATGATAGATTGCAGTGAAAATGGAATTACAGAAAGGTTTGAACACTATATGAGGCATGTAACGATTATGGGCATACCCTTTTTACATATTGGTCAGCAAGGGTTTGTTGATTTACTCGTTAATCGTATTGAACAGCAAGAAAAAACTTTCGTTGTGACAGCCAATCCTGAAGTTGTCATGCAGGCAAATGAAAATCCAACTGTCATGAATTACTTAAAGCAGGCAACTTACATTTGTGCGGATGGCATTGGTGTCGTTAAGGCAGCACAAATCCTTGGTGATTCACTTCCAGAGCGTGTAACAGGCTATGATACGATGGTACGCCTGTTGGAAGTTGGTCAGCAAAAGCGTTTTAAAATCTATTTATTAGGTGCTCAAAAGGAAACCATCGAAAAGACGGTTGCCAATATTCATAAGAACTATCCAAACGTTGATGTCGTTGGCTATCATGATGGCTACTTCGACTGGAATAATAATGATTTTGCAAAAGAAATTGCAACTTTACAGCCAGATCTTGTATTTGTGGCATTAGGTGTACCAAGACAGGAAAAATGGATAACGGAAAACCTTGAGAAATTTTCAAAGGGTGTATTTATCGGTGTAGGTGGCTCCTTCGATGTCATCGCTGGCACTGTAAAACGTGCTCCAGTACTTTGGCAAAAGTTAAATCTTGAATGGCTCTATCGACTGTTACGCCAGCCAAGTCGATTTGGCAGAATGCTTGTACTCCCACGCTTTGCTTTAAAGGTATTTGCATTAAAGCTTAAAGGTCAGGGCAAAACAAAATGAGTCAGTCAACATTTGTTAAAAGCACACTTATCCTAACGATAGCAACCTTACTTTCTAAAGTAATCGGTAGTATCTTCCGTATACCACTTCAAAATATTGCTGGTGATGAAGTACTCGGTATTTTTAGTCTTGTCTATCCTGTTTATATGGTAGCCCTTTATTTATCCGTTGCAGGTATCCCTATCGCTATTTCTAAGCTGATTGCGGAAGCCAAGACGAGTCAGGATACTGCCAAAATTAAGAAAATTTATGTGACTGCAAGAATCCTTGCATTATCCTTTGGCGTCATTAGTTTTACAATCATTTACGGCTTTTCAGAGCAGATAGCAAATGCACTTGGTGGGCCATCAACAGAGATCGCCTTAATTATTGTTGCCCTTACATTACTGGTAGCTCCTTATATGGCTGTCTATAGAGGATTTTTCCAAGGCTTTGGGGATATGCGACCTACTGCCATCTCGCAAGTGATTGAGCAGTTAGTACGTGTTGCGTTAATTTTAATCGTTGCTTATTTCCTAGTAGCAATGGATTATTCAAATGACATCGTAGCTGGTGGAATTATGGCAGGCTCTGTATTAGGAGCTCTAGGGTCACTTTTCTATTTACTCTTTAAATATTTCCGTTCTTCGGTAAAAGTGACGAGTAAGGAGAAATATTCTGGTAAGGATTTCTCTAAATACAGTAAAACCATTTTAAAAATTTCTATTCCAATTGCGATTGGTTCTGTCACAATGGCACTCTTTAACTTTGTTGATTCCTTTACGGTTACATATGGCTTAAGAAGTGCTGGTGCAGATGCGAGTGAAATTAGCTATCTTTATGGTATTTATGGTCGAGGACTAACATTAGTTCAAATTACGACTGTTTTTGCTTCTTCGATTATCTTGCCGCTTGTACCTTTGATTACAACGAAGCTAGCTGAGCGTAAATTGGATGAAACACGCACTATTATTGAGCAAACTCATCGTATGACACACCTTATTTCATGGCCAGCTGCGATTGGGCTACTAGCCTTAACCTTGCCTTTAAATCTAGCTCTTTTTAAAGACTTAGAGGGAAGCTTAATGTTAGCCATCATCAACCTTAGCTCTGTCTTTACATCTCTGACTTTACTTGGAACAGGTATTCTTCAGGGTATGAATGCTGCCAAAACAGGAGCCCTCATTATTTTGAGTGGTGTTGTCCTTAAGGTGTTTTCTAACATCTTCCTTATTCAGGCATTCGGTTTAGATGGTGCTGCCTATGCAACTTTGCTAGTGTATTTTGTGTTATTTATTGTGAATTCTGTCTTTATTTATCGTACGATTCGCTTTACTGTCCTTGGGAAAGATACGGTGAAAATGATTGTGTCTTCAATTGTAATGGGAGCAGCAGTTGGATTACCAACACTTTGGCTTGACTTTACACATTGGTCAAGAATGTTAGCTATGGGCTATCTAACTGTCGCAATCGTAGTTGGAGGGGCTCTTTACTTCCTTCTACTATGGCTAATGAAAGCTATTCATAAACAAGATTTAAAGAAAATCCCTGTTATCGGAAAAAGATTTTCATAAATAAGAGAGGTAGGACACTTATGTCAAAACAGAAATGGCTTTGGGGGATCATTGTTCTTTTACTCGTCGTTTCCTCTACAGGTATCATGATGAGGTGGAATGCAGAGCAATCGAATGATGCTTATGAGATTGTTATTCCCTATGATGAAATACAAACCGCAGAAAAAAATAGCGATCTAACAATGGATGAAATCCTTTCCTCCTTAAAGGATGCTGGGCTGAATACTGTGAGTCTAGAGCCCTTAACATTAAAGGAAATGGACAAACAAAACTTAATTACCGTTTATAAGGAAAGTGAGTTAGCAGCACAATTATTGTTTACACCATTTAAAGATGCTGTTGATATCTCAAATAGCGGATATTATATTCGAGTACCTGAAAATGAAAGCTACCAAAAGCTGATCATGGAGAGCGTTACACCAGAGGAAGTACAAATAGGTGAAGAAGCTTTTTATTTCCTTCCTGCTTCTAACCACAATTTTGATTTAAAAACACCGATTGGCTACGATCAGCCTGCGATTGACATGATTAGTAAGCATGGACTGGCTCATATCTTTAAGGTGGAAAATGCAGATAATGAAGTAGCTAATGAAAAGTTGGTTAATCAATTAGTCGCTTTAAAAGAGGCTTCAGCAGGCCGCTTACTTGGCCAAGGTGATGAAGCCATTGGATTTGGACAAGAAAACGGCAATCAATTAGTTGAAAAATTAAATGATGCTGGCTATTACTTCTACACAATTGAAAGTAACCCACTTAAAGGCGAAAGTAAAATCGCTCAAATGACGGATTACAATATGATTCGTTTGCATAGCATCAATGTGAACAGAGAGACTAAATTAAAGCTAAATGCAAGTATTGATCGTACAACACGAGCTGTCAAAGAGCGTAATATTCGCTCCATCTTCTATCATATTAAAACAACAGGCAATGCCAAAGAAAATGTTGAAGAAACGATTGATTACTTAAATGGTGTGCATGACACAATGCCAGATCATTTCAAAGCAGGTGAACCAAAGCTATTTGATAAAGTAGTAGTGCCAGCTTGGGTCACAGCATCCGTATTAGTAGCAGGTATTTTATTTACCTTTATCATTTCAGAATTAGTAAAATGGATGCCTCTTCGTATCGCGGCAGCTGGCTTTATGGCTGTATTAGCGATTGCGTACTTTATTCTGAAAAGTACTCTATTCTTACAAGCATTTGCACTCATTATTGCTGTCCTTGCACCAACCTATGCAGTCATCAAATCAGCGCAAGGTTCTACAAAGCTCTCTAACATAATTGTCCAATATTTAAAGGCAGTAGCAATTAGCGTTATTGGGATCATTATTGTCATTGGCTTATTGAATGGTAATGCTTTTATAACAGGCTTTGCTGTATTTAAAGGGGTTAAGCTAGTTTATCTTATTCCAATTATGGGTGTCTTATTATTTACAGTAATTGAGATGAACCGACTAGCTGATCAAAACATTAAGAACTCTTTATCCAATACGGTAACATTGTTAAATAAAGAATTAAAATATTGGCATGTGCTACTACTCATTGTATTGGCTGGTGTCGGATTATTTTACATTAGCCGAACAGGAAACTCTGGTTCTGTAAGTGATATGGAATTAGCCTTTAGACAATGGCTAGAAAATACATTGTATGTTCGACCAAGAACGAAGGAATTTTTAATTGGCTTCCCATTCTTCATTTTAGCGTTATATGTAATGGGTATTAATCGTAAATGGGGTAGTATTCTCCTTGTACCAGGTGTTATCGGTTTCCTATCCATCATGAATACATTTACTCACCTACACATCCCAGTAGCTGTTTCTGTGTTACGTACACTATACAGCGTATCTCTAGGTCTTGTAGTAGGACTAGTGTTTATCCTAATCTTCAAAATCGGTTATCGTTGGGTTTCTAAGGCAATCGCGAGGTGGTCATAATGCACGTTGTTTTATCTGGCTATTATGGATTTGATAATGTCGGAGATGATGCCATTCTACTGTCCATTATCCAATCATTAAAAAAGTGGCAAAGTGATATAGAGATCACGGTATTATCGAATAATCCAGCAGCTACTGAGCAAACATATGGTGTCAAAGCCGTTAATCGTTGGAAAATGAAAGAAATTCGCCAATTACTTAAAACAGCGGATGGACTGATTAGTGGTGGCGGTAGTCTTATGCAGGATCAAACAGGCATGAAAACTATTCCTTACTATGCGGGCGTTATTCAAATCGCAAAATGGTTGAAGAAGCCAGTATTTGTTTACGCCCAAGGTATGGGTCCGATTAATCATCCACTTAGTAAATTCATTGTTCGTACAGTCTTTAATAAGGTTGAGCAAATAACGGTTAGAGATAGAGCCTCTCTAGCTCTTTTAACAGAGATCGGTGTACGAAAAGAAACAAAGATCGTACCAGATCCTGTGATGGGATTAAACGGTAATAACTTTCATTGTGATTGGCTAGAAAGTGTTTCTTTATCAGCCGATAGCTATATCTCTGTAAGTGTTCGTGATTGGCCTTCCGCTGTTGCCTACAAAGAGAAAATTGCACATAGCCTAGATGAATTAGTGCGTCAGGGTGAGCAAATCGTCTTCCTCCCTATGCATGGTGAGCATGATTTTATCACTTCACAGGAAGTAGCAGCACTTATGAAGGAAAAGAGCTTAATTGCTCCTGCTGATTTATCCATTGAAGAAAAAATCGCAGTGATTGGTCAATCGCAACTATTAATAGGTATGCGACTACACTCCTTAATTTTCTCGGCAATCTATGCAACACCATTTATTGCGATTTCCTATGATCCGAAAATTGATGCGTTTGCTGATATCGTTGATCAGCCCGTCATCGGTCATGTTGAGGTTGATGATTGGAATGGTGTGACATTGTTTGAACAAGCTGTGGCAATCCTCGAATCCTATACAACGGTTCAAGAAAAAATGCGCCAGGCTGTCATCCCATTACAAGATGAAGCAACAGCAACAGCTAAATTAGCAATTGATGCTTTTTCAAAATAACCATTAAAAAATGATGAATTTCAAATAATATTGAAATTCATCATTTTTTTCCTACTTCTAATAATTTTAAAATGGATTGTGCCTGTTGCATATGCATAGCTAACACATATTGACCTGCCTGCATCAAAATTTGAGCCTTCACCATATTCATCATCTCTTTTGCAATATCTGCATCTCGAATACGAGACTCTGCTGCTTGTAAATTCTCTGCGGTGTTCACATTGGCATTATAGGCATGTTCCAAGCGGTTCTGATAGGCACCAAGTCGTGAGCGTTCGTTGGAAACACGTTTTAAGGCTTCATCCATTGAAGACATAGCTTTTTCCGCTTCCTCACGAGTAGCAATGGAAGCATCCTTCAATCCAAGTGCCTCGGACCCCATTCCATTGATAAATAATTCTATACTTTGCCCTGCATTGGCGCCTGCTTGAATCTTAATGCCATTTGTTTCATAATCCCCATTGAGTAATGTCTTCGTATTAAATTCTGTATCGGTCGATGTGCGCTGAATTTCCTTTTTTAATTCCTGAAATTCCAAATCTAACTTTTTACGATCATCATCCGTTAATGTATCATTGGCTGCTTCCACTGCTAACTCACGCATACGCTGAATCATGGCATGTGTTTCATTCAGTGCCCCCTCTGCCGTCTGCACAAGAGAAATACCATCCTGTATATTCTTAGCTGCCATATTCAAGCCACGAATTTGTGCACGCATTTTTTCAGAAATCGCCAGTCCAGCTGGATCGTCAGCCGCACTATTAATGCGATAACCCGAAGAAATTCGCAGCATAGCTTTACTCATCGCCCCATAATGATGATTCATATTATTCAGGATTGCCATCCCCGTTGCTGACCACTTACCAAGCATGATTTCACCACCTTCTTAACCTATATATCGGTCCATCATCTCATCTATTGACCTTTCTTGGAAATAGTTTCTAATTTTTTATGAGTTATTAACATATTATAGTTAATCAACTACATCATAAAAGCACCTGCTTGTCATTTATGAAAAGTAGGTGCTTACTGGACATGCCTTCTATTCAATTTTGAAACCCCCATGTTGATGGTTCTTTTGCTGTAGCAATTCGAAAAAGAGTGCTTTATCATTCTCTAGTAATGCTTGATCAATTAAATGATCCAAATTTCTGTCCTCTAGCTCTGCGATAAGCTGATCGATTTCGCCAACTGTCACAGTAGAAACCATCGGAATTTGTTGCTTTGGTGTAGCGCTTTCAAGTATTGGTGCTAAATGCTCATGTACATTGGTAATAAGCAATAGTTGATAAAGTGGTAATCGAATAAAGCGATTTCCTTTTTGGAAAACAAATACCTCAGATAAATTTTCAATCTGCTGTGTCTTCATGTTGATGATCATCTCTTTACCTTCTATGGGAATGAAATGGAAAATCTCATTCTCTTTTAAAATAGAGAAATATTGATAAGCAAATACGAGACGTAATTTATCTCCAGTAACTTTTGTGTAAAACGGCTTCATGTATTGAACTTGCATCATCCTTCATCCCTCCCTAGTTATCTGATTATTCAGATTTTAACACAAATCAAAAGCCTTGTTAACTATCTTTAACTCATTTTTTTCTTTCTGATCATTCAGCTTATCATTACTGCATTTTAATCGTATAATGGAAGGACAGTCTTTTTTTCCTTTTTTACAATTAACTATGTTAACTATAGCCATACATGATGAAAGGAGTGAGGTTATGGCATTGTCAATATCGCAATTAGCTAAGGAACATCAAGCATTTGTGCTGACTAAACTAAAAGAAGCTGAACAAGGGTTACATCCTTCCTCCACAGAAGATGAGGAACTAGTGCGCCGTGCTGTCTTTTCAGTAAGGAATAAATCCATTGTTTTTGAACGATTTAATGGAGCAAGTTCTATATTATATGCAAGTGTTCAAGATGTCAGACCCGCTTTTGTTGAAATTGATTTTTCCAAGGAAGAGCTACACTGTAGCTGTCCCCAAGCAAAATGGTGCCGACATCAAGTAGGTGCTTTACTCGCTCTCTACCAATATTTTGATTCTGTTCAAAATTGGTCGAGTGCTTGGCGTGCTCAAAAATCAGTTCAGTTAAAATCTTTAGCAGATGAACGCAGCCCGCAAAGCTGGTCGATGATGGTGGATGAGGTGATGAAACGATTATTACCGTCTGGGCGTATACTAGAGGGCTATGGGCTTTCCGCTGTAAGAACCGATGCTTTAGAGCGTCTTCGTCGGCATATGCCCTTTGAGCGTGAATGGCAACCCCTTTATAAGCTCTATATGGAACTAGCCATTTTAAATTCGATATGGCGGCATTTAAATGAAACACCTGGTCATTCTTTAGATTCATCTTATATGAAATATTTTATCGATCAAAGCACTCAATCTTTTGAGAGCATTCTCACAGAGCTTTCTAATCGGTCACGTCTGTTTGCGACTGATCCATTTTATGACGCCATCCAAGAGCTAGTAAGAGAATTTTTATTAGAACGACAAGGGCTTTTCGCCAACCGAATTCGTCTATACATGCTGCTATGGGCAGTGCTTTTTTATGAGAAGCCTCGACGTGAAAAGGAATTGGCATATATAAATAATCTTGATCACCCTTCAGCAGAAATTTCTCTACAATCGCTAAAATTATTATTTTATGTGCTATTACAGAAAGAGAATTTGCTGCTTGAAAGTTTGGCACAAATTGATTTACCACAAATGCAGGACTTGTTTGAACTGGCTACTTTTGCTCAACGTGCAGGAGAGTCCTATTCATTAGCAGTCATTTTACGAGCAATTTTACCTTTGACTGAAGTATTTCTACAGGAGGTCGTTCCGGTCGTTCAACGTGCCCAATACGTAAGGCAATTCCAACTTCTATTTGATGAGATCCAGCTTACGGAGGAAGAGGAAGCAATACTATACAGTGCCTTTGGTGTGTATGGACTACAGCCGTTCTCAAGTTTTTTAATTAAAAAAGGTCGCTATCGAGAATGGGCAGCCCTACATCAATTAAACCCATCCTCTCTATCCTATTTAGAAATGTGTGGATTAAAGGATGTATTGCAGATTGAACCTGCAACTGTTTTACCTTTATATCATGTCTATGCAATGGCTGAAATTGCTCAAAAATCACGCTTAAATTATAAACAGGCTGTGCGTATTTGGAAAAGTATGCGGAGTGCTGCAAAGCGAGCTGGCAAAGCAGCTTATTTTGAAACATATATGCAAACCATTCGTGCAGAATATAAACGACTACGTGCGTTACAAGAAGAAATTGAGAAAGGAAACTTAGTATGATGACAATAAATGCTCCTTCCCCTTTTTCCAAAACACAACAGCTCCGTATTGAAGTAGCTCGGGAAGGATATTTTACGTTGCAGGGTTTTACTGCAAATGGTGCAACAATTGATGTTGATACACTAATTTCTTCGCTATTCTTTACTTATGAGGCAAATGTTTATGGATTATTAACAAATCGGACTGATTATACAATTGAGGTTTCTACAGCTGAGTTACTAGATATTTTTTCAACAAGCTTCCAGCACCCTTTCATCAATTGGATTGGTGCAAATGAAGAAAGTATGGAATGGCTGAAAAAGGTATTCGCATTACAGGAATACTGGCAAGAGCCGTCCCTTTGGTCACATGCTGTGATTGCAGAGGATTTTTTATCATTAAGTTTCCCTATTGATCATATAGATTCAGCATTATTGGAAACAGCTGTACAGCAGAAGCTTTCTCAGGTTGGTCTAATACTAGCTGATTTACCAAAGTTACTACCTTTTTTCCTACGAGGTGGCTGGCCATTAGATCAAGCTCGTCAGGCTGGAGCCGTTTCCGTTTCTTTACGGTTAAGTGAGCCCGAAGAAGAGGCAGATGTATGGTTATTAGAAACGGTCCTAAGCACGGCTACAACCAAAAACTATTGGACACCTGCTATTCGTAAACAATCTTTACCTATAGAAGAGGCACTACCTACAAAATGGCGAATGTTTGCAACTGAAATTGCGCAGCAACAACAACAAATTGTAGAACTTCTATCCACTGATACGATCAATAGTGATATCTTTATTCGTGTGACACTGGAAGATTTAGAAGTTCGCTCATTCCTACGTGAAGATCTCGCTAGATTACAGGCCCTTGGTTTCGATGTTGTACTCCCAGCATGGCTAAAGGATTTAAAACAATCTAAAATTCGAGTACGCGTCACAACTAGCAATGTCTCTACAAGGAAGGTAGCAGGTTTAGATGATATTTTAACGTTTAAATGGCAATTTTCTATGAACGGACAAACGATTTCGGCTGAGCAATTTAAAAAGCTCGTGGATGAGAAACGTGAATTTATTCGTATTGGTACTGAATGGTTCCGAGTAGATGCCAATTGGATGCAAGAAATGCGTGAATTAATGCAGCAGGCAGAAGATGAAAGTTGGACTGTTCGAGAATTATTATTTAGAGAATTACCAGAAGACTTGTCTGCCCCTCTTGAGGAAGAGGATGCAGATGATGCACTGAGAGATGATCCAGTCTTTGCACTAGAAATACAACAATCATTAAAAGCATACATGGAGCAGCTTCTAGAGAAGAAAGGCTTGCCTGCCGTTTCAATTCCATTGTCCTTACAAACCGAATTACGTCCCTATCAATTAGAGGGCTATGAATGGTTAGCCTTTATGCGCCAACAAGGTTTCGGTGCATGTCTAGCTGATGATATGGGCCTTGGAAAAACGGTTCAATTGATTACCTATTTACTTCATATTTATGAGTCATCAACTGATTATACAAAGCCATCCATCATTATTTGTCCTACTTCAGTGCTTGGGAACTGGCAAAAAGAACTTGCTCGATTTGCCCCGTCTCTAATTGTGCATACACATTATCAAACAAATCGAGCAAAGGATGAAGAGTTTAAACAGCTAGTGACAGCAGAAAGACCACATGTCATTTTATCAACCTATGGTACTGTGTCACAGGATACTGAATTTTTACAGAATATCGATTGGGCAGCAGTTGTACTTGATGAGGCTCAAAATATAAAAAATATGCAAACATTACAATCAAAAGCCATTCGTAAATTGCTAGGTGACCATCACATTGCTCTCACTGGGACACCTGTAGAAAATCGTTTATCTGAGTTATGGGCTATTTTTGATTTTATTCATAAGGGCTATCTAGGTAGCTTTGGCCGCTTCAATGAAGAATTTATTTTGCCTATTGAACGGGACGAATCAGAGTCGCATAAACAGAAGCTTCGAGCAAAAATTCAGCCGTTCTTGTTACGTCGTACAAAGCGTGACCCACATTTACAGCTTAACTTACCAGATAAGCTAGAATCGAATGAATATTGTCCATTAACAACAGAGCAGGCTTCACTCTATGAGGGCTATATTTTAGAGACGCTTGATCAGCTAGAGCAATTAACAGGCTTTCAAAAAAAGGGGCGCGTCTTAAAGATGCTCAGTAAATTAAAGCAACTATGTAATCATCCTGCCTTATATTTAAAGGAACCTTTCGAGGATGCCAAAACAATGCTTGCACGTTCAACTAAGCTAGAGCGCATTGTACAAATGGCAGCAGAGATTGTGGACAATGGAGAGCAATGTCTCATCTTTACACAATATATTGGAATGGGACAATTACTACAGCATTGCTTTAGTGAATTATATAATGTAGATGCACCGTTTTTAACTGGTGCTATGCCTAAGCAGCAGCGAGACCGCTTAGTAGAGGCTTTCCAGGCAGGAGATTTCCCTATATTTATCCTTTCTTTGAAAGCTGGTGGAACAGGACTTAATCTAACAGCAGCCAATCATGTTTTACATGCAGATCGCTGGTGGAATCCTGCTGTTGAAAATCAAGCAACAGATCGTGCTTATCGCATCGGACAGACACAATTTGTCCAGGTCCATAAATTCGTGACAATTGGCACGATCGAGGAAAAAATTGATAAGATGCTGGTGCAGAAATCTGCATTATCCGAAGAGCTTATTCAGTCAAGCCAATGGTTGACCGAGTTAGAAGATCAAGAACTCCGCGATTTAATAACATTAGATATATAATAATGAAGATGCGCCAAGAGCAAATTCTTGGCGCTCTTTTAGTGGAACTTGCTACTTCTTTTCCCTACTTACTTCATCATTCATATTTAGTTGTGTTGAAAATCCCATTGCTGTGCGGTCTTCAGCAATGTTTATTATTAGGGGTACACATCACATTCCTTTCTGTCGTTACGGTGCAAGAAATATAAGGAGAATGGCGGATCAGACAATGAATATTCTCTTGCCCCGTATGTAAACTTTCTTGCTAAGGTAATACAAAATCCTTTAAGTGCTCTTGTTCATTCGGTGGCTGTGACGGTACAGTAACTGCTTCGTCACTATCTCTTTGTTTAAGTTGATAAAATCTAACATCCTCAACCACTACCTCTGTCATAAAAATCTTTGTGCTTTCCTCATTTACAAATGACCTTGTTTGAATACGGCCATTGGCACCGATTAACGAACCTTTACCGCAATATTTAACGATATTCTCTGCAAGCCTTCCCCAAGCTGTACAGAAAACAAAATCTGTATCTACTTCCCCTTGATTGTTTTTAAAATTACGATTAATGGCTAGTGAGAAATGAGTCTGCACACGATTTCCAGATAAGTAACGTAACACTGGGTCTTTTGTAAACCTTCCAACCAATCCGACTTGATTCATTCGTTCACCTCCTTTGTTTTTGATTGCTCTCATCTTACAAAATGATTCCAGCATTCGCAAAAATCAATATTGTTAATTTCCTTCAGTTATTGAGCATAAATTGGGTAAATTAGCAATTTTAATTTTCTATTTTTTATTAATTTTTTAACTGAATGCTTTAGGCTGTAATGGCAAATGCTATTTCATGAAATCTGCAATTTCGCAGTTTTTGAAAAATCGTCACAGGTGCGCATCACAAACAACTGCTACCTCATGTGTTATACTAAAAGAATGACAGACTTAGGAGGAATATACATATTGAAAACCTTTAAAATGCTTTCCTTTGACCTTGTCACAGAAGATGGCGTGCAACCATTCCCTTTAATCGATGGCATCATTATTAATCAGGAAAATAGCCATCAATCTTGGGTACTTGAATTGTTTATGGAAAAACAATATCGCTCAACCTTTGATGAGCTCTTAGCGAATGCTACAGTCTTCAATGTACGTGCAGTTATTTCATTTCCAGATAATGAACCTGCTCCTTTTCAGGTGATCGTACATACTGTTGAAGAAATCGGTGATCATGTTTCAGTACTATTAAAAGGTACTCTTAAAATTAAACGCTCAAAATATGCAGAACAATTACTTTCAGAGCTACTTGCTGAGGGCGTCTCTCTAGAGGATTTATTGGATCGCTTTACGCAAGATATGAAAAAGCGACCAAAATTAAAAAATGACTGACGATGCGAATTTTTGCATCGTTTTTTTATTGGACAAGCAGTAATTTTTTTGTACAATACAATTTAAAAAAGGAGGGTACTATTTGGTGATTACTATGAGGGAGAAGCCTTTACAATTATTATGGCTTGAGGCTTTGATGAGGCGCCTTTTAAAGGATGATGTAGAATTTCATTATTATCAAGAGCAGTATCGTCGACTAGCTGCAGGGTTTGCTGGCGAACAAAAAGTTGATCGCATATGGCATGAATTTATATACCCAAATACCTTTTTTGTCTTACATAATTTATGTCTTAATAACACTGCTCAACATCTGCATCAGATTGATACGCTTTTTATTTGTCCTCAATTTATGTTGGTTGTAGAAATCAAAAACATACATGGTCGTCTTGAATTTGATCAACACACACATCAATGCATACGCACAAGGGTTGATGGTACTGTTGAGGGATTTCCAAATGCTCTTATTCAAACAGAGCGTCATATACGATTTCTTAAAAATCTTATTGCAAGTTATTCCCTTCCTGTTGAAGGGGCTGTTGTTATAGCAAATCCTTCAACAATCATTGTCAATCCAGCTGGTACTCTCCCCATTTTTCATGCGTCCGGCCTTCATAAGTATCTTCAGTCGCTTTTTAAAAAGCACCCTAAAAAATTAATGACGGATAATCATTTAACCAAATTAGTGCACGTGCTACTTTCTAAACAGATGCTTCCTCAAATTCATACATCGATTGCCCCATCACGATTTCGACACGGTGTTCTTTGTCCAAAATGCGCCTATCAAAATAATATGTATTTCCATCGCGGCATTTGGAAATGTTCGTTTTGTCATTATAGGAGTATAGAAATTTTCGCAGAGGCTATGCTTGATTATCGGTTATTGATTAGTCATTCTATTACCAATAAACAGTTACGAACGTTTTTTAGAATTAGTTCTAACGATGCAGCTACTCGATTGCTACGGAAGTTTCAGTTTCCATATACCGGTACCTATAAGAATCGTGTTTACCATTTACCAGAAAATTTACTGGAGCATATGAAGAATTTTTTTTGATGGGGGTTTTGCTTAGCTTTTAGGTATTCACCCTGCTTCCGCTGGTATTCGCTTTGCTTCCGCTGGTATTCGCTTTGCTTCCGCTGGTATTCACTCTGTTTTCGCGGGTACTTACTCTGCTTCCGCGAGTATTAGGTCTGCTACCGCGGGTATTCACTTCGCTTTCCTCTAAATTGAAAAAAGAGTGTTTTCCACATAGGAAACACTCTTTTTATGTTATCGGTTGTTCATACCATCACGGTACTTTTCAGTGTTGTTAACTTTATCGTCGACAACATTATTATTGTTATTGCTGTTTATGTTGTCATTACGTTCAACACCGTTTACACCGTTTGCATTTGGTGTGTTGTCATAGCCGTTTGTGCTGTTGATATCAGCATTAGAACCAGGTGTTGTTGCTTCAGGTAATGTTGTATTATCGTTTACAGTACCTCGATCAACACCATTCCCATTTACATTATTGCGATCGTATGCATTATCTCGTCTATTCGGATCTAATGCATCCTCGACGTTGTCAACACCACGACGTACGTCATTCTCGGCTTCTCGAACAGGGTGATCTTCTACTGCATTATTTCCCCAGTTACAACCTCCAAGGAATGCAGTGGCAAGAATAATGGTTAAAAATGACATTTTCCACATAGTAAAAAACCTCCTTTCTTGGGTACTATGTCATCAAATACATTAGCTGTATTTGTGATCCTACATAGATTGCCCGAGAAAGGAGGGAACTATCCGATTTTTGTACAAACTATTTTTGTTTTTCTTTTAATAACTGTTCAATATATGCTGCCTCTGCTTTACAGTCGTAGCTATAGTTTGTGCCTAGCTCTTTTTGCAATGCTTCGATTGTTTCGATTTGCTGCGCTGTTGGTTCTTCATTTAAAATTTTGGCAATAACCTCATCGATTTTTTGTGCCATTTCTTCATGAAACTGTGCGCTCATCAATGTATCGGCAGGGATTTTTTCGATCCATGCGGCATTCTCCTGAAAATAAGTCTGCCAGCTTGCAATGAAGTCTTCCATGGAAAAGCGCTCTTCATCCCAACCAATACTTGCTAAGTATGCTTCAAAAGATGTTGAAATCGAACGAGTAATGCTAATTTTAATACCTGAAGACAATTCCTTATACATCTTAATAATCCTCCTACGTTTGTAAAACCTAAAAATTACATCTATTTCAATTCACAATCGCTTATTTACCATCGCAATTTAAGAACCTACTAATCTATTTTTGACTTGACTTTATCTATTTTATATCTTTTGGTCTACAAATGCAAATTAAGCTTGTTTAGGCTGTTCAGGCCCAATTGCAAATAGAATATCGGCCTCACATACAAGTTCTCCATCTACAGTTGCTACACCATGACCTTTACCCATTGCGCCACGAAGTTTTACAAACTCCACTTCCAATTTAAGTTGGTCGCCTGGTACGACTTGACGCTTGAAACGACAATTATCAACACCCGTTAAAAATGCTAAACGGCCCTTAAATTCTTCTGCATTTAATAAAGCCACTCCACCTACTTGAGCTAAAGCTTCCACAATTAACACACCTGGCATAACTGGATAACCTGGGAAGTGCCCATTAAAAAAATCTTCGTTGATTGAAACGTTTTTTAATCCTACTGCACGTTTCCCTTCTTCTAATTCAATGATGCGATCAACAAATAGAAAAGGATAGCGGTGTGGTAAAATTGCTTGAATTTGTTCTGCTGTTAACATGTCATTTCCCCCTCAAAAATTAAGTATGTATACACAAAGTAAGGTAAAGAATAATGTTATTCTTTACCATTCATAATATCAAATATATGCTGCCATGTTTCTCTTTTAAAAATATCCATAGCATTGCCTTCTCCAATAACGCTAAAGCCAAACATTGCGCCTAATGTTGCGGCAACAACGACTAAGATGAGAACAATTACAATGCGTAACCAAATCGGAATCAGTCGGATTTGCACCCATCGAACCTCGCGTTGCTCTCCAGTTGAGCGGCGTTCTTTCTTTTCTGGTTGCGGTTGCGTATCGGTTTCTTGTGTCGGCACAGAACGTCGACGTGAATCGTTTGTCATAGATTGTACTCCTCTTCATTCCTTACTATGCGTTTTTGGATGACTTCCTATCGAATGCCATTAATGAGTCCAAGCATTTGATCTGCTAATGTTACCGCTCTTGCGTTGAATTGATAAGAACGTTGTGTTTGAATAAGTTCTGTCATTTCCTTCGAGAGGTTAACATTGGACATTTCTAGTGTACCATTTTGCATGCCAATTTGCTGACGGTTCGCTCCAACAAGCTCTGTTAGAACTTCCGCCTGCGTATAGCCAAGTTCAGCTAAATTATTAGGTAATCCCATATAAGAACCAGCAACATTCTCCATTAATTGCGGCTTTTGGAATTCCGTTACAGCTAAATCTGTACGAATGACATTTCCATTTGGATAGGATGCTTCTAATACACCACCATCTCGAACAGCAAACTTTTGAACCGTGTCTGGTAATGTAATGGCTTGTCCTGCAGCGTTTGCTACAGGGTAGCCCTCTGCTGTTACAAGCATAACTGTTCCATTATTCAATGGAGATAAATAAAAGTCACCTTGTCGAGTATACACTGTTTCCGTTCCATTTTCACCATTTGGCATCAAAATATTGAAATATTGTTTCGCTTTTGTAAAAGCTAAGTCTAAATCACGATTAGTTGTTTGTAATGAACCTTGCTTTTCATTGGATTTAATTTGCCCAATCATTGCACCAGTTCCATAACGAATACCAACAGGTGTTTGACGTTCCGCACGATCCTGCTTATCATTATTAAATTGCTGATACAGTAATTCATTAAAGGATGCTTCCTTTGTTTTATAGCCCGTTGTATTACTGTTAGCAATGTTGTTACTAATTGTATCAAGTTTATTTTGTAATTGACCCATTGTGTTTGTAGCTGTAATCATTGTACGTAGCATTGATAAAAGCCTCCTGTTCGCCCATTAAATTTTTCCGATTTCATTCACAGCCTTTTCCATGCTACGATCATAGGCTTGTAATACTTTTTGATTTGCTTCAAATGCACGGTAGGCTGTCATTAAATCTGTCATTGTGCGACCAGAATCTACGTTTGACCCTTCTAAAAAGTTTTGACGTAGTGTAAAGGAAACACCATTCACGCCATAGGCTGTTGGTAAGTTCTCACCATTTTCTGTACGAATGAGGCCATTATCTTGTTTTTGTAGCATGTTCGGGTTTGCAGCAAATGATACCCCAACACGTGCTACTTGTTGATTATTTACAAAGATAGCGCCACTTTCATCTAAACGAAAATCATCATTTGGTAGCTGGATACGTTGTCCTGCATCATTTAGTACATATAATCCTTGACCGTTAACTAAATAGCCTTGACCATCTAACGTGAAATTACCATTACGTGTGTAAGCCTCACCACCAGCAGGATGCTCAAGTCGGAAGAAAATTGAACCTGTAACACCATCTTCATTTTGTGGTAAGTTTCCATCAATCAATGCCATATCTGTTGTAAAATCAGTGTTATAGATTTGGCCCTGTATGTAATTTGGTAATGTTTCTTGTAAATATGTCCCTGTATTTAAAGCTCCTACTTGACTCATATATTCAGCCCCGGCTTGTTGGTGAGCAGGAGCATTTGTTTTTCCAATGCTAGACATTAGCATGTCTGGGAATGAGCGAATAGTAGATTGGTCTGCCTTAAATCCTGGTGTATTCGCATTTGATAAATTATTGGTAAGTAATTCTGTTCTTCTTTGTTGCGTGATCATACCTGTTGCAACTGTATAAAATCCTTTAAACACAGAAATCACCTCATTTTAATTTTATAAGGATGCTGGCACACGATCAATATTCTCAAGCATGATACCTGTACCAATGGCTACACAATCCATCGGTCTCTCTGCAATAAAAACAGGTACCTTTAACTCTTCTATTAATAGCTGGTCCATTCCATGTAACAACGCACCGCCACCAGTTATAATTACTCCACGATCAATGATATCAGCTGATAATTCAGGTGGTGTTTTTTCTAAAACATTTTTAGCTGATTGAACAATCATCGCTACTGATTCATGTAGTGCACGTTCAATCTCCTCAGACTCAATTGTAATTGTGCGTGGTAAACCTGTTACCATATCACGGCCACGAATATCCATTGTATCATTACGACTACCTTTGAAAACTGTACCAATTGTTATTTTGATTGCCTCTGCAGTACGTTCGCCAATTAGCAATTTATATTCTTTTTTAATATATTGCAAAATATCGTTATCAAACACATCGCCTGCTACTTTAATGGATTCACTTGTTACGATATCACCCATCGATAGAACTGCGATATCTGTTGTTCCGCCCCCGATATCGACTACCATATTTCCACTTGGTTGGAAGATATCCATTCCAGCACCGATTGCTGCTACTTTTGGCTCTTCCTCTAAATATACTTTTTTACCACCCGATTTTTCAGCCGCTTCACGGATTGCCTTTTGTTCAACACTCGTAATATTCGTCGGACAGCAAATTAAAATGCGTGGCTTCGCCAAAAATCCTTTTACATTTAATTTATTGATGAAATGTCTTAACATCGCCTCTGTCACATCAAAATCTGCAATGACTCCGTCTCTTAATGGGCGAATAGCTGTGATATTCCCTGGCGTTCTCCCTACCATTTGGCGGGCTTCTTCCCCTACCGCTAATACTTTATTTGTCTTTTTATCGATCGCCACAACAGATGGTTCATTGAGGACGATCCCCTTCCCTTTAACGTGGATTAATACGTTCGCAGTTCCTAAGTCAATGCCAATATCTTTCGAAAACATTCTATAATTTCTCCTTCCCGCCAGTTCCAACTACATAACGTTCATTTTATCTCTTTATCTAGAATATTTTATCATATACTATTGGTAATTTCACCTAAATTTAGTGAATAAGACTGTTTTCTTTTTAGGTTGTGAACGGCTATAATATAGAATTACTATTCCTTAGAAAATCACCACTTATACTTGTCCAACACAACAAAAAAGAACGAATCATTCTTGACTCGCTCTTTCTTTCCACTTGTTTTTCGTTGCTTCTCCTCCGCGAATATGACGTACGGCCTTATGGTAGGCGAGTATTTCTTTCACTTGGTCAGCTAATCCTTCATGAATTGTTGGTAATCGCTCTGTTAAATCCTTGTGCACCGTACTTTTTGAATAACCAGTCATTTTCGCGAGGACACGCACAGTCTCACGCGTCTCAATCAGTAATTCACCGAGGCGTATGCAGCGCTTCCGAATGTGCTCATGCACGTTCTTCGTCCTTTCCACACAATTTCACAAAATGCTTTGGCAATCAGATGCACATTTGCGCATTTCTTCACCTTATGTGAGGACAAAGCTATTCAGAACACGTTTTGCATTTTCTTGATAAATTGCTGACTTTTTATGCGTTACTAGCTTTTCTCATTAAAAAGCTAGTAATTTTTTCGGATTGATATATTTTCCGTTTTCAAGAATTTCGAAATGCATGTGGACGCCAGCCGCTTGATTCCACTCGTTGTCAGTCGCTTTTCCTAATGCTTGACCTTGTGTAACCTCATCGCCTTCTTTAACAGCGATATCCTTCACAGAGCTATAATGTGTCTGCATACCATTTGGATGCTCGATCACGATCTTATTGCCTGTAAATGCGTCTAGTTTTACCTCTAGTACTTTACCACTCATAGCAGCTAGTACTTCAAATTCTTCGCCATTCATAGCAATAGAGATTCCTGAAGATGTAGTAAATGTTTGATTAAATACCATTAGTGCATTTTCACGAGACTCTTCATTTGCCTCTAACTCGTAAAATTCTTGTAAGACTTGTACTTTACTAAAATTCTCTTCTTTGAATGGATACTTCATGCTTTCAGTTCGTGCATTTGTTTCCACTACAGGACCTGGATCTACTTCAGCTAAATCTGGTAAAGGAGCCTCTTCTACTTTTGATACGAGACTATTGTAACCAAATAACAATCCTGCTAGAACAAGTGCACCACCTGTGTAAACTACTGGCCAAAACCACGGTTTCTTTTGTAATTGGCCATTTTCCTTTTGATTTGGATCTTGGTTTTGAGAAGCTTTGTTATTTTTATCCTCTCTCATTTTCATCACCTCTAGTTGCAGTGTGAACAACTAGAAGTTATTTTAAACATGCATCTATTTTTTTTATTTCAATATCTTGATAATAATAGTGTAAAATTTCGGCAGCTGTTTTCCCTTCATTTGCCATTGCCTCAGCTCCATACTGACTCATGCCCACTCCATGACCATAACCCTGAGTTTTCACTTGAACCTTTCTTTTATTGGCATTAAAGATGATAGTGAAATCAGTTGATGGAATACCAAGAAGCGTTCTTACCTCTCTCCCTGTCCAGACATTATTTCCTAATTGTAAACGCTCTACTCGCCCTGAGTCATTATAAAATAACTGGATACGATTAAAATCACTAGGTTGCCATTGGATAGGCCAGAGCTTATTCCATTGAGCTAAAGTCCACTCTTGCACAGCCTCAAACTTTGGTGATGCTTGATCTGATATACTTGCAACACTTTGCAAATATGGAATATCATTTCCACCATATCCATAAGCGCTTTCTGTTTTACCGTTACTTGTTGAATGAAACATGGCTGTAATCAATTCATTATTATAAAGAATAACTTGTCCTTGCGTTTCATTGATAGCTTCGACAATTTTCTTTTCATTTCCCAGGAAATTGCTAGCCCAATTCGCCTTTCTTTGCTCTTCATCATAGAAGACTTGCTTTGCCACAGTAGGAGCAATCGCAATTTTTCCGTAATTTGTCGTTTTCAACGCATATGTGCGTGCTGCAATGGCTTGTGCCTTCAGTGCCTCTTTTTTAAAAGAAACAGGCATTTCTGCAGCAACTACCCCTGTAATATACGTTTCCAAAGGGATTTTTTCTTCTTGCCCCTCCACTTCTATAAATATTTCACAAGCATTCTTATCACTAGCTTGAGGTTTGATAGCCTCTTGTCTTTCACTAAACCCTACTATAGGAAGCATATATAATGCCCCAATTAAGCAAATGACACCAATACTAATCATCCATTTTTTCATAAGGAATAATATGCTAGATTTCTTTTAGTTATGAGAAAACAAAAACCCTCTGCATAAAAGCAAAGGGTTTTGAAATCTATTTAATTTGTAGGCAATTCAACTGTTACATCTTCAATTGTCACCACTTCTTCTGTAATACGTTCAATATTCGCACCAAGTGATGCTAATTTGCCATGGAAATCAACATAACCACGATCTAAATGGTGAAGCTTTGTAACACGTGTCATGCCTTCAGACACAAGACCTGCTAAAATTAATGCAGCCGCAGCTCGTAAATCCGTTGCCATAACCTCAGCTCCCTGAAGATCCACAGGCCCCTCGATAAACACAGAACGTCCCTCTATTTTAGCGCCAGCATTCATGCGACGAAACTCCTCAACATGCATAAAGCGGTTTTCGAATACCGTTTCTGTAATAATACTCGTACCTTCTGCAGTAAGCATTAACGCCATCATTTGTGATTGCATATCTGTTGGGAAACCAGGATGTGGCATTGTTTTGATATCAACTGCTTTTAGGGTTTGAGGAACTCGTACACGGATTCCTTCATCCAACTCTGTAATTTCTACGCCCATCTCACGCATTTTAGCTATTAAAGCAGTCATATGCTCAGGAACTGCGTTTTCAATCACCACATCTCCTCTAGTAATGGCTGCTGCTACCATAAATGTACCAGCTTCAATACGGTCTGGAATAATATGATGCTCTACTCCATATAATGTATCGACTCCTTCGATACGAATCGTATTTGTCCCCGCACCGATTACACGGCCACCCATACTATTAATAAAGTTTGCAAGATCCACGATTTCAGGTTCCTTCGCAGCATTTTCAATTACAGTTGTCCCTTCAGCTAAAGATGCAGCTGTCATAATATTTTCAGTTGCCCCAACACTCGGGAAGTCCAAATACACATTTGCCCCTTTTAAGCGACCCTCTGTCTTCGCCTCTACATAGCCATGGCCAAATGAGATTTTTGCACCCATTGCTTCAAAGCCTTTTAAATGTAATTCAATCGGACGTGATCCAATTGCACAGCCTCCAGGAAGTGCCACACGAGCATAGCCATTACGAGCAAGTAGAGATCCCATTACTAAAATAGATGCACGCATTTTACTAACAAATTCAAATTGAGCTTCACTTGAAAGTTCTTTTGTTGCATCTATATATACGGCATTATCTTCAGGTATATATGTAACTGCTGCGTTTAAACTTTTAAGTACTTCATTTATTGTAAAGACGTCTGCTAAATTAGGGACTTCTTTAATTACATTTTCTCCTTTTGAAGCAAGTAAAGCTGCTGCAAGGATTGGTAACACTGCATTTTTTGCGCCCTCTACACGTACTTTTCCCTGTAGTTTTTGGCCGCCAGTCACTATTATTTTATCCACCCTATGTCCCTCCGAATTCAATCTATTAACCTATCGAATTTTTATTTTAATAAAGAAGTATAATGTCATAATCAGTAAACAAACAACTCTATAGTACAACTTTTCTAACGCTCGTTCAAGCGTCCAAATCACTATTTTAAGCCATTATTAGATATTTTGCTATTTATTTATTGTACGCTGCCAATTTTTTTTTGTGAATGACCAATAACCCGTTCGCTTCTAATACATACCCAAAGATATATGAATAAAAAACAACTTTTCACTTAATTTCTATAAAAAAAGTGGTGGGCACCTATTATCGTACATTTATCAATGGCTATCTTGGTAGCTAATAGCGTAAAACTTATAATAATCTAATGTGTTGGCGTCATTAGATTGCGTATCCAGTGTTGATCAGTCTTTTTACATAGTTCAAAGGGCCACACAAAGGGTATTATAAAGTCCTTTGAAGCATGTAGACATATGAATTTATTTAAAAGAGAAACGAATTCTTTAAAATAAATAAGGAAGTTTGCCTGACCAGCTAGAGATTTGAAGAAAGAAATTAGATACTGCTGAGCCTATCGCAATACTAAGTAATATATAAATGAGCTGAATTTGAAAAACTCGATTCTTTTTAAATAGTTTTTCGATCATAAAAGCTTGTAATGCGTAAAAAGTAATAGCAATAAAAAATAGATGAGATAAAATTCCCAATAAAGCTTCTTGCCCTATCGCTTCATATATTTCCATGCGGCATCCTCCGTTTCTCCTACAATCACAATCTGTTTATTCACCTTAAAAAACGGGCAGATGCGATATCTGCCCGTTAAAAATGAATTAGATATTACCCTCATGAACGTTGATACGATTCAACGCACGTTTTAATGCTAGGTCAGCACGTTTGAAATCAATGTTGTCTTGTTTACTTTGAAGACGTCCTTCAGCACGTTTAACGGCTTCTTTAGCACGTTGAACATCGATGTTTTCAGCAATTTCAGCAGACGGCGCTAAAATTGAGATTTTTTCTGGACGAACTTCAATGAAACCACCGCTTACAGCAACAATATCAGTCGAACCGTTTTCTTTTTTAAGCTTCACTGCACCAATTGCAAGTGGAGCAACCATTGGAATATGGCCTGCAAGAACACCGATTTCTCCTGAAGTTGTTTTAGCGATTACCATTGATACTTCAGAATCGTATACTGGGCCGTCGGGAGTGACAATATTGACTAGAACTGTCTTCATATTTTTTCCTCCTCGTCCCTAGTATTAAACCTCTACGCCCATGCTTTTCGCTTTTTCAACTACTTCATCAATTGAACCAACTAGACGGAAAGCATCTTCTGGTAG
This sequence comes from Lysinibacillus sp. IITD104, assembly GCF_036698265.2. Lineage (NCBI taxonomy): Bacteria > Bacillati > Bacillota > Bacilli > Caryophanales > Bacillaceae > Lysinibacillus > Lysinibacillus sp. IITD104. The sequence goes on from NZ_JBAHYH020000001.1 coordinate 3,907,538, forward strand.
GTGATCCCATTTGCCATCAAGGATTTCCTTGAATGAACGAACAGTTTCTTTTACAGGTACATAAGAACCTTTTTGACCAGTGAATTGTTCCGCAACGTGGAAGTTTTGTGATAAGAAGAATTGAATACGACGAGCACGTTCTACTGTTTGTTTATCTTCATCAGATAATTCATCCATACCTAAGATTGCAATGATATCTTGTAATTCACGGTAACGTTGGATTGTACGTTGCACACCAGTAGCAATTGCGTAGTGCTCAGCGCCTACGATTTCAGGTGATAATGCACGAGAAGTCGAAGCTAATGGGTCAACCGCTGGATAGATACCCATTTCAGATAATTTACGCTCAAGGTTAGTTGTTGCATCTAAGTGGGCGAAAGTTGTAGCTGGAGCCGGGTCAGTATAGTCATCGGCTGGTACATAAATCGCTTGAATAGAAGTTACAGATCCTTTGTTCGTAGATGTGATACGCTCTTGTAGTTTACCCATTTCAGTAGCAAGTGTTGGTTGGTAACCTACCGCAGAAGGCATACGACCTAATAGGGCAGAAACCTCAGAACCTGCTTGTGTGAAACGGAAGATATTGTCGATGAATAAAAGTACGTCTTGGCCTTGCTCATCACGGAAGTATTCCGCCATTGTAAGACCAGTTAAAGCTACACGCATACGTGCACCAGGTGGCTCGTTCATTTGACCGAATACCATCGCTGTTTGCTTGATAACGCCTGAATCGCTCATTTCGAAGAATAAGTCGTTCCCTTCACGAGTACGCTCACCTACACCAGCGAATACAGAGATACCAGAGTGCTCTTGTGCGATATTGTTGATTAATTCTTGGATTAATACAGTTTTACCTACACCGGCACCACCGAATAGACCGATTTTACCACCTTTGATATATGGTGCAAGTAAGTCTACTACTTTGATACCTGTTTCAAGAATTTCAACTGTAGTTGAAAGATTCTCGAAAGTTGGTGCTTCACGGTGAATTGAATCACGACGTGCGTCTGCTGGAATCTCTTCACCTAAGTCAATTACTTCTCCAAGTACGTTGAATACACGACCTAGTGTAACTTCACCAACTGGTACTGAGATAGCTTTTCCTAAGTCTGTTACTTCTGCTCCACGTTGTAAGCCATCAGTAGATGACATCGCAATTGTACGAACAGAATCATCACCTAAATGAAGCGCAACTTCTAATGCAAGAATTGTTGGTTCTTCATTAGGACGTTCAATCTTAACAGTTAAAGCGTTATAGATTGCTGGTAATTGGCCATTGTCGAATTTAACGTCAACAACTGGACCCATTACTTGAATAACATGTCCTTTATTCATTACTGTGTACCCTCCTATCGTATTCTTATACGACATTGGGAAGCTGCTTGCCTATTCTAAGGCTGCAGCTCCACCAACGATTTCTGTAATTTCTTGTGTAATCGCCGCTTGACGTGCACGGTTATATTGCAAAGAAAGGTCTGAAATAAGATCAGTTGCATTATCTGTTGCATTTTTCATAGCCGTCATACGAGAAGCATGTTCACTTGCTTTTCCATCTAATAATGCGCCATAAACTAAGCTTTCCGCATATTGTGGAAGTAAAACTTCTAGAATTGCTTCACCAGATGGCTCGAATTCATAAGAAGCAGTACCGCTTGCAGGGGCAATATCTGTTAATGGAAGAAGTTTTTTCTCTGTCACTTCGCTAGCAATAGCGCTGACAAAGTGATTATAGTACATATAAAGTTCGTCATACGTACCATCAATGAACATACCAACAGCATTACGAGCGATTTCTTTTATATCAGCAAATGTCGGTTGGTCAGGTAGACCGACAACATTACTGATGACATTATGATCACGTTTCACAAAGTAGTCACGAACAACACGACCTACTGCTAAAATAACGTATTCGTCTTTTGATTTATGACGCTCGTTAATTGTACGTTGTACTTGACGTAGGATACTTGAGTTGTAAGCACCTGCAAGACCACGGTCAGAACCAATGACTAAGTAAGCCGTTTTCTTAACAGGACGAGCAGTTAACATTGGATGTCCGCTGTCTTTTGTGCCTGAAGCGATCGCGCCTACTACGTCCTGAATTTTTTCCATGTAAGGAACGTAAGCTTTAGCATTTTGCTCTGCACGACGTAACTTAGAAGAAGAAACCATCTGCATAGCTTTTGTAATTTGCTTCGTACTCTTTGTTGAAGTAATACGACCTTTAATTTCGCGTAAGTTTACCACTGGTATTTCACCACCTTCTGTTTTTTAATCAAGTGACTAGCTAGAACTTATTCTGATTTAGCGAAAGTTTTTTTGAATGCATTGATTGCTGCTTCATAATCCGCATCAGGAGCAAGCTCTTTAGTAGTACGAACATGATCTAAAACGTTTGTGTGGTTTGAATCTAACCAGCTTAAGAATTCTGATTCGAAGCGAACGATATCTTGTACTGGAATATCATCTAAATGACCTTTAGTTAATGCGTAAAGGATCGCAACTTGTTTTTCAACTTTTAGTGGTTTGTTAAGGTCTTGTTTAAGAACTTCAACCGTACGTTTACCACGCTCAAGTTTAGCAAGTGTTACTTTATCTAAATCTGAACCAAATTGAGCAAATGATTCAAGCTCACGGAATGCAGCTAAGTCAAGACGTAGTGTACCCGCAACTTTTTTCATCGCTTTAATTTGAGCAGATCCACCTACACGTGATACAGAAAGACCGGCGTTAATCGCTGGACGTACACCTGAGTTGAATAAGTCAGATTGTAAGAAGATTTGTCCATCAGTGATTGAGATTACGTTAGTTGGGATGTATGCAGAGATATCCCCAGCTTGTGTCTCAACGAATGGAAGAGCTGTAATTGAACCATTTTGATATGTTTCATTTAACTTCGCAGCACGTTCAAGTAAGCGGCTGTGTAAGTAGAAAACGTCACCAGGATATGCTTCACGACCTGGAGGACGGCGAAGAAGAAGTGAAAGTTCACGGTAAGCTGATGCTTGTTTAGAAAGATCATCATACACGATTAATACGTGTTTACCTTGTAACATGAATTCTTCAGCCATAGATACACCAGCAAATGGTGCTAAGAATAATAATGGAGCTGGTTGAGAAGCAGAAGCTGTCACAACGATTGTGTAATCTAAAGCGCCATGTTTACGAAGAGTTTCTACAACACCACGTACAGTAGATTCTTTTTGACCGATTGCTACGTAGATACAAATCATGTTTTGGTCATTTTGGTTAAGAATTGTATCGATAGCCACAGATGTTTTACCAGTTTGACGGTCACCGATGATTAACTCACGTTGACCACGACCGATTGGTACTAATGCGTCAATCGCTTTAATACCAGTTTGTAGTGGTTCGTGTACTGATTTACGAGCCATTACACCGAAAGCAGGACTTTCGATTGGACGAGATTTTGTAGTGTTGATAGGACCTTGTCCATCCACTGGTTGTCCAAGTGGGTTTACAACACGACCAATTAGTTCTTCACCAACTGGTACTTCCATGATACGACCTGTACGACGAACTTCATCGCCTTCTTTGATGTCAGTGTATGGACCTAAGATTACGATACCAACGTTACCTTCTTCTAGGTTTTGAGCCATACCCATAACACCATTAGAGAACTCTAGTAGTTCTCCAGCCATGGCGTTGTCGAGGCCATGAGCAAGAGCAATACCGTCACCAATACGGATAACTGTACCAACTTCGCTTACTTTAAGTTCAGATTCATAATTCTCAATCTGTTGTTTAATCAGACTGCTGATTTCTTCAGCCTTGATGCCCATGTATGTCACCTCTCACATTTCTAAATTATTAACCGATTAATTCACGTTTTAGACGCTCTAGTTTGTTTGCTACTGAGCTATCATAAATATGGTTACCGATTTGAACACGAATACCACCAAGTAAAGATGGATCAACTTCGTTTGTAATATTTAATGATTGTTTTCCAACAAGTTTCGCGAACGCTGCTGAAATATTAGCGCTTTCTTCTGCAGAAAGTGCACGTGTTGAAAATACTGTTGCATCTGCAGTGCCTTGTGCTTGCGCAGCAAGTTCAGCATATGCCTTAGCAATTTGTGTCATCTCGTTTACACGTTTTTTCTCGACTAGAAGTTGAACAGTGTGTAAAACTTCTGGTGTTGCACCATTAAAGATGTCAGCTACCATTTGTTTTTTTCGTTCGACGGAGAACTTAGGTGCATTTAAAAGCGTTAAAAAATCAGGAGATTCTTTTACTACTTTTGTTAGTTCACTTAAGTCTGCTCCTACTTCAGTAAGAATATTTTTTTGTTGCGCCAATTCAAAAAGCGCTTGAGCGTAACGTTTTGCTACAGTTGAATTACTCATCGAGCTTCCCCTGCCTTCGCAATCGTCTCTTCAATTAGAGCACGGTTGTCTGCCTCAGAAATCTCTTTGCTAAGGACTTTAGATGCTGCAAGTACAGATAATGAAACGACTTCATCACGTACAGCTGCAATAGCTTTTTCTTTTTCAGACTCGATTTCACGTAAAGCCGATTCTTTTAAGCGGTTTGCTTCATTACGAGCTACAGTAAGAATTTCTTCTTTTTGTAATTCGCCTTGCTTCTTAGCGCCCTCAACAATCGATTGTGCTTCTGTACGAGCTTCCTTAAGAAGGCTCTTTTGTTCTTCTAAAAATTGGTGCGATTCTTTGCGCGCTTTTTCAGCTGCTTCGATTTCACTCGCTACTAATTCTTCACGTTGTTGCATAATGCCCATAAGTGGACCCCAAGCGAATTTCTTAAGTAGTAACATTAATACTATGAAAATAACTAATGTTGCGATGATATCTCCACTATTTAACGAAGCACCGCCTGCACCTAGTACAAGATTATCTAAAAACACGATTGTTTCACTCCCTTCAAGAGCTTTAACTTCAACATAATATAGTGACTAAAAAACTACCTATTTTAAAAAGCTATATTTACACATAGCTTTTATCCGTTCCAAAATGAAGGGCGAAGTTTCATCTGGAGAATCCTGCTTCGCCACTAGTAAAATTCAGTGTTCAACTGAATTATTTGTTCATTACGATGAATGCTACTACTACTGCGATGATCGGTAGGGCCTCAACTAATGCAACCCCGATGAACATTGTAGTTTGAAGAACGCCACGAGCTTCTGGTTGGCGAGCGATACCTTCTACTGTTTTTGATACGATAAGACCGTTACCAATACCTGCACCAAGTGCACCTAAACCGATTGCGATTGCTGCTGCTAATAAACCTAATGAACCTGTCATTTGAAAATTTCCTCCTTGGAATTGTTTGTTTTTGTTGTTCAAGCATAGGGTATATGCTTTATATTAATGGTCATCGCTCACTTTATGAGCCATGTAAACCATTGTTAACATTGTAAAGATAAAGGCTTGGATAAAGCCGATGAAAATTGAGAAACCTTGCCATGCCATCATAGGAACGATTGCCCCGATGAATCCCACAGCACCTGATGATGCTAAACCTGCAAGTAAGCCAAGTAAAATCTCACCCGCGTAAATGTTACCGTAAAGACGTAAACCTAATGTTAATGTGTTTGCAAATTCTTCTACTAATTTAAGTGGGAACATGAATGACATTGGTTTGAAGAATGTACCTACATAATGACCTGTACCCTTCATTTTTACACCATAGAAATGCGTTAAGACTAATATCATTGCTGCTAACGTCATCGTTACTGTAGGGTCAGCTGTTGGTGATTTCCACCATAGCTCATGCCCATAGACAATTGAGAAAGGAAGACCTAGTAAGTTAGATACTGCGATAAACATAATTAGTGTGATACCTAGAACGTGGAATCGACCACCAGTTTTCCAATCCATGTTGCTTTTAATGATATTCTTAACGAAATCCATAATCCATTCCATAAAGTTTTGCATACCAGTAGGTTTTAACTTTAGGCTTCTAGTTGAAATAAAGGCAATTAAAAATACGATAATTGCTGCAACTAGTAACATCATAACTGTCGATAAGTTAAATGTTAAAAAACCGACTTCTAGTAACGGAGCTTCATGATTCATTGTTATTTTTCACCTCTCTTTCTAATTTAAAGCACATTAGCGGTTCCTTACATGTGACACAATTCTCTCGACAAAGAGAAAAACGTACGGAATCATTAGCCCTATAACCGTGCTAATTAAGTGAAAATAGTTTGGCAACGAAATGGCTATTGCGACTGCCGCAACACCTGATCCAAAGCGAAGCGCTGTACCAAGTGAGCCTATTTTCTTCCCTTCACTAATGGATCTGTCAAACTTCTCCATACGCCGAACTAGAATCCAAAAATTATACGTACCAAAGAATGCACCGACTGCGATGCCCGCAAAAACAGTTTGATAGGGGGTAAATCCCCAGCCTAATGCGCAGAGTGCAAGCAAAAAAAATAACGCCCTCTTCTGCACAGCAAAAATGTGATGCAAATCTAGCATTGGTTGTAATCTCCTGAATCGTTTTTTCGAGTAATGAAAACGTTTGCTGACCACTATGTGAAATCAGAAAAGAGCAGTGAAAAGCACTACTCACAGCGGAATAGTAATGGGAGAGTCATTTCAATTACAGGTGTAAATGCCCAAAAAAATAACTTACACCCCTTACCGACTCGGTAAAAACCGAAACGCACAAAACGTTGCAAATCGACAGTCTTATTTTGAACTGTCAATTTAGTAGAAAGTTGATATAACAAGTGTTTCAACGTCCTATTTATGAACAGAAACCCTTATCATTCTTACCCTTTGTAAGCATACAATAGGTGATATTTGAAGTCAATTGGTAAAGGAGAAAAACTTCACAGCCTCTATACTCTTGTCAAATTGTTGACAAATTTGTGTATGAAATTTCATAGTTTCAAAATTTCTCAACCTTCTCACGCATAAAAAAAGCTAATTTACGACAAGATTATGCTCGTAAATTAGCTTACCCATTTCAACAGGTACATTAGACTTATTTTTAATATAAAATATAGTATTTTAATTAGTTTTTTTCAAAAATCCTAGCAATGCTTCAACAATACGCTTAGATGCATGTCCGTCTCCATATGGATTTGATGCTTTAGCCATTGCTTCATAGGCATTATTATCTGTTAGTAATTCCTTTGCTAAGGCGTAAATTGTTTCCTCTTCTGTTCCTGCTAGCTTTAATGTTCCTGCTGCAATCCCCTCTGGACGTTCTGTCGTATCTCTAAGAACAAGCACTGGCTTCCCTAATGAAGGTGCCTCTTCTTGTACACCGCCTGAATCCGTTAAGATCATATATGAATTTGCCGCAAAGTTATGGAAATCAAATACTTCAAGAGGCTCAATTAAATGCACTCGTTTATTATTCCCTAAAATTTCATTAGCAATTTCTCTTACAGCCGGATTCATATGAACTGGATAAACTACTTGAACATCCTCATGTTCTGCGAGTATTCTAGTGATCGCTTTAAACATATGGCGCATTGGTTCACCAAGATTTTCGCGACGATGTGCCGTTAATAAAATCATGCGATCCTCGCCAATTTTATCTAATACAGGATGCGTGTAGTGTTCACTGACTGTTGTTGCTAATGCGTCTATTGCTGTATTACCTGTAACAAAAATCGTCGCTGGATTTTTGTTCTCATCTAAAAGATTCTTTTTAGATACTTCAGTTGGCGCAAAATGTAAATCTGCCATCACGCCTGTTAGTTGGCGATTCATTTCCTCTGGATATGGTGAATATTTGTTCCATGTTCGAAGTCCCGCTTCTACATGTCCTATAGCAATTTGGTTATAGAACGCAGCGAGGCTTGCAATGAAAGTCGTTGCTGTATCACCATGTACCAAAACGATATCTGGTTGTGCTTCCTTCATTACTTTATCTAAACCCTGTAATGCGTTTGTCGTTACATCAATTAATGTTTGGCGATCCTTCATTATATTTAAGTCATAGTTTGGTGTAATACTAAACGTCTCTAATACTTGATCGAGCATTTGGCGATGCTGTGCTGTTACAGTTACAATAGATTCTATTTGCTTAGGATACTTTTGTAACTCCAAAACAAGAGGAGCCATTTTAATTGCTTCTGGTCTTGTACCAAAAATCGTCATTACTTTCCATTTCTTTGTCAAAACGATCTGCACCGTCCTTTTTGTTATTGTATAGTAAGATCAATCTCCTGTTGATGAGGGATTACTTACCTACACATACTATGAAACGCCCTTCAATTTGAAGGACGCTTTCACAAATTATTAGTTTCCTAAATGAGGAAATTTCATGTATGGATTTTTATTTTGTACCGAATAGACGGTCTCCGGCATCACCTAAGCCTGGTACAATATAACCATGGTCGTTTAATTTTTCATCAAGTGCAGCAATGTAAATATCTACATCCGAATGTTCTTCTTGAATAGCTTTCACACCCTCTGGTGCAGCGATTAAGCACATGAATTTAATGTTTTTAGCTCCACGTTTTTTCAGTGAATGAATTGCCTCCACTGCAGAACCACCAGTTGCAAGCATTGGATCTACAATGATGAAATCACGTTCTTCAACATCTGCAGGAAGTTTTGCGTAATATTCAACTGGTTTTAATGTTTCTGGATCACGGTAAAGACCAATATGACCAACTTTTGCAGCAGGGATAAGCTTTAATACGCCATCTACCATACCGATACCTGCACGTAAAATCGGTACGATTGCAAGTTTTTTACCAGAAAGTACTTTTGTTTTTGCAATTGTTACAGGTGTTTCAATTTCAATTTCCTCTACTGGCATATCACGTGTAATTTCAAATGCCATTAGTGTTGCCACTTCGTCTACTAGCTCACGAAATTCTTTTGTTCCTGTATTCTTGTCGCGAATATAAGTTAATTTGTGTTGGATTAGTGGATGATCAAATACATAGACTTTGCTCAAAGGGATTCTCTCCTCACCGTTCGGATTCATTTTTATCTCAACTAGTATAACAGAAAAAAGGAGTCGCCTCAAAAATAAATTTAGGACAACTCCATTTATCATCTATTCTTTTGTCAAAACTAAGTTATTGATCAAGGATTATATCTAATTGTTCAATTGGCATTGGCTTGAAATAGAAGTATCCTTGTCCTACTGTGCATCCTAGCGCACGTAGAATCTCAACCTGTTCCTCTGTCTCTATACCCTCTGCCACTGAAATCATCCCTAAATTTAATGCTAACTGAATGATAGAGCGAACAATAGCAAGTGTTGCTGGATCTTCAATAGCATTGATGAAGCTACGATCAATCTTTAGTTCAGCAAACGGTAGTTGTTGTAAATAGCTTAATGAAGAAAAGCCTGTTCCAAAATCATCTACGGATGTTTTAAAGCCATAGCTCTTCAGCTCTTGAATGATCTTATAGGCTGATTGGAAATCTACTAAACCAATATTTTCTGTCACCTCTAAGATAATATAGCTAGGGTCAATATTATACTTCCGCACAAGTTTCAGTGTATCCTGAACAAAGTGCGTGTAGTAAAAATGGTCAGGTGAAATATTGACAGCTATTTTCACTAATTTCCTTCCCAGGCGTTGTCGTTCTGAAAGCCATGAGAGTACCGTCTCTAAAATAAGCACATCAATTTCTCGAACCTTACCAGCACTCTCAGCTACTGGAATAAAGACTGCCGGCGAAACAAAACCCAATTTTGGAGAAATCCATCTTGCAAGTGCTTCAATACTTTGAATTTCCCCATTGCGTAAATCTACTTTAGGCTGTAAGTGGACTGTTATTTCTTTATTTTTGATGGCTTCAGACAAATGATTTAAAACCGTCATCTTCTGTACAAGCACATCATTTTTCTCTGTTGTAAATATTTCAGTATGTGTGCCTGGCCTATCGATTGCAAAGGATAACGCATTATCTGCAAAACGAATCGCATCATTAATATTTATGTCATCATTATAGGAAGCAATACCTGTTTTTAATGTAATATAGATTTGCTTTCCTCCTATAATAAAAGGCTGGCGAATCGTTTCTTTTATTCTCATCTCATAATCATTCAAATCTTCATGAAGTGACATTGTAGTCATAATCAAACTAGAGCTAGTGAATCTAGCAACATACTCATTACTTTCTGACTTGTCTTGCTCAAGACGTTTGGCAAGTTGTCTTAATAGTTCATCACCAATTTCACGGCCATATAATTCAACTACTTGATGAAATTCACTAGGTTTTAATATTTTAATAAAGCCGCTTTGCCCCTGTTGAACTTCCCTTTCAATCGTATTAACAAAGCTGTGACGATTAGGTAAACCTGTTGTAATGTCTGTATAGGCTAAATCCCAAATTTTTTTCTGCGTCCTTGCATATGAATAAGCCAATGCAACAAGAGCACCCATTTTTCGAAACATATTTTTAAGCATTTGGTCACTTTGTGTTTTTTGGCTAAATATCGAGAAAACACCTATTACTTGCCGCTGTTGATTACGTATAGGTATAAACCATCCATGCGGCTTTTTAGCTAGCGAAGCATATTGCTTATGTTCTTTAGGGATATTCACTTCATCTAAATTTTCTATGAAAGTAGACGTTTCTGATTGCATGACCTTATTAAAGAAATCATTGTTTGTACAACATTTTGGTACGCTCTCTGTTTGATTATCTCCTATGAAAACTTGTAATTGGTTTACTTCTGTTTTTATAAGCACCATACTTGCAATATTTGGCATGAAAAATTCATCGAGGCCTTGACAAATAAGCTTCATCTTTTGCTCAAAAGTAAACTCCTTCTCAATTGCCCTGTACATATCATTTTCTAAACGCATTAAGAAGTCTTCCGTATGATAATATGTAACATCCTTCACTAATACTAAAACAAATTGCGTTATATTTGCATCATTGCAAAAAGGTAATGCTTGTATTTCTGCCCAAAAGGGAGGTTTATCGATGCCGTTATGATATAGCTTCGCCTGCACCATTATGCCGTTATGTATTTTTTCTTTAATCATTTCAATGGTTGTCATTTTTTCGTCCATTGATAGCCATGAAAAATAATCAGTATTTAGAATTTGTGAACGTGCAGCATTAGTAAGCATACAAAAAGAATCATTACACTCTACTATGTAATGATGCTTCGTCGCATCAAAAATAACGTAGCTTTCTTTCGAATTATTACCTAATTTGCGAATGCTGTTTAATAATACATCATAATCTGTGTTTAACGATTTAGTGACCATCCAACCCCTCCTTTTCTATCACTTCATCTCATTTCCATTGTACATAAAATTTAATTAAATTTTCACTTTTATTAAAAAAAACTTCTTTTCTAGGACACTATCTGTCCTCTGACTACTATAATATATCCCTTTATACCGTTTTTATGTAAATTTATTCAAAAATAAGAGGATTATTCTACTTTATTAGAAAAAAGATGTTTTTTACAGTTTAATCCTCCATTCCCAAAATAAAAAGCTGTATTTAAAGTAAATTTTGTACCTTAAATACAGCTATTATTCTATTGATTATACATATAGTGGATGCTTATCAGTTAATGCCTTCACACGATCTTTTGCATCTACTTTAACTGCCTCATCTTCAGGGCTTTTAAGAACAGCTGCTATAATTGCTCCTACTTCTTTCATATCTTCCTCTTTAAAGCCACGAGAAGTGACCGCTGGAGTACCAATACGAATTCCAGAAGTGACAAATGGAGATTCAGTATCGTAAGGGATTGTATTTTTATTTGTTGTAATACCTACTTCATCTAGTGCGTGCTCTGCTACTTTACCTGTTAAACCAAGAGATTTAACATTTAGCAGTAATAAATGGTTATCTGTACCACCAGAAACAATTTCAACACCCTCAGCAATTAATACTTCTGCTAAAGCCTTTGCATTAGCTTTAATTTGTTTTGCATAGTCTTTAAATTCTGGTTGTAAAGCTTCTCCAAATGCTACAGCTTTTGCAGCGATAACATGCATTAATGGGCCACCTTGAATTCCTGGGAATACAGATTTATTTAATTTTTGCTCCCATTCTTTTGAAGCAAGAATTAAACCACCACGTGGTCCACGTAATGTTTTATGTGTAGTTGATGTAACAAAATCAGCATATGGCACTGGTGATTGATGTTCGCCAGCAGCAACAAGTCCAGCAATGTGTGCCATATCCACCATGAAATAGGCTCCAACTTCGTCTGCAATTTCACGGAATTTAGAGAAGTCAATTTCACGTGGATAAGCAGATGCACCAGCAACAATCAGTTTCGGTTTATGCTCTAAAGCCTTTTGTCGTACATCTTCATAATCAATCACTTGTGTATCTTGTGTTACACCATACTCTACAAAATTATATAGAATTCCAGAGAAGTTTACTGGAGAACCATGTGTTAAGTGACCACCATGCGAAAGGTTCATACCCAGAACTGTGTCACCTGGTTCTAGAATCGTATGGTAAACAGCCATGTTTGCTTGTGCACCTGAGTGTGGTTGCACATTTGCATATTCTGCTCCGAAGAGTTCTTTTACACGATCACGTGCAATGTCTTCTACTACGTCTACATGCTCACAGCCACCATAATAGCGTTTACCAGGATAACCTTCAGCGTATTTATTTGTCAGTACTGATCCTTGCGCTTCCATCACTGCTTCGGATACAAAGTTTTCTGATGCAATCAATTCAATATTTGCTTGCTGACGTGTTTTTTCTGCAAGAATTCCATCTAGTACTGCTTTGTCTTGTACTGCTAATTTTTCATATGCCATGTTTGAAAAAGCCTCCTAAAGTATCGTTATTCATCTCTACCACTAAATAGGGTGGTAATTATTTATATACTGCACGTTCTCCGCCAATTAGCTTAGGACGTGTTGTTGCAATCGTCACAACAGCTTCTCCTACCATTTTTACCGATGTTCGAACAGGTACAGCTACTGCTTTCAAATGCATACCGATTAATGTTTGTCCAATATCAATACCTGCATGTGCCTGTATTGTTTCAACAATCACTGGGTTATCAAATTGCGTATAGGCATATGCTGACATTGAGCCGCCTGCCGTACGTACTGGGACAACCGCTACTGGATCATAGCCAAATTTTTCAGCTGTTGATGCTTCCATAGTAATGGCGCGATTTATATGCTCACAACCTTGGAATGCTAAAAGCAATTGATGCTTTGCTGCAAATTCTTGTAACGGCTCAAAAATAGCTTCTGCTATCTCCAACGCTCCCGCTGTGCCAATTTTCTGACCAATCACTTCAGATGTAGAGCACCCTACTACAAAAATTGTATGGGGTCGTAACGTTACCTGCTCTTCAAATTCACTGAGTAACTGAGTCAAATGTGTTCGTATTTGTTTTACAACCATTAAGCTCAGCTCCTTCATCTATATCCATTAAAATCACGCCATCTATGACATCCTATACGAATGCCATAGATGGAATAACAAAACTACTATTGCTCTAGTTCAGTAATTTTTTCAATTCGGCGCGCATGGCGGCCACCTTCAAAATCAGTTTCTAGCCATGCTTGTACAATTTCACGTGCAAGACCAGGGCCAATAACACGCTCACCCATTGCTAAAACATTCGAATCATTATGGCAACGCGTTGCCTTGGCACTAAATACATCGTGTACTAATGCACAGCGTATGCCCTTGACCTTATTAGCGGCTATGGACATACCAATTCCTGTGCCACAAATTAAAATGCCTTTATCAAATTCTCCGTTCGCAACACCTTCAGATACAGGTTTTGCATAGTCTGGATAGTCTACTGAATCCGCAGATTGTGGACCAAAATCTTCGTAGCTAATTTGAAGTTCATCTAATAGCTGCATAATCTCACGACGTAAGTTATTGCCTCCGTGATCAGAAGAAATTGCTATTCTCACTGGGTTCCCTCTTTTCGAATTATAGTCAACCTTAGTGTACCACTTCTTTCTGAAGAATAACACGATTTTTCTTGTATTTTTACGCTGATTTTTCCTGAAAGACGAACATTAATTGTATATTAACATAAAAATATTCACTTTTAAACCTATATTTTTGTGGATAATGTGAATATCATGTTAATAAGTTCGGATAATGGTCTTTTGTTGTAATATTCCATCTTCTGAAGTTTTTTTAGCTTTTTACTTACAGTGGACATAAATTGTCCTCTAATAAAAAAGGTTATACATAAATCCGATTTTTCATGGATTTATGTATAACCTTTAGGACTATGCTTGTCTATCAAATTGTTGAATCATTTTATGCAATGCTTCCGATTGCTTTTTCAAACTTTGAGCCAGATGCTCGACTTGCTCAATTGCATAGGCTTGCTCTTCAGCAGCACTACGAACTTCCTGTGCACCCGCTGACGTTTGTTCTGCAATGGCAGCAACTTCCTGGGATTGTCGAGCTGTCGTTTCAATATTATGCATTTGCTGTTCGATTAAAGAAGAAATCTCAACAATTGATGATGCCATTTCATGTACATTAGAAGCCATATTTTCTACTGCTGTCGTTGTTTCAGAAACTCGATCAGCTTCCTTTGTAGCAAAGGCTACTTGTTCATTCATTTGTTTCACAACTACTTCTACGTTTTGCTGCATGGTTTGAATTAAAGCTGTAATCCCTTGTACTGCTTTTGCACTTTCATCAGCCAAACCACGGACTTCCTCAGCCACTACCGCAAAGCCCTTTCCATGCTCTCCAGCACGGGCAGCTTCTATAGAGGCGTTTAGTGCCAACAGATTGGTTTGTGCTGCAATGTCACCAACTAAGCTAATTATACGTTCTACCTGTCCCGCGTTCTCTTCTAGCGCATGAATGCTTTTTAATGCCTCATTATTGCCTGTCGCAATTTGTTGAATACTATTCACTAATGTTTCGATGGCTTTTGTTGTTGTCGATAAATTATGTAGAATCTCTTTAGTTTGTGATGCTGATGCCTCTGCCCTACTATTTACCTCTGTTGCAAGCGTTCTTACATCTTCAATTGCTTCAGCAGTATCTTGTACAGCTGTTGCAGATGCTTCTGCTCCTGTAGAAATATGCTTTACGGTAGACGCAATGCCTTCTGCCTTCCTTGTCGCCACTCCTGCTTCATCTGAAAGCTGGATAATCGATTGATTCGTTTGTTGGAAGTTATGATCAATACTTTCCACCATTTGACGTAAGTTTAACACCATTTGTTGGAATGCCTCTGCAACAGATCGAATCTCATCATTTGTATTAGGCATTTGTACATCCTGTCCTATTTTTCCTTCTGCCACAAGTGTTGCTGAGTGTTCAAGCTGCTGTAACGGCTTGATGAGGATTACACTTAAAAAGGCAGCTAATATCCCTGACCAAGTGATGCCTAACGCATACGTAATCACTTCAAAAACTTTTCGATTTGTGTCAGGGAAGAAGGTAGGTTGTAAAAACTCAATGAATATAAAACTGACACTGTAGGTGATTAGTGCAAGAACACTAACAAATAACACCAACTTTAGGCGTAAACCAAATTGTTTTTTCATAGGACCCCTCAATTCTTTTCTAGTTTTTGTATTAATTGATCAACCAGTTCTTTTAATTCTGCAAATGTTGCTTCATAAATTGCTCTATTACCACCATAAGGATCCACTACATTTTCTAAACTGCCCTCATTTGTATACTCTTTCAATGTAAATACTTTATGCTCAGCTTCTGGATAATTGGAAATGACGGTATCTTTGTGAGCAGTCGTCATCGTTAAAACTAAGTCTGCCCATGCCATTTCAGCTTGTGATAATTGCGTCGCAAAATGTTGATGGGACATTTGGGCTTCATTTAACACTTGTTGTGCATGTGCTGACATTTGTGCATTAGGCATCGCATAAATACCCGCTGAGCGCACTTCTACATTGTTTATTTGTTTATGTTTTAAAATAGCTTCTGCCATCGGACTGCGACAAGTATTGCCTGTACAAACAAATAATATTTTCACACTTATCACTCTCCAATTTTATCTATTGTTGAATAGCTAGAATACTCATGATTATAAATATAATGCCAGCAATGATTTGAATTTTATTGCCAAAAAAGACTTGGCTCCTACGTGCTATAACTAATGACCCATAAGCACAAATTAATGCACTTAAGCCTGCACTCATAATAAAAATCGTTTTTTCTAAGTTAAGCATACCAAAAGAAACACTAACTGAAAAGGTGTCTAGGCTTGCAGTCACTGCTAAAAGTACAGGTGAAATCGTTACTTTTTCATCTCTGTGAGAAAATAATAATAAATGCATCCCGATACAAAATAATAAAATACTTGAAATCCATTGTCCCCATTCTAATAGAAATCGAACTAAATAGCTTCCTAATTCAAACCCTAATAAAGGAAAAAGCATATGTAATGTAGCCGTCCATAATGATAAAAATAATCGATATCTAACATTTGGCAGCAAAACATATAGACCAATCACATCAACAGACGTTAATATACCTGCAAGAATTCCCTGCAAGAACGCACTCCTTCGCTCCCTAATATTTTATCATTTTATGCTCGAAAATACATTATTATCATAACTGTTTACTATTGTTTTTCATTTTAATAGGACAAAAAAAGACAAAAAACATGTGGTTGTTCAATGCCTTTTGTCTATAATGATTCTATTATTATTTACAGTGAATACCATTTACCTCCAGAGGCTTTTTCAAGTCTATTCATAATAGCTGCACCTACTCCTTCTATTGAAGTAGTTGTTGCTAATATTACGGTAGCGGTAGTTTTATCACATGCTCTAAGTGCATTATATAAGGCCGCACCCATTTCTTCTTTACTTCCTGCTTCACCAATAGAGAAGAAAAAATCCACTTTAATTTCTTCAAAGTTCTCAGGTGCAAGTAGTGCTACACTATGTCCTTGTCTCTGTAAATGCAGAACAGCTTCGTTGACTTTCTCAACATCACAGTCTATTAAATACACGGGAGCATTTGGTGCATAATGCGTATATTTCATTCCCGGTGCCTTAGGCGTTGCGTCTAGCTTCTGTTCTATTTTAGTTGGTTGAATCACTGGACCAATCTTAGCCTCAAGCATTTCCTTCGTAATGCCACCTGGACGTAAAATTACTGGAGGTTCATGTGTCACATCTAGTACAGTAGACTCAAGCCCTATGCCTGTAGAACCTCCATCTAAAATATAAGGTATGTACCCTTCTAAATCATCTAAAACATGAACGGCTTCTGTAGGACTTGGCTTTCCACTACGATTAGCGCTCGGTGCAGCAAGCGGTTTTTGGAGCTGTTGTAGTAAGGCGAGCGCTACTGGATGATCAGGCATTCGAATGCCAACTGTTGATAACCCAGCTGTGACACTTTTAGCTAATACATCTGGCTTTGCTGGCATCACCAGTGTTAATGGTCCTGGCCAAAATAAATCCATGCATTGTTTAGCTATGTCAGAAATATGGTCGATATAGATCGCTACTTCCTCTTTTGTACCAACGTGGACAATTAAAGGATTATCTGAAGGTCGACCTTTTGCTTTAAATATCTTTTTAACTGCCAGATCATTTGTGGCAATTGCTCCTAAGCCATAAACCGTTTCTGTCGGAAATGCGACTACCTCTCCTGCATTTAAGATATCCACAGCTTGTGTATAATTAATCTGACTATTCACATTACTGTCCACAACCTTACAAACGGTTTCCATGATTAATACCTACCTTCATTATTCGTTTTAACGTAATTATCCACATATTGTTTATAACTTATTAAAAAATGTGTATAAGTTGTCTGAATTTGTGCACAATTTATTCAAAAAGTCCTTTAATCCATTCCCATATAAAAAATGTAACTTGTTCTTTTTCTTCTTCTACTTCTTCTTTTACCTCTTCTTTATCAGGCTCACAGATAGATGGGAAGATACTGCACCACCAGTTATCTCCACGTGCATCACCGATCTTTACAACAATTGATTGATAGACATTTTGTGGATAAAGTACAGCACCTTGTCTTTTTGGCGGGAATAAGTTATCCCCAACAACAACCTGTGTATCCAATTGTGGATAATTTTCGCTCAGTTCAGCTTCAATTTGTTGTTTTAACGAAAGAATTTGCTCATTCCCTGCAAATCCAGCGGTACTCACTTGTAGAAAGTACGGCTTTAAATCTTGGACAAGCTGCTGTTTCTCTAGCTGATCCTGTGCAGTATTACTGTTGGCAATAACACGTATACGAAAATCTTTTTCTTGCACATCATCGGAAGATTCCTTCGCCAAACCTACTAATGATGGAATATATAAAACACATAACTGTAAAACAATCGCAATTAATACTAGTCTAGCAAAAGCTAGAAATATATTTTGTTTAGGTAATCTAATAATCTTGTATTCGTTTAACATAAAAATCCCTCCTTGCTCAACATTGTTGGCAAGATCCAGAAACTTTATACATGTATCTCACAAAAAATCATTCGAGGTTTACCATTAATATCTTTTTCTACTGAAACTGTCGCCTGTGGAAAACTATCTTGAAAGAATTTGGCTACTTTCTCTCCTTGTGTATAACCGATTTCTAATCCAATTAACCCTGGTCTATTCATATAAGCTGGTAATTGTTCAGCTAATTTTCTATATAAAATAAGACCATCTTCCTCTGCAAAGAGGGCACTATGCGGCTCATGCTCTAGCACAACGCTTGACATTTCTTGGGCCTCATCCAATGCGATATATGGTGGGTTCGATAAAACAATATCAAATTTCTCTCCTGCAAGTGGAGCGGCTAAATCTCCCAATCTAAAATCAATATCTGCCTCTAATTGCTTTGCATTTTTTTGGGCAGTTGCTAATGCTGCTTCTGATAAATCGGTAGCTATGACTGTTAATGGCGGACATTCCAGCTTCATTGAAATAGCAATGGCCCCACTACCTGTACCGATATCAGCCAGCCTCAAAGTTTGCGTTGTGAATAGTTTCGGTAGTCGATTAATTGTTCCAAGCACCAATTCCTCTGTTTCAGGTCGCGGTATTAAGACAGATTCATCGACTAAAAATGAACGGCCATAAAACTCCTCACACCCAACACAATATTGGACAGGGCGTCCACTTGCATGTTCTTTTATGAGCTCATTAAATTGCCTTTGCTGTGCTGGTGTTAATTCCTCCTGCAAATGTAACATGACCTCTCCATAACTAGTACCAAGCACATGTTGCATAACAATCCGCGCTGCTGTTTGTTCACGACCATTATCCACTAAAAAAGAAGAAGCCCACTCAAGGGCCTCCATCACATTTTTATAAATCATCATTTAATCGCTCTAACTTCGATGCTTGTTCTTCTAAAATAAGAGCATCGATAATCTCATCTAGTCTGCCTTCGACGATTTGATCTAGCTTTTGAATCGTTAAGCCGATACGATGGTCAGTTACACGGTTTTGTGGATAATTGTATGTGCGAATTCGCTCTGATCGGTCACCAGATCCCACAGCTGATTTACGTGTAGCATCAATCTCTTTTTGCGCTTCCTGCATATACATATCTGCAACACGAGCACGAAGAATTTTCATTGCTTTTTCACGGTTTTTAATTTGTGAACGTTCATCCTGCATCGAAACTACAACACCTGTTGGTAAATGGGTCATACGAACAGCAGACATCGTTGTATTTACAGATTGACCACCTGCACCAGAAGACGCAAATGTATCTACACGGATATCCTTTTCATGGATTTCAACATCTACTTCCTCAACCTCAGGTAAGCAAGCAACTGTTGCTGTTGATGTATGAATTCGGCCTTGTGATTCTGTGGCAGGGACACGTTGAACACGGTGTGCACCATTTTCAAATTTGAATTTTGAATAGGCCCCTTGTCCATTAATCATAAAGATTACCTCTTTATAGCCGCCCATTGGGTTTGGTGTAGCTTCCATAATATCAATTTTCCAGCCTTGCGTTTCTGCATAGCGAGAATACATACGGAACAAGTCACCCGCAAAAATATTAGCCTCGTCACCGCCAGCTGCGCCACGGATTTCCATAATAACGTTCTTATTATCATTCGGATCTTTCGGAATCAATAAAATACGTAAACGCTCTTCTAGCTCTTCCTGTTGTGCTTTTAATAGGTTAAATTCTTCCTTTACCATTTCGTGCATATCAGGATCTTTTTCGCTATCTAACATTTCACGCGTATCTACTAGCTGCTCTTTAACACTTTTATATTCACGATAAGTATCTACGGTCTCTTGGATATCTGATTGTTCCTTAGAATATTCGCGTAATTTCTTATTATCATTAACAATATCCGGATCGCTCAAAAGCTCAGTAAGCCTTTCATAACGATCTTCCACTGCCTGTAATCGATCAAACATGGATTTCACCTCTATTTAGTTTTTTAAGATGCTCCTTTTTACAGAGAAGCAGCTTCCATCAAAATTACGCTTAGGCGTAATGGCTTTTTCATTTCTTATTTCCACTACTTAGTATAAGGAAATTTTCACATGTATGCTACTTTTTCTTAGCACTGTGTCATGCTATTTAGCGTTAAAGTGGTGGATGTGCATGACATTTTCGGCAAACAGGGTAATACGAATCATTGCCACCGATTTGAATTTGATCACCTGTGTAAACTGGCTTTCCACTTTCATCTACTCGCAAATTCATTGTTGCTTTTTTATGACAGAACCAGCAAATTGTTTTCATTTCTTCAATTTTATCTGCATATGTAAGCATGTACTGGCTGCCTTCAAATAGCTCATTTTGAAAATCATTTTTTAAGCCAAAGCCCATAACGGGAATGTCCAATTGATCCACAATGTTAGCTAGCTGTAAAACATGTGCCTTTTTTAAAAATTGAACTTCATCCACAAGCACACAGTACGGTTTGACAGCATTATTTTCCACTAATTCATAAATATTTGTATCTTCATAAACAGGAATGGCTTGTTGTCTTAAACCTACTCGGCTGGAAACAAAGCCCACCTCATCACGCGTATCCAGACCTGAAGTAAACATCATTACAGGCTTCTGTTGTTCTTCATAATTATGGGCAACTTTTAGAATTTCTATTGATTTCCCACTATTCATTGCACCATGTTTAAAATATAGCTGTGCCATTTTGTCTTCTCCCTTTCTTTGTGTCTATCTGGATTTTGAAAAGACTTGCATCAACGTGTATTATTTACTGAAAAAAATACCTGCCAAGCGCATGCTTGGCAGGTATTAAACTAACATTAGTTTTTAAGACCGTATTTTTTGTTGAAACGATCCACGCGACCATCAGCAGACGCGAATTTTTGACGGCCAGTGTAGAATGGGTGACATTCGTTGCAGAACTCGACAACGATGTTTTCTTTTACTGAACCAGTTTTGAAAGTGTTCCCACAAGAGCAAGTTACTGTTGCTTCTTTGTAGTCTGGATGAATTCCTTGTTTCATATTCGTTTTCTCCTCTCGCCCTGAACCATCTGGAACAGAGTATTATCGAACTGTACCTTACATAGCCCGAATATGTCGACTACAAAATATGTGTCGAAGTGGAACGTCAGCTACATATGTACACGTTGCATACTTTTGAAGTATAGCATAGACATTTTATCATTTTCAAGTAAAAAATATTACTATCCCCATTTACTCAGTTCGTTCTTTGATGCGAATATTATGTGTTGATACATAGGCTACTTTCGATGCATCTTGCTCCAAGTGTATAGTTTTGCACTATTTAACGCTAGTATCCATCGGTAAATGCGCCAGCTATTAATCTAACTGCCCTGCTGGACCACCAACAACAATCGTTACATCATATAGTTCTTCTGATATTTCCTTTCTAATCTGATGTATTAATAACCGTCTATTCTTTCCCCTGATGGCAATACTATTCATACACAAAGGAAAAAGCGTCATTTATTCTTTTAATCGTGCTAGTAAATATAAGAAATAAGGTGCTCCTAAAACTGCTACAACAATCCCTGCTGGAATTTCTGAAGGTTCTAAAATGGAACGACCGATTGTATCAGCCATTAACACTAAAAAACCTCCTAATAATGCTGCAGTTGGCAATAAAAACTGGTGTTTGGCCCCAACAAGCTGTCGCGCTAAGTGTGGCGCAACAAGTCCTACGAAACCAATACCACCACTTACAGAAACACTAGCTCCAGCCAAACCAACAGCAGCAGCCAACAACCAGCGTCTCTCTTTTTCAATCGAGGCACCTAGTCCTACTGCTGTTAATTCACCTAAATTCAATACGTTTAATACACGTGATTTTGAATAAACGAATGGCAATAAAATCACTAACCATGGTAATAATGACAGAACAAATCTCCAATTTGAGCCCCAAATGCTACCTGCAAGCCATATTGCTACAAATTGATAATTCTCTGGTGATAGACGTAGCGTTAGCACAATCATAGCCGAGCTAATCCCTGCTGCTACAGCTACCCCTGTTAAAATTAAACGCATTGGTGTAATACCCTCATGACGTCGGTAAGAAAGTGAATAAATCAGTACAGCTGTCAAACCTGCCCCCACAAAAGCCAGTATCGGCAGTAAATAAACAGGTGCTGCTTTCGTAGTTGGGAAAAACGACACATAGAGCATGACAGCAAGACCTGCTCCAGCATTAATCCCTAAGATTCCTGGGTCTGCTAAAGCATTTTTGGAAATGCCCTGTAAAATAGCGCCTGAAATAGCTAACCCCATACCTACTAATACAGCAATCACTATTCTTGGAAGTCTGAATTCATATAAGATAAGCTGCTGTTGTGCGTCACCTTGACCAAAAAGAGTCCGAAGAACTTCCATTGGTGTCAGTTTAATAACCCCTGTATTCATACTTATAACAAAGGTAATGACGATTAACACAATGAGCGTCGCAAGGATGGAGAAATTTTTCCTTTTCGCCTTCAGTTGACTTGGTGTTAAATAGCTGTTATTCATAGTTCTTTTCCTCCTTTACGAGCTAAATAAAGGAAGAATGGGACACCGATAAAGGCTATGAGCGCACCAATTGGTGTTTCATAAGGTGGATTGATAACACGTGCTACTAAATCTGCTAACACAACAAGCAATGCTCCATATACCAAGGAACAAGCGATGATCCAGCGATAATCATGACCAACTATGTATCTCGTTAAATGAGGGATAATTAACCCTACAAAACCAACTGCACCGACAACAGATACTGCTGCACCTGCTAAAACTAAAACAATGATCATTCCCCAAATTTTTACTACAGCCGTACGTTGCCCAAGACCGACTGCAATTTCTTCACCTAAGCTCAGCACCGTGATGGAACGCGATAGGACAAGCGCTCCTATCATCGCAACAAGTATCCATGGAGATAAAATTTGTAGATGACTCCATTTTGTGCCCGAAACTCCGCCCGCATACCAAAATGCGAGGTCTTGTCCAATACGAAAATAAAGAGCAACCCCTTCTCCTAGCGCTCCAAGTAATGCACTAACAGCAGCACCAGCTAAAACTAGTCGCATAGGTGTTAAGCCACCTTTAGAAAGTGAGCCAATACCATACACGATGGCAACACCAAGACCTGCACCTACAAAGGACCATAAAATTAAATACATATAAGGTAGACCAGGGAAAAAGGCAAAACACACAGCCAACATAAAGGCAGCTCCTGAGTTCAACCCTAATAATCCGGAGTCAGCTAAAGGGTTACGTGTCATCCCCTGCATGATTGCACCCGCTACCGCAAAGCTTGCACCGACTAATGCTGCTCCTAGTACCCGTGGTAAGCGAATATCATGAATAATTTGATGTGTTGTTAATTCTGGCGAAAAATGGGTAACTGCTGTCCAAACAGTACCCAATGAAATATCTGCAGCACCAAAAGAAATTGATAAACCAATGGCAATTATTAATCCAATTACTCCTACGATTAAAGTCACTACTCCACGTATCGGATGAGATCGCTTCTGTAGCTCTTCTAAATCGTTGAGCTCTCCTACTCCTGTCGACGTAGTCATTTTATTTCCTCCCCATAGCTTCCAACAAGCTTTTATTTTTTCATATCGTACAACTGATAAGATAGGCAAATTGGATTTTCACTATAGGGACATACAGCCATTTCTGCATCGATATTAAATACCTTTTGTAAATTTTCTTTTGTCATCACTTCTTTTGGACTGCCATTCACCATTAAATTGCCGTCTCTCATGGCCATTATAAAATGAGAGAAGCGTGATGCATGATTTAAATCATGTAAAACCATGATAATTGTTCGTCCTTCTTCCTTATTTAGCTTTTGTAGCAACAATAAAATATCGAGCTGATGTGCTAAATCTAAATAAGTTGTTGGCTCATCCAGTACTAAAATATCCGTGCCTTGCGCCAACGCCATGGCAATCCATACTCTCTGACGCTGACCACCTGATAATGCTTCGATTGGTCGATCACTAAGTTCTCTTAGCCCCGTAACATCAATAGCCCAATGAATATATTCATAGTCTTCCTTTTGCAATGTACCAAACCCTACTTGATGAGGAAAACGACCATAGGATACTAGTTCAAAAACCGTTAATCCTCCTGGTGCTGTTGCTGTCTGAGGTAAAATAGCCATTTTTTTGGCCACTTCTTTTGTTTTTAATTGATGTATAGCTTTGCCATCTAAATAGACAGCTCCATTTTGCGTGCGTAATACACGTGCAACAGCCTTTAATAAAGTAGATTTGCCACAACCATTTGGACCAATAATCGTGGAGATCTGGCCTTTCGGAATCTCCACACTTAAATCATTGACGATGAGCGCTGAGGAATAACCAATCGCAACATGATCTATTTCAAGTACTGACATCTTTAACTTCCTTTCACTTTTGAGAATGCTATTACTTTTAAATTTGTAAACCAAATTGGGCTGTATACAAGCCATAGTAAGCATTTTGGCGTTCCATTAATTGCTCATGTGTACCTTCTTCAATAATGCCCTTTTTCGATACCACAACAATTCTGTCTGCATCCTTAATCGTTGCTAAACGGTGGGCAATCACTAATGTAGTACGACCGATAGAAAGCTCGTTTAAGGCTTGCTGGATCGCTTGTTCTGTTTCTGTATCCAATGCAGATGTTGCTTCATCTAGTATTAAGATTTTTGGATTTTTCAAGAAAATACGTGCAATTGATAATCTTTGTTTTTGTCCACCTGATAATTTGACACCACGTTCACCAATGAGTGTATCCATGCCCTCTGGTAAAGCATTGATGACATCCGTCAGTTGTGCTCGTTGTGCGGCATACCAAATATCTTCTTCACTGGCATTTAAATCACCATAGGCTATGTTTTCACGAATGGTACCATCGAATAAAAAGACATCTTGCTGGACAATCCCGATATGCGAACGTAAAGATTGCAGTTTAAAATCTCGTATATCAACGCCATCAATTTTAATGGAGCCTTCATTCACTTCATAAAAACGGGGCAATAGGCTACAGATCGTAGATTTCCCTGCACCAGAAGGTCCTACTAAGGCAACCGTTTCACCAGGACGTACCTTTAAATTAATTTGATGTAAGGCACGATTATTGGCAGCGTAGCCAAACGATACATTAGAAAAAGTAATTTCACCATCAATTTCATCAATTATTTTCGCTTCTGGACGGTCCGCAATTTCGGGCTCCGTTTCGAGGAATTCGATATAGCGTCTAAATCCTGCCATGCCCTTTGGATAGCTTTCTATAAACATATTGATTTTGTTAATTGGGCCTAAGAGAATACCTGAAAGTAAAATAAATGCGATAAAATCGCCATTTGTTAAATGCCCATTTAATACAAAGTAAGCTCCAACAAATAAAGTAAAGAGTGATAACACCTTCGTGAGTATGCCTGAAATAGCTTCATTCCAAGCCATTACTTTATAGGAAAACAGCTTTGTCATACGGAATCTTTCATTATTTACCTTAAAGCGTTTAATCTCATGATCTTCATTTGTAAAAGCCTGTACAACACGAATACCACTTACATTGTTTTCAACACGTGCATTGAAATCTGCAATATCTCCAAACATTTGACGGAATGCCTTGGACATTAATTTTCCGAAAATAATGGTTAAGATTAAGATAATCGGTACAAGTAAGAAAATAAGAATCGTAAAGGTTGGATCAATATAGTACATAACACCAAATGTTCCAACAATCGTCATTGCTGCTATAAAGATATCCTCTGGACCATGGTGAGCAAGTTCGCCAATATCCATTAAATCATTCGTTAAACGAGACACAAGATGCCCTGTTTTGTTGTTATCAAAATATCTAAAGGATAGCTTTTGTACATGGCTGAAGGATTCTTTTCTCATATCCGTCTCAATATTAATGCCCAGCATATGTCCCCAATACGAAACGATAAAATGAAGAATGGAGTTAAAAATATATAATGCAAACAGCAATAAACTTGCCATAATGATCCACTTTAATTCCCCATCTGGCAAAATATCATCAATTACCTTATTTAAAACAATTGGAAACGCTAGATCAATTAGCGCCACTAATATGGCACAGCTAAAATCTAAAATAAATAAACCTTTATAGGGCCTATAATATGAAAAAAAGCGCTGTAATAACATGGTGTAGCCTCCTTTTGTGATTTCTTTTTACGTCTCTATAAATGAGCTATCTACAATAGCTCTCCTGTTATCTCAGTTATTGTTGTTGAGCCTTTGTAAATTCAACTATTTTGTCAGCTAGTTCTTCAGCTTGGTGTAAGCCAGAGAGCGGATCAGAAGCAAAATAATATTCAGAAGGAAGCTCTAATACTTGATTATTTTTAACGACATCTAAATTTGTCCATGTTGCTGGCAACTGGCCTTCTTTGTTAAAGAAATTAATCATGAAGTTATAGTCACCTACATAATCACCGACTACCTCATAGGAAACCTCATACCGTCCATTACTTGCTTCCTTTGTATCAAATAGCTCCTGCACTTTTCCCTGTGGCTTCATGCCCAAAATTTGATAAAGTGCTCTACCACCCGATACACTTGACTTCCCTACAATCGTTGCATTTTTTTCAAACATTTCATAAGTAGTAAATGTGGAATGTTTCGGAATTATATTCATGATCTTTTCCTTAGCTTTTGCTATCCGATTTTCAAATTCCTTTGTAAAGGCTTCAGCCTCTGCTTGTCTACCTAAGTAATTCCCCATTGCCTTAATCTCCTCAGTCACTGATTGATGGGCATCTTCAGCAAAGACAATTGTTGGGGCAATTTTTTCATACTTTGCTACATCTTCCACATTCCAAGTAATAATCAAGTCTGGCTTTAACTCTAAAACTTTTTCTAATGACACCTTACCATCCGTACCAATATTCGTAATTTCTCCATCCTTATAGTGTTGCTTTAAGAAAGCAGCATAATCAAGGTTAGCCGTTACGCCTCCAACAGGTACAACATCTAACGCTAAAATTTGCCCCAGATACCAATCAGTTACGACTCTCTCTGCTTTCATTGGGATTTCTACTTCGCGTCCACTATCATCTGTTACGGTTCTAGTCTCTGCCTTATCGGGCGTAATTGGTTCATCAATCTTAGAGTGGCTTGTCTCTTCATTACACGCTGCCAGTAAAACGAAAAGGCTTAATAAAAAAGGTAGCTTTATATGGTGAATCATCTTCTGCATCATGATTTCATTTTCTCCATTCTCAAATCGTTTTGCTTGCGCGAGCTGATTATCATTGTAATGAAAATGATTCTCATTTGTAATGGTAATTTCGGACATATTAGATGCATATTTCAGCCTAAAGCTACTTGGAGCCAGATTTGTTGCTTTTTTAAAAGCACGACTAAAATAATATTCATCTTCAAATCCAAGAGATATGGCAATTTCTTTTATGCCATATTGATTGGTTAATAAATACTGCTTAGCCTGCTCTATTCTCAATTGTTGTAAATATATTTGTGGACCTATTTCATAGCGAGCTTTAAAGATGCGTAATAAATGCCGTGTACTAATCTGAAGCATATCTGCTAATGTCTGGATAGATAATGGTTGATGAATGTGTTGCTTTATAAATAATCGTGCGGCTTCTGCCTTATCAATTTCATGTGGTTTCCCTTGTCCTTCTGTTAATTCTCGAAAGACATGATAGATAAGCTCATAGAAGGATGCCCTTACAGATAAATGCTCCTGTATAGAGCCAGATTGCCATTTGCTATACATATCTTGAAGGATATTGTGAATGACTATCGGATTTGCGGGTACACAAGAGAAATGTGTTTGGAATGGTTGATAGTGCATGTACAAATGCTGCATAAAGGCATCTTTGTACATGACATCTCCCTTATAGCTAATGAGAAAATAGCTAACACTCTGCTGCGCCCTAATGTGAAGACATTGAGATTTACCTAGATGAAAAATACTGAAGCGCTGCACATGATGAGATTGATCATCAATGACAATCTGTGCACCACCTTCTGTAACAATAAGAAACGAGCTATATGTTAAAACCTTTGACACATGAACATCTGATTTATTTATGTAATCGATTTGCTTCAACTGGATAAATGCATTTTGCCAAAGAAGCATATAGGCATCATAATTCATCTTCGTCTCCTTCAGAACACATATTTACTCACTATTATATTGATAATGATTCTCAATTTCAATATACATTTATAAAATAAAACATATACAAAAAAAATCACCATTGACAATTTCCTTGTCAATGGTGATGCCATTTATAAAAGTCCTTTTCCCTTTGTTGCCTTTTTCATATCTTCGTTTAGCTTTTCAAAAAATTCTTCATTTGATTTTGTTGTACGGATTTTTTTCAGGAAGCGCTCTGCAAAATCAGGTGCATCAGAAAACGTTTTACGAATTGCCCATAGCTTTTCAAGTTGTTCTGGCTCCAGAAGAAGCTCTTCCTTACGTGTACCCGAACGACGAATATCAAGTGCAGGGAATATACGGCGTTCTGCTAACTGACGATCAAGATGAAGCTCTAAGTTCCCTGTTCCCTTAAATTCTTCATAGATAACTTCATCCATACGAGAACCTGTATCTACTAATGCCGTCGCTAAAATTGTTAAACTACCGCCTTCTTCAATATTACGAGCCGAACCAAAGAAACGTTTCGGTCTATGGAATGCTGCAGGATCAATACCACCAGAAAGTGTACGTCCACTTGGCGGAATTACTAAGTTATAAGCACGAGCTAAACGTGTAATGGAGTCCATTAAAATAATTACATCACGCTTATGTTCCACTAAACGTCGTGCACGTTCTAATACTATTTCAGCCACTTTTACGTGATTCTCAGGTACTTCATCAAATGTTGAGCTGACAACATCTGCATTGACAGAACGTTCAATATCTGTCACTTCCTCAGGTCGTTCATCAATCAGTAGGACAATTAACTCCGCTTGTGGATGATTGGTTGTAATAGCGTTTGCAATCTCTTTTAATAAAGACGTTTTCCCTGCCTTTGGTGGGGCTACAATTAATCCGCGTTGTCCAAAGCCTACTGGTGCCACTAAATCCATTATACGAGTGGATAAATTGCGTTGTGTTGTTTCTAGCTTAATTTGTCGATTTGGATATAAGGGTGTTAGTGCTGGGAAATGAACTCGTTCTTTCGCTACTTCAGGATCCTCGCCATTGACAGCATCTACTTGTAATAGGCCATAATAGCGTTCATTTTCCTTCGGTGGACGCACCTTTCCTGACACCTTGTCCCCATTACGCAAATCAAAGCGACGGATTTGGGATGCAGAAATATAAATATCTTCTTTACTTGGTGAGTAGTTGATTGGTCGAAGGAAGCCGAAGCCCTCTTGCGAAACAATTTCTAATACGCCTTCCATAAAGAAATAGCCCTCTTGCTCTGAACGCGTTTTCAAAATAGCAAATATCAATTCTTTTTTCGTTAGCTTGCTATAATAAGAAATTTTATATTGACGTGCAAGGGCGTAAAGCTCTTTTAACGTCATGTTTTCTAATTGAGCGATTGTCAATGCAGACATATGCACAACTCCAGTCTTTTTCAAAATATAATTCAATTTAATGGGGTTATCATTGAAGTTTACGATTGGCTTTGCTAACGCTTATATGGTTGCCTTAAATAATATCTATTGTTCCACCATATAACTAAACATTGCCTTAAAAATATGGGATGGTTATTTAAAGAAGAAGGTACCTAGCACAATAGATGTACTAGGTATATTTTAGAAGAAAATAACATTAATATCTAGGTTTTTTCTCAAGAGCATGACGGCCTTCAACAAAGCGAACCGTACCAGATTTAGCACGCATAACTACTGAATGAGTTAAGGCATAAGCACCTTTATATTGAACACCCTTTAAAAGCTCGCAATCTGTTACAGCTGTCGCTGCAAAAATAGCATCGTCACCTTTTACTAGGTCATCTAAATAAAGAACTTTTTCAACATCCACACCCATTTTCGTGCAGCGTTCTAATTGCTCTTCATCTTCTGGTACTAGTTTTGCTTGGAAATCTCCACCAAGGCATTTTAAAGCTACTGCCGCAATAACACCCTCAGGTGCGCCGCCTGTTCCAAACATTATATCAATACCTGTTTCATCAAAGGCTGTATTGATTGCAGCGCCTACATCACCATCTTGGATAAATTTAATACGTGCACCAGCCTCACGAATTTCATCAACAATCGCTTGGTGACGTGGTCGATCTAAAAGAGTAGCTACAACATCAGAAATATCTTTATTTTTAGCTTTTGCAACTTGTAATAAGTTATAAGTAACGGAAGCATTGATATCCACTTTGCCCGCCGCTTCTGGTCCTACAGCAATTTTCTCCATGTACATATCTGGTGCATTTAACAGATTCCCTTTATCTGCAATAGCGAGAACTGTCATCGCACCATTTGTACCTTTTGCTACAATATTTGTACCTTCTAAAGGATCCACAGCGATATCTACTTTAGGACCACCATTTCGTAAACCAAGTTCTTCACCAATATAAAGCATCGGTGCTTCATCCATTTCACCTTCACCAATTACTACTGTAGCATGCATTGGAATTGTATCGAACATTTTGCGCATCGCTGTTGTTGCTGCATCATCTGCCTCAATTTTCAAACCGCGCCCCATCCATTTCCCGGATGCGATTGCTGCTGCTTCTGTTACTCGTACTACTTCCATCGATAAACTACGTTCCATTGTTGCTTTGCCTCCCGTTATCGGCATCTTTTCGTGCCAAAACATTCAAATTACCTCTATTGTAACATAATTGGTTGAAAACTTTTAGCTCTCATTATTCCTTTGTCTCAGCTACACGTGCCACAATTGTTTCACGTCGAATATCAGCGCCTAAATCACGTAATTTCTCAATAAGTGAGCTATAGCCACGTTCGATATGATAGATATCTTGAATCTCAGTTTCTCCTTCTGCTAAGAGTCCAGCTAACACTAAAGCTGCTCCAGCACGAAGATCTGTAGCTGTTACAGTGGAGCCATGTAATCTACTCGGCCCTTTAATAATTGCTGTGTTTCCTTCTACACGAGCATCTGCATTCATACGACGAAGCTCATCAATATGCTTAAAACGAGCTGTGTAAATAGTATCTGTTACTTTTGAGGAACCGAATGCTTGTGACATTAGCACGGCAAGCGGTTGCTGAATATCCGTTGGGAATCCAGGGTATACCAATGTTTTGACATCCACTGCCTGTAATGTTGAGAGGTCTGTTTTTGGTACATAAATGCTTTCTTCACCAATCTCAATTTTTACACCCATTTCACGAAGCTTGGCAATAATTGCTTCTAAATGCAGTGGAATAACGTTATCGATCGTTATTCCATCACCGACTGCTGCAGCCATAATCAAAAATGTGGAGGCCTCAATGCGATCAGGTATAATTGTATGCTCAGTACCATGTAACTCTTCTACGCCTTCGATACGAATAACACTTGTACCTGCACCTTTAATATTGGCACCCATATTTGTTAGAAGTGTCGCAACATCAATTATTTCAGGTTCTTTTGCAGCATTTTCAATGACAGTACGTCCCTTAGCAAGGACAGCAGCCAGCATGATATTAATAGTAGCCCCGACACTTGCCACATCTAAATAAATCTTTGCCCCTATTAACTCATCTGCTCGTAAATAAATGGCTCCATGTTCATTAGTAATTTTAGCTCCTAAAGCCTCAAAGCCCTTTATATGTTGATCAATAGGTCGAGGTCCTAAAAAACAGCCTCCAGGTAAACCAATGACTGCTTTTTTAAAACGTCCAAGCATAGCGCCCATTAAATAATAAGAAGCGCGTAATTTTTTAACGTTGCCATTTGGTAAAGGCAATGCAATCATCTCTGTTGGATCGATTGTCATTTTCCCATCCTCAAATGAAACTTCTCCACCAATCTCCTCTAATAGAGCCTTTAACGTCCAAGCATCTGAAATTTCGGGTATCCCTCCAATAGTCACTGGAGAGTTCGCCAAAATTGATGCAGGAATTAAGGCGACTGCACTATTTTTTGCACCACTAACTTTAATTGTACCTTGTAGACGATTTTCGCCAGTAATTTTATAAACATCCATTTTGCGTTCTCCCTCATGATTGGAAAGTAGTATTTTTGCAATTTGCACACTTTATAATCTTATTATTCGCCTTTTCTCTTATTCCAATCCGCTAAAAATCCTTCAATTCCTTTTTCAGTTAATGGATGGTGGAAAAGCTGCTTTAATACTTTAAACGGAGTAGTTGAAATATGTGCACCTGCTAAAGCTGCTGCTGTAACGTGTTGTGGGTGACGGACAGAGGCAGCGATAATTTGTGTATCGATATTATGAATTGTAAAAATATCTGCAATTGTTTCAATTAACTCAACACCATTTTGACCAATGTCATCTAAACGGCCGATAAATGGTGATACGTATGTAGCACCTGCACGCGCAGCCATTAATGCTTGGTTAGCACTAAAGATTAATGTCACATTTGTTTTAATGCCTTTGTTTGCAAAGAAACGACATGCCTCTAATCCAGCAGGAGTCATTGGAAGCTTTACAGTAATGTTTGGCGCAATCGCAGCTAATTCTAAACCTTCTTTAATCATACCTTCTGCATCAAGTGCAATAACTTCCCCACTTACAGAGCCATCAACAAG
The DNA here is from genome assembly GCF_036698265.2 of Lysinibacillus sp. IITD104. NCBI lineage: Bacteria > Bacillati > Bacillota > Bacilli > Caryophanales > Bacillaceae > Lysinibacillus > Lysinibacillus sp. IITD104. The sequence goes on from NZ_JBAHYH020000001.1 coordinate 3,940,531, forward strand.
CTCTGCGATTTCACGAAGACGATCATGGAAAGAAACATTTTCTTCTTTAGCCACTAACGATGGGTTTGTTGTCACTCCTGATAAAATACCCCATGCATGTGCCTCTTTAATCTCTTCAAAGTTTGCTGTATCAATGAAAAATTTCATATTATTTCCTCCTGATCATTTTTCTTATATTATTAAATATTTTCCAAAATTTCTTTATTTCAAAAACAAGAGAAGGTCGATTGAAAGCATCAACACTTCTCTTATTATGTGTATTTATCTATGCTTTTGTAACATATTAAATGCAAAAATTATGCTTTTTGTGCACTTCCAAATTCACGAATTTTACCAATAACCGTAGCTTTGATGGCTTCACGTGCTGGACCAAGGAATTTACGAGGGTCGTAAACAACTTTGTCATTGTCAAGAATTTCACGAATTACTTTTGTTGCTTCAATTTGATTTTCAGTATTGACGTTGATTTTAGCCGTACCTAATGAAATAGAACGTTGGATATCTTTTGTTGGGATACCTGTACCACCATGTAAAACAAGTGGAAGATCTGCCAATTTAGAGATTTCCTCCATTTCTTTAAAGCCTAAGTTTGGCTCTCCTTTGTAAGGACCATGTACAGAACCAAGTGCTGGCGCTAAGCAATCGATGTCTGTTAGTTCAACCATTTTGCGGCATTCTTCGGGATCAGCGTAAATAATACCACCGATTACGCCATCTTCATCTCCACCAACTGTCCCTAATTCTGCTTCCACAGAAACGCCTTTAGCATGTGCGTATTCTACTACTTCTGAAGTAATTTTCACATTTTCCTCAAATGGGTGATGTGATGCATCAATCATCACGGAAGTAAAGCCTGCATCAATTGCTTCTTTACATTTTGCAAAGCTAGAACCATGGTCAAGGTGAATCGCTACAGGAACTGTAGTACCGTAAGATTCCATTAAACCTTTTACCATATGAACAACAGAAATAAATCCGCCCATATATTTACCTGCGCCTTCAGAAACACCAAGAATCACTGGAGATTTTTCTTCTTCAGCTGCTTGTAAAATTGCTTGAGTCCATTCAAGGTTATTAATGTTGAATTGACCAACAGCATAACCTTCTGCTTTTGCTTTAATTAACATCTCTTTCATAGATACTAATGCCATACTAAAAATCCTCCTCATAGGACTATTCTTTCTACATAAACATGCTCCTCAATCATAGCAAAAATAATAGCCCCTGAAAAGCAGGGGCTATTATTTTCTACCCGAAAGCGAAGTGGAACGTAGCGGCAGGGTTGACGAAGTGTAGTGGAACGTAACGAAGTCTTGAGGCTGGGACATAACTAGCTTCAATTAGTGAGAAATCCGAATTTGAATGAATTCAAATTCGTCCTATAGATCTTAGCTAATGGCTGTGAATTTTCTTAAATTCACGGCCATTAATGCGAGGCCCATCTCGTTTTCAACCTTCGATTTTCCTCGTACAGAAAATCGGGTGAAACGCAAATTAGCCTTCAAGAATCCAAAAACTGGTTCCACGTCAATTTTACGTTGACGATAAATGGTACTTGTTTTTTCTTCTGAAAGCTTTGCTCGCACATATTCTTTTTGTTCTTCCCACTTCTCATTCACCATTATCTTACGATTATTTCCTTCTTTTGCTTTTGTACACGATGAACGGAGAGGGCATCCGGAACAGTCTTCACATTCGTATATCTTAAACTCACGCTTGAAATCATATTGATCTGTTTTCGTGGTACGATATTTAAATACAAGCTGTTGTTGGTTTGGGCAAGTGTATCGATCATGTTCTTTATCATAATCCCAGTTCGCTGTATTGAATTCGTTGTGCTTATGCTTTTTCTTCTGTTCTTTTAAATACATATTGTACGTGATTAAGGCTTCTCTCTTACGATTCGAAAGGATATCATCATAATTTTGTTCACTGCCATATCCGGCATCTGCGACAATGTGTTTGGGTAACTTAAAATAACGTTGTTCGATTTCATCTAAAAATGGGATTAATGTACGTGTATCTGTTGGGTTCGGAAAAATGCTGTAGGCAAGCACATACTGACCTTCTGTTGCCACTTGTATGTTATAACCTGCCTTCAATTGACCATTTTTCATATAGTCATCTTTCATACGCATAAATGTCGCATCCGGGTCTGTTTTCGAATAACTATTTCGTTCGTCAAAGATTTCGAAGTCTCTTTGATATTTTAGTTTGCGTTCAATATAGTCGATTAATTTTTTCCGAGCTTGCTTTGGGAATTTCCGTTCCGTTCTTAAAGCCTTTCGCTCTGCTACATCTGATGAATCCTCAATTTTTCGATCATATTCAGAAATTACTTCATCTACTTTTTCAACCATTCGAGCGAGGTCTTCCAATGCTAATTCATTTTCATTTTCCCGTTCAATTTCTGGCATGATTTCTTTTTCAAGCAGCTCATCGTAAAGCTGGTTTGACTTTTCAATTAGTCCGTTATGATATTTTTCAATCGACTTTTTCCACACGAATGTAAACTTGTTCGCATTCGCTTCAATCTTTGTTCCATCAATAAAAATAGCTTCCTGGTTAATTAATCCCCCTTGTACCAACTGGCAGCGGAATTGAACGAAGCATTGACGAATTAACTCTTTTACGTCTGGTTGGACACGGAATCGGTTGATTGTGCGGTAGGTTGGTTCATGCCCTTGAGCTAGCCACATCATCCGAATACTGTCTTTTAAAAGCGCTTCAATTTTACGACCAGAAAAGACAGATTGCGTGTAGGCGCATAAGATAATTTTAAGCATCATGCGTGGATGGTAGGCAGGGCAGCCCTCATTTCGAAGGAATGGTTCAAACGCTTCAGGCGGGATACTTTCGACTAAATGATGGACATGGAAGGCAATATCATTCTTTTGTAATTTTACTTCTAAATCTAAAGGCAAAACTAATTGATTCATGTTATAATCTTTAAACATAAGGATCCTTCTTTCTGTATAATTTGGTTGTGGTGACTTAATTTTATCAGAAGTGGTCCTTATT
>NZ_JBAHYH020000001.1:3943651-3944866 GCF_036698265.2 Lysinibacillus sp. IITD104
AACCATGATGACGAAAAATCAAATCAATGAACGTGAACAATTAGAAATGCTAACGATTGATCAATTAGTTCCCCAAGATCATTTAGTACGAAAACTAGAGGCGGCTATTGATTTTTCATTTATCTATCCTTTAGTAGAAAACCTCTACTCTGCTAAAGGACGCCCTAGTATTGATCCTGTTGTTCTCTTTAAAATGACGTTTATTCAGTACGTTTTTGGTATACGGTCCATGCGTCAAACCATCAAAGAAATTGAAACGAATATGGCGTATCGTTGGTTTTTAGGATTTGGCTTCCATACAGAAGTCCCGCATTTCTCTACCTTCGGTAAAAATTATGTCCGTCGCTTTCAAGACACTGATATATTTGAGCAGATATTCTATCGTATATTAAAAGAGATTATGCATCAAGGACTCCTCCATGCAGACCATTTATTTATCGATTCTACGCATGTGAAAGCGAGTGCGAATAAACGAAAGTATGATAAAAAAGTTGTGCGAAAAGAAACACGGGCTTATGAAGAGAAACTTCAATTAGAGTTAAATATGGATCGTGAGGAACACGGAAAAAAGCCCTTTCCCCCGGAGAAGTTTGAAAAGGAAGAATGGAAAGAAATAAAGGAAAGCACGACAGATCCTGAAAGTGGCTATTACGTGAAGGATGAACGTACGAAGCAGTTTGCGTATTCTTTTCATGCAGCGACAGATGAAAAGGGCTTTGTCTTGGGTGCCATTGTAACTCCGGGAAATGTGCACGATAGTCATGTATTACAGCCACTTGTGGAAAAAGTCATTGAAAACGTTCAAAAACCATTAGCTGTTGCGGCAGATGCAGCCTATAAAACACCAGCGATTACGAATTTTTTATTAGAGAATCAAATGTTGCCTGTTCTTCCTTATACACGTCCTAAAACGAAAGATGGATTCTTCCGAAAGCATGAGTATATATATGATGAGCACTATAATTGTTATCTTTGTCCACAAGGACAGATATTGAAGTATACGACAACGACTAAAGAAGGGTATCGTCAATATAAATCGAATCCTTTGATTTGTGCGAAGTGTCCAAGCCTTTCCCAATGTACAGAAAGTAAGCATCATCAAAAACTCATTCAACGCCATATTTGGGAGTCGTATGTGGAGGAAGCTGAACATTTACGCCATTCCTATGACATCAAACAGATTTATGCAAAGCGCAAAGAAACGATTGAGCGTGT
>NZ_JBAHYH020000001.1:3944966-3962361 GCF_036698265.2 Lysinibacillus sp. IITD104
ATTATTTTCTACCCGAAAGCGAAGTGTAACGTAGCGGCAGGGTTGACGCAGTGTAGTGGAACGTAACGAAGTCTTAGACCCTGAAAAGCAGGGGCTATTATTTTCTACCCGAAAGCGAAGTGTAACGTAGCGGCAGGGTTGACGAAGTGTAGTGGAACGTAACGAAGTCTTAGCCCCTGAAAAGCAGGGGCTATTATTTTCTACCCGAAAGCGGAATGTAATGAAGCGGCAGGGTTGACGCAGTGTAGTGGAACGTAACGAAGTCCTAGCCCCTGAAAAGCAGGGGCTATTATTTTCTACCCGAAAGCGGAATGTAATGAAGCGGCAGGGTTGACGAAGTGAAGTGGAACGCAACGAAGTCCTCGCACCTGAAAAGCAGGGGCTATTAATCAACATAAAAAAACAGGCCGTGTGTCCACCGCCTGCTTTTTAAGCTTGTAAAGCTTTATTTACTTCATCACGCACTTCGAAAATATCAAATGGTTTTGTAAAGTAACGAATGGCTCCTAATTCTAACGCTTCTTGCACAACATCCAGCTCTCCGTATGCTGTCATCATAAAAACAGGCAGCTTCGGAAACTTCTCTTTTAAACGTCTCAAAATTTCAATACCATCCATTCCAGGAATTTTCATGTCCAGCAAAACACAATCCATCTCTTGTTCGTCTGCATACTTTAATGCCTCTGAACCATTAGCTGCTAAATATGTAATATACCCTTCCTTTTTCAGCACTTCATTTAAAAGTAAACGAATTCCCTGCTGATCATCGACAATTAGTAATCGTTTCACATCGCATTCCGCCCTTTTTAGTTTTATTCTTACACAAAAACTTTCTTTATTATGTATAATTCTCCTTTTTCAGCTTAATACCTTCTAGTATTATAAATTATCTGCTTTTGCTTTCTACCTTTTACCCCCTATAATATGAATAGAGGTGGGAACATGTCAAAAATACTAACAACACAATTAAGTGGATTATTACAAAGAATTACTCAAAATGAAGAAGATGCTATCGAAGAGACAGCAAGGTTATTAGCACAAGCCGCAATTGGCGAAGGAAATGTCTATTTTGCTTGCTTTGGAGAAATGCAGATTGTGGAATTAAATGCACTTCAAGCAGTTGAACCGTTTAGCAAGTTAGCACCATGGACTTCAGACACAAGCTTAACAGAAGCTGATCGTGTTTGCATTTTTACTCGTAGTGCAAATGATGAAGAAGCACTCGTCTTAGCTCAAAAATTAAATACACAATTTATTCCCTTTGCTGCTGTAGCTAGTGAAGCAGCTAGTGTAGAAAACCCTCTTGCAGATTTAGCCTATACGTATGTCTCTACACGCGTTAAAGGCGGTTTAATACCCAATGATCTAGGTCAACGTATTGTTATACCACATGCACTTGCAGGACTCTTTGTTTATGAAGCTGTCAAAATGGCTTATGATGAAATGCTTGGGTTAGATGAAGAAGAATTGTAGTGATCAATTTAAAAAGAGTTGTCTCGTTATACACGAGACAACTTTTTTGACTATTTAAATGTTGCGCCGATAAAGTCACGGAACAATGGTTGTGGACGATTTGGACGTGACACTAGCTCTGGGTGGAATTGACATGCTACAAAGAAATTGTTTTCTGGTAGCTCAATAATTTCAACCAATTTGCCATCAGGGCTTGTACCTGAGAAGACAAGGCCAGCTGCTTCCATTGCCTCACGATATTCATTGTTAAATTCATAACGGTGACGATGACGCTCATAAACAAGCTCTTTCCCATAAGCTTTGCTTGCTTTCGAACCATCTTTTAATTTACATGGATATAAGCCTAAACGTAAAGTACCACCGATATCCACAGTATCATTTTGATCTGGTAGGAAGTCGATAATTGGATACTCTGTATTTGCATCAAGCTCTGTAGAATGAGCACCTTTTAGACCAAGAACATTACGTGCAAATTCTACTGTTGCTAATTGCATACCTAAACAAATGCCTAGGAAAGGAACATTATTTTCACGTGCATATTGCGTCGCTAAAATTTTACCTTCAACACCACGATCACCAAAGCCGCCTGGTACTAAAATAGCGTCAGCACCTTTTAATAGCGTGGCAACATTGTCAGCATCAACGTGTTCTGCATTAATCCAGTCAATTTCAATATCAGAATTAAATGCATATCCTGCATGCTTTAATGCCTCAACTACAGAAATGTAAGCATCTTGTAGTTCTACGTATTTCCCTACTAATGCTATCTTTCTTTTATTTGGTAAGTTTTTCACTTTTTCTACAAGTTCACGCCATTCTTCCATGTCTGCCTCTGGTGCTTCAATGCCAAAATGATCTAAAACAATATCATCTATATCTTGCGCATGCAGGTTTAATGGTACTTCATATAAATGCTCAGCATCACGAGACTCAATAATTTCATGTGGTTGAACATCACAGAATAATGCTAATTTCTCTTTCATATCTTGTGGTACTTCTTGCTCTGTACGGACTACGATAATATTTGGCTGAATACCTAAAGAGCGTAATTCTTTAACAGAATGCTGTGTAGGTTTTGTTTTAAGTTCACCAGCTGCTTTAATATAAGGAATAAGCGTACAGTGTATATACATTACATTGTTATGCCCTAAATTTGTTTTCATTTGGCGAATGGCTTCTAGGAATGGTAATGATTCAATATCACCTACTGTTCCACCAACCTCTGTAATGACAACGTCTGCATTTGTTTCACGACCAGCACGTTGAATACGATCTTTGATTTCGTTTGTAATATGAGGAATTACTTGGACAGTTCCACCGTTATAATCTCCACGACGTTCTTTCTGTAATACAGATTGGTAAACACGACCTGAAGTTACTGTAGAATGTTTCCCTAGGTTAATATCAATAAAACGTTCATAGTGTCCTAAGTCTAAATCAGCCTCAGCACCATCATCTGTTACAAAAACCTCACCATGTTGATAAGGACTCATCGTACCTGGGTCAATATTGATATATGGGTCAAATTTTTGAATCGTAACTTCTAACCCACGATTTTTTAATAAACGGCCCAAAGATGCTGCAACAATCCCTTTTCCAAGTGATGATACAACCCCACCTGTTACAAAAATATACTTCGTCATGAATAAATTCCTCCTTATGATGTTCTAAAATATTAGTGCGTTTAGGGGGGATCAGAACCATTTACATTCTAATACCCTAAAAAAAGAAAAGCCGAGAATGTCTACAAAATGTAGTCGATTCGAAGCTGTAATCGGTTCTATCTCTTTTCCACTTTCCTTTAAACCATAAAACTCTAATAACTTTTCAGTCACCGTTTACTATACATCATGAATAATTAAAAACATTTATATTCATATCGGTATTAAAAGTATGGGAGAACTAAAATGATTAAAGTTAAAAACAAAAAAACGCTCCTCCTGCATAGGTTTGCAGGGGGAGCGTATTATATACACGGTCTTTCTCCTTCTTTTAAGGAGCCCAAGTAAAAGATTAAACGTAACCGCGATAGAAGTCAAGATTTTTTGCTTCTAGCTTAAAAGAAAGAAAATTCTAAGAGTACTGTATTAGATCTCTTCCTCTTCTTCTTCAAATTCTTCTTCCTCTTCATCAATAAACTCTTCATCGATTTCTTCATCAATTTCTTCTAGTTCTTCATCGTCAAAGTCGATATCTTCTTTATCGTCATCTTCTTCCTCAAGATCCTCTTCATCAATGAACTCTTCAAAGTCTTCATCAAAGTCGATATCTTCTTCATCTAAGTCTACATCTTCATCAAGATCTTCATCATCAAAGGCAGCTTTAGATTTTTTCTTTTGAGTTTTAACAGAAGGTGCTGTTTCTTCTTCGATTTGCTCTACTTTAAACCATTCACGTAAGCCCCAGCCTGCTTCTTGATTATATAAGAAGCGACCATCAATATTGATATCTGTATAAAATTGTAACAGACGGGATTTCATTTCTGCATCACTGTAGCCCACAAGCTCTTGAATTAATTTTAATAAATCATTAAAAGACACTGAGGCACGTTTTTCATTTAAAATTGCATAAGCTAAGTTAATTAACGATTCTTCTGTTAATTGTTCCTTTGTCATTTCACGAAAATTCAATTCGTGCACTTCCTTTCCCTCGTCACAATGGACGTTTTAAAATTACATGGTGCTTTATTCTCCAAGCGCAGCAAAAAAGGCCACGCAAAAGGTACTTTCCATACAATAAGCATAATACCCATTATATACAAAGTTTTAGCCCCTTTGCTAGCTTCAATTACTGTTTTTTATATTACGCATTTTTTTTATTCCAAGATAAAACAAATAGACAGATAATAGTAGTAAAGGAATAGCGCCAATTTGCTTATTATACAGGAAAAAGGCTCCCAATACTAAAGCTAATATAATTATGTAGTGAATAGCTGATTTCATCCTCTACTGCGCCTCCCCTTTTTTTACATTTCTATTATAACGAAAATAAAAAGAAGTGCCTAATCTTAAGACTAGACACTAGAAATTAGAGAAGCATGATGCTTGAAGTAGAATACAAGAAGTTTTGATCAACCTTGCTTACATATTACGACGATATTGTCCGCCAACTTCATATAAAGCTTTTGTAATTTGCCCTAAACTTGCTACTTTTACTGACTCCATCAGCTCAGCAAAAATGTTACCATTATTGACAGCCACTTCTTGTAGACGTGCAATCGCAGCTTCACTTTCCTCTTCATGTGCTTTCCAAAAGGCTTGTAAATTACGAATTTGCGTCTCTTTTTCTTCTGTCGATGCACGAGCAATTTCCATATTATCTATATCAGCATCTGAAGGTGGATTTGGGTTCAAGTAAGTATTAACACCAATGATTGGTAACTCTCCTGAATGTTTTAACATTTCGTAGTACATAGATTCTTCTTGAATTTTACCACGTTGGTATTGTGTTTCCATAGCTCCTAACACACCGCCACGATCATTGATACGATCAAACTCTTCAAGAACCGCTTCTTCCACAAGATCTGTTAATTCTTCAACAATAAACGCGCCTTGTAGTGGGTTTTCATTTTTTGCTAGACCATGCTCTTTTGTAATAATCATTTGAATTGCCATAGCACGTCTTACAGATTCCTCCGTAGGTGTAGTAATGGCCTCATCGTAGGCGTTTGTATGCAATGAATTACAGTTATCTTGTAATGCCATTAAAGCCTGTAATGTTGTACGAATATCATTGAAATCAATCTCTTGTGCGTGTAAACTACGCCCAGACGTTTGAATATGATACTTTAGCTTTTGAGCGCGCTCATTCGCACCGTATTTATCACGCATTACAATCGCCCAAATACGTCGTGCGACACGACCGATTACTGTATACTCTGGATCTAGTCCATTTGAGAAGAAGAATGATAAATTTGGTGCAAAGTCATTGATATTCATGCCACGACTTAAATAATACTCTACATACGTAAAGCCATTAGCTAAGGTGAAGGCTAATTGAGAAATAGGGTTTGCGCCAGCTTCCGCAATATGATAACCCGAAATGGAAACAGAATAATAGTTACGTACTTTATGGTCTATAAAGTATTGCTGAATATCGCCCATCATACGTAAAGCAAACTCTGTTGAGAAAATACATGTATTCTGTCCTTGATCTTCCTTTAGAATATCGGCTTGCACTGTTCCACGTACAACCTGCAATGTTTTTTCACGTGTCTCGGTAAACTCTTCAACTGTCAAAGTTCGTCCTAGCTCTTGCTCACGTAATTGAACTTGTTGATCGATTGCTGTATTCATAAACATTGCTAAAATAATAGGTGCTGGTCCATTAATAGTCATTGATACAGATGTAGACGGTGCACATAAATCAAACCCTGCGTAAAGCTTTTTCATATCTTCTAGTGTACAGATCGATACACCTGATTCTCCGACTTTACCGTAAATATCTGGTCGGTAATCTGGGTCCTCCCCATACAATGTCACGGAGTCAAAGGCTGTAGATAATCGTTTTGCATCATCATCCTTCGATAAATAGTGGAAGCGTTTATTTGTACGTTCTGGTGTTCCCTCGCCAGCAAATTGACGCTTCGGATCTTCACCCTCACGTTTGAATTGGAAAACACCTGCCGTATATGGGAATTCTCCAGGAACATTTTCTTTATAAACCCAACGCAAGATTTCACCATAGTCTTCAAACTTCGGTAATGCTACTTTTGGAATTTTCGTGCCAGAAAGACTAGTTGTTTTTAAGATGGTACGAATTTCTTTATCGCGAACTTTAGTCACAAACTCATCACCAGCATAAGCTTCTTTTAATGCCTGCCAATTATCCAATATACGCTTGGATTCTGCTGTTAATTCATCTCTAACACCTTCTGCTAAAGAAGTAAGCGATGCCACAAGCGCATCATCTGGCGCTTTTTCTTGAACTGCTGCAATAGCACCTTCTAATTGGAATAGTCGTCGAGCAAATCCCACCTGCTGCTCTGTTTTTTTATGATAGCCGCGGACAGTGTCCGTAATCTCACGTAAATAATAACGGCGATCGTTTGGAATGATAACATCTTGCTTTTGCGTTTTCGCAAATTGCTCATAGCTTGTTTCCCAATTAAAGCCTGTTTTTTCATTAATTATTTTAACGAGGGCGGCAAATAATGCATTTGTTCCTTTGTCATTAAATTGGCTAGCAATTGTACCGTAGACTGGCATGCTATCAAGTGATTCATCCCAAAGCTCACGTGAACGTTGATATTGTTTTTGTACTTGTCGAAGGGCATCCTCTGAGCCTTTTCGCTCAAATTTATTGATCGCAATAACATCTGCAAAGTCAATCATATCGATCTTCTCAAGTTGTGTAGGTGCACCAAATTCGCTTGTCATGACATACATGGATAGATCCGTGTATTTAGTAATTTCGGCATCACCTTGACCAATTCCACTTGTTTCTACGATGATTAAGTCATAACCTGCTACACGTACTACATCTAGCACATCACCAATTGATGCAGATAATTCAGTACGTGAGCCACGTGTTGCTAAACTACGCATATAAACGCGGTTATTAAAAATAGCATTCATACGAATACGATCCCCAAGCAATGCTCCACCCGTTTTTTGCTTTGTTGGATCAACGGATAGGATGGCTACACGTTTATCTGGGAATTCTTTTAGGAAGCGGCGAATCAATTCATCCGTTAAGGATGATTTCCCTGCACCACCTGTTCCCGTAATCCCCATTACAGGCGTACCCTTTGAAAGCTTTCTTGCCTCTGCTAGCATTTCTTTCGTAGCTTCATCGTCATTTGACTCAGCTGCTGTTATTAGATTGGCTAAAATCTCAGGCGTCTCTGTCGTTAAAGCCTTTAATTTCTCTAAATAATTACCTGTTGCAGTCGGAAAATCTGTTCCTTTAATTTGTTCATTAATCATTCCCTGTAGCCCTAAAACACGGCCATCCTCTGGTGAGAATATCCCTGCAATACCATACGTATGAAGCTCTTTAATTTCACGTGGTAAAATAACTCCTCCACCACCGCCATAAATTTTAATATGTGGTGCTCCTTTTTCACGCAGTAAATCATACATATATTTAAAGTATTCCATATGTCCGCCTTGATAAGAAGAAACAGCAATCCCTTGTGCATCTTCTTGTATCGCAGCATTCACGACTTCTTCAACAGAACGGTTATGACCTAAATGGATTACTTCTACACCGCTCGATTGTAAAATGCGTCGCATAATATTGACTGAAGCATCATGTCCATCAAAAAGACTCGATGCTGTCACAAAACGTACGTGATTTTTTGGACGATATACTTCTACCTTTGTCATATGAAATCCCCACTTTCTCCCCTTATTAAATAAAAAAAGCCAGCAATTGCAATATCGCTATATGCAATTGCTGACAAACCCCTTACAAAATATTAGAACCCCTTTATGCCTGAAATGAACAAGGTGATTTGCATGTCAATGAATTCGTCTATAGAATGCTGACGATGTAAAGCCCATTTGCGGAACGCCCAACTTTGTCCTGAAACAACTAAGTTATTGGCTGCTAAATGGATTTGCTTGTCTGTCATTGTTAGTTCGCCAGACTGCACGCATCGCTGTAATAAGCGTTCAAATGTGGCAACCATTTCAAATTCTTTACTAAAGACATAGCGTTGTGCTTCTTTTGACAATGATTTTGTTTCTTGATACATGATTGTTAGCTCATCAACCATACTATCGATTTGCAGGAAGTATTCCCGGATCATTTCTTTTAGCTCATCAATAGTTCCTGCTTTAATCTCATAACTTGAAAGACGCTCCATTGCATGGTGATAGATACTGTCACAAACAAGGTATAGAACATCTTCTTTCGTTCGAATATATTCATACAAAGTACCGATACTAAAGCCAGCAGCTTTTGCAATCTCTCTCGTCGTGGCACGGTGAAAGCCTTTTTCTTTAAATAACTTAATAGCTCCTTGAATCATTTGTTCACGACGAATGGCGATTAGATTTTCATCTTTTACGGTTGACTGGACTTGGGGCCTTTTATCTTTTTCAGTCATCAATTATTTCGTTAGCATACGCGAGATTACAAGACGTTGAATCTCCTGCGTACCTTCGTAAATTTGTGTAATTTTAGCATCACGCATAAAGCGCTCTACTGGGTAATCTTTTGTATAACCATAGCCACCAAATACTTGAACCGCCTCTGTCGTTACACTCATTGCTGTATCGCCAGCCATTAATTTCGCCATTGCAGATGCCTTACCATATGGTAGGTTATTAGATTCTAACCATGCCGCCTGGTATGTAAGAAGTCGAGAAGCCTCTATTTGAGTTGCCATATCTGCTAATTTGAAGGAAATACCTTGATTTGCAGTGATCGGTTTACCAAATTGCACACGTTCTTTGGCGTAGTCAACTGCTGCATCTAAAGCTCCTTGTGCAATTCCTACTGCTTGAGCCGCAATACCATTACGTCCACCATCCAGTGTCGTCATCGCAATCTTAAAGCCTTCCCCTTCAGCTCCTAATAGATTTTCCTTTGGAACACGACAGTTATCAAAAATAATCTCTGTTGTTGGAGATGAACGAATTCCTAATTTCTTTTCTTTCTTCCCTACAGAGAAACCTTCAAATCCAGCTTCCACGATAAATGCGGATGTGCCATGTTTTGCTTCTGGATCTGTTACTGCAAATACAATATATGTATCTGCTACTCCACCGTTCGTAATAAAGATTTTTGAGCCATTTAAAATATAATCATCGCCATCACGTTTTGCATAAGTTTTCATGCCGCCCGCATCAGAGCCAGAGCCAGGTTCTGTCAAACCATAGGCACCAATATGTTTACCTTCAGCCATTGGGCGAAGATATTTTTGTTTTTGTTCTTCTGTACCGAACTTGTAAAGAGGCCAACCTGCCAGTGAAGTATGTGCAGATAAAGTTACCCCAGTCGAAGCACAAACACGTGATAGTTCCTCAACAGCAATGACATATGCAAGGTAATCAAATCCTGCACCACCATATTCCTCAGGCCATGGAATACCAGTAAGCCCAAGCTCCGCCATTTTGTCGAAAATCGCACGGTCAAATTCTTCATTTTCGTCACGTTCAGCAGCTGTTGGCGCCACTTCATTTATAGCAAAATCACGAATCATTTCACGTAATTGTTCATGCTCTTCTGTTAACTGAAAGTTCATTGTCCATTTCCCCTTTTTAGTTAGACTCTGTTTTGTGTTACCTGATTATTGTTAGGTTGGATTGAGCGCTTCTCTCACTTTTTAGAGCAGATATACACCCTCTATGAGCGTGTCTCCCTCACTCTGGAATGATTCCACCACTTTGTACCATTCCTAATATCAGGCTTTATTTCAGTAAATGTTTACTAATGACTAGTCGTTGAATTTCACTTGTACCTTCATATATTTCTGTCACCTTTGCATCGCGGAAATAGCGCTCTACTGGATAATCTTCCGTATAGCCGTAGCCGCCAAATATTTGAACAGCTTCTATTGCCGTTTGTACCGCTGTTCGTGATGAGAAAAGTTTAGCCATTGAAGCTTCTGCTCCACATGGTAAACCTTTTGCACGTAAATCAGCTGCACGATAGACTAACAGTTTTGCAGATTCAACAGCCGTTGCCATATCCGCAAGCTTAAAGCCAACACCTTGTTGTGCGGCAATCGGCTTGCCAAATTGAATGCGTTCTTTAGCATAAGTAGTAGACGCCTCTAGTGCCGCCTCAGCAATTCCTAACGCCTGTGCCGCAATGCCGATTCGTCCAACATCTAAATTGGCCATCGCAATTTTAAAGCCTTCTCCCTCTTCCCCAAGTAGGTTGTCGGCTGGAATGCGACAATTATCGAATGTCAGCTGAACTGTACGTGAGCCGTGTAAGCCCATCTTATGCTCATCTTTTCCGATGATTAAACCAGGTGTTCCCTTTTCAACAATAAATGCCGAGATACCCTTTGTTTTTTCAGCTGAGTTAGTAGAGGCGAATACAATATACACATCAGCTTCTCCACCATTTGTAATAAATACTTTGGAGCCGTTAATCACATATTCATCACCATCACGCACTGCCTTTGACTGTAAAGAGCCAGCGTCTGAGCCTGCACTTGGTTCTGTTAAACAAAATGCGCCTAAATATTCGCCTGTTGCAAGCTTTGGTACATAACGTTTCTTTTGTTCGTCATTCCCAAAGTAAATAATTGGATTCGTTCCAACTGAAGTGTGGACGGATAAAATAACACCCATTACAGCGCTTACTTTTGATAGTTCATTAATCGCAATAATATAAGATGTAAAATCCATACCAGAGCCACCTAAGTGTTCTGGAGTCGTAATCCCCATTAAGCCAAGTTCACCCATTTGCTGTAGAAGCTCACGTGGAAATTCTCCCACTTCCATTCGCTCCACCCATGGTTGAATTTTTTCCTGAGCAAATTGACGAACCATATCGCGCATCATAATTTGCTCATCTGTAAATTGCAAATGCATCTATAATGTCACCCCTCTAAGTTGTCCCAAAACATCTAAATAACCCCATCCCCATAGGATTATTCGTAAACGTAAAAGCCTCTTCCTGATTTCTTACCTAGCCAGCCAGCCGCAACATATTTACGTAACAGTGGACAAGGGCGATATTTACTGTCTCCGAGACCCTCATGTAAAATTTCCATGATGTAAAGACAAGTATCTAAACCAATGAAGTCTGCCAATGTTAATGGCCCCATCGGATGATTCATACCAAGCTTCATCACATCATCAATTGCTTCTTTTGTCGCTACACCTTCGTAAAGTGCGTAAATCGCTTCATTAATCATTGGTAGTAGGATTCGGTTTGAAATAAACCCTGGGAAATCATTCACTTCTACAGGTGTTTTCGATAATTTAACCGTCATCTCTTCAACAGCTTTGTACACTTCATCTGTTGTTGCTAAGCCTCGAATGATTTCGACAAGTTTCATAACTGGTACAGGATTCATAAAATGCATACCAATTACTTGCTCTGGACGTTTTGTTACTGCTGCAATTTCCGTAATAGGCAGTGAAGATGTATTCGTAGCTAAAATAGCATGTGCTGGCGCAATGCCATCAAGTTGCTTAAAGATAGACTGCTTAATTTCCATATTTTCTACAGCTGCTTCAATGATAATATCTACATCACTAGCATCCTGTAAATCTAGTGACATACTAATTCGACCTAGAACAGCAGCCTTCTCATCTTCTGTTTTACGACCTTTTTCTACATCACGTGATAAATTTTTCGTAATAACCCCTAATCCACGCTCGAAAAATTCTTGTTTGATATCGTTCAATTTCACATCAAAGCCTGCTTGTGCACAAACTTGGGCAATGCCAGAGCCCATTTGCCCCGCACCAATGACCATTACCTTTTGAATTCCCATTAGTTCAGTCCCCCTGTTTTTGGTACTTCAATCATAATTGCATCACCTTGACCGCCGCCTGAACAGATTGCAGCAATGCCGATGCCACCGCCACGACGCTTCAATTCCTGTGCAAGTGTTAATATTATACGTGCACCAGATGCCCCAATAGGATGACCTAAAGCAACTGCACCACCATTAACATTCACTTTTTCCGCATCTAAATCTGCCAACTGCTTGCTAACTAAAGCAACCGCCGCAAAGGCTTCATTGATTTCAATTAAATCAATATCTGCTAATGATTTATTGGTCTTTTTCAGTAATTTATTAATAACAAGACCTGGTGTTTGTGGGAAGTTTTCAGGCTCAAGCGCAAGCTCTTCATGACCAATAATTACTGCCAATGGTTCTCTACCTTCACGTTTTGCACGTTCCTCACTCATGACGACAAGTGCACATGCACCGTCGTTAACCCCAGGTGCATTACCTGCTGTAATCGTGCCATCCTTGTCAAAGGCTGGTTTTAACTTCGCCAGTATTTCCAAAGACGTTCCTGCTCTTGGCGCCTCGTCTATATCAACAATAAGTGGTTCACCTTTTCGTTGAGGAATCTCTACTGGTACGATTTCTTCAGCAAAATAACCTTTTTCAATTGCCGCTAGCGCGCGTTCATGACTGCGTACTGACCAAGTATCCTGTTCTTCTCGACTTAGCGAGAATTCTTTAGCTGTTGCATTACCATAGCTACCCATATGCGGTCTTGCTTTATCGAAAGCACATGTTAAGCCGTCATATAGCATGCCATCTACCATTGTAGAATCTCCCATACGCAAACCGTTTCGACCATTCAGAAGATAATATGGTGCATTGGACATAGATTCCATGCCACCCGCAATAATCACTTCTTCGTCCCCTAAACGAATCAATTGATCTGCTAATGTCACCGCACGCATCCCTGAAGCACAAACTTTATTGATTGTTTCTGTTTTTACTGC
The DNA here is from genome assembly GCF_036698265.2 of Lysinibacillus sp. IITD104. Classification (NCBI taxonomy): domain Bacteria; kingdom Bacillati; phylum Bacillota; class Bacilli; order Caryophanales; family Bacillaceae; genus Lysinibacillus; species Lysinibacillus sp. IITD104. The sequence continues at coordinate 3,957,822 of NZ_JBAHYH020000001.1, forward strand.
TGTTGGTAAATTGGCCTTCAGTGCAGCCTGTCGAGAAGGAATTTGACCCTGTCCCCCTTGTAAAACAGAACCTAAAATTACCTCATCCACTTCTTCAGGTGCAAGATTTGCTTTCTCTAATGCCCCTTTGATTGCAATCGCACCTAAATCACTTGCATGTAATGCTGATAATGAACCTCCAAATTTACCAAATGCAGTTCTAGCTCCTGCTAAAATTACAGCTCTATTCAAGTAAAACACCCCTTTTGTTTTACGTTCTCGATGAAGCTGCAAAGCATCATTGACTGAACGCTCGCTCGACTTCTATCGAGGAAAAATGGGAGTTTATTATCTCAACTCCCATTCCCATTTAATCTTATTCTACAAAACAATTTTTTATTGTGCAATTTATATTTTTCAGATAACTAAAATATTTCTGCAATAGCAATCATTTTTCTGCGTTTGCTTCCGTATTCTCGTCTTGTTGAGCATTTTCTATAGATGCTACCACTTCTTCGTATGTTTCTTCTGTTTCTTCTGAAGAAGGATTAACTACCTTTACTTTTTCACCGAACACGGAACGCTCTAGTAATTCTGCAACATCAAATGTTCCAATAGAGTCTTCAACCTCTTTAGCCTTTGTACCATCCTCTAGCATTGTTAGGCAGTAAGGACAGCCCGATGAAATAACTGATGCATTTGTTGCAAGAGCCTGCTCAGTTCGCGCTACGTTAATGCGATTTCCTACATGCTCTTCCATCCACATTAAGCCACCACCAGCACCACAGCACATCGCTGTTTCGCGATTACGTTCCATTTCAACAAGCTTCACGCCAGGGATACCTCGAAGAATTTCACGTGGGGCATCGTACACATCATTGTAGCGGCCTAAATAACAGGAATCATGGAAAACAATCGTTTCATGAACCTCATAGTTTAGCGCTAGACGATTTTCCTCAATTAGCTGATTTAATAACTCAGTATGATGATACACTTCGCCTTTCCAGCCAAAGTCTTGATATTCATTTTTAAAGATATTGTAAGCATGAGGATCGATTGTTACAATTTTCTTCACGTCATTTTTCTCAAACTCATCAATATTCGCTGTAGCCAGCTCTTGGAATAAGAATTCATTCCCTAAACGGCGAGGTGTATCCCCAGAGTTTTTCTCTTTATTACCTAAGATTGCAAACTTCACACCAGCTTCGTTTAATAGGCGACAGAAAGCTAAAGCAATTTTTTGAGAGCGGTTATCGAAAGCTCCCATCGAACCAACCCAGAATAAATATTCCATTTCCTCACCAGATTTTTTTAGCTCTTTTACAGTTGGGATTTGGATTGTTGGATCTAGATCACGCCAATTTTCTTTTTCCTTACGGTTTAAGCCCCAAGGATTACCTTGTCGTTCGATATTCGTCATTGCACGTTGAGCATCAGGATTTACTTTTCCTTCAGTCATTGTTAGATAACGACGTAGATCAATGATTTTATCAACATGCTCATTCATTACTGGGCATTGATCTTCACAGTTACGACATGTCGTACAAGCCCAAATTTCCTCTTCTGTAATGACATCGCCAATTAAAGATGGACTGTAAATATCCTCAATTACAGCACCTTCAGCACCAGCTGCCATTGCAAGTTGATTACCCTTTGTATTGGCAAAGAATTGATAAGGCACCCATGGTTTTTGTTTTGTTACAACAGCGCCCGTAAATGTTAAATGATCACGCAATTTCACGATTAAATCCATAGGAGACAGCATTTTTCCTGTTCCTGTTGCTGGACACATGTTTGTACAACGTCCACATTCTACACAAGAGTATAGATCGAGCATTTGCTTTTGCGTGAAGTCCTGTATGCGTCCTACCCCAATAGAAGGCATATCCTCTTCGCTTTCAGCATTTTCTCCTGCTTCTTCTAAGGCCTCAAAATCAATTGGTGTTAATGTGCCCGTACGATCTAAACGATTCATGTAAACATTAAGTGGACTGACAATTAAGTGGAAATGTTTAGACTGCGGTACGTACACAAGGAACGTTAATAGAATTAAAAGGTGTGCCCACCACATTACATAAAACACGCCAGCGGCAACTGATGTAGGTAGGAAGCCAAAAATAGCAGCAATACTTGAAGCAACTGGCTCCGTATAAGTTAATCCCTCACCATGCCAAATTAATCCCATACCATTAGCGAATAATGTAGATACCATTAATCCCCCAATGAAAATTAATACAAGACCATTTTTCCATCCTCGTTTTAACCGCACCAGCTTTTCAACATAGCGGCGGTAAAATGCCCACACTACCGCGATTAAAATCATTAAAACTACAAGCTCTTGGAAGAATGTAAAGACACCATAGAAAATGCCTAATGGCAGATGTGATTCTGGTGCTAGTCCTTTCCAAATTAAATCAATGGCCCCTAACTGTACCATCAAAAATCCATAGAAAAACATAACGTGGATTAAACCACTCTTTGGATCCTTTAATAGCTTATTTTGACCAAATACATTGACCATAATATAACGAAGTCGTTCTTTAACACTTTCATCAAACTCAACCTTTTTCCCCAATTGCACATACTTATAGCGTGTTTTCAACAGGTAGAAGAACAATCCTACTGCATAAAGCACAACCACGACTGTTAAGACAATGTTAGCAATTAATAATGGACTCATGGTTGGTCCCCCCTTTAGTTTGTCGTAATTTTCTCTCTTTGTGACGAATTTGCTAGTTCATACAGAAATGTACTTCACTTTATCATTATATTCCTATTCTAATAAATGAGTGAGCATTCAGTCAACATAAAACGGAAATATTTCTGATAATTTTATATTCTTACATTTTACAAGAAAAAAAGCCACCCTGAATTTTGATATGCTCCCCATTAGGTAGACAGATTAAAAAATAAAATCTGTTTATCTAAGGGGAGTTTTTTCATGGCTCGAAGTAAGCATACAATTGAAGTGAAATTAAACGTTCTTCATTTATTAAATGAAGGCTATTATTCTATCAACGAATTATGTGAAAAATTCTTAGTAACTAAGCAAACTATTCAAATTTGGAAGATTAAATATGAAGTACACGGAGTAGAGGGACTTATCGAAGCAACCTCTTGGACGAAGTATTCCAAAGAATTAAAACTAGAAGCGGTAGAAGATTATCTTAAAGAAAGGTTAACTTTACTGGAGATTCTCGCTCAATATAAGATTAGCAGTATCTCTGTTTTAAAAAGCTGGGTGAAAAAGTATACTAGTCATAGTGAAATAAAAGATTCGGGTAAAGGAATGAGCCAAACTATGACTAAAGGAAGAAAGACAACGTTTGAGGAACGTATTCAAATTGTCAACTACTGTTTAAAGAGCCAGAAAAATTATCAATTAGCAGCACAAGCCTATGATGTTTCGTATCAACAGGTATACCATTGGGTGAAGAAATTTGAAGCGACTGGTGAAGAGGGATTACGTGATCATCGCGGTCGAACAAAAAATGAAGTTGAATTAACAGCCGAAGAAAAATTAAGGTTAGAAATCAAACGAATCGAGCGTGAAAATGAGCGCTTACGTGCTGAAAATCTATTTTTAAAAAAGTTAGAGGAAATCGAAAGGAGGAGTCACTAAGCCAAATTCGCTTACAACAACGCTATTTAGCAATTCAAGAATTACACCAAGAGGAGAAACTTGCGATTCTTTTATTATGTGAAATCGCGGGTGTTTCGCGCGCTGCTTACTATAAGTGGCTAAGTCGCAAGCCATCTAACAGAGAAGTTGAAAATGAAGCCATTTCAAAGGATATTGATCTCCTTTACCACCAAGTAGATGGCATTTACGGCTATCGTCGTATGACGTTGACAATCAATCGTCAACGAAAAGAAAATAATCAAGCGACGGTTAACGAAAAGCGTATTTATCGTTTAATGCAGGTGAGTGGATTGAAGTCCGTTATTAGGCGAAAGAGAAAGCCTTATCGTAAATCCCCAGCACATCATGTGGCGGAGAACGTATTAAATCGGGCATTTACCTCGGAAAAGCCAAATGAAAAATGGTGTACAGATGTCACAGAGTTTAAGTATGGAAACGGGAAAAAAGCTTATTTAAGTGCAATTATCGATTTATATGATGGTTCAATTGTAAGTTATGTGTTCGGTCATTCGAATAATAATTCCCTTGTTTTCAAAACAATAAAATCAGCTATTCAATCATTACAATCAGGCGAGCAGCCATTAATACATAGTGATCGAGGTTTTCAATATACATCGAAGGGATTTAAACGAATTGTGGAAACAGCCAATATGACACAAAGTATGTCCCGTGTTGGTCGATGTATTGATAACGGACCAATTGAATCATTTTGGGGCACATTGAAGTGTGAGAAGTATTATTTGCATAAGTTCGATTCATATGAAGAGTTAAAACTAGCGATTGATGATTATATTCATTTTTATAATTACTATCGTTATCAGAAACGATTAAACGGCTTGAGTCCTTTAGAATTCAGGGCTCAAGCCGCTTAATACATTTTTTATTATTTCCACTGTCTACTTGACAGGGAGCAGTTCA
>NZ_JBAHYH020000001.1:3962461-4012689 GCF_036698265.2 Lysinibacillus sp. IITD104
TTTTTCCAAGGTAGCATTTTTTTACTTTCCTTATCAATTTATACTTACAGAATATCATAGATTCAGTAAACGTTTGAACATTGCTAAAAAAAGCAAACAAGCCTCTATCCCTCATAGGGGAAAGGAGGCTTTATTATCTGACCTTTTAATATGACTACAAAAACATTTACTAAATCAAACTTTTATTTTTTAAAAACATTTCCGCTGCGAATATATTCAACATCCGCTACGTTTAAGCGCGCATTTACAACACGTGCAGCTGCAAATAAATAATCTGATAATCGATTTAAATATTTTTGTACAACCTTTGGCACATCTTCAACTTCTTTCATAAGCGTCACCATTTCACGCTCTGCTCGACGTGCAACCGTGCGGGCAATGTGTAAAGTTGCCGCTGCTGGTGCGCCTCCTGGTAAAATAAAACGTTGTAAAGGTGGCGCTTCGTCTGATAAAGCATCTATACGAGCTTCAAGTACTTCAATCGGTTGCTCTGTTAATTTATAATGGCGTTCTTTCATCACATTAGCAAGGTCTCCACCAGCATCGAACAGCTCATGCTGAATTGTTTCTAGGTCTGTTAAAATATCTTTAAAAAGCGCTTGATCTAATTCACTTACAGCCTTCCCAATAAAGGAATTTAATTCATCAATTGCTCCATATGTTTCCACACGTAAACTATCTTTATCAACACGTCCTCCAATAAGACTTGTTTTCCCCGTATCGCCTGTTTTCGTGTAAAGCTTCATTTCTCTCATCTCCTAAAACTGGTTTTTATAATTCCTAATCGCCTGAACTGTTGTTTCATAGACACCCTTTGCAATCATTTTACCAACTTCCGTAATTGGGCCACCATACAGCATTTCTTCCCCTTTTTGAGTTGCAGCAATTAACAGACTATCTGTAGCAGTACCTGTTGCAATGGTTCCACTGCGCTCATCACGAATATTTTCTGATTGCAACGCCTTTGTTTTTGCCTCAGTTGCTGTCATTAATGCCTGAAAAAATGCCTCTTCCGATAAACAACCATTAATGATAACCCATGTATTAATAGTACCAATATATGGCTCATCTTGTCTTTCATGCACCCGAGATACATCAACTGCATTGCCTACGCCAGCTGTTACAGCTACGATTAAACTGCCAAAAGGAGCTGAAAATTCATTAATGGCCACTAGAGCTGTTGGTACTGCTGTTAGCATAACAACAGTATTTGTAGGTGAAAAATTTTCCCTTTTTAAAAAATCACTAACTTCGCTTTTTACATCGCTGATAACATAATCACCAAGAACTGAGCGATTTAATAAGCAATTATGCCAGCCAATACCTGGGTTATGAACTGCAGAGGATACGGTCTTCAAAGGAAGCTCTGCTTGAAGTTTGATATATTGCTCGGTTATCGTAAAGTGCTCTTTTGTAATGACAGCGCGCTGCTGGTAGTTAGTAGCTGCCGGCATCATGGTAATTTGTGGTTTTGGTATTTCAGGATGTGCATATGTAGTCACCCGTGCTTGGTAAACTTCTTCAATTTGAGAGGCAATTAATACTTCATGGGGTACCCCCATTGCTCTCACTTGCCCACTCTCCATAAGTAACAATTCATCACAATAAAGCGACGCTAGATTCATATCATGTAGTACCATAACAACCGTTAAACCACATTCCAAAGCTTCCTTCCGAACCATATCTAAAATTTGACGTTGGTGTGCAATATCTAAATGATTAGTTGGTTCATCCAGTAATAGGATTTCTGCAGCTTGAGCTAAGGCCTGTGCTACAAATACCCTTTGTTGTTCACCGCCAGATAAAAATTCCATCGGTGTATGCTCATATCGCTTTACACCTGTTTGAAGCATAGCATGTTGAACAGCCTGCTCATCTTGTGTAGACCAACTTGAGAAAAAGCCTGTTTGATGCGGATAGCGCCCTAGTGAAACTGCCTCTCTCACACTGTTCGAGAAAGCATTTGCATGAAGCTGTGGTAATACAGCCATTTTTTTCGCCAAAGCACGAGCATTATAAGAAAGAATATTTTGTCCATCAATCGAAATGGTTCCAGCAGTAGCAGGTAAAATACCACTCATTACTTTTAATAATGTAGATTTCCCGCTACCATTCGGCCCTAGAATGCCAAGAATTTTCCCCTTTTCAACGGTAAAACTAATGTCCTTGACGATTGGTATATCTTCATAGCCACCTGATAGATGTTCAACAACAATCATGCCCGTACCCCCTTGCTTCTTCGCTGCTTATAAAAAATATAGGAGAAAACAGGTGCTCCAATAAATGCCGTAATTACACCAATTGGTAGCTCTCTTGGCACAATGATTGTTCGTGCTACTAAGTCGCAAATAATAAGTAATGTTGCACCATTAAAAAAAGATAATGGCAATAAGTGGCGATGATCAGAACCCCAAATCATCCTTGTCATATGCGGCACCACTAATCCTACAAAGCCAATTGTGCCAGAAACCGCTACAGCCGCTCCAGTTAACATGGAGCCACCTGCTAATATCAAATATTTACTGCGCTTTACATTAACACCTAAATGTTTTGCTCGCTCTTCACCATACAACAAAACATTTAGTTCTCGTCTTTGCGTCCATAGCATAATTGAACCTACAATCACAAATGGAATGATCATTTGGACATATGGCCAACCACGCATCGAAACAGAACCAAGTAGCCAGCCTATTACCTGACGTAATTCTTCACCAGATAAGGCAATCATTAATGAAATAAGGGAACCTAAAAATGAACTAAAAATAACACCTGTTAATATCAACGTTTCCATTTTCAATGAGCGGTCTACGAGTCTAGCAAAGCTCATAACAACTACCATCGTGATGATAGCACCAATCATACTGAAGGTTGGCAGCGCATACAAACCGACAACAGGTATAGAAATACTAAAAAAGATCGTTAAAACAGCACCAACAGAAGCCCCTGATGAAACCCCTAGTGTATATGGATCTGCTAATGGATTTTTTAATAAACCTTGGAATGCTGCTCCAGCAATAGCTAGAGATGCGCCTACTAGTCCCGCTAATAACACGCGAGGCAAACGAATTTTCCAAAAGATATTGGCGGCTGTTTCATCAACCGCCTTATTCCACAATACTTCTAGTGGAATATGAACTGAGCCTATTGCTACGCCACACCAGATGCTAATAAGAAGAAGCGTACATGTTAGTGTATAGGCTAGTGCTATTTTTTTCACTTAAATACCTCAGGATAGATCGCTTTTGCTAATTCTTCTAGACCTTCTGCTAAACGTGGTCCTTGACGACTTGTTGTGCTTTCATCTACCTGCACAATCGCATTATTTTTCACGGCATTAATCGTATCAAAGCCCGCACGTTTTGGTATCTTCGTTAAAATATCTGGTACATAATGATATGTCACCACGATGACATCTGGGTTTTTCGCGATAATTTGCTCTGCATCAATTTTATACCAATTATCGCCATCTACAGCTACATTCTCTGCATTGAGCATTTCAAGCATTGCATTCATAAATGTGCCATTACCAGCTGTATAAATATCTGGCTCATCCGATGCTTCAACTAACACTTTTTTTGGTTCAACGTCCTTGACTTTAGTCAAAATTCCTTCTACTTTAGCCTTCATATTAGCGACAATTTTTTCTGCCTCTGGTAATTTTCCTGTAGCACGTCCAAGCTGCTCAATTGTCGTATATGTTTCATTAAAGTCTTGTGCATTTTTTACTACAAATACTTTTAAACCTGCCGATTCAAGCTGTGCAATAGCCTCTTCTGAAAGAGACATGCTAGATTCGTGAGAAAAAACGATATCTGGTTTTAAGGCAATAATTTTTTCAATATCGTATTCCATGCCGCCAACCTTATCCTTCTCAGCTGCCTCTGGTGGATAATCGTCGTTGTCAGTAACACCAACTATTTCATCATTTAAACCGAGTCCAAAAAGAATTTCAGTGTTACTTGGAATAAGTGAAACAATTTTCTCCGGAGGTGCTTCGAGTGTAATGTCCTTACCAAGGGCATCTGTTATTGTCATTGGGAATGTTGCTTCATCCACCTGTGCCTTTTCTTGCTGTGTTTGCTGCTCATTAGCTGGCTTGTTATCCTTTGCTTCCTGTCCACAAGCAGCTAGCAAGCCCACTGCTAAAAATGCTGATAATCCTATTTTCCAAAATTTCTTCATGTGAATCCTCCTTGGTTGATCCGTGCGATATTTCTTATTCTAATCAAAATAATACCCCTCATCTTTGAAAGATGAGGGGTCAAAATCGCACCAAAAAACTGATACAAAATCCACCACCCTATCCTCGTAGGTTGTATGTCGTTATAAAGGCAGGTCTCCTGGCTAGTGCTGCTTGCGATTTTTCAAGCCTTCCCGAAATATTCAGTGGCATCATTTGAAAAAACTCACACTTACAGTGGCGGGACCGCATCGGAATTACACCGATTTCCCTTTTCACTTTACTTAAGTAAAGAACCTTTATAATATTCAGTTGATTTCATTATACATGAAAATGAAAGAAGTCGCCTCCATTCAAGACGACTTCCAAGCTATTATACAATTTCAGAAAAGTATTGGACTGTTTTCATTTGAGCACCCATTTCTCTTAATGACCATGTCTGCTCTAAATAAACGTCCGCAAGTTTTTCATATTTCCCACCAAATTTATGTGCCCATTCAACCGCTACAACACTTTCATAAAGATGAGCCATCTTTTTCGCCATATCTTTTGCTTCAAAAGTTTTCGTCGCTTCGTCTAAAGCGCTAAAGAGTTGTAGTTTCGCAGACATATCCTCCAATTTTTCTTTAACGATTTGTACCAATGAGCTGTCAGCTAATTTGTCTAATCGTTCCTTCATCTCATGTACAAACAATTCATGGGCATGGAACTTATCTACCAAACGAATGAGTTCTAAGGCCAAAATATTAGCCGTCCCCTCCCACACCGTCAACACTTGCGCGTCTCTTAATAAGCGTGGCGTTACAAAGTCTTCGATATAGCCATTACCTCCGTGTAATTCAATTGCCTCACTAGCATAATGAACGGCTTGCTCTGCCGTTTCCTTTTTCATAATGGCAATATATAAACGATTCATAATAAGGTCTTGCTGTGTTCCCTGTCCACTCGTCACTTTATCGTATAACTGAATAAGATCAAAAACTGTCGCTACCTCCACGTGCAACTTAGCTGCAAATTTACCTAAAGCATCCTGAATCATAGGGTATTGTGTTAAGGGCTTGCCAAATGCATGTCGATTGGTTACATAATGTTTTGCCTCTAAGAAGCCGCGGCGCATAATACCAATTGAAGCGACTGCATTACAAATTCTTGATAGATTTAGTGCTTCTAGCATGTAATAAATCCCTTTATTTTGCTCTCCTACAACATAGGCAAGTGCACCTTCAAATTCTACCTCACCAGAGGGAACAGCCCGAACCCCTAGTTTATCTTTCAGTCGGCGAATACGTAGATGATTCGCTGTTCCATCTTCTTTGCGCCATGGAACTGCAAACAACGTTAAGCCTTTGGAACCTGCTGGCGCATCTTCTAGTCGCGCCAATACCATCGCTACACCACACATGCCTGCATTGGAGGCAAAGTATTTTTCACCATATAGACGATACGCAGTGCCATCCTTTCTAGCCTCCACCACATTTGCACCAACATCAGAGCCTCCTTGACGTTCTGTTAAAAATGTCGCACCTTCATATAAATCTGTGTCACCTGTTGCACAAACATGTGGTAAAAAACGCTGCTTTACCTCTTCATCCGCATAATGATCTAATAGATAGGCAGTAGCCATCGTCAATGTTACGGGACAGTAAAAACCAGGCTCTGCATGTGATAGCATATAACCTTGCGCAAAGCTATAAACATAATTACCCTTGTGACCTAGCTGCGGAATATCCTTGTGTACATAACCGACAATCCCTGTATTATATGTCTCTTCAATCGTCTTTTTATAGCCATCATTAACCCAAACCTCTGATATCTCTTCACCATAGGCATCATATCTTTGAAGGCGAGGCTCTCCCTGTCGATCTGTATACTTTGCCCTCGTATCAATATCACCTGCACATAGCTCACCAAAATCTGTTAACTCTCGATGTGCATAGGATAAAAACTCTTTATCTAACATCATTTCTAATATTTTTTGAAGCGTTTCATCCTCGGTAAAAAAGTTCGAAGTACGCATTTCTTCTTGTTGTAATACTTTCATGCTATCTCACCTCTTGCCCCTTCAAAGATTGTTTTAATATTTTGCCTGATGCATTGCGTGGTAGCGCTTCCACTTTTTCGAAAATACGTGGTATTTTAAACTTTGCAAGATGTTCTTCTAAATAAGCTTTCAAAGCTTCCTCATCGATGTCTTGTTTAGCAGAATACACCGCCTTTACAGTTTCCCCCCATTGCGGATGTGGTACACCAATTACCGCAGCCTCGAATATCCCTTCAAAGCTCAATAAACAATCTTCAATTTCTTTCGGATAAATGTTGACACCACCCGAAATAATGACATCCTTTTTACGATCAACGATCCAAATAAAACCATCTTCATCCTTGCGAGCTAGATCTCCTGTTTTTAACCAACCGTCAATAAAGGCTTCATTAGTAGCTACTTCATCCTTATAGTAGCCAAGCATGTTGCCCTCACCCAACAAGACAATTTCCCCCACTTCGCCTACATTTACATCTTCTCCACTGTCATTCACAATACGCAACTCTGTACCAAGTGGCGCCCGCTGACCAATACTTCCTGCCTTTGCTTCATGCTCCTTGCCAAATAATAATGAACCACTTGGACCTGCCTCTGTTAATCCATATACACAAGTCAAATTATTTGTGCGGAATGCCTGCTGAATGAATCGAACCTCACTTTGAGATAACGGTGCCCCTCCATAGACCCACCATTTCATAGAAGACAAATCTGCCGAATGGAGTCTTGGCAGCTGTGCCGTTAATAAATAAGCAACAGGTGCACCAAAGAAATGTGTTGTTTTCTCCTTTTCAATGGAATCAATGAATAAATCGGGTGTAAAAGTTGGTGTTAATACATTTGTTGAGCCTACCAATACACCAGCCATTAAAAATAAATGTAATGGTGCTGAGTGTGTTAATGGCATCATGAGCAAAATACGGCTCTCAGGTTTTACCTCCATTTCAACAGCAATCATTTGCGCCACTGTTAAAATATTACGGTAGCTAAATAACACACCCTTTGGTTTTCCTGTCGTACCAGATGTATATAAAATCGTGGAAGGATCATCCTCCTGCAACTGACAATCAATCGTTTGTGTACTAGCATTTTGTAGCATTGTTTCATACTGATACCATCCTGCTTTTTCTTGACCTGTTTTAATTTTTATCGGAATACCAGCTAGCTGTTCAACTGCTGCAAAAATAGCCTCATGTACGACAATGGCCTTGGCTTCGGCATGCTGCGCCACGTACTCTACTTCCTGTAATGTAAACTTTGCATTGACTGGCACAACGATCGCTCCGATACGCTGAATAGCAAAGTAGCTAACAACAAACTCTAAAACGTTTGGCATAAAAATTAAAACCTTATCCCCCTGCCTTACTCCCTGCTCTAGTAAAGCATGACTGAAGCATGTCACCTGCTGATCTAAATCTTGATAGGTTACTCTTCTGCCATGACAAATAACGGCTTCATTTTTCGGATATTTACGGGCATTACGTGCTAACAAATTGGAACTATTCATCTTGCATCTCTCCCTTAAAAGTCGCTAATTTTTCACTAAACATGCCATGCATTTGTTGTAATTCATGTTTCATCTGCGTCAGCTCAGCTATTTTACTCTCAATCTCTTGAATTTTTTGTTCTCCGTATTCAACCGTTCGCTCTAGTTGCTGAATCCCCGAGCGATCAAAATCAAATAGTAAAACCATCTCTTTGATTTCTTCCAACGAAAATCCGTAACGCTTACCTCTGAAAATAAGCTTGAGCTTCGCCAATTCTTTTTTGGAAAAGGTTCGTTGATTGGTAGATGAGCGATGGGGACAAAGAAGTCCAAGTTCCTCATAATAACGAATTGTCCGCGTAGACACATTAAACTCCTTTGCTACCTCCTGAATCGTCTTCAAAACCATCTCCCCTTTCCTAATTGGCAACAGTATACCATTGACGTTAACGTAAACTTCAACAAAATTTTCGAAATTAACAGAAAAATAAAGTTTGAGACAGCTAATTCCCCACGGTCTATCCCATACTTTTGACACTCTATCCGTCACTTTTACCGTTATATCCGCCACTTTTAGCACTTTATCCAAGAAAAAAAAGCCCCAAACACTTTTAAATGTTAGGAGCTTAAAATCTAATTACATTTTTTCAGGTGCAGATACCCCGATTAAACGTAGTGCGTTCGCAATTGTTGTGCGCACTGCCGTGATTAATGCTAAACGAGCCTCTGTTAACTCTTTGTTTGAAGCATCTAATACTTTTTCTGCATTATAGAAGCTGTGGAATGCAGCTGCTGTCTCTTGAATATAGTTTGCGATACGATGTGGTGTGCGGTGTTTCGCTGCTTCAGCTACCACTTTTGGGAAATCGCCAATCTTTTTCAGTAAATCAATTTCTTTTTCTGCTGTTAACAAATTGAGGTGTACTGTTGTAGCAGCAAAGCCTTGTTCATTTGCTGAACGTAAAATAGACGAAATACGTGCATGCGCATATTGTGCATAGTACACAGGATTTTCATTAGATTGTGATACTGCAAGATCAAGATCAAAGTCCATATGAGAATCGCCAGCTGTTTTGACAAAGAAGTAACGAACTGCGTCAAGGCCAACCTCTTCTACAAGCTCACGCATTGTTACTGCATTCCCTGTACGCTTAGACATTTTGAATTTTTCACCGTTTTTATAAAGCTGAACCATTTGAATAACTTCCACTTCTAACGTATCACGATCATAGCCAAGTGCTTGAATCGCTGCTTTCATACGTGGAATATAACCGTGATGGTCCGCTCCCCAAATATTGATTAATTTATCGAAGCCACGGACAATTTTATCTTCATGGTAAGCAATATCTGGCGTTAAATAGGTGAATGACCCATCATTTTTAATTAGTACACGATCTTTATCATCACCAAATGTTGTAGAGCGGAACCAAGTGGCACCATCCTCTTCAAACACATGTCCATTAGCTTTTAATTTATCTAATGCTACTTCGATTTTCCCGTTTTCATATAGAGATGTTTCAGAATACCAGACATCAAAATTTACACGGAAGTTTGCTAGGTCTGTTTTTAATTTATCTAATTCTAAAGCTAAACCATGCTGACGGAAGAAGGCAAAACGATCTTCATCTGATTTTGCTAGAATCGCTTCACCATGCTCCTCAGCTAATTTACCCGCAATATCAATAATATCTTGCCCATGATAGCCATCTTCAGGCATCTCAGCTGCCATTCCTAATGCTTGTTTATAACGAGCTTCTAATGAGTAAGCTAAGTTATTAATTTGATTACCTGCATCATTAATATAATATTCACGAGAGACACTGTAACCAGCCATATCTAACACATTACATAAGGAATCACCAACAGAAGCGCCACGAGCATGTCCTAGGTGAAGATCTCCAGTAGGATTTGCTGAAACGAACTCCACTTGAATCTTTTCCCCAGCGCCAGCATTTGAGCGGCCATAGTCAGTAGCTTGCTCAAGCACCTGCGTAACTACCGCTGTTAGGAAATCTTTACGCACTGTGATATTCATGAAGCCAGGACCAGCAATATCAATCTTTTCAATATCTGTGCCTGTTGTATCAAGGTTTTCTAAAATAGCTTCCGCGATAGCACGAGGTGGTTTTTTAGCTAACTTCGTTAATTGCATCGCAATGTTTGTTGCATAGTCACCATTTGCTTTATCCTTTGGTGTTTCTAAGTGAATCGATAATTCTGTGCCAGACTCAACTAAGCCAGCTTTTTCAACAGCCTGCACGATCGCTGCTTTAATAGCCTGTTGTACTTGTTCTACTGCATTCATCATTGTACCTCCGTAAATGTAATATCTAATGTATAATTGCCAACCGATTGCCCACCCATTAGTAAATCGTACTGTACATGGAAATCTCCGCTTGTTGCCTGTTTTGTAAACATCATATTTTTCGTATCAATCACAAGTGGCATAGAACCAAACTCACTTTCATAATGCCCCTTTTGGTGTTCGATTATGTTCAGTGGTAACCGCATATTAACCGCTCCAGCACGCATAATGAGTGCCTTCTCATGACCTAACTTCATCGTTGTGCGGATAGTTTTATCCTCCTGCACCTCATCATATTTCAAATACAAGCTTCCCGCTTTTTCAAGTAGTTGCCCTTTGAGCCACATTTCATAACTTTCGGACTCCCCATCATTTGGACGAATGGTAGAAATGAGCTTAATGTTCACCTGCGATCTTACTTCGTTCGTCATAACGGATGCCCCTTTTTAGTCTTTTACTATAACCTTTTTATTATAGGATGAATACTTATGGTTTTTCAAGATAGAAGTGATGTAAAGCTCCATAACAAGTTTATTAGAGAAAATAAAAACCCTCTCCTTCCAATAACGGAGAGAGAGGATTTCATTTTATCTATACCATTTTTTTATAATCAATTGTTGAACGATTAACAATAAAGCACTAACAGTCCAATAGATGGGGATAATCGCTGGGTTGAACAGACTAAAAATGAGGATCATGATTGGATTAATAAATACCATTATCTTCATATTTAATGGTTGACTTTTCTCTAGGGCTATACAGCTTTGAATGAAATAAATCAAACAAGCAATCATCGAAATCCCCATATCAATCGTACCTAAATTCATCCAAAGGAAATTTTCACTGGCTATCACTGAATCTAGCTTAATTGCGTAGTACAGTGAAAATAATATCGGTAATTGAATGATAATTGGTAAACATCCTAATAAAGAACTTTTCAATGAATCTGAAGTTAGCTCTTGGATTTTATGTTGTACCATTCTTTTTTCAGATTCGCTTTGACTATTCTTATATTTGTCTGTAAGCGCATCTAATTCAGGCTTAATGGTAGTCATTAATTCTTTTGAGTGTTTTTGGTGTTTTGCCGATTGAATAAATAACGGCATAAGAATTAATCTGACTGCAATCGTTATGCCAATGACACTCACTGCATAGCTCCCTGTAAAAGAATGGATGAAATGAATGAGACTAATAATAGGTTGTGCTAAAAATGTTAACAATGGTTTTCCTCCTAGTTTATAGTTTAATTCAAACTAGGAGATACACTTTCTTCCTCATTGTTTTCTGACATTCTAATACACAATACAAACCACGTTAGCATAGGTGGAGTCCAAGTATTAGTGATATTATAGTCAACTTCAAACTCTTCGTCCTTCACTTCTTGAACGGTTATTTCATGAACAAGATACAGATGCAAATGAACACTTAGTACAGTTAAAACCAAAGATGCTAATAGCCAAAAGTATTCCATTGAACTGACAAAAATGAATAAATCATTAATGAGAAGTGACCAAATCATAATACTCCTCCTTCCTTTATTTAAATTGAAGAAACATACATTTTATTTTCAACAATCTTTCTCTCTTTTGTAATATATAAACTATTACCTATTTTATCTACGCAACAAAATAAAATAAGTTTCAATTTTATGCTAAGGCTCATTCTTCATTTCAAAAATATAAAATGGGGCTAGCTCATAGCTAACCCCATTCAACCAATCATATTTACAATGTCTTATTTATTTTACCCAGCCTAATATGGGACGGTTGCAAAGTGAACACGAAAGTCTAATGAACCATTGATATATCAACAGTTTAAGTATCTATCCAATTTTTTATAATGCAAAATACTGCTTGTAATAGCATTGTTTTGGGGCTAAGTGGGGCTAATGTGTGACTGAATGAGACTGGATAATAAAATGGCGAGCGTGTGTACAGGAATGGGTATGTAACCGAATTAGAATAAAGCGCTTAACTATAACGTAGTAAATAGTTAATAAATAAAAGAAAGATCGAATCATTAAATGACTGATTCAACCTTTCTTTTATTATGCTTCTTTTGCATCTTCAGACTTGATCAAAGCTTTAATTTCTTCTGCACTGATTCCATGAAAATCAGCTATTTCTTTTATAACTTCAAGACCCATATTCTTAGTAAAATCCTGCTTTGTGGTATCTCTTTTCCAAACTTCATCTTCACTAAAAATTTCATATAGTCTAGGTATAATAAAACCATAGATAATTATACTAGCTGCAATTTGTTTATCAATTCTTATATTCGGTATTGAACAACCAGGATTAATATAACATTCCGAACGATCATTTAGTATAAAATCTAAAGTATAATTCTGATACTTTAATACAACATGCAATGATCTGAAAGGGTGAAATTTACTAACAAAGGCTTTTGTTACTAACAACGATGGTGTATCCACACTATTCCCTTTAATAGTGTGATTTTCATCTGCAATATTACCTACAAAACCAGCAATATCCGATACTTCAAACCGTGGTTCTAATATTCCATTATCTTTTTCATGTTTAAAAAATAACCAATAAAACAAATCTGGATCTATCATATATTCTGTAATTTCGATTTCTCCTGCAGCAGTCTCTTTCAACTTATCACCAAATAGTTTTTTTGATTTATTTATTGAAATCAAATTAGTGGAGTTTAATATGACATAAATACGATCCCCAATTTCAAAAAAAACTGTCTGAATAGAATCCGTAATAGTACGTTGAGATTTAGGTAATAATTTACCTTCTTCATCAAACATGTTAACCTTTCTTCTAGAAGTCTCTATGAAAGTTTCCCTTACTAAATAACGAATTTGTATTTCATTTGGCAAAGTAAAATTTTGAATTTCCCCAGGGAAATCATCACTTCTACGCCATAATGAGAGCAATTGCTTTTCTTGCTCTGATAATGCTTCTAATACTTGTTCACTAACGTGCTTTATAGTACTTGAACAATTTATACTCAAAATCTTTTCTTCAACTTGTTCTAGAGTTTTAATCTCTTCGTTTATACTCAAAATAGTAGTACCTGCCACTAGTTCCTTTCCTCCTTAAGCATAATTTGTAGTTTGTTGCTATCTATTTTCACTAAATATCTATTAATTATTTTAAATACAAATCTCAAAATTTTAAAACTATGATAATGTGATCCTATTACATATTCCACTTGTGACTTGGGTGAATTGAAGTTCGTAGGACAAATAATTAGTTCAGGTCTTAATTCAATAGAATCTTCAATTTCCCCTGATTTTTGAACAACGTGAGTCCAATAAATTCTAGTATTCTCTTTTTTGTCTTTATATACAAAATTTTGATTACTTGGTTTTTCATCAATCCAACCATTACTTATTTCAGTTTGATAATATTCAGGTCTGTATTTAATAATAATATCGCTTTTCAAACAGTTTAATAAAATGTTGGTTAGTTTATTACCTCCACTTATATTTATATGAAATAAGTAAACAGCTTTTGCTTCCAACATTTTAGATGCAGAATAATTAATAAGAAGTTTTTTTATTTGATTATTTTTTATATTCTTGAAATTGACTTTAATTTCAACAGGCTTAAAAATAATTTCGAAAATTAACCACTCTAAAAAATTTATAGTTAAACTAGCAAACAATACAGCCAATGCAGCCAAAATACCGCGTTGTGCAGCTTGGGTGTTTATATCAAACTTTTGCAGGACACTAATGAAAAAGCCTTCCTGTTTTACAAAAACAAACCAAAGAGCTAATATGTTAGATCCGGCTTGAATCAAAATAGGTACAATTTTTTTCTTCAAATGGCAGTTGGCCCCTTTACTAAAAAATCAATTATCCGTAAATTTTCTTTTTTTAACGTGGATGAATTCTCAATAGTAATTGTTCCATTTGAAAAAATCCCAACTCTTTCTTGACTTTGATCACCTTTATCCAGATAAACTATTATACTTTGGATTTTCATACCAGCTTCTACAGCTTCTATAATAAGCTCTTTTATCTCATTATTACTCTCTTTCCATAGTGCTGATTTTAATTCCTGTACAATTTCATCGTCCTGTAATTGGTCTGCGTCATAGAAATTAATATCTTTTACACAGATATTTAATGTTTCCATCCTCTTGATTAATTCTATAAATTTAAAATCGGTCATAATATGCTGCTTAATTTTTGCATTTTTCAAGTGTTTACTAATGCCATTTATAAATTCACGGTAATGTTCCGGATCAACCCTAACACCAAAACTTTCTGAGGATTTCCCGATAATCACCGGCGCACCACCAACAATTTTACTAATATCCTTCAGGTTTGGATTTTTATAAAATAATTTGTAAATTTGCATTTTCTTCACCTCCACAATTTAAACAGCCCTAAGCATAAAAATTATACTTATCTTTTTAATTTTATGCTACCATTATCACCATTATTTATTCCACATATTCCGTTTAATTCCTTTAGAAATTTAATTCGAACGGGATATGTCTAACCATTCCTTTAATCACCTGACCATCCACAATGTGTATACCTTTTTGAATATTTACAGAATGATTTGTTTTTTTATATCTTCCTCATCTTCATTTACAAAATATTATAAAATAAAATAATAATCCAATTTTTTTAAAATTTGAAATAACATTTTGATACAATATTACAATTTCAAAAGTTCTACCGAATACCTTAAAATTATGAAGGCAGGCAGTTAGTACCTATTTTATTATGCAAATTAAAAACATCCCGAAGGATATTTATTTTCATTATTAAACTTTCGTCTATATTGAAAAATTTTGCACTTATTTTATTTCATTTAATTTTTCGTACACAAATCTAGGGAATATATTATTTTCATCTATAAAATGTCTGTTTGACATATTATTTTCCAATTCTCTACACTTACTTTGGACTTCTATTTCTGTACCTGAAAAATAACCCATGTTAGCTTCCTCAAAATCACAAAATTCTTCCCCCTCTTCAAGTTCCAAAATAGAAATATCTTGAATAGTAATTAGATAGATATTGTTCATTTCAATTCACCCCCACCCAATCATAACCCAGAAGATGAAATATATGTAATAACTTTTTGCCCTCAAAGCAACACCTAACTCTTCATTCTCATTTCATAGTATTTTGGCTGTTTGAGGCAGTTCAAAACAACATAAAAAGCCTTACATTGTACTGTAAGACTCTTCTAATTGCCATATAATAAAACTGTATGATAAACTATCCCTGCACATCAAAGGGCATGAATCAATTCGGCTGTAGCGTCTGCCAACGCTGCGGCTACTTCTTTTCTTTCTGACAATCCTTTCACCCACGTTTGCACTTCTTCATAGTTCACTGGTTGTCTACCAGTCATACGAATGAATGACTCTGTGTTAGTACGTTCAGCCAATGCGTTCCAACGATCTGTACAATATTCCTCTAAAATGGCTAAGTTTGAACCTTCCATAAAATCAATATTTTTAATGTTTCTCATCTGCTTGCACCTCTTTCATTTGTTGTACTACTGTCTGGATTTCAGAAGTTAGTTCATCCAAATAACACCCAACTATTTCCGCCCCATAATGCTCATATATAGCAAAATTTAGTAAAACATAAACATAATGACTTTCTATGAATCGACTATATGCCTGATACAAAATAAACGCTTCACGCATATCTTCTACTTGTGTACAATAGCAATGCACCGCAAAGTGGTTATCCGTACTTTCTAAAGCCACCTTTGCTATACCAGCTTTGTAATGTAACGAAACACGATAATTTTCTACCACGAACTGCCGTAATTTCATTATCATTGCTCCCCTCGTATATCAGATTCTTTTATTTTAGCAACTATTAAAAATGCTATTTCATTAGCAGATTTTCCTTTATAATCCACTTCTAAAGTATCCGCCAAATGCAACGCCATAAAGCGTAAAGCATTGTCATTTTTAGACATAAAACGCTTGTAGGCTTCTATTGTGAGATTCGCATCTTGCTCATTTTCGGCAATAATTTGATAGTTATGAAAAACTATATCAGTTTCAACGTGCACCGCTTCCAGTAGTAAATATCCGTCTGCGTACTTGCTACGAATAAAGTAGTTAGGTTTTTTCGTTGCCATTACAATATTCCTCGCTTTCAACCATTATTTAATGCGCTGTGTAAGTAGCACATATACCCTTTTAACATAGCTTTTGTTATTT
The DNA here is from genome assembly GCF_036698265.2 of Lysinibacillus sp. IITD104. Lineage (NCBI taxonomy): Bacteria > Bacillati > Bacillota > Bacilli > Caryophanales > Bacillaceae > Lysinibacillus > Lysinibacillus sp. IITD104. The sequence goes on from NZ_JBAHYH020000001.1 coordinate 3,978,654, forward strand.
TTTGCTAGCCTTGTCTGTTAATTGCTTTATGAAGTCCACCTTGTCCTTTATCTAGCTACTGCATTCAAAAGTAATTGCTTGTTGCGGTCTGACATGGCACACCATTCTTTAGCTGTTACTTTCATGTATCCTCACTCCCTCCTCGATTTCTAATCCTCATAAATTAATAAACTACATGCACGGATCCATCTTCACCGATTTGAACCGGTTGCCCATCAACATCATCAAAATAAATATAACCACCCCAGTAGCCATCGAATTGTCTTTCTCTACTTCCGAGGTTATAAAGATCTCCATAGCGCTTTTGAAAATAAGCACGCGCCTCAGTCACATTTGAGAAGTGAGGGAAATTCGCTTCATCTTCACGACTGATTACAAAACCAAAGTACATCATCTGTCTCACCTGCCTTCCTGCAACACGTCGGCTATTTCTTGTCCATTCACCGACTAACCATTGATGGTCTACTAAACAAAAAATGTAACTTATTGATTACATAATAAAACTAAACAGTTTCATTGTCAACACATATTAGTTACATTATTAAATTTAATAGTTACAAAAACAAACTTTTTAATGTTATAATACTTATAGGAGGTGGTTATAAAATGATGGCTGAAAAAATTAAAATTCTTTTAATCAAAAAAGGAATATCTGCAGTTGATCTCGCTGAAAAATTAGGCACTAAACCTCAAAACTTATACAATAAATTTAAACGTGACAACTTTAGTGAGAAAGAATTGATTGAGATTGCTGAAGCATTAGGCATTAAATATGAAGGATTTTTCTTCTTGGAAGATGGGGACAAAATCTAAATACATCACAAAAAGCATCTACTCTTATAGAGCGGATGCATTTTTTGTTTATGGATTAGTTGTAACGTCGTATTGAATGCTCAATATAAGCTATATTTCAAATGCTGCTTTGATACAGGTAATCTACTAGTCTCTCACTAACGACTTCGAAACTTTTGAATTGGTGAAACATGCTGTAAGCTATTAAATTGAATTATTTTTTATCCACTCGAATACCTCGTCTCTTGGGTATCTAGCTTGCATATATGGGAATTTCGGAAAGCCGGATATTTTTTTTAATTGATGTACTACAGTATCACTACACTGAAATATTTCTTTTAAATCCGAATTGGTTAACAAAGGAGGCCATTTATGCTGTTGCTTTCCATACTCTACTCCTTGTAAAAATGCCTCTTCCGCTACCTGCTGAATTTTTAATTTAACAATTTCTAGTTCGAGTTCAGCTATTTTAACCTCAATATTAACCTGGTTTATTTCGTTTTTTTTAGCCACAACCATACCTCCATTATTATTTGATTTATCAAATATTTTACAAGAAACATAAATATCAGTCATCTTCCTTCATCTCTTCTTGGTTAACTGCTCAACTCCTCCATAAGATTGTCTATATAGGCTTTAACGCTATCATTTGCTATCAATGTTGCAGAATTAGCACGAGAACCCTTTTCGTTATATCCTGCTTTAATATAAGCTTCAGTAGCATTCCCAAACTCAATGTAGTAGTCAGCAAAGGCTTGTTGCTTTGGATTTAATTTTCGTTCAATCAATGGCATCACCCCATTATGCTAGTTGCTTAATAAAAAATAAAAAGACTGCCTCTTATAGAGCGCAGTCCTAAATGCTATAAATTTGAAAGTAACTCGGGGGCTTTTTCATCTCCACCATACCATTTCGTAATGATTTCATCAGTAGTCAAAGTAAACAAATCTCTGACATATTCAACTTCCAATCCTGCATCTGGTGAAACATAATCTCTTAAAGAGCTACTTAAATGTTTATGATTTAGTTTCATAGAAACTAACGGAGTTTTTAAGAGTGCGTTAGCTAATTTGTTGTAATCTAATTCTGTTATTTTCATCTTTATCACCTCCCAGTCATTCATAATAGGAAAGGCAACATTATGGAACAATTTTCTATAAATTCCACTCTCAAAACCACATCAAACTCCACCCTCCTACATGGTTTGCATTTCTGTATCAATCATATCGCCAATCGTATCTCTAATTAATTGTGGTACAACGTTTCTTATTGTTTTTTCAATTCCCTTAGCATCATTGGTACCGTGAAATGTTAAATTGAACGTATTAATAACTTGAACACCACCATAAGTCCTTGTGGTTGATACAGTAGAAGTCGTTGATACTGGTTCTGAAGGCGTTGTATTTTGTTGTAAATCTAAACTTGGTGTCCCATCACCGTTTGATGAAAGTATCCCCATTGATCTTAGTGTACTAGACTGTTGGGCAGTTAAGACGGCCTCATTTTTATGCAATTCAGCAATATAACCATTGTAAGGTACACGTTCAAGGCCTGTAGCATGAGATCCGTCAGGACCACCTGTGACCCAACCCTTAACGGTACTTGCGGCACCACTAATTGTGCTACCTATAGTAGATATCCATTTCGGTACTTTGAAGTTGGATATAGACGATTTGAATTCACTCCATTTAGTCGATAGACTATCAAACCAACTAATTGCTGGTTGCACAAAGTTTGAAACTGATTCTTTAATAGCTGTAAACTTTTCTGTAGTTGTAGTCCATAAAGAAATGGCTCTTGTTTTAATGTCATCCCAATTATTGTACAAGGATATACCTGCAGCAATAAGCCCACCAATAGGTCCCGCCACCAATGCAGCCATAGGATTATTTTTCAACGTTTCCCATAGTCCTAAAGCTTTTTCCTTGACCGTGTCCCAATTTTGATACAAATAAACACCCGCAGTTATTAGACCTCCGATAGCGATTGTTGCAATACCTATTGGATTAGAAAACTTTGCTACCATACCACCTATACTCCCAATTGACTTTACCTTCTCAAAGATATCTAATCCCGTTTTAATTGTTTTAAATGCAGTGAAGCCACCTGCAATACCAGCTATGCCTGATATAACTAACTCTTTATTATCGATTACCCAGCCTAAACCTGTTTTAAATCCGTTAAAGGCCGTTTCTGCAACACCTATACCTGCTACGAATGTAGTTTTCATGGTGTCAGCAATTGAAGCAATCTCATCACTCGCATCTTTTGAAATACCGAAGTTTTGCCACAAGTTAGATACATTTCCTGTGTCATTCACTAAAGACATGACGGTATCCTTAGCAGTTCCCGCAAAAGAAACTACACGATCGATTTTATTGACCAACTTGTCAGTGTCGAAGTTTTCCATCCATTTTGATGCACTGGCCATACTATCAACAAACGGCTGTAATAAAGGTCCTCCAATCCCTGCCTTTAAGTCCGTCCAAGATTGTTTAAGATTACCTAGTTGATTTTCATAAGAATTCGCTTCTCTACTAGCTTGACCAGTTTTCTTCCCAACTTCATCAATAGCTCCACCGGCTGCCAACATATTTTCTGCATAATCTAATCGTGTTGCTTGTTTAGTAGCTTCATCTAAATTTGACCATTCTTTTGTAGTTTTTACTAGTTTTTTGGATACTGCAAAAGCAGCTAATTGGGCTTCATTCGCGAATACCCCAATAGCTTCACCGCCTTCGTAGTTCCCTTTGATAAAACTATTTAAAGAACCTTGAGCATCTTCCATTGAAACGTCAAAAAATGCCGCAGCATTTGCACTTATAGAAGTAGCTTGCTCAGCCTTTTTCATGGCAGATTCTATTTTCATTCCTAACCCCAGAAATTGAGATGTTGTTTTCGTAAATGCTGGTTTAATTCGGTTAGGAACCATACCAAAATCTTTCCCCATTTGATTCACCGTCTGTTGTGCCAATGATTGGCTTTGCCCAAAAACTTGTTCAAATTGGGCACTTATAGCTTGTGTTCCAGCTGCTGCCTCGATTGAACTAAGTCCAAACTCTTTAACCTCATTAGCAGCAAATACACCAGCAACTATCCCTGTAAGACCACGCATCATTGATTTAAAACCATTTAATGTTTTACTAACATGTTGTACTTCTTGATTTAATTGTCCAGCCTCCGTTTCGGCGTTATTTAATCCGTGTGCAACGTTTTGTGAAGCTGATATACCTGCATGACCAAAATGGTTAAAGCCCTGTGTCGTATGAGTTAATCCTTGACCAACATTGACTATTTCATCTCCAATGTTATCCATGACCTGATTTAAATGCTGTAAAGTTGTTGTTGCTCCGTCCCTAAAATAAATACCAACATACATATCACGCATACTAGCACTGGTCATTTAATCACCCCTTGTTAGCCCTTCATACTGTTCCCTTAAGAATTTAAGTTTCTCTTTGAGTTTTTCCCATGATTCCAAGTGCTTTTTGTAAGCTCTTTTAATGCGTTTTAAGCGCTTATTGTTTGTACATAATTGCAAGTCAATCTTTAATCGTTTGGTTTTTAAGTTGAAATGATTTATTTCCTCTTGCAGTAAATTAATTTTGGATAACCATAATCTTTGTTCTTCCGTAAATAATTCCTTTGAGTCCACTTTTCATCACTCATTTCTTTCGTTTTTGCATATAAAAAGGACAACAAACGGAAAAAGGGTGTATTGCCCAATTTCGCTTGTTGTCCTCGGTTCTTCCGATAGACTTTTATTCTATCTTTCTACTTCAATGATACATTAAAACACAATAGATTCCTTGTTATTTATACGAGAAACCTTATTATCTTGTACAATAACTTCCAATGTTCCAAAAGCTTGTAATGGTTGCAATTTCGCCTTTCCATCAGATACCACAATTACACAAGGAACAATTAGTTTTTCAACTGGTATATATAAAGCGCCATTTAAATCTAATTTTAATGGATACACCCTGCTACCCCCTTTTTATTTTACTAACAGTGGTCATATTAAGCTATAGACTGCCCTTTACTAACTTATAGTCCCCACTGTTCTTTTAATTTTGTTAAGAATTTCATCTTGTTACCATCATCACCGCATGCATCCGGATGAAACTTCTTGGAACCCAATCGGTAAAGTTCGTGAAGTATCTTCTTTTCATCCTCGTTGTAGTTACTAGATCCATCACTTGAGTAACTACTACCGCTTGCATCCGAATAATTGCTGTAGTTACGTTTGAAACTTTCCTCGTAACTACGCTTTGCATATTCTTCTTTCGCCTTTTTCTTAACCTTTAATTCCTCTAAGTAAGTTGGATTACGCAATGCACCAAATACGTCATAGCAATACTGATATTCGCCCTGACCATATTCTTTTTCAAATGCCGCCTCCGCTTCTCTATGTGCTCTAAGAATCGCTTCTTGTTCTTTCTTAGCCCTATATTCTTCTGTCTGTTGGAACTCTGCTTCGATTTTCTCAATGATGGGATTCAACTTTTCATAAATCAGATCGTAAAGAAAATCTTCCTCTTTGTCCATTTCTTTTGCGACTTTTCTTATGCTACTATCAGCGCAATCATAAAGCGAATACTCTATCAAGTCGTAATAACTCACGGTACGTATAACCCATTGTTTCTTTTTCACTTTGCCATTCTCTCGGTAGCTGTGATGTATACTAATTTTATAAGCATCTAATACAGGGCGTTCAAAACGTTTATCGCTGTATGTGTAACCGTATGATGTTTTCGGTTCCTCACCAACAAAGCCGAATTTTGTTTCAGTGACAATGATTTCTTTGCGTGCGCCATACGCATCTGGCTTTTTCTTTTGCATTTTCTGAATGACACAAAACATATACGCTTCTCCTTTCTATGTAGTTACTTACAGAACATACATAGTACCTACAATGCTAATAACACGCTGCTGTCTTACGGAAGAAGTCTTTTATCGTAAACTTTTCAGCATACTTCTGTAACGAGCTTTCCGATAATTCAACCCGGCCATACTGTTTTTCTTTCTCCCGTCTTTTCATAATGTCCTGATCGAATGAACCATCACAATCCCAGTAATCTGAAAACAGTTCTTCATCATCCATAGCCTCTATCTGCGCATCCCATTCAGTCACTGACATTTCATGAGCACATTCTTTTATTTGCTCCCGCTCTAAAACGTAGTTTAAGCACTCTCTCAGCGTTTTTAATATATCAGGGTATAAATCAACAGGATTTACTTTCCAAGCCTCATACTGCGCTCGCTCGTCATCATAGAGAAGGGAAGTTGCTTCTTCTAATACTTCAACACGCTTTTTCATTCGATTCATACGCTGATTTCGTTTTTCATAAAGCTCTACCAGGTAAATAGCATAATCTTCAACGTGACAAGCCAATTTGTAGATGCGTCCGCTGCCATAATCGAAACCTGTTATCGTCGGAGCAATACCTTCATAGGCTTCTTGTCGCTCCGCTTGATATACTCGTTCGATTTCTTCTAATTCTCGTTGTGCATGTAAATACGCCCAAAATTGACTGTCTGTTAGCATGCTATCACCCTTTCATTCGTTGTTCTCTTGCTTTTAAGCGGTCAGCCATACTTTGTTGTGTAGTGTTTGATAAATCTTCTGAACAGATCTCCTGATTGTTTAAAAGATTAAGTAGCTTTTTGTACGCTAAATCCTCTAATGCTTTTAAATTTTTAATAGCTCTTGTGGGTTCGGTATTTACGTAATCAAAGAAAATCATGGCTGTACGTTCTCTTGGCACATTCTCAACCCTATGAGCTAGGATAAGCTCATCCTTAAATTTCAAATCGGTACAGCAACTTTCAAGAATACCCTGTGCCTTTTCAATTACCTCAATAGCAGCGGATATTTTATAACGCTTTACCTCACCTTCTGGCATGGTCTCCGCTTCTTTTAATGATTCGTATGCTGCAGGTATTTGCTTTTTGAAGAAGCGTTTTAGTTCATCTAAAGTCAATATTTCCACCGCCTTTTAAGTGCTATTTAACTTTCACTCTTTTAAATGGCATTCCTAACAATTCTTTAGCTTGTTCTCCTTTTTCACCAAGAATAATGAAGCTGTCTCCGTTATTAATCCATTCACCTTCATAGAAGCGGATAGAAACGCCTTTGTGAAAGGCATGCAAAATAAGTTCATCACCAACTATTTCTTGAGCAAATAACAATTTAGAATACATTCCGTGCTTTTTTGCATTCTCATTGCCATATTTTGAATGACGGTTTCCTTTGTTACCTACTGCCACTGTATTACCTCTTACAAAGCGCCCTCGTTCGTCTCTTTGGCGTTGCATAGTATCACCTCATTCACGGTGTTCGTTCGGGAAAAAATCTGAGTAAAACAAAGTCACATCTTTACACAGAAAACGTTATCAAAAGCTATCATTTATAAAATGGAACCTTAGCATTTCTTAGCATCCTTAATACGAAAAAATGTTAGCAAAAGTTAGCATGGTTGCATTCTAGGTGCACATATTAATAAGCTTTACTGCTGTTAATGCACATACTTTTCATAGACTTTCTTACTGACTGACAAATCAAGTCGGAATTTCTCTTTTGCGATCATTAAATCAACTGTATCGGCTAAGATTGGCTCTCGTTCAATCAACATCTCAGGTGTCATTTGATTCTTCTTTAGAGATTTCACATGCCCATGACGACTTGATACAGCTTTGTTAGCAATTGTGTTTGCTTTTATAAAGCTCACCGTTGTTGGTTCTAGCAATGATTGTTGCAACTTAGCCATTGTTTCCTTTTGATGTACTTTGTCTAGCATCCTAAAGATTTGAAAACCTTCTAAACCTGATGACTGACGGAGTTGTTTTAGAATTTTGTATACCCAAACTTCAAACTTTTCTGCTTCTGGTCTTTCTGACCGCATAATTGCTTTATAAATGCCAAGTTCAGATATAATTGACATGTTTTGTTCTCCACCAAGGGTGTTCATTAAGTGAGTATCCTTTTGTACTTTAGAAAGCATTCGGAGCATATTACTTGTCCTTGTGTATCCCAGCGCATCTGACACATCCTTGGCCACTGCCCACCATTCTTCTTTATACCAAACAAAACGTATTTCATAATCGAGCCATTTCTCTGTTTTGATGTCCACTATGTTTTCCTCCTCTCATTTTTCAAACATTGCAACCATCGGATGAAAAGGTTGCATCCTTTTTTCTTGGATACACACACTTTTGGATGCATACTTTTCGTTCTAATTCATGGGTTTTCTTGGGGTTTGTTTGTTTTGCAAAAGTATTTGTGTTTTGTTTTGGAACGTTCCAATCAACTATCAAAATAACGCTATGAAGTAGCTGTTTTTTCTATGGTTATACAATTTTGTACTACAACGAAATGTTTGGAGTACTGCAATGGAGTACTCCGTAAAAATGTTAGGTTTTGCAAGGCTCTAACATCACAAATACCTTACGTTTTCTTACGGTCCTGTTCCGTTTGGGAAGTGAATTGAGTTCCGTTTTGGAAACGTTGCAACCTTAACATTTCTCAACATGTCCAGAGCATTAAAAAGTGTAATTTATATTAGCTTTTGTAGCCTTTCAAAAGGAACGTTGTTTGTTTCGTAACGTTACCATTCATCAAACCGGTACATTTCTTCCAACTTCTCATAATCTCGATGTGCTAGTGACACAGCAAATTTCAAATATTTTTCTTGGTATTCCGTACTCGGAAAATATTCGATCAATTCAGCACATTGGCAAACAGCTACATTGCCTATCCAATTTTCTTTTGCTGCTACTCTCCTAACAGTTTGATAAGGTACCTCAAAGATCTGGGAAACATCCTTTAACGATGTACGGCTATTCTTCTGAGAACGTGCGTAATATTCTCGCATCCAATTCCAATCATATTTAAGATTCACAATAGACACTCCTTCACTGAAAACGTATAAAATTACTTTCCTTGCTTTATGTGTACCCATTGAAATTGTAATTATTGCAATGTTTTGCAACCTTTGAGTGTATTACTACATAAAAATACGCCCTTTTCACAGCCTAATTATCAACTGTGAGATTTACTATCAAAGGAGAGATATAATTATGAACTCAATAATCACCGTTTCTATCGATAAAGCTAAAATGGAACGTCTTGTACAGAAAGAAATCAAGGCACAGATTCAAGAAATTAATTCAGATTTAATCTTCTGGGACTTAAAGGAGCTATGTCGTCGAACATGTATGAGCAGATCATTCATTCTCGAGCAGTTCTTTTATCATCCTGATTTCCCTAAATATAAAGTCGGTACAAAGTGGCTTATGCCATCTAAAGAAACTGAAGAATATCTAAACACTTGGCTGAAACAACAACCTCGGTCTTAGATAGTCGCTTCCCTTTTTAAGGTGTCTGATTTGTCCGATTACTACCTTTTTTAGGAGATTTAAATTGTTCAGAACTAAACTTTCTATCCTTTCAACGCTGCTCGAACATGATAATAAAGATGGTTGTATATCCAGTTGCCACTTAATTGCCTATCATTCAAAAACGTTGTAGAGAAGCTGTACCGTGCTTCAAATGTTTTGATTCGTGCGAGCAATGCTTTTGGATTGAACTGGCTCCTGTAGTTACCATGCACCAAGTCAGAGTAACTACCTTCTATCAAAAGCGTAAAATGTGATTTTTGTGAGCGAATTAACTCATGTTCGAACCGTTCCTCTTTGATGCTACTAGCCAATTCATCAATGCTGTTCTTACGTTCCACAGTGAATGGAAAGTAGGTATCTCGGTATATACCCAGCTCGAAATTTTGCGGAAGCATCGCGCTGTAATCCCCTGTATCTAGCTTTATAGCTGTAAATGGGATATTATGAAGTTGAAAATAGTTTATAATGTGCTGGTTGACCTGTTCTCTTGTGTCTACCAGCACGATCATAGAAGCTAATAGCTTTTTCAATTCAGTATCGGTATATTTGAATGTTGCTAACAACTTATCACCCCTTTACTAGACGCAAGTGGTCCGACTTGCTCGTTTTTATTTTTTGTGGCTTTCCATGTCGCACATAATAAGCCTGTCCTTTACTGTTTTTGAAAGTGTTGGTCGTGTCTTTCCCTTGTTGTGCTATAAACTCTTCAAACAATCCTAAATGACCGTCAAAACGTCTCATAGCGCTTATAGCTCCCATTGATTCTACGGTGAAGAAATTTATATCCCAGTTTTGATACTCCCAAAGCAATTCTGAAATATTTTGTCCAATCGGTTCATCCTGTGGTAGCTTGTCCATATATTTGCGAGTGTAAAAGTAATCTTTCACCTCATATTTTTCACCATCATATTTCTTTTCAATGGGGAATAATTGCTCGAATTGCTTAGGTCTTAACGTAGAAAGGCATCCTTGAATATTTTCGATGAATTCAAATTGTTTCACCACTTCTTCTCTCGTTCTGGCATCAGGTTGTGAGCCTACTATCTTCACACCAAGCCATGCCATCTTCACAAGATAAGTACCTTGATCTTGTGATTGGTCAGCTCTGTATTTATTTAATAATCTCATGTAAGCACGCTCATACAATGCATGCTTTTCAGGTCTACGTTTTCTCATATCATGCTCAACTCCCTTACTATTTTTTTAATTTCTGTTTCAAACATCCAATTTAAGCTATTTAAGAAGCCATAGAAGCGATTTTAACTATCAACCTTATAAAATTTCATCGAATTCATAATAAAAACACATCTATAGGCTTTCTGTCCTAACAAGGTTATTCGATGAAACTTCTAGTAGGTTATGCTGTCTGTTCCTGTCTTTCTTGTAATTGCTCATAAGTGCTAATACCTTGATTCTTCCAATCTGCTAACATAGTCAAAATATGACTACTTAGCTTACTAGGCGGATCTTCTAATTGAGCTGTTACTTTTATTGCTTCTTTTACTAATTCGTAACTATGCATCATAAGCCATCCTTGTATTTCTTTATAAACTTGTTCGTCAGCGTTATCGAAAGTAAAACGAATAGATTTTTCGATACTAGCTATTTGTTCTGAACGATTAAGGTTACTTACAAACTTTTTATTCTCAAAAGAATCATCGAGTGAAGGAACAGACCGACCAACAACTGTTTTTTCTTTTGTCTCTTCTACCGTCTCTCTATCTACGCTATTAGTAATACTAGAGGCGGGAAAAGAGTCTTTAAGATCTTTGTCTGTCGGTCTTTCTCTTTTATTAACATTATTTTCATAGTCAACATTGTTGTCGTTGTTATTATTATTTGAATTATTATCATGGTTAACATTATTAAAATTATTAACATTATTGTTTGTGTTCATCTGTTGTTCATCTGCTGTTCGTTTGTTGTCCAGTTGCTGTCCACTTGCTGTTCTAATGCTGTTCATCTGTTGTTCATCTGCTGTCCACTTGCTGTTCATTTGTTGTTCAGTCCTTTGATATTCATACCAGTTAACCACAGTAACAATGCTATATTTCGTAGTTTTTTTGATGTTCAACATTTGCAACTGTTCAAATAATAACAACCATCTCCACAATGTACTTTCTGAAATAATATGGGTATCTTTAGCGCCTTTGTTAAACTCATTCGCAAGTGCTTTTCTACCTGTTATGAATTGCCCCACTTCTAAATTAACAACCTGATTTCCTATCAATTGATTTCGTTCTTTATGGGATGCCTTTAGTAAACAATGGATCCATAATTTCAACATATAAGGATCAGCATATATTTCGTGTTCTTGCAATTTCCTGTGTAAACTAATCCAACCAAGCATCCATTAATACACCTCCCTTCCCTTTTCATAATGTTGAAGCTAAAATATTACTTCCGCAGCTCCCCTCATGGCTTCAATGATTTTCTTATGAGTGGCTATATACAGTTCCTTGTCATGTAAATAGGAGGCAAGCTCATCTCTATTTCGTGCTAGCCAGTAGCCCGAATGATTACCGCTCTTAATACTTACAATAGGTATTCCCTTCAACCGCAATTCAAAAATAAGTTGGTGAAAATAACGGCGATCCTTAATCATTAATCGCTCCATTATTTGTGAACCTGTTAAACTCTCTGAATCTCTTAAGTCTTCTAATATGCGATATACACGTAATTCATCGTTTGTTAGTCTTTCATACATGTCATTAATCCTCCTGTTTTCTGACTTACTCCCATACACACGCCGCCATAGCTGTGTTTTACCATTCGCTTGTAATTTCAGTTATTACTTCAAAAGCCTGTTGCGCCAAATACCAACGCTTTCGATTCTTTTTACGTTCAATTGCCCTCATACGCGGATCACAAAGTATTTCATCCTCTAACCAGCGTTTAGACATATCTGTTAGTAACGCAAGTCGCTCTACTGATACAAACCAAAGTTGCGCTTGAATAGACTCATCGAGTTGTTTTTCTATATGTTGTTGAATCTGCTTTTTATCTAATTGAAGTTCAATTTTTGTTGGTATCATTTACTTCCCTTCCTTCTTTATTAAATAATTTCTATTCTCTCTTTCTCACCGTATTCCACTATTGCTGCTTCTATAGCTGCAAGCATTTTTTCTTCCTTATCGTGAGGTAAGTCCTTTCTTAACAAACGACTAAAATTACTTTCATTCAAGCCGTAAAATTCTGCTACTTGCCACTGCTTAAGACCATTATCTTTAATTATCTTTTTTAAATGGACGATCTTCATTTTCCACACTCCTTGCATAAGCATTTTGTTGTTGTTTTATGCTTATTTTGCTATAATCTATCTAAAGAATAGCAACAACAAATGAAAATATCAACATAAAATAATCATTTTATGCTTATTTTTTAAAGAAAGGAACTATATTTATGAATTCAAATATCATTGGAAATACGATAATTTATGTAATTAACCCCTACGAGATCTATGAACATGGTTTCCATTTCCAAAATTTAGATAATTTTATATCTAAAGCTGAAATTGATCATTCAATTCTGGAAAGTTTCTATGATAAAAATTCTTCTAGAGGTTATACTTCGTACTTCTTTGCGAAAGACATATTAGAGAGTATAAATGATGACACAATAACAAAATGGGCTGATTTTTCAGAAAAATATTTCGATACTTCTCTAGAGGATTACTTAATGAAATTAGTTTCTAAATATTGGACCGATAATCCGCGGGACATCTTAGACGAAATTCCATTAAATAATTCACCTATCATTACCCTTTCAAAAGAAGCAATTTCAAACTATGTTTTTAGGAAAGAGGATAACTCGGTAAAGTCATTTCGTTTTCCTGAGGAAGGAATTGGTCTTTTCACCGAATTAGCAAAGTTAGAACTATTTGAAATATCTAGTTTGAAGAAGTTTACAAAGAGTTTCGGTATTCCAATAGGAGTAGATCTTTCTAAAAAGTCCGAATATGGTGCTCTCATGGATTTGAAGCAATATAATACATTTCTGTATTTCGGAGCTGCTTCAACCGCACTTATTTATAAAGAATTAGTTGAATATCAAAATATATTCAATATGTTTGTAGCAGTAAAAACTAATGATGAGCAATTAGCTAATAAGATATATGAAAGAAAAAGATTTATTCAAGCAGTATCAGAAATAAGTAGCGTTAGCATAAATAGATCTCCTGAAATACAAACTCTTAAGAGGGAATATGAAAAAAACATTTTAGATAATAATAATAAATTTTCATTAGCTCAATGTAGAAAATATCTAACAGAAGCTATAACAGAGAAGGTTGCGATAAATACAAAAATAACGGATTCAGTTGATGGGGATTTTTTCGAAGTTAAACTATATAACAATTTATTTGAAGTTGCCTATAATCAAATTAAGGACTCCTTGTTAAACAATACTGAATTAAAACGTTGTGAAAATTGTGGTCATATTTTTGAATCAACTCATGGAAAACAACGATTTTGTTCACCATTACCATTTAAAAAGAGAAGTAGCTGTGAAAATAATTATAACCAACGACTTAAAAGAAATAAGGAAAGAGCGCTATCGTTAGTAGAATTAGGAAATAGTATTGAAGAAATATCGCAAATTATTAATGAATCACCAGAAACGATTCAGCAGTGGATAATCAATAAAGTAAACTGAAAGAAATAAGCTTTAATTATTTTGGAGTATTTCAACTCACCTATTCCTGTACACACGCCGCCAAGCATGAAAGGAATGGACAAGGTGAAATTATATAAATCGGCAAAAGAACCTGAAATATATCACTATTTCAATGCGAATAAAGAAAAACTATGGATGTTTCGACATAAGTATTATGATGCTGCTGGAAAGCGTCGTGAGAAGAAGAAAAGTGGCTTTAAAACAGAAAAGGCAGCATTGAAAGCCCTACTGGAAGTGAAGGCTGCAACGCTGCGTGGTGAAACAAAACATATAGAACATGATAACCTAACCGTCTCTCAATGGCTAGATATGTGGTTTGACATGAATAAAGGTAAATGGAAACCTTCTACTGTTACTCAGCGTGAGGGTTTCATAAAGCTTTATTTTAAGCCCCTTCTTGGCTCCTACAAGTTGCAGAAGCTTGATAAAGTGATTTATCAAATGTCGTTTATCAATGTGTTAGAGGACAAGCTAAAGCCCTCTACGATTCGTGCTTTGCATTCGATTTTTAGGATTGCTATGAATGCAGCCGTTGCGGAAGAAATCCTAATTCGCAATAAGTTACAGGGAACCGCCCTTCCCTCTCTAAGAGATAAGGAAACAGAAAAGAACTATCTCACACCTGGCCAACTTAGTATATTACTGAATCATATTAAGGAGCATGGGGATATTGCATACTACAGCTTATTTTTAACGATTGCTTATACAGGTATGCGTAAAGGTGAGGCATTGGGGCTTCAATGGCGAAATATCGACTTTGCCAATCAAACGATTACCATTGAGAGAACCAGAGGAAATAACGGTGTAGGCTCCACTAAAACAAAGAACAGTGAGCGTACCATAAAAGTAGACGATATAGTGTTGCAGCAGCTACAGAGCTATCAAACGGCTGTTAAAGCGTTGTTACTTTCACATGGTCGTAGACTGCATAGTGATCTAACCAAAGATGGTTCATTTATCTTTTTATCGCCTCACACAGCAGAGCCTTTTGTTTCCACAGGGTTAAACTCAATTTTTAACCGCTTTGTAGAATCGGCTGGACTACCAGCGACAACGATACATGGATTAAGGCACACACATGCCACCATACTTATGAATAACGGTATTCCTGTCAAGGCAATAGCCGAACGATTAGGAAATACTCCAGAGATGATCCACACCGTTTATGGTCACGTTCTCCAAGAGATGGAGGCACGAACAGTATCCGTATTTAGTGAAAGTTTAAAGGCAGTTGGGGCTAAAAGTGGGGCTAGCTTATAGCTAAACCCCACTCAAACCGCTTCATATCAACCTTTATAAAGCTTTACTTATTTTACCCAGCCTAAGATCATTTCTCGTAATAATTTTGAAGCTGTGTTTGCTGTCATTTCTGAAGAATCGTAGATTGGTGCTACTTCAACTAGGTCGAAGCCTACTACATTTACACCACTTGCTGCAATAGCATGGATGGAAGCTAGCAATTCTTTGGAAGTAATACCACCGCAGTCCACTGTGCCAGTGCCTGGTGCATGTGCTGGATCTAACACATCGATATCAATTGTTACATACACATTGCGTCCAGCTAGCGTTGGCAGGACCTCTTTTAATGGTTCAAGCACTTCAAATTTTGAAATGTGCATGCCGTTTTCCTTTGCCCATTCAAATTCCTCTTTCATACCTGAACGGATACCAAATGAATAGACATTTTTTGGTCCAATATGTTCTGCAATTTTACGGATTGGTGTAGAGTGTGAAAGAGGCTCTCCCTCATATTCCACACGTAAATCCGTATGTGCATCAAAGTGAATAATAGCAAGATCATCATATTTAGCTGATACAGCCTTCATTACTGGCCAAGACACTAGATGCTCCCCACCCATGCCAACAGGAATCTTGCCATCCGCTAATAATTTTTCAATAAATTTCTCAATTTCATCCAATGAGCGTTGTGCATTTCCAAATGGTAGTGGAATATCACCTGCGTCAAAGTACTTTACTTCCTCAAGCTCACGATCTAGATATGGACTGTACTCTTCAAGACCAATTGATACCTCACGGATACGCTGTGGACCGAAACGTGATCCTGGACGATAACTTACTGTCCAATCCATTGGCATGCCATAAATTACTGCCTGTGCATCGTCATATGTAGGATGACTTTTTATAAAAACATTTCCTGAATAAGCTTCATCAAATCTCATTGCTAGTCCTCCGTATAATTAAAATATTGTGTTGATCATCATTTTTTCATCTTCTTCTATTATGGCTTACAGGATTGTAATGAAACCTGTATCCTTTTAACCTCGTATACATTATTGGAACGCCTAGCAAAATTCGATTAAAATCTACAAGGTGCGATTTTTTTGTCGAATGCCAGCATTTCAAGTAGTACAAAAAAAGTATAGATGTTTTTGAATAAAGTGCAATAGTTTTTAGGTAGAATTTCGATTAAAGATGAATGTTCGAACACATACTAAAGCTAAGTTCGAAGTTGTGAGAAAACGAGGTGAAGTCGGATGAAACGAAAAAGCTATCATCGAAAGCAACAGCGTGTAAAGCGCACTCGCAAAAGCCTTACGCTATTTGTGGCCTTTACATCTGCAATTGTCGTAGCATTTGTCGCACTCCGCATCTATGTTCAAGTGGCTGGTGCACCGCCTTTAACCGTACCAAAGGCTTCTATTTTCTTAGATGAAAATGAGAACCAAATTGGGGATCACTTTACAAATCAACGACGTTATTGGGTTGGCCTCGATGAGATGTCACCTTATTTAAAGGAAGCAGTGGTTGCTGTAGAAGATAAAGACTTTTATCAGCACGGTGGTTTCGACTATTCACGTATTGCTGGTGCCATTTTAGTGGACATTAAGGCTGGTGGTAAGGTTCAAGGAGCTAGTACCATTACGCAACAATATGCTCGTAACCTTTACCTTTCCCATGAAAAATCTTGGACACGTAAATTAAACGAAGCCCTGTATGCTTATAGATTAGAAGTTTTTTATGACAAGGACGAAATACTAGAGGGCTATTTAAATACAGTATATTATGGTCATGGCATGTATGGCGTAGAAGCTGCCAGTCGTTTCTATTTCGGAAAATCTGCCAGTGATTTAACGCTTGCTGAAGCAGCAATGCTAACAGGCGTACCAAAAGGACCTAGTATTTACTCACCAATTGCCAATTTAGATAAGGCTACCAATCGTCAACACGTTATTTTAAAACTTATGGCAGACCAAGGCGCCATTACACAAGAAGAAAAAACGCGTGCTGAAAATGAACAGCTTGTTTTAAAAAATGATAGCTGGGTTGCAACCAAATCTGTTGCCCCTTATTTCCTTGATGTGGCTTGGCAAGAAGCCAGTGAAATCTTAAAATCAAAAAACCTTGATATTAGTGAAGGTGGTTGGACGATTCAAACAACGCTTAATCTGGAGCATCAAAAAGCGGCTGAAGAAGCGGTAGCCAAAAACATGCCTGCCAATGATTTGCAATCTGCGTTCGTGAGTATGGAATCTAAAACTGGAGCTGTCACTGCATTAGTCGGTGGTCGTGATTATTCAGTAAGCTCATTTAACCGAGTTACACAAGCTAAACGTCAACCAGGTTCTACCATTAAGCCGATCTTATACGCAGCGGCGCTTGAAAATGGTTACACTCCACTAACTTTTTTAGATGTTGGTGAAACAACATTTACTTATGATAATGGGCGTGGCTCTTATGCACCTAAAAACGTTAATGGTCAATTTGCAGATCATGATATGACGATGGCACAAGCTATTGCTATCTCAGATAATATTTACGCAGTAAAAACCTTAGAGGATATTGGCTTCAAAGCGTTTCATGATATGGCAAACCGTTTTAATGTAGGGATTGGCGCGAAGGATAATTTATCCATTGCACTGGGAACAATTGAAACGACATTATATGAAATGACAAATGCATATAATATTTTGGCATCGCAAGGTCAGCAAACAGCACCAACAACCATTGTCTCTATTAAAAATGCACATGGTGATGTTATTTATGAAAACAAAGATGTTGCAAGCAAAGCTGAAACAGCCATTTCTAAAGAAAATGCATATATCTTAACAGAAATGATGACAGGTATTTTTGATCCGGTTTTCAGTGACTATTCACCTGCTACAGGAATCAGTATTCGTTCACGTATGACACACACATATGCTGCTAAATCAGGTTCTACCAATAGTGATCAATGGTTAATTGGTTTTACACCAAGACTTACTGCTGGTGTATGGAATGGGTATGATCAGGGTAAAAATCTTACGACAAAAGAAGATACTGCTGCAACAAAGCAAATCTGGATTGACTTTATGGAAACGGTCAACAAAGGTACAAAAAATGAGGATTTCAAAAAACCTAAAGGTGTAGAAGGCGTTGTCATTGATATTGAAACAGGTAAATTAGCGACTGACGCTTGTCCTAAACAACGTCTTGTCTATGTAGAGTCCAAGGATGTACCAACTGAAAAATGTACAAACTTCGATATTCTCGACAGTAATACATGGGGAGAATTTTGGAATATGCTACCCTTCTCTATATTTAAGGACTAAAAACAAAATAATTTCGGAAACCTTTTTAAACCTAATACGTTTTAAGCTATGAAGGCTCTCGACAAAGTAACTGATAACGAAAAAAAGAAAAGCTTTCTCTTCCCCGGAGACGTGTCCGTGGGAACAGAAAGCTTTTCTTTTTTATGGTCCGCGAAGTATGAGCATCATGGGGCATTTGGCTTGGGTTTGGGTTATTCAAATGCCGCATAGCGCTCATCACATTCGCGATACCAAGTGTCCTAGCTTACTAAAATGTAAGCTCTGCCTCAAGTGTACTTTGTTTCAAACCCACTTTCAACCTAATATCGAAAGCGATCGCAAAATGTCACAGATTGTTCAATCATTACGAGTCTATTCGACAAATAAGTCTTGACGCAATTGCTCCTCACTCCGTTCCCACATTTCAGGATTAAGTTGTTCAAGGAAAGTAGCTAACACTTTTTTAGATGATGCATCCATATGCTCTACAATAATATGACGTTTCATGGATTTATCCATTTTATTCACATGATCAGCTAGAATTTTATAGCCACGTCTTTTTTCACGATTTACAACCATCTCACAGGCTGTAACCCCCGCATAATATGGCCCATTTTCTTTATGGTCTATCGTCACCCACACGAGCCAATACGGTTTTCCTCCCTCTGAATCAGCACGGTCCATTGTAAATTTTATCCCACGCTCTACATCACTTCGTGCATGCATGGCACCAATTTCAACAGAAGCCGTTCCCTCTTCTACATCAATAATGACGGGCGATACATTCTCTAATGAAAGTGAACCGATACCAAACCCTTTATGTCCATCTGTTGGATCATTTTTTATAATGGTAAAACCCATTTTTTGTTTTGGTTTTTCTTCATTTGTCATACTTAAATATCCTCCATTCTGCTATTATAAAGGAAAGCATATCAACGCATATTTTATCGAAACAATCACTATTTTCGCCATTGCGCATATGCCTCAACGCAAGTAAGAAGTTTATACTTTCTTATAAACTAACTATACAACATTATTCTATAAAGGAGGCAATATTATGCCATACGTAACAGTGAAAATGCTTGAAGGTCGTACAGAGGAACAAAAACGTGCTCTTGTAAAAGAAGTAACGGAAGCAGTATCTCGCACAGTTAATGCACCTGCAGAAAATGTAACAGTTTTTATTGAAGAAATGTCTAAAAACCATTACGGCGTTGCAGGCGTTCGTTTTAGCGACAAATAATAGTAAGATGGGTAGAGCACATTAGAGTGCCCTACCCTTTTTATAAGATTTCATGGAAATCATGTTGTCAGAAACAACTTACTTTCCGTCTCTTCTTAACAATGTTAGTATTTGTTGTTTGATCGTTGGATGTGAAGAGTCGTCCTCTAAGAAATCTAATGGGAAATAGATTTTATGATCTCGTTTCATTCGCCCTGAGATGGCATCAACAATAATTGATTCACGTGAAAGCTCCCGTAGCTCACCATTTTTCATTTCTAAAAAAATCGGTACACGCACTTCTTCCTCTCCAGGTCTGTAAAAATCATATGGCAGATCTGCCGTTGTATCATGTACAAGGTAATAATCGGGATTTAATCCTGCTTTTTTAAAAAGCTCTTGGAGTTTTTGATATTTATTGAGCTCCACCCCCGGATCTAAATCAATGTATTGAAATAGCTTACGATTGACAAAGCGGCGACTTAAATCACTTAGAATTGCATCCTCTTCTTGCATCCATAACTGAAAATATGTAAAAAGTATACTCTCGTCTAACGCAAGATAATCCTCTAATGTAATAGTATTTCGGAAGAATGCCAGGAAATGAGTAGGCTCATGCTTAAATGTATAGCCCTCTAAGCTTAATTGTTTTACTCTTTTTAATATATTATTTAAAATTACCTCTGCACTTCGTGAAACAGGATGAAAGTAAATTTGTAAGTACATTTGATAGCGACTCATTATATAGTCTTCCACCGCATGCATGCCTGTTGCTTTGATCACTACTTGGTTTTTTCGTGGACGCATCACTCTTAAAATCCGCTCCATATCAAAGTGACCGTAGCTAACTCCTGTAAAATAAGCATCCCGTTGTAAGTAATCCATACGATCTGCATCAATTTGACTCGAAATTAAACTAATTACTTGCTTATTTGGATATGTCTTTTCAATTACTTGGGATACCTTTTCTGGAAAATCATCTGCCACTTTTTTTAAAATCGCATTTACTTCTGTATCCCCCAGCAAAATTTGCCTTGTATAATCTTCATGATCAAGCTCAAATACATTTTCAAAAGCATGGGAAAATGGTCCATGACCTAAATCATGTAAAAGGGCTGCACATAATACTAATAATCTTTCGCTTTCATCCCAATCTGGACGACCTACAAAGATATCATCTACTATGCGGCGTACAATTTCATAAACCCCTAGAGAATGACTAAAGCGACTGTGTTCTGCTCCATGAAATACTAAAAATGTGGTACCTAGCTGACGAATTCTACGTAAACGCTGAAATTCTCTTGTACCCACTAAATCCCATATCACTTGATCTCGAACATGTACATAACGGTGTACAGGGTCTTTAAATACCTTTTCTTCTTCTAATTTAGCGTTTGCATATGTCATTTGGATAGCACCCCCATTTTGTTATAGTTCTATTATATGCGATAAATCTAGGACTAGCATACTTATTGCCATTTTTCTATAGATATTAACAACCTATTTCAATTACTTTCATCATTATTTTTAAGTCTACATTGGTCTAATTTCTCAACATATAAAAATGAGCAAAACAAAAACTATCCCCCAAGTAGAGATAGCTTTTAGTTTTACTTTTTTAATTTTGCTAAAACCTTTTCCATTAGTTCATCTTCTGTTAATGCAGCAACAGGTCGGCTATTTACAAAGGTAAATGTCTTTTTACGTCCTGGCCCACAGTAAGAATGACAGCCAATTTCGATGGTTGCATCAGGATCGATTTCCTTTAATTTTGGAATTAACGTCTTTAAGTTAACGGCCTGACATTCATCGCAAACTTTAAATTCGTTTGCCATTTTGTCAACAACCCTTTCTATATAGTATTTTTCAAAACATAATCGCTCTATTGAACACATGACCTTCACATATTTAAGTATGCAGCATGTGCACAAACCTACATCGGGTATTGTATCGTACTTTTCCCCTTCTATTCAAGCATAATTCCTTCTACATAGATGAATAAAAGGTTAAAAGATTGGTCATGCTAGTCTTAAATAACAAGTTCCAGATAAAGGTGGGAGGATTTTAATATGAGTAAAGTAAGACAAGATGCTTGGTTAAAAGAAAATGATGAATTACTAGCAGAGGCTGTAATCCGTCATGTAACAGAAGGTAGTACACAGCTTAATGCCTTTGAAGAAGCAGGCGATGCATTAAATCGTACTGCTGCAGCCTGTGGTTTTCGTTGGAATGCTGTTGTTCGTAAAGAATACGAGGAGCAACTAGCAGAAGCTAAAAAGGAAAGAAAAGAGAGAATGCGAGTGTTGGGAGCACCAGCAAGACGCCGTGCTTCTAGTATGTTTACTGTCAATAATAGTGCCGCAGAAGGAAAATCAATTCCGCTATCTGCCCTTTCTCTTGATATTGTCATAGCTTATTTACTACGTTTACAGCATTCTGGTGAAGTAGGAAATGAATCTTCAAAATGGCGACAACTTGTCCATGTAACATCTGAGAAAAATAAAAAACTAGAGAAAACCATTACAAAACTAGAAGAAGAAAATCGAGCGATTCGCAAAGATTACGAGCAATTTGTTCAAATTATGAACCGTGCTAGACGTCTTGTTACGCTTGATGAAGAGGAAGAGCGAATTGCACCCGTTTTTAAAATGGAGAAGAACGGAAATCTTGTAACTAGCAGTTCTATTTATCAACCAGAAAATGGCGATGCGCTAAATTAGCCGCATCGCTTTTTCTGTTTCATATAATCAACCCATTTACTTTCGTTCAAGCATTTTGGTGTTGCGTTCAAAAACACGCTGTAAATAAAAACCATACAACGCTAATTCTTCATCGTAGAAGGACTGTGGACGTACTTCCTCGGCCCAATAATTAAGTAGTTGTTGTAGACGAATAACAACCGCTTCTACAGTTAAATTTGGGTCTACAAGCTCTGATAGCGAAGCCATCACTTCGGGCATGATTTGAGGGTAAGTGAATTTTGTTTCCTCTTGTTGTAAGCTATGTTCATAAAAATCACGGATAAGGGCCGCACGTTGCGAGCCACTTCCCTCAATACATAAATAAATTTGCACTGCCACCCCTTGTCGTAAGCGTCTTTGTGAAATGCCAGCAAATTTTTTCCCTTCAATACTTAAATCATAAGAACCTGGGCAATAAGAACCCACAATTTCATAAGCCTCAATTTTTTCTGCTACCTCTGGGAACAATCCCTTCACAAGTTCAACCATCACATCATAGCCATCGTTTATACTGAGTGACTCTTTTTGTTCAGACAATACAATGGAAATATTGAGAATTCCCTCATCTAGCACAACCGCTAATCCACCAGAATTACGAACAATAGGATGATAGCCTCTAGATTCTAGTAATTCCATACCTTGCTGAACATAAGGTAAACGGTGGTCTTGGATACCTAGTACAACAGATGCCTCATGCACCCATGTACGAATTGTTGGCGGAGACATCGATTGGCCAACTAATTGGCACAACGTATCGTCCGTCGCAAAAGATTCAAGCGGTGACCTTTGCTTCGCACTAATGGATTGATCATAATAACGCCAAATTGGCTGTTGTAAAATATGTTTCATATTGGTACTCCTCTAATTACATCTCTTCTCTTTAGAATACATTATCTTTAGTTGGTGTCAAATTCGTGAATAACTATCATGAACTTAGGGATTTTGTACAAACTATGATAAACTAATTTTTGAATGGTATTCACTTATAAAGGAGTGTTTTCAATAATGAATGAAGCAGCAATTACGTTAGATGGTTGGTACGCTTTACATGATTTCCGCTCAATCGACTGGGCATCTTGGAAACTTGTTTCTGCAGAGGAACGTCAAGCAGCAGTAGAGGAGTTTATTACTTATTTAGAAAAACTGAACGAAGCAGACGTAGCTAAAACAGGTGCTCATGCTTTTTATGCAATCGTTGGTCAAAAAGCAGACTTTATGATTATGACATTGCGTGAAACGATGGATGAGTTACAAGAGCTTGAAGCGGAATTCAATAAATTAGCTATTGCAGATTTTACAATTCCTACATACTCTTATGTATCTGTTGTAGAGCTTTCAAACTATTTAGCTGGCGAATCAAATGAAGATCCTTACCAAAATCCACATGTACGTGCGCGTCTATATCCTGAACTTCCACGTGCTAAATATGTATGCTTCTATCCAATGGATAAACGCCGTCAAGGGAACGATAACTGGTACATGTTATCAATGGATGAGCGTAAATCATTAATGCGTTCTCACGGGATGATTGGTCGCGGCTATGCTGGTAAAGTAAAACAAATTATCACTGGCTCTGTAGGCTTCGATGATCACGAATGGGGCGTCACTTTATTTGCTGATGACGTACTACAATTCAAAAAACTAGTATACGAAATGCGCTTTGACGAAGTGTCGGCACGCTATGGCGAGTTCGGGGAATTCTTCGTCGGCAACCTACTTGATAAAGAAAAATTGGTTAAATTCCTAACTGTTTAATATCTAATTAAAAATGCGAGTCCATATTGGCGGACTCGCATTTTTAAATTTCGTTTTCTTCTGCATTTTCGGATTCGAAGATTAAAATAATAATGTGAATAAAAAATCCAGTTAGCATCATAAGAAAAACTAAATACCAATTATATGGTTGATGATAATATTCTGCTATTCCAACTGCCAGAAAAGCGCTGATGATGATCGCTACAAACATACTAAAAATACGCATGAAAACGCTCCTTCATAAAAGCAAAAATTAAGTCATTTTTAGTATGTCTCGGTATATTTTTAATATACTTGCAAGGTAAGAATAATTACGTCTCATTGAAATAGCAGCTAAAACAAGCATTCATCGCCTATTAAGGAAAAGTCATTTTTCCTGATGCTTTGCTTTCCACACTAGAACATTTATACTCAATATAAAAAAGTGCCATCCTTCAGCGATGACACTTTCTTAACCCCAACACTTTCTTTTGTACACTTCATTAAGAGCTCTCGTCCTTTACTTTTAAAATTAAGATTACCGTTTGAATAAAAAACCCAATCACTATAATGACAATAAAGAGATACCAATGGAGTGGCTGTCCATAAAACTCCCCTAATAGAAAAGCCAGTACTGCACTTAATAGAATCCCAAACCAAACGCCAATTTCCATAAGCCATCACCTCACATGTATTAGATACACATGCAATTCATTGATCTCACGTTCCCCTAATTCTATTTTTTTCTATTTACCCTTTTTGATAAAAAAACTATCGGATCTTGCAGGGTTTCGAAGTAATTTCTACGTACTTGTCGTTATTACTACTATATGCATAGTAACTTTAATGTGTGAATGTCTTTCTTAACAAAATTGAACATGTCTACAATACCTTCATGCATATACTGTCTGCGAGGAGGTATGAAAATCGCTGTTATTAAGACGAATGATGCACAGACAGCCCTACTCGCAAGACTAATGCGTGCCGAAGCAGAAGGTGAAGGAGAATTAGGCATGCTGATGGTTGGGAATGTTGGCGTTAATCGTGTAAGAGGTGATTGTTTAGATTTTGGTGATATTCGAACAATTGAACAAATGGTTTATCAGCGTCCGGGAGGCTTTGAGGCAACACAAAAGGGTTATTTTTATCAACGAGCACGTGATCAAGATATTCGGTTAGCTAAAAGGGTGATTCAGGGTGAAAGATTTCATCCAGCTACCCGCTCTTTGTGGTTTTTCATGCCAGCAGGTGATTGTCCTGCCCAATGGTATGGCCAATGGAATACTGGCAGATTCAAATCCCATTGTTTTTTCTCGCCAACTGAACAAGATTGTCCTCAAATTTAAAAAGAAAGTAGGTTGATAATTGATGATGCCTTATTATTGGACACCAACAACGCAACAACAAATGACTCCTCCTCCAGTCACACTCCCGAGCGGACGACCACCAGGCCGTGAGGAGTCCTATATAGAAAATATTTTGCGTTTGAATCGTGGAAAACCAGCTACCTTCCATTTTTCTTTTGAGCACGCAGTAGAGCAGGGAAAAAACACAAAAACTGTTCGTGGTGTGGTAGAAGCTGCTGGTCGAGATCATGTCATTATTCGTGAGCTTAAGTCTAATCATCGTTTTCTTTTCCCTATGATTTATTTCGATTTTGCTGAGTATGATGAAGAAATGGCTTACTTTAATCAAAATCCATAATTCTATCTTCTAGAGTAAAAATCCGCAATACACTCACTGACCAAAAGTCGATGGGCGTATGCGGATTTTTATCATTCACTATGCTCAATTTTCTTTTAAATACGTTAAAGTTGCCTTACCTAAGGTTTTCGCTGCAATGAGCATTGCACGTTCATCAAAATCAAAGCGTGCATGATGATGCGGATAGGCCTTTTCCCATTCAGGCTTTTTAGCACCTGTGAAGAAAAATGTGCCAGGTACTTTTTCTAAATAATACGCAAAGTCTTCCCCAATCATAAACGGAGGACATGTTATTACTTGATCTACCCCTGGTATAGTCGACGCGATCTGTGCCACAAACTCGGTTTCGCTCTGATGGTTATAAACGGGTGGATAACCTCTTGTGTAACGATATTCGTAACTTGCCCCAAATGCCAGACAGGTCGCATTTAATACTGCTTCTAACTCTTGTTCCATTTGTGTGCGTACTTCTTCTTCAAAAGTACGAATTGTCCCCGCCAATACTACCCGATCAGCAATAACGTTAAACGGATTAATCGCCTCAAAATGACCGATTGTTAAAACAGCTGATTTCAATGGGTCAATACGTCTTGAGACAAGCTGTTGAGCATTGACGACGAATTGGGAGGAAAGGGTAACAGCATCAATGGAATGATGCGGCTCTGCGCCATGTCCACCTTTTCCTTGAACCGTTATTTCTACTTTATCCGCGGCAGCCATGATGGCTCCATCTTTCACTAAAATTTCTCCTAATGGTGTAGGTGCCCATAAATGCGTTCCAAAAATAACATCTACTCCTTCTAAACAACCATCCTCAATCATCGGCTTAGCTCCACCTGGTGCCACTTCCTCTGCATGCTGATGAATAAATACGACATTGCCTTCAATTTCGTCCCTCATCGCATTTAATGCCTTAGCTAGCCCAAGCAATGTAGCTGTATGTCCATCATGTCCACATGCATGCATTTTCCCAGCTATTTTAGATTTGTAAGGTACATCATTTTCTTCTTGTATCGCTAATGCATCAAAGTCCGCTCGCAATGCCACCGTTTTACCAGGCTTTTTGCCACGTAATATCGCTACGACACCGCGCCCTCCCACTCCTTCTCGAACCTCATGACCTAATTCTCTATGAAAAGTAGCTATATAGGATGGCGTTTCCACTTCTTCAAAGGACAATTCAGGGTATTCATGTAAATGGCGGCGAATCCCTACCATCTCATCATAGTTAGCATCTAGTAATGTAAATAGTTTTTCCATACTACATAACCTCACTTTTGGTATTTTCGAAATATTGCAAGTAATAGTAGTAGTGTACTATAAATTCTTACAAAATGGATAGGATTTAAATCCCTATCTTAAAATTATGACTGATCACAAAGAAAAACTCTCCTACAAATAATGTAAGAGAGTCAACTTAAAATTAACGTGCATGCTTGAGAGCAGTAAAAATAATAAGTAGCCATCCAGCTAAAAATAGTACACCACCGATTGGTGTAATAGCTCCCAATACTTTTATTCCACTTATCGCCAGAACATATAAGCTCCCCGAAAAGAAAACAATCCCAAGGTTAAAGAAAATACCTGCTAGATTTAATTGTTTCACTTCACCTAATAGTTTAGAGCTCATTAACAGACCGATAACTAATAATCCTGTAGCGTGAAACATTTGATATTGCACAGCCGTTTCCCAAATACCTCGACTATATTCATCTAAAACTTCCTTTAAAGCATGTGCACCAAATGCACCGAATGCTACTGCTAATAGGCCATGAAGAGCACCTGTCACGATAAATCTTTTCATTTTTCGTTACCCTGCCTTTAAAATGGATTAAAAATCAAAAATCGAATCGCCATTTGCTCCATCTTCTTCGATCTTTGCTGTATATAAAGAGGATGGTTTTGTCTCTGACACAAGCATCTGCGGTACGTGCTTATGGGGAGTGATAGATGGTGCATCACCTGAAGAATCTAACACCACATCACATAATGCTCGAATGGCTGTAAGCGCCTCACGAATTTGCTGATCATTTCCCGCATTTTTGGCGTTAGATAATTGTTTTTCAAGTTGCTGTATAACAGCTTGATAAGAAATCATTACATTCTCCCACTTTCTACTTTTGGTACGAATTTTAAACAATCTACACCCGATGATTGCTTCACAACAACGGATGGTATTTGCTTTGTTTTAAAGCCATAAGCTGAACATGCGCGTGGGGTTTGAGGGTCCCAGGTTACTTTAAAAAATTGACACTTAAAACAATTCACCTTCATCAATGTCCCTCACTTTCTTCTATATTAAATGTAACATGATTGCTAAAGCGTATAAAGCAAACGATTTGTGCCAATCTATTCTAAACACCAATCAATTGGCTGCTTGCCCCACTCTACTAATTGCTGATTAATCTTTGAATAAGGTTTACTGCCAAAGAATCCTCGATAAGCACTTAATGGACTTGGGTGTGGCGCTTCGAGTATGACATGAGGTGTTTTATATTTTCGGATTAATTGCTTTTTGCGTTGTGCTGGTTTACCCCACAATACAAAAATTAGTGGTTCTTCCCTTGCAGCTAATAGATCGATAACAGCATCGGTAAATTGCTCCCACCCTTGTTCTTTATGGGAATTCGCTTGTCCTGCTCGAACTGTAAGCACCGTATTTAATAGCATAACACCCTGTTCAGCCCACTTTGTTAGTGTTCCATTTTGAGGAATTGGACAGCCTAAATCATCCTGTAGCTCTTGCAACATGTTCCGTAAGCTAGGAGGATGTGGAATACCTGGTTTAACAGAAAAGCTTAGCCCATGAGCTTGATTAGGTCCATGATAAGGATCTTGTCCTAAAATAATAACTTTCACATCATGATATGCTGTTGTATAAAATGCGTTCATTACATCATTCATAGGTGGATAAATGGTTTGTGTCGAATATTCATTTGCGACAAATTGACGTAGTTTTTGATAGTAAGGTTTTTCTAATTCATCTTTGAGTACTTCTTGCCAATCATTCGGGAATACTTGTTTCATCGCTCTTTAAGCCCCTTTCTCTTCTTACAACGGTACAAAAAATTAACGATGAATTCAAGCATCAGTTGAAACTGACCATATAAAAATATAGTATTCTGGCTATTTTTATAGAATCAGAATCAGACTATACTAGATGGTAATTTTATAACTCTAGACAATAAAGGAGATCTTTAAAAATGACTCTAAAAAAAACATTAACAATTGCTGGTTCAGATACATCAGGCGGTGCAGGGATGCAAGCCGACCTTAAAACATTTCAGGAGCATGGTACATATGGGATGGTGGCATTAACAGTTGTCGTAACAATGGACCCGAATGGCTGGACACACAACGTCACACCTTTGCCAACTGATTTACTACAAAAACAAATTGACACAGCTCTTTCAACAGGAATTGATGCCATTAAGACAGGGATGCTCTCAACAGAGGAAATTATCCGTATTGCTGGAGAGGCTATCGCAAATTCAGGCACTACAAATGTTGTCATCGATCCTGTTATGGTATGTAAAGGGGACGATGAAGTACTGAATCCCGGTAATACAGATGCCATGATTCAGCATCTTTTACCACTAGCAACGGTAACAACACCAAACCTTTTTGAAGCTGGACAATTAGCTGGCATAGGTACACCTAAAAACATTGACGACATGAAGATGGCCGCTCGCAAAATCCATGAGCTAGGGGCTAAAGCTGTTGTCATTAAAGGTGGAAAGGCCCTAGCTACAGAAAAAGCAACAGACTTATTCTTTGATGGTGAAGCATTCTACTTATTAGAATCTGAAAAAGTTGCATCTACAAATAACCACGGTGCAGGCTGTACATTTGCTGCATCTGTAACAGCCAATCTTGCTAACGGTCTTACTATTAAAGATTCAGTCATTGAAGCAAAAGAGTTTGTATCTGCTGCTATTGCACATGGTTGGGCGTTAAATGATTATGTAGGGCCTGTCATGCATGGAGCGAAATCTCGCTTCGGCGCTCCACACGTAACAGTAACAGAAATATAAAGATGAAAGGGATGTCTCAAAGTCATTTGAGACATCCCTCTTTTTACATATAATTCTCCATCATTTCTAGCCGATAATCCCATGGATCATTCATAGATATAAATTGCGCTAACGCTTTACTTTCCTTTTTACGTTCAGCACGTGCCTTCGCTCGTTCTGAAGCTGTTTCATGCAATTTTGTCTCTTCTACTGTTTCAGGAATTACTCGTGGGACCAGCGCTGGTTTATTATTTTCATCCAATGCCACAAATGTTAATAATGCAGTCGCTGCCACCTTTCTCTCTCCAGTTTTCAAGTTTTCAGAAATAACTTTGACAAAAACCTCCATAGAAGATCTTCCAGTCCATGTTACATAGGATTCGAAATAAACCGAATCTGTAGGGCGAATGGGATGTAGAAAATCAACAGAATCAGTTGAAGCTGTGACACAATCTTTCCTGCTGTGCTTTGCAGCCGAAATAGAAGCAACCTGATCAATATCGCTCATCAACCGTCCACCAAATAATGTATTATGATTATTCACATCGTTTGGAAACACACGACTTGTACGCATCACTCTTGATTCCTTACAATATTTAAAGTCCTTATTCACATCATTTCCCCCTCTAAACGTTTGTTTATTCCTACTATAATGCTATATTTAAATGGAAAAATCAATGTAATTATTAGAAAATTACAAACATTAAACAATCCGTTAATGATTAGCATCTATCAGATAAAGATTAAAATAGGACAAGATACGTTAATGCTTCCCACCCCATATATTAGCTGTATGGGAGGGGAAAAAATGAAAAAAAATAAGGTAGAGGACTTAACGGAAGAATCAGGTTTACTAGCTGGAGAAATCACCTCTTCAAAAGTTGAAGTAATTGCTTCCATCGTATTAACACTCGGTTACTCTTTATCCACCCTTGCCACAATATTAGCTCTGCAGGAGGAGGAAGAATTGGCACATGCCAAAAATAATGAAAAACAGGATCAAAATCTTTATATGAAGCAAATGTTTAAACAATTACAAAATGTTAATAATCGTTTAGATACAATAGAACGAAAGCTTAATCGATACTAACAAATACATAGCCTACACTAATTTTTAATAAAAAACCGCGACTCTCCGTCATAAAAGAGAGTCGCGGTTTTTATTATACTATGATAATGAGCTTCATCTTTCTTCCCTTTTTCACAGCTACCAATTATAGCCTGTTCAAGGAACGTCATCTATTGTACCAAGATAGAATTCGTTATTTCTGAAATAATACTCCCTTCAACAATTGGAGCTGTCTACACACACGAATTAGGAAGAAATCATGGTTGCAATATCTTTTCAGATGTGAAAACGGATACAATACGAAACGACACATTTTGTACATATTTATTTCCACATTCCCTATATTGATACATTACAATAATTTTTTCAAGAATATTGCTTAGGAACTTGTCATAGATTTAGAGATGATGATTTATTTCCCTCGATGCTAGGATCAAATTTCACACGCTCAAAAAATTCCGACCCCCATGGCGCTGAGGTATATAAATGCATATCATCAATTTTTCATATCAAAGCAATCAATTTCCCTTTGTGAATTTTTTTTACTATACTTAAAGGAGAAATGATCGAGAGGAGTGTTAAGATGCAAGAAGTACAAGTAGAGACGTTGCAAACATTGCTGAATTCTTTCGCCAACAAAGACGTTTATATTCATCTTGAGACGACAAACGGATCTTATGCAGCACACTATGATGAACAGTTTTTTAATGCAGGTGCTTTTATTCGTAATGCTACAATTAATTATGAGCTTGCTAAGGTTGTAGATCATGCACCTCATCGTGTTGGTTTAAAATTACCTCATGGCTGGGTTTATGCTCAGGGCATTACACATTTCGAATTAGATGATTTAGGCCGTTTATTAATGGCTGGACTAGACTACTCTGGAAAATTGGCGATTGCACTTGAAATTAGTGAAACGCCATTTACTTACTAAGGGGGACGACTATTTGAATTTACAACCACAACGTCATATTTTAATTGTGTACCCTCACCCAGATGACGAGGCTTTTTCAGTTGCTGGGACCATCGCCTACTATACAAAGAAAATGAATACACCTGTTACATATGCCTGTTTAACATTAGGCGAAATGGGACGTAATTTAGGTAATCCACCCTTTGCAACGCGCGAGTCTTTACCTGAAATCCGCCGTAAGGAATTAGTTGCAGCAGCAGAGGCAATGGGTATTCAAGATTTACGTATGCTTGGTCTACGTGATAAAACAATTGAATTTGAAGATGATGAGAAGATGGTAAAGCTAATGGAAGGGCTAATCGAAGAATTAATGCCCTCTTTAATTTTCACTTTCTTACCTGGCTTTGCTGTCCACCCAGACCATGAAGCAACAGCACGTGCGGTAGTTGAAGCTGTACGTCGTATGCCAAAGGCTGCTCGTCCACAAGTATTCGGCTGTGCCTTCGCCAATGATACGATTGAAAAAAATGGAGAACCACATGTTGTTTACGATATTCGTGAAATGCGAATGGACAAATTAAAAGCATTACAAGCCCATGCATCTCAGACTGGTTGGATGATGCAGGAAACTGAAAAACGTATTGATGACGGCGAACCAATGAGTGAGAGCTGGCTAAATGTTGAAAAGTTCTATATTGTTGACCCAGATAAATATGTAAAATAAAAAAAGTACTGTTCTCATTTTGAACTGAACCCTATTTTGTAGACAGTTTAATAAAAAGGGATTTAGTTGTTCTTAAGCTGCGATCAGATGACTTCGGTAATTTGCCGGAGTCATCTTTTTTAATGTCCATTGCTTTCTTGTATGGTTGTAATGATTCATATAGTCTACGACAAGTGTATGTAATTCCGCAAAACTTTCTGCCTCCTTGTAATCTACCTCATCCTTAAAATGCCCAAAGAACGATTCCATTGGCGCATTATCGAGGCAGTTCCCACGACGTGACATCGACTGTTTCAGCCCCATTTCTTTCACAAGTTGCTGAAATTCCGGATGTGTATAATGGAAACCTTGATCTGAATGAATGATGGCTTCTGGATGGAGGTTTCCATCTAAATGAATGTTTAATTGTTCAAGCGTCTCATAAACAATGGACATCTTAAGGGTTGTTGATAACACATAGGCAACGATTTCTCGTGTCGCGACATCTTTTACACAGGATAAATAGGCCGTTTGACCACCTCTATATTGTAAGTACGTAATATCGGTTAAGAATACTTTTCCTGGCTCATCTTGGTTGAACTCACGGTTTAAATGATTCGGAATACGGCGGTGTGCCTCTGTTGCTTTTTCTAAGTGGCGATATGGGTTCGCACGGCGAATTTTAGCGTATAAATTGAATTTACGCATCAGACGAAGAATCTTTTTGTGATTTATTGGTTGGTCTAATATATCCACTAACGCCATATAAAATCCACGATAGCCAATCTTTCCTTTCGCTTGATCATAAATCGATTTTAATAGTAAGTAATCTTGATAATCCGATTCTTCACGTAGTGCATCCTTTTGCGTATTTTGAAGCCATTTATAGTAACCACTTGGGCTGACATTCGCTACTTGACATAAATAGCGTGTCATGTTTTTGAGTTGATACATACGAATCGTTTCGTTGATTGCTTGGTATTTTTCTCGAGGTTTTAGAAACGTTTCTTCTTCGCCTGCCTTTCCATTTCGTCGAGCTTTTTTAGGAGCGTTAATTCTGCTTCTAGTAGTCGAATACGTGCTTCGGCTTTCTCTAATTTTTTGTCCGCTGCTAATTTTTCGGCACGAGGGCGACCTGTGCTGCCTTTCCCTCGACGCTCTTCTAGAAATCCTTGTTCACCTTGTGTTTTATAGGTAGCCTTCCAACGCCCCAATGAACTTTGAGCTTTTTTAATTCCGATCATTTCTAAATCAAAACCCGCCTCCTGAAAAATTTGGACAGGACCTTTTCCAGCTAGATTTTCTTGAACAGCCTTTAATTTAAAGTCCGCTGTATATTGAATAGAGCGATCCGAAACAGACGCCACGTTTGGATTCTCTTCAATTTGTCTACGTTGATGGTCATTAAAAATAATTTTACTCATGATGTTCTCCTGTTCTTCAATCGTATGGTCAGTATAACGGGATTTTTCGGTGATGAAAATAGAAAAACCCCGAATAGGTCCACTTTTTTTAAGTGTCCACTATTCGGGGTTCAGTTCA
>NZ_JBAHYH020000001.1:4012789-4204356 GCF_036698265.2 Lysinibacillus sp. IITD104
TTTTTGGAGAACAGTACTTTTAATTAGGCAGCTCTTACTCTCTTCATCATATGCACAATGATTGTAATGGAAAAAGCAATCACTAAGAAAAGGAAGAATAAATAATGAGGTATATGGACATTGAAGACACTCACTAACATTTTTAAGCCGATGACACCTATAATAATGAAGGCCGTTGCTTCAAGCTCTGGAATTTTTTCGATAATGATTAAAAAAACACCTGCAATGGTCCTCATCATTAATATCCCTAACATCCCTCCTATTAAAAGTACCCAAACTTGATCTGATATCGCAAAGGCAGCGAAAATTGAGTCAATTGAAAAGGCAATATCCATTAGCTCAACCGAAATGACAGTTGCCCAAAACGTGCCAAAAAGACGTACCATCCACCCTGACCTCTTTACCTCTTTCACACTATCCTCATTCCCTATATGAAGGAAATGAGCTATACAAAGCCAGCCTAAATATAAAGCACCTAATACTTTAATAAACCAAAATTCTACGAGATAAACTCCTATACCAATAAATAAAAATCTAAAAAAATAGGCACCTAACATACCATACATTAATGCCCGTTTTCGCTGTTTATCTGGTAAATGTTTCACTAGTACCGCTAATACCAATGCATTATCTGCTGACAGCAAACCTTCTATAATAATTAATGAGGATATTAGTCCCCAGGAGACAGGGTCCATTAATACTTCTTGCCACATCGCAAAATCAAAAAATTTCCAATATGTTGATAAAATTCCTTGAATGATTTCCACTACATACCCTCCTACTTGGCCTAAGCTAATCTAGTATATGCTTGACCATTTTTGTTATGAGAGTTGTATTTTTTAAGATTGATTCAACAGAGTTTGAATGATTTTCCTCACTTAAAATGCACTATTTGGAGGTCTCACACATCGCTTTTTTGACAAAAAAATAGGCTATATAAAGATAAAACGCTTACATCTTCAAATAGACACGGAAAATTTAGAATTTACTAAAAATTAATCACAAAAAGCAAATAAAGTGTGCTATCATAGATAAATGTTTTAAACGTATAACGGAGGATGAATACTATGGAAGTTGCTGATACTAGAACCGTGCAAGTGGAGAATGTCTTGATTGCACATCATTTTTTAAAAGATGTAGTTGTGCATACACCACTACAAAAAAACGACTATTTATCCGAGAAATACGGAGCTAATATTTATATTAAACGCGAAGATCTACAGCATGTACGCTCATTCAAGCTTCGTGGTGCCTATTATAAAATTAAAAAAATCGAGGATGAAGCACGCAATGCTGGAGTTGTCTGTGCAAGTGCAGGCAATCATGCACAAGGAGTAGCTTATGCCTGTGCCCAATTAAAAATTCAAGCAAGCATTTTTATGCCTCAAACAACGCCGAAGCAAAAAATAGACCAAGTGCGTATGTTTGGACGCGAATATGTAGAAATTATTTTGGCGGGAGATACATTCGATGATTCTGCTGAAAGCGCGTTAAGCTATTGTGAAGAGCATAGTAAAATTTTCATTCACCCATTTGATGATTTCGATGTCATTGCTGGTCAAGGGACGGTAGCCGTAGAAATTATGAATGATATGGAGGAGCCTATCGACTACGTATTCGGTAGTATTGGTGGTGGTGGCTTAATGTCAGGCGTGTCTGCCTACATTAAAAATCTCTCTCCTTCTAGCAAAATTATTGGTGTGGAACCAGCTGGTGCTGGTAGTATGAAGGCTGCCTTTGCTGAAGGTGGCGCAGTTGCCCTTGATTGGATTGATAAATTCGTGGATGGTGCTGCTGTAAAATGCGTCGGTCACCACACTTATGATGTTTGTCGTCGCTATTTAGATGATATAGTTCTTGTACCTGAAGGCAAAGTATGTACGACCATTCTAGATCTATATAATAAACACGCGATTATCGCTGAGCCAGCTGGAGCATTATCAGTGGCAGCTCTTGATTTTTATAAAGAAGAAATTAAAGGTAAGTCAGTTGTAGTCATCATCAGTGGTGGTAATAATGACATTGGACGGATGCAGGAGATTAAAGAAAAGTCACTTATTCATGAAGGCTTACTTTACTATTTTATCGTCAGCTTCCCTCAGCGTGCCGGAGCATTACGTCAATTCCTCACTAGCGTACTAGGACCAAACGATGACATTACTACCTTTGAATATACGAAGAAAAACAATAAAGAAAGTGGCCCTGCACTAGTCGGTATTGAGCTAGGTGATCGCGCTGAATATGAAGGACTACTTGCCCGAATGGATGAATTCGGCTTTAAATACAAGGAAGTAAACAACGACATTCAACTATTTGGCTTACTCGTTTAAAATGAAGAGTCTCACTTCACTGCAAGTGAGGCTTTTTTATGTTTATCTTTCATTTTATTACCCTAAAAAACGCCCATACTTTTGTATGAGCGTTTCGTTATTAGCCTAATAGAGCACGGTCTGAATTCATTTTTTCACCACGAATACGTTCAAACTCAGCCATTAAATCAGGGATTGTTAATTCATGTTTGCGATCTTCACCGACTTCTAAAATGATTTGGCCTTTGTCCATCATAATAAGACGATTGCCTAAATCTAATGCTTGCTGCATATTGTGCGTTACCATTAATGTCGTTAAATTATCTTTTTCCACTAAATACTTCGTAATACGAGTAATTAACTCTGCACGTGATGGATCAAGTGCAGCCGTATGCTCATCCAGCAATAAAATAGATGGCTTTGTAAAGGTAGCCATTAAGAGCGACAAAGCTTGACGTTCCCCACCTGAAAGTAAGCCTACCTTAGCAGAAAGGCGATTCTCAAGATTTAAACCAAGCATCTCTAGTGATTCTTTAAAAAATTCCCGACGCTTTTTATCCACACCATTACGTAGCCCTCTATGCTTATTGCGAGAGTATGCTAGTGCTAGATTTTCTTCAATTGTCATCGTAGGCGCGGTTCCCGCCATTGGGTCCTGAAAGACACGACCAATGTATTGAGAGCGTTTATATTCAGGCAAACTTGTCACATTATTACCATCAATTAATACTGTCCCAAAATCGGGTGTTAAGGCACCTGAAATCATGTTCATCATCGTTGATTTACCTGCACCATTACTACCAATGATTGTCACAAAATCACCTGGCTTTAAATGTAGGTTTATCTCTGCAAGTGCAATCTTCTCATCTGGTGTTCCTTCATTAAATACCTTATTAATACCATGTAATTTAAGCAATGCCTTTTCCTCCCTTCTCTACTGTTTTTACTTACGAAAGTTCTGCAGCTCGTTTGGCTTTACGTTTACGTTCTTTATTCTTATTGATAAATTGCGGTAAGATCAGCGCCAAAATAACAATGATCGCCGTAATTAATTTCATGTCTCCTGAATCAAGGAAATCTACACGTAATGCTAATGCTAATATAATACGATAAATGATAGCTCCTGCAATGACTGCAAAAGTTGTACGGATAATAGTTTTTGTCCCAAAAATTGCTTCACCAATAATAACGGATGCGAGACCAATCACAATCATACCAATCCCCATGCTAACATCGGAGAATTTCGAGTATTGTGCGATTAAAGCTCCAGAAAATGCGACAAGTGCATTGGAAAGTCCTAGCCCCAAAATGATAAGTGTATCTGTATTTGCTGAGAAGCTGCGAATCATTCGTTTATTATCACCAGTTGCTCGGATAGCTAGCCCGACCTCTGTCTTTAAGAACCAGTCTGCTATTAACTTAATTAAAATCGTGATGATTAATACAACAATCAGCACACTCCATGTACCTGGTACATGCTGAAAGCCTATGCCTTTTAATAGGTTATTAAGAGCAGCATCGATCCCTAAATTGCTCCAAAAAGCTTGAAACTTCGAAAAGATGGTTTCAGAGTTTAATAGTGGAATATTCGGGCGACCTATCGTATTTTCTGCAGTTAACCCCATGATACGTAGATTAATCGAGTATAAAGCAATCATCATTAAAATCCCTGATAATAACGGATTAATCTTTCCCTTCGTGTGAAGAATTCCTGTTATACATCCAGCAATAAATCCAGCAACAATTGCCACTAAAGTCGCTAAGATTGGGTGGTAGCCAAGCAAAACCATTGTTGCTGCCGTTGCCGCCCCTGTTACAAAGCTTCCATCAACCGTTAAATCCGGAAAATCTAACACCCGAAATGTTAAATATACACCAAGTGCCATAATTGCATAGATGATTCCTTGCTCCACTGCGCCAAATAATGCTAAAAACATCGTTGAATCATCTCCTAAATCTCTTTATTATTTATATCGCTTGTAAAATGAAGATAAAGCGGGGATAGTTCTCCCCCGCTTCGTTTTACTGTTCTAGAATTTCGGCACCCCAAGAATCTTTAATTTCGATTCCTAAATCATCTGCAACTTTTTTATTGATTAATAGTTTCAGATTTTGTGGGTATTGTGCGGGTGTATCGGCAGGTGTAGCTTCACCTTTTAAAATTTTCACAGCCATTTGACCCGCTTCATAGCCGATATCAAAATATTCAAAACCATAAGCGGCTAAACCGCCACGTGCCACAGAATCCAGTTCTCCTACGATTAATGGTAGTTTATTCGTATTGGCAACATCAATTACCGATTCTAATGCAGAAACTACTGTGTTATCAGTAATAATATAGAAAGCATCTACTTTACCAATTAGAGATTCTGTCGCTTGTTTTACATCTGCTGAAGTGGATGCTGATGCTTCTACCACCTTTAAACCTTGTTCATCCATAACCTTTTTCACTTCTGAAACTTGGGCAACTGAGTTTTGCTCACCTGCATTGTAGACCATCCCTACCTTTTTCGCACCAAGTTCTTTTAGGAATGCTACTGTTTTAGAAATCGTTTCAGGATGTAAATCGATTGTGCCTGTAATATTTTTCCCTGGCTTTTCCATTGAGTCAATTAACTGTGCACCAACAGCATCTGTAACCGATGTAAAAATAATTGGAATATCACTTGTTGCTGTTGCAGCGGCTTGTGCAGAAGGTGTAGAGTTTGCAAAAATTAAATCTACGTTTGCACTTACTAGATTGTTAGCAATCGTTGTGTTAAGGCTATTATCCCCCTGTGCAATTTGTGGATCGTAGTCAACTTTTAAGCCTGCATCTTCAATTGCTTTTTTAAAGCCTTCCGTTGCTGCGTTTAACGATGGATGCTCAACAATTTGAGTAATCCCGATTTTATATGTTTTATCATCTGCATTTCCGCTCTCACTTGCATTGTTTGATTCATTTCCTTTTGAATCTGTTGTACCTGAGCCACTGCTACCACAAGCAGCAAGAAGCAACACTAATCCAAAAAGAAGGAATGACAACTTCTTTACATTGCTTTTCACAAATAATCCCCCCGATTATATTCTCGAATATCTATCGCACTTTATCCAAACAAAGTGTGAATGTATCGCTATATTATCGTTATTATCGAGCTCCGTCAACAACATTATGAATGTTCTGACTTTTAAAAGTGACAAAATATTTTAGTTTTTCATTTAATTTGGCGCTTTAAACCGCTAAACTACGCTGTTTTAGTTATTCGATTTCTTTTTTCAACATAGTAAAAAATATTTATGACAATTTTGCGACGATAGGACATTATAGACAAAGTCTGACATTTGACTTCTACTAGATATCTATAATAAAATATTTACTTGTGTGAAAGCACCGTGGTTCGTAACCATCCCACGAAAAAAAACTAAGGAGAAATGAATATGAAGATAAAATTTTTAGCAGCAAGTGGTATCATTGCGGCTCTCTATATAGCTGTAACCATGCTTGTTGCACCATTTGGTTTTACAGAGGTTCAGTTCCGAGTTTCTGAGATGTTTAACCATTTAGTGGCCTTTAATCCACGCTTTGCCGTAGGGATTATTATTGGAGTATTGATCTCTAACCTATTTTCACCACTTGGCATTTACGATTTAGTGTTTGGTGTAGGTCATTCAATGATTACACTCGGACTGTTTATTTTAATCTGCAAATTTGTCAAAAATATTTGGGCACGTTTAATTATTAATACATTGCTCTTTACATGTACTATGTTTATTATTGCCTTTGAGCTGAACTTGGCTTTAGAGCTACCATTCTTTTGGACTTGGCTAACAGTCGCGGCGGGTGAATTTGTTGTATTAGCTGTAGGTGCACCGATTATGTATGTATTAAACAAACGCCTTCACTTTAAAAGTTTGATTTAACTGACGGGTCTTTTTAGATTCGTCTTTTTTCTTGACACTATTCTGAAAATACTCTACAATTCTTTCTAATAAATGCAAGGAAGAAGAGTAGTAGCAAGCATTGTTACTTCAAGAGAGCTGGTGGTTGGTGCAAACCAGTAGTACAAACTTGTGAATGGACTTCAGAGCAGCCTTATCAAATGTAAGGCCGTTTCGCTCCCCGTTACCGGAGCAGGAAAGCGCGCAAAAATTGCGAATGAAGGTGGCACCACGGTTACTCGTCCTTTTTATAAGGGATTGGAGTGGCTTTTTTTTTGGAAAAATTAGCATAGAGGAGTCGAGGAAAGATGAGTACAGTAGTAGAGAAAAAGGGATATTTCGGTGAATTTGGTGGAAGCTTTGTTCCAAAGGAGCTTCAAAATGTTTTAAATATACTAGATGAGAATTTTCAAAAGTATAAAGAAGATGATGACTTTAAACAAGAATTAGATTACTATTTCCGTGAATATGTCGGTCGTAAATCCCCTCTTTATTTTGCAGAAAATTTAACAAAGCAATTAGGTGGCGCAAAAATTTATTTAAAACGGGAAGACCTTAACCACACAGGCTCCCATAAAATCAATAATGTATTAGGACAAATTTTACTAGCCAAACGTATGGGCGCAAACCGTGTAATTGCAGAAACTGGTGCAGGTCAACATGGTGTAGCAACAGCTACAGCGTGTGCCATGTTTGGAATGGATTGCACGATTTATATGGGCTTGGAGGATACAAAACGTCAGGCATTGAACGTATTTCGCATGGAACTTCTCGGCGCAAAAGTCGTAGCGGTTGATAAAGGGCAAGGCCGCTTAAAGGATGCAGTAGATGAAGCATTTGCTGACTTGGTAGAAAACTATGAAACAACCTTCTATTTATTAGGTTCGGCAGTTGGACCACATCCCTTCCCATCAATGGTTAAACATTTTCAATCAGTGATTAGCCGCGAAAGTCGTGAACAGATTTTAGAAAAGGAAGGAAAGCTGCCAACAGCTGTTCTTGCCTGTGTAGGAGGCGGTAGTAATGCAATTGGGGCATTTGCTGACTATATTGCAGACGAAGATGTTCGTCTGATTGGAATAGAACCGGATCAAGCTGCTACCTTAAACGAAGGAACACCAGGAGAGCTACACGGCTTCAAATGTTTAGTTCTTCAGGACGCAGAAGGTAATCCACTTCCTACCTATTCAATAGCAGCTGGTTTAGATTATCCAGGTGCTGGGCCTGAGCATAGCCATTTGAAAACAATTGGCCGTGCTGAGTATGTGACCGTGACAAATGAAGAAGTTTTAGAAGCCTTCCAAGTACTTTCTAAGGTAGAAGGTATTATTCCTGCTCTTGAAAGCTCACATGCAGTTGCCCATGCTCTAAAATTAGCACCAACTTTATCACCTGAGGAAAGCATTATTATTAATATCTCTGGTCGTGGCGATAAAGACGTTGAACAAGTTTTCCACATGTTAGCTAAATAATAAAAAAAGAGCGACTTCCATTTATGGAAATCGCTCTTTCACCTATACCAATGATTTAGGATAAATTTCAGCTACATTATCTCGCAGCTTCGCTTTCAGGAATTTCCCGACAGATGTCTTTGGAATTTCTTCTAGAAATACGACTGCATCTGGTACCCACCACTTGGCAAATTGATTTTCTAAAAAGGTAAGAAGCTCTTGTTCAGTTACTGATTGTCCCTCTTTCAATACAACACAAGCTAAAGGACGCTCCTGCCATTTAGCATGAGGCATGGCAATGACAGCTGCTTCAAAAACTGCATCATGCGTCATTAGTGCATTTTCCAAATCAACAGAGGAAATCCATTCCCCACCTGATTTTATAAGATCCTTTGTACGGTCCGTGATTTTAATAAAGCCATCCTCTGTTCGTACTGCAATATCACCAGTATATAACCAACCATCTCGATAGGCATCTGCTGTTCGTTCATCACGATAGTATTCGTCGGAAATCCATGGGCCTTTTAAACGTAATTCCCCCATCGTTTCGCCATCCCAAGGAACCTCACCCGCCTCATTAATAATACTAGATTCGATACCTGCCATTGTCATCCCTTGCATCGCTCGAGCTTCAATACGTTTTTCAATCGGCCAATCATCCATCCACGACATATAATTGGACAATGCCACGATTGGTGTAGTTTCCGTCATGCCGTAGACAACAATATAAGGTATTCCGTATTTTTCCTCAAATGTCCGAATGAGTCGAGTTGGTGAAGCCGATCCACCACAGCAGATCGCTCTTAAAGAACTAATATCTCGTTCTTTCTTTTCCTGCTCCTGTAAGGCGCCTATCCAAATGGTTGGTACACCAGCAGTTAATGTAACCTTTTCTTGTTCGATTAAATCCATTATTAATTCTGATGTAAATTGTGGACCTGGCAAAACTTGTGTAGCACCAACATTAACACTAGCAAAAGGTAAGCCCCATGCATTTGCATGAAACATTGGTACAATTGGCATCACCACATCTCTTTCCGCCATCCCCATAGAGTCAGACATACTCAGCATGATACTGTGTAATACTAGACCCCGATGGGA
Source organism: Lysinibacillus sp. IITD104 (assembly GCF_036698265.2). NCBI lineage: Bacteria > Bacillati > Bacillota > Bacilli > Caryophanales > Bacillaceae > Lysinibacillus > Lysinibacillus sp. IITD104. The sequence continues at coordinate 4,021,569 of NZ_JBAHYH020000001.1, forward strand.
ATAGACAACTCCCTTTGGATTCCCTGTCGTGGCACTTGTATAGCACATACCGGCAGGTGCTTCTTCGTCAATATCCTCTGGAAATTGAAATTCTTCATCAGCAGTAGCTAACAAGTCCTCATAGGATAAAACATTTTGTAGTGTAGTCTTGGGTAAAGCTGGTTCATCCGTCATAATAATATAGTGTTTCACTGTCTTAAGTTTTGGCGCAATATTTTCAATGATCGGTAATAAATCAACATCGACCATTAAAATCTCATCTTCTGCATGATTAATAATATAGATCAAATGCTCTTCTGATAAACGAATATTTACCATGTGTAAGATTGCCCCTGAGCAAGGTACAGCAAAGTAGGCTTCTAAATGCCGATGCTGGTTCCACGCAAAGGAGCCGACTTTTGTTCCTCTTGTCATCCCAAGCTTCGTAAGGGCATCTGCTAAACAACGCGTTCTTTTCGCCCACTGTCCATATGTTAAACGGTGTATTTTGTGTGGGCTTGTCCGTGAAATAATTGATTTTCTTGCAAAATAGCTCTCTGCTCGTTTGAAAAAACTAGTTAAAACTAATGGTGCTTGCATCATAAAACACATCATCCCTTCATTTGTGAATTTCCCCTTGTGAAATCTTCATAGCATCAATTTAACTGAATACTATTAATATTCCGAATATTATTATATTTTAATTTTATAATTTAATCTATATATTCCAATAATTTTCTTTATAACATATAAAAAACGGATGAAGTCTAGTTCTTCACCCGTTGTCCATCTATTATGAAATTGCTTTTTTATGCAGTTTAATTTTTAATTTCTCTAACATATCTACCGTCATTTTAGCTAAATCATACTCAGCTTTGAAGCCCCACTCTTTTTGAGCCGCTTCAATATTTAAAGAGTTTGGCCAGCTATCTGCAATTGCCTGACGAACTGGATCTACCTGATAGCTCATTGTGAAATTCGGTAAGTGCTTCTTAATTTCTGCCGCAATTTGCGAAGGTTCAAAGCTCATAGCTGTAATATTAAAAGCATTGCGATGAACGAGCTTACTACCGTCTGCCTCCATTAAATCTACGATAGCTTGTAGAGCATCTGGCATGTACATCATATCCATGAACGTACCTTCTTGAATATACGATGTATACTTGCCTTGTTCGATTGCTTCATAGAAAATTTCTACTGCATAATCGGTTGTACCACCACCTGGAGGCGTTACATAAGAAATTAATCCTGGGAAGCGTACTCCACGTGTATCAACACCAAAACGATTGAAATAATAATCGCATAATAACTCACCCGCTACTTTATTTACACCATACATGGTTGTTGGTCTTTGCAAAGTATCCTGTGGTGTATCTTCCTTAGGTGTAGACGGACCAAACGCACCAATTGAGCTTGGCGTGAAAAATTGCATATTTAGCTCACGTGAAACCTCCAACGCATTCATTAACCCGCCCATATTTAAATTCCAAGCTAACAATGGATTTCTTTCTGCTGTAGCTGATAATAGCGCAGCTAAATGCATCATTGTATCTGCACCGAAGTCCTTTGCTAAATCATGCATTCTTTGTCCATCTGTCACGTCCAATATTTCAAATGGGCCCTTAGTATGTTCAAGCTTTCTAATGTCTGTAGCAAGTATATTGTCCTCTCCATAAATACCACGAAGTTTTTCTACAAGCTCAGAACCAATTTGACCAAGTGCTCCAGTAACAATAATCTTTTTCATTTCCCAAAACCTCCACATGTGAACAATTGTACTTCCAGAAAGTACAAAAATGTATTGATAAACATTGATTTAATAACACTTTCAATGAAATTCATTATAATGTGTTCGTTTTGAAAATACAACAATTATATTAATAATATTCCTTACAAAGAACATACAATCCCTTATCCACAGTATATGAGGCCATAAAAAATATTGTGCTACAAAAATATACAAAACACAATTGTACACCTCAAAAATACACAACATTTACGCTCTCATAAGCTAGTTTTGTAGCCATGCAAAAAAGAATCTTCTTTGCTATTTTTTGCAAAGAAGACCCCTTTTCAATATTATTCTTTACTATTAAATTATATCGAAAAACGTTTGACAGCTATTTGCAAAACTTTTGATACTTTGCGCAATTCCTTAATATAATTATGGAACTGTTGTTGAGCTGTTAATTGATCAGCTGTTAATGCAGCAACATGTTTAGTAGACACGGCATTCGTATCGGATAAAGCTGTCAGCATACTTGCATCCTCACTTACCTTCTTCGTGTGATTGGCAATCTCTTGAACTGTAGCAGATACTTCCATAATATAAGGCTTAATCGTATGTACTTTTTCTAAAATTTGATCAAAACTTGACGCAGTTTGTCCTGTGACAGCTACACCTTTTTCAGTCGCTACTAAAACGCCTTCCATCATTTGTACCGCATAACTCGAATCTAAATGGATGTTCTGTACAATGGATGTAATCGTTTGTGTCGATTGAACAGTTTGCTCAGCAAGCTTGCGAACCTCATTAGCCACTACTGCAAAGCCTTTACCATGCTCTCCTGCTCTTGCGGCTTCAATAGATGCGTTTAAAGCCAGTAAGTTAGTTTGTGCTGTTATTCTTTCTATTACCTCAATCATTTGATCAATCGATGCAGCCCGCTCTACTAAATTAAAGATAGCTGTATTAGATTTTTCAACTGCCTGCTTAATAGCTTGCATTTGTGTTAAATTGGCCTGTACAATTTCAGTTCCACTTTCTGCATCTCTGGCCGTTTTTTGTGCAAAACTTTCTACAACCTGAACCTTTTCTAAAATAACCTGTACATCATTTAAAACTTCCTCTAAGGAAGCAGTATTCGAAGCTAATTTATTAGAAGAAGCAGACGTTGATTCTGAAATCGATTGTACATCCTTCGCTATTTTTAATGTCGTTGTTGATGATTGCTCAGAGGATTTCTGCAATTTCCCTGTCATTTCTTCTACTTCATAGGCACTGTCTGTCACAGTATGGAGTAGTCGTTTCACCTCTGTTACCATTTGATTGTAAGACAAAACAACTTCACCAAGCTCATCATGAGCCACATAACTTGCATTGGCAGTGAAATCACCTTGTTCTGCACGTTTTAATAATGATTTTAGCTGACGTGTTGGTACATTAACTGCCTTTGTTGCGATAAAGCCTATAAGGATAACAAGCAAGACAACCGCTAAGCATACACCACCTAATAACCAATAACCGAATTGCACATCTTTTTGATAAGCCTGCTGTTGGTCTTTTGCTCTTTGAACCAAATAATTTTGCGTATCTTCTAATAATGCATGACTCTCCTGACTAATTGGTAAGAATATTTGCAAATAAAATGGATCTAGCTCATCATGTTTCAATTGTTTAAAATCCTCAATGGCTTCTTCCTGCTTCTTAAGCAATGACTTATACTTCTTAATTTGATGACTCATCTTTTTATCAATTTCATGGCTATCTAGTTGCTCTAAAGGCTGTGCCATGTTTTGTAAAATGGCTGTCATTTCTTTATCGTCACCTTTCGAATCTACTATAAAATCTAATCGGCGCTGTGATTCTTCAAGCTCATTTAGCCATCCAATTGGGACAAGTCCCTGTGTGTAACTCTCACTTGCATGCCACGACATTTTCCTTAAATAATCTACACTGAATACACCTAGCAATACATTCGATAATACACAAACAATCATGAGTACAAGTAACTTGTCCTTCACCTTAATGAAACGGAAAAAATGCATGGTCCTTGGCTCCTCCTCCAACTCTTACCAATAATGATAGTATAGAGATATAAAGCCAGTGTTATGTTTTTGTAAATTTTGATCGAAATATTAAGAATTTATACCCATCATTTAGTTCTTTTTAGGTAATTTAACTCGCTAAATTAGCCATACTATAGCTTCTTATTCATACTATTATTTGAAAAAACATCCGCAACCTTCCATACATTGTCAGCGTTGATAATAGAGAATGGAGGTGTTACATTTGACGCAATTGAAGAAGTTAGATTGGAGTTTAGTAATAAGTCTTCTAATACTCGGCGCTATTAGTTGCCTTTTTGTCCATTCTAGTAGTGTAAATTTTGAACAGTATGCAAGCTCCTTTATTATCAAGCAATTCTTATTTTATCTCATCGGATTAACCATCATGTTTGGAATATCCTTACTTGATATTGAACAGCTAAAGAAGATTGGATGGCCCTTTTACTTCCTAATAGTTGCTTTAACGGCTGGGCTTATTGTTGCACCTGAGAGCATTGCTCGGACGATCAATCAGGCAAAATCATGGTATCAAATCCCGTTTTTAGGTTCTCTCCAACCATCAGAGTTTTTAAAATTCGCTTTTTTAATAGTTGTGAGTAAGGTCATTATTGCTCATCAAGAAAAAAATGTCCGCCCCTCTTATCTAGCAGATTTTTGGCTACTTGTAAAAATCGGGCTAATTGTCCTTCCTCCTACACTACTTGTTTATAGGCAACCCGATACAGGTATGGTTATGTTGTATATGGCGATGATTTTACCAATGATTTTCTTTTCAGGTATTCATAGAAAGCTTCTAGTCGTATTTACGGCTGTTCCTCTAGTTATTATCAGTACGCTAGTAGTGCTCTATGTCCGATTTAATGAATTTTTTACAGAGAAGGTTTTAGGTGCCCTATCAGGACATCAGATTTCAAGAATTTATGGATGGCTTCAGCCTTATGAATATACTGATTCTTCTTTTCAAGTACGCCAAGGCTTTATGGCCATCGGATCAGGGGAATTTATGGGCAAGGGCTATCTACATAACAATGTCTATGTACCAGAAAAACATACCGATTTTATATTCTCCGCTATTGCAGAAGAGCTGGGTTTTGTTGGAGGAGCATTTGTAATAGCTCTACTATTTTTTGTTATCTATCGTATTGTTGTTATTACGGTAGTAGCGCGAGACCCCTTCATGACCTTAATGGGTGCAGGTATTTCAAGCTTACTAGCCTTTCAAATTACTCAAAATATCGGCATGACCATTGGGCTTTTACCTGTCACAGGTGTCGCCCTACCTTTTTTAAGCTATGGTGGAAGCTCGTTACTATCCAATTTTATGCTTATTGGAATCGTCATGATTATTCATAATTCATATAAGGGTTATATGTTTAAAGTAGGGGACTAACAAAAGTGCAAGTAGAGAAAAATTCATGCATTCTCTACTTGCTAGATTAAAGGGGGGATTAATTCGTTAAAAACTCCTTCATACTCGCATTATATTGATCGATAAATAGCTGGGCTTCCTTACTTGGTAATTTTAATGCAGCTAAAGCGGCACCACCTACAGGTAAGCTATAAGCACCCACGAAGTCATACTGATTACTATTCTTTTTATCAATAGAGATTAACTTTTTAATAAATAGCTCCAATTCATTAAAAACGCCACCAGCTAAGACTACTTTGACTCGCTTATCTGTGAATGGATTTTTTTTGTAACAAGCATCTATACTTTGATAAAAAACATAGCACACTTGATCAATAATTGTATTGGCTTCTCCATCACCACGTTTAGCACATTCAATTGCTATCTTACTTAAAGGAGATATGGTATCACGCGGATGTGCTTCACCATAGACCACTTCAATTATCTGCGGAACGGATTGTAATTGAAAATATTCTAATACTGCTGCTGTTAGAAGCGTTTCAGGACCTCTTTTATCAAATGCTTTAAATACCGCTTTTAATGTACGAATGCCAATATCATAGCCACTGCCCTCATCATCAAAAATATAACCCCATCCTGCTGTACGCTCAATTCTTCCCGAATAATCAATACTGAGTGTAATCGCACCCGTACCAGAAATCTGCACAATGCCAGGCTGACCCAATGTTCCCGCATACAGCGCGTTCAACCCATCATTCGATAGTGATAGTTGACAGTCTTTCGGTAAAAGCGAGGTTAATAATGCATGGGTAATTTCTTCATTATTATTTTCTGTTACACCAGACAGGCCCGCATGGCACTTTGTAATGTGTTGAAATTCGTGAGGTTGTTGTCTTTTTAAATCATTTATTAATTCTGTTATCGTCTCAGTAAATTGCTCGAAGCTCATGGATGTGGGATTACTTTTTCCTGTTTCTGCTAGCGCCATAATTTGCCCACGACACGTTGAGATTGTCGCAAGTGTTTTTGTTCCACCACCATCAATTGCCAAAACATACAAGTGCCTTCACCTCTATACGATTTTAATTGTAGAAACAATTTCTCCTACCTCAACCCCTGCATCATTACGCACAAATGCAGGAGACAATGCTTTAATACGGTCAATTGTTTCTTGATTTGTATACTGAATTTGTTCCAATACAGAAGCAATTACATTCGGCCATGGACTTTCTGAACCATTCATAATTTTCAAGGCAAAACTTAATCCTTCGTTTCTAAGAGCAAAACAGTATACGCCCTGTGCCCCGCCCTTTGCCACAATATTGGGGTCCTTTAATAATGCCGTACAAATAAAATTTTGTGCTGCAATGATAGGATTCTCTTGATTCATTACTGTCGTAAGCTTTATTACTGCTTCACGAATCAGTCGATCATCAATTAATTCTGGTCTTGCTAACTTTAAATAAGCAATGGCCATGTTTTTTAACGGAATCGCAAAGACGGGCGCACCACAGCCATCAATCCCTGTACGAATTTTCTCTACCTCATATTCACTTAAATAAGCAATATATTTTTTTATCATCTGTTGCAGTGGATGTTCTGGATGACAATATTGCTTGACATCATAGCCATTTGCTAAACATGCAGTTAAAAATCCTAAATGCTTGCCAGCGCAATTATGAAATAGTTTCCTCTTTTCAAACCCCTGTTGAATATACTTTGTTTTAGGTTCCTCATTTAATGGATAGGATGCTGCACAAATTAACTCATTTTCATTAATAGGAAGTTTTTCCAGCAAAGAGACTAATGCCTCTTGATGATATATTTCGCCTCTTTGTGAAGCTAGAAATAATGCACTTTCTTTTGAAGTAATCCCGTACTTTTCTATAAAATCAGTCATAAAAATGGGAATGGCTTGAAATGGTTTTGCTGCAGAACGAAAATACACAGGCTCATAATCTTGACCTACAGAGACGAATTCTTCCTTCGTTAGATTCACAGCACTTATTTGTCCATAATGCACATTTTCCATTAATCCTGAACGATACTCCTTTAAAAATTCTGAGTAAGCCACGAATCAACCAACCTTTCTTTAAACAGACAGCAACTGCTTTTGTGCTTGTAATGCCGCTCCTTTAACAACCCCTTCTTTTAATTGATTGGAAAACTGTAAATCAAAGTAGGGTTGTAATTCCTTCCATATATACTGTTTACACTTATCACTAAGCAGTTTTTGAAATGTCACATTGTGCTCAATAATTTCTCCACTGACGATGACAGCCTCTGGTTCGTATAAACAAACTAGATTATTGATGGCAATAGCTAGAAAAGTAGCTACATCTTGCTGAATATCAACCGCCCATTGCTCGCCTTGATCAACACAATGCAAAATCTCTTCTATTGATTGAATATTAAGATTTTTAGGTGTTCTTTTTAACAGCGTAACTTCAGAAACATACATGGATAAGCACCCTCTTTTACCACAGTGACACATCTCACCAAAGGGATTAATCGTTATATGGCTTATTTCTCCAGCTTTATTTTGAATGCCACGATACACTTCTCCATTTAATAATATAGATGCTCCTATTCCTGTTCCGATTCCGACTAAAATACAATTTGAATACAGTGGTGTATAGATATCACCAATTTCAGCAATGATTTGCATTTTTAATTCATTATCTACGATGACTTCACAACCAAAAACGCCATTTAAATCTTCTCTTATATGGCAGTTTTCCCACTTCAATTGCTCAGAGGAAACGATTATCCCTTCCTCGTTATTGATTACTCCTGGAATTCCTATCCCAATGCCTAGTAATTTATCGTGAGCAATCTGATATTCTGTCATGATATTTTCTATAGATCGTTTTAGTAGATGTATAGCTTCTTCGTATTGATGCTTGATGTTACATTTGATTTCCTGAAAGGCAATAAGCTTCCCTAAGAAATCTAATATACCTATTCGAATAGTAAAACAGTCAATTTCTATACCAATCGTATATAAAGCATCTTCGCGCATATGAATTAACGTAGGACGTCTACCAATGGCTGTTTCTTCCGATACCCCTTCAAGAATAAAGCCTTCAGCTTCTAGTTCTTGCACAATACGCGTAATGGTTGTAGGGCTCATTTTTGTATATTTTGATAATTGAATTCTTGAAATTGGCGCCATCTGCCTTATTGCGTCAAGCACAATATATTTATTTTGTCTTCGCATTTGTACTTGATCTTGCTTTTTCAAATTAGATTCAACCCCTATTTAAACTTTTCTATGAATTGTACAGCTTCTTTGATGTCTTTTTCGGGATTTGATCTCACTTCTCGTTCAATAGTTAAATAGCCATTGTATCCGATTTCTTGTAAAGCTGAAAAATAAAGCTCGAAATTGACATCTCCATGACCTAATGGAAGTTCTCTGAAAAACTCTCCATTTTCCACCATTTCTTCTATTTTATCATGAGATGTTCCAGAATCGTATCCTAAGTACCCGTACACATCTTTAGGATTCGTTGGTTGCAGTTGAATACCATCCTTTACATGTGTATGTACAATATATTTCTTTAATAGTTTGACTCCAGCTACAGGATCATCTTTTGTTACCATCACCATATTGGCAGGATCAAAATTAACCGATACACCATTCGTTGATAGCTTATCTAAAAACCCTTTTAATGTTTTACTCGTTTCTGGCCCTGTTTCAATCGCAAAATAAGCATCTAATGATGTAGCATATTGTCCTAATTCTTCGCAGGCTTCCAGCATTGTTTGATAGATTGGATCATTTTCATCTTCAGGAATAATACCAATATGAGTTGTAACAATGGATGTTCCTAGGTCTTTGGCTAATTGCAGTATTTCTTTTGATTTTTTTATTTTTCTGGCATTTTCTGCTTTGTCTTGGAAGCCATGACCACCTAAATCTCCACATAATGCGGAGATTTCTAGACCTAGCCCTAAGATATACGCCTTCAATTCTGCTCTTTGTTCAGCATTTAGGTTATCGGGGTCCAACTCACCTGAAACGGCATACATTTGTACCCCCTGTGCACCAACTTCTTTCGCCTTTAACAAACCTTCACGAATAGGTAAACGAAAGCTGTCTACTATCACACCGATTTTATTATCCAATTTCACCATTTTAATAAACAACTTCCTTTCCTTCAGTTGCAGAAATATAAATACCTTCTAAGATTTTCATAATTTCTACTCCATCCTCTACAGGTGCAACTGAATCATAATGATGAAGGCAACAATCAACAAATGAATTGATTTCATTTTGAAAGGCTGTCGCAAAATCAAATGTTAAATCGTTAATTTGAGGATGAATATTTAAAATCGTATTATGCTCTTCACTTACAATTTTTAATTCTGGCTCTAGCTCTGCACCACCGTTCGTGCCATATAGCTTAATACTTATTTCATCTTTTAAAGCATGTAGTGTATAGGAAACGTCTACCATTAGTGACGCTCCATTCTCAAATGTAATGAGGGCATTTGCTAAGTCTTCTACTGTGTTTTTAGTTGCATCATAGTCTGCAGCCTTGTAGAAGGATAAATTTTCTATATGATTTCGGTTTCCTAACTGATTGTAAGTATGACCTGTTATACGTTTCACCTTTGGTCTCCCCATTAAGTACCAGCATATATCAATTACATGTACCCCTAGATCAATTAAAGGTCCGCCGCCAGACTTATCAATTTCAGCAAACCAGCCTCCTGGATTACCTAATCTTCTTAGGCAGGAAGCCTTAGCATAATAAATATCGCCCAATTTGTTATCGTCGATGAAGCTTTTCAGTACTTTGGTATTTGTGGCAAACCGTCTTACATAGCCCACTTGAAATACTTTCTGATGCTTTTCTGCAACCTTTTGGATATTTAGAGCCTCTGCATAAGTCATAGATAGCGGCTTTTCTATTAGAACATGTAAGTCATTTTCCAAAGCAAGAATCGCCAATTCGGCATGTGTATTATTCCATGTACAAATACTTACAGCATCCACATTTTTATCTGCGAATAGCTCTTCTTTTGAAGAAAAAACATGTGTTGCTCCAAATTGAACTGCTTTTGCTTTGCCTCTTTCAAGAGAAGCATCATACACGCCATATAACTCAACGAATGGATTATTCGAATAGGAACCTAAGTGAAAATCTGAAATAGAACCTGTGCCAATGACACAAACTTTTAATTTGTCCATGTTCTTTCCTCCTTTAGAGCTTGCATTCGTCCCATAAACGACGTACATTATCCATCCCTATTTTTGAACCAACTTGGCAATCTTCCATCCCTTCAAACTCAATAGTAAGATAGCCATCATATCCACTGCCTTTTACGAGTTTAATAATTTCTCGAATATTTATATCGCCATGTCCCACAATAGCACCTCTGATGTAGTTGTTATGAACTGTACGGAACCATTCGCCCTCACCTGGATTTTCATAATAAGGACGAATATAAAAATCTTTAAAATGCACCGTAGCAGCATAAGGGACGTTTTTCATAACACCAATTAGAGGTTCTTCATCAATACATAAAAAATTACCGATATCTAAAGTTGTTTTAAAGTTGTCTCTGTTTACCGCATGAATTAATTGTTGTACACGATCACTTGTTTGAACATTAAAGCCGTGATTTTCAATCGTTGTCGTAATATTAAATTGTTTCGCGTAATCTGCAATTAACTGACAGCCTCTAACCATCTCTTCGAAGTGCTCGTTGTAATAATGAATGGACGTTTGCTCCTTTGGTAAAGTAAAGAGAGTAACGTCATGGCGCATAATGTGAATGCCCATATGATGTACGACATCAACATGCTTCTTTAAACGTTCAACCTCTTCTAAAAAAGCTTCCTCCGTATCCTGAATAAAGTTAGCTGGTAACGAATAGGCGGATAGCTCTAATCCTAGCTCTGCTGCTTTATCTTTTATTTGAGTTGCAAGTTCATAGTTATCTACAACGGTAAATTCATAGGGTACTAATTCTACATGCTGTCCACCGTTGTCTGCTACCCATTGTAAGACATCCAGTACATTCATTTCCCCCTGTCTCATTTTTTTGACCATACTATATGTGCTTAACCCTATTTTCATTTCTATACACCCTTTCGATTAGTTGACAAAGTGACATGCGACACTTTGCTCTTCGTTAATTTTTTTCATTTCCGGAATAGCTTGCTTACATATATCTGATGCAAAGGGGCACCTTGTGTGGAAGGTACAACCACTTGGCGGATTTTTAGGATTTGGAATATCACCTGTTAAAACGATCTTCTTTTTTCGTAATGTTGGGTCTGCGATCGGTACGGATGCAATGAGCGCTTTTGTATAGGGATGCTTTGGTTCATTAAATATGGTTTCTTTACGCCCGATTTCTACAATAGACCCTAAATACATGACCCCTATATAATGGCTAATATGTTCTACAACACTTAAATCGTGAGAAATAAAGAGATAAGATATTTTATATTCTTGCTGCAATTGCTTTAATAGATTCAATATTTGCGATTGTATAGATACATCCAACGCAGAAACGGGCTCATCAGCAATAATTAATTTTGGCTTTGTTATTAATGCGCGTGCAATACCTAAACGCTGCCTTTGTCCTCCACTGAACTCATGCGCATAGCGATCAGCATGTTCAGCATTTAATCCAACGACTTCCAGCATTTCAAGCACTAGTTTTTCACGCTCTGCTTTTGAAAGTTTTGTATGAATTTCTAAAGGCTCCCCAATAAGCTCCTTGACCTTCATTCTTGGATTCAAAGAGGCATATGGGTCTTGAAAAATCATTTGAACAGTTTGCCTTAAATGCTTTAATTCAGATTGCTTTGCAGTTGCTACTTCTTTCCCGTCCACAATGATACTTCCATTCGTTGGTGCTATTAATCTAGTGATTAATCTACCTGTAGTAGATTTACCACAACCACTTTCCCCAACTAAACTAAACGTCGTACCTTCTTCTATTTCAAAGGAAACATCTATGACCGCGTTAACATATTGCTTTTTTTGAAATAGCCCTCCTGCTATTTGAAAGCTCTTTTTTAAATTCTCCACTTTTAATATACTGTTAGGCATTTACTTCCACATCCTTTTTCACATATAGCCAGCAGCTACATTGGCGAGTAGCTGAAATTTTTACTGTCGGTGGACTCTCCTGATGGCATATAGACATCGCTTGATTACATCGTGGAGCAAATTTACAACCATTCGGCATATTTTGTGGGGATGGTACTTGACCATTAATAGATTCTAATACTTCTTTGTTATCACCAATTTTCGGTACGGATGCAATTAAACCTTTTGTATAGGGATGCTTGGGGCTAGCAAATAACTCAAAGACATCTGCTTCCTCTACAACCTGCCCTGCATACATTACGACTACCCTATCGCACATTTCCGCAACAACACCTAAATCATGTGTGATTAATAAAATAGCTGTTTCATTTTCTTCCTTTAGCTTTTTCATTAGCTCTAAAATTTGAGCTTGTATCGTGACATCAAGCGCAGTGGTTGGTTCGTCAGCAATAAGTAAATTAGGATGGCAGGCCATAGCCATTGCAATCATAACTCGCTGGCGCATTCCTCCTGATAGCTGATGTGGATATTCATAAATGATTTCCTCAGCTCTTCCTATGCCAACGCTTTTTAGCATTTGGATTGCATGATGCTTACTTTCGTTCTTCGGCAGCTTTAAATGCATCTCAATTGCTTCCATTAACTGCTTGCCTATTTTTAAGACAGGATTTAAAGAGGTCATGGGCTCTTGAAAAATCATGGCCATTTGCTTGCCACGAATCTTCCGAATTTCTGATTCGGACATTTTCGTCAAGTCATGTCCATTGAAATGTATAGAGCCATTGACGATTTTGCCTGTAGTACCGTGAAATAATTGCATGATGGATAACGATGTTAAGCTTTTTCCACTACCCGATTCTCCCACTAAGCCTAATATCTCTCCTTTACGGATGGAAAAATTGACACCTCTTAAAATCTTGATTTCCCTTTTATCACGCGTAAAGGACGTTTCTAAGTCACTTACTCGCAATACATGTTCTGGCATAAGCATTCTCCTTAATTATTTTTTATTTTTGGATCTAAGACATCTCGTAATCCATCACCTATTAAGTTAAATGCTAGTACGGTTAAAAATATGGCAATGCCTGGCATGATGACTACGTGCGAAGATGTCCCTAAATAGTCGCGCCCACTACTTAGCATTACTCCCCACTCAGGCATCTCAGGGCTTGCACCTAAGCCTAAAAAACTTAAACCAGAAGCTGCTAAAATGGCTGTTCCTATACGCATTGTGACAAAAATGATTAATTCACTAATGGTTTCAGGGAAAATATGTTTCCACAGCACTCTAACATGTGAAGCTCCCATTGATTGTGCTGCTTCTACGTAAACATTCTCTTTCGCATTCAATGTAGCACCTCTGACTAAACGTGCAAAAGATGGCACACTAAAAATCATCACAGCAATGATGACATTATTAATACCAGGACCCAATAAGGCTACAATGGCAATTGCTAATAATAAATCTGGGAATGAAAACAATACATCACAGCTACGCATGATGATTTTGTCAATCCACCCACCAAAGTAACCGCTAATTAAACCTAAAATAGTTCCTAGTATTAAGCCTAAAAATACGGCACTAAAACTCACCATCAAGGATATTTTTGCACCTACTATCAAACGACTAAAAATATCTCGACCATACTCGTCAGTTCCTGCCAAATGACTTGCACTTGGTCCCTCTAATAAAGCATCATAATTCGGTTCAAAAGGGTCGTACGGTGCGATATAAGGACCAATAAAAGCGACTACAATTAACAACACTATAAAGATACTTGCTACCAAAGCAGCCTTTTGTTTTTTAAAAGACTTCCAAAATTCTTTAAGAGGAGAGTATTTTTTTTGTGTATTTTGCACTTGGCTATTTTGCATAGTAGTTGGTGAAGTCATTTTGTTCCCTCCCTTAAGAATTTAATTGGATTTTTGGATTTAACACGGTATAAAGCACATCAACGATTAAATTGACTAAAATAAATTCAAATGCAAATAACAGCAGTGCAGATTGAATGACGGGATAATCTCGAAAGGCAATCGAATCGATTAGAAGTCGTCCCATCCCTGGAAAACTAAAGACTGTCTCCACTACCACCGATCCTCCTAATAGAAATCCGAATTGTAGGCCGGCTACTGTTACCACAGAAATTAAGGAATTTCTTAAAGCATGGGTCACAATAACAGAGTGTTCTTTCAGTCCTTTTGCTCTCCCTGTTCTTATAAAATCTGCTTGTAACGTTTCCAGCATAGAAGAGCGAGTAAATCGAGCAATCATTGACATAATGCCAGCCCCTAAGGTCAAGGACGGCAAAATATAACTAGAAAAGCCATCTAATCCACCTGTTGGAAATAACCCTAGCTGCACGGAAAATAATTGAATCAATAATAAGCCCAGCCAAAATCCTGGAATTGAAATACCAGAAACAGCCGTTACCATTCCAAAATAATCAGGCCATTTGTTTTTATTGATGGCTGAAACAACACCAATTACCAAACCCATTAATGTAGCCCAAAACATGGAAAGGAAAGTAAGATGAAGAGAAGGCATAAACCTTGTTTTAAACATATCTATGACAGGTAGTCCTGTTGTTAAAGATGTTCCAAGCTCACCCGTCACAAGATTTTTCATATAATCCACGTATTGTTTAAGAATGGGTTTATCTAAACCTAACTCATGGCGTACGTTTTCAACATCTTCTAGCGTGGCATCCTTCCCAGCTACTAACCTTGCAGGGTCACCTGGTATGAAATGAATAAATAAGAATGTTAATATGGAAATGACGATTAATATTGGTATCATTTCAACAGTTCTTCTTGCTATATACTTCCACATGCTACCTTCCTCCTTTCTATTTTTATAGAAAAGGAATTGACGACTATCAATTCCTTTTATTGTTCATTACTCGACTTTGGCATTCTTCACATCAAGTCCACCTGTAGGGTTTACTTGCACACCGCTGACATTTGAACGTACACCATATACAACCTCATCTACCCCTAAGAAAATCCAAGGTGTATCTTGATAAACAATTTCCTGTAACTTTTCATATAATTCAGCTTGGCGATCAACATCTGAAATGGAGTTAGCTTCATCCATTAATTGATCTGCCTCTGTATTATGATAGTAAGCTGTATTTGCACCATTCGGTGGGAATGATACGCTATGGAAAAGAGGCTTTGTCGCATTCGTTATATCCGAAGCATAGGCTGACCAGCTCACATACCACATTTGTAATTTCGCATCCTCTGGTGTTTGTGCACCATAGATTTCGTCTGATAAAGTACCTTCTTCCATTGATTTAATTTCTACTTTTACACCGATTTGACCTAACTGTTGTTGAATAAACTGCATACCCTTCATCGTATCTGAGTTTGTGTTCCCCCAAATTTCAATATCGAAGCCATCAGGATAGCCTGCCTCAGCCAATAATGCTTTTGCCTTTTCAATATTGTGTTCATACATTTTTTGCTGCTTATAATAAACGGTTTTGGAAGAAATAATGGAGTCTAATGGTAAACCTAGCCCAGCATTCACCACTTTTAAATAAGCATCCTTGTCCACCGCATAGTTAAAGGCTTGTCGAACTTTAATATCATCCAAAGGTTTTTTATAGGTATTTAATGAAACGTAGTGTGCAATTGTAGAAGGGACCTTATTTACCTCTACATCTTTACTATTAGAAAGCTCATCAATATTTTGTGCTGGCACTGGATAGATAACCTGTGCATCACCCGCTTTTAGCATCGCTACACGTGAGCCATTTTCTGGCACTGGTTTATAGGTGATTTTAGCAACACGTTCTCCTCCATCCCAGTAGCCGTCAAAGTTCTCAATTGTTAAATGATCTCCTTGTACCCATTCAACAAATTTATATGGTCCTGTACCAACAGGTTTTTTAGGTATATCTGCTGAATTTTCTTTAATCATTTTTGGACTAATCATTTTGGCAACTCCGAATCGAGTAATCATAGGTCCATAAGGTTCTTTTAAAGTAACCTTAATTTCATAGTCGCCTAGAATTTCAACATTGCTGATTAAGCTAAAACCACGAGAATATAAACGTAAGCTTTCATCATTCATGATTCGCTCAATGTTGGCCTTTACAGCCTCAGCATTAAACTGTTCCCCGTCATGGAAAGTAACCCCTTCTTTAAGTTTGAACGTATAGACAAGAGCGTCTTCACTAATTGAATAATCATCTGCTAAAACCTTAATAATTTGACCATCTGCATCGAAGCCTAACAATCCTTCTAGCATTGTCTCCTGTACAGAACTCGAATTTGTATCCCCAGTGTTATGCGGATCCATTGAAATAAAGTTTTCATTTACAGCGATAACAAGTTCATTTTTTGAACTAGCTGTACCTGATTCTGTAGTAGACTTGTCCCCAGTATTTGATGCGTTAGAATTGTCTTTCTCTGAGCATGCCGCTAAAAGCAATGTACATAGAATTACAAAAACCAATTTTTTAACATAATTCATCTCATCTACTCCCTTTGTAAAAATATATAAAAATATTTCTTATAACTTAAATTAAGAAATATAATTACCAAAATGAATTTATTTTCTCCACTGATGAAAATAAATAGGCAAAAAATAAACTATATTTTCTTAAGATTAGACAATTCAATTCAGGAAAGATATTGCTTCCTCAACTATCACAATTGCTTTTAACTCAGAAAGTATAGTTCAAAATACAAGGTATATTTATTCCACTGCTGAAAATAAGTGATTAAAAAAATATTCCCTCTCAGAAAATTGTTTTATTATCAGAAAATTTCATTATTTTTAACAACTATAAACGATGAAATCTAATATTTCCAGTATTTTTTTAATAAATTTCAGAATTTTATATTTATTTTTATTGAGCTATAATAATGCTCCCTACAGCTGATTGTTGCTCCAAAGCCCATTAATAAAAGTTCTAAAAGCCCTTTTGATATGGCTTTTAGAACCTACATGAATAGTTACTATAGCGTATTTATACTATTCACAACCACACTTAGTATGCGGTCAAGATCTTCTTGTGCAATATTAAGTGGTGGCGATAACGTTAAGACGTTATTAAATCCTGCTACAGTAGCTCCATTTTTCCCAATGATGACACCTTGCCCTTTACATGCTGCAATGACTGCATTCACTTTCTCCACAGGTAAAGGTTCTTTCGAGATTTTATCTACAACTAATTCAATCCCAATCAATAAGCCCTTACCTCGTACATCCCCCACATTTGGGTGTTGCTGCAATTCTTGCTGCAATGTTTTTAGTGTTGCTGCACCAACTTCCTTGGAACGGTCAAATAATGCCTCTTGCTCAAGAATCTCAATATTTTTTAATGCGACTGCACATGCCACCGGTGAGCCACCAAATGTATTTACATGGCGGAAATAGCCGTATGCATCTGATCCAGTAAACGCCTCATATATTTCACGCTTTACTGCTGTAGCTGATAATGGTAAATAGGCACTTGTAATTCCTTTAGCCATGGTAATAATATCAGGCTTTACACCATAATTCATAAATCCAAATGGCTTTCCTGTACGACCAAAGCCACAAATAACCTCATCCACAATCATTAAAGCGCCGTGTTTTTTACATACTTCTTCAATACCTTTTAAATAGTTTTCTGGAGGCATAATGACACCACCACCTGTAATAATAGGCTCTAAGATCATCGCTGCAATTGTGTCGCCCAGCTCCCATGTCATCGTTTTGTCTACGGCCTTTACACTCGCTAAATCTAATGGCGCAATAGTATCACTTTCATGCTCACGGTATTGATCAGGTGGTGCAACATGGATAAAGCCAGGTGATAGAGGCTCATATTTATATTTACGCTCCGCCTGCCCTGTTGCCGCTAAAGCCCCAAAGGAGTTCCCATGATAAGCACGGTAGCGAGAGACAATTTTATAGCGCGAGCTTTGTCCTTTTTGCTGGTGGTATTGGCGTGCTATTTTAAAAGCTGTTTCATTCGCCTCTGAACCACTGTTAGAGAAGAAAATAACATAATCTCCACCAAGCATTTCATTAAGTTTTTCGGCTAGTTCGACTGCTGGTAAATGTCCCTGAGATAAAGGTGCATAAGCATTTTTCATCATTTGCTCATGTGCTGCATCCGCTAATTCTTTACGACCATAGCCAACATTGACACACCATAGCCCAGCCATCGCATCAATATATTCCGCACCATCTGTATCTGTGATTTTTGCACCATCAGATTTCTCTACTACATACGTGGCTTGCGGATTATAGGGTTTCATTGAATGCCATACATATTGCTCATCCTTTGCTAATACATCACTTTTAAGATTGATCTGCGTCATCGCCAAACACCCCTCATTATTATTTTCCTTACATTAGTTTTTCACATCGTTATTACTCGGGAACGCAAAGGAGCTTGTTGTATCTTCTGTTTCATCTGGCCAGCGCTCAGAAATCGTTTTTGCCTTTGTAAAGAATCTCGCCTGATCTGGGCCAAACATATGCCCTTCACCGAACTTAGAGCGTTTCCATCCACCAAAGTTGTGATAGCCAACTGGAATTGGTATTGGTACATTTACTCCTACCATGCCCACTTCTATTTCTTCTTGGAATTTACGCGCCGCTGCGCCGCTGCTTGTAAACATTGTGACACCATTGCCAAGCTCATGATCATTTATTAAGTCGATAGCCTCTTGTAGAGAGTCAACCCCCACTACAATACGTGCTGGACCAAAGACCTCCTCTTTGAAGATCGTCATTTCTGGTTTTACATGATTAAGTAGAGTAGGACCAAGATAAAAACCATTTGACGATTCACATACTTTTGGATGTCTTCCATCGATGACAAGATTCGCTCCTTCACTGACCGCCCCATCGATATAACGTATAATCGTTTCCTTTGATTGTTTAGAGATGACAGGACCGAAATCGACGTCTTGCTCTGTATAAGGCCCTACCTTTAGTTGGGATATTTTATTTTTCAATATTTCTGTAAATCGTTGCTCCGTATCCTTCCCTACAACGAGTGCACCAGAAATAGCCATGCAACGCTGAGATGCTGCACCATATGCTGCTCCTAAAAAGGCATTTGCTGTCTGTTCTAAATTGGCATCAGGCATTACAATCATAAAGTTCTTTCCACCACCAAATGCCGCAACACGTTTATTGTGCTTTGTCCCAGTTTGATAGATATATTCAGCAACAGGCGTTGAGCCAACAAATGAAATTGCTTGAATCTCTTTATTTTCTAATAGTTCATCGACTGCCTCTTTATCTCCATTAACCACTGTCCAAATACCGTCTGGTAGACCTGCCTCTTTCCATAATTGGCTCAAATATAATGCTGAAATAGGTACACGTTCAGATGGCTTTAGAATAACTGCATTTCCTACCGCAACAGCCATACTTGTAATAGCCAGTGGTACCATAACAGGGAAATTAAATGGTGCAATGGTTGCTACTACACCAAGAGGCGATTTG
The DNA here is from genome assembly GCF_036698265.2 of Lysinibacillus sp. IITD104. Taxonomy (NCBI): domain Bacteria; kingdom Bacillati; phylum Bacillota; class Bacilli; order Caryophanales; family Bacillaceae; genus Lysinibacillus; species Lysinibacillus sp. IITD104. The sequence goes on from NZ_JBAHYH020000001.1 coordinate 4,041,241, forward strand.
GCAGAAAAAGCATTAATATTTCCACCTACATTGACGGAATACTCTCCTTTTAGCATTTGTGGGGCACTGATCGCCATATCCACAGATTCAATACCACGAACAATTTCACCTTTCGCATCTTCCTTAGTTTTTCCACTCTCTTGGCAAATCACATTGATAAGTTCTTCCTGTCTTTCTACTAACAGCTGACGGAAACGATGTAGCACTTCTACCCGCTTCCCAATTGATGTTTTTTTCCATGCTGGAAAGGCTTCCTTAGCTAACTGAATAGCATGCTTTACCTCGGCTCTTGAAGCAAGGGGTACTCTTGCAATAACCTCACCTGTTGACGGATTATATACTTCAGAGAATCTGTTACTTGTACCTGCTACCTCTTCTCCTTTGATAAAATGTGTTAGCGTTTTCATTTCTTGTTGAACTGTCATAATTGACCACTCCTTTTTTCGTCTTATTGTTCAAAATCAAACTTGTCTTTTGTGAAAAGGGAACTTGATTCATCGGCTTGTTTGATCACCTTTTTCTTTTGAGTCAGCATATAGAAAATCATCACAATGGCCACAATAACGCATGTAAATAAAATTTGTGAGCGCATAGACTCTATAAAGAACATCGCAATGAGTAATGCTGTTGTTGCTACTATTGTTAAATATGTTAAATATGGAAATAGCCACATTTTCACCTTTAATAGCTCTGGATTTTCTTGCTCAATCTTCCGTCGCATTCTTAACTGTGAAAAGGCAATGATTAAATAAAGAATCAACGTAATAGCACTACAAGAACTTAATAAAAACATAAATACTTTATCTGGCGACACATAGTTCATAATGACCGCAATATATGAGAAAAATGTTGCGGCAAGTATGGCATTAACAGGTGCACCATTTTTATTTAATTTTAAAAATGCTTTTGGTGCTTCTCCTTTTTCCGCTAAAGAAAATACCATTCTTGATGTAGCATATAGTGCTGAATTTAGGCATGATAATACAGCAGTTAAAACAACAAAATTCATAATTTGTGCGGCTGCAGGAATACCAATATAATCAAGTACCGCTACATAAGGACTTGTTAAAATATCTGAGGAATGCCAAGGCAATAGCGTCACTACAACTGCAATAGAGCCTACATAGAAAATTAAAATACGCCAAGTAATAGAATTGGTAGCTTTTGTGACAGCGGCTAATGGTTCATCCGATTCACCAGCAGCAATCGCAACGATTTCTGTCCCCATAAATGAAAAAATAACGATAACGACACCCATTAGAACAGCGCCAAAACCATTTGGTAAAAAACCACCCTGTTCAACTAAATTGGTCATACCAACAGCATTAAAGTTTGGAGCAATACCAAAGATAATAAAAGCACCAAGACCTAGAAAAACGACTATACTTGCAACCTTAATAAGAGAGAACCAATACTCAAACTCACCAAAAGCTTTGACAGAAAGAACATTTGTTAATGTAAGTGCTACAGTTAATAACAGACTTAAAAGCCATAAAGGAATCCCATCGTACCAATATTGAATAATGGCAGCTGCTGCTGTTGCCTCTAAAGCAATGGCAATCACCCAGAAAAACCAGTACAACCATCCAATCATAAAACCTGCCCACGGACCAATGGCTTCATGTGCATAGTGAGCAAACGATCCACTCGTTGGATTGACTGCCGCCATCTCACCTAGCATACGCATAACTAATACAACGATAATTCCTGCAAATATATACGATAAAATTGCCCCTGGACCAGCTAGGTTAATGACCGAGCCACTCCCCATAAATAGTCCAGCACCGATTACACCGGCAATCGCAATCATCGTCATATGCCGCTTCTTTAATCCTCTTTGTAAATGCGTTTGTTGCCCCATATCTGTCACCTCTTTTAGTAGATTGCTTGATCGCTTACAAAAATCTTACATCTTTCATAACGTTGAAGTAATAGACAAACTGTAAAATTCTATACTTTTGTTTTATACATAATGTAAAATAGACTAAATATTCTTAAAATATTTTTTAAACGATTTTATGAGTAAATTCTCAGCACCAAGCAGAAATTATTGAATTCTAACCACTGACACGCATGTCAAAAGGAGGGGCAAAAATGAGCACATTTCAACTAAAAGTACTAGACGTTTTACAGAATAAATATTTTCAAAATGCAGAGGTAGTTGCAGGTCATGAGGGATTAACAAGGAGCGTTAAATGGGCACATGTACTAGAAATCATACATGTTGATAATTTTTTAGTTGGTGAAGAGTTAGTATTAACTACAGGGCTTAGTCTCCAACATAGTATTGAGGACTTTGTATCCTTTATAGAAGCCATCATTCAAAAAAATTGTGCAGCACTTTGTATTGAATATGGCACCTCTATTCAAGCAGTACCTGAAGCGATTTTAACACTTGCCAACCGCCACCAGTTTCCTATTATTGTTTTTCATGAAGCAGTTCCTTTTGTTCGTATTACACAGGATTTACATAGTCAAATTATCAATCAGCAATATCTATTGATTTCTTCACTAGAAGCTTACTCACAAACATTGAACAAAAATGCAGTATTGGGACAAAACACGGACGATATTTTACAAAATATGTATAATGAATTGAAAATACAAATTATGTTTTCCATTAAGGGAAGAGAACCTGTCTTTTTCCCGAATATGGCTCATAAAAAGCGGCAGCAATTCCTAACATTGAATACATCGTCTCAGCAATTTAAACATGAGCCTATTTTTCTATTTGATCAACATTATGCCGATTTATCAATTTATCGAGAAGATGGGCTTTTCTCCGAATTTGAATTATTAATATTAGATCGCACGGCAACAGCGTTGGCACAGCTTTTTATGCGAGAGTTCTATATTGAGGAAAAAAAGAATATTGAGGATGCTTCGATTTTAGCTGATTGGATTGATCAAAAACTATCTAAGGAGGAAATCTATAAATTTATCGTTACACATTATACTAACTATACACAATCCAGTGGCACTGTCTTTATTTTGGCTTCTCCTAATACCTTGACAAAGGCACAGGAGGATGTAGTCTATAGTAAGCTTTATTATCGTAATCTCTTTGAGCAACATGGCTTTATTCCATTTTTATTTGAAAGAAAAAGCTATGTTATTTTTATTTTACTGCATACAAAAGATAGTAAAGCCATTCGTGATATGTTAAACAACATGTTTTCCTCTTTGGTCAAAACTGAATTTTATAAAAAGCAGCAGGCACAAGGTTATCAGATAGCTATTGGGAAGGTTGTTTGTGATGTGGATGAAATTCCCAAAAGCTATCAAACTGCACTGGAAACCTTATATATTTGTCGAAAAGTACAAACGTCCTCGTTCTTTTATGATGATCTGCATTTATATCATTTAATCTATAAATTACAAATGCAGGTGGATTTACAGGAAGTGATTTACGACTATTTACAGCCCGTTATTGAATACGATGAAAAATATAATAGTAAGCTTCTCGAAACATTGCAAGTGTATTTACAAACAAATGGCTCTAAACAGCAAACAGCGAATCAATTGTTTATTGTTCGTCAAACACTCTATCACCGCTTAAAAAAGCTTGAAAGTTTACTTGGTAAAAATTTTATGAACGGGCATAACCGCATTACACTTGAATTTATGCTACTAGCCAATTCATTAATCGAGGATAAGAGCTAGAAAAAAGTTGGCACGCTTAAAAGGTTAACTCCCCTCCTAAGCGTGCCCTTTATTACCCTTTCACAACTACATCGTGATACAATCCAGGTCTACGATCATCGTAAACAGGAATTCTTCCACGTACTTCATCGACAATAGAAAAGTCTACATCGATCACTGCTACTTCCTCGTCCTCAGCACCTACCCATAATACTTCTCCCCAAGGCTGAATAATCATAGACTGCCCATTAAAATTTTCTACCTTTTTCGAAATACGATTTACTGCAATGACAAAGCATTGATTTTCAATTGCACGAGCCTGTAGCAACGTTTTCCAATGGTCAATCCTTGGAGTTGGCCACTGCGCTGGTACAAATAATACCTTTGCTCCTTGTAATGCATGTGCACGTAACCATTCTGGGAAGCGAATATCATAGCAAATGACACCAGCAGCTTCAATATCATCTAAAGCAAAACGATTCATTTCATCCCCTGCTTCCAAGTAAAGATGCTCGTCCATTAAACGGAAAAGATGTGCCTTGCTATATTCCCCAACAAGTTCTCCATTACGATCAAAGGTATACATCGTATTATAAAATTTATCGCCTTTCTTTGTTGAAACAGAGCCCCCTACAATATGTACATCAAGTTCCTTAGCAAGTTTAGCCAAAAAGGTCTTTGTCCGCTCACCATTGATATCTGCTAGCTCAGGCAGTTTCTCTAAAGCATAGCCTGTATTCCACATTTCAGGTAACACTATGATTTCTGCCCCATTTTTTGCAGCTTCACGAATCTTATCCTCGGCACGTTCAAAATTTTCTTCAACTTTGCCAAAGCCAACATTTAATTGAATACAACCGATTTTCATCTCTATTCCTCCTCTAGACAATTAACAGAAAAAGTAATACTATTTGCTTCATATTCTTCAATAATAATTATTATATTCTGAAAAAGGTGATCATGCATGGAATTCTCTAAAAAACTACAGCAACTACCCACTCAATTTTTTGCAGCACTCGTTCAAAAAGTAAACTCGGCTCTAGAAGAAGGGCGTGATGTCATTAACCTTGGGCAAGGAAATCCCGATCAGCCAACGCCTATTCACATCATTCAAGCATTACAGGAAGCAGCTGAAAATCCTCAAAACCACAAATATTCACCTTTTAGAGGTCTCGCTGAATTACGCCAAGCTGCTGCGGACTTTTATCTACGTGAATATCAGGTAGAACTAAATCCAGATACAGAGGTAGCGATTCTTGGTGGAACAAAAATTGGTCTAGTTGAGCTACCTTTAGCTGTGTTAAACCCTGGTGACACGATGCTCTTACCAGATCCTGGCTATCCAGATTACCTATCAGGTGTTGTACTAGGAGACGTCAATTTTGAAGTAATGCCCCTTTTTGCTGAAAATGATTTCTTACCTGATTATCATGCATTACCTGATGAAGTGAAAGAAAAAGCAAAGCTTCTTTACTTAAATTACCCGAACAACCCTACAGGTGGTACAGCATCACTTGCGTTTTTTGAAGAGACCGTTCGCTTTGCGAAGGAGCACAATATTATCGTATCACATGATTTTGCTTATGGGGCAATAGGATTTGACGGTAATAAACCAGTTAGCTTCCTTCAAGCAAAGGGTGCAAAAGAAGTAGGAGTTGAAATGTATACATTATCGAAAACCTATAATATGGCTGGCTGGCGTATAGGCTTCGCTGTAGGGAATGCCGAGATTATTGCTGCTATTAATCTAATTCAGGATCATCTGTTTTGTAGTCAATTCCCTGCCATTCAACAAGCCGCAGCAGTAGCACTGACGGCTTCCCAACAATGTGCGGATGAACTACGAGCTACTTATGAGCGTCGCCGCAATGTACTCATTGAAGAAGCTCGAAGAATTGGCTGGCATGTTACGGCTCCAAAAGGCTCCTTCTTCGCATGGCTCCCTGTACCACTAGGCTATACAAGTGAACAGTTTGCTGATCTTTTGCTCGAAAAAGCTGATATCGCTGTAGCAGCAGGTAATGGCTTCGGTCAATATGGTGAAGGCTATGTACGCGTAGGATTGCTGGTTAGTGAGGAGCGCTTACGTGAAGCAATCCATAGAATCGAGCAATTACAATTGTTTAAAAGATAATGACGCCATATCCTGTAGCTATCCCTAGCTACAGGATTATTACTATTTTTCAATTTTCCTTGGTTGCCCTAAACCATTTTCTAATGGATAAAATTGAACATGACCTGTTTCATCATCCCATTTTCGAATATGTTGAATCCCTTGTACCTCTGCCAACACGATGTCAGCAGTAATAACAGGGTTGCCCCCTTTTATTAAATGCCCACCTGATACAACACCCCATTGATCGCTCATAGAACCATGGAAATGTGTCTCATATCCACCATCTCGCTTACACACCACACCTGAACCTTGAATAAATTCTAATGGTCCCTCTTTTTCAATCACATCACTAAAACGAACTTGAATTTGAGCTGTTGCATCTGGCACTAAATAAACAAAGCTGCTTTTTTGAAAGCTGCCAATACAGCTTACAATTGTTGCTGACTCTATGCTATTCTCTTCGCAAAGCGCTTCAATCCCTTCAATGATATCTGTTCCCGTTAGAAAACGAGCACTAATAACCTTACCAAATGAACCTATACCATAATTAACTCTTACAGACATTGTTATCCCTCTTTTGCGTCGAAATATTATAATTATATAAAAAATTTAAAAATTATTTATTGACTTACTATACCCTATAAATTATATTAGTTCTATCGGAATTACAAAAAAATATTATAAATCTCTTATCAAGAGTAGCTGAGGGACTGGCCCTATGAAGCTCGGCAACCTCCTTTTTATAGGAAGGTGCTAAATCCTGCAAACGATCTTCGTTTGATAGATAAGAGAGGACATCTTTTCATGAGCCTCTCTTAATTTGTAAGAGAGTTTTTTTATTTTCAAAAAACCGATAAAAACAATCTTGGAGGTATTTTCATGAAAAAGAAAAATAAATTTTTAGTAGGTTTAGCAAGTTTAACATTAGTAGCAGCTTTAGCAGGCTGTGGCTCTAAAGAAGATAGTAAAAGCCAAACTGAAGGAATTGATGAAAAGAAAATCGTTGTAGGCGTCACTTCTGGTCCACACGAACAAATTGCAGAAGTAGCCGCTAAAGTAGCAAAAGAAAATGGGCTAGAAGTAGAACTAAAATCATTTTCTGACTATGTTTTACCTAATACATCCTTAGCTGAAGGTGATCTTGATGCTAACAGCTATCAACACGAGCCTTTCCTAGATACATTTAATAAAGACCATGATACAGATTTAGTACCAGTGGGCAAGACGATTTTAAATCCAATGGGTATCTACTCAGAAAAATATAAATCCTTTGATGACATTCCTGACGGTGCAACGTTTGGCTTACCAAATGACCCAACGAATGGAGCACGTGCCCTCTTTGTTTTACAGGAAGCTGGCTATATTAAGTTAAAAGATGGCGCAGACTTAACAGCCTCGATCCGTGATGTAGAAGAAAACAAAAAGAATTTAAAATTCATTGAATTAGAGGCAGCTCAAATTCCTAAACAACTTAGTGAAGTAGATGTAGCAGCTATTAATACAAACTTTGCATTAGAAGCTGGCATTAATCCTAAAGATGACTCTATTTTATTGGAATCTACTGATTCTCCATACGTGAACTATATTGTTGTGCGTGCTGAAAATGAAAATGATCCAACAATTAAAAAGTTCGTTGAGGCTTATCAATCTGATGAGGTACGTCAATTCATCGAAGAAGAGTTTAAAGGTTCTGTAATCCCTAGCTGGTAAAACATTCAGAAAGCTTCTAAAGCCGAAGAATCTGCCGAAATTCCTCTATAGGAAAACGAGCAGATTCTTGCTTTTTAGAAGGTTGAGAAAGGAGCAAATAATCGCATGATTCAATTACAAAATATCTCAAAAGAATTTAAATCGAAAAAAGGCATCATAAAAGCTGTGGATGGCATCAATCTTCATGTAAAAAAGGGACAAATTCATGGAGTAATCGGCTATAGTGGTGCTGGGAAAAGTACACTCATTCGTTGCGTTAATCTACTAGAACGTCCTACAGCGGGAAAAGTAGTGATAGACAATGTAGACATTACGACCCTTTCTCTTCATGAATTACGTCAAACACGCCAAAAAATCGGGATGATCTTTCAGCACTTCAATCTACTAAAAACAGCAACGGTTTACAATAATATTGCTGTTCCCTTAAAGCTGCTAGGCTATAAAGAGGCGGAAGTAAAAAACCGAGTAGCTAAGTATGCCGAAATTGTCGGCTTAACAGATAAACTAGATAGTTACCCAAATCAACTTTCAGGTGGTCAAAAACAGCGTGTGGCTATTGCACGTGCCTTAGCACAGGAACCAGAGATTTTACTTAGTGACGAAGCAACAAGTGCACTTGATCCTGAAACAACGGAAGCCATTCTTGAATTGTTGTTAAAAATTAATCGGGAATTAGGCATTACGATTCTGCTCATCACCCATGAAATGAATGTAATTCAAAAAATTTGCGATGAGGTTTCTGTTCTAGAGTCAGGGAAAGTTGTGGAATTTGGCACAGCGATTGAACTTTTTGCAAAACCGAAGCACCCTACAACGCGAAAGTTTTTGAATACAATTTCACAACGTAATTTATCCCCTTCTCTTATTGAGCAATTAAATGTTTCAGGAAGTGTAATCCGTTTAACATTTCTTGGTGAAAGTACTGGTAAGCCATTATTAGCAGAAGTCACTAAGATATACGATGTGCAACCAAATATTTTAACAGCTAATATTATTGAATTAAAAAACGGTATTGTCGGCAATATTGTGGTGCATCTACATGGCGAGACGCATATTGTCCAAAAGGCGCTAACGTATTTTTCAGAAAATGGCGTAGCAGTGGAAGAATTAGGAGGTGCGTTCAATGAGTAGTATCCAAAGCTTCTTTACAGATTGGTCAGATGTTATTGGCAAAGCAATTATGGAAACATTTCAAATGGTCGGAATTTCATTGTTGTTCTCCATTCTAATTGGTATTCCATTAGGGCTATTAATCGTTTTAACTCGACCAGGACAATCCTTTGAAAATAAATTTTTCTATCAGTTTTTTAATCTATTCATCAATATTGTTCGCTCTGTTCCATTTATCATTTTATTATTCTTCATCTTACCTTTTACCAAGCTAATTGTTGGTACAACAATTGGTGTTAAAGGTGTAATCGTTCCGTTAGTTGTTTACACGGCTCCTTATATTGCACGACTGATGGAATCTGCCCTTTTAGAAGTGGATTCAGGAGTTGTAGAAGCCTACACAGCCATGGGTATTAAACGTCGCCATATAATTTGGCATGTCCTATTACGTGAAGCTCGACCATCTATTATTTTAGGCTTAACGATTGCCACAATAGGATTAATTGGTGCAACAGCAATGGCAGGAATGGTTGGTGCTGGCGGTTTAGGTGACCTTGCCTATCGCTATGGTCATTTACGTTATGAGGTTGATGTGATGTATGCAACTGTCTTTATCTTAATCATCCTTGTGCAGAGCATTCAATCCATCGGAAACCGCTTCGCTGCGAAGTTGAAAAAAGATTAAGAGGAGAATGAAGATGACAAAGGAAATTTATGTAGAGAAAAATGGCTATATTGCAACGTTAGTATTAAACCGCCCAGAAAAACGAAATTCTTTATCAAGGGCAATGTTTCAAGCTATAGCAGACCACCTTGAGCAACTACGTGTAGATTCTACTATCAAGCTCTTAATTGTTCGCGGTGTCAATGAAGTAGCCTTTTCATCTGGTGCAGATATTAGCGAGTTTTTAGATGTTCGTTATGCTACAGACAATGCCAAAGCCTATAATGAATTGGCTCTAAAGGCGATCGATGCTCTTTATAAATTTCCGCACCCGACAATTGCTATGATTCAGGGCTTAGCAATTGGTGGAGGCTTAGAGTTAGCAAACGCTTGTGATTTTAGAATAGCAACACCTAAGAGTAAGCTAGGTATCACCGCTGCAAACATAGGTATTGTCTATAATTTAGAAAGCACGAAACGTCTCATCAATATTGTTGGTGTCGCTAAGGCAAAGGAAATTTTGTACACAGCTACTATTTTTACAGCTGAAGAAGGAAAAAATATTGGTTTAATCACGGCCCTACACGAACCAGAGGATATTGAAAAGGCCACAGTGCAATTCGCTGAACATTTATTAAGTAAATCATCCATTGCAAACGCAGGCATCAAAAAAATTATCCAAGCAATTGTAGATGGTGAAAATGAAGAAAACGATGAGCTGGCACAGTTAGTTTTGGATTCATTTAGTTCAGACGATTATAACGAAGGTATTCAAGCCTTTTTAAATAAAAGAAAGCCTATTTTCAATCAATAAGTGAGGTAGTAACGATGACAAACATAACTGATGGCGATCTACTCTTAAAAAATATAACTGCACAAGCCCCCTTCCCCATTTGCTTTGCAGATTTAGAAAAGGCCGTAGCGGAAAAAATCGAAGCTGGACCTTTTGGCTACATCCGTTCAGGTGCTGGCGGTGAACAAACACGGCGCAATAATCGTGCAGCTTTTGAGAAGTATTCCATTGTTCCCCGATTTTTAAATGATGTGTCAAAAGTTGATACATCGGTTCATTTGTTTGGTAAAACATATCCAACTCCTTTGCTTTTTGCTCCTGTAGGCATGAACGGAATGGTTCACGATGAAGGTGAGCTTGCCGTTGCACGTGCCGCCCAGTTTTTAAATATTCCTTATATACAAAGCACCGTTTCTACTTTTGCTCTTGAAGAAGTTGCTCAAGCTGCGCCTTCTGCAACAAAATGGTTTCAATTATATTGGTCTACTAATGAAGAAATTGCTTTTAGTATGGCTACACGTGCAGAGGAAGCTGGATTTGAAGCGATCGTTTTAACTGTCGATACCGTAATGCTTGGCTGGCGTGAAGAAGATGTACGCAATCAATTTTCACCATTGAAGCTAGGCTATGCAAGAGGAAATTATATGAATGACCCCGTTTTTACAGCCACTTTACCTGATGATTCATTCGAGTCCTATGTACAAGGTGTCTTGCAAAATGTCTTCCACCCAACACTTAATTGGGCGCATGTTCGAGAGTTAAAAAAACGTACAAATCTTCCTATATTATTGAAGGGAATTTTACATCCTGAAGATGCAAAGCTAGCTATCGACAATGGTATTGATGGCATTATTGTATCAAACCATGGCGGCCGTCAATTAGATGGCGTGATTGGTTCACTTGATGCCCTTCCTGCTATTGCGAAAGTTGTGCATGGACAAATTCCTATTATATTAGATAGTGGTGTATATCGTGGCATGGATGCCTTAAAAGCACTTGCTTTAGGAGCGGATGCCGTTGCAATTGGGCGTCCTTTCGTCTATGGGCTAGCCCTTGAAGGACAACAAGGCGTCGAAAAGGTGATGACCAATCTTTATGATGAATTAAAGGTTTCCATCGCATTAGCAGGCGCCACCTCTGTCAAGGGATTACGTAACATCACATTAGTCAAACAGGATGGGACTGAGGTTAAATGAAACAAGCATTACAAGGATTAAAGGTTGTCGATTTATCACAAGTCTTAGCGGGTCCTTATTGCACGATGGTGTTAGCAGATATGGGTGCAGAAGTTATCAAAATTGAAAAATATCCAAATGGAGACGATACCCGTACAATGGGTCCATTCGTTAATGAAGAAAGTCATATGTATATGATGGTTAATCGTAATAAAAAAGGTGTCTGCATCAATTTAAAAACTACTGAGGGACTGGCTTTATTTAAAGAATTGATTCAATCTGTTGATGTACTTGTGGAAAATTATCGACCAGGTGTCACGAAAAAGCTTGGGATTGATTATGACACATTAAAAGCCATCAATCCGGGCCTAATTTACTGCTCTATTTCCGGTTATGGTCAAACAGGTCCTTATAGTCAAAAGGGTGGCTATGACATTATGGCTCAGGGTCTGAGTGGCTTAATGCATATGACAGGTGAAGCAGATGGCCGACCTGTAAAAGTTGGCTTTGCGGTGAATGATATTGCCGCTGCACAAACAGCCTTACAATCCATTTTAATGGCCTATATCTATAAGCTTCGTAGTGGTGAAGGTCAATATATTGATGTGTCCTTAGTGGAGTCAGGTCTTGCGTGGACTGTTTGGGAAGCCGCTGCTTACTTCGGACAAGGTGAGTTACCTGAGCGAACAGGAACCGCCCATCGTGTGTCAGCGCCCTATCAAGGTTTCAAAACACAGGATGACTATATTCTAGTAGGTGCTGGCAATCAAAAGCTATGGGAGATTTTTGCTGTAAAGGTTGTCAATCGACCTGATTGGTTAGACAATCCTCTCTTTGCTACCAACTATTCACGTGCCCAACATGTGAAGGAGCTGGAAGCAGAAATTGAAAGCGAGCTAATCAAGCATAAGGCTATCTACTGGCTCGAACTATTGGATAAGCACGGTGTACCATCTAGTCCAATCTATTCTTATGATCAAACATTAAATGACCCTCATATACTAGAGCGTGGCATGGTACTGTCCTATGAGCACCCTACTGCTGGACCAATGAGAACATTGGGCTTCCCAGCTAAGTTTTCACAAACACCTGGACAGCTAACAAATGCAGCCCCTACTTTAGGGCAACATAATGAAGAAATTTTACAGGCATTAAATATTTCTGATCAAGCTATTCAACAGCTCAAGGCAGCCAAAATAATTGGGTCAAAATAAAGTGATTGTCTATTTTTAGATCGCTACCAATTAGATTTAAGCTTCTATCGGTCACTTTTTTGATTCTATCCTACACTTTTTCATTTCTATCATGCAAAAAGGCTTCCCCATTAATGAGGAAGCCTTTTTCTTATTGAATAACGCCTAATTCACGACCAACCTTCTCGTAAATCGCAATTGCATCATCAAGCATTTCTTTTGTATGTGCCGCTGTTGGCATATTCCGAACGCGTCCTGTACCTTTTGGAACTGTTGGGAAGACAATCGATTTTGCATAAACGCCTTCTTCAAATAAACGTTTTGAAAATTCCTGTGTCAACTTTTCATCCCCAATGATACATGGTGTAATTGGTGTCTCAGACGCGCCAATATTAAAGCCAAGCTTCTCAAGCCCCGCTTTTAAATAGTTGCCATTATCCCACAGCTTATCGTGTAGCTCTGTTGAATCAATCAGCATTTGCACGGCTGCTGTAATAGCGGCTACATCACCTGGTGGTAATGCTGTTGAGAATAGGAATGGGCGTGAGCGAACTTTTAGCCAATCAATTAAATTTTTCTTACCTGCTACATAGCCACCTACTACACCAATGGCTTTTGATAATGTACCAATTTGGAAATCAATTTCTTTTTCTAATCCAAAATGCTTCACAGTTCCTTTTCCTTTACCTGTTACACCTGAACCATGTGCATCATCCACATACGTAATCAAATCAAACTCTTTCGCAATTTCCACAATTTCAGGTAATTTAGCAATATCACCATCCATTGAGAAGACACCATCTGTGATAACCATGATTTTATTGTATAAACCTGATTCCTTTGCTGCCTTTGCCTTTGCACGTAAATCCTCCATATCAGAGTGATTAAACGCGATGATTTTTGCCTTTGATAAGCGACATCCATCAATAATAGAGGCATGGTTTAATTGATCAGATAGAATGGCATCATTTTTATCCATTACAGCCGAAATAGCTGCCATATTACAATTAAATCCAGATTGATAAGAAATAGCCGCTTCTGTTCCTTTAAATTCAGCAAGCTTTTCTTCTAATTTTACGTGCAAGTCAAGTGTCCCGTTGATTGTACGAACAGCACCTGCTCCAACACCGTATTTATCAATTGTCTCTTTGGCAATACGCTTTAATTCTTCATTTGTTGCTAAACCAAGATAGTTGTTAGAGGATAAGTTAACAAGATTTTTTCCACGGACCTGAATAATCGGGCCATTTGCTCCCTCTACTGGATCGATTTCATTGTATAAGCCTTGTTCATGTAGGGCTTGTAGGTTTTCATCTAAAAATGCATTCAATACTTTTGACAAGCGTATCATCCTTTCCTAGGAAAACTGTTCTCGCTCCTAGTTTAGCACATGCAAGCCATTAGCTACATTACTTTGTTAATCTTTCGAATAGTGGCGCTGTTTTTTCACGCCATAAAGAAGCGGATAGACAATTATCTAATAGGCGACGGACGGTATATTCTGCTTCTGCATATCGTTTGGAATGGCCCATCGCATCCTGTATAGCTTCTTTGTATTGCGCTCGCACTGCTTCAATCGCAGTTTCTGCTTCCTCTGAAAGCGCACAATGTTGCCCAATATCAAATATCTTATCCCCTAATCTACCATCCTCTGGATAAAAGATATGTGGCTCTGTACTATCAAAGATACAGAAATTTAGCTCTGGGATAATGACCATATCCACAGATCCCGCATCTAAGCCACACCAAACAATTTGTGCATCAAGCCCTCTTGCATTTGCCTCATCCGCTAAACTTTTCATTAATGAAGATTTACCTGTACCTGGCTTGCCTTTAATCATGAAGCGAGTCGTGATACTCTTGGTGATACTTTCCACTGTATTTTCCGCACCTCTAGGAGTTAACGTTCCAAGTAAACGATGTGTTCGGTTACCTGATTTATTCAAAACAATGGATTGAAACACTTCATTCTTTAAATTTTCTACCTGTTCATTTAATGCCTGCCAGTTCATACAACTTTGTGTGACAACCTCCCAGTCATCATGTAGCTTGATTGCTTGATCCAGTTTTGCTATGCATTTTTCACGCCAAGTTGCACGCTCCTGCATCGCCTCAGCAAGTTGTTCTCCAACCTTTTTAAGCTGTATATCCTCTAAGCAGTCATAGAAAGACATGACACGATGCTTTGTACCGAGTAAAGTTGGCTCGATATTCCACTCAGATGCCCATACAAAAAGTCTGTTACAGCCTTTTACATAAACGGCCTCAACAACTTCCTCTAATAAAGCATGCTTAAACCACTCGACGGCAAAGCCCTGTTTCACATAGAAGTATCCTAGTTCTTTTAACAGTTCTGAACCTTTAAATGTGGCAGGCCCTTGCAAAAAATAAACAAGCGCCGCTTCTTCCATCATTTCTTTATATAAATGCTTCACACCTTGACCAGTCAATGCGTGTCCAAAATAATACGTTACATTTCCGTTCAAATGTCGTTCCTCCTTTAGCTTCCGCCCTGCATTATATGAAGGAACACCAAAAAAGATGAAAAGCCACTTCTATCTATGACAGATAAAAGTAGCTTCATGAATTAATAGAAAGGCTTCATGCCCTCCATATTTCCAATACATTTCATTAATATTTTACGACAATACGGTAATGAATATTGCACAATATAGCCTGAGGTTAAGGCGATCAATACCGTCCCCACTCCAACTGGCCCTCCTAGAAGCCAGCCAACAATTGTTACAAGTACTTCAATTCCCATTCTTGCTGTCTTAATAGATCCACCAAATTTTTCAACAAGTATCATCATTAAGGTATCCCTTGGTCCTGCGCCCATATTCGGTGCAATATACATCCCACAGCCAAAGCTCAAAACAAATAAACCAATAATAAAATATGTAATTTGTAAGCCATATACATCCGTTGAGGGCAACAGCCAGTTAAATACATCAATGAACGAGCCGATTAGCAGCATATTGAGCCAAGTACCTATCTTTGGCCATTGACGTAATACAATGGATGTTGAAGCAACTATAAAGAGTCCTGTTACAATAGACCATGTGCCGATACTTAACCCAAAATTTTGAAAGAGACCTACATGTAAAACATCCCATGGGCTTGTGCCAACGATTTTCCCCTTTATCGACATCGTGATTCCAAGTGACATCACAATTAAGCCACCAATAAAAAAGGTCCAACGCCACCCCATTATTCTACGCATTCCTTATCCTTCTCTCTATGAATAATATTGCTATTGCTATTACTTTATCATACTTTCAACCAAAATTAAGCTATTGTGCTTGATCTAAACCTTTCATCTTAACACATAAAAAAACTACCCATTCTCTCACTCATGGGTAGCTGTAATTGAGGCAAGTTGTGCCTTTGTTATAGTTTTCAGATCATCTACTTGAACATGAATTTGCATACCAATTTTCCCAGCGCTAACAATTATACTACCTTGTTCTTGAGCAGATGCATCAATGACCGTTGGATATAACTTCTTCATTCCTACTGGTGAACATCCACCACGAACATAACCAGTATGGCTAAGTAGATCTTTTACCGCTAACATTTCGATTTTCTTTTCCCCAACCACCTTTGCCGCTGCTTTTAAGTCCAGCTCCTCAGCTACTGGAATAACAAATACAAATAGCTTTTGTGCACTTGCTTTTGCTACTAATGTTTTAAATACCCGAGCAACAGGCTGTCCTATTTTCTCAGCTACAGAAACACCATCAACTTGACCGTCCCCTGTTTCATATTCCATCACATCAAAATGCATTTTTTGTTGTTCTAATAAACGAATCGCATTCGTTTTCGCATGCTTTGCCTTTGCCATGTCAACAATCTCCTATCTACAGCATCAGGCTATCAAAGAGAACATAGAATCCTTGTCTGGACGATAGCCATTTTTCGTCATTTGAACGTGAGCCGCATATCTTTCCGATGCCTGTTTGAATGCTCTTAACTTGAATGCAGTCTCATAATTCTTACCGAAAATTGTATCTGCAAATGGGTCCAATTTCAATTCCTTCGCGTAACGTTCAGGAACCTTCACTTCGATGATGTCACGTACAAAAGATGGTTCGCTTTCATTTGTGGAAACCTCGTCACCATTTGAATTATTTAACATATGCTGTATGTGAGCATCAACGCTTTGCGCCACACGTAAATCTTGAGGAGAAGGCTCTGCTGATGACAATGCTGCATTACGTACCTGCTCTAAAATGGGCAGTAGTGTGTCACCTAGTTCTGAATCGGATATATGCGAGGAATCAGCGTTATCATTCATTCCTACCTTATAGGTTTGCTCATGGGCCCGTACATTCTTTTCTGTTTGCTGTAAATCCTCCATAATGGCTTGCTGCCGAGGAGTTACTTCTTTTGACTCTTCTTGCTGTTGCTCATATAAATCTTGGTCAGTACGCCCTAACAGTAAATTTTCAAGTTCAATCAATAATGGGTTTTTCTTTGGCTGAAAATACATCGCATTTTTTCTATAGGCATCTCCTGCCTCTTTACGCTGCAGTATTTTTTTACGATTATGCTGGGATGAAATTCTTTCTTGTTCCATTAAATTTGTTATTTTCATAGTTTTCACCTCGCCCTTTTATCTTCATATGCTAATAAGTTAACAGATATGAACTTTCTTTCTCACACTCTATCTATACCATTTGAATAGTTTCTGTACACTCATTATCGGAATTTTCACTATTAAATTCAAGCACTAATTACTACTAACCTCCTAAAGAGATACTAATCATTTTCAAAAATAGGTATAAAGAACCTCATCCGACTAATACTTTTCATATTCATTTATTAGCTCTCTACTATTTTCAATAAAATTTATTACATATACACTAAACAAATAGTGTTAATCAACATAAAAAAAACAGTCCTCACATTCTGGACTGCTTTTCTCATTTTTTGGGTTTAATCAATATACCTTTATAAGCTAAGTAACCAAGCCATGCCCCCATTGTATTTAAAATTAAATCATCAATATCCGCAGAGCCAACGGTAAAAATAAATTGAACGGTTTCGACAGCAAGACTAGCAAAAAAGCCCAAACAAATAATAATCCATGCTTTTCGGAATTTCTTCGATAGTAATGGCAGTAAAAAGCCCATTGGAGTAAAAATTAACAAGTTGCCAAGTAAGTTAACGATTATAATTTCCCAATTAAAATATTGAGAGTAGTTTATATAACGGAGAATCGTTTCGAAGGGAATAAAATTTGTAGTTAAACGCCAACTACTATAATCAAACAATCCTAAGTCACCTATAGAGTAATCTCCTTTAAATAAAATGACGACTACATCTACTAGGCGATCAATAACCAATTTATAAAAAGCCATAAATGAATAGATACTAAATAAAATCCAACCTGCTACCTTTAGCGGCAAATAATATGTATCAATGACATCCCGATATGGTAATGGGAGCTTGGCATTATTCTGAACATCCGCTATGTTGTTTTTAGACAAGCTTAACACCCACTTCCCTTTATTCCTTCCCATATTTTAATATGCTCAACTATTGCTTGCAAGTAGCTGAAAAAAATTATCATCCAAAAAGGCTGTCTCTTATCAGCAGAGACAGCCTTGCAATAAGTATGTTTAAACCGGGTTTACCCCATGCTTACGTTGTGAGAATAATAAGTATTTTGACATATAAAGTTCTAAGCGATTTTCTAGTACCTGGCGTAGCTCATTAGGCTCAATCACATCATCAATGATAAGCTCTGAAGCTAAGCGATACACATCAATTTCCTCTTGATATTCTTTACGTTTCTCGGCAATGAAGCTTGCTTGCTCTTCTTTTGGAAGTTCTGCAATTTTATTGGCATAGACGGCGTTGACAGCAGCTTCTGGTCCCATTACGGCAATTTGTGCATTTGATAAGGCAATACAGCAGTCTGGTTCAAACGCAGGACCAGCCATTGCATATAATCCTGCACCATACGCTTTACGCACAATGACCGTTAGCTTAGGAACAGTTGCCTCACTCATGGCAAAAATCATTTTAGCACCATGACGGATAATTCCTGCTTTTTCAACCTGAGTACCAATCATAAATCCTGGAACGTCTGCTAGGAATAACAGCGGGATATTGAAAGCATCACAAAGTGAAATAAACTTCGCCGCTTTATCAGCAGAATCATGGAATAGCACGCCTCCCTTGACGCGAGGTTGGTTAGCGATGATCCCAACTGATTGTCCATTAATTCGCGCAAGCCCTGTAATTAATTCTGGTGCAAATAATTTCTTAACCTCACAAAACGAATCTTCATCGATAATACGATCAATTAGCTTATACATATCAAATGGAACATTTTGGTTTTGAGGTATTAATTCTTCAATAGATTTATCAAATGAAGCCGGCGGTTTGGGTGTCTCTACCTTGCTACGCTCTGCATAGTTATTAGGGAAGTATCCTAAATATTTGCGCGCATAAGTAATAGCCTCTTGTTCGGATTTAACAAGCACATCTCCACAACCTGAAACAGAACAGTGCATTTTTGCGCCACCCATTGTTTCTAAATCTACTTTCTCACCGATAACCATTTCGGCCATACGAGGAGAACCTAAATACATAGAAGCATTCCCTTCTACCATTACCACGATATCGCAAAATGCAGGAATATAGGCACCACCTGCAGCCGAAGGACCAAATAATAAGCAAATTTGCGGAACTTTTCCTGACAGTTTGACTTGATTGTAGAAAATGCGTCCTGCACCTCGGCGTCCCGGGAACATTTCAAGCTGATCTGTAATACGCGCACCCGCAGAATCCACTAAATAGAGTAATGGACAATTCAACTTTTCAGCGGTTTCTTGAATGCGAATCATTTTTTCAACCGTGCGTTTTCCCCAAGAACCTGCTTTAATCGTTGAATCGTTCGCTAGCACACAAACTGTACGACCATGGATTTTACCAATACCAGTGACAACACCATCTGCTGGTAAATCTCCTGCTAAACAGTTCGCATAGAGCCCATCCTCTGATTGAAGACCATCATCAAGTAACAGTTCAAGACGCTCACGTACAAATAGCTTGCCTTGTTGTGCATTTTTGTCATGATATTTTGGTAATCCACCTGCTAAAATTTTATCTTTCATTGTAGGTGGTGTATTTTCTGTCGAGATATTGCTCATGTTAATTTCCTCCCTTTGCCCAATCGATTACACCAAAATGATTTCTTGGCGTTTTATTTCCCTGAATATTGTGGCGCTCGCTTCTCTTGGAAGGCAAGTAAGCCCTCTAATCGGTCTTCTGTTGGGATCAGTGCACTATATGCAAGTGATTCAATTTTTAATCCGGTAGCTAAATCTACCTCAACACCTTGATTGATCGCAACTTTGGCTTGCACTAAAGAGAGTGGTGCATTTTTTGCCATTTCCAGTGCAAGCTGTTGTGCTTTATTTAATACCTCATGTCCTTCATAAACATACTCGATAATGCCATAATTTTTAGCTTCTTCGGCATTCAGCCTACGCGCTGTATAAATTAATTCCTTTGCTTTACCAAGACCAATTAGACGTGGAAGTCGTTGTGTTCCCCCAGCTCCTGGAATAATACCGAGCGATGTTTCGGTTAAGCCCAGCTTTACATGTGTAGCCGCAATTCGTAAATCACAAGCTAGTGCCAACTCCAAGCCTCCGCCAAAGGCTACGCCATTTAGGACAGCAATGACAGGCTGTGCAAGCGTTTCAACTTTTGCCACAGTGGCACCAATCAGCTGCACAATCTGCTTCACTTGTCGATCAGACATGCCTTTACGTTCCTTTAAATCAGCACCTGCACAAAATGCCTTTTCGCCTGCACCTGTTAGAAGGACTACGCGCACTGCTGGATCTCCATTGATTTGATCAAGCGTGTCAGATAGCTCATGAAGTAATTGAACCGACATAGCGTTAGCAGCTTCTGGTCTTGAAAGAGTAATAAGTCCAATACTACCTTCTAGTAATTCAAAACGAACGAGTTGTGTCATAGTTGATTTGCACTCCTTTCATTGCGGACAATAGCCATTTGCTTTGATGCAACAGCTTTGCCTAACTTCTCTTCAATAAAGAGTGCTGCCTCTAGCACCTTTTGTCGATCTACCCCTGTTTCAATGCCCATCTCATCGAATAAATACAATAAATCTTCTGTGGCTACATTGCCTGAGGCACCTTTTGCATATGGGCAGCCCCCTAGCCCACCAAGCGCGCTATCAAACTTGGTAATACCCATTTCTATGGATTTCATAATATTGGCTAGTGCTGTACCACGTGTATCATGAAAGTGCATGGCAAATTTCTCAGCAGGATACCTTTTTAGTACTTCTTCTAAAAGAAACTCAACCTGTGTCGGTACACCCACACCAATTGTGTCGCCAAGCGATATTTCAGTCACACCCATCTCCAATAACTTTTCCGTTACTCGTAATACCTTGTCAGGGTGTATATACCCCTCATAGGGACAACCAATAACCGTTGAGATATAGCCTCGAACATGTTTCTTTGCAGCCTTAGCTCCTACTACAACTTCTTCTAATATGGGAAATGTATCTGCTATGGTTTTATTAATATTACTTTGGTTATGACTTTCACTAGCAGACATAAAAATACTTACTTCATCTACTTCAGCCTGCAATGCACGTTCTAAGCCACGCATATTGGGTACAAGTGCCGCATAGGTAATATCCTTATGTCTTTTAATGGCTTGCAGAACCTCGACTGCATCTGCTAATTGAGGAATCCATTTAGGATGCACAAACGATGTCACTTCAATATAATTTAATCCTGTTTGACTTAATAAATTAACTAATTGCACTTTATCAGCTGTTGTAATATGCGTTTTTTCATTTTGTAAGCCATCACGTGGACCAACTTCTTTGATTATGACTTGCTTAGGTAGCTGCATAAACAAGCCTCCTCTTACTCAATTTCTAAAATATCATCATCAACGTTAATGAAGTCGCCCTCATTGGCAATGATTTTTGTCACTACGCCATCCTCTTCTGCTGCAATTGGAATTTCCATTTTCATCGATTCTAAAATGGCTACATCTTGACCTGCTGCCACTTTCTCCCCCTCTGTTACGACGATTTTCCATACTGTTCCTGCCATGCTTGCTTTTACTGTTGCCATATTCATTCACTCCTAATTTTTTAATCATGTATTCGTCCCTCTATGGAAGCACGAATACATGAAAATTGTTATTTTGTTTCTGCTAATTGCGGTAAATAATATTGCTCAACAAATTTTGTCGTCGTATAGCCTTTTAAAAATTGCTCATGTGTGACGGTTTTTAACAGCATTGGGATATTCGTTTGAATCCCCTCCACTTTGTACGCCTTTAGCGCTTGTGCTAATCTTTCACAGGCAATTTCTCTTGTTTCCCCCCACACCACCAATTTACTAATCATTGGATCATAGAATGGTGTTACCACTGAACCTGATTCAACACCACATTCATGTCGAACGCCTTCACCTGTCGGTAATTCAAGGGTCGTAATGGTACCTGGAGACGGGAAAAATGTCGAAGGATTTTCAGCATATATGCGCACTTCAATCGCATGCCCTTCTTTAGTAAGACTTTCTCTTGTAAATGCAAGAGGTTGTTTTGCCGCAATTTTCAATTGCTCTTCAACCAAATCAAGCTTCGTAATTTCCTCTGTTACGGGATGCTCTACCTGTAGTCTTGTATTCATTTCTAAGAAATAAAAGTTTTGATTTTCATCAACCAAGTATTCGATTGTTCCAGCATTGACATAACCAATATGCTTCGCCGCCTTAACTGACGCTTCTAGCATTTTTTCTCTTGTCTCTTGTGAGATAAACGGTGATGGTGCTTCTTCTACTACTTTTTGATTTCTTCGTTGAATAGAGCATTCTCGTTCAAATAATGGAACGACATTGCCTTGATGATCAGCAATAATTTGCACTTCAACATGGTGAGGGTTAGCAATGAAGCGCTCCATATACATCGTGCCATCACCAAAGAATGATTGTGCACGCTTTTGATTGCCCTCAAAAGCTTTGGCTAGTTCCTCAGCATTTTCAACTAGCTGCATACCGATACCGCCACCGCCTGCCGATGCCTTTAACATAATCGGATAGCCTAAACGCTCCGCTATGTCAGTGGCTTCTTCTACATCCTTCACAGGCGCTTCTACACCCTCTACAATCGGTACACCAGCAGCTTTCATTGTCTTACGAGCCTCTAATTTACTGCCCATTGAAGCGATCACATCAGCACTTGGACCGATAAACACTAAACCTGCCTCTGTACACCGTTTTGCAAAATTTGCATTCTCTGATAGTAAACCATAGCCAGGATGAACAGCCTCTGCGCCACTTTCTAGTGCAATTTCTAGAATGCGGTCGATGTTTAAATAGCTTTGTGCAACAGGTGGCTTCCCTACACAGAAAGCCTCATCTGCATCTTTCACATGTAAGCTTTCAGCATCTGCCTCTGAATAGATAGCAACCGTATGAATATTTAGGCGCTTGCATGTTCTGATCACACGTCTAGCAATTTCCCCACGATTTGCAATTAATACCTTGTTGAACATATCCACTGCCCCTCCTTACTTTACGGTCATAACGAAATCTTCTCGTAATTTATATTTTTGAACTTTTCCAGATGCAGTCATTGGATAGTTATCAATAAAGAAAATATGTCGTGGAATTTTATGTCTTGAAATTTTATCCCGACAATAATCTCGGATTTCTTCCGCTGTTGCCTGCTCTCCTTCTTTTAAAACAATCCAAGCCGCCGCTTCCTCCCCATAAACAGGGTCAGGAACACCTGCAACCTGAACATCTGAAATTTTCGGATGTGTATAAAGGAACTCCTCAATTTCACGAGGGTATAGGTTTTCACCCCCACGGATAATCATATCCTTCAAGCGACCTGTTACACGGACATAACCGGCTTCATCCATTGTTGCTAAATCACCTGTATGCAACCAACCATCCTCGTCAATCGCCAGATCTGTTTCCTCTTGGTTTTTATAGTAGCCCTTCATCACATGATAGCCCCTTGTACACAGCTCTCCCTGTTCATTCGTCGGAGCTTCTTCGGTAGTTCCAGGAACAACAATCTTTACTTCTAGGTTAGGTAATGCGCGGCCAACCGTCTCCACCTTTAACACTAACGGGTCATCCGTTCTTGTCTGCGTAATAACAGGTGATGATTCTGTTTGACCGTAGCATATTGTTATATCTTTCATGCCCATCTTCTCAATGACCGCTTTCATAACTTCAATTGGACAGTTTGATCCTGCCATGACTCCTGTACGTAAAGTTGAAAGATCGAAAGATGCAAAATTCGATAAATTCAGTTCACTAATGAACATTGTTGGCACGCCATGTAATGCAGTACATTTCTCTTGTTGAACGGTTTTTAGTACCTCTTCAGGTGAGAATTCCTGCACAGGTACCATCGTTCCACCACTCGTTGTAATAGCTAATGTTCCTATGACACAACCAAAGCAATGGAAGAATGGAACTGGGATACATAGACGATCCTCTGCCGTTAAACGCATACATTCTGCTATGTTAACAGCATTGTTGACTAAGTTAAAATGCGTTAGCATTACTCCCTTAGGAAAGCCTGTCGTACCAGATGTATATTGAATATTAATGACATCATCATAATGGAGAGATTGCTCTCTCTGATCTAACTGTTCCTCGGTTACTTGCTCGGCAGCAGTTAAAACGTCTGACCAATTAAGTACACCAGGGTATTTATTTTCACCGATTAAAATAACATTTTTTAATAAAGGTAGTCGCTTTGATTGCAAATTACCTGGTTCACAATGTTCAAGCTCTGGACATAACTCTTGCAGTGTATTGATAAAAGAATGGTCTCGATAATTTTCAATTAGAAAAATCGTTTTAGCATCAGATTGCTTCAATAAATACTCCAACTCACTCGCACGGTAATTCGTATTTACCGTTACAATTGGAGCACCCATCTTCCCTGTACCAAATTGAAGCTGTACCCACTCAGGAACATTCGTCGTCCATACTGCGATATGGTCTCCCTTTTCAATTCCAAGAGCCATTAAACCTCTCGCTACGTAACGTGCTTGACGGTTTAGCTGCTCATAAGTCATGCGTAAATTTCTGTCAGCATAGACCAATGCTTCATTCTGCGGGTACTTTTTTGATTGTTCATCTAGCAATTGACCAATTGTTTGATACACAAGTTCTGCCATGAAGATCCCCCTTATTTATGCTATTTAACTTAACTGATGATGATTAACAGCCAATTAGACGAGAAATAACGAGACGTTGAATTTCAGATGTTCCTTCACCGATTTCCATTAATTTAATGTCACGTAAATGACGCTCTACATCGTATTCTTTCATATATCCAGAACCACCATGAATTTGGATTGCCTGATTACATGTACGGAAGCCCATTTCAGAAGCAAATAGTTTAGCCATTGCAGCTTCTTTGCCAAATGGCTTCTTTTGATCTTTTAACCATGCTGCTTTATGTACTAGCGTACGAGCAAGCTCTATTTCCATCGCCATATCAGCTAATTTAAATTGGATCGCCTGTAGCTTCGAAATAGGTGCACCAAATTGCTCACGTTCCTTCGCGAATTTTAGTGCCTTTTCATAAGCAGCCTGGGCAATTCCAACAGAAAGAGCAGCGATGGAAATTCGACCACCATCAAGTGTATTTAAAAACTGGCTAAAGCCACGTTTTTCATCCCCTAATAGATTTGTTCTTGGGACACGAACATTTTCTAACACAATCTCACATGTATTGGAGCCACGTACACCCATTTTGTCATAGTTACAGTTGATTGTTACACCTGGTGTGTTTGTTGGCACAATAATAGAAGAAATAATTTTTTTACCATCTTCACGTTTACCCGTTACCGCAGTTACAATAATTTGTCGAGCATATCCTGCATTGGTAATCCAGCATTTCTCTCCGTTAATGATGTAGTCATCACCATCAATAACAGCTGTAGTACGTGTGCCACCAGCATCTGAACCTGCATTTGGCTCTGTTAAACCGAATGATCCTAATGTCTCACCCTTAGCTAATGGAACTAGCCACTCTTGCTTTTGTTCTTCTGTACCGAAGTTGTAAATTGGTGAGGCTCCTAAGCTAACAGCAGCTGCATAGCTTAACCCTGTGCCCCCACATGCTCGACCAATTTCCTCTACAGCTAAAGCGTAGGACACTGTATCCCCACCTGATCCACCATATTCTTCAGGAAACGGGATACCCAATAAGCCTAGTTCTGCCATCTTCTTAAAGCTCTCTATTCTCATTGTTGATGTCTCATCAACCTCACGAGCATACGGTTTAATCTCCTTCTCAGCAAAATCACGCACCATGTCTCGAATCATTTCTTGCTCTTTTGTTAATTCAAAATTCATCCCTAATCCCCCTATTGTTGAATTTGCCATAGTAGATGTAGCTCAAGAACAATTGCTTACAGTGAAATACCGACTAGTCGGTTTGTAAAAACAAATAATAAAACCAGTGTTTCCTACTGGCTACCCCTTTATTATAAATTGCTTCGCTTCTCCCATGGCTTGTTCTGTCACAATTGCCCGTAATACCATATCGGTAAAAACATCTGTGATTTGCTCCATCGTTAATGGTCCTGATTGCTTAAACCATTTGTACGTCCAGTTAATCATCCCGACAATTGCCATTGTTACAATTGTACAAGGTAATTCGGTACGAAAAACCTTTGCTTCCTGACCCTCTGCTATCACTCTTTGTAAAATATCACGATAGTGATCTCGCTTTTTATGGATGATGTCACTATATTCATCTGAGAGTGAACGACTTTCTTCATAAAAAATCGTAATATGTGCTTGATACATATCAAATACTTGTGTCAGTGTTTGCAGCATGGCACACAAACGTGTGATGGGTGTATCGAATTTGTCATATGCAGCTTGCGATTGTTGAATGACATATGAAATAAAGACATCATGAATTTCATACAACAGTTCATCTTTTGATTTAAAATTATGATAAAATCCACCCTTTGATGCCCCAATATATTCCACAATACGATCCACGGTTACATTGTGATAACCATCTTGTTGAAACAATTCAACTGAAGCGTCTACAATTCTTTGTTTTAACGTTTTCTTTACCATAGGCCCTATCATCCTTCATCTAGCTCTATACTTCATCACTCCTTATAATCAGGAAAAACCATTAAACCCTTAGAGTATTCTATTTTTTCCTAATTATAAAAATACTATGACAACATAAATATAGCATTCTCAAAATTTGGTGTCTAGCAACAAAATAGATTTTTCGCAAAATTACGAGCAAAAATTTTACATAGAACAGAAATTAAAAAGCTAAAATCACATATACACCATATGAAGTTTCTTTGCTCTTCATGACAAATTTTCTTCCCTTTCTTTTCTTTGCCTATTAAATGCATTTTACATTGCAGTTAAACTGCGAACCCACTCAACCTATGCTATATTTAAAACCATGGAACTATGAAAGGGTGTTAACAATGGCAAAGAGCGTAGTAATCGCTGAAAAACCTTCTGTAGCACGTGATATCGCACGTGTACTGAAGTGTAATAAAAAGGGAAATGGTTTCCTTGAGGGAGACAAATACATTGTTACTTGGGCGCTTGGACATCTTGTAACACTGGCAGACCCTGAAAGCTATGATGTGAAATATAAAACATGGAATCTAGAAGATCTACCTATGTTACCTGATCGGTTAAAATTAACTGTTATAAAGCAAACTGGAAAGCAATTTAATGCGGTCAAAAGTCAGCTTACACGTAATGATGTCAGTGAAGTCATTATTGCCACAGATGCTGGGCGTGAAGGTGAATTAGTGGCACGCTGGATACTCGATAAAGTAAAGATTAAAAAGCCGCTTAAGCGCTTATGGATTTCATCTGTAACAGATAAGGCAATTAAAGATGGCTTTGCCAATTTAAAGCCAGGCAAAGCATATGATAATTTATATGCCTCTGCTGTAGCTCGCTCAGAGGCTGATTGGTATATCGGGCTTAATGCTACTCGTGCTTTGACTACCCGCTTTAACGCACAGTTGAATTGTGGACGTGTACAAACGCCAACGGTAGCGATAATTGCTACACGTGAAGATGAAATTAAAAACTTTAAGGCACAAACTTATTATGGTATTGAAGCGCAAACAACTGACAACTTGAAGCTCACATGGCAAGACCAAAATGGAAATAGTCGTAGCTTCGATAAAGATAAAATCGATACGCTGGTCAAAAAAATTGGAAATAGCAATGCCATCGTTGTGGACATTGAAAAGAAACCAAAAAAATCATTTGCACCTGGACTTTATGATTTAACAGAGTTGCAGCGTGATGCCAATAAAATCTTCGGCTATTCAGCGAAAGAAACTTTAAATATCATGCAAAAACTCTATGAACAACATAAAGTGTTAACTTATCCACGTACGGATTCTCGCTTTATTTCACAGGATATTGTTGCCACATTACCTGAACGCTTAAAGGCCTGTGGTATTGGTGAATATCGCTCCATCGCCAATAAATTACTTACAAAACCTATCAAGCCAACAAAGGCATTTGTCGACGATAGTAAAGTATCAGATCATCATGCGATTATTCCAACAGAGGGCTATGTAAATTATTCAGCTTTCACAGATAAGGAACGTAAAATTTATGATCTTGTTGTAAGGCGTTTCCTAGCTGTTCTACTGCCTGCTTTTGAATATGAACAACTAACACTGCGTGCAAAAATTGGCGATGAAAGCTTTATTGCTCGTGGAAAAACGATTTTATCATCTGGCTGGAAGGAAGTTTATGAGCATCGCTTTGATGATGAGGACACAACAGATGACGTAAAGGAACAAATACTACCACGCATTGATAAGGGCGATATATTAAAAGTAAAGCTTATTGCCCAAACTTCTGGTCAAACAAAGCCACCTGCTCGATTTAATGAAGCTACTCTTTTATCAGCCATGGAAAACCCAACAAAATATATGGCAACGAATGATAAAAAATTAGCCGATACATTAAAATCTACAGGCGGTCTTGGCACAGTCGCTACACGTGCAGATATTATTGAAAAGCTTTTCAATTCCTTCTTAATAGAAAAGCGTGGTGGCAAAGATATTTATATTACCTCTAAAGGTCGTCAACTACTCGACCTAGTGCCAGAGGAATTAAAATCCCCTGCCCTGACAGCAGATTGGGAGCAAAAGCTTGAACTTATTGCAAAGGGCAAGCTAAAAAAAGATGTATTTATTAGCGAGATGAAAAATTACACAAAGGAAATTGTTACAGAGATTAAGGGTAGTGACAAAAAGTATAAGCATGATAATATCTCTACCAAATCATGTCCTGATTGCGGTAAACCAATGCTTGAAGTGAATGGCAAGAAAGGAAAAATGCTTGTCTGCCAAGATCGCGAATGTGGTCATCGGAAAAATGTCTCACGTACCACAAATGCACGTTGTCCACAATGTCATAAAAAATTAGAGCTTCGCGGAGAAGGTGATGGTCAAATTTTCGTTTGTAAATGTGGCTATCGTGAAAAATTATCCGCCTTTGAAGCAAGACGTAAAAAAGAAGGCGGAGGCAAGGTCGACAAGCGCTCCGTACAAAAGTACTTAAAGCAGCAAAACAACGAGGAGCCTGTGAACAATGCACTTGCTGAAGCATTGAAGGGATTAAAGTTCGATTAATTAAAAGGGCAAATTCACTCTATATGTGAATTTGCTCTTTTATTATGCATACTCACCCCATCTAAACATATCTTGAATTGACTGAATATTCTATATCGAGGGAGGTTTTTAATGGAAGCAAAAAATTTTAGGCCACGTAATGTAATTTTTATGACGGTTGTTGTAGGTGTCTCTGTGTTAATTGGCCAAGCTATTTATGTCTTGTTTATTGATGTACCTTTTCCATAAGAAAGATTTATATCTTTAATTGACTAAGTAAATATTTCCCATTATTGATTATTTCCTGATGATTCGGTTTCCATTTTTGTGCCTCTAGATTATGCTGATAGGCATTTTCAAATAACCGTAACTCCCTGTATAAAAGGCTTAATTGTAAATGAGGAATCCATGTTGAATAAGCACGCTTTTGGATAGTCATTGTATCGGCAGGAGCTTGTTGCAAGGCTTGAGAGTACCAGTAAATAGCCTCTTTATGTTTTAGTTGCTCCATAAAAAATTGGCCCATTCGGCAACATGCTTCTGGCTTTGGTCGATCATATAAGAAAGATTGCAAAATAGCTTGCTGTGCTTGTTGATCATCATGTAAACGTCGATAGCATTCCCCTACATGTAAGCAAGCTTCAATGCAATCATCTGTTGTGCCTAAGTTACTATCCAAAAATAGATTGTATTGATTAATAGCTTCTAGGTAACGTTGATGTAATTTTAATTCATTCCCATAATGAAATGTCTCAATTGCTGAAAGAGAATGTCCATCCTTTATTAATCCCTCATAAATACGTATATTACGATGGATATCTTTTGTTAACGGTAAATGTGTAACAGCGATATCACTATGGTAGAGCTGCCCAGACACCCTTAAATTCTCATGGACAGCACCTTCCCATTGAAAATGATTCGCCCTTTTTACTAGACGATATTTTCGTTCACTACACTCCACTTCTCCGTCACAGTCAAGCGTCAAATAATAATCCATTGTTACAGCATCAATAGAGGGAAATAAGGATTGCTTTAGTTGGCTGAACTTGTACTGATTTTCCTTTGTCATAACATCATCAGCATCGAGCCATAAAATATAGTCTTTTGTTGCTTGCTGAAAGGAAAAATTTCGTGCTTTAGCAAAATGATCACACCAGGAAAAATCGTAAATTCGAGAGGTAAAATTTTGGACAATCTCCTTTGTTCGATCAGTTGAGCCTGTATCAATGATGTTGATCTCATCCACTAGGTGCTGAACCGAATCTAAGCATCTTTCAATCGTACATTGTGCATTTCTCACAATCATACATAAACTAATTGATAACATCTGTCCCCTCCTTAATAAGGTTTTACTATATGCTAATGTAGTATTTTATCGAAAACATTTTCCGATTATCACCTAACTTTGTAAATTAATCATGTAAATCAAAAAAAACGAACGCGTCTCACGTTCGTTTTTTTCTAGCATTTGATATCCTGCTGAATCAAGATAAATATTGCTCGCGCCATGATAATTGTTCTTTGTCTGTAAGCTGTTGTTCTAAATGATGATCCCATTGATTGAGTAATGTATTCCACACTCGTACAAATACTATATCCTGCTCCTTATCATAAAGAACAAACTCTAAACACGGGCTATCATTAATTTGTCGAGCTTCTGTTTGAACAATATTTGCGATGACTTTCTGAGAGTTCCCTTCCTCCTCTTCATCCACTTCCTGTAAAGCTGCGATCACCATGGACTCCTCAAACTGTTCCTGTTGCTCTGCTTCTTTGTCAATATAACGATAGAGCTCTGGCAATTCATCATATTCATCATTATTCGTATCGACTGTGAGAAATGATTGATGGCAAGGACTAAAGTAAAGCGTGGAGGTTTCTTCTTCTAGTTCTTCTTCAAAAATACCTCGTTCTAGCTGTTGCTGCCCTTTCTCAGTTAGTCTATAGAAATCATCTTCATTCCTCACAAGATTTACTCGAATCATTAAAGAAATCAAGTCCTCGATAAATAATGGGTCTACAAGCAATAGCTCACTCAATTCCTGTGTGTTTCCAAAATCGGCCTCTTGAATACTAAGCAGAAGCATTGTCATTAAGACATCCATTGTTGAACGGCGAACTGGCTTATAGGTCACATCAACTGTCCGAATGGGAATACACCATTCAGCCGTTTTGACAATCTTAATATTACGATTCTGCTGAAGCTCACGCATAAGCCGTTGCTGTAATTTTGACAATCTATATCACCAATCCTTCATGATTACGCAAGCCATCGTAGGATTTTACTGTCTTTAATAAATTTGCATACATCTCTCTTGTATCTTGATGTTTTGCACGTTTTGCAAACATTTCTGCACTTCCAACAAGCAGTAGTAACTCACGAGCACGAGATAGCGCGACATTTAAACGACGATAATCTCTGGCAAAACCGATATCCCCGCCTTTAGGTGTATTACGAACCATACTCACTAAAACGACATCCATTTCCATTCCTTGAAATTTATCAACAGTCCCTGTTCTAAATTGCAGGTGTGGTAGCTGTAATTCCTGCTGAAGAAGGCGATTAATTTTCTTTACCTGCTCACCGTAGAAACTGATGACACCAACGCTTTTTTGAGCATCCTGTGGCATACGCCCTGCTTCTTTTGCCGCCTTCACCGCTTCATTGAGATCCAGCAAAATACGTCTAATTGTTAGTAATTCACCTTCATTATAACGACTCGTTCCACCTTTTACTTGCTCCTCTAAATAAGGTTTTTCTGTTGGAATATCAATCCATAGTAAATGGTCATCACGTTTTATAAATTGCCCCTCTAAGCCATGATCTCTTGCTGCATCCGAATCTGGTAAGCCACATTGCAAGCCATTTTCCTCTTTGGCATAAAATGGTGTGATACTTTGCATAATCTTCTCATGCATGCGGTATTGCAGTGCTAGCATTTGCTTATGTGTTGGTGGCAAATTATTAAATAAGCGCTCAAATAGAGATTCACGCAACAGATTTTTTAATTCCTGTGCACCCTCAAAGTTTGGATTTTCTTCAAGCATTGCCTTTAATGTTTCCTCTAGTGTATCATCCCCAAGCAATGGTGGTAGCTGATGATGATCACCTACTAATATAACTTTCTTCCCCTTCAGCATTGGTAAGAGTAATTCTGGGGGTGTTGCCTTTGAAACTTCATCAATAATAACCACATCAAAGGTTGGATAGTTTTCCATAAACTCCTTACTAGCAGAGGCTACGCATGTTGTTCCAATAACGTTAGCATGACGCACATATAATTTTCGAATTTCATCTAAATCATACTCTGTTGCGTTTTGTAGTTTTTCACGCCATTGTTCTTGTAGTTTTTTACGAAGTGGTAGCTGTTTTTCCTGACGTTGTAATGCTTTAATTGCTTGGTTTGCAGTTTGTATAGCTTCCTTCACCTCTTCTGCCGTTCGTTCTGGCGTAGATTGTAAAAGCTTTGTATAGGAAGCTAATTGCTTTTCTTTCTTCAATCCAGCTATATTAATGTCTTTTATCTGTTCTTCCATCTGCGTTAGCTGCTGCTCTACTTCCTGCAAGTTTGTTTGGATAGTCTGTAAAGAGGCTTGTTTAGGAACAAGTTGTACTTTAGCCTGTTCCACTGCCTCAAGCTGCTGCTTTGCTTGTTGAAGAGACTCTCTAGCTTGTGAGGCAAGAATTTTTAAATATTCTACAGATTCTTCTGGTTCTTCAGTAATCTGAAAGGCGTTTGCCAGTTGTTGTAACCGTTCAGTATGTTGTATAAAGGGTTGGAGCTGCCGCTGGTAACTTTGCACATCAAAACTAGTTATTGCACACTCCTGATGAATTAAAGTTACTAGATTTTTACGAAAAGTTTCGTATTCCTGATCTTTATGGTCTTGCTGTTGCTTTAGTGCTATTCCCTTTTGCCAAACAAAATCACGACGCATATATAGCCCGAGCAAATAACTTTCAATAACATCAGTTGCTGGTGCTTGACCATCTTGAAAAGCCGTGTTTAACTGTGCGAATACACCAGTAAGGTTTTGCAAAGAAAACGGTTGTACTGGTTGTAGTCTACTTTTAGCAAGGGCACGCTCCTTGACTTCATGCGTAACCAAAGCCTCTAGCTTCACAATTGCTTTTTGTAAACGAGCATTAATTGTTGACCATGCCTCTAAGTCCTTAGCATCTTCTAAATGCTGCAAGCGACCAATTTGCTGCGAAAGTACATGAGAAGGACGAATTTGATAATGTTGTAAAAAACGCTGGATAAGCTCAAATGAGGTTAAGGTATATATATATTTTTGCGCTTCCTTCATGATAACGAGACGATTGCTTTCGATTTCATATTTCTGCTGTATCTCTTCAAATTGCTGTGTTAACTGGTGCTTTTGCTCTTGTAGTTCTTTATATTGAGCAGCAGCCTCTAGATGTTTTACTTTTTCAGTAGTTTCCTGAATCGTACTTTGTAATTGCTCAACTGAAGGGTAATCAGCAAGTGTCTGTTCAAGCTGCTGTACAATTGGCTCAATTTGTGCGAGCTGTTTTACATAATGCTCTTTTTGAGCTTCACATGTTTGTTGCTCTGTTTTAGCAGCCTTCAATTCTTTTTTTAATGCTTGAATCTCCTGCTGTAGAATGGGTTCTTCAATAGCTGCTTGCTCTTTTGCAGCAATTTCCTGTGTTAATTGCTCTAGCCATTGCTCTAATTTCTCTTGCTCATCCTTTGCTTTTACAAGATTTGCTTCTAGCTCTTGCTGACGTTCTGGAAATATTGTAATTGCTTCTTCAATCGCAGCAAGTGTCTGCTCACGCCACTGCAGTGCAACATTTTCCTCTATAAATTTTTTACCCTCTTCCTCAATACTCTCCGTTCTACCATAGCGTAAAATTCGAATTTCTTGATTGGACAGTAAGCGTCCTAATGCATTATCTACAGCTAAATTAGACTGTGAGGCAACAAGTGTTTTTAAGCCTGCTTTAACATTTTGCTGACAAATCTCTGAAATGACAGTTGTTTTCCCCGTACCAGGTGGACCCTGAATGACATACAAATCCTCAACGGATAATGCACCTAAAACGGCTCGTCGTTGATATTCATTTAAATTATTATGAAACTCAATATCTTCGCGTAGCTTGGATGCGCGAACTGTAGGACGCCGCTCAAACAGTATTGTTTCTAAATTAGGGTTTACTGCCTCACCCTTTTCTAGCTTTGTAAAACCATTACGTAGTCGTCGAATTTGGCTTAATGTTGCAAAATTACTGAAGCTCGCTTGTTTTGTACGAAGATTCAGCTGATCTCTGCGAGCTAAATCCTGTACGAAAGGTTTTAAATCAATTTCAACCGTTTGCTTTCCTGCATTCGCCTTTAAAATCTGCCCAATTTCGCCACGAACTCCTTGAATGCTAACACTTAAACCCTCTAGCTTTTTCCACTCTTTACTCTTTATGTAGGGGCATACAATGGTTAAGCGTGTAAAGTCTTCATTGAAATAGCTTTGCTTAAATTCTGTATGAATATCATCAATTGTCGCGTCTTGTTCTTGTATCTTTAGATAGCCTTCCCAGCTGGCTATACGTTTTTTTACATACTCTGTACGTTCTTCTGCAATCGGTAGCTGTCTTATTTTGCTGTGCAGCTCAAGTGGAATACCTGCTCCATTATTAGGCTTCGTCACAAATTGTAATGCGGCTGCTAGGCGACGGTTTGTGTTAATAGGTCCACGCATATGGACAAATCGTATATTGGTTGCCAGCAAACCTTCCACCTTTAGCACACAATCCATAATGACCGTTTTCTCAGCAAGAAGATCGGATAATTTTTCGTTGTCCTCCGCATTAAAATAGATGGATAAAAAGGTTTCACCAACTGTTTTTGCTTTTCGTTTTTCAATATAGACAGTAAAGGATCTTTGTAACGCAAAAAAGGCATGCTCGTTTGCTGAGCATTCCTCTACCGCTTCCTTCGCCTTATTGGTCAAAATAAGATTACAGCGTTGTTTTTCTAGTAAAGCGATGTCCTGCATGAGCAGCCCTCCTTCCTGTGTCACTAAAGTTTTATTTTATCACATCCTAAAACAATACTTACAAAGAAAAATCCCCTGCACAGTGATTTCTTACCACCGTACAAGGGCTATCTTAATGTTGATCAATTGTTTCCTTCGGCAAATTCTTGCTCATTTCACAGTACTGAACAAATACCCGTGCTAATTCACGTAAACGGCTATGAACGTCTGCATCTACAATATTATTGTTTGCATCAAAATGTGATGTATGTGTATACACATAATTTGGCGTAACAAGCGCTCGGAAGTAGTCTAAAATAGGCTTTAATTGATTTTCGACTACAAGATGATGCTGGTATGTGCCTCCATTTGCAACAATGGATACAGGCTTATAGCGCATTGTTTTAGGGTGTAAGAAGTCAAAGGCATTTTTCAAAACACCTGGAATAGACGCTTGGAAAATAGGCGTTGCAATAATGTAAGCGTCTGCCTCCTCAAATTGTTGAATCATTTTTTTCATATCATCATTTAATGGAGAACCATCCACAATTTGATGCTTATATTGACTAAAATGCATCATTTCTAACTCGAAACTAGCATCTAATTCTTTAATATATTGCTCCACTTGCTCTAAAATAGCACCAGTTTTACGACCAAACATCGTGCCATCTACGAGTAAAATTTTCATCATTACTATGCCTCCACATTCATCTTCTACAATAATATTGTAACAAATGAAAAGTGGCTCGGAAAGGATTGTCATGGCTTTAGATATAAATTCAGCCTTTAGACGGAACGCTAAAATTATTCCCTAAATTAATTATCCTGATCATGATGTCGGAAATGGACTTCCTTATCAATGACCGTTTCCTCAAGCTTATATTTATCTCGATTAATAACAACCTCACGATTTACTTTCTCGCCTTCATTCAGCTTATCCCAATTAAATAATATCTCTCTTGAAATGTCCTCTTCTGATACTTCTGGATACTCTAATGTTGCTAACTCATCTGATGGATAAATAGTGACTGGCTGCTGTTTACCATATAGGGCAATGATAATCATAGCCTTTGCCACTTGTGTAGCTTCGATTGCTCTAGAACGCTTTAAAGGTCCAATTAATAAAGGCTGTGCAAGCTTTAATAATTTTTCTCCTGCCTTTTCTCCTAATCGAAATTCTCCTCGGTTCCCTACTAAGAGTGAGGGACGAATAATGGAAAGTCTTTGTAAGCCTAGTTCCTGTAAATCATGCTCAAGTTTGCCTTTAACTCGATTATAGTAAAATGGAGAATTCTCATTAGCTCCCATTGCCGTAATCACAAGAAAATGAGGGATTCCCCGTTTTTTTGCTAAAGAGGCAATTGCTAATGGGTATTCAAAATCTACCTTTTCAAACATTTCACGAGAGCCTGCCTTTTTAATGGTTGTACCTAAGCAACAATACAACTCGTGAGCAAATCCTATATCGTTTTCTTCTATTCTATCAAAATCACGAATTTTCACTTCTAACTTCGGATGCGTAAAAGTTAGCCCTCTTCGTGCAATAACTGTTACTGAAATATACTCATCATTTTCACATAATTGTTCAACTAGAGCGGAGCCGGTTAAACCAGTCGCCCCTACAACAATCGCTGCACGCATACTCATTTTTTCTCCCATCCTTCTACATATTGATAGTGTATCAATGACGCCTCACGCTAACAGCATCCAGATTTTTCCAAATTCACACCACAAGCTCGTCTTCCAAATCCGCGATACCCTACGTAGGCTGTATCCTGACACATTGGAATTAAACAAAAACATGCTATCGTCTCTCTTTGTGCAGAGGGATTTTTCTAAATCAAGATAAAGACCTTCCAGTTGTTATGTATCATTCCTACCATTGGCCTTACTATCTATATCGGCCATTTCTTTAATGATTAAAACAGATTAAAGATAGCTATTTTAGAGGATTCCTCTAGAGACATTCATGATCAAATCCTAAATTTTACACATACTTGCTCTTTCTTCGCCATAATTTAAAGAGACAGAGGAAAGGATGGGATACATTTGCAAAACGAAACACACGCAATTGAACCAAAAAAAACGATTGTTTTCATTATTGAAAGCTGTATTGATAAAGGGCTGTATCCTTTTGAGCGGGTTTCAACATTAGCTAAACTACTTTCGAATGAGAAGGTTTTTATCTTTGTAAAGACTCCTTCAAATGACGGAATCCAAATTTTAATGAATGAAGGAGTTACGCCTATTCTATTTGATCACTTTAACGAATTACCTAAGCAAATCAAAGGACTTCAACCTGATTTAATTGTTAGAGATGGGCGAAATTCTGAAGGCTGGCAAGTAGAGGAATTACGACCTTTCTGCAAAACAATTATTCATTTTGACGATTTTGGTGAAGGTGGCCAAGCCTGTGATTGTGTACTACTAGCACTCTATCAAGAAGTAAAAGATTATTTACCATCGCATTATATTGGTGGAAGCTTTGTTTTTGCTCTTCCAGATGCCTATCAACATTTCGATAATATACCTGATAGTAAAACACCTGAAAATCCGCCTCATATCGTTGTCGCTTTTGAGGATGGGGACGAGCATAATTTAACATATCGAACACTTCGACACCTAACTCAACTACAAATACCACTACAAATTACAGTTATGATTGACGACAGCTATCGCCATGCAACGGATGACTTGCAAATGATGGTACTTAGTCGTCGTAATACTGCCATTCTTCGAGATAAAAATGCACTCCTCAAACTACTACCTAAAGCAGATGTCATTATTTGTAATGCTAACTATACACCTTATAAAATTGCCTCTTATGGTGTACCATGCATTACACTTGCGCAAACTGAAGCTGAGCTTTTACATGCTTTCCCTCGCGAGCACAACGGCTTTATCCATCTAGGACTTGGTCGTAAAATGAAGCAATCACAAATACAAAATGCTGTCATGGAATTTCTTTTACACGAAGCCCGCAGTGAACGAGCAGTGAGAAAACAGCGACAGCTTAATCTTGCTGGTAATAATGAGACACTCCAAGCATTACTCTTAGATTTTGCTTATGATCGTCATAATATCGCTTCTACTTAGTGCTACTTCCAAGATGATTATGATACAATATATAAGAATTTTTCACTCCAACTCCTCTTATAGAAGTTGGGACATCAGTATATTCAACAAGTACCCGATTGATTTTAAAGAATAAGCGGTGGGGGATTAGCAAAACCTCCATCGCTTTTACACGCATTCACTATAAAAACATTCTCAAAAGGAGTAGTCATCATGCCAACAAAAAGTGATATTGAATACCAAATTAGAGAGTTAAAAATGGACTATATCAATTTACAAGGTGATATAGAAAAGTTGGAGTCCACTGGGCACAATGATCAGGTAGCTAAGGCAGAGCAACGTCTTGCGAATATGGAAGCACAATTAGCCGAACTTAACAAGCAACTTGCAGAACTATAAAATGTAAACAAGAAAGATAGTTGGAGGAACAGATATGGCAATATTAACAGTAGAAAATTTAGGTCACTCTTTCGGTGATCGTACACTCTTTAAAGATGTATCGTTTCGTTTAGTGGAAGGTGATCATATTGGACTTGTAGGAGCGAATGGTGTCGGTAAGTCTACTTTAATGGGCATCATTACAGGTCAAACGATCCACGATACAGGAAAAGTTGAGTGGCTGCCTGGCACACACTATGGTTATCTAGACCAACATACCGTCCTATCGGCTGGTAGAACCATGCGTGAAGTATTACGCGATGCCTTTTTACCATTATATAAAAAAGAAGAAGAACTGAATGAAATTACTGGCAAGATGGCAGAGGCAACGCCTGAAGAATTAGAAGTACTTTTAGAACAAATGGCAGAAGTGCAAGATGCATTAGATGCAGGAGATTTTTATTCATTAGATATGAAAATTGAAGAGGTGGCACGTGGACTTGGACTTGATGCCATTGGCTTAGAGCGTGATGTAGCTGCTCTTTCTGGTGGACAACGCACAAAGGTACTACTTGCTAAGCTTTTATTAGAAAAACCAAAAGTACTTTTACTAGATGAGCCTACGAACTATCTTGACGAAGAACATATTACTTGGTTGAAAATTTATTTAAAGAACTATCCATATGCCTTCCTTCTAATCTCACATGATACAGAGTTTATGAACGAAACAGTGGATGTCATCTTCCAACTGGAATTTTCAAAGTTAACTCGTTATACTGCAACATACGAAAAATTCCTTGAACTTGCTGAAATTAATAAACGTCAGCATATTGAAGCCTATGAAAAGCAACAGGAATTCATCAAAAAGCAAGAAGATTTTATAGCCAAAAACAAGGCACGTTACTCCACTACTGGTCGTGCAAAATCGCGTGCTAAGCAACTTGATCGTTTAGAGCGAATAGATCGCCCAGAAACAGCTGTAAAACCAGAATTCGGTTTTAAAGAAGCCCGTTCATCTAGCCGCTATGTTGTAGAGGCCGAGAACTTAGTTATTGGTTACGATAAAGACAAGCCATTACTTCCCCCACTATCTTTTGCTATTGAACGAGGGGAAAAAATTGCTTTAGTCGGTATGAACGGTGTGGGTAAATCCACATTATTAAAAACAATGTTAGGTAAAATTAATGCGCTTGGCGGGAAAGTAGTCCGTGGTGACTACCTGTATCCTTCTTACTTTGAACAGGAAGTAAAAGCAGAGAAAATCACACCGATAGATGATGTTTGGAATGCCTTCCCTTCTATGGAACAAGCCCAAGTACGTGCAGCTTTAGCAAGAGCTGGTCTAAAAACCGACCATATTACACGTCCGCTTAATTCATTATCTGGTGGCGAGCAAGCTAAAGTTCGTTTATGTAAATTAATGATGGAGGAAGCTAACTGGCTACTCTTCGACGAACCGACAAACCATTTAGATGTAGATGCAAAAAATGAATTAAAACGTGCCATGAAGGAATTTAAAGGTACTATTGTGCTAGTAAGCCACGAACCTGATTTCTATGAAGGTCTCGTAACAAAAGTTTGGAATGTACAAGATTGGTTTACTTCTGGACAACAAAGCCAAGACTAATAATTATTTCAAGGGCAGCTCCAACATTTTATGGAGCTGCTCTTTTATTTTTTTTAACTCCGATGTATAATTAGCCTCATTTAAACATACTATAATCAGTGGACTAACAATTTTACTCCAACTAACTCTCTCCTACAAGGTAAACTCAGAATCCTAGTAGTCCCTATTAACTCATCACCAATTTTATAGCTTAAAAAGTCATATTCTAAATGGTTAACATAAACTTACATCATTGTAAGCTGAATAAACGAAACTTTTTACGCTTATCTTCGTATATTTTAATATAACTGAAAAAACAATAATTCGATTGAGAAATTTTTTCAATTAACTATTGATTTATATATAGCTTACTAGTAAGATATATATATAAACTATTAACTTACTAATAAGCTATTTGTAAAATATAATCTAAAAAAGAAAGCGAGGAATGAAGAATGACAGTTACAATTTACTCACAAGCGAGCTGTTCTTCATCCAGAAAAGCACTTAAATGGTTAAAAGATCACAACATAGAATATAAAGAAAAACGTATTACTTCTCACCCACTTACATTGGCAGAATTCAAAGAAATTCTAAGCATGACTGAAGATGGTACAGATGAAATCATTGCAACAAACTCAAACGATTTTAAAAACTTAAATATCGACATCGACCAACTTTCTATTCAAGAGCTATTTGCTATCATTCAGGCACACCCAAGAATGTTGCGTAGCCCTATTATAATAGATGAAAAACGTATTCAAGTTGGTTACAATGAGATGGACATCCGTCGTTTTATCCCACGTAAAGTACGTGCTTACGAATTAAATGCGATGACAAGATTGGCACAGGAAAGTTAAAACAGTTTTGGAGATGACCTTCTATGGACCAAGAAAAACAAAAAGCCATTACCTCGTTGTTTGAAGTCGTTTCATCTATTGAGCGTAAGTGGGCAAACGAGTGGAATAATCATAATGTACTCGGCTTTTCAAAATCCCACATTTTAATTTTAGACTACTTATCGCAGGAGGGCCCAAAACGCCCTTCTGCTATTGCTGAGCGGTTAAAAGTAACTACTGGCGGTGTCACTGTTTTAACAACCAAGCTGATAAACGGTGGCTTTATTGAAAAAACGCAGCATGCCACAGACCGCCGTGCTTCTCAGCTAATCATTACTGCTGACGGTGAAAACATATTAAAAGAATCTCGTCAACAAGTGAGTGAAATCATTAATAATATGTTTGGTATGCTAACAGCAGAAGAACTGCAAACCTTACGAACTATTTTTTCTAAATGTTTACTGGACGTGGAGACAAATCGGCCAGAATAAAGCACAATAAAAAGATGCATTCGCAAATAGTTGCGAATGCATCTTTTTTAGATTAGTCGACCAAATACTTCCGTCTAAGTACTGTGTTGTGCGACCAATCTGCTTTCATTACGCTGGTAGCACAGATTCCACAATAGCTGTATCTGACATGAGCATTTCTTTTAATCGAGCCTTTGCACGGAATAAACGAGATTTCACAGTACCAATGGAAACTTTCATAATTGTAGAGATTTCTGCAAGTGAATATTGGTCTATGTAGAAATACCATAAAGTCTTTCTATAAATGGCATCTAATTGCTCCATTTTATCCTGCACTAGTTTTGTAACAATATCCTTTTCAATTTTTTCTTCTGTAGAAATATCGTTATTGGGAACCAAATCTAGAATCGGTACGTCTAATGTTTCAGGTTGGTTCATCATATATTTGCTACGTCG
Source organism: Lysinibacillus sp. IITD104 (assembly GCF_036698265.2). Taxonomy (NCBI): domain Bacteria; kingdom Bacillati; phylum Bacillota; class Bacilli; order Caryophanales; family Bacillaceae; genus Lysinibacillus; species Lysinibacillus sp. IITD104. Next base: position 4,083,152 of record NZ_JBAHYH020000001.1, read on the forward strand.
TACTTTTTTACGATAGCGATCTCTGAATGTGTTCATTGTAATAGTCGTCAACCAAGCTTTAATGTGCTCTACTTCGGCCACGCTATCTTCATAGCGTACAACTTTTACCCAAACTTCTTGCATTAAATCTTCAGCTTCTATATTATTGCGAGTTAGTTTTAAACATAAGTGATATATATATCGATTGTATTCCTCGTATACGCCTTCTAATTTTTCATTCATTGTGTATGCCTCCGCTTCTTGTTCTTGCTTCTATACACATTCTCGCAAAATAATGTATTACACTCTATCGCATTGGCTTTCAATTTCATTACAATCGTGTAAGCTTAATCGCTTTCACTTGTAATATTCGTAAAAATTGTTTTACTACTATATTGCTTTCACTCCAAAAAGTCCATTTATGACAATAGTTACCTATTATTTAAACTATATTTTCAATAATATTTATTGTCAGAATTTTTATCAGCCATTTATTGGTGTTGGGGAAATAAAACATGCACTCCTAATTGAAGTGCATTGGTTTGTTAGCTTAACAGTCCTAGACGAAAGGCAGAGGCAACGACCTGTGTTCGATTCTTTGCTTTGAGCTTTGTCATAAGACTACTTACATAATCCCTGACCGTATGCTCACTTAAAAATAATAAACCCGCAATTTTTTTATTATCATATCCTTCGGCAAGCAGGCCGAGTATCATCGACTCCCTTTCAGTTAAGTGAAGCTCGGTATTCTTTTCTACCTTCTCCCCCTTACGTGATAAAAATAAACCTAATCGCTTCCCTACTTCCTCAAGGAGTAATAATTCTTCCTTTGTACAATCAAATTCCTCACCTAGCTGATCAAATGTTAGCCAACCAAATAATTGGTCTTGTCTCAAAATGGGAATAAAAATAATCGAGGATAAATTAAATAATTGGATATGCTCTTCTTTCACGTAATTTTTAGGGTTTCTTAAATAAATGGGTTTTTTTGAACTAAGTATCGTATTTTCCCCAGTCAACTCCCCTTTCATGCTTTGCACCTTAGGGAGCTCTGCGCCAATAACTCCATAAAACTGATTTGACCATGGGACATATGCGTAAAATACGCATCTTTTATAACTAAAATACTCTTCACACTTTTTTAAAATATGGGCTAAATCCTGATAGCCTGAGGAACTAATGAGCAATTTATCAAGCCTATCTAATTGTAGGTGCCTAATTTTCTGGTTTTCGGTAGCTATGTTACTAGTTTGGTTGGCTCCCTCACAGTCATAGTAAAGCTCTACAAGTAACGTAAATAACGATAATACATACATTAAGACGGCGTTCGTTCGGCTGCTCTTCTGTTGAATCATAAAAGTAATCAATGATTTCTCGAAAATTAATTGGAATAAATTAAAGCTCTTCCTATCAATAATAGACAAGTGTGATTGAAGCCATATGTTAAAAAAATACTTATCATCATTATTTAATTCATCAATATTTGCATGTGTCATTATACGCAAAAATGAATCTAATAGTATTGCTGCTCTTTTTCGATCTGCCCCAGTTATAGAAGGTTCTAGATTAAGGTAGATATTTGTATTCTCTTCAATTTGCTTATGATGAATTTTTATAAACAACACAAACTCTTGAAGTGTAACTTCTTCAATTGACTGAAATGGATGCGTCATAGGAAATTCTTCTCCTTCACACTAAAATACCCCTATAAATAGAGGATATTCACTCACTATATTATACAGCATCTTATAGGATAGTATTTCAAATTGAAAGGAGTAAGATGAAAGTATCGCTAAATAATGCGAATACTTTTGAATCCTAAGGTAACCATATAACCAGAAATAATGAAAGGTGCGTGCTTGAAATGAGATTAGAAAATAAAGTGGCCATTATTACAGGTGGAGGTACAGGAATCGGGAAAGAAACTGCACTATTATTTGCTAAAGAAGGAGCAAAAGTAGTTATTACTGATATAAATGAGCAATCTGGTAACGAGGCAGTCCGTGATATTCAAGCTATTGGCGGTGAGGCATTATTTATCCGTCACGATGTTAGTAATGAAGAAGACTGGAAAAAGGTTGCAGATGAATCAATAAAAACATTTAACAAAGTCGATATTCTTTTCAATAATGCAGGTATTTATATCATAAAACCACTTGCAGAAATCGAGCTTTCTGACTGGAACCGCTTAATGTCCATTAATGTGACAGGTGTGTTCCTAGGTATGAAACATATTATGCCACTTATGGCTAAGCAACATCATGGATCTGTTATTAATGCCTCCTCTATTGCAGGCTTAACAGGTGCTGCTGGTCACGTCTTATATGGGGCTAGCAAAGGAGCTGTTCGCATTATGACCAAAGATGCTGCTATGGAATATGCTCCATATGGCGTACGTGTCAACTCCATTCATCCTGGCTACATCGATACAGGTATGGCAGACTATGCATCAGCAACAACAGGAAGCTCAAAAGATGAATTAGGCAAAAATTTATTCCCATTAGGACGTTTGGGCTCAGTTAAGGAAGTAGCGCAAACTGTATTGTTTTTAGCTTCTGATGAGTCTTCCTTCTCAACAGGTGCAGAATTCGTCATTGATGGCGGAGCAACAGCAAAATAACATTAAAGGTGGTCATTAATATGAAACTAAAAGATAAAGTAGCAATTGTTACAGGTGGGGCTAGTGGTATTGGTGAAGCCACAGTTCGTCTCTTTGTAGAAGAAGGAGCTAAAGTGGTTATTGCCGATTTTTCTGATCGTGGACAAAGCGTCTCTGAAGAATTAAATAACAAGGGTTTTGATACACTCTTCGTGAAAACTGACGTAACAAATGAAGCAGACATTCAAAACATGATAAAAGAAACCGTTACTAAATACGGTAAACTTGATATTATGTATGCAAATGCTGGCGTAGCTGACGATGCACCAGCACACGAGCTTTCTTTCGAAAAATGGAAAAGAACAATTGATATTAATTTATCAGGTGTATTTCTTTCTGATAAATATGCCATTGAACAATTCCTGGCTCAAGGAACAGGTGGCGTCATTGTTAACGCTGGTTCAATTCATAGCTTCGTTGCCTTACCAAACCCTACAGCCTACTCATCTGCAAAAGGTGGCGTAAAGTTATTAACACAAAACCTATGTACTGCTTACGCTAAACAGGGTATTCGTGTAAATGCGGTTTGTCCTGGCTATATCGACACCCCTCTACTGGCTGAAGTGGATGCTCAAAAGAAAGAATATTTAGCATCCCTTCATCCACAAGGTCGTCTTGGTAAACCAGAGGAAATCGCTAAAGCCGTTCTCTTCTTAGCTAGCGATGACGCAAGCTTCGTCAATGGGACAACCCTTCTTGTTGATGGCGGTTATACTGCTCACTAATGGGACTTTGAATAGCCTGATAGCTAGTACATGTAATCATGCAGTTCTAGCCATTAATGGTATGAAGCGTCTGGCTGGTGTGTCTGATCCCTTTAAACTCAAGTAAGACTCAACCACAATTGCGATTTAGCTCTTGTGGTTTATTTTGTAGGTGCTATGTGTAATCTTTCAAGACAATTTAAGATTCCTAAAAGCAAATTGTGCTATACTATTTCTATTATCGAAATATTGGAAAGAGGGATACTAGATGACTAATTTACAGCAAATAGATGCTTATTTTACAGAACATCGTGAGGCACATTTAAATGAACTGAATGAATTTTTACGAATTCCAAGTATCAGTTCTTTATCAGAACATAAAGAAGATATTCAACATGCAGCTCAATGGCTAGCCAGTGCATTCGAAAAACTAAATCTTGAAAATATCTCTATTACACAAACAGCTGGACACCCTGTTGTTTATGCAGATTGGCTACATGCTGAAGGTAAACCAACTATTTTATTTTATGGTCATTATGATGTTCAACCTGTGGATCCTTTAAATTTATGGGATAGTGAGCCTTTTAATCCTACGATTCGAGACAATAAATTATTTGCTCGTGGCGCTAGTGATGATAAAGGGCAAGTATTTATGCACTTAAAAATGATCGAGGCATTGTTTGCTACAACAGGGACATTACCAGTCAATGTTAAATTCATTTATGAAGGTGAAGAAGAAATCGGTAGCCCTCATCTCCCTGCCTATGTTGAACAATATAAAGAAAAACTAGCAGCCGATTTAATTTTAATTTCCGATACTGGGCTTTATGGTCCTGGTAAGCCTGCTGTGTGCTATGGACTACGTGGCTTAACAGGCATTCAAATTGATGTTCGTGGAGCTAAGGGCGATTTACACTCGGGTCTTTATGGTGGTGGCGTACAAAATGCCATTCATGCATTGGCTGAAATTTTAGCATCTTTCCGTGATGAGCATGGTACGATTCAAGTTGAAGGTTTCTATGACAAAGTGTTGCCATTAACTGAAGAGGAACGTGAAGCCTATCTTGCACTTGGCTTTGATGAAGAATCTGTTAAACAGGAAGTTGGCGTAAAAGAATTATTCGGTGAACAAGGCTATTCTTACTTAGAACGAACTTGGGCGCGCCCAACACTAGAGGTTAACGGTGTATTTGGTGGTTTCTCAGGGGAAGGCATCAAAACAGTGCTACCAGCTGAAGCTGGCGCTAAAATCACATGCCGTCTTGTACCAAATCAAGAGCCCGATGAAATCGTGGCACTTTTAAAAGCACATGTTGAAAAGCACAAACCTGCTGGTGTAGAGATCAACATTTCTGAATTCGATAAAGGCCGTCCATTTCTAACGCCTTTCGATCATCCATTTATTCAGGCTGCTGGACGCTCCTATGAAAAAGTGTATAATGTACCAACAGCATACACACGTGGCGGTGGATCCATCCCTATCGTCGCTGCGTTTGATGAAATTTTAGAATTACCTGTGGTGTTAATGGGCTTCGGTCTATCAAGTGAAAACTTCCATGCACCAAATGAACACTTCCATTTAGAAAACTTTGATAAAGGCTTACGTGTTCTTAGTGATTATTTATATGAGGTTTCAGCATTACAAAAATAAATATCGAGTAATTAGAAAATCCCCTCACTTTTAAAGTGAAGGGATTTTTTTGTTTGATTACTCACCAAAAATCGTAACGATATCAGCTGCTTGTTTGCGTTCTTTGCCTTTTGGCACTTCATCAAAATAACCAACTTGTAGCATAGCAATGACACGCTCACCTGGCTGAACCTTTAATGCTTCACGGAATTTAGGATTATCTAGGAAGCCTGGCGTTTTCCAGCAAGAGCCTATGCCTCTATCCCATGCAAGTAATTGGATATTTTGAATAAATGTACTTGCTGCTGCATAATCTTCTAAACGTTCTTTTTGACGCACATCCTCTGGCACGATCACAAAGGCATAGCCACCTGGTAATGTAAATTTCAACATCTGCTTCGCTAAATCTTCACTTGAAAGCTCCTGCCATTTCGGAATTGTCAGGTCACGTAATAGCTGATGAAGGTTTGCTAATTCCTTTCCACAGGCAACAACTAATCGCCACGGCTCACGATTACCATGGTTTGGAGCCCATACCGCATCGTCAATAATAGCCATTAAATCCTCACGCTCCACAGGCTGACCATTAAACTTTTTAATGGAACGACGCTGAATAATTGCATCTCTAACAGATAAAATTTGTTCGCTCATATCAATTCTCCTTCTACCATAAGACAACATATTAGAGTTTATCTCTTCTATCTTTCACATTATCATAAATTTGTATGCTTTAAAACTACCTGTCCTTAAGCAAAGCTGTCATCTATATGATAGAAAAAGTAGGTCATGCTTGGCGTATAGGCAGTGGAATCCTCATAAAAATAAGGTCGATTAATACTATCTGAGGTATGGGCATTCACATATGGAATACCATTTTGAATACTTGTAACAATAACAGAGTGGTCAATTCTTCCATTCCCTTGAAAATCATAAAAAATGACATCTCCAAGCTCTAGTTCTTCTGCATATTGTACACGTCTACCCTTCAATCCAGTCGTAGACCCTTCTAAATACCATCGTAATGAATGGGCAACAGACCAGCTAAAGCTCCAATTTCCTTGCTGAATCCACCAGCCTTTATCTCTATTTGGTGCACCTCGCATTGGTGCCCCCCCTGCAAGTAAACACTGAGATATATAGTTCGTGCAATCTACATCAAAGTTTGGAAAAGCTGGATTACGTCTGTTCCACCACAAATTAGCATATTGAACTGCAGCCTGCCTATTATACATTTTTGCCATACATCCCCTCCTCATGCCATCATATGTCTATTCAAGTATTTCTATTAGTTAGGTCCTTCCTCATAATTCTTATTGAAATCCATTATATTCAGCATGTTCCTTTCCAATTTCAAGAACATTTTTGCTACAATAAGGATTAAAGATATGTCAATTTTATTTTATGACCAGAAGGGATGTTGAATGTGAAGCAGCATGCTGAGAAAGAGATTTTACAGCCAACTCTTTTATGCGATAAAAAAGGTAATTTAAATCCAGCAGCCATCGGATTTGCACGCAAGCCACTTATTAACAGCAATTTAAGCGGCCATCTCATGCGCAAAAAGAAATGGAACTATTGGTGTGTCTACGGTGATGAAATCTTGTTTTCAGCTACAATCAGTCATCTAGATTACGCAGCAGTCTGCTTCGTTTATTTTCTTGAATATGAAACACAGCGCTATTTCGAAAAAACGATCACAATTCCCTTCGGTGGTAAATTAAAAATGCCTACACAGGTTTTAGAATCTGTTTCATTTAAAAATAGCGAAATGATGATTGATTTAGTATATATACAAAATGAGACGCATCTATCTGTTTCCATACCAAACTTTGATGGAGATGTTTTACGAGCAAAGCTTATCATTCAGCACCCACCAACGGATGAAACATTAAATGTCGTTATTCCTTGGAATCGTAAAACATTTCAGTTTACAGGTAAGCATCACATACTGCCAACCTCAGGTGTTGTCACAATTGGTACTCGACGTTTTAATTTCTCAGCTGAGGAGAATTTTGCTGTGTTAGATTTTGGACGAGGTGTATGGCCACGTGAGGCATTATGGAATTGGGGAATGGCCTCTCAACGAGTACGTGGACGACGGATTGGACTTAATTTAGGAGGTAAGTGGACAGATGGCACCGGCATGACTGAAAATGCTGTTTTTGTAGATGGTAAAATGACAAAAATACATGAGGATTTATTATTTCAATATGATTCTGAAGATTATATGCAGCGTTGGAAAGTGGACACAAAATTTTCCAATCAGGTTTCCTTAACCTTTTCACCTTTTTTTGAGCGTACTGCTCTAACGAATGCCAAACTAGTTAAATCAGAGGTACATCAACTATTTGGCTATTACGACGGTTCCATTTTACTCGACAATGGCGAAACACTTGTTATTCAACAAATGCTAGGATGTATTGAGGAACATCGTGCAAAATGGTAGCACAAATCCTCTAGAAGACGTTGCTTTCCGTGGGTATTTTGAAAATGCAAATGATTCCACGGAAGCTTTTTGTCTCCTACCTGTCACTAATTTGCTCTAACTAAGGGCTCGTAATATTTTTTCTGGATCATCTGTAAATATCGCCTGTACACCTAGTTGCTGTAAGCTTCGAGCATCACGTTGCTCATTTACGGTATATACACGTACAGTTGCACCTTCAGTGAGGGCTAGCTTAACTGATTTACGAAAGGAAGTTGGCAAACTTACATGTAACGCCTTAGCTGGAATAAGAGCAATGTAAGTAGGAAAATCCACCAACACCTCTGCAAACAATGCTGCACTTTCTATATAAGGCGCTATTTTTGATACTGTTTGCAATGATTCATGATTGAAAGAGGAAATGATCACCCGCTCTGTCATTTGCTGTGCTGCTACTTCTTTGAGCACGAGCGCTTCGATCCCTTCATATGCAATAATGTCTGTTTTCAGTTCAATGTTGATGCGATGATTGGTACCTGCAAAAAGCTCTAACACTTCCCCCAACGTTGGAATTACTTCATCTCCGAACTCCCGCGAAAACCACGAACCGAAATCAAATGTACGCAATTGCTGTAATGTAAAATCTTTTACATAGCCTGAGCCATTGGAGGTACGATCAATGGTTTCATCATGAATCACCACTACCTCTTTATCTGCAGTTAAATGAACATCTAGCTCTACCCCTGCTATAGGGAGCTTTGCTGCTGCTTGAAAGGCTGCCATCGTATTTTCTGGATAGTTTATCGAAACACCTCTATGTGCAAATATGTCCAAATTCATTAACCTCCTCTATTTTTTATTAAAGAAAAACCTTCCATCCCCTTGTAATAGTAGCATAATTAACTTTTTAGCTTTCACTTGATGGTAAATATTATATATAGTAGTATGATAATCTACTTTGAAATTGTAAGTACCTAGGAGGTGCTAAAAAATGACTGTACAACATCCTGATTTTCAGGCTGAAGTAGAACGGTTAGCGTATACCCAAGGCTATATGCAACAAATATTAGATGAATCACAACGAGATTTACAATCTGCTCAAGAAAATATCCGCAAATCTATGGCCGATCTTGATTACTTAGATTCAAGTTTAAGTTATTTAAATATCTTAACAAATGCCAGATTCTTTGAAATGGCACGTAATCAAAAAGAAGGTCTAGAGGCCGTTCGCAAGAAGCCCTATTTCGCTAGAATCCATTTCCAAAAAACAGGTGACCCGGAAGAGTTTCTTTATATCGGGAAAACGTCTCTATTTCATCGTGAAACCCATGAGCCCATTATTGTTGACTGGCGTTCACCCGTAGCTAATGTTTATTATGATGGACGTCTTGGCGATATGGAGTACGATGTCCGTGGAGAAGTTCATAAAGGGCATCTCTTTGCTAAAAGGCAATACAAGATTGAAAATGGCGAATTACTCGATATACGAGATATTGACTTAACAACAAATGATGAACTCCTACAAGAAGCATTGGCTGGAAAAGCAGATGTTCGTCTAACTGAAATTGTTTCAACCATTCAAAAGGAACAAAATGAAATTATTCGAGCACATCTTCGTCAACCAATCATTGTGCAAGGTGCTGCTGGCAGTGGAAAAACGACCATTGCTCTACACAGAATATCCTATTTCCTTTACACAATGGGTGAACATTTTAATCCTGAGCAGCTCATGATTTTAGCACCGAATAAGTTATTTATTGATTATATAGGCGATGTTTTACCAGAGCTTGGCGTCGATAAAATATGCCAAACTACTTTTACAGACTATGTTCTTTCTGCCACTAAGTTAAAGCTTAAGCTTCAAAATCCGAATGAGCAATTAGAGTCGCTCGTTGCTGGAGGTAGTCATCAGCCTACTGCCTGGATTGCTGAAATGAAAGGTTCCCTATACTATCGTGATGTCATCGAACGATACTTACAAAAGCTGGAACAAAAGATCGCAGAACAATTCGAAGATGTCTATATTGAAAAATACTGTATCATGCGCGCCTCCCACCTGAAGAAGCTGTTTTTATATGAATTTTCATATATGCCTATCGAAAAGCGACTTGAACATATTAAAAAAGTGTTAGCAAGCCATGTTCGTCAAAAAAAACAGGCTGTTTTAGCTACACTCCATAAAAAGTATGATGAAGCATTGGGTAAAGCCTTAAATGGAATACGAGATGATGAAAAACGGCGACGTGTTGTCACAAAATTCATCGATGAGCGAGATGAGCGAATTCCCGCCATTGAGAAAGAAGCTAAATCAACGGCATCAGCTTATATGCGTCGCTTTACCAAACATAATATTAAAACACTCTATCGTACCCTTCTCACCGATGCAGAACTATTAGCAGAACTCGCTCCTGAATGGCATTATCTTGAACAGCAACAATTTTTGCAGGCACATCGTAAAGAACAATGGGTACTCGAAGATTTAGCTGCACTATACTATTTACATGCACGTTTAAAAGGCATTGCAGATGAATGGAAAATGCGTGTAGTCTTTATCGATGAGGTCCAAGATTATAGTTTATTTCAGCTTGCTGCTTTAAAAGCAGGTCTTGATACGGATATGTTCACAATGGTCGGTGATTTAGCTCAAGGTATTCATAGCTATCGCTCATTAACAGCATGGGAGCCTGTCCAAAGCTTATTTCCTCGTGCAACCTTCCGAACTTTGCAAAAAAGCTATCGAACAACCATTGAAATTATGGAAGTCGCGAATCAAATTCTAGCGCAAATGAATGAACAGCTACCTCTAGTAGAACCCGTTGTTCGTCACGGTAGCGTACCAAGTTTTATTCAAGCAGAGCAATTTGATGCTTTAAAAATTAAAGAAATCTTTGAAACCATACGTCAAAATGGCCATCGATCCATTGCTTTAATTTGCAAAACTACTGCAGAAGCCATTACTATACAACAGACATTAAAAGACAATGAGATTGCTTCACAACTACTAACGGAAAATGAATCCATTAATCAAGAAATGTTACTTGTTGTGCCAAGTCACCTAGCTAAGGGACTTGAATTCGATGCCGTCATTGTAGCTGCCTATGATACACCCTTTTACGATACGCCAATTGACCGAAAGCTACTTTATGTAGCTCTTACACGAGCCATGCATGAGCTATACTTAATCGGTCCATCTAAAAGTTCGTTCTTATTAGAAAATTAAAAAGTCGCTAATGGGCGACTTTTTTCTTTGCATCATTAATTTCTTGGTGGTAATTTATAAAACTTCCCTTTGGATAAATAAGCTTTCACAACTTTCCACCATGAGCTAGGGGCTTCCTTCGGAGGAGACTTTTTCTTTGGCAATGCTGGCATGCGCATGATCACGGCTCCTTTCTTAAAGCTTATTAATATTATATGAAGATAGTAGGTGATTATGATAAAAAAGGGCAATGAGTTGATATTAAATATCTAAAATGTACCCTATAAGATAGACACTTTCAAAAAGGTCATCTTATAGGGTATTTTTATTTATAATGAAGAAAAAACGAGCGGTGGTAGATTGTATGACTAAAAAATTTTTTTCGGAACAACAACAGGCACAATTAAAATTAAATCCATACGTCAAAACAGTAAGCGCGAAAGCCATTACTTATACAGATGAATTTAAAGAATTTTTTATTGATGAATACGATAAAGGAAAATATCCAAGTGAAATCTTTTTTGAGGCGGGTTTTGACATTGAAGCCCTTGGTCCAGCTCGTATTCGGAGAGCTTCGAATCGTTGGCGTACAGCTTATAAAGAGCATGGGCTTACAGGCTTAGAAGATGCCAGAAAACATGCTTCAGGTCGCCCTTTAGAACGCGAATTAAGTATAGAAGAAAAATACGCCCGCTTAGAGGCGAAGATGAAATTGTTAGAAGCAGAAAACGAATTTTTAAAAAAGCTAGATCAACTCGAAAGGCAGCTGATAAGGAAGCAATCAAAATAAGTACTACACAAAAATTTGAGTTAATCCATCAAATTATTGAAAAATATCAATTAAAACGGATGGTACGATATCTTTGTGAAATGGCAAAGGTTTCACGCTCAGGCTACTATCGCTATTTTAGAGAAGAAGCTGTCTTAACTCGTCAAAAACAGAATGAAGAAGATGAAGTGGTGAAAGAAGTCATTTTAAAGGCCTTTCATTTCCGAGGACGAAAGAAAGGCGCACGTCAAATAAAAATGACACTAGAAAACCAATATGAAATTACGTACAACCTTAAGCGTATCCGTCGCATTATGAAAAAGTTTAATATTATCTGTCCCATTCGAAAAGCCAATCCAGCGCGTCGTATGGCAAAAGCAACGAAGGAACACCGTATATGCCCTAACAATTTACAGCGCAACTTCAAGCAAGGTGTGGCAGGAAAAGTATTACTAACCGACATCACATATTTAACATATGGAGGCGGTAAACGTGCTTATTTATCAACGATAAAAGACGCCGAAACAAATGAAATTTTAGCGTATGAAGTATCCTCTACATTGGGTATAGAAATTGCGCTCAATACGTTACATAAATTAAAGAAACATCGGCATTTAAGGGAGGATGCCTTTATCCATTCGGATCAAGGTTTCCACTATACGAATCCAAAATTCCGAGCCTTAGTGAAGAAAATTGGCTTAGGACAGTCCATGTCACGTCGAGGAAACTGTTGGGATAATGCGCCACAAGAATCGTTCTTTGGGCATTTTAAAGATGAAACAACTATTAGAGCATGTGAAACGTTAGAAGAAGTAAAGAAAGAAATTAAGAGTTATATGATTTACTACAATCATTATCGAGGATCACTCATAGCCCTTTTTTTCTATTGTTTTACATAATAATCAATTTGCTGCGCTTTCATAAAGCCCGCTTTTTCATAGACAGAAAGTGCTTTTTTATTGTCTACTTCTACATCTAGCATGACGAATGCTGCACCAACCTTACTCGCATAATCCTTTGAGAAGGAAAGAAGTGCTGTCCCAATACCTTGTCCTTCACAATTCGGATGTACAGCAAGTGCTGTTACCCACTGAATTTCATTTTCCTTAGCCGTTGTCACTGTTCCAACAACTGCGCCATCCCGATAAGCAATCCAAAGCTTTCGTCCATTTTTTGATGTATTAAAGGCAATAAGCTCTTCTGATTCTTCTGGTAAATCTCCAAATGCTTCACTATAAATAGTAATCAGTTCAGCTTGTTCACCATTATAGGGTTGAATATTAATATCTTTTTGTAATGTAACGGCCTCTGCTTTTGTTTCTAGAGTAGCTTCGGAAAAACTGTAGGTAAAACCTTTGTTTTCAATAAATGTGTGCCCATAAGGTGAGCCATCAATTATTACAGCTAATTGCCCCTCTGCCCCTCTCTCTTCTAGCCCAACTTGTATACCTTCAACTAACGCTGTTCCAATACCCTTTTGTCGATATGCAGGTGTCACCACTAATGACCACTCATATGTATGAAGCCCCATTAAGTCAATTGCACTAGCAGCACCAACTAATAAATCCTTATCATCCTCATACGCTAGTACCATAAAGCCCTTAGTCTCGAAAGAGCTAGCCATTGGTACATTCATAATGGTTTCATATACTCGATAATCTTGCACTGTTGCTTCTTCACATAAAAACTTTACTTCTTTCAATGTTTCTCCATCTAATGGAAAAGACACTGTCATCACTGAAATATTCATCATTTACTCCGTTCCTGTAACAGACTATTGCCCTATTGTAGCAAGAATGAAAATAAGCTGGCAACAAAATATATTTATCCCCTCTATTAATCAGAATTTTACTCCATATAATGGGAAAATAAAAGGATTTTTACTATAAAAATTTAGAAAAGTGACTGAAATTTACTAGAAATAATAGCTATAAAATATTATACTAATTCTGCGAAAATAGAGATATTCATCCTTTTACAACCTGCTACTTTTAAACTATATACTACTTTCTGTTTTAATAATGTTTTATAATAATTATACTATTTATTCAAATTAATAACATTTTTAATTCAATAAAAAAGAGCAATTTCAAATGAAATTGCTCTTTTCCCATCTATTCCTCAAGATGGTGTGAGGATGAATGTAACATTTGTGCATAAAGACCACCTGATTCGATTAGTTTTTGCTGTGGTCCAGCCTCAACTAATTCCCCTTTATGCATAACTAAGACCATATCGGCATTATGCACAGTATTTAAACGATGTGCAATCACAAAGCTGGTGCGCCCTTGCATTAACGTATCAAGAGCCTCTTGTATCGCTAGTTCTGTCACAGTATCAATACTGCTTGTGGCTTCATCCAATAGTAAAATTTTCGGATCAGCAATAAGTGCCCTTGCTATAGATAGTAATTGCTTTTGACCCTGTGAAATCTCGCGCCCATCCGCAGCAAGAATGGTATCATACCCATCCTTGAGTTTCATAATGAAATCATGTGCATTAGCCCGCTTGGCCGCTTCCTCAATCTCAGCATCAGTCGCATCCAGTCGACCATATCGGATATTCTCGCGAACAGAAGCCTCAAACAAAAATGGATCCTGTAAGACAAAGGCCATCTGTGAACGAAGGGATTGTCGATCAATTTGCTGTACATTTATACCATCAAATAATACCTCTCCCTTTGAGACCTCATAAAATCTTGCAATAAGTTGAAGGATTGTCGTTTTCCCAGCACCAGTTGCACCAACGAGGGCTACCGTTTGACCAGGTTCCACTTTAAAGTCTACATTTTTTAGTGTGTACCCTTCTTCTTCTTGTACATATTTAAAGAACACCTGCTTAAACGCTACATGTCCCAATAGCTGATGCTTTTGTGCTGACACGTTTTCTGCCTCTGGTTGTTCATCGAGCAAGGCAAATACACGTTCTGCACCAGCAATAGCTGACAATACCGTATTAAACTGGTTTGCTAAGTCATTTAAAGGACGTGTAAACTGTCGTGCATATTCAGTGAATATCACAATTACTCCTATCGTTACATGTCCATATAATGCGAGAACTCCTCCTACACCTGCGACAATGGTAAAGCTCATATTATTTAAGAAGTTCATAACCTTAGGAATATAACCTGAGTAAGTCTGTGCCCAAAAACCAGTCCTTTTTAAGCGCAAACTTTTTTCACGAAACTCCGCTTTCATTCGCTCCTCTTGTGAAAATGCCTTCACAATCCGCTGTCCTGAAATTGTTTCTTCTATCATTCCGTTTAAGGCACCAATAGCTACCTGCTGTTCTTTAAACAGTGGTGCTGTACGACGTGTAATCCATCGCATCGCCCAAAACATCAGTGGAATAATAATCATCGTCAAAACTGTCAACAATGGGCTTAAACTGAGCATAATAATGACGGTCCCTCCAAGCGTAAGTACACTTGAAAATACCTGGATAAAAGAACTGTTCAATGTTGAGCTGACCGCTTCAATATCATTCGTCATTCTACTCATCAATTCACCATGCTGACGACGATCAAAGAATGCCACTGGCAGTCGTTGAAAATGAGCGAATACACTTGTTCTTAATCTATAGATCGTTTGCTGGGCGATGCCAATCATCCAATAGTTTTGTAGGAAAAGTGAAACGGCTAATAAAACATAAATAGCAATTAATACGCCAATCCCCTTACCTAACCCTAAAAGCTCGCCATGCATAACATAGTGATCAATCATTTGACCAATTAGATAAGGGCCAAGTAAAGCTAATATGGAGCTAATCATCACTAATAAAAGCACCACAATGAGAAGTGCACGTTGTTCATCGACAATTTTCCATAACCGCAGCAATGTACTTCTCCAATCAGCTGCACGTGGCCCCTTCTTTTTCTTCACAGCCTGTTTCAGATCATCTTTTGTCAAAATCGGTTCATAACCAAAAGGTTTCTGGAAAAATCCCATTATTCCTCCACCTCCTGTTGTGAGATAGCTATTTTTTTATAAAGCGAGGAAGTCTGTAAAAGCTCTTCATGTGTGCCATAAGCAACAACTTTTCCAGCATCAATCAGTAAAATGCGATCCGCACCTTTTGCTGTACGTATTTTTTGCGTCACAACAAGCATCGTCGCCTTTTCTTCACTCAATGCCTCCCACAAAGACTGTTCTGTTTTAACATCTAAGGCACTAGTGCTATCATCAAGCATTAAAATATGTCCTTTTCTCAAAAGAGCTCTAGCTATGGATAATCTCTGTTTTTGCCCTCCCGATAAATTAACACCTTTTTGCCCAACCTTGGTATCATAACCATTTGGAAAATCTTCAACAGATGCATGTATTTGTGCCTGCATTGTAGCCTGTAGTACAGCATCCATTTCGGCCTGTGTATCTCCCCAACGCACATTATCTGCAATACTTCCTGTAAATAACAATGACTGCTGAGGGACATAGCCAATTATTTCCCGTAACTCTTGTAAATCCCAATGTTGAACATCCTGGCCCTCGACAAGTATTCTGCCTTGCGTTACTTCATAGAAACGAGGAATGAGCTGTAATAATGTTGATTTTCCCGCACCAGTAGCCCCCATAATCGCAAGCTTCTCACCAGATTTAACTTGAAAGCTCACATCTGACAAAACAGGAACATCTCCTCCTGGATAAGTAAAACTAACATGGTCAAACGTTAATTCTCCATATTGTGTTGCATGGCCTACTTCTTCTATAAGGGACGTATCTTCAACCTCATTTTCAATCGAAAGGATTTCTGCCATACGTTCTGCAGATGCCTTGGCACGTGCGTAGAAGATAATAATAAACGCGAACATTGAAAATGAGCCTGTCATACGCATTGCATAATTCACAATAGCCACAATATCTCCAAGCGGTGTTGTTCCTGTCGCAATTTGTTTTGTACCAAACCATAAAACTGCAAGCAGGCTCATATTCATAATTAACAAAAGAACCGGCATAATATATTCCATTATGCGTAAAGCCTTCACAGTATCAACTTTTAACCGCGATGCAACTTCATCAAAGCGTGTAGCCTCATAAGCTCCTCTTAAGTAAGCCTTCACTAACCGTATTGCCTGTAAATTCTCCTGTAAAACCCTGTTTAAACGATCAACCCTCTTTTGTACACGTCCAAAATAAGTCACACCTTTTGCCACCATAAAAATAAGAAAAATAAAAATGATCGGTGCACCGATAACCAAAAATAAAGCCAATTTCGGATTTACGACAAAAGCCATAATAATACTTCCTATAACAGCAAGTGGCGCTCGAAGCATAATACGTAAGCTCATAAACAGCACTGTTTGTACTTGTGTGACATCATTTGTTAATCGCGTAATAAGCGATGCTGTGGAGAATTTTTGATAGGTTGCTAGCGTAAAGGATTGAATCCTATCAAACATGGCATTTCGAAGATCATACGAAAAGCTTTGAGCTGTATGGGAAGAAAAATAAGAATTGATAATGCCCGCCAGAAAGGCAACAAAAGATAGCGCAAGTAAAACAGCCCCCCATTGCAAAACCATTCCTTGATTTTGAGCCCTTACTCCTTCATCGATTATTTTGGCCATGATGAGTGGCTGCACTAGCTCCACAAATAATTCTAAAAGCATTAAACATAAAGCAAAAATAGCTGTCCATTTATATGGCTTTACATAGGAAAAAACTTCTTTCATATTCTTTCCCCCTTGTTGGTAGATAAAATTTCCAGGTAGTCAAAAACTATTAACACTATAGTATATTTATGCTTTTTCTCCTGCTATTGAAAGCCAAGTTACACAAACAAGCATAACGAATACTCCTATTAATTGCCAGAAACCTAAAGAGGTACCGAAAATAATAACTGAAATAACCATTGCTGTTAATGGTTCAATACTGGAAAGAATGCTCGTTTCAACTGCCGAAATGTATTTCATACTACTTAAAAACAATATAAAAGCTACTGTTCCAAAAAATATTAAAGCAACTAATAACATTAAAATTTTTAAGTCTACTAGAACACCCCATTGAGTGGACTGCCAAACACGGCTTACTAAGCCTAAAGTGAAGCCACCCACCAGCATCCCCCAGCCAACTACTAAAAGCACACTCCACTCCTTCATTAAGCGTGCAGGATACAAGGTGTAAAATGCAAATGTTAAGCCTACTGCTATACCCCACATCAAGGCTTTTGGACTAATAAGCAAACTATCAAATGATGCATTCGTTAGTAATAGAAATAACCCTATAAGGGTACCAATAATACCTAATACTTGATATTTTGGTGGCCACTTCTTTAAACTAAGAGAGACATATGCGACAACAAATATTGGCGCTAAAAACTGAAGCAAGGTAGCCAACACAGCGTTACTTTCATTAATTGCAGCAACAAAGGCAAATTGTACACCCAGCATACCTGCAATACCAAAAACGATGAGTTGCCTCCCCCATAGCTTGTGCTGCCATATTCCAAAAATATTTTTTCCTGTTAACAATAAATATGTAAGTAGTAATATACCTGCAACCGATAAACGGATTGTTAACATAAAGGATACAGTCAAAGGTGTATGATTTAGCAACCACTCCATTAAAGGGCCAGTTGCTCCCCATAACATAGCACCTGAGACGATAAATATTATTCCTTTTAAACGTTCCATACCAATCCTGCTTCCTATATACGTACTAAAAATTGTTACTTTTCTTCAAATCATTTCTTGAACTTCACTAGAAAAGTCCTATTATTTTTCACTATCAAATATTTACAAATATATTCATAATGACTAATTCCCGATTATTATCTATAATATTAGTATATATTGATTACCCAAGGAGATCGAATAATCATGAGTCATATGCATAAATCATTTACGATTGATGAACATTATTTAAATTCACTTCCTTTTCCTGCAATTATCATTAATCAAGATGGACAAGCGACGGTTTGGGGAAAGAGTGCTGAACATCTGATTGGCTTATCAGCTAATGATATTAAAGGAAATACTACTCCATCTATACACGAAAATCTACTGCGTCAGCTTCCTGTCGAAACACTTCAATCTATTTTACAAAAAGAGGACAGTACGTATCTAGAAAAAATTCAAGTACACACAGCTTCAAATGTAGAAATAACAACAGCTCTGCTTGCTAAACCTTTTACAAATGAGGGAGAAAGTTTTATTCTATTGATTTTTATGCTACCAGAATTAATGACGCAAGCTATCTCTCATTGCAATACCTTTGTAAATCTTAAGCAAGGTTTAGATGCGACCTTCATGACTGTTACACTCGATCACGATGGATTTATCTTAGAATGTAATAATGAATTTTTAAAAACAAGCCAATGGACACCAAAGCGTGTTATCGGCAAAACCTTTTGGCAACTGTTCCCTGATAATGAAGCGAGTGAAAAAATAACACATACAATCTGGCGTAATTTAAATAACGGTCATACATGGCAGGGAGAAGTTGAAAAAATTACAAAAACGGGGCAATCCTATTGGGTACTACTAACGGCTATTCCCCTCGTTAATCTTGAAACAAATGAACAACAGTTTATCCTAATTGAAAAAGATGTTACAAAGTCAAAAACAATTCAACACCAACTTGAAAAAATTGCTTACATCGATACAGAAACTGGTTTGATGAATGCACATCGACTTGAAAAAGTAATTACCAATATGATTGACGATGAAAGACACTTTTCATTTGTTTATCTAAGTATTGATAAATTTTATACACTTAAAGAATTACATGATCAACAAATTGATCAAAGCCTAATTGTTGAATTTACAAATCGTATAAAAATGTATTTCCAAGATAGCACGATGGCTCGTATAAATGAAAATGATTTTGTTGTCATCACGCCTTTAAGTGAATGGTTTATTCAAGGCTTCTTATCTTACTTACAACAACATCCGATTTATAGCGGCAATATTGCTGTACCAATTTCTATTAGTGGCGGCATAACTAGATATCCTGAGGATCAATCAACATTCTCTCAGCTTATGAAGGCATCCATTGCTACTATTTCTACAGTACGTGAGGCTGGTGGAGACAAAATTGTTTCATTATCAACAGCAACACATAAAGCTTTAAATCGTAAAGCATTAATTGAAAAGCGCTTACTCCAAGCACTTGACCAAAAAAACTTGAAGGTACTCTATCAGCCACAAATTGATGTGTATTCCGGGAAAGTTACTGCTGTTGAAGCACTTGTACGTTGGGAAGATGAGGTAATAGGTGTTGTAACGCCTGATGAGTTAATTCCTATCGCGGAAGAAACAGGTCTGATTAACAATATTGGGTCCTTCATGCTGGAAAAGGCTTGTGAACAAGCCTTACTTTGGAAAAAGGCTGGCTATGATTTAAAAGTATCTATTAACTCTTCTGTACGTGAATTCCGTGATAAGAATATGGCAAAATCCATACTTGAAATGATTACAAAAACAGGTTGTCCAGCAAATCTATTACAAATAGAGATTACTGAAAAATTTGCTTTAGAAGCTGAAGCTGCATCTTCTATCGCACAGCAAATGCGTAAGCTTGAAAACGAAGGTATCGCTTTTGTATTAGATGATTTCGGTACTGGCTACGGTTCATTTAGATATATGCAAATTTTACCAATAAGCACTTTAAAAATCGATCAAACCTTTACAAATTCACTCTTGAAATCCGAAAAGAGCCAAAAGCTTATGCATGGTATGGTACAACTAGGCAAATCCATGGAATTGAAAGTTGTTGCTGAAGGTGTAGAAACAGCTGAACAAGCAGATCTATTAATCACTTACGGCTGCGATGCCATTCAGGGCTATTATATTAGCAAACCCGTGACACCAGAAGAAATTGAACTAGTACTGACTAAAAAACAATAAATAAATAAGGAGGCTGCGTTTATTGTGCACGCAGCCTCCTTCTATTTTTTATAAACCTTTTGTAATTTTACTTTACTTGAACGCACTGAGCGGAAGATGAGTTGAATAATTACTTCTGCAAAAACTAGTCCAATAACAATGGCACCTGTAATTAAAAATGCCTTCAAGCCATATTGCAAGCCTTGTAAGTAATCATCTTCTACCACATTTCTCATTGCATTATAGGCCATGCCCCCTGGCACTAACGGTATAATTCCACCAACAATGAAAATAATCATGGGTATTTTAAAACGTCGGGCATATAAATGAGCAACAATTGCAATGACAAATGAGCCAAAGAAAGAAGCTTTGACAACATCCATACCTTGCTCTGTTAGAACATAGTATATAATCCAGCCAATTACCCCAACGAGTCCGCAATGAAGTAGTGTTTTTCTAGGAACATTAAAAATAATGGCAATCCCAGCCGTTGCAAAAAAACTAACTATTAATTGTATAATAATGTCCATCATCTGCATATTGTCCGCCTCCTAAAATCCTAG
Source organism: Lysinibacillus sp. IITD104 (assembly GCF_036698265.2). Classification (NCBI taxonomy): domain Bacteria; kingdom Bacillati; phylum Bacillota; class Bacilli; order Caryophanales; family Bacillaceae; genus Lysinibacillus; species Lysinibacillus sp. IITD104. The sequence continues at coordinate 4,103,901 of NZ_JBAHYH020000001.1, forward strand.
TGTGACGGCGATTGCTGCACCAATAGCAAAGGCTGTTAAAAAGGCCTCTGCTCCCTTTGCCATCCCTGACATAAAATGACCTGCCATTAAATCACGAACTGCATTTGTAATCAAAATACCTGGTACGAGTGGCATGACGGAACTAATAATAATTTTATCAAGTTCAGTACCATAACCATACTTTACTGCAAAGAAGGCAACAAAGCCGAGGACGAGTGATGCTGTAAATTCAGAAAAAAACTTTACCCTTGTTAAATGATTGATTATTACAAGTACTAGGAAACCTAGCCCACCTGCTAAAAAGGCGATAGGAAAATCAGACCATCCACCCTTAAACATAATAAGGAAACAACCACTAGCAAGTGCAGCAGCCAAAACTTGTAAATAAGTTGGTAAAAAATAATTTGTTTTTTGTATCGACTTTAGCTCGTCATAAGCTTCTTCTAGTGTTATGATTTGAGATGTGAGTCTACGAGATACTGAATTTACCAAGGCTATTTTTTGTAAATCTGTAACCCTGCTGGGAATTGATGTAATTCTTGTTGGCTGTGTCTTGCCTAACGAAAAAATGATGCCAGTTGGTGTGGCATAACATTGAGCATTTGGCATATTTTGAGAATGTGCCATGCGCAGCATCGTATCCTCTACGCGATATGTTTCTGCACCACTTTCGATCATAATACGTCCCGCAAGCAACAAACAGTCAATCGTAAGTTCATTATCCACATCTTGTAAGACCATTGCAGCTATCTGCCTCCTTCAAAAGGTTCCTTGCCAATATTAACGAACTGCCAATAAAAACTCAACTGAAAATTTTTTCATAAGCAATGGGTTATTATCGTTCAATTTATTTTCAACTAATATTGAGCATTTTTTCTATTTTAGTAGGTATTTTACAACCTCTTATATAGAAGTACAACTACAATTCATTCACTAATTATAGAAGAAAAGTGATGTTAATAATTTTCCATAAAATAACATAAAAAGATTATAGATTTGTATAACTTTTTTAATGACTGACACGTCTGATTGTATAGAAAATAAAAAAGAGGGGAGCGTATCCAAAACCATGCAGGAACGCAGAAAAAGACGCGGTCCAATAATTGATTTCTTATTACTTAGCCTTATTGTGACCTTAACGACCGTTATACTTTTTATTATCCTTTCAAAGGATGAATTTAAGTTTCAAAAGATTAGTGCTTCAAAAGAATCCGAGACAGAATCGGTAAATAGTCATTTATCGACTGAAAGTTCTGCGTTTCCTGGCATACGTATTGTTACAGACGTTTCAAATGACAAACGAACACCATTTGCTATTCATTACCCACAAACAGATAACGAGGTTCTTAATGATGCCGTATTACAATACATATCGGATTCAAAAGAAAACTATCTAACATCGATGAAAAAAAATAAAGATAAAGAAGCAATGGGTGAATTAAATATTAGTCTTGAAACTTTTCCATACCGAGAGCATTACTATTCCTTTGTGTTAACAAAAATGCTATATCTAGGTGGTGCCAATCACGAAGTCTCAACAAAAACATTCTTTATTAACAACGAAACTGGCGAACAAATTACGATCCAAACACTCTTACAAAATGATGAGAATAATCTATCTACGTTAGCTGTAAACGTCCGAAAAGATTTGCAAAAAAACCTCCAATTAAAGGATGAGCTTTTCAACGATGAATTATTAAAAGCTACGGAACCAAAATGGTCTAACTTCAGTCGCTTTGCTATTGTTGACGATTCATTACAAATCTATTTCGATGAATATGAGATTGCTAGTGGAGCAGCAGGTACCCCAATAGTGAAGCTACCCCTTTCACTTATTAATCCATTGTTAGCCTCCGAGTTTCAAATCGCAATGGAAAATGTAAAACCAATCAATCCACCACCAACCGGTGATCCAAATAAAAAACGTATTGCTTTAACGTTTGATGATGGTCCACATCCAAAAGTGACAGAGCAAATTTTAAATATTCTCGATAAGTATCACGCAAAGGCTACTTTCTTCATGCTCGGTAGTCGTGTACAATATTACCCTGACATCGTAAAAGATGTTCTTGCACGCGGTCATGAAATTGGAAACCATTCGTGGAACCACCCTGTCTTAACAAAGCTTCCGCAAGAGCAAGTGATGAAAGAGTATAACACTACTGCCACTGAAATAGAGAAGGCAATCAATCAAGGTGCCACCGTTTTTAGACCGCCATACGGCGCAACTAATGACACAATTAACGCTGAAATTCCTATTCCTGTTGTGTTATGGACGATTGATACATTAGATTGGAAACACCGCAATGCACAGCAGCTTTTACCACATGTAAAAAATAATTTACACAATAATGCCATTGTTTTAATGCATGATATTCATCAATCCACTGCTGACGGACTTGACGCTGTTCTTGCCTATTTACAAGAGCAGGGTTATGAATTTGTGACTGTATCCGAGATACTGCCATATCGACAATAGTAATTAACAAAGAAAAGTCCAATGAATTTCATTGGACTTTCCTTTTTGTTGAAAAAAGATGATGTCAACGGCAGAAAAAGCAACTTTGCAAGGTGAGAGGTTGATCCAGCTTCCTTTCTAGGGGGCGTCCGCTGAGCCGCTCAATCCCCTAGGAGTGACGCTGTCTCCTCTCCAATCAACCATTCTGCATAGGTCTTACTTTTTCATAGTAGTTTAGCGATCAAATAGCCCTTTTTCTGTATACTTAGAGTAAACTCTTATTTTCAATGCGGAGAAGTGATGGGTGACAACACCTCTTCATAAAGAGTAGGCTACTTGATACCTTTCAATTGACTGTTTTGTTTTTCTTATTATTTTATTGTTAATGTATCTAAAGGCTTGAAGTCATTTAACTGATAGCTTTTTATCTCGTTACGCGCTATTGTATACAGCGTATTATCTATATAGACAACACGTTGTACAACCTGCTCCCAATTTTCATATGACTCACCATTCTTTCGATTGATTATATTTCCTTTCAATACAATCCCTTTCTCAGCAGTAATCTCATAAATTTGAGCACCTTGACCTTGATAGACAACTTCATCTCCCTTACCTGCCTCATACAGTACTACAGGGAAGCCAAAATAGTTGAATTCCTTATTGCGGAATAGCGCTTTAGGATTGTATTGCACTTCAGAGGAAGAACCTTTCCCACCGATTTTTACGGTCGATTGCTCTTTCGGATTTCGGAAGTCTGATACATCAAATAGGGACATCTTCATATTGGTTGTCACAGTAAAATTACGTTTCGTATACGAATCATAGCGTTGCTCCGTATCATAACCAATACCAATTAAATGCGTATCATCTAATGGATGGAGGTAATTACTAAAGCCAGGAATCTTCAATTCACCTAGTACAGCAGGCTTTTTCGGATTCGCTACATCAATGACAAACAGTGGATCCACTTGTTTAAATGTCACCACATATGCTTTTTCTCCCATAAATCTAGCTGAATATATCTTTTCTCCAGGCGCCATATCTTTTACTGAACCAAGCGTTTTTAAATGTTCATCCAAAATAAAGAGATGGTTATAAGAAGTACTTTTTTCATTCCACGTATTACCTTCTGTTGTAAAGATTCGGAAGTTCCCCTTATATTCATCCATTGAATACTGATTTAGCACAGTTCCCTTTACTTCAGTACTTCCAACAAAGTTCAAAGTCGTTCCATCTACTTTCCACTTGAAAATTTGAGTGTCAGCTGACCTCGGTAACCAAATCATATCCATGATGCGCTTTTCTGATGAAACATCAATATTACTTTCATACATTGGTGTCGTTAAATACAGAGCATTCTCTGACATATAAAGACCACTGCTTCCGCCTAAGTACCCTTTGGTATTGGCCGTTGTCTTAGCTCCATTTTTTAAATCGACAGCTGTAATTAAACTATAGGTACCATCCATCGTATTTGGTAAAATCGAGATTTTTTCTAAAGGTAGACTTTTGTATTCTGATCCTGCCATACTATCAAACGTTTTAGGCTTTAAATCCGTTTTATTATTTTCTTGTAGCATCCAATAATTTGGATACATATTACCAATTAAATATAATGTGTCCTTTGTTATTCGAATATCCTGTAAGAAGCCCTCTTGCCCCACATCACGTACATGCGTTGGATTGCTCGGATTTGAAATATCATAAAATGAGGCTGTTACCATAGCAGTGCCTGCTTTTTCAATATATTGATCCCCGATGGCAATTAATAGATTGTCATATAGCGCAAGCTTAGAAATGTATTGGGACTCTTTTAATTTAATACTTGTAGCCATCTTTAAATTCTTAGGATCTTTAGCATTCACAACAGTAATGCTCTGATCTTTTGCAGTGTAAATAAAGCCATCTTTTACAACTACAATGTCTCCCTCTTCTACCCCTTCTACTTGATTATTGGTAGTAGACTCATTATTAGCAGTTGCCTTATCTTCACTTGTTGCATTTTGGGCGCTCTCTTCTTCTCTAATTTCTACTCTTTGAGTTGTTAACAACTTTTTAAAATACCGCTGTAACTCTTTCTCAGATTTGACGGCTGTTAAAGTCTCGATAATTGTAAATGGGATTGTTTGTGAAGCTACATTCAGTCCGCCTTGTGCAAAGGCTTCCTTTTTCACATGCAACTGATAACTACCTGGTGCTAACTTTTTCACCACTACCGTTTTCTGATCTTCCAACAATTCAATTGTTGCAGGTACTTTGCGTCCTTTTTCCGTAGTGATATAGACATATTCTTCAGTAATTTTGTTTTTCTTTAAAGCAACCGAAAAAGATGCTTGCCAGTTTTGTGTTGCCATACTTGCACTAGCGGCCTTTGCCGTCACATCTGTATTCACTATCCATGTAAAAATGCCAGGCACGATAGCTAGAACAATAATCAGCATAATTGCGAGCCATTTACTTTTCATTATGTTCCCTCTCTTTCATATACTTGTTTATCAATTAGACTAGTAAAAAGGAGGAAAGTTACATTTTTCTGAAATTTTCTAAGTAAGTTAAACCACTACAAAAAGCGAGAGGGAAATGTTTCCCTCTCGTTTATTCTTCAAATGGCCATTTAGGCAACATATTTTTTAATGGCTTATCTTGTCGTCTTCCCAATACATAATCAGCCTGCATAATAGTATGAATTTCTCGAGTTCCTTCATAAATGACTGGAGCTTTGGAGTTTCTTAAATAACGGGCAACTGGATATTCGTCTGAATAGCCATATGCTCCATGAATCTGTACCGCATCATCAGCAGCCTTATTGGCAAAATCACAAGACTGCCATTTTGCCAATGATGTCTCTCGAGTATTTCGAACACCCTTGTTTTTCAATTCTCCAACACGATAGACAAGGAGACGACTCATTTGATAGCCTGCTTCCATATTAGCAATCATTCGTCCAACAAGCTGATGCTCACCTATAGGCTTACCAAACGTCTCTCGTTCATGACAGTATTTCACACTAGCCTCTATGCAAGCTTGGATTAAACCAACAGCACCTGCTGCTACTGTAAATCGACCATTATCTAAAGCAGACATGGCAATTTTGAAGCCCTCGCCCTCTTCACCAAGTCGGTTTTCGATTGGCACGCGTAAATCTTCAAAAAAGAGCTCACCAGTATTACCAGCCCGGATACCATATTTCCCTTTAATCGCTTTAGATGTGAAGCCAGCCATGGAACGTTCTACAATAAACGCACTAATCCCATGATGTTTCTTCGATTTGTCTGTATAGGCAAATACGATAAAGTGATCTGCAATATCACATAAGGAGATCCACGTTTTTTGCCCATTGAGGATATAATGATTTCCATCAAGAACAGCAGTTGTTGACATAGCAGCTACATCAGATCCAGCGCCCGGCTCTGTGAGACCAAAAGCGCCAATCCGAACACCCTTAGCTTGTGGAACAAGGTATCGCTGCTTTTGCTCTTCAGTCCCCCACTGCATTAAGGTCATGCTATTTAAACCTGTATGGACAGATACAGCTGTGCGAAATGCTGTATCTCCTCGTTCAAGCTCCTCACATACGATAGCAAGTGAATTATAATCCATGCCACTACCTCCGTATTGCTCAGGAACACAAACCCCCATTAAGCCAAGCTCAGCTAGTCTTGACCAAATTTTAGCATCAAAGCCACCTTCAGCATCCCACTTTGCAATATAGGGAATGATTTCATCATCAACAAACTGCCTTACTGTTTTTCGTAGCATTTCTTGCTCAGTGGACATTTCAAAGTTCATGGTCAGCACCTACCATTTCACAATCATAGCAGATTTATGTGATGTCTCTTTAATCACCACGCCGCGTTTTGCCATCTCTTCAATATACGTATCACCTGGCACGATTGCTTCAGGCGGGAATACACCATGCTCTGTAATAGCACCCGCACCAATCATCTGTGCTACAACTGAAATTGTATTTGCGGTAGCACGCGCCATAGCTGTTTCATTAATTGTCATATCCTTACGTACAACCATTTCATATTCATATGTCACCTGCTGCTGGGCTTTTTCACCAGCCACAATAACACGTAACAATACAGCATCAGGTTTTGTGCCTAATTCTAGTTTCTTTTTGAGTGCCTCTCGTACGACTGCACGAACAGGTACTTCTTGGTTATCCACTTCTACCTTATTTGCAGAATCAAGGAAACCTAAATCAGCTAAAAGTTTAAATTTCTCAGCATGGCCTTTATAACGGATGGTTTTATATTCTAATGTGCGGACATTCGGGAATGTCTTATACAATGTGGAGATACCACCAGATGTATAAAATGCCTCAAGCACACCAAAATCATCAAAATAAATAGGTTCAACGCCTGATAGGGATGGAACTTCTTCAAGCTTACCCTTCTGAATCGTTTTTGAAGGCTCAGTATAATGATCGAATACGCCATCTAAAGAAAATACGCGTGTATAATGAAGCGGAGGCTTTGGTTCAGTTGGAATACCACCAACAAATAGTTTAATAGATTCTACTTCGTCTAATTTTGAAGCACCATAGCCCGCTAGAATATTGACCATGCCGGGAGCAACACCTAAATCAGGGATAATTGTAACACCCTTTGCCTTTGCTTCCTCATGTAAATCTAGTATCTTCTCTGTAACGCCACCGATATGACCACCTAAATCGACGGAATGGACACCTGCCTCAATAGCTGCTCTTGCTACTCGCTCATTGAACGAATAAAACAATGCATTGACGGCAACATCCCCCTTCGAAATAACGTTCATTAATGAATCGTCACGTTCTGCATGTAGTTCTACCACTTCTACCTTATTCGTATCTAGCGTATCTACAAAGTCCTGTGCAACTTTTACATCGATATCACCTAAATATACACGCTCCACTTTATCGTTTTTTATTAAATCACGAGCTACCTCTTTCCCCATTAAACCTGCACCTAATACAACAACTTTCATCAAGAACATCCCCTTTCGTTGATCTGTTACTCTGTATCGATTTGTGCTCTTTGTAATTTACCGCTGTAGTCTACATAAATACTTTTCCACTCTGTGTATACATCTAGGGCTGCTACACCTGAATCGCGGTGACCATTTCCTGTCCCTTTAGTACCTCCAAATGGCAAATGGATTTCAGCACCTGTTGTGCCGGCATTTACATAAACAATACCTGTGTCTAAATCACGTTGTGCGCGGAAAATTGTATTGACATCTTGTGAGAATATTGAGCTAGATAAGCCAAATTTCACACCATTATTTACTTCAATTGCTTCTTCCAAACTTGCCACTTCAATTAGAGATACGACTGGACCAAAGATTTCTTCTTGGGCAATAATCATGTCAGGCTTCACATTCGTAAACAATGTTGGCTCATAATAGAACCCCTTATCATAAGGTGGTTCATTTAATATCCTGCCACCTGCTAATAATGTAGCACCCTCTTGTTTACCTATTTGTACATAGTGATTAATTTTTTCCAATGCTGCTTTATTAATCACTGGCCCGATTTTAACTCCCTCATCTAGACCATCCCCAATTGTGAGCTTTTGCATTTCATCTAAGAGACGTTTTTCTAATTGTTCTTTTACATCTTTATGCACAATGACTCGACTACATGCTGTACACCTTTGCCCAGCAGTACCAAATGCGCTCCATAAAATCCCCTCTGTAGCTAGCTGTAAATCAGCATCATTCATGACAATAACAGCATTTTTTCCACCCATCTCTAAAGAAACCTTTTTCAAATGTTTCCCGCCAAGTTCAGCTACTTTACTGCCAGTTGTTGTAGAACCTGTAAATGAAATAACTTTGACGTCAGGATGTTCAATTAATGCTGTACCTACTGTAGGTCCTGTACCAAATACGATATTAGCAACACCATCAGGTAAGCCTACTTCCTCAAAAATTTTACCCATTTCATAGGCCATCATTGGAGTCTCATTAGACGGTTTCCAAATGAATGTATTCCCTGCAACAATGGCAGGAAATGACTTCCACGTGGCGATAGCAACAGGAAAATTCCAAGGTGTAATGAGTGCTACTACGCCTATAGGTGCCCTTACACTCATAGCAAATTTATTGGCAAGCTCAGACGGTGTTGTTTCACCAAACAATCTACGTCCTTCACCAGCCATATAGTATGCCATATCAATTCCTTCTTGGACTTCTCCTCTAGCCTCTTCAATGACCTTGCCCATCTCTTTTGTTAAAACGGTCGCCAAATGTTCTTTTTTTTCTTTCATTTTTTGACCGATGGCATATAAATAATCTGCACGTTTTGGTGCTGGTATAAGTGCCCAGCTCTTTTGTGCTTGTTTAGCAGCAGCTACAGCCTCGCCTACCTCATTCGAAGTAGAGCGTGGAATGGTAGCAAGCTGCTCACCGTTTGCAGGGTTCGTCACTGCTATACTTTGTAAATGTGAATGTGTGATCCATTTACCACCGATATAGTTTTTAATCTCCACTACATACACCCCCTGAAATACTCTATGATGCCTCAGCTGTTGTACCAGTCGTATTCCATAGGTATAAGTCTATGAATTTAACCAGAATCCATTTTGCCTTTGGATATTGCGTCCGAGCAGTGGAATGTGCTTGCACGTTTCACTTTTCGTGACAGCTACCAGTGGCTTTATCTCCATACATCAATAGTTGCTCTCCACCAAAAGAAAAAATGTCTCATTAGGAATCTTGGAGTGAGCGGAGATAAAATATGTCAAAATTCCGAATTTTCAATATACACCACACCTTGTAATACTAGCATTTCAATAATAATCGGTGACAACTGCCAGAGGCTTTATTTCCACTTAACTTCATTGCCTCTATATAGAGGATGGCTTCTTAATTTAGAAGCCTCTTAGGGTTATGTATATTCACAATACCCTTAGTTAAATGAAAATAAATAATACACATTCTAGTTTTTTATATTCGACATTTTCTAACTAATTCCCTTTTTTTCTAAAATATTTAATTTTCTATTGAAACCAATGCAGCTTATAATCGTATACAATATCATTAAATTTATTTTTGGAGGAATCCCTTTATGAATAATCATGAAATTGACTACAAGTTATTTGGTGACGACATGCAATATGTGCAAGTTGAGCTTGACCCTCAGGAAACAGTTGTTGCAGAAGCAGGTGCGTTAATGATGATGGATGATTCGATCCATATGGAAACTATTTTTGGTGACGGCTCACGAGGTGGCTCACAAAGTGGTCTAATGGGGAAATTATTAGGTGCAGGGAAACGGCTAATAACAGGGGAAAGCTTATTCATGACAACATTTACAAACGTTGGCTCAGGTAAAAAACATGTTTATTTCGCTTCACCATACCCAGGGAAGATTATTCCAATGGATTTAAGCCAATTAAACGGTAAAATTATCTGTCAAAAAGATGCATTCTTAGCTGCTGCTAAAGGTGTTTCTGTTGGCGTTGAATTTCAGAAAAAAATTGGAGTAGGCTTCTTTGGTGGTGAAGGTTTCATTATGCAAAAGCTAGAAGGTGACGGCATGGCGTTTGTGCATGCAGGAGGAGCCATTCATGAAAAAACATTACAACCGGGTGAAGTTTTACGTGTGGATACAGGATGTCTTGTAGCAATGACATCCAATGTGGATTACGATATTGAAATGGTTGGAGGCGTAAAAACAGCACTGTTTGGAGGCGAAGGAATCTTCTTTGCTACATTACGTGGTCCTGGAACAGTGTGGGTACAATCATTACCATTTAGCCGTTTAGCCAGTCGTGTCTTTGCAGCTGCCCCTATTTCGCAAGGCGGAGGCGGTCAATCAAAAGGTGAAGGCGGTATCGGCGGCTTATTCGATTTATTCAATAGATAAAAAAATGGAGCATATCTTTCACCGATATGCTCCTCTTTTTAATCAATTCGATTGGATATTGCCTTGCCTTGTCCATAAGCAGTCAAAGCTTTTACATTTAACATTAGCATAGCTGTTCTCGTTTCTAATGACGCGCTACCGATATGTGGCAGAGCTACTACATTTGGAAGTGTTAATAAGGGATGATCCATCGCAATCGGCTCTTGTTCAAACACATCTAGTCCTGCAGCCCAAAGCTTCCCATTTTTAAGAACATCGTATAGCGCACCCTCATCAATAATTCCACCTCGTGAGGCATTAATTAATACCGCATCTTCTTTCATCAATGCAAGTTCCCGCGCTCCAATAAGTCCTTCCGTATCACTATTATAAGGTGTCATGATCACAACAAAATCAGATTGCTTTAATAGATCCTCCAGTGAAACATACTGGAAGCCATACATTTCTTCCGCTTCATGACGACGTCTGCGATTATTATACAAGATTTTCATATCAAAACCTTTTGCTCTTCTAGCAACGGCTTGGCCAATTCTCCCCATGCCAATAATGCCAATTGTGGCTCCTGAAACATCCTTGCCAACCAATTGCATTGGATACCAGCTTTTCCATTTGCCCTCACGTAAATATCTTTCACTTTCTGGAATTCTACGGGCAGTTGCAAGCAGTAAGCCAAATACTAAATCTGCAGTTGTATTCGTTAAAACACCCGGCGTATTTGTCGCCATAATGCCTCGTTTTTTTAAAGCCTTCACATCGATATTATTATATCCAACTGCTAAATTCGTCACTAATTTTAAGTTGGGTGCATGTGAAAGTAATTCTTCATCTACTTGGTCGGCTAACGTTACCCACAGTACCTCACAGTCAGCGACAGCTGCTAGTAATTTTTCACGTGGGATCACAATCTCTTCCTCATCCCACTGTGAGATTTCATAAAACTCCTGTAATAGTTCAACAATATGTGCAGGAAACTTACGTGCTATAAATAATTTCTTTTTCATGCTCCAAACACCCCTCTACTCAATTCCCTAATTCGCCTATAGCGTAACACTTAAAACAAGCATTTTCTAGGGTTTTGTAGTCTTCCTCTTTCTATAAAATTTGTTATTAGCTATTTCATCAGCCTATTAGTTGATTCATCCATAAAATAAGACCTTTCATCCTAATTCACATACTAAAAAACTATGCATAAATAGAATGCATAGCTATATTTCTTTTAAAACTCTCTAATTGTTGTATTTAAGCGATTCGCCACTCTCTCTAATTCTTCCGAAGATTCACCAATCGATTCAATAATAGTAGCCAGTTCAGATACTTGATTACCAACCTTTTGAAAATTAGAGATCGAATCCTCTACAGAGCCAGAAATCGCATCAAATGCTTTTAGAGATTCAGCATTACGTTCGATACTACTATTCACAAGCTCCTGTATGTCCTGAATAGCTTGTACAACTTGAGTTGTAATACCATTTGACGTCATGATTAACTCAGCAATCTGTTCAACAGAGCTTTTCGTTTGATCCGCAAGCTTGCGTACTTCGTTTGCAACAACTGCAAAGCCTTTACCATGCTCACCAGCACGTGCTGCCTCAATCGCAGAGTTTAACGCAAGTAAATTTGTTTGCCCAGAAATACTTTTCACAATTTCTACAACGGCATTTATTTTCGAAGAAGATGCATCTAATTGCTCTACCATATTTGCCATTTCAACGGTCTTGTGATGAATCTTCCCTGTTTGCTCATCAATAGATATTATTTTAGTATAACCTTCACTAGACACTTTTTGCATAGATTCAGCCTCATATACACTTTCCTTCAAGAAAGCGTTGACACGCTTTGCGCTATAGACAAGCTCTGTTACTGTTTCAGTCGTAGTTTGAGATTGAACTTCTAATTGCGTAGAAATTCCGCCTATAATATCCTTTACATGATCCCTAACATTATTGCGTTGTTCCTCAATTAGTATGCTTGCATAGTTATCGTATTCTTCTAAAACGATTTGTTGTTCAAAATTACATATTTTACTGATAGCATCACAAAACTTCTCTTCCTCACCCTTTGGTAATCGAAGCTCATAGACTATTTTGCGAAGTGATTTCTCAAGAATTTGAAAAGCAGCTAAATACCACTTCGGATATAAATTAATCTTTACATGCATTTTTGCCACACGTCTCCGCTTCTCTAAAAAGGCTTCATCTATTCGCCCCTCAAACATTTCAATAATATGATGACGTAATGTTTGACGTAGACGTTCGCTGGAGCTATTTGATTGAATAACCTTATGTAAGGAAGGAACACTTTCTATTGCATGATAAAATGCCCCTACCACTTCTACTACATTTCTTTCTACATATGGTTTTAAACTACTAATCAGCTGAAGATCATGAACACTTAACCCTACAAGATTTAATTGTAGTAAACGGTCTGGATCTTCTATAAAAATACCGATAGTTGTTTCATTGCTTATTTCAATTGTATTTTTCTTAGATCTATTGATAAGTTGAAACATTTTCTCCACCTCATATTTTAATCATATATATTTAACTAAGTCTATATTCCTATTTTTCATTATAAAACAACATATAATTAGACACTTTATGTATCAATTATAATCTCAAAACAGATAAATGAACAATATATAGGTAAATGATGTCTAATATTATTATAATTTGCTATTATTTTATGTATAAAGATGATTCTTTATACTCACTTTCCTTCACTTTAATGAAAAAATGGATGGAGGATTCAATAAATTTAACGCAAAAAAAGCCACTGCTTCTTGAAGAAGAAGCGTGGCTTATTGTTTACATGAAAATAATAACGCAAAGAACTGCGGCTAAAACTAAACGATAAATTGCAAAAGGCATTAATTTTACCTTTGAAATAAGTGCTAAGAAAAACTTAATGGACAGTAATGCAAAGACGAACGAACTAATAAATCCGACAGCATAAAAACCGAAATAGTCCATTGATAAAGTATCCCAGTTTTTCAAAACGGATACGAGGCTAGCTCCTGCCATGATTGGCACAGCCATAATGAATGTAAAATCAGCTGCAACACGATGACTCATACCAAATAGTACCCCACCCGAAATAGTTGCGCCTGAACGAGAAAAACCTGGCCATAGAGATAGGCATTGTACTAGCCCTACCTTAAATGCTAAACCATAGGAAATCTTATCTAAAGAATCTACTTTTGGTTTTCTAGGTGCTAACTTATCTGCAGCAATCATTAGAATTGCTCCCGCCACTAATGCATAAACAACATGCTCTACTTTAAAAAGATGGTCGTCAATAAAATCCTTGAATGCAAAACCTAAGACAACTGCCGGTAGCATCCCAACAATAACATGCAATAAGTTAAAGCGGCCATTTATGGACTTAGCTTGACCTTCAATATTATATAAACCGACTAAGCTTAACATACGTTTCCACATAACTACGATAACCGCTAATATGGACCCAAGTTGTACAACAATTTTAAATGTGTTGGCAGGATATTTCCCTAAAAACTCCTCTGTCTTTAACCACATATCATCCACGATAATCATATGACCCGTAGAAGATACTGGTGCAAATTCCGTCATACCTTCGACAAAGCCCAATATTAATGCTTTTAATAACTCTATAATTTCCACCATGTCACCTTACCTTTTTTAATCAAATACTCATTTATTATAGAATACTCCGTTTTCATATACTACTGCCATTTCACCTAACAAGCCATTGTTAGATTATCACATACTATTGAAATTTTATATCTACTACCCAAAGCTCTGATCTACTGCCAATTCGCATCGGTGGGCCCCAGAAGCCATAGCCTGATGAAACAAGTGTATGCATCTGTTCCTTTAACTTATAACCATAATCTAGTTCAAATACACGAGCTGTTATATACTGATTTGGCCACAGTTGTCCCTTGTGTGTATGACCAGACATATGTAAATCAACGCCCATTTTAGAAGGCGTAATCAAGTCGTCAGGTGTATGATTCATCACAAGCCATGGTAAGTTTGCAGAAGGCTTTAGTACTTCAAGTGTTTTTCTTTCTTTATTCGTTTTGTCTTCTTGCCCTGTTAATATAAACGCATCTTCTATAACAATTGTTTCATCTAGGAGCATTTTTACATTGGCATTTTCCATTTCCTTAATAAATTCAGGAATTTTTTTCCCGTAATATTCATGGTTACCTAATATACCATATGTTCCATATGTAGAGGTTAATTGTTTCATGACATCTGCCATCCCCTCTTGAACAAACCATTTCGGGTCATCGTCCACGATATCCCCAGCTAACAACACGATATCTGGTTGTGCTTCATTAGCTAAACTTACAAAACGTTGTAAATGCTTTTTATGTGATAAAACACCTAAGTGAAAATCCGATGCCACAACAGCTCTTAGTGTGTTTAACTCACTATCTTTTTTATCAATTGTTATTTCTAAATGACGAACAACTGGAGAGTAGGCTAAATAAGAGCCCATGATATTTAACAAGAATAGGATTACTACTGCTATACTACCTATTAATTGTATATTTTTAAAAGGTGTGAACCAAATAATGATTTGTGCAACTAAGCATAGCAATAAGCCATATTCAAAGATAAACATCCAGTAATTACTGATTACAGAAAACACTCGTAAAGACTCATGTAATCTTCCGATTATAATACTAAAAGCAACAAAATACAGCACTAACCAAAATAAAGCTGGAAAACGGAACCATCCCATTGCTACAAGCCACTGCTTTACTCCCCACCCTAAATAGAAAGTCAACGCACTATAAATACTAATTAAAAGAACACCGCCGATTACTTTTGGCATAACCAAGTCCTCTACTTTCTTTCTATAATTTAATTGATTATATCATTACATTTAGCAATCATATTGCCGAAAGCACTTGAATAATCTTCTAGAGAAAATAGGAACTTGTCACTTTATGCAATGACAAATTTAATTTTACCTTTTCATTTCATTAGTTACTCTCGTTTTACATGACATTTCACTGTATATAGATGTCATTTTCGTCATTTACACACTAAATGCACTTTAATTTTCACAAATCTTCCAGTAACATAGTAGATGAACGAGCAAATTTACGCATTTACGAGGAAAAAGGGGTGCTATTTCAAATGACACGTTATAAATTTGAAACAACAGAGCATGAGTTATTTCGTAAAACCTTTCGTAAGTTTTTAGCTGAAGAAGCTGAACCGCATTATGCACAATGGGAAAAGGATCATCTTATTCCGCTTTCTTTTTGGCGTAAGCTTGGTGATATGGGCTATCTTTGTCCACAAGTAGAAGAACAATATGGTGGGCTAGGGCTGGATTTCAGCTTTGGCATCATTATTCAAGAGGAACTTGAACGTATAGGCTCTAGTTTTATCGGAATCGGCCTGCATAATGATATTGTCGTCCCTTATATCGAAGCATATGGAACACACGAACAAAAATCTCGTTGGCTACCCAAATGTGTTACAGGCGACTATATAACAGCTATTGCAATGACTGAGCCTGGTACAGGTTCAGATTTGGCGAATATAAAAACGTCAGCCATTCGCGATGGCGATCATTATATCGTAAATGGTCAAAAAACCTTTATAACAAATGGCATCCATACAAACTTAGCGGTTGTTGCAGTAAAGACAAATCTTCAGGCTGAGAAAAAGCATCGTGGCATCAGCCTACTTGTTATTGAAGAAGGTACACCTGGCTTTACAAAAGGAAGACAGCTCGAAAAAGTTGGTATGCATGCCCAAGACACAGCTGAACTCTATTTTGAAGATTGTCGAGTGCCTGTTCAAAACCTACTTGGAGAAGAAGGCAAGGGCTTTCAATACATGATGGAAAAACTACAACAAGAGCGATTAGCAGTAGCGATTGCCGCACAAACAGCCGCTGAGGATATGCTTGCGTTAACGCTCGATTATGTGAAATCACGTCAGGCTTTTGGCAAAACAATTGGTGACTTCCAAAATACACAATTTAAAATAGCTGAAATGGCGACTAAAATCGAGCTTGGTAAATCATTTTTGGAAACCTTGATTGAAGAGCATATTGCAGGAAATGATGTTGTGACAAAAGTATCTATGGCAAAATACTGGATTACTGAAAATGCACGTGACCTTGCTACCCAATGTATGCAATTACATGGTGGCTATGGCTATATGGAGGAATATAAGATTGCTAGAAGGTATAGAGATATACCTGTTATGTCGATCTATGCGGGTACAAATGAAGTCATGAAGGTTATTATCGCCAAAAATTTAGGCTTATAAAAAAAGGCGGCAAATGTTTGCCGCCTTTTTACCATTAAATTGCTGAAATTCTAACAATTACTTTAAATAAATCGCCATCTACATCAATGCTCATTCTTGCTCCATGTAAATCAACAATGGATTGTGCAATGGCTAATCCAAGCCCCGAGCCCTCTGTATGACGTGAAGCATCTGCACGTTTAAAGCGTTCAAATAATTCCTCAGCATCCTCACTAATTTCATACTTCGCTACATTTTTCACAGTAAATTCAGCATCGCCATCTGCCGTACGCTTTAATGTCACATAAACACGCGTTCCCTCTAGCGCATACTTCAAAACATTGACAATTAAATTATCAATAAGTCTCCACCACTTTTGACCGTCCACATATGCAAAGATTGGATCATGTGGCATGGTCATTCGTAAATCTAGTTGGGACTGTGTCAAATCTTCTTTATGCTCTCCTACTGCTTGTTGAATAAGCTGCGTTAGATCTACTCGACTGCGGTGAAGTTCAATATTACCGCTTGCCATTTTAGATACTTCAAAAAGGTCTTCAATCAGCACTTTTAAACGTTCAGATTTTTTATCAAGTATATGAATGTATTGTTGGCGTTCTTCCTCTGTAATATTTGGTTTCTTCAGTAAATCGGTATACGTAATGATAGACGTTAAAGGAGTCCGTAAATCATGACTCACATTTGTAATCAGCTCTGTTTTTAAACGCTCACTTTTCGCCTGCTCATGCATGGACGTACGAACACCTTCTCGTAAATGGTTAAGGTTTTCCGCATGACCTGCAAGTGGAGACTTCCCTTTCACCTTCACATCACGATTCAATCGCCCTTCAGCCATATCCTTCGTATCCTTCATAATACGATTTAAGTAACCCATTCTAGATAGGAAAACGATCATAGCAGGGAATCCTATAAACATACAAATACCAAGCACAAGGACTGCGAAGCCCCCTACTCCTGCTCCTATCATGGTAGCGACAAGGCTACCTCCTCCAAAGAAGGCTGCAGCTAGCATTACAATTGAATGCAATGCAATCGAACGATTGATAAATAAATCAGTTATTGAATCCCCTAGCGACCATAAATAGCTAGATTTCACATTTTCCTCTAGCTTTTTCAAAGTATCTACTCTTGTATACAACCATATTAATTGCACGAAGAAAGCACTGCCAATTATCACTAAAACAGCAATTTTAAAAGCAACATCTAATATATAGCGTACATAATTATGTTGATAATTGTAGTCGTAAGTGTATTCAATCGATTCAAAAACAACTTGAGAAGCAATAAGATACATCAACCCTGTGATTAATACTAGAATAACTTGAAAGTCGAATCTTGCTTTATTTAAAATCTCTTGTTCCTTCATACCTTTGACAGTTTGTAGTAAATCCTTACGCCCTCTCCAAGCAAAGATTGCCGTTACAATACTAGTGAGCCACACAAAGAAAAAGGTATATTGATTCCGATGAAAACGGCTATAATCCTGCATAACCCCTAATGATTGGACTGCCTTTTTTGAGATGGTTAAGACACCCGTATATTCAGCAGTTTCATAAAGATTATCTACATTCACATAATTTTCTGTACGGTAAAAAGTATCCCTTAAATTCTCACTTATGTTCCCTACATATAATGGATTTCGCTCAGTATACTTGATTTTATAGGCACTACTTTCTGAAATATTACCTGCACGGTACGTTTTGCCTGTTTCACTATTCGTCAGCTCATAAGACCAGTAATCATAAGCCTTTTTAAAGTTTTTAGCTTCTCCTTGTGCTGCCTTGATATATTGATCGATAAGTGCTTCTTCCCCAGCAAGAATCTTCTTTCGTACATGCTCATCATCTTCAAAATTTGTCGTAATATCTTTAATTTTATTATCGCGTTCAGTCTCTAGCTTTGCCTTTAGTTCTGTTGCATTGGCATCTACAGCTTCCTGAATGCGCTGTTCGTATTGGGCTTTAATATTATCGATTTGCTGTCCCAGTGTTCCGTAGTAATTACGATGCTCTTCTATTTCCGATTGCGTAACCTCTATTTTATCTTTCAAATCTTCAGCATTCGGTACATTTATTACTAACGGTCCTAGCTCTGCCGTGAAATTATCGATTTCATGCTGAAAATTTTCTGAATCGAAATATGATTTACCAATA
Organism: Lysinibacillus sp. IITD104; assembly: GCF_036698265.2. Lineage (NCBI taxonomy): Bacteria > Bacillati > Bacillota > Bacilli > Caryophanales > Bacillaceae > Lysinibacillus > Lysinibacillus sp. IITD104. The sequence continues at coordinate 4,122,651 of NZ_JBAHYH020000001.1, forward strand.
TACTGATAACCTACATGCCAAAAAGTAAACATACCGAAAATCGTCCAGATTAAACACATTAATACGAGAAGGGATTTCCATTTTTTCACCATAAATCTTTACACTCCTCTAAAAAATTCTTTCTAGTAACTGTAAAACCTCTGAGGAGCGAGAATTGACAATTTGATAGGCATAAACACCAAAATAAATGAGTCCAACAACGCCTGCAACAAATCCTGCAATTGTCATATACTTCTCTAGTTTATTTTTCCATTTTATAGCCAACGCCCCATACCACCTTTAGATAGCGCGGATTTTTCGGATCAGCTTCAATCTTTTCACGTATTTTCCGAATGTGAACAGCTACAATATTTTCAGCATTATAAGCTTCCTCATTCCAAACACGTTCATAAATTTCACGAATCGAAAATACACGCCCTACATTTTTCATTAATAATTCCGTTATTTTATATTCTATCGGTGTTAGTCGAACAGGCTCTCCTTCTAATACAACCTCTTTTGCCTCTTCATCAAGAACAAGTCCGTCTATTTCCACTTTTGTAGCACCCTCACTATACGTTCCTAGCTGAACATAACGACGCAGCTGGGATTTTACACGTGCCAATAGCTCTAATGGATGGAATGGCTTTGTTACATAATCATCTGCTCCAACTGATAATCCATGAATCTTATCGCCATCCTCCGCCTTTGCACTCAGCATGATAATGGGAATATTACGCTCTTCTCTAATTTTAAATGTTGCTGTAATTCCATCCATGTTTGGCATCATGATATCTAAAATGATTAAATGTACTTCATTATTCTCTAGCTTTTTTAATGCGTCTAAGCCATCTGCTGCTTTAATGACATGATAGCCTTCATTTTTCAAATAAATTTCAATACCATCACGAATATCTTGATCGTCATCTGTAACAAGAACTGTTAATTTCGTCATGATATACACCTCGCTCTCAAATATAAGTGTATCTTCTAAATCTTAAAAACCAGCTATTATAAAAATGAAGAATTTCTTAAGGTTTTAGCTTTTTTCTCCCACCTAAAGTTAAAACAACAATGCCTCCTAAAAGCATCGCTACACCAAGCCAGGATACTATACTTAAGTGTTCTCCTATTAAAAACACACCAAGAATTGCAGCAGTTAATGGTTCTGCTAATGAAAGTGTTACAGCTGAGGATGAACTAATTTTTTGTAATCCACTTAAAAACAGTAAATACGCTACGCTTGTACACATAATCCCCATAAACAGCATTGTCCATAAGTTGTCCACGTTTCCTAGCCAGGAAAAACCACCTTCTAATGAAAATGGCAGTAAAAACAAGGTGCAAATGGAAAATGTCATAGCAACTGCGGGTAATGCATCTTCCTGTGCCATTAATTTTTTACTTATGTTTGTGTAAAATGCAAAGGATAAACCTGCACAAAGAGCTAATGTGAATCCACCAACGTGTACTGACTCTTCTCCATTATTCATGAATAATAAAAGACATCCGATAATGGCCATCAATGTAGCAAGTCCCCATACTGCTGTAGGACGTGTTTTCCATACTAGCCATTCTAATACACCAGAAAATACTGGTGCACTACCAATAGTAGCAACAGTTCCAATGGCTACACCTGTTAGACGAATAGATGAGAAGAAAAGCCCTTGGAAAAGGGCAATACTAGCCGCAGCTAAAATTGTCCATTTCCATGACCATCTTAAAAAGTTAATTTTCTTCATTATAATTGTAATAGCTAATAATAAACCGCCACCAATTGCAGAACGAATTGTGGCCACTGCTATAGGAGAGACCCCTTGTTCCAAATATGTTTGGGCAGTTCCTGTCATTCCCCATAGAATAGCTGCTAGTAATACAAACAATGAATTTAACATTTTTCAACTCATCCCCGCTTCACAACTTTATCAATACTAATCATACATATTTATCCAAAATCAAACAATTATCATTTTTACTTTTCTTTTAATTATCACAGTATGCATTCTCATTAATGGACGTTATAATAAAAACAGTAAAAGGAGCGAATCGTATGTACAAAACAATTGAAGAGACAGCTATTGATCTTGGCATGCCTGTGGATCAAGTAATGCGTCTAATTTACGAAGGACGCATCCGTTCTGTTTACGATGGCCAACAAATTTTAATCAATAGTGGACAATTCAGCACTTATTTTAATCAATTGGAACGTATTAAAGAAGAAATTGAGATTTGGCGTTCTACCCCTATTCCAGAGGATATTGATGTCAAAGATGAAGACTAAAAGCCCACCATTCAATGAACATTGTTGAATGGCGGGCTTTTTTAAAGCTTTTATTAGATTGTCACAACAAATCCTGCTCTTTTCCCAATGATTTCAGCATAATCCTCTACCATGACACTCGCAGTTGGATACATCCCTGCTCCAGGACCGACTAATGTTAATGTACCAATATAGTTAGTCTCTAATGCCACTGCATTAAACACATCATCGACTGGATAAAGTGGATGCTCTTTATCAACTAGTTGTGGACCGACTTTTGCAATAATTTTACCGTCAGCTCGTTTCTCCACTTCAGCAACATGGCGGTAACGCAGACCCTTTTCACACGCTTCATGAACTTGTTCAGCAGAGATACTATCGATTCCAATTACTTCTACATCTGACCAATTTGGTTGCTCACCAAAAGCTAAGGCACTTAATATCATTAATTTTTTAAATGCATCCTGCCCAGATATATCATTATACGGATCTGCTTCGGCATAACCTAAGCCTTGTGCCTCTTTTAGAGCTGTTTCGAACGACCAGCCCTGTGCACGCATTTTTGTTAATATGTAATTACATGTGCCATTTAAGACGCCTTGTATACGACTTACATCATTAACAAGTAAAATATTTTTCATTGTTTTAATAACAGGTACGCCACCAGCAGTGGTAGCCTCATAGCCTACAAAAACGCCATTAGCTTTTGCAAGATCCTGTAGCTCCAAACCTCGTTTGGCAAACATCACTTTATTAGCAGTAATAACATGACATTTATGTTCAACAGCTCGCTTTAAATAACTGTATGCAGGTTCTTCGTTCACAATTGCTTCAAACACAACCTGCATACCTGGCTCTGCTAAGACTTCATCCATACTTGTTGTCATTAAATGTGCTGTGCCAGGCACACGTTCACGACTAGCATCTGTCACTAAAATCTTCGCTACCTCTAATTCAATACCTAATTTATTTTTTAGCTCTTCTCGTTTTTCATTTAAAATATGATAGATCCCCTGACCTACCGTTCCAAATCCTAAAATCGCTGCCTTTATAGTTGCCATTCTTGTTATTCCCTCCAACTTACATTCCGCAGTTTCATTAATGCTAATTTTCCATGGGGTTGTGTCATGACTATTTGACACCCACCGCAGTCTTTAGCCAACAACTCTTCTTTGTATGAGTTTCGCTATTTCTATATGTGTTGGAACACATACAAATTCAAATAATTCAAAATTTAACTTAAAGAAAATTGTAACGCAAATACATACATTGCACAAGAAAAATCTTTCTAGGAAGGACATTTGTTTTCTCTAGATGTGCAAAAGAAATCGGTTTCATTCCCTTTATTATACGTTTTATTAATCATTCTATAAGATTTGAACAAATATTGACTCTTTACATTTCAATATATGAATGTCTTTCTTCTATTATATATATGTATGCTCAGACATTCATAACAATCCCTTTAAAGAAAAAACTCATTCCCTGTAGCAGCAGAGAATGAGCATAAAAATATGAGGGGATTTTAACTTGCTTTTGAAAGCAATTGATAGCGATATTGTTCTAAAGCGTGTTGAACAAGACTAATTTCTTCTTCTGTAAAATCTGGTATTGCATACGTACGTTCCACTAATTGAAATGTACCATACTTTAAGTAAATCTCTGTGGCAGGAAGTGAGATATGGCTCACACCGTACTGTTCATATGTCTCAAATACTTCCTTAACAGTATAGTCTTCTTTTTCAGTAAAAACTTGTTCTTGAAATGCTGTATGACCAAAAACTTGTTGCCATTTCTTTTCGACTGATGTAAGAAGGTGTTGAATGGATTTATTGTTGACAAAAACGTGTCCTTCATTTAGCTCATATATTAGATAGGATACAATGTTTTGCGCACTATAGATGTTACCCATTTTAAACACTCCTTTATCATCAGTTTTTTGGAAGAGCAGTTACTGGCTAGGCAACTACTCTTCTATATATTCAAAAGTGGGGGAGCACTTATGAAAACATTTTCCTTTTTAACAATAATTTCCGTACTCTTAACTTATTTCCTAGTATATAGCATGGATTTAATTAAGTCAATAATACATATAAAATTACTTGGTATTATTTTTTATAAGGTTCTGATAATTAACGGATGCTGTAAATAGTTGATGTAGCAACGTTTAACGCATTACCAAATGAGGCAAATCGAATGAGAAAATACGTAAACGCTACACCATTCTTCCCTCTGTTCTAAATCTTAAGCTTCTACAGTTTGTTCACTTGTTGTTGCCTGTGTAATGGCTTGATCTAAATCAGCAATAATATCCTCTACTGCCTCTAAACCGATGGATAAGCGAATGAGCGACTCGGTTACACCAGCTTGAACTAATTCGTCTGCTGATAGCTGCTGATGGGTAGTAGAAGCAGGATGTATAATTAATGACTTAGCATCACCTACATTTGCTACATGTGAAAATAGCTTCACGCTATCAATAAGCTTTCGCCCAGCTTCACGTCCACCTTTGATGCCAAATGTAAGCACTGAACCGAAGCCATTTCTTAAATATTTTTTTGCCAACTCATGTGTCGGGAAATCTTCTAGGCCATTATAATTTACATACTCCACAGATGGGTGGTTTTGTAAATATTCAGCCACTGCCAATGCATTCTCATTGTGTTTAGGGATACGCAAATGAAGCGTTTCTAACCCTTGCAACAAATTAAAGGCAGCATCTGCACTTAATGTTGGGCCAAAATCACGTAATAATTGTACGCGTAGCTTTGTAGCAAAGGCTGCAGAAGCTGTATCAATTCCATAGCGTAACCCATGGTAAGAGGCATCTGGTTCAGTAAAACCTGGGAATCGCCCACTAGTCCAATCAAACTTACCAGCGTCTACAACAACGCCCCCTAAGGTTGTACCATGGCCTCCTATCCATTTAGTTGCTGAATGAACAACAACATCTGCACCATATTCAATAGGTGTAGAACCATAAGGAGAAGCAAACGTGCTGTCAATAATTAGTGGTAGCCCATTATCATGTGCAATCTTAGCTACTGCTTCAATATCTAAAACCTTTAAGCTTGGATTACCATAAACTTCTGCAAAGACAGCTTTTGTTTTATCAGTAATCGCCGCATTGAAATTCTCTGGGTTTGTTTCATCTACAAAAATTGTTTTAATACCATAGTTTGGTAATGTGTTAGCAAATAAATTATACGTACCGCCATATAAAGAACTAGCTGCTACTATCTCATCACCAGCTCCAGCTAGATTTAAAATGGAAAATGCGATAGCCGCTGCACCAGATGAAAGTGCTACTGCTGCTGTTCCACCTTCCAATAAAGCCACACGTTTTTCAAACACATCAACAGTCGGATTGGTAATTCGTGTGTAAATATTCCCTACTTCCTCTAGGGCAAAAAGACGTTGCGCATGAGCAGTGTCTTTAAATACAAAAGCAGTTGAGCGATAGACTGGAACTGTCCGAGAACCCGTCACTGGGTCTGGCTCTTGACCACCATGTAACAGCAATGTTTCTGGTTTAAAATTTGTCATTGTGTACCTCCAAATGGTTATTTTTTTACGATGGTACCGGAGATGAGGAGGATTTTTCTGTAGAAAACAAAAAACCCTCTTCAGCTAAGAAGAGGGTTGCGGTTGCAAGTTTTCCTCCCCTTATCTGCCAGATCCAAGTTAGAATCTGTAGGAATTAGCACCTTAGTAAGCTCATTACTTACTGGTTGCCGGGCATCATAGGGCCTATCCCTCCGCCGCTCTTGATAAGAGTATGAGATTCAATTTCCATCGTTGTTACACAGTATAAACATAGAGTTTTTTTCTGTCAACATGTAAATTTTATTTTTTCCGAAACTTCTGTCTGCTCTTATACGTAATATGAACGCATACACTATTTTAGAAAAAATTTTGAGAGGAGTATTTTTATGGTAAAGGCCGTGATCATTTTTCTTATGATTGGCTATTTAATAGGCTGTATTCACGGCTCTAAAGTGGCTCAATTTTTATCTGGGGTTGATTTAAAAAAAGCTGGCCACGGAAATGCGGGTGCCTCGAATGCTACTCTTTCCCTTGGCTGGAAATATGGCGTTTTAGTAGCCCTCATTGATATCGGCAAAGGCGTTGTCGCTATTATCGGTGCACATTTTTATCTAGCGGATGCCACTCATTTGACACAAGAACAAATATGGCTGCTTACTTACATTATGGCTGCTGGGGTTATTTTAGGTCATAATTTCCCATTCTATATGGGCTTCAACGGCGGGAAAGGAACGGCCTCCATCATTGGCATTTTACTTGCTGTTGATTGGAAAATTGGTTTATTTGCACTTATTTTATTTGTTATTTTATCCTTTGCAACAAATTTTTTAATTGTTGGTGTTCTAGAATTTTATCTCGTTTTTTGTACAGCAACTTATTTATGGATTCCAGGCATTGGCCCAACCATTATAGCTGTCCTTCTTTTTGGCATAGCTATCATCCTGCATATAGAAAATATTAAACGTTTAGTTAATGGGACAGAGCCTAAAGTAACTACTGCTTTTAAGAAAAAGAAATAATATTTTATGGATATTTTTGTATTTTGTATGACCATATATTTTCTCTTTATCTACTAATATTGCTGTAAAAAACATCTATTTTACACAGGTTTTTTTTCTACAATAAAATAGACATATTCTTATCTTAATAAAACATTACGGAGTCCGATGTTATGGATAATAATCGTCATTTTTATCGTAGAAAGGATGAGAAATTATGTCTTCACCAAAACAAGCAGCTACAAAACGTAACTTAAAGCCACTATGGATTGGCTTAGCATTCGCTTTACTAATCATTATTACTTTTTTACCTAATAACGGCGATTTACCTATAGCTGGGCAACGAGCTTTAGCCATCTTAGCTTTTGCAGTCATCCTTTGGGTAACAGAGGCTGTTTCATATCCTGTTAGCTCGGCCATGATCATTGCACTAGTAACTGTTTTACTAGGACTCGCTCCGTCAATGGATGATCCATCTACAGAGCTAGGAACAGCTGGCGCATTAAAATTATCCTTAAGTGGCTTTAGTAATTCTGCCGTTGCTTTAGTAGCAGCAGCTCTTTTTCTAGCGGCTGCAATGCAAATTACTAATCTACATAAACGACTTGCTCTGTGGATTCTTTCACTGGTAGGAACGAAAACAAAGGCTATCGTATTTGGCGCCATTTTAGTTTCTATCGTCCTCGCATTTTTTGTTCCTTCTGCTACAGCACGAGCTGGCGCTGTAGTACCTATATTGCTTGGAATGGTGGCAGCATTTGGTTTACCACGTGATAGTCGGCTCGCTGCTTTGCTAGTTATTACTTCGGTACAAGCCGTTTCCATTTGGAATATCGGCATTAAAACTGCAGCAGCTCAAAATATGGTGGCTTTAAACTTTATCCAAGAGCAATTTAATGTGGATATTTCCTGGGGTGCTTGGCTACTTTACGCTGCTCCCTTCTCGATTATTATGTCGATCGTTTTATTTTTCATTATGATTGCGTTAATTAAACCTGAGACTAGCAATATCGAAGGTGGTAAAGAGGTCATCAAAAAACAGCTTGCAGAGCTTGGCCCATTAAAGGCTCCTGAAATTCGCTTAATCGTTACTTCCTTAGTTTTACTATTTTTCTGGGCAACTGAAGGTAAATTACATCCCTTCGATACGACAACAGTCACAATTATTGCTATCGCTATTCTATTAATGCCTAAAATCGGTGTGTATTCATGGAAGGAAGTTGAGCCTCATATTCCATGGGGGACAATTATCGTCTTTGCAGTAGGCATTATGCTAGGAACCATTTTACTGAATACGAAAGGTGCTGCATGGTTATCAGATAAAGTTTTTGGTTCACTTGGGCTAGATGCAATGCCTTTACTAGCAACAATCGCACTCGTAACTTTATTTAACATTTTGATTCATTTAGGCTTTGCAAGCGCAACTAGCTTAGCCTCAGCACTTATACCTGTGTTTATCGTTTTAGCCTCCACATTAACGGCTAATGTGGATCAAGTTGGTTTTGTTATTGTGCAACAATTCGTCATAAGCTTTGGCTTCCTATTACCAATTAGTGCACCACAAAACATGCTTGCCTATGGTACAGGTTCCTTTACAACAAAGGATTTCTTGAAATCAGGCATTCCATTAACCATTATTGGTTTCCTTCTCGTACTTTTGTTCTCTGCAACTTATTGGAAATGGATTGGATTATTATAAGACTTTGATTAAATAAAAAGTAAAAGCCTTGAAGAAACAGACTAACTGTCCTTCAAGGCTTTTAAAGTAGTATTATTGTTTCGTGAAAGCAGGGTCCTTCATCGTACCATTTTTCGCATAATTAACGTGCCATGATAGTGCTTTTTCTAGGTCATGTGGTGTATGATGTCCGCCCGTTGCCTCATTGGCATCATTAAAGTACTGCCACAGCTGTTCCCTATAATCAGGATGTGCACAGTTATCAATGATAAGCCCAACTCGTTCTTTTGGAGCAAGTCCTCGTAAATCTGCTACGCCCTGTTCAGTTACTATGACATCAACATCATGCTCTGTATGATCCACATGCGAGACCATTGGGACAATACTCGAAATATCTCCACCTTTAGCATAAGACTTTGTCACAAATATCCCTAATCGTGCATTACGTGCAAAGTCTCCAGACCCACCGATACCATTCATCATCTTTGTACCAGAAACATGAGTCGAATTAACATTACCGTAAATATCTAATTCCAATGCCGTATTCACTGAGATTAATCCGAGTCGGCGAATAATTTCAGGCTGATTTGAAATTTCTTGAGGGCGCAACACTAATTTATCAGCATATTTTTCAAAATTCCCATAAACACGGTTTCCTACTTGCTCAGAAAGGGTAATAGAAGTTGCAGAAGCAAAATTCACTTTCCCTGCATCAATCAATTCAAACACTGCATCCTGAAGAACTTCTGAATAAACTTCTAAGTTCTCAAACTCAGAATCTTTAAAGCCTAGCAATACAGCATTGGCTACTGAACCTACCCCAGATTGAATTGGTCGCAAACTTGTTGTTAAGCGACCTACTTTAATCTCTTCACGTAGGAAATTTAATAAGTGAGTAGCCATAACATCTGTCTCTTCATCCGCGGGGACAATAGTTGATGGCGCATCTAATATATCCGAAATGACGATGCCTTTTACTTTATCTAAATCTAGTGGAATTCCAATTATACCAAGACGATCAGAAACATTCTGTAAAGGAATTGGATCACGCTTTCCTTGTGGCGCAGGCACGTAAATATCATGTATACCTTCTAATGCATCAAGCTGTGCTACGTTTAATTCAATGATGACTTGGTCTGCTTCTTGCACAAAAATAGGAGAGTTACCAACTGAAGTTGTAGGAATTAATAAGCCATCTTCTGTAATTGCAGCCGCTTCAATGATCGCAAAATCGATTGGTCCAATAATACCTTGACGAACAAGCTCAGCATTATGGGAAAGATGGGCATCGACAAATGTGATATCACCGCTATTGATTTTATTACGAATGCCAGCATCTGCTTGGAAAGGACCGCGTTTACGAATGACCCCTGCTTCTGCTAAGTATTGGTCTACCTCAGGGCCAAGTGATGCACCTGTAAAGACATCTACTTGGAAATCCTCTTTTTTCGCTTTCTCTACAAGTGCAAGAGGTACAACCTTTACATCGCCAGCACGTGTGAATCCACTCATCCCTAATACCATGCCATCCTTAATCCAAGATGCTGCTTCTTCGGCTGTTACAACCTTACTTCGTAATTGTTCATGACGAAGCTTTTTTGCTAATTTTTCTTCCATTCCCTATTCCTCCATTCCACTTTATTTTTGTTCAACTTGCATATTTGGTTCCAGTAAATCTGTGACATCCGTCAGAGGCTATATCTTTATTCCAGGAGCATTTCATCACCTAATAGCTAATGCTGTCTAAACATTTGAGAATAAAGATTTTGTAATTTTTGGTAGCACAACCAAATAAACAGTCGCACCTATAATTTTATACTATTTAGAATATTTAATCTATATCAAATGAAATATTTTACTTTACGAGATAATTTCTACATTTATAAATTATTGATGTATAACTTTTTATCCCTCATTATTCGATTTTGCTAGAAAAGCGTGCTATGCTCAAGGTATAGAACAGACACAAAGGAGAGAGTTTTTAATGGTTAAAGAACTATTACGTAGCCATTCCTCGGTACGCATCTATGATGGTGAACCGATTTCAAAAGAAATCATTGAAGATTTAATTGGAACCGCACAAATGGCTGCAACATCCCATTTTGTGCAAGCCTATAGTGTAATCTGGGTAACAGATGCAGATAAAAAGGAAAAATTAGGCTTACTATCTGGTAATCCACGTCAATATGAAACCTCAGGTGGGGCATTTGTTTTTTGTGTAGATTTCAAGCGACTTCAAATGGCTGGGAAACTAGAAGGAGTAGATATTGTAGCCGATTCTGCTGAAAATGTCCTTGTTGGTGTAGCTGATGTATCATTGTTTGCACAGAATTTTGTTATTGCAGCTGAATCAATGGGTTATGGCATTTGCTATATTGGAGGGGTACGCAATAAACCTTCTGAAATTAGCGAATTATTCAATCTACCCGATCACGTTTTCCCATTATTTGGGCTAACAATCGGTGTTCCAGCACGTCGCAATGAGGTAAAACCTCGTTTACCTGTATCTGCTGTATTACATGAAAATGAATACAATGTTGAAAAATATGAAGAGCTTTTACCAGCCTACAACGAGGAAATGGAAAAATATTATAACAGCCGTTCATCAAACAGAAAAATTGATAATTGGACAAAACAAATGGCTGATTTTTTAATCGAGCAACGACGTCCGCATATTAAAGAATTTTTAGCAACCAAAGGGTTTAATTGGAAATAGCATAACAGAAATGGAGTTACTATCGTATGATAATAATTCCATTTTTTACATAAAATTATTACCTACTTATGTTCAATACAGGTATATTGCCACACTTGTTAATTTAACTATATCTATAAATTAAACGAAAAGACTCTTTCCTTTTCCAACTATTCCATTCATATTAATAAATGATACCTAACAAAGAAAGGAGTTATACCAATAATGTCCAATATCAATAAACATCTTGCTCGCACCTTAGAACAACAGCATAAGAGAAGTGTAAGAGGTTTATTTTTAAAAATTGAAGACTTAAATAATGAATGCACCCAACTAAGAAAACGACTAGAGTCACATATTGATTTGAATGTATATAAAAAACCCATTGATTATGTCAATCAGTTCGTTTCTCATACTACTATTCTCAATTTAAAATTCGTTACGAATACACAGAATTTAGAAGTCGTTGTCTTGCATGCTCTTTTATTATCCTATATTTTAGAAAACACTTACGGCCATGCTTTTGAATATGAAGATAAATTATTAAAAGGGTATATACAAGAAATCTTTACACTAAATGATCATGCCGAAAGACTATTTATGAACCATAGAGAAAAAATGCTTACCTATATTCAAGAACAATCTACATAAAAAAGACGATCTTCGTAATATCAAGATCGTCTTTTGTTCTTTTATTGTAGTCCTTTAATTATAAGAGAGCGCACTGGTAGGAACTGCTCTCCTGTATCACCATAAGTGAGTATTACCTCATCACCCTCCTGTAAATAAATTGCTAAAGGTTCTGTTTCAGCACTCACTAAATAATTTTCGCCATTGTTTAATAAGAAAGATACAGTTGTAAAATCGCCTAGACGTTCTTTATATACACGCAATACCTTTCCGCTAACTTGTTTCTCCTCAGCACTTGAGCTACCATCTACAGTATTTCCTCCTCGACTTAAGGCAGTTTTATATAATTTCAATGCCTCCTTAGGAGTAGTAGCGTAAACGGAAATTTCAGGATTGGCTGCGGACACGATAAAATAGTTTTGTAAGAAACCATTGGAATCTAGCACAGCTGTCAGCCAACTCGCTTCTCCATAAAAGTTATACAACACTGGCATTTCACCATTCCACTTTTTCTCAATGAATTTCTTCTCGATTATTTGTAAATTACCTTGTGAATCCATATAACTTGAGTCTTGATTCCCTGTATAGTATGTTGCATGCCCTGTTCGTGCGTTTGTTAGTGAATAGCCTAACATTGAATCCACACCTTCTTTAGGACTTGTAAAATCTGTAAAGTAATACATATCACCCTTCTCGTCGAAGATTGGGCTAACATTCGATTCTGTTCCTTCATCAGAAGGAATCTTTACATCCTTTTTACCAAACATACTATTCCAAAAACCATGTACATAGTTACCAAAATAACTGTTTTGTAAACTTACTGTCTCTGGTGATACAGCACCATCAATAAATTCAGGTACTTGATCCAGTTTAATTACTTCTGATTTCCCTGTCAGTGCATCGACCAAGACAATTCCTTTTACATCAAAGCCATTACGCGCGGAAATAAATTCACCATATGAGCGAATGTAGTATGGCTTTCCTTCATCATCTACTTCCAGTTGTACGTCACCATAAAAAATAAGGAATGGATGTTGTAAACGAATATGACGTTCTAAATTAGCATTTAAATATGCAGAAGGTACGTATTTCATTTCCTCTTTAATAAATTTAGGATTATCCGCAGAATCTGTAGCACTCATTATGAAGTAACCAGGTGTTGTACTACCGTTCATCCATTTAAAGAATCCCGAAAATTCAACTGGCGCGATATAAACATATTCGCCCTTCACTTTTTGAATTTGTAAGCGTCCTAATTCATAGTAACTCGTGTTTGGCACTTGTCCAAAAGCCTTTTTCATTTTATTACGAGCAAATTTCGGTGGTACACTTGCAGGTGTTTGTGTCTCATCGAATGGTTTTATTTCTACTTCTTCCTTCATTTCAGATGACTTAAATTTTTCATTAGCATTCCATAAAGGTGCTGATAATACATACACAGCTACACCCAGACTTGCTAAAAATAAAAGACCTTTTATTTTCCGTTCGATACCACTTGCTAGCAGAGCTCCCGCCAATGTTAATAAAATAATAGCAGGCCAAAAAACAAGCCAATTTACATCAATTTTTGTTACATATAAAGTAATGCCTGTGGCTAAAAATCCTAATACAAAGATTCCAATAAAAAAGTATCCGATTACCTTTTTCGATTGTCCATCTTCTCGCTTCTTCGTAATAAGCGGTGTCACTAACACACTTGCGATCAATGCAATGACTGCAGAAGCTATCAGTAGCTTAGTCATTTGGTTCATCCTCTCTTCTTCTTTCTCACTACTTACTTTACGGTCACATACTAAAAAAGTTTCATACATACGTTGTACAGAAAGGAATTCTACCATAAATATTGAATTTCAAAAGGAAAGGAGCTGAAAAATTTGTTAAAAAAATTATTAATCGGTGTCATTATTTTATTGGGTCTTTATTATATTTTTCTCTTTTCCCATATTGCGGAAAGTTTAAAACTCATCTTTAAAGTAATTCCAATGTTGCTCATCATTATTTTAGCAGCGATTCAGAAGCCATTACATATTAAAAAATACCAGCTTTTGATTATTGCGGGACTTATTTTTTGTATGATTGGAGACTATACATTGCAGTGGTTTTTAATTGGGCTAACTAGCTTTCTTATCGGGCATATTTTTTATATTTTTGCTTTCTCTACTGCAAATGAGCGGCATATACCAACATGGGCAAAAATACTTTTATTACTCTACGGAGCAAGTATGGCAATATGGATTGCGGGGTCTGTCTTTAAAACAGGCGAAACAATACTTGGTATCGCAGTAATCGCCTATATTTCTGTGATACTTACAATGGGATGGACAGCTATTAAAACTGGATCTACGCTAGCAGCAAGTGGTGCATTATTATTTATTGCATCTGACTCTTATTTAGCTATTAACAAATTTGTCATGCCACTAGCTTTTTCTCATGAAATTATCATGCTGACTTATTATAGCGCCCAATTACTTATTGCTTTAAGTATCCTTCAATATTCCGAAATCCGAAGTAAAGTGTTACAATAATATCAATTATGCCAAGGCATAATTGCGTCTGGGATCTGCTTTGTAAATGCACAAAGAATTTTAACATATACACATTAGGGGGCCATACTTATGAAAGAACAAGTAATTGAGCGATTAATACGCTATGCAAAAATTGATACACAATCAGACTTCACAAGCGATACAACTCCTTCTACCCAAAAACAATTTGACCTATTACATGTTTTAAAAGACGAACTTGCCGAAATTGGTTTAACAGACATTACATTAGATGAAAATGGCTATTTATTTGCGTCATTAGAAGCTAATACAGATAAAGAAGTACCAACTATCGGCTTTTTAGCCCATGTTGATACAGCTACTGACTATACAGGCACAAATGTGAAGCCACAGCGCGTAGATAATTATGATGGTGGAGATATTCCGTTAAATGAAAACTTAGTTATGTCTCCAACTGACTTTCCTGAGCTTAAAAACTATGTAGGTCAAACACTTATCACAACAGATGGTACTACATTATTAGGCGCTGATGATAAGGCAGGAATTGCTGAAATTATGACGGCAATGGAATACCTCATTAAAAACCCTACTATTAAGCATGGTAAAATCCGTGTAGCCTTCACTCCAGATGAAGAAATTGGTCGTGGGCCACATAAATTTGATGTCGCTGCCTTTGGTGCAGACTATGCCTATACTATGGATGGTGGACCTCTTGGTGAGCTACAATTCGAGAGCTTCAATGCCGCTGGCGTAAAAGTAGTTACCAAAGGCACTAGCGTGCATCCTGGTTCTGCCAAAAATAAAATGGTAAATGCTATTACAATGGCCATCGCCTTCCAAAATGAAATGCCTGCTGACGCAGTTCCTGAAAAGACAGAAGGTTATGAAGGTTTCATTCATTTAATGGGCTTTAAAGGGGCTCTTGAGCATACTGAGCTATCTTATATCGTGCGTGACCATGATCGCCAAAAGTTTGAAGAGAAAAAACAATTAATGCGTGATGCTGCAGCTAAAATTCAAGCACAATTTGGTGAGCATGCACTGAGCATTACAATTGAAGATCAATACTACAATATGGGTGAAAAAATTGAGCCTGTAAAAGAAATTGTTGACATTGCACGGACTGCAATGGAAAAATTAGATATTACACCGAATACCCTACCAATTCGTGGTGGTACAGATGGCTCACAATTATCCTATATGGGCCTACCAACACCAAATATTTTCGCTGGTGGCGAAAACATGCATGGTAAATTCGAGTATGTATCCGCTGAAACAATGGAAAAAGCAACTCAGGTTATCATAGAAATCGTTCAGCTTTTTGAACAGCAAGCAAAATAATAGTTTTGAGTGAGCTTATTTCTATACGCATTTACCTAAGGAATCATGAAAAATTTTTATAGCTACGAAGAGAGGTTTTTCCTCTCTTCGTAATTTTTTCAGCCATAATTACTGAATTTTCAAATTACATAAAGGGCTTGAGGCAATAAACTCAGGTTGAGGTGATGTTTATGAAAGAAATTGCATTAGGTATTTTAGCTTCCCTTTTCTTTGCCGTGACATTTATTCTAAATCATGCAATGGAAATGCAAGGTGGTAGTTGGCTATGGAGTGCATCATTACGATATTTTTTTATGCTCCCCTTCTTGCTCATCATTGTCTTTTATCGTAAAGGCTTTTCTCAGCTTTCTGGTGAAA
Organism: Lysinibacillus sp. IITD104; assembly: GCF_036698265.2. Taxonomy (NCBI): domain Bacteria; kingdom Bacillati; phylum Bacillota; class Bacilli; order Caryophanales; family Bacillaceae; genus Lysinibacillus; species Lysinibacillus sp. IITD104. The sequence goes on from NZ_JBAHYH020000001.1 coordinate 4,138,639, forward strand.
TAAAAGCACAGCCTATAGCATGGCTACTTTGGAGCTTTGTTGGTTTTGTCTTATTTTATGCGCCCTTAACATATGCTGCTGCTTTTGGTCCAGGTTGGTTGGTTTCTGGTACATGGCAGTTTACAATCGTTGCTGGTGTATTATTAGCTCCTCTTTTTGTTTCGGTCATTGCTGGTAAAACAGTGCGACAAAAAATACCTTTTATATCTTTGCTTATTTCATGTGTCATTTTAGTAGGTATTTTGCTTATACAAATACCTCATGCACAATCAGTATCGTTTAGAAGTTTAATGCTTGGTATTTTACCTGTCATTGTTGCAGCGTTTGCTTACCCTCTAGGCAATCGCAAAATGATGGAAGTTTGTGGGGGGCGAATTGATACTTTTCAGCGAGTGTTAGGTATGACAATTGCTTCGCTGCCAGCATGGATTATCATGGCTATATATGCCCTTCTTACAGTAGGACTTCCCTCAGCAAGTCAAATGTTCCAATCATTGCTTGTCGGAATTAGCTCAGGCGTTATAGCAACTGTTTTATTTTTCATAGCAACGGATCGCGTAAGAGACCATCAAGGCAAGCTAGCTGCTGTGGAAGCAACTCAGTCAACAGAAATTCTTTTTGTTATTATGGGTGAAGTATTACTATTAGGAATTGCCTTTCCTAGCCCTATTGCACTTGCAGGTCTCGGTGTCATCATTGTTGGTATGCTATTACATAGCTACTATACAATGATTATTGGGAAAAAGAATGCTGTGCAACAAAACACAACTTCCTAGCAGTCCATTTTATGGGCTGTTTCTTTGGCAAAAAAAAAAGACGACTCTATTCTAAATAGAATAAGTCGTCTGAGATTTTCACGTTCCCAAAAAATGAGGGGGGTTTTAGGAGCGTAATCATGAACTAGCAAACTTCTGGAGAAAAGTAGCTAAAGTTCATCCTCTCTACACTGTATTGTAGAGGAGGAATAATCTTTATACGATAATGATAATCATTATCAATTAAAATGTCAATCATAATCTTATAATTTTTTTACTTTTTTAAAAAGATTTTTTTAATGAGCGTCGGTACTGCCATTGCTTCAACTGAAAATGCAGAAAACAGCCTATACAAAAGCCTGCTATTGCGATGGACGATGCGATAACAACCATGCTAGTAAAGATATGACCAACAACCTGCCAATGTAATAGATAACCTAACAAACCCACTGCTAAACAAAGGCTTGCAATACTGGAATTAAATTTTTGTTGCTGAGCATCCTCTGGTATATACACAGATCGAGGCATTGTTAAAAAGAGCTTCCCTACACGAAGTACTGGATTATAGTTACATAAAATACCTAGTAAATTTGCAGCTAGTGGAATTATTAATATCCAGGTAATTCCTGTTACCCATGATAAAATGACACTCAAAAGAATAGTCCACTGGTTCAGTCTAACTAGTGGTCTTGGAATTGTCTGAGGCTGCGACACTCTAAAACCCACCTTTCTTATATGTTTAATGTATTTTACTACATGATATTCCATTTGTGAAGCAAAAATGATTACTTTATAATGATGTTAACAGATGTTCAAAGGAAAAGAGGATAACCATGCCAGCTTTAACAATGGATCAAGTTCAACAATTAAACTCGTACAGTATTTATACAACTGAACCTAAGCGGACTTTATTTACTTTAGCTGATATACATAAAGACTTTTACCATCCTGATTTTTTAAACCTTATGATGGGTATAACAGATGCAGCAACAGAAACAGCCGCTATTTCACACTTTGCACGCCGCTATGGAATGTTTTTTGCGATGCAATTTTATATGCTTGCCGCTTATGATGAAGTATGGGATGGTAAGCCGCTTGAATTGCGTTTTGATGCTGCAAAGGAATTTAACAGCTTTACTGTTGCCATGTTCGCTAATCCAAATGATTGGCGCTACGTTGATGAAGATGAACGTCAAGCTGTTATTGAGAAAATTCTTTACGATGGCCACGTCATTGTCCAACAGCTTCGTAAAGTAACATCCATCTCCCCTCTTACCATTTGGGAAAATTTCTTTGGCTACTTGCTATGGCATTATCATATATTATTATCTAATCCTGGCTTAGCCGACCAAGCCATGGAGGATATTGAGGCTTTAGAAGACCCTAAAACATGGGCACGCTTCTCCAATAAATCTTGGTGGGCTCAATATACAGGTGGCCTTAGCCCGACTAATTTAGTCAATGTTCCTGTAAGAAAGTCATGTTGTTTTTCGAAAGATATCCCAGGTTTAATGGCTTGTGGTTTTTGTCCAATGAAGAAATAATAGAGCCCTATAAAAAAGCCTTACCCCCCACAAATTCATGTGAAAGGTAAGGCTTTGTGCTTTATTTTTCGTATACAACAAACCAATCGTTGTTTTCTTCATACATCGTTGTGCCAAGGAAACCTTGTTTTAAAAGTTGCTGTTGCGCAGTCGTGTCTCCCATTGATATCACTTGTTTTTCAGTGAAGGTCGGGAATATCTCTTGTCGTAGGTCTTTAAAAAAAATATAACGAAGCTTATCTACATATTTAATTTTCAATCCTTTAATAACGAGATCTTGCGAGAATTTATCCTTTAAGCTCGGAATATTATAGGGCTTTACAGTGGAGCATATATAATCGTATTTTTCTAAATCGATATTTTCCATCACTACAGTGGCTAATGTTTTCTGTAATCCGTAACCTCGATATTTTGGTGAAACATTCGATATTTCCTGATATAACACACGTTGAAATTCGTTTTCTGCAATTCCACAATCATAGCCAAGGTGTTCTTCATCAATAGGTGGATTTAACAGTGCACGAAAGGCAATCAATTCTTCCCCTACATAAGCACCTATCATCATTCCATACCCATTTAAAATATACTCAAATTCCTCTGTGCTTAAGGGTTGTAGTATACTTTTGTCTGCTAATGCTTCATAAACCGCAACTTGTAGCTCTTCAACTTGTTGTAAATGCTGGGGCGTTAATTTTATAACAAAAAACGGTGTCTCACCAAGCATACCATCATAAATAATTTCCATATTACGCCTCCTTAGGCTGTGACAACAGTTGAAAACTTACATAATTCTTGGATTACAGCTTCATCCACATCTACACCTAATCCTGGTTTTTCATTTAAGCAAATAAATGGTACATCATAATGTAAGTTCCCAACATCTTTTGAGAATTTTAATGGACCCGTTAGTTCTACACTCGTCATAATCTTCTTAGAGAATGCTACATGGAAACCTGCAGCAGAACCAACTGACGACTCTACCATAGAACCAACTTGACATTCAATACCTGCCATTTCTGCCATCACAGCAAGCTTCATAGCAGGGTAGATGCCACCACATTTCATTAATTTTATATTTACTTTATCTGCAGCACGCTTGGCTATAATTTCACGCATTTCGCGTACGCCTCGTAGTCCTTCGTCAATCATTAATGTCACATCAGACTTTGATTTAATTTCTACCATTCCATCAATGTCTTCACTATCTACAGGTTGCTCTAACCAATCGATATTTAAATCTTTCATAGCACGTAAACCTTGTAATGTAATGGCTGCATTACCCCATCCTTGATTTACATCCACTCGAATAGCAATGTCTTCGCCTACTCGTTCACGTACCGCTTTAATACGGGCTACATCACGAAGTACCTCTGTACCTACCTTCATTTTAAAAGAACGATAGCCCATTTCTACTCGGTTAGCTGCCTCTTCTGCCATTGCTTCAGGTGTTCCAATACTTAGTACATGTGTGATTGGGAATTTTTCATGATAACGCCCCCCTAGAAGTTGGTATACAGGTACCCCTAGCGCTTTCCCAGCAATATCGAAGCAAGCAATATCAATAGCTGCTTTTGCTGCTGGTACATCTTTCACAACTTTATTCATTTTATCGTGTAGCTTTTCAAAGGCCATTGGACTTTCCCCAATAATAGCCGGGACAAGCTGATGTTTCAGCACAGCATATGTGCTTTCCCATGACTCACCTGTTACATGTTCATCAGGAACTGCTTCACCATACCCTACCACACCTGTGTCGGTAGTTACTTTTAAAATAATGGAAGGCATTGTATCATATGTAGCATAACTAATGATGAATGGATCAATTAGCGGTAAATGTATAGCAAAAATTTCTACTTGTTTAATTATCATCGTAATCAGTCTCCCTTGTCGTTAAAGTTGTCGCTAATACGTCGCTAAATGTTTAAAAAAATAGAAAAGGACGGATGCCCATGTCTACCAAAATAGCGATTATATGTTCAAAAGCATTTATGAAGCGTATTATTAGTATCGCACAAAACATAACCGATATTCAATTAGAATTTTATCTTTACAGCCACCCCTCTGAAGCACCTACTTTAATGAAGCAAATAAAACCATGTGATGCAATATTATTCGGAGGAACGTTACCCTATTTACACACTCAATCATTATTATCAGAAGTACCAATACCTTGGAATTATATTAAGCAAGATGAAACAACCATTTCTACAACATTGTTATCATTAGTAGCCAAACATGCAGTGGCAATCGACAGGATATCCATCGATGTAATGAATCCTGCATTCGTTGATAATGTTTTAGCAGAAATAGAATTTCATGGTCAAAAGCCATATGTTCAGCATATTTCGATTACTGAACCAACTGAGAATATTTTAAAACGCCATATCGCCCTATGGAATTCAAAAAACATTGATTTTGTCATTACAAGTATTCATAGTGTATTTGATGAGTTACAAGCACTTCAAATACCATCCATGCGTATGTTAGATGCTACCAAGTCGATTATCCAATGCCTTGAAGAGACAAAATCCAAATCACTATTAACGAAGTCAGAAGCTTTTAAGGCTGTAGTGGGTCTTTTAGAAATCCCTAAAGATTGTTCCATTGGATCAACTGTATTAAGTCAAATTACGAAAGCTACCTTTTCAACTTTTAAGCAGATTTCAACACATTCCTTTGAGCTATACACAACTGCTGGCAATCTGCAAAATGCTCTAGAAAAGGACAACCTAGAACAGCTCATACAGCAAGTTGAACAACCATTTAAGCTAGCATTCGGCTATGGTTATTCCATTTTGGAAGCTACACAAAATGCACAGCATGCTTTAACATTTACTAAACCTTTTGAGATTTATATTCTTGATGAACATAAAAACTTATTAGGACCTTTCCCTAATACAGAAGGTAAAGTTTCTCTGAAAACGGATGATCCCTATGTTTTACATATGGCTAAGCTTACAAGTTTAAGTCCATTAAATATTTCTAAATTAATTAATTTCAGTAATGAACGACAGTCAGCTCAATTTACATCTCAAAATCTTTCTGAATACCTCCAAGTAACACGACGTACTACCGAACGTATTATCAAAAAATTAGTTGATAATGGTTATGTAAAGATTGTTGGTGAAGAAATGACCCATCAGCAAGGACGTCCTCGTAAAATTTATCAATTGAATTTTTCAACTTACTAAACTACCTCATAAAAGAATTCTCGTAGATACACATGAATCTACGAGAATTTTTATTTTAGTCAGCCATTACCAAATTATCCGTATTTTCAGCCTCTTGTGCCTTTTTATGCTTCTCAGCTTCTGCTATTTCTTCTGGTGTTAATTTAACAATAGCAAATCCAATATATCCATAAATAATAGAAATAATCGGTACAGTAAAGTTAAGAATTGCATATGGTGCATATTCCATTGCACTTACACCTAAAGTAGCTAAAATAAACACACCACAAGTATTCCAAGGGAAGAAAACAGATGTTAAAGTTCCCCCATCCTCTAATGCACGAGATAGGTTTTTAGAATGTAAACCACGTTGTTGATAGACACCTGCAAACATACGTGAAGGTACAACAATTGAAATATATTGCTCAGAACATGTTGCGTTAGTTGTTACACAAGCTGCTATCGTTGAAGCAATAAGGCTTCCTGTAGATTTAGCAAACTTCACAATTACATTCATTAGTGCCTTTAACATTCCTGAATACTCTAAAATACCACCAAATGTCATCGCAACGATTGTCATTGAAACCGTATTCATCATAGAGTCTAAACCACCGCGGTTAAATAAATCATCCACCATGTGATTACCTGTTGAGATTTCAAAGCCTGCTTGTAATGCTTGTACAGCACTTGCAGCTGAACCACCTTGTACAAAAATCTGAAGTAAGAAACCTGAGACAATTCCAATTATTAAAGCTGGAATTGCTGGCACTTTCTTAGCCACCAATACAATAACGCCAACAGGAACTAGTAATAGTAAAGGAGAAATAACGAAGCTTTCTTCCATCACTTTTAATGTTGTCAAAATTTCTTCAGATTGCATTGAAACTTCTGCAAATTTTCTACCCATGAATCCAAAAACAACAAGTGAAATAATCAACGCTGGAATCGTTGTATAAAGCATATGCTTAATATGAGCAAATAGGTCTGTACCTGTTAATCCCGCTGCTAGATTCGTTGTATCTGATAATGGTGACATTTTATCTCCAAAGTATGAACCCGAAATAACTGCACCAGCAATCATAGCCGCTGGAATACCCATACTTAAACCAATTCCCATACCTGCGACGCCAATTGTTGCCATTGTAGACCATGAACTACCAATAGCTAATGACACGATTGAACATAACAGCATGATTGTCACTAGGAACCACGCTGGAGAAATTAACTTTAGACCGTAGAAAATCATTGTTGCTACGACACCGCCGCCAATCCATGCTCCAATTGTCAAACCTACTAAAATAATAATAACAATGGCAGGTAATGCCAGACGTATCCCTTTATACATCATCTCTTCAATTTCTGCCCATTTATATCCATGCATTTTGGCCACAATTGCTGCTACAGTTGTGCCTACAAGAAGAGGTACGTGAGGACTTTGTTCTAAAACAACTACTGTAATCAACATAGTAATAATCATAATTGCAAAAGTTAGTAGTGCCCAGCCCGCATTAATATCCTTTTTCATTTTTCCATCCCCTTTTTTTGCACCAAATTCCATTTCGGTTTTTTCAAGACGCAAATAATTTTTTACGTTTTTTAGCTTAATATTCAAAAAATTAAAAGTCAACGCAAAAAATTTATGCTTCCCTAGCAAATCCCTTTATTTTAGCGTAATAAAACGCTTTCAAGTAGCAATAAAAAACAATGCAAACCCTTGAATATCCATGCATTATTAAAAATGTTCATGCAAAAAAAGCTAGATGAAAAAATAGTTACATTTTTTCATCTAGCTTTTAAAAAATTTTTTATTCAGGCTTTTTTTCTAATACACATGCAAGCACTTTCGCAGCATCAATTAAGGCACTACGATCAAATGTCATTTTAGGGTGGTGTAATCCTGGAGTTAAATTTGCACCAATTCCAATCATTGCTGCTTTTAGCTCCGGCTTTTTAACTGTATAAAAGTGGAAATCATCACTACCTGGTGTAGTTATTTCATCCGCTAAATGCTCTTCCCCCAAAGCTTCAATGATGGCAGTCTTCGCCATGTTCGCAGCAACCGAGGAAACTTCAGCACCTGGTGTGAAATCTATCCAATTCCAACTCATATTAATTTCAAATTGTTGCTGTATCGATTTCAATCCAGACTCAATTTTACTGCGCAGCAATTCAAGTTGTTGATTATGTTGTGCGCGAACATCCATCGAGAAACAAGCATTTCCAGGAATAATATTTGTACTACCACCATCCGCAATAATTTTTGTTAACTTAGCAGAATGCGGTTCAAATGGTGATAAATGAATACTGTGTAGCATTTGTTGCACGGCCATAATTACATCAATGGCATTTTTACCTTGATGTGGTCTAGCCCCATGTGCATCAATACCTTGAATAGATCCCTCTAAAAAATAAGCAGCACCATGATGAATGGCAGGCGAAACTTTGCCAAGTGGTAATTCTTCTATTGGTCTTAAATGAACACCAAATAAATGTGATACGCCATCAACTGCTCCTCTATCAAACGTTGCACATGCGCCATTTCCTAGTTCTTCAGCAGGTTGGAAGATGAAACGAACACGATGTTGTAAGGAGCGATCTTTCAGTAGTAATAATGCACCAAGAACCATTGAGATATTCGCATCATGTCCACACGAATGATTGGCTTGCCATTTCCCATCAACTTCCTGCCATAAAGCATCAATATCAGCACGTACTGCAACAATTTCATTACCTGTCCCAATTTCAGCTATTAATCCAGGTATATCACCTAATAAACGATAACTAACATGTAATTCATCCAGTATGGAAGCAATTTTTTTAGTAGTCTCAAACTCTTTCCAACTTACTTCAGGATATTTATGAAAATGATCAAACCATTGATAAATCGTTTCTTCTACTGTTAAAGCTTTTGACATAATTACACCTCTATACGCATTTTTGTTTCCCATTATACATGAATCTTTTTCAGAAAAGTACATATGTCTTCAGACCTAACCCACTTATTTAAATTATATAGTACATACATATGCGCTGAAAAAACCCTTTATCAATAGAGGTATAAAATACAATGGGCTATGCTAAAAGTTAATACACTTTCAACATAGCCCATCAAATTCTCATTATAAACTTGTAAAAAACCCTTCTGGATACTCTTCATACTGAATGTTCACCATTTGCTCCTCATTTTTCTCTTCCTCGTCACGTAAATCAAATTCTTGATCCATTAAATACGTTTCAAACTTTGAATTTAACAACTTCCCCATCGTATCACTCCTTATTAATTGAATTTTCTGATAAAAGGATTATACAATAGGTTTTTAGTAAATTGCAATAAATTATATACATTATGCATTATAACTATAAAACCTATCGCATTTTTAGATTAAATCACAGGTTTTTTCTATTTATTCCCAAAATAAAAAAACTGTATCTTTTAACGTTCAGATACAGTCTCATTTTTCATCCTATTGAATGACTCCACAGGCTATTCTTGCTCCAGAATTACCAGCAGGATCTGTTTTATAATCATCCGCTGATTCATGAATGACAATAGCACTTCCATCACTATCTAATAGCGAATTAGGTTGGTCTTTTTGTAAAGTTAACCCTTCAGCTAAAAAGTTAAGATCCACGTTGCCATCTTCACCAATTTCCAAATTTGGTAAGTCTCCTAAATGATAGCCATTAGGATTTAATTTACCATGTTCCTTTTTTGTTGGATTAAAATGGGCACCAGCTGATTCAAATTTAGGTGGTTCACACTTCCCTACTTCATGAATATGGATACCATGTGTGCCTGGTGGTAAGCCTGTTAACGCGAGCGTCATCATAACGCCGTTATCTTCCTCTTGAAGATATGCATTACCATAGCTTTCATTATTAGCACCAATCACTTTTGCAGTAGCTGTTAAAGGGGAAGAAGCATTGACAGCTACTTTTTCCTCTTTCTTATCAAAAAAACTGCAACCCGCAACAAAAATTAGTAAAGAAAGGCCCATTAAGCTTATTTTTTTCATAAAAATACCTCCTCTCTTTCTGATGATTTCCAATTTCTTCAGTACTTATGCACAATTAATCAATTACGCATCTATAATGGCTCCTATTATTAGAGCTTGAATAGAAAATTCAACCAAGATAAAAGGGATTTCCTAAAGTTTAGGAAATCCCTTCCATAATTAATTTAAGATTTTTACCGTTACTGTTTTAACACCCCATTGAAGTGCTTGTCCTTCAGTAGGGATAAATACATCAATTTTATTACCTTTAATAGCTCCTCCTGTATCAGCAGCGATTGCTTCACCATAACCTTCCACCCAAACCTTTGTACCAAGTGGAATAACTCGTGGATCTACAGCGATTACTTTTAAATTAGGATTAGATCTTATATCTGTTCCATTTGCTGTAATTCCTGAACAACCTTCACAATAGGCTGTATAGGCCGTAGCACGCATTGTTAATGTTTTGCCAGATCCTGTCGCTGGAGCACTTGCAGGTTTTGTTTTAGCCGATGTTGCAGGCTTGGCAGATGCAATCCCCACGGATGTTTTTGGTGCTGGTTTTGCAGCGGAAGCTTTAATAGCTAGCGATTCACCAGCTAAAATTAAATCTGACGCAAGGTGATTCCACTTTTTTAAATCATCTACTGTTACGTTATTAATACGAGCTATTGAAAATAATGTGTCACCACCCTTGATAACATATTCATCTCCCGACGGTTCTTCTTCTTTTGACGTGTCTTTTACTAAGTCTTGCTCTGGATAAAACAATAATGAATCCATTTCATTTAATTGCTGGAACTCACCTACAGTTAAATTATAAATTTGCGGGAGTGCCCATAATATATTGCCCGGCGATTTGTCCTTAGCAAAAGAAGGACTAGCATAGAGACTTACACCAAATGTCAATACCACTGCTAAAGCTAATGCTCTTTTCTTCATGTTTAGTAATACCTCCATCATTTTATTATTTGTTGCAAATCTGTTGCTAGCACACTAGAGTTGAATGCTCTATTATGTAAGCAACAATAAGTTTGCAAATTAATAACTCAGGACTAGCTGCCTGATATTAGGAATTATTACTATAAAAACGGAAAAATATACAATTTTAATTAATTTTTTAGTAAATTAATCAATTTGTTGCGTATATATCTATAATTTAGTAGGGCGGTTTAACCTTTATCATATTAGATGTTTGCTATTTTTTAGCTGATACAAAAATAAATCGAGCAATGGAAATAAGAGCTCTTTCTAAGACCCAACAAGCTTTTAATTGAATTATTTAGAAGACACGAAAAAGCATGCTAGTACCGTACACTAGCATGCTTTCATACATTCATTTAATAATCATTTGTCTCATATTTCTAACAACACATAAACAGTTTCTTCCTGATTGTTTAGCCTTATATAAAGCATGATCTGCAATTTCTATCAATTGATTCGGACTCTGGACATTTGGTGTAAAAGCCGTAATTCCAGCAGACATGGTTACAGGTCTACCACATGCAGTTTCCTGTAAAGCTTGTTTAATCCGTAAGTTTTCTGCCAGTTGGACTGCAGCATCTATGTTCATGGAAGGTAAGATGACCATAAACTCTTCGCCGCCATATCTAAAGCACAAGCCTTGATCCTTTATGCTGCTTTGCATATGATTAGCAAAAGCCTTTAGAACCTCGTCCCCAACTGTATGACCATATGTATCGTTTATACTTTTAAAATCATCTAAATCAATTAAGATGATCGCATGTGGCACTTTTTGAACAATCAACTCATGTAAAGTTTGATCCATTCTTCTTCGATTAGGAATTCCAGTCAATGCGTCTAGATTCAATTGCTCTGTTAAATCTGTAATTTTACTTTCGGAACAAATCATCATATTTTGTACATTACTTTTCAATAATTTTACTTCGTAATACCAATCAGTAATATCCTCTGTTCCTTGCAATGTCTCCCCTATCTCTATTCTTGTTGCAAGATCCTTAAGTGGTCGGGTAATTTTTTTCGCTAACCATATAGCTAACCCTAATACCACAACTACTACTATAATAATATGAATAATGGTTTTCTTAATTAGTAAACTAAAAGAAATAGCTCTTTCATCAAGTAAAGTATCTACTATTTGCTCCATATATGGTTCTAATGAACGATCATCTTTCACAGAACCTTGTAAATAGTCTGTAGTAAGTGTGGAAACTTCCTTTACATAGGTTTCTTTCATATCCTTTTTATTTTCCTGCAAAATTTCATTAAAATTTAAATAGCTACTCCAAATACTAATACTAGATGCCGCGAGTACAACTATTATCGCCATACTAACTATAAGAAACGATAACTTTAACTTGAATTTACCCACAATAGATCATTTCTCCCATTGAGATGATTTTTTCGTTAAATTTTATCTTTGTTTCAACTCAAACTTCATATATTTATTCAATCATCATACGCCATGTCTCTTAAAAAATACTTAAAAACTAATAAATTCTCCCCTATTCTCAATACAGCAAAAAAATAAATCGAACTATAATACCCATAAAGTTCAATTTTTTTAGTCTTAAAGTTCTTATTTAAATTTAGAGTGAAACTAGTGATTTATTGCTCCTAACCCTTGTTCATAAATTCATTTGCTCACTACTTTATTTGTATCTTTGTTTTTACGTTTAGAATCATCCGATTGTCCATATTGCAAATAAAAAAGGATATATACTATCTCTATTTGTTTTGAGGTGGCTCTTCCCAAAGTTTCAAGTTACAATTCTTCTATAGATTTTTGGAAACGAGGGTACATTATACATATAAAACAAAGGAAGGATGGTAGGTATGTACAAAATATACATAATAGAAGATGATGCAAATATAGCTTCACTGATTGTCGAGCATTTAGCTAAATATCAGTTTGAATGCTATACTGTACAACAATTCCCACACATTATTGAAGAATTTAACATTATACAACCACACCTAGTCATAATGGATATCAATCTCCCCACTTACGATGGCTATTTTTGGTCACGGAAAATCCGTCAACTCTCAACATGTCCCATCATCATTGTCTCTGCCAGAGTAAATGATATTGATCAAGTATATGGAATTGAAAATGGTGCCGATGACTTTATCACAAAGCCATTTTCATTGGATGTCTTCATGGCAAAAGTAAATGGACTACTTCGACGTACCTATGGTGAATACGCATTAACCGAGACAACAACTATAACAATAGCGAATACTACATTAAATCCAGATACAGTTCGTCTTCAAACAACAGGCAATGAGAGCCTGTTAACGCTAAAAGAAATGCAGCTAAGTAAGTTATTATTCGAAGCTTACCCTAATGTAGTACCTCGTCAAAAGCTTTTAAGTGCTATTTGGGATGATGAAACCTTTGTTGAGGAGAATACTTTGTCTGTGAATATTGGTCGGTTACGGAGAAAATTGGAAGCCGTACACTCTCAACTTGAGATTAAAACAATTCGTGGTCTCGGTTATCAATTGGTGGAGGAAGGTAAATGAAGCTATTCTTTCGAGATCATCTTAGTATCATTATTCTCTATAGCATAAGCTTTCTTCTACTACCTTGGATTATTCATGTATTAGATGACCTATCCTCACATTATGCCTACTTTATTTTTCTTGTCAGCTTTCTATTTATTCTATGGCTACTTGGTCGTTATTATCGAAGAAGAAAGTTTTATCATCATTTACAAAAAAACATCAAAACGCAGGATGACCTTCATTTATTTGAACCACGTGCAGCTATTGAGCAATACTATAGTGAAAAGCTAAGACAAATACAGTATTTATTTTTAACCCAACAACAAGGATTGGAAGAACAGGCACATGAGAAGCAACTAGTGCTATCACATTTTGCACATCAAATGAAGACACCTTTATCTGTTATTCAATTAATCGTTCAAGCTACGTCCAATAAGACCAATGACGAATTGCAGCAATGGCATATTATCAATAAAGAGTGCAATAAATTGACATTTACCCTCAATCAGTTATTAACGTATGAGCGCACATCTCATTTAGTAGCTGATTTAAAAATTGAACCTATTGTTTTAAAGGGACTCGTGCAAGAAGTCATCAATGATTTGAAGGATTTCTTTATCATAAGAGAAGTTTTTCCAAAGCTGACGTTTGCTGAAGACCAAATCATTTATTCAGATCGAAAGTGGTTAAAAATTGTACTTTATCAAGTATTAAATAACGCCATTAAATATAGTGAAATGGCAAACACCATCCATATTGATTATGAAAACGAAGCTTTACACATAACAAATCGTGGTGAGACCATCCCTACTAGCGAAATAGCACGGGTCTTTGATTTATTTTATACAGGCATAAAGGGACGAACGAGTGGCGAAGCAACAGGTATAGGCTTATATTTAGTGAAAAAGATTTTAACTACGTTAGAGCATCCCTTTACTTTACAATCTTCTGAGCATATCACTACTTTTTCCATTCGTTTTTCAAATAGTCTTAAAAAATGAAGATGACAACTTTGTCATCTTCATGTCATCAAGAGAAATAGGTTATATGCCGCTCCTTTTCTATACTAAAGTTATCTAATGACCATAAAGGAGTTGTTTTAATTTGGGCAACACAATACTTCAAGTAACCAATTTGCACAAGGAATACATCGGTGAGATCACCTATAAGGCGTTAAATGGTATCGATTTTCAGCTACGGCAACAGGAATTTGTAGCTGTCATGGGACCTTCAGGTAGTGGGAAAACAACATTTTTAAATAGTGTATCCACTATTGATCGTCCTACAGCTGGCGATATTGTCATAAACAATCATAATCCATACGCATTAAATGATGAGGAGCTTGCTAAATTTAGACGCTCTGAACTAGGTTTTGTTTTTCAGGATTTTAATCTTGTCCATACATTAACAGTGAAAGAAAATATTTTATTGCCATTAACGCTAGATAGCCTTCCTGCTTCAAAAATGCATCAACGTTTAAAGGATGTCGTTCAATTTCTCGGCATCGAGGAACTATTGCCTAAACGGATTTATGAAATTTCGGGTGGACAAAAACAACGAGTAGCCATCGCTCGTGCCGTTATACATGAGCCGAGTTTATTGTTAGCAGACGAGCCTACAGGAAACTTGGACTCAAAGGCTGTCAATGATGTCATGAACTTATTTTCCTCAATTAATCAAGAGCTTAATACAGCTATTCTCATGGTGACACATGATCCTTATGTAGCAAGCTTTGCCAATCGCATTATTTTTATTAAAGATGGAAAATTATACAACGAAATACATCGAGGCAACAACCGCAAGCAGTTTTATCAGGAAATTATGGACACGCTTGCTTTTCTAGGTGGTGGACAGCATGAGCTTTAACCATATTGTGATTCAAAATATTTTACGTGACAAATGGACATATGTTTCTTACTTCTTGAGTAGTATGTTTTCCATAATTATTTTCTTCCTATTTTCTGTTATCGTCTTTCATCCAAATTTACAAAGCCTAGATCCAGACTCTACACTTGGAATTTCTTTGATGCTAGCTAGTATGCTCGTTTATTTATTTTCTTTTATCTACATCACCTATTCAATCAGGTCATTTTTACGTAAAAAGACCAAAACTCTAGGGATATTTATGATTACTGGGGCTTCTATGAAGCAGATTCGTAAGCTTGTCTTCCGAGAAAATTTCTTGATTGGCATATTAGCTATTCTGGCAGCTATCGTTCTCGGCCTTGTCATTACACCTCTTTTCTTAATGGGTGCAAAAGTCATTTTAAAAGCAGAAACATTTGGTATGTACATGCCTCTTCAAGCAATTGGCTTAACCATAGGCTTATTTCTGCTTTTATTTGTGGTGATATCGACACTCGTTACGAGGTTCATTAATAAAGAAGCATCTATCCAACTCTTAAAAAGTGATACAGTTATCGAGAAATCCATTAAGCCACATTATGTGGTATTAATACTAAGCATTTTGATGACTGCCACTTTAGCTTACTTGCTAAAAATCGAGCATTCCATTGTAGACACTTTAAGTGTTCTTTATTATCTGTTATTTTTTATTAGCATTCTTAGTACGATTTATTTAGTCATCACACAAGGTTTTCGTTTGTTTTTGAAAATATATGAAAGGTCTCCTGCCTATCATCAAAAAACAAATATGCTGTTGGCATCCAATTTAAATGCAAAAATGAAATCACATGCAAATATGCTGTTTCTAATTACCATCCTATTAAGCGGTGTCTTTCTATGTACAAGTATTTTATTTAGCTCTTATTACAATGTAAAACAGGATAGTGAAGAGAATTATCCATATAGTTTTCAATACATTGCTGATCCAAAAGCTGATGACAATATGGTAAAGACTGATCTTGATTATCTTGAAAATACTTTATCAACGGTTCAAACTCACAAGTATTTTATTGAATTTAAATCACACGAAGCACAACGAATTGGCTATATGGCATTATCGGATTATAATCTGATCCAGCAGCAGAAAAATGATCTAGGTAAAGATGAGTTTATTGCCGTCGCTGGAAGCCGCGGTATAGCGCCAATAACAAACACTGCCGGCGATCTGTATATAAAGACTTTTAAACTAGCCAGCACACATGAGCAAAACCTGCTCTCTACTGGCTTCCAACAAAGTTATTTCGTTGTATCTGATGACATTTACGATACCATTGACTATCCCGTCTATAAAACCTATATCTATGAACTAGAGGATTGGACAGCCCATACAGATTTGGCGAAATCGATTACCAATGACTTACCCTCTTTACCTGGAGAACGTTATGTAACATCCAAAATTGATTTGTATAACTCAGAGATGTTTGTCAAAAGCGTCATGTTCTTTATCGGCTCCATGTTAAGTCTAATTTTCTTAAGTGCAGCCATGAGTATATTGTACTTCTATTTACAAACAACATTACAACAAGAGAAAGAAAAGTATATTGGTATCCGTAAGTTAGGACTTTCTAGAAAAGAATTAGCTACTGTAATTGCTAAAGAATTGGCGATCCTTATTTTTGTACCGTTCACCATAGCTATCACACTCTTGCTAATTACACTTTTGGCTATGCGATCAATGGTTTCTACAGCATTTTTACAAGTTTCCATGGCCAGCTCTTGTTGTTTCTTTGTGCTTTTCCTCATTAGCTATGTATTAATTCGAAAAAGTTATTTTAAACGCTTAGTAAACTAAAAAAATCGCACTCCTTAAGGGGTGCGATTTTTTCAAAGTGTTGAAAAACAAATCAATAAATAAAATCTTTATGAAAGGTGAAAATGTTTCAAATAAATTGAAGGTGTTAACTACTCATTTTAGTGAGGAGTGTCATCACTTCTCACATTGAAAATAAAAGCCCTAATTCAAATAATGGGTTATTTGATCTGATCGATGCTGCTGATAAGGAAAAGACGCTTCTGCAGAATGGTTGATTGGAGTGGAGCCAACGTAAGTGAGTGAAGTGGCTCATCGGACGCCCCCTGGAAAGGACGCTGGCGGAACGGAAATCAATCTCTCGCCTTGTGAAAAGGTCTTTTTCTGCAGATGACAGTATCTTTTTTACCAAAGAACGGGCTTTGCTACCATCAGCCAAAGCATAATAAGCAATAATAAAATATACATCCATGTTTTTCGATGTAACAGTGAAACAAATTGTTGATGGTTATATGCAGGCGTGTTAAATGTGCGCAACGTCGGTTTAAACGCTCTCGCTAGAAATACAATCGATGCAAACATCACGAGGAATGTTAATACAATCCATGAGGTATTCCAATGATAGCCTGCATACCACATTAACAAAATACCCGATGCTACTAGTACATGCCCTGAATGTTTTACGAGCGCAATGGCACCCTTAAATGCTTCTATATATGGTGACATGTCATCAGTGGAAGCTGTGCGCATTTTTTTTACAATGGTTAGTACAACAAACAAAGGCCCAATCGAAAGAATAGCACTTAAAATATGTATATAAAGAAGAAGTGTATAAATGGAAAACATGCTGTGTACTCCCCTTTTCATCAGTCCCCTTCATTATAGCATTCAAGCTGAATCTACTTTATCAGCAATTGTGAATCCTTTGTAAACACAGCCTGAATCATTGTTAAATTGTTTGAAAACCGTATAAAGAGGGTATTGTTTATAGTAACATGCACTTATAGAACAAAAAGGAGTGATTTTTATAGGAATTCACCAATTTTTTACAAGCCTTAATGATTTAGAGCGTATTATTCGTTGCCCAGGTCGCTTCAAATTTGAAGAGCACAACGTGGCAGCCCATTCTTGGAAAGTGTCCCAATATGCGATGTTTTTCGCAACATTAGAAGAAATGCACGGTGCAACAGTTGATTGGAAATCTTTATATGAAAAAACGATTAATCATGACTTTGCTGAAGTATTTATTGGCGACATCAAGACACCTGTAAAACATGCTAGTCCAGAGTTAAAGCAAATGCTAGCACACGTGGAAGAAAAGATGATGGAAAAATTCATTATCAATGAAATCCCACAAGAATTTCAGGCTATTTTCTTTGAACGGATGAAAGAAGGAAAGGATCAGACTATAGAGGGTCGGCTACTTGAATTTGCAGATAAACTAGATCAATTTTATGAAGCTTTCGCAGAATTAAAGCGCGGCAATACTGACAAAGAATTTGTCTATATGTATCAATCAGCCCTTTCAAAACTGTTGGCGATTCCACTTGAAGCGACCGTCCAATATTTCCGCACAGAAATTTTAAAGGACGCAGTAAAGGAAAAAACACATATCGATATTCAAGCATTAACAAATGAAGTATTAACATCAAACTAATAGGGTGCATGTACAAGTTTTCCGATTGAAAAATTCACGGAAGGCTTTTTTTATTTTCCACAAAAAGTCGTATAATGAGGATAGATTGAATGGAGGGAAAGTATTGTCACAGGAATGCTCAATTGTAGAAGATTTATTACCTCTTTATAAAAAACAAATGCTTCAAGCATCAACAATAGAATTTGTTGAACAGCATCTAACAACTTGTCAGCAATGTCAGAAGCTTGTAGCCAATTCATCAACTCAGAACGCATACTTACCCATGAAAAGAACAGTATCCTTTTTTCATATCATATTTATTGTATTATCCTTTATGTTTGCCATTAACTCGTCCTTACTCGGCAATCAAAAGGGCTTTGTCATCTCATATGCACTTTTCGGCTGTCTTTCTTACCTTTTCTATAAAAACATCTGGATTGTCTTTATCATAAGCTCTGTGCCTGTATTCGTTTGGGCTATCATTAATAATCTTAATAATGAGCTCTATATTACAACCTTCTCCTTAACAGAAATAGGAACGCTTGTGATTGGAGCTGGCTACATTGCACTTTTACATACCATTTTCGCCTTAATTGGCGCAGCTTTTGCCATTCTATTACGTAGGGTTTTTCACTAAACAAAAAAGCACCTTGAACTTTTTTTACCAAAGTTGAGGTGCTTTTTTGCTTGTTAGGCCTTTTTCACAAATTCTGATTTTAATTTCATGGCACCAAAGCCATCAATTTTGCAGTCGATGTTATGATCGCCTTCTACTAGACGGATACTTTTTACCTTTGTACCAATTTTTAAAGTGGAAGAACTGCCCTTCACCTTTAAATCCTTAATAACAGTAACTGAATCGCCGTCAGCTAACAAATTACCATTTGCATCTTTTACAATAAGTGCATCTGATTCCTGTTCAGTTGCCTCCATACTCCATTCATGCGCACATTCTGGACATACATAGTTGGCTCCGTCCTCATACGTATATTCTGAATGACATTTTGGACAATTTGGATAAGCTGCCATTTCCGCTTCCCCCTTTTACATATTTGCTAGGAAAATCCTCTTTATGCTCCTATCTTTACATAGTCGACCTTAATTAGCAAAGGTTGTTCGTATTTTCCGTTCGCATTTGTGAAAAAAATATGAAGCATCCGTACCTTTTTGAAGGTATTTCAAGATGCTCATTACGCTATTTGGAACACTTGCCCATTGACTAATTTGCCATTATCATCTTACTTGCATGTTTATCGTTCATGCTTTATTATATCCATAAAGGCTGCATTGTTCGTATAATATTAAGTTTTAACCTTTAAGCTGTAAAAGGGAGTTTTATTATTGGAGTTGGAATGACGGGCCTCACACTACGGTGCATGAGGATAAGCAGGAAAACTTCTGCGAACACCCACTTTGAGGAGTGGTGGTTTAAAACTTTCTATAATAACTACGGCATACGCGGCTTTTACTTAAATAGTGTTATATCAAGGTTTCTACAGCATCTTAGCCAAATTGGTTAAGGTGCTTTTTTCATCCCAAAATAGCCAATGGGGTTAAATTGGGGTTAAACCTCATTATAATTATTGGTAATTAAAACTAAACACTTGTTTATCTCCGCACAATATATACTCTCATACGAGGCTCAATATACAGCTTTTTATCAACAGGTTTACTAACACTTGTGGATGCCTTTTTAAATTTCATTTCCTCATATTGATCTTCCAAATCAAAAATCGTTAATTGTCCTTGCTGCTCCATGTATTCAAAATGAGTCATATACTAGTCCCCCTTTCACCATTCCAGCCAGTTTTCTAAGTTTGGTCTACTACATATTTCTGCTCGACTATCTCTATCCTCTAGCCAGTTATAGAAAGGCACAGGACGCTTTCTATCTGCTGTTTCTTCTATAGATGATGATTTATATTGCTTCATACTAGAACGCTCTACAGACTTATTAAATGCTCCTACAAATACGGCTCTTAATGTACTTGTAACCGTCAGAATACCCTCTTTAATATCCATAGCAATTTTAAATAGCACGTTCTTAGCTTTTATAAATTCATCCGCAGAATTTACTTGTGAAGCTAATACAACCTTGTGTAATTCATCTTTCAAATTGTCAGCTAATGGCAAGCTATTCATGAAGTCAAATAGCATCACCTGGTACTCATTCATGTATTCCTTATGAGCCTCTTTTTCAGCGTGAGCATTATTATATATTTCTTGTAAAGTGCTTGTTTTAAAAGATAAATGATTAAAAGATTTAGATGATTGGTTTTCAGATTGTTGCGCTTCAACCTTACTCTCACAAGGCTTTTCGTCATTTTCACGCTCGGACATTGACGCTGGGACATCGTAAGGCAAAATAATATAAATGCTTGCTCCTTGCCCACCCTTGCTTTTTACAGTCGTTTCTTTCTTAACAATCCCTAACAATTCCAGTTTTGAAATAGCTCGATAAACCGTCTTTGTGCTGATCTCCAATGCTGCAGCAATTGTGGCAGCTTTCAAATGGCAGGCTCCTGGATGCTCTAACGCATGACTAGCAAGCTTGAAAACGATGGCACGTTCTGATTCTGTTAAATCATAGTAATGAGCCGCAATGTGTTCTTCAACTGCTGTGTCCATGTCTGCTACTGATTCAAATGTTTTATAAGTTGCTAAGTATTCAAATGCCATCGTTTTCACCTCGCTTTCATTTCCCATAACTTCTCCTTAAAATTTTCACGTATCTCTTTTACTTCTAAATCTGTAAGCAGACTATGATACCTCATAAGGCGTTTTAATCTTCGTTGATACTTGTGAACATCTGTAATTACATCATTTTGTTTCATCTTTGTTTGAATGTACGTATTACGTTGTTGGATGTTTTTCACATTAATTCCTCCTACCGTAATTTTGTTACTTCTTGAAAAGAGTATATAACCACTGAAGTAATAAGTCAATACGATAGGAGTAATTTAATTGCTTTTATAGTATTCAAAATTACTTCTCTGTGGTAAAATCATTACCATAGAAGTAAACGGAAAAGGCGGTGTATGTATGGGGATAAAATTCTTAGTGTCTGATTGGCTCGGAAAAAAGAAGATGACACAAAAAGAGTTATCGGATTTAACTGGTATCAGACCTGCTACAATATCAGCTTTGTATCACGATAAAATTAAACGAATTGAAGTTGAACAATTGGAGAAGTTATGCACGGTTTTTGAATGCCAACCTGGGGATTTAATGACTTTTGAAACAGATAACTAACATTGGTTGTCTGTTTTTTTATATGTACTATTGGTAGGATTTTCTATAGAATGAAATTACAATTATCTGTAAGGGGTGCATGACATGGATACAATAGCAGAAACTATTAAATTCGCTGGTTTTGGTAAGAAGAAAGCAATGGCTAAACAAATTCAAATGTTTGATGATCGATTAACAGATCAAGGTGAAACACTACTCGCTGTTTGTGCATCTGTAAAAGGTACAAAACAGCTTTATGTAACAGATAACCGAATCATTTTACATGAAATCAAAGGTATCGTTTCTAACGATGAAAGAAGCATTCCTTTAGCTTCAATTAGCAGTATTAACATTTCCAACAAGCTTGTTTACTCAACAATCGAAATCGTATCAACCGGAAACAAGGCAATCATTGACGATGTGCCAGCGCATATCGCACTTGAAATTAAGAGTGGGATTGAGAACCTAAAAGCAATGGCAAAAACGTCAACTGCTCCTGCAGGTAAAGTGGAAAAAGATATATATGATGTAGCCGATGAAATTCGAGAATTGAAGGAACTATTAGAGGATGAATTAATTACTCAAGAAGAATTTGACGCGAAGAAAAAACAGTTATTAGGGATATAAGACACAATCAAGGAGGGACTTAGTATGGATGGAGAAGTAGTAATAGTTTCTGAATTAAAACAAACTGATAATTTGTTGAATTGGCTACAGTCACAGTTAGAGCTAGAGGCTTTAGATTTTAATATCTTAACTCAAATGAACGAATTAACTTACTACGATTCAAGTAGTCATAAATGGTCAATTCACTTTAGTGATCGAGCTGCATTAATTATTGTTAATTCTAAATTGGTAGTAGTAGATGTTACTGATGGTAGCTCAATAGAAAGTGTTGAAATTGCAGATGTTTAACTCAAAAAAAGCCCAGGTACTCACTTTTAAATGAGCGTCTGGGCTTTTACTATTAAGCACTACGTTGTGAAATGATAATCTTCAATCCTTCAAAATCACCACTTGTCATGCTTCCATTATCAAATTTCTCCAACCAAGATTTATCGATCAACTTTTTATCGACTGCTTGTTGAATATAATCGCGTACTGCAGCCTTTGCGGTTGTGCTAGTGAATTTCATTGTATCATCATCCTCTACTGTTTGTTGGGGTTTATCTTCTACAATAAGTTGCACTCTTACAGCGCTACTTGTTGGTACGATTACTTGTCCTTCTAACCTGTACCCTTTTGGTATAGCCCAATTTGAAGGAATCTCAAAGTGTGGAGCATCATACTGTCCAGCAGGCCAATACCCTCCCCATGTGATCCCTAACTTTTTTGCAATTGCACCGACCTTTGACAATGTAGATTTATCATATAGATCGCGAGGCGGAGCTACGGCAATATCCCATGCTCTACGTGATGTATGATTGCTATTACGTGTCCAGGTAACTACTTGCCCTGGTCTAGTTCGACCTTGTTCGTAAAGGTAATTTTGACGAGCTTGGCTGCGGAATGTCTCTGTGATAAAAATGTCTACAATGCCAGCTTTGAAACATTCCTGGAAAAGCAGGCTACAAGCCATTTGAGCAGCTGCAGTTAATTCACTTAAATCTCTGCATGTTTGAGTTACGCTTGTACTCATTTATCATCATCCTTTCGGCTGTATCTCATAGCTCTTTCACTGTCATTCATACCTGGTGTTGTTGGATCACTCACGACACCAAATAAAACTAATAAAGCAAGCACAGTATTAAAAATATCTGTTACTTGCTCATTGTAAATCGTAGTATCAAAGCCAAATAAAGCCTCAATTTGTTGAATTAATAACAGCAACAATGAAAATGCTCCCACTAAGAACGGCTTATGATGTAAACGTACTTTCCAGTTGATTTTCATATTAAATCATTCCTCCTTTTATAATAAAGGTCAACAATGCTCCCACAAGTCCACCAATTACTAATCTTAAAATCCAGGTTGTATTGTCTTTAATTCCGCCTATATCTTCTCTAATTTCCCTGATGTTTGATTCAGCTACAGCTAATCGAGTTTTCACATCGGTCATATCATGCTCTAACTTCCCAATACGTTGTTCATCCATTAGTTCACCTCGGAAATCAATATAAAAGCCCTCCACAATTCCTGTGAAAGGCATAAAAAATAACGCTAGCCTACGCTGCGTCTTCTGCATCTAAAACTTCATATACCATTTCTTGAAGATTTGATAGTTTTGGTACCTGTTCCCTTTCGTAGTTCCCATTCTCCACATTTTTTGCCCACAATTTTACCAAAGCTGAATTTGTTGTAAACATTACGCTGTACCTCCTGCGATAATTGACGTTAATTCAAGAATGGCTTGTTCTAATTCATTGACTTTCTTTTGCAATTGAACACTAACTTCTTCTACAGTAGGTACTCTGTCAACATACTCGTACCAGACTCTGCCTGTTTTGCTATCAGCTTTTAGTATTGCAGCCTGCGAAGTCGTTGATTCATCTACTGGTAATGATTCCAGTTTAATAGCTTTATCTTTATTTTCTTGGGACAGATATTTTCCATCGAAAACCACACTTGCTAAATTATTTTCACCTTCGAATACGTAGATCATAGTATCCTCTCCTTTTAGTATAATGTCCTAAAGATTGTATTTGTCTGCATAAAATACAATCTTCCATCAGATCCTTTTGTTAAATCTTTCATGCCTGTAAAATCGTTGTCGAACAACTTAACGCCAGTATCCTTATTAATTTTATGCAAACGATTGTCTATTAATAGATAGAGATATTTTTCGTCCGCGAATATCAGACTAATAGTAGAATTAGCTTTAAATCGTTGAAAACGGTTAATATTTTCTTGCTTTATAGCGCCGTTACTTATATTAAGTCTTCCAAGATGATACGTGTATGATGTAGTAGGACCCTCCCTTTGGACGAAGTATACATACTTATTATCTTTACATGATACCCATTGAATTTCAAAGCTTGTTGCAATAGCTGCTATCGAGGTGAATGTTTCCAGATCTATTTCTCTAATTTTTTTAACGTCGTAAAGTATCATAAATCCGAACATTCTACCGTCAGGGGTAATGTCTATTTTTGTATCAGAGCTTCCACTAGTGGTATCGAACGGATTTCCAGATTTTACGACTGATAAATCCACTGGCGAAAATGCTTTAACAAAGCCACCATAATAAGACACATAAATTAACCCATTATAATAAACTACACTACCAAAATCGTTGCCTATACTTACTATCTTTTCAGTAACCATAGTTTCTTTATTTATTTTTGCTAATTCATTTCTATTAATTGAACTTCCTCTACCCACTGGTACAAATAAATGTGTCTCATTTTGTACCACACCACTGCTCATCGCAATATAATAATCACTAGATCGACTTATTTGCATATTAGTTCGAAGATCGTACTTGTAAACATAGTACCTATTTGCAAGATTGAAAGAGAATATATACGCATATTTGCCATCCAAGTCCAAAAGCATACTAGTGCTCAAGTTGGTTAGATATTGAACATAAAAGTTTTCGTCTAATATCTCAAGTTGCAATTTATCTTTTAGAGATGCAGATTCAGCACTTTCAAAGCTGACAGGCAGTCTACCGTTTTCATCTAGCTCGACAAGTCCACCTGGTTGACCTTTACTGCTTTTGAACTGTTCATAATCATCTTTTAAGTCCGTAATGGTGTCGTCTAAAACATCCATATTTTCATTTAGATCATTAACATTCACATTATCTGTGAGACCAGGCTTTTTTAGATTTAGATTTTGTGTATATTCCATTAGCTCACCTCATCCCATATTTGTAATTGGTCCCATGTTATATTGCTAACATCACCCCATGTTTTGTTACTTAAAAATTCCCAAGCATTAAAAGTGTATGTGTAGTCAAATTGCAGATGGGCAGGCGCTACAATATCGATAGACTCTTTTAAGCCATCCATATTGTTTGGAATGCCTTTTGCACCAACAAATTTAATCTCATACACACCTGGCGTTTCTGTTGAATTTACCTCTACTTCACCATTGCTGAATGCAGCCGCAACTAATTTAATAGTGTCCTTTGTTGTTTGACCAAACGCTGCAATATTGCGTGCGATAATTTGTTCGCGACGCTGGTCATAGCGCAATGTGCTATTTGGTTTAATGCCAAGATCTCGTTCATAAATAGGTAGTGCTTCAATAGCAGTATCTATAAAAATGTTACGGTTCACTATTTCAAGCTGTTGCTCGGCATTTCTTAACTCTCTATCATCTGCAGTTAATATTGTTCTAAAGATGTTTGATTTACGTTCATATAGAGGTAAATATTTAATCATGTCTGATAGATAGTCTTCAGTAGAAACAACAATACTTGTAATCATTTCGGACTTTGTTTGCATGATTATAGGAGACTGCACCACTTTAACACCTTGCGTCTGCAGCTCTGTTATTATCTCGTTTGTTACACCTGATAATGCAACAGAAACGCCCTGCGTCTGAAGCTCAGTTTCAGTAATCATTAATGCAAGTCGAAAACATTCCCATTGGTGCGCTGATAACTCTCCCCACGTAAAGACTGATACTTGCCCCCACTCAGACTGCGGTATTGCATGCATTTGTCCTCACCTACCTTAAACGGACAATTAAATAGTTTTTAGGAATCTTATATTGGCTTGATATATCGATATTTTTTGTAAACTCTGCTTGCGATTTAAACAGTAAATTACCAGCTGTATTTGCGTCATAAATACCAATGTGCGTAATATCTCCCCATGTCTCAGCAGCAATGGGAAACAGAATATCAGCGCTGTTCGATGTTTGACCATCTGCAGGTGTTGCAAATACTCCTGATTGTCGTGAATAGCTTGCCGCATTTACTTCTATGTCGCCATTAAACAAGGCAACAAAAACTGGCGTTGTCCTTAAATTGTCCGTTAAAACTTTGTTTTTCAAAAACACTGTCATGTGATTCATTCGTTTACACCTCCTATTACTGGCACCCCATCATCAGGAATAACCACATTAGCAGTCGATCCATTGATTAAAAGATTCTGATAATCTAAAACGCCATCGCTTTCGATAATGAGCGCCCCAATCTTTGCATAGCTCACAAATGAAGTTTTAAAGGCTATTTCTTTTAAGTGCTTTGTAATGTTCTTTTTAATATTCTCTTTGACTACTTCCTCTGTATAACCTGGCATTATTGTAAGGGCCACCGATAGATTAATTAATAATGCTTCTGCAGGTATTACAAGTAAATCATCAACACCGAAAGGCATTTCTTCATCGATGTGAGCAATTACAGCTTCGACTAATTCGGCATTAGCAGGTAATTTGTTCGCATCGATCACGACTACTTTCATTGATAATGGCCCATTGTAGCGAGGGAATATTTTTGCATCACCTACCCCTGTCACTTCTAAGGCCCATTCGCGATAATGATATTTATTGCCTGCCTTACCTGGACGCTGCAACTTATCATAATATCGCTGGCGTAAATCGTTATCTGTTTCCTCGTCATAGCCATTTGTGACAGGTTCAGGATTGTACACGTTGACCAGGCCATTAATAGATGCAGGGAAATTTACAATGGTGTTTGCTGGCACGTTACCTATTTGGCCGGACTCATTACATTGAATACGAACATGAGCGAACCCACTTTCATTAAGAACTGCTTCTTCAATCACCGTATATAAAAGTGTGTCTGTACCAACTAGCTCGCCCACTTTAACCGCTGTGCCAGCTGTACCTGACACAATGACCGTTGTTGTGACTTGTGTAGCAGGCTTACGGCTAATACCTGTGCGCTGATAAACTGTTCTTGTTAGCTCGTCACCTGTTAATTTTTCAACATCTAGCTTTTCTTGTACTGCAGCAATCTTTTTTTGTTGTTCGGCAAATTCAACGGCCACTGGCTTTGTAATGTCATAAATAAATTCACCTTTTGACTTATCGTAATCATCGCTAATATTAGCTATCATCCGATCATGTATGACCTTTTCATCTTCCATCTACGCTGCCACCTTCTTTATTGGCTCGTCAATTTCGAATGCTCCCTCTACTGTGACGACTCTAAATTTTATCCGCATCCATTTTCCATCATGGCTGAATTGCCATTCCTGGATTTCTTGAATGTGGGTATGTTCCATTAGGGACGCTGTGACTTCTCGTTTTATTTCTGCTTCAATAAAGGCTCTTGGCAAGCTGGAACCTATTAAATCCTCCAATGTCACCCCATACGGAATGTCTTTATAAATTCTAAAGCGAAAGCGCTCGGTCTTTAACACTTTTAAGATCCATTGCTTCAATGTTTCAAGACCATGGACTTCAATCATTTTTCCATTTCTGAATACAAAATCCCCTTTATCAAAGTCATACAAAAAGGACTTACCTAGTGGTGGCAAGTCCGTTTTAATTTCCTGTGTATCAAATTCTAGTTGTGCGATCTTAGGTAACATTATTCGAACCTCACCGCCTTACCTACAACAAAATACAGTTGTTCATCTGCAGTCGGTAACAGTATTACTTCGTCACCTTCTTTGAGAGTATCCTTTGTTTTAGATTTTACTTCTTTCGCTTCAAATGTTTGAAAGGGACTATCTGTGATCCGAATATCACCCTCTAGCTCAATTTCACGTTCATAATCTTCTAGTACATGAGCAGCAAAAACTAATTGGTTATTACCAAGAATGACTGTATCATTTAAGCGTATTTGAGCATTTGGCGGTGATGAAATAACAATACCTGTAGACATTGACACAGGTTTAGGATTCTCATTTTCTTTTAACATCCTTGCCAAAGTTGTAATAGGATCCATTTACTTCACCTCTAATGTAGGCTTCATGGTGTGAATGCCTTTACTAATCGTGTGCAATACATCCTTAATTAAAAATGTACCTTTAATGCCTGTGGTTGGTTCTTCGAGTGCAAATAGACGGCCAGCTCTAAAATCATCGTGGCCCATCAATTCAACGCTATTTTCTTCTGACACTTTTGACAGCTGCTTTAATTCATTTTCAGCTACCTGTTTAGCACTTTTCTTTTCATTCTGATCTAGCTTCACAACTTTAGTAATACGACCATATTTCTCAGCCATTTTATTATCAGACTTGGTTAAAACCACTTTGTCATTGTTTCCGACAACCTGGATTGTATTGGCCATTTCCGTAATACTACGTCTCTTCGAAGGATTCATAAGAGCTGAATGAATATCATATTTTGGGCCACCTTCAAACAACTGAAATGTACCTGTTACAACGACATCACCTTGCTTTTCGATGTATAGCTTGCCATGGCGCATTTCCATGAGGTATTTAACACCTAACGACTGTTCTGCAATAGTAAGAATGTCTTTTATAATTTCACTTACCTTTTTATCGTTGTATATTTGATCGATAGGTTTAGGAATAGATACGATCTTACCAACTTGGATATTGAAGTCTTTGGCGATCTTCTTGATACAAGCATCTGCAGATAACTTATTAAATTGATAAACTGCATTCGATTTATTTAGATAAAAGGCATAATCAAAGGCAACGTATGCAATTGGTGATCTTCCATTTTTCAGCTCGTCCACAATAATAGCGCGTGTTATTTCCTTGCCATTGTTGTATAAGGCCACCATATCACCAATATCACATGGATTCACAGGGAAGTAATTTGTATCAGTAAAAGCGATACTAAAATTAATTTCGTCCCCTAATTCCTCCATATTGCTACGCCAGGTTAATGTGCCAAGCAAAGGCGTAATATTCGTCATGGTACCACCTTTAATTAGCCATAATTCATGTGCCATTATTTCACCTTCTTTGTTTCTAAAATGATCTCTTTAAACTCTGATAGGGCCAGCGAATAATAAACATCCCCCGAACCGTCTTGAAGTCCAGCCTCAAAATTTTCGATTGTCATTAGCATATTAATAGGTGTGTTTGACATAATCAGTCGGATTGGCATTCGTTTGTCTATCCAGCCCTCAATGATCTCATAATACTCCCACCCAAAATATTTATTGTTTCTTGAAAATGGATACACCTTTGAAGGAAAAAAAGAATCAATCGTAAGAGATTTCAAGCCTCTACGACCAAGCAATTTAATGTCACCTTGATTAATTGTTGTCAACACTTCATTACTCACAGGACTAGGTATTTTAAAATCAGCTGGCACTATAGGAAGTTGAATAATTTGTTTTCGATCCATTGTGCTTAGAAAAATGTCCATCTATCCAACCCCCTATAAATTGGCCAATCTTAATTTTAGTAATGGCACAAGTTCATCGGCTACTTCCATTGCTGTTACGCCTTTGGCATTTAAGTTTTGGATAATAACTTGTACACCGCCAGTATTTGATGCTGTTGGTTGTGGTGTACTTCCTGCAGGTGCAGGCGTTGCTACTGTTCCTTGTGATGGTTGCACCATTTGATCTACATTATCGATTGATCCACCAGCTGCACGAATCCTTTCAGATTGTCGAGCAGGTATAACCATTTCGTCTTTGTGTAATTCTGCAATATAACCGTCATAAGGAACACGATTTAAACCAGTAGCATGTGATCCTGAAACGAATTTACCGACGGCACCTGCAGCCTTTCCGATTGTGCTACCAACTGAGGAAACCCATTTTGGCACTTTAAAACTTGAAATAGAATTTTTAAAGCTATTCCACTTTTGACCTATAGTTTCGAACCAGCTTATTGCAGGTTGTACAAAGCTAGATACAGCTGATTTAATACCAGCAAATTTTTCTTTAGTTGTAGCCCACAATTCACCTGCTTTTGCTTTGACCGTATCCCAATTTCGATATAACAAGACACCTGCCGCAACCACTGCAGCTATCCCAACGACTACCCAAGTAAGAGGACTGGCAAGCATGGCTGTATTCATCGCCCACTGTCCAGCTGTTGCGAGGCCCATTGCGGTTTTAAACCCCTGGACCATAGTAGTAACTGTGGTAATAACCTTTAATGTTCCCATACCTGCAGCCACAACCCCTGCAGCTGTGCCAACGCCTATAAGAGTCTCTTTAATTGGCCCCCAATTTTCGCGGACTGTATTTCCAAACTCGAAAGCTTTTTGTACAATTCCTTGTATTTTAGGCACCAATTCATCAGCTTTCTGAGCAACACCTTGTAAAAACTCCTGTGCGCCTGCTCCATTTACTACATCAGCTATACCAACTTGTAGTTCTCGCCAAGATGAAATTAACCTATTTTTTAAGCTACCCTCGACTTTGGCTGATGCTGCATCGGTTGCTCCTTCGAAATCCTTCATCGCGTCTTTTGAGCCAAGCATTGCGTACATTGCCCCTGCTTCGAGGTCTTCCCATTTTGTACCGAATAGCGATACTGCTAATTGGTTGGCTGTTACCTGGTCATCCATACCTTTCAACTCGGCTGTTACTGCACTTGCTACCTCTGCAACAGTCGCTTCACCTCGGTTGAAGGATTCCCACAGGTCAAATGTTGATTTACTCATGGCAGAAAAGGTTTCGTCAGTTGACTTCGATCCGTCCTTAACTCGGATCTGGAACTCTTTCATGACATCATTCACATAGTCCAGGTTATAAACACCTGCCTTGGCCCCTCGCTCCATGATCCCGAAATATTCCTCAGCGGAATATCCCATATTACCAAATAAGGATGAATACTCTGCAACATTATCAAACATTTCGTTACTAAAATTAAGCCCTCTCTGCCCACCTGCAGTGAACAAATCGAACGCCTTATCTGCAGATATACCGAACGCTTCCATCATATTGTTAGTACCGCGAGTAACTTCGTTCACGTCACCATCAAAGGTTTTAGCTAAAAACATTGCATTGGAAGTAACTTTACTAAGCGCCCCATTGTCGATGTTATGCATATTTTGTTTAACTCGCGCTAAAGCATTGGTTACTTCATCGATGTTTTCACCATACCCTTTGCCGAAAACTTCTTTTGCAGCGCTCCCGTACGCTTCCATTTGCGATTCAGTTGCGCCAGTTTGGGCCTCTAACATATCCAAAGAGCTGCCCATGTCTAAGATAGTTTTACCAACACTAGCCCCAAAGGCTGCAACACCTGCAGCACCTAAGGCAGCTGCACCAGCACCCACCGTTTTAAATATCCTAGTTGCACCTTGCCCAAATCGTTGTATCTGATTACCTACTCTTGTAATACCTCGGCCAAAATCATCAGCACGATCACTCGCTCTTCTTAAATTGCTAGAAAAATCACGATCTTGCAATGTAAGAACTGCAGATATAACCCTATTTCCCAATTTCTCACCGCCTTTTCACAAAAGAAAAAAGCTAAAGCATTAGCGCTCTAGCTTTCATTTCCTTATCTTTTTCTTCTAAATATTTATCAAGACTTGCCGTCATGAATAGCTTTTCGTCATAAGGTAAATTCAACAACTCGTCCAGCTTACGGCCCTTTTGAATATAGTGATGAAGAAAATAAAAATCATCATCACTATCAATTAGTTTTTTATAGCCTTAACTCCGTCTTTTTTATATCCTGCTAATTCAAATGCTATACCTGATAATTGTTCAATTTCACCTGGATCAAAGATTTTCGCCACGATGTCGGTTGGTAATGTACAACCGTAAGCTTTCTGTAATTCTTCATCTTTTAAATTTGGCTCTACCATTGTGTTATATACCATGTACTCGTCTGCGTCAGTATCGTTGTTTTCATCTCGGGCCATTTTAAATGTATCTACGCATAAAGATTTTTCAGGTTTACGCAAAACTACTTCAACGCCTAATCGTTCCACAAGAACTTCCTCTGTGACATCATTCTTTACCTGGTATTTTTCTTTCTCTTTCATTAAGTCAGTAAGCGTTAATCGTTTGATTTCTTTTTTTGACATCTTATATTTCCCTCCGATATTTGTTTTAGGCTGTAATTGAGTCAATAAGATCATAGTCTGCAAAGTTAAAAGGTAATTCCTCTGCTCCTATTGTTTTTTGGGCAAACTGCATCAACATAAATTCGTTAAATGTCACTTCATTAATTGCCACTCGCTCTGAACCAAATGCATCAGGATCAGCTAATTTCCCAACAATATTTACTTCAGGTGTCATTCCCTTTTTAACAGCTTCTGCTAGTAACTTTGCCCCTCGACTATATACTTTTTTAAGTTTCAAGTTGCCTTCGCCTGACCAACCCGTTTGTTTTTTATGTGTCGCTGGATCTTCGGCCATATTTACATCTTCATAATCAATGGTTACTTTAGCTTCAAATTCCTCAATGTCTAGCCATTTTTCATTATTCACCCACACGCTGCCATACGTGCCGTTAATAACGCGATTAGATTTTAATTTACCCATGTGTCAATCCCTCCTTAAATCGCAATATCCATATCTAAGTCCTCGATAGCATCCACAATTTTTATATTGCTTGCTAAGAATACATTCTTTTTAAAGGACATTTCTTTGACTTTTTGATCGTCCCATTCTGACGTATCACGGCCAATACCCTCCCAAGCCAAACGCTGTTTTTGTACATTTATTTCAGCTTTATTATTAAAGTTCGGATCAAGTATTTCTTCACCTTCTAAGCCGTCATAATAAGCGTTGATAGATCGGATAAACAATACTTGATTATCGTAAATATTATTGTGTTTACCGATGTAATACTTATCAAATGTTGTTCGAATATCATCTCTAATTAAATCTTGAACTTCCATGACACGAATCGATTTAAAGTCTTCTGTCTTTTTGCCTGTTGTTGTTGTCAGGCTGTTAATCCCTCGTCCGATTTTAATGTTTTCGCCATCGTTAATAAGAATAAGTTCACCATTATCAACAGCCGCGTCAGGATCTTCAATTTCTGTAATAGCATCGATCTCATTCAATTCGTAATAGGTAGATGATCGGGTAAATGGTAAACCTGCTAAGATGCCAGCAATTCGTGCTGTATACTCTGCAGTCGTATAATCGTTTTCACCGACTTTGATTCCAGTTGTTGTGAAATTAATGATTCCTTCATGATCTGCCTCACTGTTTGGCAATACTGCCTTGAACGTTTTCTTATTAATGTCACGCTTTGTTTTAATCCAAGTTGCAATATTTGTTGTATCCTTGTCTTCGACGCCTGGTATGGCCAAGTAATTGAATCGCTTGTTATTCAAGCGTGTTAATGCAGCGTTATAATCTGTTGCTGCTGTTGGCAAACGTTCAATAATAATTTTGCTTGGTGTACCCATAAACGCTAGATGAATGTAATCTAAACTTCCAGGCGACCATCCATCTGTTGGTACTTCTTCAATGCTTTTGTAAGTCACAGTATCAGCAGTTTGTACATCGTCTTTTAGAACCAAAGCAACAATACCTAGTTGGCTTCGCTTGATTGCTGTAACGGCTTTACCTAAAAACTCAATATTAATTTGTGGTAGGCCCATTCTTTAATCCCCTTCCTCATCATCCAATTCACCCATAAGCTCAATTGGATATTTTTCATAAAAGTCTTTGCCATTTTTAATTTCATCTTCAATATTTCCGCCTGAACTGCCCTCACCATATTCACGGCCATCAAAAAATTGAATATCAAATTCAAACTGCAGCACACCATCTATTTCATCAAAATTAGGTTCGACTATATCCAAATGGCGATCTTCTACAGTAAATTTAAGATCAAATAAATTCCCTAAAGCTTCTTGAACATCTAAAAATTCAATTGCATTATCATCGATTGTTGAAGGAAAATAAAAAATGCGAACCGTACAAGACTTTTCAACTTGTGTCAAATAGCCCTCACGCTTCACATTATCTAATTCCACTTTGAACGATGGCCGTGTAAATCCTTTGCTTGCAGATTTACTAGAAACATCAATATCAATAAAGTTCGACTGTAATTTCTCATTAATCACTGCTTTGATTTGCTTAAAAGTAATCATAATTTATTCTTCCTCAACAATTCATCTAGCCATTTTACAGTTTCGCTTTCTACATCACCTGAGGATTCAAATTCACGCATTCCTTTGTCCATTGGTTTTTTACCTGGCACAAAATCACCTGTTTTATTGCCCTCATGGTCTACCATCCAGTGGCCATCTTCCACTAAGTGTGCATGTGGTGAAGAATTATAGACGCGGACAACAAGTTCGCCATGATAACCAACAAAAACTTTTCCTCGTTTCCACTTTTTGTGGTACATTCCTGTTTTCTTTTTTACAAGACTTCGAGATTTTTTAGCAACTGTTGTCCTTGCTTTTGAGCCAATTTTACGCATCAATTTTGGCGCTTCTTTAGGCACCTCTCTAGTAGCAACATTAAACAAATCTCTTTGAAAATCAGTTAAACCGTTCATTTGAATGCTCACTTCAACACCTCCTGAACAAAAATTTCAAGTGTCTCGTTTTTAAAGAACGGATTGAGAACATATTTAATTTCAAACTCATGATCCTTATATCTGATACGCATATCTTTTGTAATGTCTTTGCCAGCGTTGTATCGCACGATGATTTTATGCGTGACATTCGTTAAAATCGTATCGGCAACTTGCTTTTGTAATGAGCCTGTTTGAGGAATGATCGCTGCCCATATTTTTTTATAAGGCAGAAATGCATAAACAGTTTCGTTCAATTCATTTTTTGTTTTTTGATTATTGAGGATCTCAACTCTGTGTCTTAAATCTCCAGGATTCATAGTCTCACCTCAAAGTAAATTAATTGAATGCATATCTAAAATGGTTTGAACAACCTTATTTACGTTGTTATCCTTCACTGTGAAGATACGATTTTCATACATTTCATTAGAAAGGACAAAAACAGCTATCGAAATATCCTCTTTGGTGTCCAATTGTTCATCAGATAGCCCTGTATAGCCTTTTATAAAAGATTTTACAGCCGATAAAATTAGCGAAAAAGTTGATAGGATTTCGGTATCTGTTTCATCTTCTCGCGCATATTTAGCCAGCTCACCTGGTGTGATTTCACTAACCCGCATCAGTTTTCACCTGCTTTTTCGTAACAACTTCCTCTACATGACCAGCCTGCAACAAGTCCTCTGCAACTTCTTTTGATAACACTTTAACTTCATCTTTAGACATTGTGACGCTACCTGAAAAGCTTACAAGTGCTTTTACTTTCATTCTGTCACCTCCAATAAAAGAAGCGTAGAGTTTAGCCCCTACGCTGATTTCATCACTAATTTAGAGATTTTCTGTTCATTTTCAACCTTTGAATCAATTTCAATCCAGCCAACAACACCAATTGCATGTTGAGTAGCATATTTTTCACGTAGAATTTCAATCGAAACGTTCTCAGAAAGTTTTACTGCAAGGCCCGACATGTCACCATAGTAAATTGCTGTTTTTCCAGCTTCCATGCCTGACATATTATCCGATGTATAAACATCTTTCCCTAGTAAAGTATAGCCCCAACGAGCTGTGGCATCTTTGTTCAGTAGGTAGTTGCCTTGTCCATCTTTCAATTTTCGAATGGCTTTACGAGTAGTTTTATTCATGATCCAAATGGCATTGCCCTGGAAAGCATCAGGTACTTCTTCTTGTACATCAATCAATTCATCAGCTGTTAATACTGTAGCAGCTGCAGCAGTGACAGATTGCTTTACAGTTGAAAGGCCCGTAATCTTATTTGGTGTACCGTTTAACAATTGGTTTTCAATCCATTTTGCAATTGATTCAGCCATTTTCGCTACAACAAATGAAACAAGATCGAATTGTGAATTATTAACGAGTGACTTAGACACTTTACTTAATGCACCTGCTAAGAAGCCTTTTAACTCAATTGAAGTGAATCGTCCACTTGTAGATTCCAATTCAACAAATTCATCAGCATAAGCCATTTCGATTGTTCCTGCAGATTCATCATAGTAAGGAATACTTAATGATCCAGCAATGTTATAACGAGTTGCTAACTGATATATTGGTGAAATATCATATACCTTTTGAATGATCTTATTTGCAATACTGGAAGGAATTACGGCACCGTTTGCCCCTACAGTTAAATTAACATCTGCTCGTTCCTCGACTACACCACGAATGTAATTTTCGAAAGCGCGTGTTTCAGCTTCTTCTTGCGTACGTTGTTCAGCTTGTTTAGCAGGTAGTTTTTTGTCCAAAGAACGTGCTTCATCCAAAGCAGCGATTGTTTTATCAAGTCCTGCAATTTCTCTTTTAATTTCATCAAATCGAGTCGATTCTTGGTCAGTTAGTGCGCGTGTTTCTTCTTTGGCACCCTTTAGTAAATTATCCATTTCATCTAATAAGTTGTTGCGCTGTTCAACCAGTGACGGCATAGAACGTGTTTCAATAAACTTCTTAATATCTTTTTTCATGTTAGTTTCCACCTTTCAACTTTAAAAGCTCAATTTGTTTTTCATACAATGAATAATCAACATCTTTTTTAGAACGTGTTTCTTCTGAGCGATCTTCAATCTCAGCTTTAAAATCTGCTCCGCGAATTTCTGAAATCGCCTGATCTTCTCCGCGAGCTTCAATTGAAGTAGCAACATAAGCTGGCGTTTTATCTAAAATTGACACCTCTAATAACTCGATGTCCTCCAATGTGCGTTTCTGAATGCCATCTTCTCCGTCTTCCCACGATGGCTTGTTATCGACAAAACCAAATGACCAACCTTTTAGCTTACCGTCTTTCGCCTTTTTAATGATTTCTTCATCAGACACATGAGCAATAGCACGTAAACCGATGTTATCCTCATACAACTGCAGGTTCCCCTCTTGTAATGATCCAAGCTTGCGGTTTTTATCATGATTGAATAATAGATCAACATTTTCAGCCTTATCCAAAGCTCTTTCAAACGTTTTAGCACGTATTTTTTCTTTAAAACGTCCTCTTGGTGAAGGTAAAATACGACTTTCACGCTCAACAGCATTCACGTAACCATCTAGCAACACTTGATTTTCTCTAATTTCAATCCTCAATCTCTTCACCTCCCTTCTCAGATACTTTGCCATTCTCTGAAATATCAGCAGTTTTATTTGTGTTAGGTGTGTAAATTGTCTTTGTTTTTGGATCGTACAAGACATCTTGCAAGCCTAATTTAATGAAATCTAGCCCAAGTGGCTCATGATCTTCTAAATATCGAATCTCGTCAATTTGCATCCAACCATTTTTAAGTGCGATTTCATAAGCTTTATAGCGCTTTTCAATATCACCTTTGACTAGCTCTTTCATATCGAAGGCAAAATAAAAAGACTGCACTTTTTCCGATGGAAGAAGCAAGTCCTTGTTCAATGCCGTTTCAATTGCTCGAATAATCGGCAGTATGCAATTTTTAATAAAGTTTGTATGCACTTCTTCATTGGCGGAGCCATCCAAAATGCTATCAGGTACTTTAAAAAGTTTATTTATTTCGCTTGAATTGGTCTTTTTGTTTTCATTCAGCTGCATTTCAACCGATGTACTCGATGCCTCTTTGAAATCTATACCATTATTTAATACCACAACATTTTCTGTATTGTTTTTGTATAAATTGTTCCAGGCTGTTTTTAGTTCTGCAATTGCATCCTTTGACAATCGGCCCAATGACTTCAAGAAACCTTTTTTATTACCGCCAGTTTTAACAAGTGAGTCCTCAAAAACAAGCGTATTGTACGCAACTGATAAAATTTTATTGTGATCCTTTATAATTCCACTACCTGTTACCCCATCTTTAGAATTTCGAGCAATTTTAATAAACTCAAATTCCCGATAGTTCACACCATTAACAGAAATATCATAGCTTTTAAATATTGGATCAACACCAACTAACACCGATACATTTCGATTCTCAACATAATGAAGACTTTCAACATCATTTCTTTTTCGGTTGATAAATACATACCCTGCGCCTTCCAATAAATAATCAGTTACTAAAGCTTTTTTAAACTGGAAGCCATCTAGTGTATCTAATGTCTCGTCATTAAGTAGAAAAACACGTCTATCTTCTTCAATTTCTTCAACTTTACCACTGTTTTCTTTGTGCAATTTGATAGGTAAAGTTGCAATAATATCTGAAATCAAATCTACACAGGTGCCAACACTAGGTATGCTTAACGCTTGTTCCTTTGTTAAAACAGCATCCGTTAACCCTGCTTGCAGCAACAACTCATCCATTCCACTTTCACGAAACTCCTGAATACGCTTATAATCACGCCATTCACGCCACTCTTTAATAAATCCCACAATCTCACCTCCTTAAATGACTTGTGCGCCCCAATCAGCATCAGGATTAAAGATGACATCATTCTGCAGTAAATAGATTGCATTGATTAGGCTTACAAGCATATCAACTTTGCCAGTGGATTTTTTCTTATTAACATAAATATTTTTGTTAGTATCCTCAGTGACTTTTGCATTTTGGAAGTTTTCTTCTAGCAATTCATTTTCGGTATAGTGAAACTCTTTATCTACAATCTTTTCTCTTAATAGCTTTGTAGCTGGATGCAATACGCTTGAATGCTGTTTGACCTCCACAGTAACCAGACCTTCCCTTTCTAGTTTTTGAGCTGTAGAAAGGCAGTTATAACGGTCATATGCTACGCCCATCACAATCACATTAAATTTTTCTTCTACTTCCAAAACCTTTTGTTCAATAAAGCCATAATCCACAGTCATATCACCACAAGAAAAACACTTCCCTGACTTAATGTGATCATAATAATTGATCTTCTCTACGCGGTTTTTATCAGGAATACGCTCAGTTGGTACAAAGGCGTAGGAATCCGCATATATATGCATGTCTTCCTCTGTCACCATAGAGAATGAACAGTTATCATTCGTCATAGCCAAGTCTAAACCTAGCCATACTTGACGGCCTGACCAATCGAAATTATCCATTTTACATTTCCGAACGTCCTCTACATTCACATACGCTTCACCACTATTAGAAGGTAAAAAGTGATTCATATGTTTACATAGGTATTCCTCACGCTCTGAGGGCTTTTCTATGGCTGATTTACGGCTATCTCGTATCTCGTTATAGTTTTCCTCAACTCTTAACGGATTCGCCTGTAATAGCCCCGTATCGTCCCATAAATGATCGTCCTCAGCGTAATAAAGCAACGCAAACATGCGATCATCTTCAATAAACCCATTAAAAACCTTCTTCGCATACGCCAATTCTTCCAACATGATCGATTTATCCTCAGCATAGGCCGTTGTTAATTTAAAGCGCAATGGATTTTTCACATTTAATTGCCCTGACTTCATAGCGTTTATATTCTTGTAATCTTTAAATGCGCCAACTTCATCAGCGATAAAAGCAGATGGCCGGATTGAGTTATTTCTATTTGCCTCTGCAGTACGTGCCTGGTAAAAACTATTTGTTAAAGTACATACAATTTTTCCACTTAACGTTTTTGGAATCACAAAGTATTTAGCAACGCCTGGGCTGGCCATGATAATTTGTGTCATAGCCTTTTTAACTTCACCTGCAAGCTCACGATCCAAACAAATAGAATAGAACTCTGAATAATCATCCTCTGTAAGCATTAAGATAATGATAATTAAAGCACAAATGAACGTCTTCGCATTCTTACGAGGAATAAACAGCGTAATATCACGGTATCTAAACTTTTCTTTATCGTTTTTAAAGCGCCAACCAAATATATTGACAAGAAAAAAAGCCTGGAATCCTTCCAAACCCTCTAATATTGTTTTCCCTGCAACGCCTAAACCTGTAGCAAAGTTCAGTAATTCTAATAGACCCTCTATCTTTTCTATTTCTTCCATGTCGAAATAGTAATCAAAATCATCTTCATACTGCTTTTCTAAATCCTTTAGGAACCAATTACACTGAATAATGACCTCTTTTGTTGTAATTTCTTTGCCTTTTACAACTCTTTCAGCGTATTTTACTGCCTTTTCAAATATCATTTTTTGCCACCACTCAATACTTTTAACAGTGGATCGTCTTCTTCAACGCGAACTTGGAAATTGATATTTCCTAGCTTTGCTCGACTTTGAGGCGATAGGCTTAATTCATTACAGCAACGGAAAAACTCTTTTGAATACTTATCTTTAGCACTCAATAAGTTCCGATCTAAAAGCCTTTCAATATCCCTGTTAATAATTCGTTCAATTTGTTGCACTCGGTCAATGGCTACCGCACAGGTGCTTAGAATATAAATATCGAGATTACCAAGAATCCCACTTGCCTGTAACTCCTTCACAATGAAATTGAAAATTTTCTTTTGCCTTGCATTCAGGTATGTAGGAGGCAAGATTTCATCGGCAGCACCTTTTAATTTGTCTTCTGTTTGAGTACGAATTGCGATTTCTTCCTTCGTTAAATTCTTGCTCATTGTTTTCACACTTTTTGACGGTCTAGCCAATTTCCTCACCTCCTTAAAAATTTTCATTTAGGGAATTTTTTTAGAGCAAATGGGGGCAGTCGGTGTACAGGAATTTCAGATTTTTTCACCGAATACCAGGGGGGTACTCTCCAAAATAATATTTTGTAATTCTTCTGCAGGTATTGTTCCCTTCTCTGCCAGCTCATGATGATAACGACACAACGATATAAGGTTGTCATCCTCTAGCCTCTTGTCCCATGCGTTAGCTATAGGCTCTATGTGATGCACCTCTAAGTCTGTGAAGTTATATTGCATCTGAGTATTGTATAAGTTTCGTAAGCACACCTGGCACAGATGTTTATCACGTTCAGCTATGTGCGCTCGCTTATTCTTCCATGCCCTTGACCATCTGAATCTATCAATGTATGTGGTCTGCTTTGTAGCTACTGACTTAGATGCACACCGTTGACCACGCTTATGAATACCACCACAATAAGTACAACTCTTTAGCAATACACTAACCTCCTCTATTTTTATAGTTGGAATATAATTTAATTTCAGTGCACATACTAGCTTTTAGCTAAAGGTGGTGAGATAAATGAAAGCTGAGATAAAGCTCACTTGTTGTGAAATACTTTTATTAATCTTAGTTATCGAAAAAATCTTCTTTTAGTTAAGAAGGTGACAATGCGAAAGGGAAATGCATTGTCATACTGTTTAATCAAATAAATACATAAAAAACGCATAATAAAAAGCCACACCTGGTTAGATGTGACTCTTTATTATTTATTTTGCTGAAATATGATATGTCTTTACAAGACCCATATTATAACCTTTAGCATAATGACCCTCAGGTTTTACAACTACTTTTTTATCTTCTATCATTTTAGAAACATCAAAAATAGCTCTTTCTAAGTTTTCTGCTTTTACAAAAATTGTTTCACTTTCGCTTTCGCTAAAATATAAGTTTACTTTGTATTCACTTAACATAAATTAACACCTCCCATCTACCTATATCATAGGATAAATGGAACGTATTGTCATTATAAAAAGAGACTACCAATTTAGTAGTCTCAATTACTTGTTTCCGACATACACGTACAAGCAACGTGTTTATTTCGTAATGAAGTATTATTTAGCGTATTTCCGTACGCTTTTGATAAAACTTGATAATACCAATTTACACTGTTTTTTTGCGAACTTCGCTAGTGTTAGGAAGTTCACTTTTTAAATCAATTCAACATCCTTTAATTTATGGACCACTTCGTTTACATCTAGATACGTTGTTTTTCCAGTAAGCTTCATATTTTCATCTAGCAGTTCAACGTGAAGTTCTTGGAATTCACGTTCGTATTCAAAGATGTGATAAGCGTCTCCCTCACCATATTTATCAATCACAATATCGTTTACTTCAAACGTAGGATACATACCTTCTTTATTTTCTACATATTCAGATGTACAAAACTCATATGTCATTTGCCTAGTTTTTAAACCATGACCGTCTTTACCATCATCTAAGAAATACTTTTCAACTGGTATCGGTTGAATTGGTTCATCCCCGTAAAATTTACGCCAATCAATTTCTTTCAAACCCATCCAATCCTTTCTGCAGTTTTATCAATTAATATATTACGCTTTCGAAGTACCTTGTGACGAGAAATATACAGCTTGTCAGCTATGTCCTCCCATTCGTAACAGCCATCTGTATCCCAATAACGCATATCTACAATGGTACGCATATCTTCGTCTAACTCGTTGTATAGGTCCTCCACAGTCTTGATGATACGTTTTAGGTTTTGGTAATAGTCGTCATTGGCTAAAAGCATCGCTTTTTTAGCAGTCGTGTCAGAAATAGCATTACTACGACCTCCGACCATTTCACCACCTTCATTATGTGGATGTAACAACTCCCATTCACGATATTTTAATTTCTTCTTATTTTGTTCCAGCTCAATCCAATATCGTTCGATTGTCTGTATATCACTACGCGATAACGTAGGCATGTGCAGCACCTACCTTGTTTGTTTATTTCCTTATATGTTCAGTAACTACGATTCATAATTTTAATGATTCCAGTATCTATGTGTGGTCCAAAAATCACTAAAGCGCTTGGAAATGGTGCTGGGCTTTCTGCTCCTACAAATGTAATTCTCCCTCTTACAAAACGAACCTCTGCATTTGGAAAAATAACATCATGCCAAACTTTCGTATCAGGTCTAGCAGGTATTAAACAGACAACAGTAGCACCTTTTTTTGATTCCTCATAGGCTTTTTCTATCCATTTGATTTGTTCACGCCCATAAGGAGGATTCATCCAACAAACTTCATTCGACGAATCTTGATCAAGTCCATTCATTTCAGGGGTAAAGTATCTAGGATGTTTTGCGTTGTGAGGTAATG
Source organism: Lysinibacillus sp. IITD104 (assembly GCF_036698265.2). Lineage (NCBI taxonomy): Bacteria > Bacillati > Bacillota > Bacilli > Caryophanales > Bacillaceae > Lysinibacillus > Lysinibacillus sp. IITD104. The sequence continues at coordinate 4,181,746 of NZ_JBAHYH020000001.1, forward strand.
CACAGACATCAATAGTAAATTGAAATTCTTTATTTAAAGCATTGTATAAAGTATTTGGTGTTTCCCAATCTTGTCTAGCACTACTTAATAGCGCTGTTTGATTTTGCATATCCTTCATCCTTCCTGTACATTTTCTTTCAAGTAAATTCTTTGTACATGGCATCTATAATTCGATTGATTTCTTTTTTCAATTCTGTTTTACGCACTTTTTCTTTTCGAATAATTGATAGTAACATCACTGCGAAGCCATAATAAAATGTCTCTTTTTTCATGTGTCACCTGCTTTATTATGCTTTCCACATGGTAAGCAACGTTCCACTACTATTGCGATTCCTAAACAAAGAACATCATGCCAATAGTTAGGCTTTAAATGGCCAATAGTCATCCACTCAATGAAGCACCAATATATAGCTAAACCAAATGCAATTACTGCTATCCGTTTCCAACGTTTTTCACTGGCTACTTTTATAAATTCATTGCGAAAATACCTTAGATAATTCATAGCTTTCCTCCTGAACAAAATTTATCGATTGTCTGCTAATTAATGATTTCAATTTCTTCTGCACTTACAAAGTCGTCTACATCAAAATACGGTGAATAACCTGTCACATTCCCGTCTGAATGAAGCACACCGTCATATACTCGACCAGCTACAAAAACTCGTCTCATATGCCCCCAATCTTCCCAGTAGATGTTTTTCTTCGCTTTGAAACGAATTGGTTTATCTGAACGCTTTTCATCACCTAAAGCTCTATCGTTTGCATGTGAATCCGTTTGATTACGTGCCATTTCACTCGCTCCCTTCGTATTGAACAATATTTATCGATTAACCTTTCAATTCATCTTGCCATTGTCTTATATGGTCAATTGTTTCTTGCCATCCATCTCGACATTCTTTCAAATAAAGCATAGATTCAACAACTTTATCTTTATCATTAAGTGAACAACCATCAGCGGTCATAATACTTAGTTTATTGTCCAAATTATTCAAATCTCGTTGACATTCATCACACTTTTTATACGCCTCTTGCATAGCTAATTGCAAAATTATCTGACGTTCATTTATAATTTTGAAATCCAAATTTACCAACTCCCTTCCTGCACAAAATCTTTCGAATAATCAAGAATGACGTTTTATTAATTCCTCCAGTAGTTTTAGTGCGTGTTTTTTAGATTTTTTATCTAAAGCATGCCTTTACTAACATTTATAAGTAGGACCGTATTTTGAATTTCCTTTAATTTTTCAATTGTTTTTTCATCCACTTAGCACACACTCATTTCTGTACAATATCTTTCGTTTACTCTTTAGAGGTCTGTAAGAACTGATATTGTGTTTTCACATGATTTACATACAACTTCAACTAAACTCTCACCAGTAATACGGAACATGATTTCAGAATCCCCTTGCAACCCATCTTGAACCGTTTCATTAGCCAGACAATTTTCACACTGAATGAAAAAATTATTTCGAGAAACTGTCATCTATCCACCTCCCAACCTTCCTGAACATTATCTTTCTACTGCACCGTATCCACACGCTTTTTACTATCCTCAACATTGAATGACTCTGGATAACGCATTTTCAATTTATCGATGTTCATTTCGCAAATTTGTTCTAGTGTTGAATCATAGAATTTAGCTAATTCGATTAAATTTTTGATTAACATTTTTAATGCTAATTTCATTTTGGATAAATTCAATTCATGACGATGATATATAAATTTTTTAACTTGTTCTGAAATCTCACCTGAAAGGATGATGATTTTTTCTATTACCTTTTCCTTTGGGCCATCCACAACATAATTAGCTAATGGCTCATATGTTTCCTTTAAGAAGGTTAATAGCCCAAATGCATAATGCGCTACATCGCCTATTTCTTTCAAAACAGCTTCACGATCATTAGCAGCACCTAATACCTCTGCGCATTCACCTATTAGGCCCAAAGCGTAATTTGTTAAGCCGTTTTCATATTCCACATTGTTTTTAGGCTCACCGCCAAATGGCATTGTACGCTTAGACAACTCTTGAAATTTATTTAGTTCCATTTTGTAGTTCCTCCAATTTTCGAATTACTACTGTTGCATATACAGCACCATCAATCATTTCTTCGCGGTAATGTTTCAGCCATTCAATAGTTGAGTGATCCATTGGATTGACTGTTGTACCATATTTCGCAAGACCTTTAGCTGTTTGATTTTGTAACAGTTCATTTACTTCTCGTAACACTGGATTTGCTAAGATTTCATCATCAATTGTCATTAGCTTACTACCTTTCTTCTTCTCAAATTATTTTTAGTAATAATTCCATTTTTCTTTTTCCAGTTTCTAATTGTGCATGGTGATACTTTGTACATTTCAGCGATTTCTCTATCCAATTTTTTATCCTTTTTTAAATCCAAATACTCAGCTTTAGTCAGAGTAGTTATTGGCTTTGGACCAGACTTTTTATTTTTTGAATCAGTTTTAATAACCCTTCGCTTATTCACCAGTTTCATTAACTTGTCGCCATACTTGCGGAGCTGTTTGCAATTTGAACAATGATTATATTCATTGGCTGCCTGACAATTACATTTGTTTGTAAGTGCATCAACCTTCTTCAATATTGCTACACGTTTCTCAAGCATTTCTGCGTTCATCTACATCCCACACTTTCTTGGTATGCCAGCCTTCTTTGGTATACTGTTGCACCCATTTATATTTGTAAGGCATAATGACACTGGCCTCGCATCCATCAACGATAATGGCCATTTCGATATATCGTTTGTAAGGATTGGGTATGGCCTTCCACAATCTACCCTGTGGCTGTTTTGACATCTTCACCGACTGAACAATAGGAATCCCATTGCGCATGTTCATAGGCTTCTCCTAATGAATCAGATAGTTGATTACAACTAATTTTTGTTTTTCAGAAAAACGGCCATATTGCTCAAAGTTGTCCAAAATGTTGAGAGTCATAGTTTTATAATTTTCATCACCTGTATAGCCATTAATGGACATATCTTCTTTTATGAGGTCAAAAAGCATTTTGTCACTGTATTGTAGAAACCTACTTCTAAGCATGTCGTAAGGATTGGTTAACATTAGAACACCCCATTTTTTAGGTAATACCTCGCTTGATATAAAAACCTGTGTAAAATAACATGTCCCATCATATCTTTTTCGACCGGACGAATTTCGAAGTTGTATTTTGCTTGCAGGCTATCTAATCGACCTCGTAATGCTTTAGGGTCGTATCGACTGCGATATTTCCCTTGTGCAAGGTTACGGTCAAAATGCGGATCTTCCACAAACAGAACAAATTTGCTTCCCTGCGAGCGAATGAGCTCATTAATAAATGCTTGTTGAGTATCTCTTTGTAAGTTACCGCAAATTTCATCTATGCCATTTTTACGCTCAACGTAAGAATTGAAATATAAATCACGTGTGACACCTAGCATTTTCGTTTCCTCGTTACAAGGAATCATAAAGCTGTAATCGCCTGTGTCCAACTTTTGTAATTTCATCGGAATATCCTTTCGTTTGAAATATTCGATGATGTGCATAGATGATTTTTCCCTAGTGTCCATGATGATGGTTAAGTGTTTTAAAAGTGTGTCAATTTCTTTGTCCGAAAATTTATAGTGAATCATTGTGAATCACCTAGCATTCCATGTATTTCACGTTTGAATGAAACAATTTCATCATGTAACTCTTTAAGCGTAGCTGCTTCTGACTCAAATACACGTTGTCGTAAAATTACTTCAAGAGCTTGTTCTATCTTTCCACAGTACTTCCACGTCTTCCACTCTTCACGAATTTCAGCAGAATGCTTTGTTTCGTCAAAAATTGGCGATTTCGTTGGATCAACTATGTGCTTTCGCATAATAACAATTTGCATACCATCACTCGTTAATTTATATTCATCATTCACCATTACATCCAACATTGGTGTAACCCCCTTCACCTTCGCTTTGTTTTCCTTTTGTTCTGCTTTATTTAAGCTGTTTAAAAGTTGCTAGCATATAAAATATCAACTTAACCTGAATGCCCCTTAAATCACTTGTTTTGACGCGCATATAAAATAGCACGATTATAGATTTGTTTTTTTAATTGTTCTGTTTCAGCATTTTCATATTGTCGCCAATCTTCATATAACTCTTTCCAACCGTTAAGAGCTAATTTCGCTTGATAGTCATAAAATAGATTCAAAGCTACTTCATCATTGTTTAAAAAATTACTGATAGATTCATTACGTTGCCATCCAGCCAGTGCCACAATCATTTTCCACGTTGTCATATCCGTTGCATTCATGCCTTCCACAGATTTGAGGTAAGCATCTATTTCATTAAAAATTGGTTCGGCTGCTTTTAAAACTTCAACTGGAATGCTTTGATGGTTTTTCAATTCAAGTCGGCCATCTGATGGATCACGTTCAATCACTCCGCCATTTTTCCAAATTTGCGAAAGTATATATAAAACCACCGTTTACCACTTCCTTACATTTATAGTGGTTACTTAATTCTTAAAAAACTGCTGTTTTAGTACCGTTTGTTAACTAAAGTTATTTAAAATAACTCGCCCAAACCTTACAGTCCCAAGGGTTTAAGTCAATTTCGTTATTTTTGTTACTGGCGTTTGGGTATTACGCTCTTATATATATATATATTTATATTTTTTATTTTTTTATTAATATAAAAACCAAATAACAAAAGTAACTTTAGTAATATAAAAATACTCTTAAACTATTGATATGACTGGATTTCAGAGAGTTACAAATGAGAGTTACTTTGTTAACTCAAAGTTACTAAACTAGCTTAAATGACGTATTTTCACCCTCTAAAGTAACTGTTTTTTCTTCAAAAGTAACTCCTTGTGGCGCTCGCTCTTGTAAAGTAATACCAATGAAAAAGTTTTTGTTTCCTGTGCCACGTTCCTTTTTAAAACCTTTTGTTTCCAACATTCGGTAAAAACTACGATTACTCACTGTGCGTTCACCTGATTTATAACCAAAACTGTCGTAGACGTTATACAATTCTTTCGCTTCGATTTTGATATTTTCATTGGCTTTATCTACATAACAACATTCGGCTAAAAACGGCCCAAGGATGTCCATGTCTTCTTTATAGTTACCTGTTGCTTTTGCTACCACTGCTGGTTCAATTAAACCGTCCTTCTGCCACTTTAAGCAGCCTTCAATTGCCCAATTGAGTATTCCACTCATTTCTAATGACAACTTCTCTGGAAGCTTTTTATCACGCTTATGCGCTGGCAAGTTTAAATCAAATGGAATCAACTTTACACGTCGCCATATACCTTCATCTAGGCCACCAATAATCGGCTTATGGTTAGTAGTGAAAAACACTTTAAACTCTGGAATGTACTCAAAATATTCTTGTCGTAAAAACCGTGCTAATACTGGCTCTCCACCTGTAATTTGCTTTACGAATGATTCTGATAGCTTTTCGCCTTCTTCTGATTCAATCGCTGATACAAAACGTGAACCTACTAACCTCGCAATATCGTTATTGGCACCTGTTTCTTTTTTCTTGATGAAAGTATCTGCCTTAGCTTGCTTGCCATATTCGCCTACAAGATCTTTGATTGTGTTGATAAAAGTGGATTTACCATTACTACCTCCACCAACCAAGAACATCATAATTTGCTCTGAAATATCACCTGTAAGGCTATAGCCGATTAATCGTTGCATGTATTCTGACAGCTCTTTATCTCCCATAAATATTTGATCCAAAAATGCTAACCAATTTGGGCATTTTGCATTTTCGTCAAAAGAGATATTTGTTATTTTTGTAAGCTTTAATTCCCTATCATGAGGCTGCAATTTTCCTGTTTTCAGGTCCACGACTCCATTAGCAACATTGAGTAAATATTTATGTTGGTCAAAGTCGCTACGATCTCCAGGAACTAATACCTTTAAATCCTTAATAGCACTTTCTCGGACATTATGTTTCTCACAATGCCTAGCCCATTTTTGCTCGGTTTCATCATCTGATTCACCAAGCTTGCGAACGACTTTGGCTACAATTCGATGAAGCTTTCCTTTTTCGTCAAACTCCCAATACTTGCCGTTCCAGATATACCAACCAACTGATGGAATATAACGAATTACATGGCCGTATTCATAAGCGATTCGCTCTGCATTTCCTAAGTCAGTCAATTTGAATTTGCGCGCTGGCTTTTCAACTTCCTCTGCCACTACCTCATCACTGTGGAAGCTGAATGAAAACTCGTTGTCATTTTGATGGTCTAACACAGTTGTAGTAGTGGAGGAAATAGCTTCTGCTATTGTTCTTTCTCCATACGTTTCTCCTGTATCACTAAAGTGGATTCGGTCCCATTTATCACGCATTAATGATGTTTCTCGGAACATGCTATCCATTCTAGAAGCGCTTTTACCAGTCCAAAATGCCAAATGATTACACAATGCTAAATCACTTGAAGAGCGATCATTATTTATTAAATTTCCGTTATACAGTGAACGTATTTCATCGCCCGATTTACTACGAAACATTCGCTCCCAGAGCGCTTCATTTGAAAGCTTAATTTCATCATTTTCATATTCTGCAAGGTTCACTCGATCTTTTATATCACTGTCATCAAAATACTTTTCTAAGATTTCTGCTACTTCTTCAGACCGTTCATAAATCTCATTGGAATTCTCACGATTACCTGTCATTGTGAAGTAACGGCCATATTGATAAATTTCAAGACCATGCTTTGCACTTTTACGACCAGTACCCACTACAGACTGTGGAAGGCTACCTTTGATGATGATATGAATGCCTGTACCACTCACACTAAACTCTGTGTAGCTATCCAGTGTATCAATGATCTCTTTAGCAAAATCGTTAATGATTGGATTTACTTTTTCTGTATCATCTGCTGAATACGTAACGCATTTATCAATATCAATACCGATAAATCTGTCTTGCCTACTGAATACAAAACCAATGCCGTCCGCATTTGATTCTGTATAAAACTTTGCTGCTGTAGCAAATGTGGACCATGTTCTGCGATCATTACTTCTGGCTTCATTACCATCAACCTGAAATGGTATTTTTGTATAACGACCGCCTTTCTCTTCTGCCTTCCACAGGATCCATTGAGGTAGCAGCCGTAATTCAGATGGTATTTCGTTAAAATTAATTGGTGCTTTCATGTTACCCACCATCTTTTTTGTGTAATTATTTCTAATGCTTGCAAACACCTTTCTCGTTGAAACATTCCGAAATGACATTCACTTTGTGGAATGCCCATCCGTTGAGCTAACGCTTGATATAAATTACTGCGACCTTTAACCTTCTCGTATCTCCATAATTTATCGAATATGTCATGACAAGCTTTTCTTAAAATCTGCACATCTTTTGTTGCTAACGTCCCTAAAGGTTTGCCACTATCATGCGTACCAACATTAGCCTTGCAATCGTGACAGTAATAACATTTGCCATTACCATACTCACGACCATAAATTATGGAATTACTTTCTTTTTTAACATTGCTTGATCCGCAATTATGGCAATTTTTGATTGCACTCATGGTTATTCACCTCATTTTGGGTATAAAAAAGAGAAGTCCGCCTAAAACAGACCTCTCTATTAAGTTTTATTTAGAATGGAAGATCGTCACTTCCAACTGTGATTGGTGCTCCTGGTGATTGTGGAGGATTTACAACTGATTTATCGTAGTATTTCGCTTTTGCAGCAGTACGTTTTTCCTTTTTACCATCAACCAACTTTTCATATTCTTCGTGCTTAACAGTAATTTGTAAGCTTCGACCAATTAACTGATTAGCCATATCTTCTGGTGATTGGAATGGATGTCCGTTTGCAAATCCAGTAGCTTTTAATAATGACTGAACGATACCTGCAGCAATTTCATTCGAGAATGTGAAAGTGTCAAACATGATTTTTGCACCTTGATGTTTTTGAGGAACATCAGAACGGATTTCATAATCAAGTGTAATTTTGTCTTCACCTTTTTGAGTTTTCCCAGCTACCGCATTTAAAACTATCGCTTCGTATTTACCTTCAGCTACTAATTCAAACCCCGATACAACTTTTTCTTCATCAAATTTAAAAAATGACATTATTTATTTCCCCCTGTTTCATCATTATTTGTGGAAGGCTGATAGCCAACTTTAAAAATATCTTCGTGTGCACATGCTTTTCGTTGATCTAATTGATTTTTAGCGAAAACATATGGCGACGGCTCTAAAATGAAACCATAATTTTTTGTTTCTTCATTGATAACTGATTTCGCAACTACCTGGCATAATCCCATGAAATTATTCAAAATCTTAATTCGTACATCTGGGTAAGCCCGATTGACGATTTGTCCACTTGGTAAATTCCATGCATCTGTCATTTCCCAAGCTGTAAAAACCACTCGTTTTCCAAGAGTTTGGATAAAACGCACGCTGTCGATAATAAAGAAATCAATTTGTTGATAGTTACCTTGTGAAGGCACTCGATTGTTATTACCTTCACGGCCCAAGTTTGCTAACATCGAACGTGTTAATTCTGAAACGTTATCAAAAAAGATTGTGTCGTACTTAGATAGGTCTGCATTTTTCAAATCTATCATTAGTTGATTCCATGCATTCCACGCATCGTACGAATCGAAGTTCACAATATCAATATTTGGCGTTCCTGCTAAAACAATTTCAGTTTTATCAATTGGAATGTAAAGCGTGTTTCCTTCTAAATATTTAGCAGTAGTTGTTTTACGCATACCAGGATTGCCGTAAAGCAACCAAGTGGATGCGTCTGCTTTAATGTCTGCTGCGCTTGATACTTGCATGCCTTCCACACTCCTTTTCTATTAAAATGGCACGTCTTCAGTAGATGCATCTTGTTTCGCTTCAGCATTTGCGAATGGATCCTCGAATTCTGGTAATTCTTCATCCGTATTTTCAACTGTTACACTGCCATCATGATTGACTGTATATGGAACACCTTCATGCACTTCATCAATGCTCATTTGACCATCTGGAGCATCATCCTTCGGTTTGCCTTCCATAACCTCTTTAGGAGTACCGTATTGATAAGTTAAATCCACAAGGAAATACTGGCCGTACTTGTTGTACTTCTCGCTGATTTTTTTCATGATTAACGCTTCATTTTCTTTCGCTTCAGTAACAATTTCCTCAGCTTCTTCTGCTGTATCTGCATACCATTGTTCTTTTTGATTGAGTAATTTTTTCAAGTGTTTATCCTCCTATCGAATACTTAAAGATTGATTTTCAACAAGTTGAGCACCTTCTATTTGCTCACCTGCTTTAAGTGCTTTAGTTAATTCAGCTCGACTGATTGTTTTCTCCACTTTGATAAACTGTGGAGGGATAGCTGCATCGTTTTCGATTTGTACTGATGTGGATTTACGGAAGCTGAATGTAAATTTATCCGTTTTTAAGCGATTGCCTTCCACAGTTAGCAATGCTTCGTACATACTGTCTTTCATGCGTTTAACATTGTTCTCCATTGCCTTACGGCGTTCAGCAAGACGTTTTTCTTCTGCTCTCAATCCGTCAATGTCTGATTCAACATTCTTGATGACCATCGCATAACCTTCCAGCTTGTCCGCTGTTGCAAGTTCAATTGATTCAAGTGTATCTTCTAAACCTTCGGCTCCATCTTCAATCATTCTTTGTAATTGTAATAACGCGCCTTTCAACTCATAAAGGGTAGCCATTAGTTAGCACCTCCATATTGAGCGTTTGTGTCGTTGATGATTTTATAATGGCTTGTATACATACCGTCATCATGAGTAGGGTACCCATTTGAATTAATCCCGTTAACGGTTAAGAAATGTCCAGTTGACTTATTATCTGAGGCACGGCAAACTTCAATCAATTGACCTACCGCCACTGTCGGCTGTATTGCCTGTTCAAACTCACTTACATCAAGACCAAGCGCTCGTCCTAGTGCAATGGCTTTTCCAATGTGTTCGTTGAATACGTCATTTGGGTTGCATTTGGCAATGCCTCTTTCCCTTACTTTTCCTTTAGTTCCTTTACATAAGGCAATGATTGTACGTTTTTCAATGTTTACAACAAAATCAAAATCTTTTAAATACCAAGGTCCGTATATAGAACCTCTTGAATCTGGCACTGCTTGTTCTCTACCTAATTTTTCTTCAACAAACTTCTTCGCCTTTTCAATAATTGCAGCACGTTGTTGATTTGGTGTTAATGGTTTGTCGTCCTCCACAGTAGTTGTGGAAGGCTCAATCGGTTTCTTGCCACGTAATTCATGTATGATTAATTCTAATTTGGCTACCTGATTTTCTAATTCATCTACACGTTGCTCAATAAACTTTGTCATTGACCTTCAACCTCGCATTCAATTGTATTTTGAAGATTTTGCAGAAGCTGTGGTATATTTAAACGTTTCAACATATCTGCATTTAATTGTTGTTGCAAATTAGCTTCAAGATTACTAATTAACGTTTGCTCTGCTTTTGTTTTAGCCTCTCGAATCATATCTGCTACTTTTTCATTAAGCTCTTTTGCGATATAACCTTGTGTTAAATATTCAACGATTGAATACTTGGCATCATCTCGATAACTCGGCTTCTCTCCATGTTTTGTAAGTGTTTTTTCTGCTACAGCCCTTTCAAACTGTTTGCCCATATACTCTGATAAAGACATGTATTCTACATTAGATCCCCATGAGCTTGTTTTATAAGGGATTTTGATATTCGCAATATTATCTGTCATGATTTTTGAGATAAATTCATCAGCAATAGAATTTACCTTTTCAGTGATTACAGAAGAAAGTTGTTGTTCCATTTTTTCTTCTAACTTGTTTGTTAAACGGTTTTGTATACCTGAAATGATCTTTCGTTGAATTTCTTCATCCAACGTCATTTCTTCATCTAACCAATCTAATTCAACCTCGATATTAAACTTTGCCATTACAATTCCTCCTGTGGTACACTACCAGTGTCATATAATTTTTTTATCTCGCCATTGGTTGCCGCCTTTGACGAGTTTTTTTGTGCCTCAATTTGGGCATTTTCTGCATCCTCGATGTCTTGCCAGTAATCTGATTCACGGTCGTATACATCAGCGTGTGTGTGGCCTATACGCATGGAATCACCTACTTCTCTATCTCATCGAGAAGCTTTTCTAAGCCTTCACGACTCAATATCAACTTGCCACCTAGCAAACTATAATTATCATCAGAGACTTCACCAGTAGCCATGCATGCCATATTAGGCTTGTATTTTTTCAAAATAACCTTGTCCCCATCAGTGAAAATTTCTACTGCATCCTTTACCTTGATGCCTAATGTAGTACGCAACTCTTTTGGAATTACTAAGCGACCTAATTCATCCACCTTACGAACCATGCCTGTTGATTTCATGATATTTCCTCCTTTTAACTAGTTAATTGCATGAACAACTCACGATCATTATTAGCTAAAGCCTTATCAATCAAATGTTGACGGTTCATTTCTTCAATCTCTTTCACCAGACCGATTGTTTTTGGACTTAATAGGACACCATCTTCTTCAACTAAAAGCCCCTCTTGTATTGCAAGTTCTGTAACAGCCTTCAATATAGAATCAAACAACTGAATCACCCCAATTTACCGTGAAACCAGTCACGCCCTTATTGTCTAAAATCGTATAGCCAGCTTTTTTTAACTCTTTTGAAAAGACTCCTAGTATACGAGGTTCATCACCTTGATAAATGTAAGTGAATTTACAGCTACCTTGTTCTGCTTTTGATTCAATACCTTTAACTAGGTCTTTGAAATATTCACTTTCTAATGAATCCTTTTCGAATTTTGCAGTTGCTTCGTTTGTAACCTTTTTCATCTCAGCTGCAGGTTGTAACTTCATCCCTTTTCACCTTCCTTGTATACTGCATTGTCATTGGTTTGAGCCTTTGACACGTTTTTCTGTGCCTCTATTTGGGCATTCCGTGCATCCTCAATGTCTCGCCAGTAATCCGTTTCACGGTCATAAACATCAGCATGAGTGTTGCCTATACGCAATCAATCACCTCCTTTCATTGCCTCATAAACTTTCTGAGCATAGGCTACTTGCTGCCAAATGTATGGATCTGTTTCTTTGCCACCGCTGGCAAGCCAGTCACCTATGCGCTGATTAACATCTAATAGGACAGCTATAGGTAACTTGCTAGCAACCGTACTCAATAAATACAGTGGCGGAATATTCATCAATGTTTCACCTACTAACTCCACTGGAACAGGTTTAATGTTCATTGGTTTCACCGCCTACTGTATTTGTGATTAACCATTGTTCGATTGTAGGTTTGTGAAATAAAATTCTTCCCCTAACTTTTGTATGAGGGATTTCCTTTTGCCGTGCCATTGTGTAAATAGTTGTCTTACTAACACCTAACTCATTAGCGACTTCATCTACTGACATAGTGAGCTTTCCCATAATCTCTCTCCTCTCATAAACAAACTACTTGTTGCTCACTTTCATCCTCAGATTCAACCTCATCCTCCTTTTCAAAAAGGTACTCAAGACTACAATTTGGAAAGAAATGTTTTTTTATCATTAATGCTTCATCATAATAAAAGCGATATTTCCCATTAACTTTGTCATTCACAGTTGCATATCGAACATTTAAGAACTCTGAAATATCAACCATTGTGATGCCTTCCCTAGCCATTTCCGCTCGCAAATTTTTATACACCCTTACCTCACCTCACTTACCACGAACGCAATTGCGTTCTTTGTTATTTACGAATATAAACGTAATTGCGTTCATTGTCAACTGATTTCCGAATAAAAAGAACGCAAAATCGTTTTTATTCTATTTACATACGAAATTGCGTATAGTATTATATACGAAAGAACGAAATTTCGTATAAACTGTTAATAAAAGGAGTTTTTAAAATTGGAAAAGGCGAAAATTATTGAACGCTTAATTGAGGAAGCAGGTTACAGTAAAAAGGCATTTGCTGAAATGATTGGTATTCCACCAACAACATTAAGGTCAATGTTAGCTAGAGGCATAGGGAATGCTTCTGTGGATAATGTACTTAAAGTATGTAAAGGTCTAGGGATCACTACAGATGAGTTAGAAAGAATGGCCACTGGAGAAATTAGTGTAGAAAAACCTTTCAACCCTGAATTAACTGAAAAAGATGAACAATCTATTCAAGAAGAATTGCAAAAAATGCTTGAAGGATTATCTAAAAATGGTCATGCAGCTTTTGATGGGCGAACATTAGATGAATTAAGTGAGGAAGAATTAGAGGATAGAGAATTATTAATTTCAAGTCTAGAAAATTCTTTACGTTTAGCTAAACGATTAGCTAAACAGAAATTCACCCCTAAAAAGTTTCGTAAATAGGAGTGTTGCTTGTGTCATCAATAAAGTCAACCGTAAACCAATTAGTAAATAAATATGGTACAAATGATCCTTTCAAACTTGCCAAATACATAGGCGTACTAATTGTATTTGAACCATTGGGTAACACATTAGGCTATTACAATAAAAATTTTAGAATACCGATTATTCATATTAATCAAGATGCAGGTAGAGAGTCTCAATATTTTATAGCTGCCCATGAATTAGGACATGCAGTTCAGCACCCTGACACCAACACTTCTTTTTTAAAAAGGCATACTCTTTTTTCTACAGACAAATTGGAAATTGAAGCTAATACTTTCGCTATTGAGTTATTACTACCTGATGAATTATTTATAGAAAAGAATGATTGTTTTACCATCTATGATGCTATTAAAGAACTGGGAGTTCCCGAAGAACTGTTGTCTTTAAAAAGTATAGATGGTAAAAAAATTTTATCCTAAATGGAACATATATTCCCATTAAAGGTGGTGATTGCAAAAAAAATTGTGAGAAAATGCATAATCGAAAGGAGAAGCTATAATGGCGAATATTGAAAAGCGTGGAGATAATTCTTATCGATTCACTGTCTATCTACCAAAAGATGCAGATGGGAAATACCCTAAAAGGCGTAAATCAATAACAATTGAAGAAAAAATGTCACCAAAACAACTAAAGGAATTTTTAGATCGTGAATATCTCAAATTTAAAGATGAAGTTTTATCAGGTAACTATGTACAAACTGAAAGAATTCTATTTAAAGATTTTGCAGGACAATGGGAAAAGGATTTTGCTTCCACTCTTGCCTTAACGACATATGGGAATCACCAACGAAAATTGGAATTGCATATAATCCCTGTTATTGGTCACATGCGTATGGATCAAATAAATCAATTCCATCTTATGACTGTCATTCGTGATATGAAACGATATGATGGTAAAGACGATCCAGTTACTTATCACAGTAAACAAGATGTATATAGAACACTTAAAAGTATTTTTAAATATGCTGTGAAATGGGGTGTACTGTCAACTAATCCTATGGATGGAGTTGAAAAACCTCGACCTAGCGATACAGATGATGTGGATAAAGAAATGCAGATATACGAAGAAGATGAAATAGAAACGTTAATGCGTATGTTACAAAGTGAATCAGAATTATGGAGAATGATGTTTACTTTAGCATTAGCTGCTGGATTACGAAAAGGTGAACTACTGGGTTTAGAATGGAAAGATGTAGACTTTGAAAATCAACAAATATACATTCACCAATCAATTGTTTTGACTAAACAAGGTCCTCACATTAAATCTACTAAAACGAAAAAATCAAAACGTTATGTAACATTGCCTGATTCTGTAATGGAAGAATTAAAAGCTTATCGTATACATTGGGCAAAAGAGAAATTGAAAAAAGGTGATAAATGGATTGAACAAGATAGAGAATGGCTTTTTCATTCGTTTGATGGAACACACCTTTATCCAACTAGCCCTTCAAAACATTGGCACAAGTTTATTAATGAACGGAAATTTAAATATATTCGCCTTCATGATCTACGCCATACATCAGCAAGTCTTTTGATAGCACAAGGTGTTCATGCCAAACTAATTAGCGAACGTCTAGGACATTCTGACATATCAGTAACAATGAATACTTATGGTCATGCGTTCAAGTCTGCTGATCGCGCAGCAGCTGATAAGCTAGATGGTTTCTTTAGAGTAAAAAAGCAATCTTAACCCCTGGGGTTAAATTGGGGTTAAATTAAAGTTAGACTGGGGTTAAGATTGTGAAATTTGTTTATAAATAATTGTAATTAATGATTAAACTTGATAAAAACAATTGAAAAACCTTATAAATCCTTATAAAACCTTTGAATAACGCTATTTATTGTGATTATTTATAAATAAATCTCAGCCGACAACTCATTTGAGGAGTGGTGGTTTAAAACTTTCTATAATAACTACGGCATACGCGGCTTTTTTCCATTACATTATTGATCCAGCACCTTAGCCATTTTGGTTAAGGTGCTTTTTATTCAACATATTTTCCCCTTCTTCTCTATTCAATCACTTCCAAACCATTCTTAAAAACTGTGGACAACCTTCTTATATTTTGTATAATTCCCTCCCATTTTGCACATAGATGGAGTAACAAGGGAGGTTATGACATTGAAAAAATTAATTTATCTATTGGTTTTTACTTCACTACTATTAGTAGCTTGTGGAAAGAACGCAGAGCCAAAGGAAGTAGCAGTCGATCAAAATACGAATGTTGAAGATATTGTAGGCGCGATTGTGAAAAATGAATTCTCTGTGGATGAATCAAAAAACGGTGTTGTCACAATTTCCATTCAAGATACAGATGTGACAGAAGGATCGAAAAACCAGATGCTAAGAGATTCTACTAAAATTTTCGCTGATTTGTCCAAATTAAAAAATGTGAAGACACCAGCTATTACTTGGTATGCTCCGCTCACTGAACCTGATGGGGACAAAACGATGACAGAGGTTTTGAATATTTATTTTAGTGAAGAGGATTTTCACAAAGTAGATTGGGCCAATTATCTACAGGTCGATATCGAGTCTAGCGCCACAAATTATCATGAAGATGAGGCCTTGGAAGATTAAGCACATACAGATACCCCACGCCCTATTGTGGAGTATCTTTTTTTACATATTGTTCTATAGCGTTTACTAAAAGAGATTGCTTTATTTTGTAGTGAGTTGCTTGCCAAATTCCTTTCCCACCCTGCAAAATTAATAGCTGTGGTGATTCGTGCTTCACTTGAAGATCACAGGCAATAGCATTTGAAACTACTCGGTCCATTTGTACAATCACAATATATTTAGGCAATTTCGTTTGTAATACTTTATATTCCTTTAAAGCTGAAATACTACTTATACATGTCATGCTAATTTTTAATACAAGACAAGGTTTGAACTTCGATTGCTCCAAAACTTCGTACCACGTGTTCAATGTTGTTATTCGTTGCATTTAGTAACCTCCTAAACAAATTATATACTACACAGGGTATTTTAGGTCGCATAAAAAACACGAGACTACAGACATAGCTCGTGCTTAAAATTTTCTATTTAAATGCCTTCTGTATTCATGAGTACTATACGCCAGCCATCAGGATCTTCAATGGTTACCCCTTTTTCAGCCCAATACAGATTTTCAGGCTCTACTTCGGGATATCCCATAAGTGCAAGACGTTCGACAATATGGCGAATTGTATCTCTGTTTGGGATATAAAGTACGAGAAGATTGTCCTTACTTGGTGCAGGACAAGGGCTACCTTCAATATGCTCTGTAAATTCTAAATGATAACTTGCATCTGGAAGACCAATCATTAGACCATCATAGCCACGATGACCTGCAAAAGAGCCTATTTTCTTTAATCCGACGCCTTCACAGTAAAACCGTGCTATTTCCTTTAGCTGAGCGGTTGGTCTTGCCACTCTTACCTGTGAGACTGCTAATTCATTTGTCCATTGTTGTTCCATCGTTATGTATCTCCTTTTAGACTATTGTAAAATGAGACAATAGCGCTGGAAACAGTCATAGGTCTGAAGTTATTGTATAAGAGCAACTGTAAATGAAGCGGCTGTTTTCTCTTTTACTTCCTCTAAAGAAACACCTTCTGCTAATTCAATCAATTGCATACCATCTTTCGTAAAATCAAATACAGCCAAATCTGTAATTAATCGATGTACGACACCTTTACCTGTTAGAGGAAGCTCACATTGTTTTTTAATTTTAGATTCACCATTTTTATTCACATGCTCCATGACGACAATCACTCTCTTGGCACCAACTACGAGATCCATTGCGCCACCCATGCCCTTCACCATTTTCCCTGGAATCATCCAATTAGCAAGATCTCCTGTTTCAGATACCTCCATACCTCCTAAGATGGCAAGGTCTATATGTCCGCCTCGAATCATCGCGAATGATTCTGCACTGTCAAAGAAGGATGCCCCTGGAACTGTTGTAACCGTTTCTTTACCTGCATTGATTAGATCAGGATCTACTGCATCTTCTACTGGATAAGGACCAATACCGAGAAGTCCGTTTTCGGATTGTAAAAGCACGTCATAATCGGCTGGGATTGCATTCGCAACAAGTGTTGGAATACCTATGCCTAAATTGACATTCATACCGTTGGCTATTTCTTTTACTGCTCGGTTAACAATTTTTTGTCTTGTATCCATTATGCTTCCCCCTTTTTCACCGTTAAACGTTCAATACGCTTCTCATAGTTTTCACCTACTAATACACGTTGTACAAAAACCCCTGGTGTATGGATATGATCAGGATCTAGTTCTCCAACTTCTACAATTTCCTCCACTTCAGCTATTGTAATTTTTCCTGACATAGCAGCTAATGGATTAAAATTGCGTGATGTTTTTCTGTAAACTAAATTTCCTAGCTTATCTGCTTTCCATGCTTTGACCAGAGCAAAGTCGGCAACAATGCCTTCCTCCAAAATATATTCTTTGCCATCAAAAACCTTCGCTTCTTTTCCTTCAGCAATCGGCGTTCCAACCCCTGTAGCTGTGTAAAACCCAGGAATTCCCGCTCCACCTGCACGCAAACGTTCTGCAAGAGTTCCTTGCGGTGTCAACTCTACTTCTAGCTCACCACTTAAAAATTGTTGTTCAAAAATCTTATTTTCTCCTACATAAGAAGCAACCATTTTTTTAATTTGCTTGTTTGCTAATAGTAGACCCAACCCCCAGTCATCTACACCACAGTTGTTACTGATAACCGTTAAATCCTTTGTTCCCTGTTGCACTAATGCTGCGATAGATTTTTCGGGTATACCGCATAGCCCGAAGCCACCTACAGCTAATGTGTCGCCATCCTTAATATCCGCAATCGCCTCTTCAAATGAATTCCATACCTTCCCATTCCCCATCTCGAAACCTCCCTGAATTGCTCGTTTGTTAAGGAAAATTCTACATCATTGCTATTTTACAAGTAAAGGAATTAATTAGAATACTACTTATTCCTATTTAGAATAAATCTCTTCTCGCTATTCCTACACATCATTTCAAGTAACTGTTTTAATGCATAAGATTGATAGGCATTCTTTTTCGTAATAATCCCTAAACGCCATGGCATTTCAAAATTATCTAATGGAATTATTTTCACATTTGTATTTGTTTGCTTAGCAGCTATGGAATGCGGTAACAATGTAATCCCTAAATTAGAGGATACTAATTCTACAATCAAGTCCCATTGTGAACTTTTATAGCCAATTGTAGGTGTAAAACCAACGCTTTCACAGGATTTAATTATATAGTCGTGAAGGGTGAACTCCTCCGCAAAGATAATGAATGTTTCATTTTTTAAATCTTGTAAAGCTATCGATTCCTGGCATGCATAGGGGTGAGATTCATTCATAAAAACATAAAACTGGTCTTCTATAAAGGGTTGAACAGCAAACTTCCTTTCATCTACTGGTAATACTATGATGCCCATATCAACATCACCATTTTCTACTAGCATTTCTACCATTTTTGCACCACGTTCGACAAGCGCTAAATGCACTTCAGGATATAGCTGATGAAATCCCCTAGCAATTTCAGGGAAAAATAATGTTCCAATTAAAGGTGGGATCCCTAACTTGATAGCACCTGTTTTAATATTTAATAGATCATCTAGTAAAATATGTAGTTCTTGGATAGCATGCATTATTTTTTGTCCTTGATTATACACAATACTACCTGCATCTGTTAGTTCTACATTACGCGTTGACCTATTCAACAATTCAACTTGTAATGATTCTTCTAATTTTTTGATACTTTTGCTTAATGAAGGCTGAGATACAAAGGAATCATTTGCAGCCTTTGTAAAACTCCTATGTTCAACAACAGCCATAAAGGCTTTTAAATCTCTTAATTCCATCACTATCGTCTCCATTTATTCATATTTTTTATAAAGTATCTATAAGTAATTCCCTTTAGTAATAAATTCTCCACTCTTCCTTTTTAATCCTTTTCAATCAGTTGATCATCAAAGTTTTAGATTTCTATATTTTAATAATGGAGAGTTTTTGAGGGTTATATGTCCTACAATCAATTATAAACTGGAGCCAGCGTCACTACTAGTGAACGCAGGGAGTGAAGAGACTCATTGGACGCCACCTGGGAAAGGACGCTGGCGGAACGGAAATCAACTCCTCACCTTTCAAAATTGCTTTTTCTGACGATGACTCACCTTTTTTCAACAACATGAAAATACACCACCTTAAAAAGTGGTGTATTTTCTACTTAGTGTGCTTTTTCTAATGCTAACTTAATCCCAAATGCAATTAATATTGCACCTGTTAGTCCTTCAATTACTGCCTTAGTTGATGGCTTTTTCATAAATGCGCTAATTCGATCTAAAAGGTACACATAGAAGATAAACCATAGCATTGTTAATGCTGTATAAATGAGACCCATTATTAAAAATGGGAGGAATGTTCCACTGTTACCATCTACGAATTGAGGAAGAAATGTTAGGAAAAATACTGCGACCTTTGGATTTGTCACATTTGTGAGAAACCCTTGCTTAAAGCAAGATTGTTGAGAATACTTGTGCTCAATACTTGCTTCATCTTGTACAGCCGGGGATTGTGTGCGAATAGTTCGAAGTGTCCATAAGGTCTTGATTCCTAAATAACATAAATAAACCGCACCAACATATTTTAAAACAGCGAATATATAGGCAGATTTTACAATAATCGCTGAAAGTCCAATAACAGCCGCACAAGTATGAATTAATAAACCGCAACAAGAACCTATGATTGTTTGTAAACCGCCCTTTCTGCTCACAGTCAGTGTGTTCTTTGTTGCAATCGCTGTATCAGGGCCAGGTAAAATAATAAGTAAAATGCACATAACTAAGAACACAGATATATTGACCATATTACGCCCACCCTTTCTGTCAGAAAATTATAAAAATAATTGTAACATACGCCAAGAGCAACAGAAAGATACAAAATGTTTTCGTTGACATATAACCATAAGGTGTTATATATTCATAACACCTTATGGTTATATGTCATACAGATTCCTCTGCTTTAGTGGACTCGAATAACGTTGTACGCCATTACACCAAGGTATCATTCATCAATCAAAAGGAGTAATAGAACATGACTGAAAAATTGCAGGATATTGTCAAAACAATTACATTAAATGCCCCTATCGAAAAAGTTTGGGAGACTGTCGCAACAGCTGACAAAATTGCTTCCTGGTTTATGCCAAATGATTTTCAACCTATTGAAGGTCACGAATTTACTATTCAATCACCGTTCGGCCCTTCACCCTGCAAGGTAGAACGTGTTGATGCACCGCACTTTCTGCGATTTGCTTGGGATCAAGATGGTTGGTTCGTCACTTTTGAGCTAAAAGAAGTAGGCGAGCAAACTGAATTTACTTTAACACATGGCGGCTGGAAGGAAGCATCACATATTATTCCTAAAGCGAACACTGCCACTGAAGCCATACGTACTAATATGGATGGTGGCTGGACAATGATTATTAATCATAAATTAAAAGAGGCTGCTGAATCCTAATGACTGAAGCAGCCATAAGGTATGATGTTTTTCAAGCAATCGCTGATCCAACAAGAAGAAGTGTTTTACAGCTCCTTGCAGCAAGTGACAGACCTATTTCCAATATTACTGAGCATTTTACGATTAGTCGAACCGCTGTCGTGAAGCATTTGAAAATATTGGAACAGGCGGAGCTAATTTCTGCTCAAAAAAAAGGGCGCGAAAAAATCTATACGTTGCATAGTGAGCGCTTAAAGGAGATTGAAGATTGGCTCCAATACTTCCATTTATTTTGGGACAATAAATTGGCTCAGCTTCAAAGCATGGTGGAGGATCATTAAAAGTAAAAAAGAGCTGTCCATTTTTTTTGTTTATAATGAGAAAAAAGATGTTGGGGTAGAGTGAAATGACCAAAAGATATTTTACGAAAATGGAACAAGAACAACTAAAATGTAATCCAAATGTGCAAGCAGTTAGCGAGAAAGCGATCACATATACTGACGAATTTAAACGTCATTTTATTGCGGAAAATGAAAAAGGTAAATTCCCAAGAGAAATTTTTGAAAATGCAGGTTTAGATGTTGAATTAATCGGTATAAAACGAATCGAATCTTCAGGCAAACGCTGGCGAGCTTCTTATCGTAAAGCAGGTGTCGGAGGTTTACAAGATACACGTAAAACAAATTCAGGTAGACCTTCCGAACGCGAATTGACATTAGAAGAAAAATTGAAGCGTTTAGAGGCGAAAAATCGGTTACTTGAAGCAGAGAATGAATTGTTAAAAAAGCTCGATCTACTCGAAAGGCAGATGTTGAAGAAGAAATAAAAATCGCTACGACACTAAAATTTGAACTCATCCATCACACGATGAAAAAGTATAAATTAAAGCGTTTAGTCAGCTATTTATGTGATGTGATGGGTATATCTCGGTCTGGCTATTACAATTATTTTTTAGAAAAATCAGCTCAGAAGCGTGTGGAGCAAGAACAAGCAGATGAAGTGGTAAAGGAAATCATTTTAAAAGCGTATCATTTCAGAGGGCGAAAAAAAGGAGCACGTCAAATTAAAATGACGTTAGAAAATCAATATGGAATTACGTACAATCTGAAACGTATTCGCCGTGTGATGAAAAAATATCAGATTATCTGCCCGATTCGAAAAGCGAATCCAACTCGACGTATGGCAAAAGCAACGAAAGAACATCGTACGTGCCCAAATGAATTACAACGCAACTTTAAACAGGGTATGGCCGGAAAAGTGTTACTGACAGATATCACCTATTTAACGTATGGAAGCAGTAAACGCGCTTATTTATCAACGATTAAAGACGCTGAAACGAATGAAATTTTAGCGTATGAAGTGTCGTCTTCATTAAGTATAGATATTGCCCTCAATACGCTTCATCAATTGAAGAAACACCGCCATTTAACGGAAGATGCCTTTATTCATTCGGATCAAGGATTCCATTATACCAATCCACAATTCCAAAAACTTGTGAAGAAAATGGGGTTAGGACAATCCATGTCTCGCCGTGGAAACTGTTGGGACAATGCGCCACAAGAATCATTTTTTGGACATTTTAAAGATGAAACAACTATCGAGAAATGTGAAACATTAGAAGAAGTCAAACGAGAAATTAAGAGTTATATGATGTATTACAACCATTATCGAGGGCAATGGCATTTGAAAAAGCTGCCGCCTGCAAAATACAGACAGCAGCTTCAACAAGTTACCTAGC
>NZ_JBAHYH020000001.1:4204456-4221207 GCF_036698265.2 Lysinibacillus sp. IITD104
TTTTAGACAGCTCCTTATTTAAAAGAGATAAAATAATCCCCCATTAATGACTTCTATTTTAATTTTTGCTTCATATTGCTCCTCTAATGCTTTTCTTTCAATTTCATAGCATTCTGGTTTATCCTCTACATCTTCATAAAAATAATCTAATACACGTTGATCACGTTGCCATCGTTTTTGTGCTTCCATTGCCCAAGAATGATCATCCTGCTCAATAATTGACTCAATTGTAGCTTTCAATCTTTCAAGTGCTCGGGCAGGCTTAATAATATATTGCACATGAAATACATTTTCTTCGGGTTTTGTGTTAAAGTCCGAAGAACAAATCATTTCATGAAAATCCTCCTTAATAACACCAGTCAATAAATTAATGCCAAATGAGTAAAGCATTTCTTTTGTACGATCACAGCAATACGAAACTTTAAAGTTAACACCTAACCAGGGCGTTAAAATAACCTGCCCCATATCACGATCAACCTTTTCAAACAATTGAACATAGGCCCCTAGTTCTCTTGTAGCTAAAAATACTTGATTTAAACGTGGAGAGCCGTAATGAATAGCTTCCCCAAAAATGTTACCAGCCATTGCTGTTTGGTTTGTAATGAAGGTTACTTGAGCGGGGTTTGGCTCACTATTTGTCGCTTCAACGTATTGCCAATAAAATGGCCTATTCATAATTCTTTTATCTATGTCTACTGTTAATTGAACGGTTAGATAATGATCCTCTTCTCCTAAAATTGCACAGTCATTCTCCATAAAAAATTCCTTTAAATAGTGGTGAACTTGCTGCGGATACATAGCTGCATCTCCCTACCTTATACTGATTCTTTAAAGTTTGTTAAAATGGCATCTAAATCTCCAACCACCTTCTCGAACACATCAATCTTCGTATGAAGCAATTGCAGAATTTTTTCTTCAATCGTATTTTCTATAGCAAGATTATAGATATGAACATCATGCTCCTGTCCCAAACGATGGACACGGCCAATACGTTGCTCTAGCTTCATTGGATTCCAAGGTAGATCATAGTTGATTACATGATGACAAAATTGAAGGTTTATCCCCTCT
This sequence comes from Lysinibacillus sp. IITD104, assembly GCF_036698265.2. Classification (NCBI taxonomy): domain Bacteria; kingdom Bacillati; phylum Bacillota; class Bacilli; order Caryophanales; family Bacillaceae; genus Lysinibacillus; species Lysinibacillus sp. IITD104. The sequence goes on from NZ_JBAHYH020000001.1 coordinate 4,205,525, forward strand.
CCTCCTGCCTCAGTAGCGATGAGCACCTGGGCTCGCTCTTTAAATAGGTGCTTCATATAATCTCGTTTACTTTTATTAAACTTACCATTAAACAGCACACTTGATATGCCATTAGAATGTAAGTACCATTGCAAATAAATTTGCGTAGCACGATATTCTGTAAAAATAATAACCTTGTCATTTGCTTGTTTAACAATTTCCAATGCCTTTTCTGCCTTTGAATTCACTTCCAAGGTCATTAATTTAGTTATAATCGCTTCAATTTCTTGTGGTTGTACATGATCATCCAGCATATTCGTTAATGTTAATGCTGTAGCTTCCTTGCTACTACACATTTCTTTTTGCAACGTTATTAATGAAAATGACCCTGTGTTTTGAAGGTTGCCAAGCATTTCGTAAACTTCTCTTTCTTCGTCCGTAAATGTAATCGGTACAATTTGTACACGACGATTTGTCCAATCAATCCCCGTATCTTCCCTTCGATTTCTTACCATTACCTGATTAACCAACTCTTTTAAATAATCATCATGTTCTAAATCATGCTTACTAGCAGAGAAGGCAGATTGGAACGTGTCATAGTTACCTAGATGTCCAGGCTTTAATAAGGAGATTAAATAATACAATTCAAAGATATCATTTTGAATAGGTGTGGCTGTTAATAATAGGCAGAATTTTTTCTTTAAGCCTTGTACAAACTCGTAAATTTGTGTTTTATTATTTTTTAATTTATGTGCCTCATCAATAATTATCATGTCATAATCCTGCTCATAAATGCGCTCTCTATGTGGACTCTTTTTTGCCGTATCCATACTCATAATAAGGACATCATAGCGCTCTATTGGGCAATTTTTTTTATAGGCAACGGCAGGAATATGAAATTTTATATTTAACTCTTCAATCCACTGATTAATTAAAGAAGCAGGAGCCAAAATCAATGCTCTTTTCACAAGACCTCGAATAAGGTATTCCTTTAAGATTAAGCCAGCTTCAATTGTTTTCCCTAGCCCCACCTCATCAGCTAAAATAGCTTTCCCATTCATACGTTCAATAACTGTTTCGGCTGCCTCTAGCTGGTGTTTCAAAGGTTGTAGATTAGGTAAATACTTTGTAGCCTGCAATCCTGTAAAATCAGGAATTAGTTTCATTTTCACAATATCATAGTTCATCTTGTACAATGTCCAGCTATCCCATTTTTCAAGATGATTTAATCGATCGATAAAGCCTTCTTCCCACTCGGACGACCTTTCTATTTTCATGATCATCACCCCATGTCATTTTTTCTAGTTTAGGGTGTCCAAAAAAGGAAAAGCTATGTTCTTTCTAGAGGAAAAACACCTAATGAAAGTTATTTTTTCATTAGGTGTTTGTTAATTCATATATTTACGGAATTGGCTAGGCGATTTTTCAGCAAATTCTTTAATGGATAAATGAGATGTTCTCAAGTACATTTTAGACTTTTGAAAACGAAAATCAGTGAGATAATTTGGACTAAAACCCATTTTTTCTCAAATATTTCACGATACCATGACAATCATATTCTCTGTATAATTTTCTTCTATATACTCCATAATCAGCGTTATATTTTGTTTATTATATTGATAGTCCCTCAGAAGTGTTTCTTCTAAAATAGACATCAAGATAAAAGAAAGGAACACCATGAATACTTCAGTGCTCCTAAAATCGATTATTTTAAACTTTCCTGTAATAGCTTACGATTACGTTGTTTGAAAATATCATTATGTGAGGAAACGATACCTCCCTCAGAAGCATCAGGTTGGATATATTTCTTCGCACTATTCACTGCATGAAGTGCATCATGAAAGGCTGCTGCAATTAAATGAATTTTACCATCATGGCTCAAAATATCACCCGCAGCATAAAGGCCTGGGATCGATGATTCACTATTAATCGTACCAGCGATAAAATAATCATTTTTGCGCTCAATGGCTAATGGACTATTATCTAACAGCTCTTTATCACGCACATACCCATGACTGATGACAACTTCATCAATAGGAATTTCTGTTACAGTCCCTGTTTCATGATTTGTTAAAGCAATAGCTTTAATCATTCCTGCTTGCTCGTCTGCAATCAGCTTGGTAATTTCAGAATTGAAATGGCATTCGATCGAACTATTTGCAAGCTCTGTAATTTGAGCCTCATGTGCAGACAATGTATCTTTTCGATAAGTTAAATAGACCTTGGATGCCACCTCCGTTAATTCTAATGCCCAGTCTACCGCTGTGTTACCACCACCAGAAATAATAACTGCCTTATCTTTAAATTTTTCATAGGATTTAATTGTGTAATTTAAATTAGATACTTCAAAGCGTTCAGCCCCCTCAATTTCAATTTTTTGGGGATTTAGGATGCCACCACCAATAGCAACGATAACGGTTTTGGAATAATGAATATTTCCTGACTCTGCTGTTATGACAAAAATACCATCTTCATTTTTTGCAATGGACAGGACTTTTTCATTTGTATAAATAGAAGGATTAAAGGTTAAGGCTTGCTCAACTAATTGTTTAATTAGTTGCCCCCCTGATATAGGCGTTACACCTCCCACATCCCAAATCATTTTCTCTGGATAAACATGAATTTTACCGCCTAGCTGTGGTTGTGATTCAATTAGCTTGGTTTTCATTTCACGTAAACCACAATAAAAGCTTGAATATAAACCCGCTGGCCCACCACCAATAATGGTTACATCATATAATTCTTGTTCTAACAATTTTTAACACACCTTTCAATTTGTCTTTACCTATTTCAACAATTGGACTAACTCATATCGCATGACAGTCCTACTGTGTATTTCTAATTGTGTAAACTGATTTGAACTTCCTCCTTAAATTCCATTATACGATAATGATAATCATTATCAAATAAAATTATACCAAATTCTAATTATATAAATAATAATGTTAATAATTGGTGACCAAATCATTGTACTTTTGAAAATAATTATTACTGTTCATTCTAGAAGCGAATTATACGTTTTACTTACTTTTTGATACACTATTGGAAAAAAGATAATAGAGGACGCAATGAAAAGAAAAATCTATATACTACATGAGATCTATGGAGTTAATCATTTTATTGAAAAACAAATTCAAGAATACGGCGATGAAGACACTGCTGTTTCCCTTATTTCGCTTTATCCAGAAGGACTTTCCTTTCCATATGAGCAGGAAAAACAAGCCTATGACTTTTTCTTACAGACAGTTGGCTTTGATGCTCCTCTTGAGTTACTTTCACAAAAATTATTGGAGGCTTGTGAAAATGACGATGAGGTAATATTAATTGGATATAGTGTAGGTGCAACTTTAGCCTGGCGATTAACTACACTCCCCTTACACCGTGTCATTTGTGTGTATGGCTCACGGATCCGCCAATACCTTGATAACATTCCATCTTGCCCAACTTTGGTTGTTTTACCTAGCCATGAAGATAGCTTTGATGTTCAATCATTGAAGGACACACTTGCAAGCATACCGAATGTTCAGGTCAAACAATTTCAAGGCTTACATGGCTTTATGGATGCCTCTAACTCAAACTACTGTCAGATGAGCCACTCGCAAGCACTCAATGACATCAAATACTTTTTACAAGCTAGCAAGCTATAGGAGGAATAAACGTGGAACAAAATATTGATATTCAGGTTGATCCATATATTGAAGCAGGCAATGTTATTTATCCAAGCTTTCATCTTTCTCTACAACCTGGCATGATTATAGGCATCTATACAGATGTTTCCAAAATACATACATTAATGCAATGGTTTATGAAACGAGATGATACGTATACTTCTTTTCGTGAAAGCTCGTTATATGAGCGACTCACAGCGCGCGAGTATATCCAGTTCATTTTAAAGCTTTTTAGCCGCCCAACTAATGAAACAGAGAACATATTGAAGCTTTTTAAACTTACTGAACAAAAAAACAATAGAATTAGTAAGCTTTCTAATAGTGAAAAACAGCGATTAAAACTATTGAATATGTACCTACATCCGGCATCTATTCAAATTTTAGAAGAACCCTTTCAAAATATAGATGAATTTTCAAAGCAAACTATCCAACAGTTATTAAAAAATCTCGCAAAAGAGCACAAAATTATTATTTTATTATCAAATAATCTAGAAGACTTAATGGTTGCAAGTACAACTATACATCGATTAGATGGAGCAGACTTACATGCTTTAGACGTAAAAGAGGATGGTGTAGAACAGGCACCAATAACCATTAAGAATGCACCAATTCGACTAGATAAAATCCCAACAAAGAAAAATGAAAAGATTATTTTATTTAATCCACCCGAAATTGATTATATTGAAAGTGTTGAAGGAGAAGTATCTATTTATGTAGCAGGTGAAGCTTATCCATGTACTCTATCGCTAAATGAGTTAGAGCAAAAATTGACACCATTCGGCTTTTTTAGAAGCCATCGTTCTTATATTGTGAATCTACAAAAGGTTCGAGAGATTATTACTTGGACACGCAATAGCTATAGCTTAGCACTCAACAGTACAGAAAAGACAGTTGTTCCACTGTCGAAAAATAAATTGGCAACTTTAAAGGAAATACTCGGAATTTAGTAGATTTCCCAGGAAATAATCGACTCCTGTCACCTTTAATAAAATTCCATTGAAGGTTCTTTTTCTGCCTTTCACATGATTTTTACTGTGAGCCTTACCCTTGTTGTTTATAGTGTAGACATCAACAACAAACAGGAGGTTACACATGAACGCAGTGATTGATGTGCAACATTTGAAAAAAACTTTTAATAATGAAACAGCATTACAGGATGTTTCCTTTACCATTAAGAAAGGGGAAATATTCGGCTTTCTTGGCCCAAGTGGTTCTGGTAAAACTACTACTATTAAAATATTAACCGCACAAACAGATAAATCGGCTGGTAATGTTCTATTATTTGGGCAACATGCATCTGAAATGAAGCAAAGTCACAATCGTAAACGTTTCGGTATTTTGACAGATAATAGTGGCTTGTATACGAGACTATCAATTGAAGAAAATTTAATACTTTATAGTAATTTATATCAGCTATCTCCATCTGCTGTAAAAGAAGCTTTGGACTTTGTCAATTTATATGCAGAACGTAAAAAGAAGATCAGTCAGCTTTCCAAAGGAATGATTCAACGTGTTACACTTGCTCGTGCAATTATGCACAAGCCCGAATTATTATTTTTAGATGAGCCTACTTCTGCTTTGGACCCAGTAAATACACAGCATATATATAATGGCTTACGAAAATTAAATGCTATGGGTACAACAATTTTTTTAACAACACACGATATGAGCGAAGCAGAAATACTTTGTGATCGTGTTGCTTTCCTGCATAAAGGGAAAATCCGAGCAATCGGCGCTCCAAAAGATCTAAAAAAAGAATTTGGCTCTGACACTATTACAGTAGAGCTTAAAAATGGCGAACAGGAAATTATAGAGAATGGTTCTCAAGATGCAGAGAAGTTATATCAATGGATGCAATCCGATCAAGTTACACGTATCTATACAAACGAGCCAACACTAGGTGACATTTTTATGCAAATAACAGGGAGTGATTTAGTATGAATATTTCAATGACACGTATTCAAGCTATATTGATGAAGGATTATAAGGAATTCTCACGTAACTATGCCGTATCAACTATGGTATTACTACCACTTATAATGGCGTTTTTATATAATCGATTAGGTGCAAATACTATTAGCATGTATTTTCTACCAATTAACATGACATTTTCCATAGTGACTACTTACGTACAATGTAGTTTAATTGCAGAAGAAAAGGAAAAAAACACTCTTCGCAGTCTTATGCTCTCCCCTGCCTCACTTGGAGATATTTTAATTGGTAAAAGCCTGTTTGTTCTAATTGTTACAATTGTATCTGTAACAATGGCTATTTTTCTAGTTGGCTACGAACCTGCAAACCTTTTTATCTTAGCAATTGCATTATTGCTTTCTGCTGTGTTTTATATTGCTCTAGGTACAATATGCGGTTTATTTGCTAAATCTATTATGGAAGCATCTATTATTGTGTTACCTGTAATGGTTATCTTCTCATTTGGACCTCTGGCCTTAGCTCTATCTTCGGCATACCCAATCTTAAAATTAGCTGAATGGCTACCAAGCTCACAGTTATTACTTTTAGCAGAGGCGTTAGAAGGTAAGTATTCTATGGCAGATGTTCTTATTCCTATGATTACGATAATTGTATGGTCTCTTCTTTCTTGGATTTTCGCAGCAATTATCTATAAAAAAAGAATGGTCGATTAAAGACCATTCTTTTCTTCAGGTAATAATTCCTTCTCCCGTTTTTCAATTTCCTCTAACGTATCTGCATACCATACACCGACAAATCTAGAAGGTACAGACTCCTCAAAATAATCTCCATCATAGAAAGATAAGGGAAATAACATACCTTGTTTTATATATTTCTTAATTGTTTGATAGAAGTAATTATTCTGTTGTGGGCTTTGTGCTGAATAGGAGCTAAATTTATTGATGGGCTTTCCTAAAGCATCATGAAACATCAGCATAGAGGTTGAACCATTTTGACGGAAATTTAAATCTATCGCTTGAACATCACCAGCTTCAGTGACAATTAAATCAAAGCCTGCCACACCGACAAAGCCTTCTTCAACGCCACGTTCCATAATATGCTTTCCTACTTCAATTACTTTTTCGGGCACTTTATCTACAATGATATTCCCTTCGTAAATGCCATTGTCATCCGTAATTTGCTGGGAAGCTCCTAAATATTGAATACCTAGCTCCTCCGAGTAAACAAATTGACAGCTATAGTTGTCCTTTGTCTGTAAAAGCTCCTCAATGATTATACTTTCAGTTCCAGTCATCCGAAATTGTCGTAAACCCTCCGTCAGCTCCTCTTTATTATGACAAATGGTAACGCCATATCCTCCCGATGTCGGAGAATCATCGCCAGGCTTCAGTACTACAGGAGGCTGCCAATTTTTAATGGCATCTGAAAGTCTATACGTCTCCACATTTAGACGACTTGGCACATATTTACTATCGATTAAATGATCAATATAAGCTTTTGTATTCAACTCATTAAATTTCTCCGCATCCATCCAATAACATTGACGATCCATATGCTCCAGGTCGTGTATATATTGACATACAATGGTCTTCCCTTCCTTACACCATGTTTGGATCTGTGCCAGATATTCCTCTTGAGTCTCATAACTATAAGGCTGTTCTACCCATGGTAATCCTGCTAATTGATGAAGCTCTTGCGCCTTTTCTGTTTGTGTTGCTCGATGTACTAGCACGGGGATATCAGCAATAGCAACTTCTCTTGAGGTTAAAGCATCTAGCTTATGAGGATCATCCATCATCCACGGATTATCGCTATACGGTGTTCTTGGTGTATACACAGCATTATCACCATAAATTTGTCTTAACGTGTATTTAGGTTTCAAGTAGATTACCCTCTTTCAATTTTTCGGTACTCTACTCTACCCTCCCCTTTATTTTTTGACACTTTTTATAAGAAAAAAGGGTTTTACGGGTTATATAAATCCCTTTTTATACCTATTAACATCCCAATTGCACTAATAGACTTTCTAAATGCTTTTTCACCTGTGGCCATTCTTCTATTGTAATGCTATACATAACGGTATGCCTAGTTGTCCCATCTTTGCGAATCATATGGTTACGCAATATTCCCTCTTTTGTAGCACCAATTCGCTCAATTGCCTTTTGAGAACGAATATTTTCATGATCCGTTTTTATTTGTACACGTTGTAAATGAAGATGCTCAAAAGAGTATCGTAATAGCAAATACTTACAATTAGTATTAATAGCTGTACGCCAGTATGCGGGTGTTAGCCATGTATAGCCAATTTCTAATCGCTGATGCTTGTCATCAATATCCATAAAACGTGTAGACCCGATAATGTCCCCTGATTGTTTATCCACAATCACAAATGGAAATTCTGTTTTTTCGTTTTTTGCCTTTAATGCGTTTTCCACAAATTTATTCACATCTTCCTTTTTTTCTATGGTTGTGGACATATGTGACCAAATTTCTGGATAACTTCCTGTCTCTAAAATTCCTGGTAAATCGCTCAATTCTAAAGGCTTTAGTTTAACCACTTCATTTTCTAATGTTATAAATTCCATTACACTTCACTCCTTTTTACTTATTTAACGGTAAAATTGATATGATATATATAACCAATTACTAAAAAATCAACCATACCAGAGGAGGAGGAAATTATCTGGAGCTCTCCATTATATTTACAGGCAATCTAGCGAAATACATCCAAATCTATGAAGAGATAAAGCATGCTATTATCACTAAAAAATTACTTGCTCATGAACAACTGCCTTCTAAACGAGCTCTCGCCCTAACATTGAATGTGAGTGTACACACCATAAAGGAAGCCTATGAGCAGTTACTTGCAGAAGGCTATATTTATAGTAAAGAGCGTTCTGGTTATTTTATTGCGCCCTTTGAATTTGATTGGCTACAGCAAGTACCCCAGCATGTATCTGTTCCAAGTAACAATATCCCTAACAATATACAATTTGATTTTACAAATGGACATGTGGATAACGAGGCTTTTCCTTATGCTGCTTGGCACAAGCTTATTAAAAAACATTTTAATAGTAACAACTTATCAACAAGCCCTTGGGAGGGAGAGACAACTTTACGCACAGAGATTGCCCGCTATGTAGAGCGTTCTCGTGGGGTTAGCTGTGATGCTTCACAGGTATTTATATACAGTGGTACACAAAGCCAGCTTCAGGCTCTTTGTCATTTTCTTGGGTCTGCGACACGCGTTGGGTTAGAGGAGCCAGGATTTAAAAGAGTGCGTGCCGTTTTACAGCAATGTGGATTGTCCACAGAGGCGATTCCTGTGGACTATTCAGGGGTTACACTCCCTGCAACACCAATTCACATGTTATACACAACACCTGCTCATCAATTTCCATTAGGCATGATTATGACCATAGAAAGAAGAGTGGCATTGTTACAATGGGCTAACTCGAACGCGGGGCTTATTATTGAAGATGATTATGATTCCGAATTTCGTTATAAGGGGCTACCAATCCCGTCTTTAGCAAAAATGGATCAGCTTCAGCGTGTCATTTATTTCGGAACATTTTCAAAAACATTGCTTCCATCCTTACGCATTAGTTATATGATCCTTCCAAAGTCTTTAGTAGTGCCGTTTATGACTTTTCATTCTGAGCAAAAATCGGTTGTCTCCAAAGTAGACCAACTTGTCTTAGCAGACTTTCTTGCACAAGGTCTATTCGATAAGCATTTGGCAAAAATGCGAACAATCTATCGTAAAAAACAACAAGCATTATTGACCGCCATCTCTTCACATTTTTCAAATGAATTTCAAGTAATCGGTGAAAAATCCGGACTTCATATAGTCATCAAGCTACCACAACATCTCACCGAGAGTAGAGCGATCCAGCTTGCTCAAGAGGTAGGGGTTCAAGTCTATCCATGCTCTACCTCCTATCAGAATGGAACAAATGAAACCATGATCATTATAGGGTATGGTGGACTGACACTTCAGCAAATAAATGAAGGAATTGCACTCCTTGCGTCCGTTTGGCAATAGCATGTGATTCATTAGTTTGTCGAAATCTCATTTAAATAAAGCGAAACTTTATATAGTTTTTTTCGTATTTAAAGTTAAATGGACACATAAGGGGATAAGACAATAATGGAGAATCGAGAGTTATTAGAGCAGCATTTACAAGAGATTCAAGTGTGGGAAAAAGATCAAAAAGATTTATGGTTTTGGGAGAAATTAGGGAGAATACCATTTAAATTATTAGATAAAATGACACCTGCCTTTCTCCAAAATAAAATTGCTTTATTGGTAGATGAACTAGGCAATTATATTCAGTCCGGTGGAAAGTATTTAATCAATGAAAAAGCCATGATACAAAAAATTCGTGACCATTCTTCCACTCAGCATATTATAACTATATCTGATATTGGTCAGATTCCTTTAGAGGACATGATCTCCCTCAGTGACAAATTACAAAATGAACGTGTGAAATTTGCTACTGTACAAGGAGCCTCTACTGGCTTTGGAGGCATCTTTACTTTAGCTATTGATATTCCAATGATTTTAGGGACTGCACTAAAAACTTTGCAAGAAATAGCAATTATACATGGCTATGATCCGAACGATAAAATGGAACGTATTTTTATTGTAAAATGTCTACAATTTACCTCTGCTGATATTGTTGGTAAAGAAGCAATCTTACAGGAGCTTTCTGCTATGAATAGCTCAAAAAAGGCTTCCGATAACATGATTTCTCAGCTTCAAGGATGGCAGGAAGTATTTTACACATATCGTGATCAGCTAGGCTGGAAAAAGCTGTTTCAAATGATCCCTATTGCAGGGATGGTTTTTGGAGCCTATGCCAATAAGGGCATGATTCAGGATGTAGCCGAAACGGGTATGATGCTGTATCGTAAAAGACGTATTTATGAAAAACTTACTGAATTAGATGGTTGATTGACAAAAGATGACACCCATATTTGGAGTGTCATTTTTTTTGTGCTTTTATATTTTAATAAGTATTTTTCCTTGATGCTGACGACTTTCCATAAATTCGTGAGCCTTTTTCATTTCCTCTAAGGTAAATATTTTAGCAATCGGCACCTGAAAACTGTCTTCTTTTACTAAAGAGAAAATATCCTGTGCCACCTGTTGTAACAGTTCTGGCTTCAAAGCTCTTGTCGTACCTAAGCTAAATCCTTTTATATTGCGGCAACTATTGTGTAAATCTGCTGTTTTAATATTACCTGCTCTGCCTCCACTATTCCCAAATTGGACAAGCGTACCATAAGGCGCTAAGCAAGTTAAACTCTCCTCGGTGATAGCTCCTGCAATGGAATCGTACACAATATCAACACCCTGACCCTTTGTAAGTTCATTGACATTTGTACTAAATTGATCATATGTTAGTACATGATCCGCACCAAGCTGATAAACGATTGGGGCTTTTTCTAAATTACTCACTGTACCTATAATCTGTTTAGCTCCCAGCCTTTTTGCCATTTGAACAAGCATTGTACCTACCCCACCAGAAGCAGCATGAATTAGGACGGCATCCTGCTGACCAATGGCTGCTATTTGATGTGTTAACATATACGATAAAAATAAAACAGTCGGTACAGCTGCTACCTTCTCGATTGGTACACCACTAGGTATTTTAAAGACTAGTTGTTCCTTTGCTACAACAAATTCTGCATAAGCGCCGTTTTTCGGGAATGCGATAACTTGGTCACCCTTTTGAAAACCACTACTATCATTAAAAACTTCTTCAATTACCCCTGCAACATCCAAACCAAGAACCATCGGAAAATTTGCTTTAGCTTTATTACCTGTGCGATTTTTAATATCTGCAAAATTTACGCTTGTATAGGTTGTCCGTATTAAGACTTCACCCTCACAAATAGTCGGTTTTGGACAATCAATAGATGTTAAAACCTCAGATGTGCCAAATTCATTGATAATAATAGCCTTCATAAATTTCTCCCTCCTTGCTATAGTAAAATTATATACTATATATAGAAATGATGGAGGAATATTCATGAAAATCAAACCTAAGCACGCCATGTACAATGGTCTATCCTACAGCTTTTTTGATAGAAAAAGCGATAAGGTATGTTTTATGCTCTCTGGCACAGGCTATACCTATGATAAACCTATACTTTATTATTCTACGGCATTACTGCTAGAACTTGGCTATGATGTCATCCAAATCAATTATACATTTGAGCAGCAGCACTTTGAACAGGACTCCCAAGCCATATCAGAAATGGTCTATCGTGTTGCCAATCCTATTGTAGAGAAATGCTTGCAATCAAAGCCTTATAGAGAAGTCGTCTATCTAGGAAAATCTTTAGGTACTATGCCAATTGTCGATTATTATATGCAGCAGACTCCTTCTATCCCTGCTCGTTATGTACTTTTCACCCCATTACTTTCTCTTCAACATACAATGGCAAATCTATTAGACAAACATGCATTTTTGGCAATTGGTACAGCGGACCCTCATTATTCACAGGAGAAGCTAGCGCAACTTGCTACCCTTCAGCTTGCTGTTTTGGAGAACCTTAATCATTCACTTGAAATTCCCTTGAATGTTGATTTATCCATACAGCACTGCCAATCGCTGATAACACAATTAAAAATCTTTCTACAAAATAATTAGTAATCTTTTTATAGGACTATTTACCAAAATCATGTACATATGTTACACTAGCGAAAATACATTGAAGAGAAGAGTAAATAAGGCTGTTCTTCCCAGAGAGCTCGGATTGCTGAAAACGAGTAAGAACGAATTATTGAAACAAGCCTCGGAGTAGCGCATTGGATTTTGTTTGAATGATGGTGCGACGGGAACTCCCGTTATAGAGTTACAGTATAAGCATAGGCACTATGCCGTACTGAAAAGGCTATTATGGTGACATAATAGTGAACTAGGGTGGCACCACGTGAGTATATAAATTCTACAACCTCGTCCCTAAGACTAATCGTCTTGGGGGTGGGGTTTTTTATTTTGCAAATCGTCACTTTGCTTAAGGAGGAATTTATATGAGAAAAGCTTTAGAAAGCTGGCGCTATCCTGCCATCCTATTATGTAGTATTGGTGTTTCCAGTGTTGGCGAATGGATTTATTTTATCGCCTTAAATTTAATTGTGTTAAACCTCACAGAATCTGCTTTGGCTGTCTCTGGATTGTATATTGTAAGAGCGATTTCTTCCTTGTTCACTAATTTTTGGTCAGGAAGCCTAATCGATCGTTTTAATAAGAAAAAGCTAATGATTATTCTAAATATGATTCAATCTATACTCATTGTCATACTCCCCTGCTTTTCAAGCCTAGTGTGGATGTATGTCTTTGTCTTTATCATTACAGTAGCTAGCTCTATGTATCAGCCGACATCTATGACTTATATCACTAAGTTAATTCCTATCGAACAAAGGAAACGCTTTAATTCATTACGCAGCTTGCTCGACTCTGGTGCATTTCTAACTGGGCCAGCAATCGCAGGTTTCTTGTTCACAGTTGGAACACCTCATATGGCTATATATTTAAATGCGATTGCGTTATTTCTATCAGCCTGTATAACGTTCAAAATGCCGAATATTGAAGCCTTTGAAAAATTTGTTGGACATACAGAAAGAACATCCCTTTATCGCGTATTGCTTCAGGATTGGCAAATGGTCATACGCTTTAGCTTAAAAAATTCCTACGTGATGGTAGTCTATTTATTGTTTAGTGCTATCATCATCTTGATGACAGCTACTGATTCTTTGGAGGCTGCCTTTGCAACACAAATATTAGCTTTATCTGAAGGGGAATATGGTATTTTAGTCAGTATCGCGGGGGTAGGTGTTTTAATTGGCTCGCTAACTAACTCTGTTACTGTCGAAAAAATACCAACTTCTTGGTTAATAGGTATGGGGTCTCTCGTAACAGCATTGGGCTATTTAATATTTACCTCATCCTTTTCCTTTCTTATAGCTGCTATAGGTTGCTTTGTATTATCCTTTGCAACTGCCTTTGCGAATACAGGATTTTATACATTTTATCAAAATAATATTCCCTCTGAGAGCATGGGTCGTATAGGAAGTATTTATGGATTTTTTGGAGCTCTTTTTATTATTATGTTTACTACTATTTTTGGGATTTTCGCTGAATGGATTACCATACGCTCAGTTGTCATTAGTGCATCCTTTATGATGGCATTTGTAGCTGTCATTCTACTATGGCTAAATATAAAACCTTCGAAAAGCCACTATTATAAAAGGTTGATAAGTAGCAAGCAACAATAATCTCACTTTTCATATAAAAACCATCTAATGTCTACTAATTACTTACACTAGATGGTTTTTTATCGAAATAAGCAATCTTATATATACCCTAATTCATAGGATAGCTGCTGTGCAGTTTTAATGACTTCCTGTGTTATACTTTCTAATTTTTCAGCATCTGTATCATATTCAAAGCACTCTGCACTAATGGCTGCAATTGTTTGTTTATTTGAATCAAATATAGGTGCTGCTATGGATACTGTCCCCTTTGTTTTTTCTCCAACGCTTATGGCAAAGCCTTTTTCTCTTACATCATTGAGGCTCTCTATCAATTTTTCTTTTTCAGGCTCCTCAAGTTGTTGGAAAAATTGTTGCTGTACATCGCTTTTAGAAAACGCAAGCAATACTTTATTTGGAGCCCCTATAGGATATGGGATTTTTTCACCAATCATATCAATAATACGGACATTTTTAGGACTATCAATTCGATCAATAATAATGGATGCAAACTGTTTAGCAATACTTAAATAGATTGTTTCGCGAACATTATATGCAAGGTTTTCTAATAGAGGATGCGCTTTTTCTCTAATATCCGTCTCATGATACATTTTCATACCCAGTTGCAACCATGTATACCCTAATCGAAATTCTTTTTTATTCTCATTTCTCTCTACTAAATCAAAACTTTCTAATGTATATAATAATCTGTATATTGTGCTAGTAGGCAAGTCTGTTTCATTAAAAATTTCTTGCACAGTAAAAAAACGCTTCGGATGCTTCGCCAGTATATTTATAACTAACATAGCTCTTTCGATTGATTGAATCATTACAATTACTCCCTTTCATTTCCCCATATGATCACTATCTTAAGGTTTATATAGATCCAGTTAGCTTTAACTGGGATCATTATGAAATTAAAATTCATGCAAATTATCAAATTTTTATGTACCTTCAATTTTTTACATGTAGCCCTGCTTTTGAATGTAGTTTCATTTTATTTTAACTAATTTTTATGCATATAAATAGATGCTACATGAAATATATACATAGTTCCACTCAATTAGTGCGGAAAATTACGAGTATTCACAAAAATTAAAATTGACAATTTGCTGTTTTCCATTTACGATGAATTTATATTCCACTATATAGATTTAATTTCGTATAGTGAAAAATAAATGACAGTAAAAATATGTATTTCTCTTCTAATTATCTATTTATATCATCATGAAAATAAAACATATTACTATAAAAGGAGAAAAAATCATGAATGCTTTTATGTGGGATACACCTGAAAAACTACGTGCCCTATTATGTGAACTTGTGAGCTGGGAAAGCCGAACATTAACGGAGGGCGAAAATAAATTTGCCTATCAGTTAAAAGATAAATTGTTAACGCTTCCATATTTTGAAAAACACCCGGAGTTGATTGAATTACATGATGCAGGACTTGGCAGAAATGCGGTGACAGCCTTCTATAAGCATCCAACGGCAACAGAAACCGTTGTGTTAATCAGTCACTTTGATACGGTGCATACGGAGGAATATGGTGAACTAGAGCCGTTAGCCTTTTCTCCAGAAGAACTAACGAAAAAGCTCCTAGAACCTAAATACCTAAAAGACTTACCAGAGGCAGCTCGCATTGACCTGGAGTCAGGGAATTACTTATTTGGACGCGGCACAATGGATATGAAAATGGGCCTTGCCTTACACATGCAGCTGATCGAAAAGGCAAGCTTTGAGCAATGGCCGATTAATTTGATTTTAACGACGGTTCCTGATGAGGAAGTCAACTCTGCTGGTATGAGAGCGGCTGTTGTGGAACTGGTGAGACTGCG
>NZ_JBAHYH020000001.1:4221307-4221611 GCF_036698265.2 Lysinibacillus sp. IITD104
TTACGAGGCCTTATTGGAGCATGCCATCCATAAGCTAGGGGCTGAAGAAGTTCAAGCGATTAAGCAGCAGGTGCAGCAGCATCGTGCATGGGATGATCGTGAAAAATCCATTCGTATTGTGGATCAGCTCATGATTCGCTGTCAGGAATTAGCGCCTGCTACCGTCCTGTTATATGCACCACCTTACTATCCAGCCATTAATTCATCCAATCATCCATTAGTGAAACAGTCGATTGAATTAATGAAGCAAACAGCTCAAACCTTTGATATTGAGGTGGAGCAGATCCATTACTTTAACGGAATT
>NZ_JBAHYH020000001.1:4221711-4319792 GCF_036698265.2 Lysinibacillus sp. IITD104
ATTGATTAAAAGTTTATTTTAAGTAAAAAGGAGCTTTATTCTATAACTGATTTTCTCATCCTCCTATTTGTTACCTATTAATCTGGGATGACAAATAGAAAATGTTGTTATGTGGAGTATATCTTTGTATAGGACTGATGCTGCCTATATCGAGTCAGCGTTAGCACAGTGGAGGACCGCTCAAGGTGTTCAAATCATGGAAAGATGCGGTATGAGAGATGGAAAATTGATGAATGAAATGACTGAAGTTGACTTTTTGTAATAATTAAATGAACCCTGTAGTAGTCACTAAGAAGTTGAAAAGTTGCTGCTATGCAGGGTTCTTTCTTTTTAAATTTCCATAGAATGAAGTTAGATTATCTATCTATCAGTTGGGAAATGCTTTACTTGATCAACTGCCTCTAATAATTTTTTCGTTACAATTTCTGATTCATCAATATGGCTTGTTAGAACGCGATTTGTTTCCTCAAATAAGGCTGTCGTCCTATTAAATTTATGCATAACATCTTCGTTTGATAGCTTCTGATCTTTAATTGAAGCTAATAGCTCATTTATTCCCGTTTGCACATTTGTCATAATGTGCAGCAATTGATCCATTTTCACAGATGTTTTAGCACTTTTATCAATGCCTTCCGTTACTAGCTGCATATTATTTTTATTATCCTCGTAAGCAAGTCCAATTTGTTCTTCTATTTTCTTTGTTAAATTTGCAATATCTTCTGTGCTTGTTTTCGTATTTTCAGCTAATTTGCGAACTTCCTCAGCAACAACCGAAAAGCCTTTACCATGCTCCCCTGCTCTTGCTGCCTCAATAGATGCATTCAAAGCTAGTAAATTTGTTTGATTTGAAATTTCCCCAATAACATTTACAATTTCCGCTATTTGCTTTGAGCGCTCACTTAAATTACTCATGCTTAAAGACGTTTTTTGAGACTGCTCTCCTAACGCATCAATCAAATGCTCGACTTCCTGAACAGCCTGCTTGCTTTCAACCGATAATGTCATCATTTGATCCGAGGAAGAGATTAATAAGTTCCCTTTATCTAGGGCATTTTCAGAAATTTTATTGGATTGAATTGTGCTATGCTCAACTTTATTAAACTCTCCTACAATATCTGCGACCATTTCTCCTAAAATAGTATGCTGGTCATTTACCTTGTTATGTTGTTCAATAGTTTCAATGATTTCCTTATGTAACTCGTTTAAAAAAATTTGAAATTCATGATCTTTCTTATCCAGCTTTGCATTCAGTTCATCAATTTTAGCCTTAAATTGCGCTATATCCACTTTTTTTGATTGAAACATTGTTAACACAGCCATCACCTCAGAAAATAGAATATTGAATATGTATTTATTTTACTGGATTTAAAGTAATTAATATACATCTTTAGAAAAAAACAAACACTCACTACTAACAACGACATAGCATGATAGTAGTGAGTGTTTTGTTTTTAATAGGCTAAACCAAATAAAGCTTTAATATGTGTCAAGTAACGAATATTAGAAGCTTCTTTCATTAATGTTGCAGGAAGGCCTTTAAGCTCTGTGTTGCTCGCACCAATTGTAGCAACAGCATCTTTACGACCTAAGCTTGCAAGTGTACCAGAGTTTACAGCTGAGAATGGTTTCATGTCTTGGTTTTTGTATTGTGCAAATACATTATAACCAGCACATTCACCCATTTGCCATGCAACTTGTGCTGTTGGAGCGTATAGTGGACGACCTCCATCAGCTGGTAGTGCAACAGATGCATCACCAATAACAAAGACATCTTCGTGAGATGTAGATTGTAAGAATTCATTAATCGTTGCTTTACCACGATCAGCAGCTAGACCTGACTCGCCTACGATTGGAAGTGGAGCTACCCCACCTGTCCAAACAAGTGTATTTGCAACAATTGGTTCACGGTCTTTTAAAGAAATAACGTTGCCGTCAACACCTGTTACTGGTGTACCTGTAATAAATTCTACACCACGTTTTGTTAAGCTTTCAGTAGCGCGCTGGATAAGTGTATCTGGAAGAACTGGCAAGATTTTCGGACCAGCTTCAACAAGTTTAATTTTAAGATCAGCAAAATTAACACCGTGTTTTGCAGCGATTTTCGGGAAGTTGTCCACAATTTCACCAACAAGCTCAACACCTGTTAAACCGCCACCACCAATAACGATTGTTGCATCTGCTTCATCTTTAGATTGTGCATATGCTTTAATGCGGTCTTCAATATGTTTGTTAATTTTATTAGCATCATTTACTGATTTAAGAACCATAGAGTTTTCTTCTAATCCTGGGATACCAAAGAATCCAGTTTGGCTTCCTAAAGATACTACAAGTGTATCGTAAGTTAATGTATAACCATTATCTAGATCAACTTTTTTAGTATCTACATTGAATTTTGATACTTTCGCAATGTGTAGGTCGATATCTAAACCTTTAAAGATTTTTTTTAGTGGTAATGCAACAGCACCTTCTGCAATTGTACCACCTGCTAAACGGTGAAGCTCAGTGATAATTTGGTGTGTTGGGAATTGGTTTACTACAGTAATTTTAGCTTCATCAGCTGATAGATACTTACGTGCTGTTAATGCAGTTAAAACGCCAGCGTAACCTGCACCTAAGATGACGATTTCTTTTGACATGATTAATTAATCCTCCGTCCTAACGAATTGAATTTACCTTGAGTCTTATTTAGCTTTGCGTTCTGCGTTAACTTGTAAGAAAGCATTAACAAAACGGAAAACATTTTGAACTTGAGGGTCTTTTAACATTTTCACAAGACCGAATAAACCAATTACTTCATGGCTTTCAGATGCACGGTCTTTCGCTTCAATTGCAGTTGCTGCAAGGTTTTTCGCAGAGCCAACTACAGGACCAGCGATTTCTGTTACTGCTCCAACAGTATCGTTTTTAAGCACTTCGTCTGTTGCAACAGCTTGAGCAAACTCATATGATTTCGTTAATAATGTCATCATTTCAGTTAACTTCGGTAATTGCTCAACTAAAGTTGTAAGTGATTCTTGAACTTCAGGCTTTAATAATTGATCTAGTACATCTAATTGCTCTTTACTCACAGTTACTTGTTCAGCCTGTGTTTGGTTATTCGTTTCTGACATTTTGAACTCTCCTTTGCCATCACTAGTACTATTTTTTATTGCTTACATGTAAAAAAGACCATTAAGGTAAAACTTAACAGTCGTTACAGCGTATATCTTACACAATCACCAGTCACAAGGGCTGGATAGCGATTCGTATGACTTGTTATTACAATGTTTACTTTAAATCGCAAAAAGCGCATCATAATACCATCCTTATCTTGTCTTGGTGACATTACAACCTTCATTATAAGACTGTTTGTACATTATTTCAATGAGCTATATCACAATTTCGACAATCTTTTCAAAATTCATTGATTTTATCAACTATTAACTGTCTTGCTATAATAAATTTTCCAGCGCATCATAATTTTTAATAGATAATTCTTTTTCCTATCATCTCTATTTACCCTTCTTTTTGGAATAGAGATAAACGACGACTTAAGGTTTCTCTTGTAGTATTCAATAAGAAAGCTAGATTTTTTTAGTGTCAATAGAAATGTGTACTATTGTCTAACGGGGCTTTCCCAAAGCTCAAGATTATTCTTTATTTTAATTTAATTACAATAACACGAGCGTCTGTAATTGCTTCTAAGCTATGCTTTTCAGATGGTTTTAAAGTTAAAATTGTATCTTGTGTTAAAATTTCCTCCACACCTTCTACAAGAAAGCGAACTTCACCAAATTGAACAATAATTAGCACTTCATTGTCCGCATGATGCTCAGGAATTCTTTCACCTGCACGCAATTGAATGTTCAAAATATCTGCACCAGCGATACTCCCTAATTTACCAATATGTTTTGTCTTTTCTTCTAACATTGCTTGAATTGGTATAATTGTCATTGTCATTCCTCCATTACACTGTTGTCCCTAGCTTTAGGCTACTATAGTTTCTTTTTGATTTACGATGTTCCTCTACTTTCTTGGCCACACCCCCACTATAATGAAGAATCGCTCTGATTGTCTGTGACTTACATCACTTAAAAAAAGAAGTATCCCAAATAATGAGATAACTCCTTTTACAACATATTTTGTATTAACGTTTTTCAACTGAAAGCCAAAAGAAATTTGTTACTTCCTTTGCCGTCACATCTACTGAGCCTAGTAAGGTTTTACCATCGCCATCTTTAAAATACCCTACAGTCATCAATGCCATAAAGTTATGAGCGAAAAACTTTGCATTTCCTTTTCGAATTGTGCCCTTTTCCATCTCTTTTTGCATAGCCTGCTCTATTGTTTGATACATACCATTTTCGGATGCTTGAACTTGTCTCAGCTGCGATTCCGATAAATTGATGGTAGCCTCTTTCATAAAATTCTTCATATCAATATCGATAGTGGCTGATAAATGAACTTCAACGAGCTGTTCGAGTCGTTCTTTAAATGGTTTAGGCTGCTCTAAAATTTGTAGAATAGATAGCTTGATACGATCCATCATAGCGATTAAAGCAGAAGTATATAAATCCCCTTTAGTTGGGTAGTAGTAATAGATAGTCGCCTTTGTTACGTTACAAGCTTTTGCTACATCATCCATTGAAATATTTTTGTAGCCCTCTTTAATAAAAAGTCTTGTGGCGGTTTCAAGGACAATATCTTTTGTAGGTTTCGCATTTTCATCATGGCGAGGTCTCCCGAGAACACGCGGTGATTGTTTCAAAAAGTTCGCCTCCTTAATTAAGCATTCTTTTTATACATATTATAACATATTAATATTTATGGATTGATTAATTAACCTTCTAGTATATATAATTAAATCACTTACACGAAATGGGGGTCTTTTATGAATAAACATCCACTTGAGCAATGGGGCTCAATGGTTGCAAGTAAAAAGGGACGATTATTAGCACTAGCTTTTTGGGTGTTATTAGTAGTTGTATTGTCATTTGCTTGGCCACAAATCAACAGTATAGAAAGTGAGTCAGGCAAAAACCTACCTGATACAGAAATGTCTGAGCAAGCTGCGTCCATTATTGCAGAGCAATTTCCTAATGATGCCGGAACACCTCTATTGTTGGTTTGGCATCGTGAAAATGGCTTATCACCTGATGATTTTTCGGCTATACAAGGTGTATACAGCGAGCTGCAAGCAA
Organism: Lysinibacillus sp. IITD104; assembly: GCF_036698265.2. Taxonomy (NCBI): domain Bacteria; kingdom Bacillati; phylum Bacillota; class Bacilli; order Caryophanales; family Bacillaceae; genus Lysinibacillus; species Lysinibacillus sp. IITD104. Next base: position 4,226,892 of record NZ_JBAHYH020000001.1, read on the forward strand.
AGCCCTTAGCCCATCAAACAATGGTTCCATCATTTGATCAAATGCCACCTCAGGCTTTAATGGCTTCCGCTTCCGAAAATGGCACAACAATTGTAACGCCTGTGTTTTTTGAAAAAGGTGTCGCAACAGATATGCTACAGGATAGTTTAGATAAGCTGACAAAAATAATGGAAGGCTATCAAGTACAATTAGATGAAAAATTATCTAGCGATGCACTCCATGTGCGCTATTCTGGACCAGTGGGGATTGCCACTGATGCTGTCAGTTTATTTTCACAAGCAGATGTGAAGCTATTGATCGCAACTGTATTACTCGTCTTAGTATTACTTATTATTATTTATCGTTCTCCATTGCTAGCTATTATTCCGTTAATTGTTGTAGGGCTTGCCTATGGTGTGATTAGCCCGACACTTGGTTTTTTTGCTGAACAGGGATGGATAGAAAAAGATTCACAGGCAGTTTCCATTATGACGGTTTTACTTTTTGGTGCAGGTACAGACTATTGTTTATTTTTAATTTCAAAATATAGAGAAATACTTTTTGATGTTGAGGATAAGACGGTCGCTATGAAGCTAGCTGTTAAAGAATCGGGTGGTGCTATTTTAATGAGTGCCCTAACAGTGGTCATAGGGTTAGCTACCCTTAGTCTTGCCCATTATGGCGCATTTCAACGCTTTGCCGTGCCATTTAGCTTTGGCGTGCTTGTCATGGGAATCGCAGCACTTGTTGTCCTACCCGCAATTCTTGTCCTCATTGGGCGAGTAGCATTCTTCCCCTTCACTCCACGCACAGAGGAAATGGCAAACAAAAAGGGCAAGAAACAGCATAAGCCTTCACATAAGGTCAGTCATAAAATTGGTCATTTTGTTACCCATAAACCTTGGGTCGTTATTGCTGTCACTGTTATCTTACTTGGAGGATTAGCAGCATTTGTTCCACGTATTCAATATACCTTTGATTTGCTTTCATCCTTCCCAAAAGATATGCCGTCTAGAGAAGGATTTACATTAATAGAAGAGAATTTTTCGCCTGGAGAGCTAGCACCTGTTCAATTAGTCATTGATACAGAAGGTAGTGATATTAATTTACAGCAACAACTTGAAGCTATCTCTTATATTGATAGTGTGGCAGATGTACAAATTGGCGAAAAAAATAAGAATATACACTTGTATGAGCTCACTCTCCATGCCAACCCTTATGCACAGGAGTCATTAGCTCATATTCCTGAACTACAAACAGTGGTTATAAAAATGCTAGAGGCACAAGGTCTTAATCAAGCTGAGAAACATGTTTGGCTTGGCGGGGAAACAGCTAGTCAATACGATACACAGCAAATAACTAAGCGTGATGAAACAGTAATCATGCCAACCATGATTGCCTTAATCGCATTATTATTATTTGTCTATTTACGCTCTATTACAGCAACCGTTTATCTATTAGCGACTGTGATTATTTCTTACTTTGGGGCATTAGGCGCTGGATGGTTAATCTTACATCATATCATGGGGGCCGAGGCAATTTCTGGAGCTATTCCATTGTATGCCTTTGTGTTCTTGGTAGCTCTCGGAGAGGATTATAATATCTTTATGATCTCAGAAATTTGGAAAAAGCGTAAAACCACTGACCATTTAACAGCTGTAGAAGAAGGTGTTGTCCGAACAGGAAGCGTTATTACATCTGCTGGACTCATCCTAGCAGGTACATTTGCGGTGCTCGCAACATTACCGATTCAAGTGCTTGTTCAATTTGGTGTTGTGACAGCCATTGGTGTATTGCTCGATACATTTATTGTACGACCATTACTCGTACCAGCTATCACAACAGTACTAGGTAAATATGCTTTTTGGCCAGGTAAGTTATTTAAAAAGGATGCCTAAATAAATAGCACGGACATTAGCTAGGTATGATTATCATACATGCTCATGTCCGTGTTTTTTTATATTAATACTATAAGCATTTCATCATATAATTAGTAAATTGACCTTATTACATTCTATTTAAATAAGGAGTGGCATGCATGGATCTTCAAAAATTACAGCAACGTTTCCCATTATTAAGCCCCTTCTCAGGTAGAACTGATGGAAATTATGTATTTAATTTTGAAAATCAGCTTTACGAAATTCCAATACACACAATGACACAAAGTGAGTATGAGCTATTGCGGATATTCTCAGGACCCACTGTCTTATTTGATGACTACAATATCGTTTGGCTTGATTATCTAACAGGGAAAAAAGACATTGCCCCAGCTGTCCTTCCTATGCATCGTTTGTTATTTCTTCAATTTGACAAAGACTTTACAGCGCCTACCCTATTGCGTTCAGTCTTCGAGGCTTTACTTGGGAAGGATATTATACTGCTATCACTTCATCCACAATTATTTGTCATAATCGAATGTATCGATAGTGATGAATTATTAGATTTTACTCATTATCTTGATCCCATCATGGCGGACTTAGAGGTATACTTTAAGATTTTTGTTTCTGATGTTATAAACGACCATACCATGACCAAGGAACGATTTAACTGGTTTGTTCACCTCCTACCATCCATTTGGACTTATACATCAAAGCATGTACTCACACAGCAAGAGCTTTTAGTGCCATATCTAACGCAGCATCTAGCCTATCAAGAGAAAGAGATTTTTATCTCCTCTATTCTAAAAAGTGCCACCTCTCAGCCAGCGTTACTCCATACAATCAAGAAATTGATTGAATACGAGGGAAACATTACGTTAGCCTCTAAAAAAATGTATATGCACCGCAATACCTTACAAAATCGCATAGATAAATTTCAACAAATGACGCAAAAGGATATTCGGCAATTTTCCCATCGACTAGAAGTTTATCTCGCCATTATTTTCTTAGAATCACTTTAAGACCAACTGCACAATTTATGGTCACAACACTGTGCACGCTTTCCATATACACTCTACTCTAAAGTCATTTACAATGAAAATATGACTTATAAAGGGGTGTAGTATGTATGGCGGAATTACGGTTAGAGCATATCTATAAGATTTACGATAAAAATATCCAAGCCGTAACTGATTTTAATCTGCATATTCATGATAAGGAATTCATTGTGTTTGTAGGTCCTTCTGGCTGTGGTAAGACAACAACCTTACGTATGATTGCTGGCTTAGAGGATATATCAAAGGGAGAACTATACATTGACGATGTTTTCATGAATGATGTGGAATCAAAAGATCGTAGCATCGCAATGGTATTCCAAAGCTATGCTTTATATCCACATATGACAGTCTATGATAATATGGCATTTAGCTTAAAGCTACGAAGGGTCGATAGAAAGGAAATAGATCGTCGTGTAAAAGAAGCTGCTAAGATTTTAGGGTTAGAGGATTATTTAAAAAGAAAGCCAAAAGCTTTATCAGGTGGACAACGTCAGCGTGTAGCACTTGGCAGGGCTATTGTCAGAGATGCTAAGGTATTTTTAATGGATGAGCCTCTTTCGAATTTGGATGCCAAATTACGTGTGCAAATGCGAGCAGAAATTCAGAAGCTCCATCATCGAATTCAAACGACAACGATCTATGTCACACATGACCAAACAGAGGCTATGACGATGGCTACCCGTCTAGTAGTGATGAAGGATGGGCTTATCCAACAAATTGGGACACCTAAAGAAGTATATAATACACCACATAACATGTTTGTGGCAGGCTTTATTGGTTCACCATCCATGAACCTCTTCCATTGTCGTCTAACAGATACCGAAATCCTTTTAGGCGAGCAAAGCTTCCCTATTCCCTCCATGTACTTCCCGTTGTTAAAGGAAAAAAATTATTTAGGGAAAGAGATTATTATGGGTATACGACCTGAGGATTTACAAATGACTGATATTATTTCCCCTTACACTTTCACTGCAACGATTGATGTCGCAGAATTACTAGGAGCAGAAACTTATCTCTATTGTTCGTTGGCAAATCAAAGTTTCATAGCTCGAGTACAGGCTGATAACAATTTGCATCCATCTGACAAGGTTTTCCTAGTCATGAAGGAAGAAAAGCTCCATATCTTCGATCCTCAAACAGAGGAGCGTCTTTGAAGCATGCATTGTTTCGAATCCATAAGTTCGGGGAGAGAAAGCCAGCTATATATATCATTGATGGCAATCGAATTTATTCAAACTACTATATCGAATTAAAAGCACGCTAGGCATTATCCACCTAGCGTGCTTATTCTATTGATCTTTTTTTGCAGCGGCTTGAATCTCAAAGTAAGCCCAATGCTCTTTTGGTATATCCTTGAAGATTTGTTCTGTGTCCTCAGTTGGTATTGGACGATTAAAGATTCGATTCAGTACCTTTACTGCCTGTGCACGTGTTAGTTTTTCTTCAGGTCTAAATTCACCATTGCCTGAGCCAACCATTATACCTATCGCACTTAGGCGATTGATTTCTTTTGCTGCCCAATGTGTGAACGTCACATCACTATATGTTTCTCCACTTGTCGTTATTTCGCAATACGAGGTATCTGTAGACCCTTCTACACATTGCTTATCAATCCATCTCATAGCAATAACCGCCATTTGGGCTCTAGTAATCATATCATTCGGTCCGAATGATCGATCATGACGTCCTTGCATAATTCCTTCTGTACGAATATATTCAATATCATTTTTTGCCCATGAAGTAGCTGTATCCGCATAAAATAGATTAGAGGCTTCTGGTACATGATTGTCACTTAGGTTTCTTGCCAACATCGCTGCCATTTGGGCACGAGTGACATTTGCATTTGGACGGAAAGTGCCATCTGTATAGCCATGAATATAGGAAGCAAATGTGCTGTCTACCTCTATTGGTTCTTTCTCTGGTTGCCCTTCTTCCTGCTCTTGTTCTACATAAAGTAGAGAAAATGTAGAAAAGTGCTCTACATCAAAGGCTATACTTGTTTGTCCTCTCGTAAATTCTGCAAAACGCCCATGTATTATTTCAGCTGTTCCATTACTATGCTCTACATAGACCATCATATTTTCTCGTTGAGCTGATGTGAGATTCCCTGGTAATGGTAGTAGCAATGTTACTTGGCGATTTTGGAGATTTGTGTCGATAGATACTGGCTGACCAACGAGTTTTACATTAGCGCCATCACCCAGTTGTAAAACTATTTCAGCTTTTTTAGCCCGATCCTCGATAGCTTTTTGCTGCAATGCATCCTTAATCGGCACAATTCGGAAGAAAATATCTTCATTAAAATCATTCATTGAAGCAAAAGGAACATCTATTTCGACCATTCCCATAGCTATACTAAAATGTGATTTGCCCTCTATTAATCGTTTCGCAGCCCCTCTATCAAGTATCACCTTTGTTGCACTTGCTGGTGGTTCTATATTAGGGATCACAAGTCGAGATCTTTTATCTTCCTTATTTCCTAATATCCGAAGAAACTCGTTTGCATTTGCAACCGTAAAGTTTACTGTATCTTGAAAGCTACCGTTACTAAATACACGTGTTAACACGGTTTGGAGGACCACATCATCTGGCATATTTTGATCTACAACATTTATCTTTAGCTGATTACTTGGTGCAGCAGGATCAGGTGTTGGTGTAGGACTCGGCGTTGATGATCCTCCATCTCCTGGTACATTGTTTTTAGACCACAAAGCATACAAGATCAAATTCCCTTTGCCCATTTGAATCGTTTGCCCCATTTTATAAGTAACACCTTTTCCATCAGCCTTCGTATTCCATCCGACAAATGTATAGCCTGCTTTTATTAAATTACCTGTATTACCCAGTATTGTGATAGGGTCCTGATGTTTATACTGCTTTGAATCTATTGGTACTATCCCCCCATCAGCCCCGTTACTGTCATACGTAACCGTATATGTTTGCAGTGCACTAGTCGTAAAATTCCAGGATGTATTATTAGTAATACCTTTATACGCATTACCTGCTACATCAGTAAATGCACCTGCGTCAATTTGAATGCTGTAAGTGGTGTTATGGGCTAAATCCAACGTAGGATTTACTGTCACAGTTTCATTAGTGATAGAAACATTTGCTTGTGTAACAGCAATTGTTTCGACAATTTGGTTATCTGTAGCATTTCTTATGACAATATTTTTACTAGTTACAGGTAAGACCTTTTCATCAAATGTTAATATAAGATTATCTGCAGGCTGTACATTAGTTGCCTGATGCGCTGGGAAATAGGTTGTTATTTCAGGAGCCTTTTTATCAAACATCACAATTGTTCCTGATGAAATCTCTGTTACCTGTAAGCCGTTATTCCCTGCTAAATCTTGATAATCAATTGTAAAGCTAATTGGTCCCTCTGTGTCTCCGGGCTTCAGCGTATAGCTTGCTTGCCATGTTTTAGCATCCCCATCACCTTTATCATTTACATTTGCTGTTTGTCCTAGGATAGATACATTCGGTGATTGAATGTCCTCACTTGTCTCAAAGTCGATTGTGATTACATCGTCTACCTTAGCAACTGTTGGATTAGCATTGTTTGAAGCCATTGTCACCTTTTTTACAGTTGGCTTTACGCTATCGACAATGACATAGCTTCCATCAGTTACGTCCGTTACCTCTATTGCTGAATTACCTAGCAGATCTTTAAAGTTAATGGTAAAAGATGCTGTTCCATCTAAATCATCATTGGCTATAACATATGTTGCCTGCCAGTTCGTGGATGCTCCTGTTACAATAGCAGCTTTCCCCGAAATGGTAATTATAGGTGCTTGTATATTTTTATCTGTTTTCATTGTTAAGGTAATCGTATCTCCTACCTTAGCCTTTGTAGGATCCAGATTATTCGATTTGATCTTCACCTCTACAGCTTTTGGCAGAGCTTTATCAATCACAAATGTAATGGTTGCCGTATTACCTGCACTATCCGTTACTACCAATGTATAATTTCCGGAGGTACTCACAGTGGATCCACTTGTGAAAATAGCTTCATTCAAGGTTGCCGTTCCTTCATTAAAGCTAATGGTTACGTTGGTGTTGTAAACACCATTATTTGTAACCCCTGTTATGACTGGAGGTGTTGTATCTAGAACAATTGTATCTGAGAATGTATTTGATATATTGCCAGCAGTATCCCTTAGTTGCATATAAACTGTTTTACTACCTTCTCCATGGGACAAAGTCCAACTTTTCGTAGATACTTTTGACTCCCAACTGGACCAAGTAATACCATCATTTGAAAAGCGCATTTCTATCGCTTCTCCTTCTAAATCTGTTGCCGTCAAAGTTAAGGTAACGTTTATAGAACTTGTCGAGATTTGTCCACCGTTAACAAGGATAGAACCTGATGGTGCATGATTTTTAGTAATCTGGATTGTAAACTCCTTATCAAACGTATTACCAGCCTCATCAGCTACTCTTATCGTAATCTTATAACTATTTTTCGTATCGTATGCAAACAGTGCATTTGTCTTTAATACATTCCCATCAATCGTAAAGAGGCTTGTATCTCCAGACTGTAATGAATACTTGAATGTTTGTGAGCTTCCTGTATCCACTGCCGCCAATGTTCCAACAGTTGTACCAATGGGTTTCTTTTCTTGTACAGTAGTATTATTGAGCTCAATATCAGTAGGTGGTGTACTATCATAGAATATTTGTAATTCATTTGATGCTTTATTTAATGCACCTTCACTAGTTGCAACAACCTTTTCAGGAATTTTGATTTTCACAGCTCCATCTGCAACAGGTGATATTAGGGCTGTATATGTGTTACCAATTCCAGACAGTGCTGTCACGTTTCCATTTGTAACTTCTATATCTCCAATCGTAAAGCCTGTCACTGACCAACTGAAAACAATAGCTATAAAAATTGGGAAGTTATTTGTTGGACTAGGTTTATTTGTTGTAATGGTCACTGCTGGACGTGCATTGACGATTAGATTCATCGTATAGACACTACTAAAATCATTACCATCGCTTACCTTAAATGTAAAAGATGAAGAAGAGCCATTTTCCGTAATATATTTTAAATTACCTGCATCTAAATTAGCCTTACTAATTGTCATACCATTTGTAATCGCTTCCCCACCATCAAATTGCTGGTTATTGTTGTTATCAAGAAAGAGCTGACCGCTATTTGGGATAGTAGAGATTTGAATCTGTTGCAAAGTATCTCCTGCATCTTCATCAGAAAAAGAAAAGGAAGTACTATTAAATGTATATACTTGACCCTCGTTTACATTTATAGTTCCATTACTGGATGTCGGTGGTTTATTTAAGGCAAGGGTTGTTACCTCCTGCATCATATATGCACTCTTATTGCCATCGGTATCTTTGACAATGACATTAAAATAATAGGTTGTATTGGCAGCAAGGCCTGTAACATTAAAGGAGTTACTATCTTTGGTATAGCCATCTAATGGTGTCCCATTCAATTCAATGGTACTAACCGTATCAATATTGTTACTACTAGATTGATAGACTTGATATTCTAAATCCTCTTGAGCTGATATATCATCAGATGCTTTAGCCCAGTCCAACTGTACGCCTGAGGTAGTAATATTTGAGGTAGTAATAGTACCATTTGAAATTGTTGGCGGATTATTATTTGGGATATCAATCGTAAATTGGGTAAACGTTAAATCCCATAGTCCCGCCTGTACAGTAGGTATAAAATTTACGCTCGCAGTAATGACAAATGAGTTGATTCCTTCTATATTAATAGGAATATCATAAATAGGCTCATGATTTGCAACTGTCTTAAAAGTTACAGGATTTCCTTTTGGGTTTCCTGCTCCATCATACCCTTGAATTGATAAGGAAAATGCATCGTTTTCACGATGTTTATTAGTCGTATTAATTTTTATTGATTTTAAATCGAAGATCCCGCCTGCAAAGCTTTCTCCAGCTGAAATTCTAATTGATTTTGGTGGTGAATATTCATCTGCATCAAAATAATAACCAGCTGGAAATTGTGATCCATTGCTATACGTAAATAAATCAATACCATTATCACCAGGAAGACCGCTTACTACAAAGCCATTATTTGTGTCATCTTTCCATCCTACTTGTGTTAAATCCTGTATACACTTCGGAAAATTGGTCGAATCACAAGTAGCTGCCTCTACTTTTAAAGGTGAAACGAAACCTATTCCTGCCATTTGACTATAAGCGACTAACAGCAAACACAAGGTTATGGTTAATATCTTTTTTCCCATTCTATATTCTCCTTCTTGGTTTCACACCCTTCATTTAATGAATCGTTAACTCTTAGGAGGCCATTCCCCATATAAACAAATAATAAAGTTCAGTCCTAAATATGGCTGCATATTGTTATGTGGTTGACCTCCTCCAACAACATTAACAGTCATTAGATTCATTTGTTTATTTACTTGTGGCGTATAAACTGGGACAGTTCCTTTCCCTTGCTGATCTGTCCATATTGCACCCGTTGGATCATTATTAGTGGTTTGAAGATTGTTACAATTTGCTAGATGGTTATGACTAGGCATCTCATTTTCCAACAGCGATACAGAGGATGCACCGCCAGTACTGCCTATAATTCTAGGCGTTAATCCTACACCTGTTCCTTGATGAATAGCTGCTCTACCATTTAAATTGGGTAATGCAAACGTTGTTTTTCCATCTCCTCCATATCTGTTACCCAAAATAGCATATAATGCACTATTCGAGGCAATGTTTATTATCTTGCCATCGCACAAGGCCCAGTCTTTTGGTGCAAAATTACCGCCAAATATTCTAATTTCTCCAATATATGCTTCTGACACTTTCGTCTTCCTCCTTCCCTAGTCTCTTGATGGATAAATTCCTACTAGAGCTATGCAGTAATTAGCGACACTGTATGGCTGCATATTTTGATGTGACTGCGAATTTCCTGATGTTGACAATGCTTGCGTGTTCATATTAGTATTTGGTTGATTGACAGAATAAATATTATTAGCAGATGTACCCCACACGTTTCCAGAAGCCACTTTCAACGTAGCACTTTCTGAACTACCATTAACAATATGTGAATGAGTCGGCATCTCATTAATTGTTAATACATGTACCTCTTCTCCTGCTTTTTGTCCACGTGTGATACTACTACTTACATGAACTGGAACTCTTCCCCTTAAATCAGGTAATGCAAACGTTGAGGAGCCATTACCACCATAAGTTGCTCCTAAAATTGAATACAGCGCTTGGTTTGTATTAATTTGCAATATTTGCCCATCGCATCGTGCCCATCCCCTTGGAACTGTCCCAAAGCCAAATAATCGTATTTCACCTACAAATGGTTCACTCATCCTTCATACCTCCTATTCTGTTGGATAAATACCGTAAAGGGCAATAATGTAACTAATTGTTAAGAACGGCATTACATTGTTATGAGGAGCGTTTCCTCCCACACTTGAAACAATGGCGGCATTCATTGTGCTATTTGGTGGTTGTGTCGAATATTGTATATTTTTTGCCCAAACAGCATTTTCTGGACTTGGTGTTGTGCCATCAAGAGAAGATGCCCTTACCTGATGTGTATGTGCAGGAAGCTGTGATGAATTTAAAGTGACGGTTTCCACCCCTCCCATTTGACCATTGACAAAGGTAGTGCCAGTCATTGGATTTTGTCCTTGATGTACTACAACCCTGCCTTGAAAATTTGGTAATGCAAAGGTTGATTGACCATCTCCCCCATAGGTTGTGCCAATCAAAGAAAAAAGTATTTCATTTTCGGAAATAGATAATAGTTGACCATTACAAAGAGCCCAGCCATCTGGGGCATAATCACCAGCAAATAATCGAATTTCTCCGACATATTGATCCATTCTTAAAACCTCCTTACAAAATATTGCTTTACCTAGCACATTACAATAGCAAGGTTAAAATTGGGTTAAAAAATATATTTTTTCCAAAATGGACTAACTCACCTACCATTTAATCCAAAATATCAATACATTGTTGTTGCTTATAAGAAATTTTAAGAGAGAAATTTATAAAAATATTTAACTATATACCTTAAAACAGAATTCATTTTTATTTCGGGTATCACTCATGCAAAAAGATCTTAGAAATACGATTACCTGTAACGTTATTTTTACCTTACTAAGACACTAAATAAGAGTAGATGATTTCGGATAATTTCCCTTCATTGCAACAGAGAAAATGGAAATTTAAATTAATAATAAATTAGTCATGAACTAGGCGTTCCTATTTACTGATTTTTAATATGGGAGAAAAGGAAAAATGACAAAAGCTATCGAGAGAAAACGTCTCGTTTGCTTTTGTCTACAGGCTGAACATACTAATATTAATATGTTTTTATTTTATTTTTTCGTTTAGCCACTTTTTTATGCAACCCTTGAATAACAGAACGTGTTTCATCTAAATAATCCACTGTCTGCTCATAGGCACTCGTCACTACCCCCATAAATAAAATATCAATGACCAGTAACTGTGCTAGACGTGAGGAAGTAGCACCACTTCTAAAAGTTGCTTCAACATTTGGAGATACATATAAACAAATGTCTGCAAGGCTAGACACTAGTGAACTACCATAGCGCGTTAAACTTATTGTAGTAGCTGGTGTTTGGTTAGCTATTTCTAGAATTTTAGCCACTTCATGCGTTTCTCCAGAAAAGGAAATACCCACTACCACATCCCCCTTCTGCGCATTGACAACGGCGGTAGCTCCTAAATGTAAATCCACAAATGCTCTACTATTTTTATTGATTCTTAAAAATTTTTGATCGGCATCCATTGCTGCTATACCCGATGCTCCTACTCCAAAAAATATAATTTTATGGGCAAGTGATAAGGCCGCTACGGCACGCTCTAATTCAGCTATATCTATTAAATTAGCTGTTTGTGACAAAATTTCACTACTTTGCATTGTTACCTTTTCTACAATTGATGGTAACGCCTCATCTGCCTCAATATCTCGATCTACAGTAATTGTATGTTGTAAATCACCTGCAATACGCAATTTCAGCTCTTGAACACCACTAATATTTAACGATTTGCACAGTCGAATAACCGCGGCACTACTTGTTTGACTTGCTTCTCCTAGTTCAACCGCAGTCATTTTAATCGCCCGTGTTGGGTTTTCTAAAATATAGCTAGCTACCTTTTTTTCCGAGGGTGGTAACTTTTCACGCATTTCTGCGAGCATAATTAAACCAGCATTCATTTTTTCCATTTTTCTATCCCCATCCTTCGACAAAAGAAGGTCTTCCATCCATCCCTCTCATCAGTATTTTCTTAATTCCACCGCTCTCCGAACATGCCCTTCTGCTTGAGCAAGTAATTCTGTTGCTTCCTCAATCGTTGTATTCGTCAGTAGCACCACAATTGCGAGCTTTACTTGATAATTGTTTTGCTCAAGAACACTTTCAGCCTGACTATAAGAAGCACCCGTTACCTCACAGACGATATGTTTGGCTCGCTCTCGCAATTTAAAATTACTAGCATGAACGTCCACCATTAAATTTTTATAGACCTTTCCAAGCTTAATCATGGTTGTCGTTGTAATCATATTTAATATTTGTTTATGAGCTGTTGCAGCCTTTAGTCTTGTAGAACCTGTTAAAATTTCCGGTCCTGTAATCACCTCTATTGCAATATCTGCATGCTCACTAATAACAGAATGAGCGTTACTGACTAGGCTGATTGTTTTTGCCCCTAGTTGTTGTGCATAAATTAATGCCCCTTTCACAAAAGGTGTTCGACCACTTGCTGCAATCCCTATCACTACATCACGGTTTGTTAGCTGTTGTTTCTGTAGTTCAACCGCTCCTAATGAAAGATCATCTTCTGCACCTTCTATGGCAATCATTACTGCATTTGCTCCGCCAGCCAATATTGCCTGCACAAGCTTTGGTGACGTACTAAATGTAGGTGGACATTCTACTGCATCTAGCAAACCAATTCGCCCACTTGTTCCTGCGCCTACATAAAATAATCTACCGCCACTCTTTAATGCATGTACAACAGCTGTAATAGCTTGTTCGATTTCAGGTAAAACCTTTGCTATGGCTAATGGTATTTTTTTATCCTCTTCATTCATCAGCTTTATAATTTCAATAGTGGACATTAAATCTAGATTTGTCGTATCTGGATGATAGCCTTCAGTCGTCAGTTTTGTCATTCGTTCCATTGAAATCAAATCCCTCCTACGCTATTTTTCATGGATGCTCACCCAAGTTTCTTTTATCGTTCGTTGTAAAGCCTCCGTCATTGATATTCCTTCACTGAGAAGTCCATTAACGAAGGCTCCTATAACAGGAGGCACTTCTGGCTGTAATAGTCGATTAGGTATTTTAGCAAGCTGTAATTTCTCTCGAAAGCATTGAACAAAATATGAATTTCCGAATAAACCTCCACATAGGACAATAGGATAAACTTGTAGCTGCGGCTCTTTTTTGAACATTGTCTGGATGAATTGAACTAAATGATGAGTAGCCTGTTCAATAATTTTCATTGCCCTATCATTATTTTGTTCTGCTAAACGTAACACCGCTCGAGCTATGGAGGCTATGATTACTCGGGGCTGTGGATGCTCATAAACATACGTAATAATTTCAGTAGGATTTTTTAAGGCCAGATGCTCCAAAATAGTCTCAGTAAATAGATTCTCATTTACACCAAATGCATCATAATGTCGTGCAATATAACGCAATGCCTCTTGCCCAATATAGTATCCACTGCCCTCATCTCCTAATAAATAACCCCATCCTCCCACACGACTAATTTGATGATTTTTTCCAACACCATATACGATAGAACCCGTTCCAGCTATCACAACGAGCCCTTGCTGTGTAAATGTACCGCTAGTAAGTGCCGCTATTGCATCATTGGTGATGGTTATCTTACAGAAGCTATCAGGGAAAAGGAAGCTCATCCATTGCTCCCAGCGTTCTTTATCTACCTGGCGATCGCCTCCTGCCACGCAGAAGAACACTGTAGAAATATCATTCTTTGTCGCATCTATCTTTTGTAGTAACTTGGCAAGGAGCTGGATAATGTGAAGCCTTACCTTTTCTGGTGGCATTGATTTTATATTCGTTCCAGCTCCTTCAACAAAAGCCAGCACCTCACCTTTTCTGGTCCCAATCACTGCACGGGTTCTCGTCCCGCCACCATCGACCCCAATAATGTATTGTCTATTTAATGGCACCAGCCGTCAGCCCCTCCATAAATTGCTTTGACGCAATCAAGAATAATAGGATCATTGGTAATGAAGCTAATGTTAAACCTGCAAAAAGAGAGCCCCAATCTGCCGAATGCTCCCCAAAAAGCGACATCATTCCAACAGGTATCGTCCGTTTCATTTTTTCTGTAATAAAAATAAGTGGGAAGAAGAAATCATTCCATGCAGCAATAAAGTTTATAATTACCACTGTGCCAAGTGCAGGTCTCATTAACGGTAACATCACATGCCAAAGAACCCTTAAGTTCCCCGCCCCATCTATCCGGGCCGCTTCCTCTAGCTCATAAGGCATTGTTTTAAAAAAGCCTGTTAAGATCAGCATGGATAATGGAATCCCTGTCGCGGTATTCATCAAAATTAAAGACCATAAGGAATTGATCAGCCCTAAATCACGCATTAAAATAAAGAGCGGAACAATTCCCAGTTTTATAGGAATCATCATGCCTAATAAAAAAATAAAGAACAATGCATGATTCCAGGAGAATTTAAAGCGGGCAATATAAAATGAAGCAAGTGAACAAACAACCACTATTAGTACAACAGATACAATACTGACAAATAGACTGTTTAGAAAGTACGTTGTAAATGGAATTTTTGATAATAATGTACGGTAAGTATCTAAGCTAAAGCTAGTCGGTAAACCCAATGGATTTTTATAGATGTCCACGCTCTTTTTAAATGAAGATAAAATCATTAACAAAACCGGATATAAACTAATGGTCGCCACCGTAAACACCACAAGATAATAAAATGGTCGAACCCAAATAGCGCCTTGCTTCACTATACTCACCTCTTACATTTGAACATTCTTTTTATTGGCAAAACGTAAAAATAGTGTGGTACAAACTAATATAAATAAGAATAGTACCGTAGCCAATGCCGAACCCAATCCAATAGCTGTTGTGCCAGAAGCGGTAGAGCTACCAAATGCTAAGCGATAGAAAAATACGGCTAACGTATCTGTAGAATAGTACGGCTCTCCCATAGAACCCTGCATTGCATATACTAATTCAAATGCCTCAAACGACTGGATAAATGTTAAAATGCCCATGATCATAATTGATGGCACCATTAAAGGCAAGTAAATCGTACGCAATAAAGTAAAGCCCTTAGCGCCATCTAACTTTGCAGCTTCGACTAAGTCACTTGGAATCCCTTGAAAGCCAGCAAGAAAAATTAAGACACCAAAACCTAATCCAAACCAACAATTGACTAAAATAATGGCAATTAACGCCGTTTTGGGATCACCAAGCCAAGCCTTTTGTAAAGTTTCAAGACCTAATTTCTCCAAAATAACATTTAAAGTACCAAAATTGGGATTTAGAATGAGTTTCCATAAGAATCCTACAACAATAACTGATAATAATCGCGGTAAAAAGAAGGCAGCTTTAAAAAACTCCGCTCCTTTAACTTTTTGATAAATAATAAAGGCAAGAAAGAAGGCTAATCCATTCATAACAATCATTTGCACAACAAAATAGAGGACATTATGTTTAAAGGCATTCCAAAACATGGAGCCATAGGGTTCTGTCGTAAAAAGCGTCACAAAATTTTGGAAACCGATAAAATCGCCACGAGCCATCCCTTTCCATTCAAAAAAACTATAGGATAATGCCGCTATTATCGGATAAAGCACAAACAACCCATATACTACCAGTGCAGGTATAGGGAAAAGATGGATAGTCCACCCTGCTCTCGATTTCCGTTTTCTTACTGATGAAGCTGTATATTCTCTCATCATGAGCAGCCTCCTTTTACTAATACTGAGACAACAAGACCCCTAAACTCCTGTATAGCACTTCAGGGGTCTACTGATTAGATGCTTTCATTATTTTTGAAATGGCGTAAACCAAGTCTTAGCGTTTTCCTGTATTTTTGCGGCCACCTCTTCAGGCGTTACTTGACCTAAATACATGCCTTGTAGCTCACTTTCAAGTAAGCTCTTTGTTGTTGGGTCCCCACCAGTAAAATTAGTTACCCACATATATGGCGTTGCTTCATTTGCAGTCGAATGACTGATATCATTTAACAATACATCGTCAGAAGTTATACCAGGAATGGCGCTAATCATGGAAAACTCCTTCACAAACAACTCACCAAACTCCTTTGTTGTTAAAAACTCTAAAAACACTTTAGCCGCTTCTTTATTTTTCGAATTAGCATTGATCGCAAATGAGCCATCAACCCAGGTCGTTACTGTTTTATTCCCCTCTTTAGATGGAATAGGAAAATAACCTAAATCTAAATCTGGATTCATTTCTAATACAACAGGAATTTCCCAGCTACCTAACGGAAACATTGCCGCGTCTTCTAGTGCAAACAAAGTACGGATATCATCCATTCCTAAGCCTTCTGAATTGACAGGAAAATACTTTTTCAAGTCATTCATCACTTGTATTGATTCAATAAACTTCGGATCTGTAAAATCCTTTTCTCCTGCGAGCACTGCTTGGTAAAAGTCATTGCCCTCATAAACAGCAGGACCGACAATACCGTGTAGCAACGATAATAGCCAGCCTTCTTTTGTACCCATTGCAATTGGCGTAATACCCTTTTCTAATAATTGGTCATTTAATGCTATGAATTCATCCCATGTAGTAGGAATTTCAAGATTATTATTTTTAAAAATCTTCTTATTATAGAAAAATTGTGTAGAGCTTAAGTTAATTGGTACACCGTACTGATTCCCTTGGTCATCACGAGAAGCCTTTAAAGCTTCTTCAGGAAATACATTCAATCCATTTAAGCCGTTTATTTTCTCAACATAACCTGCCTCTGCAAGCTTCAATCCAGCTGCATAAGGACGCAAATGGAAAATATCTGGACCCTCTCCAGCCTGTAATGCCGTATTGAGGACTGTATTATATTCAGTATTTTTAGTTGGGTTAAATGAAACATGTATTTCAGGATGTTGTTCATTAAATAAAGCAATCACTTTTTCATACTTGGCAACATCTTCTGTGCGCCAACTCCCTATTGTTAGCGAAACCTCTTCAGTTTTCGATTTCTCTTCATTATCAGGTGTTGTTGAGGTCGTTATTTTCTCGTTCGTGTTACAGCCTACTAAACCCACAACGAGTAATAAAAGAAGCAACAATAACCATTTACTCTTTTGTCTCATACCAGCAGATCCACCCTTCATATCAGTAATTTTTCATAAATCATCGTATGAAGCTTCTCTCTAATCCTTCCCATGTTTGTATTTCTCCCATAATGCACAGCATTCGTTAGTAAAATGACAAATGCCTTTTTTACAGGGTCCATCCAAATACTCGTGCCTGTAAATCCTGTATGACCAAATGAGCCCTTGCTCCACCTCCTACCAAAACAAAATGATGCTTCATCTCCTCCCCATACTTCAAACCCAAGTCCCCTCGTTTTAAATGTTTTCGTATAGGCAAGCTCTAACTCTTCGTATGGAATTACCGTTTGTTGCTTGATTCCCAACCAAATTTCCGCATACTTTGCTAAATCCTCTGCACATGAAAATAAACCTGCACTCCCAGCAATACCATCTAGTAATAAAGCCTTCTCATCATGGACTATTCCCTGTACAAATTGACCTGCCACCATTTCTGTAGATGCTGCAAGCCTTCTTGTTTGCTCAGGCAGTTGAAAACATGTATGATGCATGCCCCATGGCTTAAAAACCTCTTGCTCTACAAAACTTTTTAATGAAACGCCTGTAACTTTCTCAATCACCTTTCCTAGCATAATCATACCTAAATCACTATATTGCACTTGTTCATTTGGCTGACATACTACATTACTTGCCAATACCTCCTGCAGGATGTCACGCTTATGATGTCTCTTAACTGCAGGTATTAAATCTGCTGGCAGTCCTGAGCAATGCTGCAATAAATGCTGAATTGTAATGAGAGGATATTTAAAATGAGGCAAAAATGTTCGAACTGAATCTGTTATATTAACTTGATTTCGACTTATCAGGAGTAAAATAGCTGGGAGTGTTGCGACAACTTTTGTTAAGGAGGCTAAATCAAACAGCGTATGGCTTAAAATAGCTTGCTCGCTGCCGTCCTCAGCTGTATAGGCTCCATAGCTGCCTGAAAACAGCCTTCTTTCTTGCTGCTGAACAATTAATACAGCCCCTGGAATTTCTCGTTCTTTCACTAAGTCACTTATATATGCACCTACCAAATAAGCACCTCTCAACTTAAATATCTAATTTTTCTGTAAATTAGTATTATCATATAAAATAAAATGATGAAAAATAACAGTAATCCTAAATTTTTTTTTCATATGTGCACAATAAAAAAATCCCTAGCTAGTAAATATTTACTGGCTAGGGACTCTCTTATTTATTTAGTTGGTTTTTTTAAATCCATTGATGCTGCTGCGCTTTCAACTTTTACGCGTTTCAAGAAGAATGCAAGTACCACTGCAATGACTGTTATACCCGTTGCAATTAAGAAGGAGTGTGTAATACCATCTAATAAGGCATTTTGCATAATTTGATCCTGCATTTGTTGCATTTGCTCTGCTGTAGGCGCTGCTCCTGATTGTGCAGCATTCGCTTTTGCTTCCGCAATTAACTCTTCCGCTTTAACCTTTGTACGATTATTCATAAATGTTACAAGGATCGCACTACCGATTGCTCCTGATACCTGCTGTAATGTATTGTTAATCGCTGTACCATGTGGATTCATCATTTGTGGCAGTTGATTTAAACCGTTTGTCATAATAGGCATCATGACCATCGACATACCGAACATACGAATCGTATACATAGATACGATATATGTGTAGCTTGAATCAATTTCTAACTTTGTTAAACCGAAAGTTGCAATAGTTGTAATCGTTAATCCAATAATGGCCAACACGCGGGGACCAAACTTATCGAAAAGCTTACCAGTGATTGGTGACATAATCCCCATGACAAGTGCTCCTGGAAGCATCATCAAGCCTGCTTCAAATGGTTCGATACCACGGATAGACTGTACATATGCCGGTGTCAAAATCATCCCTGAGAACATTGCCATAGAGACAATAACAGAGATAACTGACCCTAAAGCAAACATTGGATACTTATAAATACGTAATTCCAGTAATGGCTCATCCATTTTCAGTTGTTTAACAACGAATATAATTAAAGCAATGAAGCCAATCGTAATTGTGCCATATACCCATGGACTTGACCAACCCTTATCCCCCGCTGTACTAAAGCCGTATAAAATACCACCAAATGCAACAGTTGATAAAAGTACTGAAAGGAAGTCTAAGTGAACTTCACGTGTCTCCATCACGTTTCTTAGTTTCCAAACACCAAATAATAAGCTAATTAAAGCAAATGGAATAATCATTTGGAAAAGCATACGCCAATCATGATGTTCCACGATATACCCTGATAATGTAGGACCAATTGCTGGCGCCATAATCATAACTAAACCAAAGATCCCCATTGCTGTCCCACGCTTCTCTTTCGGGAAGCTTGTTAGCATAACGTTCATTAAAAGTGGCGACATACTAGATGCTCCGGCTGCTTGCACCATACGGCCTGCTAACAGCATGCCAAAGTTAGGAGCGAAGCCTGCCATAATTGTACCTATTGTAAAGATGGACATCGCTGTAATAAATAAATGTCTATTTTTAAAGCGTGTCACAAAGAATGCTGAAGCTGGCACTAAAATACCGCTCACTAGCATATACCCTGTTGCTAACCATTGTACTTTTGAATAGGTGATCCCAAAATCTTTCATGATTGTTGG
The DNA here is from genome assembly GCF_036698265.2 of Lysinibacillus sp. IITD104. Classification (NCBI taxonomy): domain Bacteria; kingdom Bacillati; phylum Bacillota; class Bacilli; order Caryophanales; family Bacillaceae; genus Lysinibacillus; species Lysinibacillus sp. IITD104. The sequence goes on from NZ_JBAHYH020000001.1 coordinate 4,246,765, forward strand.
TAATGCCACATTCAACAATGTGTTGTTTAGAAAAGCAACAAAAGCACCCACAAATAGAATAGCTATCATGCCATAAGGGGGCTTTTTCATTGTTTGCTCACTATTCATTTATATCCCTCAATTCTTTCTTGTGTTTTACGATAAAACTTATTTTATACTCGTAGTCTACTTTTTTCAACAAATAAGTTTATATTTTTTATAATCGTTGATATAAAGGCGTTTTGAGTGTAGAATAAGAGTATAATATTATAAAAAAGGTGAGGTTATGAACAAAAGAAAAAGACAAATTATAACAGCAGCACGTGAACTTTTTATTGAAAAAGGCTTTCTAGATACATCGATTAATGACATCATCAATGCGGCTAAAATCTCTAAAGGTACGTTTTATAATCACTTTACTTCGAAAAATGAATGCTTAATCGCCATTTTAGATGAAGGGCGCGAGGAAGCTAGTAATCGTCGCCATGAGCTTATCTATGGTAAAGACCCTACAGATTTAGAAGTATTGACACAGCAAGTCGCTGTTCTCATGTATGTCAATCGTGAACATAATTTAGTACAGATATTCGAATCCATCTTCCAATCAAGAGATAAAGAACTAAAAAAAATTATTATTAATTACCATTTACAAGAATTAGAATGGCTCGCCAATCGTCTAGTACAAGTCTTTGGCGAAGAGATTAGCCCTATTAGCTATGAATGTGCTGTTCAAACACTCGGAATGATTAACCTCACTCTACGTGCTGTCTTTATTGCCGATTATAAATATATCAATCGAGAAGCTATTGTACGTGTAGCATTGCGCAATATTAGCGTAATTATACCCACTATGCTTGAGTCGAAAGAAATTATCGTAAGTGTTGAAATGATCAATACCATTCAAAATGTCGTGAACTATAAAACTGTTACTAAAGAAATGGTTATTGAACAACTTCAAGGCTTTACAAAGGGATTATCAAATAACGAAACAATGGAAGGTTTGGAGTATGCACAATTCTTATTAGAAGAATTGCAGAAAGAAAAACCAAAGCTTTTTATCATCGAATCACTTCTTACACCTTTCCGTAAGGCCTTCGTCGGCACAGAACATATCGCAGAAGCCCGTGACATCGCCAATAACTTATGGCGTTACGTAAAAATTGAACAGCCCGCTGAACGCTGTAAGAAATAAAAAAAAGAGGTATCAAATGAACACCTTGATACCTCTTTACGATGTTGAATGAAACTAAGTTCTATGACAGACCTTTGTACAATTTTAAGAAAGCACAGAGATTCACCCTAATGACATTGAAATTTTAGCACAAAGATTGTCCCATCCTGACCTGAACGGACACTAATTGTGCCATTGTGTAAATCAATGAGCTGCTTCGTAATGGCTAGTCCTAGCCCTGTTCCTGTTATATCGTCTGTTGTATTCGTACCTCGATAATAGCGTTCGAATAGATTATCGAGCACCTCCTGAGGAATGCCAGGTCCTTGATCAGCAATGGTAAGCATCACTTCCTTACCAGTATGTTGTGCTTCCACAATTACCTTCGTGCCTTCAGGAGTATATTTTTTCGCATTGGTAATTAAATTATCCATTATTCGCTTGAGTAAAAGCTCATCCGCTTGTAACAACACATCACCATACACCTTCACACACACCTGTTCGTCTGCAAATTGTGGCAGCCATGTTGCTAGCGGCAGTACCACTTTATCGAGCTGTATGGCTTTATTTTTTAATTGATACGTATACGTCAAATCCTGAATAAGTGCATCCATATAGGTTGCCTTTTCCTGCATGGTCTGTGCAAAAATACGCATCTCATCCTTTGTCCACTCATAATCCTCCGATGCCAGCATTGTTGAATAACCGTAAATTGAGCTTAACGGGGTCTTTAAATCATGCGATAGACCTGTTATCCACTCCTCACGTAGTTGCTCTGCATGCTTGATTTGCCTTTCATTTGAATTAAGTCGCTCCGATAAGTGGTTGAGTGACTCCTCTACAGGTTGGAACAGTTTAAATTTCCTTTTCAGCTTTCCTGTCTTTTTATGATGGATTTTTTTGTCGCTAATCTCACTGTAATCAAATTGGGTAAGTCGCTCAATACGCGAAATAACATAGACGAGCGGACGCACGAATTGACGTGAAATACTAATAGACAAGAAAAGAACGCCCAACAGCAAAATAATATGCCCCCCAAAAAAGATAGAAACAAACAATACCATCGCCTTATTAAAAGGCTCTTCAAATGGCTTATACGATGGGTTAGGCATTCTTACAACAAATGTCTTATCGTTGGATAACGCTGCACTTTGATTCAGCTCCGCATGCTCGAAAATATCGTATTTTTCCTCTAGTAATTGTGGCTTATTTAGCTTCTCATAGCGTTCGCCTATGACCTCAATCCGATTCCATTGCTCATCATAAATTTCAACACTAGCTTTATTTTCTTTTAGACGTTGCTTTGTTACAGCAGAAATGTCCCCTGTTGCTGTCCAGTTTTCAAGTGCCTCCTCAAAGAGTGGTTGCACAGGAGTATTCGGAAGAAATAATAAGTAGTAATTCGGCAGTTCCCATGTATGCATGCCTGGTTGCCGCAATGCCAATATTTCATTATCTGACTTTCCACATAGACCACATGTATCTCCAGTATAGTCAACAATCGTCATGGATGGATCAAATAAATAGAGCTGTCCTACATTTTCCTCAGCTCTCTCCACTAAATAATCAGCAATTTTAGCCGTCTTCCCTTTCTCTACAACTGCATCATCTTCAATTTCAAAGGAGCTCATCACATGAATATTATCACCAACACGATCGTTGATAAAGATAGCAAAAAACACCAAGCTTATAATAAAACCTGAAATAATTAAGAGGTAGAATATGATGAAATACGAAACAAAACGAAGAGTTAATTTTCCAGCAGGCTTCATGCAGAAATATCCCCAACAAGCTTATAGCCAATGCCTCTTACAGTGATAATGCATGTCGGCTTTCCAGGATTTTTTTCTATTTTTTCTCGCAGCTTTCTTATATGTACCATCACTGTATTATCATCAAATAAGCAATCACCCCATACGCGCTCATATATTTGCTCTTTTGATAACACTTGCCCTACATTGTCACATAAATATTTTAATAAATGAAACAAGCGACCACTGATTATTTCCTTTACACCGTCTACCTCGATTTCTGCTGCATCAATGTCAAATGTAAAACGGCTACAACTAAATATGTGATTTTCTGGTACACTTTTTTTCTTCATATAACGGACTAGCTGCACCTTTACTCGTGCTACAAGCTCTAAGGGATTAAATGGTTTTGTAATATAATCATCTGCACCATTCATAAAACCACGAAGCTTATCTGCATCACTACTTTTTGCGGTTAAATAAAAAATAGGGGCGTCACTTTTTTCTCGAATACTATTCGCAATATCCAGCCCACTTCCATCTGGTAGCATGATATCTAATAGATAAAAGTCAAATGCTTTAGTATTCATTTCATCTTTTGCTTCGTCAATTGTATTACATAAGGTAATATTGGTAATTCCTTCTTTTCTTAAAATGATTTCAATCATTTCAGCAATGGCACGTTCATCCTCTAACACTAAAATTGATGCTTCCTGCATTTCCTCACCTACTTTTAAGATTACTTTAAGGTAGTCATTATTTCACCATAAGCTTCCTTATTTATTATATGTATAAGATAACCAATTAAGGAGATAAAACGCAATGACAACTAATCGTGTTACTTTCATTGATACAATGCGTGGATTTAGTTTATTTGGCATCTTAATGGCAAATTTGCTAATCTTCCAATTCGGGATGTATGGCAAAGATGAATTAAATAATCTTTCTACCTTAGATAACGGGGCTTTATATTTTGTAAAAGTTGTGATTGAAGGCTCGTTCATGCCCATCTTCACTATTTTATTCGGCTTCTCACTTATTAAATTAATTGAATCCATCCGCAGAAAAAAGACTAAAAGCCGCTGGTCGATTTTACGTCGTGCAACAGGATTAATTGCCCTTGGCTTATTACATTCAATTTTATTGTGGGAAGGCGATATTCTATTTTCCTATGGCAGTATGATGTTATTTTTAATCCCATTTATTAATCGTAAACCAAAAACTTTATTTATTTGGGCTGGAATTCTATTTGTATTAACAACAGCTTTAACATACGGCTCTATGGAAACGTCTAAAAAAGAACAAAAAGAGATAGACACATACATCCAGCAAGCGGATGATGTTTACGCTAACGGCAGCTACTTAGAAATTTTTGATTTTAGAGCTAATGCCGAAGTACCAGGAATGGAGGATTCTTCATTTATTTTCATTATATTAATTTTTGCACCTATGTTCTACGCACCACTATTCCTTTTTGGGATGGCGCTTGCTAAGAAGCAAGCCTTCGTGGAGATGAACAAGGAAATGAAATGGTATAAGCTAGGTGCTCTCCTTGTACCCATTGGACTCGTATGTAAAAGTGTAAGTTTTATAGAAAGTGAAAGTGCATTTTCTTCTATCTTATTAATGGGTGGCTCCCAGTTATTAGCGATTGGCTATGTTTGCCTCGCAGCATACATTTATAACACACGTCCAGTTCAACAACTGGCTCCTGCTTTTGAGAGCGTTGGCAAACTATCACTAACCAATTATTTACTACAAACTATCATTTGTACAACTGTTTTTTATGGCTATGGCCTTGGCCTATACGGCAAATTAGGAGTCTTTGGCGGAATCCTTTTCGGAATCGTTGTTTATAGCTTGCAATGTGTTTTCAGCCTTGCCTATTTAAAGAAATTTAAACGTGGTCCATTTGAAACAATCTTACGAATATGGACAAATTGGTCTTGGACTGGGCAGGTAAAGTAAAACCCCTCAAACAAGCAAATTAGAAAGGAATTATTTTTTATGAATAGTGACACAAAAGAAGACTTTACAGACTCATGGTGGTTTTTAGGCATTTGTGCAGCTGTAGCAGTAATTTTAACACTATTTGCCTTTTCATAGACAATATCGATATCATTCGCCCCCTTGCTGTATACTAGTATTACAACTATACAGCTTAGGGGGTATTTTGTTGTTACAGCGTATTATGATTACTGGCTATAAACCACATGAGCTTGGTATCTTTAATGATAAACATCCCGGTATTGTTATCATAAAGAAAGCACTGGAAGCTCACCTGCGTACACTGCTTGATGAAGGACTCGAATGGGTTATTATTAGCGGTCAGCAGGGCGTAGAAACTTGGAGTGCTGAAGTTGTTTTAATGTTAAAAAAAGAATTTCCACTTTTAAAATACGCCGTGATCACACCTTTTTTAGAGCAAGAGAAAAATTGGCAAGATCATAAAAAAGAAAAGTATCAAGCATTAATTGCCCAAGCTGATTTTGTCACAAGCGTGACCAAAAAACCGTATGAAGCTCCTTGGCAATTTATTGAGAAGGACAAATTTATTATCCAAAATACAGATGGACTTTTATTAATTTATGATGAAGAAAATGAGGGTTCACCGAAATATATCAAACGGCTTGCAGAAAAATATATGGAGTCCCATGATTATAAGCTTTTAACAGTAACTGCCTATGACTTACAACTAATAGCAGAAGAAATTCAACAGCAAAACTGGTAGAAAAATATTGATATAATTTTCTGACAATTATATACTAGAATTAATAAAGCTGATTGTTCTTATGGTTTTTACCTATAATTTGAAAGGAGCTGTCATCATTTGAATAAACATATTGAAATGATTCTTGAAGCTTCTCCCGTAAATGTATCACATGATACGTATCGTAGAGAATGTCGGTATACACGGGGAATTCATATTGAAGAACAAGAATTTCTTGCTATTTTAAATACAATGAGTCATGATTCACGCTTATATTTTGATTTCCATAATCCACGTAAAGAGATTAAAAAGGGAACCTATTTGAATGGACACTCCGGTTTAGCCTACAATATTTATGATTACTATAAACAAAATTATCAAATTGAGCTATCCGAATTAATCAACGGTAAGGATTTTTATGTAAAAATCGTATAAAGCAGAAGCCCCTTTAAAGTTTTACCTTTAAAGGGGCTTTTTTGATCTTATAGGTCTGCTACCTGAGCACCTAATTCTTTATTATTATACATTTCTGTATCTAATTCTTTTGTAATACGTGCTGTTGTAACACCTGCTGTCATTGATCCACTTACATTTAACGCTGTACGACCCATATCAATTAAAGGCTCAACAGAGATTAATACACCTGCTAGAGCAATTGGTAAATCAAGTGCTGATAATACAAGGATAGCTGCAAATGTTGCACCACCACCAACACCTGCCACACCAAACGAGCTTACAGCTACTACTGCAATAACTGTAATAATAAACACAGGGTCAAGTGGATTAATGCCGACTGTTGGTGCAATCATAATGGCTAACATTGCTGGATATACACCTGCACAACCATTTTGACCGATTGATAAACCAAATGAGCCTGAGAAGTTTGCAATCCCCTCAGATACACCAAGACGACCTGTTTGCGTTTTAATATTCATCGGTAAAGTACCCGCACTAGAACGTGATGTAAAGGCGAATAATAATGTTTCTGCTGATTTTTTTAAATACGTAAATGGATTTAAACCACTTAATGTAAGAATTATTAAATGTACGATTAAAACAATAAATAATGCTACATAAGAAGCAATCACAAATTTACCTAAATTGTAGATCGCTCCAAAATCAGATGTTGCGACAGTACGAGCCATAATCGCTAGAATTCCGTATGGCGTTAAGCGTAATACAATTGTTACAACGCCCATTACAAGAGCATAGATAGCATCTAAGCCTTTTTTAATTGTTGCTGCTGTTCCCTCATCCTTACGTGCCACACGTAAATAAGCAAAACCAAGGAATGCAGAGAAAATTACAACCGCAATTGTTGACGTAGAACGAGCACCCGTTAAATCAAGGAATGGATTTGCTGGGAATAACTCAATAATTTGTGTTGGTAGATCAGGAGCTGCTAAGCCCGTTGTTTTTTCTTCAAGGTATTGACCACGTGCAGCTTCTGCATCACCTTGTAAAATTTGTGTTGCATCTAAATCAAAGACTGTTGCAGAAAGAATCCCTACAGCTGCCGAAACGGCTGTTGTACCGATTAAAATGGCTAAAATAAGTGCTGCCATTTTTCCGAAATTTTTTCCAATCTTCATTTTAGTAAATGCAATTAAAATGGATATAAATACCAAAGGCATTGCTACCATTTGGAGCAGTTTCACATACCCAGTACCGATAATATTGTACCAAGATGTTGTTTTGGCTAATACTTCAGAATCGAGACCATAAATAAAATGAAGTCCAAGACCAAGTACAATCCCTAAGCCTAAACCGGCGAAAACACGATTAGAAAACTTAACGTGCTTTTTATTCATAACATATAAAATTCCAACGAACACAAGCAACACTGCTACGTTAAGAATGATTTGTAAATTCGACAATGGAATGCCTCCTAAGATGTTTTATAATAATGTAATCGAATTATATACCCATAATCCCTATAATTCAAGTATGTTTTATTAAGATTAATAAATTCCTATAACAGAATGCTTTCTTGCTAAGGATTATACCCCGAAAAATGGCGTAACAATCATCCTCTGACAAAGGATTAATCATGGAAAAGCTCATAAAAAATGTTTGTAAATGTATAGCTAGTTTAATCAATGCCACTACATTTGGTGACAAATGAGTAACTGCCCCTATACTGTTAGTTTTTAACAGTGCAGGGGCAGCCTTTTAAGTATTATTTTCTAATTACAAATCTTGGTTCGTAGTCACTAATGATGTCAAACACACCGTCATTATAGCAGTAGATATGATGTTCTACGGTAGGAATTTCTTTGCTTCCAATCCACGGGAGTTGATCAAACCATTCTATATAATCTGAATTGCTCATTTTATAAAACCATTCTGCTGAAGAATTTTTAGATTGTTCTTGGGTCATGGTTTCAGTGACCATGTCTACTAAATCAGATCGTGGGATTTCTCCAGTATAGCGAAAAGACCAAACATAATCGTGAATAGGAGACATCTTATCATAGATAATATCAACTTCTGTATTGTTTCGATCTATTAATGTTAAGCAGAGCCCTCGATCTGTATAATTCAATGTGGCATTAACGATTTGGGCTCTTTCTAAGCAAGTGACGGGTTGCCAAATGTGCAGTCTTCTTGAATCCATCTAAACCTCCTGTAACCAAAATATATATCAATTTTATTTAAATTTTCATATATTTTACATATTAGTTCCGTAATTCTAGCATAGTTTGCTAATGAACAAAATAATTTTGTTGTTTATTAATGAGGTAACAACTACCCGCTATTTTTTTACACTGCTTTTTTACATGTGTTACCGCATTGGATAATTGTTCGACGGAGTCAAAATACTGATATTCATTCGTAATTATGGCAATGGATAAGGATGTACATGTTAAAGGCTCCAGTTCGCCAGATCTATTAGCTACCTGAACATATGCTAAATCCTCCAACTCATAAAAACTAAGTATGTTGGCATCAAAGTCATCAATAATTTTTTGACACATCTTTTCTACCTCGTAATAAGGTAGAATAGCTACAAAATCATCTCCACCAATATGTCCTAAAAAATCCTCTACGCCGCAGATATGTCTTTTTAGTATTTCTGTTAAATACCGTAAAATTTTATCGCCTTTATTAAAGCCATATGTGTCATTGTAGGATTTAAAGTGATCTAAATCAAAATAGATTAAACTATATTGCGATAGCTGTAATGCTTCCTCTAATTTTTCATCGATTAATTTATTGCCAGGAAGACTACTTAATGGATTCAGGAAGCTTGCAATGGCTACTTGTGTATCAACAAGCTTTAACAATAACTCTCGAATACTAACCATGCCATAATAAAGCTTGTTTTTCGTGACGATGACATCATCATATAAATCCTCAGGAGGTCTAGCCATAGCTAATGTACTGACCTCTGTGATTGGTGTATTACGATCAACGATTAAAGGATTTTTCTTTATCATCAGCTGATTTTGACGTTCCATTAATAAATGATAGCCATACCGAGTACCGATTTTTTGATAGAAATGTGTGCGTGTAATATGTCCAATTGGTTTTTCATCACGCACAACAACAACGCTACGCAACGATGGATTACTTGTAAAAAGTACATCTACTTCTTTATTTTTCACAAATTCATCAATACACGGAACTTTCTCAATGACTTCCCCTATCTTCATGGTCACCCACCCTTATTTTCCCCATATATATTTCCTTTGCAGGCTTTCCTATAGCATAACCCTGTGCATAATGAATGCCGATACGATGCAGATAATCAAGCTCCTCTTGTCGTTCAATCCCTTCAGCGATGATTTTTGTATTGGCTTGTTCGGCATATTTCATTAACAATGTAACAAGCTGCTGTTGTTCACTATTTTTGTCAATGAATTGAATTAATGATCGGTCTAGTTTAATAAATTCTGGCTTTAAATAGATCAGCGTTTTCAAACTATTATAGCCTGATCCTACATCATCTACGGCAATGCGATAACCCTGTGATCGATAATGCGATAATACTCGTTCAAACTCCACAAAATCTATTACAGCACTCCGTTCAGTTAGTTCAAAAACGACTTGCTGAGGTTTAATTCCAAGCTCCTTCAGTAATTGTAGTGTTTCTCCACTATGATATTTTTTATCTAATAAAACATTCGGATGTATATTAAGAAACACTAAAAAATTTTTATTCGCCAAGTCTTTGTGTAAACGTTCCTTAAAACGTTGCAAGGAAAGATTTCTACAAAAACATTCAAATAAAAAAACGCAATCTGTTTGCCCTACAAACTCATAAAACTGATCCACACTATTAAATAATGTTGAAGGTATAGGTCGATTTAATGCTTCAAACCCTATTGTTTGCTTTGACTGTAAATCTACAATAGGTTGAAAGTATGTATGTAAATCGTTATGCTGAATAATTTGTTTCAATGCTTTTAAACGCTTCATATATAACGAACTGCTTTGATGTTGACTATATAAATATTTTAAAAAAGAAAATAAATTATTTGTTTTTATCCTTTGTCCCACTGCAGACTCCATTCTTGCACCTCTTCATTTGGTTATTATGGTTCATTGTACGCTTTGATTGTAAATAGACTGTGAATCGAATGTAAAAAGAGCGAGTTCCTACATACGATTTAACAAAACATTTGGCTAGTAAATATTTCATAATATTAAAACTATTGCAAATAATTTATTTGATATAAACTAATAATAGTGTATGATTGTAATAATAGGTTTATATTACCTATTATATTTTTTTGTGTTTTTACTGTATCGATCTTAATAGGGAAACCTATTTAGATAAAAATTATTCAAGGGAGGATCCTGTTAATGAGCTTGTCTATTCAACAATTACTGGAGAACAAAGGAATTACACCGAAACCTGAACACCTTGAACTATTAAAAACACGCTGGGAAGGTATGCAGTCCCTTCGTAGCAATTTAGAAGGTATTGCGATTGATGATGCAGACATCGCAGTACGTAGTATTCCTGGAGGTGATCACATTGACAACTGATTTACATTTAAAATCTGTTGAAGAGTTGGCACCTTTACTTGCATCAAAGACGCTATCTCCCGTGGAATTAACGAAAGCTATTTTAGATTTTGCTGAGGAAAGTCAGCCTAAAATTAATTCCTATATGGCTTTTTATCGGGAAGAAGCCTTAGCAAGGGCAAAAGAAGTTGAACAGGAGATTCTCCAAGGTCATTACAAGGGTATGTATCATGGGATACCTATGGCCTTAAAGGACAACTTGTATTTTAAAGATAAAATAACAACGATGTCCTCAAAAATTCATAAGGACTTCGTTTCTGATTATGATGCGACAGTAGTTGAAAAGCTTCGTGACGCTGGTGTTATTTTCACTGGCAAGTTAAGCATGCATGAATATGCTTGGGGAATTACCAATAACAACCCTCATTACGGTCCTGTTTGTAACCCATGGGATTTAGATAAAATTCCTGGTGGTTCAAGTGGCGGCTCTGGTGCGGCTGTTGCAGCTGGAGCAAGTGTTGCTTCACTAGGTACAGATACAGCAGGCTCTATTCGAATCCCATCCTCTGCTTGCGGCATTGTTGGTTTAAAACCTACACACGGTCGTGTAAGTAAATATGGCTGCTACCCGCTTGCATGGAGCTTAGACCATATTGGCCCGATGACAAAGACCGTTAAGGATGCAGCGGGCTTGCTCGAAATCATTGCTGGTTTTGATCATCGAGACCCTACTTGCATTGATATTCCAATAGACAACTATAAGAAGCAGATTACTGGCAATATCAAGGATCTAGTAATTGGTATCAATGAAGAATATTTCTTTAAAAATGTTGATGCTGATGTAGAGAAGGCTGTTAGAGCGAGTATTCAAAGCTTAGTGGATCAAGGCGCTAAAGTAGAAGTAGTGCGTATTCCATCCCTACAATATGCAGAATGGGCAGAGCTTGTGACATCCCTTTCAGAGGCAGCAGCTATACACCATTCAGATTTACAAAAGAGACCACAAGATTTTGGTGACGATATTCGTCTGCTATTTGAGCTTGGTGAATTGCCTTCTGCAGTCGATTACTTACAGGCTCAGCAGGTACGTCGTCAAATCAAGCAGGAGTTTACAGAGATTTTTAATGAGGTAGATGTGCTCATTACCCCAACCCTACCTGTTGTAGCTAGTACAATTGGGGATGATTTCGCAGAGTTAAACGGTCAAAAAGTAGATTTAATCGATAATATTATCCGCTTTACAGGCCCTAGTAACCTAACAGGCTTACCTGCCCTTTCAGTTCCTTGTGGCTTTAAAGGAAACTTACCAATAGGTCTACAAATTATTGGTCCAGCCTATAAAGAAGGACGCATTTTAAATGTTGGCCATGCAGTTGAGCAAGCAAATCCGCAGAGAACTAGAAAGCCAAATATTTTTGCTAATATCTAAACGATAAGTGTTGGAAATCTGCTCACTTCGCGGTATACCGCTGAATGAGCAGATTTTTTTGGTGGATTCATACTAATGGTTTTTTATGAACAAGTAATTTTATAATAGAAGCTAGAAGCTTACTACAGGAAAGGCAATGATCCATTCATGAATGTAGAAAAATTTTTACAACTACCTATTACAAAAGACTTCACTGTTATTGCTGGTCACAACGGCTTAAATAAAGCTGTTCAAAATGTAGAAATATTAGACTTTGAATTTTCACCTGATATCCACCATGTCAGGGATACTATCTTTACCCCCAACAGTGTTGTGTTAAGTAGTTTATTATTTGCAAAGCAAAAGCCTGAGTATTTATTCAATGCTGTTAAAAATCTAATTGAGCTTGGGGCGAGTGCTTTAGCCTATAAGCCTGTTATTTTTAAGGAATTACCTGAAGAAGTTTTGTCGTATGCAGAGCAGCATAATTTCCCTATATTGCGCTTTGGTGGAGATGAGTTTTTTGAAAAAATCATTTTAGAAACGATGGCTTATGCTAAGACACAGGATTATTCCTACTTTTTAGAGACGATTTTACGAAGGTTAATGGAGGAAGATGTAACACAGGAGCAAATAAAATCCATTTTACAACAGCTCAATAAACCCTTTGAAAAATATGTATTTATAGCAAATTTACGAGCAAGTGATCCAATCCACCAGAGCCGGATGCAGTCCTTTCACTCGTTGGAGCCACTATTAAAATCGGGTTTGATTTGTTCTTATAAAAAAAGTCTATTTATTATCATGACACATTCATCTCAGCAGTTCCAATTTGAAAGGGTGTTATGTGAATGGCTAGCATTATATGCCATACCCACTGATACAATCACTTTCGGCTATAGCAGTTGCTATGATACCCAGACAGGATTTCCCATTGCATTACGCGAAGCTTTTTTTGCTAATATTTTCGCTGAAATCGATATGCTCCCTAGCTGTCATTATAAGAATCTCGCGTCCGATTGTTTATTAATCGAGTTGTACCGTAAAGATTCAGTATTCGCAATGGACTATGTTACCTCTTTTTTAGCCCCTTTACTTGATAAAAAGGCTGATCCAGACTTAATGGAGACCGCCATAACCTATATCATTAAAAAAGGAAATATTAAGGAAGTTGCTGTAGCACAATTCTGTCATCCAAATACAATCCGCTATCGCATGGCTAAAATACGTCAGCTAGTAGCACCCGTAGATAATGATTATGTTTTTTATGAACGCCTAGCTGCAGCCGTTAAATTGTACTTATTACATAGCAAAATGAACAGTGACTAATCGCTTTGGAATAAGTACAAAAAAACGCCTGAATATTTAGAAATAAAATTAAATTCTTTTCTTCTCTCTTATGCTATTCTATTGAAGTTAGGAGGAAGAAAACATGAAAACTTACATAGCTGATGGGATGCTATTAGTTACTGCAATCGTGTGGGGTAGTGGATTTGTTGTAACGGCCATTGCTCTAGAATATTTAACAGCTTATCAAGTAATGGCTGGCAGATTTTTATTAGCTTCAATCATATTAACTGTTTTATTTGGCTCCCGATTAAAAAAGGCCTCGAAATCAGTAATATGGAAGGGAGCTTTATTAGGTACGATTTTGTATATAGCGTTTGCCCTTCAAACTGTCGGACTGCAATATACAACACCATCTAAAAACGCCTTTTTAACCGCAGTAAATGTCATCATTGTCCCTTTAATAGCGTATGCCGTTTATAAACGTCGTATCGATGGCTACGAAATCATTGGTTCGATCATGGCGATTGTGGGCATTGGCTTTCTATCATTACAAGGCTCATTGACAATGAATATAGGTGATGCCCTATCATTAGCTTGTGCCGTTGCTTTTGCCTTTGATATCTTTTGTACAAACCTTTTTGTTCAAAAGGAAGATGCCATTGCGCTAACCATTATTCAGTTTCTTACAGCATCCTTTATAGGTGTTCTAGTTATCATTAGTCAAGGTGAAATTCCTACGTCGCTTGAAAAAGAGGCAATTTACTCTCTTGTTTATTTAGGGATTTTTTCTACGACAATAGCTTATCTTTTCCAGAATGTGGCCAATCAATATACAACTGCCACAAAGGCTGCGATTATACTATCAACTGAATCTTTTTTCGGCATGGTTTTATCCGTTATCTTCTTGCATGAAATGCTAACAAGCCGTATGGTCGTTGGTGCCGTACTTATTTTACTAGCTATACTAATTGCCGAAGTGAAACCTGCACATCCAAAAAAGAAGCTAATGAAAGCACTTGATAATCAGACCCCCAAATAGTTTCAGTTTATACTGGAACTTTTTTTATGTTTATCAAACTCGACTAGTAATAATGCTTGTCGTAATCCCCACAACTAGCACTGTAATTATAGATAATAGCAAGGTTGAGGTGGATAGGAGGAAGCCGCCTATAACAATCACGATGGAATCAATAAAAAATATTAATATCCCAACATTGATACCCGTTTTATCACAGATAAATTGTGCTATTAAGTCAGTCCCCCCTGTGCTTGTCTGAAATCGCAGCATTAGACCAATACCAAAGCCTACAAGTATTCCTCCAAGAATGGCACTATAAAGCGCATCAATTTGCACAAGATTGCGGACAGGCTTTAAAAAATCGATAATGAAGGAAGATGTTATTAATCCATGTATACTATTGTAAAAATAGGTTTTATATTTAAACCACGCAATAATAAAAATTGGAATACTAATGATAATAATCATTAAACCAATTTGGAGCTTATATAAATAATGTAATATTAGCGCTAACCCCACTACTCCCCCATCTAAAATTTCATAAGGCGTTAAAAATAAGTTTATTCCTAACGACAATGAAATACTTCCTATTAGAATGACAAGACTTTTTGTAAAGAAATACATACAACCCCCCTCCGTGTCTATGCATGTCTTATAGTATGAAAATAGGCTATTGAACATGTTATGAAATAACCTTAGATGATTAGCCATTTTTATCGAGTACATTTGCTAAATTTCTTAGAAACTTATTCAATTTATTTCCGTATATACAGATAAATTTTAAATTAACAAAGGGGATTATGATATGGAGCATGCTTTATTGGAGCAAGTTAAACATACTAGAACTTTTTTAAGACAAGAACAATTAAAAACAATCTTTGATGAGTTCGATGTTCAACGAATGCGTTTAACAGAGGGACAGCGCTTGGAGAAATACCGTAAAATGCTTGAAAGCCCATTTCGCTTTTTCCGTGGAAGTGCCTATCTCTTTTATTTTGATATGACAAAATCCGCCTCAATCTTCCATACTCCTGATAGAAAACCAACTTGGATTCAAGGTGACATGCATATGGATAACTTCGGTGCTTTTCAAAATGAAGCTGGCTCCATTGTTTTTGATGTCAATGATTTCGATGAGGGCTATGTAGGCTCTTATTTATACGTTATTGTTCGAATGAGTGTTAGTATTGCACTTTATTTAGAGGAGCAGGGCTTACATAAAACAACTCAAGAAACAGCTATTCAACATTTCCTTAACAGTTATATCGTTCAGCTAAAACGATTTGAGCGTAAACAGGATGATCCTCTAACACTCATATTCACAAAAGATAATACAAAGGGACCTGCAAAGAGGTTATTAAAAAAGCTTGAGAAACGCCCAAGATCTTTCTTTTTACAGGATATTACGTATCTGAATGAAGATGGAGAACGATCTTTCTTATGGAATGAAGAAATTCAACCCGTCACTGCTGAAGAATACAATTCCATTTCAAACGCACTTTCCACTTATAAAATTAGGGACATAGCTTATAAGTATGGCTCTGGAACAGCTTCAATCGGTTTAAAACGTTACTATATTTTAGTGGAAGATGAAAAGGGTGCATCAGGGGTTGAAAATTTAGTGTTAGAAATGAAAGAAGTACGCACAGCCATTCCTGCCTACTTTCTTCCCTATCAGGATCTATTTTGGGCTCATTATGAGCACCAGGGAGCACGAGTAGTTGGAACTCAAAAGGCCATGCACCATTTAGAGGACCCACATTTAGCCTTTATTACAATGAATGGTCAGGAATTTTATATTCGAGAACGTTCTCCTTATAAAAAGAAGATTAAGCCTAAAAACTATAAGGATGTAGAGGATTACTTTACAACAACATCACTTATGGGGAAAATTGCCGCTAAAATACATGCACGAGCTGACATCGATTATTCTCATGTTTTTACCTATCACAGCGAGGAGGAGATTTTAAAAGCAATCGGTAAAGAACAGAATGTATTTATAGAACATACAATTTTACAAGCAATGAGCTACAAAGAAACCGTCTATACAGATTATGCCTTATTCAAAAACTGGGTTGAAACAAAATTTATGTAATATGTAAAAAAGGGACCTTCGCTTTTAGCGAGGGTCCTCTCATATTGAATATTATTTCTGCTTAGCCTTCATACGAGCAAGTAAAAAGCCGCCCTTGAATGATTTAGGCTCATACGAGATAATAAACGCATTCGGCTCAAATTGCTCTACTATTTGAAAGAGCTCTCCTTCACGATTCCTCTTCGTTAAGATCTCATATTTATAGCGGTTACTATCTCGCCCTTCTCCGATATAAATCGTGACCGCAAACCCTTCGTTACGAAGAAATTTCACAAGCTCCTCATTCTTATTTTGCGTATTAATGGTTGTATAAACATAGCCTATCGCTAGCTTTCGTTCTATTTTTGCTCCTAAAAATATACCCAAGCCAAACCCAACAGCATAGACAACCATAGATAACATACTTTGCTTCCCGCTGAAAACAAGTGAAAGGCCAAATACATATACTAACATCTCCAGCATCCCAAATATCGCAGCAAGGAACGTGATATTCTTTACTAAAAATATTGTTCGTAATGTTAAAAAAGGTACATATACTAATTGTAGGATTAAAATTAAAACGATACTTTGCATTTGTGCTAGACCTTTCTGAGAGTAGTTTTATATAAGTATATGTTGAAAGAGAGAGTTACATGCGATTTCAACAACTCTATTTTAAATTCCCTTTTAATCTAATGTTAAACATTCCATATGACTGCCTAGAGTTATTTTAAGGAACAAATTTTAACTAAAACCTCTATCAATAGTTAAAAACATACAATCCATAACGACAAAAAAGTGGCACCTCCTGAAATCTAAATCAATAGATAAAAGTAGGTGACACTATTCTTTTCATCAAAATATGTAGGATATTTAGATGAATGTTATTTAATTATCTTTTTACACTTCTCCATGCATCGGGTCTTTTTTATGCTTCGGCCCAATCATGTTGAACAAAATATTAAGAATAATCGCTGTGACTGAACCACAGACGATTCCGTTAGATGTTAAAATTGACACTTTTTCTGGTAGTGCATCAAAAATGCCAGGAACGACTGATACACCGACGCCTAAACTCACTGCAATGGCAGCAATCATCGCATTTTCTGCTGACTCGTTCATAACTGGTACAAGCATACCCATACCTTGTGTAATCACCATACCGAACATCGCTAGCATTGCCGCACCTAGTACAGACGTTGGAATAATCGTTGTTAATGCTGCGATTTTTGGTAGGAAGCCAAGTGCTACTAGTAAACCACCTGTGATGTAAATGACTTTACGATCTTTGACGCCTGACATACGTGTAAGTCCCACGTTTTGTGAGAAGGTTGTGTATGGGAAGGCATTGAAAATACCACCGATTACTGAAGCTAGACCTTCTGAACGGTAGCCACGAGCTAAATCTTTTGAATCTAATTTTTTATTACAAATATCACTTAGCGCAAAATAGACACCAGATGATTCTACTAAAGATACCATTGCTACAAGTGTCATAGTAATAATTGCCGTTACATCAAATGTTGGCATGCCAAAGTAGAATGGTTGTACCATGTGAAATACATTAGCATCTGCTACTGGCGTGAAATCCACTTTGTCCATGAAGGCACCTAAAACGGTACCTACTACTAATCCAATCAGAATAGAAATAGCACGAACAAAGCCTGTAGAAAAGCGATAAACGACTAAAATGATAACCAATGTAATAAAGGCTAAAGCTACATTAGAAGCAGAGGCAAAATCCTCAGCACCTTGTCCACCCGCCATATTGTTTAACGCTACTGGTAATAAGGAAATACCGATAATTGAAACAACTGACCCTGTTACGACTGGTGGGAAGAATTTTACAAGCTTTCCGAAGAAGCCCGCAATTATCATTACAATTACACCAGAGGCAATAATAGAACCATAAATGTCCGTAATACCCTGCTCTGGGTTTGTACCAATTGCAATAATTGGACTTACCGCTGTGAATGTACAGCCAAGTACTACAGGCAAGCCGATACCAATGAATTTACCTGAATAAACTTGTAAAAGTGTAGCGATCCCGCACATCATAATATCAATCGCTACTAAATACGTCATTTGTGTTGAATCGAAGCCAATTGCTCCACCAATAATCAGTGGCACTAAGATGGCTCCAGCATACATTGCAAGTAAATGTTGAATCGCTAGCGCAGTCGATTTAAAGGTATTCATTACGCGCGAGCCTCCGTAGCAAATGTTACTTTGCCATCTTCAAGAGAATCTACAATCGCTAATGACTCAACGCGAACACCTTGCTCACGTAATAATTTTCCGCCATCTTGGAAGCCCTTTTCAATAACAATTCCAACTCCCACAACATTCGCACCCGCTTGTGCAGCTATATCAAGTAAGCCTTTGACAGCTTCACCATTTGCTAAGAAATCATCTACAATTAAAATATTGTCGTCTTCACTTAAAAAATTACGTGATACAGAAATATCATTTGTTTCATTTTTTGTAAATGAATGTACTTTCGATGTGTAAAGGTTATCTGAAAGTGTTAATGATTTACGTTTACGAGCGAACACTACCGGTGCACCGATTTCTAGTCCTAACATGACAGAAGGAGCGATACCTGAAGATTCTATTGTTAAAATCTTTGTAATCACTTGATCAGAGAAGCGATTTGCGAATTCATGACCAATTTCCTTCATAAGCATCGGATCAATTTGATGGTTTAAAAATGAATCAACTTTTAATACGGATGAAGATAATACTTTACCCTCTTGCATGATTTTGTCTTGTAATAACTTCATTTCTTTCATATCCTTCTTTCGTAAAAAATTATAAAAAAACGCTGAATACTTTGATTCCATTCTGCTACGAGTGGAGCAAAGCATTCAGCGCAAAAACGTCGAAATGAATAGAAAACATCATTAAAATTGAAGTTCTCTAAAAGCATTGCTACCCATAGTCGATTCATTTACGGTAAATCGGTAGAAACTTGCGAGCCCTATTCTCGCTATTATATGAGTGGAATTGTATGAAACTATCAGAATAACCAATTTATCACTTTATTCGGTAAGGGCTACTATCTCTCACCAAAAAAAGTTTGATTTTTCGGAATTTAATGGTATTCTGGAACTTTTTAATTGTAAACGTTCGTGTTTTCAATCAACGTACTGATTATAGCAGACTATTTTCTAGCTTGCTAGCATTATTTTGATAAATGGAACGGTACTGTCATAATGACGACATTTCTGTGAAATAACAGGGATGTACGAATGAGAAGACTCGATTGGTTGTGTAGCATATGATGCCACCCTTTTTTCGGTAAGAATTGAGGGATAACAACCGTTACTTTATGACCTGTCTTTGTACATTGATGTTCTACTTTATCAATAAATTTAATTAATGGCTGTGTAATGCTTCGATATGGTGAATAGTAAGTAACTAATCGTACATCAGGTTGCCATGAATTCCATTTCTCTTCAAAAGCTTTCGCTTCTGCTTGATCGAAAGCTACATAAAAGGCGATCACTTTATCAACCTTAAGCGATTTAGCATAATGTAGGGAGTTTTCGACCACCTTTGTTATACCAGCTACTGGCACAATGAAAACATTCCCCTCAATAGTATCCAGTTCCTCATGATTTAATCTTAACTGTTCTCCAACAGCTTGATAATGGTGCTTAATGCGATGGAATACAAAAATAATGATTGGTAAAAAGATAAATACTGGCCAAACTTGAGGCATTTTTGTCACAAAAAACATCATTGCTACGATGAAAGAGATAGCTGCCCCAATTGTATTGATCGTAAATCTCGCTACCCAACCTTTAGGTTTTTCGCGCCACCATTTTCGCATCATTCCTGTTTGCGCTAATGTAAAGGGAATAAATACACCTACTGCATAGAGCGGAATTAAATGCTCTGTGGCCCCGTCAAATAAGATAATTAAAACAATGGCTGCAACACCTAGCATTAAAATGCCATTTGAATAGCCAAGTCGGTCCCCTCGAATTTGGAAGATTCTCGGAATAAAACCATCCTTCGATAAATTCACAGCAAGCAATGGAAATGCTGAGTATCCTGTGTTTGCGGCAAGTACTAAAATCATTGCCGTAGTCCCCTGTACAATATAATAAAGGAAATTCCGACCAACACTAGCTTCTGCAAGTTGGGAAACAACTGTTGCTTCTGCTGTTGGTGCAACCCCATAAAAATAAGCTAGACTAACAATCCCGATGAATAAAACGGCTAAAATGCCGCCCATTGCTAAAAGCGTTTTAGCAGCATTATTAGGAGCAGGATTTCTAAAATTAGGTATGGCGTTAGAAATAGCCTCTACCCCTGTTAACGCTGAGCTTCCTGATGCAAATGCCTTTAATAAAATAAATAGGCTAATCCCTGCCACTGGTGTACCAATCTTTGGATGCAATTCTGCAGGCACCTGTCCAGTTGCTACATTATAGAGCCCAACCCCGATTAGCAATAGCATAACGCCTACAAATAGATAAACTGGATACGCCAAGATAGATGCCGACTCTGTTACACCTCGCAGGTTTAAAATCGTTAAGAAAATCACAAATATAATAGCAATGGGTACATTGTAAGGGTGAAGACTTGGAAATGCAGATGTAATGGCATCTGTCCCAGCTGACACACTTACTGCTACCGTTAAAATATAATCAACAAGCAAAGAACCCCCAGCCACGAGACCTGCATTCACGCCTAAATTTTCTCGAGATACGACATAGGCGCCTCCCCCATGTGGATAGGCGAAGATAACTTGACGATAGGATAAAATCAGTGCCACGAGTAGAATAACCACTCCAGCGGCAATAGGTAAAGAATACCAAAACGCCATTGTACCTACCGTCATCAGGACAATTAAAATTTGTTCTGGTCCATAGGCTACTGACGACAACGCATCGGACGATAATATGGCCAATGCCTTTGTTTTACTTAGCTTTTGTTCCCCTAACGCATCGGATCTTAATGGTTTGCCGATTACATAACGTTTGAATGAGGATTTCATTGATAAACACCTTCTGGTTTCATAGAATGTGTTTCGCCTTTCTAAATAACATCAAAAAACGTCTACAAGTCATCACTAAATAAGACTTGTAGACGCTCATCCGTCTGCCAAGCTCCACTTTTCTGCTCTTAACGCTTACGAGGTTAGCTGTCGGATTCGGGCCTGAGTTGCCCTACTCCTCCAAAAGGAAGAGATTCACCCCAAGAATGGCTATGCCATCCGTCAAAATTGGTTCCCCCGCGTCTAGTTGCTTCAGCGATTTAGAAATTTGAAACTTTTATAATGATGTCATATTACGCCTGCTAATTGAAAAAGTAAAGAAGAAAATTTTTCTTTTTTTTGAGTATAAGCATAGGCTTTTTTGAACATTTAAATAACTGCCTCTTAAATAAAATTTCCTGAATACCTAGTATATACCCACAATACAAACAATAAAAACTGCCTTAAAGGGATGTTTCTACCTTTAAGACAGCTCATTAAATTAGTCATCGTAGCCTTGTTCAAAGTCTATTATGCTCCCAGAGACTGCATCCACGTCTACTTCGTATTCATTTTGACCGTCTTTCAATTCAATTTCATATACACCATCATCGAGCTTAATTTTTGTCACTTTACCGTTTGCTTTTGTTTGGGCTGTCTTGATAGCCTGCTCTTTTGTAATTATTTTTGTTGTAGCAGGAATATGATCATCCCAATCATCTCCATCAAGAGGTTCCTTTTTCTGCTTGAGTAATTTTCCACTATAAGCATCAAATTTCAAATCATATTCTTCTGTAACTGTATGCACCTCTACTTCATAAATAGAGCTAAACTGATTTTGATCAAATTCGATCTTTGCAACTGTTCCATCCACTACCGCGAGCGCTTTCTTCTCAATTTCCTGCATGGATAAGACCTTTTTTTCTTGGGCATTTCCTGATAATAAAGTCGTCGAGCCAATCGCTGCTCCCACTCCAAGAGTAATTACTAGTGCTGGAATCATTATCATTTTTTTCATGTTTTTCATGTTCATCTCTCCTTTGTTTTATCTAAACTTAGCTTACCAAGTGAAGATGATAGAACTATAAGAGGAACATTAGAATTTCATGAGAATGATTTAATGATCGTCATCCCATGTCACAGACAGTACTTTTCCTGAAACAGCATGAATTTGAAATGTAGCTTCGTCCTCCTGCGTTTCAATCTCGACTAAATAGTAACCACCCTCTGAGGTTTCTTCAAAATCAACTGAATCCACTTCACCCTTTAATTGCTTGAGAGCTATTTGAATGGCCTGTTGCTCAGTAATAATAGGCTCTTCGATAGGTTGTTCTTGCGGTTCAACCTTTTTCTCTGCCAGTAGTTCGCCAGTATAACCATCAAGTGTTAAATCCTTCTGAATCTTCTCATTTTCAACACGGACAGTGTAAATGGAGTCTATAAGCATAACGCTTTCTACATCTCCATATTCCTTTTTAACCATTTGTCTAATCTGCTTTTCAGTTAACAGTAATTTACTTTGTCCTTCTTTCATGATTAGATCAGTCACCTGTTGTGTCGTAACATCCAGTATAGCTGCATACTTAACATCCTCTCGCGTAAAAAGCATTTCAAAGGCATCTCCTTGTTTTTCCACATGTGTAACATGACCATTATAGATAGTCTCAATATAGCGAATAGCCTCCTCTTCACTAAGAGGTTGAACGTAAAAATAACGATTTTGAACAAACCAAATTACTCCACTACAAAGAAGGATAATAACAACAATTATCAACATCCACTTTTTCATTGCTGCCCCTCCTTTGGAATACATAAAGTAAAACTTGAGCCTTCCCCTAGCTTACTTTTCACATCTATCGTTATACCTAATTGTTGTGCCAGCTCATGTGCTATTGCTAGCCCAAGGCCTGAACCACCTGTTTTACGATTACGATCCTCTGTTACACGATAAAAACGCTCAAACAAATGAGGAATATGCTCTGCAGGAATACCCATACCAAAATCTTGGATGGTAATACGTACTTGATTAGTTGTTTCTGTGGCTAGAATATGGACTTCATCCTCACTATACTTCCTAGCATTATCAAGCAAAATAAAGAGGAGCTGCTTCAATATTTTTTCATCACTATAAATAAATTTTGGAATCTGCGCATCAATTCTAAATGTTCGATGATAAGCCTGTTCCATTTGTGAAGCTACTTTGTTTAAGAATGGGACAAGCTCTAGTTGTTCGAAATGAACGTCCAATTGCTCTTTGTTTTTAGCTAGTTCTAGCAATTGCAACACCATTTCATGCATACGAGATGATTCATTGGCAATGGCTTGTAAGGATTCCTGAGCAACCTCCCGATTATCAAAACCTCTTCTTAGGAGTAGTTTTGCATAACTTTCAATAACAGTTATAGGCGTTTTTAACTCATGGGAGGCATTTGATACAAATTCTTGTTGCTTTTGATAATGCTGTTCAAGCTTCTCCATCATCATATTAAAAGTGCGGTTAATGTTTGTTAACTCGTCCCCACCTTTTTCTGTGGTATCTATTTTTTCATATTTCCCAGTAGATGCACTTTTGCGCATGGTCTCATTTAAACGTTCTAGCGGTAATAAAATAAGTCGCCCAAGTACCAAGCTCGCTAGGAAAATTGGAATCGTTGCCACGAAAGATACAACAACTAAGATGACCTTTAACAAGTCTAAAGTCCGCTCTACTTCTTCCATAGATTGCTGTAATGTAATGTCCACTACCGTTCCGTCTATCCAAATAGCAGGCATTGTGTAGGTAATGGAAGGCGCCTTGTGCATTTCAAGTGTAGCCTGAACCTTCGTTTTCAAACGTTCACCATCATAAATATAAACAGCACCATCTGTTGGCATATATGCTCTTAAAACTTGCTGTAGGTTGGTTTGTGTATTTAACTGACTCAGTGTGGAGCTTAACTCATTTGCCCGTGACTGGAGCTGATTATATTCCGTATCATTGGCAAATTTCTCATACAACAAATAAATTCCACTATTTGTTGCCACTACTATAACTAGCATAAGCAATGTTGTTAGTAGATGAATTTTTGTTTTAAGTCTCATAACTATGTTCCTTTAGCACATACCCCACACCTCGAACTGTTTGGATAAGAGGTGTTGGATTAGCAGCTTCAAGCTTTTGTCGTACATAACGTATATAAACATCCACAACATTTGTATCCCCATAATAATCATAGCCCCACACAGCCTCTAATATTTGCTCCCTTGTCAGTACTTGTTTAGGATGCTTCAGTAAATAGAACAACAAATCGTATTCACGAGGTGTCAGCTGAAGTTCCTTATCGAAATATACAACTTCCCTTGTTTGCTCGTTTATCGATAAATGGCCAAATGTAAGAGCAACTTGCTTTGGGCTGACCTTCTGCGAAAATCGTAAAGCGTTGCGTATACGTGCCAGCAGCTCCTCAATTTCAAAAGGCTTTGTCACATAATCATTGGCTCCTAAATCCAAGCCCTTTACCTTATCCTCTACCTCACTTTTGGCAGTTAGCATGATAACAGGCGTTTGGGATTCTGTTGCACGAATACGCTTTAGCACATCAATACCGCTCATCTCAGGTAGCATGATATCAAGTAAAATTAAATCCCATTGCTGCTCACGGTATTGTAGTAAGCCTTCTGCTCCTGTATGAGCCATTGTTGCCTCATATCCTTCAAATTGAAGCTCCAGTTGTAGTACTCTCGCAATATTTTCTTCATCTTCTATAATTAAAATTCGATGTGTCATGTCGAATCCGTCCTTCGCCTTTTCTTTTCATCGTATACGATACAAGTGGTGAAAGTCTAATTAGAAAATGATGAGAAAGACACTACATTTCTTTTTTTGACACTGATTATTTCTTTAACTAATAAACTTTCGGTAAAAAGCTGTAAATATCTCTTTTCTCAAAAATTCCTGAGCTTACCTTAGCAACTTTTTTGCCATTTAAACGGCTTGGAAAGGGAAACTCCAGATGTGGACCATTGTAATGAATAATTGTCACTGTACCATCAGAGTTATTACGCCAATCATAATTCCTTTCATCTGTTTTAATTGAAAGTTTAATCGATACAAAAGCTAAACTTAAGAATAGTATGAAGAAGGTAAGACGAACGATTTTCAATAGAAACACTTCCTTTTCTATTAGCATAATAATTTACATCCTTACGCACTATTGAGTAATGTTAATAATTTGAACAAAAAAAACTCACCAAAAGCTTTATGGATAGCCATTGGTGAGTTTTTTATTATTGATGCAATGCTCTATACAAAAATGCTACAAACTCCGCACGTGTTACAGGATCATTTGGTCTAAAGTTGCCATTATCTCCAATTGTGATCCCATTTCCTGCGAGTATAGCGATAAAGTTGTGTGCCCAGTGAGTTTTTGGCACATCCTTGAAAGTATCTTTATTCGATGAAGTTAAATTAAAGGCAAGAACTAATACTTTTGCCATTTGAGCGCGTGTCATATTCGTAGTTGGCTGGAAGTTCCCATCTATGCCTTCAAACAGACCTGCTTGTTGCACCTGATCGATTACCTCAAAATAGAGATGGCTTTTAGGTATATCGTTAAATTCTCGCGCATCTTTTTTCGGTTCTAGCTCTAATGCTCTTGTCAATATCAGGGCAGCATGCTGGCGCTGAATTGGTGCATTTGGCTTGAAGGTGCCATCTTGATAGCCTGTAATAATGCCCTGCTTTGCCATCTCCTGAATCATCGCCCAGCCCCAATGTCCTTGAGAAATATCTGAAAAGATGATATCTGGCTCTTGTTGGGGTGTTGGCTCTGTTGGTTGCGGATCAATTGGTTCTTCAGGTTTAGGCTCTTGTTTTTCAGGTATGTTTGGCTCTGGTATTGGTGATGGATTCGGAGATATACTTCCTCCACCACCCGATGAACCGTCTGTTACCCAATGGGCATATAAGGTGATATTGGACTTCACTACATCCTTAGAAAAATCCCATGGTATTGTCAGTGCAATATCCTTATACCAGCCTGTAAATATATAACCTGCCTTTGTTGGATCTACTGGCCTTGTTGCCAAGGTATCATTAGTTACCTTCTGTGATGTTACTGTGCTACCTCCATTCGTTTCAAAATTCACCGTATACTGTGCGACTACCTTTTCCCATTTGGCATACAAGATTGTATTTTTAGTTACCTTATCCGTTGTAAAATTCCATGGTTTACTGAATGCGGGATCCATATACCAATCTGCAAATTCATAGCCTACCTTTGTTGGGTTTGCTGGCTTTATTGCTAAGGTATCTTTAGTTACCTTCTGTGATACTACTGCGCTACCTCCATTTGTTTCGAAATCCAGCGTATATTGTACGGCTACCTTTTCCCATTTGGCATACAAGATTGTATTTTCGGTTACCTTATCCGTTGTAAAATTCCATGGTGTACTGAATACAGCATCTGTATACCAACCTGCAAACTCATATCCAGCTTTTGTTGGGTCTGCTGGCTTTATTGCGAAGGTGTCTTCAGTTACCTTCTGTGAGGCTACTGCACTTCCCCCATTTGTTTCAAAATCCAGCGTATATTGTACGGCTACCTTTTCCCATTTGGCATATAAGGTTGTATCCTCCGTCACCCTATCTGTCTCAAAATTCCATAAACTATTGAGTTCTGCATCTTTATACCAATCTACAAATAGATGCCCTGTTTTTGTAGGATTAATTGGTTTAGTAGCCTTCATAGGAGAAGTAAAAGTTTGACTTGGAACTGAACTTCCACCATTTGACTCAAATTTAAGCTCATATTGCTGTACTAAATCCCATTTCGCATATAAGGTTATATTTTCTGTCACTTTATCTATCTCAAATTCCCATAGGGTTGTGAATTTTTTATCCTTATACCAGCCTGCAAATGTATATCCTTCTTTTATTGGGTTTTCTGGTTTAGTAGCCGTCATATAAGAATTAATAGTTTGGCTTGGGACCATACTTCCACCATTTGACTCAAATTGAACCACATACTGTTGTTGCACTATATCCCATTTTGCATATAAAGTTGTGTGCTCTGTGACCACATCCGTTGCAAAGTTCCATAGTTTAGTTAAAGCAGGGTTTTTATACCAGCCAGCAAATATTTGTCCTGCTAAGATAGGCGGTTCTGGCTCTTCCAACTTATCACCATATTCTGCGACAATTATTATAGGGGGAGTACTATTTCCTGCTTCAAATCTGACACCGTATACATTTTTCAACCACACAGCATATAAATCTATATCAAATGTTACCCTAGATCTTTCAAAATCCCATTCTGCCGTGCGCTCTTTGTTAAACCAACCAAAAAATTTATGTCCTTCTTTTATTGGAATACTCGGTTTGTTGAGTAGCGCTCCATCCGGTACTTCGACAGTTGTAATGTAGGTATCAAAATGAAATGTGACAGTATGCAAATTCTTTAACCATTTTGCATACAAGATTTTATTTTCTGTTATCACATCTGTATTAAAATTCCAGGGTTTATTCAATTCCTCATCCTTATACCAACCACCAAATGTAAAACCTGCTTTCACTGGAACATCGGGTTCTACCACCTTTTCCCCAGACAATACTTTCTGTTCTTCTATGGTAGTACTATCACTATTTGTTTCAAATGTAACTGTGTACTGTTGGACATTTCCCTTGGCATAAATTCTCAAGGGTTGTGTTACATTTCCATCCCATTTTGTTACCCATGATAAATCTTGGTACCAACCGTCAAAAGTACTACCTTGGCTGTTAAATGCATTTACTCCCAACATTAATGGGCTATTAAATTGAACCCATTGTAACCGATTATATTCAAATGCCCTATCCCCAATGCTCGTTAAACTGTTTGGGAACGATACAGTCGATAATTGATTATCATAAAATGCCAGATTTCCTATCCTAAGAAGACTATTAGGAAGTTGTATAGATGTTAGTTGATTTTGACCAAATCCCCAATCACCTATACTTATAACATTATTAGGAACGACTATACTTTTTAACTTATTACCAAAAAACGCTAGATTCCCTATACTAAGAAGACTAGTTGGAAGTTCTACATTCGTTAAGTAATTAGCTTGGAATGCCCCTTTCCCTATACTGGTAACACTATTTGGAATATTTACAGTTGTTAACCTATTACTATCAAATACATAATTTCCTATACTTGTTATACTGTTTGGAAGTTCGACATTAATTAACTGATTATAGCCAAAAGCCTCATCTCCTATGCTTGTTACACTATTTGGAATCTTAAGATTCGTTATCCGATTGTTTGTAAATGCTTGGGTTCCTATTTTTGTTACACTATCAGGAATATTTACAGTTGTTAATCGATTTCCAAAGAAAGCCTGATAACCTATATCCGTAACACCATCAGGGATGTCCACATGTACTAATTGATTACCATAAAATGCTTGATCTCCTATGGTAGTTAGGTTTTTTGAAATGGTTACGCTTGTTAATTTACTATTTTGGAATGTCCAACGTCCTATATCCGCCACACTATCGGGAATCACAATCGTGCTTAGTTGAGTTTTGGCAAAAGCCCAATCACCTATCGTTATTACACTTTCAGGAATCACTATTTCTGTTAGGTTAGATTCATAAAACGCAAGATTTCCTATTATTGTTACGGGTTTTCCTTCAATAGTTTCAGGAATAACAACAGATCCCCCCGCACCTAAATATTTAGCAATCGTTACACCAGTGCTATTTGGTTGTATCTCAAATTCGCTTGTATTGAAATTGGTTAAATTACGATCATTATCTATTTGCTCATGATCATCAACCTCAATCTTATTATCTACTTCATTTCCACCTGCTTCTTTAGCCTTTTCTTCTATGTCATTTTGTTCATTCGCATAGGTCAGGGATTGTCCCCATTGGAAAAAGAGCAGTAATACAATAAGCATAATGGTAATGTTTTTCTTCATTCATCCTCTCTCCTTTTGTAAATTTTCAGCTTCAAATAGCCCCCTTCCTTTATGAATCCTCGATAAAGAAGTTCCATACATTTATCCTTATAAAGAAAAACACTCTTCTTTATCTTAAAAAAATCAATTTACTTCTACTATTGAGGAATGTTAATTTTTCACTAACTATAAATAAACCGCTATCAAAAAATTGATAGCGGTTTGTTTTATTTAGATTGTTTTAATAATAATGCTTGGGCTCGATTTTTTACTCCTAGTTTATTGTAAATTCCCGAAAGATACACGCGTATGGTCCCTTCAGACAAAAATAGTTGCTCTGCTATTTCCTTATTAGAAGCGCCTTCTGAAAGTAGTGAAAATATTTCTTGTTCACGAGCAGAAAGAGCTTCTAATACTGGTGTTAGTTCTTGAACATAATCTAGCAATCGATAAGCATAGCCAAGGGTTACCTCATCCCAGTCATCTTTAGCACACTTCCGGCGAAAATCAATATAGTCCCTTATAAGGGGAATAATTTTATTCTCATCTAAAAAGGTTCTTATATAGTTATAAGGTTCAGCTAATTTCAATGCTTGATGTAACGTCCTCAACGCCTCTTCTGCTTGTTCTTGCTCCGCCAAACATATGGCTAATAAAATTGTAGCTTCTATACGAGTAGATAGCTGTTCTTGTTGTTGTGCCTGTAATTGCACCTGTATAATCAATTGCTGTGCTTCTAGTAGATGCCCTTTCATGAGTAAATAGCGTGCTTTTACTAGTAAATAAAATGGAGAATCCCTATACACATTTTCTTCGATCTTGGCTAACTCCTGTTTTGCTTGGACAATATTGTCTTCACGTAAAAATAAAAGTGCCTTCATTACTCTTATACTATCAATCCAATAACGTTCGTTGACCGTTTCAATTGCATGATCTAAAACACCTTGAGCAACAATATACTGCTCTTCTAACACAGCTATTTTGCTTTTCAGAATGTACATCGGTACTAACAATCCTGCATCTTGAAATTGATGTCCAGAACGTAAAGCTTCCTCTAATTCTATTGGTAGCTCATCAAATTGGTTCCACTCATATAATTTTTCTGCACGCATGCCATAACTATAGCCCGTCATACTTAAGTTTTTGAATTCCCCTGTTCTAAACTTAGCGAAAAAAGACATAGCCTGTTCATCTGAAAGTAATTTTCCTCGAGAGCCAATATTTGTTCTAAACAACATAGGCTCTGTTTGATTATATTGTATAAAAATTGCGTCCCATTTGGACCCGACAGGATTTCTCTCCAGCCTTTGTCGAATATATTCCCCAGCTTGTGAAAGATCTCCATTTTTCATGACAAAGACATAGGCTTTCACACCTAGAAAATCATCGACAGCGGATGCATATTCACTTTTATTCATCCATTGATTGGACCCATGCTTTTGTTCTAGGTCTAGTATCGTCTGATAAGCATCTTCTAAATTGTGGAATGCTGCGAGTGTATAGGCATACATTACCATCAATTCTGGGTGTACCTCATAGCCATTCGTCAAAAAAGTATCAATCCAATTTACATAGGATGTGGAATGACCACAGGAAAGGAATGTTACAAGATGCTCCTGAATCCATTGTTCAGCATAAATAAACACGTTGCCGCTTAAAGCAAGCTCTATTGCAGATAAAAAACTCCCATTATTATATAAAGCAACAGCTGCTTTTTCATATAAATTTAAAATATCATGCTGGGTAAAACGATTGCTCAATTCTTGACGCAATGCTTCTCTAAATAAATTATGATATCGAAAAACCTGCTCTTTTGCTTCTACTCTGCTAATAAATAGTCCTTGTTGATCAAGCTCTAATAATACTAGTTGAGCATCAGTACGGTTTGTTAGGACATTACATGTATCTGCGGTTAATTGTTCCAAAAGCGAAGTATAAAGTAGAAAGGTTTGGAGAGGTGGTGCTAGTTTTGAAAATACCTCATTCATTAAATAGTGAATCACATTTGAATTACTTTCTCCAAACTCTTTGTCATCTACATTGTGGAAACCTGCTAAATTGGTTAATTGTAACCCTGTAGCCCAACCCTCTGTTATCTCAAAAACCTTTTGAAGCTCCTTTGCCTTTAGCTGTTTATTTAAATTTTTATAAAATTCTTTTGCCTCTTCATACGTAAAAAGTAGATGCTCCATGCCAATTTCAAGCAAGCAATGGTTTAATCTCCACTTTGCAATAGGTAATGAAATAGTTGATCTACTAGTCAAATAAATAAAGCAGTGTTCAGGTAAGAAATCAATGAGGCGGGTCATCGTTTGATGGATGGTAACATTAAAAATATGATGATAATCATCAATCATAATATGAACCTTTTCAGTAGATAGCGATAATTCGTTTAATAGAGCGTCCACTAAATATTCTAAAGGCAACTGTGGTTGAGCATGGAGTATAGAATCAATACGTGAGGAAGCTTCTTGCTGCAAGGAGTGACCAATAGCATGAATTAAATACTTCCAATAACGAATTGGATCATTATCTGTTTGGTCCACTGTATACCATGCAACTGTCGTTTCAAGTTGCTGAAACCAACTACTTAACAAAGTGGTTTTACCATACCCTGCTGGCGCTTGCACTACTATAAGTTTCGCTGTTGACTGATGTAGAATGGCATTTAATCGTTCTCTTTCAATAATTTGCTTGCCCGTTTGGGGTACGGTTGTTTTTGAGGCTAATAAAATATTTGGCATCATTTAAACCTCCTTTCTCTTTAACAACTTTAAAAGCCTAGCCATTCTTTCGCCCATAAAATGGCCTTGGTACGGGATCTCACACCTATTTTACTGTAAATTTCCGTCAAATAGACGCGAATAGTTCCCTCTGTCAGCTGTAATTGATGAGCAATCTCATTATTAGAAGCACCTTCTGCGAGTAATTGTAGAACATCTTTTTCTCTTGCAGTAAAGTTAGCGAAAAACTCATCTTCTGAGCTATCATTCTGTAATAGTTTATTTACATATGCTAATGGCACTGACTTAAATGTATCTCCCTTACTATGCTGACGTATACGCCAGTATTTATTTAGTAATGGCCAGATAGAATCCTCTTCTATAAATGTACGATAATAACCATATAAAACTCCATGTTCAAGGGCAGCGTGTAATCCTGTTAAAGCGAAATCCTCTTTCCCAAGCGAAAAATGACAAATGGCTTCTAGCAGACCCGCTTCAATAAGCGTAACAATTTGCTTCTCCTGAATTGCCCCTTCTTTTAAACGAATAGCAATTTGCAATGCTTCCTCTAGTTGATTGTTGGCATATAGGATTTTACCTTGAACTAATAAATAAAAGGGATTTCTTGATGCAATTCTATAATTGATAAAATCTGTCACTCTAAAAAACTCCTGTTGCGCATATGAAATATTACCTTCCAATAAATAAGATTGTGCTTTCATAATATAGAGCATACCGACCCAATAAGGTTTATCGGTTTCCTTCATAGCTTCAATCAATACCATATGTGCTTCTTCAAATTGTTTTTTAGTCATATAAATACGAGCCTTTAACAAGTACATTGGTATAAATAATCCTGGATCTTGAAAACGTAAACCATATTGTAAACCGATTTCTAACTCTTTACTTGCCCTATCTAAATCATTTATCTCATACAATATTTCAGCTAGTAATCCATAGGTAACTCCTGTAATATTTCGCTCCTTTATTTCACTTTCATTCAACACGTGAATCAGTTCTTCCATTTTTCCCACTGGTAAGAATTTTCCTCGCGCTCCCACAAAGGTACGTAAAATTCTAGGCTCAAATTGATTATATTTTAAAGATATATGATATAAAGATGACTTATTTTTTCTTACATTTACGCGTGTTTGTAAACCTACTTTTGCTTTTTCAAGATCTCCATCTTCCATATAACCTATATAAGCATTCATAATTTCGAAGATTTTTGATACAGCAATAAATTGAAAACCATCCATCCATTTCAATTTATTTTGTTTAAAAAGTAGTTCCTCTATAATTTTCTTCGCCTGATCCATTTCATGGGTTGAAAACAGTGTAGTAATATATAAGACAAGCAAATTAATATCTACTGGAAACTGAGCATTCCTTAATTTTTGTATCCACTGCCCAAATAATAGAGTATGTCCCTCGGCAAATATTTCAACTAAATATTTTTGTATCCATTCATGTGCAAGCTCATATAATTCGCCATTTAGGGCAAGCTCAATTGCTGCAACATAGTCTTCTCTTTGGCATAAATTAGTGGCTACCTCGTAATATATAGAGGCAATCATTTCATAGGATTGTTGCCTGTGAAATTCTACCTGTAGGGCATGCCTAAATAAAGTATGGTAACGATAAACAGGCGGATGTGCTTGTACTTGTTCAATAAACAAACAATTTTTCTCCAGCTCTGAGAATATAGTTAAACTATTTAATTCGTTTGTTACAGATGTACAAACACTCGGCTCTAGGTAGTTTAAAATGGAAGTTCGTAGTAGAAAATCCTGCAATTCTTGAGGTAATATTAAGAGAATTTCTTGCATGAAGTACTCATGAATATATGAACTAGCTTTGGCTAAAATTTCTTCACTACTTAGATTATCTATCATTCCACCTGTTGATAGCTTTATCAGTTGGATACCTGCTATCCAGCCCTCTGTTGTCTTTAGTAAAGGCTTCAGCACATCCTTCTGTTCATCATTTGTAACAGATGTGAAGAAAGATTGTAGCTCTTCTAAATCAAAAGATAATTGACCCACCCCCACTTCTAGTATCCAACCTTTAACACGCCATTTTGCTAGTGGAAGTTCTAAATTAGTTCGGGTTATTATATATATCCGTACATTGGCTGGTAAATATTCAATAAGTCGGTTTAAAATTTGATAAATTTGAGGGGTGTGGATTTCTTGAAAATTATCAAAAACAATATGAATATTTCCTTTATATGTATCCAAATCGTTTAACAGTGTATCTACAATTGTTTCAAAAGAGGTTATTTCATCTAGTATATTGTTTAACTTTTGCTCTTCATTCAATATGCTAAAAGATAATGTATGTATTAAGTACCTTAAAAACCGCACAGGATCATTGTCATTTTGATCGATTGTAAACCATGCTACCGATTCATCAATATGCTTCAACCATAGGCTTAAGAGTGTCGTTTTGCCATATCCTGCTGGTGCCTTTATTATGGTTAGTTTCTTCATTCTATTGTTAGATAAAATAGAAAATAATTTCTTCCTCTCTAATGCATCTGGCACTGTACGTGGAATTGTTACTTTTGATTTTACCCATACCATGTCCATCATCTTGTCTCCTTTCTCCATTCATTAGTTCTATATATTTTTAATTTTTCCTGCAATTTGATTTTTCTACTCATTCACATCATCCAAAAGAGCATACTTATTTTAGAAAGATAAAGCAAACCACTTCACTTTTTTTATTCCTAGCGTTAGAATACTAATATCTTATTTTCCTATAGGAAACTTTATTTCATTAATGATACTTTTTGAAACGAGGGAACAATATGGTTTACAAACGAGTCACAAAATCGTCTGCAGAGGCGGTTTTAGATGGAGATATAAAAGGTTGGCGAAGATTTTTGCCATTTTTAGGACCTGCTTTCATTGCAGCAGTCGCCTACATCGATCCTGGCAATTTTGCTACAAATATTACAGCAGGATCTCAATACGGCTACCTGCTACTTTGGGTTATAGCCTTTTCTAATTTAATGGCCGTGTTAATTCAATCCCTATCTGCCAAGCTTGGGATTGCAACAGGAAAAAATTTACCTGAAGTCGCTCGCGAGCATTTTTCTAAAAAAACATCTATCTTTTTATGGATACAGGCAGAATTGGTCATCATTGCCACTGACCTGGCGGAATTTATCGGAGCAGCATTAGGGCTTTATTTACTATTCAATATCCCAATGCTTCCCGCCGCATTAATTACAGCAGTGGGCTCGTTCGCTATTTTAGAGTTACAAAGAAGAGGATTTAGAGCCTTTGAAGCCGGTATTTCTGGTATGGTTTTAATTGTTGTATTGGCATTTGCCTTCCAAACATTTTTAGCACAGCCCACATGGGGCGATGTAGCGATTGGCATGTTCACGCCACACTTTGAAGGGGTAGAATCACTATTATTAGCAACAGGTATTTTAGGAGCAACCGTTATGCCTCATGCTATTTACTTACATTCTTCTTTAACACAAAGTCGTATTATTGGTCGTAATGAGGCTGAAAAAAAACGTATTTTCCGTTTTGAATTTATCGATATAATCATTGCTATGATTATTGCTGGTGCCATCAATATGAGCATGCTTATAATTGCCGCAGCAGTATTCCATACCCAAGGCTTGGTAGTAGAAGATTTAGATGTAGCCTATAATGGCTTAAAAGAGGCACTTGGCCCAATGGCGGCTATTTCCTTTGGCTTAGGTTTACTCATTGCAGGGCTAGCTAGCTCCTCTGTGGGAACTTTAGCAGGTGATGTAGTCATGCAAGGATTTATTCAAAGAAAAATACCACTATATTTACGTAGGGCGATTACTATGGTGCCTCCACTAGTCATTATTGCATCAGGGGTAAACGCAACCTATGCTCTCGTTCTAAGTCAGGTTGTGTTATCTTTTGGTATTGCATTTGCCCTTGTTCCACTTGTCATGTTTACAAGCAAACGGGACATCATGGGCAGTTTAGTCAATCATCGGATTACAACGGTTTTAGGTTGGTTTGTAGTCGTCATCGTTGTGGCATTGAATATCTACTTACTGTGGGAAACAATATTTTCCTAATAATAAAGCCAGGTACTCTTAAGCATGAGTACCTGGTATTTTTTAAACATCTACCTTCTCAATATTCCGTATAGCTAAATAAGCAATACCCAGACCCACGATGGCTAAAGTAATTGGAATAATAATAATATCGTTTAAAGTAAAGTTACCTGAATTGGACGAAGTTACAGACACAATTATAATAGATGAAATGATAGTTGTCGGTATAGAGTATTTTCTCATCCCAAAATACAATGGGATTAAAGCTATGCCTGAGGCAGCTATCGCGTTCATCAATACAGAGGGTATATGCTGGATAATTAAAGAACTTGATAGTACATCTGGAATTAGTTCATATTGATCGCTTATGACACAAAAAATGGTTGTAATAAGAGCATTGGAGATAATGATCATACTGAAAGTAAATAGCATGACAATGGCTAACTTTGCGACCATTAATTTCTTTCTACTTATGGGATACATAAAGGCTAATGTAATGGTTTTAAATTTATATTCTCCGATGATTAACTTAGCTATTAACGTAGAAGCAAAAATAATAAAAACTGCTCTTACAAATGAATCAATGACACTTAAAGCAACCTCGTAATTTTCTAGCCCTGGATCCCCTTCTACTTTAGAAATAAATAAAATCATAAACAGAAACCCGAGAATGACTAAATTAGCAATGATAGCTCCTCTAACATATGATCCTAAATGAAACTTTTTCATTTCTAAACGCATTAAATTAAGCATGAACAACGCCTCCATTAATTAGCTTTAAGAAATAATCCTCTAATGAACTTGTTTTTTTGCTAATTTCCTCAATCTCAACGTCATGTTCAATTAATGCTCTCGATAGATTTTGCTGAGATACGGTTGAGTCGTATATACGTATAGAGTTATCATCCATTAGCTTAAAATTGGTAATTTTTAATTCACTTTCAATTATAAATGCTGCCTTTTTTCCGTCACTTACGATTACTTCTGTATAATTGACCTGATCACGGTTTATAGTGTCCATCGCTACCTCTGTGATGAGTCTTCCATTCTTAATAACTCCTATTGTATCGACTAATTGTTCTATTTCAGCCAGAATATGACTTGAAATAATAATTGTTATGCCATACTCCTTACAAAGCATCTTGAAAAGCTCTCTTAACTCCTTTATCCCAACTGGGTCCAATCCATTAATTGGTTCATCTAATATAAGTAACTCTGGCTTTGTAATGATGGCTCTTGCGATGCCTAATCTCTGTTTCATCCCAAGAGAAAAATCTTTAACCTGCTTATTCTCTGTATTCGTTAACTTTACTAAATTAAGAACATGTGCAATTTCTTTCTTATCATAATAACCCATGTATTCACAATGTAATTCCAGGGTCTCACTAGCCGTTAATTTTTCATAGAAAATAGGATATTCAATAATTGTTCCCATTCTTTTTAGTAATTCATAGGATTTGTCTGTCAATTTCTCCCCTAAAATTTCTACATCCCCACTAGTAGGCTTCGTTAGATTAGTTAGCATCTTCATAACAGTGGTTTTACCTGCACCATTGGGTCCTAAAAATCCATAAATCTCCCCCTTCTTAACGTTCATATTGACAGCTGAAACAACTTCTTTTCCATCGTAAACTTTCGTAAGCTGATTTGTTTTTACAATGTATGTCATGTAATTCTCTCCCTCAATTGTGACTAGATTCATTATAAAAAATGAAACTCTCTATTTTATTACTGCATTCTTACAAATTTCTTAAGTAAAAAAGCCTGCAAAGCATTAAAGCTCTACAAGCACAATGGATTCAATACATCATTCGTTTTAGCGAAATGGTAAAAGTAGTTTTTTCATTAGGAATACTCGATAACCGGATGGAGCCATTCATTATTTCTACTAGTCGCTTTGTAATCGTTAGTCCCAAACCACTGCCTTGAAAAGATTTATTGCGAGAATCCTCAAGTGTATACATCCTTTCAAATACGCTATCGATATGATATTCATCAATACCCTTGCCACAATCCCACACATCAATATCAATATTGGCTTCTTCATTTCTTACGGTAATTCCAATTACATTGCCGTCTGCTCCATATGCAATAGCATTAGACAGTAGATTGTTTAGCACCCTATTTAATGCTTCTTCATTACCAAGTGCATACATGGGGCTTGCAGGAATATCAATATTAATAGCTAATCCCATTGAAGTAACCAGATCGTAAAAAGACAAAATATTTTTACGGCATATTTCACTGACATTGATTTTAGTGATTGGGTAATCTGTATCTCCAGCCTCTAATTTCGCCAAGTCAAAAAATGTATGGATAATTTTTAACACTTCTAATGTTTTAGCATGTACACCTGTAAGTAATCGTTGGCGTTCCTCGTCACTCATCGCATTTTGAAGTTGAAGCATTTCAATATAGCCAAGTACAACTGTTAAAGGTGTTTTAAGATCATGCGAAATATTGGCCAACATCTTTTTCATGGAATTTTCCATTTTACGATGAGTAGCCTGGATTTTTTGATGCTGATCTAGCAAAGCATTCATTGTAACAAGTAACTGTTGAATTTCTGAATTTGTAGTTGTAACTAGAATCTTTTCATACGTCTGTTCATTTACAATTACGTGTAGTTTACTATGAATGTATTGGATAGCGCGATCTTGTTCCTTCTTGACTTTCCATTGAAAAGTGAGAATCCCGATTAGCAATACAATTATTAATAATAGAAATATCATCATATTTTTAACCCTCAAACTTATAGCCAATTCCCCATAGAGTTTTAATATATTGAGGATTTGATGGATCATCTTCTATTTTTTCACG
Source organism: Lysinibacillus sp. IITD104 (assembly GCF_036698265.2). Taxonomy (NCBI): domain Bacteria; kingdom Bacillati; phylum Bacillota; class Bacilli; order Caryophanales; family Bacillaceae; genus Lysinibacillus; species Lysinibacillus sp. IITD104. The sequence continues at coordinate 4,285,650 of NZ_JBAHYH020000001.1, forward strand.
TAGTCTTCTGATATGTACATTTATAATATTTTCATCTCCATAATAGGCATCTTTCCATATCATCTGATAAATTTGCTCTTTGGTAAAAACCCTGTGACGATTTGTCACAAACAATTTTAAAATGGAAAATTCCTTTGATGTTAGCTTTATCTCTTGTCCACTCTTTGCTATTGAGAAATTAACGATATCTATCTTTAAATTATCGATTTCTAGGACCTCTTGCTTTTGTTCAGCTTGACTGGAGTATTTCGTAGCTCTTCTGATAACAGCCTTAACACGGGCTGAAAATTCTAGCATAGAAAAAGGTTTAGCAATATAATCATCTGCCCCTAATCCTAAGCCTAGTGCTTTATCAACATCACTGTCTTTGGCAGACATAATAATGATAGGAAGTGCTGCCTGCTCTCGAATAATCTTTAATACTTCCAATCCATTTAGTTTAGGAATCATAATATCTAAGATGACCAAATCAAAGGTATTTTGCAAACAATTTTGTAATGCCTCTTCACCATTGATCGCGGTTGTGACATTGAAACCTTCCATAGTTAAATAATTTTCAACCATTTCACGAATGGCTTCATCGTCTTCTACCAGTAAAATATGCTTTTGCATTATCATGCACCTCTCCTACTAAAACCCAATTTCCATATGTATATTACATTACCATATTTATGATGTTTAATTGGAGAGATTTTGTTCATGAGTGTTAAAAAAAAGCTGCCCTATAAACCATCACTTTTTGGTTTACAGAACAGCTCTATTAATTAATCTTCAACTTTTAAATCACAATCTTTAAGTGGAAGCATTTTTGTTTTGTGCTTTATTTTATAGCCCAACCATAATGCTAAAAATAGTGGAATCCCAATATACGAAACAAGGATACCGTACCAATCTATTTTTTCACCTGTAAAGGCTGTGTAATTTTGTCCAATGACTACGATCATACAAACAGTAAAAGCAAATAATGGTCCAAATGGATATAATTTAGCTTTATAAGGTAATAACTTTGGATCTAAGCCCTGTGCATCAAACGCTCGGCGGAAACGATAATGACTAAATGCAATACCTAGCCATGCAATAAAGCCAGACATTCCAGAAGCATTTAATAGCCAGATATAAACCACTCCATCACCAAAGAAGGATGCCAAAAATGCTAAACAGCCTACAGCTAATGTTGCCATAAGTGCATAAATCGGAATACCTCGACGACTTAGCTTTGAGAAAAATTTAGGTGCATGTCCATCCACTGCTAATTGCCATAGCATACGAGAAGATGCGTATAGTCCTGAATTTCCTGCTGACAGCATAGCCGTTAAAATAATGGCATTCATTAATGAAGCAGCAAAGGCAATACCTAGGCGGTCAAACACTAGTGTAAACGGTGAGACTGCGATATCTTCTGATAATAAACGTTCATCTGTGAATGGAATCAACATCCCAATTGCACCAATCGCTAAAATATAAAACAAAATAATACGCCAAAATACAGATTTAACAGCCTTCGGAATATTTTTACCAGGATCATCTGTTTCACCTGCTGTAATTCCAAGTAATTCTGTTCCTTGGAATGAAAATCCAGCTGCTAGGAAAATACCAAATGTGGCAAGGAAGCCACCATGGAATGGCCCATCACTAATAAAGAAATTAGTGAAACCTACAGGAGCCTGCCCACCTAAAATACCAAAAATCATTAGTAAGCTAATGATAATAAAAACAATGACCGTTGCTACTTTAATCATGGCAAACCAATATTCACTTTCACCATAACTTTTTACGGATAGTAAATTAAACGTCAGTACAACAGCAATAAATAATACTGTCCAAAGTGCTGATGAGCTATCTGGAAACCAATATTTCATAATTAATGATACAGCAGCAATTTCTGCAGCAATGGTGATTGCCCAGTTATACCAGTAGTTCCAGCCTAATGCAAAGCCCAAAGCGGGATCTACAAATTTGGTTGCATACGTACTAAATGAACCTGATGATGGCATATAAGCAGCCATTTCCCCTAAGCTTGTCATTAAAAAATACACCATAATACCGATTAAAGCATAGGCAAGCAATGCTCCTCCAGGTCCTGCCTGAGCAATAGCACCACCACTGGCTAAAAATAGCCCCGTACCAATTGTACCGCCTAAAGAAATCATTGTGATATGACGACTTTTTAATTCTTTTTTCAGCTTCGGTGCTTTATGTCCGAACTGATTTACTTTTATTTCACTCACGATATAGCTTCCTTCCTATTTATGAGGCAAAAAAATGCCATCACATATACACTGTGATGGCTACGTTAATCCTCAGTTTTTCTTACATGATAGCTCAACACGTTGTGCAAACGTGACAGTTCTGTTCCTTTCGGAGACAGCCCCAGCATGAGGTTTTCAAGTCCCCTCACACTTCGGCAATATTTCCTTTCAGCTAATTTCATCAATGCTTGTCATTTCAATTAGCATACTTATAAATATCGCGACCTCTACCTCAATACAAACATGAGGCATATAATTATTAAATTTATGATGTTTATTATACTAACATAAGACCATAGACATTTCAATACAACGGGAAATGTTCTGTATTTTATGAATCTTCTACTATTTTTAATAGTGTGATAAAGTGTTATAGTAGTTCAATTAGAATGGTTATTATTAGGGGGGATTTTATTTTGACTACAAATGATCATTCCACTAGTTTTCCAAGTAAAAAAATTAGCTGGAAAGGAACAACCTTACTTTTAGTCTTTGGCGTTATCTTTATAGCCTCTACATTACGAATGCCACTAACTGTTGTTGGCCCAATTATATCCTTTATCCGTGAAGATCTAGGGATATCTAATGTATTGGCAGGCTTTCTAACAACTATTCCATTGCTGGCTTTTGCTATTATATCTCCATTTGCGCCAGTTGTAGCACGCAAATTAGGGCTCGAGCTAACATTATTTTTATCCACTTTTCTCTTGGCCTTAGGGATTGTCCTACGCTCACTTGGTACAACAGAATTACTTCTATTGGGTACTGTGTTAATTGGCGTAGCCATTTCTTTTGGAAATGTATTAATTCCTGGATTATTAAAATTGAAATTTCCATATCATGTTGGTTTATTGATGGCCTTTTTCACCATGTCCATGAATTTTACTGCTGGCCTTGGTGCTGGTATTAGCTATCCTATAGCTAATTCATCGTTAGGCTGGCAAGGGGCGCTATCCATTGCACTCATACTTGTTCTAGTTACAATCTTAATTTGGATACCTCAACTAAAGTCAAATAAACCGGAACCAGTTACTACATCTAAAAAGACCAGTACACCTCTGTGGAAATCACCTGTTACTTGGGCTGTCACAGGGGCAATGGGTTTACAGTCTTTATTATTCTACACAACAGCAGCTTGGATACCTGAAATCTATATTGCTCAAGGTTTAGCACCTGATAAAGCTGGCTGGATGTTTTCAATCATGCAATTCTCACAAGTACCAATGGCCTTGGCAGTGCCTATTATTGCAGGCAAAATGACTTCTCAACGCCCACTTGTATTGATGTTTACTTCCTTCTATTTAGTAGGCTTTGTTGGGGTTGTCATGGAATGGACAAGTCTTGGAGTACTATGGATGGTTCTTCTAGGGTTAGCAGGTGGTTCTTCATTCGCTCTAGCAATGATGTTCTTCACTCTCCGCACTCGTACTGCATTTGAAGCAGCAGATTTATCAGGCTTTGCCCAATCTTTGGGTTATTTATTTGCCGCAATCGGTCCTATTCTTTTTGGCTTCTTGCATGATTTATTTGGTGGCTGGAATATTGCGGGATGGCTCTTTGTCGTTGTGGCAATGTTACTCTTCTTTTGCTCAATGAGAGCCTCTAAGGATGAATATGTGCATTAAAATTAAATAAAGCAGGTGGATCGACTTCCTCCATCTGCTCTATTTCTATATAGTGTTTCCACATTACTTAATTGTCGAGTTGCTGGAGTAATGTTAGCAATTCAGCAAGGTAATCTGATTCTTCATTATTACGAGCTGTTATAGCAGAAAAAATAGGAACAGCTTCTTGTAAGAGCTTATAACTATAATAGTAATAGCCTATAAAAGCTTGCTGCTCATAGCCCTTTGGCGTTTCTTCCTCCCACTCCTGCTCATCATTGTCCTCATGTTCTCTCCATAAATAGTTGACTTTTAATAGCTCCTGCATATTTTCAACAGTATTGGTTGGGTCTAGATAATCCTTCGTAATAGCATGTGCCACAGCTAAATATAACTGTAATTCTTGTAAGGAGACATCCTCTATTTTTTTACTTTTAAGCTTTTTTAAAAGAATAAGCAAAACCCATGGTGTCACCTGCCACAGTGTACCTTGATGTTCAATTAACTCAGTTAGCTGTGTGTATTGCTCCTGTTCAATCAGCTGAGGAATAGCTGTACCTCTACCATAAGGTGTTGTCAATTGTCTCCATGGGATATTGGGAATTTGCTGATCTAACATAGTAAGCCCTCTCTCATCGAAAGTATAACGAATGGATAATTAACTATTGAAAGTAAACAGTTCCTTTACTCTAATAGCATGGTTTTTGATAAAAATAATTTGGTGTATGATATATATTTACATAGGGTTTATGAAATATATGAGTCGTTGCAGGCGAAAGTGGCGGGATTAACCATGTCCAGTTGCCTGTAACTTCTCTACCTGCTGTTTTTTCTGCTTCCTCAAACAATTTAAACTGCTGAGCCGCTGTATGATGATCAACAATGCTCACACCATCTTCTTTAAATGAATGAAGAACAGCAATATTAAGTTCGACTAATGCACGATCACGCCAAAGTGATGCTTGTTTAGTTGTATCTAGATTAAAAATTTCTGCAATAGCAGGTAGCATGTTATAGCGCTCATGATCTGCTAAATTGCGTGCACCGATTTCTGTTCCCATATACCATCCGTTAAATGGGGCTGCTTGAAAGTCAATTCCTGCCATTTGAAAACGCATACTCGAAATAATGGGTACAGCATACCACTTCATTCCTAATTTCTCCACATCGATTGACTCTGGATGGCGGATTGGAACCTCTACTATATTTTCTTCAGGAATTACAAACACTTGGGGAGTCCGGCTATCTACCTGTATAACGAGTGGTAGCACATCAAAAGCTGTTCCTTTGCCTTTCCACCCTAGAGATTCACATACTTTTGTAAACTCAATGGACTGCGAATCTCCAATAACGCCTGCCTCTGTTTCATAGCCTGCATAGCGAATTAGTTGATGATTCCAAATCCGTACTCTATCTGAAGCAAATACTGTTATTGTTGGACGGATTTTCCCATGATTTGTCGCATAATCAATATGTTCTAGTAATTTTCGGAAAATAGCCTTTTCATCTAAAACATCGCGTGCATCTACCACGTGGAGTGACTGCCAAAACAGACGTCCGATACATTTATTGCTATTACGCCATGCCACTCGTGCACCAAAAACTAACTCTTCTGTTGTTGGGTGATATTCACCTGCATCCTTAACTGCCTGTAATCTATTCTTTAACCAAAGTTCCGATTCATTTTGTTCTGTCTGGTATAGACTTAAAAACTGCTGTATCTCCTGTATTTTCATATCGATTCCTCCACTTATCCTCATATTAGAGGAACAAAACAACAAGCACCATGAAAATAGTAATTGAAAAAACATACATATTTTATATATGAAATAGTTTGTTCAAATTTACTCTATAGACTCTCTTTCGTAAGAGAATGTAAGGGAGAGAGATCCTAATTATTATAAAAAGACTACATTAATCATGTAACCTTCATAGTGTTGCAGCAAAGCAATCAATAGAATTTTGTGAAAGATAAAAGTCTTTTCATTTTAGGCTACTTACATGCTGCTGACGCTTTACTTTCGCGCTGGGGCTAGTCTCTGTCTGACTAACCCCGGCAATAAGTAGTCTTCCTCATTTATCCACACAAATAAATTGTAGGTATTCACTTATGGATGGCTGTTGTAACTCATTCCCTTCTCCACATTGAAGATAAGAGCTTATCCTCTCTGAGAATATAGATAATGGGCTTTTTGATCGCTATGCTACTATGAAAAAAGGAAAGACACTTTACAGAATGGTTGATTGGAGAGGAGCCAGCGTCACTCCGAGGGGGATTTAGCGTCACAGATGTACCCTGGAGCGAACGTAAGTGAGTGAAGCGGCTCATCGGACGCCGCCTGGAAAGGAAGCTGGCAGAACGGAAATCTACCTCTACCTTGCTAAAAGGTCTTTTTCTGCTAGTGATCTTTTTTCAACAACATGAAAAAGGAGAATATACTTAAAGGAGAATAGAAAAAAGCATGTAACACACATCTGTGCTACATGCTTGATGACCCGTACGGGATTCGAACCCGTGTTACCGCCGTGAAAGGGCGGTGTCTTAACCACTTGACCAACGGGCCGTGGCTCCGAAGGCAGGACTCGAACCTGCGACAACCTGATTAACAGTCAGGTGCTACTACCAACTGAGCTACTTCGGAATAATGATGGGCCTAAATGGACTCGAACCATCGACCTCACGCTTATCAGGCGTGCGCTCTAACCAGCTGAGCTATAGGCCCATTTTGGAGCGGGTGATGAGAATCGAACTCACGACATCAGCTTGGAAGGCTGAGGTTTTACCATTAAACTACACCCGCAATAATGGTGGGTCAGGACGGAATCGAACCGCCGACACTTAGAGCTTCAATCTAATGCTCTACCAACTGAGCTACTGACCCGAAAATGGAGGAGGTAGAGGGATTCGAACCCCCGCGCGGTGTTACCCGCCTGTCGGTTTTCAAGACCGATCCCTTCAGCCAGACTTGGGTATACCTCCAAAAATATTAAAATGGTGGAGCCTAGCGGGATCGAACCGCTGACCTCCTGCGTGCAAGGCAGGCGCTCTCCCAGCTGAGCTAAGGCCCCATTTATCATGAAAGATGGTCGGAATGACAGGATTCGAACCTACGACCCCTTGGTCCCAAACCAAGTGCTCTACCAAGCTGAGCTACATTCCGTAAACATGAATTTATTGGCGCGCCCGACAGGAGTCGAACCCATAACCTTCTGATCCGTAGTCAGACGCTCTATCCAATTGAGCTACGGGCGCATATTAATTAAAAAATGATGAGCCATGAAGGACTCGAACCTTCGACCCTCTGATTAAAAGTCAGATGCTCTACCAACTGAGCTAATGGCTCATAAAAAAAGAAAAAATGGCTGGGGTACTAGGATTCGAACCTAGGCATGACGGAATCAAAATCCGTTGCCTTACCGCTTGGCTATACCCCAATGTTAAAATGGGGCGACTGATGGGAATCGAACCCACGAATGTCGGAACCACAATCCGATGCGTTAACCACTTCGCCACAATCGCCACTATATAAATTTATAATAGCTGTATATGAACGAGTACCTCAATACCTGGCAGGGGCAGTAGGAATCGAACCCACACCAAAGGTTTTGGAGACCTCTATTCTACCGTTGAACTATGCCCCTAAAATGGTGGAGGGGGACGGATTCGAACCGCCGAACCCTAAGGAGCGGATTTACAGTCCGCCGCGTTTAGCCACTTCGCTACCCCTCCAAGGGAATGGTGCCGGCGATAGGAGTCGAACCCACGACCTACTGATTACAAGTCAGTTGCTCTACCAACTGAGCTACACCGGCAATAATAATGGCGGTCCCGACCGGGATCGAACCGGCGATCTCCTGCGTGACAGGCAGGCATGTTAACCGCTACACCACGGGACCAAAATGGTGGAGGATGACGGGCTCGAACCGCCGACCCCCTGCTTGTAAGGCAGGTGCTCTCCCAGCTGAGCTAATCCTCCACAAAAAATAAGCGAAGCGACGTCCTACTCTCACAGGGGGAAGCCCCCAACTACCATCGGCGCTAAAGAGCTTAACTTCCGTGTTCGGTATGGGAACGGGTGTGACCTCTTTGCCATCATCACTTCACTTATTCAGCTGAAAGACTTATTCTTTCAAAACTAGTTTTGCTTTGTTTTAGCGTGTCACCCTGGCGACTTGTATAATACTACACCCTTATTTTTAAAAGGTCAACACTTTTTAATAAAAAACTTTATTTTTTTTATTATCAACGGAAAACTTCCTATATTAATAACTATAAAAACTAATCACAAGCTAGTTCAATGTTAGACCATGAACTAGAAAATAATTTTATCATAATTTCCTACAAAAAAATAATAGATCTTTAAAAAAACAAAAAAACTCGGTAGAGAAACCGAGTTTTTAAAATGGGAAAAAGAACGGGATGGCTATCATCATCACAATAAACATAATAATTTGTAACGGTATCCCTATTCTTACAAAATCCATAAATTTATAGCCCCCTGCCGTCATTACCAGTGCATTCGTGGGGGAAGCAATTGGCGTAGCAAACGCCATACTTGCTGCGACTGCGACTGCAATCATAAATGTTGTGGGACTAACCTCAATGGCAATGGCAGCACTCATGGCAATGGGGGCAAACAATACTGCCGTTGCCGTATTACTAATGAATTGACCAAAAATGGCTGTCAAAATGTAAATCCCTATGAGTACACCATATGGTCCGAAACCACCTAAAGCATTAATAATACCATCAGATAAAATGGTCATGCCTCCTGTTTTTTCTAACGCTGTCGCCATTGGTAACATAGCAGCCACTAACACAATACTTTCAAAATTCATATTGCTATAGGCATCTTCCATGTTTCTCAAGCAACCTGTTAAAATCATCAGTACGGCACCAATCATCACAGAGATTACAGCAGGAAAAATTTCAAATGCCATCAAAATAATCATGAATAACATAATAATCCCCGCAATTCCAGCTTTGCCTGTAGCCGCTGCCACACTTGCGTGTTCTTTCGGCTGGCCTACAACCACGACATCCTGTGTTTCTCTTGCTAACAAAAGAATTTCATCCCATGCTCCCTGTACTAATATTGCGTCTCCAAATTTTAATTTGTGAGATACCATATCCTGAAGTTTATAACCACCCTTGCGATTAATACCAATGATATTTAGATTGTATTTTTCTCTGAAACCGAGGGAGCTAACCGTTTCATTGATAAAGCTCGAATTAGGGGTAAGCAATACCTCAGCAATACCCAGATGCTTCGATACTAATTCATCGGCTTCCCCTTCAACTAATCCTTGCATCTCAAGATGATAATCCTCAACAAAACGATGAATATCCTCTATTTCTCCTTGAACATATAACTCATCCTTGGCATGAATGACACTAGTTGGTCCTGCCATTTCTTGATAAGTCATCGGTAATAAATTAATACCCTCCTGAGATTTACGGTGAATTTTCATCATACAGAGCATATACTTAGCTGGTAGTTTTAATTCCGCTAACGATGTTTCAATAATAGGCGACTCCTCAGGAACAGAGATTTTAAATAGACGATTATTTAAATCATATTGTTTAATAATTTTTTTGGGCGAAAGTTTATAGCCTTCATTGCTTTGTGTGCGGTTTTGATCATTTGGTAATAAAATATTTCTTACAAGTACTAAATAAGTAATGCCAGCAATCATCCCCACGATGCCAATAGGAGTCACTTCAAAAAAGCCAAGTTTATTATAGCCTCGATCAACTAATAACTGACTGACAATTAAATTGGTTGGTGACGCAATCAGTGTCATCAAACCTGAAAGACTTGCCACATAGGAGAGCGGTAGTAGAAATTTAGAAGGACTTACTTTCATACTAATCGCTATACTTACAACGATTGGCATCATTAAGGCGACAGTACCTGTATTACTCATAAATGCACCGACCGATCCTACAATAATAAGAAGTAGCACAAATAACTTGAGCTCACTATTGCCTGACCATTTTAGTAAGAGTTGCCCCGCCATGCCTGCTAGGCCAGTTCGTAAAATCCCTGCACCCACGACAAATAACCCTGCAATCATTAAAACTACAGAGTTTGAAAAACCAGCTAATGCCTCCGCGGGCGTTAAAATGTCCATAATGACAAATGCTAAAAGTGACACAATTGCTACAAGATCTGCTCGTATTTTATCGGTCACAAATGCGAAAATTGTTGCTCCTAAAATAAGAAATGTTAATGTAAGCTGCACATTCATGAATTCCTTTCTAACATTAATCATTATTAATTATTGACAGCAAAAAAATTGTATACCATTGCTATTTTTATTATAGCTTACGCTGAGCCCTATATGATAAAATTCACCATCTTTTCAAAATTAAAATAAGTGTGGTAGTCATCCACACTTATAATTGTAGCTCCACTATTTTATTTTTGATAAAGATGATGTTCTTTAATATAGTTGTAACAAGCAGTAGGCAAGAGGTATCTTGGTTCTCCCCCCATTGCAAATTCTTCTCGAATATAGGTAGAGCTAATTTCCATCGCTAGCCCTTTATCGATAAGGTGAAATCTTCCATCATCATTATTTCTTAAAATGGGGGAACGACTAATGGTTGATAGCATATCGATGCCATGTCGTGCCATTACAATAAATTTATTCTCCGCTACTAATGCGTCACCCTTTTTCCATAGCCCTGCACCAATATCCACTAATAAATCAGCACCCATAATAAAATGTATCTCATCCTCTGGGTTCTTCTCTCTAAAGTATTTCATGGTGTCATATGTGTAAATATTCCAGCCTTCTTGATCCATCTCATAGGAATCTGCAATAAAACGATCGTCCTTAGCTATGGCTAACTGAAGCATATTCCAACGATGTGTATCAGCTGTTTTGATGGTTTTATCTTTGCGTTTATTTGAACAAGGCAAAAAAATAACCTTATCTAACTTACACCGATGTGCGACAGTGCTTGCTGTCCAAAGATGGACATTGGTAATAGGATCAAATGATGAACCATAAATGCCTATTCTCGCCATCGTCTCTACCTCCTACAATTTTCTTTTAAATCGTTGTGAGACCTTTTCTTTTATCGCCTGTATGCATGCCATTTTATTGTCCCAACATGCTTGACTTAAATCGACTGGATATTCTTCAGGATTCATTGTTCGCTTATATTCGCACCACAATAAATGTAAGTTTTCCTTTACATATTTTTGTGTTTCTTGAATAGTTGGCTCCTTATAAACAATATTTCCGTTTTCTACGATACTTTCATGTAACTCTTTTGCCGTAAAATTTGTAACAAATTTACTAATATACGTATGAATAGGGTGGAACATTTTCAATCTTTCTTCTTGCTGTATGTTTTCATTATCTAACGCAATATAATCTCCTTCAGCATGACCATTCTCTGCATTAATAATACGGTAAACGCGTTTACGTCCAGGTGTAGTCACTTTCTCAGGATTTGCTGAAATTTTAATGGTATCAACCAGTTCTCCACTTTCGTTTTCTATCGCAACTAATTTATATACTCCACCAAGAGCTGCTTGATCATAGGCTGTAATCAGCTTAGTTCCGATTCCCCAAGCATCAATTTGCGCTCCTTGCGACTTTAAATGCATGATTGTATATTCATCCAAGTCATTCGAAGCCATTATTTTAGCTGCTGTAAATCCTGCTTCATCTAGCATTTTCCTTGCTTGTTTTGAGAGATAGGCTAAATCTCCACTGTCTAAACGGATACCAATAAAATTAATGTGATTCCCTAGCTCCTTCGCTACGCGGATAGCATTAGGAACACCAGAACGTAGTGTGTCATAAGTATCTACTAGAAAAACACAGTCTTTATGTGCTGCTGCGTATTTTTTAAACGCAGTATATTCATCTCGATAGGTTTGAATCATCGCATGGGCATGTGTTCCTGACACAGGAATACCGAATAATTTTCCTGCTCTTACATTGCTTGTTGCAGAGAATCCACCTATATAAGCAGCACGAGTTCCCCAAATAGCAGCATCAAATTCATGTGCACGGCGGGTTCCAAATTCCATTACAACATCCTCACCCGTCACTTGCTTGATACGTGAAGCTTTTGTCGCAATCAGGGTTTGGTAATTAACGATATTTAACAACGGCGTTTCAATTAATTGGGCTTCGGCTAATGGTGCCTCAATTCGCAGGATAGGCTCGTTAGCAAAGACAAGTTCTCCCTCTCTCATCCCTTTAATTGTCCCTGTAAATTTAAGTTCTTTTAGGTATTCAAGAAATTCCTCAGGATACTTCCCCTCTTCTCGTAAATATTGAATATCACTTTGAGAGAAACCAAAGTTATTAATAAACTCAATCACTTTTTTCAATCCAGCGAAAACTCCATAGCCATTGCCAAATGGAAGCTTTCTAAAATATAGTTCGAAAACAGCTTTACGTTGATGAACACCATCTTGCCAATACGTTTGAACCATATTAATTTGGTATAGGTCTGTGTGTAACATGAAACTATCATCTACATATTTCATATTTCCTCCTCCATTCATGTCAAATAATAGTGGCACCTAGAGTATGCTCGAAATGATTTAATGCCCACTCATGTCCAGCTTGATTAAAGGATGCGACAGCATTTTTATGAATGACGATATCGAACCCTTTATTATAAGCATCTACTGCTGTATGAAGAACACAGATATCTGTACAAACGCCGATTAAATGTAGCTCAGTAATTCCTCTTTCACGCAATTTCAATTCTAAATCTGTTCCTGCAAAAGCAGAATAACGCGTTTTATCAATGTAATAGACGTGATCTTGGTCTTTATTTTCTTCATATAATGAGTTTAATGCACCATATAACTCTCTACCTTCTGTATTACGAATATTATGAGGTGGGAATAGCTTAGTTTCTGGATGATAAACATCTCCCTTTTCATGAACATCTACCGCAAATACAGTAAAATCACCACTCTTAATAAACTCCTTTGTTAAATCAACATTTGCATGTTCGAGCAGCTGCCCAGGTTCTCCACAAGTAAGAGCCCCATCCGTCGCAACAAAATCCACTGTATAATCAATATTAATTAATGCACGCTTTTTCATCATTTCATCACTCCTATTTTTTAATTAGTAATTTTTAAATTACAAATTACATTCTTTAAAATAATCAGGAAAGAAAGCTCTTTCCTAATGATAAATGGACTCCACGATTTCAAAATCATTGAATGTATAAAGTTGTGAAGGCCTAAATGAATTTCGTTTCGTTTTCTTTGGTTTACCTTCTTCATCCAATGCTTTTTCGATAAAGGGTAATTTCGGTGCTTTTGTAAAGAATACAGAATCATTAGAGATTCGTGGATCTTCTCCAACTGTTAGAAGTACTCGTTGCAACTCTGACAATGTAAACTCTTGTGGTAAAAAGTTTTTAGCAACAGTTGTCTGTATCATATCCCTTTTAATAAAATGCAACGCATCGGAAATGATTTTTCGGTGATCGAAAGCTAATGGAAGCGTAAATACACTTTCTATATCAAACAGTTCTACATCGTCTGCATCATCATTCGCTTGACGTTGCTCAATATATGTCTCAGGAACAATGGCATAAAATGCATTCGAAATCATCCAACCACGTGGATCTCGATCGATCTCATCATAAACACCAAAATGTTGAACATGTAAACCTTCTACATTTGTCTCTTCTTTTAATTCTCTCTTTGCTGCCATGAAGGCCGTTTCTTTTTGATTGGCATCTACAAAGCCTCCTGGAAGTGCCCATTTCCCTCCTTCAATATTGGGATTACCTTCAGCATCCTTAATAGCACGCTTAATCAACATAATCTTTAGCGTCATGTTTGGCGGTGCCTTATCCTCTGTTTTCTCTGAGGTAATTGTAAAAATGGCAATATCTGCGGTATATCCATCAGGTGTTTGATATTTTGAAGAATCATAATGTGCAAGCACTTCTTCTTCAGTACGGAATTTTGTCATTGTATAACCCCTTCTATAATTCCAAGGTTCTAGTAATTTGTAATTCACTAATTACTATTTATTAAAATTATAATCTTTCTTCAAAGCTTTTGCAACTGATTTATAAAAAAAGCATAAATAAAGCAACTCTGCCTTATTTATGCCCATTCTTATTATTGATCTTTCAGCAGAATTCCGTTTTGTACAACAACTTGCCCATTTTTGATTACTGTATGTGTATGGTTCATACCGTAGAAGTATTGCAGCTGCTTGTAGTTCTCTACATCAAGGATCAGTACATCCGCTTTTTTATGTGCTTCAAGGGAACCAACTTGCTCTCCTCGATTCAGTGCATATGCCGCATTAATTGTTGTTGCCGTTAACACTTCCTCCAATGTCATACCCATATGCATACAAGCTAAATTCATAATAAAAGGTAGACTCATTGTCGGGGATGATCCAGGATTAAAGTCTGTTGATATCGCTACAGGTACTCCCTCGTCAATCATAAGCCGCCCTCTTGCGTAAGGTGCACGTAAAAAGAATGCGGTACCTGGCAGCAATACAGCAATCGTACCCGCTTCAGCCATTTTTCGAATCCCCTCATCAGAAGCAACTAACAAATGCTCTGCCGAAATGGCCCCTACTTCGGCAGCAAGCTCGGCGCCTTGATACGGCTCGATTTCATCCGCATGTATTTTCGGTGTTAAGCCAAGTGCTTTTCCAGCCTCTAAAATGCGTCGGGATTGTTCGGGTGTAAAGACGCCTTTTTCACAAAATACGTCATTAAATTCAGCCAACTCTAGTTCCGCTACTTTTGGCAGCATCTCTTGGACCACAACATCCACAAATTCATCCTCACGCCCCTTATAATCATGAGGAACTGCATGGGCTCCCATAAACGTGCTGATGACATCAATATGATGTGCAGCTTGTAATTCTTTTGCGACTTCTAGCTGTTTCTTTTCCGTTTCCCAGTCCAAGCCATAGCCTGATTTTGCTTCAACTGTTGTTATGCCATGCTTTAAAAATACATCTAAATGCTGCATCGTCTTTTCATATAATTCATCAAAGCTTGTTTCTCGTGTACGCTTTGTTGTAGCATGAATGCCGCCGCCTGCATTCATAATTTCCATATAGGTAGAACCATTTAGTCTCATATTAAACTCATGCTCACGTGTTCCACCATGCACTAAATGTGTATGACAATCCACTAAGCCAGGCATAACAATCTTACCAGTAGCATCAATCGTTTCTGCTTTCTTAATTATTTCTGGGAAGTCGGCTTTTAGTTGCTCATAAGCTCCTACTGCTACAATACGCTCTTCCTCAATTAGAACACTGCCATTTTCTATTACTGCAATTTCCTGCATTTGTTCTTTTGTACGTGGTCCTTGTGCATTACTTTTCAAGGTAATTACTTCATTTGCATTTTTTATTAGAATGGTCACTTCGCATCACCCTTTAACATTGGTATATGGACACCTTTGTTTTTTGCTGTATTGATAGCAATATCGTAGCCTGCATCAGCATGACGAGCAACACCCATTCCAGGGTCTGAAACTAATACACGTGCAATTTTTTCAGCAGCAAGCTCTGATCCATCTGCTACTAAGACTTGACCTGCATGCTGTGAATAACCCATTCCTACACCACCACCATGGTGTACGCTTACCCAGCTTGCACCACTAGCAGTATTAACAAGAGCATTTAAAATCGGCCAATCCGATACCGCATCCGAACCATCTAGCATCCCTTCTGTTTCACGATTTGGTGATGCTACAGAACCTGAATCTAAGTGATCACGACCAAAGACAATCGGTGCTGATAATTCACCATTTGCAACCATTTCATTTACCTTTAATGCAAAACGATGACGATCACCATAGCCTAACCAGCAAATGCGTGCAGGTAACCCTTGCCATTTCACCATTTTTTGTGCCATATCAATCCAATTGACAAGACCCTCATCTTCAGCGAACATCTCTTTCGCCAGTGCATCTGTTTTATAAATGTCCTCAGGATTTCCTGAAAGCGCTGCCCAACGGAATGGGCCCTTTCCTTCACAGAATAACGGACGAATATACGCTGGTACAAAGCCTGGGAAATCAAAGGCATTTGTCACACCCATTTCTTTGGCATAGGCGCGAATGTTATTCCCATAATCAAATACTTCTGCGCCTGCCTCTTGGAACTCTAGCATTGTACGAACATGCTCTGCCATTGTTTCTTTTGCTTTACGCTCATATGTTTTTACATCCTCTTTGCGAAGTTTTAGCGCTTCTTCAAAGGTCATGCCATTTGGTACATAGCCATTAATCGGATCATGTGCAGATGTTTGGTCTGTCACAAAATCTGGAATAATTCCACGATTCAACAGCTCACGATTAACATCAGCACAGTTACCAACAAGACCAATGGATGCTGGCTCATTTTGGTCACGTAATTTATTAACTAATGCAATCGCTTCATCTACAGTTTCTACAATATAATCACAGTAGCCTTCTTTGATTTTACGTTCAATGCGAGCACGATCCACTTCAACAACTAAGATTACAGCACCTGCCATTTTCCCTGCTAATGGCTGTGCCCCACTCATTCCGCCCATACCACCTGTAAGGATGAATTTACCACGTAAATCAGCAGTGCCAAATACCTTTTTGCCTGCTTCTACAAAGGACAGATAAGTGCCTTGTAAAATACCTTGAGCACCAATATAAATCCAGCTCCCAGCAGTCATTTGACCATACATCATTAAATCTCTTTCTTCTAATTCATAAAAGTGATCCCAATTTGCCCATGCTGGTACAAGGTTTGAATTGGCAATCAACACTCGAGGGGAATGCTCATGTGTACGGAATACGGCTACTGGCTTTCCAGATTGGATTAAAAGAGTCTCATCATTCTCTAATTCTTTCAAAGATGCAATGATTTGTTCATAGCTTTCCCAGTTACGAGCAGCCTTGCCAATACCCCCATAAACAATCAGTTCATCTGGATTCTCCGCCACCTCTGGGTCAAGATTGTTCATTAACATACGCATTGCTGCTTCCTGTGTCCATCCCTTACATGTTAGTTCATTTCCACGTGGTGCACGAATATCTGTCTTAAATACCATTAAAAACACGCTCCTTTTCCTATTAAAAGTAATGTGAGTGTTGCTGTCTGCGACTATCAATAACTGAATATTCAGACTGCTATATATAAATATTTTCAAAGCAGAGGCTACTCGGTGGATAACCGAGCCATGCCTTTGCTTTTTCATATCAAAATTCAATCCATTTTACACATACTCATTTACTAAATCATTACTTGACAGTAAATATTTCGCCAATGCTTCAATTTCATCGCCAATTGGTTGATCGGCTAGTAATGGTGGACAAAATTCACGCACTTTCTTTAAGAATTTACTTGTAGTAGGAGACAATTGCTCTTCTGCCTTGTCTAAATGAATAGCCTGTGATGCACAAATTAATTCGATTGCTAGAACGCGAGCAGCGTTGTGAACAATTTGACGTACTTGACGTGCCGAAGTTGTTCCCATACTTACATGATCCTCTTGGTTACCTGATGTAGGAATAGAATCCACACTAGAAGGATGTGCTAAAACTTTATTTTCTGAGACAATAGAGGCTGCTGTATATTGAGCAATCATAAGTCCACATTCAATCCCAGGGTTTGTTGCTAGGAATGGTGGTAGCCCTTCATTAAGTTGAGGGTTTACCATACGTTCTGTACGGCGTTCTGAAATATTGGCCCATTCACATACACCTATTTTCAAAAAGTCCATTGCTAAGGCTATTGGCTGTCCATGGAAATGCCCACCCGATAATACCTCCCCGCTTTCTAAAACGATTGGATTATCAGTTGTTGCATTCATTTCAGTTTGAACACGATCCTGTGCATAGAAAAATGACTGCCAAGAAGCTCCATGTACTTGCGGTATACAACGTAATGAATAAGCATCCTGCATGCGAATTTCACCCTGCTTTGTCACACGTTTACTACCATCGAGCCACTTACGAATACGCCCTCCCACAAGTTCTAACTCTGGATGTGGTCTTACTGCTAAAAGTGCTGGATCAAATGCTGAGGTAATCCCCTTTAAAGCTTCCAGTGTTAAGCTAGCAGCCATATCCGCTGCAAGACCAATTCGTTCAGCTTCATTGACCGTTAATACACCTATACCCGTCATAGCTTGTGTACCGTTAACTAATGCTAGCCCCTCTTTAGCTTGAAGTCTAACAGGGGTTAATCCAGCTTGTTTTAGCGCCTCACTACCACTCATGATTTCTCCGTTAAACTCAGCCTTTCCTTCTCCCACTAACACTAATGCCAAATGTGATAAAGGCGCTAAATCACCACTTGCTCCAACCGAACCTTGTGACGGAACAATTGGGTGAACACCTTTATTAATAAAATTCAATAGTAGTTGGACAGTTTCCTCACGAATGCCAGAAAATCCTCTGGCTAAAGCATTGGCACGTAACACCATCATTGCACGTACAACATCTGTTGGGAATGGTTCACCAACACCTGTTGCATCTGATCGTAATAAATTTAACTGCAGTAGCTCAATGTCTTCTTCTTCAATTTTTATATTGCTGAGTTTACCAAACCCTGTATTCACACCATAAATTGTTTGTCCTTCAGCTAAACGCTTTTCGATACGCTCTCTACTTAAACGAATACGTTCTAAACTCTCTGTAGCAAGTGCAACTGTTGCTTGCCCCTTCACGATTTCCTCAATTTGTTGTCTTGTTAATGTATTGCCATCAAGCTCGATGATTGACTTCACATGACATCCCCCTATTCCCTATATGGCTATGTAAATAAATTCTCTTCATTCATATTTTCGTAATATAAAAACATCAGTATCAAACTTATTAAGCGTTTTCATAACAAACGTTGGCTTCTGCTGATGATCAATTACTCTATTTACATTGTACTAACTACCTTTTTCAGAATATAGAGAATTTTAATAGAGAAAACAAGACTTTTTTCAGATTACTATGTTATTTTTATTAATATAATCGTACTTTTATATGAAACTAGAATATTTTAAGAAAGGCTGATGGTATGAGGCTGTTATTAATTGATCGCGATCCAACCGATCTAGCAGGAATAAAATGGTTTTTACATACATATTTCCCAGGGGATGTTTTTATTGAAATGTGTACAAGTATTTCAGAGGTGTCTCAAAGCATTCGACAATTTGAACCAGACGCCATACTGTTAAATATCGATTTATTTCCCAATAATCGCTTAGCTGCTCTTCATCGCGATTTACAAAAGCTTTCCGGCGCCATTTTAGCAATGACAACAGAACCATTATTTAAAAATGCACTGAAGGCTATTGATTTACAGGTAGCACATCTTTTTGTGAAGCCTATTGATTTAGAGCTATTAAAGAAAAAACTCACAGCCATTTCTCTTCGCACACCACAGGTTACAGAAGATGCGCAGGAGGCTACAAATGATTCCTTTTATAATCAATTATTTTTAGATAGTAAATCTAGTTCAATTGAGACAACGATACATTTCACAATGATTGAACCCGAGCATACAGAAACCTTCAATAAGCTTTACAATTGGCTTCAACAAACACCGATTCACTTCCATATGAAAACATATCCTCTATCTAATAGCATCGTATGTCTTTTTCAAACAAATGATATAAGGATTGTAGAAAAAGATGTACGTACACTTATGAAGGAATGGCGTGTGATTAGTAATAGTTCTTTAAATATTGGGATATATGATGGAACACCTACAACCATTAAAAATATGTATACATTAACAAAGCGTGCACTACATCAAAGTTTTTACGAAGGCTTTGGCCATATTTTTTATGCGAGCAAACAATATGAGACTCAGCCCTTTGACCCCTTACTAACACCAGAAGAACAACAATTACTAATAAGTAGTTTGGAAGATGGAAACCTAGAGGCCGTTAAAACATTTTTATATCGGCTTTCTAATGAAGGCATATATTATGAGCAAGATGATTTACGCATTCATCTGACGAGTGTCTTAGCACAAATTAGACGCTTTATGCTGAAATATAAATTACATGAAAAAGCGGTTATCGAACAAAACTACCGTCAGCTATTTCACTTAATCATTGAGCATCCTATATTTTATACAATACTCAATGGGATTATTTCTTTCACGCAGACATTAATTGAGTTAGCAAGGGAAGCTAGAATAGAGAAACGAGCTGACTATGTTGAACTAGCTATAGAAGTAATTGATCAACAATTTAAAGATAGCGCACTGTCTCTTCCCTTTGTCGCTCATAAGCTTGGAATAAGCCCCAATTATTTAAGTACGATTTTCTCAAAAAAACAAGGCTTGCCATTTAAGCGCTATTTACAGCAAGTAAGAATTCATCACGCCACAAAAATGCTGCTAGAAACAGATTTTGCTATTAGTGAAATCGCTCATTTAAACGGTTTTGATGACCCAAATTATTTCATAAAATTATTTAAGCAACAAATTGGTATTACGCCTAACCGATATAGAAAAAATTAAAAGATTGATTAAAATAATTTTCAATTAGTTCATTTTATTTTCAATAAAGATTTTTATCATACTGTCATTATCTTGATCTTAATGTGACAATTATCTATAAAATTGAGATTAAATAAAATAAATTAAAGCTAAAAACTATGTATAATTCGCATGTCTAGCGCATATATTTATAGTTTGTACTTAAATATAAAAATTCTTTAACGATAATTATTATAATGTACTAGCAATTCTATTTTATATTTGTTATAGTTATAGACGAAGAGTTTGACTCACATTTTTTTCAGGAGGTAAACTAATATGACAAACGCAAATGATCGTAGCCGTCGATTTACAACAGCAGGTGGTGCTCCAGTAGTAAGTAACCATGACTCTATGTCAGCAGGTCCACGTGGCCCTCTTTTACTTCAAGATGTATGGTTAGTTGAAAAATTAGCAAATTTCAATCGTGAAGTAATTCCAGAACGTCGTATGCACGCAAAAGGCTCTGGTGCATTTGGTACTTTTACTGTAACGCATGATATTTCACAATATACAAAAGCGAAAATCTTCTCAGAGATCGGCAAGAAAACTGAAATGTTCGCACGTTTCTCTACAGTAGCTGGTGAGCGTGGTGCAGCAGATGCAGAGCGAGATATTCGTGGCTTTGCCCTTAAATTCTATACAGAAGATGGAAACTGGGATTTAGTAGGGAACAATACACCTGTATTCTTCTTCCGCGACCCATTACACTTTACAGATTTAAACCACGTGGTAAAACGTGACCCACGTACAAATATGAAAAATGCCAACTCTAACTGGGATTTCTGGACTTCATTACCTGAAGCACTTCATCAAGTGACAATTGTTATGTCTGACCGTGGTATTCCAGCTGGTTACCGCAATATGCACGGATTTGGTTCTCATACGTATAGCTTTATCAATGCTAATAATGAGCGTGTGTGGGTTAAATTCCACTTCCGTACAGAGCAAGGCATTAAGAACCTAACTGGTGCTGAGGCTAATGAGATTATTGGTCAAGACCGTGAATCTTCACAACGTGATTTATATGAAGCCATTGAAAAAGGCGATTTCCCTAAATGGAAAATGTACATTCAGGTAATGACAGAGGAGCAAGCGCGTGAGCTACCATACAACCCATTTGATTTAACAAAGGTATGGTATAAAAAAGACTTCCCATTAATTCCTGTAGGTGAGTTCGAGTTAAACAAAAACCCGGACAACTACTTTGCAGAAGTTGAACAAGCTGCATTTGCACCATCTAACATTGTTCCTGGCATCAGCTTCTCACCAGATAAAATGCTACAAGGTCGTATCTTTGCATATGCGGATGCACAACGCTATCGTCTTGGTGTAAACCACTATATGCTTCCTGTCAACGCACCAAAATGTCCATTCCGTACTTTCCACCGCGATGGAGCAATGCGCTTTGATGGCAATCTTGGTTCGACATTAAGCTATGAACCAAATAGCTATGGCGAGTGGGAGCATAATTTAGATCATAAAGAGCCTGAATTACGCATTGATGGTCATGTAGGTATTCATGATTTCCGTGAAGACGATAATAATTACTTTGAGCAACCAGGTAAACTATTCCGTCTATTGACTGCGGAAGAGCAACAACGCTTATTTGAAAATACAGCGAATGATATGGCTTCTGTTGAAGAATTTATCAAACGCCGTCACATCCTTCACTGCTATCTAGCCGACCCAGCATATGGTGAAGGTGTAGCAAAAGCGATGGGTCTTTCATTAGAAGGTATGGACCTTACAAACCCATATGTAAAACAACCAACAAACGTTTAATATCCACTTAATTATTGATATCCAAATCCAACTTATACTCCATGTGAATCCACTATTCACATGGAGTTTTTTGATAAAGAAAAGGCCTATGTCTATATTTTGACATAAGCCTTTTCTTTCATTATTGGTAAATTTGGCTGCCTGCTTTTTTAAACTCCTCAGCCTTTTCCTTCATACCTTGATGGATCGCTTCAGTCGTATTTAAATCCTTATCTTTAGCATAATTACGAATATCCTGTGAAATTCTCATACTACAGAATTTAGGCCCACACATAGAACAAAAGTGTGCTGTTTTTGCTCCCTCCGCTGGGAGTGTCTCATCATGATATTCCACTGCACGCTCGGGATCTAGTGACAAATTGAATTGATCACGCCAACGGAACTCAAAGCGCGCTTTAGACAGTGCATCGTCTCGTTGTTGTGCACCTGGATGGCCTTTTGCTAAATCAGCAGCATGTGCAGCAATTTTATAAGTGATAACGCCCACACGAACGTCCTCACGATTCGGTAAACCAAGATGCTCTTTCGGTGTCACATAACAAAGCATCGCTGTACCAAACCATCCGATCATCGCTGCTCCAATGGCTGAGGTAATGTGGTCATAACCTGGAGCAATATCTGTTGTGAGTGGTCCCAATGTATAGAAGGGCGCTTCCTTACAAACCTCTAATTGTTTGTCCATATTTTCTTTAATCAGATGCATTGGTACATGACCCGGCCCTTCAACCATCACCTGAACATCATGCTTCCAAGCAATTTGCGTTAGCTCACCTAATGTTTCAAGCTCTGCAAATTGTGCCTCATCATTGGCATCTGCAATTGAGCCTGGGCGTAAACCATCACCTAAGGAAAAAGCAACATCATAGGCTTTCATAATTTCACAGATTTCCTCAAAGTGTGTATACAGGAAATTCTCTTGATGATGATATAAACACCACTGTGCCATGATAGAGCCCCCACGAGATACAATGCCTGTTACACGATTTGCTGTAAGTGGTACATAGCGTAAAAGGACGCCTGCATGAATGGTGAAGTAATCCACACCCTGCTCAGCTTGTTCAATGAGGGTATCACGATAAACCTCCCACGTTAAATCCTCTGCTACACCATTTACCTTTTCTAAAGCCTGATAAATTGGCACTGTTCCCACTGGCACTGCAGCATTTCGAATAATCCATTCTCTTGTTGTATGAATATGTTTACCAGTCGATAAATCCATAATATTATCTGCACCCCATCGTGTTGCCCAGGTCATTTTCTCAACTTCTTCCGCAATGGAAGAAGTTACAGCAGAATTCCCAATATTAGCATTGATCTTCACGTGGAAATTACGTCCAATAATCATCGGCTCTGCCTCAGGGTGATTAATATTAGAAGGCATTATAGCACGCCCCGCTGCAATTTCTGAACGGACAAATTCAGGTTCCACATTTTCGCGAATCGCTACAAACTCCATTTCAGGCGTTATAATCCCATTTCGTGCATAATGAAGCTGTGTCACATTTTTACCCTTTTTAGCACGTAAAGGCTTTCTTGCTAATCCAGGAAAGATATTTTCATGATTACGTGGGTCATCTGCACGACGAAAGCCATTATCCTCTGGTTTAACGGCGCGTCCCTCATATACTTCTACATCCCCTCGCTCTTGAATCCATGTATTTCGTAAGGCAGGTAAACCTTTCGTAATATCTACTTGGTAGGCTGGATCTGTATAGGGTCCACTCGTATCATATACTCGAATAGGAGGATTTTCTTCATTTCCAAAACTGCCTGTTGTCGGACTTAATGCAATTTCTCGCATAGGTACTAGAATATCTGGGCGTGATCCTTCCACATATACTTTTTTGCTTCCCTCAAAGCTGGACATAATGGTCATATTCTTTTCACTAATTGCTGACATGAGCTACTTCTCTCCCTTAAATTTATTTTGATATAAGGACCGATTCTAGCTCACCCCAACAATCTAAAAAATAAAGGCCGAATCCAAAATAATTATTTGGATCCGGCCACGAATGTAAAGGTCTATTGATTGCATACTCTGCAATAGCTTCTTAACTTTCCCACGCTGGTATGAGCCAGATCAGGTCCAAAGGGTCAAGAAACTTCGTAGCGTTTCCCTCTCAGCCTGACTCATCAGACTCCCCTAGTTAATACTATTTAGTTTGATGCTAGTGTAGCAGATAATACTAAGAGATGGAAGTTATTTTTTATCTTTCTAGGTAAATAATACTTCCGCAAAATATATCACAATGGTTACAGTTATACAGCTTACAATTGTTGAAAATAAAACTGCTTGCGCTGCTGTTGCAGATTCTACATCATATTCTAATGCTAGACTAGAACTATTACGAGATGTTGGAAAGGCACTAGCTATAAACAGTGATTGTGCGACGACTCCATCTAATCCCAATACATAAATAATGGCTAATGCAACTGATGGTCCAATAATTAATCGCGTAAAACAGCTGATAAAGACAGTTTTATTAAACATTGATTTCATCTCTAGTTGTGATAATTGCGCACCTAATGTAATTAATGCCACAGCAATAAATCCATCTGCCACATGTTCTACAGGTATTTTGATAAATTGTGGTATACCGATATCAAAATAGTTCATAGCGACACCTATAATCAGCGCATGAATAATGGGCATTTTAAAGAAATCCTTAATGATTGTCATACCCGATTTTGTAGAAGAAATTAAATTGTATAAACCATATGTATACGTAGTCATATTTTGAAAGATTACGAGCATGACCTGAATGGCTACTCCAATAGGTTGCGTGGCAAAAATCATTTGAGCCACCGGAATACCATAATTACCTGAGTTAATAAGCACCACACTATTTTTAAAGACAGCTGCCTCTGTTCTAGCTAAACCGAGCCCTTTCGCCATAAAATGACTGAGTATCATTTGACTACCGATAAAGAGTACAATAAATAATCCGACCTCTCCCAGTACAGATAACTCTACATGCGTTTCATATAAATTTACAAAAACAGCTGCTGGCATAAAGCAATATGTAATAAGCTGAGATAATGCTTTTAAATTAAAGCGAAATTTCTTTTGTAGTATAGCGCCTATTACAAGTAACACTAAAATAGGTACAACAATTTGAAAGAAAATCATTCCGAGATACATCATATCAATGTCCCCCTTCCAGTGTTAATAGTAGTGTCGAATTCCTTCTAGGTCAATTTCTCTGACTTTCACAATAAAAGAAGACTGCCTCTATAACGAAGGCAGCCTTTCCCTTTAAGCAAGCTTAAATCGATTTACAACCTCTTGTAGCTCGTTTGAAATATCGTTCATATTTTGAATAGACTCTGCTACTTTTTGTAATTCTGCTTGTTGATCCATTGCGGAAGCACTTACTTGTTCCGCAGAGGCTGCTGTTTGCTCTGAAATAGCCGAAATGCTTTGGATAGCCATGATTGCCTGATTTTTATGCTCTAACATACTAGATAATTTATTCATTAATTCACTAATAGAATTGGCAATTGAACCTGACAAGTCACTGCTATCTTTAAATGCTAGTTGCGTGCTTTGTACTGACTCATTTTGTGATTGCATTAAATCTGCATTAGATGCAATAACAGCAACCGTTTGCTGAGAATTTTCAAGAATGCTTTCTACCGTACTCTTAATAATTTCTGTTTCATTCTTAGATTGTTCTGCTAGCTTTCTAACTTCCTCTGCTACTACAGCAAATCCTTTACCATGTTCACCAGCACGTGCTGCCTCAATACTTGCATTTAAAGCTAGCAGATTAGTCTGCTCGGTAATGCTTTGGATCGAAGCAATGATCTGATTAATATTGGCAATATTAGAAGCTAATGATTCTATTTGCTGCTGGATACGCCCATTCATCTCATTTGTCTCCATATTACGCACTCTTAAACTTTCAACCTCATGCAATCCTTTTTCCGTTGTTACACCTGTTTTATGAGATAGCTCATCCATTTCATTGGAAAGGGACGTAATGGCATCAATCTGATCAGATAAATCCATCATCCGATAATTTGTTTCTTCTGTATCCTCTGATTGCTTCGAAGCTCCCTGTGCAATTTCGTTGATAGCTACCGAAACCTCCTGACTAGAAGCAACTACCTCATTAAATGCCTCATTTACCTGATTAGAAGATTGGTTCAATAACCTCGTAGAATTTAGAACGGTTTGAATTGCACTATTGGTTTTATCCAACATATTATTATAGGCCACAGCCACTGCTCCAATTTCATCAGGCTTAATATATTTCTCCTCTACCTTTTGTGTTAAATCCCCTTCGGCTGCCGTTTCAATCGATGTACGTAAAAATTTAAGTGGCTTTAACTGTTTAAAGATGAATAACACACTTGCAACTGTCATCAAAATGACCATAATAATAGAAGCAATAATCGTAAATACAAATACATGATTATATGTCTCTAGGATCTTTGATTCAGCTAACACGACTTGAACAGTCCAAGTTTCGTCAATGCCCTCTAAAATCATTGGAGCAAAAACATTATATGCCTTTTCCTTCAGCTGATTAGAATCAGCGTACATACTTGTTAGTTCACCATTTTCCATTGTCTTACTAATACTTGTCCAAGTAGGATCCTCTTGCATATTGCGCCCAACAAGCTCTTCACCAAAACTGTTAGCTGTTAGCACACCTTTATTCGTAATAATTGCTGCGTAACCGCCTGCTGGGGCGTTCGATTTTGTTAAATCATTTAAAAAGTCTATTGATACATCCGCTGTCAATACACCGAAAAATGCTCCAGAAGCATTGATTAATGGCACCGAAATCGTTGTCATTAATACAGATTGCCCATTTACATTATAATCATAGGGCTCCGTCAAAACTGCACGTCTGTCTTCTTTTGGTACCCAATACCACTCAGAAACACTCTTATCATCAATACCTTCGATTTGAGCAGTCGTGATATCATTTCCGTTCTTACTTAAATAAGGTATAAAACGCTTGTTAGTATCTATTAAAGCAGCCTCAGTTGGTTCAAGAATAATAGAATTCTGCTCAAAGATTGCTCCTACCCCAAGAATGTCATTATTGTTAGCTAAATTATTTTCCATTATGTCTATAACACCTTTGGTAGACAACGTATTATTCTTCTCCATGCTTTCTATGATACGCTTTGTTGTTTGTAATGTCGTATTGGCTTTCTTAAAGCGTTCACTCATAATAGCTGCAGAGGATTCAGCTGTTTGCAATGTTCCATGCTCTGCGTCTTCAACACTTTGCTTTTTTATAATAATCCCCGTTATGACAGTATAGGATAAAAATAAAATGAGAAATAATCCTATTATAAGGGAAGAAAGTTTTAAGGCAATTCCTCTTGATTTTTTCATTACTAACACCCCCACTTTTATACTAATAATAATGGATGGATGATTGTATCACAATAAATTATTTAGCAAATAAAGTAGAAAACTTACAAAATTATAGAGAAAAATACCGATACATTGCCAATCATCATTTTTCAATACAAAGGACTAATGACTTATTTGAATTGAGATTAATAGTAAAACATTCTCTTCGAATTCTAAATTATAGAAGAATATGATATATTAACTATTAAATAGAATGATTGGAGTGACTCACATGAAAAATAAAGCGCTATCAACATTAATGGCCACGGCTATTACAGCGACACTAGTATTACCAATGTCTACTGCGAATGCCGCATCATCTCAAATTCAATCAAATTTATATGAGACACAGGTAGCAGCAGCAAAAAAGGTGATTGGTGAATCCGTAACGATCAAAAACATAACAAAAGATACTGTGATAACATCTAATGGTACATTTAGAGTTCAATCGGCATTAAAGCCCCTATTTGATACTTCAAATAAAACTGCATTAACAAATGCCCGGGCTACCATTGTAGTGAAAAATGGTCAAATTACGGACGTTACCTCATTAATATTAAACAAAGCAGGTACAAGCAAAAAATCTGTCTATTTTGATGGAGGTGATGCACAAATCTCTGGAGATCTTACTGTAAATGCAGACTATCTAAAGATTCAAGATGTTAGTGTGGATGGTCAGCTTTTCATTACAAACAGAGTAAAAAAAGCCCTTACACTTGATGATGTAGTAGTAGATGAAACAATTACATTAAAACCAATTGTAACGAAAAATGTAAGTTGGCTATACGTTACTTTAATCGATATGAAATCATCAAACATCAATTTGGAACGTACTAAAGTCAATATATCTTCTGACCAAACTCTTTCCAAAGTAGATGTAGTAGGTAAAGTTACATCTTTTGAAGCTATGTCTAATATAGAAAAGCTTACAATTGATGTTGCGAAAGATTTCAATCTTTATGGTGAGGGTAAAATAGAGCAAATCGTTGTAAAGGGCGGTACTAAAGTAGCTTTAGATTCAGGACATCTGGTAAACAATGTACAAGTAGACAATAAAAATGTCTCCGTGACACTACCTGTTATTGATAAAAAGGAACTTAATACACTTATCGCATCCCCACCATATGTACAAGTATCTGTAAACGGCTATGATATTTTAAATACGGACAAATGGACGACACAAGCAGACCGCACAGTGTTTGATTCTGCTGTAGCAAGTGCGAAGGCTGTAGCAAATAATTCAAATGCCTCACAAGAACAGGTGAAAAATGCCATCAATCAGTACAAAAATGCACTAGCAGTCTACCAAGCTGCTCAAAAGAGTGGTACAAAATATGGTTATGGCGATAAAGCTTCACTACAGTCTTTAATTAATTCTGTTCAATATGTTACGGTTTCTTGGGACGGATCAAATGTACCTTATAATTCGCCTTGGACTACTCAGACGGAAAGAAACGCAATCGAAGCTGCTGTTTCGTCTGCACAGTTAATTGTCAATAATTATTATGCGACTCAAACCGATATTGCCAACGCGATCAATAATTTAAACAATGCTATACGAACTTATAAAAATGCTTATAAGTATGGCACAAATGGTGGTTATAATGTCGAAAAATCTTATTTAGAGTCCCTTATCACTTCAGCCTATAATGACCTTGTTTCAATATCGTACAATGGAGATGGCAGTGATGTACCTTATTACTCAAAATGGACTTCCCAAAATGATTGGATCTATCTAAATAACTATATTGAACAAGCTAAATCTATTGTAAACAATTATTACGCAACTCAGCTTGAAGTCGTAAGTGCTTATAATAATTTAAACAGCGCATTGAGCTATTACAACTCTGCTAAACGTGATGGTTTATTACACTAAAAGAATTAAAAATTTTGACTAATTAAAGGCATCTATTTAAGACATGATATTTATCTGTTTCCAGCTTCTATACCAATCCTCAATCTCCTCACTTGGTTCCACTGCCAAATGCTCTTGAAGCGTCTTTTTTAACAGCCAGTATTGCTCCTCAACCGCGGCTGTATTATTCAGTAGATCGTAAAGCTTCATTAAAGTAAAATAGTTATCCTCTGCATCAGCGAATAATGCTTGCACTTTTTCCTGCACTTTTACGGCAGCAATGTAACTTTCATTTTTTATGTAAAACTCGCTTAGTTGCTGAGCATGGTGCAACCATAGTCTTCTCAAACGTTCTCTTTCACTTTCCGCCCATAAATAATCACAATCTCCTAAATAATCACCTGTATACATCTGGAATACTTGTTCATGTTCATCGACTGTTGTCTGTTGTATTGGAGGTAACAATTTTAAACGAGATAGCCATTGTTCTACATCCACCACAATATTTTCAACTACTAGTTTGTAGCCAGAACTTAGCAAAGGACTTGAAATTTTCACGCCCTCCACCCCATAGTTTTTTAATGTTTTCCTTATTGTATAAATGGCGGTATACAGTTGTTTTGATGCTTTATCAATATCAGACTCTGGCCAAAATAACTCTAGAATCGTATCACGGAAAATCATTTCATTTTTATGCTCTAGCATGTAAGCAAATAGTTCTTTAGCTTTGGAAGTTCGCCATTTAATTGGTTGTGTCCGACCATCTGGTAAAACAACATGAAGGCCACCAAAAAGCTTTATTACTGTTAGTCTAGGTTTAATTTCTTTTACTTTGTTATTGATTTGGTCTAGCCGTTCTAAAGTTTTTTCTAAACGTGAAATTTGTACAGGTTTTAATAGATAGTCGATAGCATGTAGATTAAATGCATCAATAGCATACTGATCAAAACCTGTAGTAAACACAATCTCAACATTAGGTACTATTTCTTGAATTTTTTCACCCAATGCTAAACCGTCCATATCAGGCATGACAATATCTAAAAATACAACATTTGGTTGTAGGATCTCTATATCTTTAAGTAATTCGAAAGAATTTGTGTATTCTCCAACTATTTCAATCCCCGAGACATTACTTTTTTCAAGCAAGGTTTTTAGTCTCGTTAATGGTAAATATTCATCATCCACTAGCACGATTCTCATCTATTCCCCTCCTTAAAAACTATTCCTTGTATTATTATCGTTCATTTTTTGAAAGAATTGATAGGGAACTGTTACTATTGAAGGAGAATAGAGCCTATTTGTCGAAATTTATTGTTTATGATAAAAAAGAAAATTTTCTCTAAAAAAATTACCGTAATTCTCGTTGCCGGATTGTTTTTTTGCTTTCTTACACTTCTACGTTTTATTTGGATGGATTTCACCAATACTGCAAAAGGAGTAGCTGCTACACAAGGGGCTATTGATTTAAGAGGAATTGATACTAACCATGATTTTAAAATTAAGCTACAAAAGGAATGGGAACTATACCCTAACCTACTCCTTGCTTCAGAAGGTGTTAAACCATATACACAAGATAAAATACCTCTACAATATAAAAAAACAGGCAATGTATTAACCTCACATCACCTGTTTTCTCACTATAATTCTATTATCTTTATCAATATGATTCCTAAAATTATGCCATTCTACTATAAATTTTATAACCACTATACCTATTCACCCAAAAAGGGCATAAAAAAATCCTAGGCTATGATAGAATTAATATACTACCAAATATTAGTTGGGTTACAGTTCTATATACATTAACTATTAAAATAGGAGGCTTCTCCAAGATGAAAAACAAAAAAAAATTAGTATTACTGTCTTTAGTGGCCGTTCCCTCCCTTCTTTACAGCACGCCAGCATCGGCTACTGAGATATCAAAGCCAGCCTACATACTTGCTAACTACAATGCTAATGTGGCGAATGTTGTACAACTAATTAACAATATTAACAATACAACAGCTACCTTCCAAACAAATTTAGAGGCCGCTTTAAAGGCTTATAATGCTTTAACGGGAACAGAAAAACAGTATGTCACGAACTATTCCACATTGTCATCACATCAGCAGACAAGAATTGCTTATCGAAAGCTTGCAGCACAAATTGAAGAGAAATTAAATTCTGTGGATTCTACATCCGCTAATTATTATCAAAATGTTAATGAAACAAGAGATTGGTATAATACCTTGAATGCAGCACAAAAAACCTTTGTAAGCGCATCTGCGCAAAAAATATTAACTTCCTATATTGCACCAAATACATCTGTTGAAAAGGTAGTCAATAAAATTCAATTGATTAATTCATCTCGTCTCTCATTCCATAAAGATGTAGCCGATGCCCGCGCAGAGCTTAATATACTGCGTAAGTTTTCTAATGCTTCTTTACCTGTAGGTATTGAACAGTTGTTACTTGATGCTGAACAGCTTGTTGTGAAGGATAAAGCGGCAGCTAAAGAAGTGGAAAACGCAATTGCAGCTTTATCACCAAAAACGTCTACAGCTCAGGATGTGCAGGCAGTCAAAACATCTTTTGAAGCATTAACACCTGTCCAACAGCAGCTTGTGCCAAACGTTTGGACTTTAGTGGATTTTGTACAAGGAAAACACACACTTCCTACAAAAGATAACATACCTAAAAAACCTGATTTATCAGATACAGCAGCTATTCCTGGGAAAACAACTGCAATGACAAAAAATAAAAATACTTATAGAGCCAAAATAAATGTAGCCACATCAGAAATTGACACGGAACGTTATATTCTAACAACAAAAGACAAAATGACCATCATCATTCCACCACTTTATACACTTGTCAATGAAGATGAAGGGGTAATGGATATTCAAGTTACAAAAAAGGCAAACCGAATTACACTTCAAGCTACATTGAATAAAAAACCAGTAACCTTTGATGCCAATATGGAAATCATAATTGAAGGTTTATCAGCAAATTCATCCATCGTTCGCTCAAACGATGTGGGTAAGCGAGTACCTGCCGATTTCATCATCAGTGGAAATCGTCATATTATCCAAACAACTACATCTGACACATTCCAAATCCTAAACAATTAAAATATAAAGCACTAAAGAAATACCAATGAGAAACGATGTTGGTTTCTTTAGTGCTATCTTTTCTCCGTTCAATTTAGAATTAGTTTGAAAGTCAATACTAGAACACCACCGAGTGAAGAACCCCAAAGAATAGTAGATAATATATATCCACTCATGGTCTCTTGCATTATTGGCAGTATATCGCCAACAGTCGCTAATAGTAAGGCTGTTGTTAATGCCTTATTCACACCAATTATATCTTCTGCTAGCATCTCCCAAAACGGTGCACCTCTACTAGATATAAACCTCGCAATAGTATATATGGAGCCTGCTAGCCCATTAGATAATTCAAGTATTATCATACAGCTTATTTGGCATAGATTAAGACAATCCCTACTAAGAAGTAAATACCTGCTATGATATTAGCTGCTTGTTACGCCATGTTGTTGTTTTTTCATGCATGGTTTCCTTCTGTATAGAACTGGGTTGTTATTGCACAAAACACTAACAAAAAGCATCCCTATCCCAGCTCCACTCATTAACAGTCCCATGACCGACCTCGTTTCTTAGGGTGCACTCCCAACACTGCAAGGAACAGTGTGATGGCAGCCCACCAGAAATTTGCAACAAACACCAATCCTATTAACCCTAAAATGACACAGGCTCCCCCTACTAACAGAACATTTTTTGCACCAATGTGTGTTGTAAAGCTCCAGAAAGACCTACTGTTAGTACATAACCTAAAAACAGCATTGTTCCTAAGTAACCAGATTGAATGGTTGTGAGACTCAATCCCTCCTGCATAAACGGCAATATAACGCCATAATGCCATGCGACCAAATCCCGTAGTTGTAACAATTAATAGCATTCCTGTTATGACAAACACCCAATAATTTTTCATCTTTAAACCCCTTTCATTAATCGAATCTTAGTCCTATGAAAGGTCCATTCTCCACCAATGGAAGGATACTTATACGGTAAAACGAATTTTATTTTAAAGTTGCAGTTAGATTTTTGGATAAACCTTAATGGCTCTTTTTCATTTTGTCCATTGTCCTAGGCCAAGGACTAATTTATGCTAGCCTATATCGATAATGATTATCATTTACGGAGGAAGAGACATGAAAAAATTAAAGCGACATATGCTCATTTATAGCCTATTATTACTGGTTAGTATCATACTAGCTGCTTGTGGTTCTACCAATGAAGAAACGAAGAAGGAAGAGACAACAACATCAGCATCAACAACTCGTGTTTATAAGGATTATTTAGGTCATGAGGTTGAAATTCCTGTAGATCCTGAGAGAGTGGTTTATCATGGAGAAGGATACGGTGATTTACTTGCATTGAATATCAAAACAGTTGGTGCTGGCTTCTCTTGGATTACAAATTACGCTTGGGAAGATCGCGTAAAAGATTTTTATGGCTGCAATGTTTCCCCTATACTGAGTATCCTATGACGTACATCTAATACCTTGATAGAAGCGTGATTCCAGAGTAAAAGGTGGTCTTCTATGTTCATGAGATTGTCCTCCTTTTTGGGTGGAGAGGTTTTATCTCCTTATATTTTAGAGATTACAAATGAAATATATTAAAAGATGTTGAGTATAAATTGAATAGAAAGCATTCTATTTATAATCTCTAATCAGTAATTTACTATAAAATAAAAACCGTCCTT
>NZ_JBAHYH020000001.1:4319892-4355768 GCF_036698265.2 Lysinibacillus sp. IITD104
TGATATTATCCCCTTTAAGTAGACAATGTTAAAAAACCTACAGTACGCTGTAGATAAACATTTTACTTAAAGGGGATTTTCTCTATGTCGCGAAAAAATAATACGTATTCAAATGAATTGAAGTTAGAAATTGTACAAGCCTATTTAACGAGCAATGAAAGTATGCAAAAGATTGCGGATCGATATGAAATTCGCAATGTTTCACAAGTGAAGGCCTGGGTGAAAAAATTTAAAGAAGTTGGATCAATTGAAGCCTTTAATCGCCTTCCATCTACGGGTTCTGGAGCGAAAGGTGTGAAGAATCCGTTAAAAGGAAAACGTACCCACTTTAAAACTGTAGAAGAAGAACGTGATTACTATAAGGCACAGGTAGAATACTTAAAAAAGCAGTATCCAAATCTGTAAATGGAGGAATGCCCACTTATCCAGACCGTTATCATATTATCGAAGAAATGAAAGATCGGTATCCGATTACATGGCTCACTGAAATGGCGAAAGTTGAACGTTCAGGTTATTATAGATGGCTTAAAAATGGCAAGGTATCGTTACGTAAACGTGATGATATCCTTTTAAAGGAGCATATTTTAGCGATTCATCAAACGCATAAAATGTATGGTTATCCTCGTATGAAAATCGCTTTACGAGACAAAGGATTTCATGTGAATCATAAGAAGGTCTATCGATTAATGAGTGAGTTGGGTATTCAATCGATTATCCGTAAAAAGCATCGTATATGGGGAAATCGACTATCACGTGTATTTGATAATGTGCTGGCGCGTAATTTTAAGGAGCGTGTAGAAAATGAGGTGCTCGTGACAGATATTACATATTTACCGACGAAAAATGGTTTTCTCTACCTATCAGCTGTACAAGATTTATATAACAACGAAATTGTCGCCTGGAAAATTAGTGAGCGTAACGATTTAGAATTAGTCATGGACACACTACAGGAATTGACGGCAAAAAGAAAGGTGTACCGAAGCATCATCCATTCGGATCAGGGCTTCCAATACACATCGATTAAGTATCATCAGACCGTAAGTCAACTTGGCATGATTGGCAGTCATTCTCGCAAAGGAAACTGCCATGATAACGCTTGTATCGAGTCGTTCTTCTCGCACTTTAAAAGCGAGTGTTTGTATCTTTTACACGATAATACGGAAGAAGCAGTGAGGCAAGCCGTTGAGCAATACATCTACTTTTATAACTTCCAACGCTTCCAAAAACGACTCAACCACCTGGCACCGATAGAATATCGACACCAGATGGCTGCTTAGTCTTTTTTAAAGCTGTCTACTTGACAGGGGTAAGTCCACTTTATTGGAACTAAGGTCGGTTTTTATTGTCATTTTTCAATTATTAATTAGTTTGTCGTTTAATAACTTTATATTTTTTATTCTCGTCTTTTGAGTCTTGTGCCCAAATTACATTACCATATTGATCTAGTGTAAATAAGTAGAAATACTGCCCTTCCATAAACACATTTGTATTTCCACTACTTGGTGATTGTGCAGCATTAAAAGTTCGCTCAAAGCTGTTACCTTCATTACCTACTACATTATCTGCTCCCACTAAAATTATAGATCCCATATTATCTTGGAGTTTTTTTGTTTCAACAGATTTAATTATTCTGTGTACAGTTTCCTGATCCATTACTAAAGGATTATTAGATGTAGCATAGTAGAACCTTTGCTTCCAATTCGAATCAGCTTTTAGATTAGCTAGAATTGTTAGTTTTGTGGATCTAGCTGTATCTCCAATGATTTTCTGATCCTCAAGAACTGCTTCATTTAAAATATTTACATCGTTAGGTGATTTATCTACTTTGTACTTTCCTATAGATGTGTCACCACTAAACGATATTTTGCCTAAATCAGTGATATTTTTCAATTGATTTGAATTCATATCAACTGTTATATCGGAAGTTACTTTATCATCAAATGTAATTATTAATTTCCGTTCTTTCCATGTAGGAACATCTGTTAAATCTTGCCATTTTATATTTTTGATAGTTGTACCTGCTATATCTTGTAGCACATTTTTTAGAGTTGCTAATGTCTCTGCTTCTTTATTTTGTACAGGTATATCTAAGCTAGAATCTGATATTGATATAGCTTCTGAAAATGTTATAACAAAAGTTTTATTAAACTCATATTCAACTTTTGAACTCAATAATTGAGGTATTTCCTCGTACTCATACTCTGTAATTTTCTTGATAATAGGATCTATCTTTGGTGCTGTCCCGTCCGCATAGAATGGTTTCATCATAACATCACCATATTCTTGCGTAGTACCTACCCTTTGCTGCACTGTGAAGTTCCCAGGTGTGTCTTCAACTCCAATGTATAACACATATTCTTCATGGGATATTAATTTATCAATTGAAAGTTTATTATTACCCGCATCTAATGACGCACGCTTATAGCCTGTTGCAGCACTTAAGAAGGCAGCTTTCCTTGTAGCACTATCTTTAGATGAATCAGTTGTTCCAGGTAATGGTTTTAAATTGCCACTATTATCATATATATCTGGATTCAGCTCAAGCACACCGCTAACTGGATTTTTCTTATATTTTGGTAATGCAGCATAATATATAAAACCTTTTTCATCAGAGTTAAGTGTGATATCAGCAGTCTCTTCTCCTGGTTTTCCTGGTTTCTCTCCTTTTGGTGTTACTTGAATATCTCCAATTAGTGGAGGCTTACTATCATCAGCAATTAGGGCATCTTCAATGATAGATAAATTTCCGGAACGATCCTTTACTACCATATATACAGAATAACTTGTAAATGGATCAACTGCCAAATCTGATAATACAATATCAAACTTAGTGTTGCCTCTATTGGCTATCTTTTCACCTTCCTTGAATAAATAAATTTTCGCACCACTATTATTGTCAAATTTGCCACTTGGTTTTGATGTGAACTCATCTATAAAATCACGGGAGTCTATATTTAGAGCATCCATATCTGTATTTTGAGGCATAATCATATAGTAGAAAGTTCCCGCTTTATCTGTTGAAAACTCTACTTCAATCTTAGTTTTTTCAGCATTTTTCATTACCTTTTCAATTTTTAATTTTGGAGTATCTATATCTGAGTGCATATATTCTGCATAATTATTCGGAATAGCTCCAGAAGGAACCGTACTTATATTTTCAAAATCATTAAATGCCAAATCTTTAACTCCAGGTAATACTGTTACAGTTAAAGTATCATGATTAATAAACCCGCTTAATGAAGGAACTTTTAATAATACTCTTGATTTGCCAGAACCATATTCTTCATAAATAGCCTCTTCGGGACTAATTACTTTTTGCCCTGTAACGTTAATTATCCCAGTACCGGATAATTCATAGTTTTTAACATCTTGCGCGGTTTCTTTATCTAACCTTTCGTTGAAGTAAACATATACTTGATTAAGCCCTTTTCGTTCTAAAATTTTATTTTCGACAAACGGATGAATATTATCAAGCTCTTTCGTTGTAAAATCCTTAGCTACAGCAGGGTCTACTGAAAAGTTGCCTGATTCGTCTTTCATCACTACATAAAGCTGATAGCCAGTTTCAGCCTGTAAGCCTGTTAAAATTCCTGTTATTGGTAATGCGCCAGCCTTTGCTTTCCCTTTACCCGTTGGATTGGCAACAATATCTGCTGTTGTTGGGTCAGGTGCTGTCGTTTTTGGGCGTAAATAATAGTAATAGTCTCCAGGTTCACTTGCAGTAAACTTGAATTCAGCTCTTGTTCCACCATGTAAAGGCGTAACTTGTAAAGATTTTACTACTGGTGGTGATGCATCTTTCATTTGGAAGGATTGAGATACAATATCTGATGCATTTTTCGATCCATCTACTACCATAATGTAGATAACATATTCTTTTTTCTCACCTAAATTAGAAACCTTAATAGTATTCTTACCTTTAATGGCTGCACCAGTTCCATGTGCTACATTCTTGTTTGAAAGACGGTTGACCATTTCACTTTTATTTGGTGCCTCTACATCCTTTTCACGCACAATGTAGTAGTAGGTACCGACTTCATCTGAAGTGAAATCTACTTGTATCTCACTACCATTTAGTAATTGGAGTTCCGTAATACTAACAAGAGGTTTTGTTTTATCATCAGGATTTTGGTTCTCATTATCGTCTTTATCGATTGGTTTGCCATCTGGATCAGTAATTTCCCCAACATTATCTTTATCATCTAAGAAGTCATCGAAGATATCATTCGGTGACACGTCCTTAGGTAAAATAACTTTATCAATATACGTATAATCTCCAATATCAATCTTGCCATATGCATTATCAACAAATAATGTGCCCATTCGACCATCAATATACAGCTCAAGATCTGTATAGCTATTGTAATTAATCCAATCTATATTTCCTGAACCATAAATTGTGAGTTTTGTTTCAGTATTTAAATTTAACGTACCAATATTGCCTTGAATTTCAAACTCTCGCACATTTCCAATGATGTCTACTCGTGGTAGTTTTGTATTTGTTTCAATTTTTGTACCCGTTTGAGAAACGACGAGTCGAGAAACACTGCTGTTATAGAATTCAAGGTACTTTTCAACATTTTTCATTTCCTCTTTTTCTTTAGACCAATTGACAAATGGCTTGTCATTATCAGTATTTGGTTTTGTCCAATTTTGAAGATCATTCGAATTGTTGCTCGACGAATCTTCTCCTTTATTGTTATCTGGATTCGACCAATTGATAAATGAGATATTGTTACTTGCTACACGTCCAAGAGCTAATGGTTGATGGTTTGCAGCACCTATATGCAATGGTGGGCGAACTGTTTCATTGACAAACAT
The DNA here is from genome assembly GCF_036698265.2 of Lysinibacillus sp. IITD104. Taxonomy (NCBI): domain Bacteria; kingdom Bacillati; phylum Bacillota; class Bacilli; order Caryophanales; family Bacillaceae; genus Lysinibacillus; species Lysinibacillus sp. IITD104. The sequence continues at coordinate 4,324,714 of NZ_JBAHYH020000001.1, forward strand.
TGTCCCTGTCAATGTCATATTAGAGAATTCAATATAGTTACCATTTACAATAATCGTTGCACCAAAAGATCCGTAATTACCATCGAAATCAAGTGAACGAGAACTTGTTCCACTTGCATTAAGCGTTAGCTTAGAAATGGATCGAATTACTTTCCCTGAAAGATCACCCTCAATGTAGGCACCTTTTAAGACAGGTGCATTATAGTCGTTAAAAATATGAGAAAGATGTTCTGGAATTGTGTAAGATTCACCATTTACATAAACTGTATCATCTTCAACACTTGTAATTTTGAATGATGTTTCATTGCTCTTCTTCTCCTGTGAACCTACAACAAACGAAGCAAACTGTCCACGGGTTACTGGAGCAAACGGTGAGAAAGTAACCGGGGTTGTACCCTCGGTAATATTTAAGTCAATAACTGTTTGAATATAGAGAGCGTTACTTGTTTGGCTATTAACATCCTTAAAAATATTATTATAATTTTGGGATACCTCTAAATGGAACCCAACCACTACCATTTTGGCAAGTTCGCCTCGAGTAATGACTTCATTTGGCATAAATGTTCCGTTTGAATAACCTGACATGATGCCTGCGTTTTGCAATGCAGCGACATATTTATAATATTCGCTACCTTTAGGTACGTCTTTAAAATAAGGATCTTGGATATTTTTCGTATCCAATTTTAAAACAGTTGCCAACATTTTCGCTGCCTGTCCACGTGTTACATTCACATCTGGACGAAATGTATTGTCGGCAAACCCTTTAATTACCCCTTGTGAATATAATTTTAATATATCGTTATAATGATCTGTGTACTGGTTAATATCCGTAAAGGGAGAAGAAGCCGCTGCTGCTTTTGGTGGTGGTACTACTACAGCAATCCCACTTGAAGCAAATACTGTTGCAATCAAGGCTTTATTTACTTTTTGGATTTTAGATTTATCCATTCCACTCTTCCTTTCGCTTATGTATTTTGATACGTACAAATATCATTTTGCTCATATCCTTTATATCGACCAAAGGCTAGTGAACCTTCATAGATAAGTTTAAAATAGTCAGGTAAAATTCTTAATACTTATAATAGTTTCAGACTATGCTAATTTCTTTGTCGAAAAATAGTTTCAATTCCCCTTAGTAACCCAGGTAGGATTGATTTCTAGGGATTACTTTTACACTTCTTATGAGCGGGGGCAACTCTTTATGGATCACTTTCTTACTCCTTATGAGCGGGGGCAACTCTTTTGTGATCACTTCCTCACTCCTTATGAGCGGAGGCAGCTCTTTTGTGATCACTTTCAGACTTCTTATGAGCGGGGGCAACTCTTTTGTGATCACTTCCTCACCCTCTTTGAGCGGATACCTCACTTTTGTGATCACTCCCACACTCCTCATTAAAACAACCTAATTATTCCCAAGCATTTCATAAGGATTCCACCCTATTTGTATTCCCCACCAAATATCAAATGAACTTCACTAAAGCACTCAACAAAAAAAGCCAAGGAGCATCGGTGCTCGCTTGGCTTTTGACGATATATAGGCATGCATCTAGTCGTACTTGGGTGTCATAAGGGAAAGGGGGATAACCTTACGTCTTGTCAAGTCGATCAAGAGATGTGGCCCGAGTTACATATCATTTGAACATGTTTAAAAGTCATGTGGCGGATGACTTATACATAGCTTGCCCAAATGATGTTTGCATTAATCATTACCCCAAAAATTTGCGTTGTAAGCTCTTTTATTATATTTTTTTTAATCCTTTTTTGAGACTGCAACTTTTACTTGATTGCGCCCTTCTTGTTTCGCTAGGTAAAGTGCATCATCAGCCGCTTCAATTAGCGCTTCAGTTGTATTTGCCATCGCTGGATAGACCGCTATTCCTGCAGATAATGTTATTGGTCTACCACATGGACTGACTGTATCGGCTAAAGCTTTTCGTAGTTGTTCAGCAACTAGTGTTGCTTCCTGTGCCGTCGTATTCGGAAGAAGCATGACAAATTCCTCGCCACCGTACCGGCAGCAGACATCGCCTTCACGAGCTACTGATTCCATTTGTCTAGCTAAAAATTGTAAAACTTTATCGCCTATTGCATGTCCATATGTATCATTCACACTTTTAAAGTGATCTAAATCTAACAAAATAATGGCATGAGGTATCTTATTTGCTAACCACTCAGCAAGCATTGAATCCATTGTACGTCGGTTCGTAATACCCGTCAGTGGGTCAACAGTAGATTGATCCTTAAAAAAAGAGACCTGTCCATGTAGAAACGATAAGCTTCGAACCAATGCATTCTTCAAAGAATAGGCTTCAAAGTACCATCCACTTACAGATTTTAAACCTTCAACATTTTTCTTATCTAAACTTTCTTCTGTTAATGATGCTAGTTGTTGTAAAGGATTCGCAATACGTGCTGCAGCCCAAAGTACAATGATGATCGAAACAATCATAAGAGGAACAGATTTTATAATGACCTCCTGTACACGATCAAATGAAGGTGCTAATGCTACATCTAAAGGTTTCTGTGCAACAACTCCCCACCCTGTCGATGCCACTGCACTATAGCCAGCTAGCATTTTCACACCTTTTGTATTTTCAACTAGTTGAGCACCATCCTTGCCGGATGTAACAGCCTGAACCACTTTATTTTTGGTTACAACGTCATTAATACGGCTTGGATCTTGATGATAGATAACTCGTCCATCTGAATCAACTACATATACGTAAGAACCATCCTTACTATAATGTTCTCCCAATAAGGTTTTAAAGGCATTAGGTTCCTTTAAATAAATAGTGCCAGCAATCATTCCTAGATATTCATTGGACTCTGAGAAAATAGGGTACGATATAAAAATGATGAGCCGCCCTGTCATCGCCTCATATGGCTTAGAAATAATTGGTGTCTTTTTGGCTAATGCCTCTTTAGCGCCAATTGATGTTAAAACCTCTCCTTTAATCTCTATAGAGGGTGGGGAGACAGATAAAACAAGTCCCTTTGCATTTGTTATAACCACAGAATTGAACATTTGATTTTGCAATCTCAATCGCTCTGTTTCCTGATTCAATACTTGTTCATCATCCATTTTCGTCCTGATCTGATCCGCACTATATCCTAAGATTTGAAAAGCCTCATGTAGATAGGAATCAGCCGTTGAGGCCAATTTTTGAGCATAAACTCTATTCGTTTCTAGCGTATTTTCCTTAATGGAATCAATGTTCATCCTATACCCGCCCCAAACACTACCAATGCTTGTAAAAAAGAATGCCGCCATCGCTACGCCCATTATAAGATGCTTTAATTTTAATCGGTGCGATTTCATTTCTGCCCTCCTGTTTATATTTTTTAATATGTATATTTTGAGAGATTCTTTAAACAATTAGTGCCTATTATAAGCAAAGACTCCTATAGGTAAAAGTAACATGTATTAATTGGGTAAGAAGAATCCAATACACCTCTAGGATTGTAACAATAAAAGAGGTCGTATCCTATAGAATCTAGCAAACAAAATTCCAACATTTTAGATACTTAGATTAAATATTCTAACAGCTGACTCTAATTATCTGAAATTTGATAGAAAATCTAAATTCTAAATTTTTTTACTTTTATTGTTATTCTGACATATAAAAGTTGAAGCGTTTATTTTATAATAAAAATTAGCATAGGCAAGTTAAGATTCAATCTGTTATAATACTCATTAAAATATAATAAACTGTAATAATACAGTATATAGAATACGCTTTTCACACAATGGGGATTATGAGAAAAGCGCTACTCGCCATCATCATACAGATGGTTGTGTAGCCTACACAAAAAGGGGTTGGAAGATTTGGGCATTTTAAAGGGGTTAAAAATTCTCGATTTTTCTGCATTACTACCAGGACCAATGGCGACAATGATTTTTGCTGATTTAGGAGCAGATGTCATCCATGTTGAATCTTCTAAGCGAGTTGATTTAACGCGAATTATGCCTCCCTATGACGATGATCACGAGGCATACATCCATCAACATTTAAATCGATCAAAAAAATCCATAACGTTAAATTTAAAATCACCAGAAGCTATCGACATTGTTAAATCACTTGTACAGGAGTATGACGTTATTATCGAAGGGTTTCGACCCGGTGTAATGGAGCGACTTGGCATCGGCTATGAAGCGCTTAAAGAAATAAATCCTAAGGTTATTTATTGTGCCATTACTGGCTATGGTCAAACAGGGCCTTATAGTAATCGACCAGGACATGATAATAACTATCTATCCTTAGCAGGCATACTCGACTATTCCCGCCATAAGGATAAAAAGCCTGTTTCCATGGGCGTTCAACTAGCTGACATAGCTGGAGGGACTATGCATGCAGCAATTGGCGTGCTTGCTGCTGCCCTTCATCGTGAAAAAACTGGAGAAGGACAGTTCATCGATATTAGTATGACAGATGCTGTCTTTTCACTTAATGCTATGTATGGAGCTGCATTTATTGGAGGTGGACGTGTCCCACAGCCAGAGCAAGAAATTTTAAATGGAGGCAGTTACTATGATTTTTACAAAACAAAGGATGGGCGGTTTTTCTCTGTTGGTAGTTTAGAGCCTCAATTTCGCAAATTACTCTGTGAAGCACTCGATATTCCTGAGTTAATCGATAACACCTTCAATGATTCCTACTATACACAAATTCGTTTTAAAGAGGCTGTTCACGACGCCTTTTTGTCCAAGACATATGAGGAATGGCTTGAAGTATTTAACGAGGATTTTGAAGGTTGTGTAGAGCCAGTTCTAACATTTCCTGAAGCATGTGAGCACCCACAGCTAAAGGCACGAGAAATGATTGTAACTATTCCCAAAAGCGATGGGACTATGCAAAAACAAATCGCCTCTCCATTTAAATTTGATGGTGCGCAGCCTGAATACAAGCATGTTGGCGCTAAGCTAGGAGAGCATAATGAGGAAGTTTTATTATCTCTGGGCTTTGATGCTGAACAAATCGAAGCTTTGAAAGAAAAAGGCGTTTTAGAGTAAAAAAAGGTGTCTAATACTGTGACGTATTAGACACCTTTTTTATACATACGCACTAATAAACATACGTAGGTTTTCAAAATGATCATCAATTAGTAGATATTTTTTATAAATCTCCATTAATTTTTCAAAAAGCTCGTACTGCTCGGTGACAAACAATACTCTTAAAATATTTAACATATGCAGAGAAGCACTTTGTGCTACAACATAGTATGGTGCATCTGGTTGACGATAATTGCGTCGCCACTCTTCCACAGACAAGCCAATATGCTGTAGAGAGTTATTCACATGAAGTGCTATATCCTGTTGAACATATGCCTCAATCGCAATAAGTTGTTCACTACTAAAGTTTTTTTGTACTAATGAGGAATTAATTTTTTTATTCGATGCTAAAACATGCTCTTTTAATAAAAGTAAGCCATCCTCATAACGTGCCATTTTTACATAGTGCTCAAGTAGAATGGCATATAAATTTTCTAAATAATTTAGCTGATAATTTTTAATAATGGCAGGTGGTGTTGGTTTACGATTTGGTAATAGTTCTTTATACTCCAGTAGTATCTCAATGGCATAATTATTTATTCGTTCATCCTCTAATAAATATTCACCATAATGTATAACCTTTTCACTCTGCTGTTCTCTATTTGCTATATGAAATAAAATATAGGCAATTAACACTTTCTCCTTCTCTGATAGTGCATACATTGAGTAGCGCCATTCGGCTTCAAATGAGGTAATAAACGCTTTGACACTATTAAAATCACCTTCTGATAAGCAGTAATGAGTAACAATTTGATAAAGACGTAACTGTTTCTTTGCCAAACAGCTAGCATTATGCTTATCCACATGAGTTATACACTTATCCAGTATTGCCTTATAGTTATACACAAAGTTATCCACATGTTCACAATTTTCTCTCATAGATTGCTCGAAATGTCCCATTATTTCATAAAGAAATGTGAATTGCTCTAATGGTTTGTGGATAAGCAGTGAATAAACTTTTTTTGTGAAAAGCCAATGCCAAAAAGACGCATGCTCTTTATACATCATATGCACTAAATATTCATCTTGAAATTTATATAAAATAATTGATTGTAGCTCATTAACTGGCATAGCCATTTGCATTCGTTTTCCGAAAACCAACCAAATTAAACGTTCTAAGTCTATTGTATGTTGGGCAAAAAGCTGCTCAAAAAAAGTATCTTTACCTTTTTGTGTATAGAAAAAAGCACTGAGACGCTCATTCACAAATTTTGAATCCAAACCATACTTGTCAAAATACATTTGCATTTCTGTTGATACATGACCCCAATATTTACGTGCTGTGGAAAAGGCAATATTCTTAGCCGTTTCTTCGTTTACTAAAAATAGTTTGGGTGAAAGCGAAGTACCAAGTATTTTTGGATCTTCTTGTAGATTTGACTCTGCCTCCAGCCATGTTGCTAGTATATTTTCAGCACCCTTTTCACTTTTTTGTTTATAAGCCATGAATAATTGCTCATCACAGTCCAACAGCATAAAAATGGATCCTCCCATCAATTTCTACCAACAAAGATCTTCCCCTACCATTCAAATACATGTTTTTTACACTCTTTCTTCAATATAACAAATCTTAACTAACATATGCTAAAAAAATATCGGTATGCATAGCGAAAACGTTAACAAATAAAAAACCATCTATTAAGTGAACACACTTCATAGATGGATATCATCCTTACCAAAACAATGGATATTTTCTTTTTTCTCGTAAATTATTTATCAGCAACCCGAAAAATACAATGATGACTGCTCCAATGAATACAGGGGTTAGTAAATAACTCCAACCATAACCTCCTAAAATAATAATTATAGGATTGGCGCCTGCTGGAGGATGGATGACACCTAAAAAGGCCATAAAAAATATAGTTAATCCAACGCCAAGACTAATAGACAATATATTGGAGCCTAGTAATGAATACATGGTCAACCCAATAAAGGCTGAAATGAAATGACCTCCAATTATATTTCGAGGCTGTGACAATGGTGCATTCCAGACGACAAATACAAGAACACAGCTACCGCCTAATGATGCCATTAACCAAGGTGAATCGGTAATGTTAGTTAGCCATAGCAACACAAAAATGCATATTAATCCACCTATTGCTCCAGTAAAGGCATCTGCGAAATTTGTTCGAGAAGGAGCATGACCTCCTCCTCTCATTTTTAATATAAAAGGTTTTATACTACTCTTTTTCTCTATTTTGTTTTCCGCACCTATGATTTCTGTCATTCGACACCAACTTTTCTCTTCCATACTCATTTATTTATATACGTCATGTTAATCATTGTTAAACTTTAACTATTATATCAACACAACAATAGATTTCAATCCAAATTTCAAATTTCAGTCAAACCTTTACTTATCTGACTTGTAACCCATACAAAAAGCAAACTTTTAAAAGTTTGCTTTTTCAAGAAATCATCTATTAGTCATATTGTTTTTTAATAGTTTTATATATTCTTACCTTTTTCAATACGGATTTAGGTACTTGGAAGGTGGCTGTAACAACCCCTGGATGGCGTCCGATTTCAATGGAGCCTGTGATTGTTGCTCTATTTAAAACCTCTGGCTCGCTCATCTCAAATAGCTTCGCAGCTCGACTGATCGCGTTATCAGTCGCATCGTTTAACGTTTTACCAGAACCAACCACCGACACTGGGAATGCATCCTCTACCTGTTTAACACCGAATTCCTCCGCTAGCTCACGTGCACGACGTTTTTCTTCCTTCGTAAAGGGCTTTGCTGTATAAGGTAAATCTTCTACATTTGGTAGTAAAACCGGGCCTTGCAATGCTACTTTTTTCAAGACTTTTACTTGAAGCTGCACAATACCCGCTACATCGGTTGTATGACCAGCAATCTCCCCATCCCCTTGCATGGCATGCATATCTCCAATATATACACCACCGCCTGGTACCTTAACCGGACAAATTATTGTCGCCCCTTCACGAACTCGGTTGATATCCATATGTCCATCGGTACGATGTAAATCCAATTCATCTTGGGTAAAAGCATATTCATGTGGTGCTCCAATTAAGAATGAACCGAAGTCACCAGCATTATGAGAATCTGGCATCGCTTTAGAAGGGGTTGTACCAAGCTGACCTAAAAATGGTCGCATTCTCGCCATTACACCTACTAAGTCACTTGGAGCTAGTGCAACAACAGGATTTTGTACAGAATTTTCAGGTGTTCTCATGAAGTTCCTAGCATCAAGTGCAATTCGTCTAGCACCCTCACGTCCAACAGTCACACCCATTTGCCCTTTATGATCTAGTGCCATCGTATAGCCATTTGTCATTTTAAAGGGTGCGGTTTCTGTATCACATGTTGAACATCGAATTGCATGTGGCCCTATTCCTTTTACAACTGTGCTTGGATGAAGCTTCCCACAGCCTGGGCATTTTACAGAAACAAACGGATCACCAATGAATCGATCTACAATTGCCTCATCATGACCAGATGAAGTTGCAAGAGATGTGACCTGAATAGATTTAATTTTTATAACAATAGCGTCACCCACCTCTGCCCCTTCTACAAACACGGGCTTCGTAACTTCATGTCCTCCACGAATAGTGGGTGTAAGCATGGGCCCCCAACACCCAGGTGTTGTATTGGCAATAATCGTTCCACCATCCTTAACCGGTCCTAACATCTTTTGTGACGGATCTAAAATACCATCAATAAACTCATTTACGAACAATGTCTCAGCGGCTTGAGGTCGCTGTATAAAATCATCACTTTCTACCTCTTCTTTTTCTAGCACATGCAATTCGTTTGTCATTTTCTATCACGCTCCTAGAATAATTTTTATGTATATCGTTATATGTTAAAAATGCTCTCCACACTTGCAGAGAGCTATTTTTATCAATTGTTCATATATAAATCAAAAATATGTGAGAAGTCTTCTTTTTTATACTTATCTTTATGATCGATCATCCAAGTATTTGCAAAGCGTGTAATTTCCTCGAATGACGCTGATGGAGAAATGTTGTCATTGCCAATTCGTCCAAGTGAAGAAGAAGCAATGTGTAAACTTTTTTCTGCTACTTCTAACTTATAAGCATTGTTCTTTTGTTCATAGCTAATGGCATGTAGTGCTTTATATAAATCTTTAATATCATCTATAAAGCGTTTATGAATGTCGATGGATAGTGGGGAATTGCCGATTGTAAACTTAATTTCGACATCAAGGTCGATTGTTCCTGCTGTTTCGAGAAAAACTTCTGTAACAGTATACATTGAATAATCATAGCGTCGCAGTAATCGTTTCTTACTCATAGCGCTTTCGCCATCTACATGAATAATGGCACGATTCGTAAAGCAATACTCATCTGCCTTCGTTTTAATTAAAAAATAAATTTTTTCATCAATTTCATGTAAGATAAAATCATCTGCATCTGTCTTATCATAGTCCTCTCGCGGTACAACCACTCCAATATCTGAAAGTCCAAGTGCATCTGCTGCTATTTTTTTAAACATCGTCATTCCTCCTAATTTGTCATACTCTTTTTACGCTTTACCATCTCTAAAGGTTTCACTATGGAGCGGTTTATATACAAAATGTTGCTTCTCTTAAAATCATCTGTTGGTTAAGATGTGCAACCCAACATTTCCTCTTTTCTATACATTTCATTTATAATGATTGTCAGTAATGATTCTTCCAAATCGAAAGGTCGTGTGAACAAGTGCAAGAACCAACCATTTTAGTAGTGGATGATGAGGCTGATTTAGCGAATCTTCTTAAAGTAAGCTTACAAAAAGAGGGCTACAAACAAATTTATACAGCTGGCACCATTCACGATGCTTGGACAAGCTTTCAACAAGCAACACCTGATATTATACTTCTAGATGTCATGCTTCCAGATGGTGAGGGCTACGATTTATGTAGGCGTATCCGTGAAGTATCCCATGTCCCTGTACTCTTTATGTCTGCTAAAAACGAGGAAATTGATAAAATTTTAGGATTAGCCATTGGCGGAGATGATTATATTACAAAACCTTTTAGTCCTAAAGAAGTTGCCTATCGAGTGAAGGCTCAATTGCGTAGAGCTGGCTATCAAACACAAGATACCGTAACGAATATTGTTGAAAAAACACTACAAATTGGACCATTTCAGTTGAATGCCGATGAAACTGAGGTGCATAAAAATGGCGTATTATTGGAGTTAACAGCTAAGGAAATTGGATTAATGGCGTGCTTTATGCACAATCCCAATCGAATTTTAAGTAAAGAAACATTGTTTGAACGTGTATGGGGAGAGGATTTCTTCGGTTCTGATAACACTGTTATGGTGCATATTCGTCGTTTGCGTGAAAAAATTGAGCAGGATGCCTCTAATCCTCTATATATCACAACTGTAAAAGGACTTGGCTATAAGTTTATCATGCCTAAAGAGGCACAAGAATGAAGTGGAAATTAACCGCTCGCTTTCTCCTTTCCGTACTTTCTATAGTCATCATTGTTATTTTCGTCAATACAGCTATCTTCCTGGGACTCCTTACTTATCGGCTAGCAACTGACTCTGAAGGCGTTTCTGCCACCGAAGAGGAAGACTTTGTGCGAGAATTCCAAAAATATATCGAGATAAAAAATGGAGCAACCTCCATACGTGCAGAAGGACTCGAACAATTGCATCAAAGAAATGCTTGGATACAATTGCTTGATGAAAATGGCCAAGTTATTGATTCACATTTTGCACCAGATAAAGCACCATTGCACTATGCACCTATCGACTTAATTCAAGTATATAAATATAAAGAATTCGATTCTGATACTACGGTGTATATTGGCAGTAAGGATCCCATTAGTTATTTAATCGGTATTAAAGGAAGCGGTGTTACAAGAATTGTGACGCATGTTTCTGGCACATCACTCTTACAGTTTATAGGAAAATTTGGCCTGTTCATCGTGATTGCGGACTTGTTAGTAGCTACATTAGTAGGGTGGCTTTTTGGTCGTACATTAACAAAGCCTCTTTATGCGATGATAGATCGCATTCACCATTTAAAAAATCATGATCATACGTCTATTAAGGCTCCTGGTGGTGTCTACAAGCCGGTTTTTGAAAACTTAAATGAAGTATCACGAGAATTGGCAGCTCATGAACAGGAGCGAAAGAGACTAGAGATCATGCGTGAAGAATGGATTAGTAATGTCTCCCACGATATGAAAACCCCACTTGCCTCTATACGAGGTTATGCAGAACTATTGAATGATGCACAAATAACCAATACTGAGCAAATGGAGTACGCACAAATTATAGAAAAACAATCATTGCATATGCAAAATCTACTGGATGACTTAAATTTAACGATGCGTTTAAGACATCAACAGCTTCCACTTACACTAAATGAAGTTAACATGGTGCCTTTTATTCGAGAGATAGTGATTGAAACATTAAATACACCACAATATGAACAGGCTAATCTTACGTTTGAGGCGACAACCGAGAACAGCCTGCATCAAATCGATGAACATTTTATGCGCAGAGCTATCATGAACTTTTTACACAATGCTCTGCTTCACAATGCTCCCGATGTATCTGTCCATGTGTCTGTTGATGAGCATACTCTTTCAATTTCTGATAATGGCAAGGGGATAGCCCCAGAGGATTTAGAACATATTTTTGAACGCTATTATCGAGGCACAAATACGGACAATACTGCTGGTACTGGTTTAGGCACAGCTATTGCTAGAGATATCATTGAGGCCCATGGAGGAACAGTGACCATCACCTCGGAAAAAGGAAAAGGTACATGCGTTATTATTGATCTACAAAAGGGATACCAATAAGTAATAAACCAAATTTAACCAATTGAATTTTGGCACTACCGCTTCGTTATACTGCGCTTACGTGTAAAAAAGAAGGAGTCTCATATAATTTTGAGACTCCCACTTTGTGCTATTTCATTTGATCCTGTACTTTAGCAGGTAATTCATGGAATTTCACTTCATCAAATGAAGTAACTTCTGTTTCCTTTTTCACGTAAAGCTTTAAATAAGCATCCTGGCGTAAATTTTTATTAGCGGAAAACTTTAATGTTTTCTCTCCCCCATTTTTATCGTAAGAAGGTAGCTCGTACCAATACATTTTAAAGATTTCACCACTATCTGCCTTATACTCCTCTACCTCACCATCAGCCGTGATATGAACATAGTAGGTATCTTTATTTAAACGGTTAAAATCTACTGTCATCAATACAATCAACCCTGCTACGAATAAGATGAACAACGCACCTATTCCGAAAAATACTTTTTTCATATTAATTCCCCTGTCTCACTATTTTATAAAACGAACGAACCGTAAAGATATAATAAATAAAGTAAATAGCTGAATATGCAATCATCCACAAGATGACTGGTTTTGTAATATTCATGTTAAATAGCTGTGAAAATGCTAGTAATGCAAACACACTATGTGCAATCCCTACAATAAGTGGCGCACTAAAGATAACAGCGACCTGTCCTGCTACTGTCTTTAAGATTTGCTTACTATTTACACCGATTTTATTTAAAATAGCATATTTCGCCTGATCTTCTTCGGCTTCCGTTAAAATTTTGAAGTAGATAATACTGCCCGTTGCTGCTAGGAAGACCAATCCTAGGAAGCTTCCCACAAACAATAGGGCACCTACTGTTGCTAAACTATCCTCATAGCTTTGCGGTACACTAGAGAATGATTCTTGCTGTTCAGTAGATAACTGCTGGTAAATGTCTTTTGACACGTCCTGTTGTTTCAAATCATTGTCTAATCCAACAACCTGCATCATGATCTCATCGCCATCAGTAGCTTTAAATTCTTGATCATTTACAATGAGAACTGTTCCAGCTGCTATAAAGTTTAACACGCTTTCCGTGTACATCTTCTCTACATGAAAGGAGTCGCCGTTTTGTAGCTTAAAGTCCTCACCTGTAAAATCATGTGAAAATCGTTCATCATAGGCTGCATCAAGTAAAACCGTAGAGCCATCTGCAATGTGTAGCTCTTTATCCTTGCCTTGTAATTTCGCTAAGCGGTTATAGTCCGATTCCTTAAGTAATGTATATTCGAAAAATGAGAATTCATTATCCACACGTAAATTTTTCACAGCCAGTGCTTCATTATATAAGACATCCTTTTGTGAAAATTCTACTGTCTCGCCTTTCCACATAAATGTGTTTGGCAGCATCTGACGTACAGAAGCTTCTGCATTGTAATACATACCGAAGACACCGCCACCTGCTGTAATCGTAGTGGCACTTAAAATTGCAATAATTGACAACGATTTAGCATTTGCTCGAATACGAAACAATAGCTGAGAAACACCGATTAAATTTAAGCCCTTCCATGACCATGATGTTGCTTTTTTTAATGCTGTTAACACAAAGACACTCACACTATGGAATAGAAGGTATGTCCCTGCAATTGTTACCCCAATGACCATTAATGGCGTACCTAACACCGTAAAGAATCGCCATATTTTACTCGTAAACATATCAGAGGCAGCTGTATAATAACCAAATGCAATAAATACAGTGCCAAGTAAAGCAGCTACTAATGATGCACGTGGAATTTGCTCTCCCTGTTTGTCTGCATGGAATAAATCAATTAGCTTGAATTGATAAATCACACGGTAACCTTGTAAGGATGTGAATAAAAACAATAGTGTAAAAATGCCCGTTGTATTAATTAGTGCCTCCATTGAAAATGTCAAACTACCAACCACTTCATAGCCCATTAAGCGAACTAGTATCATTAATAGCCCTTGGGACATAAAGAAACCTAAAAGGATACCAAACACTAGAGAGACAAGCCCTATGACTAAATTTTCAAAGAAGAGCATTAAGCCAATTTTTTGCTTACGCACACCAAGTAAAGAGTAAAGGGCTACTTCCTTTTTCCGCTTCTTCATAAAAAACGAATTGGAATAGGCCATAAAGATAACAATGAAGAACAGAAGTACGACTGACGAGGCACTCATCAATCCTTTAATTTGTTGTGACGATTGCTTTAAGGCTGAAAGATCATCATTGTATTTGAGCGTCACAAACGTAAAGTAAATAACGATACTAAATACCATCGAAGCAATATATAAAAAGTAATTCGATAAATTGCGTTGAATATTTTTACGCGCTAAACTAAATAACGTCATTTACTCCACCCCCGATGCTAGACAGCACCTGCAAGATCTCTTGGAAAAATTGCTTCCTCGTTAGAGTCCCACGTTGAATTTCCTTAGAAAGCTGTCCATCCTGAATAAATAGTATGCGCTGGCAGAAGCTAGCTGCAAAGGCATCATGGGTAACCATCATAATTGTTGCGGCTTGAGATTGGTTTAAATCACTTAAGCTTTCTAGCAAGTCAGTTGCAGATTTTGAATCTAGTGCACCTGTAGGTTCATCAGCAAAAATTAATTTCGGCTCTGTCACTAATGCTCGTGACGAGGCGGTACGCTGCTTTTGCCCACCTGAAATTTGATAAGGATATTTATTTAATAATTCACTAATGCCAAACAATTCAGCAATGCGGTCAACTCTTGCATTAATAGCCTTTGTTGGCATCTTCGCAATCGCTAGCGGTAAGACAATATTTTCTCTCACTGTTAAAGAATCGAGCAAGTTATAATCCTGAAAGATAAACCCTAAATTATCACGACGAAAATCTGCTAATTCAGCATCCTTCATACGTGCCAAATTGGTATCCTCAATAATAATTTCACCAGTCGTTGGCGTATCAATCGTTGCTAATACATTAAGAAGCGTAGATTTCCCCGCCCCAGAAGGACCCATTACACCAACAAACTCTCCCTTTGCTACTTCAAATGATATATTCGATAGCGCTGTAAAAGTATTTGCGCCTTTGCCGTAAGTTTTTCCAACGTTTTGTACCTTTAATAATGGCGTCATATACGCTCACCTCTTCTTTCTGACTTTAGTATACGACCTCAAACTTACAGCAAATTTGTCGCAAGCTTACAGCAACCTTAAATCCTCAGCTTTTTGAAATTTATAGACAAAAAAAAGATTCATACACAAGTAGTGCATGAACCTTTCTAATCTATTGAGCTAATACTTTTTGAATATCTTCCTCAAAGCTACTTGGCTTATCTGCTGAGGCGTATCGTCCAACAACCTCTCCATTACGGTTTACAAGGAATTTTGTAAAGTTCCATTTAACACTATTGCCTAAAAATCCTTTGGAGTGGGAAGTGAGATAATCGAAAATAGGATGTGCTTCTTTACCATTCACCTTAACAATCTCATGCATGGGAAATGTCACACCATATGTTAATCGACATTGGGAGGCAGCTTCTTCAGCTGTCGCTAGCTCTTGTTTAAATTGATTTGATGGGAAACCAAGTACAACCAGACCTTGCTCCTGATACTTTTTATAGAGACCTTCTAATTCTTCAAATTGTGGTGTAAAGCCACATTTGGAAGCTGTATTAACAATAAGCATCGGCTTTCCTTTATAACGTTCAAGGCTATAGATAGTACCATCTTCTAAAGTTACATTAATATCATAAATGCTCATCTCTCTACCTCCTATTATAAACGTCCATTCATTCTTGCCACCTGCTGCAAAGGATCCCAAACACCATTGAATGGTGGTGCATAGGCCAAATCTAAATCTAACAAATCAGGTAAGGTCATTTTACTATATAATGCCGTCGCAAACACATCGATACGTTTATCGACTCCCGCTGGTCCCACGATTTGCGCACCCAATAACAATTGATCGCGCTTGCGAACGACCACTTTTATAAACATACGTTGTGCGCCTGGATAATAGCCAGCTATATGGCGTGCAGATAATTTAAATGCCTCATAGTCAAAACCAAGCTCTTTAGCATCACGCTCATTAATGCCTGTTGTAGCAATAGTTAAATTGAAAAATTTTAAAATAGATGTGCCCACAATTCCTCTAAACGGAGCAAATTTGCCTGACATGTTGAGACCTGCTAAACGACCTTGCTTATTGGCAGTCGTTCCTAAAGGTATATAATCTAAACGTTCTTTCACAATATTAAAGTGAGTTGCACAATCGCCAGCTGCATAAATATTTTCAATAGAAGTCTCTAAATGGCGATTTACAATGATCGCTCCATTTTTTGCAAATGCCATTCCAGTATCCTTTAAAAACTGAGTATTTGGTTTTATGCCTGAAGCAACAATGACTAAATCCGTCTCTAGAACGCCGTTATCTGTAATAACACGTTCTACTCGTTTATTTCCTTCAAAAGCTTCAACACTCGTATTTAATAACAGCTCGACACCGTTCTTTTTCGCTTCCTCATGAACATGCTGAGCAAGTTCTTCATCTAAAATACGGGCCACATGACTTCCGCGCTGAATAAGCCTTACCTTTTTCCCACAGGCATGTATGGTTTCAGCCATTTCTAAACCAATATAGCCACCACCTATGATGGTTACCTGCTCAATCTCTGATGTTAAATCTGCCAATAAATCTTCCAGTTGAGGGATTGTTTTCACAGTATGGATACCTTCTAGCTCATCCCCCCTTTTCACAGGCATGACTGGACTAGCCCCCGTTGCAATAAGAAGTTTATCGTAGGTAATCTCAAATTTATCACCACTTGCTTGTGTACCTGTAATAACCTTCTTCTCTATGTTTACATTCTCTACCTCATAGCCAACTCTTGCATCAATGCCATACTTATCTCGAAAAGTTTCGACATCTCTTGCAATTAAACGTTTGGTTGATGAAATACGACCATCTACAACATAAGGCAATCCACATTGCCCATATGAATAAATAAAACCACGTTCTAAAGTAGTTATTTCTGCCCCTGGAACATTCCGATAGATTTCCATTGCTGCAGACATACCTGCAGCATCTCCCCCAATGATGACGTATTTCATTCTACAAGCCCCCTTATTTTTTCCTTGTTGCCATTAAATCTGCATATTGATCGATATACAAACGTCGTTTTCCACCACTTACGATGACCCTTACCACGTGAACGGCTATTATCATTGTAAGTGCAAAACCTGCTATTGCGGCAAGTAGAGAAATGACAATTTGCAGAACATAAAATGGTGAATCCATATCTAATTGAATGTCACCTAATGTTGAAATGACATCTGATAAACACAAGGTAGCGATAATAGCAATACAGCGACGCCATGATTGCTTTACAATACTATTGCCATTCTTGTTGACCATTGTAAAACGCATCACCTTCATACCGAGCGTTGCACCATTCATTAAACTTGGCATCAAACCAAAGAGTACAATGTACAGAGCCATTTTCACTAAGAATTCAAAAGTACCACTGTACCCAGTCAGAACACCAATAATCATCCAAACCAATTGGGCGATAAATAAATCAATGACCAATGCTAGTAAAATAGAAATCGGCTTAACAATATCATTTTTTTCCATTTCAGCAGCTTTAGCCTCAACCTCTTCATGAGAGGGGAATAATGCCCAAACAATTGGTGCTAAGAAGAAGCCTAGGAGCGCACCTACACTGTTTAGTAATAAGTCATCTACATCAAAGATTCGGTATGCGCAATTAAAGATGCCATAAATGCCTGTTCTTTGTGTGACCTCATAAAACAATGTTAGCAAAAAGCTAATTAAAAATGCACGTTTCCAGTACCTTCTTTCTTTAAGAAAATATCGCAAGTAAACGCCGAATGGCATCAGTAGTAAGAAATTAAAGAAGGCTTGAAAAAATGCCTGCTGTTTTGTGATAGCAAGCCATGTAGATGGATTTGTTAAAACTACTCCACTATCCTTTAAAACATCATCAACAAATTGAAAAAGTCGCAAATTAGTATGAACGGTGTCTTGGGATTGAAGTGAGCAAGTATCTCTGGTAGATGGAAATGGTAATAATACTAAACAAAGCGCAGATAAAAAGTAAAAAATAAATGAGAACATGATAATGGTTTTGGACATCGATAAGTATCCATACTTTCGATACGTATAAATCAGCCATGGTATAAATAGTACGAAGGATAACATGATGGTTATGAAAAAAGCTATAAAAATGGATTGTGTATACGTTGACATAGAAACACCTCTCTCTTTAAATTGCCCTATTTTCTGAACACTAAAACTAAGTTTAGTCCTTCAATACTACATGTATATTTCATCAAGCTTACATAATCCTTAATTCAATAAAAAAACAGGTAAAGAATATATACTCTCTACCTGTTACTTACTATGCTTTAGCTATTTCTTCTTTACAGAATGTCAAAATTTCTTCTAGTTCATCATCCTCTAATGCAAAGTCTAAATATTCACCTTCAGCCTTTTCCATGATGAAGTAATTTAATATGAATGGTTCTTCGTCTTTTTCACCAATAAGGACACGAATTTCAATACCAGCTTCGTGGTAAAGCTCATCCTCTTCATCAATTTCTACATCCAGTATAAATTCATAACGCTTACCTTCAATAATATTTGTTGGGTCTAAAATTTCTTCCATTGAGAATTGTGTAATTTCCATTATGTTTGCTCCTTTTTCTTTAGCTGTTCTTTTCTATATTAAATCAATTTCAGCATGGGTCAACTAGAAAAGCCGTATACACCTGTAAGTAATTATGCCACAATGAAATGGAATTAATTTAGAACTAAATTTCCCTACATACAAGGAGGCTTTTTCATGAAAGAGCTACTATATTATCAAGACGTTATGTTACAAGAGTTTGATGCAACTATTATTGGTAAAGGAACTGATGAATCAGGCCGTCATTATGTTGTACTATCGAACACCGCTTTCTATCCAACTGGTGGTGGTCAACCCCACGATACAGGTACATTGAATGCGTTGGAGGTCATAGATGTTGAAAAAGTGGATGATGAAATTCGTCACTATATTCAAGGTGATCTATCGACTTTAGATGGCGTCGTACATGGCAAATTAAATTGGCCAAGACGATTTGATCATATGCAGCAACATGCTGGCCAACATATTTTAACAGCTGCTTTTGTTGAGCTTTTTAATGCACAGACTGTAAGCTTTCATCTAGGCAGTGAGCAAGTAACTATTGATCTTGCTGTAGAAACGATTTCTGAGCAACAGCTTGCAGCAGCAGAAGCAAGAGCCAATGACATTATTTTAGAGAATCGCCCTATTCAAACTACCTGGGTTACAGAACAAGAGCTTGGTAACTATAACCTTCGTAAAGAAGTAGCCGTGACGGGTGATATTCGCCTTGTGATTATCCCTAATTTTGATTACAACGGTTGTGGTGGCACTCACCCTACATCTACAGGACAAGTTAGTACCATCAAAATATTAGGTACCGAAAAAATGAAGGGCAATGTGCGCGTTTCTTTTGTTTGTGGTCAACGTGTGTTGACTGAGCTTGGCATGCGAAAAAAAGTATTAGCAGACGTTGCTCGACAATTAAGTGTCCCTGAGATTGAAGCTGCCACAGCACTCACAAAAGTTCTATCTGCTCAAAAAAATACAGAAAAAGCACTTGCTGCTGCGAAAGAGGAATTACTCACGTATGAAGCAAAGGCACTTGTTAATAACGAAGGTGTAGTAACAGCTGCTTTTAATCAGCGAACAATGCAAGAGCTACAAAAAATAGCCCGTATTATTGTTACGGAACAGAAAGATGTAATAGCTCTACTTGTGTCCGAAAATGAAGGCAAGCTACAATTCGTTGCAGCAAGAGGTAATAATGTTTCAAAAAGCATGAAGGATGTTGCTCAAAAGGCACTGCCTCTTATTAATGGTAAGGGTGGCGGAAGTGACCAAATGGTACAAGGCGGTGGCGATTACACCGTTTCGAAAGAAGAATTACTAGCAGCGATGCAAGACGCTTAATTGCATAATAGAGGAGCTATCATTAATAGACAGCTCCTCTCTCATTTAATATTTAAATTTTTGAATGGCTTCATATAAACGTTTTGCCATTTCTGATAGTTTTTCAGTTTGATTGTTCATTACTGCTACCGTCTTCAACTGTTCCGCTGTTGCATCTGTTACCTCATGAACATAATCGCTTGCTGCATGTGCAGTAGCTGCCATTTCTTCCATAGATGCTGAAACTTCCTCCGTATTGGCAGACATTTGTTCAGCTGAAGCATTCATTTCTTCAATTTGACCTGCTATTTCTCCTACTGCTTGAACCATTTCCTCGAAGCGTTCTCCAACTGCCTCAATGGAAGCTAAACCACGCTCAACATTATCTTCACCTGATTCCGCTGCTTTTACTACTTCTAATGTATAAGATTGAACTCTTTCAATGAGCACATTAATTTTAGTAGCTGATTCTGCTGTTTGCTCTGATAGCTTGCGAACTTCTTCCGCTACAACGGCAAAGCCTTTACCAGCATCTCCTGCCCGTGCTGCTTCAATAGAGGCATTTAATGCCAATAAATTCGTTTGATCGGAAATATCGGTAATCATTTTTGAAATTAAGCTAATTTCCGTTGACTCTTTTTCTAGTTTGTGAATAATTGTTAGTTCATCTGTTGTGCCTTGCTGAATCTCATTCATACGACGAATTGATTGTTGGACAGCATGATTGCTTTCACTAATTTTCTGGGAAATAAAATCTGTATTACAAGCAATTGTGGAGGCAACTTCAGCTACATTTTGTATCCCCATTGCCATTTGTTCCATTGCTGAGGCACTTTCCTCTGCCATCACAGTTTGACTTTGTGCCCCTCGATCTACTTCACTTATTGCACCAGCAATTTGTTTTGAATGCTTTGTTACTCCGTTTACATCTCCCATTAAATCACACGAAGCTTCATTCACTGCCGTTGCTTCTTGACTGACTTTGACTATCATTTCTCGCATATTATCAATCATTCGATCTAATGCACGTGCCATCGTTCCCATTTCATCAATACGTTTCAAATATTTTTCTGGAATCTCCTGTGTAAAGTCTCCTTCTGATAACCCCTCACTAATGCGAAGTACATGTCGAAGTGGTCTACTAACAGAGCGGGAAATGGCAAACGAGATGCATAGCCCGAGTATCGAAACAATGATCGTAGTGACTATAAAGTTTGTCTTAAGCTTAGAAAGCCCTGAAAGCATCTCATTTTCTAATGCGATAACACCCATTTTCCAACCATTATCAAGGGTATGATAGCCCATTAAATTAATTCCTGCATCTTCCGTTTCAAAAGAAAAATAACCGTTATCATTAGCAAGCATTTCTTTAACAGCCATTGCCCTGCCAGTCTTGAGACCTGTTTCGTCTGCTTCCTTGATTGGATTGTATTGCTCCTTCACATACGCGTGATTATTATGTCCAATAATCGTTCCGTTAGCGTCTAGCATAAATGCGTAGCCACTGTCTCCAACCTTAATGCCTTCTACTATTTTAGATAGGTAATAGCCATCAATACGTGCCAATAATAAAGCTTTTTCACCTGTTACTGTTTCAATTGGAGAAACGATTAAAATGACTGGTTCACCTGTCACACGACTAATCGTAATTTCAGACATGACAGACTTACCAGTAAAGCCTTCTTTTACGTAATCACGATCCCCTAGTTCAGCTGTTGTATCATCTAGATAATGAGCAACCCCATCAGCGTTGATAATGCCAAAGCCTAAGTAATTTTCATTACTAGCAAGTCGTTTCGATAGATATTTTTTCTGCTTCTCAAAGTCCATGCTCCGAACTGCCTCTTGCTCTGCAATTGCTTCCACTTCCACTAGTGTTAATTGGAAGTGTTCTTCTATGTAGTGAGAAACATCCTCTGCTCTTGAAACCAAATTAGATTCCACTTGCTCATTCACAGCTTTTGTACTATTTATCCAAGTAGATAGCCCGAGCGTGCCGCATGTTACAAATACAAGAGCTATAATTGCAACGATTAATTTACCACCAATACCTTTTAACCACATTTCTCTTTTTCTCACTTCTTCCATTTTTAGCTATACAAACCACATATTTTTGCATAACTTCAGAGTAAAGTCACTAAAAGTAGAAGTCAACAAAGATTTTCCAATATGATTAATAAATGTATAATAATACCATTATCACTATCCTTATAGTGCTAACAATTTTCTACAAAATTTTCAATTCATATATCCTTCTTGTTATAAAAAGACAGAGAATATAAAGTTGTTGGATGAAATTTAAACATTTTCCAACAAAAATTGATTATAATTCACATTTTTTGCTGATTATTAAAGATAGGATCCGTTTAACACATTTTGAGGGGAGGATTTCCATGAGTTCAGACAAAAATAATGTTTCTCGTCGAGACTTTTTAAAAACAACAGGTATTGCTGCTGGTACATTAGTCGGTGGTGGTTTAATTGGAGGATTAGTAGGCTACAACATCCATGGTAAAGGTACTTCTACCCTGGAACATGGTGGTCATGAAACAACAAACGAGGCCATAGGCTCACCGAAGGCTAAGATGTTTTTCAGAAATGAAAAAGATTTTAGTATCTTATCAAAGGCCACAGAACGTATTTTCCCAGAAGACGATTTGGGACCAGGTGCTATTGGTTTAGATGTTCCCTATTTTATCGATCATCAACTTGCAGGAAATTATGGGAGTAACTCTAAAGAATATATGCAAGGTCCATTTGATGTGGGTGCCCCAACTCAAGGCTATCAGAGCCGCTTAACGCGAGCGGAGATTTTTAGGCAGGGTATTCAAAAAATGGAGGATGAAGCACAAAAGCGTTATAAGAAAAGCTTTAACGATTTAGATGGCAAGCAAATGGATGAAATTTTAACTGCCTTCCAAAAAGGTGACATAGAAATGGTTGGGGTTACTTCCGCGTTCTTCTTTACATTATTACGAGCAGCTACATTAGAGGGAGCTTATTCTGACCCTATGTATGGAGGAAATCGTAATATGGATGGCTGGCGTATGAAGGGCTTCCCTGGTCATCAAATGGCTTATATTACACAAATAGAAGATGCGAAATTCCAAAAAATTGAGCCTAATTCATTAGGCAACCATTAAGGGGGGATTAAAAATGGCTAAAACATTACCGAGTGTAGATGTTGTAACAGTTGGTGTAGGTTGGACAGGCGGTATCGTTGCTGCTGAATGTGCCAAAGCTGGCCTAAAGGTAGTTGGTTTAGAGCGAGGTCAAAAGCGTGGTACCGAGGATTATTTAAATGTCCATGATGAATACCGTTATGCGATTCGATATGATTTAATGCAAAATCTATCCAAAGAAACAGTAAGCTTTCGTAATGATCGGAATATGAAGGCATTACCAATGCGTCAGCTTGGCTCCTTCTTGCTTGGTGAGGGTCTAGGTGGATCAGGAACACACTGGAATGGGATGACTTATCGATTTTTACCTTATGATTTTCAGATCAAAACATTAACAGATAAACGATATGGACCAAATAAGCTTGGACCAGATTATCTGATTCAAGATTGGGGTTTAACATACGATCAGCTTGAACCTTATATGGATAAGTTTGAAAAAACTGCTGGTATTTCAGGCGATGATAAAAATAAATTTAGTGGAAAGCGTTCGAATCCCTATCCAACACCACCTATGAAAAAAACGCCTATGCTTGCACAATTCGAAAAAGCTGCAACAAACCTGAAGCTAACACCTTATATGGTTCCTTCAGCTAACGTGTCAGAGGTTTATAAAAACCCAGATGGCGAAACAATCAATGCTTGCCAATATTGTGGTTTTTGTGAACGATTTGGATGCGAATATGGTGCAAAGTCGTCCGCAGAAATTACGGTTGTCCCAACCGCCCTGAAGACAGGAAATTTTGATTTACGTTTCAATTCCAATGTTGTTGAAATTTTAAAGCAGGGTAACAAGGCTACAGGTGTAAGATACATCGATACTGTTTCGGGAGAAGAATTCATTCAGCCAGCTAATGCTGTTGTATTAACTAGTTATGTCTTTAATAACGCCAAGCTATTAATGGTCTCTGACATAGGCGAAAGATATGACCCTACTACTGGTAAAGGAACACTCGGCAGAAACTATTGCTATCAAATCTTGCCAGGTGCCGCTGGATTCTTCGAGGAACAATACAATACATTTATGGGCGCAGGTTCGTTAGGTATGTGTATAGACGATTACAATGGGGATAATTTTGACCATAGTGATTTAGATTTTATTCACGGAGGTAACATTGCGCTTACACAGACAGGTACCCGACCAATCGGCTCAAATCCAACTCCACCAGATACGCCTACTTGGGGACCAGAATTTAAAAAGCAATCAATTTATTACTATACACGCTCATTCGGTATTGGTGCGCAAGGAGCATCTATGCCTCATAAGGAAAATTATATATCACTTGACCCTACCTACAAGGATGCTTACGGACTACCATTAACTCAGTTAACGTACAATTTTACTGATCAGGATCGAGCTCTCCATAAATATATCTCTGCACGTGCAGCAGATATTATGAAGGAAATGGGTGCAAAAACAATTGTCCCTAACGCAGAAATTACCGATTACAATATCGTGCCTTACCAAACAACGCATAATACTGGTGGTACGGTGATGAGCTTAACACCAGAACAAGGTGTTGTGAATAATTACTTACAACACTGGGATGTTGATAATCTTTTCGCAGTAAGTGCAGGCAACTTTGCACACAATAGCGGTTATAATCCCACAGGTACATTAGGAGCACTTGCCTACCGTTGTGCTGAGGGAGTTATTAAATATAGTCAATCAGGTGGTTCATTAGTATAAAAAAATCATTCTAAAGGAGGCAAGATTTATGGGAGGTCTAGGAGCAATTGGAGTACCTGGATTAATCATTATTTTAGTGATTGTATTAATTGTATTTGGCCCAAAAAAATTACCAGAAATCGGTGGAGCGGTTGGTAAAACGTTTGCAGAATTTAAAAAGTCTACTAAGGGACTTATGGATGATGATGATGATACCGTGAAAAAGGTCGAAAAAAAATCTGATGCTTCGTAGGAGGGTTTCCTATGGATCCATATGAAGACGGAAAAAGAAAATATTTAAGCCCTCTTGATAAACCACAAGCTGAGCCTCCAAAACCAGTGGAGGCTTTAGTTGAAATACCAACAAAGGTAGCAATTGAAGAGGAGCATGTGTATAATGAGCCCCTTATTCCTGTTACCTCATTATTGGAGCATCTTACTGATTTACGTAAGCAAATTATCAAAGGGTTAACGGTTTTTATTTTATTTTTCATTGTTGTCTTTTCTACTATTAATATTTGGTTTCCATTCATAACGCGAGGTCACTCACTCGTTATTTTAGGACCATTAGAAGTAGTTAAATTTTACATGACGATTTCAACTACTTTAGCTTTTGGTCTTGCAATGCCTTTCCTCGTCCACTTTCTATGGAGCTTTATTAAACCAGGCTTAAAAGAAGAGGAAAGTAGATTTTTAGGCCTCTATGCACCAATCATGTTAGTTCTATTTTTAGTAGGAGTTGCTTTTGGTTATTTTGTCGTAAACCCACTTAGCTATACATTCTTAGTAAGCATTGGGGCTACCAATTTCGATGTCATGGTATCAGCAAATGAATATATGCACTTTTTAATCATGACTACAGTACCGCTTGGTCTATTATTTGAGTTACCGATTGTTGCCCTATTCTTATCTGCCATTGGTGTACTGACTGCTGAATCCATGAAAAAAATACGAGGCTGGTCGTATATCGCAATGGGCGTAGGCTCCGCTGTTATCACGCCACCAGACTTTATAAGTCAGTTACTCGTTTTAATACCGATGATTATTTTGTATGAAATAAGTATTTATCTCGTTAAACGTATAGAACGCAAACAAAAAATAAGCACTGCGTAAATTTTACGCAGTGCTTATTTTTTCTTTAGATCCATCACAATAATTTCTGGTAGATTAAAAATGCGATATGGTACTGAGCTATTACCCAAGCCTCTACTAACTACCATTTTCGTCGCGCCTGCTTCGTAGACACCAGCTGTATATTTTGGGAAAAGCCCCTGTCCTGGTGCAACAAGTCCTCCAAGCCCAGGAATACGAACTTGCCCACCATGCGCATGTCCCGAAAATACTAAATTAACGTGATAATTTACATACGTATTAAACATTTCTGGTCTATGCGCTAGTAACAACTTAAACATATCGTCTGGCAAATAGGCTGTTGCAATGTCTAGCATATCTTCTGTTGTTCTACCCATTAATGGATCCTCAATACCAACAATCGCCAAGCGCTCCCCGTCGCGCTCTAACACGGTCGATTCGTTGGCCATAATATGTACCCCTAACGATGACAGCGCCTCATAAATTTCATTCACCTTATTCGTCGCTACCTCATGGTTTCCTAGTACATAATAAACATCCGCTATTTCAACTAGTCCTGCTACTGCCTGTAAACTTTGTTTTAAATTATAGCGATTACTATCGATCACGTCACCTGTGATAAAAATATAATCCGGCTTTGTATCCTTTATCTTAGCAATCAATTTTTGTTGATTGCCACCAAAGACGGCATCATGTAAATCCGAAACTTGTACAATGCGTAGCCCATCAAAGCTATCAGGCACACTCTCTGATTCAAACGTATGTTTACTTACGACTAGCCAGTGATTGTTTACGTACAAAAAAATGACTATAAAAACAACAAAGAAGATACCATATAATAATTTTTTCAATCGCAATCGCTCACTTTGTGGCTACTTTTTCAGAAATAATTCTGACTTTCTCATTATAAGCAAAAAACAGAGTGATTGTAAGTATATGCACTTTAAATACACAAAATGCACAAATACCCTTAGATTAAAATTTCTATCATTAGATAATGATGCACGATTTAATCTATTTTTTGTTAACTATTGGCATGCTATACTATAGGTAAAAAGGCATGTTTTATTATCCACTCATAATACATCACGATTTGGGAAATGCATCTCATTTACTAAAGTGCAGGAATACTAATAAACTTAAAACAGTTAAAGGTGAAAAAGAGAGCGGTAGGGATTGTCCAATTATTGGACGGCGAATAGCGTTTTTACCTCGCAATAAATTATAGAATTTTCCGAATTACATGATTTGCTATTCAACCTTCCATTGCTACAAGCAATGTATAAAATTAGTGGCGGAAAATTTACAAAGTACGGCTGTGCTACATAATATTCTACTTTTTAGAAGATAAGAGGTGAAAAAATGTTAAAAGCCATCATAGTAGATGATGAAATTTTGGCAATCAACTTATTAGAAGCTACGTTACATGATAATAGCGCTGTTACTATTATCGGAAAATTCCTAAATCCACTAGAAGCTATAGCAAATATCCCTACACTCAAACCAGATATTCTTTTTTTAGATATAGATATGGCTGAATTGAATGGTATTGAATTTGCTAGTAAGATTGCAGACTTTCCGTTTTTAATGGACATTGTATTTGTAACTGCTTATGAGCATTATGCAATAGAAGCTTTTAATGTACAGGCTGTTGACTATATTTTAAAGCCAATTGAGAAAGAGCGTTTAATGAAAACAATCAAAAGAATTTCCTTGCGAAGAAAGCAATTTCAAGAAAAAGCTGATGCACACCACATAAATGAAGATGCTCGTATAATAGAGGGTTTTCAATTTCATGTACATTCAGGAAGAGTATATATCGGTAACAAAGCATTAGCCTTATCTACAAAGGAATTTCAAATTTTTTTCTTTCTAGCACAACGACCAGGTCAAATCTTTCCCCCATCAGTATTGTATAAGCTTATTTGGGCTGAGGAAAGTATTGGGCATACACAGGCATTGAAGGTTCATATTAGTAATTTACGAAAAAAGTTAGAATCCGTTGATGGTCATAAAGCAAAGATTATGACAGTGAGAGGTTCGGGGTATCAATTCCTTTTTGAACCATGAAAAAAGGGCACGGCGATTACATAACGAATCGTCGTACCCTTTTTAGCTTATTTTTTTGCCGCTTCTTGAATTTCATAAAATGCCCAATGCTGTCTTAGCACATCTGTAAATAATGGTGTTTGGACTTCTGTTAGTACCTGACGTTCAAACAGTCGATTTAATACCTTCACTGCTTGTGCACGTGTTAAAAAACCATCTGGATTGAATGTATCTGCTGTTACTCCTGTCATAATTTCCGCTGCATTGACAGTATCAATTGCTTTCACTGCCCAATGATTGAAGCTCACATCTTTGAATGCTGCACTTGGTGAGGTCGGCTGACAGAAATCTGCATCAGGACGTTCTACACATTGCTGTTCTATCCAGCGGGCAGCCACTGTAGCCATCTGTGCACGTGTAATCAAGCCGTTTGGATTAAAGTTTGTTGCTGTAACCCCTTTAAACAGACCCTTCTCCTTCGCGAATTCGATTGCATCTTTAGCATCATGTTGGAATGTATCTGTATAGGTTGCCTTTGCTTGCGGAATGGCATTACCTGTTAATTGACGAGCAAACATACTTGCCATCTGTGCCCTTGTAACAGGAGCATTTGGACGGAAGGTACCATCTGGATAGCCTTGAATATAAGGTAGATGTGTAACACCATCAGTAGTTGGTTCCTTCACTTCTTCCTTCTCTGGTAAGTAGAGAATGGAGAAGGTGGAGAACTTATTCACCTCAAACTGTAAACCTGTTATTCCCTTTTGATATTCTACAACTTTCCCACGTACAACTTCTTTTGTGCCATCACTATGCTCGATATAAATAGCCAGATGATTAAGCTGTTCACGTGTTAAATCAGTTGGTAGAGGTAAGGTTAATATAACGGGACGGCTTTGCATATTTGTTTCAATGGTCATTGGACGACCAAGCAACTCAACAACCGTACTTCCTGCCAACTGCTGTACAGCCCTTTCCTTTTTAGCTTGTTCTTTAATATCCAATTGATTAGCCCGCTCTTTTATAGGAACAAGTCGGAAATAGAGATTATCATTAAACGTTTCCAACGAAGTTTTTGGCACTTCAATTCTAACGTTATCTGTGACAATCTCAAGATGGACTGCACTATTTTGTAGAAGTGTCACCACATTTTTTGGTATAGACACATGAACTTGATTTACTTGATCCTGTTGATCCGGAATAATGATTCTTGCTTTATCATTTCCTTGTTCCTTTAATTTCCTAATCGTCTCTGTTGCGCTCTCTGGTGTTAATAACACTTCATCCCTGATTGTGTTGTCGGTGTTTTTTGTTCTTTTTACCGTTGTTTTAGAGACGAGGTCACCATCACCCGACTCTACATCTACCACAATTTCCTCTACGTTGGTTGAAGGTGTTGTTGAACCTGCATCAGGATTTGGTGAAGGATCAGTATTACCGCCACCTGTATCATTACTAATCCATTTTGCATAGATCACTGTGTTAGCTGTAATCGCAGTATCAAAATTAAATGGTGTTGTGTAGGCATTATTTGTGTACCAGCCAACAAATGTATAGCCGGCTTTCGTTGGCTCAATCTTAGGCTGACTTGCCTTTTTCCCATATTCTACCGTTTGATCTGAGATAGCACTACCGCCGTCGACATCAAACCTCACTGTATACATCCCAGGAATCCATTTTGCATAGATTGTTGTGTTCTCGTTAATGGCACTATTAAAATCATATGGTGTTGTATAAGCATTACTTATATACCAACCACCGAATGTATAGCCCGCTTTCGTTGGCTCTTGGGCTGGCTGACTTGCTTTTTTCCCATGCTCTACCGTTTGATTTGAGACGGCACTTCCTCCGTTGACATCAAAACGCACCGTATACGTTATTGGTATCCATTTTGCGTATATCGTTGTGTGCCTAGTAATGGCACTATTAAAATCATATGGTGTTGTATAGGCAGGACTCGTATACCAGCCTTCAAATATATGGCCAGCTTTCGTTGGTGCTGGGGTTGGCTGACTTGCTTTTCCTTCATGTACCACCGTCTGATTAGAGACAGGACTTCCCCCCGCTACATCAAAGCTTACCGTATAAGTCACAGTCACTGGCTTCCATTTTGCATATAATATGATACTTTCACTACCCATTAGGAAAGTTGAAGCTGGTGCATAATCTATTCCTCTTCCATCTGCTTGCGTGTTCCAGCCCTCAAACGTGTAACCCACTTTTACCAGATTTCCTGTATTACCCAGAACTGTTACAGTTTCTCCTTGCTCATACGTTTCACTATCTGTTGGAGCTGTGCCCCCTGTGTTTGTATTGCCGTTGTAGGTGATAGTAAACGTACTAATCACAGAAGTATTCTCTAGGGTTCCTTCACTTACTAATGAAGCTTTGTGCGTCGCCGTTTCTTTCACTCTCGTGATAAACGTATACTTTGTATCAGGCGTTAGTTCACTAAAGATCGGACTGTCCTGCCACGTTGTTCCGTTATCTCTACTATATTCTTGACCTACTACCCCATTTAGCGTAATATTTGTCGCTGTTTTACTGGCTACAGTTGGGGCTGGCGGAGCACTTGGTCCATCCGCTTTTTCCACAATAGTTGTTTCCCCACTCATTACACTTCCTGTTGCATTTGTTCCATCGGCACTGGCTCTTACTTTAATCGTCTCTCCAATATCTGCTTGAACCAACATATATGTGGAAGAGTTCGCTCCTGAAATGGCCGTGTTCCCTCGATACCATTCATAGGTTAGTGCATCTGCTGTCGTTGGTGGCGTATACGTGATCCCACTAATATCTGCGGTTAACACGCTTCCATACTTCGTCTCTCCCGTGATGCTTATCGTACCTCCCATTTCTGGAACCGCTACAGTTTGAGTTTGTGTTTGGATCGATGTTCCTTTACTTACCAGTGATGCCTTGTGAGTGGGTGTCTCCTTCACTCTCGTGATAAATGTATACTCCGTTTCAGGGATTAGTCCATTAAAAATTAGACTATCCTGCCACGTTGCCCCGTTATCTTTACTATATTCTTGACCTACTACCCCATTTAGCGTAATACTTGTCGCTGTTTTACTGGCTTCAGTTGGGGCTGGCGGAGCACTTGGTCCATCCGCTTTTTCCACGAAAGCTGTTTCACCACTCGTTATACTTCCTGTCGCATTCGTTCCATCGGCAGTGACTGTAACCTTGAGTTTCTCACCAATATCCGCCTCTACCAATGTATACGTGGACGAGGTCGCC
>NZ_JBAHYH020000001.1:4355868-4358213 GCF_036698265.2 Lysinibacillus sp. IITD104
CAGGTTGAGTTTGGATTGGTGCCCCTGCACTTACTAGTGATGCCTTATGAGTCGCAGTTTCTCTCACTCTCGTGATAAACATATACCCAGTATTAGGAGTAAGTTCACTAAAGATCGGACTATCCTGCCAGGTCGTCCCGTTATCTTTACTATATTCTTGACCTGCTACTCCATGTAGCGTAATACTTGTTGTTGTTTTACTGGCTTCAGTTGGTGCTGACGGTGCACTTGGACCATTCGCTTTTTCCACAGTTGCCGTCGCTCCACTCGTTACACTTCCTGTCGCATGCGTTCCATCGGCACTAACTGTAACCTTGAGTTTCTCACCAATATCGGCCTCTACCAACGTATATGTGAATGAGGTCGCTTAGGTTGAGTTTGGATTGGTGCCCCTGCACTTACTAGTGATGCCTTATGAGTCGCAGTTTCTCTCACTCTCGTGATAAACATATATTCCGTATCTGGAGTGAGTCCACTAAAGTTCGGACTATCCTGCCAGGTCGTCCCGTTATCTCTACTGTATTCTTGACCTGCTACTCCATTTAGCGTAATACTTGTCGGCGTTTTACTGGCTTCAGTTGGTGCTGAAGGTGCACTTGGACCATTCGCTTTTTCCACAGTTGCCGTCGCTCCACTCGTTACACTTCCTGTCGCATGCGTTCCATCGGCAGTAACTGTAACCTTGAGTTTCTCACCGATATCGGCCTCTACCAACGTATATGTGAATGAGGTCGCTCCTGGAATAACCGTGTTCCCTCTATACCATTGATAGGTCGGCACATCCGCTGTCGTTGTTGGTGTATACGTGATACTACTAATATCCGCGGTTAGCACACCATCATACTTAGCCTCTCCTGTGATGCTTACCGTGCCTCCCAATTCTGGCAAAACAGTTAGTGTCTCAAACATCTCATTTTCACCATAACTAGTCCCCACCGAATTTTTCGCGTACGCTCGGTAATAATAAGTACTACTTGGATTAAGACCTGATAGATCAACACTAAACGCTCCCGTTGTTCCAATAGCAGTTACTTTCTCACTATTCTCCGTAGTTGGTTCGGTGCTCGTCGAATAAACAATTCCACGTTCTGTAATCTCTGCTCCTCCATCAAAAGTTACGTTCCCACCTACTGTTGCACCTGTACTCGTAACACTTGTCGCTGGATTTAAGGTTATAACTATGGGAACTTGAGTAAGTACATCTGGATTCCCATATAATATGGTTCCGTTATTACCGACTATTACAAACTGACCATTTCCATAAGTAACCCCCTGTAAAAGAATGCTACCTAAACCAGTTGCATGTTCAGTCCAATTTATTCCGTCTGATGAGTAATATGCTTTACCAGAAGCTCCAACTGTTACATAATAACCATTTCCATAAGATACACTAGTTAAGAGGATAGAAGTTGTACCTACCGGTAAATTATCTTGCTTTGTCCAAGCTATGCCATCAGGTGAGGTGAGAATCGTTCCAGATTGACCAACGACTACATATTGACCATTTGCATAAATTACTGATCTTAAAATATTCGTGGTATTAGAGGTTTGCATTGACCAATTTTCCCCATCTGCAGATGTCAATATCGTTCCACCATGCCCTACTGCGACGAATTGATTATTAGCGTATATTACACCATAAAGATTATTTGTCTGTGGGGTTTTTTTTTGCCATGTCACCCCATTGCTTGATACATACATATTACCTAAATTACCAACAGTAACATATTTATTATATCCATATGTTACTGAATGAAGAGGGGTAGTACTATCTACTGAAGTAGCTGTTGTCCATGTTTGCCCATCCGATGACGTATAAAAATTAGATGAGTTGTCAACTGCTATAAACTGGTTATTTTCATAAACGACTGAATTAATCGTTTGGGGGGCAGTTATAGTAGTTGATTGTGTCCATGATGATCCATTTGTTGAATAATAAACCTTAGTATTCGTCCCCAAAGAAGTAGCCACATATTTACCATCACCATAAGCCACTGCTTTATAGCTTACACTTGGTGGTGTTGCTAGTGTAAAATCAGCAAATGCACTGGGTATCCATTGAAAAAATAATAGAAAGATTAGTAGGATACTTACTATTTTCTTATAACGTTGTCTCATAAATATCTCCTCCAACAAAACTATTCCTTCTATGTATCAAATAAAGGAATGTTATATGAATCTAGCATTTTGCACCACCTACTGTTGACTAGGAAATATCCCCTGGATACATATGATAAAATTCAATGCTTGGAAAGGCTGCCGAATATCCAATGCAGAAGGCGCTAATTGTCCAGCTGGTACAATTGTGGTTGTTACATTCCCACTTACTGTTCCACCGGAGATGG
>NZ_JBAHYH020000001.1:4358313-4358805 GCF_036698265.2 Lysinibacillus sp. IITD104
TAATGGAGAAAGTGTTACTTTCTCCACACCACCAGTCTGTCCTAGATTACATGGCGTGATTCCTTGTGGTATAGTTCCTCCCATTCCCCCATCTCCACACGCGCCTATTGGTACACGTCCATTCAAGTTTGGTAAACAAAAAGTATTCTGTCCGTCTCCACCATAACGAACTCCTAATACAGCAAATAAAGCTTGATTCTGTTGAATTGAAAGTTCTTGACCGTTGCAAAATGCCCAGCCCTGTGGAGCAAATGATGCTGGCCATGCTACAATCGTTCCTGTGTAATTCTCCGCCATAATATACCTCACTTTGATTTTATTTAAATTTAAAAATAGATTTTATTTATTCTGGAGTAGGGAACCAACCTTGAATACAAATAATATAATTCATTGCTTGGAAAGGCTGCCGAATATCCAATGCAGAGGGCGCCGATTGTCCAGCTGGAGAAATCGTAGTTGTTACATTCCCACTTACTGTTCCACCAGAGATGA
>NZ_JBAHYH020000001.1:4358905-4414989 GCF_036698265.2 Lysinibacillus sp. IITD104
CAATGGAGAAAGTGTTACTTTCTCCACACCGCCAGTCTGTACTAAATTATATGGCGTGACCCCTTGTGGTATAGTTCCTCCCATTCCCCATTTCCCACAAGCACCTACTGGTACACGTCCATTCAGGTTTGGTAAGCAAAAAGTATTCTGTCCGTCTCCACCATATCGATTTCCTAATACAGCAAATAAAGCTTGATTCTGTTGAATTGGAAGTTCTTGACCATTGCAAAACGCCCAGTACTTTGGAGCAAATGGTGCTGACCATGCCACAATAGATCCTATATACATTTCGGCCATAATTTATACCTCACTTTAATTTTATTTATTATTACAGTGGGAAAGTTCCTTTAATTCAAATATGCTTGAAAAGGTTCTCCGACACTCACTTTAACTCCAATGCTAAAACTACTTAACAAGTTCAAATTCAAAAAACCATTTATTAATTCCTATGCCACGCCATCATCACATGCGGCACTATCTCTCCGGTAACAACAAACCCACATCTCTCATACAACCTCTGTGCAGGATTTCCCATCAACACATTAAGTTCTATAGGCAACCTCAATTCAGCAGCTACATGCTGAAATTCCCTCAATAGCGCTGTACAGATTCCTCTCCCTCTATATTCGGGAATTATAAAAATATCAATCAGACGTATTGCTTCTTGCTGTATCTCGGTGATCAATCTACCAATTCCTAAACCTTCGTACATTATGATTTCATATTTAGCATTAGGAAATTGTTGCTGATAAAAAGCTTTTTGAGCATCGTATTGCATGCGTAATAAACCTTCTATTTGTTGCTCATCCCATTCTAATATGGCAAATTCACTTTTTCTTGTAGATACAAATAATGAATAAAGGGTATCTTCCTCTTCAGGTAATGCCACTCTCAATTTCACTTTATCTTTCATTTTTGCTAAGCTACTCACCCCTTTTTCCGAAATTTCAATCAATTTCAAGCAACACTCGCTAAAATATCCTTATTTTCTTCTTTTATAGATTCGACTTCGTGGACTTCCATTTCTAAAACTCTTGCTATCTCGGATGGTGTGTGCTTCGTAAATAACATGTACATAGCCTTTATTTTCTTTGCTTGATCTCCAGAAACTTTTAAAGTATTTGAGATTTCAGCTAAATCCGTATGGTTCTCAATCAAATACGAGCCTAATAAAGTATTAGTGACTTTTTGTAGCTCATTTTGGTCCACAGCGTTTTTACATAATGCTTCTGCAGCTATACTCGCTGCCACAGATAAATCCATCCCTTTTTCATGCATCCGTTTCATAGCACTAAATTGATCCGACCATTTGCGTAAAGTATAGTTTTGCTCCTTTACTAAGAAAACTAGCTCTCGATGATTTACATCCCTATCGTGTAAAAGTCCTGTCTCCTTAAAAGTCTTTGCAAGATCTTTAAAGAAAGCATTAACTTGGCTTTGCCCACGATTAATCTCTTCTTTTGTCTTAGTTAAATCCTCTTTTGCCTTATTTGTTTCTGCTTGAATATTTTCAAAATACTCTTTCCGTAATTCCCCTTGAATAATACCTGTAATAAGATAAAGGACAGCGGCTATTGCACCAACCGTACCAAGTTTTGCAACTAAGCTATCCAGCACTTTTATTTTTCCAATCCATTGATTAACTACAAATAATGTAAGCGCGACGTATTTATCTAAAGTGATTTTTTTATAAGAAGGCACAACGATTGATAAGGAAATTAGTGGCAGCGTATTTTTAAAGCACTTTCGCCATTCTAGAAATTCCATTAGCAAACTATTTAAATCATCTTGGATATCATGCTTTAAAATATTTAAGTCAATTGCTGTTCCGCTTAACTCACTTTTCAGCTCTTTTAAAAGCTTAATTGCTTGTGCCTTTCGCTCTGGGTTATCTGTACGAAATATATGGTCACCAATCCAAGCACTAATCTCTAAATCCTCGTCCAATAGCTTAGAAATGATACTATCAATTCCCTCCTTACATTCAGCCAGCTTGTCTTCTACCTCATAAATATTTTTTAGGGAAGGTTGTAATTCTTCTACATAGGTTGCTAATGTCGCTTCTGTAATCGCCATATTATCCATCCATTCTAAAATTATTTTTTAACTAACAATTGCTATTAAATCGCTATTCGTCTCTTGAATTGTCATGACTTCGTTTACATCCATTTCCAAGACTTGTGCAATTTCAGCTGGCGTATGCATTTTAAATAACATGTAGGTTGCTTTTACTTTTTTAATTCTTTCTAGGGACATATCAAGCTTTTGAGAAACAACACTATTTTGCTCTCCCATTTCAATAAGGTAGGCACCCATTAACAGTTTGCTGTAATTGTCTAATTCATTTTCATCATCTTGTTTATTTACTAGATTTGCAGCAACAACTTCTGCTGAAAATTCAATATCTAAGCCTTTATTAATCATTCGCTTCATCGAATCATATTGATCCGACCAACGTCTTAATGTGCCAGCCTGTTGTTTAACGAACGATACTAGCTCCTGATGGTTTGTATATGGCTTTGTTAACAAGCCTGTTTCTTGAAAGCTCTTTGCCACATCTTCAAAAAAGGCATTTACTTGCACCTGCACATCATTGATATCCTGTCTTAACTTTTTAACATCCTCCATCGCAGCTTTTGTTTCTTTTTGGATATTTTCAAATAGCTCCATTCTTTTTTCGCCTTGAATTATTCCATCTATTAACACCACCACAACAATAAGACCTACAACACCTAACCCTAATACCTCGAATATAGGTAGTAATATATCTTTCAATACGACGGTTAATACGAACCCTAGCATTAATCGATGAAAGGGATTAAAAGCCTGGAATTTAGGTACAGCTATGGAAAACGCAATAAATGGTAACCTATTATCAAAGTAAGTTTTCCAGTCCCCATACTCTTTTAATAAAGTATTTAATTCATCTTGGATATCATGCTTTAAAATATTTAAATCAATTTTTGCATTACTTAATTCATTGTTTAAGTCATTTAACAGTTGAATAGCTGTTTCTTTCCTTTTCGGGTTATCTGTCCGAAATAGATTGTCACCAAGCCATGCACCTAGGTCAAATCCTTCATCTTTTAATTTAGATAAAATATTGTCTATATCTCCACCGGCTTTTCCAAGCTTGTCTTCTAGTTCAATTATATTTTTAATACTGGGTTGAAGTTCCTTTACATAGTTGTCTAATTGATATTCCGAAATTGGCATAGCATTTTCTCCTTTCTGATTAGGAAATAATTAAAGAAAATAATTCTTTATTTTCATTATAAAAAGCTTCAATCTCCATAAATTCTAAATTCACTTGTTCAGCAACTACTGCTATGCTCTCTTGGTTTAGCAATAAGTATGCTGCTACTAACAGCTTTGCCTGTTGTTCTGATAGCTTTACATCTTGTGCTAGTGTCATATAGTTCGCACCTGTTTCGAGTAGATAAGCTCCTTGTAAAACTCTCTGGTTTTGATAGATTTGTGCTGGTTCCTCTAAACTTTCGCTTAATACTTTTGCCGTTAGATGTAAAGCTTCTTGGAATTCCATATCTTTTTCAAACATTGTATGAAGCATTTGATAATGGTCCGCCCATATTTTCAACTGCTCTCCCTTGCTCTTAATCTCAGTAATGACATCCTGTTGCGTATAGGGCGATTCTGACAACTTATCACTTTGATTTAAATTAGAGACGACATCGCCAAATAGTTTGTCCAATTCATTTTCAGTATCCGTTATGATTGACATTAATTTAGCAACACTGCTTTTGGCTTCATTTATTTGCTCTTTAATGTTCACATCAAAATTTTCTAGGGTTACTATTATTTCATTCACTTGACTCGATTCAATTGTTGCAGTTAGGAGGGGTAATTTTGTTACTATCTCTTTTTCAATTAAGAGGGACAGCAATATGTTGAATTGAACATTTGAAGAAAGACTTGTCTTCAAAGGAAAGCTTGATACTGCAAATGGAAGTAAGGGAAGCATCTCCTTAAATGTTTGCTGTAATTCTCTGTTATTTTTTAGCAAAGTGTTTATTTCATTGACTAGTAGCTGTTTGACATGCGCTATACCAATTAAGGATTTTTGTAAATCCGATTGTAGTATTCTTAATTCTTCGAGATGTTTTTCTTTCTTTTTACTTGCTAATAAAAATCTTCTTTCTTTTTTTTGAATATATTTTTTGATATTGCTGTCAATGTGTACAATGACACTTTCGACTTGTCCCTCTAAATTGAAAAAGCACTGAATCGTTTGCCGTAAATTTTCTTCATATGTCTGTAAAGCCGTATTTGATATTGGCAATTCACATTCACCTCACTTTAGATTTTAATAATGGACGGGAATCAGCTTCAAAAGACTTGATACGTTTATTGCCACCTCATTTTTAAATAGAGTTCATCAGTTGACACTACATGAAATCCTAGTCTCTCATATAGATTTCTTGCAGGATTTGTATGAAGAACTTGCAATATCACTGGTTTATTTTCTTCTTTTGCCTTTTGCTGAAGATTGCTAATTAGATAAGTTCCTCCTCCATTACCTTGGAAACCTGGCAAAATCCTTTTATTGAAAATCTTAATGATTATAGAATCATAAACCATGTGTGGCATATCTCCATCACTTCATTTATCTAAAAATTCAGATTTTATAAACCCTATTAATAACTAATCCTTAATACCCAAGTAAAAAGACTATTATTGCATTTATTTGGTGACTTTTAGCCTTTTTTTCATTATATTATAGGTCAATAGATTTCACTATGAAATCATTCCATTTTTTAGGTTAATTTTTCTTAACCTTTTATTATGATTAGTGAAGCTAGGAGCATTCTTTTTTAACTTCAACAATGTTCAAATACAAGTTTGCTATTGGCGAAGCTCCATGCTTTATAAAGGAATAAGCGAGAAGTAGGGTGGGTTTGCGACAATTCTCCCCAATTTAAAACACATATGATTGACGCTTTAGTCGCTTTTAAGAGAGAAACTACTAAATGAAAAATAGGAATAGCTAATCATCGGGGCTATGATGAGGTGGGTGGGGAAATTGCAAAGTTATTGTTACAAATTTATCCCAATATAATATGAATTGCCGGAAGACTCCTTAACAATAAACTTCCTGCAGGAGCCTATTTCTATTTGAAATGTTCTTTTAAATAAAAATGGCATTTAGCTCTCGTCTAAACAGGGAAGCTAAATGCCTTTTGTATTTTATAAAACTTTCTCTAAAAAATCCTTTGCACGCTGTGTTGATGGCGCTGTAAAAAACTGATCTGGTGAAGCATCTTCTATTAGCTTGCCGCCATCTAAGAAAAGGATACGATCAGCAACCTCTCGAGCAAAGCCCATTTCATGTGTCACAATCAACATGGTCATACCAGAATCGGCGAGGTTTTTCATAACGGCTAATACCTCTTTAACCATTTCAGGGTCAAGTGCCGATGTAGGCTCATCAAATAATATAACTTTAGGGTCCATGGCAAGTGCTCGCGCAATGGCAACACGCTGCTTTTGTCCCCCCGATAAGCGATTTGGATATTCTTGACGCTTCTCAAACAGACCTACTTTCTTTAGTAATTCTTCTGCTTTGTTGATAGCAGTTGCCTTATCCATACCCTTCACATTGATTGGCGCATAGGTTAAATTTTCAAGCACCGTTTTATGTGGGAAAAGATGGAAATGCTGAAATACCATACCTACTTCTTCACGTATTTTCATTATATTTGTCCCTTTATCTGTAAGGACATCCCCTGCAATCGTTACTTTTCCACTTGTAGGAGTTTCCAATAAGTTTAAGCAACGAAGAAATGTCGATTTACCTGATCCAGAGGGTCCAATAATCGCAATTACTTCTTTTTCTTTAACTTCAGTTGATATACCCTTTAATACTTCATTCTGTCCAAAGGATTTGTGTAAATCTTCAATTTTAATCACTTTTTCTCATTCCTTTCTCGATTCGTTTACCAAGGAACGTTAAAACAAGCGTCATGATGTAATAGATTACCCCTGCAAAAAGTAATGGCTCAAGATAACGATATGTCGAACCCCCTACAATGTAGGCACGGCGCATAATATCTAATGCACTAATTACTGTCACAACTGCCGTTTCTTTATTTAATGTAATAAATTCATTTACTAAGGATGGTAAAATATTTTTTACTGCTTGGGGAATAATAATATCCTTCATCATTTTTGCATATGGAATCCCCAGTGCTTGTGCCGCTTCCATTTGTCCTTTATCAACTGCATTGATACCAGCACGGATAATCTCTGAAATATATGCACCTGAGTTTAAACCAAAAGCAATAATAGCTGTTGGAATAGGCTCAATTTGGATATCTAGTAATTGTGGTACTGCATAATAAATAATTAATAATTGTAATACAAGTGGTGTACCGCGGAAAATCGACGTATAGAAATCGGCAAACCAACGTAAAAAATTCACTTTACCAATTTTACATAATGCTAAAAGTATACCTACGATAAAACCGATGATGGATGCACCGATTGCAATTTGAAGTGTAACACCTATCCCTTTTAAAATATAAGGAATAGAGGGAACGATAGCTGTAAAATCTAAATTCACAGCGCTCCCTCCTTTCTTTTCATCATGATGTAGCTGTGTTTTTGTACCCAACACAAATTTGATAGAGGCTTAAAGGATAATAATGAAAAGCACAAGCGATAGCCCAAAAGTAGAGCTATCGCACGCGATTATTATTCAACTTTTTCTAACCATTTTTCTTCTAGCTCTTGGATTTTGCCTTCTTCAGCTAGCTCTTTTAAAGCTTGGTTAATTTTATCTTTCAAATCGCTTCCCTTTGGAACAGCGATTGCTTTGAAATCTTCAGGCTGTTCTTCTACAGGGAAAGCTTCTAATTGATCATTCGTTTTTAAATACCCTTTCGCCACGCCACCCTCTAAAATACCTGCGTCTAAACGTTTAGACATCATATCTTGAACGATCTCAGGGATACGTGTACGTCCTTCTACTGCTACATCAACCTTTTTCGCAATTTCATTACCTAAGTTTTCCTGGATAGATGCTGTTTGTACACCTATTTTTTTACCAGCTAAGTCCGCTTCTTTTTTAATACCGCTATCCTTTTTAACAAGGATTACTTGCTCTGTTTCATTATATTTATCTGAGAAATCAACTACTTTTTCACGCTCTGGGTTCGGTGTCATACCAGAAATAACGACATCGATTTTTCCTGCTTGTAGTGCTGGCACTAAACTGTTAAAGTCCATATCTTGTACTTGCATATCAACGCCTATTTTTTCTCCAACTAATTTGATTAAATCAATATCAAATCCGATAATTTCTTCACCTTTAGCTGCATCCACATATTCGAATGGCGCATAATCGGCTGATGTACCAACTTTTAATACTTGCTTACCCTCTGTATCCGTAGTAGATCCTGTATTGCTTGCATTATTGTCTTTAGTACCACATGCTGCAAGTACACCTATTACTAGTACTAGCATCATGATGAACAATTTGTTCTTCATATCCTGTAACTCCTTTTATTTATAATTTATTGTGTATGAGAATACATTTCTCTAAAATAATCGATTGGATATTTATTCATATTGAAGAATAAAAAATCTATCTGCTAATTAAGATATACTCTTTTGAAATAATAATCAAGATAAACTAAAAAATTTTCAGCCAAATATTATATACATAATTTTCTGATAAGTCAATTTATTTTTGTTTTCATTTATTTTATAAAGTAACTTTACTATTTTCCGTTTTATCGTTATTTATTCCTCCATTATAAAAACAACTTAATTTCAACAGTTCAGAGATAGAGATTGATCATCATCATTTAAGCTCACAATATTTAGATCTTATCGTTAGTAGGAATTTTATATTAATGGCGTAAGTTATCTTGTATAATCCATATAAATCATTTGAAAGGGATTTTTACGATGAAAAAATTATCGTTGTTGTTCGCAATTATTATTGGTTCAATGCTGATAGCAGGCATTACCTTTTTCTTAACTCAACCTAAGTCGCATGGGCCGCAAGCGATTAAAGGTGTGATGGATTTACGTCATCATACATTTCACGATAATACGCCTATCAAATTAGATGGGGAGTGGGCATTTATCCCGAATCAATTAGTGGATGGTGAAGCCTTTGATGCTTATCAAAGCTATCTTGTTGATGTCCCTTCAGCTTGGACAAAATATACAATTGATGGGAAACAAATACCTGTATTTGAAAGTGGAACTTATCGACTCAAGGTTTTAATCGATGATACCGAAGATATTTTAGGGATTAAAACGAGTAATATCCGAATGTCGAACGCATTGTATATTAACGGAAAGCGAGTTGGCCATAGTGGAGAGCCAGCTGAGGATAGCAGCTATATACCTCACAATACCCCGTATACTGCTTATTTTTCGCCTGATAAAAAAGAACTTGAATTGATTGTACATGTAGCAAATTTCGATTATGCACCGGGAGGAGGAATTATTAGCTCCATTTTTTTAGGGGATCAATCAAGTATTGCAAAGCTTCGAGAGGGTGCCCTCTTCTACGATTTAATTACCTTAGCAGGTTTTTTAACAATGTTTATCTACTTTTTTGGCTCTTATCTTTATTCAAAATTTGGGATAGAGCAGCTTTACTTCTCTTTATTTTGTTTCGCAAGTGGGCTCTACACTCTCACACACGGCGAAAAATTTTTACTAGCCTTGATAAATATGCCCTACGCTCCATTTCAGAAAATACAAATGATCTCTAGTATAGCTGTAGGTCTTTTTATATTGTTGTATTTTTACCGTGCTTTAATCAAATATATGAATCGTTTGGTTGTGAAAGTGTTTTGCGCAATAGGTACTCTTCTTATGCTTGTTGCATTGCTTCCAACATCAATTAATTCACTATTTCAAAATATCAATTCATTGTATGTATTCGCAAATATTGTTTATATTTTCTATGTGCAAATTATAGCAATTTACCGACGTGCAACTGGTGTAATGTATTTAACTTTAAGCTCCCTAGCCATTTTGCTTTATTTTATCGTTGCGACGTTAAATACAAATATTAATCTTGAACTGAGTGCTCTACCACCGTTGTTGCCATTTATTTGCCTAACAATGCTTTCCCTATATATTTCTCATCGTTTTGCAGATTCTTATTTAGAAAAAGGCAAGCTAACAGAGGCACTTATACGTGTAGATAAATTAAAGGATGAGTTTCTCGCTAAAACATCTCATGAATTCCAGACCCCTTTACATGGCATTATAGGCATTTCACAATCTATGCTGAAGGATAATAGTTTACCTATCTCAGCGGACGAACAAAAGGAAAAAGTATCCCTTATTTTTAATATTGCTGAACGTCTCTCCTATTTAGTCAATGATTTACTTGATTTTTCAAAGCTGAAGGAGAATGAATTAACATTGCGGATGACTTCTGTTGATTTATATGCCATTACACATATGACTGTAGAAGTACTCTCCTATACCATTAGCAAGAATGTCAAAATCTACAATCACATTGAGAGGGGAACCTTTGTCCAAGCAGATGAAAATCGTCTTCGCCAAATTTTATATAATTTAATTCATAATGCATTGAAGTATACAAATGAAGGAAAAATTGATATAACTTGTTATGAGAAACAGTCATTCTTAGTAATTGAAATTAAGGATACCGGCTGTGGAATCGCGCCAGAAAATTTAAAAACTATTTTTAATCATTCCAACAATTCAATTATTCAATCGGTGGCAGTGGATTAGGTTTACATATTACAAAGGAGCTTGTTGAGCGGCAGGGTGGGAAAATATTTGTGGATTCAATTGTCGGACAAGGTGCAACCTTTTCAATTAAATTACGAAAAGCACAGCCGACAAATGAGGAATTACCATCAATGCCAATCCAAACATACCAACATCCTTTCCTAACATTCCCACATATTGTTGAACAAATAGGAAAGAAAAAAATTCTTATTGTGGATGACGATGCTGTTAATTTAAAGGTGCTAATAGATATATTGACACAAGAAAACTATTCCATTATAGCAATTGATAATGGACACCATGTTTTTGAGTACCTTACACAGCAACCTAGTATTGATTTATTAATTTTGGATATTATGATGCCCACTATTTCTGGCTATGAGATTTGTCAACAGGTTAGACAAAATTACACGTCTACAGAGCTACCTATTCTAATGTTGACTGCGGCGATTCGCCCAGAGGATATGATTGCAGCCTTTCAATCTGGGGCAAATGATTTTTTACATAAACCTTTGGATGCTACCGAGCTTAAGACAAGGGTTCGCAATCTTCTTTTATTGAAGGAGTCCGCAGAAATAGCTGTGAAAATGGAAACCGCGTTTTTACAAGCACAAATTAAACCGCATTTTATTTATAATGTCTTAAATTCCATTCTATCCCTAAGCTATTTAGAC
Source organism: Lysinibacillus sp. IITD104 (assembly GCF_036698265.2). Classification (NCBI taxonomy): domain Bacteria; kingdom Bacillati; phylum Bacillota; class Bacilli; order Caryophanales; family Bacillaceae; genus Lysinibacillus; species Lysinibacillus sp. IITD104. The sequence goes on from NZ_JBAHYH020000001.1 coordinate 4,369,327, forward strand.
TTAGACAAATCAAGGGCAATGATTACAGATTTTGCTACATTTTTACGTAACAGTTTTGCCTTTGAAAATGCCAACAGTCTTGTTCCTTTGGAAAAGGAGCTTAGTCTTATTGAGGCATATGTAAATATTCATCGCACTAGATATCCTGAGCAATTAGAATTTAATATTTGCATGGATGAGCCTATCCAATGCCTTATTCCTCCTTTACTACTTCAGCCTCTAGTAGAGAATGCTCTTCTTCATGGTTTGAAAGTAAGGAAAGAGCGTAGCAAGCTACAATTAGTTATAAGGCAGGAAGAGCATAAGGTGATTTTCCAACTGATAGACAACGGCATTGGTATATCTTCAGAGCTTTTAAGGCAAATTCAAAATGGTGAAAAAACAGCTAGTCAAGGCATTGGCATTCTAAATATTTCTAAAAGATTAAAAAAATTCGATAACGCTACTATCCATTTTGATAGCCTCGAAAACAAAGGAACGACTGTGGAAATAAGATTTCCAATAATCACTATTTAGAGGATGTGAGCAGCTTGTTAAAAGCAATTATTATAGATGATGAAATTTTAGCCATTCGTTTATTAGAATCCATGCTAAAGGCAAGTGGCTCTATTGAGATTATTGGAACCTTCCAGAATCCAAAGGATGGCCTCGTAAATATTGATATATTAAAACCTGATATTTTATTTTTAGACATTGAAATGGCTGAAATGACAGGTCTTGAATTTGCTTCTAAAATAGAAGATGTCTCAAGCTATATAGATATTGTCTTTGTTACAGCGTACGAAAATTATGCTTTAGAAGCCTTTAATGTACAGGCTATAGATTATATTTTAAAGCCCATTGACCAAAACCGACTCTTAAAAACAATTGAGCGACTACTTGAACGAAGGGAGCATAAAAAGTTGATACAACATGTTGATCATGCTTCTGTAAATGAAGGAACCAAAATTATTCATACATTACACTTTCATATACACTCAGGAAAGGTTTCAATCGGTGATACTGTATTAACTTTATCAACAAAGGAGTTCCAAATTTTATTCTTTTTAGCACAGCATTGCAATCAAGCCTTTCCAGCTGATGAGCTGTATCGACTTATTTGGGAAGAGGATAGCTTTGGGCAAACACAAGCCTTACGAGTTCATATCAGCAATTTAAGAAAAAAACTTGAAACCATTCCAGGTCACACAGCTAAAATAGTTATGGTAAGAGGCTCTGGGTATCAATTAGTTTTTCAAGCATAATTTGAAAGGGAAGTTGATTAAACCGCTCAACTTCCCTTTCACTTATTTAAACTCCACTTGAATGTTAAGACTTGTCCAATGTTTACTACCTTCAAGCCACTGCTCTCTCATCTCTCGTGCAGGGATTTCACCACTCTCTTTGAACAATCTATTGATCCATTTTGCAATTCAACTTTTTCATTTTTTTTTGCACTAAAAAGACTGTTTGCTTTCGGGCAAACAGTCCTCCTTCTATTTAACCGTATGTTCTTCAGGGAACAATTTTGATTTTAATTCATCTTCCCCAGAGCCCTTCGCTAATGGAACGCGAGAACGATAGGCTGCACGACAAATTAAATGCCCTGCGACTGGTGCTGTCACAAAGACAAAAAGAATACCTAAAATAAGCCGTACACTAACAAAACCGTCATGCACCCAGAAATAGATAAACGCTCCTAACAAACAGGTTAAAACGGATAATGTAGAGCTTTTCGTTGCAGCATGTGATCGTGTATAGACATCTGGTAAGCGAATCATTCCAAATGCGCTAATAACACTCACTATGGAACCTATAAGAATAAGGATAACTGCTGCCCATTCAATCATTTGATTTACGTTCAACAATCACACCTCTTTCTATATATTTTGTAAATGCAATCGTTCCGATAAACGCTAAAATACCTAAAATAAGGATAGCTTCTAAATATGCTTTAGTCTTCAATATAATAGAGACAATCGCAATAGCCGATAATAAATTAACACCAATTGTATCGAGAGCTATTGCTCGATCAGGCATTGATGGGCCGCAGATAACACGATATAACGACAGCGCAATTGAAATACTAAAGAAAGCAAGTGCAAGAAGTAAGATATTGTTAATCATTAGCGTGTCACCTCCATTATTGCTTGTTCAAATTTTCCAATCGATCGTATAACGGCATCCTTAGACTGCTCTATGTCCATAGCATGGATATAAAAGACATCTCCCTCTTCCGATACCTCCATGACGACAGAGCCAGGTGTTAATGTTAGCAGTAAAGCAAGAGCTGTAATCTCCCAATCACCCTTTAATACAGTTTTATAGGTGAAAATACCAGGTGTAATATTTAGCTTAGGTGTAGTGATTTGTCTTAATACACTATAGCTTGATAAAAATAGCTCCCAGTTAAACAGCCATAATAACTTGATGATGGAAAAGACTCTTCGCATGTAAAATTGAGTACCATAAAAGCGATGCATCGCATATAGAATACCCATACCTACAACAAAGCCCATTAAAAATGTTGAAAATTGTGGTGTCACTTCATCCTGTAGAAGTAACCAAAGTGCTGCGATAAATAAATTTAAAATAAACTGCATCGCCATTATTTATTCACCTCACCTTGCCATTGTTGGCCATCTAAAACTGCATCAATATAAATAGATGGTGTATAAAGTGTTTCAGCTGCATCTGTGACAAATGGTGCCAGTTTTTCTGCCCCAATACCTAAACCAATTGTGCAAACAGCCAGTAATGTTAATGGCAACAATATACGTTTAGGTAACGGTTTTTCATCCTCTAAGCTAATAATGGTTTCACCAAAAAAGGAAGAAAGAAATATCCGTAGTAGTGAATATAAAACAATTAAACTAGAGAAAAAACCTAGTCCTAATAGAACAAAATGGCCACCCTCTATCGCACCTTGCCCGATTAAAACCTTTCCTAAAAAGCCACTTAATGGTGGTATACCAGCTAGTGAACACATCGCTATAAAAAACAACCATCCAAAAAAGGGATAATTACGAATAAGTCCACTCATTTTATCAATTACTGTTTCCCCAGTGACATATATCATCATACCAACAGCTAAAAACAACATAGCCTTCGCTACCATATCGTGCATTAGATAATAGATAACACCTTGTAAGGCTGACTCAGTGCCTACCGCTAGCCCAATTATTATAAAACCAACGCCAATTAGCACATTGTAGGAGGCTATTGTTCTAACATCACGACCAGAAAGTGCACCGATACAACCTGCAATAATTGTAATTCCCGCCATGATGCCAAGTGCTGTGTGTGTGACTTCAGGATTATTAGGGAACAACAGCGTAAAAGTACGTACAAGTGCATACATCCCTACCTTTGTTAATAAAGCAGCAAATAAAGCTGCAATGGCAGTTGGTGGTACGCTGTACGAGCCTGGTAACCAGAAGAATAATAAAAGTCCAGCCTTCAAGCTAAAGACGATTAAGAAGATAAGCGCCACTGTTGTAATAAGCGGATTAGCTCCTGCCTCCATTACACGAATGGATATATGGGCCATATTTAATGTGCCTACTGTTCCATACAGAAAAGCGAGTGCCACCAAGAAAATCCAAGAGGCAACAATGTTGATGAGCACATATTTTAATGCTTCACGTAGCTGAATTTTTTCACCACCTAGACTGATCAGTGCGTAGGAAGCAAGCAACATTACTTCAAAACATACAAATAAGTTAAAAATATCGCCCGTCAAAAATGAGCCATTGACACCTGCTATCATCAGCAGCGTAAATGGATAAAAATACATTTTTTCATATCTTAGCTCCATTGTAAAAATTGCATATAGCATACAAATGAGGGCTACAATATTTGCAGCTAACACTAATAATGTCGCAAAGGAATCGGCTACAAATGAGATTCCAAATGGTGGTGCCCATCCACTAAAATCAATGCGCATCACTCCCTGCTCTTGAATCTCTACTAATAAAATGACGCTAATGATAATAATAAAGCTCAATGTCAATAAGCTGATGATGCGTTGTAGCGTCACATGCTCTTTTAAAAACACCAGTAAAATAGCCGTAATTACCGGTACAATTAATGGTAAAACAATCATATTACTCATCAGGTGTACCTCTCAATTCATCAAAATTCCCTGAACCATTTGTTTTGTACGCACGATACCCTAAAACGAGAACAAAGGCCGTGACAGCAAAGCTAATCACAATCGCTGTTAATATTAATGCTTGAGGTAATGCATCTGTATATGGTCCCTCTGATTCTCCTAATAACGGTACATCCCCTTTTTTTAGACCTCCCATAGTCAGAATCAATAAGTGGGCAGCATGAGATAAAACAGCAGTACCTAAAATAACACGCAGTAACTGCTTCGAGAGGATTAAGTACGTCGCAACAGCTACTAATATACCTACTAAAACAAGTATTAAAGACTCCATTGGCTACTCATCCTCACTTATACTTAAAATAATTGTTACAACAACCCCCACCACCGTTAAAGCAACACCCGCTTCAAAGATAGTGACAGTTGAAAAGCCCATTTTCCCAAAAATAGGAGCATCTATATACGTATGTGCTTGTGTTAAAAATGGCACATCGAAAAACAACGAGCCTATTGCAGTTCCAGTTGCAAGCAATACACCAAGAGCTGCAACTTTTTTAAAGTCGAAAGGCATCCCCTTATGCACAGTTTCTATATCGTAGGCTAGATATAATAAGACAACACCCGAGGCCAACACCAGACCACCTATAAAGCCACCACCAGGAGCGTGATGCCCAGCAAAGAACAAATACACACCGAGTGTTAAAATAATGAAAACGACAACCTTGGTGATGGTCCTTAAAATCACATCATTAATTTTCATGATCTGCTTCCTCCTTTCGTGGCTTAAGCTTTGTCAGAGCATAGACCCCTAAGCCAGCAATTAGAAGAACAACAACCTCAAGCATCGTATCAAAAGCACGGAAATCCCCTAGTATTGTATTAACGATGTTGGAACCGCCAGCCAATTCATAAGCATCATTGAAGTAAGTAGACACTGGTTCAAAGCGATCATAGTGTACTACTGCTAAGCCAACAATTGTTACAGTTGCACCAACAAAAATAGAAATCAATGCTTTTGACCATTGAACCCTTTTACGTGGTACCTCTGGCATTAAATCTGGTAAATATTTGAAACATAAAAGGAATAAAGCTGTTGTAACCGATTCAACAACTAATTGTGTTAAAGCTAAATCTGGCGCACGGAAAATAACAAAGAAGAAGGCAATAGAATAGCCTAATACACCATTTAGCAACATGGCTGTCACTCGACCCTTTGCAAAAATCATCCAAACAGCTGCAAAGATCATAACAAATACAAGAATTAACTCGTAGGATTCTATAGCGGAATCTTTGTCAAAATTAAAGGTCATGGCATCTGACCAAACAAAATAACCAGCTATAAGTGCAACAAAAAATACATATATATAGACAAAATAATGTGTTAAATTACCTGTCATATATTTATTTGTAAGCTTCTGTGAGCCATTTTCACTCATCTCTATCATTCGATTGTAATACGTATTAAACGTATACTTTTGTGAAAATAGACGATAAAGGGGCTTCCAGCTTTTTAATGTTTTAAATAAGATAATTCCAATAATAATGACACCTACTGTCATCAATAACTCTGCATTGACGCCATGCCATGCATGAATATGTGGTGTTAGCTCACTTGTAGTTGGGAATGTAGGATAAATACTTGCCATTGCAGGCTCTAAAATATAGTGACCTAATACATTAGGGAAGAAAAAGATACCAACTACCAACAAGCATAAAATAATCGGTGATAGTAACATGCCAAGTGGAGCTTCGTGTGGTTTTTTATCAATCTTCTCTGGCTGTAGTTTACCCAAAAATGTACGACTAATTAAAATCAAACTATAGACAAAGGTAAAAATACTTGCCACCCATGCTACGATTGGGAAAAATAACCCTATATCAGCAATAGAAAATGCTTCTACATCGCGAATAGCTAATACTGCTGCAAAAAACATTTCCTTACTTAAAAAGCCATTAAATGGTGGTAATCCTGCCATTGAGAAGCTACCAATCACTGCGATTGTAAAAGTGATAGGCATAAAAGACATTAAGCCACCTAGACGACGAATATCACGAGTACCTACTTCATGATCGACAATTCCAACCATCATGAATAAAGCACCTTTAAAGGTCGAATGATTCACAAGGTGAAATAATGCCGCAAAGCTTGCTTGGGTGTATAGAATTGAGTTTTTCTCATAGCCATAATAATGACCAACAGACCCAAGACCAAAGAGGCTCATTATTAAACCAAGCTGACTCACTGTTGAAAAGGCTAATAATGCTTTTAAATCCGTCTGACGGACAGCATTAAATGAGCCCCAGAATAATGTAACTAGGCCGATAACACTAACTAGCCAGAACCACACTGCCTCTCCACCAAAAACGGGTGAAAAACGAGCAACTAAATAAATGCCTGCCTTTACCATTGTTGCGGAATGTAAGTAAGCACTAACAGGTGTTGGGGCCTCCATAGCATCAGGCAACCAAATGTGGAATGGAAATTGTGCCGATTTTGTAAAAGCTCCTAGTAAAATTAGAATAAGCGCTGGGGTAAATAAGGCATGATCTCGTATAACCTCTACATTGGCTACAATTTCACGAATACTAAATGTATGAGAAGCTACATAGAGCATTAAGAAACCCGCAAGCATTGATAGTCCGCCAAAGACTGTAATCATCATCGCTTTTTTGGCCCCTGCCCGAGATGCCTTTCTATGATGCCAAAATGCGATTAATAGGAATGATGACACACTCGTTAATTCCCAAAATGTGTATAATACCATTAGGTTATCTGAAAAAACAACGCCAAGCATAGCGCCCATGAATAGTAATAAATAGCAGTAAAAATGATGAAGAGATTCTTTCGTTGATAAATAAAAAATAGAATATAAAATGACCAAACTACCTACACCTGTAATCAGCAGACCAAAAATCATACTGAGTCCATCTAGGTAAGTGGTGAAATTTATATTAAAAGAGGGAATCCACTCATATGTATGAATAAACGTTTTACCCTCGGCTAATTGAGGAATATAGCGAGCAAGTAAAAGAAACAAAATGAATGGAACAGATAAAACAAACCAGCCAAGATGTGTGACACGCCTTAGTCGCCTGTAAAGCAATGGAATTAGAGCAGCACAAACAAATGGCAAAAGTATCGCAATGAGAACTGTGACCAAATGAAAACCTCCTACTATCAAAATCATCTAGCAAATTTTTGTGGTGATTGACATGTAAAGTGCTAAGACTTTAGAAATTTGTTCAAGCTAAGTAACATATTAGATGTATTCTTGAAATTTTTTAATGGAATGTGGTGGGGTATCAAAGTGCCTAATTGTTTATAAAAATGGTTATTTTAGTTATTTAGTCACTTCTAACCCGATGCAAGCCTAAATAACTTGTGGAAAATCAGATAATTTATACAGTTATAACTCAGTTAATATCAGTACAATGAAGACACTTGACTATCTATTTAACTCACTGCATAATAGTGTGGCATATGAAAGCAAATTAACATAGATGCACAGAATGCATAAATTAAATAATCTCAAATTATTGATTTAAGCTTAATCCTTCAAGGGTTTTCCAATATATTTTCGTTAACTTTTATACATTTTTAAGTATACAATATAAATGAGCATAATGCACTGTAACAGCATTGATTTTAGCTGTTTTAGGATAATTTTTTCATAATCAACAGTGAAATTAACAAAATACCAACAGATAAGAGGTGTACATTTTTTATGAAGCATGTAAAAGGGCGTTTGGATGAAAGTATATTAGTTTGTGTTTACTACGGCTTAAATGGCGAACGTTTGATTCGTCGTGGTCATAAGATGGCCACAATGCTTGATTGCCCACTCTATATTCTTTCAGTCGATTCGCAACCCCTTGATGCATTTGACGCAGAAAAATCTAGTTATATAGAGCAATGGAAAAAGTTATCAGATGAGCTTGAGGTTGAAAAATTTATTTTGCAAGATAATGAAAAACGCCCCATACAAAAAGTTATTGCAGAGGTCGCAAAGAATTATAGTATTTCGCAAATTATCGTTGGGCAAAGCGCACAAAGCCGTTGGGAGGAAATCACGAAAGGTTCGTTCCTAAACGTACTGTTAAAAGAAGTTCCTTTTGTTGATTTTCATATTGTAGCTGTTCAACGCCCAACAGACGATGATGCAAAAGAAACCTATGAAAAAGGAGTACGTGCTTACTTAATTAAAGAACAGGAGAACTTTAAAGTAGCATTTACATGTCCTAAGTATGTATCGATTGAAGGTATATTCTTCAAAGAAATTGGCACAGATTTTGACAACGGCATCTTTAAATTTACTTACAACGATAAAATGCATGAAGTTCATATTTCAGAGGGCTATGTAATTGATCAGGAGAAACTACCAGCAGAATTTTTAGCTCCATTAAGACAATAAAAAAACGCGTATCTACGCGTTTTTTTTATTAGACAGCAGCTGAAGCAGGTTTATCCTTCGGTAAGAAGAAGGCAACTAGTAATAATAAAGGTAATAATGAAACGACAATCATTGTAAAATCAATGCCTTTATGATCCATTAAAACGCCGATAACCATTGCCCCTATTGCGCCCATACCAAATGCAAAGCCCGTAGTTAAACCAGCCATTGTGCCAATTTTTGTTGGGACTAACTCTTGCGCATAGACCACCGTTACGGAGAAGCTAATCATAATCAACGTACCGATAATAACTAAAAATAGCATAGCGGCCCATAATGGTACATATGGCAATGCTAAACAAAATGGCATAGGGCCTACTACAGAAAGAATAATGACATTTTTCCTACCAATACGGTCTGATAAAGAACCTCCAAAAAAGGTACCTACTACACCAAATGCCATGAAGGTGAATATTAATATTTGCCCTAGTCGCAGGCTGACATCATAGTGATCCATCAAATAAAACACATAAAAGCTCGTTATATTTGTTGTATAAAATGATCGTGCAAAAATAATTGTAAATAATAAAGTTAATGCAATTCCAACTTGTTTCTTTGTTAATGGAGGCAATGTTGAGACGAGTACTCTCTTTTTCTTAGTGGTACGCTCCTGCTCCAACTGTTTTTTATACCATGTAGCAATTTTACTTAATAAAATGATACCAAATGTTGCAATGACTAATATGATCGCAGCCCCACGTTGCCCAAGAATATCAAAGATGTAAGCACTAATTAATGGTGCAAGTGCTTGCCCTGAATTTCCCCCCACTTGATAAATAGACTGCGCAAGACCTCGTTTAGATCCAGCTGCCATAAAGGAAACTCTCGATCCCTCAGGGTGAAAGATAGCTGACCCAAAGCCTATAAATAATACCGCAATAATAATAATCCAATACTGCGTTGTGAATGCTATAATGGCAATCCCTATAAACGAACTAATCATACCGATGGGTAAAGCATAGGGCATTGGTTTTTTATCACTGATAAAGCCTACAGCAGGCTGTAATGCAGAAGCAAATATGTTTAATACGAAAGAAATCAGCCCAATTTGTGTAAAGGTCAATCCTAACTCACTCTTAAATATCGGAAACATCGCCGGGATAACAGCTTGCATCGTATCATTAATAAGGTGAGCAACACCGATAGCAATCATAATTGGATAGATTGGGTTTGTTACGTTTAATTGTTTATTCATGTTGCCACCTCACTCTTTTTTATTTACACATGATTGTCGCATACTATCGACCATTTTGCACAAGCTATAATTCGACAGCTGTAAAAGGAGTTGATATATGCATGGAAAGCTTTATTCATGCTCACTTTTGGGAAATGATTCTACGAACAACACTTTCGTTTTTTGCCTTACTAATTCTGGCACGTCTACTAGGTAAAAAACAATTAGGCCAGTTAACGTTTTTCCATTACATTACAGGTATTACATTTGGGTCGATCGCTTCAGAAATTGCCTCTCAGGAAGAAACACCCTTTTTGGATGGTATGATTTCCCTCGTTTGGTGGAGTGCTTTAACGTATTTAATGACCGTTATTACGATTAAATCTAAAAAGGCCCGCGTTCTCATTGATGATAAGCCAACGATTGTGATTCAAAAGGGTCTTATATTAGAATCAGCACTACAAAAAAATCGTCTTCATCTAGATGAGCTTACAATGATGCTTCGTGAACAAGCTATTTTCTCCGTACAGGACGTTGAGTATGCCTTACTAGAAACGAATGGGAAACTCAGTGTGCTACAAAAAACCTCCGAACAAGTGGCTACAAAGCAGGATGTTAAAGCAGATGTAACACCACCTACCTATCTTCCTACCGAAGTTATTTCTGATGGTCAACTTATTACCGAAAATATTGTTGAACTTGAGCTGACAGAAGACTGGGTAATGAAGAAATTGAAAAAGCAAAATGTGCAGTCTGTAGAAGAAGTTTATTTTGCTCAAGTCCAAACAAATGGTTCCTTGTACATCAGCTTAAAAGATAAAGCGAGACATTCAAGCCCTTAATTGCTTGTCTAGTCTCGTTTTTTTATCAATCAATTTTGACAATATCTAATGGTGTAATAATACCGAGTAATTTTTGATGTGGTTGACCATGCTCCGTTATTAATAATGCCTCAAAGCGTCTCCCTCTTTCGACTCCTTGTTTAAATATTTCCTCAGCCTCATAGATGGATATAGATCTACTGACAAATTTGTAATTCACGCTATTTTTCTCATGCAATAAGATATCATGCAGGGTTGGAATTCTTTTCGGTAGATGATCCCCACCCATCTTTGACGCAAGCCAATTTGTGATTCCTACTGTTGTGATTAGCCCCTTAAACTGCTTATTATAATAAACAGGAAATTGTGTATATTTGCGCTGACGTATCACTTTTAAAACATGTTTTAAAGAATCATTTTCTTGAAAAATCAATACTCTTTTACGGAACATTTGCCCTACAAGCGTCGGCTTAGCAAGGGTAGCATCTATGTATTCAATTCGTTCTACAACATCAGTATGTGGCTCTGCAATCACATAATGTAATGATGTACGATGATGCACAATCGCATTTCGTAAGTCTGCATATGAGCGGAGATCATCTTCATATTTCTTCACCAAGACATCCTTTTTCTTTGCTTGATCAATCAGCCGATAAAAAGGCATAAAATCCTTAGCACCTACAATATCTCGTAGTCTATGATCTATTCGATTAAACGCTGTCAGGAAACGATCGGAATTCTCAGTTCCCAATTTCATGTCCCCTCTTTCTATAGTAGTCTATATATTTTCCGAGTTATTTGACAAATTTCGAGTTACACACCCATTATATTCCTAATTTATAGAGATTCCAAGAAAGTAGTTTTACAATTCCGCTTGAAAGTGACGTTACGTCATTTAATATAATGTCATTAACAGAGAGGAGGAGTGATTACGTTGCTTACGATTCACAATGTATCAAAACAAACTGGCATTTCTGTTCGAACATTGCGTTATTACGAGGAGATCGGCTTGTTACTTCCAGTAGCAAAGACCGAGGGGGGACACAGAATTTATGGTGAGAATGAGCTCAAAATGTTACAACAAATTGTTTTTTTAAAGGCATTGGGCTTCAAGTTGAAGGAAATTCAGACACTTATCAATAACTCGTGGAATTGGGAAGCAAGTTTAGACCATCAGTTAGCTTTTCTAGCAGAAGAACAAAAGAAACTACAGCAGATGAAGAACGCCATCCTTGGATTAAAAAATGCCTCGTCTATCGAAGGTGGGCTAACAGAGTCCCTTATCCAAAAATACATTAAGCTTTCCAATCAAGAACGAGATAATAAGCAAGCCTTCCGCCAACAGATTTTTGTAGCTGCCGAAATGGAGCTTTTTCAGAAATTACCCAATTTAAATCAAAATGATCCTAATTCTTTAGAATGGATTGGTTTATTAGGTCAGTTAAAGCAGCTTCATAAGGAAAGCCCTGAAGCTGATTCTGTGCAGATTATTATCAAACGAATGATGGAAAAGACTGAAATAGAATATAACGGAAATGATGAGTTTTTAGAGAAGATGTGGACAATAAGAAAATCCGCACACAAATCTGAACAAATGGGTTTATATCCTTTAGAGGAAGAATTTCTACACTTTATAGAGCGGGCTTTTCATGTTTATGAAACAAAAAAACAGGTGTTAGGAAGGTCACAACCATGAACATAGAAATATTGCTAGTGATTGGTGCCTTAGCATTGTTAGACATGTTTAGTCCTTCTATTATTGGGGTATCCGTCTATGTATTGCTTGTGGCTAAAAAACAGCAAATCCGCCTTTTATTAACCTATTTAATGACTGTAGCCTTGTTTTACTTTAGTACTGGGATTTTTTTAATGTTAGGTCTAGGGGTCATATTCAACCCAATTTCTAATTTGCTAGATAGCTACTCAGCTCGATTTATCATGACCATTGTGGGGGCAGCTTTATTTATTGGCAGTTGGTTAGTACCAAAGAGAAAGACAAATGGAGCACCTAAACCAAAATCTTTACATGTGAGCTCTATGGTAGCTTTAGGTTTCACAACTTCTATTTTAGAAGTTGCAACCGCTCTTCCTTATTTCGCAGCAATAGGTATTTTAACGAGTAATCAAATAGAGTTTTATGAATGGTTACCAATATTAGCTGGTTACAATTTGATAATGATTGCACCAGGAATTATTCTTTTGTGCTTCCATTTATTATTCCGCCGATTTATGAATAAGCCTTTAAGAAAAATTCAAACGCTTTTTGATCAAAGAACAAGTTCAACCCTTTCTTGGGTTATGTTCTTTGTGGGATTGATTTTACTTATAAATGGTGGGATGATTTAAAACAAAAAACGGTAAAAATCCATTATAAGTTGGTTTTTACCGTTTTCTCTTCAAATTTTTATCATAGACGCATTTCTTTTCATCATCACGATACCAATGCCGATGCAGATAATTGTCAATGCTAGCGTAATTATTAAGCTCCACCAGTAATCTGACATCTCTATTGTTCCTCGAAATTTTGCAATTCCGTAGCTTGCTAGCTTCCAGGGTGATATCGTCCAAAAGATTCCTATAATCATATCGATGATTTGCCCAACAAAAATCACTGTAAATGCACATGTAGTAGCAATAACTGTTTTAAAACTGGCACTCATCATTAATGTAACAGCTATCACAAATAGCAACCAAATATAGTACGTAGAAAAGCTTACTAACAGTGCACCAATATCCAACGTTCCGTATAGAATACTTGTATAATAGACACTTGCAGCAAACCCAGCTAAAATACTAACAAAACAAATGGTGCTCATAACAACAAATTTACTTAAAAAATATGCGGCAAATGAAATGGGCCGAGCATATAATAATGTGGCCATACCATTAGCACGTTCTTTACTAATAGCTCCTACAAACGAAGCCATCATCACCAATAAGCCTATCGTTTGAAACTGCCCGATAGAAGCTTGAATTAAATCAAGTGGCATTAATTCTGGCATCAACATTTCGAAGCCCTCTGGTACATTCCCAACAGCATTTAAAATATCCATCATATAATAGTTTGTTAGTGGATCACTCATTCCAAGCAGAGCAAACACAAGAGGAATCCATAGAAACTTCCAACTCCGCCACGCTTCTCTAAATTCCTTTTGCAGAAGTACATTGAATCCTCTCATGCCTTTTTCGCCACCTTCATGAAAATTTCTTCCAAAGATGCTGTCTGTCGCTCTACCTTTCTAATTGTATACGGACATTCACTTAATCGTTGAAGCAACTTCTTCATCGTTGGCTCCTCATTCACTATCTCAATATAGACATAACAACCGATTACATGATTAGATGGATTTGCAAAAAGCTTAGCCTCTTCTTCACTACTAAACTCAATGACATAATTTTGCTTATCAAAACGTTGCCTTACCTCACGTAATGTTCCCTGTTCTACGAGTTTTCCATTTTGCAAGAATAATAGTTGGTCTGTCATTTCTTCAGCATCATTTAAGATATGAGTTGAGTATAAAATAGTCGTCTCTTGCTGTAGTCCTTTTAATAAATCAAGTACTTCTCTACGGCCAACTGGATCTAATGCTGAAACAGGTTCGTCTAATAGCAGTAATTTAGGCTTATGCACTATTGCTTGGGAAATACCAAGTCGTTGCTTCATCCCACCAGAAAAAGAGCCAATTTTTTTATGTTGGGCGGTCCCCAACCCTACGAATTCTAGGGTTTTTTGTGCTTCTAATTTAGCCTTTTTGGCTGCTACACCATTCAGCTTTGCAGCCATTTCTGTAAACTCTAGCGCAGTTAGCCAAGGATGAAACTGTGGATATTGCGGTAAAAAACCTATATTCGCACGTAAATCATTACCTAGCATCTTTACACTTCCAACAGTCGGTCTTAAGAGCCCCGTTAACATAGATAAAGTGGTTGTCTTGCCAGCTCCATTTGGACCGATTAAAGCTGTAGAAGTTTTTTCCTCCAAGTTGAAATGAATATCATCTACAACTTTGTGCTGTGCAAATTGCTTGGTCAAACCTGTAACTTGAAGTAAAGTTGTCATGACTGCTTTCTCCCCACTATAAAGTACGCAATTGACCCTAATAGATTAGCAAAGATAATGATAAATACCCAAAGAATTTTAGGCCCGTTTGTTGCATGAATTTTACGTAAATCAATAAGTGCTACGATCATCAAAATAATTTGAACGATGATGAGCGGTGCTATAACTGCCCATGGAACTTTTGCTAATTCCTCCATCATACAGATCACCTCATTATTTGTTATACACTAACTATAACAACTTTGTTCTAATATGTATAGAACAAAATATCTCCTATACCTAAAAAAAGATGTACCTCAATGAGTACATCTTCTCTATTACTTATAAAGTTTTTGCAGAGCATCTTCCATTTTAGGGCGTATTGTTACCTCTGGACGAGCTTTTTTGACAGCTGCCTCTGCTGCCTCTAATGATTCAGCCATTCCCAACTCCATTAATATAGCGGTAGCTGCAACGCCTGCACGTCCCCCACCACTTCCACAGTGAACATATACTTTCTGCCCTGTCTCATAGGCCATAGCAACTTCTTGCGCAACTCGTTGGATGGATGATGCTACCTCACTATCTTCATCTGCTATAGGCATATGTTTATAAGAATAAGGAACTGTCTCCTGGTCTTGAGGGGATAGCCCTTGAACACGAACATCTATCACAACATCAACGGATTCTTGTGTAAATGCAGCCTCTGCATCTTTTGCACCGCCAAAGAACAGTTGATCCTTTACTAAAACATCGTAGTCTTTCCCCATATTCTCCACGCCTCACATGTTTATTTTAGTAAATGCTTAATATCCTCATAATATGGTAGTGCCGTTAAAGCACCTGCTTTTGTTGCGGCAAAAGCGCCTAATTTGTTGCCAAAGCTTGTACAACGCACTAGTTCTTCTTTTGTTGTAGGTAAACCATTGTAATGGACATCACGTAGGACACCTGCCATAAATGCATCTCCCGCACCTGTAGTATCCACAGGCACTACTTTCTCAGTCGGTACATGGATAACCTCACCATTAAGAACGGCATAAGTACCATTCTCTCCTACGGTGATTAAAATAATAGGCACCAAATAGCTATTTAATTGCTCGATCCCTTCTTCTAAGCTACTTGTCTCTGTCAGGAAGAATAACTCATCATCCGTCACCTTTAAAATATCGACATCCTCGAAAAATGATGTAATCGTTTCTCGACAAATTTCTTCACTGCTCCAACGTAATGGGCGAATATTTGCATCCATTGCAATAATTGCCCCCTTGTCCTTAGCCATTTCTACTGCTGCTCGTGTTGTAGCAAGGGCTGTTGGATGGAACATCGTGCCTGAACACACCGTTAAAGCAGATGCATGCTTAAAGGCTGCTTCATTTAGCTGTGATGGTTCAACTTGTAAATCGGGTGTTTCATCAACGTAATCCTTAAAAATTCGTTCACATGCTTCTGTTAGATGCACATATACACCACTCACACGTTTTGCTGGATCAAATACGGCATAATCCAGTTTTACACCCTCTTGGGCAAGCCCATCTCGTACAAATTGCGAGCCCTCGTCATCCCCTGTAATTGTAATCAACGCTGAAGGCGCACCAATGCGGCTAATACCCGCTGCAACATTGACCGTTGCGCCACCCATATATTTAGTAAAAGATGTGTTTGTTACATCATCAGCAATATAGTCAATAAAAGCATCTCCATAGACTAATATAAAATCCTTCTCTTGCTTTGTCATGATAGTCCTCCTGAAAGTCTAGTCATTATAGATTAACACGAAAATTGTCATTCTATAAAGGTTTTTACTTTTGGCATTTATTCATAAGGGGATGGATAGCTTGAGTCATCCCCTATCTTTGTTATACTTGCCTATAGAAAGGTAGGGATTATCAAAATGAGTATTACAATTCGACAAGCGCAACCACAGGATGCCCATGCCGTTGTGCCTCTAATTATCGATGCCATTGGCGATATTGCTAATCGCTTAACTGGCGAGCATTCAGCGGAGGCTGTTATGCAAGAACTGACTGTTCTTTTTCAACGAGAAGACAATCGACATTCTTATTTAAATACTTTTGTCGCTACTGAAAATGAACAGATTTTAGGAATTCTCGTTTATTATCACGGCGCACAAGCCGTTCACATGGATGCTAACCTTGTTAAATGGCTTGATGCAAAAAATGCACCATCCGTTGTTATTGATCGAGAAGCACATGAAGATGAGGCTTACATTGATACAGTTTGCGTTGCACCAGCTGCACGTGGTAAAGGAATCGGAACATTGCTTTTACAATTTGCTGAAGAGCTGACAAAGCAGCGTGGCTATACAAAATTATCATTAAATGTCGAAACCCAAAAAGAAGATGCTCGCCGTCTTTATGAAAGACTAGGCTTTGTTATTACAGAGCCTTGGTCAATAATTGATGAGCCTTTTTACCATATGGTTAAACAGTTTTAGGAAGTGAAGTGAATAACTAATATATGAAAAACAATTTGCTTTACCCTCTTTTGATTGTCATTGCATCTAGTAGTTACGGGATCTTGTCGACTATTGTGAAAGTAGCTATGCAGCATGGCTTTACATCAGCGGAGGCTGTATCAAGCCAGTATATTATTGGCTTTATACTCGTAATATCGATCTTTATTTTTACAGACAGAAAATTACCAAGACCGTCCAAGAAGGGCTTACTTATTTTAATATGTGCGGGAATTTTTACTGGGACGACAGGTATCGTGTACGGAGAATCTTTGAAGTATCTTCCTGCTTCTCTTGCAGTTGTCATGTTATTCCAATTTACATGGATTGGTTTACTAATTGATTGTGCCCTCCATAAAAGATTACCAAGTAGGCCTGAAGTAATTTCAATCGTCATCTTATTTATAGGAACGATTCTAGCTGCTGGTGTATTAAATGTAGATTTAAGTGACATCCCTATTCAAGGGTGGCTATTTGGTTTTACAGCAGCCGTTACTTTTGCATGTTTTATTCAATTTAATTCTCGACCTGTAGAGGGTGTTACTACCACATCAAGGGTATTAATCGTTTCCTCTGTAGCCCTTATTATGATCAGTATTTTCCTAAGCCCTGAGGTTATTTGGAACGGCAAACTATTCCTGCAAGGCCTGTGGAAATATGGACTAGCACTAGGTCTCTTCGGTATCATTTTACCGATTTATCTATTTTCGATTGCTATTCCTAAAATCGGTGGTGCGCTTGCTTCTATTTTAAGCGCCATCGAATTACCAGTGGCCGTTACTGTTTCTGTTATTGTATTGCATGAACCTTTAACTTTCGTACAAATTATCGGGATTGTTCTGGTGATTGCTGGCATGATGCTGCCAACCATTGTTGCACAGCGTCAACAAAAAGATAGCCTATCAGAAGCACATTCATAAAACGACAAAAACTCCTTAAAAATGGAAGGATTCCTTTTTAAGGAGTTTTTTTGAACTTTATTAAAATGCCATTGCTTACCAGTATGCACTTCGTTATGATGAATGCAAATGTAATTTTTTAATAATTCTAACATTAATATTCCCCTTCGGTATTATACTGCAATATGCAAGTAACTTACTTTAAGAAAGGGGAAGTTGATGAAAAAAGCCTATATTCTTGGTTTTTTCCTTATGTTAATGCTTTTTGTTTTAACTGCTTGTAACGGCAAAGATCAGCAAAAATCCACAAATGATGCAGCAAATAACGACGAGGCATCTGATGGTAAAAAAACAGAAGTAGTAGCATCGTCGCCTTCAGGCAAGCTAGTAATTTACACTGGGCGTGACGAAGAAATGGTGCAAAATGTGATCGATCAGTTTAATGAAAAATATCCAGACATTGAAGTAGAATTTCTAACGATGGGTGCTCAACAAATTTTAGAACGTCTTCGTGGAGAGAAAGCCAATCCTCAAGCAGATTTTTGGTGGGGCGGAACGCAATCAGCTCTCATTGTTGGTGCAAATGAAGACTTATTACATGCTTGGCAGCCGAGCTTTATTGACTCAATTGATGGCGCACACAAAGATTTAGAAGGACGATGGTTCGGCGAGATGCTGTTACCAGAAGTAATTATGATTAATAGTGATTTACTAACAAAAGAAACTGGTCCACAGGACTGGGATGACTTATTAGATCCTAAATGGAAGGATCAAATTTTAATCAGAGGTGTACTTGCGTCAGGCACAATGCGTACGATTTATTCTTCGATGATTGTACGACAAGGTGCCGATTCACCTGATAAAGGCTATGAATGGTTACTACAATTAGATGCCAATACAAAGGAGTACACACAAGACCCAAATGCTTTGTATTTAAAGCTAACACGTCAAGAAGGCAGTGTCTCTCTATGGAATCTGCAAGATATTTTGTTAAAAAAATATACGACAGATTATCCCTTTGATTATATTTATCCAAAAAGTGGAGCCCCTATTTTAGTAGATGGTGTAGCAGTTGTAAACAATGCGAAAAATCTAGAAAATGCGAAACTATTTGTAGAGTTTTTATTTGAAAAAGAGATGGTAACACAATTAGCTAATGATTATTATCAAATTCCTACACGTTCTGATATCGATAAAGCCTCCATGCCAGAATGGTATCAAGAATTAGATTTAAAGACTTTCGATATTGATTGGCAGCTAATGTCTGACAAAGAAGCTGAATGGATGGAATACTGGGATAACAATATTAAAGGGCGAGGTAAATAGTAGAACGGGTAAAAATTCGGCTTATGTAGCGAATTTTTACCTTCCTGTATCATCTAGATTCTTTGTTGGAGAGGAGTTTATGATTGAGAAGTGTCAGAATCGAAAATGTCTCGAAGCAATTTGGTCAAGTGTATGGCGTGAAAGATTTAAATCTTGAAATAAAAGCTGGTGAATTTTTTACCTTTCTCGGTCCTAGCGGCTGTGGCAAAACAACCACTTTAAGGATGCTTGCAGGCTTTTATTACCCTACTAAAGGCAAAATTCTTTTCGATGATCGAGATGTCACTCGACTTCAGCCCAATAAGCGTAATATCGGCATGGTATTTCAAAACTATGCCCTTTTCCCCCATATGACGGTTGATGAGAATATTGCATTTGGTTTACAGGTTCGAAAATTTTCAAAGGCTGAGATTCAACACAGGGTTGATCGAATTAGAGGACAAGTGCATCTTGCTGCTTACGGCAACAGAAAAATAAATGAGCTATCTGGTGGGCAGCAGCAGCGGGTTGCTTTAGCTAGAGCACTCGTGATAGAGCCAGATATTTTACTGCTAGATGAACCTCTTTCGAATCTAGATGCAAAATTGCGTGAGGAAACACGTATTGAAATCAAACGCATCCAATCTGAGCTGGGAGTCACAACCATTTACGTTACACATGATCAAATGGAGGCCATGTCCATGTCTGATCGAATTATGGTCATGGAGGATGGAAATATTAAACAAGTTGGGACTCCTCAAGAAATTTATCATCAGCCCAAAGATCGTTTTGTGGCAAATTTTATTGGTGAAACTAATTTAATTGAAGGTTCAATCCAAGCTATTAAAGGGGAAAATGTACAAGTACGAACAGTAAATGGACATATTTTAACTGGGCGAAAGCAACAAAGCTCTCCCTCTTTAACGCATATGATTGGAGACAAAGTATTTATTTCTATTCGTCCAGAATCGATTCAACTTGGTACTGGGGAAAACACATTATCAGGAAAAATTACATTTGTTGAGTTTACAGGTATTAGCGTTAATTACATTGTAGATTTTACAGCGTTCTCACTTAAAGTAATGCTTATTAATTCTTATGACCAAATCAAAAAGATCGGTGAAGATATTACAATCCATATGGCACAAGATTCACTGTATTTTTTAGGGGAATAGGAGGAAGCCAATATGGAGAAACAGTCTGTAAGTGCGTGGACGCGAATATTTCATGCCAATTGGTTTGTCTATGTTTTAATTTCGCCATTATTTTTAGTGTTGTTCGCCTATGTGGTTTATCCCTTCTATCAAACCTTCATCCAAAGCTTTGCAGGTGATGAAGCATTCTTTCATTATAAGAAATTTTTTGATATCGCTAGTCCAGCAAATTTAGAAGCTTTGTGGACCAGTATTTATATTTCATTTGTCAGTGTTATTTGCTGTGCACTTGTCGGGGTAACAATGGCCTTTTTACTAGAACGCTATAATTTCCCTGGGAGACGCATATTGTCTGTTTTAGTTTTGGTTCCAATGGCACTTCCTCCTTTAGTGGGTGTGCTGTCCTTTTCATTTTTATATGGAGATAGCGGGATTTTCCCACGAATTTTTCAGCATCTATTTGGGTTGGATCACGTGCCTTTTGCCTTGAAGGGAATATGGGGAGTCATCGTCGTTCATACATTCACAATGTATACGTACTTCTATTTAACAGCCTCTGCTGCAATTAAGGGCCTTGATCCTGCTCTTGAAGAGGCAGCTACTAGTCTGGGGGCGGGGCGTATTCGCGTATGGACAAAGGTTATTTTACCAATGCTCACACCTTCTATTGTTGCCTCATCCTTATTGGTGTTTATGATTTCTATGGCTTCTTATACTGCACCTTTGATGTTTGGTGTGGAGCGCACTATGACGATGCAAATTTATTTATCACGGACAAATGGGAATCTTGAGATGGCTGCAACACAGTCGATGATATTATCCTTTGTATCTATCACTTTTTTAATCATTATGCGTTGGTATCAAAATCGCCGAAATTATCAAAACCTGAGTAAGGGCATTAGCGTTCATCGTTCAGAGGTATCCTCAAAAAAAGTAAAGATTCTAGCAACAATTGCCTCTTTTGCTGGCACATTAATATTGATACTGCCTATTTTAGTGTTGATATTGATCTCCTTTTCTGTGGATGGCGCTTGGAAAACGCAAATTCTCCCGACCGACTATACAATCGATCATTATATTGCCCTTTTTACGGATGAACGCACATGGCGACCAATTTGGAACTCCATTCAAATGGGTGTCATTGCAACACTGGGTAATATCATCTTTGGTGTCGCGGCTGCTTATGCTATGGTGCGCTTAAATTTTAAAGGGAAAACCTTGCTCGACATTTTGATAATGGTACCCTGGGCTTTGCCAGGAACAGTTGTTGCTGTTAATTTAATTGCTGCCTTTAGTACAGAAAGTATCTTTAGTTTTAATCAAGTATTGATCGGAACATTTTGGATTTTGCCATTAGCCTACTTTATTCGACATTTACCACTTGTTTTTCGATCAACATCCGCCTCTCTTGTACAGCTAGATCAATCGATTGAAGAGGCATCACGTGGCTTAGGGGCCAATTGGTGGTATACATTTAGACGTATTGTCGTGCCTTTAACATTCACCGGGATTTTAGCAGGGACACTCTTAGCCCTCGTGCAAAGCTTTGGTGAATTTGTTGCATCCATTCTAATTTACAGTACATCCACTATTCCATTGTCTGTAGCGATATTCCAAAAATTATATGCATTTAAATTTGGGACCGCCTGTGCTTATGGTGTCTTACAAATTTGTTTAATTTTAGTTGTCCTTATTATTTCTGAAAAACTATCAAAAGGCAGTGCTGGTACAGCCATCTAGCTGCCAATCTATTAGGGGGCCATGACAATGTTTGAAGATTTTCGCAACAAAACACAGCAGGAAGATGGGATGATATTCCCATCTAACATCTATCGAAAAATCGTTTTACAGCCAGCTTATGATGAGGCGAAGAAAAATTTTTTAACAATCATGCTACAAATCAATATTGCTCATTTAAAAATGTTAGAAGAACAAGGACTTGTAAAAAAAGATGAAGCAAAGCAAATTGGGATCGCTCTAAAAAAAATAGACTTAAATTATTATCGTTTAGAGGATTACAGTCCCCAATATGAGGATTTATTTTTCCGCATTGAAAATAAATTAATAGAGCTTGCTGGTGATATTGCTGGAAATCTTCACATTGGCAGAAGCCGAAATGATATGGGTATCGCCATTTATCGAATGACATTAAGAAAAAAACTATTATTATTAATGCGCGAATTACTTACATTACGCGATGATTTAATCGCTGCTGCAGAGGAACATATCGATACCATTATGATTGGCTACACACATACACAGCAGGCACAACCTACAACCTTCGCCCATTATTTAAAGGCTGTCATCGACCAACTAGAGCGTGATTTTGAACGCATGAAACATGTCTATAAAACAGTCAATCGTAGCAGTATGGGAGCCGCCGCCTTAACAACGACAGGCTTTAATATTAGTAGAGAGCGTATGCGTGACCTACTAGCCTTTGATGATATTATCGAAAATGCATGGGATGCAGTTGCAGGCGCAGATTATATAGCTGAGGCTGCAAGTATTGTACAGCTTGCTGCACTCAATCTTGGCCGAACTTCTCAAGACTTTTTATTATGGGCTACTCAGGAGTTTAATGCGTTTACACTCGCAAGTCCATATGTGCAAATAAGCTCTATTATGCCTCAAAAGCGTAATCCTGTTTCTATAGAACATACACGCTCATTACTATCTGCGGTTGTAGGAGATGCAAGTACAGTATTACAGATGGTACATAATACACCGTTTGGAGATATCGTAGACACCGAGGATGATATGCAGCCTTATTTATGGCGTGCCATTGACCGCTTAATTGGCATTTATAAGTTGTTTGGTTCGCTTGTTGTCACAATGGATGTCAATAAGAAGAAGTTGAAAAATCGCGCTGAAAATAGCTTTGCAAATGTCACTGAGCTCGCTGATACATTAGTCCGTTCAGAGGGTATTTCATTCCGTCAAGCACATAGTATTGTTAGTAAATGTATTAAAGTTCTGCTTGCTCACGGAGAAGAATCATTAGCTAGTCTTACATGGGGACTTGCAAATACACAATCGAAATTGATCACGGGTAAGGAATTAATTATTTCGGAAGAGGATTTCTATAAGACATTAAAACCAGAATCTTTTGTTGGTGTGCGAACATTA
Source organism: Lysinibacillus sp. IITD104 (assembly GCF_036698265.2). Lineage (NCBI taxonomy): Bacteria > Bacillati > Bacillota > Bacilli > Caryophanales > Bacillaceae > Lysinibacillus > Lysinibacillus sp. IITD104. Next base: position 4,392,865 of record NZ_JBAHYH020000001.1, read on the forward strand.
CTAGGTGGTCCCGCTCCAGCCACTATGAAAGCTGCTCTTGAACGCTCCAAACTGAATGCACATGATTTTTATGAGTGGATTCGCTTAAAGGAAAGTTCCATTATGGAAGCAGAAAAAGAACTAGCCGCCTTTCTAGAGGAATGGAATCAATGAAGCAATGGTTATTAATTATTGATGGTGGGGCGACAAAAACAGCATGTGCAGTTGTTCATGCTGAATCTGGTGACGTTGAATATTCTACATCCGCTAAAGGCTCTAATTATCAAGCCATTGGTGTTGAATCAGCTACAGCAATATTACAAGAGCTTTTAGCAAATGTTGAAACATTTTTGCAAAAGTATCCTAATTCTCAAATTGCTGTAGCTACCTTTGCATTAGCTGGAATTGATTCGCCGAAGGATCATACAGCAGTAGTGGCCATTGTTCAAAACGCTCTTCAGACCACACAGCTACAAGTCGATACATTGATTATTGAAAATGATGCAGAGGCCACACTCTTAGGTGTGACTGCTGGACAGGCAGGTGCTCTGCTCATTGCTGGAACAGGAGCTATTGCCTATGCCTATGATGGACAACAAATTGTACGTGCAGGGGGCTGGGGACATCGGGCTGGCGATGAGGGAAGTGGATATTGGTTAGGGCAGGAGGTAGTAAGAGCTATATTTAAAATGGAGGATGGTCGTGGTAAACCAACAATCTTAAAGGAAGCTGTCTATCAATCTTTAGGTATACAGGATGTTACAGAGCTCGCCGAATGGCTATTCCACCCTTCCTATACAAATGCACAACTGGCCAAGATGGGCTCCATTGTGGCAAAGGCAGTCGAGCAAGAAGATGCTTGCGCCATCGAAATATCTCAACAAGCTGCACATGAACTAGTCCTTCTAGCAAGCGCTGTATTGAAAAAAATTGACTATCAGAATGGACCATTTACTTTTTATTGTAATGGTGGTGCCATCAAGCATAATCCACTCATTTTAAAGATTTTTACAGAGCAAATTACCTTCATGTATCCTCAAGTGGACATTTTACTTTGTCAGCATCAGCCTATTACTTATCTAATTGAACGTACAAAAAGGGCATATGACTGTTTATAAGTCATAGCCCTTTTCTTGTTTTAAAGTGCCATTCTCTTCAATTCATTTGTCGTAAAATAGAGATAGCCATCCTTTATAAATAAATCCTTCGTATCCTCCCTATTTAGTACCTCTTCGCCACTACCATCTGGGCGAATTTTTGTTAAATACGCCCCTCGGGAATAATTACTAAAGTAGAGCCAGCCATCCGAATACACGATATATTGTGCACGGGAATTTGTGACACGCTTCGTCTTACTAGTTTTCATATCTAGTACATATAACTTATTGTCATCTGCAATATTACTATAAAACAATTGATCACCAACTTGTGCTGGGAAGTCAATATCATGATAATAACTATACATTGTGCTTGTTGCCTTAGGATAGTCTTCAGCAATCCACGTGTGATCCTTCGCCATTGTACGATCATCTACTAAAAAGTATTGGTAGCGTATTGCGCCCTTACGATCGGGTACCGGATCATTCCATGTCGTATCAAGATGATACCACTGTCCATCAAGTTTGACGAGATTCCACGCATGTCCCTCTTGACCTACATAACCCACGATATATTTTGTTTCAATACCCAATTTTTGAAGCATGGAGTGAGCAAGTAAAGCATAGCCCTGGCATACTCCTCCATGCTCAGCAAGAACAGTATAGGCGCTGTGTGGGCTAGAATTCGTTTGATCTGTATAGGAAGTATTGGCAACAATATAGTCATTGACAGCTCGTACCTTTTCTACATCCGTCATAGATTTTTTACTGATCTTAGCGATAATTTCTTGAACATTCATCTCTACATATGCAGCCTGCTCTGGCGTCATTAAATAGCTCTGTTCTCCATAAATAGTTGCTTTATTTCGCCCATATTCATATCGAATTGAATGCTTACTTACATGGCCGTAAACATAGTCATCTCGTTTGATAGCATTGTTATAGGCCTCTTCTACAATTTGTTCAATTCGCTGTGTATTCCCTTTATATTGAATTTCAAACTTTGGTGAAAAGCTATTATAATACGCATACATCGCATCAGCCATTTCCTTGGCATTTGTCACGACTAACTTTGTTTCAGGTTTCTGAATGGGTGGAGCTGCAGGGGCTACCTCCGCTTCATGTATATCTTCAATAGGCAGGGCTGTTTCAATTGATGCATTATCTGAAAGTCTTGCCGTAACATCTACGATTTTCTCCTTTGTTGAAAGTAGCATAGTTTCTATTTCATCATTATTTGTCCAATCGATCACCTGCTGAACAGCAGCCTTACCAGCCGTATAAATGGGATCAATAAAAATAATAATAATGGCAATTATAGCTAATTTCTTCCACAAACTCCTCACCTCCAACCGTCTTCTTTACATTATATACAAAAAAAGCACAAAGAACTCATTTAAGGGTCCATTTGCGCTTGTTAATATTTGTTTGTTGATTTCCGAAAGTCTTTAATTACTCTACTTTATATTTTTGTTACGAATTCATAGCTTTTATCTACTTTTCACAACTAAATTAACTGCTTCCTGAATGGCTTCATTCATTTTTTCGCCATCCCCTTCAGCATTCTGAACACATTCCAATAGGTTTGTACTAACAATAACCCCAACTGTACGGTCTACAGCAGAGCGTACTGCTGATAATTGTGTAATGACTGCCTTACAGTCTTTTTCCTCCTCCATCATTTTCAAAATGCCACGTAGCTGTCCTTCCATCCGTTTCACACGATTTTTTACTTGATCTGAATATTCCATAACCATTGCTCCTTTTCTTATACTCGCTACGCTCTAATGAGTGATCGTTATTCTTTATCCTAGCTCGTTATTTTAAATTTAAACCTAGCCATTACTATTCCTTGGCTTTAAATAATTCATGAGCATTCTCGTAATAATGGTACCAGCGTTTGTTATTTCATCGTATTGGATTATTGAATTCTTCTTTATACGTAATTGTCCAATTTCTACCTCGAAAATTGGACACTTTCTTTTAAGTGCAGCAATTAACATATTTGTATCATAATCATAACGTTCACCTTTTACTTTTATTAGCCAAGGCAACTCATTTATCGAAATATAGCGCAAACCTGTTTGTGTATCCATTAATTTCTTGTGATACAGTAACTCAAAAAATAAGCTTGTTGCACGATTTCCCCAGTAAGAAAGAAATGTACTATCAGCTGAATGAAAGTTACGTACACCTAGCACAATCCCTTCAGAAAACACCTTTGTCATTGTTAAAACAAGCTTAACATCTTGTAAAGTATGTTGCCCATGTGCCCCAACTGTAAGGATACCATGGCACCTGGCTTGTTGTTCTCTTATATATGCAAAGGCGGTCTTAAGTGCGCCACCCTTCCCAATATTGCAATCATGCTGTAGTACTTGGCAGCGGTCAATTTTATTTAAGTTTTCAAAAATATCCTTATATTTTTGATCACTCCCATCATTGACAATGATGATTTGTGTAATAGTCGTTGCTAATAATTGATGTACATAGGTAATGAGTGATTGTTGTGGATTATATGCTGGTATAATAGCTGCAATATTTTTCATTTCGATCCCCCAACTAAAGGCTGACAGGTCCTCCGTAGCTACGAATCTCCCTTATATCAAATAGTATCATGTAACAGCAACAATTCAACTGATGAATCCCATTAAAACATATCAATAATATCGATTTTTCTCCGATATATGAACAAAGTGATTTTAGGAGAAGTATTTTAGCGGATTTGTAAGATTTGGTGCCATTTTATCTAGGTTAGAAGCATAGAGTCATTGGAAATGAAGCGAAGACATATTAAGAAGTGGGGGCTATTGTCATGCATAACATAATTATTGAAGACCAATGTCAGAACTTAATGTAGCAGTCCCTTACAAAATTAACTTAAAATTTACAGGATGCTAGTTTACTTGCTACTTTAATCTCAGTAGCATCTTTACAAAAGGCACTTTTTGTTTTAAAGGAAATTCTATATGAGACCTATCAGCTAGAAATGCATTCTGAGCAAAAAAGTACTTCTGTTTACACGTCATCCAGTCATGCATTTGTTATAACATTTGTTTTTTCGTTCACTACGCAACTGTTTACGCATAGCAATATCATCCGGACTCTTTTTTGTTGTTTCAGTTTTAGTACCATCAATCAAAATGGCCCCTTGGTCGATTTTGTTTTCTTTTATAAGTTGGTCATGGAAGTGCAGTAAACACTGGCGAATGAGATCTTTCTTACAGGATAAACCCGGAAACTCTGGTATGTAAGTAATTAGTGAAAGGTGGACAAGAATATTTCTCACCCACCTAGCATTTATTGTTGAATTAAGATCTTAGATAGTTCTTCCCTATTGAAACCAATAATTGTCGAAACAGTCTCTCCAGCTTCTTTCACAATCGTTAAAGGTACACCTAAACCACCTAATTCTTCGAATTCTTGAAAGTATTGTTCGTTAGTATTAACCTCCCTTTCCTCAAAAACAATCCCTTTCTCTTTTAAGAATTCCTTTTGTTTAGTACAAAATCCACAACCGTTACTAGAATATACTATTACTTCCATAAAAAATCCCCCTTATCTTGTTATAAGTAATAAAGAAACCCAGCAATACGAAATAACAACCATTTTATAAAATTTATTTTCCAAAGTTAAAAGACCAAAGACCCATAAAAAATACTCCCCTTAGATAAACAGATTTTATTTTTTAATCTGTCTACCTAATAGGGAGCATATCAGTCCGAACTCAGGTCTAAAAAGTTGTTTAACTAAATATGTCTAACTTTTCTGGGTCAGACCAACCTCATAAAGGTGTTTATAAAATGAAAGCCTCAGTTTAAGCTTAATAGTTACAAAAGGTGGCACTCGGATTTGAACCGAGGATAAAGGTTTTGCAGACCTTGGCCTTACCGCTTGGCTATGCCACCATGTAGGATATATTAATTAAAGAAGAAATACTACTTAAAATAACAACCTTTCAAAAATAAAACGATCAAAAAGATTTAATCACATCTTTTTGACCGTTTCGTAATCAATTGGATTTTTTTAAATTTTGTTTGTCACTAAAGCGTTGCTTCATATCCCAAAACCCAGGAACAGAATTGACATCATATTTTCTTATAGTATTAATGAGCTTAATAAGTAAATCCTGACGTAAATCTTCTCTATGATGTGGAGACGTTTGATAAAGACAATGTTTCAATTTAGGTTCAAAATAATTTAATATAGTTAATAAAGCTTTATCATCATGTTTTGATCTTTCTACAAGGGCAATTAATTCTTGTGACATTTATTTTCAGTCCCTTCTTAAATCCTTTATAACTTCTGATAATTGGTTAATACTTAGTTCAAGATTTTCTATTTTCTTTTCGAATCTAATAAACAGATATATTGTTATTGCAATAGGAAATCCAAAATTTCCGATGATCGTAAGCCATTCTGATGGTTCTATTATCATCAATAAGTCACCCCCTTTATTTATCCTTAACCTCCATTATTCTTTCGTTTTTCAATGTAAGTTAGCATATTTCCTAAAGCTTTCTTATGAGTTTTAGAGACCGCTTGCTGCGTTTTATTTAATATCAGTCCAATTTCTGTATCACTTAATCCTTCTGCATACGCTAAATTAATAATTTCCTTTTGCTTTTTGGTAAGTGAATTTAATGCATCATACAATACTGGACAGCTTATATGTTCATCGAGGTCATCGTTTATAACAACCTCCTCTAAAGGGTCGTATCCAGCTTGTTCGTCGGCTATTAAATCGAGAAATGTTTCTTGGTCTTCACTAAAATTAATTGGGGCATCTAAAGTAGTAGAAAATCTTGATTGTATAAGCCTCGTTCGTTTGTCGTAATTAATAGAATTAAATTTAAGTGTTGTAGATATATGGGAAATAAAGCGAATTTTAAAATAAAAATGTTTAAATAATATATCTAACTCTTTCATATTTTCGGGAGTAGGGTTTAATATTGTTTTCAAATACATTTCTTTGTTAATTGGTGTTTCGAGAAAAGAAATCACCAAATCATTTTTTAGTAACTCTGGATTTTCCGTTTCAAATTTTCTGATTTTTTCTTCATTCCATTCGTTTTCCAACAATTAAAGCACCCCTTTCTCGGAACATATGTTCTATTTTTTACTTCAAACAGATCATATGTTCCCTTTTATATTTAAAAAAAAAGAGTTTACATTCTTTTTTGAAAAAAGTTTTTGTAAATAAACCCATTTTTTACATCCCATAGTTATATTAACATTATAACTTTATCATTTAAATGATTTACATAAATTTTTAATATGACTCGCGGTATAAGCGGATTCCTGAATCAAAGATATTAAAAATTTCCGTTCATTCTCTGTCGAATTTTCGTTCAAGGATTGTGTAAATAATGCTTGTGATTTTCGAGCTTCACAGAAACATTTAAGTAGCAATGATAGATCTAATGGGGTTTCAGATGGTTCATTAGAACCACCTTCTATGCTAATGTCTTTTGATAGATTAAGAATAGAGATCGTTTCACCATAATCGCCTATTTGTACTTTGGTGGTGTGTTGCATTAAATACATAAACAATTCTGCTTCTGTAAGCTTTGATTTCTTCAAGTTTTTATATTTATTAATCAATAAAGCTAATGCCCCTGTTACATGTGGAGCCGCCATAGAAGTACCTGATAAATCTGCATAATCTTTATTTAAATAGGTTGATCTAATATCTACCCCTGGTGCATAAATATCTACCTCTTTATTAGTATTAGTAAAATTAGCAATTTTATTATTTTTATCCGTTGCACCAACTGCTATTACTTCCTCATACCCAGCTGGATATGAATATTCGTCAGTGGATAAATCACCATCACCTTCATTGCCAGATGCTACTACAACTGCAATATCGTTTGATACAGCTTGTTTTATGACATTATGAAGGTTTTCTTTAGAAGACGATAGGCCTAACGATAAAGATAGAACGTTTACTTTTTCATTATTTGGGCCTGTCCAATTTATAGCATAATCAATGGCTTTAACCAATGAAGCTAACGTACCGCTTCCTTTATAATCTAATACTTTCAAAATAAGTAGACTAGCTTCAGGCGCTACTCCTACGATTCCTATACCGTTAATTGAAGCTGCTATTGTTCCAGCTACATGCGTTCCATGACCATTAAAATCTTCAAAAATAGAAGAGTCACCATTAGATTCTTTTGTAAAATTATACCCACCAATAATGCGATCCTTTAAGTCTATATGATGATAGTTACAACCAGTATCTAATATAGCAACAACTACATCTTTACCTTTATATCCTTGATCCCAAAAGTGCTTTGCTCCAATAAGAGAGATATTATTTGTTACTTTCTCTTTTAGTTTCTCTTCATCAAAAGAGTTTGAACCTAATATTAGTTTAACTTGAGTATCACTCACTCTCTAACACCTCCACTAATATTCATAAGATATATAGAAAAAGCAATTTCAAATATCACAACCTTTTCTAAAAAAATGAAAGCGTCAAATAGCGCCCCTGTTTTTAGGGGGCGCTATTATTATGTTATCTATAGATTTTTGAGAATATGGGAGCTACTTGGCACACCTTCTAACCAAGGCTGGATCTTCCTATAATTATAAAATAGGAATAATCTTTTGCAGACAGAGTTGGAATCTAAATAATGGCATAAGGTAGTACACTTTTATTTAACCGGACATTCTTTTGGTCGTGCTGCATCAGGAACGCACATACGACAAGACCACGCAGCGTTAAATACATGAATTGCACAACCTACACATACAAGACAAGTAACGACACCTGCACAAGTACAACAAGCGGAGATACAAGTACCAAACAGAAGTAAACACGAAGACCAGTTACTACAACCTAATTCTTGTTGCATACAGTCAGCCCATTTTAAAGAACAACTATCTCCTGAGGCAAAGATTGTAATTATTTCTCCCTCTTCATTGATTGCAGTCATATCATTCCCAATGATTACAATGGGATTAGAGTTAATTTCATCAAAGACTAAATAACCGACAGCATTATCATCTTTGTAGATAGGAAGAGTATACATATTCGTTGCTTCAACAAAAGTTTCGATTGCATTTTCAAAAACTGCTTTTTGTGTTTGAATAACTACCTCATCACTGTCAATAAGCGTATATCCTTCTGCAACTACATGTTTTGCAAGTCGATCAAGTTTTTCATTAGCTTTAGCAAGATTGCGAAGTGGAATTAAAAGTTCCGGGTTTTTTGTTGGAGTAGTTACATTAAGCATATAAATGTCGTTTAACTCTGTATATTGGACCTGACCATTTAAACCCTCATATGTTTTTGTGGGAACAGTAAATTGTTTACCAATCGTGTTATCTAACTTTCGAATTTCGCCACGATTCATTAAAGAAAAATCGACTTGATTCCCATGTAATTTTGAGAAATCAACAGCAAGATTTAATTTACTAGTTACTCGGTCCTTAATCTTTTCCACTACTGCTTGTTGTTCTTGATTATTTAATGATAATGCGTTAATAATTGTCATAAAAAAATTCCCCCTAAAATGGTATTTTTGTACGTACACCATATTAAGAAGAATTAAAATGAAAAATAACAACCTTTTGTTTGTTACTTTATAAATTGTTGAACTATTTGAGAAATCATAAATACTAATAAGCTAAAAATAATGGCTGCAACAATCGTTTCAAATGAATCAAACATAAAGAAACCTTGACTAATTCCCAAAGCTCCAATTATTAAAAAAACAATTATAAATACATAGGATATTGCCAACGACAATTTAATCTTTCCAAAAATTCGTTGATCGGCTACTACATAACTGCTATTCCATCCATCTTTCTTTTTGTCAATTAAGAATCGAATGATTTGATAGCCTACAGACAAACTTGCAATTAACCATATAATCCAAATATTATCTTCCCTACCATACGCGGAATAACTCATATACCCCAATGATAAGAATAAATATAAGTAAAAAATTAAGATCATCCATTTCTTTGACCGCATATATATTTACCCCCTTAAATCCTTTATTCAACTTTATCATCAAAAAAGAATAGTTTTTCAATTGGCTCCTTCAAAACCGAAGAAATCATTAATACCACACCAATTGAAGGCTCATATTTTTGCTTCTCAATCGCAATAACGGTTTGTCTATGTACACCTATTTTTTCAGCAAATTCTTCTTGTGTTAGATTAAGTAATCGTCGAAAATGGCGCACATTGTTATTTACTTTGCTTTTTTTCAATTCACCCACCTCTAAATGTAGAGTATCATATACAAAATGTATTGTAAACTAGACATATTAGAATAGCGCGAAAATGGTACTTAAGTTATATTTTATCGTTATAAAGAGTAAAACCAAAAAACCCCAGCTTGTTATCGGGTTTGGTACACAAGAGTACCAAGAGGCTTCAAAATGGCTGAAAAATCTCTAGAAGTTATTCAATAAACATGAAAACCTACCGCTCCACAAATCGTGACACGGTAGGTTTCATTATTTTTTCATATCCACTTTTTGATTAATCATAAATGTTACAACAATAAATAAAGCAAAGCTAATTAATAGCGTAGTTCCTCCTACAATAAAGAAGACTAATGTAAAAGTACTACCGAAATTAAATGGATTTATATTGTAAAACCACATGCCTAATGTTAAGCCCAGAACACCCACAATAGCTGTCCAACCATGAATGGTTACTAATTTTTGTGATTTCACTTTGAAGGCTCGATAAAAAATACCCCAGGCAAACATACTAAGCCAGCCAACAAGTAAAATATGTGCATGTATCGGTCTATATTCATAACTACCTGATCCCGACATATGTGATCCTAAATATGTGCCAATTAAGGCAAAAATTGCCGCTAATCGAATAAGGCGTATGCTCCACTTTTGTTCCATACGATAACTCCCCCTATGTTTGTTTCAACTAAGTAGCAGTTTATCGCGTGAACATGAACTTTACATGAACTCCTTATGACAAAATTGGTAGATGGATATAAACCTTTGTGCCTGCATGCACTTTACTTTCCATCTGTATGGTCCCTCCATGTAGCTCAACAATTTGTTTGACAATCGCTAAGCCTAGCCCCGTCCCTTGCTTGGTTCTAGACGCATCGGCGCGATAAAAACGGTCATATACTTTTGCTAATTGATCCTCAGTCATTCCTATTCCACTGTCCTCAACAAGAATTTCAATTGAGGCAGATTTTCTTTGTACATGTAGACGTATTTGCCCACCCTCTACATTATATTTAATGGCATTTGTCAGTAAATTATCCCATACATTTTGTAAAAGCCCTGCATCGCCATCAAAAATAATTTGCTCTAGCTTATATGATACTTGAAGCTGTGACTCTTCCATTTGCCAACGATACTTTCGTACGGTTTCCTTTAGCTGTTCATCTAACCGATAAGACTCACGTTTTACGATTCTTGTCGATTGATCAAGCGATGTTAATAATAATAATTGCTTGGTCAATGTAGATAGGCGTTTTGTTTCTAGCTCAATGATTGCTGCATATTCCTGTCTTTCCTGCTCAGTAAGGGAAGGATTTTTCAGTAAATCAACATACCCTTGAATATTTAATAAAGGTGATTGGAAGTCATGTGATACATTACTGATAAATTCCTTCCTTGTACGATCATTTTCCTGTAGTCTCTCAGTCATCCTATTAAAGCTTGCCGCTAATTGACCAATTTCATCTGCACGATCAATATCTAGAACTGTATCAAATTTTTCATGTGCTAGCTGTTGAGTGGCTGCTGTTAGCTTTGTAATGGGGCGAATTAATGCTTTAGCAAATAATAGCATGGCAAGTAGGCTCAGTACCGTCATAACCAACATTAATCCTGCAAGTATTGTATGCACCTCAGAAAACAATAAACGAATATCAGGTCTTATGAATAAAGCATAGGGCTTGTTTTCATAGGTAAATGGCACACCAATTGTATTATTTAGTTCATTAGCAAAAAAGCCTGTTACAAAGGTTTCTTTAGGGAAATCTCGCATACCATGATAGGTTTCTCCGTTTAAAACATGCTCAATAACAGATGCTGACAATGTTTTATCACGATATGGGCCACCAAAAAAATGCCCCTCCTCACCAGTTGTTACATAAATTTGATAGCCAATCTCGCCCAATGTTGTCAAATAGCTATTTAAATCTTCTGGTTTGTCTGTCTCAATATAATGCACAATATCCTGTGCTATGCTAACGTTTTTCGTATCATTTTTTTCTTTTACAACTTGATGGTAATAGGTATTTGTTACTAAAAAGCCCAAACATAAGCTTCCAATCATTACTAGCATTGTTGTTACAACAAATTTACTATATAACGTTTTCATGTTGTTTCCTCTAGCTTATAGCCAACACCTCTTACTGTTGTAATTTCAACAGCCGTGTCATATCGATTTAATCTTTCACGAATCCGCTTCACATGCGTATTTAACGTTTGCTCATCTCCATCATAGTCATAGCCCCATACTTGTTCCATAATATAGCTACGAGTAAACACTTGATGGGGTCGTGATGCTAACAAAGCCAGTAATTCAAATTCCTTTAAAGGTAATATAAGTGTATTTCCCTCTATTACAACCTCAAAGCTTCGACGATCAATTACTAGTTTGCCTACTTGAATGGTTACTTGATTTTTTTTATCCAATCTCCTCAAAATCGCGGCTATACGAAATAATAACTCCTTTGGTTCAAAGGGCTTTACAACATAATCGTCAGATCCTGCTAAAAAGCCACGTTCTTTATCCTCTAGCTCCCCTTTTGCTGTTAATAATAAAACAGGAATATCATAATCTTGGGTTAAAGACTCTGTTAGTGTAAAACCATCCATTCCTGGCATCATTACATCGACCACAGCTAAATCAGGCAGACTCCCTTCAAGTAAGGCTAGTGCCTGCTGTGCATTTTCAGCAAGTAACACTTGATAACCTTCCCTTGTAAGATAAATATTTACTAGTTGTAAAATATGAACATCATCATCAACAACAAGGATCTTCATCTGCCCACCTCCAGTTAATAAGAAAAAATCCGATCACATAGAACGAATTTTTTCATCACAAATTACTATTATTTTATAACGAAAATATAGAAATCAACAGCAATAAGAGAAAAGGTAAACCAATAACAATATAGCCTCTAGGATTGGCAAGGTTCATAGTCCATCCTACCCCAAAGCGTTTCTCCACAAAAATGGAAGGGTCTTGTCGATTCATATAAATTAAGCCACCCTTCCAATAGCGATCCTCATCCACGTCCATTACCTGTGAATCTATATTTGCTTCATAGCGTACTTTGTGTTTATGTTTTTTCAAAACATATATAAGTAATGAGCCCAGCAAAACAACTAAGAACAAAATAAATACTGGTAATAGCTTATAGCCTACTGTCATAGAAGGATAGATATTGCTTAATTGCAAAATTGTTAATAAAGCTGTTAATGCATAACTTATCATTAATATTTGCCAACTCATGTATTTTCGCGTTTTGAGCTGATCCTCCAACGATTCCTCTTTGTGATTTACAGCTAATTTAATTGCAGAACGTTTAATGGAGTCGGTAATTCCCCACATCATACATTGCATCATTAGCATTATCAATGGCAGTGAAATAGCCGTAAAATAGGTCTTATCTCTCCAGTCATCTGCTTCTCCACTCGGCCCCCAATGTACTGCTATATCATTTGGCATTTGATCGTAATGTAGTACTGTGTAAATGATCAAAAATACTGATATTCCTAACGGTACAGCAAAAAAAGACCAAGGAAGCATTTCATCGCGGCTTCGTGCAGTTAAATCTACTGCCCGTACTTGTTTAATATTTGCGCCCCACTGCTCTTGTTTTTTCAAAGTAGATACCTTTTGATGATTTATCCAATACAGCACCATACTTACTGTAAGCATACTAAACAAACAACTTAATAATACAATACTTTGCATGGATTCAGAAGGCGCTAATTGATTGTAACTAATAATCATGATGATTAGAAATACTATCCCTGTGCCTCCTACGAATTGAACATACTGTTTTTTCAATTGAGCTAGGATGGGATGTTTAATCTTTTGTTCAGGCACAGTGACTCCAAAAACGATTGTCTCTCGTACAATATAAGGAACCACTATTTGCAAAGCTAATGTCATGATGTAAATGGTTGTAAAAACACCAAGTAGCATTTTGCTACACTCCCTCTGCTGGAATTTGCAAATCAGCGAATACTTTTTTCATCATGTGCTCAATTTGTTCAGCTGTTGCGCCGAGCACCATTCCTTCTGCCACAACAGGTTTCAAATTCTTTTCGATTTGTCGTAGTTGCTCAGGTGTTAAAGCTCTCTCCTCTGTAGAACATATAATAGCTCCAGATTTTGGTCGAATGGTAATAATCCCTTTTGCCTCTAATTCATGATAGCTCTTATTAACAGTATGCATATTAACACCTAGATCAGCAGCTAAACTTCGCACAGACGGTAAAGTATCACCTGGTTTCATTTCTCCTCTAGCAATTCCTTCAATAATTTGACGTGTCACCTGCTCATAAATAGGTACGTCTGATTGAAATTCTATTTGAATAAGCATGTTTATCAGCTCCATATTTGTTATACAACTAATATAACAAATTTCTCTCCACCTTGCATGAGATACAAATTTTTAAATGGGAGAATTTTTAATGGTTTCAATAAATCTTTGCACAAGTAAATTCTGCTTCTCATTATTCCTCGTACAAATCGCAATTTTATGTTTAATGGCATGTATATCCTTGACATAAACCCTCGCCAATTGCCCACTCTCTACATACTCTCTAACCGCAAGAGAAGAAATAAAATTTGCACCATAGCCTGCCATGACTGAGCGAATGGTTTCATGAATGCCATTAAATTGGAGTGCGATTTTTGGTGGTCTCACTTGGTATGTTTGACATAATGAGAAAAGATGCTCCCTCATCGAACTCCCTACTTCCCTCATAATAAAAGGCTCCTGAAACATTTCGACTAATGTAATAGATTGATGTGCATAACGATGATTTGGCGATACTACAAACCATAATTCATCCTCATATAATTCCTCCCACTCTATTTCCTTAGGTCTTTCAGACATTCCCCCACCATAAATAGCCATATCCGCTTTATAGTTTATTAACTGTTCAAAGGCATCCTTTGTATTGGTCGTTGTAATCATTAAATTCGCCTGTTCATTTGCAGCCTTGAAAGTAGCTGCCCATTTAGGAATTAAAAAATTAGCAGGTAAGTAGGTTGCAACAATGTGTAAATTTCCTGCTCTTGCAAGTCGATAATCTTCTATAAATGTTTCAATATGTTGTTCAAGAGCAATAAGATTTTGAGCTTTTTCTGCTAGTGCCACACCGAATTCAGTAAGTACTACACCACGTCCCTGTTGTTGAAATAGCTGGACGCCAATTTCATGCTCAAAACGTTTGATTTGACTTGAAACGGCAGGTTGACTGATACATAGCTTTTCTGCAGCTTTTGTAAAACTACCTGTAGCCGCAACTTGATAAAACAATTTTAAGCCATGACTATTCATGATTTAACCTCAATTCATAATCTTTAGTTATGTATAAATAATAATAATATATTTTTATTATGATTCATTCTATCATACACTTTATTGGCAAGCTTGCACTTTAAAAAATAGTGAAATGAGGCTGTATAATGACAGAATTAAATGTTTGGCATAATGTAGATGATTATTTCATGACTAAGCTCCTACCAGAAAACGAACACCTTAATAGTGTACTACAGGCTAATAAAGCTGCAGGTATTCCAGAAATTGATGTATCTCCTACTCAAGGGAAACTATTATATTTACTCGCTAAAATGAAAAGTGCGGTAAATATTTTAGAGATCGGTACACTTGGAGGCTATAGCAGTATTTGCTTAGCCCAAGCTCTTCCTCAAGCAGGAAAGGTAGTGACTTTAGAAATTAATGAAGATTACGCCAAAATCGCCAAGCAAAATATAGAGAATGCAGGCTATGAACAAATGATTGAGGTAATTGTAGGAAATGCCCTAGATACATTGCCAAACTTAAAAAAAGCTGGACTATTATTCGACTTTATCTTTATTGATGCTGATAAACCTAATAACCCTGCTTACTTAGAGTGGGCGTTAAAATTAGCACAGGCTGGGGCTGTTATCATCGCTGATAATGTTGTGCGTAACGGTGCGGTAACTGATGAAAATAGTGAGGATGAACGCGTTAGAGGCGTACAGGAATTTGTGGATTTACTAAAAGCAGACCCTAGAATTGAAGCAACAGCTATACAAACAGTTGGTGTGAAAGGGTATGATGGCTTTGTACTAGCCATAGTAAATTAGAATAGAAAAGCCGCGTAACTTTTAAAACAGTTACGCGGATGTACAATAAAAAGATGCCTTACCGCTCCCCATCTAAGCTAGTAAGACATCTTTAAACCCTTAAAATCTCTTAACTTTTATTTATAGACCCCTTTTAATTCAATCGTGCTCATCTCTTTAAACGGGGGAACAGACCCCGTCACGTTATGTTAGTGGAATAGGCTGGACTGTACCCGAGTGCAATCCATAGATAGTTATTAGGAAAGTTTGATATGTTGGATAGTAGATTTGTATTTTACGCTAATTTTTCATACCCTGGAAGTGTCAAGAATTCTGCAAATTCATCTTGTTCAATTAAGGATTTAAACAGTTCAGCAGCTTCTTCATAGCGACCACTGTTATAAGCTTGTTCCCCAACAGCCTCTTTAATCTTCACAAGTTCTTCTTCCAATATTTCTAAAACAAATGCTAATGTAATACCACGTCCATCATCTAAGATTCCTTTCGGATGACGGATCCATTGCCATACTTGTGTACGAGAGATTTCTGCTGTTGCAGCATCCTCCATCAAGTTATTAATTGGTGCAGCCCCGTTACCTCGAAGCCATGAAGCAATATATTGTACACCAACACTACAGTTAATACGTAGACCTTCAATTGTAATTGTTCCTTCTGGTACAGCTACTAAATCTTCGGCAGTTACATGTACATCCTCACGCTTTTTATGAATTTGGTTAGGCGTTGTCATAATAGCATCAAATTGCTCCATCGCTGTTGCAACCATACCAGGATGTGCTACCCATGTACCGTCATGCCCCTCTGTTGCCTCACGACGTTTATCTTCTGCCACTTTTGCAAAGGCTACTGCATTTGCCTCATCATCATTTTTAACTGGAATTTGTGCTGCCATTCCGCCCATTGCTGGTGCATTCCGCTTGTGACATGTTTGAATACATAAAGATGTATAGGCTTTCATGAAAGGTACTGTCATCGTTACTTGCCCACGATCTGGCAAAATAACGTCAGCTTGATTGCGTAGACGTTTAATATAGCTGAAAATATAATCCCAGCGACCACAATTCAAACCAGCTGAATGTTCACGTAGCTCATATAAAATTTCATCCATCTCAAACGCGGCTAAAATTGTTTCAATTAATACAGTAGCTTTTATTGTCCCCTGTGGAATACCAATATAATCTTGAGCAAACACAAAGACATCGTTCCATAGTCGAGCCTCTAAATGGCTTTCAAGCTTTGGTAGATAGAAGTATGGCCCTGTACCTTGTGCAAGTGCGTTTTTGGCATTGTGGAATAGATATAAACCGAAGTCAAAGAAACTGCCTGAAATCGGCTCTCCATCCACTAGTACATGCTTCTCAAGCAAGTGTAAACCTCGTGGACGTACTAACAGCACTGCTGTCTCATCATTTAATTTATATGTTTTGCCATTGGATGCTTGTGTAAATTCAATCGTCTTATTAATAGCATCACGCATATTAATTTGACCACCAATCATATTTTCCCATGTTGGGGAAGATGCATCCTCAAAGCATGCCATGAACATTTTTGCTCCAGAATTTAACGCATTAATAACCATCTTCCGATCAACTGGCCCTGTAATTTCAACACGGCGATCTTGCAAGTCTTTTGGAAGTGGTGCAATTACCCAATCACCTTCACGAATATGCTTCGTCTCTGGCAGGAAATCCAGCTTCTCTCCCGCATCAAGTCGTTTTTGGCGTTCTTGTCGAGCCTCCAACAGCTCCTTGCGGCGAGCATCAAATTTTTCGTGCAGGGCAAGAACAAATTCAAGAGCTTCAGGTGTCAAAATTTCATTAGTTTGCTCGTTTTGTTCTCCAACAATTTTAAGCTTACCTGTCGTTGCTTGTTCCATTAGCTGTTTACCCACCTTTGCCATTTTAGTTTCGTCATCCTCCGCTTTAGGAGGAGCGGAGGAGACTATTCTATGATTATGAATTTAGGAAAACACGTATTTAAACTAAGACTTATACAAACTGTTCTGTTTCAGTAGAACCTGCCATTGCAGTTGTAGAAGAAGTACCACCAGAGATAACTTGAGAGATTTCATCAAAGTAACCAGTACCTACTTCACGTTGGTGACGTGTAGCTGTATAGCCTTTAGACTCAGAAGCAAACTCTGCTTGCTGTAGCTTAGAATATGCAGCCATACCATTATCTTTATAGTCATGAGCAAGCTCAAACATAGAGTGGTTAAGTGCATGGAAACCTGCTAAAGTAACAAATTGGAATTTATAACCTAACTTACCAAGTTCACGTTGATACTCTGCAATTTCTTCTTCTGAAAGATTTGCCTTCCAGTTGAATGAAGGTGAGCAGTTGTATGCAAGCATTTTACCTGGGAACTCAGCATGAATAGCCTCAGCAAATTCTCTAGCTTCTTCAAGTGATGGTTTAGAAGTTTCACACCAAATTAAATCTGCATATGGCGCGTAAGCTAAACCACGAGCAATTGCTTGTTTGATTCCAGCTTTTGTACGGAAGAAGCCTTCGGGTGTGCGTTCACCAGTGATGAACTCTGCATCACGTGGATCAATATCTGATGTAACCATATCAGCAGCATCAGCATCTGTACGTGCAATTAAAATTGTATCTACACCCATAACATCCGTTGCTAAACGTGCAGCTACTAAGTTACGAACAGCATTTTGTGTTGGAAGTAATACTTTACCTCCAAGGTGTCCACATTTCTTTTCAGAAGCTAATTGATCTTCTAAGTGAACACCAGCTGCTCCAGCTTCAATCATACCTTTTACAAGCTCGAATACGTTTAGAGGCCCACCAAAACCTGCTTCTGCGTCTGCTACGATTGGCGCGAACCAATCAAATTGATCAACACGTCCTTCAGCATGATCAATTTGATCTGCACGTTGAAGTGCTTGATTAATTCGTTTTACTACTGCTGGTACAGAGTTAGCTGGATATAATGATTGGTCAGGATACATTTGACCAGACAGGTTTGCATCTGCAGCTACTTGCCAGCCTGATAGATAGATAGCCTTTAAGCCAGCTTTTACTTGTTGTACTGCCTGATTCCCCGTTAATGCCCCCAATGCATTGATAAACGGTTCCTCATGTAATGAATTCCAAAGTCGAGTAGCACCTTTTTGCGCTAGTGTTTGTTCAATTACTACTGTCCCCTGTAATTTAACAACCTCTTCAGCTGAATATGTGCGTTCAATACCAGCCCAACGTGGGTTTTCAGCCCATTGTTTTTCTAAAGCTTCGATTCTTTCTTGACGAGTTGACATATTGAAATTCCACCTTCCCCTTTGTGTACAATATACTCTGTTAAAAAACTTTTAATTATCTGTTCCATAACAGGTTTATTTGTTGTAAATTAATATATAACAGACTATTTGAATTTTCATTATTTTTCGATAAAAGATCAAATTTTAAGGATAAAACTACCTTTTTTAAGGATGAAATTTGGAAGACTGTTTACAAACAAGGGGGATATTCACAATGAACAATGAGTTAAATTCTTTCGTAAAAGATATTTCACAACAATATATTTTTATGTTAAAAGACTGGATACCTGCTGATTCATCCATTGCGATTGCTGTTGAACATTCTTATGTTTATTTTCACTCTGGTCACCAAAGTATTCATTTAGAGATAGGGCAACAAGTATTACCTGGGAGTATTGCGGACCAAGTGTTACAGACTCAAAAAAAAACAGATGCTATTTTAGATAATTCCCTATTCGATACGCCATATTACGGCATTGGTTATCCCATATACATTCAAAATAAGCCTGCTGCTCTTGTCATTGTCCTACCGTCATCATTTACAACAAAAAGAGCCGAACCATATCAATTTTTAACTGGAAAGCAAGAGGAGGAATGGAATCCTGTAGCAATTAATAAAATATCTCATATTGAAAGCCTACAGAAAAAAACATGGTTTTATGTAGAGGGTGATCAGTATAAAACGAGTATTACACTTAAAGAACTTCAATTACGATTACCATCATATTTTATTCGTATCCATAGATCTTACATTGTAAATATACATTTCATAAAAAAAATGGCACGCGATTTAACATCAAATTTTATTGTCACTTTAATTGATGGAAGTGAGTTACCAGTGAGTCAATCTTATCTAAATGATCTTCGGAATGCTCTTGAGTTTTAAGTATAAGGCTGTCCTTTTCCGGGAACAGCCTACTTTCTTAATTTCAGTACAACAAAAAGAGGCTGGGACATAACTAGCTTCAATTAGTGAGAAATCCTAATTTGAATTCATTCAAATTAGGATTTCTCTATTTTTTATGTTGTCTCCCTACCTAATGGCTGTGAATTTTCTTAAATTCACAGCCATTAATGCCAGACCTATTTCATTTTTAACCTTCGATTTTCCTCGAACAGAAAATCGAGTGAAACGCAAATTAGCTTTCAAGAATCCAAAAACTGGTTCCACGTCAATTTTGCGTTGACGATAAATGGTACTCGTTTTTTCTTCTGAAAGCTTTGTTCTTACATATTCTTTTTGCTGTTCCCACTTCTCATTCACTATTAACTTACGATTATTTCCTTCTTTTGCTTTTGTACATAATGAACGAAATGGGCATTCGGAACAGTCTTCACATTCGTATACCTTAAACTCGCGCGTGAAATCATATTGATCCGTTCTCGTGGTACGATATTTAAATACAAGCTGTTGTTGGTTTGGACATGTGTATTGATCATTTTCTTCATCATAATCCCAGTATGCTGTATTGAATTCGTTTTGTTTATACTTTTTCTTTTGTTCTTTTAAATACAAGTTATACGTAATTAAGGCTTCTCGTTTACGATTCGAAAGGATATCATCATAATTTTGTTCGCTACCATATCCAGCATCTGCGACGACGTGTTTTGGTAGCTCAAAATAATGTTGTTCGATTTCATCTAAAAACGGGATTAAGGTACGTGTATCCGTTGGGTTCGAATAGATACTGTAGGCAAGCACATATTGACCTTCTGTTGCGACTTGGATGTTATAACCTGCTTTCAATTGACCATTTTTCATATAGTCATCTTTCATTCGCATAAATGTGGCATCTGAGTCCGTCTTGGAATAACTATTTCGCATGCCAAAGATTTCAAAGTCTTTTTGATATTTTAGTTTACGTACAATATAGTCGATTAATTGTTTGCGTGCTTGCTTTGGGAATTTCCGTTCGGCTCTTAAAGCTTTTCGCGCAGCTACATCCGATGAATCCTCTATTTTTTGATCATATGTAGAAATCACTTCGTCTACTTTTTCTACCATCTGGGCGAGCTCTTCTACTGCTAATTCTTCTCCATTTTCTCGTTCAATTTCTGGTATGATTTCTTTCTCGAGTAGCTCATCGTATAACTGGTTTGATTTTTCAATTAATCCGTTATGATATTTCTCGATGGATTTTTTCCACACGAAAGTAAATTTGTTCGCATTGGCTTCGATCTTTGTTCCATCAATAAAAATAGCTTCCTGATCAATTAATTCTTCTTGGACCAACTGGCAACGGAATTGGACGAAACATTGGCGGATCAACTCTTTCATTTCTGGTTGAACACGAAAACGGTTGATCGTGCGGTAGCTTGGTTCATAGCCTTGAGCTAGCCACATCATCCGAAGACTATCTTTTAATAGGGCTTCAATTTTACGCCCTGAGAAGACAGATTGTGTATAAGCACATAAGATAATTTTAAGCATCATGCGTGGATGGTAGGCGGGACAGCCTTCATTTCGAAGGAATGGTTCAAACGCTTCAGGCGAGATACTTTCAACTAGATGGTGGACATGGAAGGCAATATCATTTTTTTGTAATGTTACTTCTAAATCTAAAGGCAAAACTAATTGATTCATGTTATAATTTTTAAACATAAGGATCCTTCTTTCTGTATAATTTTGTTGTGGTGACTTAATTTTATCAGAAGTGATCCTTATTTTTTTATGAAAAAATTTAAAGCCTGTGAAATTTTACTGATCGTAAAATTTCACAGGCTTTTTAATTTAGAGGTGGGTTTTGTCCCAGCCTCTTCATTTGCCTAGCGACGTCCTACTCTCACAGGGGGAAGCCCCCAACTACCATCGGCGCTTGGCGCGCCCGACAGGAGTCGAACCCATAACCTTCTGATCCGTAGTCAGACGCTCTATCCAATTGAGCTACGGGCGCATTTAAAATGGTGCCGAGGACCGGAATCGAACCGGTACGGTAGTCACCTACCGCAGGATTTTAAGTCCTGTGCGTCTGCCAGTTCCGCCACCCCGGCACATTTGGAGCGGAAGACGAGGTTCGAACTCGCGACCCCCACCTTGGCAAGGTGGTGTTCTACCACTGAACTACTTCCGCATGTGCATAAGTTTTTTATCTGGCAATGAAAATAATGGTGCGGGTGAAGGGAGTCGAACCCCCACGCCTTGCGGCGCTAGATCCTAAGTCTAGTGCGTCTGCCAATTCCGCCACACCCGCTTATTATTATTTCTAAATGGTGAGCCATGAAGGACTCGAACCTTCGACCCTCTGATTAAAAGTCAGATGCTCTACCAACTGAGCTAATGGCTCGAAAAAATGGTGCCGGCTATAGGAATCGAACCCACGACCTACTGATTACAAGTCAGTTGCTCTACCTGCTGAGCTAAACCGGCATATGGTGGAGGATGACGGGCTCGAACCGCCGACCCTCTGCTTGTAAGGCAGATGCTCTCCCAGCTGAGCTAATCCTCCTGGGT
>NZ_JBAHYH020000001.1:4415089-4503114 GCF_036698265.2 Lysinibacillus sp. IITD104
ATTGATTACGTTTTGCTTGTTCAGTTTTCAAGGTTCATTTAGCAACCATCTCTCGACAGCAACTTTTATATTATAACACCTTTTTCATTTTGTTGTCAACACTTTTTTAAAACGTTTTTTCAAATCAATGGAGACAACTTTTAAAGTATATTATAATCAATCATCCATGTCAACATCTTATTTCAAATTGCTTTTGAAGTTCTAATGTTGTTAATTGCGTTGTCTTAACGACAAGTAATAATTTATCATGTTATAGAGGCCTTCGCAAGTGTTTTTTACACAAAATCTAATTTAATTTAATAAACTTGCTTTAATAAGCTATTTTGCGCAATTACGAGAATTGTAAATCATAGTATCTTTCCTTATTTAATTTATTATTTGTTTTACTATACATCTCTTTCTATTAATTCTCAATATCTTAAATTAAAATACTACTTAATTTTCAAGTTAAATATAGCTCATAAAACTTTAAAATTACTTCCTTAATAAAAACTACAAATCTAATTATGTTGTTAATGAAAATAAGCAGGCGCTAAAGTACTTCTACTTTAGCGCCTGCTTATTCCTAACATGTCCCTATTTTATGTCATTACCTTGAGGGTCAACTATATTTAAGCACCACAAGAAGTTATCCCATGCTGAATACCAGCCACTAAAGATTTCAGAAGAATCGTCCCAACGAACATCAAATTTCTTATGGCCATCTATTTCCACTAAATATAAAGTAAGTGTCTCGTCTTTTTTAGCAACGACTAATTTCATACCATGCTCGAGCTCTTCCTCCGTAAATGGAACATCAGAAACAGAACGTAATTGTGCCTGTTCAAATACTTGTTTGTTAATAATTTTGTAATTCATTATAAGCCCCCAATAAAATACTTCTTTTTATACTTATTGTATTTGATTTGAAAAACATAGAACTATAAAAGTATAACCTAAATATAATCTACGTTTAAACAACTTAATTTTTTTCATTGAGCAAAAAGAAGAGAACTCACCTATCCTGTGAATTCTCCTCTTAATCCATTGACTGCTCTTAGTAGCTCTATAAAGAGCCTACGCAGTAATTTATTTTGTAATATGACGCATTGTTGGGAATAATAATACATCACGAATTGATGGTGAATTTGTTAGTAGCATGATTAAACGGTCAATACCTATACCTAAACCACCTGTTGGAGGCATACCATATTCTAATGCTTCAATGAAATCATTGTCCATTTCATGTGCCTCATCATTACCTGCTTCTTTTTCTGCTAATTGCGCTTCAAAGCGTTGGCGTTGGTCGATAGGGTCATTTAACTCTGTGAAGGCATTGGCGTGCTCACGACGAACGATAAATAACTCAAAGCGATCTGTAAAACGCTCGTCCTCTGGATTTTTCTTCGCAAGAGGTGAGATCTCTACTGGGTGACCATATACAAATGTAGGCTGTACAAGCGTCTCTTCTACTTTTTGTTCGAAGAATTCATTGATAATATGGCCTACTTCATGAACATCCTTCACTTCTACTCCATGCTCTTTAGCAAGCGCTTGTGCTTGTTCTTTTGTCATTGACTGCCAGAAGTCTACACCTGTTGCCTCTTTTACAGCGTCAACCATGTGAACTCGTTTCCAGCCTACTGCAAGGTTGATTTCATCTTCACCATATTGAACTGATGTTGTACCAAGAACTTCTTGGGCAACATGTGCAATAAGGTTTTCAGTTAGAGACATGATATCTTGATAATCAGCATATGCTTCATATAGTTCTATCATTGTAAATTCAGGGTTGTGGCGTGTAGAGATTCCTTCATTACGGAACACACGGCCGATCTCGTATACTTTCTCTAAACCACCAACTATTAAACGTTTTAAATGCAATTCGATGGCAATTCGCATATATAATTCCATATCAAGGGCATTGTGATGTGTAATAAACGGACGAGCAGCCGCGCCACCAGCAATTGTGTGAAGCATTGGTGTTTCTACTTCTAAGTATCCAGCATTATCTAAATAATTTCGGATTGCACGAATAATTTTTGAACGCGTGATAAATGTTTTTTTGCTATCTTCATTTGTCATTAAATCTAGATAACGTTGGCGATAACGTTGCTCAACATCCTGTAAGCCATGGAATTTCTCTGGCATAGGACGTAGCGCTTTTGTAAGGAATGTGAATTCCTCAGCCTTTACAGAAAGTTCTCCCACTTGTGTACGGAACACGTTACCACGCACACCTACGATATCTCCTAAATCAGCTTGTTTAAATAATTCATACGCTTCTTCGCCTACATGATCTTGACGAACATAAATTTGAATTTGACCATTTAAATCTTGAATATGTGCAAAGCCAGCTTTTCCTTTACCACGTTTCGTCATAATACGTCCCGCAATAATTACCTCTTGAAGGTTTTCTTCAAGCTGCTCTTTTGTTTGATCTGCAAATTGCTCACGTACTCCTGTTGATAAATGTGTACGCTCAAAACGGCATCCAAATGGATCTTGTCCGTTTTCTTGTATCGTTGTCATCTTTTGGCGTCTCACCAATAGTTGATCATTTAATTCTTCTATATTTGACACTTGTTTCACTCCTTAAGTAAATTGTCCGCGTTTACGTCCATAATATTTCTATTGTACACAATTTTAGTGCTGTAATCATCTGTTTCAATTTATTTTCAATCCAATACAAAATAATTAATAATTCTAAAAATTAAAGGTACTGCTGAAAAGGCGCCTCTATTAAATTATAGAGACGCCCATAATAAAAACTATATTATTAATTCTTTGGCTTCCGGTACAATCAATTTTGATTCGCTCTCTTCATATTCCTGTACAAGACCATTTAATAATGCACGAAGTTCTGCCGCAGTTTCTGTTTGGTTAATAGCATTGCGTGCCTTACCATTGCCTCGGATTCCTTTTAAATACCATGATGCATGCTTACGCATTTCCCGTACTGCAATTCCTTCTCCTTTTAATTGAAGAAGTCGTTCAAAGTGTAGTAAACATACGTCCATTTTTTCACGTACACTTGGCTCTTCTTTTAATTCACCTGTTGCTAGGTATTGAACGGTACGATAAATCATCCATGGATTACCTAAAGCTGCACGTCCAATCATTACTGCATCTACACCTGTAGTTTCCAGCATACGTTTAGCGTCTTGTGGTGTTTCCACATCCCCATTACCAAGTACAGGAATGTTGACATTTTCCTTCACTTGGCGAATGTAATCCCAGTTCGCTTTACCTTCATACATTTGTACACGTGTACGACCATGAACTGCTACTGCAGCTGCACCTGCACGCTCAACAGCTTGAGCGTTTTCAATTGCAAAGATATGTTCTTCATCCCAACCAATACGCATTTTTACGCTAACAGGCTTTTTAACAGCATCCACAACAGCTGCTACCATCTCATATACTTTATTGGGATCTAGTAATAAGCGTGCTCCCGCTTCACATTTTATGATTTTATTGACAGGACACCCCATGTTGATATCAATAATGTCAGCAGTCGTATTTTCATCCACATATTTTGCTGCTTCTACTAAGGTTGCTTTATCTCCACCAAAAATTTGCAGTGACAGGGGATTTTCTCGTTCATCGATATAAAGCATACCTAATGTTTTTTCATTTTTTTGGACAATGCCCTTATCACTAATCATTTCAGCGTATACGAGACCTGCCCCAAACTCCTTAACCGTTAATCGGAAAGCAGAGTTGCAAATCCCAGCCATTGGCGCTAATACTACCCGATTGTCCATGACAATATCGCCAATTTGAAATGGCTTTTCTGTTGACTGACCCAACGTTTTTCTTCCTCCTCTATAGGCTTTACCTATTTTTCTCTATCTATCGTTAATGCTATACGCTGATAATTCGTTCTTACACAATTACTTAATTCACAATTGAAGGCTCATTAAAGGGTTGCCAGAAGATTACGCCTTCCTTTTCACAATCCATTTGCTGTAACAGATCATGTGCTTGTTGTAGCTGTTCATCAAGTGGTGAAGGTGTAATCTCTGCAAGCGGTGCTAGGACGAATGCTCGCTCGTACATTCTTGGATGAGGAACAATTAAGCTCTCCGTTTCAATATTCTCTTGATTGTAAAGTAAAATGTCAAGATCAATAACTCTTGGGCCCCAACGGAATTCTCTTACACGCCCTAATTCCTGTTCGATTGCTTGGCAAATCTTCAACATCTCAATAGACGATATAGCTGTTTTTAGATGAACAGCTATATTTAAAAAATCTGCCTGATCCGTATAACCTACAGCAGCCGTTTCATAAACAGATGAAACACGAATAAGCTCAATTTCCTTCTTTTCCTTTAAAAGGGCTACTGCATGCTGAAGATTCTCATATCTCTCTCCCATATTTGTTCCGATAGATAAGTAGACATCCTTCATTAGAAATCACCCCTCGTAACCTCAACAGAGACTTCTTTATAATAGCCATGAATGGGTGGATCTGGCTTAATGAGCTCTACACGCACTCCCTTTACTTTTTCAGGATAGGTTGCTAAAATCGCATTTGCTATTTTCACAACAAGAGCCTCAATAAGCTTAAACGGTTCGCCCTCTACAATATCACGGCATAACGCATACACCTCTGCATAATTAACGGTATAAGAAAGATCATCCGTTTCGCCAGCTTTTGTCATGTCTACAGCAAGCGAAACATTTGCTCGAAAGCGTTGGCCTAGAGTAGTTTCTGCTGCTAATACACCATGATAACCATAAAACTGCATGTCCTTTAAATGAATATAATCCATTATGCTTCCTCCTTGAACAAACGTTTGCCCACTAATACATCCGCCATATACGTTGCCCTCGCCATTTCCTTTACATCGTGAACTCTTATCATATGACAGCCCTTTTCAATTCCATAAACCACTGTTGCACTTGTCCCTTCAAGACGCTCCTCAACAGGTAGCTTTAAGACATTACCAATCATTGATTTACGAGATGTTGCTAACAATACAGGATAGCCCATAGCCACTAAATCTGATAAGTGTTGCATCATCGAAATATTTTGCGCAGTGTTTTTAGCAAAGCCGATACCTGGATCTAAGATGATATGATGATCGGGAACTCCCGCTTGCTGTGCAATAGTAATACTTTCTTCTAAATCTGCCTTTGCAGTCGGCCAAAAATCAACACCATAATCCATATTTTTGCGATTATGCATTAAAATGATCGGAACATGTAAGTGTGCAGCAACCTGAGCTATTTCTGGTTCAGCCTTCGCTCCCCAAATATCATTGATGATATGTGCGCCCGCTTCAATTGCGGCACGGGCTACCCTTGCTTTATACGTATCAACGGAAATAATGACCTTTACTTCCTTTGCTAACGCTTGAATAACAGGCACGATACGTGCAATTTCATCTTCATCTGAAATTCGTTCATACCCAGGGCGCGTAGATTCTCCACCTACATCAATAATTTTTGCTCCTTCAGCCACCATTTTTTTCGCTTGGGTAACAGCAGCCTCCACATTGTTATACTTTCCTCCATCTGAGAAGGAGTCAGGTGTAACATTTAGAATCCCCATAATAAATGTTTCTTGTGTATAGTCTAGTGTAATCCCATTAATCGTTAATGGTTTCGTATATTTTTCTAGCATGTAAACGCTCCTTCTATCCTTGCTCGACTTCTTGAACATATGCCTTATGCAAAATCGAATAAATAGGTCCTTTATTGCCTAAAAAATGCTGGTCTTCCAAGCTCCGAATAGGCACAATCTCTTGTACTGAATTGGTAATGAAGCATTCCGTACTTTGTAGTAAATCCTCTTTTGTATAAAAACCTTCTCGTACGTCAAGATTTAGTGCACTAGCCTTGTCTAAAACCCATGCACGAATAATCCCCGGTAAAATGCCTGTCTCCAAAGAAGGCGTATATAGTATATCATTTTTTATCCAAAATACATTTGATGTCACACCTTCAGCCACATAGCCTGTTTCTGTTAAAAAGAAACCTTCTTGTTGAGCCAGTGAAGGCATTTCAAAGCGACCAAGTACGTTATTGCCGTAATGATGCGATTTAACGCGTAAGGCTTGTTCAGGTGTATTGCGTGGTATGGTAAGCCATTTTGCAGTCTTTTCAGTTCCACGCTGTGTGTCTTGGAGTTCCTTGCGAAAAATAATGACATTAGGTTGTTTATATTCTGTTGGCTGTAATCCAATATTATGCTCTCCCGCAGATACATTTAAACGGAAGTAACCATCCTGACCGCCCGCCAGTTGATTTAGTTGTTGCACAACCTCAAGTAAAACACTCTGAGAATAGTTTAAATGAATGTGATATTGTGACAAAGCATGCTGTAATCTTTCCATATGTGCTTCCCAGTAAAATACCTGACCTCCATATGTTCGGAACGTTTCAAAGAATCCTAATCCATATAAAAATCCATGATCAAATGGAGAAATCCGTAAATCCTGCGCCGCCATATAGTTCCCGTTCATCCAGCACTGCATCTATTTCACTCCTTCTACATACGTCTCAATAAATTGGCGAAGAAGTTGTTTACCTTGCTCCGTCATAATGGATTCTGGATGATATTGTACACCCTCAATAGGATATTCCTTATGACGAAGACCCATAATTTCTCCCTCTTCCGTCCAAGCTGTTACTTCTAGACACGCTGGTAAGGTTTCCTTCTCTACAATAAGAGAATGATAGCGGGTTGCTTGAAACGGATTTGGCATACCTTTATGCAAGCCTATTTCAGCATGCAGTACAGGTGATGTCTTACCGTGCATTAAACGTTCGGCACGGATGACTTGACCGCCAAACACCTGTGCAAGTGCCTGATGACCAAGGCAAACTCCTAAAATCGGAATATTTCCCGCGAAATATTTAATAATGTTCAGGCTTTCACCCGCCTCATTTGGACTACATGGCCCTGGAGAAATAACAATCATATCGGGTGCGAGTT
The DNA here is from genome assembly GCF_036698265.2 of Lysinibacillus sp. IITD104. Classification (NCBI taxonomy): domain Bacteria; kingdom Bacillati; phylum Bacillota; class Bacilli; order Caryophanales; family Bacillaceae; genus Lysinibacillus; species Lysinibacillus sp. IITD104. The sequence continues at coordinate 4,422,015 of NZ_JBAHYH020000001.1, forward strand.
GTTCTATTTCCTCTACTGTAATAACATCATTACGTTTTACTACTATATCCTGACCAAACTCACCCAAATATTGGACAATGTTATAAATAAATGAATCATAATTATCGATCATTAAAATCATTTTACTCGCTCCTCTGCCATTGCCTTCGCCTGCCACATTGCCTTCGCTTTATTTAAAGATTCCTGATACTCTCTTTCTGGAACAGAGTCAATGACGATACCTGCTCCAGCCTGAATATGTGCAACTCCATTTTTTATAAATGCTGTACGGATCACAATATTGAGTTCCATATCACCCTTAAAGCCAAGCCAGCCAATTGAACCTGTATATAAACCACGTCGTACAGGCTCTAGTTCTTCAATGATTTCCATAGTGCGAATCTTTGGCGCTCCTGTAATTGTCCCACCTGGGAACATCGCACGAATAACATCTGCATTCGTTTTACCTTCTGCTATTTCTCCACGCACATTTGAAACGATATGCATAACATGTGAATAGCGCTCAATGACCATGAACTCATCCACTTCCACTGTTCCATAGGTTGAGACACGTCCTAAATCATTGCGCTCTAAATCTACTAACATCACATGCTCAGCACGCTCTTTGTCATTATCTATTAATTCTTGAGCCAACGCTAAATCTTCCACTTCGGACTTTCCTCTTGGTCGAGTGCCTGCGATTGGTCTGGTTGACAACTCATTGCCTTGACGCTTGACTAGTAACTCTGGTGATCCAGAAACAACAGAAAAATCAGGTGCTTCAATATACGCCATATAAGGTGACGGATTAAACGCTCGAAGTGCCTCATAGACATCAAGTGCAGTAGCATTAAGTTTCTTAGACTGCCGAACAGATAAATTCACTTGAAAGACATCGCCTTGAGAGATATACATTTGAATTTTTTTAACTGCTGCCTCGAAATCAGCTCCTGCAAATGAAACAAGCAACTCATTCTCATCATTCATAACTTCTACAGCAGATGTTTTCTCAAATTTACGCGAGACTAATCCAGCCTGTGCTGCAACCTGCCAGTTGTTAGCCCATTCTTCCAAGCTGACCTCACTATCTTCTAGCTTCATAAGTGTCACTATATTCGTTTTTACATCATGTACTGCCCAACAATCAAAAATATAATAAAAAATATCTGGTACATGTAGGTCATCCGTTGCCGTATTAGGAAGCTCCTCAATTTTACGAGCATAATCATACGACACAAATCCAATAGCCCCTCCCTGAAAAACCGGAAGCTCTGCATTATATATAACCTGATATTCCGCCACAAGCTCTTCTAGTAAGTCAAGTGCCTCTCCTTGTAAAACCTCTTGTCTACCATTTCTCCATTTTACTAAAAGCCCACCCTCTACTGAACGTGCGGTAGCTAATGGATTCCACGCAGCTATTGAAAAATGTCCACCACGTCCACTTTCTAAAAATACATGTGCTTGCTGAGTCTCTGACTGTTCTTTATAACTATAAAAAAATGAATCTGCATCCATCGTTAATGTTTTCGTAAGTATTGTTTTCAAGTTATTTTCCCCTTTAAACATATGATGTGATTCCATCTTAACTTGATTATTACATAGAAGCGAATATTTTTATAATTATCATAGTATCCATGTTTTCACACTAAAAAAGGGCCCCTTTATAAAGGAGCCCTTACATAAAAAAATTGAATTAGTCTTCAAATTGATATAAAGGTGTTGATAGGTAACGCTCACCATTAGAAGGCACAATAGCAAGGACATTCGAACCCTTACCTAAACGTTTTGCCGCTTCAATTGCAGCATAGATTGCAGCACCAGATGAAATACCACATAGAATTCCTTCTTCACGCGCTACTTTACGTGCTACTTCAAAAGCAACCTCATTTTCAACAGGGAATACTGAAGAATAGACTTCCGTATCTAAAACTGCTGGTACAAATCCAGCGCCAATTCCTTGAATTTTATGTGGTCCTGGTTGCCCACCAGAAAGAACTGGTGAATCTTTTGGTTCTACAGCAATGATTTCAATGTTTGGATACTTTTCTTTTAAGACAGCACCCGCACCAGTAATTGTACCACCTGTACCTACACCAGCAACAAAAGCATCAAGTGTTAGGCCATCAAATGCTTCTACAATTTCTGGTCCTGTTGTTAGACGGTGAATTACCGCGTTCGCAGGATTTGTAAATTGTTGTGGTAGGAAGTAGCCATGTTCTGCAGACAGTTCTTCTGCTTTAGCAATTGCACCTTTCATACCTGCTGGACCAGGTGTTAATACAAGCTCTGCACCATAAGCTCGCAATAAATTACGACGCTCTAAGCTCATAGTTTCTGGCATAACTAAAATGGCTTTATAACCTTTAGCAGCTGCAATCATCGCAAGACCAATACCTGTATTACCAGATGTCGGCTCAATAATCGTACCACCAGGTTTTAATGTCCCGTCTTTTTCCGCAGCTTCAATCATAGCTAAAGCTAGACGGTCTTTCACCGAGCTTCCCGGATTAAAATATTCTAATTTTACATACACAGTACCTTCATTTTCACTTGTTGCATGATTTAATTTTACAATTGGTGTTTTACCAACTAATTCAGCTACCGAGTTTGCTAATCTACTCATTTACTAATCCACTCCCAATCCCTACTATTTTTATAGGTTTTACTTATTTTGTATTTTATCAATTTTTCCATTCGATTGTCAATAAATAAAACTAATATTTTCAGAATATTTATCATTGCTATGAAAAGGAAAAATCTTATCCTCACTAAAGAAAAAGAACCTGCATTTATTGGGTAATTCACTACGAATGCCTGTAAGTTTGATCAGACTCATTTTACCCCGCAAAACCTGCAGACTCTCTTCATGTATTATTTTTCTTTTTTAGTCTCTCCATAATACCAAGTAGCATTAAATTCCGACCAAAATGCTTCCGGCGTAACAGATTGCGGTAATTGCTCTAAAGCTAATTCTCGCTCAATATGTTCTTTCACATCGTCATATGTAAAGGATTGTCCTTCTAATATCTCTTGTACTTGAACAATGCCATAATGACCATTATCTAACTTAAAGGCTTTACTTACCTCATCTGCCTTTAGTGATTTTACAGTATTAATAATTGCAGGGTCTACATTTTCCTGATTTTCTGTAAGGAAACCAATATCCCCTCCTAAACTCGCTGAAGCACTATCAACAGAAATTTCTCGTGCCAGCACTGTAAAATCAGAGCCATTTTTTAATTCACCCAGTGCCTCATCAGCAGCTTTTTTTGAATCGACCTCAATAAAATTCGTACGATAGCTTGTTTTTGTATTATATAAGCCTTGATTTTCCTCATAATACTTTTCAACGTTTTCTTCCTCTATCACTACATCTTTCGTGAGTACCTTATCCAATATAAGCTGTGATCGAATCTTTTGGCGTAGTTGCTCTGCCGAAAGATTTTGCATGGCTGTATCATACAAATCTTGAGCAGATCGCATTAACGCTAATTCCAGATCAATTTCTTTATCAGTAACTTTAATTTTATATGTTTTTGCGGCCTTTTCCATTACCGTTTCATTTACTAAATTTTGGAGTGTTTCTTTACCATATCGTTCTTCCATAGCAATCATCCACTCTTGGCGTGTGATAACATCCCCGTCAATGGCAGCGACTTGTTCGTCGCTACCAATTTCCTGACCTTTGTTCGGGATCAACCAACTAATGAACCATAATACATTTCCTAATAACAAAACGGCTATGACAGCTAAAGCAGGCTTTGTCTTTAAACGACGTTGCAATAAAGGAGTTTGGTTTGGTGTTACATTGGTTGAAGGTCGCCGATTACGCGTTGAGCTCATCGATAAACCCTTCTAGCTCATCTTTAGAAAAGCTATATGTCTCTAAGCAGAAGTGACATTGTGCCTCTGCACCGCCGTCCTCATCAATCATTTCTCTAATCTCTGCAGTTCCTAGACCTAAAATTGCCGCACCAAACCGCTCTTTTGAACATTGACATTTAAATTCAACTGGCATGGAATCTAAAATTTGTAGATGTCCATTTCCTAATACAGCTTCTAAAATTTGCTCTGGTGTAAAGCCTTTTTCAATCATTTTGGAAACAGGCTCTATTGTAGCAAGGTGTTGCTCAATTTCAGTTATCGTTTCTTCCTCACAACCTGGCATTAATTGAAGTATAAATCCGCCAGCTGCAAGAATAGTGTTGTCTGGATTAACTAATACGCCTAAACCTACAGATGATGGTACTTGCTCAGATGTAGCAAAATAATAAGTAAAATCTTCAGCAATTTCGCCTGAAACAATTGGTGTTTGTCCTGAAAACATATCTCTTAAACCAAGGTCTTTAACAATTGTAAGAGCACCTTCTGTTCCAACACCTGCTCGAACATCTAGCTTACCTTGCTCGTTTAAATCAAAGTGTACATGAGGGTTTGTCACAAATCCACGCACTTCTCCATGTGCATTACTATCAATTACCATTGGGCCAATTGGACCGTTGCCTTCAATTTTAATAGTAATTTTCTCTTCACCTTTTAGCATGGCTCCCATCATAACTGCCGCTGTCATTGAACGACCTAAAGCTGCTGATACAACTGGCCATGTATCGTGACGGCGTTGCACTTCTCCTACTGTGGCTGTTGTACGTGCTGCAAACACACGAACTTGTCCATTAAATCCTAAACCTCTTACTAAATAATCACTCATAAATGGAATGTCCCTCATTTCCTATTGGTTACGTTTATAGAGCTTATATAAACCCTTTAACGTTAAAAATGGATCTACAACATCTATAATTTGTGTCTCCCCTGCAATTAGATTTGCTAATCCACCTGTAGCAATAACTAATGGCTCCTCTTTACTTTGTGCTTTTATACGATTAACAATGCCCTCAACTTGCCCGACAAAGCCATAAAAAATTCCCGCCTGCATGGCAGAAACGGTCGTTTTCCCCACGATATGTGTAGGTCGAACGATTTCAATACGCGGCAATCTTGCAGCCTGTGTATAAAGAGCCTCTGTAGAAATAGTGATGCCTGGCGCAATAGCTCCCCCCATGTAATCGCCCTTTTCGTTCAAATAACAATAGGTTGTTGCTGTCCCAAAATCAACTATGATACAAGGGGCCTTATATAAATCTAGAGCTGCTATGGCATTCACTATGCGATCAGACCCAACCTCACGTGGATTTTCGTATTTAATATTTAAACCCGTTTTTACACCTGGTCCTACTACCAAAGGCTTTTTTCGAAAATACTTCTGGCACATCGCCTCTAGGGAAAACATAATTGGTGGCACAACTGAGGATATAATAATGCCTGTTATTTGTTCAAATGAAATGCCTGCATGATTAAAAAAGGAAAGAACTTGCATGGCATATTCATCTTCTGTTTTATGAAGATCCGTCACCATACGCCAATGGAAGGCTAATTGATCGTTGTCATCATAGACACCTAAAACAATATTTGAATTCCCTGCATCTAAAACTAAAATCAAAAATGACACCTCCCATATCGTCATTGTAACTTTCGCAATCCCCATATTACAACATTCTCTCTAACTGGAATGAGGATAAAACACTTTAGAAAATGATACCATACTTTTTATCTTGATTCAGCAGATGTTGTTTGTACTGTAGGGGGCATGCTAGGTACAGCATCGTCTACTACAAATGGAGATCAAAACTATATTGTTTCATCCTTCCATAAAAAGAGGCACCTAAATATGGCCGCCTCTCTTAAGATCATTTGAAATTAAATTTTTCTGGATCTGGACCACAACGCAGTCCATCGTTCATTGCATCCAACTGTGTCATTTCCTGCTCAGTTAACGCAAAGTCAAAAACAGCTAGGTTTTCAGTCATACGTGCAGGTGTCATCGTTTTTGGAATCGTGACAACATCATGTTGTACATCATAGCGTAATACAATCTGTGCAGGCGTTTTGCCGTATTTAGCGGCTAGCTCTTGAATCAAAGTTTCTTCCAGTAGAGAACCATTCATCAACGGAGACCATGCCTCCACCTGTATCCCCTTATCCTTACAGTAAGCACGTACTTCCTCCTGTGTTAAGTGCGGATGGAATTCAATTTGATTAATAACAGGGACGACAGTCGTTGCCTTCAAAAGGCTTTCTAAATGGTGTACGTGGAAATTACTAACTCCAATTGAACGTACTCGACCATCTTGGTAAATCTTTTCTAGCGCTTTATAAACCTCAAGATAATTTTGGTCTATTCCAGGCCAATGTACTAAATATAAATCCAAATAGTCTAATCCTATTTTTTCTAAACTGCTGTCATATGCCGCAAGTGTTTCTTCATAGGAAAGTCCATCGTTCCAAACTTTGGATGTGATAAATAATTCTTCACGAGTTACCAAGCCTTCTTCAATGGCTGCTCGTATTCCTCGTCCAACACTTTCTTCGTTTCGATATACTTGTGCTGTATCAATACTACGATAGCCTTTTGCTATAGCTGTTTTGACTGCTTCAGCTAGGTCATCTCCTTCGGGTACTCGAAAGACACCATAACCAACCAAAGGCATTTTAAGACCATTATTCAATACAACATTTCCCACGCATATACACTCCTATCTTTTTTGGCTAACATCTCTCTAAATGGCAGAGTTGCATGCAGCTTGTCTTTTTTACTACTTTATCCTAATGCTTATTAGCAAGAAAAGGCAAAGAAAAAGACTGCTTACTGAACTAGTAAACAGTCTTCCCTATTTTTAATCACGTTTTTCATCGATACCCTTAGGTGCATCATTTGGTTCTTTACGTTCTTTTGCTAGATCCAAAGTTGTTGGATTTGGCTCTTTACTTAATAGCTCTTTTTCAACAACTGGTTCGCCAATAGTATCTAATGTAGGCTTTGCTTCAATCTTTGGAGTGTTCTCCTCAATTTTTTCTACAGCCTCTGGTTCTGGTAATACACCATGATCACGTAAATGCTCAATTTCCTGTGCATTTAATGTTTCTTTTTCCATTAGTGTATTGGCAATTAAATCAAGCAGGTGACGCTTTTCCGTAAGGATACGCTTAGTACGCTCATATTGTGTATCAATAATTTTTTGCATTTCTTTATCAATTTCATAGGCGATTGAATCAGAATAGTTCTGGTCAGAATTAAAGTCGCGGCCAAGGAATACATTACCACCTTGACTTGAACCAAATTGCATTGCGCCAAGATTCTCACTCATTCCGTATTCAGTAACCATAGCACGGGCAATGCTTGTTACCTTTTGGAAATCGTTATGCGCTCCAGTAGAAACTTCACCAAGAACAATTTCTTCAGCTACACGACCACCAAGAAGACCTGCAATACGATCTAAAAGCTCTTGTTTGGTAGTAAAGAAGCGCTCTTCCTTCGGTAACATAATCGCATATCCACCAGCTTGCCCACGAGGAACAATTGTTACTTTGTGTACTGTATCAGCCTCATCTAGTTCAAGACCAACGACTACGTGGCCAGCTTCATGGAAGGATACTAGTTTCTTCTCTTTGGCAGAATATACACGACTGGCTTTTGCAGGACCAGCGATTACTCGGTCTGATGCTTCATCGATATCTGCCATATTAATAGTGCGTTTACTTTTTCGAGCCGCTACAAGCGCTGCCTCGTTTAGTAAGTTTTCTAAATCCGCACCTGAGAAACCTGGTGTACGTTGAGCAACAGCTGCTAAATCAACTGTATCTGCTAAAGGCTTATTGCGTGCATGTACTTTAAGAATTGCTTCACGACCTTTTACATCAGGGTGTCCTACTGTAATTTGACGGTCAAAACGGCCTGGACGTAATAACGCTTTATCTAAAATATCTGGGCGGTTTGTTGCGGCAATGATAATAATCCCTTCATTGGCACCGAAACCATCCATTTCAACTAATAACTGGTTTAATGTTTGTTCACGCTCATCATGGCCTCCACCGAGACCAGCACCACGTTGACGACCTACTGCATCAATCTCATCGATAAAGATGATACATGGAGCATTTTTCTTAGCATTTTCAAATAGATCTCGAACACGTGAAGCACCTACACCGACAAACATTTCTACGAAGTCAGAACCTGAGATAGAGAAGAATGGGACGCCTGCTTCACCTGCTACTGCTCGTGCAAGTAATGTTTTACCTGTACCTGGAGGACCTACAAGTAAGATACCCTTTGGAATACGGGCACCAATTTCAGTGAATTTGCGGTGGTCTTTTAAGAATTCTACCACTTCGACAAGTTCTGCTTTCTCTTCATCAGCACCTGCTACATCTGTAAAACGTACTTTTTTCTTTTGATCATCATACAGTTTAGCTTTACTTTTACCAAAGCTCATCACTTTATTACCGCCACCTTGAGATTGACTCATTAGGAAGAAGAATAAGAAAATGATGATAATGAAAGGAATAATTCCTGTGAAGAATTGAATCCATCCACTTGTTTCTGGTGCTGCTAAAAAACTAATATTACTATTTTTATCCTTAGCAGCCTCATCGATGCGGTCCATTAAAGATTGGTTTTCACGAGGGATGTTTAAAGTAAAACTTTCCCCTTTTTCATACCCCTTCAGTGTTCCTTCAACGACGTAAACTGATTTATCAGGTTGAATTGTAGCACTTGTTATTTCTTTCTTATCTAGAGCTTCTTGAAACTCATGATAAGTTAATTCTTTCGTTGGTGAATTTCCACCATTGAAAGTACCAAAAATACCGATAATCACTAGGAAAATCAGTAGATAGAATATGGTATATCGAAATATTCGATTCATCTCCAGCCTCCTCATTACAAACAGAAAAATTATAAGTAAAATCTTAACATATCATGATTTCATCATACAACGAAAAGCCCTACTTAAAAAATGTTTCGTTCACTTATTGCCGTTATCACAACAGTTTTTAGGCCATCTTTATATGTCCCAGCGTAATTGTACCTGTTCCTCGGGCTCGATATAGCTAAACATTGTGTCAAGATTTTGAATTATGTTCAACATAACAAAAAATACGTGACTTGCGCTGGAGACCTTTACTTTTTATAGCTGGTCTTTTGTATCTTAGAAAGAATATACCTCAGGCTTCAAAATACCGATATAAGGTAAGTTACGATATTTTTCAGCGTAATCTAAGCCATATCCTACAACAAAGCCATCTGGCACTTCAAAACCAACATAGTCAGCAGATAAATTTACTTTTCGGCCTGATGGTTTATCAAGTAATGTAACAATTTTAATGGACTTTGCTTTGCGGTATTTAAATAAATCTACTAGATAGCTTAAAGTTAAACCACTATCAATAATGTCCTCGATAATTAATACGTCACGCCCCTCAACGCTTGTATTCAAATCCTTTAAAATCTTTACTTCACCAGACGACACGGTAGCATTACCATAGCTAGACACATCCATAAAATCAAGTTCGATGAAAGAATCGAAGCGTTTCATTAGGTCTGTCATAAATGGCATTGCCCCTTTAAGTACGCCAACAGCTAATGGAAATGCATCTTTGTATTCCTCTGTTAATTGCGCGCCTAAGTCTGCAATTCTTTCTTGCAGTTGTTCTTCTGTAATCATAATTTTTTCGATGTCGTTTTGTAACATATCGATTCCTCCTCGTGATGTATCAAAAAATCTTCACCCTATTTCGGTGAAATATTTTACAAAGACCTTAGTCTACGATGAGCACTGTATCATCGTTTGGTTGCGGAGTGGTTGAAAAAAATATTCCCATACGCACACCAATTACCGCTACCACCTCATCAGATTGAGAAATCAGTAACGGCCAGCTATTTCGCTCATTTAAAGGAATCTTTTCATCTATAAAAAGGCGAGATAAGCGTTTTGGCTGATCCATTCCTTTTAACAGCATTCTATCTCCATCCTTGCGTGCCCGAACATAGAGCGGTAGGTGGAGTTTGCTAGCGTTAAAATAAAAAAGTTGTGCAGTATCCGTCAGCAATTCAGACGATAAATCATGCAAATTGACTAGGCGTAAGCGCTCACCATTTGTCAGTGTTGTCCAGCCATTAGCAGTCAAAATAACCTGTTTCTCAGGAGAAGCTAGGCCCTCTAACGGCTCATTTTTCTGAATCGTTAATTTTCCATAACGGCGAACTGCTAGAAAATCTTCAGGTAAGTGAATTTCAGCATACCCTGCTGTTGTATCACAAAGCTTTAAAATTGAAGTCAATAAGGCATAACTTTGTATCGTATTTGAATCTTTGTAAAGATAGTTTAATAGTATTAAAATGAGCCTCCTTTGTAAAGCAAGTGGTACCAATTGAAATGCCTCAATTTCCATGCTATATGTATTTTCATTATTTCTTATGATGATTTGGGAAAATACATCTTGGGCCAATGTCATTAAAAAGGTATCGTCTTCTTGCAATTGCTTTGTGAAATGGGTCACCTGTTCAGTCACTCGCGGATTCTCTGCCTCCAGTAAGGGTACCACATGATGTCTGAAACGATTACGTACATAGGTATCTTTAGAATTGCTAGCATCTTCTCGATAATTTAAACCTTTTCTAAGTAAATATTCCCTTATTTCAGACTTTGTAACCGTTAAAAACGGACGAATTAATGTTTTTCCTTCAAAAAGTCTTTGAGGACGTATGCCCTGCATGCTATTCATTGTTGCATTTTTTGTAAGGGCCATTAATACTGATTCCAGTTGGTCATCCGCATGATGTGCAGTTACAAGCTTATTAGCATTTGTTTTTTGCAGAATTTCTTTGAAATATTGATACCTTTCCCTACGACAAATTAACTGTGTATTACCATTTTCCTGTGCCATTATTGCAGGTATTGAAATTTCCGTGGCATGTAGATAAATGCCATTAGCGTCACAATATTTTTGAACAAAGGCTCTATCCTCAGCAGAGGCTTCCCCCCTCAACATATGATCAACATGTACGGCTTCCACATGAATGTTCCACTGCTCCTGGGTTTGAATAAAGTAATGAAGTAAAGCCATAGAGTCTACCCCACCCGAAACGGCGACGAGAAGATGGTCGCCTTGCTGTAATAATTGCTCTTCTTCAATAAATGTTTTGACCTTTAATTCAAATGACAAACGCTTCTCCTCCCCTTTTCGTTGTTATTTTAAGATGATTTACTCATTGAATATTGAGCTGGTCTAAAGACAGCCCATGTCGGTACAACATGCGTTACCTCTAACATTAATACTGTACAATCATCTTCTATTTCAAAATAACCTTGGAATGATTGCATAATGGTTGTTAGCTTTTCTTGAATCGTTTTATTTGTACTAGCTACCTGCTGTGCGAAAGCTAAAAATGTCTCCTCTTGTTCATCCCAATCAGCTACACTTGAGAACAGCCCATCTGAATGCATTAAAATAACGTCACCTGCCTTCAGTTTTCTTTTTTCAGCTTCGACTGCTGAAATAGATAAGAATCCTACAGGTGCAGCATTACTTTCAACTTTCAGTACCTCTTTTCCACGCAAAATGTAGGTAGACATTCCACCAGCCTTCCACGACCACAAATCGCCGTGCTGTAAATCGACAAGTGCAAAATCAAGTGTTGCATACATATCATCTTGCTGCTTTAATGCCATGACATAATGGAGCGTATGCATCGCAGTTTCAGGATTCATATTGTAATTTAGGCACTCTCTCATCAAATGGATCAATTTTCTACTTTCATGTTGTGCTTCTTTACTTTGCCCCATACCATCAGACAGCAATATTGCAAATAATCCAGGATGCAACTGGAAAAGAGCATGGGAATCACCAGAATATAGAGTTGCATCTTTAGACATGCTATATATATCATACTCTACTTCAAAGCTAATAGCTGATCTAAAGCATATTTGAACATGACGAAACGGTATTTCACAAGCTACTACTTTTTCAATTTCAAAAGGTTCATCAAAAATCTCATAAAGAATTGGCAGAATCATACGTTCAGCTAATGTTGTATCTTCCTCCCAGTTGACACGTGCTGGTGCTAAGGCACAAACAATCTTTCTTGCCCCAGGCTTATTGCTTAGAACATCAAGTTGAAAACATTCGATATTAGCCTCCTTTAAACGTTCAACAATGTCCTTTTCAACACTTACAAAAGAAATTGTATCCTCCTTCATCTCAGCAATTAACTGATTTAAATGATTGCTCATATCGCGAAGTTGAAGGGCAATCATTTTTTTGCCATGGAAATATTGTCCATTAATACGTTCTCTATAAAGTTCTGTATCTAATTCCTCAAAAATTTTCGTGGACTTCACGCATTTATAGCGTATTTGTTCTTCAACACGATGAATAGCTGATTCCTTGCCTACTCCTTTCATATGAAACCAATCTGTCATCAGCTTGTCCATACCATTATTTTGCGCACCCCAGCAATGATCGTAACGGAAACAGCTTAAACAAGTATTCATTGGAGCTACTTCCTTCGCGGCTTCAACAGGTGCTGTCATAAAGCGATCAAACACAAGTTCCTTCATGAATTGTACAAAATGCTGAAAGTGCTCTAATTTATACGTTACATGTTCCGTTAACCAATTCTGTCGGGCTAGTAAAATCTCCTCTCGTTGTGGAAAGAGCTTGTCCCTTACCTTATCTGAATATTTCTTTGGAATTGTTAGAAATAGAACACTCCCAATAACAATTGAGGTGAAATAAACACTATCTAAAGGCAAAGTGGCGTCATAAAATAAAAAAAATACACTAGGTAAAATACTACCGAGAGCAACACCAAACCTACCACCTTTCGCTCCCATACCTGCACATAATCCTGTTAAGGTAGCTACCGAGAGCATGCCAGTAAACGAAAGCTTGGCCACACCAATAAGCGTCCCTAGCACTGCGCCAATGACAGTTGCTAACGGAACACTTCCAACCAATGCGCCAAAACAGATAAAGAGCTGCAGTAAAAAAATAGGGAGTGAAAAATAGCTTATTACAACCGTTTGCATTCCGGTAAGCATGGCTGCAAAGACGACTAATCCTGAACCTAGCTTTTCATATGTCCAATGCGTCGTAAACCATTCATACGAATTAACAAATAATACTTGCATAAACAATGTCATAATAAGAGCTAAAGCTGCTTCACAGCCCACATAAAATTGTACAAGCACTGGTGGTATGCCCTGATACATCACTCCTTGCCACATTATTTGTACCAGTAACACAGCTAAAGACACCGCAATACTTTGGGGCAGTTGCCAATAACGGAAACGCATAATACATTCATACAGGAGAATTTGTAAAGCGAGAATTAAGACTTGTCCAAAGCCTAAGAAAAAGCACCCCGCTAAACTCCCAAATAAAACAAATTTGGCATACTCCCTATATTTTGTTCGAATAATGGCCCAAAAAGGAACTGAGAACGGTACAGCCGCTTCAAATACAACAGATTGAGCCAAGAAAAAGGCGGTTAAAAAAAAGAGAGAGCCTATTAGGATCTGCTTCTTTTTCAAACCTATTTTTTGGTCATCTACATCCGTTGTATTATACCATTCAATACTTGTCATTTAACTATCCCCTTTCCGCACTTTTGGTTATTATAAAAAATTATGTGTGGAAAGATTGTCTGACGTTGACATAAAAAAATATAAATATTTCGACTAATAGCTATTCATAAATACGAGAATTGGCAACAATTTCTATAGTGAAAGGCTTTTGATCAATAGAAATATCAGAAAATTCAATTATGGAATCAATATCATAATCATTTACTATTCATCTTAAAGCCTAATTTGAAGGGATTTTACCTACTATCAATGCTATAATTCAACTATTCTCTAGGATATATTTCTACGTAAGAACAAAAAATCCGCTAAAATACTCTTCTATGTAACTGTCCTGAAATATCTTTAAATATTTTTTACAAACCTACTTGACACTAGCACAATTGGCTTGTATTATTTAACTTGTTGCTTAAACGACATGCGGAAGTAGTTCAGTGGTAGAACACCACCTTGCCAAGGTGGGGGTCGCGAGTTCGAACCTCGTCTTCCGCTCCATTTATAAATATGGCGGCCTAGCTCAGCTGGCTAGAGCGTACGGTTCATACCCGTAAGGTCGGGGGTTCGATCCCCTCGGCCGCCACCAAATAGGCCCGTTGGTCAAGTGGTTAAGACACCGCCCTTTCACGGCGGTAACACGGGTTCGAATCCCGTACGGGTCATCTCAAACAGGTATCTCAGAATCTAGTTCTGAGATACCTGTTTTTATTTTATCCATCTATTTATACCATCTATCTATTACCTTGCAAATTCTATCCGTCAGCTTTAAGTAAAGCTATGTGACAGAATATAAAAGTATGGCATACTAGTAAAAACAACGTTTTTAGGAGGTTTTATTCCCTTGGGTGCATTAACAAAGGCTGCTTTAATTTGTGGAAGTGGCTCAATGATTATTCTTATTTCAATTCTCATAAACTTACCGTTTTTTGTTCAAATAATCCTATTACTTTGTGGACTAGCTGTAAGTGTATATGGTGTTTTTTCACTTGTCAAAATGGTTATCCATCCAGTGAAGAAAGAATCGATAGCTCCACCTGATGAAAAAATAGTAATACCCACAAAAAAGAAAAAGAGACCTTCTTCAACTTTATAGGTATATTAAAAAAGGGAGTAGCTTTTTAAAAAGCTACTCCCAACTCTATTTCATACACTTTTTCTACGATTAAAACAGTCAGCAAACTACCCTCTTCTAGCTCCGCGACCTCCGCGTTTTGATTCTGTAGCACGTTTAAGTGTTGCTAGACGTTCATCACTATCTTTTAAGAAGCGTGCCATTTTTTGCTCAAAATTTTCTTTTGGCTGATGGCGTTCGTTGCGATCATTAGAACGATTATCACGACGTGGACGTGCTGGACGCTCTGGTCTCTCAGCTTGAGGCTTTGCTTTACGGATTGAAAGACCAATCTTTCCGTCCGCTTCAACATTCATCACTTTTACTTCAACTTCATCTCCAACTTTTAGATGCTCATTGATATCTTTTACATAATTGTCAGCAACTTCACTAATGTGAACTAAGCCTGTTTTGCCATCTGGCAGCTCAACGAATGCTCCAAAATTTGTGATTCCTGTTACTTTACCTTGTACCTTGCTGCCTACTTCAATTGACATAAAAAAAATGCTCCTCCTTAAAAATTAAGCGACTCTTTTGAGCCATGTAATCAATTTAATCAAACTTTTTACTGCAATAAGCTTCTCTTTTCATTATATATAACAATAAAAGAGTGTCAACAATACATAGCTTTTCAGTCGTCTTTTTTATCTTCCTTATCTGGAATGATGAAAATAATCTCACCTTTTTCCGATAAGTAGTACTCTTTTCTTAATAGCTTTGCGATATATTCATCATCCTGTAATTGTTTGATTTTAAGATTTAATGTATCTTGTTCTTCTTTCAATTCAGTGAGATGCCGATTCGCTTCTTCTTTGGATTTCTCTTTTGCTGCTAATGTTTCATTCTGTTGTAGCAGCACATTTAAGAGAAGAGCAATAATAATGACTGGTACAATCGCAAAAAAGACAATACGACGCATCTTACGTTTTCGAGCCTGTTGTTTGCGATTTATAGCTCTATCCGTGTTACGGACATAGTCATTATCAAGCTTTGTGAAATTTTGTGATTCATCATTTGATGAATGACGTCTCGTCATGTCCGCACCTCCGAAAATTATTGTTGCTTTTTATTATACTTCAAATATCGTAATTTTTTAAAAAAAGTGTAGGACAAATACGAATAAATTTTGACAAAAGGTCTTATAACAAACATAACAATATTTATTAATAATTGCAAAATTTGTCGAATAACCGTAATTATGAAGCGTACAATGAACCAAAAGGGTCTCCATGTTATATTCACCAAAATTCTAGCAATGAAACGTAAAAAGGTTTGAAAAAATGATTGATACAAAAAAATTCCGGCTATCTGCGCTAGCGGGTCGTAAGCCCGCCAAGCGCCATCCTTTAGCCAAAATAATAAATAGTATGTCAAACCTCCAAGTAGAATCCATGTTAATAACTCAACAACCATCATCCACTTTCGAAGGCTTGACCTTTTTGGAGTTGAAAAAACAATGAGCCTTATACTATCAATTATGAAACCAACTGCTATACCGCTCAAAACCATGACAATTAATTGATAAAATTGTTCACTGACAATCATCCAAATAATTTATGAAGGAAACCTTTCGAGAAGCCACTTTCCTCCTCGTCGTACTGTAAGGTTTTTACAGTTCCTTCAAGTGTCAATAATCCTTTGTCAACATCTAAATGAACGATATGCAGTTCCTCTCCACGGATTAACAAGTGCCCTTGGGACGTCTTAATGAAAAACTCTTCCTGATCAAAGCGTTCAATTGATTTTACAGAAGTCATGTCCATTCTTTTACGATTACGAATCGTTAAAATATGCTCTCCAGATGGAATTGTGTAACGATTACTTTCTTGATGTAGCGTCATTTTTTTCCTCCTTTAGTCGTCCTAGCTTCTGTTCACTTTATGCGGACAACCTTCAAAGCATGACAACTTTATTTAAGTTGTGTAATACTTTCACCCACAGAAAGAAAGGCGGGACAACATTAGGAGGGCTAGAAATTAAATTTAGCTTTATTCCTCATCATCAATAAATTCAGGTTCAATTTTTTCAAGTCGTTCTTCTTTCAAAATGGTAAACATTTTTGCTGCATCTTCTTTTTTTACCGTATCACGTATTTCTTCTACACGGGCCGTTACTATTTTTTGACCAAAACGGATAGCAAGCTCATCACCAGCTTTCACTGTACTACTTGCTTTTGCAATCTTTTCGTTGATGGTGATTCGTCCTTGATCTGCCACTTCTTTGGCTAAAGTACGGCGTTTTATTAAACGGGATACTTTTAAAAACTTATCTAATCTCATACTCTTACTCCTTTTCTAGTTGCTTTGCTTCATTCCAAAATGCATCTAATTGTTCTAATGTAAAATCGGAAAATGGTTTTCCACTTGCCTTTACCTGTTGCTCAACATAGCCGAAACGTCTTGCAAATTTCTCATTTGCATGTAGCATTGCTTCTTCTGGTGATAATTTATAGAAACGTGCTAAGTTTACTAGTGTGAACAATACATCGCCAAATTCATCAAGACGGGATGCATTAGAGCCTTTCGTCACCTCATGGCGAAATTCCTCCCACTCCTCGGTAAATTTATCCCATGCTCCCTCCACATCTGGCCAGTCAAAGCCCACTTGTGCTGCTCTTTTTTGATAATTGTAGGCTGTTTGTAACGCAGAAGAGGCTCTATACTCTTCGTCTAATAACGGTTTATCGCTAGTTCCCTTTTCTTCGGCCTTGATGGCCTCCCAATTAGCCACAACACCATCTGCATCTTCTACTGCTACATCCCCAAAAACGTGTGGATGGCGACGAATCATTTTTTCACTAATTGAAGCTAACACATCTTCAAGTGTAAAGTAGCCTTGATCTTCTCCTATTTGTGCATGTAAAAATACTTGTAACAACACATCACCAAGTTCCTCAATCATGGCAAAATCATCTTCAGCATCAACCGCTGCCAAGTATTCATGTGCTTCTTCAAGTAAGTATTTCTTCAACGACTCATGTGTTTGCTTTTGATCCCAAGGACAGCCATTTGGGCCTCTCAGCTTTGCAATGATTTGGCGGAATGTTGTCCAATCTCTTAATGACTCCTCCTGTGATTTTACAGGTGGTACATAGACTGTTGTTAAATTATTTACTTCTACACTTTGATCGAGTTCATAGAGCGGCACTGTGACAATCTGTTCTTGTGAGGATCCTGCAGCTGTCACAACCGTCACAGGATACTCATCATCATACTTCTCCATCAACGTCAGCTTCACTTCTGATGCACTGAATGTATCGTATACTTGAGCAATCAAGATGTGCTGACGCATGTTAATGTCATGCATTGAAAAGCTCGTACCATCAAGTAATTGAAAGCCTTCAATTGGATCTATTTTTAAGGCACCAAAAATGGGATCTAAGAAACTCTGACCACCCTCAATGACTAGCTCAATTTTCCCTTCATTTGCTGCGGCAATAAGTAATTGCACTGTTTGCTCTGCAACTAATGGATGCCCTGGCACAGCATACATAACATCCTCAACAGCTATAGCTTTCATCAGAGAATCAGCTATTTCTGCATAAACAGGTTGAAATGTATCGTGTTTTTCATACACATTGTCAAAACTTTCGAATGCCACGCCCTCTGCTGCTAATTCCTCTAAAACCGGATGATCCACTGTCCGTACATATAATTTTTTTGCAGCCTTTAACTTTTTATAAACACCCATTTGCAGCTGATTAAAGTCACCTGCACCTAAACCAATAATTGTTAATGTATTCAATATTTACACCTACTTCTTTGAATTTAGCCAAAGTTGATAAACGGCCATTCTACGTCCAAACGGAAGTAAATACCATTCTTTTTCTACTAATACTCGTTTCTTTGCAATAATTGTTAGCATAACAAATGCCCCAATAGATACTGCTGTCAAACCTGCCACCATGGCTATCATACGTGAAGACATCAGATGGTTTAACAAGGACGATACTAGCTGTAACCATACAATCACGACGATTGTCATACTAAAAGATGCTATTCCTACTTTTTTATAAAAGGCACCTGAAGCTAATTGAATGCCAGTCAATGTTTTTAAATAAATAATGAGCAAGATTGCTGTTAATAATAATCCTATATCATTAGCGATGGCAGCTCCTAATACTCCCAACCAACCGATTAATCGTACATTCAATATCACTTTTAATAGAAAACCAAACATAAGAAATAAAGCTGGTTTTTTTAATTTTCCATAGCCTTGTAAGATCGCCGTAAATGTAAGAATAATCGACAACGGGACAATTTGAAATACATAGACAATCAATACCTCAGATAAGGAATTGGTTTTAAAAAGCATTTCATTTAAATAAGGCATAACTAGCATTAAGCCTAGTGCAGCAGACCAGCCAAACAGGACAGATGCTTTGTATGTTAATTGTATGAATGGCACGGCACTTCGCCCCTCTTGCTTTTTCGACAAATGGGCGACAAGTGGCACAATGGCCAGCGACAATGAAGATGCAATGACAACACCCAGTTGAACTAACGGCTGTCCTCGATCATAAATACCCTTCGTTTCCTTTGCTATTGTATGCGTTAGGCCATTATCAATTAATGAAGAATAGATTGTAAATGAATCGACCAATTGATAGCCAAGTAGCAGTAGACCACTCATACTGACGCTCAAACTCAGCCATGTGACCTCTTTAATGATAGGTAAACTTGAATTACGCTGTAGTTGCTGTTTAACTTGCAGTAGACCAAATCGTTTATACGAGATATAAGCAAGTAATAACAAGGCTGTAATTTCTCCAATTACTGTACCGATAACAGCTATTCTTCCTGCACCATAAAGTGATTTCGTCGTTGTCATAATAAGAAAGGTACCTACTAATATGACAGTTACCCTCACTGCTTGTTCAAGTACTTGGGCATAAGCAATGGGCTCCATAATTGCTCTAGATTGAAAGCTACCTTTTAAAATAGCCAGCGCCGGCATAACCAATACTACTAGGGAGCCTGTACGAATAAGTGGTGCTAATTGAATATCTCCCATCAAATGGGCAATCTTTTCAGCACCTCCAAATAAAATGGCGAAAAACAGTAGTGATAATACCGTTAAATACCTGAAAACTACCTGTGTTATAGTTCGACGTCTTTCATCACGTTCTATTGTATCAACAATGCAATCATTGTCTGCAAGCATTTTAGAAATGGCTATAGCAAAGCCACTAGATGTCCAAACAACGAAGATAGAAATAACTGGATATACCTGTTGGTAGATATAAAAGCCTTCATCACCTACTAGATTTTGAAAAGGCACACGGTAAATGGCACTAAGAACTTTTACAATAAGGGCTGCTATCGTCAATAAGGCGGCACCCTTCATGTAGCTTTTCATACCAAAACGTTGCGACATAAATTGCCCTCTTTCCTTCTTAACAATGCCAATAGTATAGCATATCTCAAAAGTTTGACGTGCAAGGTGGCACTACTGTTCCTATAATGATTCATCTTTATGTACGCAAAAAAGTTATTGTTCAGCCTTAAAGGTCATCGCAATAACTTTTCCATGCATTAACTATTCATTTGTTTTGCTAAGAAGTTTGCAGCTGTTTCCACTACTTTGACTTCTACCTCACCAACAAAGTGTACTTTAGACAAGACGATAATACAGCCTATTGGGTCACCATTTACCATAATAGGTGTCGCACAATAAGATTTTACTTGCTCATATTGTCCAGGGACAATTTCAATCGTTGTCTCCATTTTTTCAATTTTTGTTGAGCGCTCGTCCATAAAGCTTTCCGCAAAGGACGTAATGCGACGATTGATATACTCCTTTTTCCCAATCCCTGCAACAGCGATTACTTCATCACGGTCAGTGACAAATGCCGGTGTGCCCATTGTTTCATAAAGTGTTTCAACATATTCTCTTGCAAATTCCCCCAAATCATTGATGGGAGAATATTTTTTTAAAATGACTTCGCCTTCACGGTCCGTATAAATTTCAAGCGGGTCGCCTTCACGAATACGTAGCGTCCTACGAATTTCTTTTGGAATAACTACACGCCCTAAATCATCAATACGACGAACAATTCCTGTTGCCTTCATTCTAATGCCTCGCTTTCGCTACAATGAAATTTTTATTCAATGATAGTATGGTTTTTATTTAAGCAATCTATGCAAAAACTGAAGAAAAAGGATTTCACAACCATCAATTTTTTTCAAAAAACGGTATTACATCAATCAACTCCTTATTAGATTACCCAAGGAATAAGTTTCTATAATTAATTCATAAGAAATGTATTAGAAAAATCAACTATTCCTTGAGCAAATATGTTTGATTACTGAATCAACATAAAAAAGGCCATCTTATCTTTTCATGTAAAAGATAAGATGACCTTCTAACTATTGCTGCTTTTTTGCTTTATCAATAATTTGCATTAATTCTTCCAAAATATCAAATGGTTGATGTTTGCCACACTTGCGTTCATCTATTGTTAATTTTAACTGCATGCCATCCATACCAAAACCAACAGCACGCTCAAACTTCATTGACTCTTCAATAATCTTACTGCCATCGACATTTGTTGTCCCTTGTTCCGACAATAGTATTGTAATAAGCTTCTGCTTCTCCTTTACAGATACTACTCCCGCACCTAATCCCCAAACTTTCATTCGTGCAATTCGAAGTAAACGCTCTGTTTCAATTGGAAGATCGCCAAATCGATCCTCTAATTCCTCCATGATTTCGTCATACTCCTCCACCTGATCCATGGCCTTAATTCGTTTATACATTTGGATCTTTTGATAACCATCTGGAATATAAGCGTCAGGAATATAGGCATCAATACTTAACAAAATTTCAATATCTGGCTTTTCTTCTTTCTTCACGCCTGTTTGACGTTCCGCGATGGCATCCTGAAGCATTTGTGAATACAAATCAAAGCCGACTGAATCAATAAAGCCATGTTGCTGCGCTCCAAGTAAGTTTCCTGCACCTCGAATAGATAAATCTCGCATCGCAATTTTAAAGCCTGAGCCAAGCTCTGTAAATTCTTTAATTGCTTGTAAACGTTGCTCTGCTACATCTGTTAGAACTTTGTCGCGTTGGTACATAAAATACGCATAGGCTACTCTGTTAGAACGCCCAACGCGACCGCGTAATTGGTAGAGCTGGGCTAAGCCCATACGATCAGCATCATGGACAATTAACGTATTTACATTCGGTATATCGACACCTGTCTCAATAATTGTTGTCGTGACAAGCACATCATAGTCACCCTCTAAAAAGGCTAAAATTACGGATTCTAGCTCTGACTCAGTCATTTTCCCATGAGCAAAGCCTATTCTTGCTTCAGGGACAAGCACTTGAATCTCCTCAACCCTTCGAGCCATATCCTCAACCCGATTATATAAATAAAATACTTGTCCGCCACGTGCCATTTCCCTCTCAATAGCTTCTCGTACTAATGCACCACTGTGCTCCATCACATATGTTTGAACTGGGAAGCGATTAGCAGGAGGCGTTTCAATAACAGATAAATCTCGGACTCCTACCATGGACATATGAAGTGTCCTTGGGATTGGTGTAGCCGTTAAAGTTAAGACATCGACATTTGTCTTTAACTGTTTAATTTTTTCCTTATGTGTCACACCAAAACGTTGCTCTTCATCCACAATTAACAGACCAAGGTCTTGGAAAATTAAATCTTTAGATAAAATGCGGTGTGTTCCAATAACTATATCGACTCGGCCTTCTTTTAAGCCTTTTAATGTGGCTGTTTGCTCTTTTTTCGAACGGAAACGAGATAACAATCCAACATTAATGGCGAAATCCTGAAAGCGCTCACGAATTGTCTCATAATGTTGCTGGGCCAAGATAGTAGTAGGGACAAGGAATGCCACTTGCTTTCCATCTTGAATAGCCTTAAATGCGGCACGAATGGCTACCTCTGTCTTACCATAGCCTACATCGCCACAGACTAAACGATCCATAGGACGTTCACGTTCCATATCTCTTTTCACTTCAACAATTGAACGTAGCTGATCCTCTGTTTCCTCATAAGGGAACATCGCTTCAAAATTACGTTGGTCGTCGTTATCAGGTGTAAAAGCATGCCCTTTCTCTGCTTCACGCTTTGCATACAGCTTTATTAAATCATCTGCAATATCCTGTACAGCAGAGGATACCTTCGCTTTCGCCTTTTTCCACTCTGCTCCCCCTAATTTATGTAGCTTTGGTTCACGATCCTCTGACGCCACATATTTTTGGATTAAGTCTATTTGCTCTACAGGGACATATAATTTATCGTCTGCACGATATCGTATGTGCAAGTAATCCTTATGTGTACCATTAACCTCTAATGTCTCTACACCGATGTATTTACCAATCCCATGATGAACATGTACAACATAATCACCTGGCTTAATTTCCGTATAACTTTTAATACGTTCAGCATTAGTCATTTTTTGTGTACGTGCTTTTTTCTTTGCCTGCTGTTTAAAAAGCTCGTCTTCTGTTACAATTGCTAAACGCTGTAGAGGCAATTCAAAGCCACTCGACAAGCCCCCATCTACAATATAAATACCAGGTTCTGTCGGCTCACCTATTGCCGTATGAATATCGTATTCTTCAAGCATTTGCTGAACCCTTTTTACTCGTTCTTTATCCCTTGCTACGATTAGAACTGTAAATTTGCCAAGTAACCAGCGTTCAACCTCACTTTGAAGCAAGGACATTTGTCCATGAAACTGCTGCATTGGCTTGCAAGAAAAGTTAGTTGTTTTATTAAACGTAATCCCTGCAAATGTTCGCGAAAATAATGAAAATGAAAGCTTTTGTTGTGACAACATCGCCAGTATTTCTTTTAATGAGAAGGCAGGTTTGACATCATGAACCATTTTTCCCTCTTCGATTAAAGATAAAAACCATTCATCTTCTTCACGTTCCCATGCATCCATTACCTCTTGAATACGTCCAAGCTCGTCAAAAAGTACAATACCATCATGTTCAAAGTAATCTCCCAAAAAGGCAGTTTTATCGTATAATAATGAGCCATATTTGTTTACATAATCAGGTAAATTCCCTTGCTGTAGCAATTCAATATCATATTGAATATGCTGATACAGAAGTTCCTTTGTCTCCTGCTTTTTTACCTTCTTTAGACTGGCTGCTAATGCCACTTCTAAACGGCCTGCTAATGCCTGTCTTTCTGATTTAGTAAGAATGACCTCTGAAGCAGGAAGAATACGAATTTTTTGTAATTTATCAATAGAACGTTGGTCATCTGCTGAAAATGTTCGTATGGAATCAACCTCTGTGTCAAATAATTCAATACGAATAGGTGATTCTAAATAAGGTGGATAAATATCTAAAATCCCCCCACGCAACGCGAACTCTCCAGGTGATGTCACCATTGAATTCCGTACATAGCCCATCTCAACTAATGTTTGTAACCACATCTCAATTTCAATATCTTCGCCTACTGCTGTTTGTAAAAAATAGTGTAGCCAGTGCTCCTTAGGCTGCATTATTTTACGTAAACCAGCCACAGGTATTACATATACGGCTTTCTCACCTCTAGCTAAGCAATCAAGCGTCGCAATCCGCTCCGCACGAAGTTCTGGTGAAGCTACAGAAAGATCGGCTGCAATAAATTCATCTGCTGGGTAATAATGAACATGTTCCTCACCTAACAATCCAGCAAGCTCATCAACCATTTTTTGTGCCTGCAATAGATTAGGAGAGATAATGTAGATTGGCTTCTTTACATATTCAAATAACACATCGACCATTACGGGGCGTGCGCTTCCTGTTAAACCTGTAATAAGCTGTGATGCAGTTTGACCGCTCTGAATTTCCTTTAAAAATGATGTAATATGTTTATCTTGCGACACAAGCTGTCGTAAAACCTCCACAGTCAAAAGCTCCTTTCAGCGTAAAATCCTATATTATTTTTATTTCTATTATTCTAGTGTTATTTTACATATCTCTATTAATGGCTGTTTTATGAAATGGAAAAAGCCTTGAACACACATAAGTGTGTCAAAGCATCCTTCCAATTATTGAATCCATTTATTGAGTGCGTGATAATCTGGATATTGTCTCAGCGAATCCTCACATTGCTCACAAATGCAGTGCACAGTCGTTTGGCCATGCTGATCTTTCTCAACATAATCATCCGCTTCTCCCAATTCAAAAATATGCAACTTTCGAATTGTATCATCTGCATCAAATGGTAGTGTCCCTATTTCTACTTCACAATGCCGACATCGATAGCGAACTGACATCTCCAAATCATCCTCCTTTAAGCAACTTTCTACTTAAAGTATAGACATTTATAAAAAGGATTATGCACTTTTCACTGTCATCATCATTGCAATTACTTGAAAATTAGAGAATTAATTTTTACTTGTAGCTAAGACTATTCACTACAAGCATTAGCTGTAATTATAGTGTAAGGCAGTTGATTACTCACCTTACACTATGCCAATATCCAAAAACTTTAACAGAAATTTTATTCCTTCCATCTATTTGCTTGCGTTAAAGTGATTCATCACATCAAGAAACGGCTTTGAAAGAGATGCTTCAACAGCGTTTACAGAATTTACAATGGCGTCTTGCATAAGAACTTGGTCTTCCTTCGAAAATTTAGCTAAGACATAGTCTGCTACCTTCATGCCCGCTGGTGGACGATTAATGCCCACTCGAATACGGTTAAATTCCTGAGTGCCTAAATGTTGAATTAACGATTTAATGCCGTTATGACCACCTGCACTCCCTTTTTGTCGCAAACGTAATTTACCTGTCTCTAAATCCAAGTCATCATAAATGACAATTAAATCTTCTACCTCTATGTCAAAATAGTCCATTAGGGGACCAACACATTCCCCTGATAAATTCATATATGTTAATGGTTTAACAAGTAGAACCTTTCCTTCTGGTCGATGTACAGTAGTGTACATCCCGTTAAATTTTGAATTTGTTAAAGGTGTTCCCCATTTTTCTGCTAACGCATCAATGACATCAAAGCCAATATTATGTCTTGTATGCTCATAAGGTTTACCTGGGTTCCCTAAACCAACGATAATTTTCATAAGTACCTCTCTTCTTTCAAATCTAATAGTCATTATTTTACCATATAGCATACCTAGAAAGCATTTTGTATAATTCATAAAGGCATAAAAATAAGGCTAATAAGAAAGCTATAGCCTTCTTATTAGCCTTAACAGTCATTTACTTTTATACTGGCTCTTGCTCTTCTTCACTATCTGTAGTCTCTTCCTCTACAGAAACAGGCGCCACAATTGTTACTAACATATAATCATCTTCACTAATGATTTCAACAGATGTAGTATCTCGAATATCTGCTACCGTTAGGGATTCCCCAATTTTCAACGATGAAATGTCCACATCAATTGATTCAGGTAATTCTGCTGGCTTTACTTTTACTTTCAATTCTAAGTTAGGCTGCATTAAAATACCGCCCTCACTCACACCAACTGACTGTCCAAGTAATTTAATCGGGACATCAGCTTCTAGCTCTTCGGCCATATTAATGGCTAAAAAATCAATATGGTTTACTTCATCTTTCAATGAACATTGCTGAATCTCTGACACAACAGCATTCACTTTTTTCCCCTCTAACTCTAGCGAAAACACACTATTTTGCCCATTTTTTTGAATAGACTTTTTAAAATCCTTTGCAGCAATAGAAATTGGGGTTGAATCTACTTTGTAGCCGTAAATAACTGCAGGAATGGCTCCCCCTTTTCTAAGTTGGGTTAATGTTGAACGATGCCCAGTTTCGCGCTTTGTAACACTTAATACTGTACTCATACTTCTTTATTCCCCTTCCAAGAAAATTATTTACGCCTCAACAATAATTCGTTGTAGGCTATGATAATATTTAGCTCTATTTTTTTAAGGTAGAGTAAATATTATTAAGTCACATTATCATTATACCCCTTTGTGAGAAGGCTCACACATAAAACACTCACCTATTTCTTCGCCTTGACGAAATAGTGTCTAATTTATATAGAAAAGACCAATCTACTCAAAGAATAGATTGGTCTCATACTTACAATATTTATTAATCAAATAGAGTACTTACAGATTTATTTTCATAAACGCGAGAGATAGCATCCGCCATTAATTTAGCTACAGAAAGCTCTGTAATTTTTGGAGATTTTTTCTCGTCTGAAAGCTGAATTGTATTTGTCACCACTAATTCTTTAATAGCAGAGTTTTCAATACGTTCAATTGCTGGACCAGATAATACAGGGTGTGAACAGCAAGCGTAAACTTCTTTTGCTCCAGCTGCACGTAACGCATCTGCTCCAATTGTAATTGTACCTGCAGTATCAATAATATCATCAATCAAGATTGCCACTTTACCATCAACATTACCAACAATGTTCATCACTTCCGCAACGTTCGGTTTCGGACGACGTTTGTCAATAATTGCAATCGGTGCTTTTAATCGTTCAGCCATTTTACGAGCACGTGTTACCCCACCATGATCTGGTGAAACAATAACGATTTCATCTCCTGGAATACCTTTAGATTTAAAGTAATCTGATAGTAATGGTACTGCCATTAAGTGGTCGATTAGGATATCGAAGAAACCTTGAATTTGAGGTGCGTGTAAATCTAATACGATAACACGTGTTGCACCAGCAGTTTCAAGTAGGTTTGCCACTAATTTAGCTGTAATTGGCTCACGCGCTTTTGCTTTACGGTCTTGGCGTGCATAGCCATAATAAGGCATTACAACGTTTACTGTACGAGCAGATGCACGTTTAACTGCATCTACCATAATTAAAAGCTCCATTAAATGTTCGTTTACAGGTGCAGAAGTAGACTGCACGATAAACACATCACAACCTCGAATACTTTCTTCAATGCTAATTTGAATCTCTCCATCACTGAAGTGCTTAACAGAAGATTTACCTAATTCTACGCCCATTTCCTGCGCAATTTCTTGAGCTAATGGATTATTAGAATTAAGTGAAAATATTTTTAATTGTGAGTTTGCATAATGATACGGCATGATGGCCTCCTGTTTAGTTGATAATTATTTTGAATTTAATTTGCTTACATAATTCGGTTTGTTTTCTTGTCTTGCACGAGCTATGGCAAGTGCATCTTCAGGAACTTCTTTTGTAATTGTAGAACCTGCTGCAATAAATGAACCTTTTCCAACTTTCACTGGCGCTACTAAGTTAGTATTACATCCTACAAATACATCATCTTCAATAATCGTTTTGAATTTGTTTTTTCCATCATAGTTTACTGTAATGGAACCACAACCAATATTGACGTTACTACCGATCTCGGCATCGCCAATATAACTTAAATGTGAAACTTTTGTTTCGTTATCTAGCTTGCTTTTCTTCACTTCTACAAAGTTACCAATTTTCACATGACTACCGATGTCTGAAAGTGGTCGAATATGAGCAAATGGCCCAATAGCAGTATCCTCTGCAATAGCGCTTTCACGGACAACTGAAGAATGTATAGTTGTGCGATCACCAACGCGGCTATCTATGATTTGAGTATTTGGCCCGATAATGCAATCTTCACCAATCATAGTGGCACCTTCAATCATTGAGCCTGGTTGAATCACCGTATCACGCCCAATAACTGCATCTGCACTAATATGCGTTGTTTCAGGATGGATAATTGTGACACCATTACGCATATGCTTCTCGTTAATTCTTGTACGCATGAATGTCTCAGCTTGCGACAAAGCCACTCGATCATTAACACCTAGCGTCTCTTCAAAATCATCAGTGACATATGCTTCAACAATATCACCTTGCTTTTGTAAAATTTCAATGACATCTGGTAAATAATATTCACCTTGAGCATTATCATTTTTCACAAGCTTCAATGTTTCAAATAATAATTTGTTATCAAAGCAATATGTGCCTGTGTTTATTTCTTTTACTAATTGCTGCTCTGCTGAAGCATCTTTTTGTTCAACAATTTGCTCCACCTGTCCGTTATTGCCACGTAGAATACGGCCATAGCCAGTTGGATTTTCAGCAATTGCTGTTAAAATAGTTGCTTTAGCATTCTTTGCTTGATGATGTTCGAATAGAGCTTGCATCGTTTCAGGACGAATTAGTGGTGTATCTCCACATACAACTAATGTTGTACCTTCTTCATTACCTAAAATAGCCTCTGCTTGTTGCACAGCGTGCGCTGTACCTAATTGTTCAGCCTGCAGTACATACTCACTTTTATCTCCAAGCTGTTGTTGCACTTTTTCAGCACCATGTCCGACTACCGTTACAATGCGCTTCACATCTAACGTTTGAATATGATCCACCACATGTTGTACCATAGGTTTCCCACATACTGGATGGAGCACTTTATATAATTTGGACTTCATACGTGTACCTTGACCTGCAGCCAAAATGACAGCAAAAACATTGCTCATCTGTAAGTCCTCCAATACGCTCATTTTCTCTTATGACTATATAGCAAAATTCATCTATTTTCAAGGCATGTAGAGTTGACAAAAACATGAATTCCTAAATCCAATGCACCTTATGCTCGAATGTCATGAAGTATATCCTAAAATTGCTCATATTATCTTTTTATCAAAATAAAAAGAACCCTTCCATCTAGAAGAGTTCTTGATATCTTTTTTACCCTCAGTTTGTAACATATCCTTAAAAAGTAAGTTATTACCTATCCATTACACACCGATTCCCTCTAATTCTTCCTCTTTACCAGCTTCCTCTACTTCACTAGAGTTATGATACTCGTTTAAAATGATCTCCTGAATTTTATTTCGAGTATCAGAATTAATTGGATGAGCAATATCTCTAAATTCCCCATCTGGTGTTCGTTTACTAGGCATAGCTACAAATAAACCAGTATTTCCATCAATTACACGAATATCGTGAACAACAAACTCATTATCAAGTGTAATGGAAGCAATCGCACGCATGCGACCATCCGTCTGTACCCGACGTAACCTTACATCAGTAACTTCCATTTTCTCACCACCTCTCTTCTTGGATGCCTAAATGAAAATATCATATTCTCAATTACCGAATATTTTCCTTTTCATAGTCTATCAAATTTTCTAAAAAATTTGAATACTTATTAGAATAATATTTTTTCTTATATACGGAATTTTTGACAATTGTTTGTCAGCGTAAAAAAACTCACTAAAAAGAATAAAGATTCTCTTTAGTGAGCTTTACAAGCTTAATTTATTTTACGATCGCGATTACTTCGATTTCTACTTTTACATCCTTCGGAAGACGGGCTACCTCTACCGCTGAACGCGCTGGTTTATGATCACCAAAATGATTTGCATAAACTTCATTCATCGCTACAAAGTCATTCATGTCCTTCATAAATACTGTTGTTTTCACAACATTATCTAAAGAAGTTCCAGCTTCCGCTAAAACTGCTTTTAAATTAGCAAATACTTGATTTGTTTGTACAGTTATATCGCCTTCCACTAAATCCCCTGTAGCTGTTAATGGAATTTGACCAGAGCTATAAAACATTCCGTTAACAATAATACCTTGTGAATATGGTCCGATTGCTGCTGGTGCATTTGTTGTTGCTACTACTTTCATTTGTCATGTCCCCTTTTAGAAAAATAGTTACCTTCACTTAATGCAATTGTTCGATCTTTTTCATTAACTTCATGAAGCTTTACAAGTGAATAATAATCATCTACTAATGTTTCGTCCGCATGCTCAGCCTCCACAAGCACGGCAATGCCTGCTAGCTGACAGTCAAACTCCTCTAAGAGATTTTTCATGCCATTCATAGTACCGCCGACCTTCATAAAGTCGTCCGTAATTAATACACGTTGTCCACTCTTCATGCTTCTTTTTGATAATACCATTGTCTGAATTCTTCTGGAAGAACCAGATACATAGTTAATGCTAACTGTAGAACCTTCTGTTACTTTACTATCTCTTCTCACAACAACCACTGGTACATTTAAATGTCTTGCAATGGCATGGGCAATAGATATCCCTTTAGTTGCTACTGTCATTATGACATCGATTTGTTGATCTGCAAAGGCAGAGGCAAAGACCTTTCCTACTCGATTTATTAAATCTGGGTTTCCAAGCAAATCTGTCATAAATAAGTAACCGCCTGGTAACAATCGATCTGAATGTTCTAGCTCTGCTTTTAAATCTTCAATCACTAAACGTACTTCTGCCTCGGACATTTTCGGAATATACTTTACTCCTCCTGCAGCACCCGGCACTGTCATCAATAACCCGATTCCTTTTTCTTCGAAAGTTTCTTTTACAATCGTTAAATCCTCACTAATGGATGACTTTGCAGATTGATATAGTTCTGAAAAATAAGTTAGCGGGATCAGCTGATGTGGATGTTCTAGTAAGTAGTACGTCATATCAACAAGTCGTTCACTACGCTTCCATTTCATGCGACCCTCTCCTAAACACGAATATTTATAGGTAAAATTAACACAAATTTGCGTTTCTAAGCAAGCGTATTTCGCTCACCTAAAATTCGTACTGCATAAACTTCCTCACAAAAACCACGTAAACCATTATAAATGCGACTTACACGAGCTTCACTATCCACAAGCCCAAATACAGTTGGACCGCTTCCACTCATTAACGTGGCATCTGCCCCAAAACGCTTCATTTGTTCCTTTAACATCACAACTTCTGGGTGGAGCTTAAATGTTACAGTTTCCAAAACATTTCCTAATGAAGAACATAATAGCTCATAATCTTTTGTCTCTATAGCTTGTATCATCTGCTTTGTATTTGGGTGTTCCAGTCCTTCAACCTTAAGACCCCCATATACTTCTGCTGTCGATACACCAATTTTAGGTTTAGCTAGTACAACCCAACAGTTAGGTGGAGCTGGTAATTCTTTTATTTTTTCGCCTCGTCCTGTAGCGAGTGCCGTGCCTCCGTAAACACAAAACGAAACATCCGAGCCAATTTTAGCACCAAGCTCCGCTAATTCAT
Organism: Lysinibacillus sp. IITD104; assembly: GCF_036698265.2. NCBI lineage: Bacteria > Bacillati > Bacillota > Bacilli > Caryophanales > Bacillaceae > Lysinibacillus > Lysinibacillus sp. IITD104. The sequence goes on from NZ_JBAHYH020000001.1 coordinate 4,453,538, forward strand.
CTATTGATAAACCTAAATTCCACAGTTCATTTAGCCCTTTTAATGTTGCAGCTGCATCACTACTGCCTCCTGCGAGACCTGCTGCTATGGGTATTTCTTTTTCAATTGTAATGGATACACCTTGTCTAATGCCGTATGTATCTTTAATGAGACGCGCTGCCTGATAAGCAAAATTACGATGGTCATTTGGTACAAAGTTATCTGTTGAAATTATTTGAATAACACCATCTTCTCGAGATTCAAGACTGATACGATCAGCTAAATCGACTGTTGTCATAACCATCTCCACTTCGTGAAAATTATCTGGTCTTTTATAAAGTACATCTAATGTTAAATTGATTTTTGCAGGCGCCTTTACATAAAGCATCTTTCTTCCTCCCTTATAGCTACACGTATAAACAGTTCTTTTTTTCGCGCAAGATTATTCATTTTATTTTACCATATTGAGAATACGAAAATGGAAAAAAAGAACCGTTTACCCTATTCGGAGTAACGGCTCTCTCTCGTCAGTTGTATTTGTTGTGTTAGTAAGGATTTTCATCCCTGCTGAATGAAACTTGATAAGATGACTATTTTAACAAAAACAGCCTACTTACGCTCTTGCTCACTACTTGCCCGTTCAGCCATTTCTATGGCACGTTTGACCATATTACCGGCATCACGAGCTTTTATGCCGCCCCAGCCTTCCTTTTGCACAACATCATAAAATCCAAGCTCTTTTGCGATCTCTTCTTTTAATCGAGGTGACATGATACCTTTTCTAGGCATATAAACTCCTCCTTTAACAACTGACGAATTTAGTATGCCCATGAAAACGCAAAACACTCATGTATTTTTAACATACATGAGTGTTTCTAAAATATAGAAATAAGTACTAGAAACTATTTTGCGACAGCAGCCTTTGCTTCGTCTAAAAATGTAATCTCTACTGCTTCAGTTAAAATATCTGTGTAGCTATACGATACGCGCTTGCACGTATTGTCTTCTTGATCGAGTTCGACTACAAAGATGGCGCGATATGTCTCACGTAGTATCCCTGCACACTCAACCGTTTTCTTGCGACCACCGTTTGCTTTTAATTGCAAACGTTTACCCAAATGACAATCCAACGACTTTTTAATGTCCGCTAAAGTTTTTGGCATTTTCGCTTACACCTCACTAATAACAAGTATAAGCTAATGGCCTAAAAATGTCAACAAAATATAATATTTTATCAGCCTCTTATAAATTTTGTCAACTTATTTTTTATAAAAAATATTTATTTTTTTACATATCCGAAAAAATGTTAACAAAAATTTTTACTTTGCAAAAACAGGATGCAGTGCATCAGCTAATTTCCCAAACTCTTGAATAGAAAGTGTTTCTCCACGGCGAGTTGGCTCAATATTAGCTAGCTCTAATGCCTGTAAAATTTGATCCTTTTTCACCTTTCCATTTGGTAAACCAGATTGCAGGTTATTATAGATCGTTTTTCTTCGCTGTACGAATGAGGCCCGTGTTACAACAAATAAAAAATCCTCATCTATTACTTTTACTGGTGGTTCCTCATGCTTGATAAGACGAATTACAGCAGAGTCGACGTTAGGTTGTGGCATGAAAACTGTTTTAGGCACTGTCATTGCAATATCTGCTTTCACGTAATATTGAATGGCAATTGATAAAGAACCATATTCTTTCGTCCCTGGCTTAGCCGTTATACGGTCTGCTACCTCTTTCTGCATCATCACAACAAAACCACGGATCGGTAATCGGTCATTGAGTAATTTCATTAAAATTGGAGTCGTTACATAATACGGTAAATTGGCCACAACCATAATATCATCAATACCTGGCATCTCATCTGCAATTACTTTCTCAACATCTACCTTAAGTATGTCAGAGTGGATGATAGACACATTATTGTATGGACTAAGTGTGTCTTCTAGTACGGGCAATAAACGTTGGTCGATTTCAAAGGAAACTACCTTTTTAGCGCTTCTCGCCAAATGTTCAGTTAATGCACCGATACCAGGACCAACTTCAATTGCGCCACTATTCTCAGTTAAATGGGCGTGACTCACTATATTTCTTAAAATGTTAGGATCAATTAAGAAGTTTTGACCTAAGCTTTTTTTAAATGAAAAACCATACTTTTTTAAAATTTCTTGTGTTCGAATTGGTGTCGCAATATCCTTATGCATCATTTTCCTCCTGATCTAACTGTGCGATAGCCGCACCAAATTGCTCCTCTGTAATCTGAAACATTTTCATTCTTTTATGAAGTTGTTTACCATTTGTAGCACCTATATTTAAGATTTCCCCTAGTCGATCACGACGCTGCTTTGACTGTGGATGTCCAATTAAACGAGCTGTCATTAAATCTTCCAGTGTAATCACCTCTTCGTGTAGCACGCCATGAATAGGGGTATAGACATGTTGAAGTGCCTCACGTATATCATCGTCAGCAGCATGTTCAATACCTAGCCCTTTACCGTTTTTAGCAATTGTTTTGGCTTTTGGTAAAAAGGCATGCTTCACCCCTTGTACACGCTCCTCTATAATGGCGCGTATTCGACGTCCTGGATAGTCGGGATCTGTAAATACAATAACTCCACGTTTTTCTTGGGCGTGCTGAATTCGTTTTAATGTTTCTTCAGAAATTGCAGATCCATTTGTTTCTATAGTATCTGCTTGTACAGCACGTTTAATAGCTGTCGTATCATCTTTTCCTTCAACAACAATAATTTCTTTAATTTGCAAAAAGGCTCCTCTTTTCTATCTACCTTATCTTCTGACCATTTTACAACTGCTCTATACGATTTGTACAGGAATACAAGGTACAGATGAACTTATCTTATTCAACTTCTGCTATACATACCTTACAAATATTATTTGCTAAAAAATAATAAAGAAGCCTTCCCGCCAGTCAAAACAGGAAAGCTCCATTTGTGAAAAACATTTTGATTAATTTTACAATTTTTCTAATTTAATACTTTAACACGCACTTTCTTACGCCCCCAGTTACGTGCTTGGGCATCTGTTTGTACAAGTATGTCAATCTTATTACCCTTAATTGACCCACCAGTATCCCCAGCAATAGCGGTACCATAGCCTTCTACCCAAACCTTTGAGCCTAACTTAATAACAGAAGGGTCAACTGCTATCACCTTCAAGCCAGAATTTGAACGTAGGTTTATACCAGTTGCTGATGTACCTGTACAACCGTTGCAATATGGTGTATAAGCTGTTGCCGTTACATAAAATTCTTTACCGTTAGCAGGCTCTGCAGAACCACGTGAAACAGTTGCTGCGCTTGCAACGATTGTTTTTGTGCCTACTGCAACCACTTGTTTCTTCGGCTCTTTTAAAATTTTTTCAGATTGCAGGTTTTTTGCCACAACCTCACCATTTTCTTTGACAACCTCATACGTACGAGTAATTGAGCCCTTCTCGCCTGTTGCTACTACTTTTTGTTTCCCCTTTTGCAATGAAGCATCCTGCTTCTTTTCAACTGCGAAATCTAAAGAGTCTTCCACTACATCGATAACCTTTTCTACGCGAACTACTGTGATTTTACTCTCCGGAGTAATAACGTTCTCCAGGTTATTTTCGACACGATCGAATTCATTTAGCTGAATTCCTTGTTGTTTTAAAAAGTTAGCGACCGTAGTCGAAGTGGACCATACTTGTCTTTTATTTACGCCATCGACAAGCGTTACTTGAAACGCTTTTTGAATATCGATTTTGTTTTCTGCTCCTAGTTCAGTATCTAGACCTTGCGCTAAAGAGTCATGTTCAGATACTTTAATATTTGCTTCCTTCAAAATGTCCTTCACAAGTGTTTCAGTTGTCCAAACTTTTGACTGATTTCCATCAACTGAAATAGTTACTTCTTTTGCCTGTTCCCATGTAATTGCTAATCCATTAACAATTTTGGTGTTCAGAGAGGGTGAAATTTTGTCATGCTCTGCTATATCTATATTTTGATTTTGTAATAATTGTTCTACAGTTTTGGCATGTGTTGATACTTCGATTGTTTCTCCATTCGCTTCAAGCTTAACGGACTTTTTCGTACCTTGATAAAGCACGAAAGAGATTACAGACACAAACAGGACAAGTGAAATAATTCTTATCACTGTTTGCTTACTCCTCAATGATCCTAAGAACAAGTTTTTCATGGAATTATTTGACATGAAAAAACGCCTCCTTAATACAAGGTTGGATTATACGGACTAGTTTTGGCACTGTCAACCCGAAAGTATTTCTTTGAAAATTGACTTCTTGTTTTTTGCCAACCACAAACCCAGTATTGGAGGCATCTAAGCTAGTTAATTGTCAATCCCAAAAAATTTTTTCGCATTGGCTGTTGTTGCTTGTGCAATTTCCTCAATTGTCAACCCTTTCAAACGTGCGATTTCCTCAGCAACTAAAGGCACGAAAGCGGGCTCATTGCGCTTACCTCGATGTGGATGTGGAGCTAAATAAGGAGCGTCTGTTTCAATCATTAAGTGCTCAAGAGCTATTTCTGTAGCTACTTCCTTTGGTAGGCGTGCATTTTTAAATGTCACTGGTCCCCCAAGACTAATCATAAAATTCATACCTATACATTCACGTGCTGTTTCTACACTTCCACTAAAGCAGTGCATAACCCCCCCTACAGATGCAGCATTTTCTTCACGTAAAATTTGAACAACATCACCCGTTGCATCCCTATTATGAATAATGATTGGCAAATTGATCTTTTGAGCTAATTGAATTTGCTTGCGAAAAAGTTCCTGTTGAACATCCTTTGGAGACTTATCCCAATAGTAATCCAATCCTGTTTCACCAATGCCAACTATTTTTGGATGTGATGCTAATTCCTCAATCCACTCTAAATCTTGTTGAGTACAATCAATCGCATCTACTGGATGCCAACCAATGACACCGTAAACAAAGTCATATTGCTCTATTAGTTGCATTGTTCTCTCAATGGTTTTACGGTCAAAACCAATAACAACCATTCTTTCTACTTTAGCTTCAAGGGCTCTATCAATCACCTCTTGAAGGTCTTCCTCATACTGATCTGCGTTTAAATGTACGTGTGTATCTATAAACATCTTCATTCTCCTAACATTGATTTTATTAAAATTTATTATTTCATATTTTTCGTAAGCATTACAATTTCATTACAAACTATTTGGTATTGTGTCATTCCACTTATTCGACATTGCTCGAAATAGTACTTTAAACCCACAAAACCCCATTTTTTATGCAACTTAAATTATTTCAAAATAATTTAATCTCAATTTTCCTTACAGATTTGAAAAGCCTGCTGAATAATTCATATTCAGCAGGCCTCCTTAAGTTCATTACTTTACTTTTGCACCATTTTCGAGTTCAGGATCAACGGATGCTAATTTTAAAATTCCATCTTTCTCACCAGCTAAAATCATTCCTTGTGATAATTCACCACGTAATTTTACTGGTTTTAAATTTGCTACGACAATCACTTTTTGACCTATTAAATCATCTGGTGTATAGAATTTTGCAATACCTGAAACTACTTGGCGTTGCTCATATCCTAGATCGACTTGAAGCTTTAATAATTTATCTGCTTTTGGAACAGTTTCACATGCAGTCACCGTCGCTACTCGCAAATCAACTTTCATAAAATCATCAATAGTAATTTCAGGAATTTCTGGATTTTCGTCAGTCGCTGTAGCCTTTTTACTTTCTTCCTCTTGTGGTGTTTTCACAGAACCACGCATTTCCTCACGAATATAAGCAATCTCAACCTCGTTTTCTAAGCGTGGGAAAATTGGTATCCCTTTTTCTACCACTTTAATGTTTGCTGGAATAGTATTGCCGAATGTTTCAATTGTATCCCATGCTAAGAATTTGTCATCTAATCCTAACTGATCGATCATACGTTTCGGAGTTGTTGTCATAAATGGTTGCAACATGACAGCAATTTGGTGTAAGCTTTCTGCCAAATTTCGCATAACAGCACCTAATTTTGGCTTGTCTGATTCCTCTTTTGCTAACACCCAAGGCTGTGTCTCATCTATATACTTATTTGTGCGTGAAACAAGCGTCCATAAGTCCGCAAGAACGACACTAAATTGCATTTTTTCCATACTTTCTTCATATTTAATACGTACTGACTCAGCTTGCTCTTTTAAAGCTGCATCAAATTCTGTCGATTGAAGATTTTCTGTCGGAATAATACCATCAAAATACTTATTAATCATTGAAATTGTACGATTTAATAAGTTCCCTAAATCATTTGCCAGATCAAAGTTTGTACGTTCAATAAATGATTCTGGTGAAAATACCCCATCAGATCCAAATGGTAATTCACGTAATAGGAAATAACGTGTCGCATCTAGTCCATAACGCTCGATTAACATTTCTGGATAAATCACATTGCCTTTTGATTTAGACATTTTTCCGTCCTTCATCATAATAAAACCATGTGCAAATACTTTTTTCGGTAATGGCAAATCTAATGCCATTAAGAAGATTGGCCAATAAATCGTGTGGAAACGAACAATATCCTTCCCAACTACATGTACATCTGCTGGCCAATATTTATTGAATAGTGATTCATCTTCTGATAGATAACCTAAGGATGTAATATAATTCGTTAATGCATCAACCCATACATAAATGACATGCTTTGGATCTCCTGGTACTTTAATTCCCCAATCGAAGGATGTTCTTGATACCGATAAATCCTCTAGCCCTGGTTTAATGAAGTTGTTAATCATTTCATTTTTTCGTGATTCTGGCTCAATGAATTCAAGGTTCTCTTCATAATAAGCTAATAAACGATCTGCATATTTCTTCATATTAAAGAAGTACGATTCTTCTTTAACCTTGTGCACTGGACGACCACAATCTGGACAATTCCCGTCAACTAGTTGAGTCTCAGTAAAGAATGATTCACACGGTGTACAGTACCAGCCTTCATATTGACCTTTATAAATATCACCATTATCTAAAAACTTTTGGAAAATCTTTTCGACAGCTTTCGTATGTCGATCCTGCGTTGTTTGAATAAAGTCATCATAAGAAATATCCATTAAACCCCAAAGTTTTTTCGCAGCATCTGCAATTTCATTTACATAATCTTGAGGATGTTTACCCGCTTCAGCTGCTTTTTCTTGAATTTTTTGGCCATGTTCGTCCATTCCTGTTAAAAAGCGTACATCATAACCTTTTAAACGTTTATAGCGTGCAATAGTATCAGATGCTACTGTTGTATATGCCGTACCAATATGAAATTTCCCACTTGGATAGTAGATGGGTGTTGTTATATAGAATGTTTTTTGTTGTTCACTCACAAGAACTGCCTCCATTGTTTTACAATATACTTTCTATTCTAACGAAGTACGAAATTCGTTTCAATGAAAGTTTATTAAACGCGAAAATTGTCGAATAATATATTTAATCCATTAAATGACTTAAATAAGAACCTTTTTTACTATTAGCAAAAATATTTATTAAAAACCTTTTAAAAAAATTAAAATACCTGCATTCTTCTCAAAAATTTTTTTCAAAAACCATAATATTAGTGCATTAATTAATTGACGTTTATGGCATTACTTGGTATGATAACTATCAGACAAAGAAATAATGTCGAAATTTGACGAAATACCAATATAACTTTTATAAATTAGGAGGAAATCTATTATGAAATCAACAGGGATTGTTCGTAAAGTCGATGAGTTAGGTCGTGTAGTAATTCCTATCGAGTTACGCCGTACGCTAGGTATTGCTGAAAAGGACGCTTTAGAAATCTATGTGGATGATGATAAAATCATCTTAAAAAAATATATGCCTAATATGACATGTGCTGTTACTGGTGAAGTTTCAGATGATAACTTCCGTCTAGTTGGAGGCAAATTAATTTTAAGTCCAGAAGGCGCTGAAATGTTAGTTAAAGAAATTCAATCTAACTTAAAAAAATAATTAATTACTCACCTAAATCAACACAGTGATTTAGGTGTTTCTGTTTTTAATATAACCAAATTCTTGACCCCTTATAATGTACATGTCAGACCTTGCTACTTAAGGGTACTATTATTTACAATTATTATCAATTTAAAATTGTGTCTCAAAATTATTACATTTCAACTTTTAGTTTCGGAGACAGTAACAAAATAAAAATAAAGAGCTACCCTAATAAGGTAACTCTTTACTATTATTCACTATGATATTCATTATAAACATCTCGCTTTGCCTTTTGTCTTAACTTAGCTACTTCTTTAATGGCTTCTTTTGAGGATACATTCGATTGATTGATAATGAAATCAACATGTTCAACAATGGACATGTTTTGCCAATAGGCTTCTTCGTGATCTTCCTCTTCTAGACAGCTATTACCTTCCAGGACAATACAAAACTCTCCCCGTATTTCCTCTGTTTGTGACCATTCTACAGCTTCAGCCAATGTACCTCGTAAAAACTCTTCAAACTTCTTTGTCAGCTCTCGAGCTAAAACGACACGACGTTCCCCGAGTATAGCTTCCATATCTTTTAATGTATCCTTTAAGCGATGTGGTGCCTCATATAGTAAAATCGTTTCTTGGCGTTTTTTTAATTGTTCTAATTGCTGACGACGTTCTTTTTTCCCACGATTCAAAAATCCATAAAAGAAAAATGGTTGTGGCGACAACCCAGATGCAATTAACGCTGAAATTGCTGCATTAGGCCCTGGCACGGGTACGACAGAAAAGTTTTGAGCAATTGCTTTTTCAACTATATCTGCACCTGGATCAGAAATACAAGGTAAACCAGCATCACTTACTAATGCAATTGTTTTTCCTTCTTGTAGTAATGTTAATAATTTTTCTCCACCCACGGCTAAATTATGTTCATGGTAACTTATCAGTGGTGTTTCAATCTCAAAGTAGTTGCACAGCTTTTTGGTGTTTCTAGTATCTTCTGCAGCGATAATATCGGCTTCTTTTAAAATGCGAAGTGCACGCACACTCATATCCTCTAAATTACCAATAGGTGTTCCTACCAGATATAAACAACCTGTCTGATCGTGTATTGTACTTTTTTGTGATTTCACGATTCACCCCTCCTTATATAATTAATTTTCTGTGTTCTTGTTAATTGCTTAAAGGCATATTCAGCACGCATTGCTTCTTGTTTTGTCTCAAATTTCTCTTTATAAATACATTTCACTGGACCTCTAGCTCTTGTATATTTTGCTCCTTTACCAGCGTTATGTACAGCAACACGTTTTTCTATATTATTTGTATACCCTGCATAAAGAGTTTGATCAGCACACTCTAACACATAAAAATAGTGATTATTACTCTTTTCCATAAAGAATTTCTCTCACTTCTGCCGTGTATTCATTATTGGCATCATAAACATACAACGGCGGCATAATTTTCAAATCAGGCTTTCCATCTTTTATTCCTTCTATTAATAATGTATTAGCCTCTTTCCCTTCTTTCGGATAAATGAGCTGCATCCGTTTAGGCTCTAAGCGATTTGCTCGCATAGCTGTCACAATATCTAATAATCGCCCTGGTCGGTGGACAAATGCGGCCTTGCCCCCTTGCTTTAATAATTTACTTGCTGATTGAATCGCTTCTTCCAATGTTAAATACAATTCATGTCGTGCAATGGCATGATGCTCACTAAGATTTTTATCACTTGCTTCATGTGCTAAAAAATAGGGTGGATTACAGGTAACCACATCATACTTTTCAATGCCTAGTTGTTTCGGTATTTCTTTGACATCTCCAAGAATCATTTGTATTTGCTGTTCTAGCTGATTATAACGGATACTTCTCTCTGCCATATCAAATAAACGTGGCTGAATTTCTACTCCCGTTATTTGTCCCTTTGTACGTGCACTTAAAAAAAGTGGTATCACACCATTTCCTGAGCATAAATCAACAATTTTTCCCTTATGATAAGGAATACTGACAAACTTCGAAAGCAACACTGCATCTAATGAAAACGAAAAGACAGAGGGACTTTGAATAATACGTAAATTCTCAGCCAACAAATAATCTAACCGCTCATCACCTTTTAGCCATTTTTCCATGCTTACTCCTCCTACGCTACAAAACAAAAGACTGACACCACCGTAGCGGGAATCAGCCTTTTATTACACATTCTGTTTATTTAAAAATGATAGACAAAACAGACAATCCTCACCCTTACGTGAACTTCCAAAATGAACATGGCAAACATGGAAGCCCTCTTGGTAGAGGCGAGCTAAGTTATCATATCCCTCACCAATATCTAGCGGACTTTCTTTCTTTACTTCAGCAGCTTGTACGGAGTTTGTATTAGAAAGTAGTTCTTCTAGACGTGTACGTAGATGATGATTTTCTGTTTCAAGCGCCTTATGCTCTTCCATCATTAACGCTACAAATTGTTTCAATGCACCAAATTGCTCCTGCATTGCTTCGAGCTGTTGTTCGAACTCCATAACGGTATCTAAGAAATTACGGTCCTTCACCCAAGCCACCTCGTTAAATTCTCTATCTTAAATAAGATTTTTTTCGCATGCTAGCAGTTCTTCTAGTGTATACTCAACTGTGCGTTCTTGCTCGTGTAAATATACTTGAATAAGTCTTTCCAGCACATTTATCCCTACTACTTTCCCACGGCCATCTGGTGTCATTGTTATCTCACCAACATCTGGCATGCCCTCTTTTGCTTCTTCATATTCATCATTTTCATACTTTAAGCAACACATTAAACGTCCACAAAGGCCAGATATTTTTGAGGGATTTAATGATAAGTTTTGATCTTTAGCCATTTTAATAGAAACGGGCTCAAAATCACCCAAAAATGTGGAGCAACAAAGCATTCTACCACATGGACCGATACCACCTAAAAGCTTCGCTTCATCACGCACACCGATTTGGCGAAGTTCAATACGTGTTCTAAAAACAGAGGCTAAATCTTTTACTAGATCCCTGAAATCAACTCGTCCTTCAGCTGTAAAGTAAAAAATAATTTTATTACGATCAAATGTATATTCAACATCTACAAGTTTCATTTCTAAATTATGCTCTATAATTTTAGTACTAGCGAGTTCAAATGCGCGTTTTGATTCTGCTGCATTTTCCTCTACTTGTATACGATCACGATCATCTGCTGGTCTAAGTACTTGTTTTAGTGGTAATACAACATCATTATCACCCACTACCTTTTGAGGGACAACTACCTTTCCATACTCTACACCGCGGGCTGTCTCTACAATAACATATTGATTATCTTCTAGTAGAAATGATGCCGGATCAAAATAATATATTTTACCCGCCTTTTTAAAGCGGACTCCTACTACATTATACAAATGTATATCCCTCCTGCAGATTTAGCATTAACTGCTCCATCAATAACGTCCTATTCATGTTACGCTGTAAAGATGCGCGTGCTTGTAAAATAGATTCCAGCTGATTTGACAATTTATCATAAGTGGAATATAACGCAACTTCTTTAAATAGTGGTAACATGTCTGGATAAGTACAAGCTGCCTCGGGATTAGCTTTTATTGACACTATATCACGGTAAGCAAATAGTAGTAAATCCAATGCTTGTTCCATCTCGCTTTTTTCTTTAAAGTGAGGCAACCACTCTTCATGCACAATAAGCATTGCTTCATGTACATTTTGCCGAATGGCCTCTACTAATTTTAACACTGTTTTTCGAGCGAGTGCAAACTGCTCATCATTTGCTAAAAATATAGCTGTTTCGAGCTCGTTTGTCATCATGCTTACTGTTGAAGCCATTGAATGTGAAATATTATTTTCCTGTAAATGCTTCAATAAAACATGACGTGGCATTTTTTGAAATTTGATATGTTGGCAACGAGAACGGATAGTTGGAAGTATTGACTGCATTTGCTCCGTTAGTAATATAGCAGTTACCTCTCCATCTGGCTCCTCTAAAAATTTAAGTATCATATTAGCAGAGGCTGTATTAAGACGGTCTGCATGATGAAGCACATAAATCTTACGTCCTTCTTCTACACCCATCATTTTCATTTCTCCAATGAGTTCTCGCATCTGATCAATTTTTATAAATTGACCATCTGGATAAATTTGATGAATATTTGGATGATTTCCCGAATCTACACGTTTGCAATTTCGACATGTTTCACATGGAACATTGCCATTTGGTTGCTCACATAACATCAATTTGACAAAAAAGTGCATAATATCTGCCTTGCCTGTCCCTTTTTCACCATCAAAAATATATGCATGTGCTAATCTGTTCTTGTCAAAAATCGTTTGAAGTTGCTTCATTACGACTGGTTGTAGTGTGAGTAGCTCTTCAAAATTCTTGGCCATACATTTAAATTCCTTCCTGTTTCTACAACAAAAGTGGTACTTTCTTGCACTTTTGTTTTCTGTAAAGAAACATTGCCGTTGTTCTACTTTAATGGCGAGTTGCCACATCAACATTTGAAAAAAGCCCGCGCCTATATGAGAACGAGACACGGGTTTTACATATATAAATTAATTAATAAGCCTTTAATTTCACCGATTTTATCAAGAAGATCTATTGCTTCTTTTTCTTCGTCTAAGAGATCCTGTGCAAGCTCGACAAGACGTGTATCAATGGTCTCAATGATTTTCAGACGTCTTCCTTCACCAAAACGATTCCAGGTATGTGATTGTTTTAACTCCATACCATGTTCTACTGTCTCTTGTAGAAATCGTTTTACAAGCATTTTAAACCTAGCAAGTTCTCGTAAATTACGTGATCTAGCTACTCGGTCCCCTGCAGTAGATATATCCCCTAACAAACGTGTGAGTTGTTCTGTTTGCAACTTATTACCTTGCTTGACGACCATATCTCCAAATCGGTTATTTTGATTATTATTTTGTAGTGGCTCTTTGCGATTTGTATTTAACCCGACACGTATATCTTGATTAATTTTCAAGCTGGTTTCGCCCCCACAATTTTCATCTATTTCTCCTACGCATAATCGATTTTAAATAAAATGTTTAATAGTAACAAATAATCAATGATTTAGCTTCGGAGGCTACTTTTTAAAAATGATGGAATTGTTCAATCGGTAAAACAAATACGGTAGCTCCTCCCACCTCTACCTCCACAGGGTAAGGTATATAGGAATCAGCATTTCCTCCTAACGGAGAAACGGGTGCAACCATTTGCTCTCTTGCCCGACAATTATCCCGAATAATATCTAAAAGTTTGGGTATGAGAGAGTCTTCAGTTCCTATAAGAAATGTCGTATTTCCTGAACGTAAAAATCCTCCTGTGCTCGCTAATTTAGTTGCGCGAAACTGATTTTTCGTTAAAGCATTTGATAAGCGGCTGCTATCCTGATCTTGCACTACAGCTACGACTAACTTCATTCGCACTCACCCCTTTTATAAAATTCACCTATATAGGTTTTAATACTATTCCTAAGCATTAGCTTATAAACTTTATCTTGATTCTGCAGATGTTTAAACATCCATTAAAATTGAGGAATATCACCAATGTTGCCCGCCTATACAATGCAGGTTAGTTAACCTAAAACTAGATCTGCTTGAAAGTGAAGCGTCAGCGGTAATTGCCCTCCGACATAATGGATACTCCCAATTGATGCTATCCTAGCGAAGTTAAATTAATGGATAGTATCATTATATCACATTGTTGTAGACAACTTCATGCATTTACTGTATTGCTTCCAATAATAATAACCATACATCTTCCACAACATTCTCAATATCTTGATCTGCGTTGACCACACGTATTCGCTCTGGATACTGCTCTACTAGTTGTAAATATCCTTCACGTACCTTCTGATGAAATGGCAAACTTTCAACATCTAAGCGGTTTACTTCCCGATTGCCTGTTGCATGAATACGCGCTAAGCCAACCTCTGGAGCAAGATCAAATAATATGGTCAGATCAGGTAATTTCTTCCCAATAGCAAACTCATTAATAGAAAGCACCTCATTGACACCGATTCCTCTTGCATATCCTTGGTAGGCTAAAGAGGAATCGATAAAACGGTCACATATAACCAACTTCCCTGCATCTAAGGCAGGGCGTACCTTTTCAAAATAATGCTGGCTTCTTGCTGCAGCATATAATAATGCTTCTGTTCGTTCATCCATCGCAGTATGTGCAGGATTCAAAATGATCGTTCTTATTTTTTCCGCAATCTCGATTCCACCTGGTTCTCTTGTTGCTAGAACTTCTATATTATTTTTTGCTAATCGCTCTGCTATCATTTGAATGACCGTTGTTTTCCCTGCTCCCTCTGGTCCTTCAAATGTAATAAATAAATTGCTATTCATGCTGTTATTGCCTCCAACTATTTAATAACCTGAATCATTTTTTCTGCTAATCGATGATTCCCCTGGAATGTTGCACCTGCTGCTAATAGCTCTTCCAATTGACTTAACTTAGCTACTGTTATTCTTTCACCTGGTACTAATAATGGTATACCAGGTGGATAAGGGATAATCATATTTGCTGAAATTCGTCCCATTGTACGCATATAGGGTAACCACTCTTTACTTAATGATGCAACCTCATTAAAGGTATATATAGGCTCAGTAATCGGTACAAAATGATAGGCTGTTTGAGAAGCAGTTATGCTATCTGTTTTAGCTGTGTTTAATAGCATCGTTATAGCCTCTTTTATACGAACCCTGATTTCAGCAAATGGATAGGTATGTCCTTGCTTCAGCAAAGGTAACACAAATAAAACTTGATTGGCATCTGCCAGTTCCCCATAAACATGCTTTGCCTCTAATGCCTCCTGTAACTGAAAGCCACTATAACCATTAACACGTAACAATACTTTAAGTGGATCATCTACTTCAATTACTTCCAATGAACCAATTGATCGTAATGCATCTACCCATTGATTCTTTTTTTCTATTATATATGCCCCATCACTCTCCATATATGTCTGTACATAATAGCGAGCATCATCTAATGATGCTAATAATAAGTAAGATGGGCTACTAGATTGTAACATGCGTAAGTAATAATGTATTTTGTCAGCCTCTATCAATTCCGACTTAACATGCATAAAAGAAGCCATCGTCATAGCAGGTAGAGTCTTATGAGCTGATTGAACAACAACATCTGCTCCAAATGTCAATGCGGATGGCTGAAATAGCGTACATGCATTAAAATGTGCGCCATGTGCTTCATCCACCAATACAGGTATCCCCTTTTCATGACAATAAGCAATTTGTTGCTGTATTTCATTTGAAGTCATCCCATAATAAGTAGGATATGTTAAAACAACCGCTTTCGCCTCTGAATAATTTTCTACTGCTTCCTTTAAATCTCTATATGTTACATGTGTCGCCGACATCGTTCGTTCATCCCATAGCGGAGACACAAATATTGGCTTAGCCCCAGTAAGTTCAATAGCATGGAAAATCGATTTATGCGCATTACGCTGAACAATAATGGTATCGCCTTTGTTACAAGTAGCATAAATCATTGCTAAATTTCCAACAGTAGACCCTCCTACTAAAAAGAAACTCTTCGTTGCCCCATATGTATCTGCCAATAAATTTTCTGCTTCTAATATCATTTCCTCAGGGTAATGTAAATCATCTAAACCGGATAATTCAGTTACATCATAACGCATTACATCTTTAAATGCTTGCGGAAGGTGAGACAGTTCGCCATGCTTATGACCTGGGACATGAAAAGAAATATTCTGCTGCTGTCTAAAGCGTTCTAACCTTTCTATAATTGGCTTTTTCTTTTGCAAAACAAACACCTATTTTCGTTAGATTCTCCCTTAATTATACGAAATTATAAGGAGAGAAAAAAGCTATCCCTTTTCAACAAAAATATCTTATTCGAAAAGGAGGGTCTTCTATACCTATATCGCCCTTTTTGCACACGTAAAAGTTGCTAGATCAAAATAAAACCGATTATTACAGATAACAGCAATAATCGGTTCTCCAATTTTTCCATCATACAACTAGTCTTTTGCAGCTTGAAGTGCCATTGCTTCCACTAATTGTTCAACTAGTCGAGGTACAAAATTATCTAATACTGGATTCATCATTCCTGCTAAAAATCCACTAGCTTTCATTGTTAAATTACCAGTCAGCTGTGGTGATTCATTTTGATTTTGTTTTACTTCAAAAGAACCATCACCATTTATTGGATCAGATAAACCCTCTAAATCAAATTGTAATTGATGAGCATCCGATTTTTTTACCTTAAGTTTCACTTTAACAGCTTTTTGAATAATGCCAAAATCTCCTTGGAAAACCCATATCATATCATCTTCATTTAGTAGTTCATGATGTAAGTAACCTGGTATTAAAACAGCCCATTGTTCCTTATGATGAATAAAATCCTCTAATTTATTTTTCTGTATATTGATTTCCTTACTATGTTGCCCTGTTGCCATTCTGTTGACCCCCTTTGAATATTTTGATAACCTTCTTAAACTTTAACATTTCTAGGTTTCAAAACATACAAAAAAACCACTGATTTCTCAGTGGTTTCTTTTTTGCCTAGCGACGTCCTACTCTCACAGGGGGAAGCCCCCAACTACCATCGGCGCTTATTGATTACGTTTTGCTTGTTCAGTTTTCAAGGTTCATTTGTTCGCCGCCGTTTCAGCAGCAACTCTTATATAATACCATGTACTTCACACTGTGTCAACAATAATTTCAAAATCTTTTTTGTTTCAATCAGTTGTATTAGCGACTCCTATAACTATACCATAATCTTTTTATATTGCAAGCTTTTTATAAAATAAATATTAAGGCTGTTATTCCTAATACACCAGGAATACCTAAGACGGCGATTGTTAAGACAGAAAACAGATTGATTGGTACATTATATCCTATATAACCAATACCTAAATGGATTACGAATAATAATAGAAAAGCAAATGCAAATCTAAACCAAAACACCGATAATCCTTCTAAAATTTTCCCCAGTTTAGCATGTCTTATTATTATATAAAGAAAAAGAAGCCCGACAGGAATACAAATACTCACAATAACTAACCAAGACATATAGTTGCCTCCTCAATTAAATAATTATGAAAGTTTATGTTTCCTGTTTTGCTTCTATGAATATTTTAAAAAGAACTATTTAATTAATACCTTACGAATTCTAGCTTCCTTAAACAAATAGAAATGAATACTTTCTGCTGTTTTGCGTTGAGCAATCACACCTAGGTCATAATCATCCATTAATTCTTCTATTATCTTCGCCTGCTGTAAATCCTCTTTTGTTTCTTTAATCAGATTCACAAGCTTATCATCGAATTCTTTTTTTAATTTCCCTTTACTACGGAAGAACATATTAATCCCTCACTCATAACTCACGTCGACCTTCCATTGCCTTAGATAGCGTAACCTCATCTGCGTATTCTAGATCTCCACCTACTGGTAATCCATGAGCAATACGGGTTGTACGAATGCCTGACGGTTTGACAAGGCGAGAAATGTACATAGCGGTTGCCTCACCCTCGATTGTTGAATTCGTAGCTAAAATAAGTTCTTGGACACTTTCATCTTGCAAGCGCACTAGCAAGGAAGCAACATTAATATCTTCTGGACCAATACCATCCATTGGTGAAATAGCCCCTTGAAGCACATGGTACATACCGTTGTAGTCACGCATTTTTTCCATTGCGATTACGTCTTTTGTATCTTGCACAACACAAATAATAGAATGATCTCGCTGCTTGTCCGTACAAATGTGACATGGATCTACATCCGTTATATTGCCACAAACAGAACAGTAGCTTAGGTTTCGTTTAGCATCAATCAGTGCTTTAGAGAAGGATAATACATCGTCTTCCTTCATGGATAACACAAAAAACGCCAGACGAGCCGCAGTTTTCGGCCCGATACCTGGCAATTTCATAAAACTATCGATCAATTTAGATATTGGTTCTGGGTAGTACATATGAATACCTCCTAGAATGGAAGGTTTAAGCCTTGAGTGAATTTACCCATAGTTGAGTTTGTTTTTTCTTCTACCTTTTTCAACGCTTCATTTGTTGCAATAACAATTAGGTCTTGTAACATTTCGATGTCTTCTGGGTCTACTACAGATTCATCTAGATTTACTGAAACTACTTCACGCTGACCAGAAACTGTTACTTTCACCATACCGCCGCCCGCAACACCTTCAAATTGCTCAGCATTTAAAGCTTCTTGAGCCTCCATCATTTCCTTTTGCATTTTTTGCATTTTTTTCATCATACCTTGCATATTTCCCATTCCACGCATAAATGTTTCCTCCTAAAAATTTAATCTTCAATAATTTCTACAAAATCTTTACCAAAGAGCTTTTCAGCCTCTGTCACAAGCGGATCCTGTGAAGCAAGAGGTTGAGCATCATCGATAAATGGTTCTTCTGGCATTTCTGCCGGTGGTGGCTCTAATAATTCTTCTCCATGGTCTGATACAGTCTGTGATTTCTTTTGCTGCAGACCATGATCACGAATAAACTCTTCACGCATTTTTAACCATGATTCTTCTGGTATGCATAGCATCTCGTACATTGTACCAGTTTGCCCTGCAATTAATTGTGTAAAGTGAGCCTTTAAAGACTGGTTGTCGGCAACCATCTGACAATGAATATCATACTTGAATTTTAACACAAAAGCACTTGAAGATGCCGCAACAGGTTCGGCTTCTGCTAAAAGAGCCGATTGAGATTTTTGCATTTGACTTAAGGCTTGTGCCCAAATGGACTTAATGCGTTGCACATCTTGCTTTGTTGCATCTTTCAGCACTTCCTGAATACGACCTGTCGGTGCTTTATAACCATTCGGGTTTTTAGCTCGGGGTCGTTGCTCTTTTTGTGCTGCCGACGCTTGCACAGGTGTCCCTGTTTGCAGTTGTAAGGATAATTGCTGAACTATTTGCTCAAGATCTATAATTTTTTGAGTGAGCTCAGGGCTTTGCATCGTTTCGTTTGTGGCCACTGATTGATGGGTTACTCCCCCCGAAAACTGAACCATTTTAAGCAAAGCCGTCTCTAAATAGATTTTCGTATGGTGAGAGAAACGCATTTCCTGCTGTGTTTTTGCGAGTATATCAATATAACCATAAAGCAAATCTGGTGCAAACTCATGTGCTAATGTAAATACACGTTCCTCAGGTGACACAAGCTCTAAAAGTTCAGCTAAATCATCGCTTGTTTGAAGTAATAATAAATCACGGAAAAATGTAATTAAATCCTCTGAGAGTCGCAAAGGGTCCTTACCGTCAGCTATAAGTTGCTCTAAAAGCGCAAGCATTTGCGCAACATCTTTCACTTTGAGTGCCTCAGCCAATTCATAAAAAATATCCTGACTAATAGAACCTGTAACTAGCAACGTATCCTCAAGTTTTAATTTTTCCCCACTAAAAGACACAACTTGGTCCAATAAGCTTAAAGCATCACGCATTCCTCCTGCGGCAGATTGTGCAATCACCTTTAAACCTTGTTCTTCATATGGTAAGTCAATGTCTTCTAAAACAACCTTCATCCGTTCAATAATATCATTAGTAGAAAGTCGTTTAAAATCAAAGCGCTGGCAACGGGAAATAATCGTTGCAGGCAATTTATGAGGCTCTGTTGTTGCTAAAATAAACACAGCGTGGGGAGGTGGTTCTTCCAATGTTTTTAAAAGAGCGTTAAAAGCACTTGTAGAAAGCATATGCACTTCATCTATGATATACACCTTATATCTACTGCTTGCCGGAGCAAAGCGAACCTTTTCTATGATATCCCTAATCTCTTCAACACGTGAATTCGAGGCTGCATCAAACTCAATTACATCTGGATGAGAACCATCTGTAATACTTATGCATGTAGCACATTCATTACACGGCTCTTTCGATGGTGCATGTTCGCAATTTAAGGCCTTCGCAAAGATTTTAGCCGTACTTGTTTTCCCTGTACCACGGGGCCCAGAAAACAGGTAAGCATGTGTTGTTTTATTTGCTAGGAGAGCATTTTGTAGCGTTCTTTTGACATGTGCCTGACCAGACATTTCTCGAAAAGATTGCGGTCGATACACACGGTAAAATGCTTGATACGTCACTGATTTCCTCTCTCCTTCTCCATTTAATTGAATAGTTTTATTATAGCATTTGCTGCATTATATAGAAAATGAAGTTGCTAAATTTAAAATAAAAAAGCATCCGCCTATAATAGACGGATGCTTTGAATTGGCAATTTAATGCCGTGCACCTTTCCTTGACAGCCGCACATAAGCGTTACTCTTGTCGTTAGCTCAGATTAGGCAACCCCGCGGCACATGAATAAGACCACTTAATGCTGCTTCCTTCCGGACCTGACATGGTTCATGGGTATCCATTGCGCAGGACCCAATCGTCAACACTACGTGCAAAAGGCAGACCAAACAATACGGACAGCCTCGAAAAAGGAATTCAGTCTCGCTAGAGCGGATTGCGAGTTACAGGACACCGCTACCTTCCCACCTAGCACGGCAATAACTAGTATACTGACTGTTTGTATAAATTGCAACTTAATGCACAAATTATTTATTCGCTACTCGTGATTAAAACAATAAAAAATTTTTCAAAATATATATTGACGCTTGTTTCTAGTTATGATAAATTTATTTTTGTCGATAAGACAACAGAGCAACATAACATGGAGGTATACCCAAGTCTGGCTGAAGGGATCGGTCTTGAAAACCGACAGGCGGGTAACACCGCGCGGGGGTTCGAATCCCTCTACCTCCTCCAGTTTTAAATTTCCGACTACGAATGTAGCCGTTTTTTTTTGCCTAAATTGTATGTATTACTTGTTAGATACCACTTCCGCCTCGGTTGTGGTATTTTTTATTATATCAATGATGGGAGGTTGTTGAATTGCAATCGAAATTACTTATGACGCGTGCTTCCCTTACTTGGATATTCATAATTGCTGTTATGACTGCAATTGGTAGTGAAATAAAAATTATGCCTTTTGCGAATACAACTTTTCGTTTTGGTTTAGGAACAATTGTCTTCTTTTTATGTACATTAATTAAACCTACACCTATTATTTTAGCTGGTGTAGCTACCAGTATTGTGACAACTATTTTTCGGGTTTTTAATTCGGCATTACATGATGTTCCGATTTCTGAGAGTATATTTAACCATTTACCAGCCGGTTTATTTTATGTATTGTTTGCACTATGCCTGCAAATTTTAAATATTCAACAATACAGAGAAAAACCATTAAAACTTGGTTTACTCGTTGCCTTTAGTGAGGTCATTAGTAATTTAGCGGAACAGATTTTCCGCTTTTTTGTCCAAACGTATAATTTTTTATTTCTCCATGACCTCTTGATCCTATTAGCGGTAGCATTATTACGTAGCTTTTTTGTAGTAGGGATTTACAGTTCGATTTTGATTGCTGAACAAAAAAAGCGGGTACAAGAAATGCTTAATATTGGATCTGACCTCTATGTTGAAACACTATATTTAAAAAAATCAATGAATCATATTGAAACGATTACAGGTAGTGGTTATGAATTATATCGACAGCTAAAGGCTCTAGGTTTTCGAGCAGAAAGTTTACAAGCGCTTCATATTGCCCAGGAAATCCATGAAGTGAAAAAGGATTCTCAACGGATATATGCTGGTATTTCAAAGATTGTTGGTGAAAAGAGCTTTGGCCCTTTTGTATTATCTGAATTATTGCATTATATTGAAGAAGGTAATAGGAAATATGCGGAATTACTTGGGAAGGAAATACAATTTAATACATGTATAGACTTCGATTTTCAAACAAAAGATCATATTGCACTCCTTGCTCTATTAAATAATTTATCAGCCAATGCTGTTGAGGCTATTAAAGAGCAGGGGATCATTTCTATTGCTATTGAGCGCCAAGAAGATAATACTGTAATAACAGTATGTGATAATGGACAAGGGATTTCACAAGCAGATATTTCTGTTATTTTTGAACCTGGATACACCACAAAATTCAATGTTGATGGTGTTGCAGCAACTGGCATTGGGCTTTCACATGTTGCTGAACTAGTAGAAAAATTAAAAGGCTCAATAACCGTTGAATCAAACAATCAATACACAACGTTTAAAATCATAATTCCTACGCAAACTATTCAAACGGGAGAGACTTAAATGAGGTATTTTATTGTAGACGATGATCGTGCAAGTCGTGTTATGTTAAAGCAAATTATTGAGGATAGCGGGTTAGGCACAGTTATTGGTGAGGCTCGCAATGGTGAGGATGCTATTCCACAAATTTTAATGACGCAGCCAGAGTTTGTGCTTATTGATTTACTAATGCCTAAGCTTGATGGTATAGCAACTGTAGAACAACTAATGCAAAATCGGTTCGAGGGACAATTTATTATGATTTCACAGGTAGTGAATAAGGAAATGGTTGGTGAAGCTTATGAGCAAGGAATTGATTTCTTCATTCATAAACCAATCAATCGTATTGAAGTCGAGAATGTTTTGAAAAAAACAACTGAACAATTTCGACTTAAAAACTCACTATTAGTGATACGTCAATCTCTTACAAACATTGAGTTAAGTGAACAAAAGGCTCATAAAGCTACATCACGAGACCATATTCAATCTATTTTAAATGATATGGGGATTGTCGGGGAAATCGGTAGTGAGGATATCATTGCCATTATAGAAACATTACTTGCTCACCAACACAAGATTGCACCCCTTCCTCCATTAAAAGAGCTTTATGAAGAAATTGCAGCTGTGACCAAGGCTACACCAGATGAAATTTTAAAAGAAAGTAAAGCCATCGAGCAACGTGTGCGTCGAACAATATTAGCTGCCATGATTAATCTCGCTAATTTAGGGGTTGTTGATTATACAAACTCAGAATTCGAGTATTATGCCCCTCGCTACTTTGATTTTAAAGAAATTCGTCAGCTCATGACACAGATTGAAGATCACGATAATCGTAAAGCAAAGGTAAATATTAAGAAGTTTATTCAAGTGTTATATTCAGACATTTTAACAAAAGTAAATTAATTTTCTCGGATTTTGTCGGATTCCATAAGTCCTCCGTATTATTAAAGTAAGGCGTGTCCTAAAAATTTAATATTAGGGGAGGTACAAAGGATTTGAAAAAGAAATTTAAAGTCAGCTTAGCCGCTCAGATTTTAATCGGTTTGATTTTAGGGATCATTGTTGGTGGTATCTTTTACGGAAACCCCAAAATTGAGACATATCTACAACCATTAGGGGATATATTTTTACATCTTATTAAGATGATTGTTGTACCGATTATTATTTCGACATTAATCGTTGGTGTTGCTGGTACTGGAGATATGAAGCAACTTGGACGATTAGGCGGGAAATCTATAATTTACTTTGAGATTATTACAACAGTTGCAATCGTAGTTGGATTACTTTCCGCAAATATTTTCCAACCTGGTGCAGGTCTTAACATGAATGAATTATCTCAAGGGGATATTTCGAAGTATGTATCAACAACTGAGGAAGTACAGCATGAGGGACCATTTGATATCATTGTAGGCATTGTCCCAACAAATATTATTCAGTCAATGGCTGAAGGTAATATGCTAGCAATTATCTTCTTCTCAGTTATTTTCGGTTTAGGGGTTGCTGCAGTAGGTGATCGAGGGAAACCAGTCTTAGACTTCTTCCAAGGGGTAGCAGATGCTATGTTCTGGGTAACAAACCTCGTAATGAAATTCGCTCCACTAGGGGTATTTGGTCTAATTGGTGTAACCGTTTCCAAATATGGGTTTGCTTCACTGGTTCCACTTGCCAAATTAGCTATTCTTGTTTATGCAACAATGCTGTTCTTCATCTTTGTCGTTCTTGGACTTGTGGCAAAATTCGCAGGAATCAGCATCTTCTATTTAATTAAAGTGTTAAAAGATGAGCTAATTTTAGCCTTCTCAACAGCAAGTTCTGAAGCTGTACTACCACGTATTATGATGAAAATGGAGAAATTAGGGGCGCCAAAGGATATTGTATCTTTTGTTATACCAACCGGTTACTCCTTTAACTTAGATGGTTCAACATTATATCAAGCCATTGCAGCATTATTTATTGCACAAATGTACGGTATTCACCTAAGCATTGGTGAACAAATTACGTTAATGCTTGTATTAATGGTTACATCTAAAGGTATTGCAGGTGTACCAGGGGTATCATTCGTAGTACTTCTAGCAACTTTAGGTACTGTAGGTATTCCACTTGAGGGACTAGCCTTTATTGCTGGTATTGACCGTATTCTTGATATGGGACGTACAGTTGTTAACGTAATTGGTAACTCATTAGCGTCTTTAGTAATGGCTAAATGGGAAGGCCGTTTCGATCGAGAAAAAATGAAAAATTACTTTAATGATAATGAAAATTTAGCGTAATTTAAAAAAATCCTCACGATGTTGGATGGCATCGTGAGGGTTTTTTTATTTTGCTACTACTTTATCTAAATAAGCGATAATTGATTCTTTTCCATTGGCATGTGCTTCTTGAGCACGTTTTTCATCTTTTTCAAGCTTAGCCTCTGCTGCTACAACAATTTTTTCAGCATCTTGCTGTGGCACAACAATTACACCATCCACATCCCCAATAATATAATCTCCAGGATGAACCGTAACTCCTCCAATGGCGATCGGTACATTTACTTGACCACCGCCGTTTTTATTGCCCGCAGCTACAGTAGTGCCTAACGAAAATACAGGGAAATTTAATTCACGAATTGCTGCAATATCGCGGATTACGCCATCCACAACAAAACCTTGTACACCTATCCCTTTTGCTAAGGAGATCACAAAATCTCCAGCAACAGCTCGGTTAGTATTTCCCTTTGCATCAATGACTAAAATATCCCCTTCATTTGCAGCCCTTATCGCTTCCAAAACTGCCCCATTTTCACCATCTGGTAAACGTACAGTTACAGCTCGCCCCGCAACTTTAAAATGGTCTGCTAACGGCTTAATATCACTTCGCAAATTGGTATGCCCGCCTGTTGCATCTGAAATAGCTGTTGTTGGTAAATGCTGAAAGCTTACTTCTACTTTTGTCATACATAACACCCCTATTATGATTAATGACTTACTCTATTATTGTAAATAAAAAACATCTACTATTTCAATATATCTCGGAAATAGTAGTCAGAACATCTACTTATTAGAATTAAATAATTTCGACAAATTGCTTTGATTGCTCGTCTAAGGCTTCAGCAGCAGATGCTATTTCACTAAAGTCATTAGCTGTGACAGTAATTTGCTCATTTGTTTTATCTATTTTTTCAGCTATTTTTGTAATACTGTCAGTCACCTGACCAATCTCTCGTTCAATGCCCTCCACATTATCCTTCACTTCTGAAATAGATTGTTCAACTCTTACAGAAAGCTTACGTACCTCTTTCGCCACTACATCAAAACCTCTACCATATTCTCCAGCCCTAGCAGCTTCAATCGCTGCATTTAGTGCCAATAAATTAGTTTGTGAAGCAATTTCTTGTATCGTCTTGACAATTCCTTTAATAGAATCTGCTTGTTTCTGAAGCTGCACAAGATTACTTACATTTTCATTTGATTCCTTAGAAACCACTTTAATGGTTTCTAGTAGATCTTGGCTATTTTGAATGCCTGCCTCCGAACGCTGGTAAAGCTTATTAGACATGCCCTTCAACTTGTCAGCAACACTAACTATTTCATGCTGTCGTTCAGTAATATTGGTAGCTATTTTGGATACACCTATTACTTTTCTTGTATTATTTGCGAAAACAGGCATATATGTCGCTTCCAGCCAAATTATATTACCTTTAGCATCCATTCTTTCTATTTTGTCCTGATAGCTGTTTCCTGCCGTTAGATTGCGCCAAAATTTATCGTACTCCATACTATTTGCGAAGTCAGGCAAACAAAAGTCTTTATGATGTTTTCCTAGCATTTCCTGCACTGTATAGCCTAATGTTTGAGCAAATAGTTCATTGACATATGCCACTCTTCTCTCCATATCGAAGCGTATAATAGCTATATTTCGTTCAATAGCCTGTACTACTAAATCATCGGTTACTTGAGCCTCTACACTATACATAAACAACACCCCACCCATTACTATTTTTTTACTTAAAATTTAATTATTTTACTTTTATATTACATCAATTATGCCTGAGTGTAATTGCAACGATGTTAGTGCACCTGCTGCATCAAGGTAAAAAACATGGAGAATGTTCATCCATGTTTTTTTAATATACGTAAAATCCCTTCAGAGGTAGCCGCTACACGTAGAAACTTCTTTTGCTCAGCACGTATAAAGCCTTCCTCTAGCATTATTTTAAAATGCTGTAGAAGCGCATCATAGAATCCCTGGACATTATATAAAATGACAGGTTTTGTATGAAGCCCAATTTGAGCCCAAGTAAATACCTCAAAATATTCATCTAAAGTCCCTGCGCCACCTGGCAGAGCAATAAAGGCATCGGCTAACTCGGCCATTTTAGCTTTACGAATATGCATAGAGTCTACAATATGAATCTCTGTTAATGAGGCATGTGCCAATTCACGCTTTTGTAAATGTGTTGGCATCACACCAATCACTTCTCCCCCTGCTGCTAAAACAGCATCGGCTACCTTCCCCATTAGGCCTGTTTTAGAACCACCATAGACAACCCCATGACCGTTTTTTGCCAGCGCTGTACCAAGCTCAGCCGCTTTCTCTGCATAAATAGGGCTTTTACCCAAACCGGATCCGCAATACACTGCGATTCTTATAATAATCCCTCCTATTCAAAAAACGTGAAACAATTGGCTATATATTGTCTCACGTTTTTTGGTCATTTATTTTACTTTTATTTTCGTAAATGGCTTGTTTGTTTTAGCATATGACTGATACGGCTCACAATTGATTCAATGGCATCAGGATTTTTTAATAAATCATAATCATTAATATCTAAACGTAGAACTGGACAAGAATTAAAATTATTTATCCAATTTTCATAGCGTTCATGCATTTCTATCCAATAATCATTGGGTGTTTGTTGCTCCATTGTACGTCCACGCTCTTGAATACGTCCAATAACTGCATC
This sequence comes from Lysinibacillus sp. IITD104, assembly GCF_036698265.2. Lineage (NCBI taxonomy): Bacteria > Bacillati > Bacillota > Bacilli > Caryophanales > Bacillaceae > Lysinibacillus > Lysinibacillus sp. IITD104. The sequence continues at coordinate 4,480,523 of NZ_JBAHYH020000001.1, forward strand.
AATAGGTCCTTCAAGATAGACAAGCAAATCTGGATGTGGGAAATAAGGTGTCATCACCATTGCATCAAACAAATTTGTATACGTCTCATAATCTGTTGGGCTCATTGTTCCTTTATCATAATGCATCTTAGCAAAAATGCCAGTATCCTCATAAATAGAACGATCTTGTACAAATCCTCCACCATATTCAAAAATACGCTTCTGTTCTTTAAAGCGCTCTGCTAAAAAGTAGACCTGTAAATGAAAGCTCCATTTTTCAAAGTCCTCATAAAATTTATCAAGGTATGGATTTGTGTCTACTTTCTCGAACGAGGTACGAAAGTTCAGTGCCTCTGCTAAAGCCTTTGTCATCGTCGATTTTCCTACCCCAACAGTACCAGCAATCGTAATAACCGTTTGTGGTGGAATATCGTACTTCTCTCTTAAATTCATTATTGCAAACTCCTTTGTTGTAACGTATCTTTAATTATTTTTAAAACATGATTTAAATCATTTGGATTTTTTACAAAATCAAGCTGATCTCCATTAAATTGAATAACTGGAATTTCGGGATGCATGCTCTCAAAATGCTCGATAAAAGAATGATAGTCGGCCACAAGCTGCTCCATGTAATCACGTGAAATCATCTTTTCAAACTCTCGCCCTCGCATAGCGATACGCTTCATTAATGTCTCAACGCTGGCATGTAAATAAACCACTACATTCGGAACAGGCATGTCTTTCGTTAAAATTCTATAGATCTCCTCATACTTCTCGTATTCAGTTGGTGCCAATGTACGCTTCGCAAATATTAAATTTTTAAAAATATGATAGTCTGCTACAACAGGTTTGGCATGTGCTAAACGAAATTTTTTTATATCGGTTAGTTGCTTATAGCGATTACAAAGGAAGAACATTTCCGTTTGGAAACTCCATTCCTCAATGTTTTCATAAAACTTATTTAAAAAAGGGTTTTCGTCTACAATTTCTTTTAATAGATGGTAATTTAATGTCGCTGCTATCTCTTTCGATAAAGAGGTTTTGCCAACACCAATCGGACCTTCTACCGTAACAAATGGAACCGTCACCAGAAGCTCCTCCTTTTGTTCTATGGATTCGATCATTGTGTCCTACATAAAATGAATCAGTACCTTTCATTTTATCATAGTAGGAAAATGAAAAACAGAATCAACCTATTGTTCTAGTAAATTTACCTGTGGTATTCTCCTGATGATATAGAAAAAAGACATAGAAAAAAGACATCGAGAATCTACTTCCCGATGCCTTTATACCTTCTTATAATTTCACTCGTTGTAAACGAAGTGCATTTAATACAACCGATACTGAACTAAAGGCCATCGCTGCACCTGCTACCCATGGCGCAAGCAGACCGAGTGCAGCAATTGGAATACCTAATGTATTATAAGCAAATGCCCAAAATAGATTTTGTTTAATATTACGCATTGTTTTTCTACTCATTAGAATGGCATCCGCGATACTATTTAAGTCTCCACGAATAAGTGTAATATCTGCTGCTTCCATCGCCACATCTGTCCCTGTACCAATTGCCATCCCAATATTCGCTGTTGCCAAGGCAGGTGCGTCATTAATACCGTCACCTACCATCGCCACTTTTTTCCCTTGGGCTTGAAGTTTTTTCACTTCATCAGCTTTACCTTCGGGTAAGACCTCGGCAATAACATGATTCACGCCTACCTCTGTTCCAATTGCTTGAGCAGTACGTTCGTTATCACCTGTCATCATAATGACCGTAATGCCCATATCCTGTAAACGACGAATAGCTTCTTTTGATGTATCTTTCACGGTATCAGCCACAGCGACTAAACCCGCATATTGCCCATTGATGGCAGCTAACATGGCTGTTTTACCGTTTCGTTCTAATTGCTCCATTGTTGGTAAAATATCATTAATACCAATTCCATATTGTTGCATTAATTTACGTGTGCCAATGACAATACCTTGACCTGAGACAGTTGCCTGCACACCATAACCAGGTATTGCTTCGAAGAATTGAACATCACCTAAAGCTATGCCGCGTTTTTCTATTCCTTGAACAATGGCTTCTGCTAGTGGATGCTCTGACTGCTTCTCTGCTGCGCCGATTAAGGATAAAAAGCGTGCTTCATCTTGCTCTGGCGCTAACAAAACATCTGTAAGCTCAGGTTTACCATGTGTCACCGTTCCTGTTTTATCTACAACAACTGTATCTATGCCTTGTGTTTGCTCTAAATGTTCTCCACCTTTGAATAAAATACCAAATTCAGCTGCACGTCCAGAGCCTGCCATTATTGAAGTCGGTGTTGCTAACCCAAGTGCACATGGACAAGCAATGACAAGAACTGCGATTAATACCTCTAAAGCAGGTGTAAATTCACCTGGACGGACCCAAATAATCCAAATTAAAAAAGTGACAATGGCTATGCCAACAACAATAGGTACGAAAATACCCGAAATCTGATCTGCTAAACGTTGAATAGGTGCTTTCGATCCTTGTGCATCTTCGACCACTTTAATAATTTGTGCTAATGCTGTATCTCGGCCAACCTTTGTTGCAGTCATTTTAATAAAACCATTTTTGTTAATCGTTGAGCCAAATAATAGATCACCTTGCTTTTTATCAACTGGTAGACTCTCTCCTGTTAACATCGATTCATCAACAGCTGTTGTCCCCTCTATTACCTCACCATCTACAGGAATTTTTTCACCTGGTTTCACTAAAATAACATCACCAATGATGACTTCTTCTAATGGGACCTCTTTTTCTACACCGTCACGTACAACGATAGCTGTTTTTGCTTGGAGTCCCATTAGTTTTTTTATGGCTTCAGATGAGCGTCCTTTTGCCTTTGCCTCAAATAATTTACCTAATAAAATAAGTGTAATTAATACAGCACTCGTTTCAAAATAAAGATGTGGACCGTGATGTGATCCTATCGTTACAATCGCTTGATAGACACTATAGAAATAGGCCGCTGATGTCCCCATAACAACAAGCACATCCATATTTGCACTACCATTGCGTAATGCTTTATATGCCCCTACATAAAATTGTTTACCAATAATAAATTGCACTGGCGTAGCCAATACCATTTGGACCCATGGATTCATTAGAAATTCTGGAACATATAAAAATGACGTAAAGGAAAAATGACCAACCATCGTCCATAGCAGTGGTAAAGAAAGTATTGCCGATAAAATAAATTTATGTTGTTGCTGTTTGATAGCTTTTTCACGATGATCCACTGTTTCCTGCTCATCTGCCTTTTGATGTGCCCCATAGCCTAGCTTCTCAACTTTTGTAATGATATCTGAGATGGATACTTCCGAAGGATTAAACTCAATCATCGCTTTTTCCAGTGCTAAGTTGACATTAGCAGAGGAAATACCACTTAGTTTATTTAACCCTTTTTCAATGCGAGTTGCACAGGCTGCACATGTCATACCTGTAATATCAAGTTCAGCTTTTTGTTTAACAACACCATAGCCAAGTGCTTCTATTTTCTTTTCAAAATCTGCTTCACTTAGTTTAGTTGGGTCATATTTAATAGATGATTTTTCAAGTGCTAAATTTACTGTTGCATGTTCTACACCATCCATTTTATTTAACCCTTTTTCTATTCGAGTGGCACAGGCCGCACATGTCATCCCTGTAATTTGCAAATTAGCTTCCTTATGATCAGAACTCATTTACCTTTCACCTCTCCTTATACCGACTAGGGGTATATATTTTTGAAAATAAGAGAGTGCCACAGAAGCACTCTACAAATTTTATTTTACTTCATAGCCTTGATCATCAATTGTCTCTTTAATTTGATCAAGTGATACTTGTGCATCGTCAAATGCAACATCAACTAAACCTTCTGCTAAATTTACTTTTACTTGTTCAACACCAGCTAAAGCACCAACGTTTTTTTCAACCGCGTTTACACAATGACCACATGACATTCCTTGTACGTTTAATGTTACGTTTTGCATAATAAAATCTCTCCTTTTGTATGTTTTTAATCTATTTTTTCATTAACTTTTGAATCGTTATTACTAACTCATCTAATACTGCTTCATCGCCCTCTGATAGACGATCCACAACACAGCCCTTTAAATGACCTTCTAATAATATTTTTGCCACACTATTTAATGCAGATTGTGTAGCAGATAGTTGCGTAATAATATCATCACAGTAAACGTCTTTATCAATCATTCCCTTAATACCTCGAATCTGACCTTCAATTCGATTTAAGCGAGTTGTTAAATCCTTTTTCACACGCTCAGGGTGATGACTTTTTCGGCAAGACGTAGCTTCCTCTGTATGACAAGCTTCCTCTTTTACTGTCTCCTCCATTCACTACACCTCCTATTTGTAATTATCATACTATACCCAAGAAGGGTATGCAAGTCATAAAAAATTTTATTTTTCATCGTGATGATGTTCATGGTCATTTTCTAATTTACATAAAATAGAATTATCATGTCGATGTAAGGATGTTTCTAATTGAATTGTTACATGCTTAATGCCCTTATGTTGAAGATTATGTTCAATTTTCCGCAAGATATGCTCACTCTCAGCTATTTTCAATTGATCATTTACAACCGCATGACAGGATAATGCATTCGTTCCACTAGTAATTGTCCAGATGTGTAAATCGTGGATACTTTCTATTCCATCAGTCTGCTCTATTAACTGAATAATCTCCTGAACATCTACATTTGAAGGTGTCCCCTCCATTAAGACATGAATGGAGGCTTTTGTGACATGGTAGCCACTTCGTACGACCAATAATGCAACAATAACGCTTGCAAGAGGATCTGCCCAGCCCCAGCCAAAAAACATAATTAATAGTGCCGCAACAATAGCGCCTACAGACCCTAGCATATCACTTAGTACATGTAAAAATGCTCCGCGCATATTTAAATTATCCTTTGTATCACTTCCACGCATCATAATCCAGGCAACTAAAATGTTTACGAACAAACCAATTATACTAATTATAAGCATTCCAGTTGTAGCTACTTCTGGTGGGTTTGTAAATCGTTCAATTGCTTCATAGAAAATAAATAATGCGATTCCTATTAATGTAATGCCATTCAATACTGCAGCTAGAATCTCAAATCGTTTATAGCCGTATGTTTTACTATAGCTTGCAGCTTTTTCCCCAAACATAAAAGCTAACATTGCTATGCCTAAAGAGATAGAGTCGCTTAACATATGCCCTGCATCTGATAAAAGAGCCAAACTATTTGTTAAAAAGCCACCAATGGCTTCCACTACCATATACCCTGTAATAATAATAAACGACAGTAATAATACCTTTTTATTTGCACCATGTGTATGATCATGGCCATGGTCGTGTTGATGTCCCATTGTTATTCCCCCATTTCATTTTAGTTATGAGCCGCATGCTCAATAGCCTGCTTCAATAAATTCATAATGTGATCATCGTCCTTAGAATAATATATGGTTGTTCCTTCTCTCCTAAATTTCACCAATCTTAAATTTTTAAGAAAGCGTAATTGGTGGGAAACGGTTGATTGGCCTAAATCTAAAATTTCTGCAATATCATTAACAGAATGTTCATCTGAACAAAGTAAGTTTAAAATACGAATTCGAGTTGGATCACTCAATGCTTTAAAAGTCTGAGATACTACAAATAATGTCTCTTCATCTAAATGCTGATCAATATTTTTTTGCATTTCTGAACTGTTTAATTTTTCATCCATATAAGTTTACCCCATTCTCCAATATTTTTATATGAGCATGTGTTCATATAAAAATATATATGGATATATAAGGAATGTCAACAAGTATTTATGCTTCGACATATTACATATCAATCGCTTACGCATGGCTGCAATGATTTTAGATGAATATAACATCCGAAAAGAAGTTAAAAGTAGCAATTACCAATTCAGCACGCTACACTACTGTTAAGGAGAGATATGAGTGGATATTTTTGACGCAGATCGTTTATTTATGAAACAAGCATTAGAGGAAGCTCAACAGGCTGCCTTACTTGGGGAAGTACCAATTGGTGCAGTACTTGTTTATGAAGGAAAAATCATTGCACGTGCGCATAATTTAAGAGAAACAACGCAAAATGCAACAACACATGCGGAGCTGTTAGTGATTCAAGAAGCCTGCAAAAAAATAGGGAGTTGGCGACTGGAGGATACTACTCTTTATGTTACATTGGAGCCTTGTCCAATGTGTGCAGGAGCCATTCTCCAATCACGTGTACCCCGAGTTGTTTATGGGGCAAGAGATCAAAAAGCTGGCTGTGTAGATTCTCTTTACCAGTTATTAAATGATGAACGCTTTAATCATGAATGTGATGTAACAGAAGGGATTTTAGCCGAGGAATGTGGTCAAATTTTAACAGACTTCTTTAAGGCTTTACGAGACCGTAAAAAGGCTGAGAAAAAAGCACGATTAGCTTCCAACAATGTAAATGGTCATTAAAGAAGGTGCCTCCTAATGAGACACCTTCTTTATATTTAAGGGAATGGCGATATATATGAAATGTGTCGTAGCAGCGACAGCATCTTCATAACTAATTTATTGAGCTTGAAGAGTGGATTGTGTAAAAACACATTCTCCTTCGATATATGTAGCGAATGGTTTTACATGCATAAGCTGGTTATGTGAAAGGGTCATCAAATCGTCTGTTAGTACTACAAAATTAGCTTCATAGCCCTCTTTTAACTGACCAACGTTCTCCATACGAATCATCGTCTTGGCATCAACTGTATATAGCTGTATTGCCTCCTCTACAGAGATTTTTTCTGCCGCGCCTAAATCTGTTCCATCATAGGCTCTTCGTGTAACAGCAGCTTGTATCGTAACAAAGGGATTAGCCGCTTCTGCCCAAGATGTGGCAGGCGCATCTGAAGAGAGTGCTGTCGCAATACCCCTCTGTAGAAATGTTTGAACACCATATAAAGTCTGTGTTTTTTCTAGCCCTAGATTCTCTAAATAACTCTCAATTTCGCAGAATAAGAAGATGGGTTGTGGCACAAAGCCTATCCCCCATTCAGCAGCTTTTTGCAAGGCACTTTCAGAAGGCATGGCGGCATGCTCAATACGAACAGAAGGTGCATCTGTTAACCAAGCTTTTTCCTCATAAAATGTGTCGACAATTAAATCAATGGCTCTGTCCCCCATTGCATGAACCACTAATTGAATACCACATTCTTTTGCTTCCGCAGCAGCCGCTAGCAGCTCCTCTTTCGAAGTCATTGCTATACCTTTTTCTTCACTTCCCAAAAATGGCTCAGAAACAAGTGCTGTACGGCCTGAAACACTGCCATCCGAAAATAGCTTGATGCCTCCAATATAGGCTCCTGCAGAACGATCGATATTATCTGCTGTTAACAGCTCATATCGTTGAATATCCTCTCAAACATAATAAACTGCTACACGTTGCTTAAAGCCTTTTTCTCGGGCTTTACGGTACAGGCTTAATAATCAATCGGTGCTACAGTGGCCATTAATTCCGTAATACTTGTTACACCATAGGATGCCAAAGTTTGTGATAGCTTTAGAAGCCTGTTGACAATTTCTTCTTCAGTGGGTGTAGGTAAATGCTGTAGCACTAGATTTCTTGCATTTTCACGCAGTACGCCTGTAGGTTCCCCATTGTCATTACGATCGATTTGCCCACCCTTTGGATCAGGGGTATCCTTTGTAATACCTGCAATTGCTAATGCCTTGCTATTGACCGATATAATATGACCACATGTACGCATAACAATGATAGGTAATTCAGTGGAGGCAAGATCTAAATCCTCTTTTAAAGGCGCTCTTCTTTCTTTTAGTTTTCCTTCATCATAACCCCAGCCTAATATCCATCCACGCTGACTTGCATCATATTTGGCCAGTGCATTAATTATGTCCTCAATGGAATGAATATATGGAGGGAGGCATGCCACTTGTTCCAAAACATCCGCTAGCATAATTGGATGCATATGAGCGTCAATTATCCCAGGAATAATGACCTTTCCTTGTACATCTATTATTTCTCCCTGATAGGGAGGTAATTGATCCTGTTGTCCAATCCAAAGTACTTTTCCGTCTTCAATCACCATGGCAGTTGCAGATGGCTGATTAATATCTGCCGTATAAATCTTTGCATTACAAATAATTTTCATCATTTTTCAACTCCTATTTCTTCCATACCAAAAGTAGATTTTTCAGGATCTTCTGCTTTCAGCACCCTATGCAAAATAGTACCGATAATAAAGCCAAGAATAGATGGTATAATCCAAGCAAATCCGCTAGACTGCAATGGTAAATGTAAGACCATCTGTGTCACACTAGGTATGGTAATTTCATAGCTAGCAAATGTTTCAACAACGCTTACTAGAAATGCAAATAGTACTGTTCCTTTATAGGCTCCTGCGTTTGGCACAAAACGATCAAAAGCCCCCAGTAGCACAAGTACAATAATGACAGGATAAATTACCAAGAAAATGGGCAATGTAATTTCGACGATGGCACCTACACCTAAGGAGCCGATAGTTGCGCCTACTACACACATAATAAAGACCCACGTTTTATAGCCTAGCTTCTCTTTTGTTAGTTCGTTTAAAAATTGTGATGATATGACCATGACGCCAATCGCTGATGTTAAGCAGGCAAAAACAACACATATAGCTAGTAACGCCTTACCCAAATTACCAATGACACTAAAGGCAATGGCTGCTAATAGTTCTGTATCACTGCCAGGATTTGTGATGATACCACTACTTGTAGCCCCTAAATAAAGTAGGCCACCATAAACTGCTATTAATCCTATTGCAGCAATAGCCATTCCACCTAGCGCAACCTTTTTAGATTGTTTCCCTTTATAGCCATAACCAACTATTGCTGCTAAAAAGATCGGAGCACAAAGAATACCTGTCCCTACATCTCCTGTTTGATAGGCAGCTATTATCGAGTTAGCAAACACCCCTTCAGCCCCTGTATTGACTGCTGTTCCCATTGGATCTAGTACCCCTTTACCAATGAGGATAATGAGGATAAGAACAAGAACGGGTGTCAGCCATTTCCCAATCTTATCGATAACATTTGATTGATCCATCGCAAAGTAAAAGCAAATCGCGAAAAACGCTAATACTGACGCAATTAAAGGTATGTTCGGAATAATTTGTGATACCCCTAATTCATGAGTTGTCGCTGACATCCTCGGTATTGTGACAACCATTCCAATACAAACCATCATGACCGTATTAAAGGCTTTATAAAACCAATTTCCGATTGGTCTTGTGAGCGCTTCCACGGTTCCCCCAGTATTATAAATTGCGTACACCGCAAGCACAGGTAAAATAACGCCCGTTAAGCTAAAGCCCATCAAAGCAGAAATCCATGATTCCCCTGCACTATTTCCTATGGATGGCGGAAAGATTAAATTCCCGGCACCAAAAAATATAGCAAATAAGGCTAGCCCGACAATTATCGTATGCTGCACAACTTTAGACATATCCTCAACCCCTTTATAATCGTTTACAGAAGATTTATTTAAATAATAGAAAATTTAAAAGCACGAAAAAAGGAGATAAATTTTTATCCCCTTTTTGTAAAAAATTTTTTACAGCAATTCATATTTTAAACACTTATATTTTAGTAATTGACGCGAAATACCTAAACGACGAGCAGTTTCCGCTAAACGTCCATCAGTTTCACGCAACTTTTCCGCTATAATTAGGCGCTCATAGGCTTCCGTTAAATCTCGTAAATGTCCAGTTTGGTTGTTTTGCATTATCTGCTGAGTTGAATGTTGAACATTTTTTCTAATCCTTTCTGGAATATGCTCAACAAGTATTTCATCTCCAAGCAAATTATTATATGCCGATTCAAGAGCATTTTTTAGTTCACGCACATTACCCGGCCAATGATAGGCATAAAATAATTGAATCACTTCATTACGATAGCTTACATTTTTCTGTAGTGTATGTTCACTGTAAAATTGTATATAAAAATCAAGGATAGCTGGAATATCTTCCTTCCTTAATCTTAACGGTGGCAAATCAATTTGAAGAACATTTAAGCGATAAAATAAGTCCTCGCGTAACCTTTTTTCAGCTAATAGTTTATCTATATCTTCATTGACAGTCGTAATATACCGTATATCCAACGGCTCATCATTCAGCACTTTTATATCTACTGCATGCAAAAGTTTCGCCTGCAAAGATATATCCAATAAATTAAGGTGATCAATGAGTAGTGTCCCACCATTAGCCTCCTGTAACTTTCCACTTTTTGCTTCATTGTCTGATCCGTATAGCTGAGTAAATAGATTATCCTCTGTCAATGTTGAACAGTTCAAAGTAATAAAGGGCTTTGTATAGCGTTCACTTTCATTGTGTATGCCTTGTGCGATAATATCTTTCCCAGTTCCAGTTTCCCCAGTTAGTAAAACAGGGGCACTTTTTTGAGCACTTCGACGTGCCTTTTCAAGTTGAGTTTTCATTTCAGTATTTGTCGTAATGAAATCCTCCAAACGGTAGGTCGTATAATTATCTCGATATAATTTATGTCCCAGGAAATTATCTAAGTATTTAATTTGTTTGCTTTCATAAAAATGTTTTGAGAATTCAATGGCACCAATGGCTTTTCCATCCTCCATAATGGGATAGGTCGAACTCAACGATAAATAACTAAAACCGTTCAATGTAGTAAGTTGTTGCTCATAGTATAAAACTGGTTGCCCTGTTTGTATGACTTGAAACACAGTACTTGTCTCAGGTGATAAATTTTGATAATTATCAGTCACAGTGCTATGAAAAAATTCATCTGGTGTTAAGCCGATTTCCAATAATATATTTAAATCTGCTAAGTCATAAAAGATTGCACAGCCTTTATCATCTGTAATTAACACATTATCAAATTCATTGAAGGCTTGTGCAAATTGTTGCAATTCCATGAATTTCTCCCCCTTGTCCCCATGAATATTACCCATTATAACGAATTTTCAAAAATTATGAGAGAATTCAATTTTTGCAACACAAAAAAGCTATTTTAGAACATCCATAAAAGAATTGTCTAAAATAGCTTTATCTGTCGTTTATTTTGCTGTGATTACTTCTTTACCGCCCATATAAGGTCTTAAAACTTCTGGAATTACTACGCTACCATCAGCTTGTTGATAATTTTCTAGAATAGCAGCAACTGTACGGCCAATGGCAAGACCAGAACCGTTTAATGTATGCACATATTCTGGTTTTGCATTTGGCTCACGACGGAAGCGGATATTTGCTCGTCGTGCCTGGAAATCCTCAAAGTTAGAGCAAGAAGAAATTTCACGGTACATGTTTTGTGCAGGAATCCAGACTTCTAAATCATATTTTTTCGCTGCAGTAAAACCTAAATCAGCTGTACACATTTTTAGCTTACGATATGGTAAGCCTAGTAATTGTAATACCTTTTCTGCATGACTTGTTAATAGCTCTAATTGTTCGTATGACTCCTCTGGTTTTACAAAACGAACTAATTCAACTTTATTAAACTGGTGTTGACGAATTAAACCACGTGTATCACGACCTGCTGATCCCGCTTCTGAACGGAAGCATGCGCTATACGCTGCAAAGCCTTGTGGTAAAGCTTCAGCCGGTAAAATTTCATCTCGATAGAAGTTCGTAACTGGTACTTCTGCAGTTGGAATCATGAAATAATCTGTTTCCTCTAATTTGAATACATCTTCTTCAAATTTCGGAAGTTGCCCTGTACCTGTTAGGCTATCTCGATTAACAATAACAGGTGGTAGCATTTCCTCGTAACCATGCTCCTCTGCATGTAAATCCATCATGAATGTCATTAATGCTCGTTCTAAACGAGCGCCAAGACCACGATAGAATAAGAAACGGCTACCTGTTACTTTCGCGCCGCGTTCAAAGTCTACAATTTTTAAATCCGTAGCAAGGTCCCAGTGTGCTTTAATATCAAAATCAAATGCAGGAATATCACCCCAAGTATATTCTTCAACATTGTCGTCCTCTGTTGTGCCTACTGGTACAGATTCATGCGGAATGTTTGGTAAACGCATCATCATATCTTTAAAGCGTTCTTCAACATCATTTAATTGTACATCTAATTCTTTAATTTCATCGCCAACCTGACGCATACGAGCAATGACTTCATCCGCATTTTCCTTGTTGCGTTTCATAACTGAAATTTGTTCAGATACTTTATTGCGTTCTGCTTTTAATTCTTCTGTTTTGGCAATCAATTCACGACGTTTTGCATCTAAGTCTTCAAAGTCATCTAAATTTCCTAAGTCCTCATTACGTGTTAATAACATCTCTTTAATTTCCGCGAAATTTTCGCGTACGCGTTTAATATCTAACATCTTCATACCTCCAATAGTTTCTTCATGATGGGAAATCATTGCAGCGAAATGAACACAAAAAAGCCCTCATCCCTAAAAAGGGACGAGAGCTACCCGCGTTGCCACCCTAATTGACTAGACTTATTTCTGCCTAATCCACTTATTTCATAACGGCATTTCAGCCGGCTACAGCCTACTTCATTCACTTCGACTGTGCAACTCCAGGACGGATTCACAAGTGCTTTTATCAGCTTCCACCAACCGCTGACTCTCTAAAAAAAACGTGCTTGCTACTACTTCCCATCATCGTGTTCAGTTATTTAAAATTTAACCATACTGTACTATATGAAAACAAATTTTGCAAGTCATACCATAGAGGATACAAAATATTCAATAATTCGTGTGTCCTCTGTTAATTCGGGATGAAACGAACAACCCAATAAATGGCCATCTTGTGCCAAGATTATTTTCCCCTCATGTTGTGCAAGAATTTCAACATCTTTACCTACCGCTTCAATATGAGGTGCACGAATAAATACTGCTGGAATCCCTACACCTATTTTAGGAATATCTAGTTGTACTTCAAAGCTATTGACCTGACGTCCATATGAGTTTCTTGCTACAGTCACGTCCATCACAGCCAAATGTGGTTCATCTTCAATTAGATCCTTGGCTAATAAAATTAATCCCGCACATGTACCAAGCATTGGTAATCCTTGCTGTGCAAGTCCACGAATTGGCTCTAGCAGATCAAATCGATCCAGCAATTTTCTCATTGTTGTGCTTTCTCCACCTGGTAACACAAGTCCATCTAGGTTTTCTAAATCTTTTCTCTGTTTTACTTGAATTGCTTCACAGCCAAGAGCTTCTAACATTTGTATATGCTCACGAACTGCTCCTTGTAATGCTAATACACCAATTCGCTTCATGCTACCAACCTCGCTCTTGCATACGCTCGTTGTGTCCAAGCTGTGCAATATCAATCCCCTTCATAGGCACTCCGAGCTCTTTTGATATTTCCGCAATAAGCTTATAGTCTTTATAATGAGTAGTCGCCTCTACAATGGCACGTGCAAATTTTTCAGGGTTCTCAGATTTAAAAATACCTGAACCAACGAAAACGCCATCAGCTCCAAGTTCCATCATTAAGGCTGCATCAGCAGGCGTTGCCACTCCTCCTGCTGCGAAGTTTACGACTGGTAAACGACCAAGACGTTTAATTTCTCTTAATAACTCGAAAGGAGCTCCTAGTAATTTCGCCTCTGTCATTAATTCATCCTCTGTCATTCCTACGACTTTACGAACCTGTGCATTTACTTTACGAATATGGCGAACGGCCTCCACAATATTCCCTGTACCTGGTTCACCTTTAGTTCGTAACATCGAGGCACCTTCCCCGATACGACGGGCTGCCTCCCCTAAATCACGACAGCCACACACAAACGGTACGGTGTATTCACTTTTTAATAAATGGTATTCTTCATCAGCTGGTGTTAAAACTTCACTTTCATCAATATAATCAACACCCATTGCTTCTAAGACACGTGCTTCAACAATATGACCAATACGTGCTTTGGCCATCACAGGAATAGTTACAGCCCCCATCACTTCCTCAACAATACGAGGATCGGCCATGCGTGCAACGCCACCTGCTTTCCGAATATCTGACGGTACTCTTTCTAATGCCATCACTGCTACAGCACCTGCAGCTTCTGCAATTTTTGCTTGCTCTGCATTAATGACATCCATAATGACGCCGCCTTTTTGCATTTCTGCCATACCACGTTTTACTAGCTCTGTACCTGTTTGTTTCATTTTCTAACCTCCACCTTTATGATGAAGTTTAGTATAATAGAAATTGACCATATCAAAATATCCAGTTTTCAAAATATTTATAAGGTCAGGAGGTTCCAGATCATGGATATGCTTTTATTTCAGCTGGAAAGAGATAGTGATAAACCGCTTTATGATCAGCTTTATAATGGTATTAAAGAAGCTATTATTTCTAAGAAAATAACTGTAGGAGAAAAATTGCCTTCAAAAAGGAAATTAGCTGATTTTTTAAACATTTCCCAAACAACAATTGAAATTGCCTATGCCCAGCTCTTAGCTGAAGGCTATATTATGTCCAAATCACGTATTGGCTATTTTGTAGAAGAGATAGATGAACTGCCCTACATTCAACAAGATACTGTGGCGTCCATTAATGAACATCCTAAGAAAAAATCATATAAAATTGATTTTAATCCTGGTTCTATTGATATCGATGCCTTTCCATTTCAAACATGGAGAAAGTATGCGAAAGAGCTTTTTGACGACACCTCAAAGGAGCTATTATTAACAGGGGAACCACAAGGAGAACTGTCTCTACGCACAGAGATTGCTAATTATTTATATCAATCCCGTGGTGTTGTATGCCACCCTGAACAAATTGTTATTGGTTCAGGTACGGAGCAGCTTCTCCCTATGATTCTCCGTCTTTTTAGTGAGGACACAAGCTTTGCATTAGAAAATCCAGGATACCCTGCCGTGCATCGAATGTTTTCGCAGCATAAACGAAAAGTTTACCCAATTGCAGTTGATGAAGAGGGCATAATTATTCATGATCTTGAAAAAACAAATGCTAATGTTGTGTATATTACACCCTCACATCAATTCCCAACTGGGGCTGTATTATCTGCTACAAGACGAGCACAGGCTTTAAATTGGGCGGCACAAAGCACCTCTCGCTATATTATAGAGGATGACTATGATTCGGAATTTCGTTATGCTGGAAAACCAATTCCTGCCCTACACGCACTAGATCGCAACGATAAAGTTATTTACATGAGTACTTTTACCAAATCTTTAATGCCATCCTTACGAGTAGCTTATTTTGTACTTCCACCTAAACTACTTGCTACTTATAACGATGTCTTTAATTATTATTCATCCACTGTGCCTCGTTTTGATCAGCATATTGTGGCAAATTTTATGGGTGATGGGCATTTTGCAAAGCATCTCAATCGTATGCGTAAAATTTATCGTAAAAAACATGATAAGCTAACTTCTATTTTAGAAAAATATTCATCATCCATTAACATTACTGGTGAGCAAGCTGGTATGCATATTTTATTAGAGGTTCAACACACATTCACAGAAAAACAATTACAACAGCTCGCCTCTCAAGCACAGATAGGTATCTATCCATTATCAGCCTATCGACTAGATCATTATGAATCTTCAAAAGCTCAATTTCTATTAGGCTTTGGAGGAATTCCCGTACAAGCAATCGAATCATCCATTGAGCAGTTGATGGATTGCTGGAGTATACAAAAAAATGACCCATCTACGTAGATGGGTCGTTTTATATTAAGTCTCAATTAATTGAATTTGATAATGCTCAAACCAAGTATGAATTTGCCCTAGATACGCTAAAAGTTGAGGACCTGCCATTAATTGCCCATACCATGGAATCTTAAAAGAGCTACCGCCAGATTCAACTAACTCCTCAAGCTTTTGTCGTTCAAATAGTTCATGCAAAATTGAATTTTTATCATGTAGAATTTCCTTCAACCATTTTTGCACTCCTGCTGTATAGATAGGATGATAGGTTTTTGGATAAGGATTTTTTTTACGATATAACACTTCATTCGGCAATAGATGTGCCATTGATTTTCGAAGTAATCCTTTTTCTATTCCATCTAAATTCTTCATTTCCCACGGAATATTCCAGGCATATTCTACAAGCCGATGATCTGCAAAAGGGACACGTACCTCTAAACTTGCCCCCATACTCATACGATCTTTCCGCTCTAATAATGTTTGCATGAACCATAGCATATTTAAGTAAGACATTTCACGATGTCTTGCCTCTGCTAAACCTTCTCCATCTAATAATGGCACTTCAGCTATTGTTTGTGTATATAGTTGTTGTGCATAGGACTCAATTGTCAATTTTTTATCCCACTTCTCTTGAAGTAATGCACTTCTTTCAGACAATGAACGGATCCAAGGAAAACCCGAAGTCCTTTCTTTAAACCATGGATACCCACCAAAAATTTCATCTGCACACTCTCCTGATAGCGCTACAGTAAATTCCTTTTTTATTTCTCGACAAAACCACAATAACGAAGAATCTACATCTGCCATACCAGGGGAATCACGAACGATGACCGATTCCACTAATAAATCAATTAACTGTTGCTGAGTGATTTCCTCTGCATGGTGTGCCGTCTGAAAAGTATCTGTCATTTTTTGAATCCAGTACGTATCCGTGGAAGTTTGGAAAGAGTGTGGGTTAAAGAAGCGCTCGTTATCCTCGTAATCAATAGAATACGTATGCAATTGATGGTTTTGCTGTTGGAAACTATTTGCCGCAATGCCCGTGATAATACTGGAATCTAGTCCTCCCGAAAGAAATGTACAAATAGGAACATCCGAAACTAGCTGACGTTCTATAGCATCCGTTAACAAAAAACGAACATGCTCCATTGTTTCTTCTAATGTTTCTTCATGTTTACGGCTTTGTAGCTGCCAATACGGCCACTTTCTTAAACCTTCTTCTCTAGAGAATCGCATCGCATAGCCAGGTCTTAATTCTTCAATATTTTGAAAGAGTGTTTTACCTGGCGCTCTAGAAGGCCCTACAGCCATCATACTTGCCAACCCTTCAACATTTACACTTGCTTGGACCGTGGGGTGTGCTAGCAGAGCCTTCACTTCAGATGCAAAAAGAACACCCTCTTGTTGCTCTGTATAATACAAGGGTTTTACGCCTAATCGGTCTCGACATAAAAATAAAGATTGTCTTTGCTCATCCCAAACACCAAAGGCAAAAATACCATTTAGAAATTCTACACATTGCTCTTTCCATTCAATATAGGCCGTTAATAACACTTCAGTATCCGATTGTGTTATAAAACTATGTCCTCTTTTTTGAAGTTCCTTACGTAGCTCTTCTGTATTATAAAGTTCGCCATTATATGTAATGACATAGTTTAATCCATCATGGATTTTTTTCATCGGTTGTTTGCCGCCAATTAAATCAATAACAGCTAACCGTCGATGGCCAAATGCAATATGCTCACTACACCAAATATTTTCATCATCTGGCCCTCTCTTATTTAATGTTTGCGTCATCGATTTTAATATTGTGTCACTTGTTCTTAAATCCTTGTGAAAACTAGCCCAGCCTGTAATGCCACACATTTAGCCACATCCTTTCGCCTATTAGCGTATGCAGTAGCATGTAAAAATGTGAAAAAAGCACATGAATGCTTAAGTACATTCATGTGCTCGTATTTAAATATTAGAACAATCCCCCAACAAAGTCTGTAATGCCTCCCCATAAATTACCGAAGAAGCTACCTACACCTTGGAAGAACAATGAGATACCGCTAGCGCGCTCTACAGCCTCTGTTGTGACAACATCGGATGAAATATCCTTGCCATCAATAAAGCCGTAATCTGTGCCTTCTGTGCGCTCAATAACGACCTTTCCTACAACAGTGTCTTTTTTAACATCTGCCTCTAAACTCTTTTTATCTAAAACCAATGTAGGTTTATATAAGTCTTTATCAGCAGACTTAATCATAAAGGAAATTGGTTCTTTTACTGCAATCGATACTTTGTCTTCTTTACCTTTTGTGACTTTAACTGTTTTTTGATCTTTGAAAGTATAGTTCCCTGGTAAAATTTCTTGCTTTGAGAATTGTGAAAAACCGTAGTTAAATAATTTTGCTGTGGCATCAAAACGAGCTTTATATGATCCTTGACCATTTGCATCTACAGCCTTCATGACAACTGCAATCAAGCGAGTCCCATTGCGCTCTGCAGTACCTGTAAAGCAGTGACCTGCAAAGTTTGTTGTACCTGTTTTTAATCCATCTACACCTTGATATTCATACACTAATCCTGGCAACATAAAGTTCCAGTTTTCCATTTTAATTGCATCTTCTGTTCCTTCACGGAATGTCTTTTTTGCAATTTTAGATGTCTCTAATACCTTTGGGTGATCTTTTAATAAATGATACGCTAATTTTGCTACAGATTTTGCAGGCATCACATTTTCATCTTCTGGGCCTGTACCTGATGGATGCATTCCAAATAAATCAGCATTATTAAGACCAGTAGCATTGACAAATTTATAGCCCTCTAAACCAAGTTCTTCTGCTTTTTTATTCATTAACTTTAAAAATTCAGTTTCAGAACCTGCGATTGTTTCAGCAATAGCTACGGTTGCTGCATTTGCTGAATAGATTGCCATTGCCTCATATAACTCACGAATCGTATAAGAGCCATCTCTACGTAAAGGTACATTACTTAATGCACGATTTTGAGACATACGATACGTATAATCTGTTACGTGATATTCTTGATCCCATTTAACTTTCCCTGCATCAATCGCGTCCAATAACAGGTATTCAGTCATCATCTTTGTCATACTTGCAATACCTAGTGAAGTATCTGCATTTTGTTCAAATAAAATTTTTCCTGAATCTGCATCAATTAAAATCGCAGCATCCACTGTTAATCCTAAATCTGTTTCCGCATTTGCCTTTGCAGGAATACCTGCAAAAATACTAAATAATAAAACAGGAATTAGGAGTAAGCGTAATACGGTGTTCATTTTCTTTTTCACCTTTAAAGCCCTCCAAAAAATAATCTTGTCCTCGACATTTTATCATAGATAACAACAAACGTGTTGACTCTCTACCATAAAAAAATGCTCTCGCGCCATCTTTGTAGACGATGCGAAAGCATAAAAGTTGCAAGTAATATATTACATGGAATAGTTTGGTGATTCTTTTGTAATCTGTACATCATGTGGATGTGATTCACGTAGACCAGCACCTGTCATTCTAACAAATTGTGCATTCTCGCGTAGGTGCTCAAGATGTGGAGCTCCACAATAACCCATACCAGCGCGAATACCACCAATAAGTTGGTAAATTGTATCAGCTAATGGTCCTTTATAAGGAAGACGGCCCTCAATACCTTCAGGTACTAATTTTTTTGCATCCTCTTGGAAGTAACGATCTTTAGAACCTTTTTCCATAGCGCCGATAGAACCCATACCACGATAAACTTTGAAGCGACGTCCTTGGAAGATTTCTGTTTCTCCAGGAGATTCAGATGTGCCTGCTAGAAGGGAACCAAGCATTACAACGTTGCCTCCAGCTGCTAGAGCTTTTACGATATCACCAGAATATTTAATACCACCATCAGCAATTATTGTTTTACCTAGCTCACGAGCTACTGTAGCACAATCATATACTGCTGTAATTTGTGGTACACCTACACCTGCTACAACACGTGTAGTACAAATTGAACCAGGACCGATACCTACTTTAACAACATCTGCTCCAGCTTCAAATAATGCACGTGCGCCTTCTCCTGTAGCAACATTACCAGCGATGATTTCTAGCTCAGGGTAAGTCTCACGGATTGAGCGAATTGTTTGTAATACGCCTTCTGAATGACCATGGGCTGTATCGATTACAACAATGTCAACTTGTGCCTCTACAAGCTTCTCAATACGTACCATCGTATCTTTTGATACACCAACTGCTGCGCCTACAAGTAAACGACCATGTGTATCTTTCGCAGCATTCGGGAATTCAATAACTTTCTCGATATCCTTAATTGTAATAAGTCCAGTTAATCTACCTTCTTCATCCACAATTGGAAGCTTTTCGATTTTATATTGTTGAAGAATTTTTTCAGCATCCTCTAAAGTCGTTCCAACTGGTGCTGTAATCAAATCTTCTTTCGTCATTACATCTTCAATTTTTAAAGAGTAGTCAGAGATAAAACGTAAATCACGGTTTGTAATAATCCCTACTAGCTTTTGATTTTCCATACTATCAACAATAGGAACACCAGAGATTCGGTATTTACCCATTAGATGCTCAGCATCGAAAACTTGATGTGTCGGAGTTAAGAAGAATGGGTTTGTAATAACACCATTTTCAGAACGTTTTACTTTTTCTACTTGTTCAGCTTGCTCATCAATCCCCATGTTTTTATGGATAATACCGATACCGCCTTGACGTGCCATCGCAATCGCCATTTTAGACTCTGTAACTGTATCCATACCTGCGCTGACCATTGGGATGTTTAATTTAATCTTTGGTGTTAATTGAACAGATAAATCAACATCTTTCGGTAGTACTTCGGAATGAGCTGGTACTAATAATACATCATCAAAAGTTAAACCTTCTTTGGCAAATTTAGTCTCCCACATTTTCGTAACTTCCTCCTATAGTTAAAAGAATATTAATTGTAAGATTAACAACGTGGACTGCTACTGTCAAGGAACTTATAAAAGAAAGACAATTCAGATTTTTAACAAATAACAATTAAGATAAACAATACAAATAATTAACTACATTTTCGAGGCATTTATTTACATTTTTCAAATTCAGAAAACACTTTTGAACAATCTCTTTAGTAGAGTTAAAAGTTATCAAAAGAGAAAGTAAAAAAACAGCCAGCATTTTGTTTACTCTTCTGTAAGAGTTAACTTTTATATAATAACATGTTTTATATCTAATGTCAAACAGTTATTTTATTTTATATTTTAGTAGCTGCATGTCTCATCAGCAACTTTTATATAATAACACCCTATTTATCATTGGTCAATAGTTTTATAATTATTTTTAAAAAATATTTATAACCTCAATCTTGGCCAATTTCGTAAAAATTGAATTGTACGGTTTCTCCCTATTTCTAATAGAGTTTCTTTTGTTTCTTCATTTAAATCAAATTGGGTAGCACTATAATCTTCTACAGGAATAAAAATAATATCTCTTTCGTGTCGTCTTGATATATACCTTTCATCATGTGCATCTTTCATAGTTGAAAATAATGCATCAAACAAATTTAGACCATTCTTAATTTCTTGAGGACATTGTTCTTCCCTTCTTCTGCTCAGTTTCAGGCCTAAAATCGGACGTACTTTCCGACCTTCCTTATCATCAAATATCCATAGTGGAAAATTACTTAAAACACCACCATCCACTATAACCGATTCACCCTTCCCAGTCTTTAATGTAACTGGTTCAAAGAAAAAAGGTATACCACAACTCATACGTAACGCACAAGCAACTGAAAAATTCTTTGCTTCAATTTGATATTTATGCAAATCGTCTGGTAAAACAATCATTCTACCATTCGTTAAATCTGAAGCTACTAACTTAAGTGAATCTTTAGGCAGGTCACCAAAAGTATATACGCCTTTTGCTGCTAGCTTTTGGAAAAACCATTTTTCTAATGCCTTTCCTTTATAGAGACCTAAATGATTATAAACATTTACCCATTTCATAAATGGAAAAGGTAAAAATGTTCTTCTTGGATCAAGTAATGAAGGAACATCTAACTCTTCTAGCATCATTTCTATCTCTTTTCCACTATATCCTGCAGCAATAAAGGCAGCTAAAATGGCACCTGCACTTGTACCAGCTACACGTTTAAATCGAAAATGTTCAGCTTCTAGTACTTGATATGCCCCTACTAATGCAAAGCCCTTCAAACCGCCACCAGAAAACACGCCATCAATCCACAAAATTTCCTCTCCTTTTTGATGTAATCTTTACATTATAAGGATGAAAAATGATGAATAGAACTAAAATTTCTACTTTATTGACGATACCTATGTACATAGCAGCAAATTTTAATGATGAGCCTAGCTAAAATTCGATTTCAGTACCCTATATGAGAAAGTACTGATTATAAAAAAATGAAGATAACATGGTGATAATTTCTATTTTAAGAAGTCCCTAATGCTACTTAAATGGTAATGTATGTTGCAGCAATAATCCCAGTTTTTATAATTCGAACAGTTGCAAAGTGTAGAACCTATTTTTGACTATAATATAAAAGTTCTTAAGCTTCCCAACAATATTGAGCTTAAATTAAAACCCTTACCTATATTTATTAACTATGTCTAATAAAGCCTACTGGTGATTGATATAAAGCGCTGGAGGAGAATTAATCTGTGTTTACTGCCTTCTATGATTAGTTTCATTTATTCTTTCATTTTATCTTTTTGTTGTTTTCATCAACTGTATTTATACAGTATCCCCACTTTACAATTGATGATTGCTATATTTAATTGGTCATAAAAGTTGCGGAATGCAACATATGAAGATGATCCACTAATGTTGTTGTTTTCATAACTTTTAAATTTTTTCTTTCACTGAAGACTTATTTTTTAATTGCCTTAGCTAAGAGCTTTCTAAGCCCTCCAACATAGTGCTAAGGTTACAATAAATATAAAAAAACAGCCAGCAC
>NZ_JBAHYH020000001.1:4503214-4505714 GCF_036698265.2 Lysinibacillus sp. IITD104
TTGGTTAAGTCCTCGATCGATTAGTATTCGTCAGCTCCATGTGTCACCACACTTCCACCTCGAACCTATCTACCTCATCGTCTTTGAGGGATCTTACTTACTTGCGTAATGGGAAATCTCATCTTGAGGGGGGCTTCATGCTTAGATGCTTTCAGCACTTATCCCGTCCACACATAGCTACCCAGCGATGCCTTTGGCAAGACAACTGGTACACCAGCGGTGTGTCCATCCCGGTCCTCTCGTACTAAGGACAGCTCCTCTCAAATTTCCTACGCCCACGACGGATAGGGACCGAACTGTCTCACGACGTTCTGAACCCAGCTCGCGTACCGCTTTAATGGGCGAACAGCCCAACCCTTGGGACCGACTACAGCCCCAGGATGCGATGAGCCGACATCGAGGTGCCAAACCTCCCCGTCGATGTGGACTCTTGGGGGAGATAAGCCTGTTATCCCCGGGGTAGCTTTTATCCGTTGAGCGATGGCCCTTCCATGCGGAACCACCGGATCACTAAGCCCGTCTTTCGACCCTGCTCGACTTGTAGGTCTCGCAGTCAAGCTCCCTTGTGCCTTTACACTCTACGAATGATTTCCAACCATTCTGAGGGAACCTTTGGGCGCCTCCGTTACCTTTTAGGAGGCGACCGCCCCAGTCAAACTGTCCGCCTGACACTGTCTCCTGCCCCGCTAAGGGGCATGGGTTAGAATTTCAATACAACCAGGGTAGTATCCCACCGACGCCTCCTTCGAAGCTGGCGCTCCGAGATCTCTGGCTCCTACCTATCCTGTACAAGTTGTACCAAAATTCAATATCAGGCTACAGTAAAGCTCCACGGGGTCTTTCCGTCCTGTCGCGGGTAACCTGCATCTTCACAGGTACTATAATTTCACCGAGTCTCTCGTTGAGACAGTGCCCAGATCGTTACGCCTTTCGTGCGGGTCGGAACTTACCCGACAAGGAATTTCGCTACCTTAGGACCGTTATAGTTACGGCCGCCGTTTACTGGGGCTTCAATTCGCAGCTTCGCTTGCGCTAACCACTCCTCTTAACCTTCCAGCACCGGGCAGGCGTCAGCCCCTATACGTCACCTTACGGTTTTGCAGAGACCTGTGTTTTTGCTAAACAGTCGCCTGGGCCTATTCACTGCGGCTCTCATGCGCTTGCACGCTCAAGAGCACCCCTTCTCCCGAAGTTACGGGGTCATTTTGCCGAGTTCCTTAACGAGAGTTCTCTCGCACACCTTAGGATTCTCTCCTCGACTACCTGTGTCGGTTTGCGGTACGGGCACCTCTCACCTCGATAGAGGCTTTTCTTGGCAGTGTGAAATCAGGAACTTCGTCCATACGGACTCGCCATCACAGCTCAACGTTACAGTGTGCGGATTTGCCTACACACACGCCTTACTGCTTGGACGCGCACAACCAACGGCGCGCTTACCCTATCCTACTGCGTCCCCCCATTTCTCAAACGGTGAGGAGGTGGTACAGGAATATCAACCTGTTGTCCATCGCCTACGCCTATCGGCCTCGGCTTAGGTCCCGACTAACCCTGAGCGGACGAGCCTTCCTCAGGAAACCTTAGTCATACGGTGGACGGGATTCTCACCCGTCTTTCGCTACTCATACCGGCATTCTCACTTCTAAGCGCTCCACCAGTCCTTCCGGTCTGACTTCAACGCACTTAGAACGCTCTCCTACCACTGACATCGTAGATGTCAATCCACAGCTTCGGTGAATCGTTTAGCCCCGATACATTTTCGGCGCAGCGTCACTCGACCAGTGAGCTATTACGCACTCTTTAAATGATGGCTGCTTCTAAGCCAACATCCTGGTTGTCTGTGCAACGCCACATCCTTTTCCACTTAACGATTACTTTGGGACCTTAGCTGGTGGTCTGGGCTGTTTCCCTTTTGACTACGGATCTTATCACTCGCAGTCTGACTCCCGTGTATAAATATCTGGCATTCGGAGTTTGTCTGAATTCGGTAAACCGGGATGGCCCCCTAGTCCAAACAGTGCTCTACCTCCAGTATTCTCATCACGAGGCTAGCCCTAAAGCTATTTCGGAGAGAACCAGCTATCTCCAAGTTCGATTGGAATTTCTCCGCTACCCACACCTCATCCCCGCACTTTTCAACGTGCGTGGGTTCGGGCCTCCAGTAAGTGTTACCTCACCTTCACCCTGGACATGGGTAGATCACCTGGTTTCGGGTCTACGACCACGTACTATTTCGCCCTATTCAGACTCGCTTTCGCTGCGGCTCCGCCTTCTAAAGCTTAACCTTGCACGTAATCGTAACTCGCCGGTTCATTCTACAAAAGGCACGCTATCACCCATTAACGGGCTCTAACTACTTGTAGGCACACGGTTTCAGGATCTCTTTCACTCCCCTTCCGGGGTGCTTTTCACCTTTCCCTCACGGTACTGGTTCACTATCGGTCACTAGGTAGTATTTAGCCTTGGGAGATGGTCCTCCCGGATTCCGACGGAATTTCACGTG
>NZ_JBAHYH020000002.1:0-383 GCF_036698265.2 Lysinibacillus sp. IITD104
ATTTTTTCAAAGTGTCGAGCACAATTTCCATTGTGATGCTAGCTGCTACTTCATACGCCAAAATCTCATTCGTCTCAGCGTCTTTAATCGTTGATAAATAAGCACGTTTACCATTTTTATATGTCAAATACGTGATATCTGTTAAGAGGACTTTACCAACCACGCCTTGTTTAAATTGGCGTTCGAGCAGATGTGGACACGTACGATGTTCTTGTGTGGCTTTGGCTAGACGACGATAAGGATTGGCTTTACGAATTGGACAGATAACCCCGAACTTCTTCATAATGCGGCGAATTCGCTTCAGATTATAGGTAATACCATATTGATGGTGAAGCGTCATTTTGATTTGACGTGCTCCTTTGTGACGTCGTCGGAATCGATAC
>NZ_JBAHYH020000003.1:0-369 GCF_036698265.2 Lysinibacillus sp. IITD104
AATTACGTATACGGATGAGTTTAAACGCTTATTTATTGCACAATCTGAAACAGGAAAATTACCAAGGGAAATTTTTGAAGAAGCGGGATTTGATGTGGAAGCGATTGGTATAACACGTATTCATAGAGCAGGTACTAGGTGGAGAACAGCTTATAAAAAACGAGGAATCACCGGTTTAGAAGATTCTCGAAAACATAGTACAGGACGTCCTATCGAGCGAGAATTAAGTATAGAGGAAAAGTATGCACGACTTGAAGCAAAAATGCGTTTACTAGAAGCTGAAAACGAACTATTAAAAAAGATCGATTTACTCGAAAGGCAGATGTTGAAAAAGAAATAAAACTCGCACCAGAACTGAAATTTGAACTG